>NZ_JACYXK010000028.1 GCF_014842975.1 Rhodanobacter sp. DHB23 | reverse complement strand
CGCGCTCGTCCACGGACACATACGAAAACATGCCAAGTTGCTGGATATCGGCTCCGCGCACAGCCACGACCTGATGATTGATGGGAACTATGATTGTCGCTGCTTCGGGGCGTTTCTCAACAGCCTGCTAGGGGATGCAAACCGGCCATTCTACGTGGCATTGCCACGGTGGAGATGAAGCGAGGGCGCGCAGCGGCCCAGCTCGCCTGGATGCTCCTGATGAGCGTCGAGTCTCAGTTGTGAGCCGATTTGCTCCTCCCCCTGCCAGCAGGGGGAGGTTGGGAGGGGGGCAAGCGCTGGCGAGAGACTTTCATGGATGGCCTTCGCAAGCGCTTGACCCCACCCCAGCCCTCCCCTGCACGCAGGGGAGGGAGACAGAACATGGCACGACTGGGACTCGTCGCTGATCAGGCTGGATGCTGGGGCGCCGCTTATCCAGCGACGGTGCCTGGTTCACTTATCATCCGGTGAAGCACGGCTGTCGAATCAAGCACACCCGCTTGTCTGGCGCGACCAGCTCCACTGTCGGCCCGAAACGGGCGGGTCCACTCAGGGGATGAATATGCGTTGGTGGCTTTGGTCGATGCTTGCATCGGCATGGACGGTTTGCACGCCCGCCGTGGCTCAGGCCGTTGCCGGTACGACGGAACCGTCGATCGTCCATGCGCCGATCCGGTATCCACCGTCGGCGGTCTCTGCCCGAGAGGAAGGCACCGTTCTGGTGATGGCCGAGGTCGATGCCAGCGGGCATGTCGCCGATGCGAGTATCGAGACCCCGAGCGGGCACAAGGACCTGGATGCCGCCGCTTTGCAAAGCATTTCACTGTGGACGTTTCGCCCCGCAACGAGGGAAGGGAAGCCGGTGGCCAAATGGGTGAGGGTGCCCATCGATTTCCAACTGACCTATGTGAAGTCGGCTCCCGGGCTGGCATTGAGCCCCGCCGTGGTGACAGGGGGCGTACTCGCCTGGCTGGGTAGCCTGGTCTGGATCGTGGGCTTCGGGTGGTCGGTTGTGCTGGCCAAGCGCAAGTCGATTCTCTGGTTGTCTTTCATGGTCGCGGCATGGATCGTCACGTATCCCTTGTTCGTGGCGATGCACTGGGCGGCGGCAAAACGTAACCTTGCGCTGGTTTCCTCGGGCGTCGCGCTTTTTTGTCTGGGGCTGTACGTGGGGCACCTGCAATAGGGAAACTCTGATTTTGCTCGTCATCCCGGCGAAGGCCGGACAAAAGCGAGCCATGCGAGCGTTGAACAGCCGAAGGCTGGCCCCGCAGGGGCGAGCGCGGCGAGTCATCCAGTATCTGCAGGCCATTGAACGCAAAGGCACTGGATTCCTGCCTTCGCAGGAATGACGAGCAAGAAGCCGATTGATCAGACCTTCCTCCGAGGAAAAGGCAGGAAAAGTGCAGGCGGCATTTCGTCGGCGCCGCCATGCGCCGATCATTGCCTGGGCACCAGCTCGCCCGTCACCTTGCCGTTGGCGTCCAGCATCTGCAGCGACGGCGAACCGTCCCTGGCGACCTTCATCACGATGCGCGGATGACCCTGCAGGTCATCCATGGCGAGCTGCACGCTGCCGTCGGTGTCGCGGCCGAGCACCATGCGACGGGTCGGGCCGCCGTGTTCGGCGAAGAAGGCCTTGATGCGGGCCTGCTGCTGGTCCGCCGGCAGGTTCCTGATGGAATCCATGAGCTGGATTTCCTCGAGGATCGAATAGTCCGGATAGTCGTTGAACTGCAGCCTGGTGTAGCGGCCGTCCTTTTCCTGGTGGGAATCCAGCGCCATGGTCTGGTCCTGCTCGTAGGCGTCGAAGGACAGGTGGCCGTGCGATTCCCGGGTGCCGTCCTTGTCCTTCTCGCCGCCGAAGATCAGGCCGCCGTTCTCGGTGCCTTCGGCGTTGTAGAAGATCATGCCGGCGGACTTGCGGTCGGGGTGCGGGTATTCCTTGCCCTTGATGTAGATGCCCGGCGCGGTGGCGGCATCGGAGATCACCAGGCGCAGCGTGCCGTCGGGTTCGCGCACGTTGATGCGGTGCACGTCCAGTTCGTCGAGCGCGAGCTTCTTCGGCGACTGCGCGAAGCCGCTCAGCACGGTCGCGGCGAAGACCAGGGTGAGCACGCCGGCATAGATTGTCAGGAAACGCTGGCCGATGGGTCGCATGGGCTTGCCTCTTCGGTGGTCGGACGGAGGATGCCTCGCATGGTCACATGGATCGCCCTGGCGTGGCGGCATCGGGCCGCGTTCGGCTTGCCGCGTCCCTGCTGTCCGTAGAGGTCCAGGTCGCATGATTAAACCCTGCGCGGCACCGGGGCATCTCATGGCAAGCCGCATGGCCATGCCTTGCCGGCGCCTTCCTGCAGAGGCGACCCGATGAAATTCCTGCTTGGTGTCCTGCTCGCCGCCGGACTCTCGACACTGGCCCCCTCCGCGCGGTCGCAGCTCGTCCCCGGTTCGGTGGACATGCACTGGGACGAAGGCGCGGACGACTGCGCCGCGAAGCCGCACCCGCCCATCCAGGTGCATGCGTACAACGAGCGCACCTATATTTTGCGCGAGAACCTGTGCGCCACCTTCGAGGCGCCCTTCATGTATTTGCTGGTGGGGTCCGGCAGGGCGTTGTTGATCGACACGGGCGACGTGGCCGATCCCGCGCGCATGCCGCTGGCGCAGACGGTCATGGGGCTGTTGCCGGGCGAGGGGGCGTCGAAGATGCCGCTGATCGTGGTCCACACGCATGGGCACCTTGATCACCGCGCAGGCGATCCGCAGTTCGAGCGCCTGCCCGGCGTCACGGTGGTTCCCGCCGACCTCGGTCACGTGCGGTCTTATTTTCATTTCACCGACTGGCCCAACGGCCTTGCCCGGATCGATCTCGGCGGACGGACCGTCGACGTGTTGCCGGTTCCCGGCCACTACCCTTCGCACATCGCGTTCTACGACCGCAATACCGGGCTTTTCTTCTCGGGGGATTTTTCCTGCCCGGCCGCCTGTTGATCGACGACACCGCCGAGGCCCAGGCCAGTGCGAAGCGCGCGGTGGACTTCGTCGGGAACCGGCCGGTCAGCCATGTGCTGGGTGGCCACGTCGAGATGGACCGTGCCGGGAACACCTTCCCGTTCGGATCCACCCATCACCCGGATGAGCGTGCCTTGCCGATGACCAAGGCGGACTTGCTCCGCCTGCCCGCCATCCTGGATGGCTTCAACGGCCTCTATGCCGAGCACGACGGCTTCACCATCATCCATCAGCCGCACGAGCTGATGGTGTTGGGCCTCGTAGCCTTGCTGATACTAGTCCTGGCGGTCGCGCTGGTGCGTTGGGTGGTTCGCCGCTGGAGAAGTCTCCGGCGGCGGCGCGCACTTGCTGCGGTTTGACGGCGTGGCGCAATCCGGCAACTTCACGCTTCGGCGAAAGCAAAGGCCCGCATATCTTGCGGGTCTTTGCGGTGGGCGCATGCGGATGTCTCAGGCATGGGGACGATGCTTTTCCCTCACCTCGCGAAGAAGTTCGAGCATCTGTTCCCGTTGCGCGCGCCGCTTCAGCTCCTGCGCCGCGAGCAATTGCTGCCGTCGCGTCATCGGCCGCACGACCCGGTCCGATGCCGCTGTCGACGACGGATGCATGACGTGCGTGAAGTAATCGACCCATGCCCGGAAGCGCCGCGTCGGTCGGGGTTGCGATTCGAGTTTCATGATCAAGGGCCCCGCACAACCAGGAAGGCGAATCTGCGCCGGCACGCGTTAGCCGGCAGTGATGTTATCGATAAGGCATGGGCCACCCGTCATCGTTGGCCGATGGCAGGAGGCTGGACGGCTTCCGGTGGCTGCCACCTTGGGCCTGGCGTGCCGCGCCCCCATGGTCGTTGGAAGTGGCTGGCGATGACGGAGAGCGGAACATGAAATCCTTCGGCAAGGCGCCGCAGGGCGAGCGGCTGGAACGGTTGCGCGACCTGCCGCTGTGGGACGGCGAGCGCCTGCGCAACATCCATCCGGTGCTGCCCGGCCTGCGCGATCCGCAGGCGGCGCGGCCGACGCTGCGCGAGTTCCTGTGCGGCGACGACGACCGCACGCCGCCGCAGCCCTTGCCCGCGGACGATCCGCGCGGGGCGTGGCTGCGCAGGCCGGCGAGCGGATTGCGCGCCACCTGGCTGGGCCATTCCACGGTGCTGCTGGAGATCGACGGATGGCGGGTGCTCACCGATCCGGTGTGGGGCCAGCGCGCGTCGCCATTCACCCTGCTCGGGCCGAAGCGTTTCCAGCCGGTGCCGGTCGGGCTGCGCGACCTGCCTGCGATCGACGCCGTGGTCATCTCGCACGATCATTACGATCACCTGGACTATCCGACGATACGCGCGCTGGCGAAGTCGAAGGTGCCGTTCGTCACTTCGCTGGGCGTCGGCGCGCACCTGGAAAGCTGGGGCATCGCGCCTTCGCGCATCACCGAGCTGGTGTGGTGGCAGAGCCATCGCGTCCCCGGCACCGGGCTCACCATCACCGCCGCGCCCTCGCAGCATTTCTCCGGCCGCGGCCTGAAGGACCGCAACCAGACCCTGTGGTCGTCGATGGTGATGGCGGGCGAGCGCCACCGCGTGTTCTTCAGCGGCGATACCGGGCTCACCACCGAATACGAATCGATCCGCGAGCGGCTCGGCCCGTTCGACCTGGTGATGCTCGAGGTCGGCGCGTTCCATCCCTCCTGGGGCGACATCCATCTCGGCCCCGCCAATGCGCTGGCGGCGCATCGCCTGCTCGGCGGCGGCGTGCTGATGCCGGTGCACTGGGGCACGTTCGCGCTGTCCACGCATGCCTGGGACGAGCCGGTCGAGGACCTGCTCGCGCTGGCCGATCCCGGCGACACCGCGTTGCTGTTGCCGCGTCTGGGCGAGCCGGTCGAACCCGTCGAGCGGCGCGAGGTGCAGCCGTGGTGGCGGCTCGGTCAACCCGCGGGCGACAGGTCGCCGGCCCATGCCGAACCCTCCGAGGCTGCCATCAGCGAGCAGCTGAGCGACCAGTTGCCCTGGCCGCTGGATTGAGCGGAAGACGGGCAGGGCACGGTTCGGGAATCGACGCCCGCGTGATCCGCCCGGTTGCCGTGACGGCAACCGGGCGAAGCCTCAGGGAGCCACGTCCACCAGCACCAGTTCGGCATCCTCCAGCGCGGTGACGCGCAGGACGGGTTCGTCGCGGATCGCCGCGCCGTCGCGGGCTTCCAGCTTCATGCCATTGAGTTCCACCGCGCCGCGGGCCGGCACCAGGTAACCGTGGCGACCGGGCGCCATCGCGTATTCCGCCGTCTCGCCGGCCTTCAGCGTGGCGCCCAGTACGCGCGCGTCGGTGCGCAGGGGCAGGGCGTCGCCGTCGCCGGGGAGGCCGCTGGCCAGCGCCACGAAGCGCCCGGCCCGCTCGCCCTTGGGGAAGGGCCGCGTGCCCCACGACGGCGGCTGGCCGTGCGCATCGGGGATGATCCAGATCTGGAAGATGCGCGTGGTCTCGTCTTCCATGTTGTATTCGGCATGGGTGATGCCGCTGCCCGCGCTCATCACCTGCACGTCGCCCGCCACGGTGCGGCCCTTGTTGCCCAGGTTGTCCTGGTGGCTGATCGCGCCCTCGCGCACGTAGGTGATGATCTCCATGTCGGCGTGCGGGTGCGGCGGGAAGCCGGTGTGCGGCGCGATGGTGTCGTCGTTCCACACGCGCAGCGCGCCCCAGCCCATGCGCGCCGGCTCGTGGTAGCCGGCGAACGAGAAGTGGTGCTTCGCCTTCAACCAGCCGTGGTCGGCGCCGCCGAGGTTTTCGAAAGGCCTGCGTTCGATCATGGGAATGCCCTCATGGATGAATGCGCACAGCATGGCGCCGGGCATGGCGCAGGGGAACCGGCAATCGGTGAACGGATTGTTTCCGCCGGGGATCGTGGTGGTCTTCGATCGCACTTCGCTGGCCATCGGGGCGCCGCGGGGGCGACGGTGGCAGGAGCTTCGTCCCGTGCGCTGGAAATCCCGCGCACCCGGTCGCATATAGTGGGCAATCGGCCACAGCGTATGGAGGTTTCCATGGCTACCGGATGGGCCGGCGACGGCGCCGTGCAGGACCAGATCGACGCGACCGTCGCCGACGCGGTGCAGCGTGCCCGCAACCAGTTGAAGCGCGGTCCCAGCCTGGCCCGCTGCGAGGAGTGCAACGCGCCGATTCCCGAGGCGCGCCGCCTGGCGGTGCCCGGCGTGCGCCTGTGCGTGGCCTGCCAGCAGGCGCAGGACACCGATCGCGCCGCCAGCCTCTACAACCGCCGCGGCAGCAAGGACAGCCAGTTGCGCTGAGCGCGCGCGGCACGGACATCCTTTCCCCCGCGCCGGCGGCGGTTTGCCTGGACGGCGTTCGCCGCTTCGCCCGGCAAGCACGGGCGGGGCCGTTTTCCATCGACCGGCGGGCGAACCCGCCTTGTCGATGGCGGACGGCAATCCCTATCCGCGCCGCGCCGCCTCGATCGCCGCGATGTCGATCTTCGCCATCGTCATCATGGCGTCGAAGGCACGTTTGGCCGCGGCGGGATCGGGATCGCTGATCGCGTCGACCAGCGCGCGCGGCGTGATCTGCCACGACACGCCCCACCTGTCCTTGCACCAGCCGCAGGCGCTGGCCTGGCCGCCTTGGCCGATGATCGCGTTCCACAGGCGGTCGGTTTCGGCCTGGTCGTCGGTGGCCACCTGGAAGGAGAACGCGTCGGTGTGCGGCACGCCGGGGCCACCGTTCAGGCCCAGGCACGGGATGCCCATGACCGTGAACTCCACGGTCAGCACGTCGCCCTGCTTGCCCGCGGGGTAGTCGCCCGGCGCGCGATGGACGGCGCCCACGGCGCTGTCCGGGAAGGTTCCGGCGTAGAACGTGGCGGCGTCCAGCGCGGTGCCGTCGTACCAGAGGCAGATCGTGTTCTTGCTCGTCATGGTGTTCTCCTGGCGCGGGGATGCGCTGCGCGTTGCCCGTGGCGAAGCCGGTTCAGCCCGGGATCGCCGGTTCCACCAGCCGCTCCAGCAGGGTCAGCGATTCCTGCCAGCCGAGATGGCACTGCTCGGTGGGGATCATGTCGGGGATGCCGGCCTGCTCGATCTGCACCTCGGTGCCGCAGCTCACCTCGCGCAGGGCGATGGTGGTGACCATGGTGCCGGGCAGGCCGGGATCGTCGAAGCGGTCGTCGTGGACGATGCGCCGGTCCGGCACCAGTTCCAGGTAGGTGCCGCCGAAGCTGTGGGCGTTGCCGCCGCTGAAGTTGGTGAAGCTCATGCGGTAGCGGCCGCCGACGCGCGCATCGAGCTCGTGCACGGTGCAGGTGAAGCCGTCCGGCGGCAGCCACTTGGCCAGCGCGGCGGGATCAAGGAAGGCGCGGTAGACGCGCTCGGGCGGGGCGGTGAATACGCGCAGCAGGCGAACGGTGCCGGACATGGTGGTCTCCGGGTGGATGGGGGTGTTCCTCATGATGACGACGAACGGGCGGATCGCCTATCGACATGGGGCAGGCGCGGGTCTTCCGGTTGCGCGCGTCGTCATGGCGGCGCGCGTGTCCGTGTCGCGTCCGCTGTCCGTTGCGGGTGTCCGCGGACGGACAAGCGTTGTTGCCGGGATTGGCGGGAAAGGGCTTGGAAACAAGGGTTTTTGGGAGTTTTCCGGTGTTGGCACGGCGCTTGCCATATCCACTTCGAAAGCTTCATTTCCCCGACCCGATGGAGAGCCGCCATGAAATTCTTCAAGTACGAAACCCTGATGCTGCAGAGCCTGTTCGGCGCCTGCCTGCTGATTTGCGTGACGGGCGTTGGCGGCATGTTGCTGACGTGAACGACTGATCACGCGAGCACCGGCGACACGCCGGCCTGGGGCGGCATCCGCCGCCCCGTTTCGCGGGCAATCGCCAAACCCCTGGCTCGTCCGCGCTTTTCCCCACTGCTACTCAATGGAGAACATCAAGTCATGAACAACGTCTTCTCGATCCGCTCTTTGTCGCGCGGCCTGGTGCTGGCCGGCGTCGCCGTCGCGTTCGCCGTGGCCGGCATTTCCACGGCCAGCGCGCAGGCCACCACGGGCTCCGTGTTCGGCAAGGCGCCGGCGGGCTACAGCATCGTGGTGCACAGTCCCGTGAACGGCACCGGCCGCACGGTCACCGTGGATTCCGCGGGCCGCTACAGTGCGCGCTCGCTGCAGATGGGCAGCTACACGGTCACGCTGGAGCAGAACGGCCAGGCGATCGCCGAGCATCTCAACGTGCCGGTGACCGTGGGACGCGGCATCGAGGTGGATTTCGACTGCAGCACGATCAAGTGCGGCGCGGTCGCCGATGCGACAGCGCCTGCGGGCACGTGATGCGCTGACGCGCCGTGATTGAAGCGCAAAGGCCCGGCGGGAAACTGCCGGGCCTTTTGCGTCCGGCGATGGGAGCAACGGATGCGCCGTCGCGCATGCAACCCCGGTGCTTTTCGCGTGGCACGCTTGCCTTCATTGCGGGTGGCGGAGACGCGGGTTGCGATCGTGCGGGAACTTCGTCCCTGGGTTCCACCCTCGGCCATGCCAGGATGGCCGCCGTCGACGACCCGCGCCCTATCCGATGGCGGCGTCGGCCCGGACGGCAAGCCCGTTCACCGCGGACGACCTGGTGCCGGCGGTGGACGTGCCGCCGGGCAGCGGGATCGGCCTGTCCGGGCGGCGGGTGCCTCGGCGCCCCGGATCCGTCGGGCCTGGCGCAGCGGCTTGCCGGGGTTTGCGGGCTTCCCCGCTTCAAGGTAAAGATGCGCGAGGCAATCCCGCCCGCCATGCCGACCGCTACCCATGACCGACCGCCGTATCCGCCGCATCGTGATCGTGGGAGGCGGGACGGCCGGCTGGATGGCCGCCGCCACGCTGGCGGGAGGGCTGCAGGGCAGTTGCCGCATCGACGTGGTGGAGTCCGACGAGATCGGCACCATCGGCGTCGGCGAGGCGACGCTGCCACCGATCAAGCAGTTCAACCATACGCTCGGCATCGACGAGAACGCCTTCGTCGCCGCCACCCAGGGCACGTTCAAGCTCGGCATCGAGTTCGTCGGCTGGAGCAGCCCGGGCCACCGCTATTTCCATCCCTTCGGGCAGATCGGCCTGCCGTTCGACGCGGTGCCGCTGCACCAGTACTGGCTGCGCGAGCGCGCCCGCGGCGACGCGACGCCCCTGCAGGATTACTCCTGTGCGTGGGTGGCCGCGCGCATGGGCCGCTTCGAGCGCCCGTCGGGCGGGCGCCAGCACGTGCAGTCCACGTTCGACTATGCCTACCACTTCGACGCCGCCCTGTACGCGCGCTTCCTGCGCGGCCATGCGGAGCAGCGCGGCGTGGTGCGCACGGAAGGCAAGGTGGTGGACGTCACGCTGCGCGGGGACGACGGTTTCATCGAATCGGTGACGCTGGCCGGTGGCGCGGTGCTGGAGGGCGACCTGTTCATCGACTGCTCCGGTTTCCGCGGCCTGCTGATCGAGGGCGCCCTGAAGACCGGCTACGAGAGCTGGGATCGGTGGCTGCCGTGCGACCGCGCGGTGGCCGTGCCGAGCGCGCACGCCGAGGCGCCGGTGCCGTACACCCGCGCCACGGCGCATGCGGCGGGCTGGCAATGGCGCATTCCGCTGCAGCACCGGATGGGCAACGGCCTGGTCTACGGCAGCCGCTACATCGGCGACGACGAGGCGGTGGCGCTGCTGCTGTCCAGGCTCGAGGGCGAGGCGCTGGCGGAACCGCGCCTGTTGCGCTTCGTCACCGGGCGGCGGCGCCTTGCCTGGAACCGCAATTGCGTGGCGCTGGGCCTGGCGGCCGGCTTCATGGAGCCGCTGGAGTCGACCAGCATCCACCTGGTGCATTCGTCGCTGGTGCGCCTGCTGGCCTTGTTCCCCGACCGCGACTTCGATCCCCTGGCCGCGCGCGAATTCAACCGCATCACGCATGCCGAGCACGAGCGCATCCGCGATTTCCTGATCCTGCACTACCACGCCACCACGCGCGACGACGCGCCGTTGTGGCGCGATTGCCGCGCGATGGCGATCCCCGATGCGCTGCAGTACAAGCTCGACCAGTTCCGCAGCTGCGGCCGTACCGTGGCCGAGCCGCTCGAGCTTTTCCAGAACCCGAACTGGCTGGCGGTGATGATCGGCCAGGAGGTCTGGCCCGCGCGCTACGACCCGCTGGTGGACCTGCGCACCAGCGTCGATGCCCCGCGCCGGCTGGCCGAACTGCGGCAGGCGATGGAGGGGGCCGTGAAGGCGATGCCGACCCACGCCGAGTACATCGGCCGCCATTGCCGGGCGCGCTAGCTGGGCGTTGCCATCCGCCGCGAGGTGCGCGGAGTCGTCACGCGATGCGGGCGGGCGCCTGTGCGGCGAGGAAACCCAGCGCTTCCTCGCAGGGCGCATCCACCTTCAGCGCGAGCAACGCGTCGGCGCGGGTGCGCCCCAGCGTGACGGCCGCGACGGGCTTGCCCGCCTGCGCGGCGGCATGGGCGAAGCGGTAGCCGGAGTACACCATCAGCGAGGAGCCGACCACCAGCATCGCGTCGGCGCTGCGGCAGGCATCCATGGCGGCGGCCACGCGTTCGCGCGGCACGTTCTCGCCGAAGAACACCACGTCGGGCTTCACGATGCCGTTGCAGCGCGGGCAGGGCGGCACGTCGAAATGGCTGAAGTCGTGGCCGTCGAGGTCGGCGTCGCCGTCCGGTGCGTCGGCGGCGTCGAGTTGCGCCCATGCGGGATTGCGTTCGACCAGCGTGCGCTGGAAATCATGGCGCGGGCCGCGCCAGTCGCAGGCCATGCAGCGCACGGCATCGAGCCGGCCATGCAGGTCGACCACGTTGCCGTTGCCGGCGCGCTGGTGCAGGCCATCCACGTTCTGCGTCACCAGCAGTCCGACACGGCCCTGGCGCTCCAGCTCGACCAGCGCGTGGTGCGTGGCGTTCGGTTGCGCCTGGCCGAAGCGGCGCCAGCCGATCAGGCTGCGCGCCCAGTAGCGGCGGCGGGTGTGCGCTTCCTGCATGAAGGCCGCGAAGGTGACCGGCGGCGTGCGTTTCCACTGGCCGTCGCGGTCGCGGTAATCGGGGATGCCGGACGCGGTGCTGCAGCCCGCGCCGGTCAGCACGAACAGGCGCGGGTAGGTTTCGATGAAGGCTTGCAGCGGGCTCATGGTGGGTGATTGCGATGCCCCTCTCCCGGTGGGAGAGGGGTTGGGGTGAGGGTTCGGGCGAAGCGGGTTGTTGAAGTTGATCGCAGGTTTCGTCTGCGCGCTGCGCCCGAACCCTCACCCGCCCTTTGGGCACCCTCTCCCGGAGGGAGAGGGGAGTGCATCAGGCTTGCTTCAACGTCGCCATGTCGATCACGAAGCGGTACTTCACGTCACCCTTGAGCATGCGCTCGTAGGCCTGGTCGATGTCCTTCATCGCGATCATCTCGATGTCGGAGACGATGCCGTGCTCGGCGCAGAAGTCCAGCATCTCCTGCGTCTCGCGG
The DNA here is from genome assembly GCF_014842975.1 of Rhodanobacter sp. DHB23. Lineage (GTDB taxonomy): Bacteria > Pseudomonadota > Gammaproteobacteria > Xanthomonadales > Rhodanobacteraceae > Rhodanobacter_A. The sequence goes on along the minus strand of NZ_JACYXK010000028.1, from coordinate 617,551 downwards.
ATGCCGCCGATCAGCGAGCCGGCGAGCTGGCGGCGCTTGAGGATCAGGTTGAACACGGAGGGCGAAGGATGAGGATGCTCGGGCGCGCCGACCAGGCACAGCGTGCCGTCGCGCTTGAGCAGGGCAAGGAAGGGGTCGAGGTTGTGCGAGGCGGCCACGGTGCTGAGGATGAAGTCGAAGCTGCCGGCGTGCTGCGCCATCTGTTCCGGGTCCTTCGACACCACCACCTCGTCGGCGCCGAGGCGCCTGGCGTCTTCCTGCTTGCCGGGCGAGGTGGTGAACAGCACCACGTGCGCGCCCATCGCGTGCGCCAGCTTCACGCCCATGTGGCCGAGGCCGCCCAGGCCGACGATGCCCACCTTCTTGCCGGGGCCGGCGTTCCAGTGGCGCAGCGGCGAATACGTGGTGATGCCGGCGCACAGCAGCGGCGCCACGGCGGCGAGCTGGTCCGCCTGGTGGGCGATGCGCAGCACGAACTTCTCGTCCACCACGATGTTCTCGGCGTAGCCGCCCCAGGTGTTCTCGCCGCCGAACACGGGGCCGTTGTAGGTGCCGGTGAAGCCGTTCTCGCAATACTGCTCCTCGCCGTCGGCGCAGGAGGCGCAATGCCGGCAGCTGTCCACCATGCAACCCACGCCCACGGTGTCGCCCGCCTTGAACTGCGTCACCTGGTCGCCCACCGCGCTCACGGTGCCCACGATCTCGTGGCCGGGCACGGAGGGATACAGCGTGCTCTGCCATTCGTTGCGCGCGGTGTGCAGGTCGGAGTGGCAGACGCCGCAATACAGGATGTCGATCTTCACGTCGTGCGGGCCGGGCTCGCGGCGTTCGATGCTGAGCGGCGCCAGCGGCTGGCTGGCGGAGGTGGCTCCGTAGGCGCGGGTCTGGGTCATGCGGATGCTCCGGGGCAAGGGGATGGGGTGGCGCAAGCGGCCGAGTCTACGCTTCGCGGCGCGAAAGCAAAGCCATTGAAGCGCGGGGTGGCGATACCCATGTGCGAAGGATTGCCCTGTCGAGAGCCTGCCATGTCCGAGCTGTCCGCCTTCCCGATTGCGCAGCGCTGGCCGGCGCAGCATCCAGCACGCATCCAGCTGTATTCGCTCAACACGCCGAACGGCGTGAAGGTGTCGATCATGCTGGAGGAAACCGGGTTGCCGTACGAGGCGCACCTGGTGGACATCGGCAAGGACGAGAGCCACCTGCCGGAGTTCCTCGCGCTGAACCCGAACGGCAAGATCCCCGCGATCATCGACCCGCACGGCCCGGACGGAAGGCCGCTGGGCCTGTTCGAATCGGGCGCGATCCTGCTCTACCTCGCCGAGAAGAGCGGCCGCTTCATTCCCGTCGATCCGGTCTTGCGCTGGGAGACGATCCAGTGGGTGTTCTTCCAGATGGCGTCGATCGGCCCGATGTTCGGCCAGGTGGGTTTCTTCCACAAATACGCCGGGCGCGAGTACGAGGACAAGCGGCCGCTGGCGCGCTACGTCAACGAGTCGAAGCGCCTGCTCGGCGTGCTGGACGAGCGCCTCGCCGGGCGCGAGTGGATCATGGGCGACGAATACACCATCGCCGACATCGCCACGCTGGGCTGGGTGAACAACCTGATCGACTGGTACGACGCCGGCGCGCTGGTGGAGTACGAGCGCTTCAGGCACGTCGATGCCTGGCTGCGGCGCGGGCTGGCGCGGCCGGCGGTGCAGCGTGGCCTGACGATTCCGTCGCGCGGCGGGTGATGGCGGGCATGCACACCTACGTGGCCCTGCTGCGCGCGGTGAACGTGGGCGGCACCGGCAAGCTGCCGATGGCCGGTTTGCGCGCGATGTGCGGGCAGGCCGGTTTCGCGGACGTGCGCACCTACATCGCCAGCGGCAACGTGGTGTTCCGCAGCGGGCTGACGGAACAAGAGGTGGCCGCGGCGTTGGAGTCGCGCCTGCAGGCCCATGCCGGCAAGCCGCTGGGCGTACTGGTGCGCACCGCCGCCGAACTGGCCGCGGTGCTGGCAGCCAACCCGTTTCCCGACGCGCCGGGCAACCGCGTGGTGGCGATCTTCCTGGACCGGCCGCCACCGGCGGACGCGCTGGAATACGCCAGCGGCCATAGGAACGAGGTCATGGCGTTGGGCAGGCGCGAGATCTACGTGCACTACGGTGACGGCATGGCCGATTCGCGCCTGCGCATTCCAGCCGCCAGGGCCGGCACCGCGCGCAACATCAACACCATCGCGAAACTGGTGGAGCTGGCGTCGGCGTGAGGCGCGCAGGCCGGCAGGCAGATGCGCACGCGACGGCCCGGCAACGGCGGGAATGGTGCCGTTGATGAAGGGCGCGCTGCAGATCCTGCTCGAAACGCTGGAAGCCGATCGCTCGCTGCACGCTCCGGATCGTCTGCGGGAGCGCCTCGATGCGCTGGACCGTCTTGATGCCTTGATGCCACTGGATGGCGAAGATGCCGGCGCGGAACTGCAGCGGCGCGGACGGGCGATCCGCATGCAGATGGAAGCCGCGAATGCGGCGCGGTACCGGGCCATCCGTCGCGAGATCCGGCAGGGCAAGGGACGCGATGCGCTGCTGTGCTGCTGGCACGGAGACCGGCAGGCACCGGCGATGGCCGATGCCATCGGCGATGGCTACGACTGGCGGGACGAACTGGTCGCCGGCGTGCTGCCGTTCGGGGAGCCGGGCGAAGCCTCCGTGCTGCCGCCGGAAATGGTGTTCTACCAGCCCACGCCGGCACGGCATGTGTTCGACCTGCTCGATCGCCTGGCGCTGGACAGGCACGACGTGCTGGTCGACCTGGGGTCGGGCCTGGGCCATGTGCCGTTGCTTGCCGCGATCTGCACGAAGGCGCGCGGCGTCGGCGTCGAGATCAAGCCGGCCTACGTGCAAGGTGCCCGTGCCTGTGCGCGGGCGCTGCAACTGGCCAACGCACAGTTCGTGCAGGGCGATGCGCGCGAAGCGGACTTTGCCATCGGCAGCGTGTTCTACCTGTACACGCCCTTCACCGGCACGGTCCTGCGCAGCGTGCTGGATGCGTTGCGCCGCGAGGCCGGGCGACGCGCGTTCCGCGTGTGCAGCTTCGGGCCCTGCACGGCCGTGCTGGCTGCCGAACCCTGGCTGGAGGGCAACGACGGGTGGGCCACCGACCGCGTTGCGATCTTCCGCACCGCGGAGTGAATTGCGTGTCCGGGTTTTGCCATGCGCACCGCCTTGAAAAGCCGGCACGCACGGGCAGGATGGGGCGTTCGACCTGCCTGCATCGCACTTGACCGGAGACACCATGGACCGCAGAACCCTGTTGAAGGCCACCGTGCTGGGCGCCTCTGCGCTGGCGCTTCGTCCCGCGCTTGCCCGGCCTGCCCGCGAGGCGGATGTCGAGGGCCGGCTGGCCGCGCTGGAGCGGCGGCATGGCGGGCGGCTGGGCGTGTCCATCCTCGACACCGGCAACGGACGTCGCTGCGGCCACCGTGCGGACGAACGCTTCCTGATGTGCAGCACGTTCAAGGTGCTGGCGGCGGGCGCGGTGCTGGCGCACGTCGACCAAGGAGTGGAGCGGCTGGACCGGCGCGTGGTGTTCGGCCGCGATGCGGTGCTGTCCTGGGCGCCGGTGACCAGCCATCGCGTGGGCGCGCCGGGCATGAGCGTGGCCGAGCTGTGCCAGGCGGCGATCACCGTGAGCGACAACACGGCGGCCAACCTGCTGCTGGCGAGCCTGGGCGGCCCGGCCGCGGTGACGGCCTTCGTGCGGCGGCTGGGCGATCCGCTGAGCCGGCTGGATCGCATCGAGCCCGCGCTCAACGTCGGCTCGCCCGGCGATCTGCGCGATACCACCACGCCGAACGCCATGCTCGGCAACCTGCATGCACTGTTGCTCGGCGATGCGCTCTCCGCCGCTTCGCGCGACCGGCTGGCGACATGGATGCGCGCCACCCGTACCGGGCTCGACAAGCTGCGCGCCGGCCTGCCGTCCGGTTGGCGGGCGGGCGACAAGACCGGCAGCGGCGCCTACGACGAGACCAACGACATCGCGGTCTTCTGGCCCCCGCGGCGCAAGCCGCTGCTGGTGGCGGCCTACCTGGCGGGATCGACGGCGGATGCGGCCGGGCGCAGCGCCATGCTGGCCGAAGCGGGGCGGATCGCGGCGTCGATTTGAGTCCGTAACCCTGCCAGGGAGCTGGCTTCGACTTGCACTATCGCAAGTCCGGTCCGATGGCCGTCGGCTTCCACGGCAGGCGAAACGCATGGGACGCGGTCCGACGGCGACAGGAATCCGCAGCCGCCGTCAGCGCGTCGATGTTAACCACGTCTTCATGCAATGACTCCGGAATATCGACAAATGCCCCGGTAGGGTCGGTACGCGAGCGCGGCATCCCGGTTTCGCCGTGGAAGTGGAACGTGAGGCTGCGGTCGCGCCGCGCTCGCACCCACCCGTAACGGAGACCCTCCATATGAAAGGTTCAGTCACGGCAGGGCTGCTGGTTGCAGCTGCGCTGGCATTGTCGGCGTGCGGCAAGAGCGGCGAGATGACACCCTCTTCCGGGACTCCCGGCAGCGCGGCGAGCACGCAGGCTCCGGCGGCTACGCCGGCACCAGCGCCAACACCAGCGGCCAGCGCTCCGAAGCCCGCGGCGACCAGCGCTGCACCCGCATCGGCAATGAGCGCCGGAAGCGGAGCGGGCTCGTAATAGCGTTGCCTCGAAAAGCCTCGAGACAGCTTGGAACCGGTTCAACATCTCCGCGGGTTACGTGGAGATGTTGAACCGGCCCTTGTGCCGGCAATGGAAGTCGGGTTGCGTGGCGACAAGGTCGGGAAAGGTGATGCCCGTGGGGGCGGGGCGAATCGGCACGAGTACGGGGCTGCCCAGACCCGGCGATCCATCGTTTTTGCGGGACCGTCCTGGCCATCGCGATGTGGCGGCGTCATGCCTTGCACGCGCCCATCGGCACGGCAACGGGAAGGTCGCGCACCGATTCCTCTCAATGCACCGGAACGATGAGGATTGCGTATTGGGTTCCGCCGAACATCACGAACGGCTTGTGCGTATCCGGATCGGCTTGCCCTGATGGAAGGCCGGTTGCGTTGGCGGTCCTCGCATCCAGGATCATGACGTGCGGCGGGATGCGGATATAGGTTTTCATGCCTGGCTGCAGCTTGTCGGCCTTCGGGTCGGTGTTGCTCCATGCCGAGCCGCCTTCCAGCATGTAGGAGAGGCCGGGCTTGTCCGGGTCGGGAACACGACCGGCATCAATCGCCGCCAGCCAGACCATTCCATTGGCGTCAAAGCATGCAGGAAGCGGCAACGGATCGGCCCCGGGGCCGCCATGCCCGGGAATGCATGTCCAGCCATCGTGGCCTTGCCGCAGCACGACCGTGCGGCCCTTGCTGTCGTTCGTGACGACGGCCGCTCCTGCGGCAATGGCAGGCGGCGCCGCCGCCAACGCCTCGCGCACCAGCACAGCCGTATCAACCCGCGGAGTCGCGGCCAGCACGACGCCCGTGTCCAGCAATCCGACGAAAAGAGCCATGCACCGCAACGCTTTCATGTTCGCACCTTGCAGATGGTGGTGGAGGTCGCCTCGAGTCTCGCCTCTGGATTACCGAAGACCGCGCCATGCGGAAAGGTGCTGCCGTGCCAGCCATCGTCCATGCATGTTCGTGGTGGATCGTCACTCGGCATTCTCTTCGTCGGCCGGTTCCGGCAGGGTCCAGCGATCCGCCGCGCGGGGTTTCAGATACAGGAAGTAATACGGAAACCCGATCGCGAAGATGCCGAGTGTCACCGCCACGGGCAGCCACGCGGCGATGACGCTTTCGTAGATCACCACCACCGTCGCTAGCACCATCGCGATCGGCGGGATCGGCCACCACGGCATCCGGTACGCGGCCTTTCGGGTCGAACCACTAATCCGACCGACCAGCGCGGCGAGGCCGACCAGCAAATACTGGACCAGAAGATAAGCACCCGACACGATCAACAGCACGTTGAATGGCAGCAGCCAAACGCACAGGCCACCCGCGACGCCCACGACGAGGGTAGCGGCGACCGGTGTGCGCAGCTTCGGATGCACGCTCGCCAGCGGCCGATTGATCCAGTCCGGCCAGGTGCGGTCGCGCGCGGACGAATAGAACAGGCGGCCAATCAGGATGATGTTTGCCAACAGGGCGTTGATGACGGCGATGGCGACGCCGATGCTGACGATTTCATTCACGACGCTTCCGCCCCGCGCCCGCAGGAAGTACGACATCGGGTCGGCCGTGCCGAGCAACCCGCTCATGCTGGGCGTGCCCAGCAGCACCGCAATCACCGGAATAAATTCCGCGGCGACCGTGATGGCCAGCGACCAGAGGACGGCGCGGCCGATGGTCGTACGGGCGCGCTTGGTCTCCTCGGCATAATAGACCGCGGAGTTGTAACCGTTGTAGGCGAACAACGCCGTCGCGGTGAATGAAACGACCAGACCCGCCGAGGCGCCGACCAGGATGCCGTGTGGACCCATCGTGGTGGCGTGCCAGAGCACGGAAACCGGCTGGCTGACATGCACAAGACCCAGTACCGCCAGCACGGCCAGTGCGGCGACTTCCAGGAACAGGAAGATGCCCGTCACCCAGGCATTGGCCTTGATGTTGAAACAGGCGACGACGGCCGTCGCAAGGATCACGACGATGCTGGTCCAGGGGGAGTCCATGCCCTTCCACACGACACCGAGGTAGGTGCTCACGCCGGACGCAACCACTCCAAGGATGCAGATGATGCAAACCATGCTCAGGAAAAGAAACGCGAGGCCATAGGGCTTGCCCAATGTGCGCGCGATGATCGTGTAGTCGCCGCCGGCAATCGGGAACGCGCTGGAGAGTTCCGCGTAGCAGAACGCAATCACCAAGCCGATCAGCGCAGCGATGGCGAAGGCGACGGCCGCGGCGCCACCGATCCCGGTGATCGCCGCGGGAGCGATGATGAACACGCTGGACGCCGGCGTCACCCCGGACAGCGTGATGAGGATGTTCTCCTTGAAAGTCAGCGAGCGGGAAAGATCCTGCGCGTACTTTGCGGTACCGGGAGGGCCGCACGGCAGATACGTACCCGGAGCAAGGGAGGCGGACTCGACGTTCATGCGGGCGTGCCTTTCAAGGATTGCCGAACACGGCGCCATGTGGCATCGCGCTGCCGTGCCAGCCGTCAGGCCAGTCGCGTGTCATGTCGATCGTTGCCGGGTCGAGTGTCAGTTTTCCCGTCTGGTGGTCGATCGTGGCGAACCGGACCTTGGTGTCGAGCGCGCCGTAGCCGGTGATGACCAGGCGATCGCCGCCCGGCTCGAGCGCCAGCCAGTGTGGATATTCGTCCGGCGGCAGCAGGATGCGGCTGACCTCGCGCGGATGTTCCGGATCGCGCATGTCCAGACTCACGATGGCGTGCCCGCTTTGCGCGGCTTCCACCAGAAAGTCGCCCGCGACCAGCGGCACTTCGCACAAGCGGTAACCGAAGTCATAGACATGTTGCAGCGTCGGGTGGTCGCTCGCCAGATTCCGGACCAGGAACAGACCGCAGTTGAATGTCGGCACGACGACCGTCTTGCCATCGGCCAGCAACCGGGGTTCCGACGAATCCGCAGCCGTGTCGTAAAACCAGTCGGGCTGCGACGGCAGCGGCATGGTCTTGATCAGCTTCAGGTCGGAAAGACGCCAGACCTGGGCAACATCGCTGTGCTGCGCACCCATCATGTCCCCGCTGCCCGTGACAACGCGATCGAGCTTCTCATCCACCGCCATGCTGTACGGGCGAATGTTCGGATGTCCGGGTGCGGCGGCCGAAGACGTCCTCATGGCGTTGCCTTGCGGATCGAATTCCACCAGTCCGCCCGCAGCATGGTTGAACCCTCCGGAATACTGGAACGTCGCCAGGGTGTTGCCGTCAGGAAGGTAAACGAAAGAGTGTGGATAGCCGAAAGCGCCGACGCTGCCGAATTTGCGCAGGAGCCGCGGATGCGCGGGGTCGCGAAGATCGAAGACGTAGGTGAGATTCCCGAGCCAGTCGTTGGCATACAGGACGTCGTTCGCAGGCTCGGCGTAGTTCGTGTGGTGCGCCATTACCGCCTCGCCGACGGGCAGCATCGCCACGAGCTTCCCGAACGAAGCCCCGGGACCGACGTCGAACACGGCGAGGAAATCTTTGCCCAGTCCGAGTCGATCGCGCCTTGCAGCAATATCGGCCGGGGTCATTGCCGTATCGGCAACATGAGGATGACTCGCCTCCATCGCCCACACGAAAAGATAGTGGCTGGACGCCGGTGATGCCGCAGCGCTCAGCGGGAACAGCAGAGCCAGAAGCAGTGCGCAACAGGAAATGGCTTTTTCCATGGATCTTCCCCTCACTGGTCTATGCCGAATAAACCATCCAGCTTCAGACGCGATGCCATCACGCCTGCTCCGGAAAAACCGGAGCTCGCGGTTTCGACCGCATCCACCACAGCATCAAAGCCAGCAGCAGGCACGACGCAATGCCAAGCCCTGCGTCGGCGATGAGACTGCCCGACACGCCGTGCCACGCGTAGGCGCGGCCATCCACGGCGATCATGTAGTCGATGGACAAGTTCAGTGCCGCGTTCAACACGCTGAAGGTCGTCGCCGCCAGCGGGTTGTCGCGCCCGATGGTCTCGAACATGATGGCGAAGCCACAGGTGATGGCCAGCGCCTGGAACAGACCTTCGCCCAGGAATGCCAGCGCGAACACCCCCTGCGTGCGCGGCAGCAGCAACAGGCCTAGCGTGAACAATCCGCCCACGATACCGATCGCGAGGTACAGTGGGCGCAGCGACATGCGCTTCGCCAGCAACGGCAGGACGAGGCTCCCCACGATGCCGGACAGGCTCAATCCCGCGCCGCCCGCGAGGCCGACGGCTTGTGCCGAGGCATGGAAGTCGTCGCCGAGTCCGCCCAGCACATTGGTGAGCGTGAAGGACGCCGAAGGCAGCAGGAACATGGCCAGCGCGATCAGCACTTCGCGGCGCTTGAACAACCGTCCCGCTTCACGGAAAAACTGCACAAAGCTCTCGCGTGCCAGCCGCGTGTCAGGCGGATTGACCGGTATGAACGGGTAGATCGCCAGCGGCACCAGTTGCACCACGCCAAGCAGAATCGCGGTGACAAGCAGCGGCAGCGCATGGAGCATATCGATCGCGACGATGGCAAACAAACCGCCGCCGCCGAGATTGGCGACCGTCATCCATGCGCTTACGCGGCCTTCGTCCTCGTGCAAAACGACCGTCGAGAACCATCCGCCCAGCGCATTCTGCATGAAGCTGCTTGCCAACATCGCCACCATCGAGAGGCCGACCAGCCATGCATGGCAATCCAGGTTCAGCAATGCCAGAGGCGTCAGCACTGCCGCGACGACCGTGCCCACGGTGGCGTAAGTGCGTCGAGTGAAGCGTACGTCGAGCATCGGGCAGATCACGAACGCCCAGAAAATCGGGGAGGCCGCCAATGCGGTGATCGACGCGATCCCGTCTTCAGGAACATGCCGCTCGGCCAGTGCCTGCGGCACGACGACGGCAGTAAGGAAACCGACCATGCCGAACGGTAGTGCGGTCATGCCCATCAGCCAGATCGGCGCGCGTGCGCGGGGTTTCATGGGGTCGTATCCGCATGCTCCGGCAGCTCGCCGAGGATCGCGTCGATCACGACCTGCGGCTGGTCGAGCTGGATGTAGTGGCCGCTGTCCGGTACGAGGGTTTGCCTGGCGTCGGTCGAGAGCAAGAGGAACGATGCCTGGGTTTTTGCGTGTTCCTGCTCGTAGGCAAGATGCTCCTTGTGCAGGGCTGGGGGGGTCTTGGCGTTGTCGTAGGAATGGTTCTGCGCCGTGAGGATGCGCAGCGGGCGGCTGCCGAACGAACGCCGGTGCGCGACCAGCCAGTCCGCATCGGCCGGCATTTCCTGCATCTCGGAAATGGCCGCGTCGTAGAGCGCCACGCGCGTTTCGGCGATGTGCAGGACGGTTGCATTGAGTGGCGGCGACCATTCCTTCATCGGCAGGCCGCGGAAGAACTGGTGCGAGCATGGCGTGCCCGGCGCGGGCGAGTAGGAGTGGCCGGTTGCAGGTATGGGCGGCAACGGCAGGTGATTCGCCAGCGCATGGCGGCACTGGGCCAGCGACCGGACGGCAGCGTCCATCTTGCCATAGTCGGTGGTCCGCTCCTTCGGCGATGCGACGTCTTCGTCCTCGATGTCCACGAAGACCCCGCCGTACACCTCGGGCATGTACAGGTCGGCAAACGTGCGGATGGTGTAGCCGCCGAACGAATGCCCGACCAGCAGGTACGGGCCAGGTATATGCGCGCTGTGCAGCGCCGCGTGCAGCTCCTTCGCGATCTCGACGCTGGTACGCGGCATCGGCCCGGCTTCGCTGAAACCGGAACCGGCGCGGTCGTAGCTGCAGGTGCGCGTGTGGCGCGCGATCACGGGCTGGATCGTGGCCCATGCGGGGGACCAGTCTTCCCAGCCGGCGTCGAAGACGACCGTGGGAGAACCCGAGCCCGTGCAGTAGACATTGAGCTTCGTTGGCCCGGCGTCCACCAGGTGTCCCGGTTGCGCGTAGATCTCGTCCCCGGGCGCCGCTTGCGCGGTGGCGGTCGAGGCGGCGGACACGAGAGCGAGCGCCATCATTGCGACGAGCTTCATATGCATTCCCCTGTCTGATGGATGCCGACGCCGGCTGGGGGCGGCAAATCCTGGTGGTCGTCAGTTCATCCCGATCGCGCCCTGCATGGACTTGAAGATCGCAGCGGTGTCGTAGCCGATGCCGTCCTTGAACACCAGCGGCATGTGTTCGATGGCGCTGACGTCCTTCGCCGGATCGCCGTTGATCACCACGATGTCGGCGCGCTTGCCGACCGCTAGCGAACCGATTTCCTTTGCACGGCCCTCGAATTTCGCCGCGTTGAGCGACAGGATTTCGACTGCCTGCGGAACCGTGAAGCCATCGATTTGCACCAGCAACTCGAGCTCGCGCTTGGACGAGAAACCCGGGACCACGCCGCCGTAGCCGGTCGGATCGCTTCCCCCCATCAGCAGACCGCCGGCCTCGACGAAGCGCTTCTCCAGCTGCCCGAGCTTGTGGAAAACCGCTTTGCTGATGAAGGGCGTCTTCTGCGTCTGTCTTTGCAACCACATTTTCTCGTAGTGCTCGCGCAATGGCGGATTCAACAGGGCCAGCGCTGCCTCGGGGGCTTGCGGCTGGCCGGCAACCCCGGTCTCGAACACGGCCAGCGTGGACGTCAATGCGACGTGCTTTGCAACCAGCAGCTTGATGAGCGATTCGACCGCAGGCGAATCGGGATCAAGTCCGGCTGCCGCCGCAAAGGTGGCCGTGTACCCCGGGCACTCGTCGGGCTGCTTGCCATTGACGAAATCGGAGGCCACGAAGAATCCGTGTTCGAGGTTGTCGATGCCGAGATCCGCGGCTTCGCGATAGGTCACCGAGCACAGGTGCCCGGTGATCTTGTCGTGATGCGCATGGGCCGCGTCGATCGCGGCCTTCAATTCCGCACGGGTGATGTGATCGTAGGCCTTGAACGAGGTGACGCCCTCGCCAGCCCAGTAATCGACGGTGCGCGTGGCGTCGGCCGCGTCGGCCAGCACGTGCATGTCTTCCGTCAGCGATTCGGCGCCATTGAGGTAGGGGCCGGTCACATCGATGTCGGGGCCGATGCGCTTGCCGGCGGTGATGTCGTTGCGCACATTCACATCCGCATACGGCATCATCGAACCGGTGGTGCGGATGGTGGTCTCGCCGCCGGCAAGGTAAAGCGGCGGAAAAGTGTGTGGCATCGGGGTGTAATAGACGAACGGCGGCCCACCAAAATTGCCGGTTGTATAGAACAGATGCTCGTGCATCATCACGAGGCCGGGCAGCAGGGTCTTGCCGCGGGCGTCGATCACGGTCGCGCCGGCCGGGACGGCGGTACCCGATGCGGGGCCGAGTTCCGCGATGCGGCCCTTGTCGATCACCAGCGTCTGGTCGTAGGCCGGGGCGCCGCCCGTGCCGTCGACGATGGTGGCGTGGGTGAAGGCGATGACGGGTTGCCTGTAGGCGACCTGGTTTCCCGGGGCAGCGTGGGCGGACGAAACGGACGCGAGCAGCGTCGCACCGAAAAGGAGCGAACGTTTCACGGCGGAATTCCCCTGTGACGAGAGTTTCCAGGCCGCGAGCGGCGCGGTCGCCGAACTGCGAAACTCAATCGGCGGGATGGTATACCCGTTCGACATGGGCTTTCATTTGGCCCGGCCAGAAATACACCGTGCGCAGGAATTTGCTGGCAGGGACGACCGTCCGGACACCCCGATACGGCCCGCCCGGACGGTCGTTCGATGGCGGGGCAAGCAAAACATCCGGGTGGCTGGTCGGTCACCCGGAGTTTCGCGTTGCGCTTATTTGCCGGCCGTATAGCTGAGGTCGGCGTTGTACTTGTCGAAGTGGTCGGATCCTTTCGCGATCGAATCGTCGAGCGATTTGCGAAGCGCGTCCGCGTCGGCCTGGCCGTATACGCCCGCGACCATCTTCCACAGCGCGGGGTTTGGCTCGGCGCCGACCTCGGCCCAGCTCTTGCTCCGGATCACCAGGATGTAATCGGGTGCGCCGTCGCCGCCGCCCTCGATCTGCGCGGTCATCCAGTAGTAGGGCCATTTGGCCTTGGCGGCTGCCGCGGCGATCTTCTTGATCGAACTGCTGAATGCCGTCTCGGCTTCACGCCCCGGCTTCAAGGTGTAGTCGATCACGCGCAGGATCGGCGGCGCGGCATGCGTTTGCCAACCGGCGGGCAAATTGCTCATGTCTGGTTGAAGGATCATGAACGCGCTGGTCTCGCTCTTCAGGTGCGGGTTGCCCTGCGCACGCCAAGTCGCGTCGCAGGCCTTGGCCTCGGCGTCGAGGGTGTCCATATCGGCCCACGTAATCGGTCCCACGTCGGACGAATACATGTAGTCGTTGCCGGTTTCATGGGTCACGGTCGGCTCACTGAACTTGACGTGATGCTCGGCAAGACACTGGTTGTAAGCCTTGATGCCGGCTTCGTACGCCAGTTGCTGGGCGGGGGCAACGGTATCGGTGAAATCTCGCCAGACGACAGCGTTGCCCGAATCTGCCGCAACGGCATTTCCGACAGCACTCGCTGCGAGCGCCGCAACCACACACACAGTCAGGATCTTCATACGTCCTCCGAACAATGATTGAGGCCAACGTGCAGCCATCCTCGGCTACCCGGTTGGGCGAAGTGGGGTGGGCAGCTCCCATGCAACCGCCAGAATATGTGCCGACCTACTGACTGCCGGGTCATGAGGGGACACTATTGAAGGATTCTTCGTCTCCCGCAGAAACGACACAACCCTACTGATCAGTAGGGGCGATCGGAGCAGGCGTGAGACGGCGCAGCCATTGCGCCATCAGTTCGGCGCGGCTGTGCGCGCCGAAGTTGTGGAGCACTGCCACGACGTATTGGTGCGTCGTGGCCGGGGTGAGCTTCAGCGCGCAGGCAAGCTCCTTCTCCGAAGCCCCGGTCAGCAGCAGACGCAGCACGTCGCGTTCGCGGGGGCTGAGCGGCCGAAAGGCATTCAGCAATCCGTGCATCTGCAACATCTCCCGATGCAGCAGCGTGCTGCCGCGCAGGAAAAATGCCAGCAAGTCGCGCTCGCGCGCCCCGAACCCCCGCCCGTCCCCGCGGTCGAATATCAAATAGGATTCGGCTCCCGGCGCCGTCGCCGAGGCGCCGATCAGGCGGTGGCCTATACCCAGCGGCGCGAGCACTTCCCGATTGATCCGGTCCCGCTTCCAGTCACGGTCACTGACGACTTCATCGCGCAAGAAGCAGCGGTTCTGCCCGGAACGGCTTGCCAGGGCGACCGTCTGCGGATCCATGTAGTTGTTCCGCACGGCATCCATGGCTACTTCGTGGGCGCGCTGCCACTCGTCCGTGGGATTGAGGGTCAGGCAGACGTTCGGTCGCCAGCCAAGCAGTGGATCGTGGGGATTCTTGCGTTCCCAGTTCTTCTCGCGGATCGCGCCAACCCACGTGGCGTTGACCGCGCCGATCTGCCGCGCCAGCGCACGCAGGCAGTGGTCAAGGGCATTCTGCGGATCGGACGCCGGAAACTCCGTCAGCTCGTGCCACAGCGCGATGACCGCGTCCTGGTCCCGCCAGGACAGGTGAAGCCCGGCTTCCGGTGCGTTCATTGACCCACCGGTGTGCCGGAAATGCGAGAAACAGGCCCGTTACTGTTGATGCCGGCGATATAGCTCAGCTCCGCGTTGTAGCGATCAAAGTGATCGAAAATTTTTGCAATCGCATTGTCGAGTGACTTGCGAATCGCTCCCGCCTCAGACTGCCCGTAGGCGTTCGCGACTATCTTCCACAACGACGGCTCAGGTTCGGCCGCGACGCCGGCCCAGTCCTTGCCGCCGAACGCCAGCTGATAGTCCGGCGCCCCCTCGCCACCACCCTCGACGGCCACCACGTTCCAGTAATACGGCCACTTCGTCCTGGCGGCTGCCGCCGCAATCTTCTTGACGGCGTCGGCGAAGGTGGCATGTGCAGCAGGCCCGGACTTCAGGGTGTAGTTGAAGACGTGCAGGAATTGCGGCGGCGCCTGGTTCTTCGCGTCTGCGGGCAGGTGGCTCAGCTCCGGTTCCTCCGTCATGACCGCGCCGCTCTCGCTTTCGAGGTGCGGATCGACTTGCGCGTTGAAGACCGCTTTGCATGGCCTGGATTCACTGCCCAGTTCGTCCCGCTGTGCCCACGTCATGGGTTCGCGCTCGAACGAAATCTCGTAAGTGTTGCGGCCGGTTTCGTGACTGACGGCGTATTCGCTGAACGTGACGCCGTGCTCGCGCAGGCACCGGGTGTAGGCCTTGATGCCTGCCACGTACGCCTGCATCTCGGCAGGCGCGATGATGTCGGTGTAATCGATGGTGACCAACGTCTTGCCGGCATTCGCCGCATGCACGCTGGCGATGCCGGAAACCGCAAGTGCCGCAACCGCACACGCAGTGAGCGTCTTCATGAACCCTCCGATGCACTTTTGATTGGTATTGCCACGGTCTGGGCAGTCGCAGGCCGGGGGGCCGGCACGCCGGACAGCATGGTCAGCTCGCGGTTTGTTTTCTCTCCCCGCAAGGCAAGGGGCCGAGCGGATGCCAGGGGGCGGGCGACGCATTCCCTGGCACCGGTGACGCTACCCTGCGCGCAAACCGCTTCATCGGCGGAGAGGCGAACGGCATCATTTTTCGATCCCGCACGCGACGCGGCATACGCCGCGACATCGATCATGTCCTTGAGCGTCAGATGCGAGACTTCCTGCACCATCGGCGCGGCGCCGGCATTGGTGCGCTTGCCCAGGCGGAACAGGATCAGTTCGCGCACGATGAAAGTCGGCGAGCGGCCTGCCAGATACGGAATGTCGCCCACGCCCTGCAGGGCTGCGCCGTGGCAGGACTCGCAGGACGGCGCCGTCCCCGCGCCGTGCGCCGCGATTTGCTCGCCCGCCGCGATGCTGCCCGGCGGCACGTAAGCGGTATAGACGACATGTTCGCTGCCGTGTTCGCCGTCTTCCGGCGCGACTTCGACGATGCGCTCGCCGATGGGTTCGCGCGCGCCGTTCTTGTTCGGCGCCAGCACATCACCACTCCAATGCGTTTTCGGCACGCTTGCCGCTTCCATCATCCTGACGTGCGGCGTGAACTTCAGCCCCGAGAAATACGCGATGGCGGCCTGCTCATCGGCTTGGTCGAGGTTGCGGGCCTCCTTCGCCATCACGTCGTTGTAACGCTGGCCATCGCGGAACGCTTGCAACTGTTCGCGCAGGTATGCGACGGATAACCCCGACAGTGAGGCGCTCGCCGGATAGCCCTCGCCGCCGGCGTTGTGGCACGCCGCACACGCATAGGCAGGCTTGCGCCCGAACGCGACGATGTGCGGCATGGGCGGATGGTTCTGCGGAAACCAGTCCGCGACCTCGAAGCCGCCCGCCAATTCCGCGCGCGTGTAGGTGCGCGTGCTGCCGGGTACGTGCATCGGTGCGTGCGGGTCCGGCTTTGCTACCTGCGAGGCTTTCGGCAAGCTCGTGTCCGGCGAATGCGGCTTGGGAAACGCCCATGCCTCGGCCGCATGGATCGCGGCATCCGGCGACGCTGCCGCCGCCGTTTGCAGCACCCATGCTGATGCGGGCGCAAGCAGAACGGCGAGCAAAACGACTGCACGTTTCATTTCGGCCCCCTTGCGATGGAAGCCGGCCGCATTGCACGGCCGGCTTCGGATCATCCGCCGGGATGGTACACCCGCTCGGTGTGGCCTTTGAGCTGGTCCGGCCAGAAGTACACGGTGCGCAGGTTGCCGCTGGCGTAGCGCCCGGCCTCGTCGGTGAAGTGCGGGGAGCCGGGTTGGCCGCTTTCGCCGCCGGCGGTGACGGCACGCGCGCTGACGCGCGGGCCGAACTCGACGACCGCCACGAAGCTGTTGCCGCTGGAGCCGTAGTACTTCTTCGTGCCGGCCCAGCGGTGCGCGCCGAACGAGGCCAGCGAGCCCCAGCGCGAGGACACGAAGGGCACCGGAATGCTGGGCCTGCCGTCGTCGAAGTGCGGCTTGATCGCGTCGTCGAGGCGCTGGAAACGGTTGATCCCGCCCCAGGCCACGCCCCAGCTGCCGAAGTCCTGCACAAGGCGGTCCACGGCTTCGTCCAGCGCGTGCAGGCGATCCCGCGCGCCGCCGTCGCGTGCGATGTAGTCGTAGGGCGAGATGCCGGCGACCTTCGCCCTGGCCACGCTCTCGTCCCATAGCGTGTCGCCCCAGAACACCGCCAGCGAGGTGGGCATGGAGGCGATGCCCCAGCGGTAGTCCCAGTGGCGCAGCAGTTCAACGGGTCCGGCCAGTTTCGCCTTCAGCGGATCGCCGGCGGGCAGGGCGTCATAGTCCTTCGTGAGTAGCGGGACCAGCTTCGCGAACTCGGGCAGGTAGGAGTCGAACGCGTCGGTGATCAGCCTGGGCATGCTGAAACCGCTGGCGCCGGTGAGCATGCCGGTGGCGTGGATGCCGCGCGGGTTCTCGCCGAAGGTGTCCATGTAGCGCGGGAAGTCGGCCTGCTTCGGGCTGTACTGGCCGGCGGCGGAATACGGCCAGTCGTTGGTGTTCATCGCCCAGCCGTTCGGCGGGTCCACCACCTGCGGCAGTTCGTCCAGGGGCGTGAGGCCGTGCCAGTCGGTGGCCGGGTCGCTGCCGTCCACGGGCCTGGTGTAGTCGAAGCGGTCGTCGCGCTTCGGCACGAATTGCGGCATCAGGAAGGCGATCTCGCCCTTGTCGTCGGCGAACAGGGTGTTGTTGGAGGAGTTGGCCTTGAGCTCGGCCACCTTCATGTAGCTGGCGTAGTCGTGCGCCTTGGTGCGCAGCCAGCTCTGCTCCAGCGCGGCGACGGGCCTGTCCATCAGCGCCTCGGCGATCCACTTGCCGCCGTCGCTTGCCACGACGGGGCCGTGGTGGGTGAAGTACGCGGTGAAGCTGCGCGTCTTCATCGAGCCGTCGGCGGCGCGGTAACGCACGGCGATCTCGCGTTCGGTCACCGGTCGCAGTTCCTTGCCGTAGCGGTAGTACGTCCCGCCGTCCTTGTGGACGATGGTCTCGGCGAACTCGTCCACGGCGTCGAGGCCGGTGGAGGTGTGCATCCAGCCGATGTGCCGGTTGAAACCCTGGTAGACGAAGAACTGGCCCCAGGTCACCGCGCCGTAGGCGTCCAGGCCCTCGTCGCTGGACATCTGCAGCTCGGAGCGGAAATAGAACGAGGTATGCGGGTTGATCAGCAGCAGCGCATGGCCGTCGGTGGTGAGCCTGGGCGCGATGGCGATGCCGTTGGAACCGGTGGGCTCGGCCCAGCTCGGCGGATTGGCCGCGGCCAGCGCCGGGTGCTCGTCGCCGTAGAACGCGGCAAGCTTTTCCAGCGGCACGCGTTCGATGTCGCCGCCGATGCTGCCCTCGGTGAAGGAGAGCGCCATCCACGGTTCGAAGTGCGTGATCACTTTCGGATGGACGTCCGGATGCGTGGCTAGATACCAGTCGAGGCCGTCGGCCCAGGCGTTCATGAGCTTCTGCAGCCAGCCGGGGCTTTGCGCGTAAAGCTTCTTCAGCTCGACCGGATCGGTCCACAACTGCTGGCGCAGATCCTGCCAGACCGCGGATTCGCCTTCGGCCTGCGCGGTCCAGCCCAGCGCAGTGAGGTAGTTCGTCTCCACGCGGTTGAAGTCGTCCTCGGCCTGGGCATAGGCCATGCCGAACACCGCGTCGGCGTCGCTCTGGCCGTGCACGTGGGCGATGCCCCAGTCATCGCGGGTGATGGTCACCGCGGCGGCCTCATGTTGCAGGCGTGCGTGTTCGGCGGTTTGCGCCGATGCCGCAGCCGGCATGCCGATGGCGAGGGCGACCAGGACTGGCCACGCGCGGGTACGGCGCAGGCCGGAGGTCGGACGGCGGGTGGGCATGCGTGCGGCACCGCTGCAGGTGGACATCGGGGCATCTTGCGGCCGCCGTCATGATCCGGCAAGGCGACGGATGGCCTATCCCCGACGAACAGGCCCGCCATGTGGCGGGCCTGTTCGTCATGCATGCCGTGGCGGCAGGTCAGTTGTGGTGATGGCGGTCCTCGCCGCCGCCGCCATTGCCGCCGCTGCGTGGCGCCGGGCGTGCGCTCTGCGCCGGACGCGCGGCGGGCTGGGCGGCGCCGCCCTGCGGCGGACGATACGCCTGTTGCGCGGGACGGTAGGCCGGCTGCTCGTGGTAGTAGTTTTGCGGCTGGTAATGCGTGGGACGGTAGCCGCCGTTGCCTGCCGGCTGGTAACCCGCGGCGCTGCTTCGCGGCGCGTAGTTGGCCGAGCGCAGCTCGGCATTGGTCCGCGGTGCGTAACGGACGCCGCCGGGTCCGCCGTTGAAGCTGGCGCGGCCGACGGCACCACCCGCCGCCACCGGCCTGTTGTAGACGTTGGTGATGTTGTTGGTGATGTGGTTCACCGAGCGGTTGTAGTAGAAGCCGCCGCCGCGCCAGTAGCCGCCGTCGTAGCCGTGGCCGCCGTAGCCGTAGCCGTAGTTGATGCCGCCGTAGTAACCCACGGTGCGACCCCAGTAGCCGGCGTGGAAGAGATACACGCCGCCGCTCCAGCCCCAGTAGCCCGGGGTCCACAGCGCGCCGACGTAGGGCGGCAGGATCCAGGCACCCGGCACCCAGTAGTAGGCGACGCCGTTCCAGGCCCAGTAGCCCGGCGTCCAGATGTAGCCGGGCGCGGGGATGGGCGGCTGCACGTAGACCGGCAGCGGCGGCGGCGCGATGTTCACCGAGACGAACACGCCGGCATGCGCACGGCTGGGGATGGCGACGGCGACGGCTGCGGCGAGCAGGGCTGCCGCACCCTTCGCCAGCCAGTGGCGGCGAAGGGAAAGGTTGGTCGTGGTGGTGTGGGCTTGCATGGCGTCCTCCCGGTTGCAGTGTGGGCATCAATAACGCAGCCGCAGCGGTTGCGGCGACTGCTGCGCGGCGTCGCGTTGGGCTGGGTTCAGCGCGTGGATGCCGGCACTCGTCCCGGAAGCCTTGCGCGGCAAGGGTTGGCGGCTTTCCGTACGGCGAGTGAACCGGGCCGCGGGACGCGTGTATCCGCCGCCGCCTCGCCCCGGCGCGGCGCATGGGGGCATGGGTGTTGCCCGGTCCGCGCCGCGATCGAACGACAGCATACTCGGCCGTCCATCGCGCATGGCGATGGACGGCGGCCGATTCGCGGGCGCCCGGCCCCCGAGGCGGCCATCCCGCAGCGACATATCGCCGGGCATCCCAACCGACTCAGGAGAATCACATGAATACCCGTTTTGAACGCACCGGCCCGCTGACCGAACTGGACAGCTATCCGCACTGGGCGCAGGACATGGTGGCGGAGTGCGAGCAGGCGAAGCAGGGCGTGGTCCAGCACGAATTGTGGGCAAGGATGAGCGAGGCGCGCCTCGACCAGGAATCCACGCGCAACTTCATGGTGGGCGTATGGCCGGTGATCGAGCGTTTCCCGGCCTACATGGCCCACAACCTGCTGAAGACCAGCTATGGCCGCAGCCCGGGCGACAACCTCGCCCGGCGCTGGCTGGTGCGCAACATCCGCGTCGAGCAGAACCACGCCGAGTACTGGCTGAACTGGGCCGAGAGCGCCGGTGTGCGCCAGGAGGAGGTGACGATGGGGCGGCCCCCGGCAGGCAGCCAGGTGCTGGCCTCGTGGTGCGAGGAGGTGAGCCGTGGCGGCGGGCTGGCGGCGGGCATCGCGGCCACCAACTACGCGGTGGAGGGCGCCACCGGCGAGTGGTCGCAGCGGATCTACGAAAGTGCGGTCTACGCCGAGAGTCTGCCCGAACCGGGGCGTACCAAGGGCCTGCGTTGGCTTCAACTTCACGCGGCTTATGACGATACTCATCCGTGGGAGGCGCTGGAAATCGTCTGCACCCTGGTCGGCATGGCGCCAGGGGTGGACCAGGTCCAGCACCTGGGCGAATGCGTGCGTCGCAGTTACACCAGCATGGCCATCACCCTCGACCATTGCATGAGGGGCCCGGGGAGGCGGGGGGTGTGGGCGGACGTCGCAGCCTGACCCCGGCGACGGCCAGCCGGGGTGCGTGAGTGCTTCCGGCGCGTTCTCAGGGTCACGACAAGGCAGGGCATGATTCCAAGCCGACCAAAGTCAGTGTCGCAACACCTGCTTCCGCTGGCGATCGCGCTGGCGTTCGTGGTTGGCTTGATCCTGAGCCTGACTTGGGGGGCCTTGCAGATCCAGGTGACTCTCGCCGGTTTCCTCAACGGCGAGAGTCTTTGGTCCAAGGCGCAGAAGCAGGCGGTGATCGACCTGGAAATCTACGCCCAGGGCGGCCATGCCGAGGTGCTGGCGGACTATCGCAAGAACATGAAGGTGCTGGCCGCGGATCGCTGGGCCCGCGACGCCATCGCCAGCGGCCATTACGACCATGCCGCCGTCTGGCAGGCGTTCCGCAGCGCCCATGTGATCCCCGAGGCGATCAACGGCATGATCTTCATCATGCGCCACTTCTCCTCGGCGCCCTACATGAAGCCGGCCATCGACGCGTGGTATTCGACCGACGACACCATCGACGAGCTGGAGCACATCGCCGGCAACCTGCAGCGGGCCTATGCCGACGGCAGCATCACGCCGGCCATGGTGGCGGCCACGCGTGCGCGCATCGCGGAAGCCAACCGGTTCGTCGGGCCGCGTACCGACGTGTTCTCTGCGCAGATCGCGGATGGCGCGGCCTGGATCGGCACCGTGCTGTTCCTTGCCGTGCTTGCCGCGGCCATCGTCGCCTCGTTGCTGTGGCTGCGCATGGCGCGCCACATCCTGCAGGGCATACGCAACAGCGAGGAGCGCTATCGCCTGCTGTTCGACAGCGCGAACGACGCGATCATGATGATTGACGAAAGCGGAGGTCGCATCCTCGAAGCGAACGACACGGCCAGGGCGTGGATCAACGGCGCGCGCGCACCGCTGAGCGGGCGCCGTTTCGAGGACCTGTTCGCCGACGGGCTGCAGTCGAAGGCGAAGGGCGGTGCCACCGGCATGCTGCGGGCCGACGGCAGCGGCGTCCAGCGTCCGGTGGAGATCGAGAGCAACCTGGTCGACTGGGGCGGTCGCCAGGTGCGGCAAGCCATCATCCGCGACATCTCCGAACGCGTGGCGATGGAGCGCGAGCGCCGCGTGGCGGCCGAGGCGCTGGCCGGCATCGCCGAGGGCGTGATCATCGCCGATGCGGAACGCCGCGTGGTTTCGGTCAACGCCGCGCATGCCGAGATCACCGGCTTCGACACGCAGGAAATGCTGGGGCGCCGCTTCGACGAGATACGCCGCATGCCCGACGGCGAGCCCTTGCTGGAATCGATCTGGTCGGCGCTGGCCGGAGGCCGCCACTGGAGCGGCGAGGTGCAGAGCCGGCGTCACGACGGCAGCACCTACCCCGAGCAGCTGAGCATCAGCGCGATCCGCGACGCGCAGCACCGCGTGCTGCACTACGTGGCGGTGTTCAGCAACATCCACGAGGCCAAGGCGCAACGGCAGCGGCTGGAGCACCTGGCCACGCACGACCCGCTCACCGGGCTGGCCAACCGGGCCGCGTTCGAGCGGCAGTGCAATGCCGCGATCGCCGCCGCGGGGCGGGCGCGCATCGCGGCGGCCGTGCTGTTCATCGACCTCGACGCCTTCAAGATCGTCAACGACAGCTACAGCCACGCGATGGGCGATCGCGTGCTGTGCAAGATCGCCGAGCGGATCAGGAAGCAGATCTCCGTGAACGATGTGGCCGGCCGCATCGGCGGCGACGAGTTCACCGTGCTGCTGGGGCGGCTCGAGCTGCGCGAGGACGCCGGCATCGTGGCCGAGCGCCTGCTCGCCAGCTTGGCCGCACCCATCATGGTGGACGAGAGCGAGATCGTGCTGAGCGCCAGCATCGGCATCGCCGGCTATCCGCTGGACGGCGCCGATGCCGCCACGCTGATCGCCAATGCCGATGCCGCGATGTACGCGGCGAAGAGCAGCGAGCGCAATACGCTGCGTTTCTACACGCCGCTGATGCAGGCCAACGCACGCCAGCGCCTGCAACTGGTGTCCGAGCTGCGCCGTGCCCTGGCCAACGACGAGTTCAGCCTGCGCTTCCAGCCCAGCATGGACCTGCGCAGCGGGCGCATCGAGGCGGTGGAGACGTTGTTGCGCTGGCAACATCCGGAGCGCGGCGAGCTGTCGCCGGGCGAATTCATCCCGGTGGCCGAAAGCCTTGGCCTGATCCGCAACATCGACGAATGGGTGCTGCGGGCCACCTGCGCGCAGATCCGCGAATGGGATCGCGCGGGGATGCCGAAGTTCCGCGTGGCGGTGAACGTGTCCGCGCGCTGGCTGGCCCATCCCGCTTTCATCAGTGGCCTGGGCAAGGCGATGCGCGAGTTCCAGATCGCCCCCCGGCGCATCGCGCTGGAGATCACCGAGGGCGCCATGCTGCGGCTGGGCGACGAGACGCAGCACACCATGCGCGCGCTGCACCAGCTGGGCATCGAGGTGGCGATCGACGACTTCGGCACCGGTTACTCGTCGATGGCCTACCTCAAGCTGCCGTCGGTGAGCTGGCTGAAGATCGACCGCTCCTTCGTCACCAGCCTGCCGCACGATGCCAACGACGTGGCGATCGTCGAGGCCATCCTGGCGATGGCGCGCAGCCTGGGCCTGCGCACCATCGCCGAGGGCATCGAGCGCGAGGGGCAGCACGCGTTCCTGCGCAAGGCCGGTTGCGACGAGGGGCAGGGTTACCTGTATTCCTATCCGCTGCCGGCAGCCGCGCTGGAACGCCTGCTGAATCCGCGTCCGGGATCGGCGCGGCTGAGCCTGGTGCCGCCCAAGCAGCAGCCCTGAGCGCCCGGGCTACCTGGTATACAAGGCCGGGAACCATTGCCTGAGGCTGGCGAGCTTGGGCGCATCGTTGATCGCGATATAGGGATCGTCCGGATGCTGGCTGGCGTAGTCCTGGTGCCAGCCCTCGGCGGGGTAGAAGGCGCGCAGCGGCACCAGCTGGGTGACGATGGGCGCGGCGTAGACCCGGGCCCTGCCGAGCTGGGCGAGGTAGGCGCCGGCGATGCGCTGCTGCTCGGGAGTGGCATAGAAGATCACCGAGCGGTACTGCGTCCCGCTGTCCGGCCCCTGCCGGTCGAGCTCGGTGGGATCGGTCGCCACCGAGAAGAACACCTGCAGCAACTGGCCGTAGCTGACCTGGGCCGGGTCGAACAGCACCTTCACCGATTCGGCATGGCCGGTATCGCCTTCGCTGACCCGGTCGTAATGCGCGCTGGCGGCGCTGCCGCCGCTGTAGCCGGCCCAGGTCCTGCGCACGCCCCTGACGTGTTCGAACACCGCCTGCACGCCCCAGAAGCAGCCGCCGGCGAATACCGCGACCTGTTCGCCGTGCGTACTGGTGGGAGGCGCATCCAGCAGCGGCGCCGGCAGTTTCGTGGCGGCTGCGGCGGCAGGCGGCAAGGTGCAGGCGCCGAGCAGGCCGAGGGCGAGCGCGACGGGCAGCAGGCGGTGGGGATGGCGTCGGGTGGTCATGACCGGCCTCGCGGGTTGGGTTCACCCGTTATTCGCCGGCGGGGCTTGCCCGGTTACCCCTGCGCCGTGCCCGCTGCTACCGTGGCCTCCTCCACCGGGAATCCCTGCATGTCCGACGCGATCGACCTGGACGCCTACCTGCGGCGCATCGGCTACCGCGATGCGCCGACGCCCGATCTGACGACACTGCGCGCGCTGGCGGCGGCGCATGCGGCGGCGATCCCGTTCGAGAACCTCGACCCGTTGCGCGGCGTGCCGGTGCAACTGGAACCCGGCGCGCTGGAACGCAAGCTGCTGCACGAGGGGCGCGGTGGCTACTGCTTCGAACAGAACCTGCTGTTCGCCGCCGCGCTGCGCGCGATCGGCTACACGGTGCATGGCTTGATCGCGCGCGTGCTGTGGAACCAGCCGGAGGACGCGGTCACCGCACAGACCCACATGCTGCTCCGGGTGGAGGCGAACGGCGAGAGCTGGCTGACCGACGTGGGCTTCGGCAGCATGAACCTCGCCGGCGCCCTGCGCCTCGAGCCCGACGTGGTGCAGCCCACCGGGCTGGAGCCGTTCCGGCTGCTGGAGCAGGGTGGCGAATGGCGCATGCAGGCCTGCGTGCACGGCAACTGGCTGACGCTGTACCGCTTCGACCTGGAACCGCGCGGATTCATCGACTACGTGGTGGCCAACCACTACGTTTCCACGTACCCGGCGTCGAACTTCGTGCAGCACCTGATCGTGGCGCGCACCGTGCGCGATCGCCGGCTGACCCTGCGCGACCGCGAATTCACCGTGCGCCGGCCAGGCGCCGAGCCGGAGCGGCGCAGCCTGCGCGACACGGCGGAGATCCGCCGGGTGCTGCAGCAGGAGTTCCTGCTGCGCGTGCCCGACGATGCGGTGCTGGAGCTAAAGCTGGCGGCCCTGCCTGCCGCCTGAGCGCCTGTCTGCGACCTTTCCGCAGGGAGCCTCGAGCCCATGCGGCCGGTGTAGGAGCGCGCCTCGTGTGCGAATGCTTTCGGCTTCGATCGAGACACCGGTGCATTCGCGCACAGGGTGCGCTCCTGCGCGGGAAACAGGCGAGGGCAGGGAATTACTTCGCGGCCTCCGCATTCCAGGCCGCCACCTGCGCCCTGGTCTTCGCCAGCATGCCGTCCAGCGCGGCGCGGTCGTAGACCTGCCCGCGCATGATCACCGTGTCGATGTCGCGCGTGGCGCCGATGTCCTCGAGCGGGTTGCGCTTCAGCAGGACCAGGTCGGCGGCCTTGCCCGCCGCGACGCCGCCGTAGCGGTCGAGCCTGCCGAACCAGGCCGGGCCGGCGCGGGTCGCCGAGGCCAGCGCCTGGGCCGGCGTGAGGCCTTTCTCGACGAACAGGCCCAGCTCCTGGTGCAGGCCGATGCCGGGGTAGTCGAACGAGTTGAGGAAGCCCGCGTCGGTGCCCGCCATGATCGTCACGCCGGCCTGCTGCAGCATCGGCAGCACGGCCGCCAGGCGCTCGAAATGCGCGTGCCGCGCTGTGATGGCCCGGGCGTCGGCCTTGTTCGCGCGTTCGATCCGCCATTCGTAGGTCTTGCGCAGCTTGGGGCCGATGTAGGCGAGGTAGGGGTCGTGGGCGTGGTCGTCGACGTCCAGGAAGTCGATGATGCGGCCGCCGTTGAGGGTCGGCGTGACGAACACGCCCTGCCTGGCGATGCGCCGGTAGGCCGCCATCGCGGTGGCGCGGTCGAAGCCCTGGTCGAGGCGGCGGTTGGCTTCGGCGCGGGTGATCCGTCCGGCCGCGAGGTCGGCGACGATGGCGGCCTCGTCCTTCACGCCGGCCTTGTAGGCGTAGTCGATGTGCTCGATCGAACTTATGCCGGCATCCAACGCCTGCTCGACGGTGAGCGCCATGGGGATGTGTCCCGAGGAGCGCAGGCCGAGGCTCCTGGCGCGCTCGACCGCGTAGAGGAACAGCTGCGGGTCGATCGTGCTGTCGGTGATCTTCACGAAGTCCACCTTGTCCTGCTGCAGGCGGACGAAGGCGGCGTCCACGTCGGCCCGGCTGCCGACCTCGATGGTGCCCTTCCAGACCGGGTGGATGCCCTCCAGCTTGGCGCCGGAGCTGAACAGCTGCGGGCCGAACAGCTTGCCTTCGGCGATCTGCCCGCGCCAGGCGAGCACCTGTTGCGGCAGGTCGCCGGAACAGTCGCGGATGGTGGTGATGCCATGCACGACGTAAAGCGGAAGCAGGGCCTTGTTCTCCTCGACCAGGTCGGGGCCACCGCCGAAATGCACGTGCATGTCCCACAGCCCGGGGATCAGGTAGCGGCCCTTGCCGTCCACCGTGAGCCTGGCCTGCCAGGCCCTGGCGATGTCGTCGTCCGCGCCGACCGCGACGATGTCCTCGCCACGCAGCACGATGGCCTGGTCGGCCACGGTCCTGGCGTGTTCGACGTCGACCACCGTCGCGTGGCGGATCATCACGTCGCCGCCGGACGTGGCGGCGAATGCCGCGGGTGCGATGGCGAACAGCGCGGCCATCGCGCAGGAAAGGGGATGCATCATGCTCGGGTTTGCCTCGTCGGACTTCTGTTCGGGCGCGGACGCGGTCGTGCGGCGGTCGCGCGGGTGGGCGTTGTCCCTGGGAAGGGGTCATGCTAGAAGCTGCCGCATCCATTGATAAGGTAAATATTCAAATGAGTTCCAGTGGAAAATCGAATAGGCTGCTGTTCGATCTCGACCTGCTGCGTGCGCTGCAGGCGGTGGCCGATTGCGGGAGCTTCACCGCGGCATCGGCGCGGCTGCACTCGACGCAATCGACGGTGAGCCAGCAGGTGCGCCGGCTGGAGGACATGGCGGGCCACGCGCTGCTGGTGCGCGGCAAGCGCGACGTGCGGCCGACGGACCAGGGCGAGAAGCTGCTGGCCTATGCGCGGCGCATGCTGGCGCTCAACGACGAGATGCTCGATGCACTGGCGGGAACGGCGTCGGTCACGGTACGCCTGGGCGTGCCCGAGGACTTCATCGCCGGGCGCACCACGCGCCTGCTGGCCGGCTTCAACCGCAGGCATCCGCAGGTCAAGCTCGAGGTGACCACGGGCCTGAGCCGGGACCTGGCCCAGGCCTACGACCACGGCGAGCTGGACCTGGTGCTGGTCAAGCAGCGGCGCAACAGCCGCGAGGCCGTGGCCCGCTGGCCCGAGACGCTGGTCTGGATCGACAGCGCCAGGCATCCCGCGATCGGCCTGGATCCCCTGCCGCTGGTGACCTTCCCGCCGCGCGGGCTGTATCGCGACGAGATGATCAAGGTGGTTGAGGGGCAGGGGCGCGACTGGCGGATCAGCTTCACCAGTTCCAGCCTGTTCGGCGTGCAGGCGGCGGTGGCCGGCGGGCTGGGCATCAGCCTGATCCCCGCCCGTGCGGCCACCGCGGAGCACCGGGTGCTGACGAAGCGGCAGGGTCTGCCCACGATCGACGCGATGGACATCGCCCTGCTGCACCGGCCGATGGCGGACCCGCTCACGCGGGAGCTGGCGGACGAGCTGTCCCGCATGCTGGCGCGCCACCGGAGGTAGGCACGGCTTCAGCCGCGATGCCCTCCAGGATTTCCAGGCGCCCAGCCAGGGGCATCGCGGCTGAAGCCGCGCCTACGCCGGGGAGGCCGGGGCGAACGGTTGTCCTTCGTATTCGCCACGCCGCACGACGACGCGTTCGGCCGGGGCGCCCGCCACGGCTGCGGCGCCGTTGGGGGCGTCGAGCACCACGAAGGTGGCCTCGTTGCCGATCGCCAGTCCGTAGCCGCCCTTGCCGATGGCGCCGGCGCCGGCGTAGGTGACCATGTCCAGCGCGACGTGCAGGTGTTCGTCCGTGTAGAAGCCTGAGCGGTAGCCGACCAGCATCGCCCGCTGCAGCATGTCGCCGTTGCCGTAGGGCCACCAGGCGTCGCGGATGTTGTCGTTGCCGGCGAACACGCGCACGCCAGCTTCGCGCAGCCGCAGCACGGGCGGGAAGGAGTGGTCGCCGGGTGCGTTGGTCATGATGGCGACGCCGGCGTGGGCCAGCGCGTGCGCGGCGCGGTCGACGACCTCGGGCGGTACCTCGCCCAGCGAATAGGCGTGGCTGACGGCCACGCGTCCTTCCATTCCCAACGCCTTGGTGCGCCGGGCGATGCGCAGCAGTTGCTCGACGCCCTGCGCACCCGGTTCGTGCAGGTGGATGTCGACCTTGCTGCCATGCCGCTCGGCGATGCCGAAGACCACGTCGAGCTGGGCCTCGGTGTCGCCGTCGAACGTGCCGGGATCGATGCCGCCGACCACCGCGGCGCCTTCCCGCACGGCGGCTTCCAGCATGTCCGCGGTGCCGGGGCAGGAGACGACGCCCGCCTGCGGAAAGGCGACGATCTCGATGTCCACGATGTCGCGCCACTGCTCGCGCGCTTCCAGCACCGCGTGGAGATGGGACAGGCCGGTACTGGCGTCCACGTCGACGTGGCAGCGCATGGCGATCGTGCCGAAGGCGGCGGCCTGCGCGATCAACGCGCCGGCACGTTCCACCATGGGGCGCGCCCGGGCCAGCTGGCGCTTCTCGTTGGCCAGCCGCTCGCGCAGGCTGGCCGCCGGGAGATGCGGTTGCCAGCGGTCGCCCACGAAGCTCTTGTCGAGGTGGATGTGGCCGTCGACGAAGCCGGGCAGCACCAGGCGCCCGCCCAGGTCGATCGTCTCGGCGGCGGCGAAGGCGTCCCCGGTCGCGGCGAGGCCGGCAAAGCGTCCGTCGCGGACGGCCAGGCACAGCATGTTGCCGTGGAGATCCACGGCGTTCTCGAACAGTCGGTCGAACATGGGGACTCCGATGGGTCGCACGGCGTCCGGCGGATGCGGCGACCACGGTTGCAGGGATGTCCTTCACCCTATCGGGATGGATAAGTCATTTACAAATTAAATGATTGGATGGGCTTCAGTGATCTTGTGAATGACTTGCCGCGCGAGCCCGGGGGCCGTTCGCCTTCCGCTTCCCGTGCGTCCAGGCCCGGGCCAGCTCGACGAAGGCCCGCGCAGCTGCGGCCTGGTAGGCACCGTTCCGCTGCAGCAGCACCACCGTCCGTTCGAGCAGGGCGGGACGCAGGGCGATGGCGTGGAGGTCGTCGCCGCAGGCCACGGCGGTGGGCAGCAAGGTGGCGAGGTGCGTGCGCCGCACGATTTCCAGCAGCGCGTCGACGGCGTTGGCCTCGATCGCCACGTGCGGGCGCAGGCCATGCCGGCGGCAGCAGAGGTCGATCTGCCTGCGCGTGGCGAACTCACCGGAAAGCAGCGCCAGGGATTCGCGTTCGAGCGCCTGCAGTGCCGTGGAACGCCTGCCCGCGCCCGGGTGTTCCCGCCCGACCACCAGGGCGAGTGTTTCCGTCAGCAACGCCTCGGAGGCTACCTCGGGAGAGCCGGCCCGGTCGAAGGCGATGCCCACGTCGAGCCGGTCGTCGAGTAGCAGGGCCTCGATCCGTTCCTGGGGCATTTCATGGATGTCCAGGGCGATGCCCGGGTGGCTGCGGTGGAAGGCTGCGGCCAGCGGGCCGACCAGGTAGGAAGCCAGCGTGGGCATCACGCCAAGGCGCAGCGTGCCTCGGCTCAGGTCGCGCACGTCGTGCAGGGCGCGGCGGCCCGCTTCGAGGTCCAGCAGGGCCCGGCGCGCGTGCTGCAGGTAGGCCGTGCCGGCGTCGGTCAGGCGCGTGCTGCGGCCGCTGCGGTCGAACAGCGCTGCGCCCAGGGTTTCCTCCAGTTGCCGGATCTGCTGCGACAGTGCCGGCTGCGAGACATGCAGCGCCGCCGCGGCGCGGGTGAAGCTGCCGTGCTCGGCGACCGCCAGGAAGTACCTGATGTGGCGCAGGAGCATGGCGTTTCAACCATAAGCAGGGACGATCGCAAGCATAGCAAATGAGTCTTTTGCATTATGGATGCGGGTGCCTACCCTGTGCCGGTGGCCCGAGCATCCGCACGGGCATCCATTCCGACGCATGCAAACGAGGAACCCATGGATTTCGTGAAGCGCACCATCGCCCTGGCCATGAAGAACGTGGAAGAGGGCGGCCGCCCCTTCGCCACCGTGATCGTCCGCAACGGCGAAGTGCTCGCCGAAAGCCCGAACCAGGTGGCCCAGACCAGGGACCCGACCGCACATGCGGAGATCCTGGCGATCCGCGAGGCCTGCCGGAAGCTGGGCACGGAACACCTCGACGACTGCGACATCTACATCCTGGCCAGCCCCTGCCCGATGTGCCTGGGCTCGCTGTACTACTGCAGCCCGCGCCAGGTGATCTACGTCACCACCCGCGAGGACTACGCGCCGTTCTACCGCGATGACCGCAAGTACTTCGAGCTGGACACTTTCTACGCCGAATACGCCAGGCCGGTGGCCGAACGGCGCCTGCCCATGGTGCAGCGGAAGGACGATGGCGCGATCGCGGTGTACCGGCGCTGGCGCGAACTCAACGCATGACGGGCTGGCGCGGATCGGCCAGCACGAGGATTTCCTCGTCGCCGACGCGCACCAGCTGGCCCGCGTGGACCTTGCAGGTCTTGCGCAGCTCCTGCACGCCGTCCACCGTCACCGCGCCGCTGGCGACCAGGTGCTTGCCGGCGCCACCGCTGTCGCACAGGCCCACCAGCTTGAGCAGGTTGTCGAGCTTGACGTAGTCGCGGTCGAGTTCGAAGTGATGGAGATGCTTGCCCATGCGTGATCGCTCTTTGAAGAGTGCAGCCATGGATGGCTGCCCGTTTGATTTTCGCGTCCAGGGATGGACGCACTAGTATCCAGGAGTGCAGCCATGGATGGCTGCCCGTTTGATTTTCGCGTCCAGGGATGGACGCACTAGTATCCAGGAGTGCAGCCATGGATGGCTGCCCGCTTGATTTTCGCGTCCAGGGATGGACGCACTAGTATCCAGGAGTGCAACCATGGATGGCTGCCCGTTTGATTTTCGCGTCCAGGGATGAACGCACAAGTATTCAGGAGTGCGGCCATGGATGGCCACCCGCCTGGCTTCCACCCACATGGACGAACGCACAGGCAAGAAACGCGAAGAACGGGCGGTCCGCGTCCTGCGCGAAGGTGGCGGCGTCGTCGAGCATGCCCAGCAGCACGTCGAAATCCTGCACGGCATCGCGTTGCAGGTCGCCTGCATGCGCGAACAGCAGCACGTGTCCCCAGCCCGGCAGCCAGCCGAGGTCGCGCAGGCAGTCGGCCAGAGCGTCCCAGTTGTGGCCGAAGTCGGCGGGCAGCGACAGCGAGGCGGCGAGGCGTTGCAGCAACCCGGCCTTGTCGGCGCAGCCTGCGAGGTCGGTGCGGCATACGGCAAGCTCGTCGCGGCTGGCCGCGGCGGCGAACCGGGCGAGGTCGCCATCGTCCACGAAATACACGCCATTCTGGCTGGGGCGGGTGAGGTCGGGGTCGAGCGGATGCGCGCTGTTCATCGGGGCACCGTGAACTGGCGGAAGCTGCGGTAGTGGTCGTCCGTGTAGTAGTACACCGCGGGCGGTGTACCGCCAGTGATGATGCGCCGCATGCCACGCGTGCGCGCGCCGGGCGTTTCCACCGTGTACTCGTGGTAGTAGCCGCGCGGCTGTTCGGGCAGCAGGTGCTCGTAATTGCCGAACACCACGCCGTCCTGGTCGTGCGGGAACGGGCCGTCGCGCGCGATCAGCACCAGCGTGTCGCGCGCTTCGGGCGGTAGGAAGGCGGGCAGGACGGCAGAGGTACCGGCGTTCGCCGCGGAAGCCGGTGCGGAAACCGGAACGGACGATGGCGGCGTGGCCGCGAACCGGTTCCACAGGATGGCGAGGAGGACGATCGCAAGCGTGAGCAGCGGCTTCCAGGAGCGCATGCGCATCAATTATCGGCAGTCGGGCGGGGAGCCAGTCTAGCAAGTGTGCCTAGCGTGCCCGCGCGTCATGTCGCAGCCGTTCGGCCAGCGCGATGCCCAGCACCAGCCAGAACGCGCCCAGGGCATAGCCGGCCAGCACGTCGCTGAGGTAATGCGCCTGCAGCACCACGCGGCTGATGCCCACGCTGGCGACCAGCGCCACGGCGATGGCGACGGTGGCGCGGTGGCGCCGGGGCGGGAGGCGGTGCAGCAGCAGATAGGCCAGCATGCCGAAGAACGCCATGCTCATCATGGCGTGGCCGCTGGGAAAGCTGTAACCGGTCTCCGCCACGAAGGCGTGGCCGCCGAACGGGCGGGCGCGTTTCACGAACTGCTTCGCGGCTTCGCCGCAGGCCGCGGTGCCGCCCAGCGCCACGCACCATGGCACGAACGAGCGCCAGTCGCGTCCCAGTGCCAGCAGCAGTGCCACTGCCGCCGCGGCGACCATCAGCAGCGCGGGTTGGCCGATGCCGGTGACGAGTGCAACCACGCCCAGCACGTCGGGCCGGAGCTGCTCGTGCAGCGCCTGCGCCAGCGCGGCGTCGAAGCGGACCAGGGCGGTATGCGTCCATACCGCCCAGCACAGCAGGACAAACAGTGTGCCGAACAGCGCCAGCAGGGTCGCGGCGGTGTGCGGCTGCAGTGCGAGGTAGTCGTTCCTGCCGGTGGCGGCCAGCCTGCGGCGGCGCGCGAGGTACCAGAGCCGGTCGCCGGCGAGCAGGGCGAGGATCAGCACGATGGCCCACAGCAGCAGGACGTGCTGGCCGATCCAGGAGAACAGGGATTCCATGAAGACTCGTTGCGTCCGCGTGTAACGAAACGGAAAGATTGCCGCATGGCCGGCATGACTTCCAGCGCTGGCCTTGCCGCGGATTTGCCGTGATAGTGGCGCGATTCATGTTCCCGGAGCCCGCGATGCCACAGCGTCCCCATCCCCTGCGTCCGGCGCTGTGCGCCGCGCTGCTTGCCTTCGCCACGGCGACGGTGGCGCAGACCGCACCCGAGCAGGCGGTGTCCGCATCGTCGCCCGTGCCGGCCGACGCGCCGGTCGTGTTGCCGGCGCAACTGCAGGACTTCGACGCCTACATGGCCGATACCCTGAAGACCTTCAAGGTGCCCGGCATCGCGGTGGCCATCGTCAAGGACGGCAAGGTGGTGCTGGCCAGGGGCTACGGCGTGCGCGAACTGGGCAAGCCGGACCGGGTGGACGCGGACACGCTGTTCGCGATCGCCTCCAACACCAAGGCGTTCACCGCCGCGGCGCTGCAGATGCTGGCCGACGAAGGCAAGCTGGACATGGACGGCCGGGTGATCGACTACCTGCCCGGGTTCCGCATGTCCGACCCCTACGTGACGCACGAGATGCGCATCCGCGACCTGCTGGCGCACCGCAGCGGCCTCAGCCTCGGCGCGGGCGACCTGCTGTACTGGCCGCCGACCAGCTACACCACGGCTGATGTGGTGAAGCGCCTCGCCGACGTGCCGATCCAGAACAGCTTCCGCGGCCACTACGCCTACGACAACATCCTGTTCGCGGTGGCCACGCTGGTGATCGAGAAGGTGTCCGGCCAGCGCTACGCCGACTTCATCCGCCAGCACATCTTCCGGCCGGTGGGCATGGGCGGGACGCTGGTGGACATGACCTACCTGAAGCCCGGCATGGACGCGGCCACCGGCCATGCGCCCTACAACTTCAAGGACATCAAGCCGGTGCCGCCGATGGCCTGGCTCAACGACCCGGGCGCGGGCGGCATCTACGCCAGCGTCGACGACCTCGCCAAGTGGATGAACGTGCAGCTCGCCGGCGGCAGGCTGCCGGACGGCAAGCGGCTGTTCTCGGAGAAGAGCCACCGAGAGATGTGGACCATGCTCACGCCGATCCCGATCGGCAAGCCGCCGATTCCCGAGCTGGCGCCGCTGACCCCGCAGTTCTCCGGCTACGGCGAGGGCTGGTTCCTCAGCGACTACCAGGGCAGCAAGCTGGTGTGGCACACCGGCGGCTGGCCGGGTTTCGTCTCGCGCCTCACCCTGGTACCCGGGCAGGACCTCGGCGTGGTGGTGCTCACCAACCAGCAGTCCGGCGCCGCGTTCAACGCCATCACCTACCGCGTGCTCGACGCGTACCTGGATGCCGCGCACAAGACCGACTGGGTGGCGGTGTACGACAAGGCGGTCAAGAAAGGCGAAGCGAATGCCGACAAGAGCTGGGCGAAGCACGAAGCCGCGCGCGACAAGGACAGCAAGCCTTCGCTGCCGCTGTCCGGCTACGCCGGCACCTACCGCGACCCGTGGTACGGCGACATCGTGGTCGGCGACGAGGGCGGCAAGCTGCGCCTGCGCTTCAGCAAGACGAAGCAACTGGTCGGCACGATGACGCCGTGGCAGCACGACACCTTCATCGTGCGCTGGGACGACCGCTCGCTCGACGCCGACGCCTTCGTCAACTTCGCGCTGGACGACGACGGCCACGTGCGCGAGATGCGCATGCAGCCGGTCTCGCCGCTCACCGACTTCAGCTTCGACTTCCAGGACCTGCGGCCGGTGCCGGTGAAAGTCGCCGAAAAACAGGATTGAGCCTTGAAGCCCCTCTCCCACTTGTGGGAGAGGGGTTGGGGAGAGGGGCTTTGGATTTCGCAAATCTGTCCGCCCTCTCCCCCGACCCCTCTCCCGCAAGCTGGAGAGGGGCGACAAACCGTCAACCAGAAGGGGATCACCATGCGTAATCGTCCCGTAGTTGCCGCGCTGTTCGGTTGCGGCCTGCTGTTCTCCGTCGCCACGCTCGCACGCGACACCGCGCCGAGCGCGCCGGCCCAGAGTTTCTTCCGTGTGCAACTGGGCGGGGCAGCGGCGCAGCCGGTATCCGGCCGCCTGCTGCTGTTCGCCATCGCCGCGAAGGACGCCGAGGCGGCGGCGAAGGAGCATGGCGGCGACGGCAAGGTGGAGGAGGTGGACACCAGCCCGTTCTTCCCCACCCAGACGGCGGTGGCCGCGCGCGAGGTGGGCCGGCTGGCGCCGGGCCAGGCGGTGGACGTCGACGCCGACGAGATCGCCTTCCCGCAGGCCTGGTCGCGGCTGCCGGCGGGCGATTACTACGTGCAGGCCGTGCTCGACGTGCACCACGACTACAACTACCACGGCCGCGACGGCGGCGACCTGGCGAGCAAGGTGGTGAAGTTGCACCTGCCGGCGGCGGCCATGCCCGACCTGGCGCTGACGGATGTCTTGCCCGAGCGCAAGGCGTGGGACATTCCGAAGCGCTACCTCAGCGAGACCACGCTCAAGCATTTCGACGAGGCGCGCCAGCACACGCAGGCCATCGACTTCGTCAGCCCCGCGCTGAGCGCGTTCTGGGGCCGGCCCATCCACCTGCGCGGCTGGGTGATGCTGCCGCCGGGCTATGACGTTAAGGCCAAGGCGACCTATCCCACGGTGTACTACACGCATGGCTACGGCGGCGACGCGGACACGCTGGCGGGCAGTGCCGCGATGGTCTACGGCGCCACCGCGGAAAAGCAGATGCCGCCGATGATCTGGGTATTCCTCGACCAGTCCAGTCCCACCGGCACCACCGAGTTCGCCGACTCGGTGAACAACGGCCCGTGGGGCGTGGCGCTCACCACCGAGCTGATCCCGCAGCTGGAGAAGACCTACCGCATGGACGCGAAGTCCAGCGGACGTTTCCTGCAGGGCCATTCCTCCGGCGGCTGGGCCACGCTGTGGTTGCAGACGCGCTATCCGAAGATCTTCGGCGGCACCTGGTCCACCTCGCCCGATCCCAGCGACTTCCACGACTTCACCGGCGTGGACCTGTACGCGCCGCACGCCAACGTCTACCGCAAGGCCGACGGCACGCCGTACCCGCTGGTGCGTGACCACGGCAAGGTGCTGGCGACGTTCGAGCAGTTCGCCCGGCTCGAACGCGTGATGGGGCCGTACGGCGGCCAGATGGCCTCGTTCGAGTGGGTGTTCTCGCCCAAGGGCAAGGACGGCCGGCCGCAGCCGATGTTCGACCGCGACAGCGGCGACGTGGATGCGGCCGTGGTGGACTACTGGCGCGATCACTACGACATCGCCTATCGCCTGCAGCACCACTGGCAGGAACTTGCGGGCGACCTCGACGGCCGGATCCACCTCTACGTGGGCACGGCCGACACGTTCTACCTGGACGGCGCCGCGCACCGGCTCAAGACGGTGCTGGACGGCCTGCACGCGAAGTCCGACATCCGCTTCATCCCGGACCGCACCCACTTCGACCTGTACCGCATCGGCGACGACCGCCAGGGCCTGCTGAAGGACATCAGCTGGCAGATGTACGAGGTTGCACGCCCGCATTCCACGCTGAAGCCGCCGGCGCAACATGGATGATGAATGCGCTGCGCGCTTCGCATCGCATCGACATGGTTTTACGGCATAGTGGCGCCACCGACGCGGAGTTACCCGCGTCCGGACGCCACGAAGCATGCAACCGGCAGCATCCTGCAGGGGCGTTGCATGCGACGGGCGAGCGGCACGGCGCACTGGGGCGAGGGCAGGGCCGGCCGCCATCGGGCAACCATCGCGGAAGAGGGAGTTTGAAGATGAAAGCATCGATCGTGTTCGCCATGGCGTTCGGCTGCGTGCTGGCCGTGCCGGCGGTGTTCGCGCAGTCCGCCGCACCGGCTGCGTCCGCAACCCCTGCCGCCACCGCGCCTGCCGGCTCCACCGGCCAGTGCAAGGACGGCAGCTACACCAGCACCGCCACCAAGCGCGGCGCCTGCAAGGGCCACAAGGGCGTGAAGGAGTGGTACGCCGCCGGCGGCGCCGCGTCGTCGAAGGCGGCTGCGCCTGCCGCCGCCGCACCTGCCGCACCTGCCGCCGCTCCGGCCGCAGCCGCGGCTCCGGCGAAGAAGGCATCCGCGGCCGCTCCGGCCGCCGCCGCCGCGCCGGGCGGTGGCCCGGGCATGGTGTGGGTCAACGACAGCAGCAAGGTCTACCACTGCCCTGGCGACAAGTGGTACGGCAAGACCAAGCACGGCGAGTACATGAGCGAAGCCGACGCCAAGGCCAAGGGCAACCGCGCCGAGCACGGCAAGGCCTGCACGCCGTAATCCTGGCGCTGCATCACCGGGAGAAATGCGAAGGCCGGCGCAAGCCGGCCTTCGTCTTGTCCGGGTGGCGATTTCTGGCTGGTCATCCCGGCGAAGGCCGGGGTCCAGTGCAAGTACCGCGTCCGCAGGACACAAAATCTTTTGAGCGCTTCGCACGGCGTATTGAAACCGGATCCCGGCCTTCGCCGGGATGACAAGCAAGCGAAGCGCTATTCCGACGACGGCGCCGCGGGGCTGTCCTCGCCCAGCGGTCCCAGGTTGCGCACCACCATGCTCGTCGGCGTGGACAGCGGCAAGTTCGCCGCGCGCAGGCGGGCGAGGATGTCGAACAGCACGTCGCTCTTCACCGCCGCCACGTCGCGCGGGCTGCGCACGTAGGAGGTGATGCTGAAGGTCATCGAGCTGGCGTCGATCTTGTCCAGCCGCACCACCGGCGGCGGAGTGCCCAGCGTGGCCTGGTGCGCTTTCAGCGCGTCCAGCATCAGCTGGCGCGCACGGTCCGCGTCGGTGTCCAGCGGCATCGGCAGCATGATGCGCACGCGGCCCTGCGCGCTGCCGTGGGTCACGTTGCGCACGGTCTGGGCGATCAGCTGCGAGTTCGGCACGATCAGGGTGGAGCGGTCGCCCAGCTGGATCTCGGTGGCGCGCACGTTGATGCGGCGGATGTCGCCCTCCACGTCGCTGGACAGGCTCACCCAGTCGCCCACCTTCACCGGCCGTTCCACCAGCAGGATCAGGCCGCAGAAGAAGTTGGACACGATCTGCTGCAGGCCGAAGCCGATGCCCACCGACAGCGCGCTGGCGATCCAGGCGATGCTCTGCAGGTTCACGTTGAGGGCGACCAGCGTCAGCGCGAGCACCAGCACGCCACCCAGGTAGCCGAGCAGGGTGACCACGGATTCGCGCATGCCCGCATCCATGCCGGTGGTGGGCAGCAACTGGTCCCGCAGCCAGCGCTTCAGCACGCGCAACGCCACCAGGCCGAGCACGAACACCACGATGGCGCCCAGGATGGTGTCGAGGCTGATGGGCAACTGGCCCAGCTGGAGTCCGTTGAACAGCTGCTGCAGGCGCTGCGCCAGCTCGTCCGGGCCGGCGTCGAACGGCGCCAGCACCAGCGCCAGCGCCACCAGCGTCAGCAGCACGCGGCTGACGCCGGTGAGCACGGTGGCGGCCTGCTCCAGCGTTTCCGGCGAGATGTCGAAGCCGGCCTGCAGGTGCTGGCCGCTGCGGCCATGCGGCGACAGCAAGGTGTCGAACAGATCGCGCGCCAGTTGCATCAGCAGGTACAGGCTGGCGACCACCAGCCCCGACCACAGCATCTGCACGGCCACGAAGAAGGCCAGCGCGATGAAGCCGGTGAACACCGCGAGCCAGCACACCACTACGCCCAGCGTGACGGCAAAGCTCAGCAGGCCCACCCACAGCGGCCGGCGCGGGCGGGCATCGCCCTGCGAATCCGCCTCGTGCCGCGCATGGCGCAGGCGCAGCAGCAGCGAGCCGACCAGGCTGCTCAGCAGCAGGGCCAGCAGGGCGTGCAGCAGCACCGTGGCCGGCAGGCTGGAACCGATGCTGCGGGTGATGCGCTCGACGACGCCGGTGAACAGCGCGGCACCGCCCAGCAGCCACGGGAAGCGCCGCAGCCGCCGCGCCGCGATGTCGGACAGCGGCAGCAGCCGCCACGACGCGCGCTGCGCCGACAGCAGCGCACTGCCCAGCCCGGCCATCAGCGAGGCGAAGATCACGGCGCGCATCGTCGACGTGGCCAGCGTGTCGAGATCGGTGTCCAGCGTGTCGTTCCAGTTGATGCCCAGGTGCACCAGCTTCGCCGCCAGCCCGATCACAAGCGTGGTGGACAACGCCATCACCGCCGCCGTCGCGCTGCGGCGCAGGTGGCCGTCCGGCAGCCAGCGCGCGGCGACGAAATGCCATAGCCGCTGCAGCGACCAGCGGCCGCCGGCGAGCAGCAGCACGGCGGCGCACAGGCACAGCAGCAGCGGCGTGCGGTTCGGCGGCTGCCACGCGTCGCCCAGGCCTTCGGCCCAGTCCGCGGCGAAGCGGCGCAGGCGCGTCGCGTCGCCGGGCAGCGCGCGCACCTGGTCGGCCCAGAACGGGTGGCCCAGCGGCGTGCCGGTGCGCTCCGCCAGCCGCGCCTGGAACTGGTCGCTGCGCAGGCCGCTGATCTGCGTCATCACCTGCGCGGCGTCGAGGTTCAATGATTTCGCCTGCACGATCTGCGCGTTGAGGCCGGCCTGCGCCTTGTCCAGTTGGCGGCGCTGCGCGGCCACCTCCGGCGCCTCCGGCGGCGCGCCCTTGGCGGGCGCCGGACCCAGCACGGTGAGCTGCGCCTGCAGCGCGCTCATCTGCGGCGCGAGGCTGTCGGACAGTTGTTGCGCCTGGTCCTGCACCTGCGTCGCGCGCGTGCGCAGGTCGGACAGCGCGGCGCCGTCGAGCTTGCCCTGCTGCGCATTCGCCAGCGTGGACTTCACGGCGCCGAGCTGGTCGCCCAGCTGCTGCAGGGTTTGCGCGGGCGTGGCCGCGGCGGCATCTGCATCGGCACGCGCCCAGGCGGGGGTAGCGACGAGGGCCAGGGCCAGCAGGATGGCCGGCAGCGCCGGCAGGCGACGGATCAGGGTAGGCATCCCGGCAATGATCCGGGCCGCGTCGCAGGGGGTCAACCGGCGGGGGCATGCGTGCGGTGCTGGCGTTCAGGCCGGTGCGCAGCCGGCATGGAGCGTTTCCTTGGTTGACACAGACAGGTTTGCAGTGCAAACCTATTTGCATGATGGTGGTCATGGAGTCGTGCCTTGCCGAACGGGATGCGGGAAAAACTGGACGAGCTGGAATCCCTGACCCGCGAATACGCGCGCTATTCGCGCAGTGCGGGCGGGCTGTCGTCGGTGCTGGGCGGAGCGTGCTGCCTGCTCGCCTATCTGCTTGGGGGCCTGCTGCCACCGACGCCGGCATTGCGCATCGTGCTCGTGGCGTTGCCGCTGACGTGGCTGCTGGCCAGGCGGGGCATGGAGCGTCACTACTACCAGCGCTTCGGCCACGTGGAGGAGCAGGAAGGAGCAGTCGAACGCCGCACCCATCGCCTGTGCATCGGCGCGGCCCTGCTGGTCGCCGTGTCGGTGACGGTTTCCGCGCTGTCGCATGGGGCGCGCCTGTCGATGGGAGTGGTCGCCTACCTCGCGCTGGCCTGGTTGCTGGTGCTGGCGGGGTGGCGCTGGTTGCGCAGCCCGCTGGACTTCGTGGTGGGCACGTTCCTGTTCTGCCAGGCGGCGGTGTCCTGCGCGGGGTTCGCCTATCCGGTGATGGGCACCGTCGCGGCGGGCCTGGATCCGCCGATGGCGCTGCTGGCCCTGCTGTTTCCGCTGGCGGCGCTGCTGCTGATCGCGCGTGGCGTGGCCGACCACCGCCGCTTCCGGCCATTGTGCGAACGCTTGCTGCAGCTCCGCGGCAAGGCAGGCGCGGCATGAACGCCCCGTCGCGCATCGGCGCGGTGATGGCGCTGGACCGGCTGGTGCACGAGCCGGCGCGGCTGCTGATACTCGCCGTGCTGGTCAACGCCAGGGAAGTGGAATTCGGCTTCCTCGAACAGGTCAGCGGACTCAGCAAGGGCAACCTTTCCAGCCATGTCGGCAAGCTGGAGGCGGGCGGCCTGGTCGAGGTGAAGAAGAGTTTCCGCGGCAAGCGCCCGCTCACCGAGCTGCGCATCACCGCCGCCGGCCGCAAGGCGCTGGCCGACTACCGGCAGAGCCTCGCCATGGTGGTGCAGGAGTTGCCGGCGCCTGGCGTCGCGGCGAAGCGGAAGTAAGCGCCTGCCGCCCGGTTTGCCATCCATCAACCAAGGGGAACCAACCATGTCGGCTGCCATCGTCGTCTTCATCGTGATTTTCGTCGCCGTCGCCAGTGGCTATGCGGCGCGCAGGAAACGCACGAAGAAATAAGGGGCGCCCTTGCGAACCGGCGGGTGCGCATCCACGCTAGGGACCTCCCCCGCAAGACGTGCGCACGCCATGATCTTCCGCTGGTTCGAATCCCTGATCGACGCGTTCAAGGAGCCGGTCGACGGCATGCCGCCGAAGCCGGTGTGGCGCTTCTACGCGTTCTACCTGCGGCAGGCGTGGCCGGTGTTCGCGGCGGCCATCGTGGTCGGTTTCTGCGTGGCCGTGGTCGAGGTGTCGCTGTTCGGCTTTATCGGCCGTATCGTGGACCTGGCCAGGGGCGCGCCCGCCGCGGATTTCTTCCACCGGCACGGGCGCGAGCTGCTGGGCATGGCGCTGGTGGCGCTGGTGGGGCGGCCGGTGTTCAACAGCCTGCACGACCTGTTGGTGAACCAGGCCATCGTGCCCAGCCTCACCAACCGCATCCGCTGGCAGAACCACCGCTACGTGATCCGCCAGAGCCTGGCCTTCTTCCAGAACGACTACGCCGGGCGCATCGCCAACCGCATCATGCAGACCGGCAGCGCGCTGCGCGAGTCGGCGGTGCAGATCGTCGACGCGATCTGGTACGTGGTGATCTACACCGGCAGCGCGATCGCGCTGTTCGCGCATGCGGATTTCTGGCTGGCCGTGCCGCTGGTGGTCTGGGTGTTCGCCTACGTCGGCCTGCTGTGGTTCTTCATACCGCGCATCAAGCAGCGCTCGTGGAAGGCATCCGAGGCGCGCTCGAAGCTGATGGGCCGTATCGTGGACGGCTACAGCAACGTGCTCACGCTGAAGTTGTTCGCGCACACCCGGCGCGAGGA
Organism: Rhodanobacter sp. DHB23; assembly: GCF_014842975.1. Taxonomy (GTDB): domain Bacteria; phylum Pseudomonadota; class Gammaproteobacteria; order Xanthomonadales; family Rhodanobacteraceae; genus Rhodanobacter_A. The sequence continues at coordinate 575,689 of NZ_JACYXK010000028.1, read as the reverse complement.
GGCCTACGTGGCCGAGGCGATGGGCGAGCAGACCGACAAGCTGCGCCGGATGACCCGCGTCACCACGGCGATGGACGCCAGCATCACCACGCTCAACGGCTTCCTGATCACCGGCACCACCGGGCTGGCGCTGTGGCTGTGGAGCACGGGCCACGTCACGGTGGGCGCGATCGCGTTGTCCACCGGGCTGGTGATCCGCATCAACAACATGTCCGGCTGGATCATGTGGGTGGTCAACGGCATCTTCGAGAACGTGGGCACGGTGCAGGACGGCATCACCACCATCGCGCAGCCGCGCGCGGTGCAGGACCGCGAGGGCGCGATGCCGCTGGAGGTGACCAACGGCGCCGTGCATTTCCACGACATCCATTTCCACTACGGCAAGCAGGGCGGCGTGATCGCGGGCCTGGAGCTGGCCGTGCGCGCCGGCGAGAAGATCGGCCTGGTCGGGCCGAGCGGCGCGGGCAAGTCCACCCTGGTGAACGTGCTGCTGCGCCTCTACGACCTGGAGGAGGGCCGCATCACCATCGACGGCCAGGACGTGGCGCAGGTGACGCAGGAAAGCCTGCGCTCGCAGATCGGCGTGGTGACCCAGGACACCTCGCTGCTGCACCGCTCGATCCGCGACAACATCCTGTACGGCCGTCCCGACGCCAGCGAGACGCAGATCGCCGAGGCCGTGCGCAAGGCGCGCGCCGACGAGTTCATCCCCACCCTGGTCGACGGCGAGGGCCGCACCGGCTACGCGGCACTGGTGGGCGAGCGCGGCGTGAAGCTTTCCGGCGGCCAGCGCCAGCGCATCGCGATCGCCCGCGTGTTGTTGAAGGACGCACCGATCCTCGTGCTGGACGAAGCCACCAGTGCGCTCGACTCCGAAGCCGAGGCGGCGATCCAGGAAAGCCTGGACCTGCTGATGCAGGGCAAGACGGTGATCGCCATCGCGCATCGCCTGTCCACCATCGCGCGGATGGACCGGCTAGTGGTGCTGGACAAGGGGCAGATCGTCGAAACCGGCACGCATGCCGAGCTGGTCGCGCGCGACGGCCTGTATGCGCGGCTGTGGAAGCGGCAGACGGGCGGCTTCGTGGCGGTGGAGGACGAGTCGGCCTGAAGCAGGAAAGCCGGATGCTTGCGCATCCGGCCCTGGTGTCTGAGCACTTCGAAAATGCCGTCTGCCAATCCCCTCTCCCGCTTGCGGGAGAGGGTGCCCGAAGGGCGGGAGAGGGCGCGGGCGAAGCAAGAGCTCACCCTCTCCCCAACCCCTCTTCCTCGCTCCTCAAAACAGGGCCATCCATGGCCCTTCCCCGCGTCCGCAAGCGGGCGAGGGGCTTTCGGCGGCTTTACATCCCGATCGCGGTTTCCGCCTTCACGTACGGCAGGCCATGCGCCTCGGCCACCGGCTCGCAGGTCACCTTGCCTTCGCACACGTTGAGGCCGTTGCGCAGGTGCACGTCCTGCGCCAGCGCCTTCTTCCAGCCGTGGTTCGCCAGCGAGAGCGCGAAGGGCAGGGTGACGTTGTTGAGCGCGAAGGTGGAGGTGCGCGCCACGGCGCCCGGCATGTTGGCCACGCAGTAGTGCACCACGCCGTCCACCACGTAGGTCGGTTCGGCATGGGTGGTGGCGTGCGAGGTCTCCACGCAGCCGCCCTGGTCGATCGCGACGTCCACGATCACCGAGCCCGGCTTCATGGTCTTCAGCATGTCGCGGGTGACCAGCTTCGGCGCAGCGGCACCCGGGATCAGCACGGTGCCGATCAGCAGGTCGGCGCGGCGCACCAGCTCCTCGATCGCGGCGCGGGTGGAGAACACGGTGGAGATCGCGGTGCCGAACTGCGCGGCGAGGCGCTTCAGCGCGTCGGCCGAGCGGTCGACCACGGTGACCTTGGCGCCCATGCCCACGGCGATGGTCGCCGCGTGGGTGCCGGACACGCCGCCGCCCAGGATCACCACTTCCGCCGCCGGCACGCCGGGCACGCCGCCGAGCAGCACGCCGCGGCCGCCCTGGGCCTTCTCCAGCGAATGCGCGCCCACCTGCGGGGCGAGGCGGCCGGCCACTTCGGACATCGGCGTCAGCAGCGGCAGCGTGCCGTTCGCGGCGGTCACCGTTTCGTAGGCCACGCAGATCGCGCCGGAGTCGATCAGGTCCTTGGTCTGCTCCAGGTCGGGCGCGAGGTGCAGGTAGGTGAACAGGATCTGGCCCTTGCGGAGCTTCTTGCGCTCGACGGCCAGCGGCTCCTTCACCTTCACGATCATGTCGGCTTCGGCAAAGATCGGATCGGGGCCGTTCGCGATGGTGGCGCCGGCGGCGACGTAATCCGCATCGCTGATGCCCGCGCCCAGGCCGGCGCCGGTTTCCACCGTCACCTGGTGGCCGTTGTGCACCAGTTCCTGCACGGACGAGGGGATGAGGCCCACGCGATATTCGTGGTTCTTGATTTCTTTCGGCACACCGATGCGCATGGCGATGACTCTCTGGCTGGAGTGAAAGGCGGATCGGCGGAATGCCTGCCGACGGGGCGGCAGTATGACGACTGTGTTGCGCAATTACTCGCCAATTTAAGTGGCGTCATGGCTTCCATGTAGAATTTGTCACGTGGAAAATCCATGAGGATTGAAATTTCATGCAACATCCGGATCCCGCCCTCGACGAGCGCGACCGCGCCATCCTCAAACTGCTGCAGCAGGACGGCCGCCTGACCAACCTGGAGCTGGCCCAGCAGATCAATCTCTCGCCCTCGGCCTGCCTGCGCCGGGTGAAGCTGCTGGAGGAGCGCGGGCTGATCTCGCGCTACGTGATGCTGCTGGACGAAAAGGCCGTGGGCCTGCCGGGCACGGCCTTCGTGCTGGTGACCCTGGACCAGCAGGGCCGCACCGCGCTCGATGCCTTCGAAGCGGCGATCCAGCGCCACCCCGAAGTCACCGAATGCTGTCTGCTCGCCGGCGCGGCGGACTACATGGTGCGCGTGGCTTATGCCGATTCCGCCGACTTCGAGCGCATCCACACCGACATCCTCACCCAGCTTCCCGGCGTGGTGCGCGTGCAGTCCACGCTGGCCTTGCGCACGGTGAAGCGCACGACGGAGTTGCCGGTGTGACCGGCTGCAGGGCGGCTTGCCGATCTAGAGGTGGTACTCCACCCGCAGCATCGGCGTGCTGGCGACGTAGCCTTGCCCATCCGTGCCGATGCGGGTGTTGCCGAATTTGTTGCGCCAGTACTGGTATTCGAAACCGGCCAGCAAGGCGTGCGTGCGCGTGCCCAGCAGTTCGCCAGCATCGAACAGCAGGCGCATGTCGACATCGGTTTCGGGACCGGTGGGCAGGCCGATCTCGTTGCGGCCCTTGGCGGCGATGTAGTTGGCGTAGCCCGTGAACGACCAGTGCGCGCCCAGCGGGATGCCCCAGTCCATCGCCAGCATCGGGTGCGCCTTGTAGTAGTAGCGGCCCTGCACTTCGGAGATGGGCGGGTAGGGGCCGTGCGGCGCGTTGCTTTCCCAGGCCATCAGCACGGCGGTGTTGAAGTGGCCCGGCACGTTCCACATCAGGCTGGGGCCGAACACCAGCATGCGCTTGCGCGAGTTGTAGCCCACGTCGTGCTTCATGTTCCAGTCGAAGCCGGAGGTGAGGCCCAGCCCGCGCACGGGGCCGAAGCCGAGATTGCTGCCGGTGACCTTGCCCAGGTCCAGCGTGTAGCGGTAGGTGGCATAGGTTTCCACCGCGCCGTGGTTGCTGCCGGGCGAGGCGGGATCGCTGCGATCGGACTTCAGCACGTCGAGGTCGAAGAACTGGGTGCCGTAGCGGTAGCCGCTGACCCAGGTCAGCGAGAGGATGTTCTTGTGGATCTCATTGCTGTTGTACGGCTCGCGGAAGCGCTCGCCGCCGCTCCAGTCGATGGCCAGGTCGCTCCAGTCGGCGGCCCGGGCGGCGCCGACGGCGAGGGCGAGCATCAGGATGCAGCAGCGGGCGAGTCGACGGGCGGGCGATGGGCTCATGATTGTCCGGCGGCTGGATGCTGGGCATCGGATGGGTGTCGTCCCGCTATCGGCGGCCGCGCAGTCCGCTGAAGTTCCTGCGGCCTACCGCTTGACTCTGGACCTTGATCAAGGCTCTAGACTTGGCCGATGAACCCGCAAACCGCACCCCTCACCATCGGTACCGTCGCCAAGCGCGCCGGCGTGGCCATCGACACCATCCGCTACTACGAGCGCGAAGGCCTGCTGCCCGAGCCGCTGCGGCGGGCCTCCGGCTACCGCAGCTACGGCGAAGGCACCGTCGCCCAGTTGCGCTTCATCCGCCGCGCCAAGGAGATGGGTTTCACGCTGGAGGAAATCCGCGAGCTGCTGGCGCTGTCGGCGGATCGCCAGCGCGGCGTGAAGGCGGTGAAGAAGCGCGCCGAGCAGCGGCTGGCGGCGATCGAGCAACGCATCGCGGAATTGCAGCGCGTGCGCGACGGGCTGGCGCAACTGGTGTCCTCGTGCCCGGGCCATGGCAAGCCGGAGGAGTGCCCGATCCTGCGCGCGTTGAGCGACGAAGAGGTGCGCGCATGAACGGGAATGGCTGTACGTCGGCAGGCGAAGCGAGGGCCGCGGCGCGCGACCCGGTGTGCGGGATGACGGTCGATCCGGCCACGTCGAAGCATCGCAGCATGCATGACGGTGGCGAGGTGCATTTCTGCTGCGCCGGCTGCAAGGCGAAGTTCGATGCCGAGCCGGGACGCTATCTTGGCGGTGGGGTCGGCATGGCGGGCGGTTGTTGTCCGTCGCGGGTCGTGCCGTTGGCGTTGCATGTGCAGCCCTCTCCCCCGGCCCCTCTCCTCGCTCCCCAAAGCCGGCGCCATCCATGGCGCCTCTCCGCGTGCCCGCAGGCGGGAGAGGGGAGTCGTGCGGTGCTGGTGAAGGACCCGGTCTGCGGCATGACCGTGGATCCGCAAACCACTGCGCATCACGCCACGCACGATGGCCACGACTACCACTTCTGCGCCGCACGCTGCCGCGAGAAGTTCGAGGCCGATCCCGCGGCATATCTGGGCGAACGCAAACTCGTGTCGCCGGTGCAGGCGGGTGCCGTCTACACCTGTCCGATGCATCCCGAAGTGCAGCAGATCGGTCCCGGCGATTGCCCCAAGTGCGGCATGGCGCTGGAGCCGATGATGCCCATGCTGGACGGGGACGACGATGGCGAACTGCGTGCGATGGCGCGTCGCTTCTGGACCCTCTTTGCGTTGACCCTGCCGGTATTCCTGCTGGCGATGGGGCCGCACCTGTTCGGTTGGCATCCGCCGACGCCTGCGGACTGGATCGAAGCGCTGCTTTCCACCGTGGTGGTGCTGTGGGGCGGCGCACCGTTCTTCGCGCGCGGCTGGCGTTCGCTCAGGCCATGGTCGCCCAACATGTATACGCTGATCGCGCTGGGCACCGGCGTGGCATGGGCCTACAGCGCGGTGGCCTTGCTCGCGCCCGGCCTGTTCCCGGCGGGCATGCGCGACATGCACGGTCGCGTGGGCGTGTATTTCGAATCGGCGGCGGTGATCGTCGCCCTGGTGGCGCTGGGCGATTTCCTCGAATCGCGCGCACGCCGGCGCACCGGTGCGGCGCTCAAGGCGCTGCTCGGGCTGGCGCCGAAGACGGCGCGGCGCCTGGCCGCCGACGGCGGCGAATCCGACGTGCCGCTGGACGCGGTGCGCGTGGGCGACCTCCTGCGCGTGCGCCCCGGCGAGAAGGTGCCGGTGGACGGCGAGGTGATCGAGGGCGGCAGCCACGTGGACGAATCCATGCTCACCGGTGAGGCCATGCCGGTGGCGAAGGGTGCGGGCGACGCGCTGGCCGGCGGTACCCTGAACCGCGACGGCGCGTTGCTGATGCGCGCGGACAAGGTCGGCGGCGAGACCCTGCTGGCGCAGATCGTGGGCCTGGTCGCGCAGGCGCAGCGCAGCAAGGCGCCGCTGCAGCGCGTGGCCGACAAGGTGGCCGCGTGGTTCGTGCCTGGCGTGGTCGCGGTGGCCGTGCTGGTGTTTGTCGCATGGATGATTCTCGGGCCATCGCCGCCCTTCGCGCATGCGCTGGTCGCGGCGGTGTCGGTGCTGATCATCGCCTGTCCCTGCGCGCTGGGCCTGGCCACGCCGATCTCCATCATGGTGGCCAGCGGGCGCGGTGCGCAGCTTGGCGTGCTGTTCAGGGACGCCGCTGCCATCGAGGCGCTGCAGGGCATCGACACCCTGGCACTGGACAAGACCGGCACGCTCACCGAAGGCAGGCCCGCGCTCACCGAGGTGGTGGCGCTGACTGGCCTGCCGCGCGAACGGCTGCTGGCGCTGGTCGCCGCGCTGGAGCGTCCCAGCGAGCATCCGCTGGCACGCGCCATCGTGGCTGCGGCGGACAACGAAGGCGTGGCTGCCCTCGATGCGGCCGGATTCCATGCGCGCGCCGGCCGCGGCGTGGTCGCCACGGTGAATGGCGTCCGCGCGGCGCTGGGCAACGCGTCATTGCTCGGCGAACTCGGCATCGCGATCGACGCGCCGGCCAGCCGGCAGGCGGACGCGTTGCGCGGGCAGGGCGCCACGGTGATGCATCTCGCCGTGGACGGTTCGCTGCTCGCGCTGTTCGCGGTGGCGGACCGCATCAAGCCCGACGCGCCACGGATCGTGGCGGCGCTCAAGGCAGCCGGCTTGCGTGTCGTGATGCTCACCGGCGACAACGCCGCCACCGCGCAGGTCGTGGCGCGGGAACTGGCTATCGGCGAAGTGTATGCGGAGGTTTCGCCGGCGGGCAAGGCGGCGGCGGTGAACGCCATGCGTGCGCAAGGCCGCAAGGTGGCGATGGCCGGCGACGGCGTCAACGACGCGCCCGCGCTGGCGGCCGCCGACGTCGGTATCGCGATGGGCAACGGCAGCGACGTGGCGATGGAGAGCGCGCAGGTGACCCTGGTAAAGGGCGACCTGGCCGCGATCCTGCGTGCCCGCATGCTGTCGCGCGCCACCGTGCGCAACATCCGCCAGAACCTGTTCTTCGCCTTCGCCTACAACGGCATCGGCGTGCCGCTGGCGGCCGGCCTGCTGTATCCGGTGTGTGGCATCACGCTGTCGCCGATGATCGCGGCGCTGGCGATGAGCCTGAGTTCGGTGTCCGTGGTGGGCAATGCGTTGAGGTTGCGCCGCAGGGCGCTGTGACGGTTGTCACCGGCGATGCTTGACGGACGGTTCTGCCGCGCGGCGAGCCGGCCGAGGAGTATTTCCCCCGCACCCAATCATGGGTCGAAGGAGATGCCTCATGAACACGATTGCCCCGATCCGCGCAGCCATAGACCGTCTTGCGCCGCTGCTGCTGGCGTTGTTTTCAAGCGCGCTCATCATGTCCATTCTTGTCTGGTCGCTGCATGGATTCATGCATCCGCTGGCTTGAGAGCCAGCCCGGCGCGTGCACGGTTCTGCATTTGCGCTCTTGGCCGTCGCCTTCCCGGTCGAGGAGGCAACCGCATGGTGCGGAGATGCCGGGCAGACTCTAAGCTTCGCGCACTCTTTCCATATGCGAAGCAAAGCATGCCACGCTCCCTTGCCGAATGGCTGGCCTACCAGGAACACGTCAACCAGCGCAGCATCGAGCTGGGCCTGGATCGCGTGTGCAGCGTGTGGCGGCGGATGGGGGCTCCGGCGCCGGCACGCCGCACGGTCATCGTCGGCGGCACCAACGGCAAGGGCTCCACCGTGGCCCTGCTGGAGGCGATGACGCAGGGTGCGGGCTTGCGCACCGGCGCGTTCACTTCGCCGCACCTGCTGACCTACAACGAGCGCGTGCGCATCGATGGCGCGGACGTGGACGATGCCGCGCTGGTCGCCAGCTTCGAGCGCATCGAAGCGGCGCGCGGCGACACGCCGCTGACCTACTTCGAATACGGCACGCTGGCGGCATTGGATCTCTTCGCGCGCGCGAAGCTCGACGTGGCGATCCTCGAAGTCGGCCTCGGCGGCCGCCTCGATGCGGTGAACATCGTCGACGCCGACGTGGCCGTGGTCACCACGGTGGATCTCGACCACATGGACTGGCTGGGCCCGGACCGCGACAGCATTGGCCGCGAGAAGGCCGGCATCGCGCGCGCCGGTCGTCCGGCCATCGTGGGCGAGCACGAGCCGCCGCAAGGCCTGCTCGATGCGCTGGCTTCCATCGGCGCGGACGTCGAGCGCGCCGGCGTGGACTTCGGCGCGGAACGGCTGGCGGACAGCTGGTGCTGGCGGCACCGCGACGGCACCGCGATGGAGCTGCCGTTGCCCGCGCTGGCGGCGCCGGTGCAGATCGCCAATGCCGCCGCGGCCATCGCCGCACTGCATAGGCTGTGGACGGCGGGCGACTTGCCGGCGCCGCAGCAAGCCTATGCCGCGGTTTGCCATGGCCTGCGCCATGCGCGGGTGGCGGCGCGCCTGCAATCGCTGGGCGGTGACCCGGCGCTGATCGTGGACGTGGGCCACAACCCGCAGGCCGCGCGCGCGCTGGCGGCATGGCTGGATGCGCAACCGCACGCGCGCACCCATGCGGTGTATGGCGCACTGGCGGACAAGGACGTGGCCGGCGTGGTCGCCGCGCTCGGCACGCGCATCGCCGACTGGCATCTCGCCGGACTGGATGGCGCCACCGCGCGCGGACTGGCGGCGGATGCCCTGGTGGACGTCCTGCAGCGGGTCCTGCCGCAGGCGGACTTCGACCGCCACGCCGACGTGACGGAAGCGCTGGCAGCTGCACGCGCCGCGGCAAGGCCGGGCGAACGCATCCTCGCGTTCGGTTCGTTCTTCGTGGCCGCGGTGGTGATGGCTGAACGCAGCGGGTGAAGGCGGGCGATGCGCGGGGCGGGGCAGGTATAATCGCCGGATCGCGGGCCGCGCCGGCCGTCTCGGAGCGAACTCTTGAAAACACGTCTGCTGGGGGCCTGCGTACTGGTGGCCCTGCTTGTCATCTTCGTGCCGATGTTTTTCTCCAGCAATCCGTCGCCGGCCTCGGCGGGCGACCAGGCGGTGAGCCTGGCGATCCCGCCCGCGCAGGACAGCAACCTGCAGACCCGTACCATGAGCCTCGCGCCGGGCGCGCCGGCCGCTTCCGGCACGGTGGCGCCAGCGGCCAGCGTCGCCAGCGTTGCCGCGACAGCTACCGCCCAGGCGCCGGCAAGCGGCGACCAGCTTGCTTCGGTGAACATTGCCTCGAACCGTCCCGCCGACGTGGGCACCGATGCCGCGGCGCCCAAGGCGCCGCCGGGCGGGCCGACGATGGGTTCCGGTGCCTCGCCGTCGCAGCCGGTGATCCCGCTGCAGGGCGGTGCTTCCAGTGCGACCAGGACTGCGGTGGCGGCCGGTGCCGTGGCGGTGGGCGCGGCCGCGGTGGCGGCTGCAACGCATGCTTCATCGCCGGCCCAGGCCGCTGCGCCCGCCACGGCCATGCCGGCAACGGCGTCGCCGGCGGCTGCCGCGGCGACGGACCACGCGCTCTACGTGCTCAATCTCAGCGCCTACGCCAACGCGGACAGCGTGGACCGGCTGGTGCGCCGCGTGCGCGGCTTCGGCTACCCGGTGCTCACCCGCGTCATCACGCAGGCGGGCAAGCAGCTCACCCTGGTGACCGCCGGCCCGTTCGACTCGCGCACCAGCGCCGAGGCGGCGCGGCTGAAGATCACCCAGACCATCCCCGGCGTGCCGGCGAAGCTGGTGGAAGGCCTGGGCCACGCCGATTCCAACATCGCTTCCACGCCGGTGGCGACGACCACCGCGGCTCGCGCCGCCCCGGCGGCTACCCCGGTGACGGCGCCCCCTGCCGCTGCCGCGCCGCCCCGGGCCGGCGGCTATGCCGTGCAGCTGGCCGCGATGGGCAACCAGGGCGACGCCAATGCCTTGCGCGACAAGTTGCGCGCCGGCGGTTTCGACGGCTACGTGGACACCGTCAGCGTGAACGGCAAGCAGCTGTGGCGCGTGCGCGCCGGCCCGCAGACGCAGCGCGCCGATGCCGAACGCGTGCGCGACCAGATCCAGGCGAAGCTGGGCGTCGGCGGCAACGTGGTCCGCGTGCCTTGAGCCGGGTACCGTCCCGGGCCTGCCCATGAACTGGATCGACCTCGCCATCCTCTGCGTGCTGGGCCTGTCGGTGCTGATCGGCCTGTTCCGCGGCCTGGTATCCGAAGTGCTGGCGCTGGCGATCTGGATCGCCGCGTTCTGGATCGCATGGCTGTTCGGGCCGGCGGTGTCCGCGCACCTGGGGGCGATCACCCTGCCCATGTTGCGCGTGGCCGCCGGGTACGCCGCGTGCTTCGTGCTGGTGCTGGTGCTGGGGGCGATCCTGCGCTTCTTCGTGCAGCGGCTGCTGGTGAGCACCGGCCTGTCGGGCACGGACCGCCTGCTCGGCATGCTGTTCGGACTCGCCCGCGGTGCGCTGATCGTGTGCGTGCTGGTGTTCCTGTGCCAGCTCACCGGCTTCACCCGCGAGCCGGTGTGGCGGCAGTCGGCACTGTTGCCGCCGTTCCAGAGCGCCACCATCTGGCTGGGCCAGCAGGTGCCGCCCGGCGTGCGCCAGCACCTCAATGCCGCGGCTGCGTCGAATGCGTTGCGCGACCACCTGGACCCGGCGACGGTGTCGAGCACCTTGCGCGGACAGCTGGGGTCGCCGGAACTGTCGAACGCCTTGCACGGGCACCTGGACCCGGCGGCCTTGCCACCGGCATTGCGCAGCCAGCTGCCCGCCACCATATCCACGCCGGCTGCGGTGCCCGCGCCGGCCACCTCCGTTCTCCCTTCGAACAACCCCTAGCAGGCCATCCATCATGTGCGGAATCATCGGCATCGTCGGTACCACCGAAGTGGCATCGGCGCTTTATGACGGCCTGACGGTGCTGCAGCACCGCGGCCAGGATGCGGCCGGCATCGCCACGGTGGACGGTGCGCGCCTGCGCCTGCACAAGGGCAACGGCCTGGTGCGCGACGTGTTCAACCAGGCGTCGATGAGCCGCCTGCGCGGCCGCATCGGCATCGGCCACTGCCGCTACCCCACCGCGGGTTCGGAAGGCGCCGAGGAGGCGCAGCCGTTCTACGTCAACTCGCCCTACGGCATCGCCATCGCGCACAACGGCAACCTGGTGAACACCGAAGCGCTGCGCAAGGAAATGTTCGAGGACGACCGCCGCCACATCAACACGGATTCCGATTCCGAGGTGCTGCTCAACGTGCTCGCGCACGAGCTGCAGATCCAGGAGCGGATGGCGCTGACCCCCGACCACATCTTCAAGGCCGTGGCCGGCGTGCACGCGCGTGCCCGTGGCGGTTATGCCTGCATCGCGCTGCTGCTCGGCTACGGCCTGCTGGCGTTCCGCGACCCCAACGGCATCCGCCCGCTGGTGCTGGGCGAGCGGATCACCGCCGAGGGCCGCGAGTACGCGGTGGCGTCGGAATCGGTGGCGCTGGACGTGCTGGGCTTCAAGCGCCTGCGCGACGTGGCGCCAGGCGAGGCGGTGTTCATCACCGACGATGGCCAGCTGCACACGCGCCACTGCGCCGACGGCGCCACGCACGCGCCGTGCATCTTCGAATACGTCTACCTCGCGCGCCCCGATTCGATGATCGAGAACGTGTCCGTGTACAAGGCGCGCCTGCGCATGGGCCAGAAGCTGGCCGAGAAGATCCTGCGCGAGCGGCCCGACCACGGCATCGACGCGGTGATCCCGATCCCCGACACCGCGCGTACCGCCGCCAGCGCGCTGGCCGAGGCGCTGGGCGTGCCGTTCCGCGAGGGCTTCGTCAAGAACCGCTACGTCGGCCGCACCTTCATCATGCCGGGGCAGGGCGACCGCGTGAAATCCGTGCGCCGCAAGCTCAACCCGGTGGAGCTGGAGTTCCGCAAGAAGAACGTGCTGCTGGTGGACGACTCCATCGTGCGCGGCACCACCTCGAAGCAGATCATCCAGATGGCGCGCGACGCCGGCGCGAAGAACGTGTACTTCGCCTCCGCCGCGCCGCCGGTGCGGTACCCCAACGTGTACGGTATCGACATGCCCTCGGCCACCGAGCTGGTCGCCGCCGGCAAGACCGAACACGAAGTGCAGCAACTGCTGGGCGCCGACTGGCTGATCTACCAGGACCTCAAGGACCTGGTGTGGGCGGTGCAGGATGGCAACGAGTCGCTGGAGCACTTCGACTCCTCCTGCTTCAACGGCGAATACATCACCGGCCTCGATCGTCACTACCTCGAGCAGATCGAGATGTTGCGCTCCGACGACGCCAAGGCCGCGCGCCGCAGCGCGTGATGCCCGGTGTGCTCAGCGCGTGTTGTGGCCGATGTGCCACAGCACGCCGCTGGGATCGACCAGATGGAAGTCGCGCATGCCCCATTCGCGGTCGCCGGGCTCGCTCATGCGCACGCCATGCGCGGCGTACCTGCCCAAGATGTCCTCTCCGGTCAGCCGCCGGTGCCAGCCATCCGCATCGTCCACCAGCAGGTGCATCATGAAATTGTCGGCGTGCGCCTGCTGGTAGAACTGCTGCAGCAGGAAGCTGCAGCTGCCAAGCGCGAAGTAGGCGATGCCCTTGAACTCCGACTTTTCCTCGAAGCCGACATCGACGTAGAAACGTCGCGACACCTCGTAGTCGCGGGCGGGTACAAAGGCCTTGATTTCGATCGCGTCGAGTCCGGTCATGGTCGATTCCTTGCGAGGGACTGCGATCGACTATGCATGCCGCGCGTGACAGCGGCAATTCGGCCGGTTACCCGGCGGGTTCTACACTGCGTGCCATGAGCGATCTGCACCAAGCCGCCAGGCGCTGCCTCGATGCCAGCGACCCGGCCGAGAAACTGCGCCTCACCCGCGAAACCTGGCAGGCCCTGCTGGCCGGCGACCTGCAGCCGGATGACGCGGCACCGGCACCTGAATCCATCGGCGCACCCGGTCGCCCCGCCAGGCCGCAACTCGTCAGCGCCCGCCAGGTGCCGCAGCGTGGCCTCGGCAGCGCTGAAGGCCGCGCCGCACTGGTGCATGCGGTGGCGCACATCGAGTTCAACGCGATCAACCTGGCCTGGGATGCGGTGTACCGCTTCCGCGGCATGCCCGACGCCTACTATCGCGATTGGGCCAGCTGCGCCCACGATGAGGCGCGCCATTTTGCGCTGCTGTCCGCGCGACTGGCCGAGCTGGATCACGTCTACGGCGACTTCGACGCCCACAACGGCCTGTGGGAAATGGCCGAGAAAACCGCGCATGCCGACACCGCGCGCATGGCCCTGGTGCCGCGGGTGCTGGAGGCGCGCGGGCTGGACGTGACGCCCGGCATGATCGAGCGCCTGCGCCACGCTGGCGATGAACGCACCATTGCCGTGCTGGAAGTGATCCTGCGCGAGGAAGTCGCCCACGTGGCTGCCGGAACGCGCTGGTACCGCTGGTGCTGCGAGCGCGACGGCATCGATCCCTTCGATACATTTTTCGATTTGCTGCGCGACTACCTCGGCGTCAGCCTGCGCGGCCCGTTCAACCGCCCGGCGCGACTGGAGGCCGGCTTCGTCGAAGCCGAACTGGATCGGTTGGCGGCGCTGGCCGTCGCGGATCGAAAGCCTGATCCGCGGACACCGGATGCTCACCTTGCTGAACGCTAGCGACGCACTGGTTTGACAGGGCCATCCTCGCTCGCGAGGATGGGGACGCGCTGCATAGACGGCGCTCCCTCCGCGACGGCCCTGGCTATTTCGTCGTCAGCATCTTTCGGTGCTCCGGCCTGATGCAATCCCCCTGCTGACATGTTCGCCGTCGCGCTCCCATTCCCCCGAGGAGGAGACGACATGAAACAAGCCATGCATTTCATTTTTCCGGCCATGTTGATGGCTTTCGGCAGCGCACATGCGCAGCAGATGGCCCCCGCGCCGCAAAGCCCGCAGCCGCGGCCTTCGCAGCAGGAGCCACCACCTTCGCCGCAGCAATCGCAGCAAGAGCAGACGGCGATTTCGGCAGCCCAGATGAAAAGCTGCGGCGGCGTGGCCAACAAGGCGATCACGGCCATGAACAAGGGGGATTTCGACGGTGCGAAGCAGGCGTTCGATCCCAAGCTCTCGCCGACGACCGACAAGCTGCAGCAGGCCTGGGGCTCGCTGACCAAGCAGTACGGCAACGCCAAGTCGATCGGCGACGCTGGCAAGGGACAGATGATGCAGGGCGACGTCGTCGTGCTGGTCCCCATGCAATTCGAGAAGGGGCAGGTGGGCGCAGAGGCCGCCTGCAGCCCGGCCGGGCAACTGGTGATGCTGCGTTTCGGCCTCATGCCGAACGATGCGGCTTCCAAGTCCTGAGACGGCGCCTTGCGTGGCACGATCGGTTCACGCGAGGCACCATGACGCAGGAAAAGCCGCCAGGGATGGCGGCTTTTCCGTTCCCGGAACCAGCGGATTCTGGAGTTTGAACCTGGCCGGGGTATTTCAATACGCCGAAGCGGGCCATTACCTCGCCAGCAGTTTGTGCGAAGTGCGGCCCATGACCGACTGGCATTGCATTGCAATTCGAGCTTCCTGTCATCACAAGAATTTGCTGTAGGCGCAAATTATTGCAAGACGAACCAGGTACGGTTGGCTATTGCCCCATCCTGCTGCCGATGTGAAAGTGCGCACGTGGTCGGTCCGGATTTGTGCGAAGACGTTGGGGGCGTCTAGGCCGTGATCTCACTCGACACCTTTTCGGAGTTGTTGCAGGTCTTGTATTCGGCACCATTGGAACAGGAACAGTGGCAACGTTTCCTGACGCTGCTTTGTGGCTACACCGGATCAAGCAGTGGTGCCTTTATCTCCGCCAACGACCATCTGCGGTTGTCAGCCCTGGCTGCAGGGGGGGCTTTTCTTGATCAACCGTGGGTCGAGTCATACAACGAGGAATATGCGCAAACGGATCCTTTCAGAGGCGCCGCAGCGCGTCAGGCGCGCGTACACAATCCGGCAGGCGTGTACAGCGAAAACGACCTCCTGCCGAACGATGGCCTGCTGCAGACGCCGTTCTATCGCGAGCTGCTGACCAAGGCCAATTTGCGATATGGCGCGTTCACTGTCCTGGCCATGTCCGTGCGTCGTCTTGACGTGTTCAGCCTCTGGCGCACTCCCGACGAGGGGCCGGTGGACAGCGACTCCCGGCGCTTGCTTGAACTTCTGCTGCCCCATGTCCAGACGGCGCTGGAGATGCACCGGCGACTGAAGGTTGCCGGGCAGCAGCGGGCCGGTGCCGAAATTCTGGCAGACACCAATCCGGCCGCCATCTTCATATTGACTGCCGATGGCACCGTGCGCCATTGCAATGCTGCAGCCGAATCGCTGGCGCGGGTCGGCGACGGCTTGATGGTGAGGCAGGGTCGCCTCGTACCGGGCAAGGCGTCGTCATCACATGAACTGGAACGATTGATTGGTAGCGCCGCCATGGTCTGCAGCACGGCTGTTCTCCCGCCGTCGTCGCATGCGCTGTTGCTGCACCGCGCTTCCGGCAAGCGTCCCCTGCAGGTGGTGGCATCTCCCCTGCCCGAAGACCAGCGGGTGGATTCAGGCGGAGAAGTACTGCTGGTCGCCACCGACCCCGAGGCCATTACCACCTTTCCCGATGACCTGTTGCGCCAGTTCTATGGACTGACAGCCGCCGAGATCGAAGTGGCCAACGGGCTGCTGCTGGGATATGCCGTCGAGGAGATCGCCTGCCTGCGGCGCGTGTCCGCCGGCACCGTACGGCAGCAGATCAAGAGCATGCTGGCGAAGACCGATACCCGCCGGCAGGCCGACATGGTGCGACTCTTCATGCGCCTGCCGCAGACCAATGCGTCGTCCGTACTCGATGCGTAGACGCATATGCCGTTTGGTAATTGAGCTCCTCGAAAGCATATCCGGGGGTAGGTCATGATCTCCATGGATGCGTTTTCAGAACTGCTGCAGATTCTGTATTCGGCGCCGCTTCAACAAGAGCAATGGCAGCGATTTCTTGGACTAGTAAGCAATTACACGCGATCCAGCACCGGCTTCTTCATTTCCACCGATGATCGATTGCAGCCAGCCGTTCTGGCGGAGGGTGGGCAATCGCAGGGAAAGTTGGTATCGACCTATAACCAGGCGTATGCGCAAAGCGACCCTTTCAGGGGAGCCATAATCCGGTACGCGCGCACCCGCAATCCGGTCGGTGTTTATACAGAAGATGACCTGCTGCCGGACGATGGCTTGCTGCAGACGCCGATCTATCGCGATTTGCTGGTGCCCGCCAATCTTCGTCATGCCGCCATCACCATATTGGCGTTATCGGTGCGCTGCCTGGACGCGATCAGTCTGTGGCGCACTCCCGATGAGGGGCCGGTCGATGCCGGATCCAGGGGCCTGCTTGAGTTGTTGATTCCGCATGTCCAAATCGCCCTGGAGGTGAATCGCCGGATCAGAGCTTCGGAGCAGGGCCTTGCAGGTGCCGAAGTCATGGCCGATGCCTGTCCGACGGCAACGTTCGTGCTCACTGCGGACGGTACGATCCGGCAATGCAATGCAGCGGCGGAATCCTTGCTCAGGGCAGGCGATGGACTTCGTTCGAAACATGGCCAACTGGCTGCTGACGATTTGCATGCGGAACGGGCTTTGGAAAAGCTTCTGTCCGATGTGGGGACAAGCTTTCTACCTCCCGGACGGGAACCATGCTGTGTCCTGTCGATGCAGCGAGGCAGTGGCAAGCGGCCATTGCAGCTGATCGCCACGCCGCTTCCGGATGATCGGCGCCAGCGCACCGGCGGTGAAGTACTGCTTCTGGCTACCGATCCGGTTGCGCCTGCACATTTTTACGATGATTTATTGCGTGCACTGTACGATTTCACGCCTGCCGAGATTGAGGTCGCCAACGGTTTGCTGATGGGCTATTCCGCACAGGAGATCGCCTGCCTGCGGCGTGTAGCGATTGGTACCGTCCGCCAACAGATCAAGAGCATGCTTGCCAAGACGGGAACCTGTCGCCAGAGCGATATGGTGAGGCTTTTCATGACCTTGCCAAGGACGACTGTGCCGATCTCGTCATGAGGCATAGCCGTGTATACCATTTGGTAGTTGTCTTCCCGTGGACCAATCTTTTTAAGATTGGGGCAGGGCGATCCGCCAGATTGTTTCTCTATTTTTCTGGTTGTGAACGGGGGGCACATGATCCGGATTCTTTTTCTTACTCTGTGTGCCGTCTTGGCAATCGTGTGCCAATCCGTACATGCACAGTCTGCTTCCGCTTGCCCGGCTGATGCTCCCGCCCCGGGTACGACGGGGCCCTGCGGTTACAATTCGAGTAGCACATCGAATGCCACTTCGAGAGCGCAGGCATTGCAGAATGCGAGGCAGGCGGCTTTGGCAGCCCAGGCTGCGGCGATCCAGAACAACCTGCAAAACGAGAATCAGGTTTTGAACAACGCGGCCAACGCGTTGATCAATGTCCTCCAGCAGCGGAATGCGGCCAGCTACAACAACGCGTCCGACAGCCATGCGGATGATTCGGACGATGATGACAACAGCGGTACGGCAGCGGCTCCCGAGCCCGATCCTGCGCCGGCTCCACCGCCGGCAGCCACCTACACCGCGCCGGATGACCAGCCGAGCACGGCCGCAGCGGTAAGCAACCTGCTGGGCGATGAAGGCACGCCAAGCCAGCAGCCTGCGGAACAACCTGCATCGGCGACTGACCAAGCCGCCACGGCCAGTGCCGTCTCCAGCCTGATCGGCAATGCTGGAACGCCACCTCCGGCGAGCCCATCCGCTCCTGCCAACAATGCCCCGGCCGGCTGGCTGATTGATCCGGGCAAGGCGGATTCCTCGGCCTCGGCGTTCCCCAGCGATCCGGCGAACCTACCGGAGCCTGCCGATCCCTCCGTGGCGTCAGACATGAATGATACGGCTGATGTCCCGGACGTTTCGGCCGCCACCTTGGCCGATTACATGCAGCCGGGCATCGACGGGGCGATCCAAATCAAGGACGAGCTGAGCACCCTTGTACAGGCTTCCGGGCAGACTATCGTCAACTGGATCGCCAACACGACAGATGACCCGGCCATGCAATGGCTGGGAGTCCACGGATGGAATGGCAGTTTGACGACGGCGCCCTTGCCGACCGCCAGCGACAGCCCGGAGGCGGCCGCCAACATGACTTTCCAACAAGGCGGCTTGTCGGTTCTCGGTGCCATCAAGGGCGTTGCGGGAATCGTCACCGCAGGCCCAATCGGCATGGCCTACGGTGCCCGTACCTATTATTTATCGGGGGTGAGCCTGGTCAACAGCATCAGCAACCAATTGGATCTCGCTAATCAGGACATCCTAGGCAACCCGCAAAACCAGCAAAACAATCAGGCGCAGTGACCAACGCCATGAAAGGTCAACGCCCCTCCCGCCTCCATCGCCAGTCCCGCCGACTGTTGTTCGCCAGCATGTTGGGCCTGGCCTGCCATGCACAAGCCGGGACGCCACCGGCTACCCCAAAGCCACAGTCGCCGCGGGATCACGCCAAGCTGGTCGTGCTGCAAACCGAAGCGGCATTCATCCTCAAGCACGATCACGCCAAGGCGCGGGATGGCTTTCTCCAGGCCACCCGGATAGACCCGGCCTATGCTCCGGCATGGTTCGACATCGCTGTGATGGACGAAGGCGACAAGAACTGGGCAAAAGCCGGCTACTACTTCAAGCACTACCTTTCCCTGAACCCCACCGGCCCGGACGCCGACCGCGCGCGTGCGCAATTGACGCTGCTTGCCAAATACCAGGACGGTGCCATCACGCCGGCCATGCAGCGCAGTGCCACCTATGACACCGCCATCCAGCGCGCCCGTGTCTTCCTCGCCCATGGGTATTACCGCGAGGCCATCCTGGAGGCGTCCCGCGCCCTGTCGGTGGATCAAACCCGCTGGGAAGCCTATGCCGTCGTGTCCCTCTGCATGGCAAAACAGGGGAAGTCGGCCGAGGCAGCCAAATTCCGCGATATGGCCATTAGCCGGGCGCCAACCGGGAAACGGGAAAAGCTGCAAGCTGTCCTTTCGCAGGCTGGGCGCCCATTGGCATCCCAGGAAGACAAATGCATGTATCAGCGTGTCCTGTATTTTGATGCTGGGAAGTTTGACATCAAGCCGGAATTCCAGTCGCTCGTCGCCTGCCATGCCCGCTATCTGAAAGAGCATCCGGAAGCCAGGATCCGATTGATCGGCAATACCGACGAGCGCGAATTGAGCGATGACCTTGGTGAACGTCGCGGCAACTCCGTATCCAGTGCCATCCAGGCTGACGGCGGTTCGGCGAATCAGCTGAGCGTCGTTTCTTCCGGCCAGAAGAATTCGATATGCAAAGAGCATGACGAAAGCTGCTGGAGCAGAAATCGTCGCGTTGAGATTGTCTACACGGCAATGTGACGTTGCCAATTAATGGATGGGTGTTGTCACAGTTCAGGGGTGCTCTGATCAATTGGCTTCTTGCTCTTTATTCTTGCGAAAGAAGTGATCTAGCGCCTCCGTATTCAACGGCTTGCGGGTATTGGATTTCGGTCTTTGCCTGGGTGATGAGGAAAATCAGAGCATCTTTAGTGACTAAGGTGCAACGTCAAGGGGGGCGTGTAATGAAATGGCGCTATATGTTTGTAACGTTTTCCATTTCTCTTATGGTGCTGCAGGCGGTGGCCAATGCCCAAGGAATAAATATTTCTGGTGATTACAATGCATTGATCCAGCGCGGTAATGACGAATTGCGAGCTGGGGACAACGCTCAAGCGCTGAACTTGGCGGCGCAGGCAATGCGATTAGACAGTAATCGTTGGGAGGCTTATGTGATCGTTGGTGGCGCCATGAAAAACACGCATGAGTGCAATACAGCCATTGATGAATTTGCTGAGGCAATACGGTTGGCGCCTGCGAGCAAGAGGGCGGGTTTGACAAACCTAAGGAACCAGTGCCTTCAACAAGTGTCGGCTTCTGGCGGTGCCTCGGCAACGAGCTATAACCAGGCGCGGAGTGAACAGGCGGCATCGGTCGCCAAGGAACGTGCAGACCTGGAGCAGGAGATTCAAGATGTACAGGACAAGATCGAGAATCTTCAGGATGATGCTGATCAACAGAATTCGTTTGCAGAACAAGATGATGAACAAGCTGAGAATCTTCAGTCCAGCGGCAACAATTGCTCCGGTGCTGCCGCTGCTGCCTGCAATGCCATAGGGCAATTCGGCGTATCCAAGTTTCAGAGCAAGGCCAGGGACGAGAGGCGGCAGGCAAATTCAGATCGGGAAGAGATCAGGCATCTTCAAAACAGGCTCTCTGAAATGAATGCGCGACTGAGTTCTATGTCGGCGGGTAACTAAGGAGCATCTGATTTCGCTCGTCGCCCCAAGGAACGACGAGCAAGAGGTCGCACAGAGGGTAGCCGCGCCTCCTTCCGAAAACGTGGCCCCCGAAGATAGACAACGGTTGGTCGCACAACCGGTCGTCGTTCCTGATTCCTTCTTTTCATTCGGAAGGCGACAAGACAGGAGCGAGCTTTGCTGCCCATTTCACTTACTACTTACGGCGCGTATGGGCAGCAGCACGTGTCGCACATTCAGACCTTCCCTAAGGGAGTAACCATGGGCGTGTTCAAACATCACCTCATCCTCGTCTCTGCTTTCCTGGTCGCTGGATGTGCCACTATGGGTCCGCCTATGGAAACGCAGGATGACTTTCGCGCCATGGCGCCCGATGTCGTTCTACAGCTGGTTCAGCCCGGTAGTCGCCAGTTAGTTTACGACTCGGAAGAGTCGCATGGCTGGGACGAAAAGTATTGCCTTGAGAACAATACCTGTGTCGCCGCCCATGATGACAAGGCGTCGACAGTGGTGATTGGGCAACCCGATTGGTCGCTGCATATTAGTTTGATGAAACAGCTGCTTATTGGTTGTGCCAATGACGCTGATACGTCAAATTCTGATTTGAAGCATTATTTGCCCAACAGTGCAATGGCGGGTGGTTTCGGCTACTGCGCGTTGCTTGCTGAAAGTTTTGCTGATGCTGGCAACTTGCAGGCAGCGAGAGCAATCATTTTTCACGCTCCGGGGTGCAAAAGTGTAGATCAGGCTGGCAATCATCTCTTCAAATGTAATATCACTAGAGTAACGGGTTTTGGTGGCGTCTTGGTAGCAAATGTTTTTTCTGATGATGAATTGTATTCCTTGGCAAGGGATGCTTTGTTGTACGATCCATCGGACGAGTGGGCTGCGAATTTTCTGATTAGTCGCGGCGTGCACATCAATATGAGCGACGTCATGGCGCTTGCCAAGGAAAATGATGAAGCGAATCGGGAGGCCGTAAGAGGCTACCTCAATCAGATTCACCAACAAGACGAAGAACATCAAGCTCGCTTTGATGCGATAATAGGTGCACTCCGCGATGCCGGAGGCGGCAGTCCCACGGCTATTCTGGATGAAGGGAACCGACAGGCGGCAGCAATTCGAGCCATAGGTAATGCAAATGCAGGGCGCACCACACCCCTTTCGCCACCAAATCTTGCGACACAAGTACAGGGTGCTTTGGCTTCCGTCACTCCTGTCGCTGCAAATGAAAGTGCGGCCACATCCGAAGCATCCGTGGCCCAGAGTGGCACGGCGACGTCGGTATCACAGTTAAATTTTCTTTCTCCCTTGCCTGCAAGCTGCGTGCATTCCTACCCGGACCAACAGTATTACAATTGGCTATCCTTGCAGAATACCTGTGGTCAAGCTATCTATGTGACATATATATTCCGGAAGCCTACGGGCTGGGCCATGAGCGGCGGTATGACATTGGCGCCTGGTGCTCATCAGAACACGGGTGATTCTGCCGCTGATGTGAACAATGCAGGAGGTATGCTTCTCTACGTCTGCCCAGCCAATTCCATTCCTGTTGATGGTAATGGTCATGTGTTCACCACAAACGTTTCTCAGTACAAATGCGAGTCGCAGGGATAGGTTGAACAATAGCCTTATGAGGTGTCTAAATCGTAAGTGAGATTTCGATGCGTGACTGGTTCCTGGTGATGGGCGTGTGTTTTTTTTGTCGTGTAGATCCAAAAAATCTAACCCGCAATCCGACGAGGAGACATATCATGGCAACTCATGCAGAGGTTATGTCGCAAGAGCTTAGTGCAATTAACTCTACCAAAGATTTTTGCGCGCAGTGGCAGAATAAATGGAGGCCAGTAATAGTCGCTGCTCAACCCTTGCTGCCAGCTCCTGCAAGCCAAATCTTGGGTTTTTTGATTGATATAGCTGACGCTTTCTGTAAGGCTGGCTGATGGCAATAGAGATTAGATTACCATGCTAAAGCGTAAGCTCCTCCTTCATTGATTACGGAGCATTGGCTTGCATTGGCGATGACGAACAAGTGAATGATTTTGGCTACTAGAAATAGGATTGCGATATGGCGGTGCGGTAGGTTCATACATGGCACGACGCCGTAGCCCTCTCCGCCATGCGCGGGCTAAGCGAGACACGTTCAGGACAGTCGGATACGAAAAAGGCCCGCCTTGAAGGCGGGCCTTTCATCGTCAAGCAACGCAAGTGCTTGATTACTGGTCGGGGAGACAGGATTTGAACCTGCGACTTCTACGTCCCGAACGTAGCGCTCTACCAGGCTGAGCTACACCCCGTGGGAGCCGCGTATCTTAGTGGCGACGACGGGGCTTGGCAACAGGTGCCGCCGCCATCCCGGCGGACCGCGGAGGCCGTGGGGCCATCTGTTAATCTTGGCGGCTGTCGCCACGTGGCGATTCCATCCCCGCCCACAGAGGTTTCCATGGCGCTTACCCAGGCCCGCACCATGCCCGGCGTGCTCGAGCTGCTGCCGCTCGACCAGATCGCGTTCCAGCGCATGCTCGACACCATCCGCCGCAATTACGAGCGCTTCGGTTTCCTGCCGGTGGAAACGCCGGTGATCGAGTACGCCGACGTGCTGCTCACCAAGACCGGCGGCGAGACCGAGCGGCAGGTGTACTTCGTGCAGTCGACCGGCGCGCTGGAGCAGGGCGAGAAGCCCGACCTGGCGCTGCGCTTCGACCTCACCGTGCCGCTGGCGCGCTACGTGGCCGAGCACGAGCGCGAGCTGAGCTTCCCGTTCCGACGCTACCAGATGCAGCGCGTATACCGCGGCGAGCGCGCGCAGCGCGGCCGCTTCCGCGAGTTCTACCAGTGCGACATCGACGTGATCGGCAAGGACAGCCTGTCGGTGCGTTACGACGCCGAGCTGCCGGCGGTGATCTACAGCGTGTTCCGCGAGCTGGACATCGGCGCGTTCACCATCCAGATCAACAACCGCAAGCTGATCCGCGGCTTCTACGAAAGCCTGGGCATCGTCGATGGCGAGATGCAGACGCTGGTGCTGCGCGAAGTGGACAAGCTCGACAAGCGCGGCGCGGATTACCTGCGTGACACCCTCACCGGCCCGCAATTCGGCCTGGGCGCGGAAACGGCGCAGAAGATCCTCGACTTCTCGCAGGGGCGTTCGACCTCGCTGCAGGATGCGTTCGACAAGCTCGACGCGCTGGGTTCGGGCAGCGAGGCGCTGGAACAGGGCCGCGCGGAGCTGAAGGAGGTGCTGGGCCTGATCCACGCCTTCGGCGTGCCGGAATCGCACTTCGTGCTGAACTTCTCCATCGCGCGCGGACTGGACTACTACACCGGCACCGTCTACGAGACCACGCTCAACGAGCATCCGCAGATCGGCTCGATCTGCTCGGGCGGGCGCTACGAGAACCTCGCCGGCCAGTACACCAAGTCGCACCTGCCGGGCGTGGGCATCTCCATCGGCCTCAGTCGCCTGTACTGGCAGCTGCGCGAGGCCGGCCTGGTCGGCACCGCGCAGAGCACGGTGGACGTGCTGGTCACGCAGATGGACGAGGCGCAGTTGCCCGCCTACCTCGCGCTGGCCGGCGAGCTGCGCGGCGCCGGCATCGCCACCGAGGTGGTGCTGGAAGGCGGCAAGCTGGGCAAGCAGTTCAAGTACGCCGACCGCGCCGGCATCCGTTTCGCCGTGGTGCTGGGCGAGGACGAGCTGGCCAAGGGCGTGGTCACGGTGAAGGACTTGCGCCGCGGCGACCAGTTCGAGGTGGCGCGCGGCGAGCTGGTCAAGACGCTGCGGGTGGAATTGGAGCAAGCGGCGGCGATGGGTTGAGGTCGCATTTTTACGAAAGAACGGCTGAGTGAATCCCTCTCCCATCGGGAGAGGGTGGCGATAGCCGGGTGAGGGTTCGGTCGAAGCGCAATGTTGCGGCAAGTCCGAACCCTCACCCCCGGCCCCTCCCCCGATGGGAGAAAGCACATAGGACGAGACGGTAGTGGACAAGATTATTCTCGACGGTAGTAGCCTCACCCGGGCGCAGCTGGTGGCGGTGGCGCGCGAGGGCGCGAAGGTCGCGCTGGATGCGAAGCAGCTGGAGCGCGTGCAGCGCGCGGCGGATTTCCTCGCCGACAAGGTCAATTGCGGCGAGCCGACCTATGGCGTCACCACCGGCTTCGGCAGCAACGCCGACAAGCTGCTGGGCGCGCACCGCGTGCGCGACGAGTTGCCGGGCAGCCGCACCGAGGTGCCGAAAGGCACGCTGCTGGAGGAGCTGCAGCACAACCTGATCACCACCCACGCGGTGTGCGTGGGCAAGCCGTTCGGCGCGGACGTGGTGCGCGCGATGCTCGTCATCCGCATCAACACCCTGATGCGCGGCCACTCGGGTATTCGCGTGCAGACGCTGGAAGCGCTCACCGCGATGCTCAATGCGGGCGTGGTGCCGGTGGTGCCGGAGAAGGGTTCGGTGGGCGCCAGCGGCGACCTCGCGCCGCTTTCGCACCTGGCCATCGTGCTGCTGGGCGGCGGCGAGGCGTTCTA
This sequence comes from Rhodanobacter sp. DHB23, assembly GCF_014842975.1. Lineage (GTDB taxonomy): Bacteria > Pseudomonadota > Gammaproteobacteria > Xanthomonadales > Rhodanobacteraceae > Rhodanobacter_A. The sequence goes on along the minus strand of NZ_JACYXK010000028.1, from coordinate 550,861 downwards.
CGGAGGCGAGCGTCTGCCGGGCGGCGAGGCGCTGAAGCGCGCGGGCCTGGATCCCGTGCGCCTGTCGTTCAAGGAAGGCCTGGCGCTCAACAACGGCACCGCGCAGATGCTGGCCACCGGCACGCTGGCGCTGCATGACCTGGAGCGCCTGCTCGACGCCGCTGATCTCGCCGCGGGGATGACGCTGGACGCCTTCGCCGGCCGCAGCGGCGCGCTGCGACCCGAAGTGCACGAGCTGCGCCCGCATCCGGGGCAGGTGGCGGTGGCCGCGCACGTGCGCGAAGTGCTGCAGGGTTCGACCCTGCTCGACATTCCCTATCACCTCGTGCCGCGCTTCAAGCCGTGGACGGTCGAATCGTGGAGCGAGCCGGACGACCAGGCGCTCAGCTTCGACATCGGCTGGGACTGGGTGCCGGCCAACCAGCGCCACGGCCGCGAGGCGTTCTACGCGCGCTTCCTGCCGTTCAAGGGCGGCAAGAAGCACCAGCCGCAGGACGCCTATTGCCTGCGCTGCATGCCGCAGGTGCATGGCGCGGTGCGCGACGCGTGGGCGCAGGCCTGCCGCGTGTTCGACATCGAACTGAACGCGGTCACCGACAACCCGCTGATCTTCCCCGATGCCGAGGGCGCGCGCTTCATCGAGGAGCAGGTGATCTCCGCCGGCCACTTCCACGGCATGCCGCTGGCGCTGGCGATGAGCTACGTGAAGGCGGCGATCCCGGTGCTGGCCTCGATCTCGGAGCGCCGCCTCAACAAGCTGGTCGACCCGGCCACCAACGACGGCCTGCCGGCCTTCCTCAGCGGCAACGAGGACGGCACCGATTCCGGCTTCATGATCGTGCAGTACACCGCCGCGGCGCTGGTCAACGACCTCGCCACGCGCGCGCATCCGGCCAGCGTGTATTCGGTGCCGACCAGCGCCAACGCCGAGGACCACGTCTCGATGGGCGCCAACGAGGCGCGCCACGTGCTGGAGATGATCGAAGACCTGAGCCACGTGATCGCGCTGGAGCTGTACACCGCGGCGCAGGCGCTGGATTACCGCCAGGAAATGCTCAACGCCGCGCGTCGCCTCGCGCAGCGCGGTGGCTGGCAGGCGCTGGCGGCGAAGGTGTCGAATGCACCGCGCGAAGGCCAGCCGCACCACGAGCAGTTCGTCGCCGAGGCGCGCCAGCTGGCCGAGGCGCTGGCCGCCAGCAGCGATTTCCACGCCGGCAATGACGTGCGCCGCGCCCACGCCACGCTGCGCAAGAGCATCGCCTTCCTGCATCGCGACCGCGCGCTGGACGGCGACGTGCGCACCATCTGCGAACTCGTGCGCCAGGGTGCTTTCCATCCTGCCCACGCCGCCTGAACTTGGAGTACGACATGAGCCTGATCCAGACCCCGGTGTCCTACGGCGAGCTGATCGACAAGATCACCATCCTCGAGATCAAGTCGCAGCGCATCGGCGATCCCGCCAAGCTGGCCAACGTGCGCACCGAGCTCGACCTGCTCAACGCCACGTGGGAAGCGCACCCCGCCTCGAAGGTCGATATCCGCGCCGAGCGCGCGCGCCTGCTCGCGGTGAACGAGGCGCTGTGGGTGATCGAGGACGACATCCGCCTCAAGGAAAAGGCGCAGGCCTTCGACGCCGAGTTCGTCGAGCTGGCGCGTTCGGTGTATTTCAGGAACGACGAGCGCGCGGCAGTGAAGCGCGAGATCAACGTGAAGCTCGGCTCGCAGCTGGTCGAAGAGAAGTCCTACCAGGATTACCGCGCCGTTTGATGTGTCGTTCCCTCTCCCTTTGGGAGAGGGTGCCGGCAGGCGGGTGAGGGTACGGGCGGAGCGTGGCGTCGAGATTTCGCCGAACCCTCACCCCAATCCCTCTCCCGATGGGAGAGGGGCTTTCAGGCCAGGCCGAGATGACTCGCGGCGGCCTCGAAGCGTTCGATTACGTCGTCCACCGCGATCAGGTCCATCACCCCGGGTTTCTCGATCTTCGTGCCCCAGGCCAGTTCGCTGGCCGGCTTGCCGAGGAAGCGGCGCGCGGCCTCGTCGTACTTGTCCACGCACCAGCGGCGGTCGGAATAGGGTCCCGACCGGTTCGGATTGCTCGCCGCGTGCAGGCCTAGCACCTTGGTGCCCACCGCGTTGGCCATGTGCATGGGGCCGGAATCCGGCGTCAGCAGCAGCTGCGCGCGACCGAGCAGGGCCAGCAATTTCTTCAGTGTGTCCTTGCCGGTGAGGTCGAGCGGCGCCTGTTTGCATGCGGCAAGCACCGCATCGGCCATTGCGCGCTCGCTGGCCGAAGGGCCGCCCACCAGCGCCACGCGCCAGCCGCGCTCGGCGGCATGCTCCATCACCGCCGCGTAGCGCTCCGGGCACCAGTTGCGCAGCGTGTGGCTGGAGCTGGGGCTGACCAGCAGCGTGGGCGTGTCGCCCGGCAGTTGTTCCGCGGCCCAGGCGTGGGCTTCATCGGGAATCGGGATGTCCCAGCGCACCGCGGTCTGCTTCAGTCCCAGCGGTTCGCAGAAGCTGCCGATCGCATCGAGCACGTGCTCGCCGCTGCGTGCGGGGATGCGTTCGTTGACGACGAGGCCGTGCAGGTCCTTCGCGCGCGCCGCGTCGTAGCCGATGCGCCGGTCCGCCCCGATGCCCAGGCTCAGCAGGTTGGAGCGCAACGCCACCTGCATCTGCAGCAGCGCATCGAAGCGCCGGCCGCGCAGCGTCGACCACACTTCGCGCATGCCGGACCAGCCGGCCGCCTTGTCGAAGGTGACGAAGTCCACGCCGGGCAGGTCGCCGACCAGCCTGCGCTCCAGCTTGCCCACGACCCAGGCGAGCCGGGCCTGCGGCCAGGCCGCCTGCAGCGTGCGCAGCAGCGGCACCACGTGGGTGACGTCGCCGATGGCCGAGGTGCGCAGCAGGCAGATGGAATCAGGAGGGGACATGTAGAATCGCCGGACGTTACGAAAGACGCACCCTCACCGATGCAAGAGCAACTGCGCGAAGAGGCCGATGGCGCGATTCTGTTCGACGCCGCGGCCTCGCCACAAGTCGATGCCGACTGGTTCGCGCCGGAGCGCTGGCGCGAACGCGGTGCGTTGCGTGCGCAAGCGGGCGGCCGCGGTGGCGTGCAGGTCATCGCCACGCCGGCCGGCGAGTGCGTGCTGCGGCATTACCGCCGCGGCGGCATGGTGGCGAAGCTGCTGGGGGACAGCTATCTCTGGCGCGGCGCGGATGCCACGCGCTGCTTCGCCGAATTCCGCCTGCTGGCCGAGATCGCGCGGCTGGGTTTGCCGGGGCCTGCCGCAGTGGCCGCGCGTTACCGACGGCATGGCCTGTTCTATCGCGCCGACCTCATCACGCGACGTATCGGGGACGCGCTGACACTCGCCGAATGCCTCGCCGCCGGACGCCTCGATGCGGAACTGGCGCGCGAAGCGGGCACGCTGGTGGCGCGCTTCCATCGCGCCGGCATCTGGCATGCCGACCTCAATGCGCACAATGTGCTGGTCGCGCCCGCGGCGCTGTACCTGATCGACTTCGACCGCGGGCGCCTGCGCGCACCGGCCGAGGCATGGCGGCTCGCCAACCTTGCACGGCTGCACCGCTCGCTGCTCAAGCTCGGCGCCGCCGCGCAGGGTGAAGCGGCGTTCCGCGCGACCGTGTGGACACCCCTCATCGAAGCCTACGAGGCGACGTTCGGCGCATGAACTGGCATCTGCACTTTCTCGGGACGGGCGCGGCGCACGCGGTGGAGCTGGGCTCGTCGGCGGTCGTGCTGGAACGCGACGGCGAACCGCTGCTGCTGGTCGACTGCGGGCCGGACACGCTGGACCGCTACCGCGCCGCCTACGGCGACCTGCCGCGCGCGATCTACATCACGCACACGCACATGGACCACATCGGCGGCATGGAGCGCTTGTTCACCCGCGCGTGGTTCGACGAGGCGCTGCGCGGGAACATCCGGGTGTTCTGCCACGCCGCCCTGGTGCCGTGGCTGCAGGCGCGCGTGGCCGACTATCCCGGCGTGCTCGCCGAGGGCGGCGCGAACTACTGGGAGGCGTTCCGCCTGGTGCCGTGTACGCGCGGCTTCTGGCTGGACGGCCTGTGGTTCGACGTGTTCGCCACGCGCCACCACCGACCCGACACCGCGTTCGGCCTCGCCCTGGCTGGCAGCTTCGCCTACACCGGCGACACGCGGCCGATTCCCGAAGCGCTGGGCCGATACGCCGGCGGTGAGGCGCTGGTCGCGCACGACTGCGGCCTGCACGGCAATCCGTCGCATACCGGCGTCGCCGACGTCGAACGCGAGTACGACGCGGCATTGCGCGCACGCCTGCTGCTCTACCACTACGGCAGCGCGGCCGATGGCGCCGCACTGGCGGAACGTGGCTACCGTGTCGCCGTCACGGGGCAGCGCATCGCCCTGCCGGCGCCGTTGCCGCCACGTGCGGATGCCGGCTGAGCTTGTCAGTGGCCGTGGTGGCCGGTATCCTTTCGCCTCTTCACCACCCGCGGTTGCGGGTCGTGGACAGTTTGCGTGCGGAGAGATGTCCGAGTGGTTGAAGGAGCACGCCTGGAAAGTGTGTATACGGCTTATCCCCGTATCGCGGGTTCGAATCCCGCTCTCTCCGCCAATTGATCGAAACAAGAAGCCCCGCGATGCGGGGCTTTTTGCATTCCGGCCGGTCGGCTAGCCGATGTCCGCCGTGCTCCATTGCCCGTCCACCAGCCGCTGCACGCCGCCGGGGTTGCGGTTGCGCAACTCCACCGGCAGCAGCGCGTCCGGCACGCCGTCGTGGCAGTGCAGGGCAGTGAAGCGGTGGATCGCCGCGGGCATGCCCACGGCGGTGAAGCTCGGGTGGCCGGTGGCGGGGAACGGGCCGCCGTGGTTCATCGCGGGGCTCACCGCGACGCCGGTGGGCATCTTGCTGGCGATCAGGCGGCCGACGCGGGGGCGCAGTTCCGCGGCGATGGCCTGCCAGGCCGCGTCGTCGCCGCCGTCGTCGGCGCGGTACATCGTGCCGGTGAGGTTGCCCTCGAACGCGGCGGCCACGGCCACCCTGTCCGCAAGGCCGGACGTGCGCACGACCAGGCTCACCGGCCCGAACGCCTCGGTCTGCAGGGCTGCGGCGTTGCGCAGGAAGTCGGCGGCGTCCACGCCCAGCAGGGTGGGACGGTAGCGGAAGCCTTCGCCTGCGCCGGGATCGCCGCCCGCGAGCACCTGGGCGCCGGCTTCGCGCAGCGTCGCGACGGCGCGTTCGACGCCGTGCTGGCCGTCGCGCGAGAACAGGATCTTCGGCGCGCCGGCTTCGAACAGCGCGACCGCGGCATCGAGGAAGGCGCGGCCCGCGGCGGCATCGGTCGGCACGATCACCACGCCGGGGTTGGTGCAGAACTGGCCGCTGCCCATCGTGCAGGAGGCGAAGAACTCCTGCGCCAGCGCCTCGCCGCCATGCTGGGCCAGCGCGCCGGGCAGCAGGAAGACCGGGTTCACGCTGGACAGCTCGGCGTAGAACGGCACGCCGGCCTTGTCCGCGGCGGCCTTCAGCGCCAGGCCGCCATGCCGGCCGCCGGTGAAGCCGATCGCGCCCAGCCGCGCATCGCCGGCCAGCTTGAGGCCGGTGGCGGAGTCGAAGCGGTAGAGCATCTGCACCGCGGCGGCCGGCAGGCCGCTGGCCAGCAAGGCGCGATGCGCCAGCGTCGCCAGCCGCTGGCAGGTGGCCGCGTGCAGCGGGTGCGCCTTGGCGATCACCGGATTGCGCGCGGCCAGCGCCGAGGCGAAATCGCTGCCGGCGACGGCGTTGAAGGCGAACGGGAAGTTGTTGGGACCGAACACCAGCACCGGCTTGCCCAGCGGGGCGCGGTGCGTGCGCAGGCCGGCCTTGCTGTCGATCACCGGATCGGTCCACGCGTGGTTGCGCACGGCGCGCGCGGCCTGGCGCAACTGGTCGACGGTGCGCGGCAGTTCGCCGGAGCGCAGGCGCGGCTCCACCGGCAACGCGGTTTCGGCATGCGCCAGCGCGACCAGTGCGTCGCCGTCCGCGGCGATGGCATCGGCATAGGCCTCGAGGAAACCGGCGATGCGTGCGGCGGGCGTGGCGGCCAGTTCGGCGGCCACGCGGGCCGCCGCCTGCACGGCGGCTTCCACGTCGGCGGGGCCGCTGACCGGGAAATGCGGGCCGATAGGTTCGGCCCGCGCGGGATCGCTGGCGCGGAAGCTGCCCTGCGGGTCGATCGACGGCCGCCAGGCGCCGTCGATCAGCACGGATTCGAGCGCGCCCATGTCAGGCGGCCGGGCGGTTGGCGAGCGCGTGCCCGATCACCTGCAGCGCATGCTCGCGCTCGGCGCCGGCCACCGGCAGGCGCGGCGCGCGCACGCGTTCGCTGCCCATGCCGGCCTGCTCCTGCACCAGCTTGATGAGCTGCACGAAGGTCGGCACGGTGTCCAGGCGCAGCAGCGGCAGGAACCAGTCGTACAGCGGCTTGGCCGTTGCGTAGCCGCCGGTGCGGGCCTGTTCGAACAACCGCACCGATTCCTGCGGGAAGGCATTCACCAGGCCGGCGATCCAGCCGGTGGCGCCCATCGCGATGCCCTCGACGATGGCGTCGTCCATGCCCACCAGCAACTGCAGCCGGTTGCCCAGCAGGGCCTGGATGCCGGCGAAGCGGCGCACGTCGGCGGAGGATTCCTTCACCGCCTGCAGGTTCGGGAACTCGGCGGCCAGCTCGGCCATCTGCGCGGGCGTGATGTCGGTCTTGTAGGCCACCGGGTTGTTGTAGAGCAGGCAGGGCAGGTCGGTGGCGCCGAGCACGGCGCGGGCATGCGCGCCCATCTCGCGCCAGTCGCTGGAATACACGTAGACCGGCAGCACCATCAGGCCGCTGGCGCCGGCTTCCTGGCATGCCCTGGCCAGCCGCACCGCCTCGTCGGTGGACAGCGAGGCGATGCCCGGGATCACCGGCGCGCGGCCGGCCAGCGCCTTCACCAGGGTGTGCACGATGGCGACTTTCTCGTCGAAGTCCAGCGTGGCCGCCTCGCCCAGCGAACCCAGCGGCACGATGCCGGTGCAGCCGGCGTCGATCATCTGGTTGGCGTGGCGCGCGAGGAAGCCGTGGTCGACCTGGCCGTCGGCGGTGAACGGCGTGGTGATGGCGGGGATGACGCCGTGCCAGAGGGAAGTCTTGCTCATCGTTTGGTCCTTGGTGGGAAGGTCAGGAAGCGGGTTCGGCGTGGGCCAGGGTGGAAAGGCGGGCAGGGAACAGCGGCGGGCGGCTGCCGGCATGCGGGAAGCGGCCGAGTTCGGCCAGCGCGGCGCCGCAGATGCGTCCCTGGCAGGCGCCCATGCCGCAGCGGGTGGCGAGCTTGGCGCTGCGGAAATCCGCATGGCCATCGAGCATGCCCAGCGTCACGTCCTCGCAGCGGCAGACGAGGGTGTCCGCGCTGGCCAGCGCATGCACCTGCGGACGCAGGGCGAACGTGCGCCGCAACGCGGCGGCGAAGGCGCGGGCATGGCCGCGTCGGCGCAGCAGTCCGGCGGGAACCGCGGCGCCGGCCGCGGCGAGCCCGGCGATGGCGCCTTCGATGCGTGCGCAATCGACGCCGCCGATGCCGCAGGCTTCGCCGGCGGCGTACACGTGATCGAGGCTGGTGTGCTGGCGCGCGTCCACCTGCACGGCGGCGTGCGCGCCGAACGCTTGCGTGGCGCAGCCGAGCAGGCGCGCCAGTTCCATGTTCGGGATCAGGCCATAGCCGACGGCCAGCATGTCGCAGGCGAGTCGTTCGGTGCCGCGCGGGCCTGCGATCCCAACGGCGCGCAGCAGGCAGCCGTCCGCGGCGGGCAGGGCGCGTTGCACCACGGTGCCGCCGCGATAGGGCACGCCAGCCAGTTGCAGGCGCAGTCGCCCTGCCTGCAGCAGCTTGCCCGGCCAGCGCCACAGGCCGGCGGCGAAGCCGCGCAACGCCGAGGCCTCCGCCTGCTCGCAGATGGCGACCACGTGGGCGCCATGCGCCCGCAACGTGGTCGCGGCGGCGAGCAGCAGCGGGCCGCTGCCGGCCACCACCACGCGCTTGCCGGCCAGCGGCCAGCCCTGCTTGGCCAGGGCCTGCGCGGCGCCGGCGCCGACCACGCCGGGCAGCGTCCAGCCGGGGAAGGGCAGCAGCAGTTCGCGTGCGCCGGTGGCGAGCACCAGGTTGCCGTAGTGCAGCCATCGCGCGGCCTGCGGCGTCTGCACCAGCAGGGCATCGCCCTGGGCGGCGACCACGCTGGTACCGGCCAGCCATTCGATGGGTGGCTTCAAGCCGTCGTGGATGCCCCGTGCCGCCGCGGCCGATGGCGCGTGGCGCACGTCGTGGCGCCAGACCTGTCCGCCTGCGCGCGGCTGCGCGTCGAGCACGGCCACGCGCGCGCCTTGCCCGGCGGCGGCCTGGGCGGCCGCCAGCCCGGCGGGGCCGGCGCCGACGACCAGCACGTCGTAGCGCTCAGCCATCGGTGACCACCTGCATGCCGGTACGCGCCTGAAGCATGCACGCGCGTTGTCCGGCGACGCCGTCGATGCACACGCGGCATTCGAAACACACGCCCATGCCGCACAAGGGCTGGCGCGGTTCGCCGCGCACCGAGCGACGGAACGGTACGCCGAGGCGGGCGATGGCCGCCGCCACGCTGCAGCCTTCCGCCACCTCGACCGGCTGGCCGTTCACCGTGATGCGGACCGTCGCGTCGTTCATGCGGCCACCGTGGCTGCGAGGCGCGCCGGGTCGAACGGTGCGGCGTCGATGGCGGTGGGGCGCTGCAGCAACTGGTCCAGCAGCAGGCACGCGGTGCCCAGGGCGGTGGTGATGCCCAGGCCTTCGTGGCCGGCGGCGACCCACGCGTGTTCCATGCCGGGCACGCGGCCGATGTAGGGCCGCCCGTCGATGCTGGTCGGGCGGAAGCCGGTCCACACGCGCAGCGCGTCCAGTCCGCGCAATGCGGGCAGGTAGCGGAAGCTGCGCTCGAGCATGCGGCGCAGCATGGGCATCGACACGGCAGGATCCATCGCGTCGTCGAATTCGCGCGAGGAACCGATCAGGATCTGCCCGGTCGGTCGCGGCTGCACGTTGAAGGCCACGCTGCTGTCGTCGCTGCCGTGCGCGCTGTCGGCATAGCCGAGTTCCAGGGTCTGGTGCCGCAGCAGTCCCGGGTAGCGCTGGGTGATCACCAGGTGTCCCTTGCGCGCGCGCATCGGCAGGGCCGGCAGCAGCTCGCGCAGGGCGCAGCCGGTGGCGACCAGCACGGTGCCGCGCAAAGTCCGGCCGCCGTGCAGCTCGACGCCGTCGCGGGTGAGGCGCAGCGCGCGATCGCGCAGCAGCCGTGCCCCGCGCGCCTGCGCGCATTCGACCAGGTGCATGGCCACGGCCGGCCCGTACACCACGGCGTCGCGCGGCACCAGCATGCCGCCGGCGAGGCGGGGTGCCAGCGCCGGCTCCAACTGGTAGAGCGCCGCACTGTCCACCGCTTCGGCGTGGATGCCGACCGCGGCCAGGCGTTCGAGCTTGGCGGGCACGCCGGCCAGTTCGCGTTCGTCGGCGGCCACCCACAGCGTGCCGCAACGGCTGAACTGCGCCTGCGGCAGGTCGGCCAGTGAGTTCCACAGGCCGAGCGAGTAATGCGAGAGCGCCAGTTCGGCGGGGTCGTCGTCCATCGCGATCAGATGCCCCATCGCCGCCGCGGTGGCGCCGCCGCCGACCGTGCCGGGCTCGACCAGGGTGACGTCGAAACCCTCGGCGCTGGCGCGTTCCGCGCAGGCCGCGCCGACGATGCCGGCGCCGACGACGATGAGCACGTCGCCGCTCACGCCGCGCCTATGCCCCAGGTCAGCGGATCGGCGTCGTCGATCAGCAACCGGCCCTGCATGGTGACGTGGGCGCTGCCGGTGATGCGCGGCAGCACGCCGCGCGCGCCGGGCTGGTACTGCGCCTCGAACACGCTGCCCAGGATGCCGGCCTGCCGCCAGACCTGGCCGGGCGCCAGCGCGCCGTCGGCGGCGAGGCAGGCCAGCTTGGCGCTGGTGCCGGTGCCGCAGGGCGAGCGGTCGTAGGCCATGCCGGGGCACAGCACGAAGTTGCGCGCGTCGGCACCGGCCTGGTCGCCGTGCTCGTTGATCTCGATGTGGTCGATCTCGGCGCCGTCGGCGCCGGTGATGCCGGCCTGCTCCAGCGCGGCGCGGATCGCCTCGGAATAGGCGGTGAGCGCGCGCTGGTTGGCCAGCGTCAACGGCAACGGTGTGTCGCGGGTGATGAAGAACCAGTTGCCGCCCCACGCCACGTCGCCGCGCACCACGCCATGGCCGGGCACGTCCAGCGCGACATCGTGCAGGTGGCGGTAGCTCTCCACGTTCTCCACCGAGACGCGGCCGTCGTCGTGCAGGATCACGCCGACCGTGCCGACCGGCGTTTCCAGACTATGCTGGCCTGGCGACAGCCGGCCGAGGTGCTGCAGGGTGCGGATCAGCCCGATGGTGCCGTGGCCGCACATGCCGAGGTAGCCGACGTTGTTGAAATAGATCACGCCGGCGCAGGCGGCGGGCGTCGTGGGCGGCAGCAGCAGGGCGCCCACCATGGTGTCCGAGCCGCGCGGCTCGCAGGCGATCGCCTGGCGCCACTGGTCGTATTGCCCGCGGAACACGCGCAGGCGATCCGCCGGCGAACCGGCGCCGAGATCGGGGAAACCGGACAGGATCACCCGGGTGGGTTCGCCGCCGGTGTGGGAGTCGATGAAATCGAGTGTGGGCATGGCTGCATGCTCGCTTGCAGGGGCTGCGGGGTCTAGAGAAGCTTGCCGATACGCGATGCGGAATTCGGCATAAATGCGATGTGCCGGAAATGCATCGGGCGCAGTTCCCGATGCGCCGGAAACAGCGTGCAGGGACGGCTGCCGTCGTGCCCGGCCTTGCCGCAGGATGGCACGCGGATGCGCGCCGGCGTCCATGCCGGTAAACACCTGCCTGCGCGCGCCGGAAGCACGCCTTGAGTTGCATGTCCGATCTGGGGCACAATGCGCGGCCCGAACGGACGGATGGCCTCTCGCCGATCCTCCCGTGCCGGTTCGATCCGCGTCGTGCAGCAGGCATGCGCATCGACATTTTCATGGTGGCCCCGTCGGTCCCCCCGCGACGATAGTCCGCAAACCCCGCCAGGTCCGGAAGGAAGCAACGGTAGTGGATGATTCGGGTGCCGGGGTGTGGCTGGCGGGGCCGCCGCCATTTAGAGTCGGCCTTTCCGAGAGCCTCGGTCCATCCGCAGGCCGATGGCTGGCAAAGGCGAATCCGCACGGCACGCTTGCCCCTTCTCCTTGCCGGGGAGAAGGTTGGGACGAGGGGCGGGTGCTCGCGACACACAATGGCTTTACTGACTTGTAGCCCCCACCTTGGCACAATCGCCATTCGCTTTACGGTGAACGTCGCCCATGTCCTATCAAGTCCTCGCCCGCAAATGGCGCCCGCGCAAGTTCGCCGAACTGGTGGGGCAGGAGCACGTGGTGCGCGCGCTCACCAACGCGCTGGACACCGGACGCATGCACCATGCCTACCTGTTCACCGGCACGCGCGGCGTGGGCAAGACCACCATCGCGCGCATCTTCGCCAAGTCGCTGAACTGCGAGCGCGGCGAGTCGGCCGATCCCTGCGGCGAGTGCGCGGTGTGCACGGCGGTGGACGAAGGCCGTTTCGTGGACCTGCTCGAAATCGACGCGGCCAGCAACACCGGCGTGGACGACGTGCGCGAGGTGATCGAGAACGCGCAGTACGCGCCGTCGCGCGGCCGCTTCAAGGTGTACCTGGTGGACGAGGTGCACATGCTCTCCAAACCGGCGTTCAACGCGCTCTTGAAGACGCTGGAAGAGCCGCCGCCGCACGTGAAGTTCCTGCTCGCCACCACCGACCCCCAGAAGCTGCCGGTGACCGTGCTGTCGCGCTGCCTGAAGTTCAACCTGAAACGCCTGCTGCCCGAGCAGATCGCCGGCCAGATGCGGCACATCCTCGGCGCCGAGAACATCGCCTACGAGGACGCCGCGATCGAGGAACTGGCGCGCGGCGCCGACGGCTCGCTGCGCGACGGCCTGTCGCTGCTCGACCAGGCCATTGCCTACGGTGGTGGTTCGCTGCACGCCGACGACGTGCGCACCATGCTGGGCAGCGTGGCGCGCGGCCAGGTGCTGGGCGTGCTGGATGCCTTGGCCGACGGCGACGGCGCGCGCCTGCTCGCCGAGTGCGCGCAGATCGCCTCGTACTCGCCGGATTTCGGCGGCGTGCTGGACGACCTTGCCGGCGTGCTGCACCGGCTGCAGCTGATCCAGCTGATCCCCGGCTACCGGGGCGACGATGAATCCGACGGCGAGGCCTTGCACGCGCTGGCCGCGCGCATCGCGCCGGAGGACGTGCAGCTCTATTACCAGATCGCCATCGGCGGCCGCCGCGACCTCGCGCTGGCGCCCGACGCGCGCACCGGCTTCGAGATGGCGCTGCTGCGCATGCTGGCGTTCCGTCCCGGCGACGAGGCAGCGCAGCCGATGGCGGAGCGCGCGGCGCCGGCTCCCCGACCTGCGGCGGCGCCCGTGCGCAGCGTGGCGCCGGCCGCACCACCGGCGCCGGCCTATCGCGCTGCGCCACCTGTTGCTACGCCGGCACCCGCCGTGCGCGAACCGGCCCCGGCTGCACCCTTGCGTGACGCCAACGGCTTGCCGCACTGGGAGAGCCTGATCGAACAGGCCGGCCTGCGCGGCCCGTTCGGCGTGCTGGCGCAGAACGCGGTGCTGCGCGAACGCGATGGCAACACCCTGGTGCTGGCCTTGCAGCCGGCGCACATGGGCATGGCGGTGGAGCCGATGCTCAGCCAGATGGAAGAACGCATCAGCAGCGCGCTGGGCGAACGCATCAAGCTGCGCTTCGTCGACATCGACAAGTCGGCGGCGTCCGCCACGCCGGCCGCGCGCGCCACGCAGGCGCGCGATGCGGCGCAGGCGGCGGCCGAGCAGTCCATCGCCGACGATCCCTTCGTGCAATCCATGAAACGCGACTTCGGCGCCCGCGTGGTGCCGCAGTCGGTGAAACCCTTTGGCAGTTGATGACGGAGTAGTGCGATGAGAGGTCAGATCGGCCAGCTGATGCAGCAGGCCCAGCGCATGCAGGAAGACATGAAGCGCGCGCAGGAAGAGATCGCCAAGCTGGAAGTCACCGGCAGCGCCGGTGGCGGCCTGGTCAGCGTGACGATGAGCGGCGCACACGAGGTGCGCAAGGTGGCGATCGACCGCCAGACCTTCGCCGACGACCCGGAGATGGCCGAGGACCTGGTCGCCGCCGCGATCAACGACGCGGTGAACAAGGTGGCCCAGGCCAGCCGCGACCGGATGGGCAACGTCACCGCCGGCATGAGCCTGCCGCCGGGCTTCAAGATGCCGTTCTGAAGAGCCGGGAATCGGGATTCGGGATTGGGGATTCGGAAAGAGCCGCAATCCAGCCAAGTTCCGCTTTTCCGTATCCCTGATCCCGCCATCCCGAATCCCGTCGCAAATGACCTCCCTCCTCCTGTCCAGCCTCATCGAAGCGCTGCGCTGCCTGCCCGGCGTGGGCGGCAAGAGCGCGCAGCGCATGGCCTTCCATCTGCTGGAGCGCGACCGCGAGCGCGGGCTGAAGCTGGCCGACGCCTTGCGCGAGGCGATGCAGCGCATCGGGCGTTGCGCGCGCTGCCGCGATTTCAGCGAGGAGCCGCTGTGCGCGACCTGCGCCGGCAGCACGCGAGACCACCACCTGCTGTGCGTGGTGGAGTCGCCGGTGGACCTCGCGGCCATCGAGCAGGCCACCGGCTACCGCGGGCACTACTTCGTGCTGCATGGCCGGCTGTCGCCGCTGGATGGGCTGGGGCCGGAGGAGCTGGGCCTGGCGCAACTCGCGCAACGCCTGGGCGAGGGCGAGGTGGAAGAGCTCATCATCGCCACCAATCCCACCGTGGAAGGCGAGGCCACCGCGCACTACCTGGCGCAACTGGCGCGTGCCGGCGGCGTGCGGCCCACGCGGCTGGCGCACGGCGTGCCGCTGGGGGGCGAGCTGGAATACGTGGACCGCGGCACGCTGGCGCATGCGTTCGGCGGAAGGATGCCCTGCGATCATCCGTGATCGCGAAGATCAAACGGGCGGCCATCCCTGGCTGCACTTTGTTCTGGCCCTGCGAACATCCGTGATCGCGAAGATCAAACAGGCGGCCATCCTTGGCCGCACTTTGCTCTGACCTTGCGATCATCCATGATCGCGAAAATCAGACGGGCGGCCATCCTTGGCCGCACTCTTCAAAAAATCGGGACGATGACATGGGCGATACGATTTTCGGCAAGATCATCCGGCGCGAAATCCCAGCCGACATCGTCTACGAGGACGACGAGGTGCTGGCGTTCCGCGACCTGAATCCGCAGGCGCCGCTGCACGTGCTGTTCATCCCGAAGAAGGCCATCCCCACGCTGGACGATGCGAAGCCGGAGGATGCCGCCTTGCTGGGCCGCCTGCTGCTGGCCGCCGCCGGATACGCGCGGCGCGAGGGCTATGCCGAGCAGGGCTATCGCGTGGTGAACAACTGCCGCGAATACGGCGGCCAGACCGTGTACCACCTGCATGTGCACCTGCTGGCCGGGCGGCACCTGGGGTGGCCGCCCGGCTGACGGCCGGTGGCCCCGGGCACACGAAAAAGCCGGCCACGCGGGCCGGCTTTTTCGTGTGCATGCCGATCACTTGGCCGGCGGGGGCGCCGGTCGTACCACGATCACGCGCGGGCCGCCGCCCCAGTACGGGCCATAGCCCCAGGGACCCCACGGACCCCAGAACGGATCGTAGAAGCCCGGCGGGTAGGGCGTGCCCACGTAGATCGGGCGCTTCGGCCACAGGTACACCACGTCGGCCTCCACGCGCGGATAGGGATAGCTGTATTCGCCCACCTTCTTCGACACCGTGCCGTTGATGGTGCCGGTCACGGTCATCTCGCGGCCGCGGGTGAACACTTCGGGATCGTAGAAGCCGCTGTGGCAGGCGACGAAGCGACCCTGGCTGTCGCCCGCGCTGCCCGGTTCGGGACGGGCCTGGCCGTCCAGCGGGCGGGCGAGGATGTAGAAGCAGGTTTCCTGCGCACCCGGTTCGGTCTTGATGATCTCGCCGCCCCAGCGCACGCGGGTGCCGCTGGCGCCGCCCTGCTGGGCGGAGGTGCTGGTGACGTTGGCGTAGTTGCCTTGCAGCGGCTGCGGCATGGTCGCGCAGCCACCCAGCAGGGCGACGCCTGCGACTAGTGCGAGAGGGCGATACAGGGAGGACATGGCGCTTTCTCCATCACGTGATTGTGGGGCTATCCGGTTAACGTTCATTTGACCACGCGGCTGACAGGAAAATCCCGGACCGCACGTTGCAGTGCGCGAAGGGATTCAGCAGTGGGTTCGGCATGGGCATAGCGCAGTTCGAGGTAGTGCTGCATCAGTTGGACCAGCCTGCCGCGCTGCGCCGGCAAGCTGCGCGCGGCGCGTTGCAGGAAATCGCGAGGGCCTTCGCCGTTCGCACGCGTCACGCCCATGCGTGCCAGCTTGCGTTCCAGCCTGCGCAACGCGGCGCGTGCGGGGTCTTCCGGTTCGCTGCGCCGCCACACCCACGCCAGTCCGGCCAGCATGGCCAGCACGCAGGATGCGGCGAGCAGCGCGGCCAGCGTGGAGGTCTCCGTCTCGCTGACGCCGAACGGCCTCAGCAGGCCGCGCTGGCGCAACGCGTCGAAGCCGTTAACGCCCAGGTTCCACCAGCGGTTGACGATGTCCCAGTGGTTGCGCAGCGCTTGCAGCCAGCCGCTCTGGTACCACGGCAACTGGCCGCCGGGGGCCGCGGCGGCGGCGCCGAGGTCGATGCGCTGCGGGCGCACGGCGGCGGTGGGATCCACGCGCACCCAGCCGCGGCCGGCCAGCCATACCTCGCTCCATGCATGCGCATCGGCGTTGCGCACCAGCAGGTAGTTGCCCAGCGCGTTCCAGTAGCCGCCCTGGTAGCCGGTGACCACGCGGGCGGGGATGCCGGCGGCGCGCATCAGCACGGTGAAGGCGGACGCGTAGTGCTCGCAGAAGCCCTCGTGCGTGTCGAACAGGAAGTCGTCCATCGCATCGCGGCCCAGCGGCGCGGGTGCCAGCGTGTAGCGGAAGCCGCCGTCGTGGAACAAGGTCAGCGCGGCCTGCACGATGGCGGCAGCGTCGTCACCGTATTGCCGGCGCCACGACTGGCCCAGCGCCAGCGTGCGGGGGTTGAAGCCGTCGGGCAGTTGCAGCCAGCGCGCGCGGTGGCGGCCCAGTTGCGGTTCCAGCCGGTAGACGGTGGCGGAGGCCAGCGTGTAGTCGCGCAACGTGTCCACCGGCTTGTCGGCGATCACCACGCGATCGCGGCGCAGGCTGGCTTCGGGCGGCGCGGCCAGCGGAACGTCCAGCGTGGGCAGCACGCGTCCGCGGGTCGGTTCCAGGCTGATGTGGTAGCGGACGCTGTGCGCGACCTCGATGGCCACCGGCGGCTGGTCGGCCACGTCGCCATACGTCCAGCTGGCGCCGTCGTAATCGCCCATCACGAAGGCGCGGAAGTAGCGCTGTTCGGGCAGCGGTGGCGGGCCGTCGAAGCTCACGCGCAGCGCGGGACTGTCGTCGATCAGCAACTGGGTGAAGCCGGCCGGCGTCATGCTGTCGGCAAGGCCGCTGCGTTGTTCGGCACTGTTCGGAGACCCCCACAGCGGCGAGCCGAGCCGCGGCACCAGCAGGAAGGCCAGCGCGGCCAGCGGCAGCGCCGCCGCCAGCAGGGCCATGCCGGGCAGCAGTTCGCGCCACAGCGCGGCGGGCACCCGTCGTCCCGGCTCCAGCGAGCGCAGCGCCGCCAGCGGCGGCAGCAGGCCCAGCGCCACCGCGATGGTGGCGAGCAGGCTCTGGTCGGACAGCAACGCCGCCATCAGGGTGAAGCAGGCGAAGCCCATGCCCACGCGGGCGTCGCGCATGGTTTCGGTTTCCAGCAGCTTCAGCGCCAGCAGGCCCACCGCCAGGGCGGTGCCGGGCGCCTGCCCGAACACGTTGCCATAGCGGCCGACGACGGCCAGCACC
Organism: Rhodanobacter sp. DHB23; assembly: GCF_014842975.1. GTDB lineage: Bacteria > Pseudomonadota > Gammaproteobacteria > Xanthomonadales > Rhodanobacteraceae > Rhodanobacter_A. The sequence goes on along the minus strand of NZ_JACYXK010000028.1, from coordinate 533,744 downwards.
AGCAATGCGAGCAGCGGCAGCTTCAGCCACATGGGCGTGTGCGCGCGACGTTGCCGGCGTTGCCACCAGCGCAGGCCGATGACCAGCGCCAGCGGCGCGCCGAGCCACCATGGCTGGTGCGGCATCTGCAGTGCCAGCGCGGCGGCGAAGGCCAGCGCCACGAGATCGAAGCTGCGCGTATCCAGCGGCGTGGCGGCGGTCGCGTTCATGGCAACAATGCCAGCGCGTCCATGCAGCGCGCGTAATGCGTGGGACCGCTGCCGACGTCGATGCGTCCGCCCGGCAATTGCAGGCTGTAGCGGCGGCCCTGCGCCTCCGCCTCGCCCAGCCAGCGCGCGAGGCGGGCGATGCGTGTCTCGGCGTCGAACGAACGCAGGGCGTTCCAATCCAGCAGCCAGGCTTCGCGGGGCGCGGGGCGATCGAAGTCCTTCACCAGCAGGTCGTGGTGGCGCGCGCTGGCCTTCCATGCGATGTGGCGGGGCGCGTCGCCGCGGCGGTAGTCGCGCAGGGCGGCCAGTTCCTCGCCCGGCTGCGGGCGCAGTCGTTCCTGGGCGCCGGAGGGCAGGAGCGGCGGCGGGCCGCCGGATTCCGGACGCGGCCACACCAGCACGGACTGCTGCGGGCGCAGCCAGCTCCAGGCGCGGAACAGGCCCAGCGGCCAGGTGCTCCAGATGCGCAGCCGGGGCAGCTCCTGCCAGCCGCGCCAGCTGGTGGGCAGGTGCAGTTTCAATTCGGTGCTGCCGTCCACGGCGAAGGCGTGCGTTTCGCCCGCGCAGTCCAGCCGCACCGCCTGGCGCGGACGTGGCGCGGAGAAATCCAGCGTCAGTTCCAGCGGTTCGCCGGCGAAGGCATGGCCGGCGCGGATGCCGCGCAGGCGCAGCCCGTCCAGCGTGCGGAAGGCGAGCAGCATGCTGGACGCGCAGGCCGCGCCGAGCAGGCAGGTCAGCAGCAGGGCGGCGTTGTTCGCGTAGTTGAGCGCGCCGACCAGCATCACCAGCAGCAGCACGCCGAAGGCGAGTCCGAAGGCGCTGGGCACGATGTAGATGCGCCGCCGGTCCAGTTCGATCGGCAACGGCTCGGGCTGGCGCAGGCGGGTGAGCGCGGGCAGGCGGCGTTCGGCGCGTTGCGCGAGCCGGCGCAGGGCGGCGCGCATCAGTCCACCGCCACCTCGGCGAGGAGCTGGCGCGCCAGCGCATCGCCGCTGGCGCCGCGCATGGCCACCAGCCGGTGCGCGGCCAGTGGCACGAACAACGCCTGCAGGTCTTCCGGCAGCACGTAGGCGCGCTTGTGCAGCAAGGCCCATGCGCGCGCGGCGGCGAGCAGGGACAGTCCGGCGCGCGGCGACAGGCCGTTGCGGATGTCGGCATGGCGGCGGCTGGCGGCGAGCAGTGCCTGCAGGTAGTCGAGCAGGGCGGGACTGGTGGTGACGGCCTGCGCCTGCCTGCGCAGCGCGAGCAGGGCGGTGCCGTCCAGCGCGGGCGCCAGCCTGGCCAGCAGGTCGTGGCGGTCGCTGCCGGTGAGCAGCTCGCGCTCGGCGGCCGGGTCGGGATAGCCCAGCGACAGCCGCAGCATGAAGCGGTCGAGCTGCGAATCAGGCAGCGGGAAGGTGCCGGCCAGGTCCAGCGGGTTCTGCGTCGCCACCACGAAGAACGGTTGCGGCAGCGCGTGGGTCTGGCCATCCACGGTGACCTGGCCTTCGGCCATCGCCTCCAGTAGCGCGCTCTGCGTCTTGGGCGTGGCGCGGTTGATCTCGTCGGCCAGCAGCAGGCCGCCGAAGATCGGGCCGGGGTGGAAGCGGAACTGGCCAGTCTCGCGCTCGTACACGCTGACGCCGAGGATGTCCGAGGGCAGCAGGTCGCTGGTGAACTGCACGCGCTGGAATTCCAGCGCGAAGCTGGCCGCCAGCGCGTGCGCCAGCGTGGTCTTCCCTACGCCCGGCACGTCTTCCAGCAGCAGGTGGCCGCCGGCGATCAGGCAGGCCAGCGCCTGTTTCACCTGCCGCGCCTTGCCCAACACCACCTGGTTGAGCTGTGCCTCGGCGGCGACAAGGCGCTGGCGCAGTTCGTCGGCAGGCGGGATGGCGGGCAGGGGCTGGCTCATCAAGCGGACTCGCGGCAGTTCGTGGGTGGTGGCCGCCCTGCGGCGGCGAATGCAGCAGCGTACCCGGTTTGCGGTACGCGCGGCTTCAGAGCCTGTTTACGATCTCCCCATGGCCAGGCAACCCGGAGGGCCGGGTCAGCTTGCCGGCATGCCGGCGTCATCACTCAGTCGTGGACGGACGTCCACTCCTCGCTCCTCAAAGCCGAGTCCATCCATGGACTCTCCCCGCGTACCTTCACTCTTCCTTGGCTGGGCCTGCGTGCAAACAGCTCCTCGCGCGGGCTATGGGGAGACCGTGAACAGGCTCTCAGGGCACGGCAACGCCTGCCGAGCGCAGCATCCGCGCCAGTGCGATCAACGGCAGGCCGATCAACGCGCTGGGGTCCTCGCTCTCGATGCGTTCGAACAGGCTGATGCCCAGTCCCTCGCACTTGAAGCTGCCAGCGCAGTCCAGCGGTTGTTCGTGTGCCACGTAGCGTTCGATTTCCGCAGCGTCGAGTGTGCGGAAGTGCACGTGGGTGCGGTCGACATGCGACTGGTGGTGGCCGTTGCGGGTGTCGAGCAGGCACAACGCGGTGTGGAAATGCACCACGCGGCCGGAGCTGGCGGCGAGCTGGGCGCGTGCGTTCGCCGCGCTGCCCGGCTTGTCCAGCGTCTCGTCGTCCAGCTCGGCGACCTGGTCGGAGCCGACCACCAGCGCATCGCGGAAATCGCCTGCGGCAGCCACGGCCTTGGCGAGGGCGAGCCGTGCCGCGCGCGCGGCCGGCGCTTCGCCGGGCAGGGCGGCCTCGTTGGTGCCGGGGGCGCGCTGCTCGAACTCCGGCAGCAGGCGGCGCAGCAGTTCGGCGCGGTAGCGCGAGGTGGAGGCGAGCACGATGCGGGGCGCGGGAGTGTTCATTCGACGTCGCGGTGGATGTGTTCGCGCATCGCGCTGTCCAGGTCGCGCTGGGCGGCGTCCAGCGCCTGCTGCAGCGGTTGCAGGCGGTCGCGGCTGGCACGCATGGCGGCCGCGGTCTCGTCGAGTTCCTGCTGGCTGGCGCGGGCGGCGCGGTCGCGGATCCAGATGCGCTGGCGCAGCAGTGCCTGCAGGCCGGCGTCGATCGCATGGCGGGCGTCCTGTTCGCTGGCGGCAGGCAGGTCGGGGTTGGTCGCCATGACCGCGTGGGCCTGTTGCAGGCCGGCGCGGCAGCTTTTCAGGTCGTTTTCCAGCCGATCGGCGAGGTCCAGCAACTGCTGCAGGTCGGCGGCGCGCCGGTTCTGCCAGCGGCGCGAGGTCAGCGCCCAGATCGACGCGGCGACCAGGATCAGCAGCGCGAGCACGCCCAGCGTCAGGGGAAGGTTCACGCGGCAAGGCTTCGGACGGGATGGGCGTGCAGTCTGCCGCATGCGGGGCGGATCAGGCAAAATGCACGAAACGGACGACGCAAGCGCTTGATTGTCGGTTGACTTCGGTCGTCCACGAACTTACCATTCGCCGATTATGTCCGTGACACTGCCAGAGTCCGTGGACGCTTGGCGCATGGTTTCGGCGCGGCGTTCGTTCGAAGGATCGATGCCGGTAGCCGATCTGGGGCGCTTGTGCAGCGCCTTGGCCGGCGACGAAGGCGAGGTGCGTTACCGGCTGGATTTCGGCCGCGACGGGCTGGGCACGGACTACGTGGATGTCCATGCACAGGCGTCGCTGGCGATGATCTGCCAGCGTACGCTTGAGCCGTTCGTGTTGCCGGTGGCGGTGGACAGCCGGCTCGGCCTGATCCGGCAGGAGCGCGACGAGGCGGGTTTGCCGCCGGGTTGCGAGCCGCTGCTGGTGCCCGAGGACGGTCGCCTGCATCCGGCGGACGTGATCGAGGACGAGTTGCTGCTGGCCTTGCCGCTGGTGCCGGTGAACCCGGACAGCAGCCTGCCCGACGCGCTGGTGGATGGCGGCGAGCCGGAACAGGACGAGGCGCAGTCGCGCGAGAACAATCCGTTCGCGGTGTTGCGCGAACTGAAGAAGTAAGCCGGTCGGGGCATGCGGCCCCGATCATGTGAACATCGAAACAGGTTCAGTTGGAGAACTACCATGGCCGTTGCCAAGAGCCGCCGTACCCCGTCCACCCGCGGCATGCGTCGCGCGCACGACAAGCTGAAGACCGTGCAGCTGTCCACCGACCCGACCAGCGGCGAGGTGCACCTGCGCCACCACGTCACCGCCGACGGTTTCTACCGCGGCAAGAAGGTCATCGAGACCAAGGGCGCCGTGTCGGTCGAGGACTGATCGCGCTCGCGGGTTCCCTGCGCGGAATCCGGCTGCAGGCATCGAACGAAACGGCGCGGCGACGCGCCGTTTCGCGTTTCGGCACGCCGGGCGCTTCCCGTCGCCCGGACTCCCGCCGTCCGGACGGTTGCGCATGCGCCGCGCAGGGCGTTCAATGCACGGTTTGCGTACCACGGAAAACGGAATGGCCCCGATCTACTCCCGCATCATCGCCACCGGCAGCGCACTGCCCGAGCGCGCCGTCAGCAACGCCGATCTGGAGAAGATCGTCGACACCAGCGACGAATGGATCCGCACCCGTACCGGCATCCGCCAGCGTCACATTGCCGCCGACGGTGAGACCACGGGCGACCTGGCCTTCCTCGCCGCCCAGCGTGCGCTGGAAGCGGCCGGCGTGAAGGCCGCCGAACTGGACCTGATCGTGCTCGGCACGACCACGCCCGACATCATCTTCCCGTCCACCGCCTGCCTGGTGCAGCAGCGCCTTGGCGCGAACGGTTGCGCGGCGTTCGACGTCAATGCCGCCTGCTCGGGCTTCATGTATGCGCTGGGCATCGCCGACAAGTTCATCAAGAGCGGCCAGTCGAAGAAGGTGCTGGTGATCGGCGCCGAGACGCTGACCCGCATGGTCGACTGGAACGAGCGCGAGACCTGCGTGCTGTTCGGCGACGGCGCCGGTGCGGTAGTGCTGGAAGCCTCCAGCGAGCCCGGCATCTACGCCACCTGCATGCACGCCGATGGCGGCTACAAGGAACTGCTGTGGAACCCGGTGGGCGTGTCCGTCGGCTTCAAGGACGAGCCCAACCACGGCGTGCGCATCAAGATGGCCGGCCGCGAAGTGTTCAAGGTCGCGGTGAAGACGCTGGATTCGCTGGTCGGCGAGACGCTGGAAGCCGCCGGCATGCACGAGGCCGACATCGACTGGCTGATCCCGCACCAGGCCAACCTGCGCATCATCGAAGCCACCGCGAAGCGGCTGGAGATGCCGATGGACCGCGTGATCGTCACCGTCGACCAGCACGCCAATACTTCGTCCGGCTCGGTGCCGCTGGCACTGGATTACGCGGTGCGCTCGGGCAAGGTGCAGCGCGGCCAGAACCTGCTGCTGGAAGCGTTCGGCGGCGGCTTCACCTGGGCCTCGGCGCTGCTGCGCTACTGATCGACTCGCGATTCGTCCGAAACCTCCAGCCCGGGTTTCCCCATCTCCAGCAATGTGGGTGCGGACCCGGGGCGGAGGCCTTGAGCTTTTCCGTTGGAGAAACCTGCATGACTGCCGCCCATTCCCATCTCGCCTTCGTCTTCCCCGGCCAGGGTTCGCAATCGGTCGGCATGCTGGCCGAACTGGCCGCCGCGCATGGCGAGGTGAAGGCGAGCTTCGACGAGGCTTCGCAGGGCGCGGGCGTGGATCTGTGGGAGCTCAGCCAGCAGGGGCCGGAAGACCAGCTCAACCGCACCGAGAACACGCAGCCCGCGCTGCTCGCCGCCAGCGTGGCGGTGTGGCGCGTGTGGCAGAAGCTCGGTGGCGCGCAGCCTGTGCAGTTGTCCGGCCACAGCCTCGGCGAGTACAGCGCGCTGGTCTGCGCAGGTGCCTTGTCGCTGCACGATGCGGCGGCGCTGGTGGCTGAACGCGGTCGCCTGATGCAGGCGGCGGTGCCGGCGGGCACCGGCGCGATGGCGGCCATCCTCGGTGGCGACGACGCGCAGATCGCACAGGTGTGCGAAGAAGTCGCGCAAGGCCAGGTGGTGGCGCCGGCCAACTACAACTCGCCGGGCCAGCTGGTGATCGCGGGCAACGCCGAGGCGGTGGATCGCGCGCTGGCCAGGCTCGCCGAGCTGGGCGTGAAGAAGGCGGTGAAGCTCGCCGTGTCGGTGCCTTCGCACTGCATGCTGATGCGCGATGCCGCCGACAGGCTGGGCGAGCGCATGGCTGCGCTGTCGTGGCAGTTGCCGGCGATCCCGGTGGTGCAGAACGCCGAGGCGAAGCGTTACGACAACATCGAAGACATCCGCGGCGCGCTGCAGCGCCAGCTCTACCTGCCGGTGCGCTGGACCGAATGCGTGCAGGCGCTGGCCGCCGGCGGCGCCACGCGCATCGCCGAGTGCGGCCCGGGCAAGGTGCTGGCCGGCTTGGTCAAGCGCATCGACAAATCGCTGGAAGCGCGCGCCATCGGTATGCCTGCCGAACTTGCCCAGACGCAAGGCGACTGGCAGAACCCCTGATCCGGAGTCGTACGCGTGAAATCATCGCCACCCGAGGGGCTGCCTGCATATCGATTGCTTACCGGCCCGGACGACTCCGCGTTCTGCCGGAGGGTGAGCGAAGCATTGGCGCTGGGCTATACGCTGTACGGATCCCCTGCCGCAACCTTCGACGGCAAGTCGGTCATTGTCGCGCAGGCCGTGGTCTGGCCGTCGCATCACACAACCCACGAGAACTGACATGAGTGCAATTCTGCAAGGTGAAATCGCGCTGGTCACCGGCGCCAGCCGCGGCATCGGCGCGGCGATCGCGGACGAGCTGGCGGCGATGGGCGCCACCGTGATCGGCACGGCCACCAGCGAAAACGGTGCGGCCGCCATCGGCGAGCGGCTGGCTGCGCGCGGCGGCCATGGCCGCGTGCTGGACGTGGTCGACACCGCCGCGGTGGAAGCGCTGATCGACGGCATCGCCAAGGAGTTCGGCGCGGTGAGCATCCTGGTCAACAACGCGGGTATCACCCGCGACCAGTTGCTGATGCGCATGCCGGAGGCGGACTGGCAGGCCATCCTCGACACCAACCTCAGCTCGGTGTTCCGCACCAGCAAGGCGGTGATGCGCGGCATGATGAAGGCGCGCAAGGGGCGCATCATCTCGATCGCCTCGGTGATCGGCCTCACCGGCAACCCGGGCCAGTCCAACTACGCGGCGGCCAAGGCCGGCATCATCGCGTTCTCCAAGTCGCTGGCGCGCGAGATCGGTTCGCGCGGCATCACCGTGAACGTGGTGGCGCCGGGCTTCATCGACACCGACATGACGCGCGCGCTGCCGGAGTCGGCGAAGGAAGGCCTGCTCGGCCAGATCGCGCTGGGCCGGCTGGGCGATGCCAGCGACATCGCCAAGGCGGTGGGCTTCCTCGCGTCGCCCGCCGCGGCCTACATCACCGGCGAAACGCTGCACGTCAACGGCGGCATGTACATGCCCTGATGGAGGCGATGCGGCAGTTTCAAACGCCGCCGAGTCCATACGGCAACGCATGCCAAAACTGTCGCGCATGGTCGAATTTTCGGCGACAATCGCGTTTTCGTTTCGGCCGCAAGGCCGGTACCGCAACATTGGCGGGATGCATGGCGGCCCTGCGGCTTAGCCACTACAATCCGCCGGTCTTTGCCGGCCGCAAGCCGGCGCACAACACATTCCCCGTGGGAGATTTGCAATGAGCACCATCGAAGAGCGCGTCAAGAAGATCGTCGTCGAGCAGCTGGGCGTGAAGGAAGATGAAGTCACGGCGAACGCTTCGTTCGTGGACGATCTGGGCGCCGACTCGCTCGACACCGTCGAGCTGGTGATGGCGCTGGAAGAAGAGTTCGAGACCGAGATCCCGGACGAAGACGCCGAGAAGATCACCACCGTGCAGCAGGCCGTGGACTACATCAAGGCCCACTCCAAGGATTGATCGGGCGACGCAGGCGGGCGCGATGCGCCACTGCTTCGCAAGCGGTACCGGAAGCTGCGCCGACATGGCGCAGTTTTCGTTTCTGCAATCTGTAACGTCCGATCCCGTATGGTGCGGCCTGGCCGCGTGCATCCGCGAACGAAGGGCGACGGCCGCGAGCCGGCTCCCCGCAACACGAAGGAAAACAGCATGAGCAAGCGACGCGTGGTAGTCACCGGCATGGGCATCATCTCGCCGGTCGGCAACGACCTGCCCACGGCCTGGGACAACATCCTCAAGGGTGCCAGCGGCATCGGCCCGGTGACCCATTTCGATGCGGCCACCTATGCCACGCGCATCGCCGGCCAGGTGAAGGATTTCGATCCGGCGCAGTGGATCGCGCCGAAAGAGATCAAGAAGATGGATCCCTTCATCCACTACGGCATCGCCGCGGGCACGCAGGCGCTGAAGGATTCCGGGCTGGAAGTGACCGAGGCCAACGCGCCGCGCATCGGCGTGGCGGTGGCGGCCGGCATCGGCGGCCTGCACACCATCGAGCACACCTCGATCGAACTGCACGACAAGGGCCCGCGCCGCGTGTCACCGTTCTTCGTGCCCTCGTCGATCATCAACATGGTGTCGGGCCACCTGTCGATCATGTTCGGCCTGAAGGGCCCGAACATCGCCTGCGTCACCGCCTGCACCACCGGCACGCACAACATCGGCCTGGCCGCGCGGATGATCCAGTACGGCGATGCCGACGTGATGATCGCCGGCGGCGCCGAGTTCGCCACCACCGGCACGGCGATGGCGGGCTTCTGCTCGGCCAAGGCGATGTCCACCCGCAACGACGAGCCGGGCAAGGCCAGCCGTCCGTGGGACAAGGACCGCGACGGCTTCGTGTTGTCCGACGGCGCCGGCGTGCTGGTGCTGGAAGAGTACGAACACGCCAAGGCGCGCGGCGCGCGCATCTACGCGGAGCTCGTCGGCTTCGGCATGAGCGGCGACGCCTACCACATCACCGCGCCCAGCGAGGGTGGCGAGGGTGCGGCGCGCTGCATGGAAAGCGCGTTGAAGGACGCCGGCCTCAACCCTGCCGACGTGCAATACATCAACGCGCACGGCACCTCGACGCCGCTGGGCGACCTCGGCGAAGTGCTGGCCGCCAAGCGCGTGTTCGGCGACCACGCGTACAAGCTGGCGATGAGCTCGACCAAGTCGGTGACCGGCCACCTGCTGGGCGCAGCCGGCGGCGTGGAGGCGATCTTCTCCATCCTCGCGCTGCGCGACCAGGTGCTGCCGCCCACGATCAACCTCGACGAGCCGGGCGAAGGCTGCGACCTCGACTTCGTGGCGCACACCGCGCGCGAGGCCAAGCTCGACGTGGTGATCTCCAACTCGTTCGGCTTCGGCGGCACCAACGGCACGCTGGCGTTCCGTCGCGTTTGACGTGACGCATCGTCGCATCCTCGACGGCCGGCGCGATCTGCTCGCGCCGGCCGCTGCATTTCCGCAGCGCTATCCCTGCCTGCTCGAAAGCGTGCTGCACGGTACGCCGCAGGCACGCTTCGACATTCTGTTCGCGTTTCCTCAGGGCAGCCTGACGCTGGCCGCGGACGGTGTCGTGCGCAATGCCGCCGGTGAAGTGGTGGGCACGCGTTTCCTCGATGCGCTGGATGACGCATGGCGGGCGGAACGCCTGCCGCGCGACGACGACGGCCTGCCGTTCCACGGTGGTTGGGCGCTGCTGCTGGGCTACGAGCTGGCGGGCGAGATCGAACCGAAGCTGCAGCTGCTCGCCGATGCCGTGCTGCCGGTGGCACTGGCCTTGCGCTGCCCGGCGGCGGTGATCGTCGACCACGCGCGCGACTGCACCGTGCTGGTGGCCGAGCGGGGCAACGAACACCTGCTTGATGCGCTGGAAGCCGATCTGGCGGCGACGCCGTCGGTTCCCGCCTTGCCTTCCCCAGCGCAACTGGTCGAGGACGATCCGCAACGCTTCCTCGACGGCGTGGCACGCATCCACGAACACCTGCGCGCAGGCGACATCTTCCAGGTGAACCTGTCGCGCGCATGGCGTGCGCACTACGACGAACGGCCGGCACCGGCGGCGCTGCATGCCGCCTTGCGCCGCGCCAACCCCGCGCCGTTCGCGGGCCTGCTGCAACAACCGGGCTGGGCGATCGCCAGTTCCTCACCGGAGCGGCTGGTGGAAGTGCGCGACGGTCTCGCGCAGACGCGCCCGATCGCCGGCACCCGTCCGCGCACCGCCGGCGACGACGATGGGGCGCGCATCCGCGAATTGGCCGCGCATCCCAAAGAGCGTGCCGAGCACGTGATGTTGATCGACCTCGAGCGCAACGACCTGGGCCGCGTCTGCGTGCCCGGTACGGTCGAGGTGGACGAGCTGATGGTGGTGGAGAGTTATGCCCACGTGCACCACATCGTCTCCAACGTGCGCGGCCGCCTGCGCGCAGGCGTGACGCCGGGGCAGGCGATTGCCGCGGTGTTCCCCGGCGGCACCATCACCGGCTGTCCCAAGGTGCGCTGCATGGAGATCATCGCCGCGCTGGAGGATGCACCGCGCGGCGCCTACACCGGCGCGCTGGGTTACCTGGATCGCAACGGCGACCTCGACCTCAACATCCTGATCCGCACGCTGACCCTGGCCGGCGACACGGTGAGCCTGCGCGCGGGTGCCGGCATCGTGGCCGATTCGGTGGCGGAGAAGGAACTCGACGAAACCCGCGCCAAGGCGCGCGGCCTGCTGCGCGCGCTGGGAGCGACGGACGCATGATGCTGGTGAATGGCCGGCAGCAAGACGACGTCGCCGCGCTGGATCGCGGTCTGCTCTACGGCGACGGCCTGTTTGAGACGATCCGCTTCGTGGATGGCGCCGCCCCGTTGTGGACGCGCCACATGCAACGGCTGGCGCAAGGCTGCGGGCGGCTGCGCCTGCCCGCGCCCGATGCCGCATTGCTGTTGCGGGAAGCCAGGGCGGCAACGCAAGGCATGGCGGATGCCGTGTTGCGCATCACGCTCACCCGCGGCGTCGGTGCACGCGGTTATGCGACGCCCGCGGCGCCGCAGCCCACCCGCATCGTGGCCGCATTCGCCATGCCGGAAGTGGCCGTGGCGGCGTACCGCGACGGCGTGCGGCTGCATCTGTGCGAAACGCGCCTCGCCGTGCAGCCACTGCTGGCCGGCATCAAGCATCTCAACCGGCTGGAGCAGGTGCTGGCGCGCGCCGAGTGGAACGATCCGGCGATCGCCGAGGGCCTGCTGTGCGATCTGCATGGCAACGCGATCTCGGCCACAGCGGCCAACCTGTTTGCGGTGATCGACGGCGTGCCGGTGACGCCGCGCGTGGATCGCTGCGGCGTGGCCGGCGTGCTGCGCGCCGAATTGCTGGCTGTGCTGCCGCAGGCGCAGGTGCGCGATCTGCCGCTGGCCGAGTGCCTCGCTGCCGGCGAGCTCTTCCTAAGCTCCAGCGTTCGCGGCATCCTGCCTGTTCAGGCCGTGGGCGATAGGGTGTTCGCTCCCGGCCCGGTGGCCCGCACGATGCAGGCGCATTGGCGCGGACTCGGCTTTCCGATGGAGCAGGCATGACTCGAAGCACCACCTCGCGCGGACGTGTCGTCTGGCGCAACGCCATCCTGGTACTGCTGCTGGCGCTGATCGGCGCCGCGGTATGGGGCTGGCGCGACTTCAGCCGCTTCGGCGACGCGCCGCTGGGCGTCTCGGCGAGTGGCGAAAGCATCGACATCGGCCGCGGCAGCAGCTTCAAGGAGATCGTGGGCCAGTTGCGCGCGCAGCGCTTGAGCAACGCCTCGCCGCTGTACTGGCGCCTGCTGGCGGTGCAGATGCACGTGACGGGCAGGTTGCACGCAGGCGAGTACGCCACGCCCGTCGGCATCACGCCGCGCCAGCTCCTGGCCAGCATGGCCGCGGGCAAGGTGTTGCAACGCAATTTCACCATCGTCGACGGCTGGACCTTCCGCGATGTGCTGGCGGCGCTGGCCAAGGCGGACAAGCTAAGGCACGACACCGCCGGCCTCGGCGATGCCGCGATCATGCAGAAGATCGGTGCCGCGGGCGAACAGCCGGAAGGGCGCTTCCTGCCCGAGAGCTACGCCTACGTGAAGGGCGACAGCGACCTCGACGTCCTCAAGCGCGCCCACGCCGCGATGGCCAGGACGCTGGACGAGCTGTGGCCGCAGCGCGACAAGGACCTGCCGCTGGCCGCGCCCTACGACGCGCTGATCCTCGCCTCCATCGTGGAGAAGGAAACCGGCCGCGCCGACGAGCGCGCGAAGATCGCCGGGGTGTTCGTGCGCCGCCTGCAGAACCACATGTTGCTGCAGACCGATCCCAGCGTGATCTACGGCATGGGCGACAGCTACCAGGGCAAGATCCACAAGAGCGACCTCACCACCGACACGCCCTACAACACCTATACCCGTCCGGGCCTGCCGCCCACGCCGATCGCGATGCCGGGCAAGCCGGCGATCATGGCCGCGCTGCATCCCGAACCGGGCACCGCGTTGTACTTCGTGGCGAAGGGCGACGGCACGCACGTGTTCGCCGATACCCTCGACCAGCAAAACAGCAACGTGGCCTGTTACCAGTTGAAGCACTGCAACCCATGACCGGACGCGGCCGATTCATCACCCTCGAAGGCGGCGAAGGCGCGGGCAAGAGCACCTTGCTGGCGGGCTTGCGCGCACACCTGGAAAGCCGCGGCGTCGACCTGCTGCTCGCGCGCGAGCCGGGCGGCACCGGGCTGGGCGAACGGGTGCGCGGCATCCTGCTCGATCCGGCGCAACGTGCGATGTGCGCGGAGAGCGAGCTGCTGCTGATGTTCGCCTCGCGTGCGCAACTGGTGCGCGAAACACTGGAGCCCGCGCTGGCGGCAGGCCGCTGGGTGCTGTGCGACCGCTACGTGGACGCCAGCTACGCCTACCAGGGCGGCGGCCGCGGCCAGCCGGCCGAACGGATCGCCGCGCTGGAGCAGTGGGCCTGCGCCGGGCTGAAGTCCGACCTTACCCTGCTGCTCGACCTGCCGGTGGCGGATGGCCGCGCGCGTGCCGCCGGCCGTGGCGAGGCGGATCGCATCGAGGCCGAGGCGGATGGTTTCTTCGAGCGCGTGCGTGCCGCGTACCGCGCACGTGCCGCCGCCGAACCGCAGCGGTTCCGCGTGATCGACGCCGGCCAATCGCCGGAGGCCGTGCTGCGCGACGCGATCGCCGCCACCACGCATCTCTTCGGAACGGCGGCATGAGCGCGATGCCCTGGCACGCGGCGGATTGGGCGCGCCTGCAGGCGCGCCGCGAGCGCGATGCGTTGCCGCACGCCCTGCTGCTGTGCGGCCCGGCCGGATTGGGCAAGCGCGCCTTCGCGCGGCGCTTCGTGCGCGGCCTGCTGTGCGGGCGTGCGCAGGGCGGCGAAGCCTGCGGGCAATGCCGCAGCTGCCTGCTGCTGGAAGCGGGCACGCATCCCGACGTGGTCATGCTCGGCTTCGGCCTGCGCAAGGACGGCACGCCGCGCACCGAGATCGTGGTGGAGCAGATCCGCGACCTGTCCGCGCGGCTGGCGATGAGCAGCCAGTTCGGCGGCTGGCAGGTGGCGCTGATCGATCCGGCCGACGCGATGAACGCGGCGGCGGCGAATGCGCTGCTGAAGACGCTGGAAGAACCTTCCGCGCGCACGATGCTGGTCCTGCTGGCCGATGCGACCTGGCGCCTGCCGCAGACGATACGCAGCCGCTGCCAGCGCATCGAATTCAACCTGCCGCCGCCGGCGGAGGCGCAAGCCTGGCTGCAGGGGCAGGGCGTGGCGCAACCGCAGCAGGCGCTGGAAGCGGCGCTGGGCAATCCCGGCCTGGCGCTGGCGTGGGCGCAGGAAGGCGCGCTGGAACGTCGCGTTGAAGTGCGCCGCGACCTGGCCGCGCTGGCTGCCGGCCGCGGGCAGGCGGCCGAGATGGCGCGGCGCTGGCTGGACGACGAGGCCGCGCAGCGCCTGTGGTTCGCCGCGCAGGCGGTGGCCGACGAACGCCGCGCGCAGGCCGTGCAGGCGACCCCGCCGCTGGCCAGCAGCATGGACGGCGAGGCGCTGGCGCACTGGTACGACGCCGCCAACCGCACCCGCGATGCCTTGCGCGGTCCCTTGCGCGGCGACCTCCTGCTGCTGGAACTGCTGGCGCAATGGCGCTGAGCGCGTCGGCCTTCCCGACCCTCACGGCGCAAACCCGCCTGCTGGTGCTGGCGCCGCATCCCGACGACGAAACCCTCGCCAACGGCCTGCTGATCCAGCGCGTGCTCGCGGCGGGCGGCGCGGTGCGCGTGCTGCTGCTCACCGACGGCGACAACAATCCCTGGCCGCAACGCTGGCTGGAACGGCGCTGGTCCATCGGCGCGGACGCGCGCGCGCGCTGGGGCCGCCGTCGCCGCGCCGAGTGCGTGGCGGCGCTGCGGCGGTTGGGTGTGCCGGCCTCGGCGCTGCAGGCGCTGGGCTGGCCGGACATGGGCGTGCTCGACCGCCTGTTGCAGCCGGATTGGCAGGCGCCGGCCGAACTCGCGGCGGCGCTGGCGGATTTCCGTCCCGACCTGATCGCCATGCCGGCGCTGGCCGATCGCCATCCCGACCACGGCGCGGCGCATGTATTGCTGCGCATGGCGTTGGTGCGGCAGGGGCATGCGCCGGCCTTGCTCGGTTACCTGGTACACGGGCGTGGCGATGCCGCGCCGGAGTGCGGAGCTATCGGCACCGCCGCGCAGCAGGCCGCCAAGGAGGAAGCGCTGGCCGCCTATGGAACCCAGCTGGCCCTGAGCGGCGGGCGACTCCGCCGGCTGGCCAGGCGTCCGGAGCGCCATGCGCCGATCGCGTCCGTGCCGCCCGATGCGGGGCTGGCATTGCCATGGCGCCCGTCGCCGCTGTTGCGGCCACGCCTGCGCCTGACCGTGGCCACCGCTTCCGGCGAGGCACGGCAATGGCCATGGCGCGATGCGCCGTTGCAACGCGACGGGCAGGGTGGCTGGCGGCTCGATTGGCCGGCTGCGCGGGCAGGCCAGGCGTGCTTCGCGCGCCTGTCGCTGGCGCTGCCTTCGCCGTGGATCTTCGACCACTGGGGCTGGCGCGAGCTGTGAGGCTTTGCGCGGCGGGCGGCCCTCGCTAGCATGGGCGCGTCGCATCGACAGCCGAGAGCCGTCCAGGAGCCCGCATGAATCCCGTCGCCGCTGCCGCCCGCCAGGGCATCATCTCGCTGAAGATCAAGGATGCCGCCGCGCTGTACAACGCCTACATGCCGTTCCTGCGCAACGGCGGCCTGTTCGCGCCCACGGCGCAGACCTATGCGCTCGGCGACGAGGTGGTACTGCTGGTGAGCCTGGCCGACGAGAGCGAGCGCCTGTCGGTGGTGGGCAAGGTGGCGTGGATCTGCCCCACCGGCGCGCAGGGCAATCGCACCGCGGGCATCGGCATCCATTTCAACGACACGCCGGACGCCGAGGTGGCGCGCCAGCGCATCGAGAACATGCTGGCCGGCGTGCTCAATTCCGAACGGCCCACGCACACCATGTGATCGCCGGCTTCCGGCGTAGGCGCACCCAGCGGCTGTTTCAGCGCATCCGACGAACGTCAAGCTGTTGTGGTGTCGGCAGGCGCTGATACAATGCGTCGGTTCACGACTTGGATCGTGGAGAGTCGGGCGCCCATGGTTGTCACCAAGTGGGAGCATGGTCGCCCGAAACGCATTGCCGGACCGTTTCCCCGCGGTCGCTGATGCGCCCCGATGGCGCGGAGGTAGGTTGCACCGTGATTGCCGAATATTGGCCTGTACTGCTCTTCATTGCCGTGGCCGCAGGCCTTGGCGTCGTCCTGCTGGTGATCGGCATGCTGGCCGGCAAGCACCGGCCCGACGCGGACAAGCTCTCGCCCTACGAGTGCGGCTTCGAGGCCTTCGAGGATGCCCGCGCGCGTTTCGACGTGCGCTACTACCTGCTGGCCATCCTGTTCATCATCTTCGATCTGGAAATCGCCTTCCTGTTCCCCTGGGCGGTGGTGTTCAAGCAGATCGGCATCGTGGCGCTGATCGAGATGGCGCTGTTCCTGCTGCTGCTGGTGATCGGCTTCGCCTACGTCTGGAAGAAGGGAGCACTGGAATGGGAGTGATCTCCTCCATCGACAAGGTGATGCACAACCCGCAGCCGTTGAGCGTGGTTGACGACATCCTGCGCCCGGCCGGCGACAACCCCGTCATGCAGCGCGGCTTCGCCACCACCAGCGTCGATGCGCTGATGAACTGGGCGCGCACCGGCTCGATGTGGCCGATGACCTTCGGCCTGGCCTGCTGCGCGGTGGAGATGATGCACGCCGGTGCGGCGCGCCTCGACCTCGACCGCTACGGCGTGGTGTTCCGCCCGTCGCCGCGCCAGTCCGACGTGATGATCGTGGCCGGCACCCTGGTCAACAAGATGGCCCCCGCGCTGCGCAAGGTCTACGACCAGATGCCCGAGCCGAAGTGGGTGATCTCGATGGGCAGCTGCGCCAATGGCGGCGGCTACTACCACTATTCGTATTCCGTGGTGCGCGGCTGCGACCGCATCGTGCCGGTGGACATCTACGTGCCGGGCTGTCCGCCGACGGCCGAAGCGCTGATCCACGGCATCCTGCAGTTGCAGAAGAAGATCCGCCGCACCAGCACCATTGCGCGTTCCTGAGGCGTGCCCATGACTGACATGCAAAAGACCTCGCTGGCCGAGCGCCTCGCCGCGCGGTTCGGCGACACGCTGAAGATCAGCGTCGTGCGCAATGAAACCGTCGCCGAACTGGCGGCCGCCGACCTGCTCGCCGTGGCCACCGCGCTGCGCGACGAGCCGGGCTTCCGCTTCAGCGAGCTGGTCGACCTGTGCGGCGTCGACTACTTCGGTTACGGCCAGACCGAGTGGGACACCAGCGACGTCTCGTGGACCGGTTTCTCGCGCGGCGTGGAAGGCGAGGCGGTGGGTCGCTTCGACTGGGCCGACCGCCCGCACGACGTGAACCACCCGCACCGTTTCGCCTCGGTGATGCAGCTGCTCTCGATCGAGCACAACCAGCGCCTGCGCCTGCGCGTGTTCTGCGCGGACGACAGCCTGCCGCTGGTGCCGTCGCTGACCGCGGTGTGGCCGGGCGTGAACTGGTTCGAACGCGAGGCGTTCGACCTCTACGGCATCATCTACGACGGCCACCCCGACCTGCGTCGCATCCTCACCGACTACGGCTTCGTGGGGCATCCGTTCCGCAAGGACTTCCCGCTGATCGGCAACGTCGAGGTGCGCTACGACGCCGAGCAGAAGCGCGTGGTGTACGAACCCGTCACCTCGGTGGTGCCGCGCGTCGGCGTGCCGCGCGTGATCCGCGACGACGCCGACCTCATGCAGGCCAAGGCCGAAGCCGCCGACGACTGGCGCAGGAACTGATTCGATGGCCCAGGAAATCCGCAATTACACGATGAACTTCGGCCCGCAACACCCGGCTGCGCACGGCGTGCTGCGCCTGGTGCTGGAGATGGACGGCGAGACCATTGTCCGCGCCGACCCGCACATCGGCCTGCTCCACCGCGGCACCGAGAAGCTGGCCGAGTCCAAGCCGTTCAACCAGTCGATCGGCTACATGGACCGCCTCGACTACGTGTCGATGATGTGCAACGAGCACGCCTACGTGCGCGCGATCGAGAACCTGCTGGGGATCGAGGCGCCGGAACGCGCGCAGTACATCCGCACCATGTTCGACGAGATCACCCGCATCCTGAACCACCTGATGTGGGTGGGCTCGAACGCGCTCGACCTCGGCGCGATGGCGGTGTTCCTCTACGCGTTCCGCGAGCGCGAAGAGCTGATGGACGTCTACGAGGCGGTGTCGGGCGCGCGCATGCACGCCACCTATTACCGTCCGGGCGGCGTCTACCGCGACCTGCCCGACCACATGTCGCAGTACCGCGAATCGCCGTGGCACAAGGGCAAGGACCTCAAGCGCCTGAACAGCTGGCGCGAAGGTTCCATGCTCGATTACCTCGACGCCTTCACCGACGACTTCCCGAAGAAGGTGGACGAGTACGAGGAACTGCTCACCGGCAACCGCATCTGGAAGCAGCGCACGGTCGGCATCGGCGTGATCTCGCCGGAGCAGGCGCAGGCCTGGGGCATGACCGGCGCGATGCTGCGTGGCTCGGGCGTGGCCTGGGACCTGCGCAAGAAGCAGCCCTACGCCAAGTACGCCGAGATGGACTTCGACATCCCGGTGGGCGTCCAGGGCGACTGCTACGACCGCTACCTGGTGCGCGTCGAGGAAATGCGCCAGTCCAACCGCATCATCAAGCAGTGCGTGAAGTGGCTGAAGGCCAACCCCGGCCCGGTGATGGTGGAGAACTTCAAGGTCGCACCGCCCAGGCGCGAGGTGATGAAGGAGGACATGGAAGCCATGATCCACCACTTCAAGCTGTTCAGCGAAGGCTACGGCGTGCCGGCCGGCGAGACCTACGCCGCGGTGGAAGCGCCCAAGGGCGAGTTCGGCTGCTACCTCGTTTCCGACGGCGCCAACAAGCCGTTCCGCGTGCACCTGCGCGCGCCGGGCTTCGCCCATCTGTCGTCGATCGACGCCATCGTGCGCGGCCACCTGCTGGCCGACGTGGTGGCGATGATCGGCACCTACGACCTCGTGTTCGGCGAGGTGGATCGATGAGGAGCGCGGGATTCGGGATTCGGGATTCGGGATTGGCAAGAGCGGCACGCCGATCCGATGACCTGCTTTTCCGAATCCCGTATCCCGAATCCCGAATCCCGGAACTCAAAGCATGAAAGCCACCGGACATTACGACCAGGTCAAGAACGTCGATCCGCTCGCCGTGCTCAACCAGCACACGCGCCAGCACATCGACCATTGGCTGACCAAGTTCCCGCCGGACCGCAAGCGCTCGGCGCTGATCCAGGCGCTGTTCGCCGCGCAGGAACAGAACCAGGGCTTCCTCACCGACGAGCTGATCGCCGCGGTGGCGAAGTACCTCGACCTGCCCGCGGTGTGGGCCTACGAAGTGGCCAGCTTCTACTCGATGCTGGAGACCAGGCCGGTCGGCCGCAACAACGTGGCGATCTGCACCAACATCTCGTGCTGGCTCAACGGCGGCGTGGACCTGGTGAAGCATTGCGAGAAGAAGCTCGGCATCAAGCTGGGCGAGAGCACCGCGGACGGCCGCATCTACCTCAAGCGCGAGGAAGAGTGCATCGCCGCCTGCGTGTACGCGCCGGCGATGACGGTGAACGGCCATTACCACGAGCGGATCACCATCGAGAAGCTCGATGCGATCCTGGACGGGCTGGAGTAAGTACGACATGGCAAGCACCCACGGTCCGGTCGGACCCGCACCCCAGGAACACCAGGTCGTCTACACCACGCTGCATTTCGACAAGCCGTGGGCGATGGACAGCTACGAGAAGGTGGACGGCTACAAGGCGTGGCGGAAGATCCTCGCCGAGAAGCCCGATCCCGCCTCGCTGGTCGAGATCGTCAAGAACAGCAACCTGCGCGGCCGCGGCGGCGCGGGCTTCCCCACCGGCCTGAAGTGGTCCTTCATGCCCAAGGGCAACATGCAGAAGTACATCCTCTGCAACTCGGACGAGTCGGAACCCGGCACCGCGAAGGACCGCGACATCCTGCGCTACAACCCGCACGCGGTGGTCGAGGGCCTGGCGATCGCCTGCTACTGCACCGGCTCCAGCGTGGCCTACAACTACCTGCGTGGCGAGTTCCACCACGAGCCGTTCGAGCACTTCGAGGAAGCGCTGAAGGAAGCCTACGCGGCCGGCCTGCTGGGCAAGAACATCCAGGGCTCGGGCATCGACGTGGACATCTACGGCGCGCTCGGCGCCGGCGCCTACATCTGCGGCGAGGAAACCGCGCTGATGGAGTCGCTGGAAGGCAAGAAGGGCCAGCCGCGCTTCAAGCCGCCGTTCCCGGCCAACTTCGGCCTGTACGGCAAGCCCACCACGATCAACAACACCGAGACCTACGCCTCGGTGCCGGCGATCCTGCGCAACGGCGCGGAGTGGTTCCTCGGCCTCGGCAAGCCGAACAACGGCGGCCCGAAGATCTTCTCGGTCTCCGGCCACGTCGCCAAGCCGGGCAACTTCGAGATCCGCCTCGGCACGTCCTTCAAGGACCTGCTGGAAATGGCCGGCGGCGTGCGTGACGGCAACCAGCTCAAGGCGGTGATCCCCGGCGGCTCCTCGATGAAGGTGCTCAACGCCGAAGAGATGATGTCCGCCACCATGGACTACGACTGCCTGCAGAAGCTGGGCTCGGGCCTGGGTTCCGGCGCGGTGATCGTGATGGACGAGACCACCTGCATGGTGAAGGCCTGCCATCGCATCTCGCAGTTCTACCACGCCGAATCCTGCGGCCAGTGCACGCCGTGCCGCGAAGGCACCGGCTGGATGTTCCGCGTGCTGACCCGCATCGTGGAAGGCAAGGGCACGCAGGACGACCTGCATCGCCTCAAGGCCATCGCCGGCCAGATCGAGGGCCACACCATCTGCGCGTTCGGCGAAGCCGCCGCGTGGCCGGTGCAGGGCTTCCTCGCCAAGTTCTGGAACGAATTCGAATACTACGTGCAGCATGGTCGCTCGATGACCGAGGACCGGCTTGCCGCCAACCGTGGAGTCGCTGCATGAGTGCGCAGCCCACCAGCACCGCCCCCGACGTCGTCAACATCGAGGTTGACGGCAAGCCCGTGCAGATCCGCAAGGGCGCGATGATCATCGAGGCGGCCGACGCCGTCGGCATCGCCATCCCGCGTTTCTGCTACCACCGCAAGCTGCCGATCGCCGCCAACTGCCGCATGTGCCTGGTGGACGTGGAGATGGGCGGCCGCCCGATGCCCAAGCCGCAGCCGGCCTGTGCCACGCCGGTGGGCGAGGGCATGAAGGTCACCACGCGTTCGGACAAGGCGCTGAAGTTCCAGAAGGACGTGATGGAGTTCCTTCTGATCAACCATCCGCTGGACTGCCCGATTTGCGACCAGGGCGGCGAGTGCGAGCTGCAGGACGTGGCGCTGGGCTACGGCCGCAGCGTGTCGCGCTATACCGAGCGCAAGCGCACCATCGCCGACGAGAACATCGGGCCGCTGGTCGCCACCGAGATGACCCGCTGCATCCAGTGCACGCGCTGCGTGCGCTTCACCAGCGAGATCGCCGGCAGTTACGAGCTGGGCGGCATGAGCCGCGGCGAGAACCTGCAGATCGGCACGTATATCGGAAAAACCGTCGAAACCGAGCTTTCCGGCAACATCATCGACGTCTGCCCGGTGGGTGCGCTGACCAACAAGCCGTTCCAGTTCCAGGCGCGCGCCTGGGAGCTGATCGCCAGGCCGTCCGTGGCCTATCACGACGCGCTGGGCTCCAACCTGTGGCTGCACACGCGCCGCGGCGACGTGCTGCGCACCGTGCCGCGCGACAACGAATCGGTCAACGAATGCTGGCTGTCCGATCGCGACCGCTACAGCCATCAGGGCCTGTACGCAGCCGACCGCGTCAGCGCGCCGCAGGTCAAGCGCAACGGCCAGTGGCAGCAGACCACGTGGGACGACGCGCTTTCCGTCGCCGCCGAAGCGCTGAAGGGCGTGCCGGGCAGCGAGCTGGGCGTGCTGGTGCATCCGGCCACCACGAACGAGGAAGCCGACCTGCTGCTGCGTCTCGCGCGCAGCCTGGGCAGCGCCCACGTCGACCACCGCCTGCGCCAGCTCGACTTCGCCGACAACGCCGTGGCCACCCGCTTCGGCCTGCCGGTGGCGGAGGTGTCGCAGGTGCAGGCCGCGTTGCTGGTTGGCTCCGACCTGCGCCGCGAAATGCCGCTGCTCAACCATCGCCTGCACCAGGCGACCAAGAAGGGCGCCAAGGTATATGCGGTCAACCCGGCCGCGTTCGACTTCAACTACAAGCTGGCCGGGGCCGCCATCGTGCCGCCGCAGGGCATGGTCGACGCGCTGCTGGCGCTGGCCCGTGCCGCGGTGGCGGAGGGCTCCGCCGCACCGGTCGCGCTGGCCGATGCGATCAATGCCGCCGCCAGCGACGCGGGCGACCACGCCGCGATCGCCGCGCTGAAGGCGGGCAAGGCGGTGGTGATCCTCGGTGAAGCCGCGGCCACCCATCCGGAGGCCTCGTGGCTGCGCGCCATCGCGCGCTTCGTCGCCACGGCCACCGGCGCGGGTTACAACGAACTGCCGGTGGGCGCGAACGCGGTCGGCCTCGCCCAGCTCGGCGTGGTGCCGGGCAACGGCGGGCTGGATGCGCAGGCGATGCTGGTGCAGCCGCGCAAGGCCTACGTGCTGTACGGCGTGGAGCCGCCGCAGGATTTCGCCGACGGCACGCTGGTGCTCGAGGCATTGCGCGGCGCACAGCAGGTGGTGGCGTTCAGCGCCTACGCCAGCGACGCCCTGCGTGAAGTGGCCGACGTGATCCTGCCGATCGCGCTGCTGCCGGAAGCCGACGGCACGCTGGTGAACGTCGACGGCGTGGCGCAGGCGGTACAGGCCGGTGCCAAGGCGCCGGGCGAAACCCGCCCGGGCTGGAAGGTATTGCGTGCGCTGGGCGGCCTGATGAAGTTCGCCGGCTTCGAGTTCGACGACCTCGCCGGCCTGCGCGACGGCATCGCGGCGCGTGCCGTGGTGGCGCGCGATTCGCTGGCCGCGCGCAAGCCGGTGGCCGGCCTGGCGCGCATCGCCACCTGGCCGATCTACCGCAGCGACGCGGTGCTGCGTCGTGCCACCGCGCTCAACGCGCATCCGCTCAACCGCGCGCCCGCCGCTCGCATCAACGCGGACGTGGCCGCCCGCCTCGGCCTGGCCGATGGCGCCGCGGTGCGCGTCGGCGACGCCACGCTGCCGCTGGCCATCGATCACAGCGTGCCGGACGGCGCCGTGTGGATCGAGGCCGCGCAGGATTCCACCGCCACGCTGCCGCCCTACGGCGCAGCCATTACCTTGAGCAAGGCGTAAGGCACATGGGCGAACAGCTACTCAACCAGGTCATCTGGCCGGTCATCCACATCCTGTGCATCGTGCTGCCGCTGGTGGTCACGGTGGCGCTGTACGTGTGGTGGGAGCGCAAGGTGCTCGGCTGGATGCACGTGCGCATGGGGCCGAACAAGGTGGGCCCGTTCGGCTTGCTGCAGGCCTTCGCCGACGTGGTGAAGCTGCTGCTGAAGGAAGTGATCCTGCCGACCAACGCGAACCGCGCGCTGTACTACCTCGCGCCGCTGATCGCGCTGGTGCCGGCACTGGCGGCGTGGGCGGTGATCCCGTTCGGCACAAAGCTGGTGTTGTCGAACGCGAACGCGGGCCTGCTCTACCTGCTGGCGATGACCTCGATCGGCGTGTACGGCATCATCCTCGCCGGCTGGGCGTCGAACTCGCGCTACGCGCTGCTCGGCGCGATGCGTTCCGCGGCGCAGGTGATCTCGTATGAGCTGGCGATGGGCTTGTGCCTGGTCTGCGTGCTGGTGCTGGCCGGCTCGCTGAACCTCACCGACATCGTCAACGCGCAGGCCGGCGGCAAGGGCATCCTCAGCTGGTACATGTGGCCGCTGCTGCCGGTGTTCATCATCTACTTCATCTCCGGCGTGGCCGAGACCAACCGCGCGCCGTTCGACGTGGCGGAGGGCGAGTCGGAAATCGTCGCCGGTTTCCACGTGGAGTATTCCGGCTCGGCGTTCGCGCTGTTCTTCCTGGCCGAGTACGCCAACATGATCCTGGTGAGCTTCCTCGCCTCGATCCTGTTCTGCGGCGGCTGGCTCAGCCCGTTCCCGGAGAGCTGGGGCCTGATCGGCCACGGCAATCCGTTGTGGCTGTTCGCCAAGGTCTTCGTCTTCGCCTTCCTGTTCCTGTGGCTGCGCGCCACGTTCCCACGCTACCGCTACGACCAGATCATGCGGCTGGGCTGGAAGGTGTTCATTCCAATCGCGATCGTGTGGGTGTTGGTGGCCGGTTGCATGAAGTTCTACGGCATCGCGGGGGTCTGAGGTTCCGATGAAACGCGTAATCAGCTATTTCAACAGCCTGCTGCTGATCGAGTTGCTCAAGGGCCTGGCGCTCACCTGGCGCTACCTGTTCAGCCCGAAGTACACGATGCGCTACCCGATGGAGCACATCCCCAAGTCGAACCGCTTCCGCGGCCTGCACGCGCTGCGCCGCTACGCGAACGGCGAGGAGCGCTGCATCGCCTGCAAGCTGTGCGAGGCGGTGTGCCCGGCGCTGGCGATCACCATCGACTCCGCGCCGCGCGAGAGCGACGGCCAGCGCCGCACCACGCGCTACGACATCGACCTGTTCAAGTGCATCTTCTGCGGCTTCTGCGAAGAGAGCTGCCCGGTGGACTCGATCGTCGAGACCAGCATCCACGAGTACCACTTCGAACACCGCGGCGAGAACGTGGTGACCAAGCCCCAGCTGCTCGCCATCGGCGACCGCTTCGAGGCGGAGATCGCCGCCGACCGTGCGCAAGACGCGGCCTATCGCTGAGGACGGAACGCCATGATTGATCCGAACCTGTTCCAACTCGTCTGTTTCTACGCCTTCGGTGCGGTGGCGGTGCTTTCCGCGCTGGCGGTGATCAGCGTGCGCAACTCGGTGCACGCGGTGCTGTCGCTGGTGCTGACCTTCTTCAGCGTGGCCTGCATCTGGATGCTGGCCGAGGCGGAGTTCCTCGCCATCGCCCTGATCGTGGTCTACGTGGGCGCGGTGATGGTGCTGTTCCTGTTCGTGGTGATGATGCTGGACATCGACATGGAGCACCTGCGCGAAGGCTTCGTGCGCTTCCTGCCGGTGGGCCTGGTGGTGGCGGTGGTGATGCTGCTGGAGATGCTGGGCCTGATCGGCGTGCGCGTGATGCATGCGCAGACGCTGGGCGCGAACCCGGCCGGCGATTCCAACACCGCGTGGCTGGGCAAAGCGCTGTATTCGCAGTACCTGCTGCCGTTCGAGATCGCCGCGCTGATCCTCACCGTGGGCGTGGTCGCCGCGGTGGCGCTGACCCTGCGCCAGCGCCAGGGCGTGAAGCACCAGCGCGCCAGCCAGCAGGTGCTGGTCAATCCGCGCGACCGCGTGCGCGTGGTGAAGATGGCGGCCGAGCGTCCCGCCGACGCCGCCCCGGCCCAGGAGCCCCAAGCATGATTACCCTTTCGCACTTCATCGTGCTCGGCGCGATCCTGTTCTGCATCGCCGTCGCCGGCCTGTTCATCAACCGCAAGAACGTGATCGTGCTGCTGATGGCGATCGAGCTGATGCTGCTGGCGGTGAACATCAACTTCGTGGCGTTCTCCCGCTTCGGCCACGACGTGGCGGGGCAGGTGTTCGTGTTCTTCATCCTCACCGTGGCCGCGGCGGAATCCGCGATCGGCCTGGCGATCCTGGTGCTGCTGTTCCGCAACCGCAGCACGGTCAACGTCGCCGAAATCGACAGCATGAAGGGTTGATCCGATGCAACTTTCGACATCCATCCTGCTGACGATCGCGCTGGCGCCGCTGGTGGGCTGTTTGCTGGCCGGCTTCCTCGGCAAGCAGATCGGCCGCGCCGGCGCGCACAGCGTCACCATCCTCGGACTGCTGGTCTCCTGCGGTCTCGCGTTCTACGTGCTGTACCAGCTGGTCTGGGGCGGCGCGCCCAACTACAACCAGGACATCTACACCTGGTTCGCGATCGGCAAGTACAGCGCCAGCGTGGGCTTCCTGGTCGACCGCCTCACCGCGATGATGATGGTGGTGGTCACCTTCGTGTCGCTGCTGGTGCACGTCTACACCATCGGCTACATGGCGGATGACGACGGTTACCAGCGCTTCTTCAGCTACATCTCGCTGTTCACCTTCTCGATGCTGATGCTCGTGATGAGCAACAACTTCCTGCAGCTGTTCTTCGGCTGGGAAGCGGTGGGCCTGGTGTCGTACCTGCTGATCGGCTTCTGGTTCAAGCGGCCGACCGCGATCTTCGCCAACCTCAAGGCCTTCCTGGTCAACCGCGTGGGCGACTTCGGCTTCCTGCTGGGTATCTCGGCGGTGCTGTATTTCCTCGGCTCGCTGGACTACACCACCGTGTTCGCGGCGGCGCCCGGACTGGCCGGCAAGACCCTGCAGATCACCGCGAACACGCAGTGGGATGCGGCCACGGTGATCTGCATCTGCCTGTTCATCGGTGCGATGGGCAAGTCGGCGCAGGTGCCGCTGCACGTGTGGCTGCCCGACTCGATGGAAGGCCCGACGCCGATCTCCGCGCTGATCCACGCGGCGACGATGGTGACCGCGGGCATCTTCATGGTCGCGCGCATGTCGCCGATCTTCGAGCTGTCGCAGACCGCGCTCAGCTTCGTGATGGTGATCGGCGCGACCGGCGCGCTGTTCACCGGCCTGATCGGCATCGTGCAGAACGACATCAAGCGCGTGGTGGCGTATTCCACGCTGTCGCAGCTGGGCTACATGACGGTGGCGCTGGGCGTGTCGGCGTACGCCGGCGCGGTGTTTCACCTGATGACCCACGCGTTCTTCAAGGCGCTGCTGTTCCTCGGCGCGGGCTCGGTGATCATCGCCATGCACCACGAGCAGGACATGCGCTACATGGGCGGCCTGCGCAAGTACATGCCGATCACCTGGATCACCATGTGGATCGGTTCGCTGGCGCTGGTGGCGATCCCGTTCACCTCGGGCTTCTACTCGAAGGACGCGATCATCGAGGCGGTGGGCGAGTCGCACCGTTGGGGCTCGGGCTACGCCTACGTCTGCGTGCTGGCCGGTGCTTTTGTCACGGCGCTGTACACCTTCCGCCAGATGTACCTGACCTTCCATGGCAAGGAGCGCTTCACCGTGGTGGCGCACCACGGCCATGGCCACCATGACGATCACCACGACGACCACGGCCACCACAAGCCGGGCGAGCTGGCGCACGTGCCACACGAGTCGCCGTGGGTGGTGACGCTGCCGCTGGTACTGCTGGCGATCCCGTCGCTGCTGGTCGGCTTCTTCACCGTCGGGCCGATGCTGTTCCGCGGCTGGTTCGGTTCGGCCATCCACGTGGACGAGGCGAACAACGTGCTCGGCGAGATGGGTGCGCACTTCGAGGGCGCGGCGGGCATGGCGCTGCACGGCTTCTGGAGCGTGCCGTTCGGCCTGGTGCTGCTGGCCTTCGCGATCCAGACCTACATCTACCTGTTCAACCCCGCGCTGGCCGGCCGCATCAAGGCTGCGCTGCATCCGCTGTGGACGGTGCTTGATCGCAAGTACTGGATCGACGACCTGTACTTCGCCGTGTTCGCCAAGGGTGGCCAGAAGCTGGGCCGCCTGTTCTGGAAGGCCGGCGATGCCGCGGTGATCGACGGCGTGATGATCGACGGCACCACCGCCATGACCCGTCGCATCGCCTCGGGCATGCGCCGGTTGCAGTCGGGTTACCTCTACCAGTACGCCTTCGCGATGATCCTCGGCCTGATCCTGCTGCTCGGCGGGTACTGGCTGTTCGGTTCGATGCCGGCTGCGCAATAAGGGAAGCAAGCAAACATGTTCAATCACTTGCTCAGCCTTCTGATCTGGCTGCCCATCGTCGGCGCGGTGCCGGTGCTGCTGGCCGGCTCGGCACGGCCCAACCTGGCGCGCTGGCTCGCGCTGCTGTTCATGGTGCTCACCTTCGTGGCGAGCCTGTTCCTGCTGCCGCAGTACGACGCGGCACAGGGCGGCATGCAGCTGGTCGAGAACCACCTGTGGATCGCCTCGCTGAACGTGCACTACGGCCTCGCCGTGGACGGCATCTCGGTGGCGCTGATCCTGCTCACCACCGTCGTCGGCATCCTCGTGGTGGTCGGCGCGTGGGAGGTGATCCAGAACAAGCCGCACCAGTACATGGCCGCGATGCTCGCGCTGGAAGGCGTGATGATCGGCGTGTTCTGCGCCACCGACGCCTTGCTGTTCTACGTGTTCTTCGAGGCGATGCTGATCCCGATGTTCATCCTGATCGGCATGTGGGGCGGACCGCGGCGCGTGTACGCGACGCTGAAGTTCTTCATCTACACCTTCCTCGGCTCGGTCTTCATGCTGATCGCGCTGTTGTACCTGTATCACCGGGCCGGCACGTTCGACCTGCACACGCTGGCGGCGTTGCCGCTGACGTTCAACGAGCAGATGTGGATCTTCTTCGCCTTCCTGCTCGCCTTCGCGATCAAGGTGCCGATGGTGCCGGTGCACACCTGGCTGCCGGACGCCCACGTGGAAGCGCCGACCGGCGGCTCGGTGGTGCTGGCGGCGGTGATGCTGAAGGTCGGTACCTACGGGATGCTGCGCTTCATCCTGCCGATCGTGCCCGACGCCGGCGAGCACTACGCCTGGCTGGTGATCGTGCTGAGCCTGGTGGCGGTGGTCTACATCGGTTACGTGGCGCTGGTGCAGGAGGACATGAAGAAGCTGGTGGCGTATTCGTCCGTGGCGCACATGGGCTTCGTCACCTTGGGCATCTTCATCGCCTTCCTGCTGGCGCGCGGACTCGGCGACGTCGACACGGCGCGGCTGGGCATGCAGGGCGCGATGGTGCAGATGATCTCGCACGGCTTCGTCTCCGGCGCGATGTTCACCTGCATCGGCGTGATGTACGACCGCCTGCACACTCGCCTGATCAAGGATTACGGCGGCGTCATCAACGTGATGCCGTGGTTCGGCTTCTTCTACGTGCTGTTCGCGATGGCGAACTGCGGCCTGCCGGGCACCAGCGGCTTCGTGGGCGAGTTCATGGTGGTGCTGGCCAGCTTCAAGGCCAACCCGTGGATCGCCTTCTTCGCCGCGTTCACCCTCATCATCGGCGCGGCCTACACGCTGTGGCTGGTCAAGCGCGTGCTGTGGGGCGAGATCACCAATCCGCACGTGGCCGAGATGAAGGACATCAACGGTCGCGAGACCTTCGTGCTGCTTGCCTTCGCCGCGCTGACCGTGGCGCTGGGCATCTGGCCGGAGCCGCTGATCCACCTGATGGACAGCTCGGTGACGCAGGTGGTGCAGCAGCTGGCCATCCACAAGATCTGATCGGGATAAGGGTGTGTCCATACATACGAAACAAGCCGCGTTGCCTCGCATTGGCCGTCAGGTGGCAGTGCGGGGCGCAGGTCAGGGTGGTCCCCTGATCAAGCCGCGCGCTGCCGCATGGCGGCCAATGCGAGGCAACCCTTCGGGCCGGGTCTGTTTGCCCGCAGCCCTGCGTCATCGCTCAGTCGCGTATCGACATACGCTCCTTCGCTCTTCCTGGTTCTGCGCGCAAACAGCTCCCGGCGCGGCATGTTCCGTATGTGTGGACACACCCTAATGCCTACTCTCAACGACATCCTGGTCCTGTTGCCGGAGTTCTATCTGGTGGCGGTGGCGTGCTTGCTGCTGCTGCTGGATGCCTTCATGAAGCCCGAGCAGCGCGGCACGCTGCACTGGATCTCCGTCGTGGTGCTGCTGGTGGCCACCTATCTGGTGGTGGCCGGCCAGCCCGACGTCACCGTGACCGCGTTCGGCGGCATGTTCGTGCGCGACCAGGTTTCGGAAATCCTGAAGGTGTTCGCGCTGCTGAGCACCGTGCTGGTGTTCATCTACGCGCGGCCGTACCTGGTCGAGCGCAAGCAGTTCATCGGCGAGTTCTACACGCTGATGATCTTCGCGGTGATCGGCGTGATGCTGCTGGTGTCGGCCGGCAACCTGATCATGGTCTACCTGGGGCTGGAGCTGCTGACGCTGTCGTCCTACGCGCTGGTGGCGCTGAACCGCGATTCGTCGCTGTCGTCCGAGGCCGCGATCAAGTACTTCGTGCTGGGCGCACTGTCCTCGGGCATGCTGCTGTACGGCATGTCGATGGTGTATGGCGCCACCGGTTCGCTGGACCTGGTCCAGCTGCATACCGTGGTGACGCAGAGCGCGATGCCGCACCTGCTGGTGTTCGGCCTGATCTTCATGCTGGTGGGCATCGCCTTCAAGCTGGGCGCGGCGCCGTTCCACATGTGGATCCCGGACGTCTACCAGGGTGCTTCCACCCCGGTCACCACCTTCATCGCCTCCACCTCGAAGCTGGCCGCGTTCGGCATGGCGTGGCGCCTGCTGGAGACGGGGCTGGGCGGCCTGTCACAGCACTGGCAGCCGATGCTGGCCGCAGTCGCGGTGCTGTCCATGGCGATCGGCAACCTGGTCGCCATCGTGCAGACCAACCTCAAGCGCATGCTGGCCTATTCGACCATCTCGCACATGGGCTACCTGCTGGTGGGCCTGGTCAACGCGGGGCCGGAAGGCTATTCCTCGGCGATGTTCTACGCGATCAGCTACGCGCTGATGAGCACGGTGTCGTTCGGCGTGATCCTGGCGCTGTCGCGCGCGGGCTTCGAGTGCGAGGAGATCTCCGACCTCAAGGGCCTGAACCAGCGTTCGCCGTGGTTCGCCGCATTGATGGCGCTGGCGCTGTTCTCGCTGGCTGGCGTGCCGCCGCTGTTCGGCTTCTACGCGAAGTACCTGGTGCTGCAGGCGGCGATCGACGCGCACATGCTGTGGCTGGCGATCGTCGGCGCGGTGTTCGCGATCATCGGCCTGTACTACTACCTGCACGTGGTCAAGGTGATGTACTTCGACAAGCCGGAAGAGGGCGGTGCCGACCAGCCGCAGGCCGACGCCTCGCTGCGCGTGGTGCTGTCGATCAACGGGTTGGCGCTGCTGGTGCTGGGCGTGTACTGGGGCCCGCTGCTGGGCTGGTGCCGCCACTCGTTCGGCCTGGGCTGAGCCTATAGGCAGGCCACGGATGGGTGGTCGTGAACCAGTCACGCATTGGCTGGTTCACGGCAGTGCATACAGACGCCTACCTGATTCGCTGAATTGGCGGGCGTCCGTAGACGCACTGGAAGGCGAGCCGCTGATCGCGAGCATCGGGCACACGGTGCCTGTGGTGCCGCAGCGAGAGACCCATGATCCTCGCGACAAGCGAGCGCATGCATGGCGTGTAGCCGGTGTTCGCCGTCCAGGTGAACTGGTTGCTGCGCAACCGCGTTTCCGGTTTTGTCTGGTGCGATGAAAAGCGCGTATCCCGGCAGACTGTCAGTCGAGCTTCAGCGGATCGAATCCCCTCCGGCCAGATAAATCCTCTTGCTCGCCGCCGGTTCGAGCCCGCGCGACACTTCGATCGAGCATCGCGACCTTGGAGCGAATGCCGTCGCGGGAAACCACCTCTGCCCAGAGGCAAACGAAAGCGTGCCCAGCATTCGCAATTAATTGCCAACCGGAGTGGCCGCTCGATTTTTTGCGAGCCATCCATCGAGTCGCGATCCCTGACGAATCCGGACTGAGTGAGCCGGGCTCGGGGATGGATACCTGCAAAGTGGCTACCGGCAAGGTCCGAAGATCTTCATCGCCGGGTGGAGGCAGGAGTGTCTGCGTGGCAAGCCATGCCCGGGATGGAGCCGGTTCCTTGCGGAATCGGGCCGGCTCATTCCCTTGACAGGGCCGGCGGATTTCGTATTAGTATTAAAATAGTAATACATCCATCGAGAGGTGAATCGATGCGTGCCGCATCCTGCGATGCAGGCGTCATCGATGCACACGGCGAAACGAGTATGCGTGTCAGATTTCCACCGGGGAGGTGAAGTCATGAAGCATGAATCGGGGAATGTATCGCGCTGCCGGACGATGCCACGCAAGCTGCTGGCCTTGGCGATCGGCGGTTGTTTCTGCCTCGCTTGCTCCGAGGGCGCGTTGGCGCAGGCGGTCACCGGCACCATCCGCGGCACCGTGCCGGTGGCTCCGAACGAGAGCATCCGCATCACCAGCACGGCCGGCTTCGATCGCACCGTCGCGGTGGGTCCGTCGGGCGAATACTCGATGATCCTGCCGACCGGCAACTACACGGTCACCCTGTTGCGCGACGGCAAGCCGGTGCAATCCCGCGCGAACGTCAGTCCGGCGGCATCGGGCACGGCCACCGTCAGCTTTGCCAGCACTGGTGGCACGGCGGACAACCCGAAGGCATTGAGCGGTGTCGTCGTTACCGCCAGCGCCGTCCCGCCGATCGACGTGACCACCACCAACCAGGTGACCACGATCACCGCCGAGCAACTCGCCCGCCTTCCGCTGGGAAACACTGCTGAAGCCATCGCCATGCTGGCGCCCGGCGTGGCGATGGGGGCGCCGTCGCTGGGAAACGGGGAACTGGGCAATCCGCTGCTGGCGTTCGGTGGCGCATCGGTGGCGGAGAACGCGTACTTCATCGACGGCATGAACACGACCGATGCGATCACCGGGCAGGGCGGCGTGCCGCTGCCGTATGGCGCCATCGACCAGCAGCAGACCATGACGAGCGGTTATGGCGCCCAGTACGGCCGCACGATCGGCGGCGTGATCAACGAAATCGGCAAGTCCGGCACCAACGACTGGCATTTCGGTTTCAAGGCCGAATGGTCGCCGGGCCAGTTGACGGCCGATTCCAGCAACTACTACTGGGACAATCCGCTTTATACCGCCAATCCGGCGGAAACGGCGGGAAACCTGAACACCTACAGGGCAGGCAACCGGTCGGAAGAGAACATCTACGACGTGTACGTGAGTGGCCCGCTGATCAAGGACAAGCTGACGTTCTTCCTGGGCCTGGAGCGGGACGACACCACCAGCACGACGACCAGCGCGATGAGTGAAGGTCTCCCCTATGCCGCGCAAACCACCGAACACCAGCCGAAGGTGTACGCCAAGCTCAACTGGAACATCAACGAGAACAACGTACTGACCTTCTCCGCCTTGCAGAACTCCAACAAGGTCTGGTCAACCGATTACAACTTCAACTACGACACGCTGCAGAGCGGCAGCCTCCTTTCCAAGCCGTTCGCCACCAAGACCAGCTATGACATGTGGGTGGCCAACTACACCTCCTACATCACCGACGAGCTCACGCTGCATGCGATGTTCGGCAAGACCCGCGCCGAGTACCAGGAGATCGAGGAGCAGTACCCGGGATACAACCCGGCCTTGCCCAACATAGGCAGTGCCTCGCTGGAAAACCCGGCCTTCATACCCAACGGGCCGGTCTCCAATACCCAGACCGAAGGGTCGCTCTCCGATCCATCGCACACTTCGATGGAGATGAACTACCGCATCGACCTGGAATACAAGTTGGGCGACCACGACCTGCGCGCCGGCATCGACAACCTGCAGACCTGGGACCACGACGAGGGTTCGGTCAACACCGGGCCGGGTTATGGCTGGTCATACGGGCAGAGTGACGCAAACACGCCCATCGTCGGCAGCGATCCCAACCTGCCGCCCTACGTCGGCGCGCCGGATACGTACGGCGGCAACCCGGGTGGCTATTACGTGACGAAGAGCTACAACCAGCTGGTAGCATCGACGCGGCTGACCCAGCAGGCGCAGTACATCGAGGACAACTGGCAGGTCACGCCGAACCTGCTGCTGGACCTGGGCCTGCGCAACGACCAGTTCGTCAACCACGCCGCTGACGGTCAGCCCTTCGCCCGGCTGACCAAGCCGCAATGGGCGCCACGCCTCGGCTTCAGTTGGGATGTGCACGGCGATGCCAGCTTGCAGATATACGGCAATGCGGGCCGCTATTACCTCGCGCTGCCGGCGGCGGTTTCCTGGAACGCCACGGCGACGGCGAACCAGGCTTCGGTCTACTACACCTATTCCGGCATCGACCCGGTCACCGGCGAGCCGACCGGCCTGAAATTGCTCCCGTACAACAACGGTGGCCGCGGCGACGACGCGGGCGTGTCCTCCTTCAACGCCTACGGCCAGCCGGTGGATTCCGCCAGCGCCGCGGCGACCAACATCAAGGCCGAGTATTCCGACAACTTCGTGCTGGGCATGAAGCAGGCATTCAACATGCTGGGCTCGAAGTACGTGTTCAGCGCCAATGGCGTGTACCAGGACATGGGCCCGGACATCATCGATGACTGGGACGACACCGCCGCGATGTGCCGGGCAGCGGTCGCGCAGGGGTTGCAGTACGCGGGCACGACACTGGATCAGAAGCTTTCCAGCTGCAGCGTCGTCGCGCCGGGCTTCGTGCTGATCAATCCGACCCAGACCAACGATCTCCTGATCTCCGACGGCAACGGCAACCTGCACAAGGTGGTGATCACGCCGCAGGACCAGGGCTTCCCGCGCAGCATCGTGCGCCGCTATTACGCGGTCAACCTTGCGTTGGAGCACCCCTTCGACGGCACGTGGTACGGCAGCATCACCTACACCTGGTCGCGCTCCTGGGGCAATACGGAGGGGCCGGTGGATTCCTACGCCGGCCTGAGCGGTGGGGGCGGTGGCAAGTCGGTTGCCCTGACGCCGCAGTGGGACTATGCGTCGTTGATGGAATATTCGTATGGCCCGCAGCCCAACAGCCACACCAATACGCTGAAAGCCTACGGCTTCTACCAGATCGACCCGGACTGGCGGGTTGGCGGCAATCTGTACATTGCATCCGGCGCGCCCAAGGTCTGCATGGGCTACTACGGCCCCGGCCAGTCGGATCCCGTCGGCTACGAAAGTGCCTACCACTGGTGCGGTGGCCAGCCATCGTCGCCGGGTTCGCCGGGCTCGATGCCGTGGATCCACACGCTCGACCTCAACGCCAATTACAGCCCGGGATGGTTGCAGCACCGGTGGAACTTCAATCTCGCCGTGTTCAACGTGTTCAACAAGCAGACGCCGATCCAGTTGATAAACCAGTACGGCACAACGGCGACGCCCAATCCGGGCTATGGCCTGGTGCAGGGCATGACGCCGCCGCGCATGGTCCGTTTCTACGTGTCGTACGACTTCTGACCGGCAGCAAGGGTCCCTCCCTCGGCATGCCGGGGAGGGGCGGTTCCATTCGGCGATCGTCTCCTCGCATGTCGGCATTTCGCGTGGCCCGATTTCGCTGCCGCCGATGCGTCGTTCCGCTGTTCGAATGATGTGTACGCGCAGCAGGTGGCGAATGAATGGCCGCTCGCCATCGGGCGACGCACTGCTCACTCCAAATGCCGCACCAGCCAGTCCACCCAGCGCCGGTACACGTCGGTGGTGCGCACGATGTCGTGCGGGAAGTGCGTGTCGGCCGCATAGGCGTAGAACTCCACCGGCACGCCGTTGTCGCGCAGGCCGTGGTACCACTCGTAGCTGTTGACCAGGGGCACGTCCGGATCGCCCACGTCGCCCAGGATCAAGGTGGGTGCGGTGACGTTCCTGACATAGGCGATCGGCGATTGCTCGCGCCAGATATCCCAGGATTGGGCCGTCCACGGCGAACCGCCGAAGTAGTAGTCATCGCCCTGCTGGTAGTAGGACACGGTGTAGTCCATCACCCAGTCGGTGAGCGGCGCGCCCGTCACCGCCGCCTTCCAGACCCCGTAGTGGCTGGTGAGCCAGGCGGTCATGAAGCCGCCATAGGACCAGCCGCTGACGGCTACGCGCTGCTCGTCGACCAGCCCCAGTTTTTCCACGGCCGCGAGCCCGGCCATGACATCGTTGCCCGGGCCCGCCGCGGTGTCGCGGAAGATCGCGTGCTGGTAGGCGTCGCCGAGATTGCTGCTGCCACGATAGTTCGGCTGGAACACCGCGATCCCGCGTGCCGCCAGCAATTGCGGCAACGGCGAAAACGCCACGTTGGAGGCGCTTTGCGGGCCGCCGTGGATGACCAGGGCCAGCGGGTATTTCTTGCCTGCCACGTAACCCACGGGATGGGTGAGCACGCCGTCTTCGGCGAATCCGCCGGGCCCCGTCCATGTCACGGACTCGCTCCGCCCCAGGGTCAGGCTGTCGACGAAGGCATTGACGTCGGTGAGCCGGCGCGGCATGGCGGCCGTCGAGGCCATCACGTACAGCTCGTCAGGGTGCGTGGCCGTGCTGCCCACGAACGTGATCGCGCCATGCTTCGACACCGAGAACTGCCGCTGGACGAGCACATCGCCGAGCTCGAGCTTCTTCGCCGGATGCGTCAGCGGTTGCTCCCACAGTGATGTCCGCGTGCCGTCGTCGCCTTCCAGCAACAGGGCGTGGCCACCGGGCAGCCACGCATAGGCTTCGATATGCCGAGCGAGCTGCTGCGTCACGTCGCTGGTCTTGCCGTCGACGGCGACATAGACCGCATTGCCATTGTTCCGGTCGCCTTGCCGCGGCCGCGCGTAGGCAAGCGCATCGCCATCGGGCGCGTAAGCCGGGTCCGTGCTGCTTTCTTCCGGCACCAAGGGCGCGTACTGGCCGCCATCGACCGCAACGCTCGCAATCACCGACTTGTACGAGCTTCCCCAGTAGGCGTCCGGGTAGCGGGTAAAGACGATGCGGCGCCCGTCGCGGGTCCAGACCGGCGCGGGCGCGTGGTCCTGCTGCTCGGTGTACAGGCTGCCGTCGTCCTGCGTGAGTCGTCGCGCCTCGCCGCCCTGGCTCGGCACCACCCACAACTGCCAGGGCGCCTGCGCCGAACGCGCAAGGAAGTCGTTGTCCCCGACGCGGAAGGCATCGTCCTGCGGCTTGCCGCTCGCCGGCTTGGCCGGCTCGTCTGCGCCGACGAAGGCGATTTGTCGTCCATCCGGACTCCAGCCATAGCCGTCCACGCCCTCGGTCGCCGTGGTGATGCGCGAAGCATCGCCGCCATCCATCGGCAACACGAAAACCTGTACCTGTTTGGTCCCGGCATCCTCGGCGAGGAAGGCGAGCCGTCTTCCGTCCGGCGACCAGCGCGGCATGGACAGTTGCTTGCGCTGCGAAGTCAGCACACGCATTGCACCGCTGGCCGTATCGACCAGATCGATTTGCTGGCTTCGCTGGTCGGATGTCCAATCCGGGGTGGA
This sequence comes from Rhodanobacter sp. DHB23, assembly GCF_014842975.1. GTDB lineage: Bacteria > Pseudomonadota > Gammaproteobacteria > Xanthomonadales > Rhodanobacteraceae > Rhodanobacter_A. The sequence goes on along the minus strand of NZ_JACYXK010000028.1, from coordinate 496,913 downwards.
TGCCACGACCGCGATGCGCCGGCCATCGGGCGAGATCCGCGGTTCGCTCAGGCGGGTCAGCTTGCGCAGATCGTCCAGCCGGAACAACTTCGTGTCGTCGTCTGCGGAGGCTCGTTGCGATGGCCACAGCAACGACACGCATAGGGTCAGGGTGATGCGGGCAATCAACTTCATGTTGCACCCCTTGCTGGCACGGGTTCCTGTCTGCGCATGGCGCTCGCCATGGTCCGGAACCATCTTCCGCCGGGCCGGGAAAGGCCGCTCCAGAGGAACTTTACATTATCAGAAAAGTATGATTATTCTACATTTGGCGAGAGCTGATACGGTGCGAAATTCGGAGGGGAAGCCCATGAATTTGACCCGTCGTGCCAGGCTGGAACAGCCTTGCACCGTTCCTGCGCAAGCTCGATCGGAGCCTTGCGGGAAGAAAAAGTGCATGCCCGTGCGGAAGCACTACTCGCCACGATCAGGCATCGCACTCGTCCCGCGCCGCTGGCGTGATCACGCCGGTTTGATACGGCGATGCGCCGTTGCCCTGCTGTGGGCGGGCATGTTCGCCTTGCCCCCGGTTCATGCCGGCACCCCGGCCACGGCGCCGCTGCCGCAGATGGGCTTCAACAACTGGAATTCGACCCGGTGCGGCCCCGAATTCGACGAGACGATGATGAAGGGCATCGTCGACAAGATCGTCTCGCTGGGCCTGCGGGATGCCGGCTACCGCTACGTCAACCTCGACGATTGCTGGGCGGACTGGCAGCGCGACGGCAACGGCAACCTGTACGCGAATCCACAGCGTTTCCCGCACGGCATCAAGGCCGTCGCCGATTACGTGCATGCGCATGGCCTGAAGTTCGGCCTGTATTCCAGCGCCGGAACCTATACCTGCCAGCCGCATGTCGAAAACCGCGGCTTTCCCGGCGGGTTGGGGCGCGAGCGCCAGGATGCGGCCTTCTTTGCCTCGGTCGGTGCCGATTACCTCAAATACGACAACTGCAACAATCAGGGCGTCGACGCCAGGCAGCGCTATACGGCCATGAGCGAAGCCCTCCGTGCAACCGGTCGGCCGATCTTCTACAGCGTGTGCGAATGGGGCCAGAACCAGCCCTGGCTGTGGGCCGGGCGGCCGCCGGTGGGCGCAAACTCGTGGCGCACCACCAGGGATATCCGCGACAACTATCCGTCCATGCTCGGCATCTTCAAGCAGAACGTGGTGCTGGATGCGTATGCCAGCCCCGGGCACTGGAACGATCCGGACATGCTGGAGATCGGCAACGGCGGCATGTCGACTACCGAATATCGCAGCCAGTTCAACCTGTGGTCGATCATGGCCGCGCCGCTGCTGATCGGCACGGACTTGCGCAAGGTCGCGCCGGCGGACCTGCAGATATTGCTCAACAAGGAAGTGATCGCCATCGACCAGGATCCGCTGGGGCGTCAGGGGAAGCTCGTGCGCGACAGCGATGGCGTCGACGTGATCGTCAAGCCGCTTGAAGACGGCGGCATCGCGGTGGTGTTGTTCAACGAAACCGACGGCGAGCAGCCGGTGGCGGTTGCCGCGAGGGAACTCGGCCTGCGCAAGCAGACCTACACGGTGCGCAATCTGTGGACGCATGCCGAGGCGCAGGGCGACGGTTCATTGCAGGCGCGCCTGCCGGCGCACGCCAGTGATCTCTACCGCATCAGCATGTAATGCATGCGTCGTCGCGAACGCAGCGGAATATCGCGTTTCCCCCGCATGGCTTGTACAGGCCCAGGGAAGGCGGCGATCCCGTGAACGGAAGGGTTCGCTGATCCGGCATGGTCCGCGGCGATGAAGGCTTCGACCACAATCTTGATTCGCCGCGCGGATATCTGCGTGCCGTCGGAGTGCCGGCGTACGGGCAAGTCCATCCTCGATTGCCCTCGGGCGGGTGCGCTCCGGAACGGGACGAGTGAATGCGGCTTGCGAATGTGGAGACACATCGCTACACTTTGCGGACTCTGATGCGGGGTGGAGCAGTCTGGCAGCTCGTCGGGCTCATAACCCGAAGGTCGCAGGTTCGAATCCTGCCCCCGCTACCAGATACTTTCTTGGAACAAGAAAGCCTCCTCGTGAGGCTTTTTTGTTGGGCGCCAGGATGGCGCCGTGTCTGCCGGGGCTTGTCGCCGCGGGCGACGCCTGGAGTCGGTACATCGGCGAGGACGCTCCGGCTAGGAGCAGGGAATGGGCCGTCGAGCCCATTTTTTGTTTTCGCGATTTGGAAATGCATGATGGATACGAACGCACTGGCACAACGCTTCAGTACCGTCCTGGCCGACCTCGGCCTGGAGTGCATCGGCGTGGAATTCCTGCCGTCGCAGGGGCAGAGTACCCTGCGCGTGTACCTGGATATCCCCGAGGGTGCGGCTACCGCCGACGGCGAGCGTCGCGAGGTGGGCATCGAGGATTGCGAGGCGGCCAGCCGCGAGCTTTCCGCACTGCTGGACGTGGAGGATCCGATTCCCGGCCACTACGTGCTGGAGGTGTCCTCGCCCGGCCTCGACCGTCCGCTGTTCACCGCCGCGCAGTTCGCGCGCGTGACCGGGCAGGAAGTGAAGCTGCTGCTGCGCGCGCCGCTGGAAGGGCGCCGCCGCCTGCGCGGCAAGCTGCTGTCGGTGGAGGGCGAGCGCATTTCGCTGGAGGCCGAAGGCAAGGTGTTCGCCTTCGACCACGCGCAGGTGGAAAGCGCCCGCGTGGTGCCCGACTGGGTGGAGCTGGGCTACGCGCCCAAGCCCAAGCCGGGCAAGGGTCCCGGCAAGAAGAAGGTTGACTGAAGTTTTGGATGGTTGCTTCCCGATCATCGCAGGACGGACGCAGAATATTGAATAGCGCAGCCACGGTTGGCTGTTTCTCGACACTCGCATTCATGGACGGATGCAAAAATTACCGGTCGCCATCGGGGCGCCCATGGAGTTGCAGCAATGAGCAAAGAACTTTTGCTGGTGGTTGATGCGGTTGCGAACGAAAAGGGCGTGCCGCGGGAAGTGATCTTCGAGGCCATGGAAGCCGCGCTGGCTTCGGCCGCCAAGAAGCGTTATCCCGAAGAAGAGCCGGACATCCGCGTCTCCATCGACCATGACACCGGCGACTACGAGACCTTTCGGCGCTGGGAAGTCATCGCCGACGACGGCGAGATGGAGTCGCCGTTCTACCAGCTGCGCCTGATGGACGCGCTGGACGAGCGCGCCGACGCCCAGGTGGGCGAGTACATCGAGACGCAGATCGAGAACGCCGAGTTCGGCCGCATCGCCGCGCAGGCTGCCAAGCAGGTGATCGTGCAGCGCGTGCGCGAAGCCGAGCGCCAGCAGGTGGTGGACGCCTACAAGGACCGCGTGGGCGAGCTGCTCACCGGCATCGTCAAGCGCGTCGAGCGCGGCAACATCTACCTCGACCTCGGCGGCAATGCCGAAGCCTTCATCCCGCGCGACAAGACCATTCCGCGCGAATCCGTGCGCGTGGGCGACCGCGTGCGTGGCTACCTGTACGAGGTGAAGTCCGAAGTGCGCGGGCCGCAGCTGTTCGTGTCGCGCGCGGCGCCGGAATTCATGATCGAGCTGTTCAAGCTCGAAGTGCCGGAAGTCGGCCAGGGCCTGGTCGAGATCAAGGGTTGCGCCCGCGACCCGGGCGACCGCGCCAAGATCGCCGTGCTGGCCCACGACACCCGCACCGATCCGATCGGCGCGTGCATCGGCATGCGCGGCTCGCGCGTGCAGGCGGTGTCCAACGACCTCAACGGCGAGCGCGTCGACATCATCCTGTGGCATGAGAACCAGGCGCAGTACGTCATCAACGCGATGGCGCCGGCCGAGGTGCAGTCCATCATCATGGACGAAGAAAAGCATTCGATGGACATCGCCGTGGCCGAGGACAAGCTCTCGCAGGCGATCGGCCGCGGTGGCCAGAACGTGCGCCTCGCCAGCAAGCTCACCGGCTGGCAGCTCAACGTGATGACGCAGGACCAGGTCGCCGCCAAGAGCGAGGCAGAGCAGGAGGCCGCGCGCAACCTGTTCATGGAAAAGCTCGAGGTGGACCAGGAGATCGCCAACATCCTGGTGCAGGAAGGCTTCTCCAGCGTCGAGGAAATCGCCTACGTGCCCAGCGCCGAACTGCTGGCGGTGGAAGGCTTCGACGAGGACATCGTCGAGGAACTGCGTGCCCGCGCCCGCGATGCGCTGCTCACCGAGGCGCTGGCTGTCGAGGAAGACCTCGACGAGCACCAGCCCAGCGAAGAGCTGCTGGCGCTCAAGGGCATGGACGAAGAGACCGCGTATGCGCTGGCCAACCGCGGCGTGGCCACGGTGGACGACCTCGCCGACCAGGCGGTGGACGACCTGATCGACATCGAAGGCATGAACGAAGAGCGTGCTGCGGCACTGATCATGGCGGCGCGTGCGCCGATGATCGCGCAGTTGGAGAAGGGCGGCTAACCGCGAACGGACGCGCCCCGGACGGGCGCGCCGAGGAAGGCCGCAGGCCTTCCACCATGGATGGCGGTGTTCGCGTGGCGCAGGCCGCACGGGCGACAAGCGCGGGAATGGCGGAGAAACAACACGATGTCGGACATCACGATCAAACAACTCGCCCAGCTGGTGGGCAAGCCGGTGGACAAGCTGCTCAGCCAGCTTGCCGAGGCGGGCATGAATTTCTCCGATCCGGAGCAGGTGGTCAGCAGCACCGAGAAGGTGAAGCTGCTGGGCTTCCTGCGCCGCTCCCACGGCAAGAGCGAACTGGATGCGGAGGCTGTCGACAGCGCGCCGCGCCAGGTCACGCTGAAGCGCCGCACGGTCGGCGAGCTGAAGGTTTCCACCCCGGGTGGCCGCGGCGCCGCACCCACGGCCAAGACCGTGTCCGTCGAAGTGCGCGCCAAGCGCACCTACGTCAAGCGCAGCGTGATCGCCGAAGAAGCCAGCGTCGAACCCGAGCGCGAGGAGGCCGTGCGCAAGCTGGCCGAGTCGCGCGAGCAGCGTGCGCAGGAAGAACAGGGTCGCCGTGACGCCGAACAGCGCAAGCAGGAAGCGCAGCAGCGCGCACTGGAAGAACAGCAGCGTGCACAGGAAGAGGCCGAGGAGCGCCGTCGCCAGGCCGAGGCCGAGGCGGCCGTCGCTGCCGAAGCCGAATCCGCGGGCGAACCCGAGGCGGTCGCCGAGCCGGCGCCGGAAGCCGACGAACCGGCCGCTCCCGCAAGCAGCGCCGCCAGCGCGGTCGAAGAGGTGGCGGCGCCCGTGGTGCAGCGCCTCGACACGCGTGGCCTGGGCATGATCGTTCCGCAGGTGCACGAGCCGCGCAAGCGCGAGAAGCTGGTCAAGCCGGCGCCTGCGCCTGCTCCCGCGCCGGCACCCGTGCGTGCCGCGGCACCCGCGGCAGCGGGCGACGCGCGCGGCAAGGCCCGCCACGGTGGCGGCCGCGACCGCGACGACGTGCCCGGCGGCAAGCGTTTCGCCGCGGGCGAACTGCACCTGAGCGACGCCGATCGCGCGCGCCGTTCCAGCGGCAAGCGCGGCAAGCCGGTCAAGGGCGGTGCGCGCGAAGCCGTGCGCGGCGGTTCGCCGGCCGGCGGTGCGCATGGCTTCACCCGTCCCACCGCCGCCGTCGTGCGCGACGTGCTGGTGGGCGACGCCAACGTGGTCGCCGAGCTGGCGCAGAAGATGGCGGTCAAGGGTTCCGAGGTGGTCAAGGCGCTGTTCAAGATGGGCGTGATGGCCACCATCAACCAGACCATCGACCGCGACACCGCGACGCTGGTGGTGGAGGAGCTGGGCCACAAGGTGGTCGAGTCCAACGCCAACGACGCCGAGGCCGCGCTGGCCGCGCACACGCAGAGCGTGGAGCTGGAAGGCGAGAAGCAGCCGCGTCCGCCGGTGGTCACCATCATGGGCCACGTCGACCACGGCAAGACCTCGCTGCTGGACTACATCCGCCGCACCAAGGTCGCCTCCGGCGAAGCCGGCGGCATCACCCAGCACATCGGCGCCTACCATGTGGAAACGCCGAAGGGCGTGATCACCTTCCTCGACACCCCGGGCCACGCCGCGTTCACCGCGATGCGCGCCCGCGGCGCGCAGTCCACCGACATCGTGGTGCTGGTGGTGGCCGCAGACGACGGCGTGATGCCGCAGACGGCCGAGGCCGTGAAGCACGCGCAGGCGGCCAAGGTGCCGCTGATCGTGGCGCTCAACAAGATGGACAAGTCCGACGCCAACCCGGACCACGTCAAGCAGGGCCTGGGCAACCTGGAAGTGATCCCCGAAGAATGGGGCGGCGAGACGCCGTTCGTGCCGGTGTCGGCGAAGACCGGCATGGGCATCGATACGCTGCTCGACGCGATCTCGGTGCAGGCCGAGGTGATGGAGCTCACCGCGGTGGTCGACGGCGCCGCCTCGGGCGTGGTGATCGAATCCAGCCTGGACAAGGGCCGCGGCCCGGTGGCCACGGTGCTGGTGCAGCAGGGCACGCTGAAGCGCGGCGACTTCGTGGTCTGCGGCATCGAGTACGGCCGCATGCGCGCGCTGATCGACGAGACCGGCAAGACCGTGCAGGAAGCCGGCCCCTCGATCCCCGTGCAGGTGCTCGGCCTCTCCGGCGTGCCGGAGGCGGGCGACGACTTCGTGGTGGTGGCCGACGAGAAGCTGGCCAAGCAGGTGGCCGCCGAGCGCCAGCTCAGGCGCCGCGAGACGCGCATGGTCAGCAAGGCCAACCGCCTCGAGGACATCATGGCGCAGATGGGCCAGGGCGCCGGGCAGCAGACGCTCAACATCCTGGTCAAGGCCGACGTGCAGGGTTCGGTCGAGGCGCTGCGCGAATCGCTCAGCGCGATCGGCAACGAGAACGTGAAGGTCAACGTGATCGCCGCCGGCGTCGGCGGCATCACCGAGTCCGACGCCACCCTGGCCGCCGCCTCCAAGGCGCTGGTGATCGGCTTCAACGTGCGTGCCGACGCCTCGGCGCGCAAGGTGATCGACACCGCGGGCCTCGATGTCCGCTACTTCTCGATCATCTACGACGTGATCGACCAGGTGAAGCAGGCGGCTTCCGGCCTGCTGGGCGTGGAGATCCGCGAGGAGATTCTCGGCATCGCGCAGGTGCGCGAGGTGTTCCGCAGCTCCAAGTTCGGCGCGGTCGCCGGCTGCATGGTCACCGAAGGCCACGTCAAGCGCAGCAAGCCGATCCGCGTGCTGCGCGACAACACCGTGGTGTTCGAGGGCGAGCTGGAATCGCTGCGCCGCTTCAAGGATCTGGTCGACGAAGTGCGCAACGGCATGGAATGCGGCATCGCCGTGAAGCAGTACAACGACGTCAAGGTCGGCGACCAGATCGAGTGCTTCGAGCGTATCGAGGTGGCTCGTACCTTGTGATGCCGGAGGCATCACAAGGTACTTCGCGGGAATAGGGAATGGGGAATAGGGAATCGAAAGAGCGGTTCCCCGTTCCCTGCGGCTCGCGGCTACGCTGGCTTTTCCCATTCCCCATTCCCCATTCCCCATTCCCCATTCCCCATTCCCCATTCCCGGCTTTCCATCCATGCCCTCCCGCGACTTCAAACGTACCGACCGCGTAGGCGCCGAACTGCGCCGTGAACTCGGCATGCTGGTGCATGCCGCGGTGCGCGACCACGGCCTGCCGTCGTGCAGCGTGTCGGATGTGGAAGTGAGCCGCGATCTGGATTTCGCGGCGGTGTGGGTGACTGCGCTGCTGCCCGAGCAGTCGGCGGCAGCGGTGAAGGCCTTGAACACGCTGGCGGGTGAGTTCCGCCGCTCGCTGTCGCGCAGCATGCGGCTGCGCCGGGTGCCGGAACTGCGCTTCAAGTACGACGACTCGGTGGACAAGGGCGAACGCATCGACGCGTTGCTGCGCGATGCAGGCGATGCCACGCCATCGGACGACGAACCGTAATCCGAGTTCCATGCCCCGCGAACGCAAGCTCCCCCGCATCGCCTGGCGCGACCTGCACGGCATCGTGCTGCTCGACAAGCCCCAGGGCCTGAGTTCCAACGAGGCCCTGCAGGCGACGCGCCGCCTGTTTCGCGCCGCCAAGGGCGGCCACACCGGCGCGCTCGACCCGATGGCCACCGGCCTGCTGCCGCTGTGCTTCGGCGAGGCCACCAAGCTTGCCGGCAACCTGCTCGGCGCACGCAAGGCCTACCGGGCCGAGTGCCGGCTGGGCATCACCACGACCACGGCCGACCGCGAAGGCGAAGTGTTGTGCGAACGGCCGGTGCCCGTGCTGGACGATGCCGCGATCGAGGCGGCGCTGGCGCCATTGCGTGGCCGCATCGTGCAGGTACCGCCGGCATACTCCGCACTGAAGCAGGGCGGCGAGCGGTTGTATCTCAAGGCCCGCCGAGGCGAGGCCGTGGAAGCGCCACCGCGCGAGGTCGAGGTCCATAGCCTGGAACTGCGGTCACGCACGGCGGACACCCTGGTGTTCGAGGTGGAATGCGGTTCCGGCACCTACGTGCGTTCGCTGGCCGTGGACCTGGGCGAAGCGCTGGGTTGCGGCGCCCACCTCACCGCCTTGCGCCGGCTGTGGGTGGAACCGTTCCATGCGCCGCGCATGGTCACCCTGGCCGAGCTGGAACAGGCTGCGGGGCAGGGCGACGATGCCCTGCTGGCCTGGTTGCTGCCGGTGGTGGCGGGGCTGGAGGACTGGCCGAAGCTGCAACTGGACGAGGCGCAGAGCCAGGCGATCGCCCGCGGCCAGCCCATCGTGGTGGCCGGGGTCAGCGGGCCGCATGCCGCGTTTGCCAGCGATGGCGCCCTGCTGGCCCTGCTGGAACTGGATGCGGACGGGCGCAGCCGCATCCTGCGCGGTTTCAACCTGCCGCCGCCGTGAATTCGCCCGTTCCGGTGGATTTGATCAAGGCATCCCTTGTTGCCAAGCCCGCGCAGCCGTTAGAATAAACAAGTTAATCCGACACTTTCATCCATAGTCGAAGCTTGCGTTTGCGTCATTGCCGCCCGATGACGCAAACGCAAGCTTCGCATCGTCTTTTCAAGGAAACAGGTATCACCATGTCGCTCAACGCAGAACAGACCGGCAAGATCATCGCTGACTTCGGCCGCGTGCCGAACGACACCGGCTCCACCGAAGTGCAGGTGGCGCTGCTGTCCGCCCGCATCGAGCACCTCACCGAGCACTTCAAGTCGCACAAGCAGGATCACCACTCCCGCCGCGGCCTGCTGAAGCTGGTGAACCGCCGCAAGAGCCTGCTCGCCTACCTGAAGGACCGCGACCTGGCCCGTTACCAGAGCCTGATCGAGCGCCTGGGTCTCCGGAGGTAACTTTTGCGTTCGTCCTGAACGCGAAAGTCAAAAGGGCGGCCATCCATGGCCGCACTTTCCAAAGGTTCTGCGTTCGCCCGTGAACGCAAAGATCAAGAGGCGGCCATCCATGGTCGTGCTCTTCAAAAAGGCAGGAAATCATCGTGGCGAAAGTAACCAAGTCATTCCAGTACGGTAAGCACCAAGTCACGCTGGAGACGGGCGAAATCGCCCGCCAGGCGTCCGGCGCGGTGATGGTCAGCATGGGCGGCACCGTGGTGCTGGTCACCGCGGTGGCCGCGGCGAAGGCGAAGGACGGGCAGGACTTCTTCCCGCTCACCGTCGACTACGTCGAGAAGTTCTACTCCGCCGGCCGTATTCCGGGTGGCTTCTTCAAGCGCGAAGGCCGTCCGACCGAGAAGGAGACGCTGACCTCGCGCCTGATCGATCGCCCGGTGCGCCCGTTGTTCCCGGAAGAGTTCAAGAACGAAGTGCAGGTCATCGCCCAGGTCGTTTCGCTGAATCCCGAGGTCGATGGCGACATCCCGGCCCTGCTCGGCGCCTCCGCCGCGCTGACCCTCGCCGGCATCCCGTTCAAGGGCCCGATCGGCGCCGCCCGCGTCGGTTACGCCAACGGCCAGTACCTGCTCAACCCCGATGCCTCCGAGCTGGCCGGCTCGAAGCTTGACCTGGTCGTCGCCGGTACCGCCGGTGCGGTGCTGATGGTGGAATCCGAGGCCGAACTGCTTTCCGAAGAGGTGATGCTCGGCGCGGTGGTGTTCGGCCACCAGCAGATGCAGACCGCGATCGAGGCGATCAACGCCTTCGTGGCCGAAGCCGGCCGCAAGTCGTTCAAGTGGGAAGCTCCCACCCGTAACGATGCCCTGTTCTCGGCCATCGAGAGCATCCTCGGCGACCGCCTGGTCAAGGCCTTCGCGATCCGCGACAAGCTGGAGCGCCGCGACGCGATCAGTGCGCTGAAGAGCGACATCAAGGCCGGCATCGCCGTGAGCGCCGCTTCGCACGGCTGGTCGGATCTCGAGATCAACAACGCGTTCGCCGAGATCGAGTACAACACCCTGCGCAGCGGCGTACTGAAGACCAAGCAGCGCATCGACGGTCGCCAGCTCGACGACATCCGCCCGATCACCGCACGCGTGGGCGTGCTGCCGCGCACCCACGGCTCGGCGCTGTTCACCCGCGGCGAGACGCAGGCGCTGGTGGTGGTCACCCTCGGCACCACGCGCGACGCGCAGATCATCGACGCGCCGGCCGGCGAGTCGAAGGATCCGTTCCTGTTCCACTACAACTTCCCGCCGTTCTCGGTGGGCGAGGCCGGCCGCTTCGGCGCGCCGAAGCGTCGCGAGATCGGCCACGGCCGCCTCGCCAAGCGCGGCGTGCAGGCGGTCAAGCCGTCGATGGAAGCGTTCCCCTACGTGCTGCGCGTGGTCTCGGAAATCACCGAGTCCAACGGTTCCTCGTCGATGGCCTCGGTGTGCGGTTCCTCGCTGGCGATGATGGACGCGGGCGTGCCGCTGAAGGCGCCGGTGGCCGGCATCGCGATGGGCCTGGTGAAGGAAGGCAACGACTTCGTCGTGCTGTCCGACATCCTGGGCGACGAGGATCACCTCGGCGACATGGACTTCAAGGTGGCCGGTTCGTCCGAGGGCATCAGCGCCCTGCAGATGGACATCAAGATCGACGGCATCACCGAGGAGATCATGAAGGTGGCGCTGGCCCAGGCCCAGCGCGGCCGCCTGCACATCCTCGGCGAGATGGCCAAGGCGCTCAGCACCGCGCGCACCGAGATGAGCGAATACGCGCCGCGCCTGATCACCATCAAGATCCACCCGGACAAGATCCGCGAGGTCATCGGCAAGGGCGGCGCCACCATCCGCTCGATCACCGAGGAGACCGGCGCCACCATCGACATCAACGACGACGGCACCGTGATCATCGCCTCGGTCAACCGCGACGCGGGCGAGGCGGCGAAGAAGCGCATCGAGCAGATCGTCTCCGACGTCGAGCCGGGCCGCATCTACGAGGGCAAGGTCGCCAAGCTGATGGACTTCGGCGCGTTCGTCACCATCATGCCGGGCAAGGACGGCCTGGTGCACGTGTCGCAGATCTCCAACGAGCGCGTCGAGAAGGTTTCCGACAAGCTCAAGGAAGGCGACATCGTCAAGGTCAAGGTGCTGGAAGTGGACAAGCAGGGCCGCATCCGCCTGTCCATGAAGGCGGTGGAGGAGGGCGAGGGCTGATCGCCCGCCGCACCTCGCACCGTGTGTTCCCGCAAACGCCCCGCACCGAAAGTGCGGGGCGTTTGCGTATCCATTGACGGCGAAAGGGGATGGGCGGATGACGCTTTGCTAGAGTCCAAGCCCGCCCTGCGGAAATGGAGTGGCCCGATGCGGGACTCGATGGTGTTGCTGGTTGCGTGTTTCAACGGATCGGAAGGTGCCTGGCCATGTCCAAAACTCTTGCCATAGTCGTTCCCGCGCACAATGAGGCGGAAGTCATCGATGTCTTCCATGCACGGCTCGCGGCGGTTCTTGTCGGCGTGGCCGCCGATGCGACCGTGGTCTATGTGGACGACGGCAGTACCGATGCCACCTGGCAACACCTGGCGTCGCTGGCGGAAAAGGATCGGCGGGTGACCGCGTTGCGGCTTTCGCGCAACTTCGGCAAGGAGGCCGCCCTTACGGCAGGCCTTGATCACGTCGACGCGGATGCCGTCATCGTCATCGATGCGGACCTGCAGGATCCGCCGGAACTCATCCCGGACATGCTCGCCAAGGCCGAGGAAGGCTACGACGTCGTCTACGGCAGCCGGTCTTCCCGGGCCGGCGAGACGGTCGCCAAACGGGCTACCTCGGCGGCGTTCTACCGGGTGATGAACCGCCTCGCCAACGTGCCCGTGCCGCGGGATACGGGGGACTTCAGGCTCATGTCCCGGCGCGCCGTCGAGGCGGTGCGGGAGCTTCGGGAAAGACAACGATTCATGAAGGGGATCTTCGCCTGGATCGGCTATCGGCAGGTCGCCCTGCTGTATGACCGCGATCCCCGCAAGGCGGGCGAGACCAAGTGGAACTACTGGCGATTGACCAACCTGGCTGTCGAAGGAATCACTTCCTTTTCGACCGCGCCACTGCGCATGGCCAGCTGGGTGGGCGCATGCAGTGCCCTGGTGGCCTTCGCGTACGGCTTGTGGATTTTCGTCAAGGCGTCGATCTGGGGCGACCCCGTCCATGGCTACCCGACCTTGATGGTGGTGATCCTCTTCCTGGGCGGCGTTCAATTGCTTGCTCTTGGTGTCATCGGCGAATACATCGGCCGCACGTACATGGAGGCCAAGCGCCGCCCGTTGTATTTCGTGGAGGCAAGGCTCGGCGGCGGCAGCGATGTCGCGCCCGCGTCGCGGGCATCCCTCGACCGGCAGCGGGATGCGAAGAAACCGGTGCCTGGCGAGTGAGCGGGCGCGTGCGGGATCGCCCAAGGCGCTACGATAAGAAAACCGGCTGACGAGGGCGTGCGATGAACGGACAGGCAGGCGATTTCATCAAGGACTGGCAGGTGCTGGCCCAGCAATCCTGGGATGCGTGGCTGCGCCAGTTGCAGCCCCCGCGCGCCGTGGCGCCACCGCCGCCGGGCAACGAGGCATTCGAGCGCACGCTGGCCGGCCTCAAGGGCTGTTTCGACTGGATGCAGGGCGTGGCGGCGGCAGGTTCCAGCCAGCCCGGTGCGGATTGGCAGACCTTGCTGCGCTCCTGGGCAGGTTCCGGCAACCAGCCGTTCACCCAGGCCTTCAACGGCATCGACAATGCCGCGGCGCAAGGCTTCGTGCAGCAATGGCAGGCCTGGCTGCAATCGGTGCAGGCCAACGGCTTCGCCATGCCGGCGACGGCGGGCGGCGGACCGGTGCCGGGCTTCGGCCTGCATCGCGAACAACTGATGCAGCAGCAGGAACTGGTGGCCGCGATCCAGTCGGCGCTGGAGGCGAACGCGCGCTACCAGGAACTGATCCAGCGTGCGAACACGCAGGGCCTGGAGCGCCTGCAGGCGAAGCTCGCGCAGCGCGATGCCGCCAGCCCGCCGATCGAATCGCTGAAGGCACTGTACGACCTGTGGGTGGATGCCGCCGAGGATGCCTACGCCGAGATCGCGCTGTCCGACGAATTCCGCGCGGCCTACGGCGAGATGGTGAACAGCCAGATGCGCGTGCGCCAGCTGCAGCAGAAACAGACCGGCCAATGGTGCCGGGAGCTGGGCCTGCCGACCCGCGAGGAGGTTTCGTCGCTGGGCGAGCGCCTGCAGCAGTTGCGCCGCGAGTTGCGCAAGCAGGGAAGCGGCGATGTCGCGGACGAGATCCTCGCGCTGCGCCGCGAAGTGGCGTCGCTGAAACGCGAGCTTGCCGCGCTTGGCGCCAGGCCGGCACCGGCGCCGGCTTCCAGGCCCGCCGCCAAGCGCGTAGCCGCCGCCAAGGCCAAGCCCGCCGCTTCCGCCACCCGCCCACGCAAGCGCTGACAGGGAGCACACCATGGACATGCCACTCCATCTCGATCCCACGCGGCTGATGCAGGAAATCGGCGAGTTCCAGCGCCGGCTTGGCGCCGGCATGGGCCATCTGCGCGGCATGAGCGAACCCGTCTACGCCAACACGCCGCGCGAACTGGTGCATGCCGAGGACAAGCTCAAGCTGTGGCACATGAAGGGCGACCGCGCGCCCACCACGCGCACGCCCACGCTGATCGTCTATGCGCTGGTCAACACGGTGTGGATGACCGACCTGCAGGCCGACCGCTCGCTGGTGCGCAACCTGCTCGCGCAGGGCGAGGACGTCTATCTCATCGACTGGGGCTATCCCGACGGCGCCGACCGCTGGCTGACGCTGGACGACTACCTCAACGGCTACCTCGACCGCTGCGTGGACGCGCTGCGCGAACGCCACGGCCTGGACGCGGTCAACCTGCTCGGCATCTGCCAGGGCGGCGCATTCTCGCTGTGCTACAGCGCGATGCATCCGGACAAGGTGAAGAACCTGGTCACCATGGTGACGCCGGTGGACTTCCAGACGCCGGACAACATGCTTTCGCACTGGTGCCGCGCGATGGACGCCGACCTGTTCGTCGACACACTGGGCAACGTGCCGGCGACGCTGATGAACTGGGTCTACCTCACGCTGAAGCCGGTGCGCCTGAACCAGCAGAAATACGTGGGCCTGGTGGACATCCTCGACAAGCCCGCGGAGCTGGAGAACTTCCTGCGCATGGAGCGCTGGATCTTCGACTCGCCCGACCAGGCCGGCGAAGCCTTCCGCCAGTTCATCAAGGATTTCTACCAGGGCAACAAGCTGGTGAAGGGTGGGCTGGTCATCGGCGACCGCGAGGTGGACCTGGGCATGATCAGCCAGCCGGTGCTGAACATCTACGCCGAGCAGGACCACCTGGTGCCGCCCGATGCCTCGCGTGCCCTGAGGCACCGCGTGGGCACCACCGACTACACCGAACTCGCGTTCAAGGGCGGCCACATCGGCATCTACGTCTCCGGTCGCGCGCAGCGCGAGGTGCCGCCGGCGATCCACCAGTGGCTGCGCGCGCGCGACTGACCCGACAGGAGCCTCCATGGAAAAGCGTCTCTACCGTTCCCGCCAGAACCGCACGCTGGCCGGCGTGTGCGGCGGCATCGCCGAATACCTCGGCTGGGATCCGACCCTGGTGCGGGTGGCGTGGATCGTCCTCACCCTGCTGGGCGGATCGGGCATCCTGATCTACCTGATCCTGTGGCTGGTGATGCCGGAATCGCCCTGAGGATTCTCTGGTTTTGTTTGTCATCCCAGCGAAAGCTGGGATCCAGTGCCTTCAATTCCTTAGAAAGCAAAGGCACTGGATTCCGGCTTGCGCCGGAATGACGAGCGCGAAACCGGTTAATCAGACCTTACCCTGACTTTCACGTTTCAACTCACGAAGCTCCCCATGGATTACGACCGCTACGACCGCGTCCGCGCCGTGCAATGGCGCGGCGACCACCTCCGTTTGCTCGACCAGCGCCTGCTTCCGCAGGAGGAGCGCTGGATCGATTGCCGCGATCCCGCCGCGGTGACGCAGGCGATCAGGGACCTCGCCGTGCGCGGTGCGCCCGCCATCGGCATCGCCGCGGCCTGGGGCGTGGTGCTGGCCGCGCAGCAGGGCGCGCCGCTCGACGCCGCGCTGGCGCAACTGCGCGCGGCGCGGCCGACCGCGGTGAACCTGATGTGGGCGCTGGACCGCATGAAGGCGTGCATCGCCGCCGGGGCGGATACGCAGGTTCTCGAACGCGAAGCGCAGGCGATCCAGGACGAGGACCTGGCCGCCAACCGCCACATGGGCAGCCTCGGCGCCGCATTGATCGCGCCAGGTTCGGGCGTGCTCACCCATTGCAACACCGGCTCGCTGGCCACGGCGGGTTTCGGCACCGCCCTGGGCGTGATCCGCGCGGGTGTGGCGCAGGGGCGCATCGCGAACGTGTTCGCCGGCGAGACGCGGCCGTGGCAGCAGGGCGCGCGCCTGACCATGTACGAGCTGGTGCGCGACGGCATTCCCGCGAAACTGATCGCCGATTCGGCCGCCGCGCACCTGATGAAGTCGGGCGCGGTGCAGTGGGTGATCGTGGGCGCCGACCGCATCGCCGCGAACGGCGACACCGCGAACAAGATCGGCACCTACCAGCTCGCCATCGTGGCGAAGCACCACGGCGTGAAGTTCATGGTGGCCGCGCCGTCGTCCACGGTGGACATGGCCACCGCCTCGGGCGAGCACATCGAGATCGAATTGCGCGATCCGGCGGAACTGCTCGCCATCGGCGGCAAGCGCGTGGTGGTGGACGGCGCCGAGGCCTGGAACCCGGTGTTCGACGTCACGCCGGCCGGCCTGATCGATGCCATCGTCACCGAGCGCGGCGTGATCGAGCGCCCGACCGAAGCCACGATGCGCGCGATGTTCGCTGCATGAAGCCGAGCCGCGAAATCATCTTGTTCGCGGTCGGCGGCGCCATCGGCTTCGTGGTCGATGCCGCCATCCTGCAGATGCTGGTGTCGATGCTCGGCGCCAATCCGTACGTCGCACAGGTCTTCGCTTTCCTCGTTGCCGCCACGGCGACCTGGTGGTGGAACCGCAGCCGCACGTTTGCGGCGCGTTCCAGCGGCCGTTCGCTGCTGGGCGAATGGCTGCACTGGATGGCCCTGATGGGCTTCGGCGCCGCAGTCAATTACGCCGCCTACGCCGGCAGCCTGCTGCTGTTCCCGTCCTGGCACCGCTGGCCCGTGCTGGCCGTTGCGGTGGGCTCCGCCGTGGCTGCGGTGGTCAATTACGCCAGTGCCCGCGCGATGCTTTACAAGAAGCCCAGGACGCAGGCGTAAGTGTTTGAATTCAAAGCGCGTTTTGCTTGGTCGAAATGCGCGTCTGTGCTATGATCCCGAGATTGCGCGAGAGGCTTAGTCGCAGCACGTGACAGCGCCTCCGGCGCGCTTCGTGCCGCACTTGTTTCGCGCTCCTTTCAGTCCTCCAGGGAAGCCACTCAATGGCAGAACTCGCCAAAGAAGTCATTCGCGTCAACATCGAAGACGAGATGCGCCAGAGCTATCTCGACTACGCCATGAGCGTGATCGTGGGCCGCGCGCTGCCGGACGTGCGCGACGGCCTGAAGCCGGTGCATCGCCGCGTGCTGTTCGCGATGAACGAATTGGGCAACGCCTGGAACAAGCCCTACAAGAAGTCGGCCCGCGTGGTGGGCGACGTGATCGGTAAATACCACCCGCACGGCGATGCCTCGGTCTACGACGCGATCGTGCGCATGGCGCAGCCGTTCTCGCTGCGCTACATGCTGGTCGACGGCCAGGGCAACTTCGGCTCGGTCGACGGCGACAACGCGGCGGCGATGCGTTACACCGAGGTGCGCATGGCGCGCCTCACGCACGAGCTGCTGGCCGACATCGACAAGGAAACCGTCGACTTCGGCCCGAACTACGACGAGAGCGAGCACGAGCCGCTGGTGCTGCCGACCCGCGTGCCGAACCTGCTGGTGAACGGCTCGGCCGGCATCGCGGTGGGCATGGCCACCAACGTGCCGCCGCACAACCTCAACGAGGTCATCGCCGCGACCATCGCGCTGATCGACGAGCCAGCGCTCTCGGTCGACGACCTGATGCACTACGTCCCCGGCCCGGATTTCCCCACCGCCGGCATCATCAACGGCTCCTCCGGCATCGTCGAAGCGTACCGCACCGGCCGCGGCCGCATCCTGGTGCGCGCCAGGACCGAGATCGAGACCGAGAGCAACGGCCGCGAGACCATCCTCGTCCACGAGCTGCCGTACCAGGTGAACAAGGCGCGGCTGATCGAGAAGATCGCCGAGCTGGTCAAGGAAAAGAAGATCGAGGGCATCAGCGAGCTGCGCGACGAGTCCGACAAGGACGGCATGCGCGTGGTCATCGAAATCCGCAAGGACGCGATGGCCGACGTGGTGCTCAACAACCTGTTCCAGCAGACCCAGCTGCAGGTCACCTTCGGCATCAACATGGTGGCGCTGCTGGACGGCCAGCCGCGCCTGCTCAACCTCAAGGACATCCTCGAGGCCTTCATCCGCCACCGCCGCGAGGTGGTGACCCGCCGCACCATCTTCGAGCTGCGCAAGGCGCGCGCCCGCGCGCACATCCTGGAAGGCCTCACCGTCGCGCTGGCCAACATCGACGAGATGATCGAGCTGATCCGGACCTCGGCCTCGCCGGCCGAGGCGCGCGAGCGCATGCTGGCGCGCAAGTGGCAGCCCGGCATGGTGGGCGCGCTGCTTGCCGCTTCCGGTGCGGAGGCTTCGCGGCCGGAGGACATGGACCCGCGCGACGGCCTCAAGGCCGAGGGCTACCAGCTTTCCGAGGTGCAGGCGCAGGAAATCCTCGCCATGCGCCTGCACCGCCTGACCGGGCTGGAGCAGGAGAAGCTGTCCGACGAATACCGCGAGATCCTGGAAACCATCCGCGGCCTGATCGAGATCCTGGAGAACCCGGAGCGCCTGCTCGCGGTGATCCGCGAGGAACTGGAGACGGTCAAGAACGAATTCGGCGACGCGCGCCGCACCGAGATCCAGCATTCGCAGGAGGACCTCAACGTCCTCGACCTGATCGCGCCGGAAGACATGGTGGTCACGCTGTCGCACAGCGGCTACATCAAGCGCCAGCCGGCCAGCACCTACCGCGCGCAACGCCGCGGCGGCAAGGGCCGTTCCGCCTCCGCGCTGAAGGACGAGGATTTCGTCGAGCGCCTGTGGGTGGTGAACACCCACGACACCCTGCTCACCTTCACCAGCACCGGCCGCGTGTACTGGCTCAAGGTCTACCAGATCCCGGAGGCGGGCGCGGGCGCGCGCGGCAAGCCCATCATCAACCTGCTGCCGCTGGCCGCGGGCGAGAAGGTGCAGGCCGTGCTGCCGGTGCGCGAATACGGCGAGGACCGTTACGTGTTCTTCGCCACCCGGCAGGGCACGGTGAAGAAGACGCCGCTCAGCGAATTCGCGTTCCAGCTGCAGAAGGGCAAGATCGCGATCAACCTCGACGAGGGCGACGCGCTGGTCAACGTCGAACTCACCGACGGCAACAACGACGTGATGCTGTTCGCCTCCAACGGCCGCGCCGTGCGTTTCGCCGAGGGCGAGGTGCGCGTGATGGGCCGCACCGCCACGGGCGTGCGCGGCATCCGCCTTGCCGAGGGGGCGCAGGTCGTGTCCCTGCTGGTGGTGGAGCATGCGGCCGAGCAGGCCGGCAGCGACGACGAGGCAGGCGAGGCGGACGAGGCCGAGGATCTGGCCGGCGAATCCGCGTCGCCGTCGGAGACCTACGTGCTTACCGCAACCGCGCGCGGCTACGGCAAGCGCACGCCGCTGTCGAAGTATCCGCGCAAGGGCCGCGGCATCCAGGGCGTCATCGGCATCCAGTGTTCCGAGCGCAACGGCAACCTGGTCGGCGTCGTGTCCCTCGACGAGACGCACGAGATCATGCTGATCTCCGACCAGGGCACCCTGGTGCGCACGCGCGCCGCGGAAATCGCCAAGGTCGGCCGCATCGCGCAGGGCGTCACCCTGATCCGCCTGCCGGCCGAGGAATCGCTGGTCAGCGTGGTGCGCCTGGATGCCGAGGAAGGCAACGGCGAAGAGCCGGCGTCCGAGGGGGACGCGGTGCCGGAAACGGGCCCAGGCGAGGCCTGATCCCCGCCTGGCGCAGCCATGCGACGGAAAGCCCCGGTCCTGTCCGGGGCTTTTCGCATCCGGCATCCGCCCCTCCGCGTCGTCGTTTCAATTTCCCGGGCCACAAACGTCTTGCTTGCGAACGCTCGATGCGGGACGACGACCTTGAACGAAATGCAGCACATCCTGCGCACCATCCCGCGGCCCGGACGGCCGGCGGCATGGCGCGGCAATGGAATGCCGGTGCCCCGGGCCATGGGATACCTGCTGCGCTCGCTGCGTGGCCGCCACGACTGGCATGGCGACGCGGACAAGCGCATGTTCATGGCGGCCAAGTACGTCGCCCGCTGCCTGGCCATGTTCCGCCAGCAGGCGGGTTTCCTGGCCTTCGTCGAGCGGGAGCCGGCGTTGCAGGCATTCCGCCGCCGCGATCCGCGCATGCTGGAACGCCACCTGCATCGCTACCTCCACCGCGGCTGGCACCGCGGCCAGCGCCTCCGGGCGATCCACTGGCATTACCGCCATGTGCTCGCGGCGATGCCGGCGCCGTTGTTCCGCGCGGTGTACGTGGAAGGTGCCGCGCCGCTGGGCCTGCTGACCCTGAAGGACGGCGGTCGGCTGATCCTGAGCCTGCGGCCGCCGATCTTCCTCGGTTGCGAGGGCGAGCTGTGCATCCAGCTCGGCGACGAACTCGGCAATCCGCTGTACAGCATCGTGGTCACGGCCATCGGCGAGGGCACCCTGGCCATTGGCTGCATCCAGGGGCCGGTCGGCGCCGCCGCGCGGGAAACCGTGCGCGAACTGACGCGCAACCTGCATGGCTTGCGCCCGCGCTGCCTGATGCTGGCGCTGGTCCGTGCGCTGGCGCGGCATTGGGGGATGCCGCGGTTGCTGGCAGTCGGCAACCTGGGCCATCCCCTGCGCAATCCGCGCCGCCGCTTCGTGGCGGATTACGATGCCTACTGGAGCGAGCAGCAGGGCAGGACCAACGGCGACGGCTGGTACGAGCTGCCGCTGCGAGCGCAGCCCAGGACCGAGGCGGACGTGCCCAGCCGGCATCGTTCCGCGTTCCGCAAGCGCGAAGCCCTGCGCATGGAAGCCGAGCGCCTGCTGATCGATGCGCTGGGCGCGCTGCCAGGGCATCGGTGCGGGCATGGGCATCCCGTCGACATGCCAGGCTTCGACCACCGGTTGCAGGGGGCGTACGCAAAAGCGTCATGAACCAGCCGCAAGACAGCATCGACACCCTGGCAGCGCCTGGCCATGAAACCGGCGTCGCGGCCCTGTTCCGCGAGCACAACCGTGCGCTGGTCGCGTTCCTGCAATGCAGGCTGGGCTCGCTGGCCGACGCGCAGGAGCTGGCGCAGGAGTCCTTCCTGCGCATGCTCGCGCTGGAGCGCCTGGGGCAGCAGCAGGCCGATTCGCCGCGTGCCTTCCTGTTCCGCATCGCGGCCAACCTCGCGGTAGACCGCCTGCGCATGCGCAAGCTGCGCGACGTGCCGCCCATCGAGGAAGTGCCGGAGCCCATGCCGGAACTGCATCTCGCGCCGGTACCGGAGCGCCATGCGATGGCGTCCGAACAATGGCGCGAACTGCAGGTGGCGTTGCGCGAACTGCCGGCCAAGACCAGCCAGGCGTTCGTGCTGCACGTGCTCGAAGGGCGCGACTTCGACGCGATCGCGCAAACCATGAACCTCAGCGCACGCATGGTGCGCTACCACGTCACCCGCGCGCTGGCACATTGCCGCGCGCGCGTGGTGGAAGAACGGGAGATGCCGTGATGGCCAACACCCAGCAACCCTTCGATGAACCCATGCTGCTGGCCGCCGCCGACTGGTGGACGCGCCTGCGCGACCCGCGCGGCGCCGAGGCGAGCGTGGAGCAATGGCTGGACTGGACGGCACGGGACGAGCGCCACCTGGCCGCCTTCGAGTACGTCAGCGCCTTCGGCGCACGGCTGGGCCGACTGGATGCCACCGCGCGCCGCCAGCTGCTGGGCGAATTCGCGCCCGTCGCCGCGCCGCACCGGCGCTGGCTGCCGATGGCCGCGGCGGCCAGCGTGGCGGCGCTGCTCGTCGCCGGCGGTTGCCTGCTGTGGTGGGGACGCGTCGCCGGCAATGCCGTGGTGCAGGCGACGTATGCGAGCAGCACCGGGCAGAATCGCGACATCGTGCTCGCGGATGGCAGCAGGGTGGCACTGGGTGGCGCCAGCCGCCTGAGCGTGCGTTTCACGGCGGGCCAGCGCCTGGCGACGCTGGAAGCAGGCGAGGCGTACTTCCAGGTGAAGCACGATGCGCGGCATCCCTTCGAGGTCGTCGCCGGCGGCATCACGGTACATGACATCGGCACCGCCTTCGACGTGCGCCGCAGCGGTGGCGAAGTGGCGGTGGCGGTGACCGAAGGGCAGGTGCGGGTGGCCGCCGCAGGCGATGCAGCGAACACGCTGGATGCCGGCGCCGAGCAGCGCGTGGTCTGGAATGCGGCCACGCATGCCCTGAGCCTGGGCACGACCACGCCGGAACAGGCCGCCGGCTGGCGCGGTAACCGCCTGGAATTCGTCGACGAGCCGCTGGCCGTGGTGCTCGCCAGCGTCAACCGCTACAGCGACAGGCCCGTGCGGCTGGAGGGTGCCGACCTGGCCGGGCTCAGCTTCACCGGCACGGTCCATGCCGACGATATCGACGGCTGGCTGCGCGCCTTGCCGCAGGTGTTCCCGCTGCAGGTGGCGATGGGCGAGCATGCGGTGACGCTGTCCGCGAACACGGCTGCCACGCAGCGGCATTGATGGCAGGCACAGGGGGCGGCCAGCGAAGGCCGGTGCAGGCCAGGCGTACCGCGACGCCGTCCAGGCAGCTCGGCTCCCTGCGGAAAAACACCGGATGGCACGTGCGCGCCATGCGCAACGGATGTACCTTGGCGGGGCAACATGGGTGTTGGTTCACGCGGCATCCGGATGGCCGCGTGGCGTTCCGCAGGACGTTGAATGAGCCGGAGGCCACCATGGCACCGCGATTCGTCTTGATGGCGGCATTGCTTCCCCTTTCCTTCGCCGCGTGCGTGCTGGCACAGGACGGCGCCGGCAAGGCACCGGAGTCCCCGCGGCAGGCGTTGTCCGTCCTGGACAAGACCTACACGACGGGACATCCGGATCTCTATTACGAATTCGACGGCATGCATCGCTTCGTGGTGGGGGACTACCGCGGCGCGATGCATTACTTCCGGCTTGCCGCCCGCTATGCCGACAAGCCCTCGCAGCTGAGCATCGGCCTGATGTACCTGGAGGGACAGGGCGTGCCCAGGAGCCCGGTCATGGCTTATGCATGGGTCGCGCTGGCCGCGGAACGGAACTATCCGCAATTCATGGCGACGCGCGATGCCATATGGGGGCAACTGGATGCGGACCAGCGCAGGCAGGCCACGCAGCAGGAGCAGGCGCTGTACGCGCAATACGGCGATCCCGTGGCGAAGTTGCGCCTGGAGCAGGCGATGCGCGACAGCCTTGCCGACATGTCCGCCGGCGGTCTGCGGCCCCACCAGGACGTGGCCGTGTATACATCGACCGGCGGCGGCCAGTGCGCGGGCGGCGATGCAAGGGATTGCGACAAGCTGTACGCGGACTGGTTCTGGAACCCCAGGCACTATTTCGCCACCAGGGATGCGGCGTGGTCGGGCACGGTCACCGTAGGCTCGTTGCAGAAAGCCGTGCCGGCGAAGGCCGGAAACCGCGGCCAGGAGCCTGCCGCGGGCCAGCCCTGAGCAGGGGCGGCGGCGTGTGATTCCCGGCGGGCGGGGCGCGGCGCGCCGTCGCCGTGGCCGCGCGTTGCGGGCTGCCCCACACTTCCCCCCATCCGCATGCCAAACTTGCCGCTTTTACCGGGGGCAAGTGGATGCCATGAGGCGGTTGGGCCTGCTGCCAATGGTGGCTGCCATCGCGGCTGCGGTCGCGCCGTGCCGTGCCGCCGATGCGGCGGCCACCCTGCATTTCGCGATACCGCCGCAGTCGCTTTCCACCGCGCTGATCGCATTCGGCCGGCAGGCGGACATGCAGGTGCTCACGGCGGGCGGCCGGGTCGACCCGGTGCGTTCGCATGGCGTCGACGCCGACTGCACGGCGGCGGCCGCGCTTGGGCAGTTGTTGCAGGGCACGGGGCTGACCTACAGCTTCGTCGATGCCGCGACGGTGGTGGTGAAGCCGTTGCCTGCCGCGTCGAAGGCCGCCATGGCACCCGCCGCGCGGCCCGCCGTGCGGCAACTGGCGCCGGTGGTCGCCACCGGCGAGGTCGACCAGGGCGATTACCTGGTGGACGTCGGCGGCGGCGCCACGCGCGTCGATACCGACCTGCTCGAATTGCCGGCCTCGGTGAGCGAGGTGCCGCATGCGCTGCTTGACTCGCAGCAGGCGAGCAGCGTGGCCGATGCCGTGCGCAACGTGGCCGGCGTGCTGTTCCTGGATGGCGCGGACGCGTTGCCGGTGTTCCTGGTGCGCGGCTTCGAGGTGGGCAACGGCATGGTCGACGGGCTGCCCAACAGCATCGTGTCCTACGGCGATTTCCCGCCGCTGATCGGCATCGACCACGTGGAGGTGCTGAAGGGGCCGCAGGCGATCATCGGCGACGCCTCGGTCAGCAACAATTTCGGCGGCCTCATCAACCTCGTGATGAAGCAGCCGACGGCCACCCCCGTGCACAGGCTCTATTTTTCCATGGGCCAGTACGGCGGCAGCCAGCTGGGCGTCGACCTGGGCGGGCCGCTGGGCAAGGGGGGCGAGTGGACGTATCGCCTGGTGGCCTCCGCCGAATACGCGGACCAGACCCGACAGGGCCGGCGCGGCCAGCGCAACGTCTACCTGGCGCCCTCCATCGGCTGGCAGCGCGGGGCCAACAAGCTGGTGGTGTCGGTGGAGCGCATCGTGCGGCACGAGCCGATTCCCGATTACGCGGTGATGCTGGGCGACAGCCTGTCCAGCGAGACGTCGCCGGGCCTGATGACCGGCAATCCCGGCGACCATTCGCTGTTCCGCACCACCCGCCTGTCGTATGCGTTCGAACACCGCTTCGACGATGTCTGGACGTTCCGCAGCCGCGGCCAGTACGTGCGCCAGGATTCCAGCGTGCAGGAATGGGACCTGGCCGATTTCTCGCCGAACGGCGACGTCGGCCTGCTGGCCGCCGAACGGTATCGATACGACGATGCGTTCTACACCCTGCAGAACGACGTGGTGGGCCGGTTCGACGGCGGGCTGGTCAGCCACGTGCTGGTCGCCGGCTTCGACTACTCGCGCGCCTTGTCCGGCAGCGTGGACGACATGTTCGGCTTCCCGTCGCTGTCCAGCTACAACCTCTACAGCAGTCCGCCGCTGCCGTCGGTGTCCTCCGTGATCGCGACGGGCAACGTCGTCGACCTGCATGCGGCTTCCAGCCCGTGGACGACCGACCACGCGCTGTTCCTGCAGGACCAGATGGCCTTGGGCGGGCGCTGGAACGTGTTGCTGGCCTTGCGGCGCACGACCTACGAACTCACCACGCTGGATGCCGCCGGCAATCCGGTGACGGCGCACAAGTCGCAGTGGGTGCCCAACGCCGGCGTGCTGTACAAGCTCACGCCGCTGCTGTCGCTGTACGCCAGCGCCGACAGCGGCTTCCAGGCCAACGAAGTGCTGGGCAAGGACGGCCAGCCGCTGCTGCCATCGCGTTCGCGCCAGCTGGAGACGGGCACCAAGCTGATGCTGTTCGACCAGCGCGCCATGCTCACCGTGGCGGCCTACCGCACCATGCTCGACCACAGCAACGACATCAGTTCGCCGCGTCCGCCGTATTACGGCATCCCCGGCCCCGGGCAGACCAACCGCGGCGTCGAGGTGGAATTCAACGGCAGGCTGGCGCCCGGGCTGAACCTGAGCACGGCCTACAGCAACGCCCTGGTGAACAATCACGACGGCACGCCGCCCCTCGGCATGCCGCGGCAGCATTTCAACCTGTGGGCCAGCTATCGCCTGCAGGGCGGCCCGCTGCGCGGCTGGGGCGTGGCCGGGGGCCTGCTGGCGCGCAGTGCCAGCCGCAGCGTGCTGTCGGACGGTTCGGCGTACTTCGCCATACCGGGCCAGGTGCAGGCGGACGCGAACGTGTCATGGCAGGGCGCGCGCTGGAGCGTCACCCTGGGCGTGCGCAACCTGTTCGACCGCGACCTGCACGACGTCGAATTCGACGAAACCTTCGTGCCGCTGCATCGCGGACGCAGCGTGCTGCTGAGCGGCAGCCGGGATCTTTGAATCCCGCGCGGCGCCCGCCATGCGCGGCGCCTAGCGGCGGTCGATCGAATACCTGCCCGGGCCGGTGAGGCACAGCAGCAACAGGCCGCCGATGATCGAGATGTTCTTGTAGAAGTTGATCATGTTGGCCATGCGCTCGGCGCCGGCCATGCTCCAGTAGTGGTGCGCGACCAGCGCCGTGCCCAGCGTGTACACGGCCAGCAGCAGGGCCAGCGGCCGCGTCCAGAAGCCGAGCACGATCGCCAGGCCCACGAAGAACTCCATCACGATGACCACGACCGCGGCCAGCGCGGGCAGTGGCAGGCCCTCGGCCGCCATGTAGGCGCTGGTGCCGGCGTAGTCGGCGAGCTTGCTCAGGCCGAACAGCACGAACAGCAGCATCAGCAGGATGCGGGCGACGAGCAGCAACGCGTCCCGCTGGCGCTCGAACAATGCGTATCGCATGGGGTTCCCCTCGGACGATGGATGGCATGGCGGGCCGCAGCCGCGATCGGCCCGGTCATCGGCGTGACGCGGCCGACTATACAGCGGGCCGTCCGGCGCGTTCGCGCGGGGCGTGCGGTCGGCGGGGGAGGGCTTGCCGTTGCCGGTTCTGCAGGTGCGTCGCCGACGGCATGCGTTTGGTGCCGGGCATGGTCTGTCCGGTCAGGCTTGCCCATGGCGCCGCCTGTCCTGCCGGCCGCCGCGCTCAGTCGCTGGGACTGGTGCAGGCGGCAACGCGCGCACCTTCGATGCGCAGTACCTCGTGTGCGTCCAGCGTCACGTTGCCGGTGTAGTGCTGGGACGAGTCGAGCGCGATGCGCCCCCGGCCCGGGCGCGCACCGCAATGGACCTGCCATGCCAGCGCGGTGCTGGCGCGGTGTTCGTCGCTGCGCCGGCAACCGGCGTCGGGCGCCATCGCGTCCACGAAGGTCGCCCACGGGTCGCCGCCGTCGTAGAGGCATTTCCATTTCACCTGCGCAGGGGCGGCATGGCCGTTCGTGACGGTGCGCAGGGTGATCTTCCACAAGCCGGGCATGGCCTGGAAATCGCCAGGATCGGCATGGGCGGCGGAACCCGGCGCGCAGGCGGCGAGGGACAGCAGCAGGGCGAACGCTGTTGCGCGGACATGGCGGGCGGCGGATCGCGCGCTCGGTTTCATGGAGTGCTCCGGGGTTGGCAACGGCAAAAACCCCGTCCACCGGAGTGGGCGGGGCATGCCTTGCCTGGGCTTCAGTTCGGCGCGGCAGCGACGTTGCCGCCGTCTGCCCGGCCGTCGCCATGGAAGTCGAACATGTCCATCAGGTCGCCGATGGCCGGGGCGTTGACCGGCACGTACGGGTTGTTGCGCAGCTGGATCGGGTCCGGCAGGTTGTCGCGGCTGCGACGGGAGATCGTCTCGCCGATGCCCCAGTTGGCTTCGACGAATTTGTCGAACGACACGTGGTCGAAGTAGGTGTGCACCACGCGGCCACCGGTGGAGTACTTCGAGACCACCAGCAGCGGGATGCGCGTGCCGTCGCCGAAGAAATCGATCGGCTGCACGTAGCCGGAGTCGTAGTAGCCGCCGCCTTCGTCGAAGGTGATCATGATCGCGGTGTCGTTCCACAACGTCGGGTTGGCCTGCACCATCTGCACGATCTTCTGCACGTAGCCTTCGTACAGCTCCAGCTTGGACGAGGCCGGATGGCCGTCCAGCAGTCCGTCCGGCTTGGCGATGGCCACGGCGGGCAGCGTGCCGTTCTGGATGTCGCTGTAGAGGTTGTTGATGTCCTGGTTGTTCGCGCGCAGCTTGGCGTTGGTCATGACCTGCGTGGAGTACAGGAACGGATCGCAGATGTTGCAGAAGGTGCCGGCTTCACCGGATTCCGTGCCGTTCGCCCAGCCTTCGCCGTAGTACTTCCAGCTGACGTGGTGGCGGTTCAGCAGCAGCGCGAGGTTCTGCTGGGTGGTCGGCGGAACGGTGTACTGGTCGGCGCCGAGCGGAGCGGCTTCACCCGTGCCCAGGTAGCCGGGGTTGTAGTTGTTGACCAGGTAATACGCGCCGGCCTTGCAATCCGTGCCGCGGAAGGTGTGGTAGGGCAGGCTCTTCAGGTAGCTGCGCACCGCGCCCACGCCCGGCTGGCTGTCGTCGGCGCAATTCACGTAGGAGCCGCCGCTGTAGCCGTCCTGCACCCACCAGTTGTTGGTGCCGCTCTGCGAGTCCGGGTTTTCGATCTGGTTGGCCGGCGGCACGGCGGGGTTGCCGTTTGCGTCGGCGTAATAGATCGCATCGCCGAAGCCCAGCATGATGTGGTTGGCGCCCGTGCCGCCCATCACCGACTGGTGGAAGTTGTCGCTCAACGCGTACTTCTCGGCGAGCTGCTTGAAGTACGGTGCATCGCCCTGCGCCATGTTGAGGAACTGCATCGAGGTGGAGCCTTCCCCGGTGCTTTCGTCGGTGAAGTTGGCGGGCTGCGTCTTGCCGTTGTTGCCGGCACCCATGGTGGTTTCCACCCATGGGAACAGATCCGCGCGGCAGCCGCTCGGGTTCTTCAGGGTGGCGCTGGCGGTGTTGCAGTCCAACTGCTGCCACATCTGGAAGAAGCGATGCACCGGGCTGTTGGCGTAGTCGTTGTAGCTGATCGATGCGTGCATATCGACTGGCGCATTCGGCAGCGTGGCCGGGAAGCGCGTGTCGACCACATCGCCGGGCAAGCCCGTGCCGCCTTCGGCGAGCTCGACGTAATCGGCGCTCGGCAGTGCCGGTTCGACTGCCTCGGCCTGCGCGGCGGAAGCGAGGTAAGGCTGTGTCGGCGCGCCGCCGGTGTTCATCTGCGGCAGGTTGGCGTAGGCGCCGATGCGCGTGGGCGAGTTCGAATAATTGCCGGTCTGGCTCGCCTGCCACTGCTGCGCCCTGGCCACGTTCGGACCGGGCGTGCCATCGGCGTTGACGATGCCTTCGGACAGCAGGTTGTTCACGCTCTGCCCGGCGGGCGGCGTGTAGGTGGCGAAGACGTGGTCGAAGGTGCGGTTCTCGCCGATCAGCAGAATCACGTGCTTGATCGGAGTGCGCGTGCGGTTGCTGGCGTCCTGGTCATCGCCGGGGGTGTGCAGGGTCACGATGCCGCCGGGCAGGCCCTGCACCGGCGTGCTGGAGGTCTTCGGCACGTTGGTGCGGAAGGTGGCGTCGTTTTGCGGGGTGTTCGTCTGTGCGTTGGCAAGGCCGACGATGCCGGTTGCCAACATGCACAGCGCGAAGGGTTTCAAGCGGGTACTGCCGAATTTCCTGGACATGACTGGTCTCTCCTGCCGGCTTTCTGCGCGCCGACTCGAGTGATCCCCCTGATTGCGCCCACGCATGCATTGGCACTGCGCAAGCAGGAGCAGCGTGCGCTGCCTGCATGACGCGCTGTTGGCAATCGCGCGACACGCGGGCCGCGCGCGATGACAGCGCGGCGACAAGTGGTGTGCCGCGCTGCACGGTTGGTGCGCAGGTATTTACGAATGCGCGGGCAGCACGTCGTAGGGCCGCATCATTTCGTTGTCCTCGTGCTCGAGGAAATGGCAGTGCCAGACATAGCGCCCCGGTTCGCCTTCGAAGCGCATCGCGATGCGCGTCACCATGCCGGGGTCGGCGCGCACGGTGTCCTTCCAGCCCATTTCATGCGGCTCGGGCGCTTGCGCGGGGCCGGTGAATTTCAGTTCGCGGCGCGCGTTCCATGCGAACAGGTCGAAGGGACGGCGATCCAGCAACTGGAAGCGCACCAGGTGCAGGTGGATGGGGTGCGCGTCGCCGGTGAGATTGACGAAACTCCAGGTTTCCACGCTGTGCTGGCGCGGATTTTCGCTGACCGGATCGGACCAGCGCTTGCCGTCGAGTAGCATCTGCAGCGCATTGCCGTTGGCATCGTCGGTTTCGTTGAGCGTCATCACGCGGTGCCGCACGGCACTGGCTGGATCGATGCGTGGCACGTCGCGCAACACCGCAGGCAGCGCCGAGGTGTCGCGCTTCGCGCTGTCGCGCACGCGGAATTCGAGGATGCCTTGCGACTGATGGCGCAGCTGCATGGTCTTTCCGGCCAGGCCGGCGAAATCGATCACCACGTCCGCGCGTTCGGCGGGATACAACTCGATGCGCGCGCGTTCCAGCGGCCTGGGCAACAGGCCTTGGTCGCTGGCGATCTGCTGGAACGGCTGGTCGTGCGGGAGCGACAGGTCGAAGAAGCTGGTGTTGGCGACATTGATGATGCGGAAGCGGTACTTGCGCGGCTCGACTTCAAGGTATGGAAAGATTTTGCCGTTGCACAGCGGCAGGTTGCCGTTGCACTGCATGACCCACGGCGCGTCGGGATCGTCGGACACCGGGTAATAAAGCTGCCCGTCCTGCGCCACCAGGCGGTCGCAGAGGACCAGCGGAATGTCGCAGTCGCCGGCGGGCAGGGCCAGCGCCTGTTCTTCCGGATCGCGCACGATGTATGTGCCGACCAGCCCTGCGTAGATGTTCAGCCGCGTGATGCCCATGGCGTGGTCGTGGTACCACAGCGTGGCCGCGTCCTGCCCATTCGGGTAGAGATAGAGCTTCGAATGACCCGGCGTGTACCAGTCTTCCGGATAGCCATCCCCACCGGCTGGCACGCGTGCGCCGTGCACGTGCGTCACGGCGCGCACCGTGGGGTTGGTTTTCTCCGCGCCGTGCAGGTTGTGGTCGATCGGCAGGAAGTGCTGCGTCGGCAAGGCGTTCGCCCATTCGACCAGCAGTGGCTCGCCGCGCCTTGCCTCGATCGTCGGCCCCGGAAACGAGCCGTCGTAACCCCACAGCGCGGTGGGTGGCACGTCGCGATGCAGGCGCGCCTTGAATGCGCGCATCTCCACGCGGTAGCAGGGCAGCTCCTGACCCGGGTAGGCCGGATGCACGCGCCGTTGCGTTGCACATGCCATCGCCGGTATCGGCAATGGATCGACGAAGCGGGCCAGTGAAGCGGGGTTGATCAGCGGCAGCTTGGGCGCCGCGAGCATCGCAGCCGAGGTGCGCGAGGCCATCGGCATGGCCATGGCAGACGTGGATGCCTCCGCCGTGCGCCAGGTGTCGGCCAGGGCGCAGGCTCCGATCAGGCTGCCCGTGCCACGGAGGAATTCGCGTCGCGTGATGGTCATGCCAGCCACCCTAGGCAGGGTGGATGACAGTTCGATGAAACCGGGGCTTGCCCGATTCAGGTCGCTGCCAGCATCGCTTCCGCGCTGGAAACGCGGAACTCGCCCGGCGCCTCCACGTGCAGCTGGCGCACCACGCCATCCTCGGCATACAGCGCGAAGCGGCGCGCGCGCAGGCCCATGCCGTAGCCAGTGCCGTCCAGTTCCAGCCCCAGCGCACGGGTGAAGGCGGCATTGCCGTCGGCGATCATCAGCAAGTCGTGCGGCACGTGTTGCGCAGCGGCCCAGGCCTGCATCACGTAGGCGTCATTGACCGACAGGCAGATCACGTCGATGCCGCGCTCGCGGAAGTCGTGGTAGTGCGCCACGTAGCCGGGCAGGTGCCGGTTCGAGCAGGTAGGCGTGAACGCGCCCGGTACCGCGAACAGCACCACCTTGCGGTTGGCGAACAGCTCGCTGGTGCGGGCTTCGCGAATGCCGTCACCGACGAGGCGCACTTCGACGTCAGGCAGGGTTTGTCCGATCTGGATGCTCATGGGGTGTGTCCTACGGATGTGAATGGCCGTCCAGGCGATTGGCCTGGTTCGGGCAGCCCTGGCCGGAAACCACGGCGACCACCGCCTGGTCGCGCGTTTCCACGCGCCGTGCGTAACAGCTGCCCAGCGAATCGCTGAAGTGGTACGACTGCTGCCCATGTTGCCCGTGCGAGCCGGTGATGGCCGTGCCGCCGGCGTTGAAGTCGGTGTTGCTGTGGCTGAGCAGATGGTTGTCCAGCGTCGACCAGAAGGCCACGCGGTCGCCTTCCGTGCGCTGGCGCTTGCCCAGGTAGCCTTGCTGCACGGTGATGTCGGCGATGAAGTCGCCGCTGGCGTGAACTTGCTTGTGGATGTCGATCAGCAGCGGGTATTCGAGGCGATGCTGGCGCTGCACCGTGCCGCTGCCGGTGGTGCTGGCGACTATATCGAGCACCTGCGCGCGCATGACTATGCGTTGGTCGTAGGTGTCCTGCGTCGGATGGTCGAAGCGCTGGCGGTTGGCGAAGCTGGAGCGATGTTCGACGCGTGTGGCGACCTTGCCGCGCGAGGTCTGCAGCTCGCCGGCGATCACGTAGTTGCTGTCCTGCAGGGTGTCGACCTCGCCATGCAGCGTGCCGCCGGCACCGTGCTCGAAGTGACGCTGCACGCGTGCTTGCAGGCTGTCCTGCTGCGTCGCCAGCGTGTTCTGCGTGAGCTTGCCGGTGAGCACCTCGCGGCCGTGGTCGCGCCAGGCCAGCAGGTTGGCGGCGAGGCTGAAGAAGTCGTGCGCGCCGAGCACGCGCACCGCCACGGTGTGCGGTTTGCCGTCGTCCAGCAGTGCGGCGAAGGGCGTCAAGTCCATGCGGTATGGCGTGAAATTGAGCGTCTGGATGTCCGGCGTCGGCCGCCACAGGTTCGGATCCACGCCACCGGTGTAGGTCCACGGATAGACCGGCGCGCGGCCGGCCGGCTGGCCGTCGATGCTCACGGCCACTTCGCGGTAGTTGCCGCCGCCGCACTGTTCCAGCGGGTCGCCGGCGTTCGGCGGGCCCAGCGAGAACTCGCGCGTGGGTTCCACGTCGGTGTCGTCGATGCACATGTACCACTGTTCGTCCACGGCCTGGCTCTGCGCGATCAGGTCCAGCGCCACGCGCTCGACGTTGCGCGGCAGGGTGAAGATGCGCGACAGCGTCTGCTTGTCGTCCTGCACGTCGACCGGATGGCCGCCGCTGTCGCCGACCAGGCCGAGCGCCAGGTCGGCAGGCGGTTCGAGGTGGTTGTCCGATGTTGCCGGGTAGAACACCAGCCGCGCACTGCCGTGGATCACGCTGTCGCGCTTGCCGCCAACCCAGTTGTTGAGGATGACCTGGCCGTGCCCGGCAGCGCGGAACAGGCTGGCGTAGTCGGTGACGTCGCGTTCGACGTGCCAGTGCGGCGCGACCTTGGCACTCGGTTCCTGCGTGGTGCCGTAATAGAGGTTCACGCCACCGAGCCACAGGCTGGCCGTGCGGTCGTACTGGCGCCCGGCGTCCACCGAGAAATCCGCTTCCAGCACCACCTTGGCCCACGGCCCGGCGCACTGCGCGGGCGGCGTGTAGGTCCAGTCGCGTGGCTTGGCCTCGCGCGAAGTGGATTCGCCGTGGTCGTCGAACGCGACATCGGCATACAGGTTCGCGACGCAGGGCGTGCCGGCGGGGCGCGGCACGGGCGCATCGGCGATGGCCACGCCGCGGTCGCCTGCCGCGGGTGCCGGCGTCGATGTCTGCGCCGCAGCGAGTGCCGCAGGCAGGGCCAGTGCCAGGGCAAGGCCCGGTCGGATCGGGTGGCGCATGCAGGTCATTCCGCGCGTGCTTCGAACATGAACCGCAAGCATGCACCCGATTGCGCCGGCTGGCGAGGGATTGCGCGCGCCGCCTTGAATCGGAAACCGCCGTACCTATCTGTGCGGGCAGGCGGCGACGTGCCGCAATCCAATCGAGGAGTTTCACGATGAGCCTGAATCATCATGTGGTGTGGGGCCTGCCGCGCGACGCGCGGGTGTTTCGGCAGGCGTTCGACGGCTTCGCGGAGTCCGGCGAAGGCCAGGGCGGCGATGCTGCCGCGTGGTCGCCGCGCGTGGACGTGCACGAGGAAGCCGGACGCTTCGTGATCCGTGCCGACGTGCCCGGCGTCGATCCGGCGGGCATCGAGGTGAGCATGGAGAAGAACGTGCTTTCGATCCGGGGCGAGCGCGTGGCCGAGCAGGCCGATGCGCCCGTCTGCTCGCGGCAGGAGCGTCCGCATGGCGCCTTCCTGCGCCGCTTCACGCTGCCCGACAACGCGGATGCCGAGCGCATCACCGCCAGCAATCGCCACGGCGTGCTGGAGATCGCGATACCGAAGAAGGCCGAGAGTGCGCCGCGCCGCATCGTGATCGATACTGCCCACTGAGCGACATGCGGCTTGCGAGTGCGGCCCGTGGCGGACGATGATCCGCCACGGGCCGTTTGGCGTTGATGCAATCGGTGCGAAGGAGTGGCGGTGGAAACCAAAGACTATTACGAGATCCTGGGCGTGAAGCCCGGGGCCAGCGAGGCGGAGATCAAGACCGCCTACCGCAAGCTCGCACGCAAGTACCATCCGGACAAGAACAAGGAAGCGGGCGCCGAGGAGAAGTTCAAGGAGGCGAACGAGGCGCAGGAGGTGCTGCTCGATCCCGAGAAGCGCCGTACCTACGACCAGTGGCGGGCCGGCGGCTACCGCGGCGGCGAGCAGTTCCGGCCAGGAGCGGGGCAGGGGCAGCCCTTCGACTTCGGCGGCGAAGGCGACTTCAGCGATTTCTTCGAGAACCTGTTCGGCAACCGCGGCGCCGGTGCCCAGCGCGGCCAGCCGCGCGCGCGCCGCGGCCAGGACGTGCAGGCCAAGGTCACGGTCGATCTGCAGACCGCGTTCGACGGCGGCCGCACGCGGGTATCCCTGCACGACGGTCGTGGCGAGGAGCGCGTGCTGGAAGTGAAGATCCCCGCCGGCATCCAGCCGGGCCAATCGATCCGGCTGGCGGGACAGGGTCATCCCGGCCATGGTGGCGGCCCGAACGGCGACCTGCTGCTGGAAATCGGCATCCGCGACAACCCGCGCTTCAAGCTGGATGGCCGCGACGTGCTGCATGTGCTGCCGATCAGCCCGTGGGAGGCGGCGCTGGGCGCCACGGTGCCGGTGCCGACCCTGGCCGGTACGGTGGAGCTGCGCATTCCCGCGGGTTCGCAATCGGGGCGCAAGCTGCGCCTGAAGGGACGCGGCATGCCGGGGGCGCAGCCCGGCGACCAGTTCGTGGAGTTGTCGATACGCGCACCGGCGGTGGGCAACGACAAGCAGCGCGCGGCCTACGAGGCCCTGCAAAAGCAGTTCGCGGACTACGATCCCCGCCATTGAGCGGTGGCGCAGCGGCCGCATGACGAAAATGGCGCCGTGAGGCGCCATTTTCGTGGGCGGACGCGAAAGCGCATGCTCAGGCCGGCAGCAGTTCCTTCAAGGTGGCGATTAGTTCGTCCTCCTTGATCGGCTTGGTGACGTAGGCCTTGGCGCCCTGGCGCATGCCCCACACCTTGTCGGTTTCCTGGTCCTTGGTGGTCACCAGCACCACCGGGATGTGCGCGGTGGCAGCATCCTTGCTGATCGTGCGGGTGGCCTGGAAGCCGTTGAGGTTCGGCATCACCACGTCCATCAGGATCAGGTCGGGGATCTCGCGCTTGGCCACCTCGACGCCGGCGGCGCCGTCTTCGGCGGTGAGGGTCTCGTGACCGAGCTTTTCGACGATGCGCTTCAGGCCCAGCAGCTGCGAGGGCGAGTCGTCGACGATCAGGATGCGTGCCATAAGCCAGTTGTCCCCTTGTTAGCGGTTCGGTGGATTCTATGCCTGTGCCGGCGTGCTTCCAAGGTGCCCGGCGTCAATCGCCGCCCACCTGCACCACGGTGCGGCCGAAGGAATCGCCGGCGAGCATGCGGTCGAACACGTCGGGCAGCTCGCCCAGCGTGGCCTCGCGGGTGGCGATGCGGGCCAGGTGGCGCGGTTTCCAGTCGCCCGCAAGTTGTTGCCAGACGCGTTCGCGCATGGGCCGCGCGGTGCCGGCCGAGGCCACGCCCAGCAGGTTCACGCCGCGGATGATGAAGGGCATCACCGTGCTGTCGAAGGCGATGCCGCCCGCATTGCCGCAGATCGCCACGTTGCCGTAGGGCGCGACCAGCGGCAGCAGGCCGGCCAGCATCGCGCCGCCCACGTTGTCCAGTGCGCCGCCGAAGCGGGCCGAGTCCATCGGCTTGCCGCTGAAGGCGAGCGCGTGGCGGTCGATGCATTCGGCGGCGCCCAGCGACTTCAGGAAGTCGAAGTGGTCGGCCTTGCCGCTGATCGCGTGCACCGCGTAGCCGGCGCGGCTGTAGATGTCGATCGCAAGCTGGCCCACGCCGCCGCTGGCGCCGCTGACGGCGATCGGACCGAGCGCGGGCGTCTGGCCGTTGTCCAGCATGTGCAGCAGGGCCAGCGCGGCGGTGAAGCCGGCGGTGCCGAGGATCATGCTTTCGCGCAGGTCCAGGCCCGCGGGCAGCGGAATGGTCCAGCGCGCGTCCAGCCGCGCGTATTCGGCGTAGCCGCCGTCGCGCGTCTCGGACAGGCCGCTGCCGGTGCACAGCACCGCGTCGCCCTCCCTGAAGGCCGGGTCGGTGGAGGCGACCACGTGGCCGGCCACGTCGATGCCGCCGTTCAACGGCGGCTTGCGCAGGATGCGGCCCTTGCCGGTGCCGGCCAGCGCGTCCTTGTAGTTCACCGAGGAGTAGGCGACCTTGACCAGCACTTCGCCGGGCGTCAGTGCGTCGGTGGGCATGGTTTCGATGCCGGCGCGGTAGCCGGCGTCGTCGTCGTGGATGCGGAAGGCGCGGAAGCTGGTCATGCGGTTGCTCCGGTCAGGCCTTGATGCTGGCAGGGCCGATCACGCGGGCGGCGTTGCCGCCGTTGTAGTTCGCCATCCATTCGAACAACGACGGGATGGCTTCGCCGAACCAGAGGCTGTCGCGCTGGCCGGGCTGCACGAAGCCTTCGGCCACCATGTGGTCGACGGCCGTGCGCAACGGCGCGTAGTAGCCGCGCACGTCGAGGAAGGCACAGGGGTGGCGGTGCAGGCCAAGCTGCGCCCAGGTCAACATCTCGAACATCTCGTCCATCGTGCCGAAGCCGCCGGGCAGGGCGACGAAGGCGTCGGACAGCTCGTACATGCGCGTCTTGCGCTGGTGCATGGTATCCACCACCACCAGCTCGCTGAGGCCCTGGTGCGCCACCTCGCGCTCGACCAGCTGGCGCGGGATCACGCCGATGGCCTTGCCGCCCGCGGCCAGCACCGCGTCGGCCACCGTGCCCATCAGGCCCACCTTGCCGCCGCCGTACACCAGCGCGATGCCGCGCCTGGCCATTTCGGTGCCGAAGGCGCGGGCCTGCTCGGCGTATTCGGGATGCTTGCCGGGGCTGGAGCCGCAGTAGACGCAGAGGGCGGTGGGTTGGGGCATGGCGAAATCACCGAAAGTTTCGGGGCGTCATCCCGGCGGAAGCCGGGATCCAGTGCCTTTGCTGCTGTCTCGCACAAGACGCTGGATTCCGGCTTTCGCCGGAATGACGGCGAAGAAAGCAAACGGCCCGCTCATGTCGCCACGAGCGGGCCGTGGATCCCGTGTCGTCGGCCATGCATGGCCTGCACGGGATAGAGGTCATCCATTCCAGATGGAGCCCGGATCAACGCACATCCCTGTGCTGTCCGGGATGAAGTCATCCTGACTTCAATTGCCCTTGTGGATGGCGCGCTTGTCCACCGACAGCGCCGCCTCGTGCACGGCTTCCGACAGGGTCGGGTGGGCGTGGACGATGCGGGCGAGGTCTTCGGAGGAGCCCTTGAACTCCATCGCCACCACGCACTCGGCGATCAGCTCGGATACGCCCGGGCCAACCATGTGCACGCCGAGGATGCGGTCGGTGTCGGCGTGGGCGAGCATCTTCACCTGGCCCACGGCCTCGTTCATCGCCACGGCGCGGCCGATCGCGGCGAACGGGAAGGTGCCGACCTTGTACGGGATGCCGGCGTCCTTCAGTTCCTTCTCGGTCTTGCCGGCCCAGGCCACTTCCGGCTCGGTGTAGATCACGAAGGGGATGGTGTCGTAGTTGACGTGGCCGGCCTTGCCGGCGATCCACTCGGCCACCGCCACGCCTTCCTCGGAACCCTTGTGCGCCAGCATCGGGCCGCGCACCGCGTCGCCGATCGCCCACACGCCGTCCACGCCGGTGTGGCAGTGCTCGTCGACCAGGATGCGACCGCGCTCGTCCAGCTTCACGCCGGTGTCGTCGGCCAGCAGGCCGGTGCTGTAGGCACGGCGGCCCACGGCCACCAGCAGCTTGTCGACCACCAGTTGCTGCTCGCCGCTCTTGTCGGTGTAGGTGAGGTGCACGCCGTCCTTCTTCACCTCGGCCTTGTTGAGCTTGGCGTCGAGCTTGATGTCCAGGCCCTGCTTGGCGAATTCCTTGGCGGCGAGCTTGGCGATGTCGGCGTCGGCCACCGAGAGGAAGTCCGGCAGCGCCTCGATGATCGTCACTTCCGCGCCCATGCGGCGCCATACGCTGCCCAGCTCGAGGCCGATCACGCCGGCGCCGATCACGCCCAGGCGCTTCGGCACTGCGGTGAAGTCCAGCGCGCCGGCGTTGTCCACGATGTTCTGGCCGTCGAACTTCGCGAACGGCAGCTCGATCGGCACCGAACCCGAGGCGAGGATCACGTTGGTGGCGCTGATCGTCTGCATGCTGCCGTCGGCGGCGGTGATCTCGACCTGGTTGCCCTTCAGCAACTTGCCGGTGCCGAAGTACGGGGTGACCTTGTTCGCCTTGAACAGCTGGCCGATGCCGCCGGTGAACTGCTTGACGATCTTGTCCTTGCGGCCGATGAAGGTGGCCATGTCGACCTTGGCGTCCTTCACGCTGATGCCGTGCACCGGCAGGTTGTGCGCGATGTTCCAGTACTGGCGCGAGGAATCCAGCAGCGCCTTGGACGGGATGCAGCCCACGTTGAGGCAGGTGCCGCCGAGGGCCTGCTTGCCGTCCTTGCCGGTGAAGGCATCCACGCAGGCGGTCTTCAGGCCCAGCTGCGCGGCGCGGATCGCGGCCACATAGCCCGCCGGGCCGGCGCCGATGACGATGACGTCGAATTTGTCGCTCATGTCGTTTCTCGCTTTGTCCCTCTCCCATCGGGAGCGGGTGCCCAAAGGGCGGGTGAGGGTACGGGCGGAGTGAGGCGTTGCGGCGATGCCGTACCCTCACCCCAGCCCCTCTCCCGGAGGGAGAGGGGCTCAGGGCATCAGAGGCCCAGCAGCATGCGCTGCGGGTTCTCGAGCTGGTTCTTGATGTCGACCAGGAACAGCACCGCGTCCTTGCCGTCGATGATGCGGTGGTCGTAGCTGATCGCGATGTACATCATCGGCGCGGCGATCACCTGGCCGTTCTCGACGACCGCGCGCTCCTTGATCGTGTGCATGCCGAGGATGGCGCTCTGCGGCGGGTTGACGATCGGGGTGGAGAGCAGCGAGCCGAAGGTGCCGCCGTTGGTGATGGTGAAGGTGCCGCCCTGCAGGTCGTCCATGGTGAGCTTGCCGGCGCGTGCCTTCACCGCGTAGTCGGCGATGGCCTTCTCGATGTCGGCGAAGCCCATGCTCTCGGCGTTGCGCAGCACCGGGGTGACCAGGCCCTTGTCGGTGGACACCGCGATCGAGATGTCCTGGTAACCGTGGTAGATGATGTCGTTGCCGTCGACCGAGGCGTTGACGATCGGGTGGCGCTTCAATGCCTCGGCGGCCGCCTTGACGAAGAAGCTCATGAAGCCGAGCTTGACGCCGTGTTCCTTCTGGAACTGCTCGCCGAGGTCCTTGCGCATCTTGCTGACCGCGGCGAGGTTCACCTCGTTGAACGAGGTGAGCATGGCGATCGAGTTCTTCGACTGCATCAGGCGCTCGGCGATCTTCGCGCGCATGCGGGTCATGGTCACGCGCTCTTCCGGGCGCGCGCCCTGCGTGGCGACGACCGGCGCAGCCGGTGCGGCGGCGGGACGCGAGCCGGCGTTGACCACGTCCTCCTTGATGATGCGGCCGTCGCGGCCGCTGCCGGCGATGCCGGAGGTATCGACCTTGTTCTCGGTGGCGACGCGCTGGGCGGCCGGCGAGAGCTCGGCGGCGGCAGCCTTGGTCGCGGCGGGAGCGGGCGCAGCGGCAGCCGGCGCGGGAGCGGCTGCCGCCGGGGCAGGAGCTGCGGCAGCTGCGCCTTCCTCGATCACCGCGATCACCTGCTGGCTGTTCACGGTCTCGCCGGCCTGGAACTTGATTTCCTTGAGCACGCCGTCGATCGGCGCCGGCACTTCCAGCACCACCTTGTCGGTTTCCAGGTCGACCAGGTTCTCGTCGCGCTTCACCGCGTCGCCGGCCTTCTTGTGCCAGGTGGCGATGGTGGCGTCGGAGACCGACTCGGGCAGAACGGGGACTTTGACTTCAGTGGACATGGGTTGATCCTGTGGTTTTGCGCCCGGCCATGGGCGCGAAAGTCGAACTGGGTGATTTTATTCTGCCGAGTGGTCGGTGCCGACCGGTGCGACCAGCGCCTGTTCCACCAGCGCGGCCTGCTCGGCCACGTGGTCGTTGAGGTGGCCTGCGGCGGGCGCGGCCGAGCGGGCGCGACCGGCGTACGAGAGGCTCTGCTTGGTGCCCACGCAGGCCTGCAGGTGGTGGCGGATCTGGAACCAGGCGCCCTGGTTCATCGGTTCTTCCTGGCACCACACCACTTCCTTGGCGGAAGGGTATTTCTCCAGTTCGGCCACGACCTCGGCGCGCGGGAACGGGTAGAGCTGCTCCACGCGCACGATGGCGACGTCGTTGGCGCCGCGCTTCTCGGCCTCTTCCAGCAGGTCGTAGTAGACCTTGCCCGCGCACAGCACCACGCGCTTGACCTTCTTCGCCGCCAGCTCGCGATGCTCGGCTATCACCAGCTGGAAGCTGCCGTTGGCCAGCTCGTCCAGCGTGGACACGGCCAGCTTGTGGCGCAGCAGCGACTTGGGCGTCATCACGATCAGCGGCTTGCGCACCGGGCGCAGCATCTGGCGGCGGATCATGTGGAAATCCTGCGCCGGCGTGGTGGGCACGCAGACCTGCATGTTCTCCATCGCGCACAGCTGCAGGAAGCGCTCGAGGCGGGCGGAGGAATGCTCCGGGCCCTGGCCTTCGTAGCCGTGCGGCAGGTACAGCGCCAGGCCGCACAGGCGGTCCCACTTGGCCTCGCCGGAGCTGATGAACTGGTCGATCACCACCTGGGCGCCGTTGGCGAAGTCGCCGAACTGGGCTTCCCAGATGTTGAGCGTGTGCGGGTCGGTGGTGGCGTGGCCGTATTCGAAGGCCATCACCGCCTCCTCGCTGAGCAGCGAGTCGATCACTTCCACGTCCGCGTCGGCGCGCAGCGTGGCCAGCGGCATGAAGGTGTGGCCGTCCTTCTGGTCGTGCAGCACGGCGTGGCGGTGGAAGAAGGTGCCACGGCCGGCGTCCTGGCCCACCAGGCGCAGGTTGTGGCCTTCGTCGATCAGGCTGGCGTAGGCGAGGTTCTCGGCGAAGCCCCAGTCGCCCGGCTGTTCGCCGGCGGCCATCTTGCGGCGGTCGTCGTAGATCTTGGCGACGCGCGACTGCAGCGTGATGTCCTTGGGGATGTCCAGGATGCGCTTGGCCAGCGCGACCAGCTTCGCCTTCGGCACGCTGGTGTCGGCCGGGGTGGAGAGCTTGTTGCCGAGGAAGCGGCTCCAGTCCACCTCGACGTCCTTGGTCAGCGACGGGTGCAGCTCGGTCATCGCCGAGCCGGCCTCGAGGCGGTCGCGGTAGGCGTCGAACTGCTTCTGCGCGTCGCCCTCGGCCAGCACGCCCTGCTGCACCAGCGCGCGCGAGTACAGCTCACGCGTGGTCGGCAGTTTCTTGATGACCTGGTACATCACCGGCTGCGTGGCGGAGGGTTCGTCGGCCTCGTTGTGGCCGTGGCGGCGGTAGCAGACCAGGTCGATCACCACGTCCTTGCGGAACTGCTTGCGGAAGTCGTAGGCGAGGCGGGTGACCTGGATCACCGCTTCCGGGTCGTCGCCGTTCACGTGCCACACCGGCGCGTTGACCATCTTGGCCAGGTCGGTGCAGTACAGCGTGGAGCGTGCGTCCTGCGGGTTGGAGGTGGTGAAGCCCACCTGGTTGTTCACCACGATGTGCAGGGTGCCGCCGACCTTGAAGCCGCGGGCCTGCGACATGTTGAACAGCTCCATGTTCACGCCCTGGCCGGCCATCGCCGCATCGCCGTGGATCAGCACGGGGAAGGCGGTGGTGCGGTCGTTGTCCTTGCGGCGCACCTGGCGCGCATGCACGGAACCGGCCACCACCGGGTTGACGATTTCCAGGTGCGAGGGGTTGAACGCCAGCGCCACGTGGGTGCCGCCCTGCGGCGTGCGCACGTCGGCGGAGAAGCCCATGTGGTACTTCACGTCGCCGGAGTGGGCGCCGTCGTCGTGGTCGTTGTGCTCGAACTTGCCCTCGAACTCGTTGAACAGGGTCTTCGGCGGCTTGCCGAGGATGTTCACCAGCACGTTGAGGCGGCCGCGGTGGGCCATGCCGATCACCACGTCCTTGATGCCGTTGTCGCCGGCGGCGCGTACCACGTCGTCGATCATCGGGATCAGGCTGTCACCGCCTTCCAGCGAGAAGCGCTTCTGGCCCACGTATTTCGTGTGGAGGTAGCGCTCCAGGCCTTCCGCGGCGGTGAGGCCGTCGAGCACGCGCTGCTTGCCGGCCTTGTCCAGCCCGGCGCTGCCGTTGGCCTGCTCCAGGTGCGAGTAGATCCAGTTGCGCTGCGCGTGGTCGGAGATGTGCATGAACTCCGTGCCCACCGTGCCGGTGTACACCTTCTTCAGGCGTGCCAGCAGTTCGCGCAGCTTCATGCGCTGGCCGCCGCCGGCGAAGTTGCCGCAGTCGAATTCGGTGTCGAGGTCGGCGTCCGTGAGGCCGTGGAAGGCAAGGCCGAGGTCCGGCGCTTCCATCTTGTGGGCCAGGCCCAGCGGATCGAGGTTGGCTGCGAGGTGGCCGCGCGAGCGGTAGGCGGTCAGCAGGCGCAGCACGCCGGCTTGCTTGCGTGCGTGTTCGTCGTTGCCCGGTGCGGCTGCCACGACATGGCGCTGCTTCTGTGCCGCCTCGATGCGCGCGATGGCGCCGCCGTGGGGGACGTCGCCGGCCTCGCGGCCCCTGAACGTCTCGAAATACTTGCTCCACTCGGCGGGCACCGACGCGGGATCGGTGAGCCAGGAGTCGTACAGGGATTCGACGTAATCGGCGTTGCCGCCAGCGAGTTGGGAAGATTCGAAGAACTCGCGGATCAGGTTTGTACTCACGTCACCACCGGCAGGGGAAGGGAGGCTTGCGGCGATCTCGGGGGCAGGGATCGTCGGCGAAAAATGTTGTTAATTATAGACCCGGGCTGCTGCGACGCGGCAACCCGGAAACGGCCCGATTCGACCAATGGCGACCAAAAGCGGATGGCCATGGGCCGAGCGTTCAGCAGGCGCTACAAATCCAGCTTGTGCAACTCGACGGCACGGACGGAGCGCGCCCAGATGTCGTCGAACTGTTGCTGCAGCGGCGCCTGCGCGGGGCGGTCGGCCAGCGCCATGCGCCCCTGCGGCTGGTCGGCGTCGGGCAGGTAGAGGTAGCCGCCGGTGTCGTTGACCAGCCAGGCGCTGGCGTTCTGGCGGTCGGGGTCTTCCACGGGCGTGCGGATGGCGATGGCGCTGGGCAGGCGCTGGAACAGCAGGATCAGCCGATGGCCGTCGCGCAGCGCGGCGGCCGGGTCGTGCAGCAGGATGCGGATCCCGGCGCGCCGGCCGGAGGTGGCGATGCGCTTGAGTTCGGCCTGTTCCGCATCGCCGGCGTAGTCGTCGCGGCCCAGCAGGGGCAGGTGCAGCACCAACTGGTGGCGCGTGGCGGCCAGCAGTTGCAGGCGTGCGGCGGCCAGCGCCTCGCGGCCGTCGATGGCGCGGCGGCCGTCGTCCGGGGCGCCTTCCGTCGGGACGTTCACCGGCGGCGCGCCTTGCGCAGCACCAGGTGGCCGTCGTTGACCAGGGCCAGCAGCAGGGCAAGCGCCGCCGCCGGAGGCTCCGTGCCGGGCGCGATCTCGCGTTGTGCGCACAGCTGCTTCGCCAGCGCGGGCGGGGCGGGCCAGGCCTGGCCGTTCGCATACAAGGTGCAGCCGGATTTGCCGCGGCTCCACGCCATGCGCGACCACGGGTGGCGCTGCAGGCGCGCGCCGGCGGCGAGCTGCTTGCGCAGCGCGGCCTCGTCCAGCGCGCGATCGGGCAGCGCCGGCGTCTGCGCGTTGCGGTAGCGGGTGATGAAGCGGCCGAACCAGTCGCGCAGGGTTTCCTCGTCCAGCTCGGCGGCGAACGGCAGGCGCTGGCGCAGCCGCGCCAGCGCGGCCGCGTCGATCTCGCCGGGGGCCTTGGCCGGGGCGAGGTCCGGATCGGCGTAGCGCTGGTCCTCGTGCAGCCGCTCGGCGAGGTAGTCGGCGAGGTCGCCGGTCAGCTCCGCCTGCGAGGGCGCGCGCATGCCCACCGAGAAGGTCATGCACGGGCCGCCGAAGGCCACGCCGTCGTGCGGCACGCCGGGCGGCAGGTAGAGCATGTCGCCCGGTTCGAGCAGCCATTCGTGGGTGGGCTC
The DNA here is from genome assembly GCF_014842975.1 of Rhodanobacter sp. DHB23. Classification (GTDB taxonomy): domain Bacteria; phylum Pseudomonadota; class Gammaproteobacteria; order Xanthomonadales; family Rhodanobacteraceae; genus Rhodanobacter_A. The sequence continues at coordinate 452,758 of NZ_JACYXK010000028.1, read as the reverse complement.
GAACTCGCGCAGCTGCTTCAGCTCGATGTCGGGGCGGAAATCGCGCGGCGCATCGGGATCGGTGCTGATCGCCCAGTGCCGCTGGCCCAGCCCCTGCAGCAGGAACACGTCGTACTGATCCACGTGCGCGCCAACACCGCCGCCGGGCTCGGCGTAGGAAACCATGATGTCGTCCACGCGCCAGTCGGGCAGGAAGCCGAAGGGTTCCAGCAGGGCAGCCACGTCGGCGTCCCACTTGTCCACGTCCTGCACCAGCAGCGTCCAGTTGGCATCGCCGGTCCTGGCGAAGTCGGCCTCGGCCAACGGACCGGTCTTCACCTGCCAGCGCTCGCGGGCTTCGTCGTGGCGGATCAGGCGCGACAGCGCGCCATCCTCGCAGGCCAGGCCGGCCAGGTCTTCCGGCGCGATCGGCGGCACGAAATCCGGGAAGGCGTTGCGGACCAGCAGCGGGCGCTTCTGCCAGTAGTCGCGCAGGAATTGCGCGGGCGGCATGCCCAGCGGCTGGCGGGCGGAGCCGCGGACTTCGATCGGAAGGGGGGGCTTGCGGGGAGCGGAGGCGGGTTTCATCCGCGCATTGTAATCGGCAACGCCGGGGATGCCTGGTCAGTGCAGCATCCGCACCACATTGTTGATGCCCAGCGCCAACACGGCCAGCCCGGCCAGCACGGTGGCGGCGCGCGCCGGAATGCGCCGGATGAAGAACGCGCCGAACGGCGCGGCAAGGATGCCGCCCGCGATCAGGCCCAGCACCGCGACCACATGGCCGGCGCCGATGCCGAACAGGAAGGCGGCGCTGGCGGCGATGCTCACCGCGCACTTGGCCAGATGCACGCTGCCGATCACCACGCGCGGCTGCAGGCCGCGGGCGAGCAGGGCGGTGGCGGCGATCGCGCTCCAGCCGCCGCCGCCGACGGCATCCAGGAAACCGGCGACCACGCCGAGCAGGGAGGTGCCGCGCGGCGGTTCGGTGCGCTCGCCGGAGCGGCGCGCCTTGCGCAGCAGGAGGAACAGGCCCATGCCCAGCAGGTAGGGCGTGATCGCGATGCGCATCCACGGCGCCGGCATGTGCACGGCCAGCCACACCCCGAGCAGGGCGCCGACGATGCCGGGGATCGCCAGGGCGAGGAACAGCCGCCGCCGCACGTTGCCGGCCAGCAGGTGGCTCAGTCCCGAGGCGCCGCAGGTGAAGGTCTCGGCGTAATGCACGCTGGCGCTGGCCATCACCGGCGGCATGCCCAGCCCCAGCAGCAGGCCGGCCGAGGTCACCCCGTAGGCCATGCCCAGCGCGCCGTCCACGAGTTGCGCGGCGGTGCCCACGAGGGCGAAGACGAGGAATTCCGGCAGGTTGCTCATCGGTGCTCGCAGGAAGGTGGCAGGTGCATGTCAACACGCGCGCCGGGGTGCCGGAAATGAGCGACCCGCATAAGCACATGCCCATAAATGTTTTCTTTACATCGGCATGGCGGAAATAGCATGTGCGAATGGACGTTTGGACGTCCAAAAGGAAAGTCACGTGAGTGCTGCCACACGCCCGATCCTGCCGACGCCGGCGCTTGCCGCGGAACGGCTCGCGCTGCTGAACCGGTTGACCGAAGGCCTGCCGCCGGCCGACCTGTACTGGATCTCGGCGTGGACGGCCGCGCTGGCGGCGCAGGCCACGCGCGTCGCGCTGCCGGCCGCCGCCCCGCCCGAGGCGGCGAACACCGCCGCGGCCGGGCGCCTCACCGTGCTCTACGGCAGCCAGACCGGCAATTCGCGCCGGGTGGCCGAACGGCTGGCCGAGCGCGCCACCGCGGCGGGGCTGGGCGTGCGGCTGCTGCGCACCGGTGCCTATCCCGTGCGCGAGCTGGCGCAGGAGCAGCATCTCGCGCTGGTCATCAGCAGCCAGGGCGACGGCGATCCGCCGGACGATGCCATCGGCTTCGTCGAGTTCCTCACCGGCAAGCGCGCGCCCAGGCTGCCGCAGCTGCAGTTCGCCGTGATGGGGTTGGGCGATTCGAGCTACCCGCAGTTCTGCGCGGTGAGCCGCCGGCTGGACGCGCGCTTCGCCGAGCTGGGGGCGCGGCGCTTCGCCGGGCTGGGCGAGGCCGACGTGGATTTCGAGGCATCCAGTGCAAGCTGGAGCGACGGCGTGCTGGAGAAGGCGCGCGAGGTGCTTGGCGCTCCCGCGGCCTCGGGCGTGGTCAGCCCCCGCCCGGCCCTGCACGCGGTGAACAGCGCGCTGCACGGCCGCGAGCATCCGTTTGCCGCCGAGGTGCTGGACAACCAGCGCATCGTTTCGCGCGACAGCGATCGCGAGGTGCGCCATCTCGAACTCTCCCTGCAGGGTTCGGGCCTGCGCTACGAGCCGGGCGACGCGCTGGGCGTGTGGCCGCGCAACCCGCCCGCGCTGGTGGACGACTACCTGCGCCTGCTGCGCCTCGATGGCGGGCAGGAAGTGGCGCACGAAGGGCGCCGCCTGCCGCTGGCGCGCTGGCTGGCGCAGGAGCGCGAACTGACCAGGCTCAGTCGCCCGCTGCTGGCCGCGCATGCCGCGGCCAGTGGTGACGCGGAACTGGCGCGCGTGCTGGAACCGGAGCAGCGCGAGGCGCTGGCCCGCCTGCTCGACACGCACCAGCCCATCGACCTGCTGCGCCGCCATCCGGTGGACTGGAGCGCGGAGCAACTGGTGGCGGCGCTGCGCCCGCTCACGCCGCGCCTGTATTCCATCGCCTCCAGCCCGAAGGCGGTGGGCGAGGACGAGGTGCACCTCACCGTGGCCGTGGTGAACTACCACGCGCATGGCAGCGAGCACTTCGGCGCGGCTTCGTCCTTCCTCGCTTCCGCAGACGATGAAACGCGCGTGCCGGTGTTCGTGGAGGCGAACGAGCGCTTCCGCCTGCCGGACGACGCCGGCCGCGACATCATCATGATCGGTCCCGGCACCGGCGTGGCGCCGTTCCGCGCCTTCGTGCAGGAGCGCCAGGCCGTGGGCGCCACCGGGCGCAACTGGCTGTTCTTCGGCAACCGCCATTTCGCGCAGGACTTCCTCTACCAGGTCGAATGGCAGCAGGCGCTCAAGGATGGTGCGCTCAATCGCCTCGATCTCGCGTTCTCGCGCGATGGAGCCGCCAAGACTTATGTGCAGCACAGGCTTAGGGAGCAGGGCCGCGAACTGTACGCGTGGTTGCGCGAAGGCGCCCATCTCTACGTCTGCGGCGATGCCACGCACATGGCGAAGGATGTTCATGAGGCGCTGGTGGAAGTGGCCGTCACGCACGGCGGCCTGTCCGTCGAAGACGCCCGCGGCTGGCTGACCGAACTGTTGCAGGAGGGGCGATATGCGCGGGATGTGTATTGAGGGCTGTTTCCGCGTTCGTCCGTGAACGCGAGAGTCGAGAAAGCAGCCATCCATCGCTGCACTCCAGGAATCCATGCGCTCGTCCATGGGCGCGAGTATCAAGAAGCCGCCACCCATGGCGGCACTTTCAAAAAGAAGCAAGCCATCCCCATGCCCTCCCATCTCGAACACATCAAGGCCGCCAGTCGCTTCCTGCGCGGCAGCATCGCCGAAGGACTGGCCGATCCGGTCACCGGGGCGATCAGCGAAGACGACGACAAACTGCTGAAGTTCCATGGCAGCTACCAGCAGGACGACCGCGACATCCGCGACGAGCGCCGCAAGCAGAAGCTGGAGCCGGCCTATGCCTTCATGGTGCGCGCGCGCCTGCCGGGCGGCGTGATGACGCCGGCGCAGTGGCTGGCCTTCGACAGGATCGCCAGCGACTACGCCTCCAGCGGCCTGCGCATCACCACGCGGCAGACCTTCCAGTGGCACGGCATCGTCAAGCGCAACCTCAAGCCGACGATCGCCGCCATCGACGCCGCGCTGGCCAGCACGATCGCCGCCTGCGGCGACGTCAACCGCAACGTGGTGTGCAACACCAACCCGGTGCAGTCGCAGGCGCATGCCGAGGCCTATGCCTGGGCGGCCAGGCTGTCCGAGCATCTCAAGCCGAGGACGCGCGCCTACCACGAGATCTGGCTGGACGGCGAGAAGCTGGTGGGCGAGGCGGCCGAAGCGGAGAACGAGCCGCTGTACGGCCCCACCTACCTGCCGCGCAAGTTCAAGATCGGCGTGGCGATCCCGCCGCTCAACGACGTCGACGTGTTCGCGCAGGACCTCGGCCTGCTCGCGATCCTGGAGCGCGGCGAACTGGTGGGCTTCAACGTGGCCATCGGCGGCGGCATGGGTGCCACGCACGGCGATCCCACCACGTATCCGCGCCTCGCCAGCGTGATCGGTTTCGTGGCGCCGGAGCGCCTGCTGGAGCTGTCCGAGGCCATCATCGCCGTGCAGCGCGACTGGGGTAATCGCGAGGAGCGCAAGCACGCGCGCTTCAAGTACACCATCGACACCCATGGCCTGGCCGCAGTGAGGGCGGAGATCGAGCAGCGCGCCGGCTTCGCGCTGGAGGCGGAGCGGCCGTTCCACTTCGACCACAACGGCGACCGCTACGGCTGGACCGAAGGCCACGACGGCCGCTGGCACCTCACCCTGCAGGTGGAGTCCGGTCGCCTCGTGGACAGCGGGGAGGCGCGCTGGCTCAGCGGCATGCGCGAGATCGCGCGCGTGCACACCGGCGACATCCGGCTCACCTGCAACCAGAACCTGATCATCGCCAGCGTGGCCGAGGCGGACCGTGCGGCCATCGATGCCATCGTGGATGCGCACGGCATGGGCGGCTACCGCCGCTACAGCGGCATCCGCCGCCATGCCATCGCCTGCGTGGCGCTGCCCACCTGCGGCCTGGCGATGGCCGAGAGCGAGCGTTACCTGCCGCAGCTGCTGCCCCGGCTGGAAGCCTTGCTGGACCGCCACGGCCTGCTCGATGCACCCATCCTGCTGCGCCTGTCCGGCTGCCCCAACGGCTGCTCGCGGCCCTACCTCGGCGAGATCGCGCTGGTGGGACGGGCGATCGGCCGTTACGACCTGCGCCTGGGCGCTGACTTCAGCGGCCAGCGGCTCAACCAGGCCTGGCGCGAGAACGTGGACGAGGCGACCCTGCTCGACGCGCTGGACGGCCTGTTCGCCCGCTACGCCGGGGAGCGGACGCCCAATGAACACTTCGGCGACTTCCTGCTGCGCAGCGGCGTGCTGAAGAACCGGAAGATCGCCGCAGAGGTGGTGGCATGAGCGCGCCGCAACTCCCCGTGGATGGCCACGACACCGAGGCGCTGCTCGCGCTCAACCATTGGCTGGGCCGGCGGGACGCCGAGACGCGCGTGCGCTGGATGCTGGAGCACGTGCCCGGCGCGCACGCGCTGTCCTCCAGTTTCGGCGCGCAGGCGGCGGTATCGCTGCACCTGCTCGGCAGCCACGAGCCGGACATCCCGGTGATCCTGATCGACACCGGCTACCTGTTTCCCGAGACCTACCAGTTCGTCGATACGCTCAGCGAGCGGCTGTCGCTCAACCTCAAGGTCTATCGCCCGGCCATCGGCCGTGCCTGGGCCGAGGCGCGCTACGGCAGGCTGTGGGAGCAGGGCATCGAGGGGCTGGACCGCTACAACCGCATCCGCAAGATCGAACCGATGCAGCGCGCCCTGGCCGAACTGGGCGTGCAGGGCTGGTTCGCGGGGCTGCGTCGCGACCAGTCGCGCAGCCGCCGCGCCATCGATTTCGTGGAATGGCGGCAAGGGCGCTGGAAGCTGCACCCCATCGCCGACTGGAGCGACCGCGACGTGGGCCGCTACCTGCAGAAGCACGACCTGCCCTACCACCCGCTATGGGAGCAGGGCTACATCTCCATCGGCGACACCCACACCACGCAGCGCTGGGAGCCGGGCATGGATGCCGAGGACACCCGCTTCTTCGGGCTCAAGCGCGAATGCGGGCTGCACGAGATGCCGTGATCGGCGTCGCCGCCAGCTGTTCGCGCCAGTGCGGCACGCGCGGCGGCTTCTCCGGCGCGATGCCCAGCGTGAGCTGGCGGCGCACGTCGTTGCGGTCGAGGTGCGGCGCGAACTGCGCGATCCATTCCAGCGTGTAGTCGCGCAGCACGCTGTCCTTGCGCAGCACGATCCAGGTAGTGCACAGGGGCAGCAGCGCATCGGCCTCGATCACGCGCAGGTCGGCGTCTTCGCCCGGCTGCAGGGCCATCTCGGCCAGCACGCCCACGCCCATGCCGGCGCGCACGTAGGTCTTGATCAGGTCGGCGTCGGCGGCGGTCATCGCGATCTGCGGCGCCAGCCCGGCCGTGGCGAAGGCGCGGCGCAGCGAGGATTCCGGCCGCTTCGAGGAGTCGTAGCTCACCAGCGGCTGCGCGGCCAGTTCGTCCAGCGTGGGCGCGCGGCCCTGCTTCGCCAACGGATGATCCTGCGGCGCCAGCACCACGCGGCTCCAGCGGTAGGCGGGGAAGGCGATGCCGCCGGCCGGCGCCGCGCCCGAGGTGCTCACCACGGCGAGGTCGACGCGGCCGCTCTCCAGCAGGTCCAGCACTTCGGCATCGCCGCTGGGCTGCAGGTGCACGCTCACCTGCGGGTAGCTGCGGTTCAGCGCGGCGATGGAGGCGGGCAGGGCGAAGCGCGCCTGCGTGTGCGTGGTGGCGATGCGCAGCTCGCCGTGCGCCTCGTTGCGCAGGTTGGCGGCGATGGAGCGGATGTTCAGCGCCTCGGCCAGGATGATGCGTGCGCGTTCGATCACCCGCGCGCCGGCGTCGGTGACCGAATCCAGGCTCTTGCCCTTGCGGATGAACAGCAGCAGGCCGAGTTCGTCCTCCAGTTGCTTGAGCTGCTTGCTCACGCCGGGCTGGGTGGCGTGCACGCGCTCGGCGGCCGCGGTGATGTTGAGGCGGCAGTCGGCGATGGCGACGAGGTAGCGGAGCTGGGTGAGGGTCATGGCGGTCCAGTGGTTCAGGGCGGGAGCATGTGCGGCGAATCGGCGTGTTTCGCGCGCATACATCGCATCGCCAGGCCTCGTGTCGGTCCGGTTCCGGATGATGCTTTCCTGGCGTGGATGCTGGCCATGCTTGCGAGTCTATATGCTTTTTTGTTCGGACGTCTATACGTATAGACGTTCAAAGTGTTTTATGGATTTATTGTGCTTTCTTCCTTCTGTATTGATGGGTGGTGAAGCTCCTTGGCGCCCGGCGGTTCCGGTTTCATGCTTCGCAGGCATATGCCATGCCGCCAAATTCATTTCCGCACCCGCGGTGCCGTGCGTAGCGTGGCCCGCTCCGCCAATGCATTGCCAAAGAGCGCGCCATGAAGCTGTATCCGCTGTTCGCCGACCTCTCCCGACGCGCCGTGCTGGTGGTGGGCGGCGGCGTCGTGGCGGAGCGCAAGGCGGCGGCCCTGCTGGCGGCGGGCGCCCAGGTGACCGTGGGGGCGTCCGCGCTGACACCGCAACTGCAGCGCCTGGCGCGGCAAGGGCGCATCGCGCACCGTGCCGGCGAGTTTTCGCCGGCGTGGCTCGAGTACGCCTGGCTGGTGGTGGCCGCCACCGACGACCGCGCACTCAACGCCCGCGTCGCCGAACTGGCCGGCCTGCGGCGCGTGTTCGTCAACGTGGTGGACGACGCGGAACTGTCCAGCTTCCACGTGCCGGCGGTGATCGACCGCGCGCCGCTGGTGGTGGCGATTTCCAGCGGCGGCGCGGCGCCGATGCTGGCGCGGCTGGTGCGCGAGCGGCTGGAAACCCTGCTCGACCATTCGCTGGGCCCGCTGGCCCAGCTGGCGGCGCGCCTGCGCAAGCGCATCCGCCGCCGCCATCCCGATCTCGCCGCGCGGCGGCGTTTCTACACGGAACTGTTCTCCGGGCCGGTGGCCGCGCTGTTGCGCAAGGGACAGCCGGAGCAGGCCGCGCTTGCCGCCGAGCAGGCGCTGCGTGCGGCGCCCGCCGGACAGGCCGGCTCGGTGGTGCTGGTGGGCGCGGGCCCCGGCGATGCCGGCCTTTTGACCCTGCGCGGATTGCGTGCACTGAACGAGGCCGACGTGATCCTGCACGACCGCCTGGTGAGCGCCGAGGTGCTGGAACTGGCGCGCCGCGACGCCGAGCGCATCGAGGTGGGCAAGCAGGCCGGCAATCACCACAGCACGCAGGACGAGATCCATGCGTTGCTGCTCGAACATGCGCTCGCCGGTCGCCGCGTGGTACGCCTGAAAGGCGGCGATCCCTTCGTGTTCGGCCGCGGCGGCGAGGAGCTGGAATTCCTGCGCGGCCACGGCATCCCTTATGAAGTGGTGCCCGGCATCACCGCCGCGCTGGCCTGCGCGGCGCACGCCGGCGTGCCGCTCACCCATCGCGACCATGCGCAGTCGGTGCGCTTCGTCACCGCGCACTGCCGCGAATCGCTGGACACGCTGGACTGGCCCGCCCTGGCGCAGGAGCGCCAGACCCTCGCTGTGTACATGGGCGTGGCCGGCCTCGACAGCCTGCGCGAGCGGCTACTTGCGCACGGACGTGCCGCCACCACCCCGTTCGCCCTGATCGAGAACGGCTCGCGCCCCGACCAGCGCGTGGTCACCGGCACGCTGGCCAACCTGCCCGAACGTGCGCTGGCCCATGCGGTGCGTTCGCCCGCCTTGTTGATACTGGGCGAGGTGGCCGCGCTGGCCGGGCGGCTGGCCTGGTTCGGTGCGCCGCCCCTGGGCGAATCCGTCCCCGCGCCGCAGCACTTGCGCCCGCTGCGCACAACGCAGATAAACCGCGAACCCGTCCGCCGCCGCGCTTGACGGAAACCTTGCATCCCCGCGCGCATGATCGCGTGCGGCCATCACCCGGAGCCCCGCCATGATCTACGACAGCATCCTCGACACCATCGGCAAGACCCCCATCGTCCGCCTGCATCGGCTCGCCCCGAAGCACGTCGAGGTGTACGTGAAGGTGGAGGCGTTCAATCCCGCCGGTTCGGTGAAGGATCGCCTCGCGCTCGCCATCATCCTCGACGCCGAGCAGCGTGGCGTGCTCAAGCCCGGCCAGACCGTGGTGGAGTCCACTTCCGGCAATACGGGCGTGGCGCTGGCTGCGGTGTGCGCGGCACGTGGTTACCCGTTCGTGGCGGTGTTGCCGGACTCCTTCTCGATCGAACGGCGCAAGCTGATCCGTGCCTATGGCGGCAAGGTGCTGCTCACCCCGGCGGCCTTGCGTGGCAGCGGTGCGTCGGCGAAGGCGCAGGAGCTGGCCGACAAGCATGGCTGGTTCCTTGCCAGCCAGTTCGACAACCCGGCCAACCCGGCTTACCACCGGCAGACCACCGCGCCGGAAATCCTGGGCGACTTCGCCGGCCGCCGCCTCGACTACTTCGTCAGCGGCTGGGGCACCGGCGGCACGCTCACCGGCGTGGGCGAGGTGCTCAAGGTGGCGCGGCCGGAAGTGAAGGTGATAGCCACCGAGCCGGCGGGTGCCTCGCTGCTGGGCGGCAAGGAGTGGGCGCCGCACAAGATCCAGGGCTGGACCCCGGACTTCGTGCCCGCCGTGCTCAACCCCAAGGTGGTCGACCAGCTGGTGACGGTGGACGACACCTTGGCCCGCGATACCTCGCGTGCACTGGCGCAGAAGGAAGGCATCTTCACCGGCATCTCCTCCGGTGCCACCCTGGCTGCCGCGTTGCAGGTGGCGCAGGGCGCACCCGAAGGCTCGGTGCTGCTCGCGATGCTGCCCGACACCGGCGAACGCTACCTCTCCACCTTCCTGTTCGAGGGTGTCAACGAAGGGTCGGACGAGGTGGAGTGATGGCCCGCTGCACCAGGGATTGAATGCGACGGCCTGCGCGGCTTTTCGCGCAGGCCTGGCGCGATGACGGGTCAGTCGCAGAGTTGTCGCAGCAACGCACGGCCTTCAGGCCACTCTCCAAGGCCGCTGCTGGCGTTGATGTGCCCGGCGGCACCGATGTGGACCAGATGGCTGCCCCAGGCATCGGCGCAGGCCTGCGCGTGCGCCAGCGAGGCGTACGGGTCGTCGCTGCTGGCGACGACGACGCTCGGGAAAGAGAAGCGCTGCATCGGCAAGGGCGCGAAGCCGACCGCCTCCGCCGGGAAACCGGGGCCGTCCGGATCGGGCACGGCGACGAGCAAGGCTGCCTTGATGGGCGAATGCGCCTTCGCGGCCCAACGGGAGACGGCAAGGCAGGCCAGACTGTGCGCGACGACGACCGTCGACGGGCCGAGGCGCCGGGCCGCATCTTCAAGGGCATCGGCCCATTCCTCGCAGACCGGATGGTCCCAGTCGCGTTGCGCGATGCGGACGAATTCCGGGTTGGATCGTTGCCAGAGCGACTGCCAATGCAGCGGTCCCGAATTTCCGATGCCGGGGAAGACGAGGACCGTTGCTGGCATCGGGGCTCCTAAGGAATGGCTGCGATGGACGCCCGGGGCAAACCGCAAGCGCAGGGTGGTCCAGATGTACCCGATGGCGGACAGGTTGGCTAGCATGCGTGGATCGGGTCGCTCGATCCGTTTCCCTGCACCCCATCAGGAGTCCCCCGCATGAAGCTCTATTACCTCCCCGGCGCCTGCTCGCTCTCGCCGCACATCGTGGCGCTCGAAGCCGGTATTCCGGTCACGCTGGACAAGGTCGACCGGGCCACCAAGGTCACCGAGTCGGGCGAGAACTTCCTCGAGGTGAACCCCAAGGGCTACGTGCCGGCGATCCGGCTGGACGACGGCGAGGTGCTCACCGAGGGCCCGGCCATCGTGCAGTACCTGGCCGACCTCAAGCCGGAAAGCGGCCTGGCCCCGCCGAACGGCACGCTGGCGCGCTACCGCCTGCAGGAAATCCTCACCTACATCAACTCCGAGCTGCACAAGAGCTACAGCCCGCTGTTCAACCCGGCGTCGACGGACGAGGTCAGGGCCGAGCGCAGCGCCTACCTCAAGCGTCGCTACGGCTATATCGAGGGCATCCTCAACCGCCAGCCCTACCTCACCGGCGAGCAGTTCACGGTGGCCGACGCCTATCTGTTCGTGGTCACCAACTGGGCGCGCATCGTCAAGCTCGACCTCGGCGAGTTCGAGGCCCTGGCGGCCTTCCAGCATCGCGTGGCGGAACGCCCCGCCGTGCAGCGGGCGATGCGGGAGGAGGGGTTGATCAAGTAACTCCCGAGCTTCGGATGCAGAAAGGGCCGCGCGTCATGAACGCGCGGCCCTTTGCCTTTGCCCTTCATCCCGATCTGCGCCGGGATGGCGGCGGGGATCAGATGTCCCTGGCCAGCCCTTCGGCCAGGCCGATGTAACCGCCCGGCGTGAGGGCGAGCAGGCGCTGCTTCGCCTCGGCGGGCAGTTCCAGCTTGCCGATGAATTCGCGCATCGACTCCTTGGTGATGCCCTGGCCGCGGGTCAGCGCCTTGAGCTGCTCGTAGGGCTGCGGCAGGCCGTAGCGGCGCATCACGGTCTGCACCGCCTCGGCCAGCACTTCCCAGCTGGCGTCGAGGTCGGCGGCGAGGCGGTCGGCGTTGACGGTGAGCTTGCCCAGGCCCTTCTGCAGCGATTCCAGCGCCACCAGGGTGTGGCCGAAGGCGGTGCCCAGCGCGCGCAGCACGGTGGAGTCGGTGAGGTCGCGCTGCCAGCGGCTGATCGGCAATTTTTCCGCGAAATGCCCGAGCAATGCGTTGGCGAGGCCGAAGTTGCCCTCGGCGTTCTCGAAGTCGATCGGGTTGACCTTGTGCGGCATGGTGGACGAGCCGACCTCGCCCTCCTTGAGCTTCTGCTTGAAGTAGCCCAGCGAGATGTAGCCCCATACGTCGCGCGCGAGGTCGATCAGGATGGTGTTGGCGCGGCGCACCGCATCGCAGTACTCGGCCACGCCGTCGTGCGGCTCGATCTGCGTGGTGTAGGGGTTGTAGTCCAGGTCCAGGCTTTCCACGAAGCGTTGCGAGAACGCGCGCCAGTCGATTTCCGGATAGGTGATGGCGTGGGCGTTGTAGTTGCCCACGGCGCCGTTGATCTTGCCCGGGACTTCCAGTGCTGCCAGCTGCTGGTGCTGGCGCTCCAGGCGCGCCACCACGTTCGCCAGTTCCTTGCCCAGCGTGCTGGGCGAGGCGGTCTGGCCGTGGGTGCGCGAGAGCATCGGCAACGCGGCGTTGGTGTGCGCCAGCTCGCGCAGTCTGGCGATGATGCCGTCGAAGGCCGGCAGCAGCACCTGCGCGCGCGCGTCGCGCAGCATCAGTGCATAGGACAGGTTGTTGATGTCCTCGCTGGTGCAGGCGAAGTGCACGAATTCCTTCGCCTGGGCCAGCGCGTCGTCGTTGCCGATGCGTTCCTTGATGAAGTACTCCACCGCCTTCACATCGTGGTTGGTGGTGGCCTCGATGGCCTTGATGCGCGCGCCGTCCTCGACGGCGAAGCCGCTGGCGATGGCGCGCAGCCGCGTCGCCTGCGCCGGCGTGAACGGCGGCAGTTCGGCGATGCCCGGTTCGGCGGCCAGCGCCAGCAGCCATTCGATCTCCACGTGCACGCGGCGGTGCATCAGGCCGAACTCGCTGAAGATCGGGCGCAGCGGCTCGACCTTGCCGGCATAACGGCCGTCCAGCGGCGACAGGGCGGTGAGGGCGGGGTTCGACATCGGGGTGTTCCGGCACGGGGAAACGGCCATTTTACATTGACGGCGGCGCGATGCCCGGGCGCCTATAGTGGCTGGCAACGAATCGCGGCTTTTCGGCTCGTCATTCCTGCGAAGGCAGGAATCCAGCGCCTTTGCCTCCGCATGGCTTCAAGTCGCGGGGCTCCAGCTTGCGCCGGAGCGACGGAGGTTTTCGATACTCCGGATCAACCGGCTTCCCGTCTTACCGAAGGAACCACCATGAGCAACTTCCGCATCGAACACGACAGCATGGGCGAGCTGAAGGTACCCGCTGATGCGCTGTACGGGGCGCAGACCCAGCGCGCGATCGACAACTTCCCGATCTCGGGCCTGCGCCTGCCGCGCGAGTTCATCCGTGCGCTGGGCCTGATCAAGGCCGCCGCCGCCGAGGCGAACCTCGGGCTGGGCTACCTGAAGAAGGGGCAGGCCACGGCGATCCGCAAGGCCGCGCTGGCGGTGGCGGGCGGCGAATACGACGCGCAGTTCCCCATCGACGTGTTCCAGACCGGCTCGGGCACCAGCACCAACATGAACGCGAACGAGGTGATCGCCCACCTCGCCGCGCAGGCCGGTGCCAAGGTGCACCCGAACGACCACGTCAACTACGGGCAGAGTTCCAACGACGTGATCCCCACCGCGATCCACGTCAGCGCCACACTGCTCGCGCACGAGCAACTGCTGCCGGCGCTGAAGCACCTGAAGAAAACCATCGGACAGCGCGCACGCCAGCTGCGCAACGTGGCCAAGACCGGCCGCACGCACCTGATGGACGCGATGCCGGTGACCTTCGGCCAGGAGCTGTCCGGCTGGGCCGCGCAGATCGATACCGCCATCGCGCGCATCGAGGATGCGCTTAAGCGCATGCGCCGTCTGCCGCAGGGCGGCACCGCGGTGGGCACCGGCATCAATGCCGACCCGAAGTTCGGCGCGGCGGTGGCGCGCGAACTCAAGAAGCTCACCGGCGTCCGCTTCGAGGCAATGGAGAACTGCTTCGAAGGCATGGCCGCGCAGGACGACGCGGTGGAGCTGTCCGGCCAGCTCAAGGCGCTGGCCGTGGCGCTGATGAAGATCGCCAACGACCTGCGCTGGATGAATTCAGGCCCGCTGGCGGGGCTGGGCGAGATCGAGCTGCCCGCGCTGCAGCCGGGTTCCTCGATCATGCCTGGCAAGGTGAACCCGGTGATCCCCGAGGCCACCGCGATGGTGGCCGCGCAGGTGATCGGCAACGACGCGGCGATCGCCGTCGCGGGCCAGTCCGGCAACTTCCAGCTCAACGTGATGCTGCCGCTGATTGCCTACAACCTGCTCGAATCCCTGGGCATCCTCGCCAACGTCTCGCGCCTGCTTGCCGACAAGGCCATCGCCGGCTTCGTGGTGAACAAGGCGCGGGTGGGGCAGGCGCTGGCGTTGAACCCGATCCTGGTCACCGCGCTGAACCCGGTGATCGGTTACGAGAAGGGCGCGGCCACCGCCAAGCAGGCCTACAAGCAGAAGCGGCCGATCATCGACGTGGCGCTGGAAACCACCGGTCTGCCGAAGGCCGAGTTGTCGAGGCTCCTCGATCCGCTGGCGCTCACCGAGGGAGGCATCCACGGCGAGTAACCGACCGCCTTGGGAAGCGACGACAACGGGCGCCGTGGCACTCGTTGCCGTTTGCTACCCGCGTCGAGCGGCCATTGCTTCGCAACCGCCGATGGCGCCGGCCTCGATAATCCAGGCATAGGGTTTGAATGCGGCGAGCTGCCCGGCGAGGCCGTCCTGCGCCGCCTTGATGCCGGCCAGGTCATGGCAGGTCTTCAAGATCGCCTCCGCCACCTGCGGCGACTTGGCTTGGGTTGTCTTGTCGATATTGCCGGTGTTGCCGCTGGCAATATCCTGCACGACGCTCTTGATCGCATGCCCGGTAGCTGCCGCATCGGCCATGTCGGTGGCGAGGTCGTGTTCATCAATAGCCTGCGCGTTGCGATAGTAATCCTGCAGCAATGCGCGCTGGACGGCGTTGACCGTTGCCGGCTGCCGATCGATGCTCAGGTCGCCGGCGGCGTCGATGAGCGCCTCCGGTGCGCCTGGCACGTGCAGGGCGACGCCATCCTTGCGCAAGGCGATGTCACCGGTGACCTGGCTCCCGCTGCGGAAGCTGATGACATTGGTGTTGCCGGATTCTTTGCCGCAGCCGACCATCAGGGCGGCCAACGCCAGCAACCCGATCACGCGTTGGTAGGACATTTAGGCATGCTCCTGTTGAGTGACGTAGCAAGCAGCGACCAGGGTTCTCGGCCATCGCCACGCGTACCACACGGCGAGTGACTGCAGCACCACCTCAATGACACTGAGGAAAACGTAGAACGCCCAGGATCCCGGTATCGTCATCAGCACGATCACGGTCAGCAGCGCGCCCACGAGGATGTTCAGCCAGCGCGTCAACCTGGGCAGCAACACCAGCGACAGGAAGATCATCACGGCTGGAACGGCGATCAGGATGGCCACGGCAAGCAGCGAGCCCTGGCTGGCCGGCCCCAGCAGCCCGTCTCCAGCCAGGATCCCCTTGATATCCCCGGGCCGGTAAAGCCCAAGGAAATCGCCGTAGATGTAGCAGGACATCACGGATGTCCACAGCGCAGCCAGCTTCAGCCTGACCGGCACCTTGATGTCTTCCAGCGGCCTTGCAGTCGTCGGGTTCAAGAACGCGCTCCTCGGATCGGGTGGGGTGGGCGGCCGGTTTCAGGCACCGGCGGGCGCCGGCGCATCGTCATGCTGGCGTCGGAAACCGCGCCGCGCGCCCATCGCCAGCAGCCACAGCATGAACAGCACTTCCACGAACTGCAGCGGGCCGAGCACGCTGGAAAGCGTGTCCTCCCAGTCTGGCAACAACGCCCACGCAAGGCTCTGGATCACATAGGCCAGGCCGTTGAGGATCAGCCCGTAGCCGAACAGTCGTGGCAGGAAGCCCGAGCGAAGTACCAGCAGCGCCAGCGGGAACAGCCACAGTCCCCACAGAGCTTCGGCGGCGCTGACCGTTTGTCCATGCAAGTGGAGGAACAGCATGGCGAGCGCTGTGCGTTGCGCCGGCACGAGCGCGTTCAGCGCCCCTCCTCCATGCACCAGCAGCAGCGCAGCGGCATCGTTGAGCACATTGAAAAAGTACAACGCCGGCACCAGCGTGCCGCCAATCAGCAACATCGCGATGCCGTGGCGCCGATTCACCTCGCCAAGCAGGCGGTAAAGCGCCAACACCAGGAAGGCCTGCAATGCACCGCAGATCACGTCGGCGGCGAGGCCGAACCGGAACAGCATCTCGTGGGTCGCGATGTTTGTGACGGTAGCGGAAGCATTGCCGCTCACGAACAAAGTGGCCGGCACGCAGATCAGGCGATAAGGCGCGATCAGTACCACCAGCAGGTAGAGCAAGCCGGCCAGCCGTGCATTCCGATTTTGTGAGCTCATGTTTCATCCTTGCATTGGTGCGGCTGGAGACCTGCTCAAGGATGCGGATGGATCAACGCGTAGAGATCGGAGCCGGCGATCACGATTTGCTTGCTGTCGTGGCCGCGCTGCAATTCGAGGGTCGCGGTGCCGTGTTCGTTCGCGTTCGCCTGGTTGATCAGGTCGATCACGTGCCTTACGGCATGGCCGTTCACGGCGAGGATGACGTCGCCTGCCTGCAGGCCATGAGCGTCGCTCGGTTCGATCTTGACGACCACAACGCCTTTGCCAGCCGTGGAATCAAGGTCGAGCGAATGGTTTTCGGAGTTGTGCCACGTCATGGTGTCGTCGGTGTTGTGCTCCTTGAGCGACCAGTATTGCCCGCCGGCATGGGCGGGTAGTGCGAAAGCGGTCGTCATGGCAAGGGATGCCAGCAAGGCTAGGTATCGCATGGGGGAGATTCCGCGGTGATGGTTGGTATGGGTCGCTTGGGGCGTCAGCTCTTCGCGTCGTTCATGCAGTCCGTCACGCTGGTGGCGCCGACGATGGCCGCATAGGGCTTGAAGGCGGCCAGTTGCATGGCGAGTTGATCCTGCGCGGCCTTGATGGCCGCGGTGTCCCTGCAGATGTCCAGGCTGAGGGTTTTCATCTGATCCGCCCCGGCATCCGCCGCCTTGCCTGCATTGCCGGACGAGGACGATGCCGCGGCGGTGATCGCCTTGGCCGCCATGCCGATGCCGGCCTTGCCCATGGCCAGGCCGGTCCTGCGCACGTCCTGCACGCTCTGGTTGTACTGCGCCAGCAGTACACGCTGGGCGGGCGTGGCGGGGACCGGCTTGCCGTCCACCGTGAGCGTGCCGTCGGCACCGATCACGGCGTTCGGCGAGCCGGGGACGCGCAGGGTCACCGTGTTCCCGTACAGCGCGATGGCGCCGTTTTCCATGACGGTGTCGGGCGTGCTGCAGGCGGCAAGTACGCATGCCAGCGTGGCGAGGAGGAGCGGACGGACGGGAGCCTTCATGGATGGCCTGCCTTCGGTTCGGGCGGAGGGGCGTGCGGTCAGTCGGAGAAGACGGCAAAACCCTTCTTGCCGTTCTGGTCGGCCATGTCCTTGCCGCAGTCGTCGACGTCCTTCTGCGTCATCGTGGCGTAGGGCTGGAAGGCGGGCATCGCGGCGGCCAGCTTCTGCTGCGAGGCCAGCATGTCGGGTAGCCGCTTGCACAGGCGCAGGGCGGCGGCCTGGATCGCGTCGGTCTGCGGCTTGATGCTCGCCTCGATCTCCTTGTCGCTCTTGCCGGTGAACGCACCGAAGATGGCCTGCTTCGCCGCGGCGACGCCGATGTCCGCGCCGCTGGCGCCGATGTCCATGCCGGCGCTGGCGATGCCGATCAGCTGCTGGCGATAGTCGACCAGCATGGCGTGCTGCTCGGGCGTGGCATCCTGCGGCTTGCCCGCGATCACCAGGGTGCCCTGCGGGGTGATGACGGCCTTGGGCAGCTTGCTGTCGTCGTCGCCGTCGTCGTGTTGCTTGCCCTTGTCGTTGAAATGCACGTTGCCGACGCTGATGTCCTCGGTCAGCAATTCCTTCTTGGCCTGGTCGATGCCCTTCTGGACTTCCGCATGGATGGCCGACGGCGAAACCTGCTGCTGGGCTTCATTCGCGGCTTGCGCCACGTCGCTGCCGGAGCCGCTGTCGGGCGATTGGCTGCAAGCCGTCAATGGCAACAGCAGGGCCAGCGCGAGGAGGCTGCCGGTGATCGCGTTGTTTTTCATGGTGAATGTCTCCCCGTTTGAGTGCGGTGGGATATCAGGTGTCGTCGCGCCAGCGGCGCAGCCAGATGGCGGCGGCCAGCAGGGCGAGGCCCGCGGCGGCGCCGATCCAGAAGCTGGGCGAGGCCATCGCGCTGTAGCTGTTGCCGAGGCTCAGGAAGTCCATCGTGTGATCCACGGTGCCGCCCAGATCGGCGTAGTGCTGCGGGCCGATCCAGCCACCTGGGAACACGCTGAGCAGGATGCGGCCGCACACGTCGTGCCAGTACCAGTTCCCACCCATGATGCGGCCGCCCAGCAGGTTGAACCACCACAACACCAAGCCCACCGCCACCGGCAGTGCGACAGCCCACAGAAAGGGTTTGCTGCGCGCCCAAGCGGAGCAGAGCAGCAGCCAGCCCGTGGCGGGCAGTGCCCACAGCATGTACAGCGGGATGGCGCCAATCAGGTTGGCGGTCATGCGGAATGGGTGTGCGTAGGTCAACAATTGCCATACGCTGATGCCGTGGAAGGACAGCGTGATGGCGAACAGCAGCAACATGCCAATACCGGTCACTACACCGCAGATCACCGCGATCACCGGTGCCAGGACCGTGCCGGCCACGACCTTGGAGAGCACGGTGGCGGTATCCGACAAAGGCAGCGACTTCCAGAACAGCAGGCTGCGGTCACGGCGGTCGTCGTACAGCGCACCGAGGAAATAGAAGAACACCACGAAGCCCAGCACGATGCTGATGATGGCGCTGGTGGAGAACATCATGATGTCCAGGCCGGCGCCGATCTTGGCGGAGTCGGTGTTGGACAGCGCCTGGTCGAACAGGTGCATGTTGTTGCCGATGAAGTTCGCGTGGCCATCGAAATGGCCGCCAAGCACCTCGCCGGCGATGATGCCCATCACGTTGAGCAGCAGGAACACGCCGCCGACGATGACCGGCGTCCACAGGAAGCCGCCGCGGTGTTCCCAGAACTCGCGCTTCACCAGCCAGTACATTTCGTTCAGAACCGGGGTTTTCATGCGTAGGTTCCTTTCATGGTGGCGACGAACAGGTCGCTGACGGAGGGGCGGCGTACTTCGCCCAGCGCCTCCAGTTGCGCGCGTGCCATGCCGTCGAACAGGAAGATGCTCTTGCCGAACACCTGGCGTTCGTCCAGCGGCTTCAGTGCGCGGACCTCGGCGGCCTTGTCGGCGCCGACCATCACTTCGGCGAAGCGCTCGCCCACGGCGTCCATGTCGGCGTCCAGCACGATCCGGCCGTCGCGGATGAACATCAGGTCGGTGAGGATGTGCTCGACTTCCTCCACCTGGTGGGTGGTGACGATGATGGTCTTGTTCTCGTCGAAGTAGTCTTCCAGAAGGTTCTGGTAGAACTGCTTGCGGTACAGGATGTCCAGGCCCAGCGTGGGTTCGTCCAGCACCAGCAGGCGCGCGTCGATGGCCATCACCAGCGCAAGGTGCAATTGCACGATCATGCCCTTGGACATCTGCTTCACGCGCAGGTTGGGCGTGAGCTTGGTGCGGGCGAGCAAGGCCTCGCACTTCCTGCGATCGAAGCGCGGATGCGTGTTGGCGACGAAGTCGACTGCCTCGCGCACGCGGATCCAGCGCGGCAGCACCGCCACGTCGGCGATGAAGCAGACCTGCTCCATCAGCTTGCCGCGCTGCTTGCGCGGATCCAGGCCCAGCACGCTCAGCTCGCCCTGGAAATCGGTAAGGCCGAGGATGGCCTTCAGCGCGGTGGTCTTGCCGGCGCCGTTCGGGCCGATCAGGCCCACGATGCGGCCGGGCTGGATCTCGAAGCTCACGTTGTCCAGCGCGGCGGCGTTCTTGTAGCGCTTGCCCAGGCCGCGGGCGGAGACGACGGCGTTCATGCGTGCTTCTCCGGTTCGGATGGCGCTTCGCGCAGCAGGGTCTTCAGGTCCAGGCCCAGCCGTTGCAGGCGGGCGTACAGCGCGGGCCATTCCTCGCGCAGGAAGCGTTCGCGCTCGGATTTCAGCAGTTCTTCGCGTGCACCCTCGATGACAAACATGCCCAACCCCCTCCTTTTTTCAACCAAGCGTTCGTCGACCAGCTCCTGGTACGCCTTCGACACGGTCAGCGGATTGATCTGGAAATCCGCGGCCACCTGGCGCACCGACGGCAGCGGGTCGCCCTCGTTCAAGGCGCCATCCAGGATCATCGCCACCACGCGTTGGTGCAGTTGGCGATAGATCGGGATGCTGTCGTTCCAGGTGATGGTCATGGATTATTCCTTGCTGCTGGTGCTCGTGGTGCCGAAGGAATAGTAGGGCATGGCCAGCTGCGCCCCGAGCTGCGCGGCGGCGCCGTTGGCGGCACCCACCGCGGCGTGTTCCAGCAGGGCAGCCTTCATGTCGGCGGCCGTGGGGGTGACTTCGACCGGCGCTAGGTTGGTCACGTGGATGCCGTTGATCCACGCCACTTCGGGCACCTGGGTCGGCAGGCTGACCACGGCCAGCGTCAGGCTGGTCATCACCACCGCGACGGCGGAGGCGATCCAGCGGCGGGCGGGGACCAGGGTGGTGGTGAAGACGTCGCGGGTGGCGGCGGCCGGGTTGCTGGAGTTGAGCTTCGCGTTCATGGCATTGCTCCTCTGGTGAACTCGTTGAGTGGTGTTGTAGTGAACTATAACACTAGAAATTTGACCGTCAAGCATCCAATGCGGGTTTGGCAACATGACTGATGGCAGGGGTGGGGTGGCGGGAGCCTGGGAGCTCGGCAACCATGGGTGTATTCGAAACAATCCGGCAATTAAGCTGGCCGGATCGGGGATGTCGTTCGGAGCGGGAAACAACCATGACGCAATTGATCGGAGCACTGCAGGATCTCAACGACCTGTATTTCTTCGCCGCGGTGGTCGAACACGGCGGCTTCTCCGCAGCGGGGCGGGCCTTGGGCATGCCCAAGTCGCGGCTCAGCAAACGGGTGGCGCAGCTGGAAGACCGGCTGGGCGTGCGCCTGCTGCAACGGACCACGCGCCGCTTCGTGGTCACCGAAGTGGGCGAGCGTTTCTACGCGCATTGCCGCGCGGTGCTGGAAGAGGCGCGTGCCGCACAGGAGGCGGTGGACGAGTTGCGGGCCGAGCCGCGCGGCGTGGTGCGCCTGAGTTGCCCGGTGTCGCTGACCCAGACCGTCCTCGCCCACGTGCTGCCGGACTTCCTGGCGCAGTACCCGCGCTTGCAGGTGCGCGTGCTTTCCAGCAACCGCCGCGTGGACCTGCTCGGCGAGGGCTACGATCTCGCGATCCGCGTGCGCAGCAAGCTCGATACCGATGCCAACATGGTGGTGCGCAGCTTTGGCCAGTCGCGCGTGCTGCCGGTGGCCAGCCCCAAGCTGCTCGATACATTGGGACGCCCCAGGCATCCCGGCGAGCTGGCGAAATTCCCGGCGCTGTCGATGCAGGAGCACGAAGGCCCGCAGACCTGGGAGCTGATCGACTCGGCCGGCGAGCGCGTCAACGTGGAAGTGGATGCGCGGCTGATCTGCGGCGACTTCGCCGTGCTGCTGGAGGCGGCGCGCCGCGGCGTCGGCGTGACCCTGCTGCCGGAGTTCGTCTGCGCGCCGGCGGTGGCCGCCGGCGAGCTGGAAGTGCTGTTGCCGGAGTGGAGCGCGCCGGAAGGCACCATGCACTTCATCTATCCCAGCCGCCGCGGCATGTTGCCTGGCGTGCGCGCGCTGGTGGACTTCCTTGCCGAGCGACTGCCGTCGACCACCCTGCGCAAGCACGAGGAGTGCAGGAAGCGCGCCTTGTGACCATGCTACGCTTTCGTTTGGACTTCCATACGGCAACGCGATGAAGATCGACACCAAGCTCCCCAAGGTCGGCACCACCATTTTCAGCGTGATGAGCCAGCTCGCGCTGGAGCACAAGGCGGTGAACCTGGGGCAGGGCTTTCCCGATTTCGAGCCGCCGCAAGGCCTGCGCGACGCGCTGGCGCGCGCGATGAACGAGGGCAGGAACCAGTACGCGCCGCTGCACGGCACCGCGCCGCTGCGCGAGCAGATCGCGGCCAAGACCGAACGCATGTACGGCCACCGCCCCGACGCCGACGCCGAGATCACCGTCACCTCCGGCGCCACCGAGGCGCTGTTCGCGGCGATCGCCGCGGTGGTGCGCGCGGGCGAGGAGGTGATCGTGTTCGATCCCGCCTACGACAGCTACGAGCCGGCGATCGAGCTGCAGGGCGCGAAGGCGGTGCATATCCCGCTGGTCGCCCCGGCCTTCTCGGTGGACTGGCAGCGCGTGCGCGACGCGGTGACGCCGCGCACGCGCATGATCCTCGTCAACAGCCCGCACAACCCGTCCGGCGCGGTGCTTTCCGCGGCCGACCTCGACGAGCTGGCCTCGATCGTGCGCGATACCGATATCGTGGTGCTATCCGACGAGGTGTACGAGCACATCGTCTACGACGGCAAGCAGCACGAGAGCGTGCTGCGCCACCCGGAGCTCGCCGCGCGCAGCTTCGTGATCTCCTCCTTCGGCAAGACCTACCACTGCACCGGCTGGAAGCTGGGCTACGCGGTGGCGCCGCGTGCGCTCAGCGCGGAGTTCCGCAAGGTGCACCAGTACCTCACGTTCTGCAGCTTCCATCCCGCGCAGGCCGCGTTCGCCGAGTTCCTGGCCAGCGACCCGCAGCACTACCTGGAACTGCCCGCGTTCTACCAGGCCAAGCGCGACCGTTTCCGCGCGCTGCTGGCGCCGTCGCGCTTCAAGCTGCTCGAGGTGCCGGGCGGCTACTTCCAACTGGTGGACTACTCGGCCATCCGCGACGAGGACGACCTCGCCTTCAGCCGCTGGCTGGTGGAGCGGGGCGGGGTGGCGGCGATCCCGCTGACGCCGTTCTGCGAAACCGCGCCGGGCACGCGCCTGCTGCGCCTGTGCTTCGCCAAGAGCGACGCCACCATGGAGGCGGCCGCCGAGCGGCTGTGCAAGCTGTGAGTCTGCAGCCGCTGACCGTTTCGCTGGTGCAGGGCGCCACCCGCTGGCACGACGCGCCGGCCAACCGCGACTACTACGGCGGGCTGGTGCGCCGCGCGCGCGGCAGCGACCTGGTCGTGCTGCCGGAAACCCTGCTCTCCGGCTTCAGCAACGACACCGGCGCCAGCGCCGAGACCATGGACGGCGAGGGCGTGGCCTGGTTGCGCGCGCTGGCCGCCGAGGTGGACGCGGTGATCTGCGGCAGCCTCGCGATCCGCGAAGGCGGCACCGTCTACAACCGTCTGATCTGGATGCGCCCGGACGGCACGTTCGAGCAATACGACAAGCGCCACCTGTTCCGCATGGCCGGCGAACACACCCGCTACGGCGGCGGCAACGCGCGGCTGATCGTGGAGCTGAAGGGGTGGCGCATCCTGCCGCAGGTCTGCTACGACCTGCGCTTCCCGGTGTGGCTGCGCAACCGCCGGCTGGCCAGCGCGGCGGGCGGCATGGACTACGACCTCGCCATCTTCGTGGCGAACTGGCCCGCGCCGCGCCGCCAGCCGTGGCGCACCCTGCTGCGCGCCCGCGCGATCGAGAACCTGGCCTGCGTGATCGGCGTGAACCGCGTGGGCGTGGACGGCAACGACCTGTCCTACGCCGGCGACAGCGCGGTGATCGACCCGGTGGGCGAGGCGCTGGTGGAGTGCGGCGCGCTGGAACAGGTGACCACGCTCACCCTCGACCCCGTGCCGCTGCTCGCCCATCGCGAGCGCTTCCCGGCGTGGATGGACGCCGACGCCTTCACGCTCGACGCAAACTAGCCGTCCTGCCGTCCGGTGGGCGGTTGTCGGCGCCATCATCGAAGCCCAACGCTTCCATCATGACCGGGGGCGCCGATCGGGCGCATGATGCTGCCTGGCCGGGTGCCAGTCGGCATGACACGGTCTCGTGATGCCGCGACATATTGCGGGAAAGGGGGCAGCATGTCCGTCGAATCGGGTCACACAACCGCGCTCGCCTGGCAGGACCTGGCCAAGGCACTGCGCGGCAGCTTGCTGCAGCGTGGCGATGCCGGTTACGAGTCGCGCCGCCGCGTGTGGAACGGTGCGATCGACCGGTGCCCGCTGGCCATCGCCCACTGCGAGGATGCCGATGACGTCATTGCCGCGGTCAAGTTCGCTGCCGCCGCGCATCTGCCGATGACGGTACGCGGCGGCGGCCACAATGTGGCCGGGTTGGCCGTGCGCAACGATGCGCTGATGCTGGATCTGGGCGCGATGAACCATGTCGAGGTGAATGCGCAAGCACGCACCGCCCGTGTCGGTGGCGGCGCCCTGTGGCGCGACGTGGATGCAGCGACGTCGCCGCACGGACTGGCCACCACCGGGGGCTTCGTCTCGACCACCGGCGTCGGCGGCTACACACTCGGCGGCGGCGTGGGCTGGTTGATGCGCCGCTGCGGCCTGGCCGTGGACAACCTGGTCGAAGCCGACGTGGTGCTGGCGGACGGCCGCAGCGTCGTCGCCAGCGAGCGCGAACATGCCGATCTGTTCTGGGGTTTGCGCGGTGGGGCAGGCGGCCTCGGCGTGGTTACGCGCTACACCTACCGGCTGCACCAGGTGGGCGACGTGGGGGCTGGTGTCGTGTTCTATCCGGTCGATGCCGCCCCGGCGCTGCTGCGCGCTTTTCGTGCGTACACGCCGACTGCGCCGGATGCATTCACCGCGATGCTGGTTTTCACCACCGCGCCGCCGTTGCCGTTCCTGCCTGCCGAAGCACACGGGAAACGCGTGGTGGCGCTCGCCTATTGCTGGAGCGGCGATCCCGCCGAGGGCGTACGGATCGCCGCGCCGATCTCGGGACGGGCCGAGCCCCTGGGCCGGCACGAAGGCATCGTGCCTTACGCGGCCTGGCAACAGAGCTTCGATGCGGCAGCGCCATCAGGCGACCATTACTACTGGACGACGTCCCAGTTCGATGCGTTCGACGACGCGTTGATCGATGCGCTGGTTCCGCTCGCCGCGGCTCCGGCCGACCCGGCGAGCGAAGTCCACGTGCACCATCTCGGTGGCGAGGTCGCGCGGATCGCGAACGATGCCACCGCGTTCACGCACAGGGACTCGCCATTCTTCATCAACGTGATCGGGCGTGCCGGCGCATCGGAGCGTTTCGCCGCCGTCCGCGACTGGACGCGCGGACTGCGCACCGCGCTCGCACCCCATGCACGCGGCGGCATGCAGCCGAATTTCGCCGGCGAAACAGCCGATCTGGGGGCGCGCGCACACGATTCGGGGGCGCGCGAGCGGCTTGCCGCGCTACGCGCGCATTACGACCCGGAAGGGCTGCTCGCTCCGCTGCGCGGCACTTGAGCCGCCGCGATTTCCGACAGCAGCACGCGCGCCTCGGCCACGACATCCTCGAAGCGCGTCGCGGCGCCGGCCTGCCATGCGTGCTCGAATTCCGCGACGCCCAATGCTTCCCGCGCTTCCCGCATCGCGACCTGCTGCGCTTTCCGCCATTGCGGCATCAGCGGTGCACCGGTCCAGTCGCGCACCCGCGCTGCGGCCGCCAGGAATCGCGCCGCCGACTCGAGCCTGCCGGATTCGGCGGCGAGATATGCCGTTCCTTCCACGCAGCCTGCCGCGCCACGCCAGTTCTGCAGCGGGATGAACACGCCCAGGTCGTATAGCCAGTCCTGCGCGGCGCCTCGCGCGTCGCCGAGATAGAAGCGCTGCAAGGCGCGATTGATCAACGTGTAGGCCCGCTGGAAATAATCGCTGTGCACGGGCAGGCAATCCACGGCCTCGCTCATGTCGGCTTCCGCTTCGCGATGGCGATCGTTCAAGGAGTGCATGACGCCGCGGCTGAGCAGGGCATTCGACCGCACCCAGGCATCGTCGCGCGCCTTTGCGATGGCCAGCGCCGCCTGCACGCAGGCCTCGGCGCCCGCGAAATCCCCGCACGTCGCGAGTTCGAAAGCCAGGACCGCCTGGCCGGCGCCCGCCAGGAACGCATCGCCCAGGTTGGCGGCCAGCGCAATGCCTTCGCGCAGGCGCGTCCCCGCATGCTCGTGATCCAGCGTCTGATGCATCACCATGCCGACGGCGATCAACGCGCGGGCGCGGTGCAGCGTGGGCGAATGATTCGCCTGCAACGCCATCTCCAGCCATTGTGCCGGCTGCAGGTAGTCGATGCCGCCGCGGAAATACCAGCAGAGGTTGCTGACCAGTGCGAGCGCATCCCCGGTCCGGCGGGGCTGCGCCAACGCGTAATCGAGGGCGGTGTGCAGATTGGCCCCTTCGCGCCTGACGCGCTCGGCCCAGAGTTTCTGCAGCTCGCCCAGGATCCCGGCATTCACGCGCTCGGTGAAATCGACGAAGTGCGCCAGGTGCGCATCGCGCGCGCGCTCCTCTTCGCCGCTTTCGGCAAGCCGCTCCAGCGCGAACAGCCGCACGCTGTCGAGCAGCACGTAGCGCGGCGGATTGACGCCCGCGTCGAAGCCGAGCAGGGACTTGTCGATCAGGCCGCCCAGCAGGTCGAGCGTCTTCACGTCGCCCAGCCCGAACGCCGCGCCGGTCGCGTGCGCGCCTCCCAGCGTGCAGCCGCCAGCGAAGACGCCCAGGCCGCGCAACAGGGCTTGCTCGTCTTCGGAAAGCAGCGCGTAGCTCCATTCGATCAGCGCGTGCAGGGTCTGATGCCGTGCGGGTCGGTTCGGGCTGGCTTCGGCAAGGTTGAGCAGATGGTTGTCCAGGCGCGCCAGCAGCTGTTCGGGGCTGAGCATGCGCAGGCGCGCCGCGGCCAGTTCCAGTGCCAGCGGCATGCCATCGAGGCGACGGCAGATATCCGCGATCGCCGGGGCATTCGACGGCGTCAACGCAAACCGGGGGGCGACCGCGTGCAGGCGTAGCAGCAACAACTGCACGGCCGGTACCCGCATCAGTTCGATGACTTCGTCGCAGGTGCTCCATTTGCCCGGCGGCGGAATCGCCAGCGGCTCCAGCCAATACAGCGACTCGCTGCCGCAGCTCAGGCGGCGCTGGCTGGTCACCAGCACGTGCAGCGAGGCGCATGCAGCCAACAGGGTGTCAGCCAGCGCTGCGAGCGGTTCCGCGATCCGTTCCGCGTTGTCGAACAACAGCAGCGCCTTGCGCCGCTGCAGCAACTCGCAGAGCCGCGCAGTCAATTCGCTGGCGTCGAGGGTGCCGCGGACGTCGAACATGCTGGCGACCCGCTGTACCAGCGCGTCGCCCCCGATCAGCGGCGTGCAATCGAACAACCAGACGCCGTCGGGGAAATCCGCCGCGCAGACCCGCGCGGTTTCCAGCGCCGCCTGGGTCTTGCCGATGCCGCCGGGACCGGCGATCGTCAACAACCGGTGCCCGCGCAATGCCTGCACCAGCTCCTCGATGTCGCGCTCGCGGCCGACCAGCTGGCCGGACCGTTCCGGCAGGTGGGCCTGCACGGGCGGGGTGAAGCGCAACGCGGGTTGGACTTGCGCTTGCGGGTGGGCGTGAAGGGGCGCGATGAAGCGGTAACCGAGTCCATGCACGGTCTGGATGCAGCGCGGGTTCCCGCTGTCGTCGCCCAGCGCGCGTCGCAGCTGCGCGACGAGGCGGTTGAGCGTGCCCGGCGTGACGAAGCTGTGGCCCCACACGGCATCGAGCAGCTCGTCGCGGCTGCGCAACTGGCCGGGGTGGGCCAGGAATTCCAGCAGCACGGCGAAGGCCTTGGGTTCGATGGACATTTCCTGTCCATCGCGAGTCAGGCAATGCGCAGTGGCATCGATCACCACGTTCGCAAACGCGAACCGGCGGGGTGCATCCGCATCTGCGGCAATGCTGTCGTTCCCCATGATGCAGAGCTCCACCCGATCAGCTCGTGTCGTCGCGTGACGGCAAAGTCTCGCGATTTCCTCACCGAACCATCATGACCCCTGCCCCTGTCGCGGCGCAGTTTATACCCGGACGCATCGAGAGTGCGCCGAATCAACACCGGGAGAAAACGCCATGACTACTCGTTTGCATACCAGCGTCGCGCTGGCCCTGATCGGCCTGTCCGCCGTTGCCGTGACCCATCAGGCCAAGGCTTGCGGATTGAACCTGGTCAGGTCGGCCAACGGTCAGTGGATGATCGCGCCGCCGGCCAAACTTTCGCCGGCGGCCGCCTGGCAGATGTCCATGGCCGAAGCCACCCGGAATGTCGCCGCCGCTGCGCAGCCGAAGACGAAGGCCATGCCCAATCCGCTGCAATTCCTCGAACCGATTACAGGCCTGTGGTATTACACCCAGACCGCCGAAGGCAACGGACCCGGCACGCCGGATGGCACCTTGATCGACTTCGGTTTCCAGGCCTGGCATGCCGATGGGGGCGAGTTCATGAATTCGGGTACGCTCCCACCACCGAGCGGAAACTTCTGCGAGGGCACCTGGGCACAGACCGGCGCGCATACCTACCAGCTCAATCATTTCGCGCTGAGCTGGGACAACACCGGAACCGTCTACATTGGTCCTGCAAACATCCGCGAAGACATTACGCTGAGCAACGACAACAACTCGATGTCGGGCGATTTCAGCATTACCCAATACGCGCCGGACGGAAGTACCGTCATCGCGTATGTGAAAGGCACCCTGAAGGGGACGCGCGAGACCCTCGATTCGCCGGCACCGGTCACACCCTGAACCCGATTTCCGGAAAGGGAAATGGCGGGGCGCGGCGTTACAGATCGGGACGCCGCCCACCCTTTTTTTGTCACCCAGCCACCAAGCGTACGCGCACACCGCCGGGCTTGCCGCCGCGATGCTTGATGCCTTGGCCGCCGCCCGCCGGACGCGCTGCGCCATCACGGCTGTCACCGGCGAACCACGTGCGCACCGAAGGCAGTTCCTGACCGGGGGCGATGCCGCCGGGGACGGAGGGGCGCCAGCCGGAGGCGGCAAGGCCACCGCCGGCCGGCGTCAGAGTATCGCCAGCACCGCTTCCGGCGGCCGGCCGATCGCGGCCTTGCCGTTGGCGACCACGATGGGGCGTTCGATCAGGATCGGTTGGGCGACCATCGCGGCGATCAGGGCATTTTCGTCCAGTGCGGGATCGGCGAGGCCGAGTTCCCGGTAGGCGGCCTCGCCGCTGCGCAGCAACTGGCGGGCCGGGATGCCGAGCAGCTTGAGCAGTTGCTTCAGTTCGGCGGCATCGGGCGGCGTGTCGAGGTAGTTCACCACCTCGACGTCGCGGCCATCCAGCAGCGCCAGCGTGGCGCGTGACTTGCTGCAGCGGTTGTTGTGGTAGATGCGAATCATCGCCGGCGATCAGCGATTGCCGGAACGGCCGCCACCGCTGCCGCCGCGACCATGCGGACGGTTGCCGCCGGGACGGCCGCCGCCTTGCGGCGGGCGATTGCCGCCCTGGCCCTGCGGGCGACCGCGGCCACCCTGGCGGTTGCCGGCGGGGCGGCCTTCGCTGCCGTGGCTGTTGCCGAAGCCGCCGTGTCCACCATGACCACCGCCGTGGCCGCCGCCGAAGCTGCTGCCGTACGGATTGGCATTGGCGAAGCCGCCGTGGCCCGCGCCACCGCGGGCGCCACCGGTGCCACCGCCGGGCTTGCCGCCGCGACGCTTGTTGCCCTGGCCGCCACCGGCCGGGCGCACGCCGCCGTCGCGGCTGTCGCCGGCGAACCAGGTGCGCACCGAGGGAAGCTCCTGGCCGGGCGCGATGCCGCGCTTGTTCTTGCGCTGGAAACCATTGCCGGAAGGGCGTTCCGGACGGGCGACGTTGCCGTTCACTTCCTTGCCGGGATGGCGACGCTGCTGCCGGCCGCGCGCGGGTTCCTCGCGGATGCGGTCGTAGGCGCGCAGTTCGCGCGCCTCGTCCTGGTGGCCGCTGCTCCAGCCGCTGGCACCACCCTCTGGGCGGTATTCGGTGACGTTGCGGTTGGCGCGGCGCTGGTGCAGCACCGGGCTCAGGGTCAGCACGGGTTGCGGCGCGCCGAGGCCGGCGGCCTGGCGCAGCTGCTTCACGGATTCCTCGTCCAGCGTGGCGCTGTCGTCGCGGCGCAGGGTGCGCGGCAGTTCGACGTTGCCGTAGCGGATGCGCTTGAGGCGGCTGACCAGGAAGCCCTGCGAGTCCCACAGCCGGCGCACTTCGCGGTTGCGGCCTTCGCGGATCACCACGCGGAACCAGCTGTGGCTGCCGCCGCGGCTGATCACGGCGATCTCGTCGAAGCGGGCGGGGCCGTCCTCCAGCTCCACACCGGCCTTGAGCTTCTCGATCACCTCGTCGGGCACCTCGCCGTGTACGCGGCAGAGGTATTCGCGCTCGATGCCGCTCTTGGGGTGCATCAGCGCGTTGGCGAGTTCGCCGTCGGTGGTGAGCAGCAGCAGGCCGGTGGTGTTGATGTCGAGGCGGCCCACGGCGACCCAGCGCGCACCCTTGAGGCGCGGCAGCTGCTCGAACACGGTGGGGCGGCCTTCGGGGTCGTCGCGCGTGGTGAGCACGCCTTCGGGCTTGTGGTAGATCAGCACCTCGGTGTCGCCGCGGTTGTCGGTGGCGACCACGAACTGCTTGCCGTCGACCACCACGCGGTCGCCCGCGTGCACGCTGGTGCCGATGGTGGCGGGCTGGCCGTTGAGTTCGACCTCGCCGGCCTGGATGCGCTGTTCCAGCATGCGGCGCGAGCCGAGGCCGGCGTTGGCGAGGACCTTGTGCAGGCGTTCTTCCAGCGGCGCGCTCTCGCTGACCGGCGCGCGCTTGAGGGAAAGGGTGGATTTTTTCGGCGCAGTCATGCGCGTTGCTCCTGGGAGTTCTGGGCGGTTGCGTCGTCTTCGACGTCCGCGGGGGCCGCTGCCTCGTCGGCAGTGGAGGGTTCGGTTGCGCCGGGTTCGGCGGCGTGTCCGGTCGTATCCGCGACGGGTCCGGATCCGGCGGGCGCCTCGTCCGTTCCCGCGCGGGTGTCTTCGTGTTCTTCGGCCGCCGTTTCCGCGTCTTCCGCTTCATCCGGGTCGATCGGCAGGTCCTTGATGATGCGGGCGGGCAGCGGGGTCTGCTCGAAGCCCATCTGCGGGTCTTCCATGTCGCGGATTTCGGACAGCGGCGGCAGCTGGTCCAGCGATTTCAGGCTGAAGTAGTCGAGGAAGGCGCGGGTGGTGCCGAACAGCGCCGGCCGGCCGGGCACGTCGCGATGGCCCACCACGCGGATCCACTCGCGTTCTTCCAGGGTCTTGATGATGTTGCTGGAGACCACCACGCCGCGGATCTGCTCGATCTCCGGACGGGTGATCGGCTGGCGGTAGGCGATCAGCGCCAGCGTCTCCAGCAGGGCGCGCGAGTAGCGGCTGGGCTTCTCGGTCCACATGCGGGAGACCCACGGGTGCACTTCCTGGCGCACCTGGTAGCGGAAGCCGGAGGCGACTTCCTTCAGCTCCACGCCGCGGCCTGCGCAGTCGGCGGCCAGCGCTTCCAGCGCGCGGGCGATCTGCTCGTGGCCGACTTCGTCGGTTTCGCCGAACAGGTCGCCGATCTGGGCGACCGTCATCGGCTGGCTGGCGGCGAGCAGGGCCGCTTCGACGATGGGTTTGAGTTGCTCGATCTGCATGGTTCCCGGTGCCGATTCAGTGCGTGCCGTTGCCGGCGGTATCCGGTGTCTCGAACGCCGATTCCGCGGCGTCCTGGTCGTCGGCGTCGTCCTGCTCCATCGCGTCGGCGAGCGCCGCCTCGGCGTTCACGCGCGCCTTCAGGTAGATCGGCGCGAGCGGGGCCTCCTGCACGATCTCGATCAGCATTTCCTTGGCCAGCTCCAGCATGGCCAGGAAGGTGACCACCACGCCGAGGCGGCCTTCGCTGACGTCGAACAGCGTTTCGAAACGCTGGAAGGCCTGGCCTTCCAGCTTGCCCAGCAGCTCGCCCATGCGCTGGCGCACGCTGAGCGCCTCGCGCTTGATCGCATGGTGGCCGAACAGTTCGGCACGATGCAGCACGTCCTTGAGCGCCAGCAGCATTTCCTTGAGATCCAGCGGCGGCGGCAGCCTGATCACGTTGCGCTCGCCGGTGTCGGCCTGCGCAATGGCCGTGTCGCGCTCCATGCGGGGCAGGGCCTCGATGTCCTCGGCGGCCTTCTTGAAGCGTTCGTACTCCTGCAGGCGGCGCACCAGCTCGGCGCGCGGGTCGTCCTCCAGGCCCTCCTCGGCGGGCGGCCGCGGCAGCAGCAGGCGCGACTTGATCTCGGCCAGGATCGCGGCCATCAGCAGGTATTCCGCGGCCAGCTCCAGCCGCATCACGTCCCGCATCATGTCGATGTATTCCATGTACTGCCGGGTGATCTCGGCAATCGGAATGTCCAGGATGTCCAGGTTCTGCCGGCGGATCAGGTACAGCAACAGGTCCAGCGGGCCTTCGAACGCCTCGAGGAAGACCTCCAGCGCGTCCGGCGGGATGTACAGGTCCTGCGGCATCTGCAGCACCGGCTCGCCGCGCACGATCGCCAGCGGCATTTCCTGCTGCTGGGGATGCGCCGCCTGATTGTCCCGCAAGTTGTCCTGCGATG
This sequence comes from Rhodanobacter sp. DHB23, assembly GCF_014842975.1. Lineage (GTDB taxonomy): Bacteria > Pseudomonadota > Gammaproteobacteria > Xanthomonadales > Rhodanobacteraceae > Rhodanobacter_A. Next base: position 420,537 of record NZ_JACYXK010000028.1, on the reverse strand, counting down.
CGTCCGGGCCCTGCGGCCCGACTGGCTCGGTGCTCATCGATGCGTGTCATTGGGCCGCAAGGCGGCCGGCAGTGCGTCTGTGTTGGGTTGCCTTGCGCCGGACGACGGCGCGGAGCACGGCTGTGTCAGGCTGGCGCAAGGCGATGCGGCGACGTGGGAAACGTCGTCAACGAATCGAATGGTCTGGCTGGGGCATCGGGTGGGCAGCATCGCCGCCGGAACTGGCAGCGGCGCCACGCGTGGGCGAAGAGTAGCGACTGGCCGGCGACAAGTCCAGCGTATGCGCGGCTTGGCGGGTACCATGCGTGCCTCGCTTGTGGAACACTCTGCGATTGGTTCGCGACGGCATGGCCGTGGTGGGAGTCGCGCAAGTGACCCTGGGATGTCCGACACGACGGCATGCGTCAGTCGCCACCGGCGAAAGGCGGGGAAAAGCGCGCTGTAGCGCCATTTCCGGCGATGGCATGCGGCTTGCTTGAATGTGATGGCGGACACGGTTTGCAGGTGCGATCCGCAGGAGCGTCGCCACGGCGACGACGGGATGTGACGATCGAGGAGCTTTCATGGTGAGGGACGGCAACGAGATGCCTGGCAGTGAGAGCGAACACCTGCGTCCGGCGCGCATGCAGATCGAGACGACCGTGCTGATGAGCCGCGGCGTCGAGTCGCATCCCACCGAACTGGTGGACATCTCCGCGACCGGCGTGCTGCTGCGCCGCCCGCTGGGCTGGACTGGTGAGGTGGGCCAGAGCTGGCTGCTGGACATGATCTTCGGCAGCGACCTGCACATCCACCTGGAAGCGCAGGTGGCGCGCGTCGCCGACCACCACGTCGGCTTTTCCTACGTCTGCATCCCCGAGGACAAGCAGGTGCCGTTGTGGAACCTGCTGGGCGGCTACGCCGACATCCTGGAATCCTGGAAGGACTGACCGCTCCCGCCGGAGCCGGTTGCATCGAAGGCCCCGCCATGCGGGGCCTTCGTCGTTTCAGTGGACGGTGGCTGCGGCCTTCTTCTCGTCGCGCAGCTCGCGGCGCAGGATCTTGCCCACGTTGCTCTTGGGCAGCGCGTCGCGGAACTCGATGTACTTGGGCCGCTTGTAGCCGGTGAGGTTGTCGCGGCAGAACTGCCTGAGCGCCTCCTCGGTGAGGTTCGGGTCCTTGCGCACCACGAACAGCTTCACCACCTCGCCGGAATGCTCGTCCGGCACGCCCACCGCGGCCACCTCGGCCACGCCGGGGTTCTGCATCACCGCGTCCTCCACCTCGTTCGGGTACACGTTGAAGCCGGACACCAGGATCATGTCCTTCTTGCGGTCGACGATGTAGACGTAGCCGTTCGCGTCCATCTTCGCGATGTCGCCGGTGTGCAGCCAGCCGTCGTCGCCCAGCACCTTGGCGGTCTCGTCGGGACGCTGCCAGTAACCTTTCATCACCTGCGGGCCGTGCACCATCAGTTCGCCCACCTCGCCGATCGGCAACGGCCGGTTCTCTTCCGACCAGATCGCCACCTCGGTGCTGGGCAGCGGCAGGCCGATCGAGCCGTTGTATTCCTTCAGGTCGGTGGGATTGATGCACACGCCGGGCGAGGTTTCGGTGAGGCCATAGGCCTCCGCCAGGGCGCAACCGGTCACCTTGTGCCAGCGTTCGGCCACGGAACGCTGCACCGCCATGCCGCCGCCCAGCGAGATCTTCAGGTGCGAAAAATCCACCTCGGCGAAGCCGGGCGTGTTGAGCAGGCCGTTGAACAGGGTGTTGACGCCGGGCAGGATCGAGAAGGGCGCCTTCTTCAGTTCCTTGACGAAGCCGGGCATGTCGCGCGGGTTGGTGATCAGCAGCGTGAGCGCGCCCAGCCGCGTGAACACCATGCCGCAGGCGGTCAGCGAGAAGATGTGGTACAGCGGCAGGGCGCCGATGGCGACTTCCTCGCCGGGCTTCAGTGCATCGCCGATCCAGGCGCCCACCTGCAGCATGTTGGCGATCATGTTGGCGTGGGTCAGCATGGCGCCCTTGGCCACGCCGGTGGTGCCGCCGGTGTACTGCAGGAAGGCGAGGTCGCCGTGGCCGAGCTCGACCCGCGGCAGCGGATGCGCGGCGCCCTGCGCCAGCGCGTCGCGGAAGCGCACCGCCTGCGGCAGGTGGTAGGCCGGCACCATCTTCTTCACGTGCCTGAGCACGAAGTTGAGCACGGCGCCCTTGGGGAAGCCGAGCAGGTCGCCGATGCCGGTGGTGACGATGTGCCGTACCGGGGTATCGGCCACCACCTGCTGCAGCGTGGCGGCGAAGTTGTCCAGCACCACGATGGCCTTGGCGCCGGAATCCTCGAGCTGGTGCTTCAGCTCGCGCGCGGTGTACATCGGGTTGGTGTTGACCACCACCAGGCCGGCGCGCAACGCGCCATACAGGGCGATCGGGTACTGCAGCACGTTGGGCATCATGATCGCGATGCGGTCGCCCTTGCCGAGCTTGAGCACGCCGGTGAGGTAGCCGGCGAACTGGCGGCTCAGTTCATCGATCTGGCCGTAATTGAGCTGCTTGCCGAAATTGCCGAAGGCCGGGCGGTCGCGAAAGCGCTGGAAGGCTTCTTCCAGCACGGCGGCGACCGAGGCGTAGGCGTTGAGGTCGATCTCGGCGGACACGCCTTGCGGATAATGATCCAGCCACGGACGCTCGTTGCTCATTGCTTGCTCGACTCCTGATCGTGATCGCCCGCGGTGGCGACGCCCCTCGCGGCATTGGAGCATGCGCGTCCGTACGGCGGCAAGGCGTGGGCTTCTGGTTATTCCCTCCCCGCGTCGCAGGGGAGAAGTGGCGCTTTCACGCAAGGGCAGAGCCACCCCCTCCCAGCCTCCCCCTGCACGCAGGGGGAGGAGACAAGCGGGGCATCAGGCGGCTTTCCTGCCCGCCAGCTGGCGCAGCACGTACTGCAGGATGCCGCCGTGGCGGAAGAACTCGCGCTCCTTGGGCGTCAGCAGCATCACGTTCACCGTGAACCGCTTGCTGCTGCCGTCGGCGGCCGTGGCGGTGACGGTGGCCTGCTTCGCGTTGCCGTCGTCCAGCCCGGTGATGTCGAAGGTCTCCTTGCCGGTCAGGCCCAGCGACTGCGCGTTCTCGCCCGCCTTGAAGGTGCACGGCAGCACGCCCATGCCGACCAGGTTGGAGCGGTGGATGCGCTCGAAGCTCTCGGCGATCACCGCCTTCACGCCCAGCAGCAGGGTGCCCTTGGCCGCCCAGTCGCGCGAGGAGCCGGTGCCGTATTCCTTGCCGGCCAGCACCACCAGCGGGGTCTGGTCGGCCTTGTACTTCACGGCGGCGTCGTAGATTGCCATCTGCTCGCCGCTGGGCACGTGCAGGGTGTAGCCGCCTTCGACGCCGTCCAGCATCAGGTTCTTGATGCGGATGTTGGCGAAGGTGCCGCGCACCATCACGTCGTCGTTGCCGCGGCGCGAGCCGTAGGAGTTGAAGTCCTTCGGCTCCACGCCCCGCGAGATCAGGAAGCGGCCCGCCGGGCTGTCCTTCTTGATCGAGCCGGCCGGCGAGATGTGGTCGGTGGTGATGGAGTCGCCGAACAGGCCGAGCACGCGGGCGCCATGGATGTCCTCGATCCTGCCGGTCTCCATGGTCATGCCGTCGAAGTAGGGCGGGTTCTTGATGTAGGTGGAATCGCCCCACTGGTAGACCGAGCCGTCCGGCGAGGCGATGCGGTTCCAGCGGCTGTCGCCCTTGAACACGTCGGCATAGTTCTTCTCGAACATCGCCGGGTTGATCGCGCCGGCGATGGTGTCGGAGATTTCCTGGTTGCTCGGCCAGATGTCCTTGAGGTAGACCGGCTGGCCGTCGCTGCCGGTGCCGATCGGGTCACGGGTGAGGTCGATGTCCAGCGTGCCGGCCAGCGCGTAGGCGACCACCAGCGGCGGCGAAGCCAGGTAGTTCATCTTCACTTCCGGATGCACGCGGCCCTCGAAGTTGCGGTTGCCGGAGAGCACCGAGGCCACGGCCAGGTCGCCCTGGGCGATGCCCTTGCTGATCTCCACCGGCAGCGGGCCGGAGTTGCCGATGCAGGTGGTGCAGCCGTAGCCGACGATGTAGAAGCCGACCTTCTCCAGCTCCTTGAGCAGGCCGGTCTTTTCGAGATAGTCGCTGACCACCAGCGAGCCCGGCCCGATCGAGGTCTTCACCCACGGCTTGGCCTTCAGGCCCTTTGCCGCGGCCTTCTTCGCCACCAGGCCGGCGCCCAGCATCACCGCCGGGTTGGAGGTGTTGGTGCAGGAGGTGATCGCGGCGATCACCACGGCGCCGTCGCCCAGCTTGAACTTGTCGCCGTTCAACTCGACGTGCTCGCCCTTGCCGGCAGCGCTCTCCGCGTGGCCCACCGCGGTGTCGCCGCCTTCGCCCGAGAAGCGCTCGATCGAGCTGGCCAGCGGCTTGCGCGAGGCGGTGAGGCCGACCACGGCGTCCTCGAAACTCTTGCGCACGTCGCCCAGCAGCACGCGGTCCTGCGGGCGCTTGGGACCGGCCATCGAGGGCTTCACGTCGGCCAGGTCCAGCTCCAGCGTGGTGGTGAACTCGGCGTGCGGCGTGTGCTCGTCGTGCCACAGGCCCTGCGCCTTCGCATAGGCTTCCACCAGCGTGATCTGTTCCTCGCTGCGGCCGGACAGGCGCAGGTAGTTCAGCGCCTCCTGGTCGACGGGGAAGATGCCGCAGGTGGCGCCGTACTCGGGCGCCATGTTGCCGATGGTGGCGCGGTCGGCCAGTGCCAGGTGCCTGAGGCCGTCGCCGAAGAACTCCACGAACTTGCCCACCACGCCCAGCTTGCGCAGCATCTGGGTGACGGTGAGCACGAGGTCGGTGGCGGTGACGCCTTCGGACAACCTGCCGGTGAGCTTGAAGCCCACAACCTGCGGGATCAGCATCGAGGACGGCTGGCCCAGCATGGCCGCTTCGGCCTCGATGCCGCCCACGCCCCAGCCCAGCACGCCGATGCCGTTGATCATCGTGGTGTGGCTGTCGGTGCCGAACACGGTGTCCGGATAGGCCCAGGCCTCGCCATTCTCCTCGCCGGCGAACACCACGCGCGCCAGGTGCTCCAGGTTCACCTGGTGCACGATGCCGGTGCGTGGCGGCACCACCTTGAAGTTGTCGAAGGCCTTCTGGCCCCAGCGCAGGAAGCCGTAGCGCTCCTGGTTGCGCTGGAATTCGATCTCCACGTTCTGCTCCAGCGCGGACTCCGAGCCGTACACGTCCACCTGCACCGAGTGGTCGATCACCAGCTCCGCCGGCGCCAGCGGGTTGATCTGCTTGGCGTCGCCGCCCAGCTTCACCACCGCGTCGCGCATCGCGGCCAGGTCGACCACGCAGGGCACGCCGGTGAAGTCCTGCAGCACCACGCGCGCGGGCATGAAGGAGATCTCGGTGTCCGGCTCCTTCTTCGCATCCCAGTTCGCCACCGCCTCGATTTCCTTCGCGGTGACGTTGACGCCGTCCTCGTGGCGCAACAGGTTTTCCAGCAGGATCTTCATCGAGTAGGGCAGGCGCTTGAGGTCGAAGCGCTGGCCCAGCCTGGCCAGGCTGGCGATGCGGTACTGGCGGCCGTTGACGGCGAGGGTGTCGCGGGTGGCGAATGAATCCTGCATGGCTTGACTCCGGTGGCTCGAATCTGGCGATGGGGTTAACCCCAGGAATCCTACGCCACCGAACGTGAGCGGTATTGCAAGGCCGCATTGCACGATATCGAACGCTGCCGGAAACAGGTTTCCGTTGCCGGTCGCGTGGGGCGGCTGGCAAAATTGGCGGCCGATGAGCTTCCGGATTCTGCTCGTCATCCCGGCGCAGGCCGGGATCCAGCGCCCCGGGACCATCGGGTGCGACGACACTGGATGCCTGCCCGCGCAGGAATGACGGGCAAAAAGGCAGCGCCACGACTCTCTCCCCCGTTGTGCAGGGGAGCAGCCAATCCCCGCCACAGGACGAGCCACATGCTTACCGCCTATCGCCAACATGCTGCCGAGCGCGCCGCGCTGGGCATCCCGCCGCTGCCGCTGTCGGCCCAGCAGACCGCCGAGCTGGTCGAGCTGCTGAAGAACCCGCCGGCTGGCGAAGAAACGTTCCTGGTCGACCTGATCACCAACCGCGTGCCGGCCGGCGTGGACGACGCGGCCAAGGTCAAGGCCTCGTACCTGGCGGCGGTGGCGTTTGGCACCGAGCAGTGCGCGCTGATCCCGCGCGAGAAGGCCACCGAACTGCTGGGCACCATGCTCGGCGGCTACAACATCCATCCGTTGATCGAGCTGCTCGACGACGCGCAGATCGGCACCGTCGCCGCCAACGCGCTCAAGCACACCCTGCTGATGTTCGACGCCTTCCATGACGTCAAGGAAAAGGCCGACAAGGGCAACGCCAACGCCAAGGTCGTGCTGCAGAGCTGGGCCGACGCCGAGTGGTTCACCAGCAAGCCGGAAGTGCCGGAAAGCCTGACCATCACCGTGTTCAAGGTGCCGGGCGAAACCAATACCGACGACCTGTCGCCGGCGCCGGACGCCACCACGCGCCCGGACATCCCGCTGCATGCGCTCGCCATGCTGAAGAACAAGCGTGACGGCGCGCCGTTCCAGCCGGAAGAAGACGGCAAGCGCGGCCCGATCGCCTTCGTCGAATCGCTGAAGGAAAAGGGTCACCTGGTCGCCTACGTGGGTGACGTGGTCGGTACCGGTTCCAGCCGCAAGTCCGCCACCAACTCGGTGCTGTGGTTCACGGGCGAGGACATCCCCTTCATCCCGAACAAGCGCTACGGCGGCGTGTGCCTGGGTAGCAAGATCGCCCCGATCTTCTACAACACCATGGAAGATGCCGGCGCGCTGCCGATCGAACTCGACGTGTCCAACATGAACATGGGCGACGTGGTCGAGCTGCGTCCGTACGAAGGCAAGGCGCTGAAAAACGGCGAAGTCATCGCCGAGTTCCAGGTGAAGTCCGACGTGCTGTTCGACGAAGTGCGCGCCGGCGGCCGCATCCCGTTGATCATCGGCCGCGGCCTCACCGCCAAGGCGCGCGAGGCGCTGGGCCTGCCGGTTTCCACGCTGTTCCGCCTGCCGCAGCAGCCGGCCGACACCGGCAAGGGCTACACGCTGGCACAGAAGATGGTGGGTCGCGCCGTTGGTTTGCCGGAAGGCCAGGGCGTGCGCCCGGGCACCTACTGCGAGCCGAAGATGACCTCGGTGGGTTCGCAGGACACCACCGGCCCGATGACCCGCGACGAGCTGAAGGACCTGGCCTGCCTGGGCTTCTCGGCCGACCTGGTGATGCAGTCGTTCTGCCACACCGCCGCCTACCCGAAGCCGGTGGACGTGAAGACCCACCACACGCTGCCGGAATTCATCAGCACGCGCGGCGGCATCTCGCTGCGCCCGGGCGACGGCGTGATCCACAGCTGGCTCAACCGCATGCTGCTGCCCGACACCGTCGGCACCGGCGGCGACAGCCACACGCGCTTCCCGATCGGCATCTCGTTCCCGGCCGGCTCGGGCCTGGTGGCCTTTGCGGCCGCCACCGGCGTGATGCCGCTGGACATGCCGGAATCCGTGCTGGTGCGCTTCAAGGGCGAGCTGCAGCCGGGCGTGACCCTGCGTGACCTCGTCAACGCCATCCCGCTGTACGCGATCAAGAGCGGCCTGCTCACGGTTGCCAAGCAGGGCAAGAAGAACATCTTCTCGGGCCGCATCCTGGAAATCGAAGGCCTGCCGAACCTCAAGGTGGAGCAGGCGTTCGAACTGTCCGACGCCTCGGCCGAGCGCTCGGCCGCCGGCTGCACGGTGCATTTGGACAAGGCACCGATCATCGAATACATCAACAGCAACATCACCCTGCTGAAGGTGATGATCGCGCAGGGCTACAAGGACCCGCGCAGCATCGAGCGCCGCATCAAGGCGATGGAAGCCTGGTTGGCCAACCCGCAGTTGCTGGAGCGCGACGCCGACGCCGAATACGCCGCCGTCATCGAGATCGACCTGGCCGACGTGCACGAGCCCATCGTGGCCTGCCCGAACGACCCGGACGACGTGAAGACGCTGAGCGACGTGGCTGGCGCCGCCATCGACGAGGTGTTCATCGGCTCGTGCATGACCAACATCGGCCACTTCCGCGCCGCCGCCAAGCTGCTCGAAGGCAAGCGCGACATCCCGACCAAGCTGTGGGTGGCCCCGCCGACCAAGATGGATGCCAGCGAGCTGACCAACGAAGGCGTCTACGGTACCTTCGGCACCGCCGGCGCGCGCATGGAAATGCCGGGCTGCTCGCTGTGCATGGGCAACCAGGCGCAGGTGCGCGAGGGCGCCACGGTGTTCTCCACCTCCACCCGCAACTTCCCGAACCGCCTCGGCAAGAACTCCAACGTGTACCTGGGTTCGGCCGAACTCGCCGCGATCTGCTCGCGCCTCGGCCGCATCCCGACCAGGGACGAGTACATGGCCGACATCGGCGTGATCAATGCCAACGGCGAGAAGATCTACCGCTACATGAACTTCGACAAGATCCAGGACTACAAGGAAGTCGCGGATACCGTCGCGGCGTAAGCGTGCCATTCCCCTCTCCCGCTTGCGGGAGAGGGGCAGGGGGAGAGGGCGAGGCTTGCCGCATTCCTCAAAGCGACGAAGCCCGGCCGCATGCCGGGCTTCGTCGTTTATGCTTCGCCCATGGCGGCAACCACGGGCGCACGGATGATCTCTTCGCACATTTCGGCGATCTCGCTGCGCGACCTGATGATGGTGCAGGCGGTGCACCGCCACGGCAGCTTCAACAGCGCGGCGCGGGCCATGCACATCAGCCCGTCCGGCCTGTCGCACCAGGTGCAGAAGGTGGAGCAGGCGCTGGGTGCGCCGCTGTTCGAGCGTGGCGGCCGCAAGGTGGTGCCGACGGCTGGCGGTTGGCGGTTGCTGGAGCGCATCGATGCCCTGATCGCCGCGGCGGAATTGCTGCAGCAGACCGCGCGCGCCGGTGCCGTGGCCTTTGGCGGCGAGCTGCGGCTGGGCGTGCCGGCTTCGCTGGGGCCTTACCTGCTGCCGCACCTGATCGCGCCGTTCCCGCAGCATTTTCCGGGCGTGCGTCTGGGCATTTCCGAAGGCAAACCTCGTGGCCTGCTGCGCCGCTTGCACGAGGCGGAACTCGATGCCGTGCTCGCGCCGCTCGCGCCGCTGGCCAGCGGCATCGCGGTGCAGCCGCTGTTCTTCGAACCGTGGGAAGCGATGCTGCGCGCCGACCACCCGCTGGCCGGCCGGCGCAGCGTGGCGCTGGAGCAACTGGACAAGGCCGACGCGATCCTGATGGCCGAGAGCCATGCCGACGGCGACGGCCACGTGCAGGACGTGAGCCTGGAGAGCCTGGCCGCCTTGGTCAGCTTGCGCGGCGGCCACGCGCTGGTGCCCGCGCTGGCGCACGAGCGGCTGGCCTCCAAGCCCGACATCGTGCTGGCGAAGATCAAGGGACAGTCGCAGGGTCGCGAGATCGCGCTGTACTGGCGCGAAGCCACGCCATGGGGCGCCGATCTTGCCGCCTTCGCCAAGCTGCTGCGCGCGCTGGCGAAGCAGTTGCCGGGGTTGAAGCTGCTTGGCTAGCGGCCTACAGGAGGACGTCTGCCATCTTCGCTGTTGAGCCCCTCGCCCTGCGGGAGAGAGGTTGGGGTGAGGATGCGGGTGAAACGTGCCGTTGAAGCTGGTCGCAGGGTTCGTCGCCGTGCTTCGCCCGCACCCTCATCCGGCGCTGCGCGCCACCTTCTCCCGAGGGGAGAAGGGCAGGCGCGGCGTCAACGCCCGTCGAGCGTGGAACCCGTGAGCAGCCCCCGCGCCAGCATGCTGCACTGCCTGCGGAACAGCAGCAGCTGCCACTGGCGGCCGCCGAGCTGGCGCCACAGCACCGCCGAGCGCACCGCCGCGAGCAGGTTGCTGCGCACCTTCTCGACGACGGCCGGCTGCTGCAGGTGCTGCGGGTTGCCGTTGACCATCACGCGCGGGCGCAGGGTGGACAGCGTGGAGGCGTAGAGTTCGGCCAGCCGCGCGGTGACCTGGCTGGAGCCCTGGCCGAAATGTTCGGCCTGCCGCTGCGCGGCGCGGATGCCCTGCTGCAGGCGGGCCAGCAGTTCCTGGCGGCCGGACAGGTTGCGTTCCAGCCGCATCACGGTCATCGCCATGCGCGTCACCGCCATGTCGTCGCTGCTTTCGTCGAGCTGGGACACCAGGGTGCGCAGGCCCAGCCGCACGCTGGCGATGTTGCCGTACACGCCCACCACCGAGGGTGCGTCGATGCGGAACACGCTGGCGATGCCGGCGTCCATCGCGCTCTCGTCGCAGCGCCCCTGGTTGGCCAGCTGCTGCGCCAGCGCGCAGGCCTGGTAGAGGCCGGCCAGCGCCAGCACGCGTTCCTCGTTCATCGCAAAAGCGTCAAGCACCGTCAGTTCTCGTCTTGAATGGGGGACAGGCCGCCGAAGGGTGCGTCAGTGGCGGCGATCACCGCGCCACCGAGGCAGGCCTCGCCGTCGTAGAGCACCACCGACTGGCCGGGCGTCACTGCACGTTGCGGTGTGTCGAAGCGGACTTCAAGAGCATCGTCCAGCACGCGCACCTCGCAGGCCTGGTCGGCCTGGCGGTAACGGGTCTTGGCGGTGCAGCGGAAATGCGCGGCTGGGGCGTGGCCTGCCACCCAGGTCGGCGCCTCGCTGCGCAGCGTGCGCGAATCCAGCCAGCGGTTGGCATTGCCCTGCGCCACGTGGAGCACGTTGGCCGCCACGTCCTTGCCCACCACGTACCACGGCTCGCCGCTGGCGCCGTGGCGGCCGCCGATGCCCAGCCCGTTGCGCTGGCCCAGCGTGTAGTACATCGCGCCCTGGTGTTCGCCGACCCGTTCGCCTTCCGGTGTGCGCATCTCGCCGGGGCGGGCGGGGATGTACTGGGCGAGGAAGCTGCGGAAGTCGCGTTCGCCGATGAAGCAGATGCCGGTGGAATCCTTCTTCGCGTGGGTCGGCAGGTTGGCCGCGCGGGCCATCCCGCGCACTTGCGACTTCTCGATCTCGCCGACCGGGAACAGCGTGGCGGCGAGCTGGGCCTGGCCCAGCGCATGCAGGAAATAGGTCTGATCCTTGGCCGCGTCCACTGCGCGCAGCAGGCGGTATGCGCCGTCCGCGCAGCCCACGCGGGCGTAGTGGCCGGTGGCGATCTTTTCCGCGCCCAGCGCGCGTGCCTCGTCAAGGAAGGTCTTGAACTTGATCTCGCGGTTGCACAGCACGTCGGGGTTGGGCGTGCGGCCGGCGCGGTATTCGGCAAGGAAGTGTTCGAACACGCCGTCCCAGTACTCGGCGGCGAAGTTGCGTGCGTGGAACGGGATGCCCAGCCGGCCGCACACGGCCACGGCGTCCTTGCGGTCGGCGTCGGCGGTGCAGGGGCCGCTGCGTTCGTCCTCTTCCCAGTTCTGCATGAACAGGCCTTCGACGGTGTGGCCGGCCTGCTGCAGCAGCAGCGCCGCCACCGAGGAGTCGACGCCGCCGGAAATGCCCAGCATCACCTTCATGGCGCGGCGCCGTGCGGCCAGGCGTGCAGCGCGTCCAGCGGGAAGCGGGCGCCGGCCAGCCAGGCATCGATGCTCGCCAGCACCAGCGGGCTGCGCAGGCGCTCGCCCAGCGCGGCGATTTCGGCGCGGTCCAGCCACAGGGCACGGCGGATACCGGTGTCCAGTGGCCGCGCGGGATCGTGGCTGACGGGGCGGGCGGCGAAACTGAAACGGATCACGCCTTCGCCGTGCTCGGTGCTGCGCCACTGGTGCACGCCGATCAGGTGGGTGGGCATCACCGTCCAGCCGGTTTCCTCCAGCGTCTCGCGCACGGCCGCGTCGACGAGGCGCTCGTGGTCCTCGAGGTGGCCGGCGGGCTGGTTGTACGCCAGCCGTCCGTTCACTTCCTCTTCGACCATCAGGTAGCGCGCGCCGTCACTCACCACGCAGGCCACGGTGACGTGCGGGCGCCAGATGGCGTCGGTGGGGGAGTCGGGCGGCATGGCGGGAGGGGGCTGGAAAAGACGCCATTGTGCCACTACATCCCAACGCGGTCGCCGCGGGGTGCGCAGCCGGCGCGGCGTATAATCGCAACCGTCGAACGAACATCGTCATCCATGTCCAACGAACACGAAAACGAGCAGGAAAGCGGCCATGGCCTGGCGCTGCACACCGCCAGGCCCGAAGTGGCAAGGCCGCCGCTGTTCCAGGTGGTGCTGCTCAACGACGACTTCACGCCGATGGATTTCGTGGTCGAGGTGCTGCGCAGCTTCTTCGCGCTGGACCAGGAGCGCGCCGTGCAGGTGATGCTGCACGTGCATACTCGCGGCAAGGGCGTATGCGGGGTGTTCACCCGCGAGGTGGCGGAGACCAAGGTCACCCAGGTCAACGAATATTCACGCTCGCATCAGCACCCTCTGCTCTGCACCATGGAAAAGTTGTAGGCCACCCCCATTTCGTAGCCAACGCGGCCAAGCCGCCCAGCCATTGCAACGGAGACGGTCCGGATGTTCAGCAAGGATCTCGAAGTCACCATCGGCCAGTGCTACAAGCAGGCCCGTGAGCAGCGCCACGAATTCATGACCGTGGAGCACCTGCTGCTCGCGCTCACCGCCAACCAGTCCGCGCTGGGGGCCTTGCGCGCCTGCGGCGTGGACCTGCCGCGGCTCACCCACGAACTCGAGAAGATCATCGCCGAGACCGTGCCGGTGCTGCCGCACGGCGACGAGCGCGATACCCAGCCCACGCTGGGCTTCCAGCGCGTGCTGCAGCGCGCGGTCTACCACGTGCAGTCCTCGGGGCGGAAGGAGGTCACCGGCGCCAACGTGCTGGTGGCGATCTTCGGCGAGAAGGATTCGCACGCCGTGTACTTCCTGCACCAGCAGGAGATCACCCGGCTCGACGTGGTCAACTACATCTCGCACGGCATCGCCAAGGTGGGCGAGGAGCCGGCGTCCGGCACGTCCGGCGGTGGCGAGCGCGAAAGCGAGGAGGGCGGCGAGGCCAAGGGCAATCCGCTCGCCGAGTTCGCCAGCAACCTCAACGAGCGCGCGCTGGAAGGCAAGATCGACCCGCTGATCGGCCGCGCCGACGAGATCGAGCGCACCATCCAGGTGCTGTGCCGCCGCCGCAAGAACAACCCGCTGTACGTGGGCGACGCCGGCGTGGGCAAGACCGCGCTGGCCGAGGGCCTGGCCAAGCGCATCGTCGACGGCGACGTGCCGGAAGTGCTGGAGGGCGCCACCATCTGGTCGCTGGACCTCGGCGCGCTGGTGGCGGGCACCAAGTACCGCGGCGACTTCGAGAAGCGCCTGAAGGGCGTGATCGCCCAGCTCAAGAAGCAGCAGGGCGCGATCCTGTTCATCGACGAGATCCACACCATCATCGGCGCCGGTTCCGCCTCGGGCGGCACCATGGACGCCAGCAACCTGATCAAGCCGCTGCTGGCCTCGGGCGAACTGCGCTGCATCGGCTCGACCACGTTCCAGGAATACCGCGGCGTGTTCGAGAAGGACCGCGCGCTGGCCCGCCGCTTCCAGAAGATCGACGTGGTCGAGCCTTCGGTGGCCGACAGCATCGAGATCCTCAAGGGCCTGCGCTCGCGCTTCGAGGAGCACCACAACGTCATCTACACCAACGAGTCGCTGAAGGCGGCGGTGGACCTGTCGGTGAAGCACATCCCGGACCGCCTGCTGCCGGACAAGGCGATCGACGTGATCGACGAGGCGGGCGCCCGCCAGCGCCTGCTGCCCGAGGCGCAGCGCACCGGCAAGGTCGACGTGCCCGAGGTGGAATACATCGTGGCCAAGATGGCACGCATCCCCGCCAAGCAGGTGTCGGCCTCCGACCGCGACGTGCTGAAGAACCTGGAGCGCAATCTCAAGATGGTGGTGTTCGGGCAGGATGCCGCGATCGAGGCGCTGGCCGCCTCGATCAAGATGGCGCGCTCCGGCCTGGCCGACCCGGCCAAGCCGATCGGTTCCTTCCTGCTGGCCGGCCCCACCGGCGTGGGCAAGACCGAGGTGACCCGCCAGCTCGCCATGCAGCTCGGCATCGAGATGATCCGCTTCGACATGTCCGAGTACATGGAGGCGCACTCGGTGTCGCGCCTGGTCGGCGCGCCCCCGGGCTACGTGGGCTTCGACCAGGGCGGCCTGCTCACCGAGGCGGTGACCAAGCATCCGCACGCGGTGCTGCTGCTGGACGAGATCGAGAAGGCGCATCCCGACGTCTACAACATTCTGCTGCAGGTGATGGACCGCGGCGTGCTCACCGACACCAACGGGCGCGAGGCGAACTTCAAGAACGTGATCCTGGTGATGACCACCAACGCCGGCGCGGCGCAGGCGGCGCGGCGCAGCATCGGCTTCGTGGAGCAGAGCCACCGCACCGACTCGATGGAGGTGATCCGCCGTGCCTTCACGCCGGAGTTCCGCAACCGCCTCGACGCGATCATCCAGTTCAACTCGCTGGACTTCGAGCACATCCTGCGCGTGGTCGACAAGTTCCTGATCGAGCTGGAGGCGCAGCTGGCCGACAAGCGCGTCAGCCTGGACGTGGACGCCGAGGCGCGCCGCTGGCTGGCCGAGCACGGCTTCGACGCGCAGATGGGCGCCCGTCCGATGGCGCGGGTGATCCAGGAGAAGGTGAAGCGCGCGCTGGCCGACGAGCTGCTGTTCGGCAAGCTGGCCGAAGGCGGCAAGGTGACGCTGGGCGTGCGGGACGGCGAGCTGTCGGTGGACTGCGAGGCGGCGGAGCAACTGCCGGTCGAAGTCGAGTAACGGCGGGTTTCAGGCACACAAAAGGCCGCGCACTGCGCGGCCTTTTCATAACATTTTGCGATCATCCTTGATCGCGAAGGTCACACGGGCAGCCATCCATGGCTGCACTTTTCATCCAGTGCGGCAGCCGCCTTATTTCATGCGGTAGGTGATCCGCCCCTTGCTCAGGTCGTACGGGGTCATTTCGATCTTGACCTTGTCGCCCGTGAGGATGCGGATGTAATGCTTGCGCATGCGCCCGGAGATGTGGGCGATGACAACGTGCCCGTTCTCCAGTTGCACGCGGAACATGGTGTTGGGCAGGGTCTCCAGGACCGTGCCTTCCATTTCGATGACGTCGTCTTTGGCCATGTGTTCCGGGTCGGAGAGCGGCCATGCTGGCCGCACAAGCCGGCGATTATGCCACGGCCGGGCGTCCGGTCAAAATCCCGCCTGGAGCGTTGCCTGGCGTCGCGCCAGCGACGGCATGCAGGGCGCGCCGGGCATCGCCGGATCGCTCAGGCGAAATGCTCGTCCAGCTTGCGCCGGATCTCCTGCTCGATCATGCCCTTGAGCGGGGACAGCAGCAGGCCCAGCTCGGCGCGCACGCGGACCGCATCGCCGGCCACCGCGATCTGGCCGTTCACGCCGGGGCGGGAGAAATGCAGGGTGTCGCCCTCCCAGCGGCCCGCGATGTCGAACTTCTCGTGCATGCGCGCGGCGACCTTCTCGACCACGGCGCGCGCTTCCGGCAACGGCAGCTTGTGGGGGCGTTGGATGTCGATGCTGGGCATGCGCGTGCTCCGGGGACGGCTGGGCATGATAAGCCATGCCATGCTCATGCTTGATGCATACGAATGCATGCGCAAGCGCTCAGGAACCGCATGCTAGAGTGCCGCGGTCAATGGATTGGTACGGCGATGCGCATCGAGTTTCTCCATTCCGCCCGCGAAGATTTCCCGTGGACGGCACCGCAATTGCGGATAGGCAGTGCGGCGGACAACGACCTGGTCTTGTCGGCCGGGCAGGCTGCGCCGCGGCACCTGCGCATCGAGCAGGACCAGCGCGGCTGGGTGCTGGCGGTGCTGCCCTCCGCCACGCGCGTGTACGTGAACGCACGGCCGGTGCGCGAACGCGCCTTGTTGCGCCCGGGCGACATGCTGAGCGTGGGCGATTGCCGCATGCTGCTGCGCGACGACGTCGCGCCGGAACAGCGCGAGACCGCCACGGCGCCGGCACAGGCACGCTGCACCGTCGCCTTGCGCGCGTTGGCCGGCGCCCTGTCGGGGCGCGTGTTTCCCATCGGCGACGGCCTCGAGCTCGGGCCCTATGGCCGTTGCCCGCTCGAACTGCCGCAGGGCGAGACGGCCAGCCTCAAGCTGGGCTGGCAGGAGGATCGCCTGGTGCTCGAGGTGGTGCAGGCCTCGGCAACCTATCCGTTGCGCGTGAACGGCGCGACGGTGCAGCGCCTGGCCTTGCGGCCCGGCGACCAGATCAGCCTGGGGCCGCATCGTTTCGTGCTCGATGCGCCGGGGATGGAAGCGGAACCCGTGGTCGCGCCGCCCGAACCGGAGGCGATGGCGCTGCCCGAAGACGCCGCCGGGCCGCGGGGGGAGGTGTGGTGGCTGATCGTCACCGCCGCCGTGCTGGCGCTGTGCATCGCGCTGGTGTTGTGGATGCGGTTTTAGCCTTGCGATCGCCCCAGGCCGCGGCCTGATCAACGTTGCGTCCCAGTCGTGCCATGTTCTGTCTCCCTCCCCTGCGTGCAGGGGAGGGCTGGGGTGGGGTCAAGCGCTTGCGAAAGCAATTCAATTGAGAGTCTTTCGCAAGGTTTCCCCCTCCCAACCTCCCTCTGCACGCAGGGGGAGGAGCCAATCGGCTCACCGCTGAGACGTGACGCTGATCAGGTGACCACGGGAGTCAAGCGGCCGGCCACCCGAGGCCGCGCTACTCCGTTGCCTTGCGATCATCCCTGGTCGCGGGAATCAAGCGGGTGGCGATCCCCGGCCGCGCTATCTATTCAATGGCGCAGGATCTCATTGACGCATCCATGCTGCGCCGCGCCATAATGCGGCGGACACAACCACGTGGAGCTATCGGTGAGCCAGGTGTGGAATTTCAGCGCGGGTCCGGCGGCGCTGCCGCGCGAGGTGCTTGAGCGCGCGCAACGCGAACTGCTGGACTGGAACGGCAGCGGCATGTCGGTGATGGAGCAGTCGCACCGCGGCAAGCGCTTCATCGCGATGGCGGCGCAGGCGGAAGCCGACCTGCGGGAACTCGCCGCGATTCCCGACGACTACGCCGTGCTGTTCCTGCAGGGCGGCGCCACCCAGCACTTCGCGCAGATCCCGATGAACCTGGCGGGCGAGGGCGACGGTGCCGACTACATCGTCAACGGTCATTGGGGCGAGAAGGCCGCGAACGAGGCTGCGTCCTATGTACGTGTGAACGTGGCTGCCAGCAGCAAGGGCGACGGCTACCGCCGCCTGCCGCCGCGTGCGGAGTGGAAACTCGACCCGCGCGCCGCTTACGTGCACTACACGCCGAACGAGACCATCCACGGCGTGCAGTTCCACGAGGTGCCGGACACCGGTGACGTGCCGCTGGTGGCGGACATGTCCTCCGACATCCTCTCCGCGCCGCTGGACGTGCGCCGCTTCGGCCTGATCTACGCCGGAGCGCAGAAGAACATCGGCCCCTCCGGCCTGGTGCTGATGATCGCGCGCCGCGACCTGCTGGTGCGCGCCACGCGGCCGATGGCGAAGATCTTCCGCTACGCCGAGCATGCGGCGCAGGACTCCATGCTCAACACGCCGAATACCTGGGGCTGGTACCTCGCCGGGCTCACCTTCCAGTGGCTGAAGGAGCGGGGCGGGCTAGCCGCCATGGCCGAACGCAACCGCATCAAGGCCGAACGCCTGTACGCCGCCATCGACGGTTCCGGCGGCTACTACCACAACGCGATCGATCCCGCCGCGCGCTCGCGCATGAACGTGCCGTTCACCCTGCGCGACGGCGCGCTCGATGCGCTGTTCCTCGCCGAGTCCGAGGCGGCCGGCCTGTTCGCGCTCAAGGGCCACAAGGCACTGGGCGGCATGCGCGCCTCGCTCTACAACGCGGTGCCGCCGGAGGCGGTGGATACGCTGGTCGCCTTCATGCGCGACTTCGCGACGCGACACGGCTGATCGTTTCGGGCATCATCGACCGTCCGCGTTTGGCCTTCTATCCATCCAGATACACGACCCAGAACCACGCCATGACCGAAAGCAAGACCTCGCTGTCCGACGTGCGCGAGCGCATCGACAGCATCGACCGGCAGATCCAGGAGCTGATCTCCGAGCGTGCCAACTGGGCGCAGGAAGTGGCGCGGGTGAAGGGCGAAGGCCTTTCCGCCATCGACTATTACCGCCCCGAGCGCGAGGCGCACGTGCTGCGCATGGTGGTGGACCGCAACAAGGGGCCGCTGCCGGATACGGAGATGGTACGGCTGTTCCGCGAGATCATGTCCTCCTGCCTCGCGCAGGAAGATCCCCTGAAGATCGGCTACCTCGGCCCCGAAGGCACTTTCAGCGAGCAGGCGGTGCGCAAGCACTTCGGCCATGCCGCCTACGGTCTGCCGCTGGGCAGCATCGAGGAAGTGTTCCAGGAGGTCGCCGCCGGGCATGCCGACTTCGGCGTGGTGCCGGTGGAGAACTCGGGGCAGGGCATGATCCAGGTCACCCTGGACATGTTCCTCACCTCCGACGCGCGCATCTGCGGCGAGGTGGAGCTGCGCGTGCACCAGTGCCTGCATTCGATGGCGGGCAACCTGGAATCGATCAAGCGCGTCTACGCGCATGCGCAGTCGCTGCAGCAGTGCAAGGCCTGGCTGCGCATGAACCTGCCACACGTGACCTGCGAGGCGGTGAGCAGCAATGCCGAGGCGGCGCGGCTGGCGCGCCACGCCGACGACGCCGGCGCCATCGCCGGCGAGACGGCGGGCAAGGTGTACGGCCTGAAGACGCTGGCCACCGGCATCGAGGACCGTGCCGACAACACCACGCGTTTCCTGGTCATCGGCCGCTCGCTGTTCCCGCCCTCGGGCAACGACCGCACCTCGCTGCTGATCACGGTAAACGACCAGCCGGGCGCGCTGTACCACGTGCTCAGCCCGTTCGCCGCGCACGGCGTGAGCCTCAACCGCATCGAGTCGCGCCCCGCGCACAGCGGCAAGTGGCAGTACGCGTTCTTCATCGACGTCTCCGGCCACATCCAGGACGAAACCCTGCAGGCGGCGGTGAAGGAGATCGAGCAGTCGGTGGCGCAACTGCGCGTGCTCGGCTCCTACCCGGTGGCCTTGCCATGAGCGCGCGGCTGGATTGGGACAGTCGTCCGGCCGGACCGCTGCGTGGCAGCGTGAATGTGCCGGGCGACAAGTCGGTCTCGCATCGTGCGCTGATGTTCGGCGCGCTGGCCGAAGGCACATCGCGCATCCGCGGCTTTCTCGAAGGAGAGGACACCCGCGCCACCGCCGCGGTGCTGCAGCAGCTCGGCGTGCGCATCGAGACGCCGGCCGAAGGTGAGCGCGTGGTGCACGGCGTGGGTCTGCATGGCCTGCGCGCAAGCGCGGATCCGCTGGACTGCGGCAACGCCGGCACCGGCATGCGCCTGCTCGCCGGCCTGCTGGCCGGGCAGGCGTTCAACAGCACCCTGGTCGGCGATGCCTCGCTCTCGAAGCGTCCGATGCGCCGGGTCACGAATCCGCTCGCCACGATGGGCGCACGCATCGATACGCAGGATGGCCTGCCGCCGCTGCATGTACATGGCGGTCAGCACCTGCAGGGCATCCGCTACGAGCTGCCGGTGGCCAGCGCGCAGGTGAAGTCCGCGCTGTTGCTGGCCGGCTTGTATGCCGAAGGCGAAACCGAAGTCATCGAGCCGCACCCCACGCGCGACTACACCGAGCGCATGCTGGCCGCGTTCGGCTGGCCGATCGCGTTCGAGCCCGGCCATGCGAAGTTGTCCGGCGGCCATGCGTTGCGCGCCACCGACGTGGACGTGCCGGCGGACTTCTCCTCCGCCGCGTTCTTCCTGGTCGCCGCGAGCATCGTGCCCGGCTCCGAGCTGCGCCTGCCCGCCGTGGGGCTCAACCCGCGCCGCACCGGCCTGCTGGAAGCATTGCGCCTGATGGGCGCGGACATCCGCGTCGAGAATCCGCGCGCAAGCGGCGGCGAGCCGGTGGGCGACCTGGTGGTGCGCCACGCGCCGCTGCACGGCGTCGATCTGCCCGAGGCGCTGGTGCCGGACATGATCGACGAATTCCCCGCGCTGTTCGTCGCCGCGGCGGTGGCCGAGGGCCGCACCGTCATCCGCGGTGCCGCCGAATTGCGCGTCAAGGAATCCGACCGCCTCGCCGCGATGGCGGCCGGCCTGCGCGCACTGGGCATCACGGTGGACGAAACGCCCGACGGCGCGACCATCCACGGCGGCAAGCTCGCCGGCGGCACGGTGGAAAGCCTCACCGACCACCGCATCGCGATGAGTTTCGCGGTGGCCGGGCTGGTGGCGCAGGCGCCGGTACGCATCGACGACTGCCGCCACGTGGCCACCTCGTTCCCGGGTTTCATGGAGCTGGCCAACGCCTGCGGCTTCGACCTGGCCGTCTCCGCGTAGGAGTGCATCCTGTGCGCGAACGCTCTGATGCTTGATAAAGCCAGGAGCATTCGCGCACAGGGTGCTCCTACCCTTGGAGGGACCTGCGGGTTAGGCTTGACGGCCCATGCCGAGGTCGCCATGCCCAACGTCCCGCCCTTCATCGTCGCGATTCCCGCCCGTTACGGCTCCACCCGCCTGCCGGCCAAGCCGCTGCGCGGAATCGCCGGCGTGCCCATGGTGGTGCGCGTGGCACAGCGGGCCCTGCAGGCGGGCGCGGTGGACGTGGTGGTGGCGACGGACGATGCGCGCATCGCCGATGCGTTGGCCGGGCAGGGCGTCAAGGTGTGCATGACGCGCGCCGACCACGCGTCCGGCAGCGACCGCCTCGCCGAATGCGCCGCGCTGTGCGGTTGGGCGGACGACGCCATCGTGGTGAACCTGCAGGGCGACGAACCCTTCGCGCCCGCGGCCGGCATCCGCGAAGTGGCGCGCGCGCTGGCCGAGGACGACGCACCGATGGCCACGCTGGCGACACCCGTCACCGACGCCCATGAACTGTTCGATGCCAACGTGGTGAAGCTGGTGCGTGCCGCGGACGGGCGCGCGTTGTATTTCAGCCGCGCGCCGCTGCCGTGGGCGCGCGATGCCTTCGCCGCGAACCGCGAAGCGCTGCCGTCGGGCGTGCCGTTCCTGCGCCACATCGGCATCTATGCCTACCGTGCCGGTTTCCTCGCACGCTACGCGCGGCTGGCGCGCACGCCGCTGGAGCAGGCCGAGTCGCTGGAGCAGTTGCGCGTGCTGGAGCACGGCCATGCCATCGCGGTGCGGCTCACCCCCGAACCGTTCCCGCCCGGCATCGATACCGAAGCCGACCTCGCGCGTGCCGAGCAATGGTTGAAGACGCAAGGGTGAGCGTGCGACGCGTACTGTTCGTCTGCCTCGGCAACATCTGCCGTTCGCCACTGGCGGAAGCCGTGGCGCGCAAGCGCCTGGCCGAAGCCGGGCTGGACGTGGCCGTGGCCTCCTGCGGCACCGGCGGCTGGCATGCGGGCGAGGGCGCCGATCCGCGCATGGTCGCGGCGGCACGCGCTGCGGGCCATGATTTGTCGAAACATCGCGCGCGCCAGTTGCGCGCGCGCGATTTCGCGGACCACGACCTGTTGCTGGCGATGGACCGCGACAACCTGCGCGGGCTGCGCAAATTCGCCGCTACGCCCGGGCAGGCGGAACAGGCCGCATTGTTCCTCAAATGGACGGGTGCAGCGCCGCCGCTGGAATTTCCCGATCCGTGGTACGGCGACGCAGCCGGTTTCGCCGCGTCGGTGGAATTGGCCGAACGCGGTGTCGCCGGTTTGATCGAGCGCTTGCGCGTCGCCCATCGCTGAAGCCCTGGCGATTGCCTGATCAATCGCGCTTCCGCTCGTCATCCCGGCGCGGGCCGTGATCCGGTAGCGATGACGCGTCCGGGCCATGCCGTCGCCGGATGACCAGCTTCGCTGTCGTGAGGCGCCTCCGGCCTGCGCCGGAATGACGAGCGTGTGGAGCCGAGGCTTCGTGGAGTTCCCCGGTTTCCGGATACGCGGCGGTGACGAGATGACAGACGCCAGGCAGGTATCGGCTACCGGCTTTCAACGGAGCGACCGGCAAGATCAACTCCGTCGCCGCAACTTCACGATGAAGACGCCGAACAGGATCAGGCCGAGCAAGAGGCCGATGCCGGCACCCCACAGCGCACCCTGGTCGCCCCACAGCCAGTCGCCGATCAGCACGCCGAGCACGAACAGGATGGGGATCGGCAGGCAACCCATGGGTATCTCCGCCAGGCACGCGACAGGAGCGCCCATGATACCGGCCAAAGCCGGACCGACCGGCTAGAATCCGCGCATGCAGCCCACTTCGCCGCAGGCCTTCGACGGCAAGGCCTTCGTCCGCACCCTGACCACCTCGCCCGGCGTCTATCGTTACTTCGACGAAGACGGCGAACTGCTCTACGTGGGCAAGGCCGGCAACCTGAAGAAGCGCGTGGGCAGCTATTTCCTGAAGCCGCGCATGGAGCCGCGCATCGCCGCGATGATCGCGCAGATCGCCCGCTGCGAGATCACCGTCACGCGCACCGAAGGCGAAGCGCTGCTGCTGGAGTCGCAGCTGATCAAGTCGCTGAAACCGCGCTACAACATCATGTTGCGCGACGACAAGAGCTATCCCTACATCTACCTGTCCGGCGGCGAGGATTATCCGCGGCTGGCCTTCCATCGCGGCGCGAGGAACCTGCCGGGGCGTTACTTCGGGCCGTACCCCAGCACGTTCGCGGTGCGCGAGAGCCTGGGCCTGATGCAGAAGCTGTTCAAGGTGCGCCAGTGCGAGGACAGCTATTTCCGCAATCGCTCGCGGCCCTGCCTGCAGCACCAGATCGGTCGCTGCACCGCGCCGTGCGTGCAGCTCATAACGGTTGACGACTACCGCAACGACGTGCGCCACGCCGAGATGTTCCTCGAAGGCCGCAGCAGCGCCGTGATCGACGAACTGGCCGCGGCGATGGAACAGGCCAGCGCAAGGCTGGACTTCGAGCGCGCTGCCGCATTGCGCGACCAGGTTGCCGCACTGCGCCAGCTGCAGGCGCAGCACCACGTGCAGGGCGCCAGCGCCGACATGGACGTGATCGCCTGCCGCATCGAGTCGGGCCTGGCCTGCGTCAGCGTGCTGTTCTTCCGCGACGGCATCAGCCTGGGCACGCGCGATTTCTTCCCGCGCCTGCCGCTGGATGCCGAGCCTGCGGACCTGCTGGCGCAATTCGTGGCGCAGTACTACCTCGATCGCCCGGTGCCGCGCGAATTGATCCTCGGCGACGACTTGCCGGAACAGGAGATGCTGGCGCAGATGCTCACGGAGCAGAGCGGCCATGCGGTGGAACTGAAGAGCCGCGTGCGTGGCGAACGCGCGCGTTTCCTGCAGATGGCCGAGCGCAATGCGCAGGCCTCGCTGACCCAGCGCCTCGCCAGCCGGCAGACGCTGGGCACGCGCTTCGAGGATCTGCAGAAGCTGCTGGAACTGCCCGAACCGCCGCGACGCCTCGAGTGCTTCGACATCAGCCACACGCGCGGCGAACTCACCGTGGCGTCCTGCGTGGTGTTCGGTCCGGAAGGGCCGGAGAAATCGCACTACCGCCGTTTCAACATCGCCGGCATCACGCCTGGCGACGACTACGCCGCCATGCACCAGGCGCTGACCCGGCGCTTCCGCAAGGTGGCCGAAGGCGAGGGCGCGAAGCCCGACGTGCTGCTGATCGACGGCGGCGGCGGCCAGGTGGCACAGGCGCTGGCCGTGTTGAAGGAACTCGGCGTCGCCGGCATCCACGTGGTCGGCGTGGCCAAGGGGCCGGCGCGACGTGCGGGCGAGGAAACCCTGATCCTCGTGGACCAGGGGCGCGAGATCCACCCCGGCCCGACTTCGCCGGCATTGCACCTGGTGGCGGCGGTGCGCGACGAATCGCACCGTTTCGCGATCAGCGGCCATCGCAAGCGCCGCGAGAAGGCGCGCGAACGCAGCGTGCTGGAAGACGTGCCTGGCGTGGGCGCACGTCGCCGCACCGCCTTGCTCAAGACCTTTGGTGGCCTCGCCGGCGTGGAGGCGGCCGGCGTGGAAGAACTGATGCGCGTGAAAGGCATCGACCGCGGCCTGGCCGAGCGCATCTACGACGTGCTGCACGGCTGAACGTTTCGCATGCCGCGCTGCGCGGCGACGCGACGGCATGCGACACTGTGGCAAATCCGCAGGCGCCCCCATGCACATCAACCTTCCCACCTGGCTGACCCTGTTCCGCGTGTTGTTGCTGCCGGTGATGGTGGTGGTGTTCTACCTGCCGTTCCACGGCCACAACATCACGGCGGCGATCGTGTTCCTGCTCGCCGCCGTCACCGACTGGCTGGACGGCTTCCTCGCGCGGCGCATGAACCTCACCTCGGCGTTTGGCGCCTTCCTCGATCCGGTGGCCGACAAGCTGATGGTGGCGGTGACCCTGTTCCTGCTGGTGGAGTCGCACCCGGAAGGCTGGTCCGGCATCGTGATGGCGGTGACCGCGGCGGTGATCGTGGGACGCGAGATCAGCATTTCCGCGCTGCGCGAATGGATGGCCGAAGTCGGCATGAGCGCCACGGTGAAGGTGGCCTTCATCGGCAAGCTGAAGACGGTGATGCAGATCGTGGCGCTGGTGGTGCTGATCGTGCAGCACGAGAAGGAAGCCACCGCGCTGCGCCTGTACCACATCGGCGAGGCGCTGCTGGTGCTCGCCGGCGTACTCACCATCTGGTCGGGCCTGTATTACCTGCGTGCGGCGTGGCCCAGCCTGCGTGGCGACGCGCCCTTGCGCTCAGGCCCGCGCAACGACGATTGAAGGCTTGACGTGGCGTGTTCGCGTATTAGAATGCGCCCTCCCAAGCGGGAATAGCTCAGTTGGTAGAGCACGACCTTGCCAAGGTCGGGGTCGCGAGTTCGAGTCTCGTTTCCCGCTCCAGTTTCAAGCACGAAGCCCCGGTACGCCGGGGCTTCGTCGTCTGGGGGGAAGGGCATCGGGTTGGCAGGGCGGGGCTTCTCATATCGCGTTCTTCTGCTATCATTGACGGCTCACCAAGCGGGAATAGCTCAGTTGGTAGAGCACGACCTTGCCAAGGTCGGGGTCGCGAGTTCGAGTCTCGTTTCCCGCTCCAGTTTCACGCAGTTTGGCCTGGTGGCAGAGTGGTCATGCAGCGGACTGCAAATCCGCGTACGCCGGTTCGATTCCGACCTAGGCCTCCAAAATGCGTACGCAACACCTTGAAGGGCAATGACTTTCCGGTCATTGCCCTTTTTGCTACGCGCAGTTCTACGCACACATTGCTGATGATGCGCCGATGGCTGGTGCGCCAGCGCAGGCCGCGGTGCCCTAGATGCAGCACCTCTATTTGCCGGCGCCGCCGTCGCGCTTCTTGAGGTGACTCCTCACTTTCATCAATGCGTCCACCTCTCTCGTCAGCCGCATTCGCGCGGATGACGGATCTCCCTTGGCACGGGTGGGGGCGCCCTGAGTGGGTTTGTCGCCAGCGTCCTGGTGTTGCGCGCACCTTCCATTCGGCATAAGGCCTCGCGCCCTACAAGGACGCCCGGTCAATGTGGGGGCGTTGCAGAGTTCCGGATCATCACCACGGTAATCCGCCGGCACGCCGCGGCGAGTGAATCCGAGGTCACGCAAGGCATCGCGTTGAGCCTTTGTCTTTTCCATGTGCCTGGCCTTCTTCTTGGGAATGTCGAGATCAGGGGGGCACTGCAGTTGGTCAGCAGCAGCGGTCAACTTGCAGGTGCGGCTCAATACTAGAGCCCGCAGTCCACCTCATCCATCGCCACCACGATGCCGCGGTAGTCGGTCTCCTGCCGGTATCGCTTCACCGCTTCGCTGCGATCGGCATGCTCGTCGACGCAGATGACGCGCATGGGGTCTTGCTGGATCCTGCGCTCCTCCAGCCTGGTCACGCGATCAATGAGTGAGGCCATGGTCGCGCTCCCAGTCAGCCAAGTAACCCTTCCACATGAGCAGCGCCTCCGCCACGGTTTGATTCGAGTAGCCTGCAGCCCACGGCTCGTTGCCGCGGCCTTCGGCAACATCCCTCTCCAAGCACCGGATGGTCTCCGCCAGAATGTCGCGCTGCTGGTCTGGATCCAGCATGTCCCACATGTTCTGCGTCGGCTGATATTTTTCGAGCTGGCGGATTCGTTCGTTCAAGCTGGGCATGTCTCTCTCCCTTCGTTGTGGGTTGCTCGATCAGCGGTTCCGTTGAAACCTGGCCGCGCGATTCGCAGCCTTGATGAGGCCGCCCGGGTCGTTGCGGATCAGCTTCGTGACGCTCTGCGCGTCGTTGGCGTTGATGTGCCAGTGGTGGGTATTGCCTGCGCCGCCGGCGAGTCCCGACTGGGCTATCTGGCGCATCGGGCCGGCGATATGCGACGGCAACACCATCTCGTCCTTGTGCAAGATGGCCTGGGCACCGTCGAAAGGGACGCGATCCCAGCCTCCCGCGGCGGAGGCGACAGCGAAGCTGCCTGCAGCCGCTGCCATGGCTGCACCGAATGCGGGGGCGCCCATATCGACAGGCCAGGGCGCGCCGGCGAAGGAGGCGACGCCTTGTGCACCTGCAACGCCAATGGCATTCGCAACCATCGCTGCCGACTTTGTCGCGTCGGTCGCAATGTCCGTGGTCGCCTGTGTGTCGTTGGCCGTTCCGATGCCGAGTAGCGTCTGCACCGACGACGCCAGCTTCTTCATCTCGGCGGCGATCCACTTTTCCAGCACCTGGTTGACCATCGACTCGATGATGCGCCCTGCGGCTTGCTCGGCCTGCTGCGCCAAGGTCTGGTTGGTCGTGCCGCTCTTGAAGATGATCTGATCGAAACCCTGCACCATCGACCGGGTGATCTGGTTGGTGGCTTGGTTCCAGGCCTGCTGCGTTTTCGCTGCTGCTTGTGCCTGCGCGTTCGCAACATCGTCACTGACGCGCGTCTGCTCCGTCGACCACAGCTTTGCATCGTCCTGCAGCGCCTTCACGTTGCCCTTGTCGAGTTCCTCCTTCTTGGCGATGTACTGTGCGTAGGCGGCCAGGAGCTCTTGGTCGATGGCTTTTTCGGTGGCGAGGTACTGCTGGGCCGATACCGTGCCGGCGCGGAATGCCTCCTCGTTCGAGCGCCGCTTCTGCTCGGCTCCGTTTTCCGCTGCCGTGACGGTCTTTTCCAGGCTGGCGAGTTCTTCTTCGTCTGCCTTCTTGGCCTCCTGTGCGCGCTCGTCGTCCACTTCCTTCGTGAGCTGCTGAATCGTGCGGTAGGCCTCCGCGTACTGCAGCGTGCCTTTCTTCAGCGTCGCCAGCTTCTGCGTCCAGAACGCCAGCTCGTACTTCTCGCGGTTCTGGTACGACACCTGATCGGTCGACTCGTCGATATCAAGCTGCTCCTCCAGTGACTTATGCAGATCGACGGCCTTGGCCTTGGTCTCGCCGAACTCGTGCTGCAGCTTCGTGAGGATCGCCGCCCACTGTTCGCCGCCCGCAATGGCGCCCGACGCATCGAAGCTGATGCCCTTGATGGATTCGGAGTTCGGATCGCTCTTGTGAATGTCCTCGATGCGCTGCTTGGCTTCGGCGATCTTCTCCTGCAGCAGGCTCGTTTCCTTCAGGTGCTGGTTGAGATCGTCCTGCTCCTTCACCTCCTGGATCAGCTGGGCATTCTGCTGTGCCGCCTTAGCCTGGTGCTGTGCGGCGTCCTGTTGCGCCTTGACCTGCGCGCGCAACGCGTCAGAGGCCTTCTTCGTCTCCTCTGCGTATTGCCGTGCGTTCTCGATGGCCTGCTTCGCATCGTCGCCGCCGATGTTCCCGTACGCCTTGATGGCCGCATTGAGTTGCTGCTGGGCGTCGTATGCCTTCACCGTCGCCGCAGCGGATTGCTCCTCCAGCGTCGGGTCGAAGGCCTTGCGCAGGCCTTGGTCGATGACGTTGAAGCCGTTCTTGAAGTCGCTGAGCTGGCGCTCGAAGAAACCCATCTTGCTGTTGAGATTGTCGAGCCGGTCCGAGGTGTTGTCGGCGAACGCCTTGGCGGCAACCTCCGTGGCGCCGAACGTGTCGCCCTCACGTTGCAAGGTGCTGATCTGCTCGTACAGCTCGACCGTGAGGAAGTGGTACTTGTCGTTGAGCGCGACGACAGCCTGCGTGGGATTGCCGGCCAGCGACTCCACCTCGCGCGCGGCTTGATCGGCGGATTCGCCAGTGAGCTGCATGGAGTTCGCAGCAGCCTGCGCGGCGTACTGCAGCGACTGGCCCGTGAGCTTGCCGGACTGCGCCAGCTTCTGGACGATGACGTCCGCCTGCGAGGTCTGGCCGGTGAAGGTGCCAACCTGCATGGCCAGTCCATTCAATTCGCCGGACGTCATGCCGACGATGTCGCCCGTGGACAGGATCGCGCGATTGAAGGCGCTCGCCGTCTCGTCCGCCTTCAGGAGCTGGTCGCCGAGATACAGGGCCGCCCCAGCTGTCGCCATGATGGCAACGCCCGTCGGCGAGAACACTTGCTGCAGCAGCCCTGTGCGGTTCGCCAGGGTGATCGTGGAGCCTTCGAGGCGCGTGTAGTTGCCGCGCAGTGCTTCACCGATCAGCACGCCCAACTCGCGCGCCGTGCCGCCGCTCAAGGCGAAGGCGGCGGAGCTGGCTTCGGTGGCCGCTGCCGTGGAGACCTCCGCGGCGTTGAGCGTGTCGAGTGCCGCTGCATACTCGCTGGCGGTGACAGCGCCGGATGCCATCGCTGCGTCCAGTGCGGACTCGGCCTCGGCCATGCCTTCGGACGATCCGAGATTGCCGGCCATCGCGGTGTTAAGCCGCGTCATGGCCGCGATCTTCGTCTGCACGGCATCGTTGAAGGCTGCAGCCTCCTGCGCCACGGTCGCCTGCATGGCCTCTGTGGCTTCCTCGACGCTCTCCGCGCCGGCTTCCATTCCGGCCTGCAGCTGCGAGGCGTCGGAGGTCAGGAGAACCTTGATCTCGTCATCAGTGGATGCCATGGGAATTCACCTCGTGCACGTAGGGGAGCGGCTCCTTCGCGTCGAACACCACCGGCACGATCGCCAGCAGATCGGTGGGGCGCAGCGCGTCGGTCAATTCATCGGCCAGGGTTTGCAGCGGCACGTCCGGGAAGTGCTCCTTGATCGAGAGGGCGAGGATGCGCAGGACGGAAGGGAGCACTGCCGGCGCGAACAGATTCGTGCAGCGCGAGACGGCGACGAAGTCGTCGCGGGCGCATGCCACATCGGTCAGGCTCCAAGTCCTGAAGGGCACCGTTTTGCCGCGCAGCGTGACGCTGGCGTGCGTAGGTTTGTGCGTAGAGTTTTCCATGTGCACCTCGAAATTCGCTCAGCAGCGTGGCGTGTGCGGGTCACTTCGGTTTCTGGTTGAGAAAAAGAACCCGCCCCGAAGGGCGGGGGAGCTCAAGGTCGATCACGCGTCGGGGTCTTCGCCCGCTTGCAGTTTTTCGAGTCGATCCAGTGAGCGAGTGCGACCGCTCCGCACGGCCTGGTCTCGTTCTTCCGCGCTGAGGTTGCTGGCGAGGGAGATGGCCTGCAGCCAGTCGCCGAAGCTGCGCGCCACCATGGAGGTGTTGCCGTTAGCGTCGTCCGCCAACCCGTCTCTGATGGACTGCATTTGCTCGCGGATTGCAAAGAAGGCAGCCTCGCTCTCCAGCACCGCCAGGGACGTCTTGCGCATGCCCTCGACGGTGCGCAACACCTCTTCGCCAAGCACATCCATCAGCGTGGTGCCGATCACGTAGCGGTGCTGCTGTAGTTGCACGTTGATCGCCATCGCATCATCCGTGAGCGATCCCTTCACCGCTCCTGCGGCTTCGAGTCGCGCCTTCGCGTCAGCCAGCCTGCGGGAGGCTTGCTCGCGCGCGGCAGAATCGACGGCAGGCGGCTCGCCTTTCGCGCCCTTGTCGGCCCAGGTCTGCAGCTTCTGCTGCTCTGCGGCCATGACGTCCTGCAGGTGGGACTGTGCCAGCGCCACCTCGGCCTCGATCGGCGCGAGGCGTTCGATCTTCGCCATGAGCTCGGCGGACTGCTTGCCCAGCTCGTCGCGCGTGGTGAGCGCGGCGCGCAGGTGATCGAGTGCGGTGGGCACGGGCTGGATGTTGGCTTTCGCGTTCATCGGTCAGCCCTCCAGGCTCGGTTCGTTGATCTCGACCACTTCGAAGCCGTGGCTCTTCAATTCGGCGCAGGGACGACCGTCCGGCACAGTGATCGTTCCGTCGGCGTTTGCCGGGTAGTTGGTGCCGTCGACCGATGCGCCGCCACAGTGGCCGGCCGGTGCTCGCATGCGTACGGTGCGGATGTTTTCCATCGCGTACTCCTTGGGTATGGGTGGAGGCGTCAGTGGTTGTTGGCGTAGTACGCGGTGATCGCGTTCTGCGAGGCGGTGATGTTGGCCTGCGAGCTGATCAGCGTGGCGACGGCGGTGCTCTGCCAGATCCACTGCTGGGGAGATGCGGACGCGGGGTTGTAGGCAGGCGCGGGGATGGCGCCGATGGCGACACCGGTGGCGACGAACTGCGGATCCGAGAGGCCCAACATGACCCGGAGCATTTCGCCAAAGACGATGCCCTGCGCCGTGTTGATGGTGCCGAGGTTGATATTCGGGATGCTGATGGTTTCCATGGCGGTGCTCCTCTGGTGTGGTGGGTGCTGGTGATCAGCGCGGGTTGAGCGGGGTGCCCCAGTTCGCGAAGCTGCGGCGACCGGGCTTCTTGGCGGACTTGGCGAGCTGGTTGGCCTTCTCGCGCTCCACCTTCGCCATCACGGCAGAGAGTTCGAAGGGCGAGAGCTTGGCCAGCTCGGTGAGGATTTCGAGCTTCGTGCGCTCGGTGCTGGTGGTGGTCATGGGTGGGTCTCCGTGGTAGACAGGTGGTCGATGGCAGCGGCAGCGAAGTCGTCGCCCTGGGCTTCAAGTCGGGTCATGGCACGATCGGTGATGATCGGATCGTTGCCGCGGTAGAGCGGGTGCCAGCGACCGCAAAAGCGGATGGCACTGCCCGCCTGCTGCAAGCGGGTGAGCAGGCTCTGCAGCGCCGGCAGCGTTGCCGCCAGGTCATCGAGCCGCCCATCGGCATAGCGCTCGAGGATCAACTCCGGCCAATGGTGCAGGCGCGCCGTCGCCTCCACGTCGAGGAGTGCGGTCGCGTTCGTCTGCGCGCGGATCTCCAGCGCCTTCACGCGGTCACGTAGGCTGCCCATGGGCCTCCTCCAGTGCCGCGATGCGGCGGGCGAGTTCGTCGATCTCCACGGCCTTCGCGAGCTGGCCGATGGCGCCGAGCATCGCGGTGGCCACGTCCGGGCTGAGCTTGCCGTCGGCGGCGAGCGCCACGATGGCCTCGGCCTTCGCGGTGAGCGTCGTGGCGTCAGTCAGGCCCGGCATGTGTACCGGCTCGGCAACGGCGCGCAGCGGCGGCAGGGCGCGATCCAGGAGCAGCTCCGCGGCACGGGTATTCCCTTTGGCTGCGCTCTCGGACAGGCGCTGGATCAGCGCCTCCACGTCGATCAGCTTCCGCAGACGGGCCTGCGGATTCGGGATGCCCTTGGGGCGACCGGCAGGATTGCCGGACTGCCCGGGCTTCCATGCGGCCCTGCGTTTCGTCTGTTTCTCCACTGTTCTCTCCGGTGCTCAGTTCAAGTGCCGCAGCGCTTGGCTAGGGTCTTGAGGTAGAAGACGAGGAGTGCCTGGGCCAGCGGGTCGCCGTTGCCGTCCATGTAGCCCTCGCACATCGCGGCCTGCTCGGCGGTTACCTCCAGTTCGTCCGCCGGCAGCGCATCAACCACGCTGCGAGGAATGCCGAGCGTCCGCGCCAACCGATGGAGCCGCTCTGTAATGCATTCGGCTGCACCAGACGCACCACTTGCACCAGACGCACCACTTGCACCGCTTGGCGTCTTGGTCAGGACGCGCATAGCCAGCGCTTTCAGGTCGGTTTCCTGCTGGTGCGCTGGTGCACCACCAGGGAATGCACCGGTGCACCACTTGGTTTCATCAGTCATCACGGTCGCTCCAGTGCGCTGCGGGATCGCGAGGTTTGCGTGGCGCCTTGGGCTTCGGGGTGTAGCGGCCGGTCTCCTTGAGGCGTGCGAGCGTGCGCACGACGGTGGAATGGGCGATGCCCAGCTCGGTGCCGATCTCGCGCGTACTGAGGCCGAGATCGGTCATCTCCAGGATCTGATCGTCCGCGGCATCGGCGACGCGCTTGATCGTCCAGGCCTGCGCGCCGTCGGGAGCCGATTCCAACTGCGCGTCGATCGGGTCGACGTCCTGCCCGTACAGGGCGCGGGCCTTCTCGAAGTGGACTTCGAACCTGGCGCCCTGGTCGGGCGTGTAGTCGGCCGGGCGGCGAAGCGAGATGACGGTATCCAGCAGGTCTTCGCGCTTGCTGGTGCCGCGTTGCTGGCCACCCTTGCCGGCGTGGTGGATGAAGATCACCGAGCGGCCTGCAGAGCGCTGGCGCAGCCCCCATTCGGCGACCGGCTGCCAGCTCTCGCCCTCGTTCTCCTTGCCGCCACGAACGAGGCAGGAGAGGTTGTCGACCACGATCACTTGCGCGTCGCCGATCACCGCGTTGATCGCTGCTTGGCCTTCGGGCGTGTAGAGGTTCGGCAACAAGCCGTACGGCTGGGCATCGGGCGTCATGATCCGAAGCGCGCCGGGTGCCGCGGCCTGCGGTGCGTTGGCGATCACGTGCGAGAGGCGTGCCTGCAGGTCAGCACCCGGCATCTCGCCGTCCAGGTAGAGCACACGTACGGGAGCGGGTGCTTTCCAGCCAAGGAACTCGCCACCGGATGCCAAGGCATAGGCCACACCCAGCGCGAAGTGCGTTTTACCGACACCGCGTCGTGCGTACACCATCGCCAGGGACTGCGAAGTCAGCCAGGGCGCCAGCAGTTCCTCACGCGGCTGGAACTCGCGACCAAGCAATGCTGCAGCGTCCAGCACTACCGGAGGCACGATGCCTTGCAGCTCGTGCTCCAAGTGGTGCATTGGTGCATTTGCTTTATTTGCACCAGCGCACCACCCCGTGCGCTCGGCTTCACGGTCGGCCAGCTCGTCGATGTTGGAGATCAGCGTCTCAGCCATGACGCACCGCCAGAACCTGCTGCGCGTCGAAGATCTTCAGGGCCCCAATGCGCATGCGGGTCAGCTCGTTGTCGTCCAGGACGAAGCCGTCGCCCATCTTGCTGGCGACGATCAGCAGGACGTTGGCCTCATGGGTGAGCACCTCCAACGCCGCGCGCCACTTCGGCAACAGAGCACTCTCACGCAGTTCACGGCGCTGCTGGGGCGTTAGGGTGCGCAGGTCACGGGTGGGGAAAAGGTCGGCCAGCGAAAGCCCCAGGGCGTCCAGCACCTCGGCCGACGAATGGCCACAGAAGAAGTGCATCAGCACGCTACCGTTTTCGGCCTCAGTGACAGCGCCCTTGTAAGAGGCTGTAGCGCAGACGGCGCAGGTGATGCGATAGCCGCGACCCGTGCGGCGTTCCCGGTAGCCAGTGACATGCTCGTGCGCTGCCAGGATGCGTTCCAGCGGAGAGGAGTTCATTTGAGCCACCCGAAGAAGTTCGACCTGGGTGCCATGCTCGTGCCAGTCGCGAACAGGTCGGTGCTCACTTCGTGCCATTGAACGGGCCGCATCGAGCCCATCGCATCGGCGCGGGAACGGTTGGCGTTCATCACGCCGCCGCCTTCTCGCGCTCGGCGATGAACTGCTCGAGCGTGGACTTGCGGAAGCCGCAGCGTCTGGCGGTGAGCTTGATGGGCTGCGGCAGCAGGCCGGCGCGCACCCACTTCCAAGCGTTGCCGCGGGTTGTGCCCAGCAGCTTGGCTGCTTCGGGCAGGGGAATCAGGGGGTCGAAATCAACGGAGCTGGCCGGGTTCATGGTCGATCACCTATGGAGGTGATCAGCACCATATGACCAAAAATTCGCGATTCAGCGAATCAATACGGGTGACTTATGCCCATATTGAAACGCTAAGCAGCCTTCCCGTTTCTCGCCTTGGAGGCGCGCTGCTGCTTCTTGGCTTTGATCTTCAATCCGAGCTCAGGTGCAATCCACACCAAGAACGCGCAGCGTTGCTCGTCGTAGCTCTCCCAAGTCGCTTGGTCGGCCCCATTCAGGGCCCTCGATCGCAGCTCACCATCGTCGCCCAGCGCGTTGAGGTCGTAGAACGCGCGCAGCGCATGCAGCGCGGTGTCTTTGGCATTCTTTTGCTCGACTTTGCGTGCTCCGCCGCGTGCACTTGAGCGTCCACGCATCTGGAATAGGGTGATGGCCAGCTGATCGTGGAAGTTCGCAAGATGGTCGACGAAAGCGGAGGCGTCGGGGAGCATGTTCCGATACGGCGCGTCCAGCTTGGCGATGGCCTTGTACAGCTTTTCGGCAAGATCTCGTACCGGCTCGTTTGCGGCAATGACGTGGGCTCGGAGCGGACCGGCCTCGGCCACCCGAAGTTTCTCGCCGCAATCGTCCAGCAACGCATTCAGGCGCTCGACTGCGTTCGCTCTTGCCGTGGTGTCACTGATGCCAAGGTGGCTGGCGAGTTGCGACTTCCACACTTCGGTCTTCGTGAAGATGGAGCGATTCACTGCCGCGGCCTTGCGCATACGGATGGGCTTCGTCACGGTGGGCATGCCTACCTCCACGCCCTCAAGGCGAGCCGCGCCAGCGGGCGAACTGGCGCGGCGTGAGCAGTCAATCGCCGATCTTCCTCATGCGCGACAGGGCACGACGGGCCAGGAACAGCAGCTGATCCCGTTCGGAAGGAAGTGCCTTCGCATCCTCCATGTCGTGGATCTGGGCCTCGATGTGCGCAGTCGCCTCTTCAACGCTGCGCCCATCGCGCATCATGTGGTCGAAAATGTACTGCTGGTGGTCGGACCAGTGGGGAGGGTACAGGCACGGGATGACGCTTACCTCAGCAGACGATGCACGCGTGGCCCTGGTAGGGATCCGCTTCGCTCGCGGGAACTGGATGATGGCGGCGCTCATGTGTGGCTCTCCCTCGATTTGGTGTTGAGCGCCCGCAGGTCGTACTGCGCGTCTGCCTCGATGTTGTGCAAATCGATCGCGAGTTCAGCCAAGAAGGTCAGTAGATAGCCCGTATCGGCCAGTGAGGCATCGAGCATTTCGTTCTGCTCATCGTCCTGCGTCAACCAATCCCCAATCGCTGCGATGCCACTCAGGATCGGAACAAGCGCTCCCTGACATGCCCGAACCCTGCACTCAGGCTCCATGTTCGGAATGGAGAAGAGACTGTCAGGGCGTGGCGTGCAACGCTTGCCTATGGTCGTATTTGCGCGGGCGTTCATGCGCGGGCCTCCACAACGGTGTTGCAGATCTCTTTCAGTCGCGCAATTTGGTCACGCAACAGCCATCCGATTCCATCCAAGACGACTTCCGGAGAGTCCAGCACGGCACGTGCATCCACCAGACATTCAAGAACGGCGTTGGCTTGGTAAGCCAGCTTGTCAGCTTCGTCTACCAGATCCAGAGGAAGCATGTAGTTGGTGCGTTGGATTGCGCTTTCAGTTGCCATGACTCCACCTCTGCAGTTGATGCTGAAGGAGCCACCGGGCCGTTGCGGCGAGGTGGCGGGCGTGCAGGGGTAGGAAACCGGCTCGAAAGGAAACCGGCCAGCGCAAGGCTGCCCTGCACGCCCACCATAAAAGCGTGGGCATGACGCAACGGGCACAAAAAAAGCGCCATCGGCGCCGTTGCGCCTTTCGAATATCAGGTTCCTACACCTGGCCCCCGAATTGGCGGGGACGGTGGCAATATGCGCCGACTACGGAGGAAGTGCAAGGGGGAGCTGCATGCAGATCTTGGAGATGTTCGGTATAGCTGGTTCCGCAGGCGCGGTGATTGGCGCTGTGCTTTTGTTCGGCCTGCCTCGCTATGCAGGATCCTACCTATCCGAGAAGGGAAAGGGACTCGCGACGAAGGAGGACATTGGAAAGATCACTACGATCGTGGAATCGATCAAGCATGACAATGAGGTCAAGCTAGCGCAGGTAACGGAGGCCCTTCGCGCGCAGACGTCTCTTCGCCTCCTCGCTGGTGAGCGACGCCTGGAAACCCACCAAAAGGCATATTTGCTTTGGCTCGAAATGCTCGATCACATCCACATGGATGAAGGAACTGCGCGCGCAGAATTAAAGGACAAGTTTCGAGATTTCTACGTGGAGAACTGCTTATATCTCGATGCAGCGGTTCGCGTAGCATTTATTGATGCACTCACCAGCTACGACATTCATCTTGACTTGCTCCGAGGGCAGTATGGCACGCCGGAATACAATCGTGAGCAAATGGTCATTGAGATCACGAATAACATGCAACGCGTCAAGAACCTCGGCAGAGTGATCGAAACGGCATGCGATCTTCCGTCATTCAGTCGCGAAGGGGAAAAGCCAAGGGCTAGAAGCTGATCTTCGACGAGACTTTCACTTTATTTTGCCGAGATGGATGACTATTGAATGATGCCTGTAACTCACAAGATTGCCGCGCAATGGTGCGCTGTAGGAATTATTGCTGGAGCTCTCCTCGTGGCTTTCGTCTTTTATCCGCCGCACTCCGGCTGGAACGAACGACTTGAGTACGGAGACTTAGCGACTTGGCTCACGGCAATTGGCACCATGGGAGCAGTTGTCGCCGCTCTTTTCTTGGCGCGCAAAGACAGCGCCGCTCGTCACGAGGAAATTGATGCGAGAGGCCTGGTTATTGCTTCGTTCCTTTTTTCGGACTGCAACACATCCAAAGGTTTAGCTGAAAAAGCTATTGCTGCAATCAACGGGCTAGATGTGCGGAATCAACAAGCTTGCAACGTAGCAGCATTCAACAGCATGCAACTCGTTCAAAAAATGAATTTTGAATTGATAGAGAAAAACCTTGAGAAAGTCGCTTGGCTGCCTTCGCGCCATTCATGGGCGCTGGCTTCTTTTCCTGCAATGAAAAACGACATTGTTGTATCGCTTGCCACGATGTCTGCCGCTACCTTGCCTGATCTCATTCCAAAATATGGTGAATCATCAAAAAGATTGAAAAAGATGCTCGAACTACTGAATAGCTTTATCAATGATTATTCATCCCGTCTTTAACTAAGACGCCTTGCGCTTGAACGGCACCACGCCGCCTCCAGCGCGCTTCCCGTCGATCATGTCCGCCCAGGCCTGCAGCAGCTTCCGCCGCTCGTCCAGGTACTGCGCCCGGTGGTAGGCCGCCCGTACCTTGTCCGCCGGCAGGTGCGCTAACGCGCGCTCGATGACGTCCGGGTTGTGGCCCAGCTCGTTGAGCGTCGTGCTGAAGGTCGCCCGGAAGCCGTGCATGGTGATCTCGCCCTTGGCGTAGCCCATGCGCCACAGGGCCATCAGGAGCGCGTTGGCGGTCAGCGGCTCCTTCGGCTTGGACGGACTCGGGAACACCAGCGCGCCATCGCCTGAGAGCTTGTGCATACGCTTCAGGATCGCCACCGCCTGCCGGCTGAGCGGCACCAGATGCTCATTGGCCATCTTCATGCGTTCGGCAGGGATGCGCCACAGCGGCGCCTCGGCGTTGAGGTCGAGCTCGTCCCAGCGCATGCCGCGGACTTCGCCGGAGCGCGTCGCGGTGAGAATGGCCATCTCCATGGCGCCCTTCAGCTCTGGGCCGGCGCTGAGCGCTTCCAGGCGCTCGTAGAAGGCGGCCAGCTGGTCGAAGGGTAGGGCAGCGCGGTGCGCGACCTTGCGCGTCTTGAGCACGCCCACGAGGTCGCGGGCCGGGTTACTCGGGCAGCGCAGCGTGCGCACGCCCAAGGCGAAGACATCGGTGGTGCGATCCAGACAGCGCTTCGCCATGCTGAGCGATCCGCGGGCCTCGACGCGCTTCACCATCGCCAGCACCTCGGCTGGCGTGATCTCCGTGATGGGACGGTCGCCGAGCGACGGCAGGATGTCGCGGTCGAGCTGAGCCTGGATGCGTTGCAGGTGCGGCGCACCCCACACCTCGCGGTGCTGTTCGATCCACTCGGCGGCCAGCGCGCGAAAGGTGTTCGCCGCGGCGACGATGGCGCGGGCCTTGGTCTCCTTGCGCACCGTCGACGGGTTGATGCCGGCGCGCAGCGACGCTCTTGCCCGGTCGCGTTCGGCGCGTGCCGTGGCGAGCGACACCTCGGGCCAGCTCCCCAGGCTGAGCATCTGGGCCTTGCCGGCGAAGCGGTAGCGCAGGCGCCAGAGCTTCGCGCCGTTCGGCTGCACCAGCAGCGCCAGACCGCCGCCGTCAGCTTTCAGGTACGGCTTGCCCTTCGGCACCAGCTTGTTCTTGATTTCGAGCTGGCTGAGCATGTGCGCTCCCTAACTGGATTCTACGCACAATCTACGCACACTTGGTCGGATACGCAAGGATGCCATTGGATACCTTCTGATACCTGAAAACCGCATCACATAGCCGTTTGAAGGCTGGATTCTAAGTATTAGAAAGTATCCTAAAGTATCCGCTTAGTGTCCGACCTAGGCCTCCAAACCAGCGTATCGAAGCCCGCCGCCCGGCGGGTTTTTCGTTTCCGCGGATCGATCGTGGGCATGCGCGCCGGTTGCGCCGTGGGCACATGCTACGATCCGCGCCGCCTGCACGCAGGCACACGGCACGCCGCCCGGATGGCGAAACTGGTAGACGCAAGGGACTTAAAATCCCTCAGCCGCAAGGCTATGCGGGTTCGATCCCCGCTCCGGGCACCATCAAGCCGTCCGATAGAGTCCAACGAAGGCCGGAAAGTCCCTAGAAATAAGGCTTCCGGCCTTTTTCTTTGTCCGATGCTGTCCGATGGCATCCATTGCAATCTGCCCCCACGCGGGGGCAGTATCGGGGGCATTCCGCGGCCCTGCTGGCCGCAAAGGGTGGAAATGCCCCCATGCTGACCGACACCGCCATCCGCAAAGCCAAGCCCACCGACAAGCCGCGCCGCCTGTTCGATGGCGGCGGCCTGTATCTGGAAATCGTTCCGGCCGGGGGCAAGTGGTGGCGGCTCAAGTACCGATTCGGGGGCAAGGAGAAACGGCTTGCCCTGGGCACCTATCCCGACACCGGCCTGGTCGACGCACGCATGCGGCGCGACGACGCGCGCAAGCTGCTCGCCGCTGGCGTCGATCCGAGCGAGCAGCGGAAAGCCGAGAAGGTGGAGCGGATCAAGGCCGCGGAAATCGCAGCGGACACGTTCGAGAAGGTAGCGCGTGACTGGATGGCGCGGCAGGACGTTGCCGAGATCACGAAGCTGAAGAACCAGTGGATCTTGGAAACCTTCCTGTTCCCCGAGATCGGTGCATTACCGATCGGCGCCATCACACCGCGCGTTCTGCTGGATGCGCTGCGCAAGATCGAAGATGCGGGCAAGCTGGACACGGCCACTCGCGCCAAGGTCAAGGCGGGGCAGGTGTTCCGCTGGGCGATTCTGGAAGGCAATGCCGAGGCCGACCCCACCGCCAGCCTGCGCGGTGCGTTGAAGCCGCCCAAGGTCAAACACCACGCCGCGATCACCGATCCGATGAAGGTCGGGGAGCTGCTGCGTGCCATCGAGGGCTTCACCGGCCAGCCCGTCACGCTTGCGGCGTTGAAGCTGGCACCACTGGTGTTCGTGCGCCCGGGCGAGCTGCGGCACGCGGAGTGGTCAGAGTTCGACCTGGACGGCGCGATCTGGCGCATCCCCGGCGAGCGCATGAAGATGAAGGCTCCCCATATCGTGCCGCTGTCATCGCAGGCTGTGGCCGTGCTGCGCGAGCTGCACTTGCTCACAGGTTCCGGGCGCTACGTGTTCCCCGGCATCCGCACCGCCAGCCGCCCCATGAGCGAAAACACTGTCAACGCTGCACTGCGTCGGCTGGGCTACGGCAAGGACGAGATGACCGGCCACGGCTTCCGCAGCATGGCCGCCAGTCGCTTGAACGAGATGGGGTGGAACGCCGATGCCATCGAGCGCCAGCTAGCCCACGCCGAAAGCAACAAGGTGCGCGAGGCGTACACGCATGCCGCGCAGTACCTGGACGAGCGCAAGCGGATGATGCAGGGCTGGGCCGACTACCTGGACGCACTACGCGCTGGTGGTGCTGTGGTGCCGTTCAAGCGCAAGGCTGGGTGATCCGGTTGGATGTGCTTGGATGTACGACATCTCGCGTAGCAGAATCTGCAGGCCAGCCTAGGGGAGGCTGGCCGTGCAGTCGCGATGGCGGCTGACGAACACCACGTACCACAGGGGGCACCGTGGGGTTCTACCTACGTAAAAGCATTAGCGTCGGGCCGTTGCGTTTCAACCTTTCCGGCTCCGGGGTCGGGGTTTCCGCAGGCATCAAAGGGTTTCGTGTCGGCACGGGGCCGCGCGGTAACTACATCCATATGGGGCGCGGTGGTTTCTACTACCGGGCCACCCTGCCGCCGGCAGGCAATGGCACCCGCGCACCGCGGCAACAGCATTCGTACATGCCGTCGACCCAACACGCGCCGACCAGTGCCACACACGAACCGCTGAAGGAGATCGAATCCCTCGATGCGAATCACATAGTTGATTCGTCATCCAAGGCGTTGTTGGATGAAATCAATCAGAAGCGCAAGCGGCCCCTGATGTGGCCCATGGTTCTCATCGGCACCCTTATGTTGTTGGCGTGGTCGGTCCACATGGATGCGCCGCAGTGGGTGAATTCGTTGATCGCACTCGCGGGTCTGATGGGCGCTATATATGTTGGCGTCCTAGATCAACTTGCGAAAACGGTGGTGCTTTTCTACGAGTTCGATCCGGATGTAGAGGCTGCATATGAGCAACTACACTCTGCGGCACTTCAGTTAGCAGGCTGTGCCCGCGTGTGGCACATCGAGGCTAGCGGGCGCGTACTAGATCGCAAATATCACGCCGGCGCCGCAAGCCTTATCAGGCGCAAGGTGACTTCCATCCGGCGTGCGGCGCCACAGCATCTCAAATGCAATATCGAGACAGTGGCTATAGACGTCGGGCGTCAAGTGCTGCACTTCTTCCCCGACCGTGTACTGGTCTATGCGCCTGAAGGTGTGGGAGGCGTGGAGTACAGTCATTTGAACATAGACGTAGACGAAAAGAACTTCATCGAGGATGAAGGGGTGCCACGCGACACGCGGGTGGTTGGGCACACTTGGCGCTTCGTCAACAAGAACGGTGGTCCTGATCGTCGTTTCAACAACAACAGGCAAATACCCATTTGTCGGTACACCGAGATGAGCATTCAAAGCGCATCTGGCATCAACGAGGTCATCCAGCTGTCGCAGCCTGGAGTGGGTGGAGATTTTGTCGGAGCCGTCAGGCGTTTGGCGCGAGTAACACCTTCTTCTCACTGATCTGCTGTTCAGAGTGCAGGCGATCGCCAGCCACCAAACCTTCATTTATCCATCCCTTGCAGTCCCATTGCATTAGGCGCATATTGCCACCGTCCCCGCCAATTCGGGGGCCAGGTTTGGCGACCTGATCTTCACAAGGCGCAGCAGCGCCGAATGGCGCTTTTTTTGTGCCTGCTGCGTCATGTCCGCTTCTATGGTGGGCGTGCAGGGCAGCCTTCGGGCTGGCCGGTGACCTTGTGAGCCGGTTCGCCAACCCTGCACGCCTGCCACCCTGCCGCAACGGCCTGGTGGCTCCTTCAGCATCAACTGCAGAGGTGGAGCATGACCATGAAGCCGAAGAACGCTGCGCTCGAAAGCGAGACGATCGAAGCATTTACCGGATGGTGCTATGACGAAGGATGGAAGGCTCTCGATAAAGAGCTGCCCATGAGCGTCCGTAACCGGTTGGCGATAATTGATCGCTCGGTCTACGCCGCAAATGCAATCGCCAGGATGCTGGTGGCGGACGCACGCGGAAAAGCAGACGCACGCGACGACAATCGCGTCATCTACAAGGGTCTGAATAATGGTGAGGTAACCGCCTTGCAGTTGGCGCTACTTGAACTTGGTGATCGCGCTGAAGAACGATTGGAAGAGGTTCGAGACGACATGCATGGCTGCTGGCAATCCGGGAGGGCTCGCGCATGAGCATCCAGACCGGCAACGAAGTGGATCGACTGTTCTCCATCGCACTCGGTGTGGATTGGATTGAGGCGGCGCTACTTGCCAGAACCACCGTGGAACTG
Source organism: Rhodanobacter sp. DHB23 (assembly GCF_014842975.1). Taxonomy (GTDB): domain Bacteria; phylum Pseudomonadota; class Gammaproteobacteria; order Xanthomonadales; family Rhodanobacteraceae; genus Rhodanobacter_A. The sequence goes on along the minus strand of NZ_JACYXK010000028.1, from coordinate 378,415 downwards.
GAAGAGGTTGATTCGCTTGCTTCCAGCCACGTCGAGAATGCGCTGCATCAGATTGCCGCTATCGGCAATACCATCGGTGCCGAGCAAGTGGAGGAGGCGCACATGTCGCGGTTGGGGTGGGTTGTGGCTCACCTGGCCGAATATGCGAGCGTCATGGACACGATGGCGGCGCTAGCGCGTGAGCTGCAAAACCCCAAAATTCGCGCACTGCACGATAAGGCTGTAGAGGATAAAAAGGAGATCCACGCATGATCGACCACACCATCACCGGCGAAGCGCACGAGCAAGCCAGTAACTTGCTGGATCAAGCTGTCGCCATTCTGCGCTGCGTTCGTGAACTTCCGAACCCAAACGACACGCATGCCGTGTCCAATGCCATTTGGGCGGCGGATGACATGATCGAGCGCGCTCACGACCTGATCGGCCACATCTGACAGTTCACACCGCGCCTAGGCTGATCCCCGAACACCGGGCACCTTCCCCGGCTGGCGCGGCACCCTATGAAGGGCGCAGAGGTGTGCGCATGTGGCATCAGCGATTCGGGCATTCCCGTGAGGAGATGACTCCAAGTAAGTACGCTGGTACGGCGCTGATCATCGTTGCCGATGGGCTGATTGCCCGCGGCCTGTTCGTCGACAAGAAACAGTTCGACAAAGAATTTCGCGATCAGCTCAGAAACGAGGTTGCTGCCGGTTTGGTCACTGGAGATAGCTTGCATCTGGCTTTGACCGATCCAACCCGACAGTGGATGGCCGGAGAAGATCCCACACGTGAATGGGCGGCGATCGCAACTGCGTATGCCATCGAGGCCATCATGGCTGAACATGATGGTCACCAGGTCCTGGCGTGGACCTATGCAGTTGATGCCATGTTTGCAGCCAATGCCTCACGGAGTAACGCCATTGGTGATGCTGTTTTGCAGGATGCTCGCGCAGCGAGTTCCAGCAACGCAGGAAAGGTCAGTGGATTGAATCGGAGCGAGGCAGCAGCGGATCGCCATACCAGGTGGGAGGCCTATGCTAAAAGCATGCTGAATAACGGAACGGCCAAGATCAACCTTACAAGTAAAGCCGCACGTCACTTCAATGTCAGCGAAACACAGATGAGGAATGTCCTTCAGGATAAAGGCCTCTTGAATGGGCGAAAAAAGCGAAAGTGAACTGGGCACGCTTATTTTTTCGCGGCTAACTTGCATGACCGTCCAAACCAATCGAGGGCGGTCACATGGCATCCGAGGCAACAACTCGCGCCTACCTGCGCGTTTCTGACATCACCCGCAACCGCCGCACCGGCGCTCCCGGCTTGCTGCCGGTCACCGCTTCGACATGGTGGAATTGGGTGAAGGCCGGCAAGGCGCCGGCACCGATCAAGCTTTCCCCTGGCTGCACTGTCTGGCGCGAAGCCGACGTGTTGACGTTCGCTGAGTCGCTGGCGAAGGCGGCCACGTAATGAGTTGGCCCCAGAAACGCCAACGCCCGGCTGGCACCGGGCGTCAGAGCGCAAATCACAACACTTCCGGCAAGCACTTTACCACCAACCTCGACCCGGTATCTCTGCTGCTGGGACGCTTGGAGGGTGTCATCAAGACCGGCAACGGCTGGCGCGCACGCTGCCCCGCACACGGAAGCAAATCCGCCTCGTTGAGCATTGCCCAGGGTGACAACGGCACGCTGCTGCTCCACTGCTTCGCAGGGTGCGAAGTTCACGACGTGCTCGCCGCGGTCGGGCTGGAAGTGGGTGATCTCTTCGTCCGGCGTGACTTCAAGACTATGACGCCTGTCGAACGCAGCCAGTTCCTGCAAGCGGCCTTGCTTCCGAAGTGGCGCGCTGCACTGGACGTGCTCATCCACGAAGCCAATGTGCTGCAGATCGCCGCCAGCAGGATGGGCGACGGCTTCGCCCTGGACGATGAAGAACTGCATCGGCTTCGCATCTCGGCCCTCAATATCTTCGATGCCAAGGAGGTGCTGCATGCCCGCTGACACCTACAGCGCCAGCATCGACGACGTGGCCAAGCGGGAGGCGGTGGCATCGTCTATCCCGGAGTTGGTGCAGCATGCCCTTGGTCGCCTTGGCGAAGATCCGGGAGCCTTGTTTGAGGCCAACGTGTTGGAAGCTATCAAGGCGGTGCGCCTGGCCGATCCTGCGGGCTACCAGCGCATCCGGGCGCAGGCCAAGAGGAGCGCCAGCGTGGGTGAATTGGACCGCCTTACGGCTGCCGGCAAGGTGGATAGTGACCAGTCGTCCATGTTCCCGCATGTCGAGCCCTGGGCGAAGCCGGTGGACGGTGGCGAGCTCGTCCGAGACCTCTGCCGGGCGATCAAGGAGCATGTGGCCGCCGACAAGCCCACCATTCTCGCTGCAGCGCTGTGGTGCATGCATACCTGGTGCATGGATGCCCTCACGGTGTCTCCGCTGGCCCATATCACCGCCCCGGAGAAGCGCTGCGGCAAGACGGTGCTGCTGACGGTCATGTCCGAATTGGTGTGCCGCGCGCTGCCGGTGGCGAACATTTCCCCTGCGGCCCTGTTCCGCAGCATGGAGATGTGGCAACCCACACTCCTGATCGACGAGGCCGACACCTTCCTCAAGGAGAACGACGAAGCCCGCGGCCTCATCAACTCCGGCCTGTACCGCAAGACTGCCTTCGTCATCCGGGTTGAGGGTGATGACCATGTGCCCACCCAGTTCCGAACCTGGGGCGCCAAGGTGGTGTGTGGCATCGGCAAGCTGGCCGACACGATCGAGGATCGCTCCATTCCATTGCGCCTGCGTCGCAAGGTGGCCGGTGAGTCAGTGGCGAAGATTCGGCACGCGGAAAGCGACCAGTGGGACGCCTTGCGCCAGCGCATGGCCCGATGGGCGGAAGACAACCGGGATGATGTGGCGATTGCCCGCCCAACCCCGGCCAGCGGGCTCAATGACCGCGCACAGGACTGCTGGGAGCCGTTGCTGGCGATCGCCGACCTCGCAGGCGAGGCATGGGCCAAGGCAGCCCGGAACGCTGCGCTAGCGCTTCATGGTGCTGAGGAGGAAAGCCAGAGCATCGGCGTGGAGCTGCTGCGGGATATCAGGGATGTGTTCGAGCGGCGTGGATCATCCCGCCTCACCAGCGCGCTCTTGCTGGAAGAGCTGACCAGTGATGAAGAGGCCCCCTGGGCGACTTGGGCCAAAGGTCGACCGATGACCCAGCGCCACCTCGCCGCCCGCCTGGTCGACTTCCGGATAAAGCCGGCGAACATGCGCACGAGTGATGGCATCCGGAAGGGCTACGACCTGGCCGACTTCCGGGACGCCTTTGATCGCTACCTTTCCCTTTCCGTAGAACACCCCCCTGTATCCGCTACACCGCTACAACCGCACAACGGCGCGGGTTTGAGCGTGAACGGATCAAAAAGCGCGATCCGCTACACCGAAGCTCAGCCGCTACCCGCTACATCCCAATCCGTAGCGTGTAGCGGATCGGCGAAAACCGTAGCGGATGGTGTAGCGGGGCTCAATACCTCGCAAACCGCGCCACTAAGCCAATGTAGCGGTGTAGCGGATGTGCACCCCTCCTTAGGGAAAAAGGAAGAAGGCACAAAAGTAGAGCGCGAGAGGATCGACATATGACCACGCGCACCTTCAACCCTATCGAAACCTTGCTGCTGGTGTGGGCCTCTGGCTGCGTGCTCACCCGCACGGGCGACACCCTTCACATCGAAACCGAGCGAGGCAAGGGCGCGATCCCGCCTGAGTTGGTCGACCACCTCAAGGTCAACAAGCAAGCACTGCTGGCGGTGATGCCAGAGCACGACAAGCCGCAAGCCACGGAGCTGCCCCGTGGCGGTCATTGAAGTTCTCATCAACGCCTCTTAACCGCTATTCCATCTGGAGTTATCCCCATGCTGCTCATTCGCGGAAAGACCATCAGCCTCAAACCTCTCGGCTTTCGAGAGATGAAATCCGTCGCGCGCCACATCCAAGCTTTCATGTGCCGCCCAGCCGAGACGGCACTTTTTGATGAGGAGAACTCCAAACATCTCCTGGCCATCATTCATGCCGCGGTCCGTCGCGAGGTCAAGAACGTCACACTCGAAGAAGTCGAGGAGGCCCTGAACATCCAGAACTTGGAAACCGTGGTCGCCACGGTTCTCGGCACCAACCAAGCCACCTTGCGCGCGTAAAGGAGCCGGCTATGGCAGACATGCAGATTGCAATGAGGTTGACGATGGCGGACCTCGCCAGCGGTCCGCTGGGGCGATTCATGAGTCGCCTGCAGGAGCTGAGGGAGCTGGCCAGCAAGGTCACAGCGGGATTCAACGATTCGACGAAGAGCATGGCCGGGCTGGGGCGTGGCGCCGGAGAATTGGAAGCTGCCCTCGGCACGCTGGGGAATAAGGCCAGCACTACCAGTGGCCAAATGAGTGGCCTCGCCGAAAAGCTGGTGGATCTAGCGCAGGGCATGGTGACCCTCGGTGAAACCTTGAAGGGTGGTATCGCCTCTTTCAACGAGCTGGGGTCGAGCGCACGAATGGCGGGCGTAGGTGTTGCTGTCGGCACCCGCGAGATGGGAGCGGCGAACGCCAAGGTCAAGGAAACGACGACCAGCGTTGGTGGCCTCAGTTCGGCCCTCAAGGGTATGGCCGAGATTTGGGCCGCCATGAAGATCGATCAAGGCCTGAAGGCTTCGGTGGAGACGGCGGCCGATTATCAGGACACCCTTCTGAAGCTCAAGGCGCGCAACCTGTCATCCGGAGAACTGAGTGCGATCCAGACGCGCGCGCGCCAGGAATCGCAGCAGAATCCCTTCTACAGCACCAACGATGCCCTGAAGGCCGAGCTGGCGGCGTTGCCTGGGTTGCCGGGCACGAGCCAGTACATGCAGGACATGCGTGCACAACTGGTTCCTTACGCGATGAAGGTCGCTCAGGTTCTGAAGCTTCAGGGTGACCAGAGCCCGCTGGAACACCAGATCCAGAACATCTTCGGCGTGGTCGAGGCGATGGGGGGAGCCGAGAATGCCGACAAGGCCAAGTGGATCATGCGGGGCATCAGTGATGCCTCTGTCGCTTCAGGCGGCAAGATTGATGTGAAGTCCCTTGAGACGAGTCTGCGCCAGCTCAATCGTGCGTTGTCCACGAACATGACGCCGGACCAGTTCCGCAACTTCGTCGCAACGAACGAGGAATTCAAGGCGGCTGGTGGTGGTGGCGCAGGCGGCAACACCAAGGCCGCCACGATCCTCAACGCCATCTATACCGCCAGCGCTGGCGGCGTGATGAAAAAGGGTGGCGCTGATTTGCTGGAGCAACTTGGGGTGCTCGATCCCTCCAAGGTCAGCAAGTATGGACACTCGAGCACACAGGCGATGGTTGCACCAGGCGCCCTCAAGGACAGCCAGCTTGCCATCTCGGCTACGAATCAGTGGGTCCGCGAAGTACTGGTGCCGGCGCTGACGAAATACACCTGGCAGCACTGGCAGGAATTCGGTTACGCCTCGAACTCGCCCAAGGATCTGGAAAATCCCCAGGAGATGGCCAACGCCGTCGCCAATCTGGGGACGTTTCTTTCGAAGATGGGGCTTGGCGGCCAAACGTTCGCCTCCGGTTTGGCGATGCTCAGCAACCCCGCGGTAACAGCTGCCATTGACGCCCAAGTTGCTCAGCAGAAGAGCACCAGGAATCCCGATGACCTCTTGAAGGAGCGCCAGCAAACCTTCAGCGGCGCTATGCAGTCCATGCACGCGCAATTGGAGACGCTTGAGAACACGATCGGCCAGCAACTCAATCCGACCCTGACGAAACTGACGAACTGGTTCAGCAGTGTCATCAAGGAGGTCAACGATCTGGCGCAGAAGTATCCGACCCTGACGAAATACACCGCGGAAGCTGCTGCTGGATTTGCTGCCTTCCTCGCCATCAAAGGTCTCAGCAGCATGATCGGCGGCATCACGTCGCTGGTGGGTTGGATGGGCAAGATCGGGCCGGCAGCCACAGCGGCGGCGGCTGAAACGACAGTTGCTGAAGCTGCGATTGGTACAGCTGCGGCGACGGCAGCGGTGGAAACGGAGGCGGCCACGGCCACTATCGCGAGTCGGTGGGCAGCCTTGTTGCCGATCTTTCGAAATGTTGTTGCCATGACACCGGCACTGACTACGGCAGCATTTGTTGCTACTGCCTCGGGCGACACGGGCCAGGATGCCAAGGTTGCCGAACATCAGGCAGCCGAGGCCACTACCGGAAAATCGGATGCCGCAAGCAATGCTCTGACGCTGGCCCGCACGCAACTCAGCCATTGGTGGCGTAGCACACCGACCGATGCCGAGATCCGCGATCGTGCCGCAGACATCATGACGGGTCACATGGGCGGCGAGTCCATTTCCGATCGCAACACTGCCGCCTACAAGAAGGCCTATGCATCGATTGATGCCGATCTCTCCTCAACGAAAGACCAAGCCAACGCCTCGTCGAAAGCCGCGGCCACGTCGGCGCCGGCACCGGAAGCCGCGCTCGTGCGTAATGCCGCACAAGACAATCCTGGCGAAACGGAAGCACAGCATCAGGTTCGCCAGGCCAAGGAAGCTCGTGTTCCTGGGGGAAACTTAGGAGACCTTGGCAAAGACACTGCCGCAGGCCAGAGCACGCTCCAAAAATTGCGCGAAACGATCGAAGAGCAGGACGACAAGGACAAGGGCGACCCGTTCGATGCCGTGATGCGCAAATACCAGGGCTATTCCGATCAATTCCGCAAAGCGGGCGACGGCGCAAGCGCCGATCGCGCGCTACAGGTCGGCAACCAGCAAGCGAACAAGGCGGCCTATGACTACGAAAGCCAGAAGCTGGAGCAGCTCAAGCAGGAACTGGAAGCCCAGAAGCAACTGAATGCCGCCAAGCGTGAAGCCGGCGAGATCAGTAAGGAACAGGAGGGGCGGGCCAACCTCGCCGCCACGCAGAAGCTCGTGCCACAAATGCAACAGGCGGCTACGGCTGGCGCGAGGTATGCCCAGGCCATGGGCAATCCTACATTGGCGATGACCAAGGAGGCGCAAAGCGCGGCGATAGGTCAATTGGATACACAGGCAGCAAAGGCCATCACCCAAGCCAAGCTTGATGACGCCATGAATCAGCTGAAGGCGCTCCAGCGAACTGTGCAGGAATTGGAGCGTGCCCAAGAGGCCAAGTACCGGGGTGGTCAGATCAGCCATGATCAGATGGTGACGAGCGACAACGCCATCGAGCAGCAGCGCCAACCGCAGATGCTGGCACTGGCGCAGGCGGCGAAGGAATACGCCAGCACCATCGGGAACCCGGAACTGGCTGACCAGTTGGATGCGCAGATCGCCAAGATCCAGCAGATGGGGCAAGCCTTGACCCAGACCGCACAACAGGCTCAGCAACTGGGCCAACGCATCGAGGACACTGTGGGGCAGTCCTTCAGCGACTTGTTCAGCAGCATGATGAAGGGCAACCAGACATGGAAGACCATGCTGGCGAACCTCAACAATTCACTGCTTGGCGGGTTCAACAAGAGCATCTCGAACTACCTTGGAAAACAGGTCGAGACCACGGTCTTTGGTGACTCGTCGAAGGGTAATGGTGGAGATGGTGGCGGTTTGCTTGGTGGCCTACTTGGAAAAATCACAGGGAACGGAAACAGCGGAAACAGCGGAAACCAAGGTGCCGGTGGTGGATCGGGAGGCTTGCTCACGAACTTGCTCGGCAAGAACAGCATTCTTGGAAAGTGGCTGAATGGCAGCTCGGGAAGCAATCAGGGTGGCTCACCTAACGTGCTTTCGGGTCCATCTGATGCATTAGGTAGCGGCGAAGACACCCTTGGCATGTCGAATGCGGGGCAAGGCGGCGGATTTATGTCTGGGTTCGGCGCACTTCTCGGCCAGAACAGCTTGACGGGTCAGATGCTTGGCGGTTCTGGCGGTGATGGGTGTGGATGTGCCGGTATGGCTCAAGGTGGAGCCTTGGGGTACATGCAGCAGATGGGTAGTTTGCTCGCCAATAGCGACGGTAGTACCGCAAGCGGCGGTGCAGGTGCCACGGGTGGTGGTTATGTCGGAATGGCCATGGGGCTTTTTAACCTCTTTAGCACCATGGCCAGTTTCGCAGTGGGCACCGATTCAGTGCCCCACGACATGGTGGCGCAGATCCATGCCGGCGAACGCATCATCCCCGCGGCGACGAACCAGGCGCTCACTGAGCAGCTCAGGAATGGCGGCCTTGGCGGCGGCCATCAGATCAATCTGAGCATCCACGCCATGGACAGCCAGAGCGTGCTGGGCGCCATGGATGGCGTGAAGCGTGAGTTGCATCAGATGCTGCAGAACACCGCGTCCCAGTACAACATGGGGACGCGGTAATCACGAGCCATCGCTGACGCACCGCCACGTTGATTCTTGGCGGTGCTTCTTTCGAGAAACTGCGGAACTAGGGCCTTCGATCGACAGGAGTGGCCGTCCCTGTCGTGCTAAGGAATCCTAAGGTTTCTGAGACGGCTCGAGGCTCGGAGCTATTAAGGAACCGTAAGGTTGCCGACGCGACATAGACCACGATACGGGCAGGCTACAGCCCGAAACAGCTGGTGCCATCGGCGGGCGGAACTTGAAGAAACTTGAAATTGCCAATGCCAAGCAGGCGGCTATCCGGGCTGGATATAGCGCCAAGACCGCTGAGCAACAGGGATCTCGCCTGTTGGGGAATGTTGAGGTTTTGGAAGCCGTACGAGTCGCCAAGGAAGCCCAGGCTGCTCGACTGTTATCAAATGTTATGGTTGCCAAGGTGGTGTTGGCCTCCAGCGATCATCTAATCCGAGTGGCATCGATCCCAGTCGCCGTTGACCTTCCAGCTGAGCACGGTGGCATTACCCTGCGCGATCAAGTTAGCGCCAGGCGAGTCCGGTGCGTATTTGGATGGTGTGCTCAGCGGAGCCTTCCATTGAATCAGCGAGCCGCAACGGTCATTTTCGTCCCATAGGTGCGGCGTGATGTTTCTCTTCCACTGTACGTAGATGGTGATGAAGCACCCCGCGGTGTGTTGCGGCAGGTTATCGCACCAAGCTTGGGTGCCACCGGCGATCACTCCAAGGTCCATTGCCTTGAGCATCTTGCCCGCATTGCCATAGTGGCCAGCAGGCATCCCCTTCAGAGCGCTGTACGGGTCGCGATTGATCCCGCGTTCTAGAGCTTCGTTCACGCCGAGGATGTTCGGGTCTATGGGTTTGGCAGGGGCTGCAATTTTCTGCTCCCTGGGCGCCTGGGGCGCTTCTGAAGGGGCGTCTCTGCTGGCAGTAGTTGCAGGTTGGCCTGGCTGTGTAGCTGGCGCGCTACTGTCTGCGCAAGTCCTAAGCGCAGCGAGGGCGAATAGAAGCAACAGACCACCACCAAGGAACTGTGCGCACCCAGATGTGAACGTTGGGCGTTTCGCGCCGCACTTTGGGCATGCGCGCGCGGAAGTACTTATCGCTGTTCCGCATTCCGGGCACTTGATCAAAGCCATGGTTCCTCCCTGTGAGCATCACCGATGGGAAGTCAGAGCCAGCGCGCCACACCGCCATGATGTGAACAGGTGCCCTGGTGGTGTTGGCTGAAGCTGTACGTGTTGTCCCGGCACTGAGCGGTAGCACCTTCGGGAGGTCGACCTGATTCCGTATGGGCTGGGCGATGGACGGTCTGCCCGTCACTGTTCACGTAGCTACCGGACTCCACCAGATGATCGTCGTAGCCCTTGGCCGCCGGTGCGGCTGCGGTTGTAGGTGTTGTCTGGGCGTTTTGGAAGGCTGCTGCAGGTGCGATGGCGACGAATGAGATGGTCGCCGCGAGCGCCAGCGGAAGTAGCTTGGACATGATCTCCCCCTATCCCTGTAAGGGGATCATCTCGCAGATATGGGCTTGCGACTACTCGTTGCCGGACTTCGCTTACGTAGGCTGATACCGCCCAACCCGCACACGACGCACCCGTGTGTGTGCGAATGAGTCTGGCGCGATGGTTGGGAATGGATGGGGTTCGTCTCGCGCGCACGAGGCGTCGACCCGCGCGTTAACTGCTCCGGAAAACTCCGGTGCACATCGTGCAAGGGCGCAAAATCATCACGGCGCACGCACGTGCGCAAGAGAGTCGAGATCTACTCAGGAGTGGGGTGCCCGCTACGCTGGATGAAGCCCGACGACCGGGGCAGCAGCGAGAAAGGTAGGGCGGCGCAGGCAGCTGGCTATTCAGAGGAGAATGCACGGAAACAAGGCGACAAATGGGTGACATTGCGTGACATTGGCCTACGCGCGCGCGAGGACGCCCCCATTCATCCGCTCGGACCTACTGGCAGACACGCTCCAGTTAGGCAGTCACCACGACGCGCTGGGGGCATTTCCGGGGGCATCTTTTCGAGATGCGCCATGTAGGCCCTGCCATTGCTAGGTTTTCGATCCCCGCTCCGGCACCATCTGAATCGATGGGATGGACATGCCGGCCTGCCGCATCGCGGGCGGACATGCGTGAAGCCCCTTCTCCCTGCAGGAACGGCGACACGGCGTGCCTGGCCGGGCACGCCAGCGCGTCCGTCCGCCACGCGGCCGGCGAATAGGGAGTATGGTCGAGACTTCCCCTCTCACCATGGGCCATCCTAATGAGCAAAGCACCCGCGACCCTCACCGCCGCCGACATCCATGCGGTGTATTCCAGCAAGAAGATCGATTCCGTCGTCGAGCACGCGACGTCGTTCCAGTCGACCAAGCGGTTCGTTCGCGATCCGGCGCACACGGGCCAGGCGCCGTTGAACCCGAAGGACCTGAAGGGCGCCCGCCACCGCTGACCAGCGTGCCGGCAGGTTAGGTCGACTGCTGCTCCATCCGGTCCATGCAAGCCAGGGCCGCGTGCACCACTCCGGACGGGAAGCCCATGCGGGCAAGCAGCCTTATGGCGTTGCGCCCGGTGGCCGCGCCGGAGCGCAGGCGGTAATCGAAATAGCCGTCCACTTCCGGGTTTTCCTGGAAGTGATGGAGCGCGTAGCGCTCGCCCAGCATGGCCTGCAATTCCACGTCGTGCGTGGTGACCAGCACCAGCGAACGCTCGCCCAGCGCACGCAGCACGGCGTGCGCGATGGCGATGCGTTCGGCGGTATTGGTGCCGCTGAACGGTTCGTCGAGCACGAACAGGCCGCCGCCGTGGTGGGTTTCGCTGTCGAGGAAGCCGCGGATCGCCTCGATCTCCGCGAAGTAATGGCTCTTGCCGGCCGCCACCGAATGCTCGCCGTGGATCGCGGCCATCACCGGCAGGCGCGGCAGCACGGCGCGCGCCGCCAGGCAGAAGCCCGCGGTGCGGCCGAGGATGGCGTTGATCGCCAGCATCTTCACGAAGGTGGTCTTGCCCGCCATGTTCGAGCCGGTGACCAGGGCGGAAGAGCCGTCGAGCCGGATCGAATTGCGCACGCCGCCCGGCAGCAGTGGATGGCTGCCTTCGATGATCTCCAGCGTCGGCGTCGCGGCCAGTTCCGGCTGGCAATGCCGGGGATGCATCGCCAGCGCCGAGGCCAGCGCGATGGCGGCGTCGATCCCGCCCACCAGCCCGAACGTGGGGTGCAGTCGCTGGCGCAGGCGATGGAAGCGTTCCATCGACCATGCATGCACGATCAGTTCGAGCAGGAAGGCGATGTTCAGCCACGGCATGATCCAGGTTGGCGGCCCCGCCTGCTTGCAGGCGCGCATCACCCGCAGCGCGCGGCGTACTTCGTTGCGCGCCGGGCGTTCCTGGCGCAGTTGCTGCAGCAATGGCAATTCGTCTGTGCACGCGCACAGGGCCTCGGCCACCTGCAGCATGCGCAGGCAACCGTTCAATGCCTCGATCTCGCGCAGGCTTCGCCAGCTGTAGCGGTACAGGATCACCGCGTTGACCGGCAACAGCGCCAGCCACCACCACGCCGACCACGACCACGCGACCACCGCCGCCAGCAATGCAAGCGAAAGTAAGCCCCACAGGCTCAGCAGTCCGCGTCGCGCCGGCGGTTCCGGAACCTCGGCGTACAGGGCATCGACGACGTGCGCGTGCGAGGAGTCGCGCAGCGGCAGCAAGGCCAGTTGCAGTCGCTCGCGCAGCGCCGGGTCGTCGCGCAGGCGCACGTGGGTGGCGTGGCGTGCCGCCAATTCGGCGGGATCGTCCACGTATTCGCGCAGCTGCTTGTGCAGCGCCTGGCTGCCCAGCGGCGTCGCCGTGGTGTCGAGGTCGACGAACACGCGGGGGAATTCCAGGTCGGACCAGGTCTTGGCGTCGACACAGCCCGCCTTGTCGCTTGCCAGATCGAACCAGCGGCCGGCGAACGGCTCGTGCTTGGCGCCCGGTTTTCCCCATTGCGCGCGCAGTTCGGCGAGCGCCTTGCGGCGGGGCAGCAGGACATCAAGCGCGGAGTGCGCGAGATCCTTTGCGTGGTGGATGGTGTTCACGGGCTCCCCAGGAAAGACGCATGCTGTCCGGGCAGCGGCGTGCGCTGCCGACTTCTCACGCCACGAACTGCAGCCGTGCCAGTTCCGCGTACAGGCCGCCTTCGGCCAGCAGGCTTTCGTGCGTGCCCTGCGCCACGATGCGGCCGCCGTCCATCACCACGATGCGGTCGGCGCGTTGCACGGTGGCGAGGCGGTGCGCGATGACCAGGGTGGTGCGGCCTTGCTCCAGTCGTGCCAGGGCCTGCTGGATCGCGGCCTCGGATTGCGCGTCCAGCGCGGAGGTTGCTTCGTCGAGCAGCAGCAGCGGGGCGTCGCGCAGGATCGCGCGGGCAATGGCGATGCGCTGGCGCTGGCCGCCGGAGAGGCGCACGCCGCGTTCGCCCATCTCGGCGGCGTAGCCGTCGGGCAGCGCGCTGATGAAGTCGTGGGCCTCGGCGGCGCGCGCGGCCTCGACCACTTCGCCGTCGCCGGCATCGGAGCGGCCGAAGCGGATGTTGTCGGTGGCGCTGCCGCTGAAGATCACGGTCTCCTGCGGCACCAGCGCGATGGCGCCGCGCAGTTCGGCGAGGCGCAGGGCGCGCAGGTCGATGCCGTCGATGCCGATGCGCCCCGATTGCGGATCGTAGAAGCGCAGCAGCAGCGAGAACACCGTGCTCTTGCCGGCGCCGGACGGGCCGACCAGGGCGACGGTCTCGCCGGGGCGCACGTCCAGCGTGAAGTCATGCAGCGCGGCGGCATCGGGCCGGCTCGGGTAATGGAAGCTCACGTTCTCGAAGCTCAGCGCGCCGCGGACCGGCCGGGACAGCGCCAGTGGCTGGGCCGGCTCGGCGATGCCGGGGCGCTCGGCGAGCAGCTCGCCCAGGCGCTCCATCGCGCCGGCGGCGCGCAGCACGTCGCCCCAGACCTCGGACAGTCCGGCCACCGAGCCGGCGGCGAACACCGCATACAGCACGAACTGCCCCAGCACGCCGGGATCCAGCGTGCCGGCCAGCACCTGGCGCGCGCCTTCCCACAACACCAGGGTGATCGCGCCGAACACCAGCACGATCACCGCCATGGTCAGCAGGGCGCGCGTGCCAATGCGCCGGCGTGCGGTGGCCAGCGCGCGCCCGATCGCATCGCTGTAGCGCGCGCTTTCGATCGCCTCGCGGGCATAGGCCTTCACCGCGGTGGAGGCGTTGAGTGTCTCGTTGGCGATCGCGGCCGCGTCGGCGAGCCGGTCCTGGCTGGCCCGCGACAGCTTCTGCACGCGCCGGCCGAACACCAGGATGGGCAGCATCACGGCGGGAATCACCAGCGCGGTGAGCCCGGCCAGCGAAGGCGCGGTCCATGCCATGGCCACCGCCGCGCCAAGCAGCATCACCACGCTGCGCAGCGCCACCGACACGCCCGAGCCCACCAGCGCCTGCACGACCTCGGTGTCGGCGCTCAGCCGCGACAGCAGTTCGCCCACGCGGCTGCGCTCGAAGAAGCCGACGTCGAGGCGGATCACCTGCGCATAGAGCGTGTTGCGCAGGTCGGCCAGTGCGCGTTCGCTGAGCAGGGTGATGCAGAAATAGCGCGCCGCGGTGGCCACGGCCATCACCAGGGCCACGCCGAACAGCGCCAAGAAGGTCGCGTTGATCACCGCGGGGCTGGAGTGCCCGAAGCCCCTGTCGATGATGTAGCGGAACGCCATCGGCAACACCAGCGAGGCTCCCGAGGACAGGCCCAGGAAGACCAGCCAGCCCACGGCCAGTGCGCGATGCGGTTCGAGGAAGGGCCACAGCCCGCGCAGGGCGCTGATGCGGCGGGTGGCGCGTGGCGTGGCGGTTTCGCTCATGGGCATTTCGCGCTGGGCGGCTGGCGCGCCGCAATCTGCTCCAGATGGGGGAGCCTTCCCCGTGATTCAACCATCCAGCGCCGGGGCCGCGAGCCGTGCCGTGGCGGGACTGCGGCGGCCGGTGATGCCCAGGCGGTCGCGCAGCCGCAGGAACGGGCGCTCGACGGCGTAATGCAGCAGGGCACCCGTGGCGAGGATGGCCGACGCGTATACAGCGAACGCGGCGACTCCGTGCACCGCGGGCCACTGCGCCAGCGCTTCATGCACCGCATGCATGGGCAGCTTGTGGCTGAGGTAGAGGCTGTACGAGATGCCGGCGATCCAACCCGCGCCAGGCACGCGCCAGCGTCCCAGCCAACTGCGCCTGCCCGCGCCGGCCGCCACCAGCAGGGCCAGTCCGAGCGAGAGCAGGGGGAAGCCGAACACGCTGGCGGCGAAACCGGACTTGTCGCGGAACAGCCAGATCGCCGCGGCGGCAAGCAGCAGGCCCGCGGCGGCAAGCACGTTGGCGCGTCGCTGCATGCCGGCCCACCAGTGCGGGCGATACGCCTGGATCGTCGCCAGCAGCACGCCGTCCAGCAAGCCGTCCAGCCGCGTCCAGGTCGGGTAGTAGACGGTCTCCAGCCAGTCCCGGCCATCCAGCACGGCCTCCCCGCGCAACAGCATGCCCATCGCCACGACCAGCACGCAGCCGACGACGACCAGCGCCGGCGACGAACGCCGCGCCAGCCACCATGCCAGCAACGGGAACAGCAGGTAAAAATGCTCCTCCACGCACAGCGACCAGGCGTGCGAGAACGCCTGGTTGTGCCGGTAGTCGATCAGCAGGTTCACGGTGAACGTGAGGAACTGCCACGCCGGCTGCATGCCCGGCGCCTCGCGCCAGCCGGGAAACAGCAGGTACGCCGCCAGCACCGCGAGGAAGGCCGGCAGGATGCGGAAGGCACGGCGCAGGTAGAACATGCCGAACGGCAGCGGCTCGCCGTGGCTCAAGGGCTCCAGCAACTGCTGGCCGATCAGGTAGCCGCTGAGCACGAAGAACAGGTCCACGCCCATCCAGCCGTAGTCGGCGACGGGCTGGAGCGGGCCGCCGATGCCGCCGATCATCCACGAGTGGAACAGCATCACCCAGACGATGGCGATGGCGCGCAGCAGGTCGAGGCCGGGCAGGCGTTGCATGGGTTCCCCTCGGGATGGGCGGCGTCCGTTGTCGGCCCGGCGCGCGGCGGGTGTGGCCGCGCAGTGTGGACAGCCCGTCGGCCCTGCACAAGCCGGAATTGTGGCGATTCGAAGAAGCGTGCGGGAGCCGCGCTCAGTCGAGCCGCCGTGCCGCGATGCGGCCGCGGCTGAGGTCGCCGATGCGCGCCTGGGCTTCGGCGACGCGTTGCGCCGGCAAGGCGTATTCCAGCGTCACGCCGTCGGCGCCGAATTCCTCGCGCACCGCCTCGGCATCCAGTTCGCGCAGGCGTGCCTTGAACAGCGCCAGTTCCGCGAAGTCGCAGCGGAAGCCCAGCCGCGCCATCGCCACGATCGCCACGCGCCCGGCGGTGCGCAGGCATTCTGCCGCGGTGCCGCCGTAGGCGCGGGCAAGGCCGCCGGCGCCGAGCTTGATGCCGCCGTACCAGCGCGTCACCACCACCGCCACGCGGTCGCAGCCCTGGCCCTCGATGGCCTGCAGGATGGGGCGGCCCGCGGTACCGCCCGGCTCGCCGTCGTCGTTGAAGCGGTAGTCCTGGCCGATGCGGTAGGCCCAGCAGTTGTGCGTGGCATCGGCGGCGGATGCCGCGCGCACGAAGGCCAGCGCCTGCTCGGGGTTGTTAACCGGCGCGGCCTGCGCAAGGAAGCGGCTCTTCTTGATTTCCTCGAGGCGGCGGCAGGCGGCGGCCAGGGTGTGCAGCGGTTCGCTCATGTGCGCAGGGTAGGGCATGGTGTCATGTCCATGCATTACCCTGCGCCTTTCGTGTTCGCTGGAATGCCATGATGTCGCTGGACGTGCTGATGGTTCTCGTGGTGCTCGGCCTCGTGCTGCGTGCGTTGAAGTGGCGGCGCATGGCGGGTGCGGCGCTGGCGCTGGCCGTGCTGCTTTTCTACGTCACCGGCTGCGGGCTGCTGCCGGCGTGGTTGCTCCGCCATCTGCAGGCGCCCTATGCGCGGCATCCCGCGATCGCATGGTCGCAGCGCAATGCCGTCGTGCTGCTGGGCGCAGGTACCGTGCGCACCACGGCGGGGACGGTGGAGCCCACGCTGTTCGCGAATGGCCGCATCAACGAGGCGCTGGCGCTGTACCGCGAATGCAAGGCCGGCGGCAACGACTGCAAGCTGGAGGTGAGCGGCGGCGACGCCATGCATACCGGCCAGCCCGAGGCCATGGCGTACGGCGTGGTGCTGCAACGCCTCGGCGTGCCGGCCGGCGACCTGCTGCTGGAGCCGCGCAGCATGAACACCTGGCAGAACGCGCAGTTCAGCGCGCCGTTGCTGCGCGGCTACGGCGCGCAGCAGGTGGTACTGGTTTCTTCGGCCACGCACCTGAGCCGCGCCAGCCTGTATTTTTCGCATTTCGGCATCGCGACCGTGCCGGCGCGCGGCGACTGGCTGGCTCCGCTCATGGATTGGTGGCCGCAATCGTGGAACTTCGCCGCGGCCGACGTGGCGCTGCACGAATACACCGGCATCTGGCACTACAGGATCTACGAGGCGATGGGCTGGAACGTCAAGGCGGGCAAGCCCGGCGACGTCTGAGCCGGCTTCCGCGCATCGCCGCCGGGCGCAGGACGGTCGAGGCGCGTAGACTGGCGGCTCCGCCGGACTTGCGATGGGTGGGTTCATGCCAGGGTATGCATTCGTCGTCGTACTGCTGATCTGCATCCTTTTGAGCGGCTTGCGCGTGCTGCAGCAATACCAGCGCGGGGTGGTGTTCCGCCTCGGGCGCTACCGCGGCACCCGCGAGCCCGGGTTGACTTGGATCATCCCGGCCATCGACCGCATGCTGATCGTGGACATGCGGGTGATGACCCAGGACATCGAGCCCCAGGAGACCATGACCAACGACAACGTGCCGGTGAAGATGCGCGCGGTGGTCTGGTACAAGGTGATCAATCCCGAGCGGGCAATCGTGCAGGTGGCGCGTTTCGAGGACGCGGTGCGGCAGACCGCGCTCACCAGCCTGCGCAGCGTGATCGGCCAGCACTCGCTGGACGAACTGCTGAAGGAGCAGGAGAAGCTGTCCGGCACGCTGGGCAAGATCATCGACAAGGTCACCGAGCCGTGGGGCGTCGAGGTCGACATGGTGCAGATCAAGGACGTGGAGATACCGCAATCCATGCAGCGTGCGATGGCGCAGGAAGCCGAG
Source organism: Rhodanobacter sp. DHB23 (assembly GCF_014842975.1). Classification (GTDB taxonomy): domain Bacteria; phylum Pseudomonadota; class Gammaproteobacteria; order Xanthomonadales; family Rhodanobacteraceae; genus Rhodanobacter_A. The sequence goes on along the minus strand of NZ_JACYXK010000028.1, from coordinate 360,823 downwards.
GCGCACCGCGAGAAGCGCGCACGCATCATCAAGGCCGAGGCCGAGCACGACGCCGCGCTGAAACTCACCGAGGCGGCGACCAGGATGGCGCAGACGCCGATGGCGATCGAACTGCGGCGCATGCAGATGCTCACCGAGGTCGGCGCCGAGCAGAACACGATGACCATCGTGATGATGCCCTCGGAATTCGTCAACGCGGCCGATGCGATGGCACGCCTCGCAGAACGGGCGCGTCGCGATGCCGGCTGACCGCCCGGGCGTTGCAGGGGCGGGGCGGAAAGGTTGCTTGCCCGGGGGCTGATCGACCGGTTTTTTGCTCCTCATCCCTGCGAGGCGCTTTTCAGCAGCCGGAAGCTGGTCAAACAGGGATCCCGTGTCTTTGCGCCCGCAGGATTGCAGGCGCTGGATGACCAGCTTCGCTGTTGTGAAGCGCCTCCGGCCTGCGCCGGGATGGCGGGCAAATTCAGGGCTTCCCGAGCACGCGCAAAGTGAGTTCGCCGTCTGCGAGACGGGCGCGCACATCGTCACCTGCGCCGACGTCGGCCGAGGCGCGCACGACCTTTCCGTCGCCATCGAACAGGATGGCGTAGCCGCGCTCCAGCGTCGCGAGCGGACTGACCGCGTGCAAGGTGCGGGCGGCCTGCTGCAGGGCGTGGCGGTCGCGTTCCAGCTGGCGGGCGATGGCCTGGCGCAGGCGCTGCGATTGTTCGTCCAGCTGCCGCTGCAGCAGCGGCAGGCGCTGTTGCGGATGGCGCGCCAGCAGGCGTGCATGCAGGCGGTCCAGCCGGGTGCGGTTGCGTTGCCGGTGTTCGCGCAGCACGGTGAGCAGGCGGTGCCGCAGGTGGGCGAGGCGTTCGCGGTCGCGCGACAGCCGTGCCTGCGGGCGCTGCGCCTGCAGGCGCGCGAACAGGTGGTCGACGCGCTGGGTGAGCGCTTGCAGGCGGCGCTGTTCGAGCAGCGCCAGGCGCTGCCGCAGCTGGCGCAGGTGGCGCAGGGTGGCCTGCGCGTCGGGCACCAGCAGCTCGGCGGCGGCGGAAGGGGTGGGTGCGCGCAGGTCGGCCACGAAGTCCGCGATGCTGAAATCCACCTCGTGCCCCACCGCGCTCACCACGGGTACCGCACTGGCGTGGATGGCGCGCGCCACGGCTTCGTCGTTGAAGGCCCACAGGTCTTCCAGCGAGCCGCCGCCGCGGGTGAGCAGCAGCACGTCGTAGCGTGCGCTGGTCGAGGCCTTCTTCAACATCGCGGCGATGGCGGGCGGCGCCTCGCGGCCCTGCACCGGCACCGGCAACAACTCCACCTCGGCCAGCGGCCAGCGCCGCGCGAGCACGCTGAGCACGTCGCGGATCGCCGCGCCGGTGGCGGAGGTGACCACGCCGATGCGCCGCGCGTAGCGCGGCAGGGGGCGCTTGCGCGCGGGATCGAACAGGCCTTCGGCATCGAGCCGCGCCTTCAGCCGCTCGAACTCGCGTTGCAGCGCGCCTTCGCCGGCCGGCTCCATGTGCTCGGCGACGAGCTGGAATTCGCCGCGCGGCTCGTACAGCCCCACCCGCGCGCGCAGCAGCACCTGCATGCCGTCGACGGGCTTGAAGCGCAGCGCGGCGCTCTTCGGGCGGAACATCGCGCAGCGCACCTGGGCGCCGCTGTCCTTGAGCGTGAAGTAGAGGTGCCCGGAGGCGGGGCGCGCCACGTTGGACAGCTCGCCCTCGATCCACACCATCGGCAGCACGTCTTCCAGCAGGTCGCGCACCAGCCGGTTCAGCATGCTGGGGGTGAGGATCTGGCGCGGCGGAGCGGCGTGGTCGTCGGGGGCGTGCATGGACCGGCGAGACTAGCACGTCTTGTCGGTGCCAGCTCTTGCGCAACAGTGGCTTGGCGGCGGTTGTGCAGGTAATGCCTGATGTATCGGTCGGCCGATTGTCATGGGCGTTCGGCTAGACTTTCGACTTCACGCCGCACCTCTCGCGGCGACGGATCCACGGTTGCCCGCATGAACGATTCAAACCACACCAAACCGCGCGAGGCCCTGCCGCAGGCGCGCCGCCCCAACGTGGGCGTGCAGATCGGCAAGGTGCGCGTGGGCGGCGGCGCGCCCATCGTGGTGCAGTCGATGACCAACACCGACACCGAGGACCCGATCAGCACCGCGAAGCAGATCGCCGAGCTGGCGCGCGCCGGTTCCGAGCTGGTGCGCATCACGGTGAACACGCCGGCGGCGGCGGCCGCGGTGCCGCGCATCGTCGAGCGCTTGGCGATGATGGGCGTGGACGTGCCGATCATCGGCGACTTCCACTACAACGGCCACCAGTTGCTGGAGCAGGAGCCGGCCTGCGCCGAGGCGCTGGCGAAGTACCGCATCAACCCCGGCAACGTGGGCTTCGGCAAGAAGAAGGACGCGCAGTTCGGCGCGATCATCGAGAAGGCGATCCAGTACGGCAAGCCGGTGCGCATCGGCGCCAACTGGGGCTCGCTGGACCAGGGCATGGTCGCCACCCTGATGGACGAGAACGCGCAGCGTGCCGAGCCGTGGGACGCGGGCCACGTGGCCCGCGAGGCGCTGATCCGTTCCGCGCTGGACTCGGCGGCGCTGGCCGAGAAGATCGGTCTGCCGCGCGAGCGCATCATCCTGTCGTGCAAGGTCTCGGGCGTGCAGGAGCTGATCGCGGTGTACCGCGACATCGCCGTGCGCTGCGACTACGCGTTGCACCTCGGTCTCACCGAGGCCGGCATGGGTTCCAAGGGCATCACCGCTTCGAGCGCGGCCCTCGCCGTGCTGCTGCAGGAGGGCATCGGCGACACCATCCGCATCTCGCTCACGCCGGAACCGGGCGCCTCACGCACCGGCGAGGTGATCGTGGCGCAGGAGTTGCTGCAGACCATGGGGCTGCGCGCGTTCACGCCGCTGGTCACCGCCTGCCCGGGTTGCGGTCGCACCACCAGCGAGTTCTTCCAGGAACTGGCCAAGACCGTGCAGGAACACGTGCGCGCGCAGATGCCGGCGTGGCGGGTGCAGTACGACGGCGTGGAGAACCTCACGCTGGCGGTGATGGGCTGCGTGGTGAACGGGCCGGGCGAATCCAAGCACGCGAACATCGGCATCTCACTGCCGGGCAACGGCGAGGCGCCGGCGGCGCCGGTGTTCATCGACGGCGAGAAGGCGATGACCCTGCGCGGCGACAACATCGCCAGCGAGTTCGTGGGCATCCTCGACGACTACGTGGCGCGCAAGTACGCCGCACGCGGCGGTTGATCCGGTGACCGCCGGGGCGCAGGAAATCCTGATCCTCGACGCCTGGCATGCGAACGCGCAGGCATGGGAGCGCGCCGTGCGCGAAGGGCGCATCGAAAGCCGCCGTCTGGTGACCGACCAGGCCATCCTCGACGCCGTGCTGGCGCGCTCGCCCCGCACGGCGATCGACGTGGGCTGCGGCGAAGGCTGGCTCACGCGTGCGTTGGCCGGGAAGGGCGTGCGGGTGCTTGGCGTGGATGCGGTGCCGGCGCTGGTCGAAGCGGCGCGCGCCAAGGGCGGTGGCGAGTTCCGCGTGCTGTCCTATGAGGACATCGCCTCGGGCGCACTGGACCTACGGGCCGACGTGGTGGTCTGCAATTTCTCTTTGCTCGGCGGATCGTCGGTCGATGCCTTGCTCGCCGCGGTGCCCGATCTGCTGGAACCGAATGGCGCATTGATCGTGCAGACCCTGCATCCGGCGATGGCTGGCGAACCTTATGCGGATGGCTGGCGCGAGGGTTCGTGGATCGGCTGCGGCGAGGGCTTCGGCGAGGCGGCGCCGTGGTATTTCCGCACCCTGGGCAGTTGGGTGGCGGTTTTTGCGCAGGCCGGGCTGAACCTCGTGCAGCTCGTCGAGCCGGTGCATCCGGACACGGGGCGTCCGGCCTCGGTGATCTTCGTTGCCGTGGCGCGTCAGGCGCCATCGCATCAGCCTGGTTGAACCGGCGGCGCGAAGGATGCCCAGCTACCCACGCGGCCGGGCAGGGCAGTCAGCTCCACGATGGCATGCAGGTAGCTTTCCCGCGGCATTTCCTCGGCACCAAGACCCAGCGTATGCGCATTCGCCACCTGCGCATCGATCAGGGGCCAGCCCCATTGCCGCAGCAACGCGGCCAGTGACATCAGCGCGAGCTTGGAGCCGCCGCTTTCGGCGCTGAACATCGACTCGCCGCAGAACAGCTGGCCGATCGCCACGCCGTAGAGGCCGCCCACCAGCCGCGCGTCGTCCCACACTTCCACGCTGTGCGCGTGGCCGAGCCGGTGCAGGGCGACGTAGGCGTCCATCATCTCCGGCACGATCCAGGTGCCGGCATGTCCATCGCGCGGCGCGGCGCAGGCGCGGACCACTTCCTCGAACGCGCGGTCCACGCTCACCCGCCACGCCTTGCCGCGCAGTTGCCGGCGCAGGCTGCGGTTGGCGTGCAGCGCCTCCGTGCGGAACACGCAGCGCGGATCGGGCGACCACCACAGGATGGGTTCGTCCTCGCCGTACCACGGGAAGATGCCCTGGCCGTAGGCGGCCAGCAGCCGTGCTGGCGAGAGGTCGCCGCCGAATGCCAGCAGGCCGTTGGGTTCGCGCAGAGCGTCGCGCGGATCGGGAAAGCGCTCCGGTACGGCGGAATCGAGCAGGGGCAGGCGGATCATCGCTGATCGATGGGCGGCTAGGGATCGAATTTACCGCTTGCGGACGAAGCTGCGCATGACCATGCCCATGCTGGTGCGAAAGGCAGTTGGCCGCGGCATGCCTTCGTCGGCCGCAACGAAGACGAAGCGGTCGCCTTCGAGCCGGTAGATGGCGGGCAACGGTTTGCCTGCGTCCGCGCCGATCGAATCGACCCAGGTGATGGACTTCGGCGCGGTGGATGCGTCGAGCGTGAAGTCGCCCTCCAGCAACAGCTCGCCTTCGACGGTACGCACCTCGAAGTGGTTGCCACGGATCAGGGTTAGTGCGCCGGGGGCGCTGTGGTCGTCGGGCGGATCGGCTATGCCATCTATCTCGAGGCCGACCTGTTCCCATGAACCCTGCAGAGTGGTCAGGTCGTCCGTGGAATCATCCGGGCATGTGTTGTCGAGCGGCGGTGTCATGTCGATCCTTCGATTGCGTGGCACGCCATGATGACAGGTCAGCGCGAGGCATAGGGGCTGTGCGCCATGCACTCGTCCGCGTAGCTGTCCATCGCCGCGGATTCGCCGTGCAGGGCTTCGCGCACGGCGGTGCGGAAACCTTCGTGCAGCAGCAGGTGCCGCGAGTGCGTGCGCACGGGAAGGAAGCCGCGCGCCAGCTTGTGCTCGCCCTGCGCGCCGGGTTCGAAGCAGCGCAGGCCGCGCGCCAGCGCGTGCTCGATGCCGCGGTAGTAGCACAGCTCGAAGTGCAGGCCAGGCGCATCGACGCGGCTGCCCCAGTAGCGGCCGTACAGCACGCCGTCACCCTCGAGGAACAGCGCCATCGCGGCGATGCCGTCCGCGTCGTGCGCCAGCGCCAGTTGCGCCATGCCGCCCAGCCGGCGGAAGAACGCTGGCGTCAGTGCGGCGTGGTTGCCCTTGGCGTCGAAGGTGGCGAGGTAGAGCGCATGCACTTCGTTCCACTCGGCATCCGTCAGCGTGGCGCCCTCGCGCCAGGCCATGCGCAGGCCGCTGGCGGCGACGCGGGCGCGTTCGTGGCGGATGTTCGCGCGCTTCTTGTGGTTGAGCGCGGCGAGGAAGTCGTCGAAGTCGCGCCAGCCGCGGTTGCGCCAGTGGAACTGCACGTCGGAACGCGCCAGCCAGTCCGCACCGAAGGCGTCGGCCTCGTCCGCGAGCAGGAAGTTCGCGTGCACGGACGAGAGCTGCAGGCGCCCGGCTTCGCCGCGCATCGCTTCGACCAGGGCGCGTTGCAACCCGGCATCGCCACCGGCCAGCAGGCGCGGGCCGGTGATCGGCGAGTAGGGCACGCCGCACAGCAGCTTGGGGTAGTAGTCGCCGCCGGCGCGTTCCCACGCGGCGGCCCAGCTCCAGTCGAACACGAACTCGCCGTGCGAATTGCCCTTGAGGTACAGCGGCGCGGCGGCGCGCAGCTGGCCGTGTTCGTACAGGCCGAGGTGGTGCGCTTGCCAGCCCCAGCCGGGACGGATGCAGCCGCTGTCCTCCAGTGCGTGCAGGAAGGCGTGCGAGACGAAGGGATTGGCGTCGGGGCGCAGCGCGTCCCAGTCGGTGGCCGGGATCTGGGCGATGCGTGGGTGGAAGCGTGCCTCGGGCATGCGGGCGATATTAGCCATTGTGTAGGAGCGCACCCTGTGCGCGATGGCCTTGATGCCTGATCAGGGCCAAAGCCATCGCGCACAGGGTGCTCCTACCGGGGAATCCGTGGCCTAGTGCAGCGTGGGCAACTGCGCGGCGAGCATCTGCACGAAGGCGTCGGGGCGGCCGTAGTAGTGGTGGTGCGGCAGCAGCGCGCGGCGGCCGTCGATGTCCAGCAGCAGGGTGGGGAAGCCCTGGCCGCCCACTTCGCCCAGCAGGCGGCGGCTGGCCTCGACGTGTTCGAACACGGCATGGCCGTCGGCACGCGCCAGGGCCTGCGCGAACGGTTCGCCCTCGAGCCCGGTTTCCTCGGCCAGTTCGGCCAGCACCTGCGGTTCGACCACGCGCAGGCCGCGTCGGTAGTGCGCGTCCTGGATCGCGACCAGCATCGGGTAGGCCTTGGCGGCATCCAGCGATCCGGCGGCCAGCACGGCGGCGATCGGCGGCAGCGAATACAGCACGGTGCCGTCGTCGGCCAGCAGGCCCTGCTTGTAGGCCTCGCCGAACGGCTGGCCGCTGAGCTGGGCGATGCGCTCATCGGAATGCAGGATGTGCTGCGCCAGCGCGGCGTCGATGCGGCGCGGCTCGCCGAACAGGCCGCCGCCGTGCAGGCGCAGCGCGAGGCGGTCGGCCAGTTGCGCCTGCGCCGCGCTCACCAGCGGTTGCGCGGCGTAGCACCAGCCGCACAGCGGATCGTGGATGTAGTGCAGGGTGGCGGTGGTCATGGGGTTCGATCCGATGCTACGAACGTATGGGGCTTTTGACCGTCATCCCGGCGAAGGCCGGGATCCAGTAGCCGTATGGCTCGAATGAGCACGGTCGCCACTGGATGACTCGCTGTGCTCGCCCCTATGGGGCCGCCCTACGGGCGTTCTGCGCACTGCGTGCTTGTCCGGCCTTCGCCGGGATGACGAGCAGAAAACAGAAGCTCAGCCCGCCGACTTCTGCTGCTCCAGCCAGCGTTCCGCATCCAGCGCGGCCATGCAGCCGAAGCCGGCCGAGGTGATCGCCTGGCGGTAGACGTGGTCGGCCACGTCGCCGGCGGCGAACACGCCGGGCACCGAGGTCATCGTCGCCATGCCGGCCTGGCCGCTCTTGATCCTGAGGTAGCCGTCGTGCATTTCCAGCTGGCCGGCGAAGATGCCGGTGTTGGGGGTGTGGCCGATGGCGACGAAGAAGCCGGTGGCGGCGATGTCGCGGGTGGCGCCGGAGTTGACGTCCTTCACGCGCACGCCGGTGACGCCGGAGTCGTCGCCCAGCACTTCGTCCACGGTGTGGTTCCACACCAGTTCGATCTTGCCGGCGGCGGCCTTCTCGAACAGCTTGTCCTGCATGATCTTCTCGGCGCGCAGCTTGTCGCGGCGATGCACCAGGTAGACCTTGCTGGCGATGTTGGAGAGGTACAGCGCCTCCTCGACGGCGGTGTTGCCGCCGCCGATCACCACCACTTCCTGTTCGCGGAAGAAGAAGCCGTCGCAGGTGGCGCAGGCGGACACGCCCTTGCCCTTGAACTTCTCCTCGCTGGCGATGCCGAGGTACTTGGCGGTGGCGCCGGTGGCGATGATCAGCGCGTCGGCGGTGTATTCGCCGGAGTCGCCGGTGAGTCGGAACGGGCGCCTGGCGAGGTCCACCGTGTGGATGTGGTCGAAGATCATCTCGGTGTGGAAGCGCTCGGCATGCTCGGCCATGCGCTGCATCAGCGCCGGGCCCTGCAGGCCTTCCACGTCGCCCGGCCAGTTGTCCACGTCGGTGGTGGTCATCAGCTGGCCGCCCTGCTGCAGGCCGGTGACCATGGTCGGCTTGAGGTTGGCGCGCGCGGCGTACACCGCGGCGGTGTAGCCGGCGGGGCCGGAGCCGAGGATCAGCAGGCGGGTGTGCTTGGGCGTGGCGGTCATGCGCGGGTTCCTCAGGAGTGGTCGGCGGTTGCAGGGCTGTTCGCCGCAGCCGCCGTGCAGGTTTCATCGCCGTGGCTGGCACGGCGCGGAACCGCAAGGATGGGGAAGGTGGGCGGCCGATTCAAGGGACGCGGCGGCTACTGAAGCCTGCGCCGCCTGTGTAGACTTGCCCGGACTGTCGAAACACGGAAGCACGTCCCGGTGGCGCCAAGCGCAAACGTCAAACAGAAGAAGGAGTCGGCCGGCCTGAGCGACGAGTTGAAGCGCCGCCTGCGCGAGGCGGGGGCCCTGGTGCTGCTGGCGCTGGCGTTGTACCTGCTGGTGTGCCTGTTCAGCTACGACGCGCAGGACCCGAGCTGGTCGCATGCCGGCGTGGTCGCGCACAGCCGCAACCTCGGCGGCACGGTGGGCGCCTACGTGGCCGACCTGCTGCGCTACCTGTTCGGCGGCGTGGCGTATTTCTTCCCCTTGCTGCTGCTGGCGCTCAGCGTGCCGGTGCTGCGCCAGCGTGGCGTGTTGCCGGCGCAGCCATGGGAGTCCTCGTTGCGGCTGGTCGGCTCGGTGTTCTTCTTCATCACCGCGCCGGGGCTGTGCTGGCTCAATTTCCCGCAGAGCACGATGGCGCCGGAAGGCGCCGGCGGCGTGATCGGCCGCGCGGTGGCGCGTGGCCTGCTCGCCGCGTTCGGCGACAAGGGCGCACCGCTGCTGCTGCTGGCGCTGTTCCTGGTCGCGGTGACGCTGGCCACCGGGTTGTCGTGGTTCAAGGTGATGGACTGGACCGGGCAGGCCACCTTGCGCGCGGTCGAGTGGCTGCGCGGCAAGCTGCGCGCGGCGCCCGAGGCGATCAAGGCGCAGCAGGCGCGCGCCGAGCGCGACGTGGTGAAGAAGGCGGAGGCCGTGAAGCAGGCCAAGCGCGAGCCGGTGCGCATCGAGGCGCAGCCGGCGCCGGTGGCCAAGAGCGAGCGGGCGAAGGTGGAAACGCAGATCCCGCTGTTCACCGGCGCCTCGCAGCCAGGCGAGCTGCCGCCGCTGTCGCTGCTGGACGAGGCGCCGGAGCAGGGCCCGGGCTATTCGGAAGAAACGCTGGAAGTGCTGTCGCGCCAGGTCGAGCTGAAGCTCAAGGAGTTCCGCATCGACGCCAAGGTGGTGGGCGTGTACCCCGGCCCGGTCATCACCCGCTTCGAGCTGGAGCCGGCGCCCGGCGTGCGCGGCTCGCAGGTATCCAGCCTGGACAAGGACATCGCGCGCGGCCTCTCCGTGGTGAGCGTGCGCGTGGTGGACGTGATCCCCGGCAAGAACGTGATCGGCCTGGAACTGCCCAACACCAAGAAGCAGATCGTCTACCTCTCCGAGATCCTGCGCTCGGACAAGTACGACCAGACCAAGTCGCCGCTGGCGCTGGCGCTGGGCAAGGACATCGGCGGCCGCGCCGTGGTGGCCGACCTGGCCAAGATGCCGCACCTGCTGGTGGCCGGCACCACCGGCTCGGGCAAGTCGGTGGCGGTGAACGCGATGGTGCTGAGCCTGCTGTACAAGGCCAGCCCCAAAGACGTGCGCATGATCATGATCGACCCGAAGATGCTGGAACTCTCGGTGTACGAGGGCATCCCGCACCTGCTCGCGCCGGTGGTGACCGACATGAAGGAGGCCGCCAACGCGCTGCGCTGGTGCGTGGCCGAGATGGAGCGCCGCTACAAGCTGATGGCCGCGGTGGGCGTGCGCAACCTCGGCGGCTTCAACAAGAAGGTGAAGGACGCCGAGAACGCAGGCCAGCCGCTGCTCGACCCGCTGTTCCGTCCCAATCCCGAGATGCCCAACCTCGCCGCCGAGCCGCTGGAGCCGCTGCCCTACATCGTCATCATCATCGACGAGTTCGCCGACATGATGATGATCGTCGGCAAGAAGGTGGAGGAGCTGATCGCCCGCCTCGCGCAGAAGGCGCGCGCCGCCGGCGTGCACCTGGTGCTGGCCACGCAGCGCCCGTCGGTGGACGTGATCACCGGCCTGATCAAGGCCAACATCCCCACCCGCATCGCGTTCCAGGTGTCGAGCAAGATCGACTCGCGCACGATCCTCGACCAGTCCGGCGCGGAAGCGCTGCTGGGCCACGGCGACATGCTCTACCTGCCGCCGGGCACCGCCATGCCCGAGCGCGTGCACGGCGCCTTCGTGGACGACCACGAGGTGCACAACGTGGTGAACTGGCTGCGGGCGCAGGGCGCGCCGCAGTACATCGAGGGCGTGCTGGAGGAAGTGCAGGCCACCAGCGACGGCAAGTTCATCAACGACTCCGGCTTGCCGCAGGAAGGCGAGGAGGGCGGCGACGCCGACGCGCAGCTCTACGACAAGGCGGTCGCCATCGTCACGCAGACGCGCCGCGCCTCGATCTCCGGCGTGCAGCGTCACCTGCGCATCGGCTACAACCGTGCCGCGCGGCTGATCGAGCAGATGGAGCAGGACGGCGTGGTCAGCGCCCCGCAGCACAACGGCAACCGCGAAGTGTTGGCGCCCCCGCCGCCCAAGGGTTGAGTCTTTACTCCCTCGCCCCTTCGGTGACCTGATTGGCGTCGAGTTTCAGTCGTGCCATGTCCTGTCTCCCTCCCCTGCGTGCAGGGGAGGGCCGGGGTGGGGTCAAGCTCTGGCGAAAGCCATCCATGAGAGTCTTTCGCAAGGTTCACCCCCTCCCAACCTCCCCCTGCACGCAGGGGGAGGAGTAAATCAGCTCACCGCTGAGACTCGACGCCATCCATGGCGCATCTCCACGAAAGGGAGAAGGGGCGCGGCGTCGAACGGTTAAGCCTTCCCCTCTACAATGCACGCACCGCATTGCGCACAGGGCTTCCATGAAACGCCTAGCTATCGTCGCCGTCGCCTTCCTGCTGTCACTGGCCGGCACGGCCCAGGCCGCCACCGGCGCGGCGCGCGCGCGGCTGGACGCGTTCGCCACCGGCCTGCATTCGCTCACCGGCAATTTCACGCAGGCCCTGGTCGATCCGAACGGCAACGCAGGCAAGACCAGCAGCGGCACGCTGGCGCTGGAGGCGCCGCGGCAGTTCCGCTGGGAGACCACGGCGCCGTACAAGCAGACCATCGTGGCCGACGGCAGCCGCGTGTGGATGTACGACCCCGAGCTGGAGCAGGTGACCGTGCGCATCCAGTCCGGCGAGGAGGCGCACAGCCCGCTCACCGTGCTCACCGACCTCAAGCAGATGGACAAGGAGTTCAAGGTCGCCGAGCAGGGCGAGCGAGACGGCCTGGTCTGGCTGCGCCTCACCTCCACCGCCAAGGACCCGCAGTTCGCCTATGCCGACCTCGGCTTCGACGCGAACGGGCTGGCGCGGATGACCTTCAAGGACCAGCTCGGCTCCACCACCGACATCCGCTTCTCGGACTGGAAGCGCAACATCGACATCCCCGCTTCGGTATTCACCTTCGTGCCGCCCAAGGGGGCCGACGTGATCGGCGACGCCCCGGTGTTGCAGGTGCAGCCGCTGCAGAACTGAAGAGGCCCAGCCGATGCCGGTGCTGCGCCAATTGCCGCGCTGGGCCTGGCCCGGCATGGCCGTGCTGGCGCTGATCGCGGGCTGGATCAACGCGGCCGGCTACCTGAGCTTCCGCCACCAGTCCATCAGCAACATGACCGGCAACACCAGCCTGCTGGGCATCGCGCTGGGCAAGGGCGATGCCGGCGAGGCGCTGCACTGGGCGCTGACCATCGCGGCCTTCGTACTCGGCGCGATGCTGAGCGGCGTGATCGTGCAGCAGAGCACGTTGCGGCTGGGGCGCCGCTACGGCGTGGCGCTGCTGCTGGAGTCGCTGCTGCTGTTCGCTGCGGTGCCGCTGCTCGATGCAGCCGACTCGCTGGGCCTGTATCTCGCCTCGGCGGCGGTGGGGCTGCAGAACGGCATGGTCAGCGCGTACAGCGGCATGGTGATACGCACCACGCACGTCACCGGCATCTTCACCGACATGGGCATCTACCTCGGCCACCTGTTGCGCGGCCTGCCGGTGGACAGGCTGCGCCTGCGCGTGTGCGTGCTGGTGGCGGCGTGCTTCATGCTGGGCAGCGCGGTCGGCGCGCTGCTGTTCGAGCGCATGCAGGACCACAGCCTGCTGGTCCCGGCGGCGCTCACCGGCGTTTGCGGCCTGGCCTATGGCCTGTACCGCCTGTTCTCGCCGGCCGTGGGCGACGCCGGCGGCGGCTGAGTCATCCGGCCAGCGTGCAGCGGTTGCGGCCGTGGCGCTTGGATTCGTAGAGCGCGGCATCGGCGCGCGACAGCCACGCGGTCATGCTCTCGCCGGTGCGGAGCTCGGCGACGCCGATGCTCACCGTGACGGAGATGGCGCGTCCTTCGTGCCGGATGAGTGTGCTGCGCAGCCGGGTGCGGATCCGCTCGGCGACCGCCATCGCCTGCTCGCTGCCGTTGTTCGGCAGGCACAGCACCAGTTCCTCGCCGCCGTAGCGACCGATCAGGTCGCCGGTGCGCAGCTGCTGGCAGATGACGCCGGCGGCGGTGCGCAGCACGGTGTCGCCGGCGAGGTGGCCGTGCTCGTCGTTGACCAGCTTGAAGCGATCCAGGTCCAGCAGGGCGATGCAGGCCGGCATCGCATTGGCGTCGCGCCGCACTTCCTCGGCCAGTTCGAGGAAGCGGCGGCGATTGCTCACGCCGGTCAGTTCGTCGGTGCTGGCCAGCATGTCCAGCCGCCGGTTGGCGGCCATCAGTTCGCGGATGTGCGCGTCGATCTGCGCCTGCAGTTGCGCGGCGCGGTGGCGCAGGTAGACCGTGCGCACGTGCACCAGCAGCAGTACCAGCACCAGCACCAGCATCACCGCCAGCAGCCGCGCCCACAGCGTTTCGTACCACAGCGGCGCCACGCTGATGTCCAGCCGGCTCTCGATCGTGCGCGTGTGCAGCCCGCGCGGCACGGCGCGCAGGTGCAGCACGTAGTGGCCGTGCGGCAGGTTGGTGTAGATCGCGCTGGGCAGGGTGCCCTTGGGTATGTCGATCCAGTCGCTGTCGAAGCCGTCCATGCGGTAGCTGTAGTCGGTCTCCTGCTGCGCCTGGTAGTCGAGCAGCGCGAAATCCACCCGCAGGCTGCGCTGGTCCGCGGACAGCGCCAGCGTGCCGTGGTCGCCGGGCAGGGGCAGCGGGCGCCCGTTCGCCAGTGCGTTGGTGAAGCGCAGCGGCGCCTGCGGGACATCGGTGCGGTAGCGCAGCGGGCGTACCACGGTGAGGCCGCCCAGGCCGCCGAACAACAGCGTATCGCCCGGCGCGCGCGCGGCGGCGTCGTAGATGTAGCTGACGATGCGCCGGCCATCGCGGATGCCGAGGTTGCGGATCTGCAGGCTGTCGCCGTCGACCACGGAAATGCCGTTGGAGGTGCTCACCCACAGGTTGCCCTCGTCGTCGGGGAGCAGGGCGGTGATCTTGTCGCTGACCAGGCCGTCCTCCTCGCCGAACCGCCGGAAGCGCCAGGGCGGCGCATCGCCGTGCGGCAGCATGGCGAGGCCACCCAGCGTGCCCAGCCAGACGCGGCCGCGCGTATCGACGGCGATGGAATCCACCAGGTTCTGCGGCAGGCTGTCGGGGTCGTCCTTGCGGTGCGCCAGGTTCACGAAGCCGCCGGTCTGCAGCGGGTCGCGCGCGATGCTGATGCCGTTGTTGGTGGCGTACCAGATCGACGTGCCCACGCGCACGATCTGGCGCACGGTGTCGCTGGCCAGGCTGTCGGGCTGGCTGGCGACATGGCCGTAATGGACCAGTTGGCCGTTGCGCGTGTCGTAGCGGTAGGCGCCGCCGTAGGTGCCGATCAGCATGTACGGCCCCTGCCGCAGCAGGCTGAGCACGGGGACGCCGTCGAGTTCGGGCAGGATGGAGCCCTTGATGTCCAGCGTGAGCGGGTCGATGCGCGCCACACCCTGAGTACCGACCCAGATCGAGCCGTCCGGCGCCTCGGTCAGGCTCTGCACGTCGCGGCGGGCCTGCCGGCCGGCCAGCCGCAGGTGGCGCACGGTGGCGTCGGCCGGGTCGACGATGTCGATGCCGCCCGCCGCCATGCCCAGCCAGATCCGGCCGGTAGCGTCGACGTGGACGCTGCGCACGTTCGGGTTGGAGAGCGAGTGCGCGGCATCGGCCGCGGGCAGCATCGAGAAGGCGACCTCGGCGCTGGCGCTGCTGTGCGCGGCACCGAGGTCGGTGGCGGCCCAGACGTTGCCGGCCTGCCCCAGCAGCAGCGCGCGCACGGTGTTGCCGGGCAGCGAGGAGGGCAGCGAGGTGTCCTGGGCGATCACGCGGGTGTCGGCGTCGCCGGGGCTGTAGGTGACGATGCCGTCGCCGTCGGTGGCGATCCAGATCCGGTTCGGCGCCACCTCCAGGAAGTCGCGCACGGTGGCCTGTTGCGCTTCGCCGGCGGTGCCGCTGAACCCCGGCACCGTGTGCCAGCTGCCGTCGGCCTCGCGGTAGACCGTGCCCATCTGCACGCTGCCGACCCAGAGCCGGCCCTCGGCGTCTTCGCGGATGGCCCAGATCTCGCTGCGCAGTACCTGGTCGATCGTGCCCGCGGGGTGCGGCGGCCGCACGAAGTCGTTGCTGCCCGCGTAGCGCACGAGCAGTCCCTTGTTGTTGCCCAGCCAGACGTCGCCCGCGCGGTCCTGGTAGACGGTGAAGTCGCGCGGGGCGGCCTTGCCGCCGGTAGGCACCGCCTCGATGCGGTCGCTGCGCAGGTCCAGGTGGTCCAGCCCGCCGTCGGTGGCGATCCACACGCCGCGATCGCCGTCGGGCGACAGTGTGTAGATCTTGCGGTTGCTGGTGCCGCCGGCGCCCACCGGATAGCTGCGGAATTGCCCGGTGTGCGGATCGAAGCGCGCCAGCCCGCCGGCGTTGGTGCCCACCAGCAGGCCGCCGTCAGGCAGCGCGAGCAGGCTGCGCACGTAGGTGTCGGGCAGGCCGGTGGCCGTGGCGCTGGCCTGTTCGAACACCTGCATGTGGTAGCCGTCGTAGCGCGCCAGGCCGCCCATGGTGCCGATCCAGAGCAGGCCGTCGCGATCCTGCGCCAGCGCCGTGGTGATCGAGTGGGGCAAGCCTTCGGCCATGCCCACGGTGTCGAACCACTGCCGTTCCAGCGCATGCCAGCGGTCGCCCGGGGCGGCCGCATGCGCGGACAGCGACAGCAACGCCATCAGCACGGCCAGGACGGCCGCGCACAGCCGATCGCCTCGCCGGCGGCGATGGCGGTGCGGATCAGGATGGCGATGGATTCCCCCGGACATGCGCAGCTCCCCATGTCGCGCGCTGTTCCAACCTCCCATCATAGCGGGTGTCCCGCCGGCGGGGCAGTCCGGCACCGCTCGCCTTATCATGTCGGCCATGCCACGCAACCCCTTCCAGCCGTCCGCCTCCCTGTTCGCCGAACCCGAGGCGCTCAAGCCGCTGGCCGAGCGCATGCGCCCGTGCAACCTCGACGAGGTCGTGGGGCAGCGCAGGCTGGTGGCGCCGGACCGGGCCCTGCGCCGCGCGCTGGAGGCCGGCAAGCTGCATTCCATGGTGCTGTGGGGGCCGCCGGGTTGCGGCAAGACGACGCTGGCCTTGCTGGTGGCGCAGTACGCCGACGCCGACTTCAAGGCGATCTCGGCCGTGCTCTCCGGCCTTCCCGAGGTGCGCAAGGCGCTGGCCGAGGCCGAGGCGAACTTCGCCCAGGGCCGGCGCACCGTGCTGTTCGTGGACGAGGTGCACCGCTTCAACAAGGCCCAGCAGGACGCCTTCCTGCCGCACATCGAGCGCGGCGTGATCCTGTTCGTGGGCGCCACTACCGAGAACCCCTCGTTCGAGCTGAACTCCGCGCTGCTCTCGCGCTGCCGCGTGCACGTGCTGGAGGCGGTGTCGGCGGACGACATCGTGGCCGCGCTCAGGCGCGCGCTGGCGGACACGGAGCGGGGACTCGGCGCGCAGGACCTGCAGGTGGACGACGCCTCGCTGCAACTGATCGCCCAGGCCGCCGACGGCGACGTGCGCCGCGCGCTCACCCTGCTGGAGATCGCCGCCGAGCTGGCCGAAGGCAAGCGCATCGACCAGGCCACGCTGGAGCAGGTGCTGGCCGACCGCACCCGCCGCTTCGACAAGCAGGGCGAGCAGTTCTACGACCTGATCTCGGCCCTGCACAAATCCGTGCGCTCCTCCGACCCGGACGCGGCGATCTACTGGCTGGCGCGCATGCTCGACGGCGGCTGCGACCCGTCCTACCTGATGCGCCGCATGACCATCATGTCGGTGGAGGACGTCGGCCTCGCCGACCCGCGTGCCTGGCACATGGCGCTGGACGCGTGGGACACCTTCGAGCGCGTCGGCATGCCCGAGGGGCGCCTGGCGCTGGCCAACCTCGCGGTCTACCTCGCCGTGGCGCCGAAGAGCAACTCGGCCTACAAGGCGCTCTCCGCCGCTCAGGCGGCGATACGGGAGACCGGCACGCTGGAGGTGCCCATGCACCTGCGCAACGCCCCGACGAAACTGATGAAGGGGCTGGGCTACGGCAGCGGCTACCAGTACGACCACGACGTCGAGGGCGGCGTCGCGCTGGACCAGCAGTGCCTGCCCGACGCGCTGGACGGCACGGTGTTCTACGAACCGGCGGAACGCGGGCTGGAATCGCAGATGCGCGACAAGCTGCTGGCGCTGCGCGAGGCCCGCCGCAAGGCCCGCGGCAAATAGACAGCCGGAGCGCACCCTGTGCGCGAATGCTTTTGCTCCGATCGGGCACCAGGGCATTCGCGCACAGGGTGCTCCTACCCGCCACCGCGTTGCGGCGCAGCGGCTGCGAAAGCGATAATCGGCGCTTTCGACGGCTGCCCGGATACCCTACATGCTCGATCCCGCCCTGCTGCGCTCGCGCCTCGCCGAAACCGCGGCGCGCCTCAAGGAAACCCGCGGCTTCGAGCTCGACGTGTCCGCCGTGGAGTCGCTGGAAGGTGAGCGCAAGCGCCTCGCCACCGAGACGCAGGAGCTGCAGAACCTGCGCAACACCCGCTCCAAGGCGATCGGCCAGGCCAAGGCCAGGGGCGAGGACACCGCGCCGCTGATGGCCGAGGTCGCCGGCATCGGCGACAGGCTCAAGGCCAACGAGGCCCAGCTCGCCGAGGTGCGGGCGAAACTCGCCGACATCGCGCTGGGCATCCCGAACATCCCGCACGAGTCCGTGCCGCTCGGCAAGGACGAGGCCGGGAACGCCGAACAGCTGCGCTGGGGCACGCCACGCAGCTTCGACTTCGAGGTGAAGGACCACGTCGACCTCGGTGCCCGCCACGGCTGGCTCGATGCCGATGCCGGCGCCAAGCTCTCCGGCGCGCGCTTCACCGTGCTGCGTGGCCAACTGGCGCGGCTGCACCGCGCGCTCGCGCAGTTCATGATCAACCTGCACACCGGCGAGCACGGCTACCTCGAGTGCAATGTGCCGCTGATCGTCAACGCCGAGACCATGCAGGGCACCAGCCAGCTGCCGAAGTTCGAGGAAGACCTGTTCGCCACCCAGGTGGGCGACAGCAAGCGCTACCTGATCCCCACCGCCGAGGTGGCGCTGACCAACCTCGTCGCCGACAGCATCGTCGAGGCCGACGCGCTGCCGATGCGGCTCACCGCGCACTCCATGTGCTTCCGCGCCGAGGCCGGCAGCTACGGCCGCGACACCCGCGGCATGATCCGCCAGCACCAGTTCGAGAAGGTGGAGATGGTGCAGGTCGCCGCGCCCGGGCAGTCGCATGCGCAACTGGAGGAAATGGTCGGTCACGCCGAGAAGGTGCTGCAGCTGCTCGGTCTGCCGTACCGCAAGGTGTTGCTGTGCACCGGCGACATGGGCTTTGCCGCGATCAAGACCTATGACCTCGAGGTGTGGCTGCCCAGCCAGGGCACCTACCGCGAGATTTCCTCCTGCTCCAACTGCGGCGACTTCCAGGCCCGCCGCATGCAGGCGCGCTGGCGCAACCCGGAAACCGGCAAGCCCGAGCTGGCGCACACGCTCAACGGCTCCGGCCTCGCCGTGGGCCGCACCCTGGTGGCGGTGATGGAGAACTTCCAGAACGCCGACGGCTCGATCACCGTGCCCGAGGCGCTGCGCCCGTATATGGGCGGGCAAGAGCGCATCGCATGAACACGCCTGGCGGGCGCGGCTGGGACAAGGTCGAGTACTGGAGCAGCTACTTCTTGCTGGCCGTGCTCGGCTCGGTGATCCTCACGCGCCTCGCCTTCGCCGGCATCTGGTCGGTGCCCACGCTCGACCTCGTACTCGGCGGCATCGCACTGCTGCTGGTCCTCGCCAGTCCATGGATCGCCCGCCGTCGCCGCGCCTTGCGCATCGGCATCGTCGCCTACGCGACGGCCACGCAACTGGTGCCGGTATGCGTGCGCCATCCCGCCGTGCTGCTGCCGCTGCTCGGCGCGCTGATCCCCGTTGCCATCATGGTCTGGGCGCTGGCCGCGCTGTCGCGCAAGGGCCGCGCGGGGCAGGGTACGGGGCATACCTGATAGGATGCACGCTGGCTGCAGGAGAGCGGTCAGCCAGCTGAACGAATCCGGAGAGATGGCCGAGTGGTTTAAGGCAGCAGTCTTGACGCGTAGGCAGGATGCCGAAGCGGACAGCGGCGTAGCCGCTGGCCCCGAAGGGGCGAAGGGCAGGATGCCCGAAGCCAAACTGCCGTAGTGGCGCGCACAGCGCGCCTTGGCGGGAAGTGACAACGGAGAGATGGCCGAGTGGTTTAAGGCAGCAGTCTTGAAAACTGCCGTAGGTGCAAGCCTACCGTGGGTTCGAATCCCACTCTCTCCGCCAAAATTATGAAGATGCCCTAAAAATAGGACTTTTCGCTTGGCGGTGAAAATTTGCCGGGACAATGATGATGGCGCCGCCACAATGGCAGATTGGAGCAGGACCTGCGGCTCTCTCTCTGAATTGAGCCCAATGCCATGACCATGAATATGGTTCGACTATGCGCACCTTCACCATTTCTTCTTGCATTTGCAGCTGCTGTCGCTCTTGTTGCCGGGGCTGCGTCTCAAGCAGCGACACCTGTCTGCCCTGCGCCGTTTGCCAAACTGCTTTCTTTTGATGTGTTTCATGATCAAGCTGTTCGCTTGACACGGAAAATTGCCAGTCCCACGCCACCGGACGTGAAAGAAGGTAGAGCATATTTATATCGTACGGTAATCAAGGAAGAGGCAAAATTGGGGCCAAACTTTGCCGATCATTACACAATTATTCGCATCGGCTGCGGGGCTGCCACTACCTGTCTGGCGATCGCGGATGCGAAGAGCGGTCATGTCTATTTCCCGCCTGATCTTGAAAGTGTGGAGGCGTTGCTGGTCGATACGGGAAGAATTAACGTTGACACCCTGAACTATCGACGAGATAGTCGTCTCTTGGTCGTGGTTGGATCGCCTAACGAAAAAAATGATCGGGCCGGTATTAGCTATTACACTTGGCAATCAGAAAAGTTAAAGCTCATTCGTTTCATCCCTGCTGCCACTTTGTGTGGATTACCGGCATCCACGCAATTCTGATCAGCCAACAACGGGGCAGGAGCCGTTTCCGAGCCGAACCACCCAAGCCAACCTTCCGTCATAAGGGGGCGGAGGAAATCAAACATTTCCCGGTTGGATGGCGGATCGTCGTGACCGGTCGCGCTGGCGCAGCTTGGCCGGGCGACCCAACGCCTTTTCGATCATGGCCTGGAACTTGGCGTCGCTCGGCGCTCGCTCTTGTTCGAGGTGCGCGCGGATGCACGGGGGCATTTCTGTCGATGCCCTCACGCAGCAAAGTCCGGTAGGCTGCTTCGAGCGACGTCTCAATACGCAACGTTGCGCTGCTCGTTCTTGCCTACGCCGTCATCTGTGCCAGATGCATTGGCAGGTTTTGTTAGCGACCCTTAGCTCGCGGCAAGCACCGCGCACCGTTCGTCGTGCCCGACACATGGCGAACTCAACAGTGTCGCCAACGCATCGGCGGCGCCGCGGATTTCCGGCATCGCCGTACATTCCCACAGGTTGCCTCGCAGCAGCGATCCGATGGCATGGAGCCCCGGCTGTATCTGGCCGGCGGCGTTTACCAGTCGTCCGTCCGGTTCGGCCAGCACGCCAAGTTGCAACGGATCGGGCGACGCCAGGCCATCCCGCAGCAGACCGGACACCAGGGGGTGCTCGGCGAAGGCGGCCGCGGTGTCCAGGCCGGTCGCCTGCACGACGATGTCGGACTGCAGCGTGGTCACGAGCTGGTTGTCGCGGGATCGGACCGTCACATCGAGCGGGCCTGCGCCGTCCACCCCGAGCACGCGGGCCGCGTGGATCCGCAATCGCCCTTCGTCGCGCAATTGCTGGATGATCTCGGCCGGCTGCGGGGCCAGGCGGTGGCGCGCCGATTCCCACAACCAGCGCGCATGCCGCAGGAACTGCTTGCGCTGGCGCGGCGTGAAGGCCTGCCAGAGTTTCGCGTTGACCGGGCGCATGCCGTCGATCACGCCGCGCCAGTCGACGTGCGGGTGCTCGCGGAAGGTGCGCCGGATCTCGGCGAGGACGGGCGCCGGCCCGTCGCATGCCAGCAGCCGGGCGTTGAGTTCGGCCTGCCGCGGGAACGGGTCGATGGGCAGCGCCGGGTGCACGAACGGCGGCAGGCCGTGGCGCGAGACGGCGACCAGCTCGACGTCCGGCCAGCGGATGGAGGCCGAGATCAGGGTGTCGATGGCGGTCAGTCCGGTGCCGATCACGATGAGCCGGCGTGGATGGGCCGGGCGCGTGGTGAGGCTCCACGGGTCGAGGACGTAGGCGCCGCTGCCGAGTGCGCGTTTCGAGACCGTCCGCAAGGGGCGCGGGGGAAGCGCGCCCAATGCCAGGACGATTTGTCCGGCGGACACGGTGCCGCCGTTGTCGAGTGCGATCTCGTAGCCGCTGCCGGAAGCCTGGATGCCCAAGGCGGTGGCGGGAACGATGGCGAAGCGTCTTCCGCGCTGTTCCGCGTTGCGTATGCGCTTGCCCAGCTGCGATTCGATGTATTCGCCGAACAGGCTGCGCGGCAGGAAATCGGTGGGCCTGGCGCCGGCATGGTTCCTGGCGCCGTATTCGGCGAAACCCTCGTCCGCATCCGGGTACAGGCCCATGCCGCCTGCCCGGACATTCAGCAGGTGATGGTTGTGCGACGTGCCGTAGGCCACGCCACGCCCGATGCGGGGCGTGCTGCCCGTCACCCAGTGCACGTTGGCGGATGCGTCGCGTGAAAGGAGCGCACCGAACAGTGCCGCGCCGGCCGCGCCGCCGCCGATGATTGCGATATCCGACATGGTCAGGGATCCCTTGGGACTTGGAAGGGGAGGGGAAGGGACGCCTACGCCGGCATCGCGCTTTCGCGCACGGCCTGATGCAGCTCGCTGGACCATTGCCCGCGGTCGTGGACGAAGCTGCGATAGCGGTTCAGCTCGCCGCCGTACACGTGCAGGGAGAGCGCCTGGCGTTGCCTGGAGAGGTTGCGGCATCGATGCGCGTAGTCGGCCCGGGAAAACGCCACGTGATCGCCGACGCCGATGACCCGGCTGTGGTCGCGCTCCAGGCGGATGGGCGGCTGCGGGAGGAGCTTGAAGGATTCCACCTCCAGTACGCCATCGAGCACGAACTCCATGCCCCACAGGCCGTCATGGTCGTGGACCGGTGTCGCATGGCCCGGTGGCCACACGATCAACAGCGCTTCATGGTTGCGTGCGTTGCCCGTGCCGAGCGGCAGCCGTCGATAGGACGGTGCCTCCGTTGCCGGGGAAAGCAGGGTGGCCTGCGGGCAGCCGGGCCATGCCGCAACCTGCGAAAGCCCCGCGGCAATCCTGTCCACGTCGACCTGCGCCTGCCTGTCCACGCATCTTTCGATGGTTGCGAGAACCCGCGCGTTCCATGCGCGGATGGAGGGTGTGAGTGCGTCGTACATCGGTGCCTCCGGTGCTGGCGTGCTCGGTTCCAGAGAACCACGGAGGTCGTTAAGCGTCCGCTAGGGGTGGAATGGCCAAATCGCAGATCGTTATGCCGTTGGAGATATTAGGCGGCAGGCTTGCGCGGCAGCGGGGGAGGTGATCCGCGGCATCCGTCCGGGCGTGGCGGCAGACCGCGGAGCGAGCTGGCATCGGGCTGGCCCGGCCAGGTTCGCTTGTACCGGTTGCCGGGGCAGGGCAAGCGCAGGGTGCGACGCCCGGACGCAATGCTCCGGCCGTGGCGCCATGTCCGGGCGCGATCTGGCCGCGCTCACTGGATCCGCGCGATGTTCGCGTCCGCCTGCATCAGCATCAGGTCGCCTTGGCGGATGCCGCTGGCGTCCTTGACCTGGATGTCCTGGTGGAGGGATCAATGGCCGACGGGTAGACCCGGATCGCCAGCGGAACATCGTCGCGTTCGACGGCAATGCGTTTCCGGCGTCGTTGCGTTGGTCTGATCCCGACGCAATGCACGGTCTATGCGCCGGACACCTTTGCACCCGGCCAGCCCGCAAGAAATGGCGTGATATGCCGTGATACGCTCCTCGAGGGGAGGCGAATGAACGCCTCAAGGGGCTTCATCATGGGTCTGCTGATTCTTCTGGCCATCATCGTCGTGGCCATCGTCTACGTGGTCTCCATCTACAACGGATTGGTGACCGCGCGTAACAGCTACAAGAACGCGTTCGCACAGATCGATGTCCAGCTCACGCGCCGCCACGATCTGATCCCGAATCTGGTGGAAACCGCCAAGGCTTATCTCGCCCATGAGCGCGGCACGCTCGAGGCGGTTGCACAGGCACGCAGCGCGGCAATCGGCGGGCTGGCCGCGGCCAAGCGCAATCCGGGCGATCCCCAGGCCATGCAGCAATTGTCGGCGACTGAAGACGGCTTGACGCAGAGCCTGGGTCGCCTGTTTGCCGTGAGCGAGTCCTATCCGGACCTCAAGGCCAACGAAACGATGATGCAGCTCACCGAAGAGCTCACGTCCACCGAAAACCGGGTGGCGTTCGCACGGCAGGCTTACAACGATGCGGTCATGACGTACAACAATCGTTGCGAGGTTTTCCCCGGTTCGTTTATCGCCAACAACTTCAGCTTCAAGGAAGCGCAGTCGCTGGAGATCGAAGACAAGGCGATGCGCGAGGCGCCCAAGGTTTCTTTCGGTTGATCGTGCGCTGAAGCATCGGACCGCGTCGGCTCGCTGGGGAAAGCGACATGGATTTCTTTGCCAGGCAGGCAAAGGTGCGCAGCAGCACGCGGATACTCGTGCTGCTGTTCGCCCTCGCCGTCGTTGCCGTCGTGGCTGCGATGGATCTTTCGGTATTCGTGCTGTTCGGACACCCCTGGCTCCGGGCGAATGATCTTGCCGCGTACCAGCACCGGCTGATGGCGTGGACCACGCTGGCCGTGCTGGCATTGATATTCGGGTGCGCGTTCTACCGCATTCGAAGCCTTGCCGAAGGCGGCTGTGCGGTGGCCGAAGAGGTGGGCGGCATCCCGGTGCCGCCCGATGTCGCCAGTCCGCAACTCATGCAGTTGCGCAATGTGGTCGAAGAAGTGGCGATCGCCTCCGGCATGCCGGTGCCGGATATCTACCTCATGCCGAACGAGCCTGGCATCAATGCATTTGCCGCCGGCTACTCGGCGTCCGACGCCGCGATGTGCGTAACGCAGGGATGCCTCGACCATCTCACGCGCGACGAGCTGCAAGGCGTGATCGCCCATGAGTTCAGCCATGTGCTCAACGGCGACATGCGGCTCAACATCCGCTTGATGGGGCTGTTGTTCGGCATCATGGCGATATCCGTGATCGGGCGGCAGTTCGCATGGACCAGCGGCTATGGCGACCCCGAGAGCGAAGCCGAGAAAAAAGTCGTCGGCTACCTGTTTGGCATGGGTTTCATCGTCATCGGGTCGATCGGCTATTTCTTCGGGCGGATCATCCAGGCCGCCGTGGCACGTTCGCGGGAATCCCTGGCCGATGCATCCGCCGTGCAATTCACGCGGCAGACCTCGGGTATCGCCGGTGCGTTGAAGAAAATCGCGGTGACACCCTGGGGGTCGCTGTTGCGGGCCGGAAACCGGCACGAAGTCGCGCACATGATGTTTGGCGACGTGGACGCGTTCAACTCATGGTTCAGCACCCACCCGCCACTCATGCAGCGCATACGGTTGCTGGAGCCCTGGTTCCGCGAGCAGCAACTGCTGGAGCTGGAGCGCGCCACGGTCCGCGGTGGCGCTGGCCAGGGCAATGCCCATACGGCCAGCGAAAACGGGGTAAGGCCGAAGAAGGACTTGCCGCCGCTGGAATGGCCAGGTGGCGCAGATACGGCGACGGCCATGGCGGCAACCGCCGCCGTGGCAACCGCGGGGGCCACGCAGGCCGCTTCCACGCCTGACGTTGCCACGCCTGACGTTGCCCTGCATGAAAGCGTCCAGCATGCGATCGCCGTACGAGACAGCATGCCATCAAGCCTGATGGCGGCAACACGGCAGGCCGAGACGGCCTTGACCCTCGCCCTGGCCCTGGCCATCTCGGAACATGAGGAGTTGCGATCGCGGCAACGGCGACTCATCGCCGATGCGTTTGGCGACGATGTGCTGGCTGCCACGGAAAAACTCGTCGCTGACGAATCGACGTTGAGCGCAGTACAGCGCATGCCGCTGATTGCCCTGGCGCTCCCCGCGTTGAAGCAATTGCCGTCCGGTCGCCTGGAAACGCTGCGTGAAACGCTTGATGCAATAGTCGGCATCGACCCCCAGGTCGAGCTCGATGATTATTGCCTCGTGCGGCTGCTGCGCGTGTATCTGCGCGAGGCGGCCAAACCGCGTGGCACGCCATCGGCGGGCCAGAAGAAATTGCCTGCATGTGCGAAGAGCCTTTCCCTGGCATGTGCAGTCGTTGCGGTATACGGCAGCCACGACGAGGCCCTGGCGCGACGGGCATGGCTTGTCGCGATGAATCAGGCGTTCCCGGGTACGGCATTCCAGTGGCAGGCACTCCCGCTGGAGTGGCAGCCAAGGCTGGACCAGGCGCTGGATGATCTCGATGGCCTGCTGCCTGCGGCCAAGGAAATCGTGATTCAAAGCCTGCAGGGCGCGATTCAGGCGGATGGCGTGGTGACGCCAACCGAGCAAGAGTTGCTGCGTGTCATCTGCGCCAGCCTGCATTGTCCCGTGCCGCTCCAGGCATCGGCAGCGTAACCGTTCCGGCCGGGGGCTTCATGGTGGCTCGGCCTGGCCTTCATGCGCCCTGCCGGCATCGTCCAGGTCGGCAAGGGGGGGGGCGGCTCTGCCGGGAAGGTCGCAGGTTTGACGCATGCGGAAGTCCATCGAGGAAACCCCGAATGCGAGGAACGGCGAAGGAATGGGGGTGAGGGAGTGGGACAGGGTCACTCATCGCCATGTCGGCACAGGAGGCGACGTGCAGCCGGACCTGGTTTGGTAGGCGCCCAAACGAAACGCCCCGTTCGGGGCGTTTCGTCTTTCCACCGTCCGGTAACCCTTACTGGATCCGCGCGATGTTCCCGTTCGCGTCCACCTGCACCAGGTCGCCCTGGCGGATGCCGCTGGCGTCCCTGACCTGGATGTTCTGGTAGCTGCCGTTGCCCATCCTGATGCGCACGAGCCAGCTGGTGTTGCTGCCGGCATTGTTGCCGATCGCGTGGCCGGCGAGGCCGCCGCCGACGGCGCCGCCCACGGTGGCGAGCTTCTTGCCGTTGCCCTTGCCGACCTGGTTGCCGAGCACGCCGCCGGCGATCGCGCCGATGATCGCGCCGGCGGTGCCGTGGCCGCCGCCCTGGGTGATGTTCTGTTCCACGCGCTGCACGGTGCCGCACTGGTCGCAGCGCAGGTAGATGCCGTCGTTGCGTACCAGCACGCCGTTGTTCTGAGCGTTGGCGGTGCCGCTGGCGGCGAGGCCGAGCACGGCGGCGAGCGAGAGGGCGAGCAGGGATGGGTTGCTCATGGCGAAGACCTCCTTGGGTGGGCGGCGCGGAATCGATGCGACCGGTCGCAAGTTTATGCCGTCACCACTCGCACGCAGCGTGAACGAGGTTGCCGCTCGCCGCGCGTGGCGGCTTTTTTCCACCCGGTCACGACGTGGTATCCGTCCCGGCCGTGCCATCGCTTGCGGGCGTGTGCCGCAGCAGCCATGCAAGGACCGGCGGCGTCACCATCGCGGTGAGCAGGGACATCGCCACGATGATCGCGTAGATGCGGTTGTCGAACACGCCGGCGGCGAGGCCGAGGCTGGCGATCACCACGCCCACCTCGCCGCGCGGCACCATGCCGAAGCCCACGATGGCGGCGCCGCGCCTGCCCAGCGGCAGCGCGCCCAGCCCGCCTCCGACCAGCTTGGAGACGATCGCGATCACGGTGGCGAGCAGCAGCGCCCACAGTGCGTCGGCGCCGGCCAGTTCGTGCAGGTCGATCTTGCTGCCGGTGACCACGAAGAAGAACGGCGTGAGCAGGGCCAGCAGCGGCCGGGTCTGCTGTTCCAGCGTGTGCTGCTGGCGGGTTTCGGAGGCGATCATGCCGGCGAGGAAGGCGCCGATGATGGCGGCGAGGCCGAACAGGGTGGAGACCCAGGCCAGGCCGAGGCACAGCGCCAGCGCGACCAGCAGCGGCGATTGCACATTGCGCGGCTTGTCCAGCCAGTGCGAGTGCCGGCGCATCACCCGCGAGCCGCCCCAGCCGATCACCGCGATGAAGCCCACGGCCTCGCCCAGCACCAGCAGCAGGCGGCCGCCGTCGAAGCCCGCGCCGCCCTGCAGCGACACCACCACGCCGAGCAGCAGCATGGCGAGGATGTCGTCGATCACGGCGGCGCCGAGGATCACCTTGCTCTCCATGCGCTGCAGCGCCCCCAGTTCCTGCAGCACGCGCGCGGTGATGCCGGCCGAGGTGGCGACGAAGGCGGCCGCCACGAACATGGACTTGTCCCAGTCGAAGCCGCTGCCGTGCGCCCACAGCGCACCCATGCCGAACGGCACCAGCACGCCGACCACGCCGACCAGCAGGGCGGTCCGGCCCACCTTCTTCAGATCGTCCAGCCGCGTTTCCAGGCCCACCGAGAACAGCAGCAGCACCACGCCGATCTCGGCCAGCACGTCCAGCGGCGTGCCGGTGGCGACCTGTTCCGGCACGATCCAGCCGAGCAGGGAAGGGCCGACCACGCAGCCCGCGGCGATCTCGCCCACCACGCCGGGCAGCTTCAGCCGCTGCGCGATTTCGCCGCCGACCTGGGCGGCGACGAACACGATGAACAGGGTGAGCAGGATGTCGCTGGCGTGGTGCATGCGGCGCGTCCGGGCGAGGGCAGTGCTGCATGCTATCGCGTTGCCGCGCGGCGGCGATGCTCAGCGCGTGGCGGGCAGCGCCCCGGGCTGCTGCCGGTTGTCGCGCAACTGGCCGAACACGCGGCTGGCGGCGGCGGTGACCGCGGCCAACAGCAGCACCGTCCAGCGGAACGCGACCACGAAGTCGTGCGGCGCGTGCCCGCGCAGCAGCGCCTGCATCAGCAGGGTGGACAGCGCGAT
The DNA here is from genome assembly GCF_014842975.1 of Rhodanobacter sp. DHB23. Taxonomy (GTDB): domain Bacteria; phylum Pseudomonadota; class Gammaproteobacteria; order Xanthomonadales; family Rhodanobacteraceae; genus Rhodanobacter_A. The sequence continues at coordinate 333,118 of NZ_JACYXK010000028.1, read as the reverse complement.
GCCGAAGCTCATCGCGAGGTACTGCACGGTGGACGCCATCGACGAGGCCATCGAGGCGTGCCGGATGTCCAGGTCGTTGTAGATCAGCGTGTTCATCACGGTGTACTGCAGGCCGGCGAAGGCGCCATAGGCGAAGGTGAACACGGCGACCAGCCAGCCCGGCGTGTCCTGCCCGAACAGCGCGAACGCGGCCAGCAGCAGCGCCACCATCAGGGTGTTGCCCAGCAGCAGGCGGCGGTAGCCGAAGTGCGCCAGCGCGCGGTTGACCGCCCACTTCGCGGCGATCGAGCCCAGCGCCTGCGGCACCATCATCAGGCCCGCCGCCAGCGGCGACCAGCCGCAACCCACCTGCAGGAACAGCACCAGCAGCAGGAACATGCCGGAGATGCCCAGCCGGGTGAACAGGCCGCCGGCCAGCGACACCCACACGCTGCGGACGCGCAGCAGGGAAAGATCGGCCACCGGGTGCGCGGTGCGCCGGCTGCGCCAGACGTAGACCACGCCGAGCAGCAGGGCGATGCCGCTGCAGGCGGCCATCTCTCCCCACGGCGCCGGATCGGCGCCGGCCAGTTCCGAGGCGGCGAGCAGCAGCGCGGAAGCCGCGGCGAACAGCAGGAAGCCCGTGAGGTCGAAGGGATTGGCGCGATCGAGCCGGTATTCGGGCATGTCGCGCTGGTTCATCCACATGCCGGCGATCGCCACCGGCACGTTGACCAGGAAGATCAGCCGCCACGAGGTGTATTCCACCAGCGCGCCGCCCAGCAACGGGCCGAGCACCGAGCCGAGCAGGCCGAAGGTGGCGACCGTGCTCATCGCGGCCACGAACTCGCGCTTGTCGATGCTGCGCACCAGCACGTAGCGGCCCACCGGCATCAGCGACGCGCCGCCCACGCCCTGCAGCACGCGCGCGGCCACCAGCTGGGGCAGCGTCTGCGCCAGGCCGCACAGCAGCGAGCCCAGGCCGAACAGCACGATGGCGGCGCCGAACACCCGGCGCGTGCCGAAGCGGTCGCACAGCCACGGGCTGGCCGGGATCAGGATCGCCAGGGTCAACACGTAGCTGGTCAGCGCGCTACGCATGCCCAGCGGCGTTTCCTTCAGCGCATCGGCCATCGCCGGCACCGCGGTGTTGACCACGGTGGAGTCGAGCGACTGCATGAAGAACGCTGCTGCGACCAGCCAGAGCAGGCCGCGGTAGCGTTCGCGCGAGGAAACCGCGGGTGCCGTCCCGGGCACGGCCGCCGGCGCGGCGGCATCGGCGTGTGAAGGGGACTCGGCGTCGTGCAGGGACATTGCGCAAATGATAACTGCTGCGGCAGTTTTTCTGCCGTCAGGCCCCGCGCCGAGTCAGCCCGTTTTCATCGTGCGGCGGTGCGCAGGGCCGCGTCGTGCATCCCCGCGCCCGCGCGGGATCACGGCGTCGGTTCGAAGTGGTGCACGAAGCCGACCTGGAAGCCGCCCGGCAGCAGGCCGACGATCAGCGGCGACTTGCGGTGCGAGGCCCAGATCCCCACGCCCGCGCCCAGGGCGGCGCCGGCCAGCACGTCGGTCTGCCAGTGGCCGCGCGTCTTCATGCGCGCCACCGCGTCATAGGCGGGCAGCAGCGCCAGCGCGTAGACCGCGGGATGGTCGCTGCCGTAGGTCGCGATGAACGGGGTCACCGCGGCGGTGATCGCGGTGACCTCGCCGCTGGGGAAGCTCTGCGCGTGGGTGCCTTCGAAGAAACGGTCGGGGTTGGAGGTCTGCGACGGGCGTTCGCGCTGGAACGTGTATTTCAGCGCCTGCGCGCCGATGCTGGAAACCACCAGCGAGTCCACCGAGCGCCAGAAGGTGTCGCCCAGCGTGTCCTGGTCGCCGAAGGCCAGCGCGCCGCCGCCCACCGAGAGGATCGTGCCGTAGAGCAGGATGTTCTGGTTGCTGCGCTTCCAGATGCCGCTGTTGTCGTAATGCAGCCGGTGATCGATGCCGAGCGGGCCGCCGCTGGCGAAGGCCGGCGCGGACAGGGTGAGGGCCAGCAGGCATGCCAGGCCGTGCAGTTTCCGCATTGATCATTCTCCCGTCGGCCACGGAATGGGCCGCCCAACCCGGCATTGTGCCAGCGCCGGCTTTTGATTTGCTTATGGCCAGTCGGCGCATCGCCGGGCCGCTAGACTGCGCGCATGAGCGATTCCAGCCTTCCCGCCGAAACCAGGATGCGCGCCGCAGACTTGCGCAGGCGCATCGAACAGGCCAATTACCGCTACCACGTGCTCGACGACCCGGACATCACCGACGCCGAGTACGACCGCCTGATGCGCGAGCTGGAGGCGCTGGAGGCGGCGCAGCCCGAACTGGCCACGCCCGACTCGCCCACGCGCAGGGTGGGCGCGCGCGCCAGCGGCGGCTTCGCCGAGGTGCGGCATGCGATGCCGATGCTGTCGTTGTCCAATGCCTTCGAGCAGCCGGGCGAGGACGACCGCGCCCGCTTCCGCGAAGTGGCCGAGTTCGAGCGGCGCATCGAGCAGACGCTGGACCGCAGCGAACCGGTGTTCTCGGTGGAGCCCAAGCTGGACGGCCTGGCGATCAGCCTGCGCTACGAACACGGCGTGTTCGTGCAGGGCGCCACGCGTGGCGACGGCGAAACCGGCGAGGATGTGACCGCCAACCTGCGCACCGTGCGCGCGATCCCGCTGAAGCTGCGCGGCACGGGCTGGCCCGAGGTGCTGGAGGTACGCGGCGAGGTGATCATGCTGCGCAAGGATTTCGAGGCGTTCAACGAGAACGCCCGCAAGCATGGCGAGAAGACGCTGGCCAACCCGCGCAACGGCGCGGCCGGCTCGTTGCGCCAGCTCGATCCGGCGATCACCGCCAGGCGCAAGCTGAGCTTCTTCGCCTACGCGGTCGGCGTGATGGAAGGCGGTGCGCTGCCTTCCACGCACTCGCAGACCTTGCAGCAGTTGCGCGAATGGGGCTTCCCGGTGTCGCCGGAAGTGGGCACGGCGCGAGGCTTCGCGGGCCTGCTCGCCTACTTCAGGCGCATCGGCGCAAAGCGCGATGCGCTGCCCTACGACATCGACGGCGTGGTCTACAAGCTGGACGACTACGCGGGCCAGCAGGCGATGGGCTTCGTGTCGCGCGCGCCGCGCTGGGCCATCGCGCACAAGTTCCCCGCGCAGGAGCAGAGCACCACGGTCGAGGCGATCGAGATCCAGATCGGCCGCACCGGCGCCGCCACGCCGGTGGCGCGGCTGGCGCCGGTGCAGGTGGCCGGCGTCACCGTCACCAACGCCACCCTGCACAACGCCGACCAGGTGGCGCGGCTGGACGTGCGCGTGGGCGACACGGTGATCGTGCGCCGTGCGGGCGACGTGATCCCCGAAGTGGTGCGCGTGGTGCCCGAGCAGCGTCCGCCGCATACGCATCTGTGGGCGATGCCCGCACACTGCCCGGTATGCGGATCGGCGCTGCTGCGCGAGGAGGGCGAGGCGGCGTACCGCTGCTCCGGAGGTTTGATTTGCGCCGCGCAACGCAAGGAGGCGCTGATCCATTTCGCCGCGCGCCGCGCGATGGACATCGACGGCCTCGGCGAACGCTACGTCGATGCGCTGGTGGACTTCGGCTACGTGCACACGCCGGCCGACCTCTACCGGCTCACGCTGGACGATTTCCTGGAAATGAAGCGCCGCGCCGACGAGCGCGACGGCACCACGCCGGAGACGGTGAAGCAGGGCAAGGTGGCGACGAAGTGGGCGGAGAACCTGCTCGACGGCATCGCGGCCAGCACGGCCACCTCGCTGGCGCGCTTCCTGTTCGCGCTGGGCATCATGCACATCGGCGAGAGCACCGCGAAGACGCTGGCCGCGTGGCTGGGGCGGCTGGAATTCGTGCGCAGCATGCCGGCGCCGGTATTGCGCGTGCTGCCGGATATCGGCGGCGAGGTGGCCGCCTCCATCGCCGGCTTCTTCGCACAGGCGGGCAACCAGCAGGTGGTCGATGCGCTGCTCGCCGCGGGTATCCGTTTCGGCGACGAAGGCGAGCCGTCGCCCAGGCTGCGCGAACGCCTGGACCTCGCCGTGCTGCTGGACATGGCCAACGTCAGCAAGCTCGGTCCCAAGAGCACGGCGCTGCTGGCCGCGCAGTACCCGACGCTGCAGCGCCTGCTCGACGCCGGGCAGGCGCAGTGGATCACCGCGGGCCTGCCGCAGGCGGCGGCAATCAATCTCGAGGCGTACCTGGCCGACGCCACGCAACTGGCCGCCTTGCGCGCGGCCGAGGCGGCGATGCGGCGCCTGCTCGATGCCGTCCCGCAGTCGGCGCCATCGGCCAGCCTGCCGCTGGAAGGCCAGACCGTGGTGCTCACCGGCAGCTTGCCGACGATGAGCCGCGACCAGGCGAAGGAACGGCTCGAGGCGCTGGGCGCGAAGGTCGCCGGCAGCGTCTCGAAGAAGACCGGCTTCGTGGTGGCCGGCGCCGAGGCCGGCTCCAAGCTGGACAAGGCCAACGAACTGGGCGTGCCGGTGTGGGACGAGGCGCGCTTGCTGGCGTTGCTGGCGGAGCATGGGGCATGACGGTCGAAGACTTTCCGCGCATGCCGGCCTTGCAGTTGCGTGCACGCGTGTACGCGCTGATCCGCGGCTTCTTCGCCGAGCGCAAGGTGCTGGAAGTGGAGACGCCGATCCTCTCCGCCGCCGGCAATACCGAGCCGAACATCGAGAGCTTCAGCACGCAATTCAGCGGCCACGTCGATGCCGGCGCACGCGAGCGTTGGCTGCGCACCTCGCCGGAGTTCCCGCTGAAACGCCTGCTCGCCGCGGGCGTGGGCGACTGCTACGAGCTGGGCCGGGTGTTCCGCAACGGCGAGGCGGGCGGGCGGCACAATCCCGAGTTCAGCATGCTGGAGTGGTACCGCATCGGCTGGGACCACCGCCGCCTGATGCATGAAACCATTGAGCTGGTCGAAGCAGCGCTGGCCTTGCAGGGGCGTCGCGCCGAGGTGCTGATCGTCGGCTATCGCCAGTTGTTCATCGAGGAACTGGGGCTGGACCCCGCGCATGCGCCGCTCGACGACCTGCGTGCGCCGCTGGCCGGGCAGGGCATCGACCCCGCAGGGCTCACCCGCGACGACTGGCTGGACCTGCTGCTCACCCACAGGCTGCAGCCGGCGTTCCCGCGCAACCGCATCACGGTGATCCACGACTACCCGGCCAGCCAGTGCGCGCTGGCGAAGCTGCGCGCGGGCGATCCACCGCTGGCCGAGCGCTTCGAGCTGTACCTCGGCCGCTACGAACTGGCCAACGGCTACCACGAGTTGAACGACGCGGCCGAGCAGCGCGCACGCTTCGGACGGGACAACGCGCGGCGCCGCGACCGCGGCCAGCGCGAGCTGCCCGTGGACGAACAACTGCTCGCCGTGCTCGATGCGATGCCCGACTGCGCCGGCGTGGCGCTGGGCGTGGAGCGCCTGCTGATGTGCCTGGCCGGCACCGATGCCATCGCCGAGGTGCTGGCGTTCCCGTTTTCGGAGGCCTGAGCATGGCGTTGTTGCAAGGCATCCACCACGTCGCCCTGATCTGCTCGGATTACCCGCGCTCGAAGGCTTTCTACAGCGAGGTGCTGGGGCTGCGCATCGTGCGCGAGGTCTACCGCGAGGCGCGCGCCTCGTGGAAGTGCGACCTGGAAGTCAGCCCCGGCGTGCAACTGGAGCTGTTCTCCTTCCCCGGCGCGCCGCCGCGTCCCTCGTGGCCGGAGGCGCAGGGCCTGCGCCACCTCGCCTTCGTGGTGAACGACGTGGATGCCGTGGTGGCGGAATTGACGGCCCGCGGCGTGGCCTGCGAGGCGGTGCGCGTGGACGAATACACCGGCAAGCGCTTCGTCTTCTTCGCCGACCCGGACGGCCTGCCGATCGAGCTTTACGAGGCCTGATGGCGACGCGCGGCCGTTGGGTCGCGCGTCGCGTGAAGCCCGGGCCCGTGCCGCCTACTCGTCGTTGCCGCGCAGGTAGCGGAAGACCACCCCGCCGATGACGCCGCCGACGATGGGCATCACCCAGAAGAACCACAGCTGCTGCACCGCCCAGGTGCCCTGGAAGAACGCCACCGCGGTCGAGCGCGCCGGGTTCACCGAGGTGTTGGTGACCGGGATGCTGATGAGGTGGATCAGGGTCAGCGCGAGGCCGATCGGGATGCCGGCGAAGCCGGCTGCTGCCTGCTTGTGGGTGGTGCCCATGATGACGATGAGGAAGAAGGCGGTCATCACGATCTCGCACACCGCCGCGGCGCCCATCGAGTAGCCGCCCGGCGAGTGGTCGCCGTAGCCATTCGCGGCGAAGCCGCTGGCGGTGGCATCGAAGCCGGCCTTGCCCGAGGCGATCAGGTACAGCACGCCGCCGGCCACCAGGCCGCCGACCACCTGCGCCACGATGTAGGGCACGACTTCCTTCGCCGGGAAGCGGTTGCCGGCGGCGAGGCCGCAGGTCACCGCAGGATTGAAGTGGCCGCCGGAGATATGGCCGACCGCGTAGGCCATGGTCAGCACGGTGAGGCCGAAGGCCAGCGCCACGCCGGCGAAGCCGATGCCAAGTTGCGGGAAGCCGGCGGCCAGCACCGCGCTGCCGCAGCCACCCAGTACCAGCCAGAACGTGCCGAAGAATTCGGCGGCCATGCGTTTGCCCAGGTTCATCGAAAGCCCCTCTCGATTGCGTGGATGGACGTCGGCGTCGCGGAGGCGCGATGCCTGCCGGTCGGCTGGCCGATGGCCGGGGGCGCAGGTCGTTTGCCCTTTCCCCAGCAAGCGATTCCAGTCCGCGCGAGCATAGAGGAAAACGCTTGCGCGAAATGCCGTGCGGTGCGCTATGTTGCGGGCTCTTTTACTGCAGGCCCCGGTTCCTCCCATGAGCGAAGCCATCCCCTTGCCGGCGGTGCGTCCGCTGGACCGCCGCGATGCGCGCACCCTGCTGCTCTCCGCGCTGGGCGGCGCGCTGGAGTTCTACGACTTCGTGGTGTTCGTGTTCCTCACGCAGCAACTGGGCGTGCTGTTCTTCCCGCAGGGCACGGCGCCGTGGCTGGCGCAGATCAAGGTCTATGGCATCTTCGCTGCGGGTTACCTCGCGCGGCCGCTGGGCGGCATCGTGATGGCGCATTTCGGCGACCGCTCGGGGCGCAAGCGCATGTTCACGCTCAGCGTGTTCCTGATGGCGCTGCCCACGCTGTTCATCGGCCTGCTGCCCACGTATGCGCAGGTCGGCATGCTGGCGCCGCTGTTGCTGCTGCTGCTGCGCATCGTGCAGGGCATTGCGGTGGGCGGCGAGGTGCCGGGGGCCTGGGTATTCGTGGCCGAACACGCGCCGGCCACGCGCACGGGTTTTGCCTGCGGCAGCCTCACCGCGGGGCTCACGGCGGGCATCCTGATCGGTTCGCTGGTGGCGGCATGGCTCAATGCGCGGCTGGCTCCGGCGCAACTGCTGGACTGGGGCTGGCGCGTGCCGTTCCTGCTCGGCGGCGTGTTCGGTTTCGCCGCCGTGTGGCTGCGCCGCTGGCTCAGCGAGACGCCGGTGTTCGCCGAGATGCGCGAGCGCCAGCAGCTCAGCCGCGAACTGCCGTTGCGCGTGGTGCTGGCCGGGCACCGCCGCGGCGTGGTGGTGTCGATGCTGGTGACCTGGATGCTCACCGCCGCGATCGTGGTGCTGATCCTGATGCTGCCCACGCTGGCGCCGAAAGGCTTCGGCATCGCGGCGAAGCAGGCCTTCCTCGGCAACGCGCTGGCGGCCTGCACGCTCACCGCCGGCTGCATAGTCTACGGTTGGCTGGCCGATCGCTGGGGTGCCTTGCGGACCCTGCTGATCGGCTCGCTGCTGCTGATCGCGGGCACGTGGGCGCTGTTTGCCGACCTGGCCGCGGGCGGCGCGCATTTCCTGTCGCTGTACGCGCTGGCCGGATTGCTGGTGGGCGTGACCGGCGTGGTGCCGGTGGTGATGGTGCAGGCGTTCCCGCCCGCGGTGCGTTTCTCCGGCCTGTCGTTCTCGTACAACGTGGCCTATGCCGTGTTCGGCGCCGGTACCGCCGCGATGATCGGCTGGCTTGCCGTGCATGCGGGCCGCATGGCGCCGGCGTATTACGTGGTGATCACGGCGGTGGTGAGTGCAGTCGTGAGTGCGTGGTTGCTGCTACGCCGAAAGACGGGCTAGAACTCCAGTTCCTGCGTGGCGCAGAGATAGTCGATCATCGGCGCCACGCGCTTGAAGCAGGCGACCGTCCACGGCAGCAGTTCGCTGGAGCAGGCCATGGCTTCGTCGAGGCCTTCGCCGGCGGCGAAGTCCTTGCGCTTAAGGTCTTCGATCAGCTCGTGGCCGGGGTCGTAGCCGTGCGGCGGGCGCTTCAGCGATTCGCCCCAGAATTGCAGGTGGTCGCGGAAGGTCTTGCTCTGCGTGGCTTTCTTCCACGCGGAGGGATTGTCGGCGAGGAAGGCGCGGATCTTTTTCAGCGCGTCTGGTTCCGGGTGCCACATGCCGCCGCCGGCGAAGCAGTCGCCGGGCTGGATGTGCAGGTAGAACGAGGGCGCGGGGATCTCGTGGCGGCGCTCGTGGAAGAAGCGCGAGCCCTGCCAGGGCTTGTACGGCAATTTGTCGTTGGAGAAGCGCGTGTCGCGAAAGATGCGGAAGAGCGAGCCGCCGTTCTTGCGCGGGTCGGCACGGTAATGCGGGCTGATTTTCGCCAACGGCGCCTGCAGGTCGGTGATGAGCTGCAGGAAGGGCTCACGCACGTGGCGTTCGTAGTCGTCCTTGTGTGCGTGGAACCACTCGCGGCTGTTGTTGCGGTCGAGTGCGCGCAGGAACTTGAAGGTGGCGGGGGTGAAGTAGGCGTGGGGCATGGGCGTCCAGATCAGGTCGATTCGGTCAGGTCAGTTCGGCGGCCAGCGTTTCGCCCCAGGCTTGCAGCTGGTCCAGCAGCGGCAGTTTGTCCTGTCGTGCGGGATCGGCGCGCAGGGCGGCGAGGGTGGCGAAGTAATCGTCCAGCGTGAGCGTGGTGAGCGGCGTCGGGCGGGTGATGCGCTGGCGGCGGAAGGCTTCCCAGCGTTCGCGTTCGTCGGCACTCAAGGTTTCCGGCCAGTTGCGTGCGCGATAGCGGAACAGCAGTTCCGCATAGCGCGGATCGCGGAACGGGAAGCTGCGCGTGGCCAGTTGTTCCGGCGGCGTGGCGCGCACGTCACGCAGCAGGCGCTTGTCGGCATCGGGCAGGAAGCCACCGTACAGCGCAAGCTCGGGGTCTTCCGGCGGCGGCAGTTCGGTCGCGCGGGCGAACACGCGGGCGACCTTGGCGGCGAGGCCATCGGCGGCGGCGAGCGCATCGCGATGCGCGAGGCAGCGTTCGGGGTCGAGTTGCAGGCGCTTCAGGTCCGCGCCTTTAAGCACCGAGAGCGGCGCAAGTGCCGGTGCGCGGTTCGCACGCACGGTGCGCAACGGGATGCGCTCGACGTCTTCGGGCAGGTCGGCGCGCGCGGTGAACACGCGGTCGGCGATTTCGTCCTCGTCCAGCGCCAGCAGTTCGGCGGGGTCGGTGGCGAGGTCATAGACGATGACCTCGCCGGGGCGCGAGGGATGCAGCGCCAGCGGCGCGATCAGCGCGAGGCAGTGGCGGCTGGACGGGTAGCGCGAGGAGACGTGCACCAGCGGCGTCATGGCCGCCACGTCCAGCAGCTCGAACACCCGCTGTTTGCGGCGCAGCGCGTAGAACCAGTCCCACAACCTTGGCTGGCGCACGCGGATCAGCCGGGCGAGGTCGATCAGGGCGTGCACGTCGGAGAGCGCGTCGTGCGCGCGTTCCTGCTGCAGGTGGTTGGCGGCGGCGAGCTGCTCCAGCCTGAAGCTGGGCGTGCCGTCCTCGCGCACGGGCCAGGCGATGCCCTCGGGGCGCAACGCTTCGCACATGCGTGCGAGGTCGATCAGGTCCCAGCGCGAGTTGCCGTTCTCCCACTCGCGGCCGTAGGGCTCGTAGAAGTTGCGGTAGAGCAGCTGCCGCGTCACTTCGTCGTCGAAGCGCAGCGAGTTGTAGCCCACGCCGCAGGTGCCGGGCGCGGCGAGCTGCTCGTGCACGCGCGCGGCGAATTCGGCCTCGTTGACGCCCTCGCGCCCGGCCTGCTGCGGCGTGATGCCGGTGATCAGGCAGGCTTCGGGCTGGGGCAGGCTGTCGCGCGGCGGCTGGCAGAAGAACATCACCGGCTCGCCGACGATTTCCAGTTCCAGGTTGGTGCGGATGCCGGCGAACTGCACCGGACGGTCGCGCCGGGTGTCGGCGCCGAAGGTCTCGTAGTCGTGCCAGAGGAAGGTCTGCATGGGGCCGATGATGGCATGGCGTGCTGATAAACTGCGCGGGAAGGAGAGCCCATGAGCCAAGCCAACGACGACAACCTGATCTGGATCGATCTGGAGATGACCGGCCTCGACACCGACGCCGATTCGATCCTCGAGATCGCCACCATCGTCACCGACAAGGAGCTCAACGTGCTGGCCGAGGGGCCGGTGTTCGCGATACGCCACGAGCTGGACCGGCTGGAGGCGATGGATGCCTGGAACCGCAACCAGCACGGCAAGTCGGGCCTGTGGCAGCAGGTGCTCGATTCCACCGCGGACCATGCCGCGGCCGAACAGGCCACGCTGGATTTCCTGCGCGACTGGGTGCCGGCCGGCAAGTCGCCGATGTGCGGCAACTCGATCTGCCAGGACCGCCGCTTCCTGCACCGGCAGATGCCGCGGCTGGAGCGCTTCTTCCATTACCGCAACCTCGACGTCTCCACCCTGAAGGAACTGGCGCGCCGCTGGGCGCCTGCCATCGGCAAGGGCCTCAGCAAGGAATCCGCGCATACCGCGTTGTCCGACATCCGCGATTCCATCGAGGAGCTGCGCTACTACCGTCGCCACATGGGCGCGCTGGGCGGCGGGCAGGACGAGGCATGAACGCGCTCGATGCGCTGTTCGCCACCGTGCTCGATTGCGCCGGTCGCAAGCTGGTGCTGGATCGCCCGCGCGTGGCCGGCATCGTCAACGTCACGCCCGATTCGTTTTCCGACGGCGGCGAGCACGCCACCACCGAAGCGGCCGTGGCGCACGGGCTCGCGCTGGCGGAGCAGGGCGCCGACATGCTGGACGTGGGTGGCGAATCCACCCGCCCCGGCGCGGGCGACGTGCCCGTCGAGGAAGAGCTGCGCCGGGTGATTCCGGTGATCGAGCAACTGGCGCAGCGCACGTCACTGCCCATCGCCATCGACACCTCCAAGCCCGAGGTGATGCGCGCCGCGGTGGCCGCGGGCGCGGGCATGGTCAACGACGTCTTCGCGCTGCGCCGCGACGGCGCGCTGGACGCGGTGGCCGGACTCGGCGTGCCGGTATGCCTGATGCACATGCAGGGCGAACCGCGCGGCATGCAGGACGCCCCGCATTACGACGACGTGGTGGGCGAGGTGCACCGCTTCCTCGCCGACCGCCTGTTCGCCTGCGAACTGGCGGGTATCGACCGGCGCAAGGTGATGGTCGATCCCGGTTTCGGCTTCGGCAAGGACCTCGGGCACAACCTCGCCCTGCTGCGTGCGCTGGAGCGTTTCGCGGACCTGGGCAGCGGCGTCTACGTGGGCCTGTCGCGCAAGTCGATGATCGGCGAACTGACCGGCCGCAAGGACCCGGCCGGGCGCGCCGCGGGTTCGGTCGCCGCCGCCCTGGTCGCCGTCCAGCGCGGCGCGCGCATGGTGCGCGTGCACGACGTGGCCGCGACCGTGGATGCACTGGCGGTGTGGCAGGGCGTGCATGCGGGCGACGCCGCGCCGCGCCGCGACCCGAAGCCGGCGGCGCCGCGCTGGCCGGACGACGACTAGGGCGGCCCTGGTTCCCCGGGGCGCCCTGCCATCGCCGCAGGGGCAGTCAAGCCGGATTCAGCGCCCTCGAACTATTGAACCCAGCGGTGCCGGAGTCCTGCCTGCGCGGGAACGACGGACAAAGGGAGGCCGTTCGGGCCTCCCGCAGGGGGCGGCAACAGGATGGCGGCGCACGAGGCGCCGTCGCGGGACAGGGAAACTTTTCGGGAAAGCAACCATGAGTCAACGCAAGTATTTCGGCACCGATGGCATTCGCGGCCGGGTGGGCGAATGGCCGATCAACGCCGAATTCATGCTGCGCCTCGGCCGCGCGCTGGGCGCGGTGCTCGATCGGCGGGGCGGCACGCGGCACACCGTGCTGATCGGCAAGGACACCCGCGTCTCCGGCTACATGTTCGAGGCCGCCCTGGAGGCGGGCCTGGTTTCCGCCGGCGTGGACGTGCGCATGCTGGGGCCGATGCCGACGCCGGCCGTGGCCTACCTCACCCATTCGCTGCGCGCCGACGCCGGCATCGTCATCAGCGCCTCGCACAACCCGCACTACGACAACGGCATCAAGTTCTTTTCCGCGCGCGGCGAAAAACTCAGCGACGCAATGGAAGCCGCCATCGAGGCGGAGATCGACGCACCCTTCGTCACCGTGCCGTCCGAGAAACTGGGCAAGGCGCGCCGCATCGACGACGCGGTGACCCGCTACGCCGAGTTCTGCAAGAGCACGGTGGCCGAGGATTTCAGCCTCGCCGGCCTGAAGGTCGTGCTGGACTGCGCGAACGGCGCCACCTACCAGGTCGCCCCCAAGGTGTTCGCCGAGCTGGGCGCCGAAGTGACCGCCTTCGGCGACAAGCCGGACGGCTTCAACATCAACCGCGACGTGGGTTCCACCCATCCGCAGGCCCTGCAGCGCGCGGTGCAGGAGCTGGGGGCGGACCTCGGCATCGCCTTCGACGGCGACGGCGACCGCGTGCAGATGGTGGACCGCCACGGCGCGCTGGCCGACGGCGACGACCTGCTCTACGTGATCGCCCGCGCATGGCATGCGCGCGGCCAGTTGCAGGGCCCGGTGGTCGGCACGCTGATGAGCAACTACGGCTTGCAGCTCGCGCTGGACCGGCTGGGCGTGCCGCTGGTGCGCGCCAAGGTGGGCGACCGCTACGTGCTGCAGCAGCTCAAGGAACACGGCGGCGTGCTGGGCGGCGAGACCTCCGGCCACGTGCTGTGCCTGGATCGCGCCACCACCGGCGACGGCATCGTCTCCGCGCTGGCCGTGCTCGAGGCGCTGGCGGGCGAGGATTTCGCCGTGGCGCGCCAGGGCCTGCACAAGTTGCCGCAGGTGATGATCAACGTGCGTGCCGATGGCGCGCGCGAAGCGCTGGCCAGCGACGAAGTGCGGCAGGCGCTGGCCGGTACGGAACGCACCCTGCAAGGCCGCGGCCGCGTGGTGCTGCGCGCTTCCGGCACCGAGCCGCTGGTGCGCGTCACCGTGGAAGGTGCCGACGAGGCCGAGGTGCGGCGGTTGGCGCAAAGCCTCGCCGACGTCGTAAAATCGTCCGCAGAACGCTCGTGAACCAGCCGGCTCGTGCCGGCCACAGGTGAGAGGAACCGGTCGCCAAGGAATGGCCCGACGTGAACGTCCCTGCGGTGGCGTATCACAAATCGACCGCAGCCCCGACTCACTGACTGGACACGACCATGAAGAACGTTCCCACCCTCGACATCCGCCGCTACGACAGCGACCGCGCGGCCTTCGTCGCCGAGCTTGGCGCGGCCTACCGCGAATTCGGCTTCTGCTGCATCAGCGGCCACGGCATCGCGCGCGAGCTGGTCGACGGCGCCTACGACGCCTTCCGGCGCTTCTTCGCGCTGCCCACCGAAACCAAGATGAAGTACCACGTGCCGGGCAGCGGCGGTGCGCGCGGCTACACCCCGTTCAAGGTGGAAACGGCGAAGGACAGCAAGCATCCCGACCTCAAGGAGTTCTGGCACGTCGGGCGCGAGATCCCGCGCGACTCGAAGTTCGCCGACGTGATGGCGCCCAACCTGTGGCCCGCCGAGGTGCCGGAATTCCACCGCTACGGCTACGGCCTGTTCGAGGCGCTGGACCAGCTGGGCACCCGCGTGCTGCGCGCACTGGCCCTGCACATCGGCTTGCCCGAGCATTACTTCGGGGACAAGACCGGCCAGGGCAATTCCATCCTGCGGCCGATCCACTACCCGCCGATCACCGACGAGCACGTGCCCAACGTGCGCGCCGGCGCGCACGAGGACATCAACTTCATCACCCTGCTGGTCGGCGCCAGCGCCGAAGGCCTGGAAGTGCTCACCCGCGAGGGCGAGTGGCTGCCGATCACCACCGAGGGCGACGCCATCGTGGTGAACATCGGCGACATGCTGCAGCGCCTGAGCAACCACGTGTACCCGTCCACCACGCACCGCGTGGTGAACCCGCAGAACGCCAACGCGCGCAAGCCGCGCTACTCGGTGCCGTACTTCCTGCACCCCAACCCCGACGTGGTACTCGACCCGTTGCCGCAATGCGTGACGCCGGACAACCCGAGGCGCTACGACACCAGCATCACCTCGCACGAATACCTGCAGCAGCGGCTGCGCGAGATCAAGCTGATCTGACCGGAAGCGCTAGCGGGCGCATGCAGAGCGCGCCGCCGGCCCTGCCGAGCCATGCGTCGGCCCGCCCGCAAACCGGCGGCGGGCGATGGCATGCGGCCCTGTCTTCGTCAGGCAGGTGCCCCCTGGGTTTCCCGAATCGGGTCGCTGGCTGCCCCGTGGGTTCGGTAGTCTTCCGACCATTCTGCGGGCGTGCGAAAGCTCAAGGGAGTGGCCATGAAATTTCAGCTGCACCGCGTGGTCGCGGAATTGCTGCTGTCCGCGCTAACCCTGTCCGGCTGGGCCCAGGTCCGCATCTACCTCCCCGCATTACCGTTCATCCAGGCAGGTGAGCTCGCGGATGCAGCCGACGTCGGCTTGAGCGGGGACCGCAAGGCGGAACACCTAGATGTGGTCAATAGCCCTCAACCCTCAATCCGCATCCTGTGCCCGATACCGCCTGGCCTGCCTGGCCGACAGTTGCATGGCCAGACGGTCCGGCATCAGCTTGAACACGCCCTTGATGAAGCGGTTCACGCGGCCCGTGACGTGCACGGCATCGCCGCGCTCCACGGCGGCGATGCCTTCGGCCACCACCTCGTCGGCGCTCTGCCACATGAAGCCGGGCAGCTTGTTCATCAGCGTGCGCGTGCCGGTGACGTCGTGGAATTCCGAGTACGTGAAGCCAGGGCACAGCGCGCACACATGTACGCCGCGCCCGTGGTTCTCGAGTGCGAGCCCTTGCGAGAACTTGATCAGGAATGCCTTGGCCGGCGCGTACAGCGTGTGTCCCGCGGTGCCTGGTACATGCCCTGCCAGCGACGCCACGTTGACGATGCAGCCATGGCCGCGTTCGCGCATGCCGGGCAGCAGCCGCCACGCCAGTTCGACGGGGGCGGTCAGCAGCACCTGCAGGAAGTCCGCATGCGTACGCCAGTCGTTCGCCGCGAAACTGCCGGGCACGCCGTAGCCGGCGTTGTTGACCAGCCAGTCCACCGCGAGCCCGCGCCGCGCGAGTTCGTCGCACAGGGCGGCCGGCGCGGCGGGATCGGCCAGGTCGGCCATCAGCACGGTCACCTTGCAGGCATGCCGCTGGCGCAGCTCGTCGGCCAGCGATTCGAGCCGGTCGACGCGCCGTGCGGTCAGTGCCAGGTCGTGCCCGCGCGCCGCGAGAGCGCGGGCGAAGGCGGCGCCGATGCCGGCGGATGCGCCGGTGACGAGGCTGAGCGGGCGGGCGGGTGTCATGCGCTACTCCTGGCGGGTCGTGGCATCTTGGACGTTGCGCCGCAGCAATACCAGTCCTGTATCGTCCCGTAAAATCTCGGTTTTATCCGAACGGAAACACACCGAACATGCGCAAGAAGCTCGTCGCCGCCAACTGGAAGATGCACGGTAGCCGTTCGATGGCCAGTACCCTTTGCGGCGAGATCGCCGTTGCCGGCACGAGCGGCATCGACGTGGTGATCTGCCCGCCGTTTCCCTACCTGGGTGACGTGGCCGCGGCCTGTGCCGGGGCCGGCATCGGCGTGGGCGCGCAGGATCTCAGCGCACACGAGGGGCAGGGCGCCTACACCGGCGAGGTCTCCGCCGCGATGCTGGCCGACTGCGGAGCGCAATGGGTGATCGTGGGGCATTCCGAGCGCCGCCAGTACCACGGCGAAAGCGATGCGCTGGTGGCGCGCAAGTTCGCCGCCGCGCGTGCCGCAGGCCTCACGCCCATCCTTTGCGTGGGCGAAACGCTGGCGCAGCGCGAAGCCGGCGAAACCGAGGCCGTGGTCGCACGCCAGCTGCAGGCCGTGCTTGCCGCCTGCGGCGTCGCGGTGTTCGATACCGCCGTGATCTCCTACGAGCCGGTGTGGGCCATCGGCACCGGCCGCACCGCCACGCCCGATCAGGCACAGCATGTGCATGCGTTCATCCGTAGCCAATTGCAAAAGGAAGATGCTATGATTGCCCGTCTGACTCGGCTGCTTTACGGCGGCAGCGTCAAGGCGGCCAACGCCGCCGAGTTGTTCGCGCAGTCGGACGTGGATGGGGGGCTGATCGGTGGAGCCTCGCTGACCGCTTCCGACTTCCTTGGAATCTGCGCAGCGGCGCACTAAGTCGCCACGGGCTCGATTGCACTCATGTTCGTCATTTTCAGCGTGTTTTACATTCTGGTCGCCGCGGCCATGACCGTGCTGATCCTGCTGCAGAACGGCGAGGGCGCCAGCGCCGGCTCCGGTTTCGGCGGCGGTGCCTCGGCCACGGTGTTCGGTGCGCGCGGCTCGGCCAACTTCCTGACCCGCGCCACTGCCGTGCTCGCCACGTTGTTCTTCGCGTTGAGCCTCGGCATGGGCGTGTACCTGCACAGCCATGGCGCCGCGCAGAACAGCGGCGCCGACCTCGGCGTGATGGCCGGCATGAGCACGCCGGCCCCGGCCAAGCAGGCTGCGGCCGCGGCCACTCCGGTGAACCCGGAAGTGCCCGTTGCCGCGAACAACACCGCGGTACCCGTGGCCCCGGCCGCGAGCAAGCAACAAGGCGAAGTGCCGGCCGCGCCGGCGCCGCAGAAGAAGCAGTAAGCAAGACACCTGCCCAGGTGGCGGAATTGGTAGACGCACTACCTTGAGGTGGTAGCGCTGAAAGGCGTAGGGGTTCGAGTCCCCTCTTGGGCACCATCACTGGATTCCGGACTGTTCGAGATCGTCCGGGACCCTGTCCAATTTCAAACCGCGCCCATGGCGCGGTTTTTCTTTGTCCCGGGTTCGAGTCCCAAGAGGAGACTCGAACCAGTGATGCTTCCGCTTCTGGGTTGTCCTGCCTGGAGTCCCTCCTGAGTGCGAAGGAGACTGGATCTGCAGGAGCGGAGACGAAAAGAGCGGGTCAGCAGCTTGTCCGTCTACTCCCGCGCTTCGGTGGAAGCCGGATCCTGCGCCACGGCCTCGATGAAGTCCTTCGCGGGCATCGGCTGGCCCAGCATGAAGCCTTGCAGGCTGTCGCAGCCGATGCGGGTGAGGAACGCCTTCTGCGCGGCGGTCTCGACGCCTTCGGCGACGATCTTGAGGTTGAGCGTCTGGCCCAGCGCCACGATGGCCGACACGATGGCAGCGTCCTCGGTGCCGGCGGCGAGGTCGCGCACGAAGCCCTTGTCGATCTTCAGTTCGGTGGCCGGCAGGCGCTTCAGGTAGAGCAGGCTGGAGTAGCCGGTGCCGAAGTCGTCGATGGAGATGTTCACACCCATGTCCTTCAGCTGCCGCAGCGTCGCAAGGCTGGCTTCGACATCGGACATCGCGGTGGATTCGGTGATCTCCAGCGTCAGGAAGCGCGGTGCGAGCGCATGGCGCTCCAGGGTGTCGCGCACCATCTCGATGAGCCCGTCATGGCCGAACTGCACCGCCGAGAGGTTCACCGCGATCGTCCATTCCGGGTGTCCGGCGTCGTGCCACGCGCGCATCTGCCGGCACGCTTCGTCGAGCACCCATTCGCCGATCGGCACGATCTGGCCCGACTTCTCCGCGATGGGGATGAAATGGCTGGGCGGAATCATTCCCAGCGTGGGGTGCGACCAGCGCAGCAACGCCTCGGCGCCGATGACGGGACCGTTCGGTGCATCGAACTTCGGCTGGTAATACAGCGCCAGTTCGCCGCGCGCCTGGGCCATGCGCAGTTCACGCGCGATCTGCATCTGTTCGTGCGCGTCGGAGTTCATCGAGGCTTCGAAGAAGACGTAGCCTTTCCGCCCCGAGGCTTTCGCGTGGTACATCGCCGCGTCGGCATTGGTCATCAGTTCCTGCTGCGTGGCGCCGCTGCCGGGGTAGAGGGCGATGCCGATGCTGCAAGTCACATGCAGTTCGTGCTTGGCGACGAAGATCGGCTCGCCGATCACCTTCATCAGCGTCTCGGCGGTGCGGGCGGCGTCCGCCGGCTCGCCGATACGGGCCAGCAGCACGAATTCGTCGCCGCCGATGCGGGCGACGGTATCTTCATCGCCCACGTTGGCGCGTATGCGCTGCGCGATCTCGACCAGCAGCAAGTCGCCGGCGCGGTGCCCGAATACATCGTTGACGGCCTTGAAGCCATCGAGATCCAGGAACATCAGCGCGAAACGGCCCTTGTCGCGATTGGCGGCCTGGATCTCGCGCTCGAGGCGGTCGTGCAGCAGCACGCGGTTCGGCAGCTTGGTCTGGCTGTCGTGCAGGGCGAGGTAGGAAAGCTCTTCGTTCGCTTCGGCGAGCGAGCCGACCAGCACTGCCGTGCGCGATCTCATTCGGAAGTCGAGCACGGAGACGGTTAGCGTCATCGCCAGCACTGCCAGCGTGACGACGATGACGACGACGGCCAGCCAGTCCGTGTTCACGCCTTGGTGGGCCGCCCCGCAGATGCTGCCCAGCGGGAACTGCGCTGCGCTCATGCCGGTGTAGTGCATGCCGACGATGGCGAGGCCCATGACGACGGCCGCGCCGAGCTGCTTGCGCCGCACGCGCAAGGTGTTCTTGCGCAACTGGAAGGCGATCCACAGCGCCGCGCCCGACGCCACGATGGCGATCGCCACCGACAGGGCGAACAGCCACGCGTCGTACTGGATGCCGGGGGTCATGCGCATCGCGGCCATGCCGGTGTAGTGCATGCCGGCAATGGCCGGCCCCATCAGCAGGGCGCCGCCCACCAGGTGCATCCAGGGCAGCGTCTGCCGGCAGACCAGCCATAGGGCGAATGCGGAGGAGGCAATAGCGATCAGCAGCGACAGCAGGGTGATCGCCGGGTCGTAGCCAAGCGGAATCGGCAGGCTGAAGGCCAGCATGCCGATGAAATGCATCGACCAGATGCCCAGCCCCATCGCGCCGGCGCCGGCCAGCAGCCACCGGCGAGCGTCGGAGTCCCGCGCCGTGGTGATGCGGCCGGCCATGTGCAGTGCCGTGTAGGAGGCGAAGATCGCCACGAGCAGGGAACACACGACGAGCAGCGGGTTATACGAACTGGCCAGCATTCAATGGACTCTCGTGGCCTTGGGCCTTGCATGCCGCACGCACGAAGGTGGCTGGATCTTGGTGCGGCTTTGCAAAGTTCAGGTATCGGCCATTCTATCGGCTGGCGCACCCGGATCTTGACCGTGCAAGGCCCTGGCGCCACGCGCGACGGGCCTGCCGCGAAGCATGGCTGCCCGTCGACGGGTTTCGCAAATTCACGGCGAGGGATCTTGCGTCCGGATTCATTCGCCGGTAAAGCAGCCGGCTGCATGCTGGCCGCTCCATTCCGAAGCGGAGAGCGTCATGGGAATCCTCGATACCTTGGGTGAAGTTGCCGGAGCCGTGGCTGCAGTCGAAGGCGCCGAGAAGCTCGATCCGAATGCGGGCTTGCTGACCAAGGGCCTCGCGGCCGTCGCCGGGTTCAAGGGCGCCGGCGCATTGGAGGAAATGGTCGGCAAGAAGGAAGACGAGGCGGCGCCGGCTGACGACAGCCAGTCCTGAGTTTCACCCGTGTTGACGGAGGGCCGCCCACCGGGCGGCCCTCTTCCGTTTGCGCGTCACCGGCCGGACGTCGTGTGCTGCAGGCAGTCCTTGGCGCGCGCCAGCAACAGTTCGCGCTCGCGCGTGTTGCGGGTGAGCGTCGCGGCACGCTCGAACTCCGCGTGGGCCTCGTCGTGGCGGTCGAGCTTCTGCAGCAGATCGCCGCGCACCGCCGGCAGCAGGTGATAGTTCGCCAAGGCCGGCACGTCGCGCAGCGCATCGACGAGAGCAAGGCCCGCGACTGGCCCGCTGGCCATCGCCACGGCCACGGCGCGATTGAGTTCCACCACGGGCGACGGCGCGACGGCGGCCAGCGTGGCGTACAGGGCGGCGATACGGTTCCAGTCGGTCTGCTCCGCGCTGTTGGCGCGGGCATGGCAGGCGGCGATGGCGGCCTGCAAGGTGTACGGCTCCTCGTCGCCGCCCAGCCGTTGCGCGCGATCCAGTGCGGCGAGGCCGCGCTGGATCAGCAAGCGGTCCCAGCGCGCGCGGTTCTGTTCCAGCAGCCGGATCGGCGTGCCATCGGCTTCGCTGCGCGCATGCGTGCGCGAGGCCTGCAGCTCCATCAGCGCGAGCAGGCCGAACACGGAAGGCTGCTGCGGCATCAGGCCGGCGAGGATGCGGCCCAGCCGCAGGGCCTCCTCGCACAGCGCGGGTCGCATCCAGTCGTCGCCCGCGGTGGCGGTGTAGCCCTCGTTGAAGACCAGGTAGATCACGCCGAGCACGGCATCCAGGCGTTCGGCCAGTTCCTCGCCGCGCGGTACCTCGAACGGCACCTGCTTCTCGGCCAGCGTGCGCTTGGCGCGCACGATGCGCTGGGCGATGGTGGGTTCCGGCTGCAGGAAGGCGCGGGCGATCTCGACGGTACTGAGGCCGCCGAGCAGGCGCAGGGTGAGCGCCACGCGCGATTCGGCGGGCAGCGCGGGGTGGCAGGCGGTGAAGATCAGCCGCAGCAGGTCGTCGCCGATGTCGTCGTCGAGCATGTCATCGAAGCGCGGCATGGCATCGGCCTGTTCGGCCTCCAGTTCGCGGGCGATTTCCTCGTGCTTGCGCTCCATCAACTGATGGCGGCGCAGGCGGTCGATCGCGCGGTGCTTCGCGGTGGTCATCAGCCAGGCGCCGGGGTTGTCCGGCACGCCGGCCTGCGGCCATTGCTCCAGTGCGGTCACCAGGGCGTCCTGCGCCAGTTCCTCGGCCAGGCCCACGTCGCGCAGCATGCGGGTGAGCCCGGCGATGATGCGCGCCGACTCGATGCGCCAGATGGCCTCGATGCTGCGGTGGATGTCGGTCGCCGTCATGGCGACCGATCAGACCATCATCGCCCCGCGGCGGCAAGGCGTCATGCGGCGGGCGGGCAGTTGATCATCCACGGCACGCCGTAGCGGTCCACCAGCGAGCCGAAGCGCGCGGCCCAGAACGTCTGCTGGATCGGCATCTGCACCGTGCCGCCTTCGGCCAGCGCGTGGAAGATGCGCTCGGCCTGTTCCGGCGAGTCGAGCTGGACCGACACCGAGCAACCCTTGATCGGCGTGTAGGGGCATTGCGGTGCCATCGCGTCCGAGGCCATCAGCACCTGGTCGCCCACTTCCAGCCGCACGTGCATCATCTTGTCGTGCATTTCCGCCGGCATGGGCATGTCGGGCGGTGCGTCGCCATAGCGTGCGCGCATGGTGACCTTGCCGCCGAAGCAGCGGGCGTAAAAGTCGAAGGCGGCTTCGGCATTGCCGTCGTAGTTGAGGTAGGCGACGAATTGCATGGCGGTACTCCTTAAAAGTCGGGCGGGGTTTATTGCTGGCGGTTGCCGATCTGCGCGCGCAGGTTCGTTTCCTGCTCGCGCAACGCATCGGTAAACTTGTCGCCGAAGTCCTCGGCCTCGAACACCGGGCGAATCTCGACTTCGGCACCGGCGTCGAACGGGGCGCGTTTCAACCACTCGATGGCTTCGGCCATCGATTTCACCTGCCATAGCCAGAAGCCGGCGATCAGCTCCTTGGATTCGGTGAACGGGCCGTCGATCACGCTGCGTTGCGCACCGTCGAAGCGCACGCGGGCGCCACGCGAGCTGGGGTGCAGGCCTTCGCCGGCCAGCATCACGCCGGCCTTCACCAATTCTTCGTTGAATCGGCCCATCGCGGCGAGCCGCTCGGTGCCCGGCATCACGCCGGCCTCGGTGTCGCTGGTCGCTTTCACGATCACTAGGCAGCGCATCGGTTTGTCTCCTGTGGTGGGATGGTTCCGCTTTCACAGGTACGACGAACAGCGCCGCCGGGGATCGACACGGGGCTCAAGGATTTTTTCGAGGTCCGCAAGCCGGGCAGGGACGGGATCAGGAAGCCCGGTTGTGCGAGCGCATGGTGCGCTGCTTCTCGATCTGCCAGTCGCGCTGCTTCTCGGTGTCGCGCTTGTCGTGCTCCTGCTTGCCGCGGGCCAGTCCGACTTCCACCTTCACCTTGCCGTTCTTCCAGTACATCGCGGTGGGCACCAGCGTGTAGCCCTTGCGCTCCACCGCGCCGATCAGCTGGTCGATCTCCTTGCGGTGCAGGAGCAGCTTGCGCGTGCGTCGGTCCTCGGCGATGACATGGGTGGAGGCGCTGATCAGCGGCGGGATCGAGGCGCCGACCAGGAAGATCTCGCCCTTGATCACGATGGCGTAGCCGTCGCCGAAGTTGATCCGCCCCGCGCGCAGCGCCTTCAGCTCCCAGCCCTGCAGGGCAATACCCGCCTCGTAGCGTTGGTCGATGTGGTACTCGAAGCGCGCACGCTTGTTGAGCGCGATGGTCCCCGTGCCCTTGGTGGTGTCCTTGTCCTTGCTCTTGGCCATGTCCGCTAAACTTCACTGCACGCGAGCTCCAGCGGAGCAACGCTTTTATTGAGAGTGCATCCATGGATGGATGCCCGTTTGACTTTTGCATTCAAGGACGAATGCACAAACCAGGGACCGATCGTGATCGAAATACGCCGCAGCGCGCTGGTGCGCCATTCGCCGGAGCAGATGTTCGATCTGGTCGATGGCGTGGAAGCATACCCAAAGCGCTTCCCATGGTGCTCGTCGTCCAGCGTGATCGAGCGCGACGGCAACGTGCTGGTGGCCCGGCTGGACCTGCATTTCGCCGGCCTGCGGCACAGCTTCACCACGCGCAACACCGCCGAGCGGCCGCACCGCATCGACATCCGCCTGGTCGAGGGACCGTTCCGCTCGCTGGACGGCCACTGGGGTTTCACGGCGCTGGGCGACGATGGCTGCAAGGTGGCCTTGACGCTGGATTTCGATTACGCGGGCATCGGCGGCAGCGTGCTCAAGCTGGGCTTCCAGGGCCTCGCCAACCGCATGGTCGACGACTTCTGCCGCGCCGCGGACCAGTTGCATGGCTGAGCCGGCCATCACGGTGGAAGTGCTGCATGCCGGTGTGCAGCGGACCTGGTGTTGCCGAGTCTCGTTGCCGGCCGGAAGCACCGCGATGCAGGCGGTGGAAGCTGCAGGCCTGCTGCCGTCGTTGCCCGCCGAGGTGCTGGCTCCCCTGCGGCTGGGCATCTTCTCGCGCCGGATCGAGGCCGGCCACGTGCTGCGCGATGGCGACCGGGTGGAAATCTACCGGCCGCTTGCCCTCGATCCGATGGCCTCGCGCCGGCGCAGGGCCGGTCAGGGCTGACCCGCCTGCCGGCAGGGGGTTACTTGTTGCCGCTGCTGTCGTCGGAGTCGCCGCCGGAATCCTTGCTGTCCTTGCCGCTCGTGTCCTTGTCGCCCTTGTTGTCGTCGACCGAGTAGTTGACGTTGAGCTTCTTGCTCTCCTTGAGCAGGTTCTTGTTGTTCTCGAGGTAGGGGCTGCCCTCGACGCGCGCCAGGATGTCGTCGTTGAAGTACAGGGTCATGGTGCTGACCTGCATCGGGCCGCCGCGGTGCGAGTAGGTGGAGACATAGTCCCAGCGGCTCTGGTCGAACGGGGAGGCGACCGACGGCGTGCCGACCAGGAGCATCACCTGGCGCTTGGTCAGGCCGGGCTTGAGCTGATCCACCGCCTTCTGGTCGATGGTCTTGTCGAGCAGGTTGCCCTGGCGCACGTCCTGCGTGTAGACCAGGTGGCAGCCGGAAACGGCAAGCGCCAACAGCGCGACAACCGGCAGGGTGATCAGCTTTTGCATGCGTGAAGCGTCCAGATCGTGGAATGGCGGATGATACACTACCGGTTCGGCATCGCCGCGCCGGCGTGAGGTGGCAAATGATGGAACAGGAAACCCAGGAACTTCGTCGGGTCGGTCTCAAGGTGACCCACCCGCGCATGCGCATCCTGCAGATCTTCGACGAGGAGGAGGGCAACCACCTCACTGCCGAGGACGTCTACAAGAAGCTGCTCGCCCATCAGGAAGACATCGGCCTGGCGACGGTGTACCGGGTGCTGACCCAGTTCGAGGCAGCGGGCATCGTCGTCAAGCACAACTTCGAGGGCGGGCAGGCCGTCTACGAACTCGACCGCGGCAAGCACCACGACCACATGATCGATGTGGACAGCGGAAAGGTGATCGAGTTCGTCAGCGAAGAGATCGAACGCCTGCAGCGCGAGGTCGCGGCGCGCCACGGGTACGTGATCGAGGACCACAGCCTGGTGCTGTACGTGCGTCCCAAGAACCGTACCTCGCGCAAGGGCTGATCACGGGCCCCCGGGGCTGGCCCGGGGACACAAGCCCGAACCGCAGGCATAAAAAAATCGCGAGGGAGGACTCCTGTCCACCTCGCGATTGCCTCGTACCCGGTTGGACTTGGGCATGGCGAGTTGCTCGTCCAGGCCCTGCATCCAAGGTAACGACCAGACGGCGTCCTGCCATCTCTCCGGAGTCGCCGTCCCCACGAGGACTCCGGTACGCCATCTCACGATGGCGGCTCCCCCACATCGATGGAACGATGCTAACGAAGCCTTCACGTCCTGTGTATCGGAAAAATTCCTAGATAGCTCGAAATGTGACGGGTAAGTCGTTGTTGCTACGCAGCAATACGCGCAAGTGCACGCCTCGTGGTGCGGGCCGCAACTGAAACATGCCCCCCAGCGAGGTGACGCGGTCGCGCATGCCTTGCAGGCCACGGCCGCCGCGTGGCGGCCGCTCGGGCAATCCGACGCCGTTGTCGCGCAGGTCGAGCAGGGCGAGGATCGCGCCGTGGCGCTCGCCGATGCGCAGGCGCAGGCGGAACTCGCTGGCCCTGGCGTGCTTGACCGCATTGGTGGCGCTTTCCTGGGCCAGCCGGTAGATAGTGGTGCGAGTGTCGTCGTCGAGCAGACGCGGGTCGCCGTGCAGCTCGGTGAGGTAGTGGATGCCAGCGGCCTTCAGCAGGTCGCGGATCGGACCCTCGTCCAGCGCGCGCAGCAGGCCGAACTCGTCCAGCACGGCGGGGCGCAGGTCGTCCAGCAGGCGGTGCAGGGCGCGGCGCATGTGGGCGAGGATGCCGTTGATCGAGGTGCCGATGTCCTCCAGCCCGGCCTGTTGCAGGCGCGCCTGCGCCAGCTTCACGTGGGTCTGGATCGCGGTGATGTTCTGGCCCAGCTCGTCGTGCAACTCGGCGGCCATGTGGCGGCGCTGGTTTTCCTCTGCCTGCAGGTTGCCGCGGGCGGCGGCGCGCAGTTGCCGCGCCAGTTGGTCCAGCCGCCGGTTGACCGCGGCCAGGTGGGTGTTCTGCTCGGCCACTTGCCGCTTGCTGCGGCGCAGGGCGTCGGTCGCCGAGCCCAGCATCAGCGTGCCGGTGCCTGCCACGGCCAGGAACAGGTACCCGGCCGCCGAGGGCGCGTGGCCGAGTCGCTGGTCCAGCGCCGTCATGCCGAAACTGGAGACGGTCATGGCCAGGCTGGCGCCCCGCCAGCCATGGCGGAAGGCGAAGAACAGCACCGGCGCCAGCGACAACGCGCGGGCGAACTGCGGTTGCGACGTGGCCTGCTCGGAAAGCAGCAGCAGGATGGCCATGGCCGGCAGCATCACCTGCAGGCCATCCAGGGCCAGTTCGGCCAGCGCCTGGCGGTTGGGGGGCGCGCGCAGCAGCAGGACCATCACCGGCACCATCAGCAGCACGCCCAGGTAGCCGCCTAGCAATTCGTTGCCCAGCATGCGGATCAGCGCATCCTCGGCCGCGGCCGTGTGGATCACCGTGAGCAGGCCGATGTCCACCGCGGTGGTGGCGAGCACCACGAGCATCGCGGCCAGCAGCAGGCGGGCGGCCTCGTGCGGGTTGTGCAGGCTCGTGCCCGCATGCGGGTTGAGCCGGCGCAGCAGCCACAGGCTGGCCGCGGTCACCAACGGCTCGGGCACGTCGCCCAGGAAATAGCCACTCCAGCCCATCGGCAGCCCGTCGTGGATGTCCATGCCGGCAGAGGCGACCAGCTCGGCACCCAGCAGCCAGCCCCAACTGCGCACGGGCAGCAACAGCAGCGCGCCGAAGCGCAGGCCGTAGGGCAGGGCCCAATAGGGTTGCTCGGTCGGCCACAGCAACAGCCACAGCAGCAGGTAGGCCGCTCCCAGCAGCGGGCCGGAATGCAGCGGGCGGAACGGTTTCAGGCGCATCCGCGGATGGTACATGGGCGTTTGGCCGTGCTGGCGCAGGCCGGCCCCGCTCCGTATACAGTAGGCCTCATGTACAGCATTGTCCTGGTCGACGACCACGCCATCGTGCGCGAAGGCTTCAAGCGGCTGATCGGGCTGGAACCCGATCTCAAGGTGGTGGGCGAGTGCCGCTGCGCGGACGACGCCGTGGAAGCGGTGGCGCAGCACCGGCCCGACCTGGTGGCGCTGGACCTGTCGTTGCCCGACGGCAGCGGCCTGCCCCTGATCGAGCACCTGAGCAGCGTGTCGCCGGACACGCGCATCGTGGTGCTGAGCATGCATGACGGCGAACCCTACGTGTCCGAGGCATTGCGCCGCGGCGCAAGCGGCTACGTGACCAAGGGCGTGGCGCCGGAGGAACTGGTGGCCGGCCTGCGCGCGGTGATGCAGGGCGAGCAGTTCCTGAGTTCCGACCTGCGCCAGCGCCGCGCCGAGCAGCCGGAGTCCGCGCTCGATCCGCTGCATCGCCTGACCGCCCGCGAACACGAGGTGTTCCTGCTGCTGGCCTGCGGCCGCACGCCCAAGCAGGTGGCGGCGGAACTGGGCATCGGCCAGAAGACCGTCTACATCCACCGCGCCAGCGTGATGGGCAAGCTCAACGCCGGTTCGGAACTGGAGTTGTACCGCATGGCCAGCGAGCGCGGACTGCTGGCTCCCAGCGCCTAGGACCTGTTCAAGGCTTTCCCGTCCCCTGCGTGGCCTCATCGTTTCGGAGCGGGAGCGGCTTCAGCCGCGATGCACTTCAGGTTTCTCGAACGCTCCGCCAAAAGCATTCGCGCACAGGGTGCGCTCCTTACGGATTTCTAAGAGTGGTGCGCCTGCCAGAGAAAGGCTTTGAGCAGGCTCTTGGAGCCTGTCGGCGTTTCCCGCAGCCCGTGCCGGGTGCTGTTGCCCTCAGGCCTGCGCGCGTTCCAGCATCTGCTTCGCGTGGGCACGGGTTTCGCGGGTGATCTCCACGCCGCCCAGCATGCGCGCGAGTTCGTCGCGCCGGCCTTCGGCATCCAGCGGCCGGATTCGCGTGCGGGTGTGGCCGCCATCGCTGTGTTTGCTGACGAACAGGTGCGCATGGCCCTGCGCGGCCACCTGGGGCAGGTGGGTGACGCACAGCACCTGGCGCTGGCCGCCGAGCGCGCGCAGCTTCTGGCCCACCACCTCGGCCACCGCGCCGCCGATGCCGCTGTCCACTTCGTCGAACACCATGGTGCCCACGCTGTCGTTGCCCAGGGTGGCGACCTCGATGGCGAGGCTGATGCGCGCGAGTTCGCCGCCGGAGGCCACCTTGCGCAACGCGCGCGGCGGCTGGCCCGGGTTGGCGCTGACCAGCAGTTCGCAGCGTTCGTGGCCCTGCGGGTCGGGCTCCGCACCTTCGGCGGGTTCCAGTTCCACCGCGAGCACGCCACCGGCCATGCCCAGCTCGGCCATCAGCGCGCTGACTTCCTTGCCCAGCTTGTCCGCGGCCTTGCGGCGCGATTTGCCCAGCTTGTCCGCGGCCTGCGCGTAGTCGGCGCGGCTGCGTTCGCGCTGGGCGGCGAGCTGCTCCAGCACTTCGCCGGCGCCTTCCAGCTCGGCCAGTTCGTTGCCCAGCGCCGCGGCCTTGTCGTGCAATTCGGCAATGGGCAGGCGGTGACGGCGGCCGAGTTCGTACAGGCGGGCGAGATGGGCATCGACCTCGGCGAAGCGCTCGGGGTCGAGATCGACGTCCTGCACGTAGCGGCCCAGCGTGTCGGCGGCTTCGCCCAGCTGGATCGTGGCGTTGTCCAGCAGTTCCAGCGCGGGGTTCAGCGCTTCGTCCAGCGCGGCCAGCTTGCCCAGTTCGGCATGGGCGCGCCCCAGGGCGCGGCGCAACGCGAATTCGCTGTCGCCGTCGAGCAGTTCGACCACTCCGGCCGCGCCCTCGGCGAGCCGGCCGGCGTTGGCGAGGCGCTTGTGGCTGGCTTCGAGCTCGGCCAGTCCGGTGGGCGGCAGCGTCCATTGCTCCAGCTCGGCGAGTTCGTGGCGCAGCAGTCCCAGCCGCTGTTCGCGGTCCTCGCCACCGCTGAGGCGGCGGATGCGCGCACCCAGTTCGCGCCATTGCGTGGCCAGTTCGCGCACCTGGACGGCCAGCGGCTCGTGGCCGGCGTAGGCGTCGAGCAGGGCGAGCTGGTGCGTGCGGGAGAGCAGGGCCTGGTGTTCGTGCTGGCCGTGGATTTCCACCAGCAGGGTGGCGAGTTCGGAAAGCTGGCCGGCGTTGGCCGGCCGGCCGTTGATCCAGGCGCGCGAGCTGCCCTCGGCGCGGATCACCCGGCGCAACTGGCAGGCTTCGCCGTCGTCCAGCTCTTCCCGCGCCAGCCAGGCGCGGGCCTCGGGCAGGGCGGCGAGGTCGAATTCGGCGGACAGCTCCGCGCGGTCGCTGCCGGCGCGCACCATGCCGCTGTCGGCGCGCGCGCCGGCGAGCAGCAGCAAGGCATCCACCAACAGCGACTTGCCGGCGCCGGTTTCGCCGCTGACCACGGTGAGACCGGCGCCGAAGTCGACTTCGGCCTGTTCGACGACGGCGAATTGGCGGACATGGAGCGAGATGAGCATGGCGGGCTGGCGGCAGTCCGTATGGGAATAGTGCGATTGTAGTAGGAGCCTGCGCGGCGGAAGTCGTCCGGGGCGCATTCGCCTCGAACGCCTACGCCGCGCAGGCTGCATGCCAGTCGCTACAATGCCGGGGCGCTTGCGTGACAGGCGTGCAGACCTTATCTCTTGCCCGTCTCACCGATTGCTACAGCGCATGTCCCGTCACCCCGCCCGCGAACTCGATGCACGTACCCGCCGCCTGCTGCGCAGCCTGATCGCGCAGTACCTGGTCGACGGCGAGCCGGTAGGCTCGCGCACGTTGTCGCGGTCGTCCGGGCTGGACGTCAGTCCGGCGACCATCCGCAACATCATGGCCGACCTCGAGGAGGCCGGCCTGGTCGCCTCGCCGCATACTTCGGCGGGGCGCATCCCCACGCCGCGGGGCCTGCGCCTGTTCGTGGACAGCCTGATCGAGCTGCAGCCGCTACCGCACGAGGAAATGGCCCGCCTGCAGCGCGAGCTGCCGCCGGGGCAGGCCACCACGCGCGACCTGCTGGGCAACGCCTCGGCCCTGCTGTCGGCGATGACCCGCTTCGCCGGCGTGGTGACGGTGCCGCGGCAGGCGGATTTCCCGTTGCGCCACATCGATTTCGTGCCGCTGCCCGATGCCCGGGTGCTGGTGATCCTGGTGTTCTCCGACAACCAGGTGCAGAACCGCGTGGTGCAACTGGCCAGGCCTCTGGAAGGCCGCGAGCTGGAGCATGCGGCGAACTACATCAACGCCCATTTCGTCGGCCTGCGCGTGGACGACATCCGCGCCCACCTGCTGGCCGAACTGCGCGCCGCGGGCAGCGAGCTGAACCGGCTGGTGGCGAACGCCACCGAGCTGGCCACGGCCTCGTTCGCGCCGCAGGCCGAGGGCGACGAGGTGCTGGTCAGCGGCCAGACCAACCTGATGGCCTGCGCCGAACTGGCCGACCTGCAGCGCCTGCGCGAGCTGTTCGAGGCGTTCCAGCAGAAGAATGGGCTGTTGCAGTTGATGGAGTCGTGCGCGCGGGCGCCCGGCGTGCGGCTGTTCATCGGCGAGGAGTCGGGTTTCGCCGCACTGGACGGTTGCAGCGTGGTCACCGCCAGCTACGGTGCCCAGGGGCGCGTGCTGGGTGCGGTGGGCGTGATCGGTCCCACCCGCATGGCCTACGAGCGGGTGATCCCGGTGGTACAGGCCACGGCCGGCCTGCTCAGCGATGCCTTGAATCGCGCCGCGACGGCCTCATAAGTGGCGCGGGAGGCGGGGATTGCCCGCAGGTTTTGAATCGGTCGGCGCCACCTGCCGGCCACGGACGAGGCTTGGAGTCATTCATGCACAACAACGATTCGCACCCGGCGCAAGGCGCCGATGCAGCCGGCGAGGCGGTCAGCGCCGACCTGGAAGCGCTGAAGGCCCGCGTGGCCGAGCTGGAGGCCGGCAATACCGAGCTGCGCGAAACCGTGCTGCGCGAGAAGGCCGAGCTGGAGAACCAGCGCCGCCGCCTGCACCGCGACCTGGAGCAGGCCCGCCGCTTCGCCAACGAGAAGCTGCTGAACGAGCTGCTGCCGGTGTTCGACGGCCTGGAAAGCGGCCTCGCGGTGGAAACCGCCGACGTGGCGGCGATGCGCCAGGGCCTGGGCCTCACCCTCAAGTCGCTGCTGAAGGTGGGCGAGAGCCACGGCCTGGCGCAGGTCGATCCGCTGGGCCAGCCGCTCGATCCCGAGCGCCACCATGCGGTGAGCATGGTCGAGTCGCCCGGCGCGGAGGCAGGCACCGTGGTCAGCGTGCTGCAGAAGGGCTACGTGTTGAACGACCGCCTGCTGCGCCCCGCGCTGGTGGCCGTGGCGAAAGACTGAACCGCGCGCCAGCGGGCGCGACGCATCCGGAGTCCCGTCGGCATTGATTCGCCGCACGCGGGCCCCATCTGGAAAACCATTGCGCGGCCGTGGGGGCCGCCTTCGAGATTCGGGAGCTAACACATGGGCAAGATCATCGGCATCGACCTGGGCACCACCAATTCCTGCGTGTCCGTGATGGACGGCAGCACCACCAGGGTCATCGAGAATTCGGAGGGCGATCGCACCACGCCGTCCATCGTGGCCTTCAGCAAGGATGGCGAAGTGCTGGTCGGCGCGCCGGCCAAGCGCCAGGGCGTGACCAACCCCAAGAACACCTTCTACGCGGTGAAGCGCCTGATCGGCCGCAAGTTCACCGACGCCGAGGTGCAGAAGGACATCCACATCGTGCCCTACGCCATCGTCGCGAACGACAACGGCGACGCCTGGGTGGCGACCGCAGACGGCAGGAAGATGGCGCCGCCGGAAGTCTCCGCGAAGGTGCTGATGAAGATGAAGAAGACCGCCGAGGACTATCTCGGTGAGCCGGTCACCGAGGCCGTCATCACGGTGCCCGCCTACTTCAACGACAGCCAGCGCCAGGCCACCAAGGACGCCGGCCGCATCGCAGGCCTGGAAGTGAAGCGCATCATCAACGAGCCGACCGCGGCCGCGCTGGCCTATGGCCTGGACAAGAAGGGCGGCGACCGCAAGATCGCGGTGTACGACCTGGGCGGCGGCACCTTCGACGTGTCGATCATCGAGATCGCCGAGGTCGACGGCGAGAAGCAGTTCGAGGT
Source organism: Rhodanobacter sp. DHB23 (assembly GCF_014842975.1). Taxonomy (GTDB): domain Bacteria; phylum Pseudomonadota; class Gammaproteobacteria; order Xanthomonadales; family Rhodanobacteraceae; genus Rhodanobacter_A. The sequence continues at coordinate 301,404 of NZ_JACYXK010000028.1, read as the reverse complement.
GCTGGCCACCAACGGTGACACCTTCCTCGGTGGCGAGGACTTCGACATGCGCGTCATCGACTATCTGGTCGAGGAGTTCCAGAAGGACCAGGGCATCGACCTGCGCAAGGACCCGCTGGCCCTGCAGCGCCTGAAGGACGCCGCCGAGCGCGCCAAGATCGAGCTGTCCTCCGCGCACCAGACCGAGGTGAACCTGCCGTACGTGACGGCCGATGCTTCCGGTCCGAAGCACCTCAACATCAAGCTCACCCGCGCCAAGCTGGAAGCGCTGGTGGAAGACCTGGTCAAGCGCACCATCGAGCCCTGCCGCACCGCCCTCAACGACGCCGGCCTGCGCGTGTCCGACATCGACGAGGTGATCCTGGTCGGCGGCCAGACCCGCATGCCGAAGGTGCAGGAGTCGGTGAAGGACTTCTTCGGCAAGGAGCCGCGCAAGGACGTCAACCCGGACGAGGCCGTGGCCGTGGGCGCCGCGATCCAGGGCGGCGTGCTGGGCGGTTCGGTGAAGGACGTGCTGCTGCTCGACGTGACCCCGCTGTCGCTGGGCATCGAGACCATGGGCGGCGTGATGACCAAGCTGATCGAGAAGAACACCACCGTGCCGACCAAGGCGGCGCAGACGTTCTCCACCGCCGACGACAACCAGACCGCGGTGACCGTGCACGTGCTGCAGGGCGAGCGCGAGCGCGCCAACGCCAACAAGTCGCTGGGCAAGTTCGACCTGCAGGGCATCGAGCCGGCGCCGCGCGGCATGCCGCAGATCGAGGTGACCTTCGACATCGACGCCAACGGCATCCTGCACGTGTCGGCCAAGGACAAGAAGACCGGCAAGGAACAGAAGATCGAGATCAAGGCCGGCTCGGGCCTCTCCGAGGAGGAGATCGCCCGCATGGTGGCCGACGCCGAGGCCAACAAGGAAGAGGACAAGAAGTTCCACGAGCTGGTGGGCACGCGCAACAAGGCCGACCAGCTGGTGCACGCCACCCGCAGTGCGCTGAAGGAGCACGGCGGCAAGGTCGGCGCGCAGATCGGCAGCATCGAGGAGGCGCTGTCGGAACTGGAGAAGGTCAAGGACGGCGACGACAAGGCGCTGATCGAGGCCAAGATCTCCAAGCTGGAACAGGCCGCGCAGGCGTTGTACGCCGCGGCCCAGGGCGGCCCGGCCGACGCCGGTGCGCAGCCGGGCCCGGGCGGTTCGGCCCAGCCGGACGACGTGGTGGACGCCGAGTTCACCGAGGTGAAGGACGACAAGAAGTAAGCGTGCCCTGGCTCAAAACGGGTGCTGCGAAAGCAACGCTCGTTGCTGAAAAGTGCGGCCAAGGATGGCCGCCCGTTTGACTTTCGCGCTCATGGAGGAGCGCATAAGCTTTTCTGGGGAGAGCGATGGACAAGGGACGCTTGGAGGCCTTCAGCGATGGCGTGCTGGCCATCATCATCACCATCATGGTGCTGGAGCTGAAGGTGCCGCACGGCGCAAGCTGGGAGGTGCTGGCCGCGCAGTGGCCGGTGTTCCTCAGCTACGTGCTGAGCTTCGTCTACGTGGGCATCTACTGGAACAATCACCACCACTTCCTGCATGCGGCGAAGAAGGTGGACGGCAGCGTGCTGTGGGCCAACCTGCACCTGCTGTTCTGGTTGTCGCTGATGCCGGTGGCCACGGGCTGGATGGGCGAGAACCAGTTCGCCACGCTGCCGGTGGCGGTCTACGGTTTCGTGTTGCTGATGTGCGCCATTGCCTGGCTGCCGCTGCAATACAGCCTCATCTGCGCGAACGGCGGTAAGACCTCGCTGCTGGCGCAGGCGCTCGGTGGCGACTGGAAAGGCAAGGTGGCCGTCACCATGTATCTGGGAGGCATCCTGCTGGCGTTCGTGGCGCCGTGGGTGTCGTGTCTGTTTTATGCCACGGTGGCAGCGATCTGGTTCATTCCTGATCGGCGCATCGAATCGCGGATCAAGCAATGAGCAAGCGTGATTACTACGAAGTCCTCAGTGTCGAACGTACCGTCACCGAGGTCGAGCTGAAGAAATCCTTCCGCCGCCTCGCGATGAAGTACCACCCGGACCGTTGTCCCGACGATCCGCACGCGCAGGAGAAGTTCAAGGAGGCCAAGGAGGCCTACGAGGTGCTTTCCGACGCGCAGAAGCGCGCCTTGTACGACCAGTACGGGCATGCGGCCTTCGAGGGTGGCATGGGCGGCCGCGGCGGTGGTGCGGGCTTCGGTGACATGGGTGACATCTTCGGCGACATCTTTGGCGACATCTTCGGCGGTGGCCGCAGCCGCCAGCCGCGGCGCGGCGCCGACCTGCGCTACATCATGGAGCTGGATCTCGAAGAGGCCGTGTTCGGCATCGAGCGCAAGATCGAGATCCCGTCGCAGGTCAACTGCCACCACTGCAACGGCAGCGGCTCGGCCGACGGCAAGACCGTGCAGTGCAAGACCTGCCACGGCCACGGCCGCGTGCGCATGCAGAACGGCATCTTCTCGATCCAGCAGGCATGCCCGCATTGCGGCGGCAGTGGCCAGGCGATCGAGAAGCCGTGCAAGCACTGCCATGGCGAGGGCCGGCTGGAAGAGACCCGCACGCTGTCGGTGAAGATCCCCGCCGGCGTGGACAACGGCGACCGCATCCGGTTGACCGGCCAGGGCGAAGCCGGCCCGTCCGGCACACCGGCGGGCGACCTGTACGTGGAAGTGCGCGTGCGCGAACACGCGATCTTCCAGCGCGAAGGCAACGACCTCTACTGCGAAGTGCCGATCCGTTTCTCGCAGGCCGCGCTGGGCGCCGAATTGCCGGTGCCGACGCTGGAAGGCGAGGTGCCGATCACCATTCCGCCGGAGACACAGACCGGGCAGACTTTCCGCCTGCGCGGGCGCGGCGTGAAGTCGGTGCGCAGCGGCCGTTCCGGCGACCTGATCTGCCGGGTGGCGGTGGAAACGCCGGTACGCCTCACCAGGCAGCAGCGCGAGCTGCTGGAACAGCTCGAGGCCAGCTTCAACGAAGGCAAGGCCGAGGAGCACATGCCGCGCGCGCACAACTGGTTCGATGGCGTGAAGCAGTTCTGGTCGAAGGTGACTTCGTAAACTGCTAACTTTGGACGTCCGTTTGCCGCGCACGCCAGGATGTCCGCCATGACCAGTTCGCCGATCCGCCTCGCCATCAATGGCGCCTCCGGCCGCATGGGCCAGGCCCTGCTGTCGCTGCTGCGCGCAGATGGCCGTTTCGAATTGGTGCATACAGTGGTGTCGCCGGGCTCGGCGCATGACGGCGAGCCGGTCTGGTTCGGGCACTCCCTGCGTCATGCGCACGACTGGTCGCATGCCCCCGCGACCGACGTGGTAGTCGATTTCAGTGGTCCGACCGGCCTGGCGGCGGCGCTGGATCATTGCCTTGCGCACGGCATCCCCCTCGTCACCGGCACCACCGGCCTCGATGCGACCCTGCAGGCACGGCTGGAAGCCGCCGGCGCGCGCATCGCGCTGCTGCGCGCGGCGAACTTCAGCCTTGGCGTGGCGCTGCTGACGCGGCTGCTGCGCGAGGCAGCCGGCGCCTTGCCGGAGTGGGACCTGGAAATCGTCGAAGCCCATCATGGCCGCAAGCAGGATGCCCCCTCGGGCACGGCGCTGGCGCTGGGGCAGGCGGCGGCCGCGGCGCGCGACACCACGCTGTCGCAGGCCGCCGTCTACAGCCGCGAAGGGCGCACCGGCGAGCGTGCTCCCGGCAGCATCGGCTTCGCCGTGGTGCGCGGCGGCGACATCGTGGGCGAGCACCAGGCCTTGCTGATCGGGCCGGGCGAACGGCTTGAACTCGGGCACCGCGCCACCGACCGCGCGATCTTTGCCCGCGGCGCCCTGCAGGCGGCGCATTGGCTGGTCGGCCGCGCGGCCGGGCATTGGCGGCTGGAAGACGTGCTCGCGTCGCCGGGCTGAACCCGCAAAAACTTGCCTCGCCACCTGCCGGCAGCTAGCATCGCTGGCCTGTCATTGGGGAGTAGCCAGCCTCATCCCCCGAGGCGTTCGCATCAACAGACTTGGTCGCCGCCCGCGGCGCCATGGTGCGAACGGCAGGCATCGTCGCCCGATGCGTTGCCCGGCGAGACCTTTGGCCAGCGACACCTCACCCGGCCGGGCGAACGGTGTCGTTGCGCCATCGGTTCCATCGTTCGCCCGGCCCGTGCATCCCATGCTGCCTATCCTCGCCCTGTTCCTCGTCTCCGCCGGCGCGATCTATCTAGCCTGCGAATATTTCGTCAACAGCGTCGAGTGGCTGGGGCGCAAGCTCGACATGGGCGCGACCGCCACCGGCACCGTGCTAGCCGCGTTCGGCACCGCGCTGCCGGAAAGCGCCGTCACCTTCGTCGCGGTGATCTTCGGCAAGACACCCGCAGCACGCGACATCGGCGTGGGCGCGGCGATGGGTGGTCCGCTGGCGTTGGCCACGGTGGCCTATGCGGTGGTCGGCATCGCATTGTTGAGCAACCGCAAGCGCCTGCGGCGCGTCGATGGGCTGGTGCGCGTCGATCACCAGCGGCTGGCGCGCGACCAGTCGTGGTTCCTGGCGATCTTCGCACTCAAGGTTGGTCTCGGCCTGGTGGCGTTCGCGCTCAAGCCGGCGCTTGGCGTGGTGTTCCTGCTGGCCTATGCACTGTACGTGTGGCGCGAGATGCGCAGCGACGACAGCGTGCCGGAAGAAGAGGAAGAGCTGGAACCGCTGAAGCTGTGCCCGCGCCAGGCGGACCCCGCGCTGGGCTGGGTGTGGCTGCAGGCCGTGGCTGCGCTGGTGGTGATCGCCGTGGCTTCGAGGGTGTTCGTAGGCCAACTGGAAGCGATCGGCGTGGCAATGTCGCTGCCGCCGCACCTGGTGGCGCTGGTGCTGAGCCCGGTGGCGACCGAACTGCCGGAGACGCTCAACGCGCTGATCTGGGTGCGCCAGGGCAAGGAGCGCCTGGCGCTGGCGAACATCTCCGGCGCCATGATGATCCAGGCCACCATCCCCAGTGCGCTGGCGATCTTCGCCACGCCGTGGCTGTTCGATGCGCCGCTGCTGACATCGGGCGCGTTGACTGCGGCCGCGATCGCCTATCTCTGGTGGCTGTTCCAGCGCGGAAACGTGGATGCGCGCCAACTGCTGCCAGTGGGCCTTTTGTACGGCGTGTTCGCCATGGTCGTGGCCTTGCATTTCGCCCGTTGAGGTCCGGCCGTTGCGCTGTCCTCCGGGCGGCGTGTGGCCGTCCGGAGGACAGCAGGCGTCACTTGCCGGCCGTGTAGCTGAGGTCGGCGTTGTACCTGTCGAAGTGGTCGGATGCCTTGGCGATCGAATCGTCCAGGGATTTGCGGATCGCGTCCGCGGCAGACTGCCCGTACACGCCGGCCACCATCTTCCACAGCGGGGGATCAGGCTCGGCACCGGCTTCAGCCCAGTTCTTGCTGCGGATCACCAGGACATAGTCAGGCGCGCCATCGCCATCGCCCTGGATCTGGAAGGTGTACCAGTGATACGGCCAGTTGGCCTTGATGGCCGCGGCGGTGATCTTCTTGACCGCGTCGTTGAAGGCCATTCCTGGTTCGCGCCCCGGCTTCAGCTTGTAGTCGAGCACCTGCAGGATCGGCGGCGGAACTTCGGTTCGCCAGTTGGCGGATGGGCTGCTCAGGTCGGGCTGCAGCACCATGAGCGCACTGGTCTCGCCCGTCAGGTACGGGTTGCCCTGCGAGCGCCAGGTCGCATCACATGGCTTCATCTGGGCATCCAGGGCGTCCAGGTCGGCCCAGGTGACAGGCCCCACGTCGGACGAATACTGGTAGTCGTTGCCAGTCTCGTGGGCCACGGTCGGCATGCTGAACTTGACATGGTGCTCGCGCAGGCACTGGTTGAATGCCTTGACGCCGGCCTCGTAGTGCTCTTGCTGGGCTGGAGCCACGGTATCGGTCCAGTCCCGCCAGACGACGGCCTTGTCCGAATCTCCCGCGCGGGCGCTTGCCGCGGCGGAAGCCGCAAGCGCCGCAACCACACACACAGTGAGCAGTTTCATAGTCCCCTCCGAGCGTATTCGCGTGGCCAGGCCACGGACTTTCGTTCACACCGTCCCTGAAAGTGTGACGAAGCGCACACATATAGGCGCGGGCAAAGTCGCTTGCAAGTGCCGGCGAATTGCGTCAGGGAGCGCCTCAGGCCGCCCGCCAGCTGGATTCGCTGGCAGGAAAGCAAGATTTGAACCAGGAGGCTTGGTGAGGCTCAGTCGCGGTGCGCGGCGTTGCGGTCGCGCTTGGCGCCGTACCGCGTGTCCAGCTTGCCGAACAGTTTCTTGAACAGGCGGGAGAACTTGCCGCGCCTGGTCTTGCGCAGTTTCTCCTCCTCGCTGGTGAGCCAGGCCACCTGGATCACCCGGCGCTCGCCCTCGTAGGGCAGGTGGCCGTGGAAGGAGTTGTCGCTGCGCCTGAACACGGCGAATTCGCCGTACAGCGGCGGCAGTTCGGGGGCCACGAGCGCATCGATGTCGTCGATCTTGTCCAGGAAGCGCAGGCAGCCGTCACTGGTGTCGGGCCATTGCGGGTTGAGGTAGAGCAGGGCGGTGGCGACCTTGGACTTGCTGTCGGTGTGGATGGTGCCGTGGCGCTTGTTGAGCAGGCGGCACAGCGTCACCAGCGTCGGATACTGGCCGAGCCCGGCGATGCCCAGCTTGCCGCCGATCAGGTCGGCGAAATCGGGGGCGGTGAGCTGCCCGACCAGGGCGTTGATCGATGGGCCGCAATCGGCCGGATCCCACGGGAAGAAGCCGGCACTCGGGTAAGGCGGGAAGTCGCGATCCAACTCGCCACGCGCGTCGTCGGGCAACTGGCCATGGGCCACCATGAAGGGAAACGGTTCCCGCTGCACCAGGGTGTCCGGGCGATCGAAGCGGGCAGGATCGAGCAGGGCATCCGGACTCATGGGCAGGTTTCATTTCCCTGGAAACGGCGGATCAGTCTAACGCCACGCGATGATACGGAGGCTGACGAAATCCACGCCTCATGCCCGATTCGAAGTGGACAGCCGGTGCCCCTGCGCCTATCATTGCCACCCGCCCGAACGTCCTCCCTTCCAAGGTTCTCAAGCCTGCTTTTCGCGGCTTGCGGACTTTGCTGCACCCGAAAGGCGGTTTCCATGCCCATCCCCGCTCTGCTTGCCCTCGAAGACGGCAGCGTGTTCCACGGCCATGCCGTGGGCGCGACTGGTGAAACCGTCGGCGAGGTGGTTTTCAACACCGCCATGACCGGTTACCAGGAGATCCTCACCGATCCCTCGTACTCGCGCCAGATTGTCACCCTCACGTACCCGCACATCGGCAACACCGGCATCAACGCCGAGGATGCCGAGTCCACCGCCGTGCACGCCGCCGGCCTGATCGTGCGCGACGTGCCGCGCCGCGCGAGCAACTGGCGCAGCACTGAAAGCCTCCCCGATTACCTCAAGCGCCACGGCATCGTCGCCATCGCCGGCATCGACACGCGCCGCCTCACCCGCATCCTGCGCGACAAGGGGGCGCTCAACGGCTGCATCGTGGCCGGCGAAGCCATCGACGCCGAAGCCGCACTGGCGAAGGCGCGCGCCTTCCCCGGCTTGAACGGCATGGACCTGGCCAAGGTGGTCAGCGTGAGCAAGCCGTACAGCTGGAACGAAGGCATCTACGACCTCGACCGCACGGCCTTCAGCCAGCCGGCCCGGCGCTTCAAGGTGGTGGCCTACGACTACGGCGTGAAGCAGAACATCCTGCGCCTGCTGGCCGAGCAGGGCTGCGACATCACCGTGGTGCCCGCGCAGACGCCGGCGGCCGAGGTGTTGGCGATGAAGCCGGACGGCGTGTTCCTCTCCAACGGCCCCGGCGATCCGGCCGCATGCGACTACGCGATCGAAGCGGCCAAGCAGTTCCTCGACGCGAAGATCCCGCTGTTCGGCATCTGCCTCGGTCACCAGATCATGGGCCTGGCGCTGGGCGCGAAGACGCTGAAGATGAAGTTCGGCCACCACGGCGCGAACCATCCGGTGAAGGACCTGGACGACGGCCGCGTGCTGATCACCTCGCAGAACCACGGCTTCGCGGTCGATCCGACCACGCTGCCGGCGAACGTGCGGGTGACCCACCAGTCGCTGTTCGACGGCTCGCTGCAGGGCTTCGCGCTCACCGACCGCCCGGCATTCTGCTTCCAGGGCCATCCGGAAGCGAGCCCCGGCCCGCACGAGATGGGTTACCTGTTTGATCGTTTTGCCAAGCTGATGCAGGAGGCCCGCTGAGATGGCCAAGCGTACCGATATCAAGAGCATCCTCATCATCGGCGCCGGCCCGATCGTCATCGGCCAGGCCTGCGAGTTCGACTACTCCGGCGCGCAGGCGTGCAAGGCGCTGAAGGAAGAGGGTTACCGGGTGATCCTGGTGAACTCCAATCCCGCCACGATCATGACCGACCCGGAGACCGCCGACGCGGTCTACATCGAGCCGATCAACTGGCAGACGGTGGAGCGCATCATCGCCAAGGAGCGCCCGGACGCGGTGCTGCCGACGATGGGTGGCCAGACCGGCCTCAACTGCGCGCTCGACCTCGCCGACCATGGCGTGCTGGAGAAGTACAACGTCGAGCTGATTGGCGCCTCGCGCGAAGCCATCCGCATGGCCGAGGACCGCGAGTTGTTCCGCGTGGCCATGGCCGACATCGGCCTGGAATGTCCGAAGGCCGAAGTGGTCCGCACCTTCGAGCAGGCGCTGCTGGCGCAGGCGAAGGTGGGCTTCCCCACCATCATCCGCCCGAGCTTCACGCTGGGCGGTTCGGGTGGCGGCATCGCCTACAACAAGGAAGAGTTTGAAGAGATCGTCAAGCGCGGCCTGGAACTCTCGCCGGTGGGCGAAGTGCTGGTCGAGGAATCCGTGCTCGGCTGGAAGGAATTCGAGATGGAAGTGGTCCGCGACAAGGCGGACAACTGCATCATCGTGTGCTCGATCGAGAACCTCGATCCGATGGGCGTGCACACCGGCGACTCGATCACCGTCGCGCCGGCGCAGACGCTCACCGACAAGGAATACCAGCGCCTGCGCGATGCCTCGATCGCGGTGCTGCGCAAGATCGGCGTGGACACCGGCGGCTCCAACGTGCAGTTCGGCATCAATGCCGAGAACGGGCGCGTGGTGGTGATCGAGATGAACCCGCGCGTGTCGCGTTCGTCCGCGCTGGCCTCCAAGGCCACCGGCTTCCCGATCGCCAAGATCGCCGCCAAGCTGGCCGTGGGCTACACGCTGGACGAGCTGAAGAACGACATCACCGGCGGCCTGACCCCGGCCTCGTTCGAGCCGACCATCGATTACGTGGTCACCAAGATTCCCCGGTTTGCCTTCGAGAAGTTCCCGGCCGCCGACGCGCGCCTCACCACCCAGATGAAGTCGGTGGGCGAGGTGATGGCGATGGGCCGCACCTTCCACGAATCACTGCAGAAGGCGCTGCGCGGACTGGAGATCGGCAAGACCGGCCTGAACCCGACTGGCCTGGATATTTCCACCGAGGCGGGCCTGGCCACGCTCAAGCGTGAGCTGCGCGAGCCGCGCCCGGATCGTGTGTTCCATCTCGCGGATGCGTTCCGCGCGGGCCTCACGCTGGAAGAGGTGTACAACCTCAGCCGCGTCGACCCGTGGTTCCTCGCCGCGTTCGAAGACATCGTGCTGACCGAAGGCGAAGTGGCGGCGAATGGGTTGACCGCGTTCGACGCGCCGCGCATGCGCGAGCTGAAGCGCATGGGCTTCTCCGACGCGCGCCTCGCCGAGCTCACGGAAACCACCGAAGCGGCGGTGCGTCACTTGCGTCACACGCTGGGCGTGCGCCCGGTGTACAAGCGCGTGGACTCCTGCGCTGCCGAGTTCGCCACCACCACCGCCTACATGTACTCGACCTACGAGGAAGAGTGCGAAGCCAACCCGACCAGCCGCGACAAGATCATCGTGCTCGGCGGCGGCCCGAACCGCATCGGCCAGGGCATCGAGTTCGACTACTGCTGCGTGCACGCGGCGCTCGCCCTGCGCGAGGATGGTTTCGAGACCATCATGGTCAACTGCAACCCGGAAACCGTCTCCACCGACTACGACACTTCCGACCGCCTGTACTTCGAGCCGCTGACGCTGGAAGACGTGCTGGAAATCGTCGACCTCGAAAAGCCCAAGGGCGTGATCGTGCAATACGGCGGGCAGACGCCGTTGAAGCTGGCACGTGCACTGGAAGCCGCGGGCGTACCGGTAATCGGTACCTCGCCGGATTCGATCGACCTGGCCGAGGACCGCGAGCGTTTCCAGCAGATGATCGTGAAACTCGGCTTGATCCAGCCGCCGAACCGTACCGCGCGCAACGCCGACGAGGCGCTGGCGCTGGCCCGCGAGATCGGCTATCCGCTGGTGGTGCGCCCGAGCTATGTGCTGGGCGGCCGCGCGATGGAAGTGGTGTACGACGACGCCGACCTTTCGCGCTACATCCGCGAGGCGGTGCAGGTATCGAACGACTCGCCGGTGCTGCTGGACCGCTTCCTCGACCACGCGGTCGAGGTGGACGTGGACATCATCGCCGATGCCGAAGGCAACGTGCTGATCGGCGGCATCATGGAGCACATCGAGGAAGCCGGCGTGCACTCGGGCGACTCTTCGTGCTCGCTGCCGCCGTACTCGTTGTCGCCGGAAGTGCAGGACGAGATGCGCCGCCAGGTCGCCGCGATGGCGAAGGAGCTGAAGGTCATCGGCCTGATGAACACGCAGTTCGCGATCCAGGGCGACACCGTGTTCATCCTCGAGGTGAACCCGCGCGCCTCGCGCACGGTGCCGTTCGTGTCCAAGGCCACCGGCGTGCCGCTGGCGAAGATCGCCGCGCGTGCGATGGCCGGCCGTTCGCTGGTTGCGCAGGGCACGACCAGGGAAGTGATCCCGTCGTACTACTCGGTGAAGGAGGCGATCTTCCCGTTCCTGAAGTTCCAGAACGTGGATCCGATCCTCGGCCCCGAGATGCGTTCCACCGGCGAGGTGATGGGCGTGGGCCGCAGCTTCGGCGCCGCCTTCGCGCGTGGCCACGATGCTGCCGGCATCAAGACCCCGCCGAAGGGCAAGGTGTTCGTGTCGGTGCGCGATGCCGACAAGGACCGCCTGCTGCCGGTGGCGCGCGAGGCGCTGGCCAAGGGCTTCAGCCTGGTCGCCACCGAAGGCACGGCCAAGTACCTGGCCGGGCAAGGCGTGGCCTGCGAGCGCATCAACAAGGTGGCCGAGGGCCGCCCGCACATCGTCGACCTGATCAAGAACGGCGAGATCGTCTACATCGTCAACACCACCGAGGGCAAGCAGGCGATCGCCGACTCGTTCTCGATCCGGCGCGAGGCCCTGCAGCAGCGCGTCACGTACTCCACCACCGTGGCAGGCGCGCGTGCGCTGGTCCATTCGCTGGACTTCCACAACAGCGCGGACGTGCACAGCCTGCAGGAACTTCACAAGGAATTGAGCGCATGAGCAATCGCGCCCCCATCACCAAGGCAGGTTCGGAACGCCTGCGCGCCGAGTTGGAAAAGCTGAAGTCGGAAGATCGCCCGCGCATCATCGCGGCGATTGCCGAAGCACGTGCGCACGGCGACCTCAAGGAAAACGCCGAGTACCACGCCGCGCGCGAGCTGCAGAGCTTCATCGAGGGCCGCATCGGCCAGTTGGAGGCGCTGCTTTCCACCGCCGAGGTGATCGACGTGTCGCGCCTCAACCCGGGCAGCAAGGTGGTGTTCGGTGCCATCGTGGACCTGGCGGACGAGGACAGCGGCGCCGAGGTGACCTATCAGATCGTGGGCGACCTCGAGGCCGACATCAAGCAGAGCCTGATCGCAGTGTCCTCGCCGATCGCGCGTGCACTGATCGGCAAGAGCGAAGGCGACAGCTTCGAGTTCACCGCGCCGAACGGCGTCAAGCATTACGAAATCACGGGCGTGCGTTATTCCTGATTGCCAGGCTGAAGCTACGTCTGGAACGGCCGGCCACCTCGGTGGCCGGCCTGGCAAGCCAACCGGGGGCGGGCTGCCCCCGTCGACGGTCACCTGACAACGGTCCGCCCCATGCCGCAGCAGAAAATCCTGTTACTCAGCGTCTCCGCCGGAGCAGGCCACATGCGTGCTGCCGAGGCGTTGCGCCTGACCGCCGAGACGACCTTGCCGCAGGTCGAGACCCGGCACCTGGATGCGATGGACTACGTGCCATCGGCGTTCCGCAAGCTGTACACCGATTTCTACATCACCCTGATCAGCAGCTACCCGACGCTGTGGGGCATGCTGTACCAGCGCAGCTCGGAGGCCGACCCGAACGGCCCGATGCAGAAACTGCGGCGTGCCATCGAACGACTGGGCACGGGCGACCTGCGCAAGGCGATCAACGCGTTCGCGCCGGACGCCATCGTCTGCACCCACTTCCTGCCCGCCGAGATGCTGATGCACGAGATCCGGCGCGAACGCTTCACGGTGCCGGTGTGGGTGCAGGTCACCGACTTCGACCTGCACGGCATGTGGGTGATCCCGCGCATGACGGGTTTCTTCGCTGCCAGCGACGAGATCGCCTTCCGCATGCAGGCCAACCACATCGAGGCGGGGCGCATCCACGCCACCGGCATTCCGGTGATGCCGGCGTTCACCCAGCCGCAGGATCGCCCGACCTGTGCCGGGCGCTTCGGCCTGGATCCGGCCAGGCAGACCATCATGCTGATGGGCGGCGGCGCCGGGGTCGGCAAGCTCGACGAAGTGGCCACGGCGCTGATGCGGCTCGAGCACGACTTCCAGCTCATCGTGCTGGCCGGGCGCAACGAGGCCGCCCTGGCCAGGCTGAAGTTGCTGGCCACGGAGCATCCGGGGCGCCTGTTCCCGTTCGGCTTCACCAGCGAAGTGCCGCAGCTGATGGCCTGTTCGGACCTGGTGATCACCAAGCCGGGCGGACTGACCACCTCCGAATGCCTGGCGATGGGCGTGCCGATGGTGGTGTATGCGCCGGTCCCGGGCCAGGAAGAGCGCAACGCGGACTATGTGCTGGAGCAGGGGGCGGCGTTGAAGGCGATCGACCTGGTCTCGCTCGAATACCGCGTGCGCCAGTTGCTGGCCGAACCCCAGCGCCTGGCGCGGATGCGCGAACAGGCGCGTCGCCTCGGCCAGCCGCAGGCGGCGCAGCGCGTACTGGAGATCGTGCAGGCCCAGCTCGAGGGCCGGCGGACAGCGGCTGGGCCGGTGGAGCATTGAGCGTGCGCCCGATGGATCGACGATTCCTGCATGCAGGAGAAGACCCTGTTTCCATGCGGCCGCTGGTGCTGCTGCTGACCCTGGGCTGGACCGTGCTGCTGGCTTTCTTCTTTGCCAACGTGGAGATCCAGATCGAAGGCGCCGCCGGCTGGGCGGCGAACCTGCCGACCTGGCGCATCGAGCATCACTGGCTGCTGGATATTTTCTGGGGTGGCCGGCCGATGACCGGCTACCACGCCTGGCTTTTCCCCTGCATGGGATTGTTCTTCCATTTCCCGCTGATCTTCACCGGCCGCTGGAACTGGCGTGCCGAAGCGCGCGTGTTCGCCTGCATCATGCTGTTCTGGATCACCGAGGATTTCCTGTGGTTCGTGTTGAACCCGGCCTATGGCGTGGCGCATTTCGCGCCGCGCTACATCCCGTGGCACATCCACTGGTGGGGGCCGGCACCCAGCGACTACTGGGTCTCGCTGACCGTCTCCGCGGTGCTGTTCTGGCTGTCGTGCAGGCGATCGACGTCGAAGACCTGAAGCGCGGCGATCTACCCCCACGTTCTGGCTTGCATGCCAGAAACCAAACCCGCCGGGAGCGGTTTTCGGCTTCGTGCAAGCGATACCTGAAGGGCGACCGCCAGAAATCGCAGACACAAAAAAGGCCGCATCGATGCGGCCTTTCTTATCCACGCGTCATGCCGGACTCAGCGCTGACGAGCCTTGAAACGCGGGTTGCTCTTGCAGATCACGAACACCTTGCCGCGACGACGCACGATCTTGCAGTCGCGGTGCCGCGCCTTGGCGGACTTCAACGAGTTAAGCACCTTCACGGCGAGCTCCTGATACCAAACGGAAAAATCAGCGGGCTAGTATAACCTGCTGAATCGCCAGTCACAAGTTGCCGGAATCACGGACGAATTCGTCCACGGTGGACAGGAATTGCGCCACCACCGGGGAGGCATCGTCGGCCCGGCTGGCCACGGCCAGCAGGAGTTGGGCGGCGGGATCGGCCAGCGGCACATAGCTGACCCCGGCCAGGTGCACCGCGCGCATCGTCGCCGGCACCAGCGCCACGCCCAGGCCCGCCGCCACCAGGGCCAGCAGTCCGCTGATCTGCCGCGCCTGTTGCACGGTACGGGGGTGGAAGCCGGCCGCACTGGCCAGCGTGGTGAGCTTTTCGTGCAGGGTGGCGGCCACCTCGCGCGGTTGCGTGACGAAGGCCTCGCCGGCCACTTCGCCCATGTGCAACTGGTCGCGCGTGGCCAGCGGGTGGCTGGAGGGCAGGGCGAGCATCAGCGGCTCGCGATCGAGCATGCGCAGGCGCAACTTGCGGGCGTCCTGCAGGTGGCGCGGCTCGGTACGCACGAAGCCGATGTCGATCTCGTTGGCCAGCAGGGCGGCGAACTGCGGGGCGTTGTTCATCTCGCGCAACTGGACGTCCACGCCCTGTGCCATCTGGCGATGGCGCAGCAGGGTGCGGGGCAGGGCGGGGTGGAACGATACCGACAACGTGTACGCCAGCCGCAACTGGCCGCTGTGGCCGGCCGCGGCATCGGCGGTACGGCTGCGTGCCAGCTCGGCCTGGGCAAGGATCAGGCGAGCCTGTTCGAGGAAAACCTTGCCGGGCTCGGTCAACGCCACCTTGCGTTTGCTGCGTTCCAGCAGCAGGACGCCGAGGTCCCGTTCCAGGGCCTGGATCTGCTGCGAGAGCGGCGGCTGGGAGATGTGCAGGCGCAGCGCGGCGCGCGTGAAGCTCAATTCCTCGGCGACCGTGACGAAGTAGCGCAGCTGGCGGAAGTCAAACATATATGGGTTTCGTATAAATATCGATCCAAATATATATTGGATGCTTGAATGTGTCGCTCATAAAATACCCCTCGTCCCACCATCCTCCCCCCTCCCCCGGTGGTGGCGACCCACGCCTCGCGGCGACGCAGCACTCGAACGGCCACTCCCCCTCCCTGGCCATTTCGATGCGTCGCACCGCGAGGCGTTTTTTTGTGGTTCTCCTGTGCGATCGATCCATGATCGCAAAGATCAAACGGGCGGCCATCCATGGCCGCACTTTTCAGGGAAGGCCGCTGCGTTGCGGGTTTGTGGCAGAGCGTCGCGAAGATCAAGCGAGCAGCCATCCATGGCCGCACTTTCAAATTTTCCCCGTGACCGCCGTTGTTTACGCTCAAAGCTGGCAAGCCAGCCGCGTGCCTTGGTCGATGGCGCGTTTCGCATCGAGTTCGGCGGCTATGTCCGCGCCGCCGATGAGATGCGCCGGGATGCCCATGCCGGCCAGTTCGTCGGCCAGGCGGCGATCCGGCTCCTGGCCGGCGCAGATCACCACGTTGTCCACCGGCAGGATCTGCGGCTGGCCATCGACGGTGATGTGCAGGCCGGCCTCGTCGAAACGTTCGTAGCCGACCTTGCCCAGCATGGTCACCTGCTTGGCCTTGAGCGTGGCGCGGTGCACCCAGCCGGTGGTCTTGTTGAGCCGCGCGCCGGGGCGGCCCTCGCTGCGCTGGAGCAGCCAGACCTGGCGCAGCGGCGCTTCCGGCTGCGGTTTCAGCAGGCCGCCACGCTGGGACTGGCTGGTGTCCACGCCCCATTCGCGCGACCAGCGCGCGACGTCGGTGGCGGGGGAGGGCTGGTGCTCGACGAGGAATTCGGCCACGTCGAAACCGATGCCGCCGGTGCCGATGATCGCCACCCGCTGCCCGACCGGCTGGTTGCGCGCGAGCACGTCCAGGTAACCCAGCACGCGCGGGTCGTCGCTGCCAGGGAACCGTACCTTGCGCGGCATCACGCCGGTGGCCACCACCACTTCGTCGTAGCCGGCCGCCTTCAGCGCGGCGGCCCCGGCCTCGTGGCCCAGTTTCAGCTCGACGCCGGCATCGGCAAGGCGGTGGCGGAAGTAGCGCAGGGTTTCGTGGAACTCTTCCTTGCCGGGAATCCGCTTGGCGTAGTTGAACTGGCCGCCGATTTCGCTGGACCTGTCGAACAGGGCCACCGCATGGCCGCGCTCGGCCAGCGTGGCGGCGCAGGCCATGCCGGCCGGGCCTGCGCCGACCACGGCGATGCGCTTGCGCTGCGCCGCGGGTCCGATCTTCAGCTCGGTCTCGTGGCAGGCGCGCGGATTGACCAGGCAACTGGCGCGCCGGTTCTGGAACACGTGGTCGAGGCAGGCCTGGTTGCAGGCGATGCAGGTGTTGATGCGCTCGCTGCGGCCACCCTTCGCCTTGTTCGCCCACTCGGGGTCGGCGAGCAGCGGCCGCGCCATCGAGACCATGTCGGCATCGCCCTCGGCCAGCACGCGCTCCGCCACTTCGGGCATGTTGATTCGGTTGGTGGCGACCAGCGGGATGGCAACCTCGCCCTTGAGCTTCCTCGTCACCCACGCGAAACCCGCGCGCGGCACGCTGGTGACGATGGTGGGCACGCGCGCTTCATGCCAGCCGATGCCGGTGTTGATGATGCTGGCGCCAGCCGCTTCGATGGCCTTGGCCAGCGCGACGACCCCGTCCCAGCTCTGGCCGCCCTCGACCAGGTCGAGCATCGACAACCGGTAGATGATGATGAAGTCGCGGCCCACCGCCTCGCGCGTGCGACGCACGATCTCCGCGGGGAAGCGCATGCGCCGCCCGGCGTCGCCGCCCCATGCGTCGTTGCGCTGGTTGGTGCGCGCGGCGATGAACTCGTTGATGAGGTAGCCCTCCGAGCCCATCACCTCGATGCCGTCGTAGCCCGCTTCGCGGGCCAGCCGGGCGCTGCGCACGAAGTCGCGGATGGTGCGCTCCACGCCGCCCGTGGAGAGCGCACGTGGGGTGAACGGGGTGATGGGCGACTTGATTCGCGAGGGCGCCACCGACAGCGGGTGGTAGCCGTAGCGCCCCGCATGCAGGATCTGCATGCAGATCCTGCCCCCTTCGGCATGCACGGCAGCGGTGAGCTTGCGGTGGCGCGCCACGTGCCAGGGCATCGAGAGGCGTCCGCCGAACGGCTTCAGCCAGCCGCGGATGCTGGGCGCGATGCCGCCGGTGACCATCAGGCCCACGCCGCCGCGGGCACGCTCGGCGAAGTAGGCGGCCAGCTTGTCGAAGTCGGCGGCCTTGTCCTCTAGCCCGGTGTGCATCGAGCCCATCAGGATGCGGTTGGGCAGGGTGACGTGGCCCAGATCGAGCGGGGCGAACAGATGGGGGTAGTTCATGGCGCGACCGTGTTCAAACGATCGTATGAATGTGCCCGTTGCCGCACGCGGACGCAAGCGGCGTGTTCGGGCTCAGGTCCGCAGTTGCTCCACCAGGGCGATGTAGCGGCGCATCGCCTCGTCCTGCGGCAGGCCGCGCAACTGCACCCAGGCCTCGTGCTTGGCGGTGCCCACGAAATCGAAGAAACCGGGCCGGTCGCCGTGCGCATCGCCCTCCGACCCCTGCTTGTACAGCGCGTACAGCTTGAGCAGGGTGTCGTTGTCGGGGCGGTAATCCAGCCGTTTCACGGCCTCGGCAGCCTGCTCGAATGCATGGCGGGGATCATTCATGGCGGATCGACGCGGGAGTGGCCCGGAATTTCGCCATGGTACGCGATGCCGCGGGGGCCGGCGCGATACCATGCGCGTCCCCGCTTGATCAGGAGCCATCATGAGCCGAACAGCCGCCGTACCCGTGCTGACCATCGACGGTCCCTCGGGCTCGGGCAAGGGCACGATCAGCCGGCGCGTGGCCGAGCACCTGGGATGGCGCTTGCTGGACTCCGGTGCGTTGTACCGGGCGGTGGGCTACGCCGCCGGGGCGGCGGGACTGGACCTGTCCGACGTCGAAGCGGTGACCCGCTGCGCGCAGGCCACCAGGATCCGCTTCCAGCCCAGCGCCGACGGCAGCGATACCCGCATCCTGGTCAACGGCCACGACGCCACCGACGAGCTGCGCACCGAAACCGCGGGCGCCGCGGCCTCGGCGATCGCCTCGCTTGCCCCGGTGCGGCAAGCCCTGGTGGAGCTGCAGCTGGGCTTTCGCAAGGCACCCGGCCTGGTGGCCGACGGGCGCGACATGGGCACGGTGATCTTCCCCGATGCGCCGTTCAAGGTGTTCCTCACCGCCAGCGCCGCCGAGAGGGCGAAAAGACGCTATAAGCAGTTGAAGGAAAAGGGACTCAGCGTTACACTGTCGAGTCTGCAGCGCGAGATCGAGGCGCGCGACCATCGCGATGCGTCGCGTTCGGTCGCGCCGCTCAAGCCCGCGCCGGAGGCCGTGCTGGTGGACACCACCGGCATGGGCATCGACGAGGTCGTCGCAAAAGTTCTTGCCGTCGTGCAGCCCTGAGCGGGTTGCGCGGCGGTTTTCGTTCCCCGGTCAATGACGATCGGGGCTCAACCATGGTGGCGAGGCGTGCCCCGCAAGGGCGTTCCGAAGACACCCCAACCGGTGGGCCGTTGCCGCTGCGTTTCCAGTCCGGAGCGCCGCAACCGTCCTTTCCCATTCTGGAATCAACATGACCGAAAGTTTTGCCGAACTGTTTGAACAGAGCCAGCAGGCCATCGCCAAGCTGAAGCCCGGCGCCATCGTCACCGGCATCGTGGTGGAAATCCGCAACGACGTCGTCGTGATCAACGCGGGCCTGAAGAGCGAAGGCATCGTCCCGATCGAGCAGTTCAAGGGCGAAGACGGCACCCTCGAAGTGAACGTCGGCGACCACGTGAAGGTGGCCCTCGAAGCGCTCGAGGACGGCTTCGGCGAAACCAAGCTGTCGCGCGAGAAGGCCAAGCGCTCGATGGTGTGGGACGACCTCGAGGAGGCGTTCGACAAGGAAGAGACCATCAAGGGCATGATCTCCGGCAAGGTCAAGGGCGGCTTCACCGTCGACATCAAGGACGTCCGCGCGTTCCTGCCGGGCTCGCTGGTCGACGTGCGCCCGGTGCGCGAGCCGACCTACCTCGAGGGCAAGGAACTCGAGTTCAAGATCATCAAGCTCGACCGCAAGCGCAACAACGTGGTGGTCAGCCGCCGTGCCGTCGTCGAGACCGAGTTCTCCGCCGAGCGCGAGCAGCTGCTTGAGCGTCTGGTCGAAGGCGCGATCATCAAGGGCGTGGTCAAGAACCTCACCGACTACGGCGCGTTCGTGGACCTGGGCGGCATCGACGGCCTGCTGCACATCACCGACATGGCGTGGAAGCGCGTGCGCCACCCGAGCGAAGTCGTCAACGTCGGCGACGAGCTGGACGTGCGCGTGCTGAAGTTCGACAAGGAGCGCAACCGCGTCTCGCTGGGCCTGAAGCAGCTGGGCGACGATCCGTGGGTGAACATCTCGCGTCGTTACCCGGTGAGCTCGCGCCTGTTCGGCAAGGTCTCCAACGTCACCGACTACGGCTGCTTCGTCGAGATCGAGCCGGGCGTCGAGGGCCTGGTCCACGTGTCCGAGATGGACTGGACCAACAAGAACGTCAACCCGGCCAAGGTGGTGCAGGTCGGCGACGAGACCGAAGTGATGGTGCTGGACGTGGATGAAGAGCGTCGCCGCATCTCGCTGGGCATCAAGCAGACCCGCTCGAACCCGTGGGAAGCCTTCGCCGCCATGCACAAGAAGGGCGACAAGGTCTCCGGCCAGATCAAGTCGATCACCGACTTCGGCGTGTTCATCGGCCTGGACGGCGGCATCGACGGCCTGGTGCACCTGTCCGACATCTCTTGGCAGATGTCCGGCGAAGACCTCGTGCGCAACTTCAAGAAGGGCGACGAGATCGAGGCCGTGGTGCTGGCGGTGGATCCGGAGCGCGAGCGCATCTCGCTCGGCATCAAGCAGATGGAGCAGGATCCGTTCGGCCAGTTCATGGGCAACAACCCGCGCGGCAGCATCGTCACCGGCACGGTGAAGGAAGTGGACGCCAAGGGTGCGGTGATCGACCTGGGCGAGGGCGTGGAGGGTTACCTGCGCGCCAACGACATCGCCAAGGAGCGCATCGACGACGCCACCCAGCACCTGAAGGTGGGCGACAAGGTCGAGGCCAAGTTCACCGGCATGGACCGCAAGGGCCGCCAGCTGTCGCTGTCGATCCGCGCCAAGGACGAGGAAGACGTGCAGGAAGCCCTGGCCGAATACTCCTCGGCCGCCGGCGGCACCACCAAGCTCGGCGCTCTGCTCAAGGAGCAGATGAACAAGGCCGACTAAGGCGTTGCAAGAAGGGCCCGGGGCGGCGTGAGCCGCCCCGGGCCAGCAGCGCAGCAACACACTCGCGGACTGGGGGAACATGACCAAATCCGAATTGATCGAGGCGCTGGCCAGGCGCCAGACCCATCTTGCGTTCGCCGATGTCGAGTTGGCGGTCAAGAGCGTGGTCGAGCAGATGAGCCAGGCGTTGTCGCAGGGCGAGCGCATCGAGGTACGCGGCTTCGGCAGCTTCGCGCTGCACTTCCGGCCGCCGCGCATGGGGCGCAACCCCAAGACCGGCGATTCCGTGGCCTTGCCCGGCAAGCACGTGCCGCACTTCAAGCCTGGCAAGGAGTTGCGCGAGCGCGTCAACCTGCGGCTGGAAGAAGCGGCGACCGGCTGACGCCATGCACTAGGTGGATGCATGTATCGAGGCAGGCGGCGTAAGCCGATCCTGCCTTTTTTTGGCTATGTGCGCGTTGGGTCTGGTTTCCCCTGACTTCCCCTAGTGGTTCAATCGCTGCACGGTCTGCCCGTTTCTGCGGGGCATCGCCTGTATTTTACGGAAGGCGCCCAAGACACAGGCGTCCATTCCCGCCCATGCGTGGCTACACTCGCGGCAACTGGGACGGAGGAAACAGGGGGAACGCATGCGCACCAGGAAGCGTTGGGCGCTAGTAATCAGCCTGCTGGTCATCACCGGAGCAACTCACGCGGACATGGGGGCGGAGCCCGTTCGTATTGACCTGACGCCACCCCAACTGGTCGCCAAGGTGGATACGAACCTTGGCAATCCAGCCCCATTGACGGGCATGTTTCAGCAGAACCCACACCTTGGACGACTGGCGCATGTGGGACATTGCGAGCAAACCAAGAACACGATGTTTGACCCGGACGGGTCCAAGCATTTCGTGCTTTACACCTGCAGCTTAATGGGGCTGTCGCCTGGTGTGGTAGGTGATCTCAACATCACGGCGGCCGGTAGCAGGGTGCTTTCCACCGATCTCATCGTGGAAGCCCAGGACGATGACAGCGCCGGCGTTGCGGCGATGACCTTTGTGTTGGGGGCGGCGGCCGTGATTGCCACCGTGGACAGGAATGCGCTGCATACCGGGGTGGCATCACAGACCAATCTGGCGCGTATCCTCAATCGTCTGGCACCCAAACAGCAGCAAATCCAACAAGTCGTTCACGCTGACGGCTTCGTGTTCACGCGTCGCTTCCTGGCGGGCGACCAGAACCTTCACATTGAGCCGGAAGCAAAGGGATAACCCCTTATGCGGTTATCTTGATCGCGAGAGTCGAACGGGCAGCCATCCTTGGCTGCACTTTGGCTGTGTTCATGCGATCTTCCATGATCGCGAAGATCAAAAGTGCAGCCATCCATGGCCTCACTCTTCAATAGTTGGTACTGAATCGCGGCAACATGGCGGGGCTTGCTTGCTGTGTCGTGCACGGCTGATCGGGTAAAGTCGTGCGATGCGATTGATCGTCATCCTTGTCCTCGTGTTCTTCGCCGCTGCCGGCGTGGTGGTCGGCGCGCTCAATGTTGGGTTGGTCGACTACGACTTCGCCTTCACGCGGATGCAGTTGCCCAAGGGCGCGGCCTTGCTGACTGCGCTGGTACTAGGCTGGCTGCTTGGTGGCCTCACCGCGTGGCTTGGCGTGAGCCTGCGGCATCGCCGCCGCATGAAGGCCGGCAAGAAGCAGGCGCGCGCATGATGCACTGGTACGCGTTGCTGCCGCTGGCGGCGCTTGCCTTCGTGCTGGGCTGGTGGGCGTCCCGGCGGGCCAGTGCTCGGCGTTCCGGCGCAGCGGTCAACGAACTCTCGTCCGACTATTTCCGCGGCTTGAACTACCTGCTCAACGAGGAGCAGGACAAGGCCATCGAGGTGTTCCTCAAGCTCGCCGAATACAACCGCGACACGGTGGAGACGCATCTCGCGCTGGGCAACCTGTTCCGCCGCCGCGGCGAAGTGGATCGCGCGATCCGCCTGCACCAGCACCTGGTTTCGCGGCCGAACCTGTCCGAGCCGACCAAGACCGTGGCCTTGCTGGAGCTGGGCGAGGACTACATGCGGGCGGGCCTGCTCGATCGCGCGGAAGCGCTGTTCGACGACCTGGTGGCGATGGATGCGCACGCGCCTTCGGCGCTGCGCCACCTGATCGCGATCTATCAGCACGAACGCGACTGGAACAAGGCGATCGAGCACGCCCGCCGGCTGGAGGCGATGACCGGCGAGGACGAGTCGCCGATGATCGCGCAGTTCTATTGCGAGCTGGCCGAGCGCTCGCGCCAGCACGGCGCGCGGGTCGAGGCGCGCGATTACCTGGAGCATGCCTTCCGCTGCCAGCCCGATTGCGTGCGCGCATGGATGCTGACCGGGCGCCTGCACGCCGAGGACGGGAATCACGCCGAAGCCGTGCAGGCCTACGAGGCGGCGGTCGGTGCGGACATCGCCTTCGTGCCGGAGATCCTGCCGCCGTTGCTGAACAGCTACGCCTGTTCGCAGCAGATGGACCGCGCCGAGCGTTTCCTGCGCGAACTGCTGGAGCGCTACCACGGCATCTCGCCGGTGCTGGCATTGACCCGGCTGTACCAGCAACGCGATGGCCAGCGCGAGGCGGTGGGCTTCCTCACCGGGCAATTGCGCCAGCGCCCCTCGGTGCGTGGCCTGATGGCCCTGATCGACGCCACGATGGACCGGATCGAAGGCGAGGCGCGCGAGAATTTCCTGATACTGCGCGACCTCACCAAGAAGCTGCTGGAGGGGCAGGCGATGTACCGCTGCAGCCGCTGCGGCTTCGGCGCCAAGGCGCATCACTGGCAATGCCCCAGCTGCAAGAGCTGGAGCACGATCCGGCCCATCCACGGCGTAGCCAACGAGTGACCCCGGTGACCTGGGTCATCGGATGGCTGCTGTCGTCTTTCGCCATTGCGTGGCTGTCGGCGCGCGTGGCGATCGTCTACGCGCATCGCCGGGGCATACTGGACCGGCCCGGCCAGCGGCGATCCCACACCGTTCCCACGCCGCGCGGCGGCGGTATCGGCATCGTCCTCGCCAGCCTGGCTTGCCTGCCGGCTGTCCTGCTTCGCGCGCAGGTGCCCTGGCCGTCGACGACGGTGGCCGGCCTGCTGGCGGCCTTGCTGCTGGTGGCCCTGGCCGGTTGGTGGGACGATCATCGCTCCCTGCCGATCCTGCCGCGCTTCGCTGCGCAGTTGCTGGCCGTGCTGCTGTTTGCCGCGGCCCTGGGTGCAAGCGGCATGCCGTGGTGGTGGCTGCCGCTGTTGCTGCCGGCCGGTGCCTGGAGCATCAACCTGCACAATTTCATGGACGGCATCGATGGCCTGCTGGCCCAGCAGGCGATGTTCGTGGGAGCCGGCCTGGCATGGCTGGCGTGGAGCGCCGGGCAGGGCTCGCTGGCGCTGGCCGCCGGCTGCCTTGCCACGGCCAGCCTCGGTTTCTGGCTGCTCAACCGTTCACCGGCGCGCATTTTCATGGGGGACGTGGGCAGCGGCAGCGTGGGATTGCTGGTCTTCGCGTTCACGGCGATGCTGTGGCGGGTCGATGCGGCCCTGCTGTGGCCGGCGTTGATCCTGTCCTCGGCCTTCGCCACCGACGCCAGCCTGACCTTGCTGACGCGGTATTTCCGCGGACGGCGCTGGTACAGCGCGCACCGCGAGCATCTGTACCAGTGGCTGGTCAGGTGCGGCATGACGCATCGCAGGGGCAGCGCGGTCTACATGGCGTGGAACCTGGCATGTGCGGCGCCATCGGCATGGTTGGCTTGCAGTCATCCAAGGCTGGGCCTGCTGATTACCATAGGCGCCTACGTGGCTGCGGCAGCGCTCTGGATGGCGCTCAAGCGCCGCTGCCTGCAACGTCGCCCGCCCAAGGATTGCCATGCCGTCGCGTAGGTTCGTTGCCATCCTCCACCCGCGCATGGCTGTCGTGCTGCACGACCTGGCCATGGCCGTCATCGCCTGGTGGGTGGCCAAGCTGCTGCGCTATGCGTTGCGGCCGCAGGACGTCATGCAGTTCCTCTGGTTCGAGTTCCCGGTGGTGCTGCTGGCGCAAGGGCTGATCTTCCGCTGGACGGGCCTGTACAAGGGCGTGTGGCGCTTCGCCAGCGTGCGGGACCTGTGGAACATCCTGCGCGCCTCGCTCCTGGGCTCGGTGGCGATCTGGCTGCTGATGTCGATGTTCAATCGACTGGAAGGCGTGCCGCGGTCCATGCTGCTGCTCTATCCGGTGATGCTGGCGCTGTTGCTTGGCGTGCCGCGGCTGGCCTATCGGGGCTGGAAGGACAACCACCTCGGGGTGTCCGGGACCGGCCTGACGCGCCGGGTGCTGATCCTCGGGGCGGACTATGCCGGCGAGGTGCTCTCGCGGGACCTGCTCCGCAACGGCGGCTACGCCGTGGTCGGCTTCCTCGACGACCGCCCCGCGCTGCGCGGCGCCAGCATCAACGGGCATCCGGTGCTGGGCCGGTTCGAGCAACTGCCTGCCATCGCCCGCGAAACGGCGGCGGAGATGATATTGATCGCCCTGCCCAGCGCCACGGCGGGGCAGATGCGCCGCGTGGTGGCGCTGTGCGATGCCGCCGGCCTGCCGTACCGGACGGTTCCCAAGCTGGACGACGTGGTCGCCGGCCGCGCACAACCCGGCGAGATCAAGGAAGTGGCGATCGAGGACCTGCTCGGCCGCGATGCCATCGAGCTGGACTGGACGGCGATCCGCGAGACCATAGGCGGCCGCCGCGTGCTGGTCACGGGCGGTGGCGGCTCGATCGGCTCGGAGCTGTGCCGCCAGGTGGCGCGGCTGGGAGCGCTGTCGCTGGTCGTGGTCGACCACAGCGAATACAACCTCTACCAGATCACGCGCGAGCTGCGCGCCAGCTATCCGGAACTGCTGCTCGAAGCCGTGCTGGCGAGTTGCGTGGACAGCGTGCAGATGCGCAAGGTGCTGGCCGGGGCGCGGCCGCAGGTGGTGTTCCATGCTGCCGCCTACAAGCACGTGCCCATGCTGCAGCAACAGCTGCGCGCGGCCTTCCTCAACAACGTGCTGGGCACGCGCACCATGGCCGACCTGTCGCGCGAGGTGGGCGTGGAATGCTTCGTGCTGATCTCCACCGACAAGGCGGTCAACCCCACCAGCGTGATGGGCGCCTGCAAGCGCATCGCCGAGATCTGGTGCCAGAACCTCGACGCGCAGGCCGACACCCGCTTCATGACCGTGCGTTTCGGCAACGTGCTCGATTCGGCCGGCTCGGTGGTGCCATTGTTCCGCCAGCAGATCCGCGATGGCGGCCCGGTGACCGTGACCCATCCGGAAGTCTCGCGTTACTTCATGACCATCCCCGAGGCCTGCCAGCTGATCCTGCAGGCGGCCAGCCTCGGCAAGGGCGGCGAGATCTTCGCGCTGGACATGGGCGAGCCGATGAAGATCCGCGACCTGGCCGAGCAGATGATCCGGCTCGCCGGCAAGAAGCCCGGCAGCGAGGTCCCCATCGTCTTCACCGGCCTGCGCGCGGGCGAAAAGCTGTTCGAGGAGCTGTTCCACCCGCTGGAGCAGTACAGCGCCACCACGCACGCCAAGATCTTCCTGGCCCAGCATCGCCAGGTGCCGTGGGAACTGTTGCAGGCTACGATGCACAGGGCGGCCGACATGGTCGCGACCGACAACGACGAAGAACTGCGGCGCTGCGTATCCGGCATGCTGCCCTCGTTCCGCTGGAGCGAGGCGCCGCAGCCGGACAACGTGGTGTCGATCCGCCGGCACGAAACAGGAGAGAAGTGAGTGAGCAAGCCCTTGCGCAAGGTGGTGTTCCCGGTGGCCGGCCTGGGCACGCGTTTCCTGCCCGCCACCAAGGTGGTGGCCAAGGAAATGCTGCCGGTACTGGACAAGCCGCTGATCCAGTACGCGGTGGATGAAGCCGTCGATGCCGGCGCCGACACGCTGATCTTCGTCACCAACCGCTACAAGCACGCCATCGCCGACTACTTCGACAAGGCCTACGAGCTGGAGGCGAAGCTGCAGGAGAAGGGCAAGGACGCGTTGCTGGCACTGGTGCAGGGCACGCTGCCGAAGCACGTGCGCGCGATCTTCGTCACCCAGCCCGAGGCGCTGGGCCTGGGCCATGCCGTGCTGTGCGCCAAGCCGGTGGTGGGCGACGAGCCGTTCGGTGTGGTGCTGCCCGACGACCTGATCTGGAACGGCGCCGGCAAGGGGGCGTTGCGCCAGATGGCCGAGCTGGGCCAGCGCGAAGGCGCCGGCGTGATCGCGGTGGAGGAAGTGCCGCAGAACGATACCGACAAATACGGCATCGTCGACGCGACCCGCATCGACGAGCGCAGCGCGCAGATCCGCCACATGGTGGAAAAGCCCAAGCCGGCCGACGCCCCGTCGAACCTGGCCGTGGTCGGCCGCTACGTGCTGCCGGGCCGGATCTTCCAGTTGCTGGAACAGACCACGCCGGGCGCCGGCGGCGAAATCCAGCTGACCGATGCCATCGACGCCCTGCTGAAGGAGCAGGGCAAGGTGCTGGCGTACCGCTTCGAGGGCACCCGCTTCGACTGCGGCAACAAGGCTGGCCTGGTGCGCGCCACCATGCACATGGCGCTGCAGGATCCGGCACTGGCGCCGGTGGTGCGCGAGATCGCCGCCACGCTTTGAGTTGCATCGCGGACTGGCACGGCATGATCGTGCCAGAATCGCGACCGTGTCCCGCCATGTTTGCGGCGCAGGATGCGCATGGGGAAGTCCATCGAACCAGGCCTCGCATGTCATGCGAGGCCTGATTGCATGAAGGAAGCCCCGACATCGACTGCAACGGCCGATGCCATCAGACGGATTGAAACTGGGGGAGCACCATGGATCTGCTGCGTTTCCTGTTCCTGCTGCCGGTGCGCCTGCTGCGCATCGTGGCGCACGCGCTTGGCTGGGCCCTGCGACCGCTGTTCGGCAACGTGCAATGGTCGGCACCGGGCTGGATGCACGCCGTGCGACGCAATCCGCTGCGTTCGGCGGGGAGCCTGCTGGCGGCGATCGTGCTGGCCGGTGGCGGCTGGTTCGGTTGGCACTGGTACAAGAACCGCCCGCGTCCGCCGCAGCCGCAGCAGATCACCTGGCAGGTGACCGCGCCCGCACTCACCGACTACGGCAAGCAGCCCATCGTCGTGCACCCGCTGGAGCTCGCGTTCTCCGGCTCGGCCGCACCGATCGAACGCGTCGGCAAGCCGGTGACCGACGGCATCAGCATGAGCCCCGACAGCAAGGGCCAATGGACTTGGGTGGACGACCACACCCTGCGCTTCACGCCCGCCGCGGACTGGCCGGTGGGCCAGCACTACAAGGTGCGCTTCGACGTGCGCAAGGTCTTCGCGCCGCAGGCCCTGCTGGCCGATGACGGGTTCGAGTTCGACACCGCGCCGTTCACTGCCACGCTGGGCAGGGGCGAGTTCTACCAGGATCCGCAGGATGCCACCGCCAAGCAGGTGATCCTGCCGGTGGATTTCAGCTACCCCATCGACGCCGCGCAGTTCGAGCGGCGCATAGCACTGGCGTTGACCGACAAGGACGGCAAACGCGGCGACGCGTTGAAGTACACGGTCACCTACGACCCGACCCGCCTGCATGCGTGGATCCACTCGCAGCCCTTGGCGCTGCCGCACGATGACGGCGCGGTGGCGGTCACGATCGACAGCGGCGTGCGCAGCACGCGTGGCGGTGCGGGAACCAAGGATCCGCTCAACGCCAGCGTGCGCATCCCCGGTCTCTACAGCCTCACGGTGGACGACATTTCGCCCACGCTGGTGGACAACGACAAGTACGAACCCGAACAGGTGATGGTGGCCAATTTCGGTGGCGCCGTACGCAGCAGCGACGTGGCCGACGTGACCCAGGCCTGGGTGTTGCCGGCGAACAAGCCGGGCGAGCCGGTTTCCGACGACGGCAAGCCTTACGAGTGGGACGTTTCCGAAGTGGGCGAGGACGTGCTGCGCAAGTCGCAGCCACTCAAGCTCGACGTGGTGCCCACCGAGAACGACTACCAGGAATTGCAGAGCTTCAAGTACCAGGCCACGCCGGGCCAGCGCATCTACGTGCGCATCGGCAAGGGCGTGAAGTCCTTCGGCGGCTACGTGTTGGGCCGGCCGGTGGCGCGCGTGTTCACGGTGCCGGACTATCCCAAGCTGCTGCGCTTCATGGCCGACGGTTCGCTGCTGTCGCTGGGCGGCAGCAAACGCGTCTCGGTGGTCTCGCGCAACATGCCCGGCATGCGGGTGGAGATCGGCCGCGTGCTGCCCGACCAGTTGCAGCATCTGGTCAGCCTCAACTCGGGCGACTACAGCCATCCGCAGTTGCCTTATGACTTCGACGAGGGCCACATCGTCGAGCGCTACGAGATCAAGCGCTCGTTCCCGCAGGGCGGGCCGGGCCAGGCGCATTACGAGGGCGTCGACCTCGGCCAGTACCTCAAGCCGGGGCGTCGTGGCGTGTTCTGGCTGCA
This sequence comes from Rhodanobacter sp. DHB23, assembly GCF_014842975.1. Taxonomy (GTDB): domain Bacteria; phylum Pseudomonadota; class Gammaproteobacteria; order Xanthomonadales; family Rhodanobacteraceae; genus Rhodanobacter_A. The sequence goes on along the minus strand of NZ_JACYXK010000028.1, from coordinate 272,521 downwards.
CCTCTCCAGCTACGACCCGGCCGCCGCCGCCAAGCGCGCGGCCGAGGCAGCGAAGGCGCGTGCGCTGGCGCAGCAAGGCCTGGCGCCGGCACCCGGTCAGTCGGCGGGGGCGCCAGCTGCGGCGGCCAGCACGGCAACGGCAGCCGATGATGCTGCGAACAGCGGCGACGACAACGGCGATGGCGATACATCGCCCAACGGCAACCGCCTCATCGTGGTCACCGATCTCGGCATGCTGGTGAAGCAGGCGCTGGACGGCAGCCAGGATGTGTTCGTGCAGTCCATAGCCAACGGCCAGCCGGTGTCGGGCGCCAGCGTGTCGGTGCTTGCGGTGAATGGGCAGACGCTCTACACGCAGGTCACCGGCGCCGATGGCGTGGTGCATTTCCCCAGCCTCAAGGGGCTGGACCGCGAGAAGAAGCCCGCGCTGTACGTGGTGAGCAAGGGCGAGGACCTGTCCTTCCTGCCGGTCGGCAGCTACGACCGCCAGCTCGACTTCTCGCGTTTCGACATCGGCGGCGAAGCAAACGCGGCGAACGCCGGCCAGCTCAGCGCCTACCTGTTTTCCGACCGCGGCATCTATCGTCCCGGCGACACCTTCCACATCGGCCTGATCGTGCGTGCCGCGGACTGGGCGCGCAACGTGGCGGGCATTCCGTTGCAGGCGGAGATCGTCGACCCGCGCGGCGTCACGGTGAAGCAGCAGTCCATGTCGATGGACTCCAGCGGCTTCGGCGAGTTGAGCTACACGCCGGCCGAGACCGCGCCCACCGGTACGTGGGCGGTGAACCTCTACATCGTGCGCGGCGGCAAGGCCGACACGCAGATCGGCAGCACCACGGTGCAGATCAAGGAATTCCTGCCCGATCGCATGAAAGTGAGTGCCAAGCTCTCGCAGCAGGTCGCCGAAGGCTGGGTGAAGCCCGACCAGCTCAAGGGCCTGGTCGATGCGCAGAACCTGTTCGGCACGCCCGCCGCGGATCGCCGCGTGGAAGCCTCGCTGACCCTGCGTCCGGCATGGCCGGACTTCCACAGCTGGCCGGACTACCACTTCTACGACATCCGCCGCGCCAAGGAGGGTTACGAGGAGAACCTCGCCGACGGCAAGACCGACGACAAGGGCCACGCCGAGTTCGACCTCGACCTCAAGAAATACGCCGACGCCACCTACCAGCTCTACTTCCTCGCCAAGGCGCACGAGGCGGACGGCGGGCGCAGCGTGGCCGCCGCGGCGCAGACCCTGGTGTCCTCCAACGACTGGCTGGTCGGCTACAAGAGCGACGACGCGCTGGACTACGTGAGCCGCAACGCGGCGCGCAAGGTGCGCCTGGTGGCGATCGGCCCCGATGCGAAATCGATCGCGCTGGACGGTCTCAAGGCGCAACTGGTCGAGCGCCGCTACGTCTCGATACTTACCAAGCAGGACTCCGGCGTCTACAAGTACGAGTCCAAGCTCAAGGAAATCCCGGTGGACGAGCAGCCGCTGGCGATTCCCGCGGGCGGCATGGATTACCCGCTCGCCACCGACAAGCCCGGCGACTACGCGCTGCTGATCCTGCGCGGCAACGACCGCAAGGAGGTCAACCGCGTCAGCTACTCGGTGGCCGGCAACGCCAACCTGTCTCGTTCGCTGGATCGCAACGCCGAGCTGCAACTGAGCCTGGACAAGGGCGACTACAAGCCCGGCGACACCATCCACATCGCCGTGCACGCGCCGTATGCCGGCAGCGGCCTGATCACCATCGAGCGCGACAAGGTCTACGCGCACGCGTGGTTCCACGCCGACACCACCAGCTCGGTGCAGAGCATCACGCTGCCGAAGGACTTCGAGGGCAACGGCTACGTCAACGTGCAGTTCGTGCGCGATCCGTCCTCCGACGAGATCTTCATGAGCCCGCTGTCCTACGGCGTGGTGCCGTTCTCGGTGAACCTCGACGCGCGGCGCGACGCGCTGACGGTGGACACGCCCGCGCTGGTGAAGCCGGGCGACACCGTCACCTTCAAGCTGCACGCGGCGCAACCGGCCAGGGTGGTGCTGTTCGCGGTGGACGAGGGCATCCTGCAGGTCGCGCGCTACAAACTGGGCGATCCGCTGCAGTTCTTCTTCCGCAAGAAGATGCTCGAGGTGAAGACCTCGCAGATCCTCGACCTGATCCTGCCCGAGTTCGAGAAGCTGATGGCGCTGTCCGCCGCGCCCGGCGGTGATGCCGACGCGGCGATCAGCCGCCAGCTCAATCCGTTCAAGCGCAAGCGCGACAAGCCGGTGGCGTACTGGTCGGGCATCGTCGACGTCGCTGGCGACAAGGACTTCAGCTACACCGTGCCCGACTACTTCAACGGCCGGGTGCGCGTGATGGCCGTGGCGGTGTCGGCGGACCGCGTCGGCACCTGGGAAGGTGCCACCACGGTGCGAGGCGATTTCGTGCTGTCGCCCAACGTGCCCACCACGCTGGCGCCGGGCGACGAGGCCGAAGTGAGCGTGGGCGTGGCCAACAACCTCACCGACATCGGCACCAAGGCGGTGCCGGTGGCGGTGACGCTGCAGACCGGTCCGCAGTTGCAGGTGCTGGGCCCGGCCACGCAAAACGTGAGCCTGGCCTCGATGCGCGAAGGCGTGCTGCGTTTCCGCGTCAAGGCCACCGACAAACTGGGTTCCGGCCACCTCGACTTCGCCGCAAGCTACGGTGGCAAATCGGCGCGGCAGGGCATCGACGTATCGGTGCGCCCGGCGGCGGCCTATCGCACCCAGGTCGACGTGGGACGCGTGGAATCGAACAGCCAGGCCGACCTGAAGCCGCTGCGTCCGCTGTACGACGCTTACGCCTCGCGCGACGCGGCGATTTCCTCGCTGCCGATAGTGCTGGCGCAAGGCATCACCAGCTACTTGGTGAACTACCAGAACTACTGCAGCGAGCAGATCGTGAGTTCGGCGATGCCGCGGCTGGTGGTGTCGAAGTGGCCGGTGGTGCCGGTGTTCGCGCACGCGCTGCTGCCGGCCTTCGGCGACAAGAGCATCAGCAACGACCAGGCGCTGGCGAACTTCCTCGACGTGCTGCACTCGCGGCAGAACGGCGCGGGCGGCTTCGGCCTGTGGTCGGCCACGCCGGATGCGGAGCCGTTCGTCTCCGACTACGCGATGAACTTCCTGATCGAAGCACGCGAACGCGGCATGAGCGTGCCGCAGGACATGCTCGACGCCGGCAACCAGTACCTCAAGCAGCTGGCCGCCGACGACAGCATGGACACGCTGGACCAGCTGCGTGAGCGCGCGTATGCGGTATACCTGCTGACCCGCCAGGGCAACGTCACCACCAACGAACTGGCGGCGGTGCAGAAGCGCCTGCAGGACCAGTATCCCAACGACTGGACCAACGACCTCTCCGCCGCATGGCTGGCCGCTTCGTACAAGCTGCTGAAGCAGGATGCCGAGGCGAACCGGCTGATGGCCGGGCCGCTCAAGCTGCTGACCCGCGCCAAGGCCGCCGAGGACTTCGACTACGGCTACTACTACGACCCGCTGACCCGCGACGCCAGCGTGCTGTACCTGATCGCCAAACACTTCCCGCAGGAGGCGAAGTCGCTGCCGCCGCGCGTGTTCGAGAACCTCTCGTGGCCGCTCGCGCACAACGACTACAACACCTTGTCGTCCGCGATGACCGTGCTGGCGTTGGACAGTTACGCGCACGACACCACCGCCGGCCTGGACAAGCTGGGCATCGCCGAAGTGCTGGCCGACGGCAGCGCGAAGCCGATCGGCCAGCCGCAAGGCGGCATGCTGCTGGGCGGCAGCTGGGACAGCGTGGCGAAGGCGCTGCGCTTCACCAACCAGGGCAGCCTGCCGGCCTGGCGCATCGCCACGCAGGGCGGCTACGACCGCAGCACCTCGAAGGAGGCGATCAAGAACGGCATCGAGATCGTGCGCGAGTACACCGACACCAACGGCAAGGCGCTGGACAAGATCACGGTGGGCGAGGAGATCGACGTGCACATCAAGATCCGCGCCACCGGCGACGATGGCGTGGGCAACGTGGCCATCGTCGACCTGCTGCCGGGCGGTTTCGATCCGGTGATCCAGCCGCCGCCCGCCACGCAGGTGGACAGCAACGCGAACGGCAATGGAGACGACAGCAGCAGCGACGGCAGCGACACGCCCAAGCCTGCGGCGTGGCGTTCGCCGATCGGCCTCGATTCATCGACCTGGCAGCCCGAGTACGCGGACATCCGCGAGGATCGCGTGGTGATCTACGGCACGGCCACGCCGGACGTGCGCGAGTTCGTCTATCGCATCAAGGCCACCAACGCCGGCAGGTTCCAGGTCGCGCCCGCGTATGCCGAGCAGATGTACGACCGCTCCATCCAGGCACAGGCACCCGGCGGCGCCGTGTTGACCGTGGTGCAGCCGTGATCCACAACCGCGAAAACCCCCTCTCCCCAAAAGGGAGAGGGTTGGGGTGAGGGGCGGGTGCTTGCCATAACCTCACCATGGAGCTGGTTTGTCCGCTGGTTCCAGCGCTGGCAAAACTGGCTGGTCGGCCTCGCATTGCTCGTTGCCGTACTCGCCGGATGCCGCCTGTGGCCGCATCCGCCCTTGCGCGAGCGCCTGCCCAGTTCCACCGCGTTCTACGACGACAACGGCCACTTGCTGCGCCTGACGCTGGCCAGCGACCAGCAATACCGCCTGTGGGTGCCACTGCAGCAGATCTCGCCGCAGCTCGTCCAAGGCGTGCTGTTGCACGAGGACCGTTGGTACTGGTGGCATCCCGGCTTCAACGCGTGGGGGCTGCTGCGCGGCGCGTGGGTCACCTACGTGCGGCATCGCCATCCGCAGGGCGGCTCCACCATCACCATGCAGCTTGCGCGCCTGCTGTGGGGGCTGGACACGCGCACGCCGTCGGGCAAGTTGCGGCAGATCGCGCATGCGCTGCAGCTCGAGCTGTTCTATTCCAAGCGCGACATCCTCGAGGCCTACCTCAACGACGCGCCCTACGGCAGCAACGTGCAGGGCGTGGGCGCGGCCAGTCTCGCGTATTTCGGCAAGCCGGCCAGCGACCTCACCCTGCCGGAAGCGCTGACGCTGGCAGTGATTCCACAGCAGCCGTCGCGTCCTTTGCAGAAGGGCGGCATGCTCATCAATCCTGCCTTGGCGCAGGCCCGCAACGGACTTTACGCACGCTGGCTGCACGGGCATCCGCGCGATGCCTCGTTCAAGCCGCTGTTCGACCTGCCGCTCACGCTGCGTCCCCTGGCCAAGTTGCCGTTCGAGGCGCCGCATGCGGTGGACCAGTTGATCGCCGCGCAGCGCGTGAGCGGCGAGCGCCTGCCGCCGCGCGTCGTCACCACGATCGACCTCGACCTGCAGCACGGCCTGGAACGGCAAGTGGCGAACTACGTGCAGCGCAACAGTTCGCGCGGCATCCGCAACGCGGCGGTGCTGCTGATCGACACCCGCGACATGGGCATCAAGGCGATGGTGGGTTCGGCCAATTACTTCGATGCCGGCATCGAGGGGCAGAACAACGGCACGAATGCGAAGCGTTCGCCCGGTTCCGCGCTCAAGCCCTTCATCTACGCGCTGGGCTTCGACCAGGGAATCCTGCATCCGCAGACCGTGCTGCGCGACGTGCCGACTTCGTTCGGCCCGTACACGCCGGAGAATTTCGACGGGCATTTCCTCGGGCCGATCACCGCCACGCAGGCGCTGATCCGCAGCCGCAACATCCCCGCGGTGTGGGTGGCCTCGCAACTGCACCAGCCCAGCCTGTACGACTTCCTGCGTGAAGCCGGCATCAGCCGCCTCGCCAGCGAACAGCACTACGGCCTCGCCCTCGTGCTGGGCGGCGGCGAGGTGACCATGCAGGAGCTGGGCGACCTCTACGCGATGCTCGCCAATCGCGGCGTGCTGCAACCCTTGCGCCTGCGCGAGGATGATCCGCAGGTGTCCGGCACGCGCCTGCTGAGCGATGCATCCAGCTTCATGGTGATGGACATGCTGCGGCAGAACCCGCGCCCCGATGCCGCCTTCGGCGCGGAGAGCACGCGCCTGCCGGTGTACTGGAAAACCGGCACGTCGTGGGCTTTCCACGATGCGTGGACGGCCGGCAGCTTCGGACCCTACGTGCTGGTGGTGTGGGTCGGCAACTTCGACGGCACGGCGAACCCCGCCTTCGTCGGCGTGGACGCCGCCGCACCGCTGTTCTTCCAGAGCGTCGATGCGCTGCGCGCGGAACGCCCGCACATGCAGGAGCCGGTGCGGCACATGCCGGCCGACCTCAAGCGCGTGGAAATCTGCCTCGCCAGCGGCGACCTGCCCAGCCAGTGGTGCCCGCAGCGCGGCTGGACATGGTTCATCCCCGGCAAGTCGCCGATCCGCGTGGACACCATCCACCGCCCGCTGGTGATCGACGACGCCACCGGCCTGCCGGCATGCCCGCCGTACGCGGACAAGCACACGCACGTGGAAGTGTTCGAGTTCTGGCCGTCCGATCTCGCGCAGGTGTTCGCGCAGGCCGGCATCCCGCGCCGCAAGCCGCCGCAGAATCCGGCCTGCCTCGATGCCGGCCGCCCCATGGGCGATCCGCCGCAGATCACCTCGCCGCTGCGTGCCAGCACCTATGCGATGCGCCTCGACCAGGCGGACCGGACGAGCATCGCCTTCAGCGCCACCGCCGACGCCGACGTGCACGCGCTGTACTGGTTCGTGGACGATGCCTACGTGGGGCAGGGCAGGCCGGGCACCAGCCTGTTCTGGCAGGCGCGCAACGCCGGCAGTTACCGCGTGCGTGTGGTGGACGACCACGGCCGTAGCGACGAGCGACCGCTGCAAGTGAGCCTGATCCAGTGATTGGGCTATGCTCGTGTGTCTTGCAGACGCACAGGGGCGTTCGCGCATGAAGCAACCAGCGGTTCCGTCGTATTACGCAGCCACGGCCACGCCCTACGAGGCGCATGCACCACTGCAGGGACGGCAGGAAACGCGCATCGCCATCGTCGGCGGCGGCTATGCGGGACTGAACACCGCGCTTGGCCTGGCCGAACGCGGCGTGCGCGACGTGGTGCTGCTGGAACGCGAACGGATCGGCTTCGGTGCCTCCGGCCGCAACGGCGGCTTCGTGTTCGCGGGTTATTCGCTGGGCGAACAGGCGTTGCTCGACCAGCTCGGCGAAGGACGTGCCCTCGCGCTGTTCGGCCTCACCACCGCGGCGGTCGAGCGCATCCGCGCACGTGTCGCGCACTATGCGATTCCCTGCGACGCGGTGGACGAGGGCGTGATCTGGGCCAACTGGTTCCGCGACCCAGAGGTGTTGCGCCAACGCCAGCAATTACTGGCCGGGCATTACGGCGTGCACTGGGAGTGGCTGCCGCAGCAGCAACTGCGCGAGCGCGTGTCGAGCGAGCGTTATCACGACGCGCTCTACGAGCGCAACGCGCTGCACCTCCATCCGCTCAACTACGCGATCGGTCTCGCCAGCGCGGCGAGCGGGCAGGGCGTGCGCATCCATGAGCAGAGCGAAGTCCGGCGGCTCAGGCGCGAAGGTTCGCGCTGGTTGGTCAGCACGCCGCAGGGCGAATTGCTCGCCGAACAGGTGGTGCTGGCCTGCGGTGGCTACCTCGCCGGCCTGCGCAAGCCGATCGACCGTGCCGTGCTGCCCATCGCCACCTACGTGATGGCCACCGAGCCCTTAGGCGGGCGCCTCGGCGAATGCCTCGCCACGCGCGCGGCGGTGTACGACAGCCGCTTCGCGTTCGACTATTACCGCCCGCTGGCCGATACGCGCCTGCTCTGGGGCGGCCGCATCTCCATCCGCAACCGCTCGCCGCATGCCGTGCAGCGCCTGCTGCGGCGTGACTTGTCGCGGGTGTTTCCGCAGCTCAAGGATGCGAAGATCGACTACGCATGGTCGGGCCTGATGAGTTACGCGCGCCACCAGATGCCGCAGCTCGGCTGCGGCGAAGGCGACGACGCGGGCCTGTGGTGGGCGCAAGCCTTCGGCGGCCACGGCCTCGCGCCCACCTGTGCGGCGGGCGAACTGCTGGCCGCGGCGATTGCCGAAGGCGACGAGGGCTGGAAGCAGTTCTCCGCTTACGGCCTGGCCAGCACGCACAAACCCTTCGGCCTGCTCGCCGCGCAATTCAATTACTGGTGGCAGCAGGCCCGCGACGGATTCAAGACAAGGCTGGAAGGATGAGCGAAACGACGGAAACAACCCAGGTGGGCGAGATCGGCTGGGCGGACTTCGAGAAGGTGCTGATCGTGGCCGGCACGATCACCAGGGTGGAAGCCTTCCCCGAGGCGCGCAAGCCGGCGTGGAAGGTGTGGGCGGATTTCGGCCCCTACGGTGAACGGAAGACCAGTGCGCAGGTCGTGGCGCTGTACAAGGCCGAGGATCTCGTCGGCCGGCAGATCGTGGGCATCATCAACTTCCCCGAAAAGCAGATCGGCCCGTTCCGCTCGCAGTTCCTGCTCACCGGCTTTCCCACGCCGGACGGCGTGGTGCTCACCGCGATCGAACGCAACGTGCCCAACGGCACGCGGCTGGCCTGAGATGTCCGAGTTGCGCGAGGCTCGCATCGACGATGCCGCGGAGATCGCCCGGCTGGCCGGCGAACTGGGTTATCCGGTGGCTGTCGATACGATGCACGCGCGGCTGTGCGCGCTGCTGTCCATGCCGCAGCACCGCATCGTGGTGGCGCAGGGCGAACGCGACGAACTGCTCGGCTGGATCGCCGTCGAACGGCGGCTCACGCTGGAATCCGGCGAACGCATCGAGATCGTGGGACTGGTGGTGGATGCCGCGGCGCGCGGCAAAGGCGTGGGTCGTGCGCTGGTGGCGGATGCCGAGGGATGGGCATCCGCGCAGGGCTTTGGCGCGATCGGCGTGCGCTCCAACGTGATGCGCGAGGGATCCCACCCGTTCTATGAGAGCCTCGGGTACTTGCGGGTCAAGACGCAACACATGTACCGCAAGGCATTGGCCTAGGCGCGCGGTTTCGACTACGCGCGATCCATCCAGACTTCCAGTCCCTGCGCGTTCAACTCGATGTCCATCGACAGCAACGCGGCGAGTGCCTCGCGCCCCTGCTGCCAGCCATGCGCGACGGCCCGCCGGGCGTACAGGTCGGTCAATGCCTGGACCAGGGCCGCATGGCGATCCGGGTTGCCGTGCGTCGCCCGCGCGATGGCCACCATCGCATCGATCTGTGCGTGCAGGTCGGCGGCGAGGCGCGCGATATCCTCCACGCGGCCGTAGTGGGTGAGGTACATCGCCGCCGGTTCCAGCGCGAGCAGTCGACGCAGCGAGGCATGCAGCGCTTCGGGGTCGAACTGCACCGGCGAGGTGGTCGGCAGGATGAAAGGACCGTTGGCGTTGTCGAAGTCACGGTAGGAGAGGCCGAACACGTCGCCGGTGAAGCAGGCGTTCGTGCGCACGTCGTGCACGGTGAGGTGGTGCCTGGCATGGCCGGGCGTGTCGAGGCAATGCAGTGCGCGCCCGGCCAGATCGACGACGTGGCCGTCGGCGGCCTCGACCACGCGCTCGGCGGGTACCGGGCGCAGGCGGCCGTAGGTCGACTCCATCACGCGTTCGCCATACACCGCGCTGGCGCCGGCCCACAGTTGCGACGGATCGATCATGTGCCGTGCACCGCGCGGATGCACCACGAGCCTGGCGTTCGGCAGGCGGGCCATCAGCTCGCCTGCGCCACCCGCGTGGTCCAGATGCACGTGGGTGAGGATCAGCCAGTCCACGTCCGGGGCGGCGAGGCCGGCGTCATCCAGCGCGGCCAGCATGCGTGGCACCGCGTGGTTGGTGCCGCAGTCCACGAAGGCGCCGCGACCGTTCTCTACGACGAGGTACGCCGCATCGAAACGCGGCCGGACGAAGCCGGTGTCGATGGTGTGGATGTCTTGCGCCGTCATTCGCCGGTTCCGTCGCTGGGGACATCCAGCGTAGCAAATGCACGGACGGCGACCCGCAGGAGCTTGCCTAGTGCGTGGCCGACCGGGTTTGTAAAGTTATGTTACATATCGGCGTCAAGCATGTAATGGACGGCTCGTTGGCTTACAGTCAGGTACATGTGCCGCTGTTGAAAGATACACCCAGCATGCAACGCATCTTTATCGTTGGCTGTCCGCGTTCCGGGACTACGCTCGTGCAGGCGATGTTGGCGAGGCATCCAGCCGCTTTCTCCCTGCCAGAAACTGCGTTTTTCGAGCATCTGTACGGCAATGTCGAATGGCGTTGGGGTGATAGCGCCGCCAAGCCGCGGCGGCGCCTGCGGCAACGGCTCGGCTTTGCGCATCAGCAGGGACGCGCGGCACTGGGGGCCTTGCGGGAGCAACTGTCGCAGGGCGGCAACCGCTTTCCGCGTTGGCCGTTGCGTACCGCAAGCTGCGTGCGCCGTTTCATCGGCATGCTCGATGCCTGTGCAGTCGCGGATGGGCGCGTCGCATGGATCGAGAAGACCCCCAGCCACCTGTTGTACATCCCGGAAATCGAGCAATACGTGCCCGATGCGCGTTTCGTGCATGTGATCCGCCGGGGCGAGGATGTGCTGGCCTCGATCGCGGACGCCAGCATGCGCTACGAAGAGCGGGGGATTTTCGCCGGAGGCACGGCGAAATGGTCGCGGCGATGGAATCATGCGGCCCAGATCCATTGTGAACATGCATCGCGGTCCAACCACCATATCGTTTTCCTGGACGACCTGGTCCGCGACCAGCAAGGCGAGTGGCGGCGGCTGTGCGCTTTCCTGGATTTCGATCCTGCGGTCGAACTGGAGGCCGGTTGCGACCAGGCGATCACCGACCTGCGCGAGGAGCCCTGGAAGAACGAGGCGGTGAGCGGGCAGCCGAGCAAGCCGCGGCGGAAGGCCGAGAACCTGTTCGGCCCCCAGATGCGCGAATGGTTGCAACGGAAGTTGATGCCCTACGAGGAACTGCGCAGCAACTGCATCCAGTCCGGGCAGCACGCCGAAAGCGGCGTTCGATACCTGTACCGCTGACACCTTGGGGCTCGCCCCCGCGGCGAGTAGTGGGGCAACAGCGGATGGGCTGGCGACGGTGCCGTTTGGAATCCGGATCGATGCCGCTGTCGCCGATGCTGCTTGGTGCGTTCGCACCCCGGGGGAAGCGGAGCCACGATTTCGCCCATTGCGAGAAATGCGAGACACGCCGGTTCCTGCGATGTAGCGCAACAGTGCACGGCGTGCGGCCGGACGTGACCTGCCAGCAGGCGCCAACCGATCGCAGCAGCAAGGGTCGCCCTTTGCACTGAGCCCGCGCGACCGCGCATTCATGCAAGACCCAGCGGAATTCGGCGACACTTCGCCTCTTTGCTCCAGACGAGGCGAGCGACCTTGCCCGATTCCATCGCTAAACGCTGCGCGATACTTCTGCTGGCCGCGACCGGAAGCCTGCTGGCGATTCAGGTTCCCGCGAAATCGCCACCCAATGTGGCTGGCCCGCTCACCGTGCACGTGCGCAACGACAGCATGACCTTGCGCGTGGCCAAGGCGCCGCAGGCTTATCTAGCCGGGACCATCGACGACGCGGCCGTGGCGCAGGTTCGCCAACTGCTGGAGGCCGGGAAGCTGGTGCCGGGTTCGGACGTCTATCTGGATTCGTCCGCGGGTGACATCGTCGCGGGCATGGAGCTCGGCAGGCTGTTCCGCGCCTCGCGCTTCAACACGCACCTGGGAACCTGGCACACCGGCAATTCACCGGCGCTTCCGGCCACCTGCCTCGACGCCTGCGCCTACGCCTACCTGGGCGGCGTGTATCGCTGGTCGCCCAGTGGTTCCGACCGCATCGGCCTGCACGACAACCTGCAACCGGCGCGGGCGGCCTCGTCCGCAGCGCAAACGCCGGACGCAAACCAGTACGTGGAGGCCATGGGCGTGCGTCCGGCGGAATTCGCGCAGGTGGCCGGCCTGGTGGTGAACGGCGTCGCGTGGTGGAGCACGGAAAAGCTGGCTTCCACGCAGGTGGCCAACAACGGCCGCCTGCCGCTGGAGGCGGCCTATCAAAAAGCTCCCGGCACGCCGTCCACGCTGCTGCTGTCGCAAATGGTGCATGGCAAGCAGGACCAGGTGACGCTGCAATGCGCACCCGGGCAGATCACGCTGGCGGCCCGTTACGTGGTGGGGGCCGAACGCACCGGACTGCTGGCTGCGCGGGCCATGTATGCCTACTTCCAGGTGGGCGGCCAGCCATGGCAGATGCATCAGGGGGAACGCCCGCATGCTGACGGCGATGCATTGGTGTTCTCGCGCACGATGCCGTTCGCCCAGCTCACGCCAGTGCTGCAGTCGATGTCCCTGGGCGTGTGGTTCGAGATTACTGGCAGTCCGGTCCGCGTGGGTTTCTGGGTTGCGCCCTTGCAGGTAGAAAAACTCACGCAACCATTCCTGGCGGACTGCCAGGCCATGCAGCCCGGATACGTCCCCCCGAAGCCTGCCGACAGCCAGCAACCCCAGGCCAGGCCGTCATTCTGGAAGAAGCTGGTGGGCAAGCTGCGAAACTGACCATCCCGACACGAAAACGGCGCCACGATGGGCGCCGTTTTCGCTCTTTCATTCAAGGCGGATCGCCGCGCGGTCCATGACACCCGATCAAACCGCCTCGAAGATGCCCGCCGCCCCCATGCCGGTGCCGATGCACATCGTCACCATGCCGTACTTCTGCTTGCGGCGACGCAGGCCGTGGAGCAGGGTGGCGATGCGGATGGCGCCGGTGGCGCCGAGCGGGTGGCCCAGCGCGATGGCGCCGCCCAGCGGATTGACCTTGGCGGGATCGAGCTGGAGGTCGCCCATCACGGCCAGCGCCTGTGCGGCGAAGGCTTCGTTGAGCTCGATCCAGTCGAGCTGGTCCTGCGTGATGCCGGTCTGCCTGAGCGCCTTGGGGATCGCTTCCTTCGGGCCGATGCCCATGATCTCGGGCTTGACGCCGGCGACGGAGAAGCCGACGAAGCGGGCCAGCGGCTGCAGGTTGTATTCCTTGATCGCCTTCTCGCTGGCCAGCAGCACGGCACCCGCGCCGTCGGACATCTGCGAGGAGTTGCCGGCGGTGACGCTGCCGCCGAACTGGCCGTTGCGGAACACGGTCTTGAGCTTGCCCAGCACCTCGGCGGTGGTGCCCGCGCGGGGACCTTCGTCGGCGGTGATGATGCGGCTGTCGGTGACGATGCCACGGGTGGCGAGGTCGGGGTAGCGGTCGTCGAGCTGGAACGGCGCGATCTCGTCGTTGAATTCGCCGGCGGCCTGCGCGGCCAGCGCGCGACGGTGGCTTTCCACCGCGAAGGCGTCCTGCGCCTCGCGGCTGACCTTCCACTGCTTGGCCACGTTCTCGGCGGTGATGCCCATGCCGTAGGCGATGCCGATGTGCTCGTTGCTGAAGATCGCAGGGTTCATCGCGATCTTGTGGCCCATCATCGGCACCATGCTCATGCTCTCGGTGCCGCCGGCCAGCATCAGGTCGTCCTCGCCGAGGCGGATGCGGTCGGCGGCCATCGCCACGGCCTGCAGGCCGGACGAGCAGAAGCGGTTGATGGTGACGCCGGGCACGGTGTCGGGCAGGCCGGCCAGCAGCACGCCGATGCGCGCCACGTTCATGCCTTGCTCGGCCTCGGGCATGGCGCAGCCGATGATGGCGTCGCCGATGCGGTGCGGGTCGATGCCCGGCGCCTGCGCCATCACGGCCTTGATGACGTGGGCCAGCATGTCGTCGGGACGGGTGTTGCGGAACACGCCGCGCGGCGCCTTGCCGACCGGGGTGCGGGTGGCGGCGACGATGTAGGCGTCTTGCACTTGCTTGGTCATTGGCTTTCTCCGAAAGCCGGGATTCGTGATTGGGGATTCGGGATTCGGTCAAGCAGTTCGACGCGATCCTGATCCCTGCGATCTTCCCGGCGCTTCAAATGGGTTGTATATGGATGGCTGAAGTTTCAAGAAGGTTGGGGACTCGCCGGCTTTTGCCGAATCCCCAATCCCGTATCCCGAATCTCAGTTCCTGAGCGGCTTGCCGGTGGTCATGGTGTGCGCGATGCGGGCCTGGGTCTTCTCGGTCTTCGCAAGCTCCACGAAGTGCCTGCGCTCCAGTTCCAGCAGCCACTCCTCGTCCACCAGCGAGCCGCGCTCCACGTTGCCGCCGCACAGGCAGTCGGCGATGCGGGTAGCGATGGCGATGTCATGCTCGGAGGCGAAGTAGCCGGCCTGCAGGTTGGCCAGCGAGGCCTTGAAGGTGGCGGTGCCCACGTCGCCGGCCACCGGCACGTTGCGCTGGTACAGCGGCGGGCGGTAGCCCGATTCGGCCAGCGACAGCGCCACCTTCTTCGCCACGTACAGCAGCTCGTAGGCGTTGAAAACGACCACGTCGCTGTCGCGCAGCAGGCCCATGTTCTTCGCCTCGATGGCGCTGGGCGAGACCTTGGCCATCGCCACCGTCTCGAACACCTTCTTCAGCGACTCGAACGGATCGGCCGGGTTGGCCTTGGCCGCGCGCACGGCCAGTTCGTGCAGGCCGCCGCCGGCGGGCAGCAGGCCCACGCCGGCTTCGACCAGGCCGATGTAGCTTTCCAGCGCGGCCACGGTGCGCGCGGAGTGCATCTGGAACTCGCAGCCGCCACCCAGGGCGAGGCCGCGCACGGCGGAGACCACGGGCACCAGCGAATGCTTGATGCGCATGCTGGTGCGCTGGAAGTTGGCGACCATCTTCTCGAAGTCGTCGAACCTGCCGGCCTGCAGCAGGCCCAGCGCGCCCTTGAGGTCGGCGCCGGCGGAGAACGGCTCGCCGTTCTGCCAGAGCACCACCGCCTTGAGCTTTTCCTCGGCGATGCCGATGGCGTGCTGGATGCCGTCGAGCACCTGGTCGTTGACCGTGTGCATCTTGGTCTTGAACGAGATGATGCCCACGCCGTCGTCGCCCAGCGTCCACAGGCGCACGCCGTCGTTCTCCCACAGCGTGGTGCCCTGGTCGAACTTCTCGCCGAGGATGGGATCGGGGAACAGCTGGCGCTGGTAGACCGGGTGCGCGGAACGCGGCTTGTACTTGCCGTCGGCGGCGGACCAGGAACCGTCCTTGCCGTGCACGCCGTCACGGCCGTCCAGCACCCACGCGGGCAGCGGCGCGCCGCTCATCGCCTTGCCGGCTGCGATATCCTCCTGCACCCATTGCGCCACCTGCTGCCAACCGGCGGCCTGCCAGGTCTCGAACGGGCCGAGCTTCCAGCCATAGCCCCAGCGAATGGCGAAGTCCACGTCGCGCGCCGTATCCGCGATATCCGCAAGGTGATAGGCGGTGTAGTGGAACAGGTCGCGGAAAGTGGCCCACAGGAACTGCGCCTGCGGGTCGCTGGATGCGCGCAGCTTGGCGAACTTCTCGGCCGGGTTCTTGATCGCGAGGATGGCAGCGACTTCGTCCGAGGCCTTCTGCTCGGAAACGCGGTAATCCTGCTTGGCGACGTCGAGCACCACGATGTCCTTGCCGGCCTTCCGGTAGAAGCCGGCGCCGTTCTTCTGGCCCAGCGCGCCCTTTTCGATCAGCGCGGAGAGCCACACGGGCGACTTGAAGTAGGCATGCCACGGATCGTCGGGCAGGGTGTCGGCCATGGTCTTGATGACGTGCGCCATGGTGTCCAGGCCCACCACGTCGGCAGTGCGATAGGTGGCGCTCTTCGGGCGGCCCACGGCCGGGCCGGTGAGCGCATCCACGACGTCGAAGCCCAGGCCGAACTGTTCGGTGTGGTGCATGGTGGCCAGCATCGAGAACACGCCGATGCGGTTGCCGATGAAGTTCGGCGTGTCGCGGGCGATCACCACGCCCTTGCCCACGGCGGTGACGAGGAAGGCTTCCAGGCCTTCGACCACCGTCGGGTCGGTGAGCCGGGTCGGGATCACTTCGACCAGGTGCATGTAGCGCGGCGGGTTGAAGAAATGCACGCCGCAGAAGCGGTGGCGCATCTCCTCCGGCAGCGCCTCGGCGAGGCCGTTGATCGACAGGCCCGAGGTGTTCGACGCCAGCACCGCGGTGGGCGAGACGTGCGGGGCGATCTTCCGGTAGAGGTCCAGCTTCCAGTCCATCCGCTCGGCGATGGCTTCCACGATCAGGTCGCAGCCTTCCAGCAGGGCGAGGTGCTGGTCGTAGTTCGCCGGGATGATGGCGGCGGCGAGGCTGGCGTCGGCCAGCGGGGCGGGTGAGAGCTTCTTGAGGTTTTCGATGGCCTTGAGCGCGATGCCGCTCTTGGGACCTTCCTTCGCGGCCAGGTCGAACAGCACGGTTTCGACGCCGGCATTGGTCAGGTGCGCGGCGATCTGCGCGCCCATGACGCCGGCGCCGAGCACGGCCGCCTTGCGGATGCGCAGCGTCGGGTGGGTGGTGGATGAAGCGGTCATGGAAGTCTCCGGGTGAAGGACGGCTTGCGGAACGAGGTCGATCAAGGTGGCCGTGCGGTGAAATCAGCTGGCGTTGAGTCCGGCGGCGGCGAAGCGGATCAGGTGCTGCACGGTCTGCTCGCGGTGGGCGCGTTCGCTGACGTCGCTCTTGCGCTGGATGATGCCGAAGCCGGACATGGCATGGGTCAGCGCGCCGGTCGCCAGGTCGATGCGCCAGTACAGTTCTTCCTTGCTCAGCCGCGGCAGCAGGCGGGCGAACTCGGCGGTGAACTGGCGCATCACGTGGCCGTAGTTCTCGGACAGGAACTTGCGCAGGCCGTCGTCGTGCTCGGCGAAGGCGCGCGCCAGCACGCGCATGAACAGCGAACCCTCGTCCTCGTGCGACAGCTCCAGGGCAGGGCGGATGAAGGCGTCGAGCACGTCCTCCAGCCGCGTGTCGGGCTGGCCGGCCACCTTGGCCAGCGCGGCCAGGCGCTGGGCGTTCAGCGTATCCAGCCGGCGCCGGAACACCTGCTCGACCAGTTTTTCCTTGGAGCCGAAGTGGTAGTTGACCGCGGCGAGGTTGACTCCGGCGGCGCTGGTCAGCTGGCGCAGCGAAGCGCCATCGAAGCCGCGCTGGGCGAACAGGGTCTCGGCGGCGCCGAGTATGCGTTCCTTGGTGGAGCCGGTGCGGTTCACGGGTAGCGTCATCCCACGTGGCCAGGGGAAGGATTCAAACGATCGTTTGAGCATACGCGGGCGGATTGGTCGGCGTCAAACGGGGTGGCCGGAAGCCCCGTCGTCAACTTGCGAATGGGATAGAATCTGTCAAACTTCGCGTTCTAAACCCGCATTCCGAGTCGGTTTTGGCCGCCCGCGGCACGATGCCGACCGCACACACTTTCATCCCATTACCGGAGCACACCCATGGCGCTGGAGCGCACCCTTTCCATCATCAAGCCCGACGCCGTCGCCAAGAACGTGATCGGCGAGATCTACGCCCGTTTCGAGAAGGCCGGCCTCAAGGTCGTCGCCGCCAAGCAGAAGCAGCTGTCGCGTGCCGAAGCCGAAGGCTTCTACGCGGTGCACAAGGAGCGTCCGTTCTTCAAGGCGTTGGTGGATTTCATGATCTCCGGCCCGGTGATGATCCAGGTGCTGCAGGGCGAGAACGCCGTGCTCAAGCACCGCGACCTGATGGGCGCCACCAACCCGAAGGAAGCCGCGCCGGGCACGATCCGTGCCGACTTCGCCGACTCCATCGACGCGAATGCCGTGCATGGTTCCGACGCCGCCGAGACGGCCGCGGTCGAGATCGCTTATTTCTTCGCTTCGACTGAAGTGCATGGCCGGTAAGTAGTTGTGACCGAGGTAGCCACCATTTCATCCGACCAGTCCGGCACCGCCGGCAAGGTCAACCTGCTCGACTACGATCGCCAGGGGCTGCGCGATTTCTTCGCGCAGCTCGGCGAGAAGCCGTATCGCGCCGAGCAGGTGATGAAGTGGATCTACCACCACCTCGAGTCCGACTTCGCGAACATGACCGACGTGGGCAAGGCGCTGCGCGCCAAGCTCGAGGCGAGCTGCCACGTCGGACCGCCGCAGACCCTGGTCGACAAGGCCGCCGCGGACGGTACGCACAAGTGGCTGCTGGGCATGGATGGCCGCAACGCGGTGGAGGCGGTGTACATCCCTGAGCCCACCCGCGGCACGCTGTGCGTGTCCTCGCAGATCGGCTGCGCGCTGAACTGCCAGTTCTGCTCCACCGGCGCGCAGGGTTTCAACCGCAACCTCGCCACCGCCGAGATCATCGGCCAGATGTGGGTGGCGGCGAAGCACCTGGGCAACGTCACCCACCAGAACCGCCGCATCACCAACGTGGTGATGATGGGCATGGGCGAGCCGCTGGCGAACTTCGACAACGTGGTGCGCGCGATGAGCCTGATGCGCGATGACCTGGGCTTCGGCCTGGCGTCCAAGCGCGTCACGCTGTCCACCGCCGGCATGGTGCCGATGATCGACAAGCTGTCGGACGTCATCGACGTGTCGCTGGCGGTGTCGCTGCACGCGGCCAACGACGAGCTGCGCACCGAGCTGGTGCCGCTCAACAAGCGTTACCCGCTGGCCGAGCTCACCGCCGCCTGCCAGCGCTGGATCGCACGCAAGCCGCGTACCTCGATCACCTTCGAATACACCTTGATGAAGGGCGTGAACGACCAGCCCGAGCATGCGAAGCAGCTGATCCGCTTCATGCGCAAGCTGCCGACCTGCAAGGTCAACCTGATCCCGTTCAACCCCTTCCCGGGTACGCGCTTCGAGCGCTCGGACGCCGAGGCCATCCGCGCGTTCCAGACCCAGTTGCTCAACGCCGGCATACTCACCATGCTGCGCCGCACCCGCGGCGACGACATCGATGCCGCCTGCGGCCAGCTGGCCGGGCAGGTGAACGACCGTACCCGCCGCAGTGCGGAAATTCGCCAACGTGTGGAACAAGGAGTGACGCATGCGCTGTAGACCGCTGATCGGAATCAGCCTGGCGCTGGCGCTTGCCGGCTGCGTGACAGTGCACAACGACGGCAATGGTCCCGGACCGACCGACAACATCCCCAAGACCAGCAAGGCCGACCAACTCAAGGATGCCGCCCGCATCCATACCGACCTGGCCCAGCATTACCTTGCCGCCGGCAACCTGGAGGGGGCGCTGGAGAAATTGAAGCTGGCCCTGCAGTTCGATCCGAACTACATACCGGCCCACACCGTGATCGCGTTCGTCTACGAGAAGATCAACAAGCTTCCCGAGGCCGAGGCCAACTATCGTCAAGCGGTTGCACTGGCCCCGGACAAGGGCGACGTGAACAACAACCTCGGCCAGTTCCTGTGCCGCACCGGCAAGCCGCAGGAGTCCATCGGCTATTTCAAGAAGGCCGTGGCCGACCCGTTCTACGCCACGCCGGACGTGGCCCTCACCAACGCCGGCATCTGCCAGCTGCAGATGGGCGACCAGGCCGGTGCGGAAGCGAGTTTCCGTGATGCAATCGCGCGAAATCCGGGCAATGGCGATGCACTTTTCCAGCTTGCCGAAGTACTCTACAAGCAGGGGGATGCATTTCGTGCCGCGGCTTTCATCCAGCGCTTCGATGCGTTGGGCAAGCCGACTGCGGCCTCCCTCAAGCTTGGTTACGATATCGAATCGCGCTTGGGCCATACGGATGCAGCCCAGACCTATCTCAGGCATTTGCAGAGCCAGTTCCCGGATTCGGAGCAGGCCCGCGCAATGAAAGCCACCGCCAGCAATCCATGAACAACATGCATCCCTCCCAGCCTGACCAGGACCCGGCCGCGCCCGACCTGTTCGCCGAGCAGGCTGGAAACACGGAAGCCACCATTTCCCTGGCCGGATACGTCGACCCTGACCTCGCCTTCGGCAGTCGACTGCGCGCTGCACGCGAGGCACGCCGGCTAGATCTGGAAACCTGCGCCCATGCCCTGAAGCTGCCATTGCGCGTCCTGCGCAGGCTGGAGCAAGGCGGGCACGACGACCTCGATTCGCGCGTCTACCTGGCCAGCTACATCGGCAAGTACGGGCAGTACCTCGGCCTCGACGACGCGGTGATCCAGGCCGAGCTGGCGCGTGTCCGCAGCGTCGAGCCGACACTCGTCGCCACTGGCGGCATTTCGCATTCGCGTTTCCTGTTCGACCGCTACGCCACCGCCGCCACCTACGTGGTGCTGACCCTGGTCATCGCGGTACCCACGATCTGGTTCGGCGTGCGCAGCACGCTGGATCGCGACCTCAGCCACCTGACTCCGCTGGATGCTTCGCCCGTGGCGCAGCAGGATGCGCAGCAGGTCGCGGCGCCTGCCAGGCAGCCGGATGCGCCAGCCGCCACCGTCGCGAAGGCGCCGGCCGCGCAACCCGCCAATGACCAGCCGTTGATGGCCTCGATGGCGCCGTTCCCGAACATGGGCGACGCCAGCCTGTCTGCGCCGAAAACCAGTGCCCCTGCGGCCGCCGGCACGGCGGCGACCGCGGCCGTCGTCGGTACCGGCAGCCACGGCATCACGCTGGATCTCGACGCGGCCAGTTGGGTCGAGGTCGTGGGGCAGGATGGCTCGCGACTGCAATACGGCTTGTTGCCCGCCGGAACCAGCAAGACCTGGCGCAGCGACCAGCCGCTGGACGTGCGCATCGGCAACGCCGACG
This sequence comes from Rhodanobacter sp. DHB23, assembly GCF_014842975.1. Lineage (GTDB taxonomy): Bacteria > Pseudomonadota > Gammaproteobacteria > Xanthomonadales > Rhodanobacteraceae > Rhodanobacter_A. Next base: position 251,955 of record NZ_JACYXK010000028.1, on the reverse strand, counting down.
GCGCGCAGGTGAGCATCGATGGTCAGCCCGTGGCGCTCGATGCGTTGCGCCATGCCAACGTGGCGCATTTCCACATGCGCATTGCCGACGGCAAGGCCGCGGCGACCAGCCTCTGACGCGTCCTGCCGCGCCTGCGAACCATCCATTTCGGTTATGCTTGTCCATTCTTCGCCCGGCTTCGGGCGAAGGGTGAAGGCGGGCTGTTTTTCCGCCTCCGGCTTGCGTGCGCATCGCGTGCGCGGCACCCACGAACGGTGAAGCATGGCATTCGACGCATACGACGATTACGAACAAAGCGAACGTGTCCAGAAATGGCTGCGCGAAAACGGCCTCTCCATCGCCGTCGGCATCGCGATCGGTCTGGTCGGCATCTTCGGCCTGCAGCAGTGGCGCAAGCACCAGGCCAACAACGAGGCTGCCGCTGCCACGCTGTACCAGCAGGCGGACGTGGCGCTCGCCAGCGGCAAGCCGGAAGCGGCAACGGCCTTCACCGATGAGCTGATGAAGGATTACGCCAAGTCGCCGTATGCGCTGTTCGCGGTCAGTGACCGCGCGAAGCAGCAAGTGCAGGACAAGCAGTTCGACAAGGCCATCGTTTCGCTGCAATGGGCCGTGGCGCATGCCGGCAGTCCGGTGCTGAAGTCGCTGGTGCAGTTGCGCATCGCCCGCGTCCAGTTGGCGAAGGGCGATGGCCAGGCTGCGCTGGCCACGCTGGAAACCATGCCGGCCGGCGACTACGCCGGCATGAACCAGGAACTCCGAGGCGACGCGCTGGTCAAGCTGGGACGCGCCGACGACGCACGCAAGGCCTACCAGGCGGCGATGGCGGCATTGGGTGAGGACGCGCCGCAACACGCCGTCCTGCAGATGAAAATCGACGATCTGGCCGTGGCCGGGAAGCAGGGTGCATGAAAGACGTGGTGAAGAAGAGCGCATGGCTGCTGGCCCTGGGTTCGCTGGCATTGCTGGCGGCCGGCTGCAATTCGTTCAAGAAGAAGAACATCGAGCCGCCCACGCCGCTGGACAAGCACTTCACGCCCACCGTGCAGGTCAGCAAGGTGTGGACGGCGCGCATTGGCGACGGTGCCGGCATCAGCGGCGTGCGCCTGCGCCCGGTCGTGGTTGACGGCGTGCTGTATGCGGTGAGCACCGACGGCAAGATCGCCGCGTTCGACGCCGCCAGCGGCAAGCAGTTGTGGGAAAAGACCACCAAGGTCAAGAAGGGCTGGTTCGGCCTTGGCAGCGGCAAGAAAGGGAAGGAGATCCCCAACGGCTCCTACGCCGGCAGCCCGGCCGTCGCCGGCGACCTGCTGGCGGTGGGGACGCTGGACGGCTATGTCTACGGCATGAGCCCGAAGGACGGCAGCCCGTTGTGGTCGTCCGAACTGGATTCCGAAGTGGTCGCCGCCCCGGCGATCAGCGGCGACCTGGTGATCGCCCGCACGCAGGACGGCCGCGTGTACGGCCTCGACGCCGCCACCGGCAAGCGCCGCTGGGTGTACGACCAGGGCACCGTGCCCGCACTCAGCCTGCGTGGCTACGGCACGCCGCTGGCCGCGAACGGCGTGGTGTTCATCGGCAGCGACGACGGCAAGCTGGTCGCGCTGCGCCAGGACAACGGCGAGAAGCTGTGGGAACAGCGGCTGGCCAACGGCGAGGGTCGCACCGACATCGAGCGCCTCAACGACGCCGACGGCACGATCCTGCTCGACGGCAGCACGCTGTACGGCTCCGCCTACCACGGTGACCTCACCGCGATCGACGGCCCCAGCGGCCGCCCGCTGTGGTCGCATCCGTTCTCCACCTACACCTCGCTGGCGCTCGGCGGCACGGCCCTCTACGGCGTCGACGACCAGGGCGAGGTGTGGTCGTTCGACCGCAGCAGCGGCTCGGACATGTGGAAGAACGCCAAGCTCAAGTACCGCTGGCTCACCGGCCCCGCGCTGCAGGGCAACTACGTGGTGGTCGCGGATGCCTACGGCTTCGTGCATTGGCTGCAGGCCAGCGATGGCGCATTGGCCGCGCGCATCCGCCTGTCCAAGAAGCCGATCCAGGCCCAGCCGCTGGTGGTGGGCGACACCGTGTACATCGAGGACGTGAAGGGCCATATCGGCGCCTACCGCCTCGGCGCGCACTGATCGTCAGGAACCAATGAACTGCCATGCTGCCCGTCGTCGCCCTGGTCGGTCGCCCCAACGTCGGTAAATCGACCCTGTTCAACGCGCTGACGCGCAGCCGCGACGCCCTGGTGGCCGACCTGCCGGGCGTCACCCGCGACCGCCACTACGGCGTCTGCCACCTCGTCGAGGAGCGGCCGTTCGTGGTGGTCGATACCGGCGGTCTCTCCGGCGTGGAAGAAGGCCTGGATGCGCTCACCGCGCAGCAGGTACGCCTTGCCATCGACGAGGCGCAGGCGCTGCTGTTCGTGGTGGATGCGCGCGACGGCCTGCTGCCGCAGGACCGCAGCATCCTCGACGAGCTGCGCCGCAGCGGCAAGCCGATCATCGTCGCGGTCAACAAGACCGACGGCCTCGACGAGCAGTCCGCGCTGGCCGAATTCGCCGTCTTCGGCATCGCCGCCACGCTGCCGCTGTCGGCCGCGCACAACCGCGGCACCGACCGCCTGCTCGCCGCGCTGCAACCGCTGTTGCCGGAAGACGCGCACGAAGAACTCGCGCCGGTCGAGGGCGACAGCATCCGCGTCGCCATCGTCGGCCGCCCGAACGCGGGCAAGTCCACCCTGGTCAACCGCCTGCTCGGCGAAGATCGCCTGATCGTCTCCGACGTGGCGGGCACCACGCGCGACCCGATCCGCGTGCCGCTGGAACGGGACGGTCGCAAGTACACCCTGATCGACACCGCCGGCGTGCGCCGCCGCGCGCGCGTCGAGGAGGCGGTGGAGAAGTTCAGCGTCATCAAGACGCTGCAGTCGATGGCCGCCGCGCAGGTCGTGGTGATGATGATCGACGCGCGCGAGAACCTCGCCGACCAGGACCTCACCCTGATCGGCCACGCGCTGGACGAGGGCAGGGCGCTGGTGATCGCGGTGAACAAGTGGGACGGCCTCGACGCCTACCAGCGCGAGCGCTGCCAGGAGGCGCTCGCGCGCCGCCTGCAGTTCGTGGACTGGGCGAAGCACGTCTACATCTCCGCCATGCACGGCTCGGGCCTGCGCGAGCTGATGCGCGCCATCGTGCGCGCGCACGCTTCCGCGACCCGGGAGCTGAATTCGTCCGACCTCACCCGCTCGCTGGAAAAGGCCTACCAGAACTACCAGCCACCGCTGGTCCGCGGGCACGCGCCCAAGCTGCGCTTCGCCCATCCCGGTGGCAGCAACCCGCCCACCATCGTGATCCACGGCAGCCGCACCAAGCACATCGCACCGGCCTACCAGCGCTACCTCGAGAACTTCTTCCGCAAACGCTACAAGCTCGAAGGCACGTCCATCCGCATCCTGTTCCGCGAAGGCGAGAACCCCTATGCCGGCAAGAAGAACGTGCTCACCGAAGGCCAGATGCGCAAGCGCCAGCGCATGATCCGCGAGATGAAGAAGCGCAAGAAGTAGGCGCGGTGTTGCCTCCCCTCCGCCAAGGGCGAAGGGGAGACCCGCGCTACACTGTCGGCATGCCTGCGCCTACCCATCGCGACACCCTGCTGGCCGAGCTCCGCGGCCGCATCCCCGAACTGTCACCCGCCGATGCACTCGCGCAGCAGGCGCAAGGCGCCTTGCTGGTCGACGTGCGCGAGGACGGCGAACGCGCCGCCGGCATGCCCGCGGCTGCGCTGGGCTTGTCGCGTGGCTTCCTGGAGCTGCGCATCGAGCAGGCCGAGCCGGATCGCGCGCGTCCCATCCTCACCTTGTGCGGCAGCGGCGTGCGTTCGTTGCTGGCAGCGGAAACCCTGCAGCGCATGGGCTACCGCGACGTGCGTTCCGTGGCCGGCGGCTTCGAGCGCTGGAAAAGAGAAGGCTTGCCCATCGTCACCGGCGCACTGGATGCCGACGCGGCAGAACGCTACGCGCGCCAGTTGCGCCTGCCGCAGGTGGGCGAGGCCGGGCAGGCGAGGCTCGCGGCAGCGAAGGTGGTGCTGCTCGGCGCCGGTGGCCTGGGTGCGCCCGCAGCGCTGTATCTCGCTGCGGCAGGCGTGGGGCAACTCACCCTGATCGACGACGACCGCGTGGAGCGTTCCAACCTGCACCGGCAGGTCATTCACGCCGACGCGCGCGTGGGCATGGCCAAGACCGAGTCGGCGCGCATCGCGCTGGGTGCATTGAACCCGCGCGTGCGCATCGAACTGCGCAGCGAACGCCTGCATGCCGGCAACGTGGAACGCCTGCTCGAAGGCCACGATGTGCTGATCGATGGCGCCGACAATTTCCCCGCGCGCTACCTGCTCGCTGCGGCTTCGCTGCGACTGAAGCTGCCGATGGTCTACGGCGCGGTGGAACGCTTCACCGGCCAGCTTGGCGTGTTCGATCCGCGTCGCGCGGATTCGCCGTGCTACCGCTGCCTGTTCCCCGAGCCGCCTGCCGCCGCCGATGCACCGAACTGCAGCGAGGCCGGCGTGCTCGGCGTGCTGCCCGGCATCGTGGGCTTGCTGCAGGCCACCGAGGCACTCAAGCTGATCCTCGGGCTGGGCGAACCCCTGGTCGGCCGCCTGCTGTCCTTCGACGCGCTGGGCATGCGTTTCCGCGAGACGCGCCTGCCGCGCGATCCGGCCTGTCCAGGCTGCGGCACGAACGCAAGCTTCACGGGTTACGAAGACGTCGCTGCATTCTGCGCTGCAGCTGGCTGATCGAGGTCGGCCGGGATCAACCCGTAGACCACGGCATCTTCGGACTGCCCGTGCACCAGCACGCGCTGCCTTGCAATGCCTTCGCGCCTGGCGCCGATGCGCTCGGCGCAGCGCTGGCTGGGAAGATTGCCTTCCGCGGCCACGATCTCGATCCGCCGCAGCGCCAGCTTTTCAAAGCCGAATGTCGCGACGGCACGCGCGGCGCTTGCCGCATATCCACGGCCCGTGGCCGAGCTGCGTATCCAGTAGCCGAGATTCGCGCGCAGGTTGCGCTCGTCCAGCTGGTTGAGCCCGGCGCCGCCCACCAGGCGCTCCGCCGTATCGAAGATCGCGAAGGCGTACTGCTCGCCAGCCTGCCAGCCCTGTCTGCAGAACGTGATGCGCTGGATGGCGGCATCGAGGTCGTAGTCCGCGCGGCACCATGCCAGCCAGCGGCCGACGCTGGCCAGCGATTCCCGCACGGCTTCGTGCAAGGCCGGCGCGTCCCCATCCTGCCAGGGACGCAGGACGAGGGGAGGGGCATCAAGGTTCGCGGGGCCGGGCGGGTTCTGCAGGGGCATGGGCGGAATGCGTTTGTGCGGGCAGGGGCCAGTCAGGATAATGTCGCGCTTCGCACAGCAGAAAAACACCATGAGCGCACGCATCCTCGACGGCAAACGCATCGCGCAGGAACTGCTGGATCGCATCGGCAAGCGCGTCGCCGAACGCAAGGTCCAGGGCCAGCTGGCGCCGGGCCTGGCGGTGGTGCTGGTGGGCGACGACGCGGCTTCGTCGGTGTACGTGCGCAACAAGCGCAAGGCCTGCCACCAGGTGGGTTTCCGCTCGTTCGATTACGACCTGCCGTCCGGCACCACGCAGGACGAACTGTTCGCGCTGATCGACCGGCTCAACGCCGATCCGGAAGTGCACGGCATCCTGGTGCAGTCGCCGCTGCCGGAACACATCGACGAGGATGCGCTGGTCGACCGCATCGATCCGGCTAAGGACGTGGACGGCTTCCAGGCGGTGAACGTGGGCCGCCTCGCGCTGCGCCGCTTCGGCCTGCGCCCATGCACGCCCAAGGGCGTGATGACCCTGCTCGGCCACACTGATCGACCGGTGCGCGGCCAGCATGCGGTGGTCGTCGGCGTGTCCAACCACGTGGGCCGGCCGCTGGCGCTGGAGCTGCTGATCGCCGGCTGCACCACCACCTGCTGCCACAAGTTCACCCGCGACCTGGAAGGCCACGTGCGCCAGGCCGACATCGTGATCGTCGCCGTGGGGCGCCCGGGGCTGGTCAAGGGCGAATGGATCAAGCCCGGCGCGGTGGTGGTCGACGTCGGCATCAACCGCCTCGACGACGGCCGCCTGGTGGGCGACGTGGAATTCGCGCCTGCCGCGGAGCGCGCCAGCTGGATCACCCCGGTGCCCGGCGGCGTGGGCCCGATGACCGTGGCCACGCTGATGGAAAACACGCTGGAAGCCGCCGAGGCCCGTTGATTCTGCCGCATCGGTCTGGCGACATGCTGCAGTGCCGCGTATAATCCTCTCTTTGCCGCGGGGCTTACCATGCGCATTCTCGCCGAGGCTCTCACCTACGACGACGTCTACCTTGTTCCGGGTCATTCCACCGTGCTGCCGCGCGACGTGGACACCTCCACCCGGTTCACCCGCAACCTGCGCCTGAACATCCCCATCGTCTCCGCCGCGATGGACACCGTGACCGAAGCGCGCCTCGCCATCACCATGGCGCAGCAGGGCGGCATCGGTATCATCCACAAGAACATGACGCTCGAACAGCAGGCCGCCGAAGTGCGCCTGGTGAAGAAGTTCGAGGCCGGCGTGATCCGCAACCCCTTCAGCGTGAGCCCGGACACCTCCATCCGCGAAGTGCTCACGCTCACCCGTGCGCACAGCATCTCGGGCGTGCCGGTGGTGGACGGCGGCAAGCTGGTCGGCATCGTCACCAGCCGCGACATGCGCTTCGAGCGCAAGCCCGACGATCCGGTACGCAACATCATGACCCGGCAGGAACGCCTGGTGACGGTGAAGGAGGGCGCCAGCCAGGACGAGGTGCTGCAACTGCTGCACAAGCACCGCATCGAGAAGGTGCTGGTGGTCAACGACGACTTCGAGCTGCGCGGCCTGATCACCGTGAAGGACATCCAGAAGGCGCGCGACAACCCGAACTCGGTGAAGGACCGCAACGAGGCGCTGCTGGTCGGCGCGGCTGTGGGCGTGGGCGGCGACACCGAACGCCGCGTGGAGGCGCTGGTCGAGGCCGGCGTGGACGTGCTGGTGGTGGATACCGCGCATGGCCACTCGCAGGGCGTGGTCGACCGCGTGGCCTGGGTGAAGCGGCAGTTCCCGCTGGTGCAGGTGGTGGCCGGCAACATCGTCACCGGCGATGCCGCGCTGATGCTGCGCGACGTCGGTGCCGACGCGGTGAAGGTGGGCGTGGGCCCGGGCTCGATCTGCACCACCCGCGTGGTGGCGGGCGTGGGCGTGCCGCAGATCACGGCGATCGACATGGTCGCCACGGCCCTCAAGGATTCCATCCCGCTGATCGCCGACGGCGGCATCCGCTATTCCGGCGACATCCCCAAGGCGCTGGCGGCGGGCGCGAGCTCGGTGATGCTGGGTTCGATGTTCGCCGGCACCGAGGAATCGCCGGGCGAGGTGGAACTGTTCCAGGGCCGTTCGTACAAGAGCTACCGCGGCATGGGCTCCATCGGCGCGATGCAGCTCGGCTCCAAGGACCGCTACTTCCAGGACAACGAGGCCGACGCCGACAAGCTGGTGCCCGAAGGCATCGAAGGCCGCGTGCCGTACCGCGGTTCGCTGCGCAACATCATCCACCAGCTGATCGGCGGCCTGCGCGCCTCGATGGGCTACCTCGGCGCGGCCACCATCGACGACGTGCGCAACAAGGCGCAGTTCGTGAAGGTGACTTCGGCCGGCGTGACCGAGGCGCATCCGCACGACATCCAGATCACCAAGGAAGCGCCGAACTACCGGCTGAATTCCTGACGGCCGGGATTCAGGAGACGGGATTCGGGATTCGGCAAAGCGGAGCGCCGAATCCTCTCAGCGTCTCACGATGCACGGCCATCCATATCGCCTATCACACAGCCACGTTGCCGCCGGCATGTCCGAATCCCGAATCCCCAATCCCCAATCCCGGCTCCACGACGACAAGATCCTCATCCTCGACTTCGGCGCGCAGTACACGCAGCTGATCGCGCGGCGCGTGCGCGAGCTGGGCGTCTATTGCGAGATCTGGGCCTGGGATCATGATCCGGCCGAGATCGCCGCGTTCGGCGCCAAGGGCATCATCCTCTCGGGTGGCCCGGAATCCACCACGTTGCCAGGCGCGCCCAGGGCACCGCAGGAAGTGTTCGACTCGGGCCTGCCGATCCTCGGCATCTGCTACGGCATGCAGACGCTGGCCGCGCAACTGGGCGGCGCGACGGAAGCTGCCGACCAGCGCGAGTTCGGCCATGCCGAAGTCGACATCGTGGCGAAGAGCCGCCTGTTCGACGGATTCAGCGACCACGCCGGCGCGCATCGCCTGGACGTCTGGATGAGCCATGGCGACCATGTCAGCAAGGCGCCGCCGGGTTTCGCCATCACGGGCGCCACCGACCGCATCCCCGTCGCGGTGATGGAAAACGAGGACAAGCGCTGGTACGGCGTGCAGTTCCATCCCGAGGTGACGCACACCAAGCAGGGCAGTGCGCTGCTCAAGCGCTTCGTCACCGACATCTGCGGCTGCGCCACGCTGTGGACGGCGGCCAACATCATCGAAGACCAGATCGCCCGCGTGCGCGAGCAGGTCGGTGGCGATGAGGTCATCCTCGGCCTTTCCGGCGGCGTCGATTCGTCGGTGGTCGCCGCGCTGCTGCACCGGGCGATCGGCGACAAGCTCACCTGCGTATTCGTCGACACCGGCCTGCTGCGCTGGCAGGAAGGCGACCAGGTGATGGCCACGATGGCCGAGCACATGGGCGTCAAGGTCATCCGCGTCAACGCCGCCGAGCGCTACTTCAAGGCGCTGGAAGGCGTGGCCGACCCGGAAGCCAAGCGCAAGATCATCGGCCGCCTGTTCGTCGAGATCTTCGACGAGGAATCGCACAAGCTCGTCAACGCAAAGTGGCTGGCGCAGGGCACCATCTACCCGGACGTGATCGAATCCGCCGGCAGCAAGACCGGCAAGGCCCACGTCATCAAGAGCCACCACAACGTGGGCGGCCTGCCCGAGCACATGAAGCTCAAGCTGGTCGAGCCGCTGCGCGAGCTGTTCAAGGACGAGGTGCGCCGCATCGGCGTGGAACTCGGCCTGCCGCGCGCGATGGTCTACCGCCATCCGTTCCCCGGCCCGGGCCTGGGCGTGCGCATCCTCGGCGAGGTGAAGCCGGAATACGCCGAGCTGCTGGCTCGCGCCGACGCGATCTTCATCGAGGAACTGCGCAAGGCCGACCTGTACGACAAGACCAGCCAGGCCTTCGCCGTGTTCCTGCCGGTGAAATCGGTGGGCGTGGTCGGCGATGCGCGTGCCTACGAATGGGTGATCGCGCTGCGCGCCGTGGAGACCATCGACTTCATGACCGCGCACTGGGCGCACCTGCCGTACGACTTCCTCGGCAAGGTCTCCAACCGCATCATCAACGAATTGCGCGGCGTCTCCCGCGTGGTCTACGACATCAGCGGCAAGCCGCCGGCCACCATCGAGTGGGAATGAGCCGGGCCGCGAGCACATGCCTTGCCACGAAAGCCGGCATCGCGCCGGCTTTCTCGTGATCGTTTACCGTTTGCCGACATGACCGAAGAAACCCGCCAGCCTTTCACCGACGAGGACGAGGCGTACATGCGCCGCGCATTGCAGCTCGCCGCGCATGCCCGTGACGCCGAGGACGAAGTGCCGGTGGGGGCCGTGCTGGTCCTGGGCGGCGAAATCGTCGGGCTGGGCTGGAACCGCAACATCACCTTGCACGATCCCACCGCCCATGCCGAGGTGATGGCATTGCGGGCGGCCGGCGAAAGGCTCGCCAACCATCGGGTGGTCGGCGCCACCTTGTACGTGACGCTGGAGCCATGTGCGATGTGCGCCATGGCGTTGATCCACGCGCGCATCGGCCGCGTGGTCTACGCAGCCACCGATCCCAAGACCGGCGCCGCCGGCAGCGTGTTCGACACCCTGGTCGACCCGCGCCACAACCATTGCCTTGCGGTGCAGGGTGGTCTGTTGGCCGGTGAGGCGTCGACCATGTTGCGGGAGTTTTTCAAGGCCCGGCGTTGATTCTGTAATTTTACATAATATACATTATGCGAAATGGCGAAGGTGCCCGATGAGGCCGCCGGAGCCGCTCCCGTGGCCGGTTGTTGTTGCACGTTGTCTAAGGACAACGAACTGCCACCGCCAAGCCGAAGAAACCGCCTCCTAGCCGCCAACAAGGTACCGCCGAGGCGGATATTGGCCAACAACCAGCCCCGTTCTCACCGTCGACCCCGAGAAACCGCCGCGAAATTGATGGTTCAAGCGCCAACGGCCGACACCTGCCTGCCGACTAACTGCCGCACTTTTGGGCCAACAAACTGCCGCCGAAAGTTAGGCCAGAGGCGCAGACTGCCAACTCACTTGAGCAACAGGAAAAACGAGGATCAACTGCGTTTCCAGTCGTCAGGGGTGATATCGCCTGCTGCGCGATACAGAGGACGCCGGTAGCTTTCGAACAGGAACCGCATGCGGGAGGCGTCGCGACCAACGAACAGCCATAGGAATTTCTGGTCGAATTGAAACTTGGATCGGAACGGGTACGTTGGCGCATCCTGTGTGTCGTCGCCGAAGGCGTCGAACCCAAGCAAGATCAGCAGTCGTTGCGCCGTTTGGTCATTGCTATTGGCCGCACCGCTTTGCCAGCCGTCCAGTCGTGCTGTAATGGCGTCCAATCGCTCGGCAGGCGCCGGCCGCAAGTCGATGACCTCCGAAGCCATCCCCTGCGCGTCTGCAGCTTGCGTCATCGAAACGATAAGCGCCTGCTCCGCCTCGTCCGAGGGACAAATGACGCGTGCCGGCCTCCCTAGCAAAGGCGTCAGTCGGTGGATGAAGCCTCCGGCGAGCCGCGCGGCGATCGCCTCAAGCGCGGGCGGCGCCATGGGATGCTCCTCAGGGTAGTCCATGATCTTGGATGATCCTCACGTCCGTTACTTGGCCTTGGCGGTCTTCGAAGACTTGGCCGACCTCCGCGCCTCCTTAGCCTTCGGGCGGACACTGGCCTTGGCGAGCGACGTTTCAAGCGCCGCGACGTGCCCCGAGAGACGCGCGACCTCCTTCTCGGCCTGCTGCCACTGCTTTTGCAATGCTTCGCACCGCGCTTCAAGCGCCTGCCCCCCGTCACGATAGCTCCGTTCGGCCGCTTCGTGGCGGTGCTGCCACTGTTTGGTCTCTTGTCGGGCGCGGTCAATTTCCTGATGGGCGCGGTCTTCGACGGCGCGCAGGTGCGCCGCGGTGCGCTCCCGTTCCTGGTCCGCCGCGGCGAGCCGGGCGGTCTTGTCGGCCTGGAGGGCCTCGAGCTCGTGGGTGACGCGATCAACCACCGCCTGCAACCGATCCCGCTGCTGGATCAAATCCTCCCGCAGGGCGTGGCTGTCGCGGAGCTGGCCGTCCAGGTTGGCGCAGGCGTGCTCGGCCAGGGCCTGGCGTGTCTGCGCTTGGGCCACGGCGGTCTCGGCCTCGGCCAGCGTCGCCGCCCAGCGCGTGCGTTCCTCGACGAGCCGCGTTTCGTTCGCGGTCAGGGCGGCTCGCTCCGCGGCCAGTCGCGTCTGGAGCAGGCCTTCCGCGTGTCCCACGGCCAGCTGCCATAGTGTGGTCATCGCCTGCCCCACCTCCGGCGGAAGATCGGGCAGTTGCAGCGTTTTGCACAGGCGCTCGGCCAAGCCGCTGCGCCACGTGTCGAGCATGCGCGTGACGGTGTTCGGCGAGCCGGTGCCGAGGGCGGCGCGCACTTTTTCCACGGTCGGATTCTCGCCGGCGCCCAGGAGGGCGTCGGCGGCGGTGTTGACCTGGTCCTGCGTGATGCCGCGTGCCATGCCTCGGTCTCCTCGATCGGCGCCCTGCCCGCTTGGTTTCGTACTCACGATAAGTGATGATTATCGTGGCTAGATGCCCTATTTCGTAGTATACATTACATAATATGAAAGATAATTCCATGATTCCGACCCTCGCCCAGTCGGCCTCCAGCCTAATGCTGCCGATTCAGCTGGCGCAGCAGGCCGCCGATGCCGTGCGTGAACTGCTGGCGGAAGCCGCCGCCGCCAACACCACGCGCAGCTACGCCAGCGCCCTGCGCTACTGGGCCGGCTGGCACGCGGCGCGCTACGGCGTGGAGTTCTCCCTGCCAGTACCGGAGGCCACGGTGCTGCAGTTCGTGGTTGATCACGTCCTACGTCGTTCGGCCGAAGGCGAACTGGCCTGGGAGCTGCCGCCCGCCGTGGACCGGACGCTGGTGGCCGCCGAACTCAAGGCCAAGCCCGGCCCGTGGACACTGGCGACGGTACGCCATCGCGTCGCGGTACTGTCGACCGCGCACCGACTCAAGCAGCTGCCGAACCCGTGCGAGCAACCGGCGATTCGCACGGTGCTGAGCCGTGCCGCCCGAGCAGCCGTGAAACGCGGCGTACGGCCGCGTAAGAAAACCGCCATTACCTTGGCCGAGCTCGAGGCGATGCTGACTACCTGCGACGACAGCCTGGAAGGCCTGCGCGACCGCGCCCTGCTCTGCTTCGGTTTCGCCAGCGGCGGGCGCCGGCGCAGCGAGATCGCGGCGGCCGATCTGCGCGATCTGCGCCGGATCGGCCCACAGGGCTACATCTATCGCCTGGAACACAGCAAGACCCAGCAGTCCGGTGTTACCGCGTCCTCGACACCGGACAAACCCATTCTCGATCGGGCGGCTCAAGCGCTTGAGGCGTGGCTGGCCGCCAGCGAGATTTCCGAAGGGGCGATATTTCGGCGGCTGTGGAAACACCGGGTCGGCCCTGCCCTATCGCCGGCCGCGGTGGGCGAGATCGTGCAGCGCCGGGCGAGGCTCGCGGGCCTGGAAGGGGACTTTGGCGGGCACAGCCTGCGGTCGGGATTCGTAACCGAAGCGAGCCGTCAGGGCGTGGCGCTACCGGCCATCATGGCGATGACCGAGCACCGCGCGGTGGCCAGCGTGATGGGGTATTTTCAGACAGGTGGAGCTGCCAGCAATCCTGCGGCACGTTTGCTTGAGGATTAGAAAGCAACAGGAATATTGCTGGGAGTCTTCTATTGGCTGCCGAGCCTCACGCCTGTGTCGCTAGATTGGATAGGCCCGGGTGAGAGAAGGCGACGGGGCTGGCAGAGATATTGCCGTCACCTATCACGAAACGTCTCAAGGTCGGATGATGCGGCTGTAAGCCGTCCAGTCAATCGCGGGGACGGTTCCCAGTGACTGCAGGCGCGCAAGTAGTCGAAACAGGAAATACATTAGCGCCCCTTGTTCGTTCGCAATCGAAAGAACACCTTCGTGTCGATCAAAGCAGCCTTGATCGAGTGCGACGCCGCAATCGAGCATGGCGTCGGGATCCCCCGAAAGGTTGCGCTCGAACGCCTCTCCGAGACCGTCAGTCCAACTAACACTTGGCGCCAGTATCCCAGCGACGATGCGAAAGTGTGGCTTGGGCAGGTAGGTGCCCCCAGCATGGGCAATCGCCACCGAGGTCCTATGCATTGAGCGGACCGACATAGCCTTTTTCTCAGCGTATTGGAGATAGTCCTTGTTGATCGTCGGCTTGCATTCAAATACCCCATACACGGCTTCTGCCGGGATGTAGCGATGATTTTTCTGGTCGAGCAAGGTAGGCGTGAAATGACGGTCGAAGATCACGAGGTCGATCTGCTCGCTGCGGTGTCCCCGACTGTCGATCACGATCCCCGTAGCCACATCGTAGCGATTCGGCAGATAGCTCCGGAACAGCTCCGTCCAGTGGTCTTCGTTTACTGAGCCCATCACGCCACCATGGCTGATGGACTGGGAGGCTAGCTTCATGGCCGCAGCGAGGTTCGATTGCACCAGTGCGAACGCTTGCTTCATCCAAGAAACGTCTTCGGATGGTGCTTGCAGCGCAGTCATCGGAACATCAGTATCTGTGGTCATCTGCGCGGCCTCAGGTCAAGGGGAACTTCGGTCCGAACAGATTCCGCCACGCTTTCAGGGCATCCCCGGTCCGACCCTTGCGAACCAAATCAATGGCACCCGAAGCTTGCTGGCTGGCAGCCACGAGCAGGTCTCGCGCCCGCTGCTTGCGGGCAGCGTCCATGCCGTTGCTGATCGGCGATCCGAGTCCGGCCGGGTCTGACCATTCGTCCGTTATCCGATCGGCGAGCGTGGAAAACAAGGCTTGCATTTCGTAGTCGAAGCGTCCGCCCCAGCCGCCGTGCAAGACCTGTAGGGCCATAACCTCGATTAGGAACGACGGCTTGACCGGCTTTTCCGTACCGTGGCCTGGGTTGTTGTTCCAGTACTTGGCCATCCGCACGAGGCCTTTCCATTCACCATCGTAGTTCTTGTTCGCCTGGGTGGCCTTTTCGGCATGGATCTTCGGATTAGTCTTCATCCATTTGCCGGTGTCGACGTTGGGAATCTCGTAGTCGCTGCCGGCCGTGAAGGCCGGTACCACGTCTACGCTCACCACGCGGTAATCGGTATTGTCGTCTGCATCGACGACCACGCCAAAATCGACGCACACCGAACGCCCCTGTTTGCTGACAGCTGCGTCGCCGTACTTGTCAACCAGCGCATTATGGAAATCCTGAAGGACGACACTGGGCGCCTTGTCTCGATACTCCGCCCGCTGCGAGTCGGCCAGAACGAAGAAGATGTCGATGTCCTTCAGGGGCTTGGTCTTAGTATGGCGGCGATAGGAGCCAGTGAGGAAATCGTCTGCGATCGTGAATCGAGAGCGGATGTGTTCGCGCACTTCGGTGTGCCGCTTGCTCGCGTTCTGCTGCTCGCGGTCGTTGAGTTCCAGCCGGCTCTTGAACTTGCGGAATGCTTCTTCAATGGTGAGCATCAGGCGCTCCTCCAATAGGCGGCGTTCGCTCCCAGACCGCTGTGCTCGATCGTTGAACCCAAGCTCTGGCGGACCAGGCCACTGGTCGACCGGAAACTCACAGGGCTCCAGCCGGGAACTTCCGGCCGTCCCGGCTTGTTCTGCAGCAGGATGCTGTACTCGGCATCGGCCGGCGCGATGCCGGCCTTGCGGATGTGGTAGCGCAGCTGCTCGGTATCGGTGTAGAAGCTGCCGTCGCCGCCTGCTGCCCACTGGTACACGATGTCGACATCCCAGCGCACCACGAGAGCATTGGTGTAGGGGTTGTATACCTCTAAGACGACGCGTTCGAGGTGTTCGCTGTCCAGCCAAGTGCGCATGGCACGGTGGGTGCTGTCCCAATCGTCGACCAGCTTGGACGGATCCATTCCGCTCAAGCGGATGATGTCCTTGAGGCTTTTGAGCACGTTGTCGGCAACGTAGGTGACCGAGTGCGTGCGGGTATAGGCGGCTACGGTTGTCATGACTTCATGAACCCTTCTACATCCACGACAAAACGTGCAACGGCACTGCTGGCGGTCGACGTTTCGATCGTTTCATCTCGGTCACGAGCCACGACTCGCGTGGACTTCGCCTTCAAGGCGGCGGTCACCCAATCCAGATCCTCAGCATCGACCGGCAGCGACACCCGCCAGTCGCCCTTCAGCGGATCGAACCCCAGCGCAACTTCGTTGCCGTTCGATTCGTCCAGCGCGTCATCGTCGTAATGACAGTAGATGCGCGTGCGCGGCCCATCGCACGTGACGACGATGGGCACGTCCCGTGGCCCCTGATCAGCAATCACGCTGCTGGCCACGCCGGCAACAGCCATCAAGTCCGGCCTGGCCGTCCCACCGCTCTCACCTGCGGTGAGCAGCGCGACGATGTCGGCCCAGGTCTGATGAGCATCGCGATGTGGCGTGCTGCGAAAGTCACGCCGGGCTACCGTGCTCATGGATGCCCCTTGCCGGAAAGACGTGAGGCCTGCACCTGAGCGACTGCGGACTGCAAATCTGAGAGCGAGAGCTGGTTGGGGTCGAGGGCGGTTTCCTTGCGCATTGCCATCGCGCTAACGACAAGCTTACGAATGGCGCGGCCGTCCAGACCCACAGCCGTCCGCGCCACATCGGCAAATCCGCCTGCTTGGGTGAGCTTGCCGACCCTGGGGAATTTCTGCGCGATTGCGCTCAGACAACTATCCAGAATTTTTGCGACCGCATCGGCCGCCGGAAGCGGGACATCGATCACCAGATCGCAGCGCGAGGTGAAAGCGTCATCGATCGCCTGCGGGAAGTTGCTGGTCGCGATGAAGAGCAGGTTGGGATGCGAGGCGGCAAGGGCGTCTAGTTGCACAAGCACCGCGTCGGTGGCGCGATGGATGTCCACGGGGTTGGCCTCCAGGCTAAGCTTCGCGCGATCCGCCGCCAGCGTCTCCACTTCGTCCAACAACACTATCGTCGGACCATTGGCGGCATGCTCCGAGATCGTCTGCGAGAACAGCTCGGAAACAGCGCGCTGGGTCTTACCCATCGCTGAGCTGGTCAGCGCGTGCGGGTCGACTTCGACGAGACGGAATGTCTGCCCGGAGGGCTTGAGCGAGGCAGCAAGCTTGCTTGCAAGGCCTCTCGCCAGCGACGTCTTGCCTGTGCCCGGCACGCCGACCAGCAAGATGACCCCGTGCAACGGGACATCGTTGCGCGAGATGTTGGGGCGCAGGGTGTAGTTCAAGAGCGCCTGCGAGAGGAGGCGATCCTTGAGCTGGGCGGGGACGATGATGCTGTCCCACAGTGTGGAGAGCTCGGCATCGGGCAGAGCGCGAATAGCATGGATGCCACGCGGGAGGTCCGCGGGCGTAACCAGCTGTAAGGCAGGATTCTTCATAGTGGTCTCGTCGGGTCAGCCCTTCGGCGGAAAGGGGTCATTGCCGTAGCTGTCACGTGCTCGGATGCGACCGTCTTCACCGTGGATCAGGATTTCGACCCCATCGCGGCGTGCGCGGTCGCGACCGGCCTGGGTCGCCTCGCGCTGAGTGGAGTAAACCGAAGAAGCCCGATCGTTGCCCTCGATGCGAACGGCCCAGCCACTGTCGTGAGGCACGATGTGAACGTTCTTACTCATGCTCTGCTTCCTTTTGTTAAGTGGTGAAGCTGGGGCTGCTGACCCCGCATGTGGTGGGTCACTTCTTGCGAGGCCACAAGGCTTAGTGGGAACGGGACGAATTAGCAGTCACGCCTCACGACTGCCAACTTAACAACATGCTGAACCAGAGTCAAGAAACTTTCATTCGTTCGTTCGGCCATACTATTTCTTTTCCCTCGCCGCTCCCCTCCATGACCGACACCCCCCAGCCCGGCCCTCCGCTCGCCACTCGCACTTGGAGCCAGCGCCAGCGTTACGCCTTCATCGAGAACCGGCTCTACTGGGAAGAAGAGCTGACTCGGAACGACCTGATGTCACGCTTCGGGATTTCCGCTCCGCAGGCCTCGGACGACATCGCGAAATATCTCGAGTTGGCACCGGGGAACTTGGAGTACGACCGGGTCAAGAAGGCATTTGTTGCCACGCCACGGTTCGTACCGAAGGTCACGGTGCCCGATGCACGCCAGTACCTGACACAGCTGCTGCTGCTTGCTGATGATGCGATCGATTCGAGCGAGTCCTGGCTGGGTCATATGCCAACGCATGCGGTGATGCCGCGCGTTCGACGTCGACTGGACAACGGGACTCTGCGACCGGTCGTATCAGCGATCCGGAAACGCCGGGCAATCGAAATCCGCTACCAGTCCATGTCTACGCCAGAGCCCATCCTGCGATGGATCGCTCCACATGCTCTCGTCTATGACGGCGCCCGTTGGCATGCGCGAAGCTGGTGCTTCAATCGATCGACGTTTACCGATTTTGTGTTGGCGAGGATCTTGTCGATCGGCAACCACCGCCCATCGACCATCGATCCCGCAGTCGATCGCGAATGGCAGGAAATGTTCACGATGCGACTGGCGCCACACCCGGACTTGTCGGACTCCCAGCGTCAGGCAATCGAGATGGACTACGGGATGGAAGATGGATCCATCGGAATCTCGATGCGGCTGTGCATGACCTGGTACTTCGAGCGCCACTATGGACTCGATATTTCCACTGATCTACTTCCACCTTCGCGACGTCAGATAATCCTTCAGAACCGTGCTGAACTAGATGCGCTTCGCGCTTCTTGTAAGGGTAAAGAAGCTTTTTAACGTAAAGGCGAGAGGCGACAACACCTGCGCTTTGACCAGATGCTATATGCGAGTGACAAATTGCTCTGATCCTACCAGCGATAACACAGGCTAATCGGTTTTTCCCCACGTTCGCTTTGTCGAAAACACCCCATTGGCCAAGTCAGTTGATCGTATGTGAACTTCTATGTCGGCAACGACGTTGTACTGATGCCCACTTATAACGACCCGAACGACACCGTCGCGAAGGTCATCCTTCAACAGGTTTTTCCCGATCGCTCTGTTGTGGGCATCGATGTGCGGAATCTCTACGCCAATGGCGGCATGATCCACTGCGTCACCCAGCAGCAGCCGGAAGCGGCATCCCCTTGAGGCACCCGAGGTCCCTTCCAGGCAAAATGAGCGAGTGCACGCTTTCGACGGCGACCATGTCTTCACGGCTGCGCTTGCGCCAGGCCCAACCTCCAATTCATGCTTGCGACATCCGCAAACACGGCCATCACCGGACCGCGACCGCCTGTTTGGCTGGACAACTCCTTCGCTGCGACAGGATGATCCGCCGATGACCGTCACCCGCGTCGCCGAGTACGAAGAGCTGAACCGCCTGCTGCAGCAGGCCGGGCGCAGCGACCAGCAGGCGTTCGCCGAGCTCTACCGGCACACCTCGTCGAAGCTGTTCGGTGTGTGCCTGCGCATGCTGCGCGACCGCGGTGCCGCGGAAGAGGTGCTGCAGGAGGTCTACATCACGGTGTGGAACCGCGCGGCCAGCTTCGACGCGGCCAAGGCCAGCGCGATCACCTGGCTGACCACGCTGTCGCGCAACAAGGCGATCGACCGCCTGCGCCAGCACCGCGAGGAGCTGCCGGACGACCCGCGCACGTTGGAGGAGGCCATCGACGAGCAGCCCTCGCCGGCCGCCCAAGCCCAGACCAGCCAGGAACACCGCCGGCTCACGGACTGCCTCGACGCGCTGGAACCACAACAGCGCAGCTCGGTGCGTGAAGCCTTTTTCACCGGAGCTACGTATAACGAGTTGGCGACACGCTGCCAGGTGCCGCTGGGAACCATGAAAAGCTGGATTCGCCGTAGCCTCATGCAACTTCGCACGTGCCTCGACTCATGAACACGCCCGCCGACGAAGGCAACCACAACCTGCGTTACGCCGAATACGTGCTGGGCGTGCTCGATGCCGACGCGCGCGCCGAAGTGGCGCACGAGGTGCGCACCAGCGGCGAAGCCGCGACGGCGGTGGCCCTGTGGCAACGCCGACTGCAGCCGCTGGCCGAGGAAATCACGGAAGTCGCGCCCGCACCCTACGTGTGGGCTCGCATCCACGATGCGCTGCAACTGGATGCGCCGCCGCGGGCAGTACCGCGCAAGCGGTTGTGGGATAACCTGGCGTTGTGGCACTGGCTGGGCCTCGGCGCGAGTGCGGTGGCCGTCGCGCTGCTGCTGGTGGTGGCGTTGCCGCGGCGGGTGGCCGCCCCGCCCCCGACGACGGCCGCCGTCGCCTACATGGCCTCGACGATCAAGCAGGACAACGGCACCACCGGCTGGACCGCCACGATGGATCTGCAGCACGCCCGCATGGTGGTGGTGCCGGCCGCGCCCGCCACGCTGGCGCAGGGTCGCGCGCCCGAGCTGTGGCTGATCCCGGCCGGCCAGAAGCCGATTGCGGTCGGCATGATCTCGCGCGATCAGCCCACCACGCTGACGCTCGCTCCTGCCCTGCTGGCGCAACTCGGCCCGACCGCCGCGCTCGCCGTCTCGGTCGAACCGCCGGGCGGCTCGCCGACTGGCCAGCCGACTGGTCCGGTCATCGCCAAGGGCGCCATCGGCGCAGCACCGGAAGCCGGTGGCGACAAAGTGGCTGGCACTGCCAGAGGACAGACCGAGCGCACCCGGGCCTGACCTAGCTCGGTCTGATCCGCTCATGAGCACGGCACTGGTCCTGTTCCGGCGCGATCTGCGGTTGGCCGACAACCCAGCATGGCACGCAGCCTGCGCAGCACATGCGCAGGTACTGCCCGTCTTCATCCATGCCCCCGGCGAGGACGGTGACTGGTCGCCTGGCGCCGCCAGCCGCTGGTGGCTGCATTACTCATTGGCAGCCTTGGACCAGCGGCTGCACGCGCAGCAGGCCGGTCTGCATCTGCGCCAAGGCGACACGCTCGACGCGCTGCGCGAACTCATCCGGCACAGCGGCGCCAGCGCGGTTTACTGGAACCGCTTGTACGAACCCGCCGCGATCGCCCGCGACACGCATATCAAAAACGCGCTGCGCGAACAGGGCATCGCAGTGCACAGCCACAATGCAGCACTGTGGTGCGAGCCTTGGCAGATCGCCACGCAACAGGGCGATCCGTACAGGGTTTTCACACCCTACTGGCGCAACTTGCGAACGCAGATCCAGGCGAGCCAGCCGTTGCCCGAACCCGTTCTGCCCGGCTGGCAAAGCCTACCGGACGGTTTGCCACTGCAGGCACTCGATCTGCTGCCACGCATCCGCTGGGACAGCGGGCTGGCCGAGGCATGGCAGCCGGGCGAAGCCGGCGCGCAGGAATGGCTGGAGATCTTCGCCGACGACGCCATCGGCGACTATGCCCACGCCCGCGACCTGCCCGCGCGCCACGGCACATCGCGGCTGTCGCCGCACCTGCATTTCGGCGAAATCTCGCCACGCCAGATCCACTTCGAACTCGATCGCCGCGCCCGCGCGACGGACGCCAAACGCCGCCCGGATATCGAACCTTATCTGCGCGAACTGGGCTGGCGCGAATTCGCGCATCACCTGCTGTACCACTTCCCGCGAACGCGGACCGACAACTTCAATCCGCGCTTCGACGGCTTCCACTGGGCGCCCGCCGACCAGGCATCGTTCGAACGCTGGCAGCAGGGCCGCACCGGCATCCCGCTGGTCGACGCGGGCATGCGCGAGCTGTGGCATACCGGCTGGATGCACAATCGGGTGCGCATGATCGTGGCCAGCTTTCTGACCAAGAACCTACGCCAGCACTGGCATCTTGGCGCGCGCTGGTTCTGGGACACCCTGGTCGATGCCGACCTCGCCAACAACACGCTGGGCTGGCAATGGGTGGCCGGCTGCGGCGCGGACGCCGCGCCGTATTTCCGCGTGTTCAATCCGCATGCGCAGGCAGCCAAGTTCGATCCCGACGCGAGCTACCTGAAACGCTGGCTCCCCGAACTGGCGACGCTGCCGCCGAAGTTGTTGCATGAGCCGTGGCGCGACCCGGCGGCGCTAGCGGCCTGCGGTTATCCCGCGCCGATGGTGGACGTGGGTGCCACGCGGGAAGCGGCCTTGGGTGCCTGGCAGGCGTTGGCGCCCCGCTGAATCGTTTCCCGATGGGAGGCATCCAATAACCTTGCATGGCCGTAAGAACGGGAGTGAGGGCTGACCTGTCGCCAGCCCGTCTGCCCGGACGTCGCGCCATGACACGCTTGAAGTCGTCGATTGCCCTCGTTCTGCTGGCCATGCTGTCGCTGATGGCCTGCGCCGGCAGCGCTGATCCGATCAAACCGGTCAGCGGTGTCGACCTGCCGCGCTACATGGGCCGCTGGTACGTGATCGCGTCCATTCCCACCCGCTTCGAACGCGGCGGCCACAACGCGGTGGAGACCTACCGCCGCAATCCCGACGGCAGCATTTGCACCTGGTTTCGGCAGCGTCCGGACAGTTTCACCGCCCCCGTGAAACTGCTTCATTCCAGCGCGCGGGTGGTGCCAGGCAGCGGCAACGGCGAGTGGCGGGTGCGCTTCTTCGCCTTCCTCACGACCCAGTACCTGGTCGGTTGGCTGAAGCCCGACTACAGCCAGGTCATGGTCGTGCGCGACGGGCGCGACTACCTCTGGTACATGGCACGCACACCCGCGGTTCCGGACGGCGACTATCAGGCCATGCTCGAACGGGCCAAGGCGCTGGGCTACGACGTCAGCAAGATCGAGAAGGTGCCGCAGCGCTGGCCCGAAACCGGCGAAGGCAGCCAGACGTTCGCGGGAGCGTGCCCATGAAATACCTCGTTGCGCTGTTCGCCTTGGCCATGCCCGTCGTCGCGTGGCTATCCAACACGGGCATGTTCGGGCCGACCAACGGCGCCATCTCCGACCGTTACCCCACGCTGATCGTGGCGGCCGGCTACGCCTTCGCGATCTGGGGACCGATCTTCCTGCTCGATCTGATCTACGCCATCCGCCAACTGTTCGACCGCCGGCCGGACGAACGCCTGCGGCGTATCCGACCCTGGACGGCCGCGGGTTTCGCGCTCACCACAACGTGGATGATCGTGTTCACCTTGCAGTGGTTCTGGCTGGCGCTAGTGATCATCTGGGCCAGCCTGGCATGCCTGCTGTACGCGGCCTGGCAGGTGTCGCACACCGCGCACCATGCGCGCAGCCGCTGGTGGCAATGGTTGCCGCTGTCGCTGCATGCCGGCTGGGTGTCGCTGGCGGTGTTCCTCAACGTCGCCCAGGTGATCGTGGCTTTCCGGCTGTTCCCGACCACGCAGATGCTGCCCTGGACGCTGGTCCTGTTCGCCTTTGCCGCCGTCTTGCTGCTCGCCACGAGCGTGCGCCTGCGCGGCAACCCCTGGTATGCGCTGGCCGCCGTCTGGGGCCTGGTCGGGATATTCGCCAAGCAGCATGCATCGACGCTGGCAGGCGCGGCGGTCGCGGCATGGGTTGCCTTGGGGCTGGCGGCCGTCGTGGTGGTGACGTCGTTGTGGCAGCAAATCGGCGCATCGCACCCGGGCCAGCCCCGGATCGGTGATTGAACACAGGCGGATGACCGGCGATGACCATGCTGCGGCTGCTGCTGGGCGATCAGTTGAATCCGCGGCACTCGTGGTTCGAGGCCGTCGACCCCAACGTTCTGCATGTCCTGATGGAGGTGCGCCAGGAGACCGACTACGTCCTGCACCACGCCCAGAAGATTCTGGGCATCTTCGCCGCGATGCGCGATTTCGCGCGGCAACTTCAATCGACGGGCCACCGCGTGCGTTACCTCGCGATCGACGACCCCGACAACCTGCATGCCATCCCGGCCAACCTCGACCGCTTGATGGCCGACCACCACGCAACCACCTTCGAGTACCAGGCACCCGACGAGTGGCGCCTCGACCGGCAGCTGGCCGACTACGTGCAGACCCTGGCCATCCCGGCACGCATGGTCGACAGCGAGCATTTCCTGACACGGCGCGACGAGGTCGCAGGACTCTTCGGTGCGCGCAGGCACTGGCGGATGGAAACGTTCTATCGCCGCATGCGCGCGGTACACGGCGTGCTGATGGAAAAGGACGGCCGGCCAGCGGCCGGGCGCTGGAACTTCGATGCGGAGAATCGCCGATCCTGGTCGGGCATGCCGCTGGAGCCGCCGGATAGCCGCCCCATCCACGATCACCGCGCCCTGTGGGCAAGCATCGTCGCCGCCGGCATCCGCAGCTTCGGCCAACCGCGTGCCGGGGACTTCCGCTGGCCCTTGAATCGCGTCGAGGCGCTGCAGCAGCTGGATGCCTTCGTGGAGCAGGCGCTGCCGCATTTCGGCAACTACCAGGACGCGATGAGTACCCAGGCAACACGCCTGTTCCACTCCCTGTTGTCCTTCGCCCTCAACGTCAAGATGCTTTCGCCGCGCGAAGTCATCGCCCGTGCCGAATCGGCATGGCGCGCAGGCAAGGTGCCGCTGGCTGCTACCGAGGGTTTCATCCGCCAGATCCTGGGTTGGCGCGAATACATCCGCGGCGTGTACTGGGCGCACATGCCGGCTTATGCCGAGAGCAACACCTTCGGCCACCAGCGCGACCTGCCGGCATGGTTCTGGACCGGCGCCACCCGGATGAATTGCCTGCACCACGCGATCACGCACTCGCTGGAGCATGCGCACGCCCACCACATCCAGCGGCTGATGCTGACCGGCAACTTCGCGCTGCTGGCCGGGCTGGATCCCGGGCAGGTGCACCGCTGGTACCTGGGCATCTACATCGACGCGTTCGAGTGGGTGGAACTGCCCAACACGCTTGGCATGAGCCAGTACGCCGATGGCGGCCTGCTCGCCAGCAAACCGTATGTCTCGTCGGCGGCGTACATCCATCGCATGAGCGACTACTGCCGAGGCTGCCGGTACCGGCGGGACAAGCATGTCGGCGACGACGCCTGCCCGTTCAACGCCTTGTACTGGGATTTTCTTGCGCGGCAGCGCACGACGCTGGCCGGCAATCCGCGCCTGACCATGGCGTATCGACAACTGGATCGCCTGCCGGGTCCGCGCATCGCCGCACTGCACGCGCAGGCTGTTCGTCTGCTGGATACGCTGGATTCGATATGACCATACGTCGCTCTGCGGTGCATCCCGGCACATGGGGTTTCCGTGCAAGCACTGACTCTCTGCCATTCGACTGGCGTCGCTTGCGATCCCATTTCGCAGGCAGCGTGAATCCACCGAGGAATCGACCGATGCGCTTCCCTTGCACTGTCGTGTTCCTGTGCCTCGCGCTGGCCGGATGCCCGGTTGTCGCAACGCCCGAACAACCGGCGAAGACGGACCAACTCGCCACGGCTGGCCTGCAGGCGGATGTCGACATCCTGCAGCGCGCCTACGAAACCCTTCATCCCGGACTCCTCCGGTACAACACACCCGAGGAAATGAAGGCGCATTTCGCATCGCTGCGCCGCGCGCTCGACCACGATCAATCGCGCGCATCCGTTTTCCTCGCCCTTTCGCAGTTTGCCGCAACCATCGAGTGCGGCCACACCTATGCGAACTTCTACAACCAGTCGCCTGCGGTGCAGGCAGCCTTGTTCAAGGGAACCAACCGCGTGCCGTTCTATTTCCGCTGGCTGGACGGACGCATGGTCGTCACCCGCAACTTCTCCAGCGACAAGCGGCTGCAGCCAGGGGCGGAGATTCTCGCCATCGATGGCGTGGCGACATCGCAAATCCTGAAAACGCTCATGACCGTCGCACGCACGGACGGCGCGAACGACGCCAAGCGCATCGCCTATCTCGAGGTGCAGGGAAACGACGATTACGAAGCCTTCGATATCTTCCTGCCGTTGTTCTACCCGCAGATCGGCCGGGCCATCGCGCTCAAGGTGCGCGATATGAACGGAGTCGCCTGGACAACGTCCGTTCCCGCGCTCTCGTACGAACAACGCCTGTCGTTCCGGCCCAAAGCCGCCGCCGGTTCCGGATCGCCCTGGCAACTCACATTCCCGAGGCAGGGTGTCGCGTTGCTCGATATGCCGACCTGGGCGATGTACAACAGCACCTGGGACTGGCACCGTTACCTTGAGGGTGTCTTTGCGAGACTCCAGGCAAGGCATGTCCGCTCGCTGATCATCGACCTTCGCGCCAACGAAGGTGGCGACGACGTCGGCAACGTGATTCTGGCGCATCTCGCCGGACGCGATCTGACCTCGCCCGACTACCTGCGCCTGGTGCGTTATCGGAGCGTGCCGCGGGATCTCCTGTCCTACCTCGACACGTGGGATGCGTCGTTCAAGGACTGGGGCGACAAGGCGAAGCCGTACAACCAGCGCTTCTACCGACTTACGAAGTACGACGACGATGCGCGAGGCACGGTCATTGACGCCCTGTCACCGCGCTTCGGCGGTCGCGTCTTCGTCCTGGTTGGCCCGACCAACAGCTCGGCGACGTTCCAGTTTGCCGGCATCGTGAAATCGCAACACCTGGGCACGCTGATCGGACAACCGACGGGCGGCAATCGCCGCGGCATCAACGGTGGCGCATTCTTCTTCGTGAGGTTGCCGCATTCGGGGCTGGAAATGGATCTGCCCCTGATCGGCACATTTCCCGTCGTTGCGCAGCCCGATGCCGGCATCGACCCGGACATCCGCGTCGCAACCACCATCAAGGACATCAAGGAAGATCGCGATCCCGAGTTGGAAAAGGCGCTCAGCCTGGCGAATGCACAGCCGTAGGAATGGATCCCGCTGACCGGGCTGGAAAGGTTCGGATGAGTGGATTCCGACACACCAATGACCAGGAACATGCTGTGCAGGTAGCGAACGGCGTAGCAAAGCTTGCCCTCAATGCTGCCGCAGTTTTACAACCCTACAAGCGGCTGCAGCTTGCGAGCCAGCCAGCCCGGGAAGCGCAAGGGCGCATCCATTGCCGCGACGCAAATACACGGCATGCCCGGCGCGGTGATCGGCTGGTGCTCCGTTTCGTTGTCGAGATCGGCCGCATCCCCTGGGCTGAAATGACCCAGTGCATCGTCGTAGGCGCCCTGAAGGATCTGGGTCAACTCGGTGCCTTGGTGGCTATGCACGGGCATGCTCTTGCCCGGCGCGATCTTGAGCAAAAGCAAGGTGTCGCGACTGGTGTGTGCAGCCCGGATCATGTGCACGCCGGGCGCGACCCAGCGCCAGCGCAGTGCACTCCATGTGGGGCCGAAATACGCCTGCAGCGGTTGCGGCAGGCCATCCGGATCACTGGGGCTCACGTCAAGCGAGCGCGTCTGGATGGTTCCGTCGCGGCGGCTTTGCGTTGATTCGTCGAGGCGATCCAGCATTTCATGGCGCAGGCGCGCGCGCCTGGCTGTATCCAGCTCGTTGGCCTGCTGCTGACCCAGCAACAGGCCACCGATGCGTTCGGCGTGGGCCAACCTGTCGCGGCAATCGCGGCAGGCTTCGAGATGCGTGGCCGCCACCGCGGTCATCTCGGGCGACAAGGCGCCAGCAGCAAAGCTGACCAGGGTGGCTTCATTGAGATGATGACGCGGAGTCATGCGCCCCTCCTTACACCCAGCTGCAGGCGCAGGAATGCGCGGCGCAGGCAGGATTTCACCGTGCCCAGCGGCATGCCGAGCTCGCCGGCGATTTCCTGGTGGGACTTGGCTTCGAAATAGGACATGCGGATCAATCGGGCTTGGGTGGCCGGGAGCCGCTCGATGCGGTTCCTGAGGTCGGCGTGCTCGGCGTAGCTCTCCGCCGGCGATGGCCCGGCATCCTCAGGCTCGTCGAGTCGTTCCAGCGCGTCTTGTACCGGCACCCACTGCGGCTCCCTGCGGACGCGGTCGATATGCAGATTCCGGGCGATCCGGAACAGCCAGGTCGACAGGCCACTACGCGCCGCATCGTAGAGTTCGGCCCGCTGCCAGAGTCGCAGCAACGCTTCCTGGGTCAACTCCTCCGCGACAGCTTCGGACGAACCCAATCCCTTCAGGTAGAGCTGAACACGGGGCGCGAAGTGGTCGTAGATGCGCATGAAGCTGTCCCGATCGCGCTTGCACGAGACGGCCACCATCTGACCGGCCCAATAGCCCGCATCCTTCGCGTGGGTTTCGATGCTCGACATGGCTCGCGCCGCCTCGAACGGCGACAGGCTTCCGTGTGTGCGGTGGGGAGCCATGGTAGGACAGAAAGCCTGGATTCCGAATGTTCGCTCACCCCTCATACGTGAAGCCACGCTCCTTGGATGCAGTCGCCGGTGCGAATCCGTGGGCAGGCAGGCGAACGCGCGCAACCTCGTGCAGTTGCCTGTTCGGTATTAAACAAGACCGCTCGCAACCAAAGCCCCTTCTCCATGCGTGTTCGCGACACGCCCGAGACGTTTGTGTCGATTCCGCTTGAAGAACCAACGTGGCGCCGAACAGCTGCTTTCCTCGCCGAGCTGAACGCCCGTTTCCGTACCCCCATCCATCGCGCATCCGCACGCCTTCGCCCCCCGTATCAAGCTCGGCAGGCATTTGCCTGCGTCGAGCGGGGAGATACGCGATGAAAGCCTCGATCCTGACCTGTTCGATCCTGCTGGGCGTGCTGTGCTTGCAGCCATCCCTGGCCACCGCGCAAACGCAAGCGTCACCGGTGGCCGACACCCAGCAGCGGCTGGTCGGCAGTCGCGGAATGACGCTGTACACCTACAATCCGGACGGCGACAGCGGCCACAGCCAGTGCAACGGCGCCTGCGCCACGCTTTGGCCGCCGTATCTCGCCGCGGCAGGCGCCAAGGCGATGGGTGGGTTCGGCCTGGTTTCACGCACCGACCACAGCCTGCAGTGGAGTTATCAGGGGCACCCGCTCTATCGCTACGCCGGCGATACCGCGCCCGGTACGGCACTGGGCGATGGGGTGAACGGCAACTGGCACGTGGCGCAAGTTCATTGAAGAACGCGCGCCGTGCATCCATGAGCGCATCTGCTCCGTACCTCCCTGCATGGCGCAAGTGGTGCGCCAAAGAGGGAGGACATGGCAATGCACAAATTTCGCGGGAAAAAGATGCTGCTGGTCGGCGCTTTGGCACTGGCTGGCGGACTGGTTTCGCTCCAGGCGGCGGCCGCCGATGGCGGCGATCCGGCTGACAATGTCAGCGGCAAGCTGCTGCTCACCGGCGGCGTATCGCAAATCGAAGGCTCCGCCGGCGGTGGTCTTACCCCCTGGGCGCTGATCGGCAGCTACGGGACGCAGGGCCAGTTCGGCGCGAACGCGTTCTACACCCGCGTCAACGTGCAGGACTACCACCTCGACGATGCCGGCGCGATGTTCGGCATCGACAACCGCGTCGAGTTTTCGGTGGCGCAGCAGCGTTTCGACACCGAGGACGTGGGAGCCGCGCTCGGGCTGGGTCGCGGCTTCAGCTTCCGGCAAAACGTGATAGGCGTGAAGGTGCGGCTGTTCGGCGACGCCGTGCTCGACCAGGACAGCTGGATGCCGCAGGTGTCGGTGGGCGCGCAATACAAGAGCAACAACCAGGGCGCGATCCTCCACGCGATCGGCGCCAAGAGCGACCATGGCACTGACTACTACATCAGCACGACCAAACTGTTCCTGTCGCAGAGCCTGCTGCTGGACGCCACCGTGCGCTTCACCAAGGCCAACCAGATCGGCATCCTCGGTTTCGGCGGCGACAAGCACAACAGCTACCAAGCTGAGTTCGAAGGCTCGATCGCCTACCTGCTCAGCCGCAACTGGGCCATCGGCGCGGAATACCGCCAGAAGCCGAACAACCTCGGCATCGCCAAGGAGGACGACTGGTACGACGCCTTCGTCGCCTGGGCGCCGACCAAGCACGTCTCGCTGACGCTGGCCTACGCCAACCTCGGCAACATCGTCATCAAGGACAACCAGCACGGCCTGTACGCGTCCGTGCAGGTGGGCTTCTGACCCGATCACGTCATGAGGAATTGACCATGTACAAGTACAAGATGCTGTCCTGCGCCCTGCTTCTCGCTGCCGGCCTGATTGCCGGCACCACTGTTTCCGCGCAAACCACCATGCAACCGGCCGGTTCCAGCGCCAGCGGCGACACCTACCCGACGGCGCCGCGCGACCCTGCCCTCAAACCGGTATTCGAGCAATTCGGCAGCAAGCCCGGCCTGGTCGCACTGATGAACGATTTCATGGACAACCTGATGGCCGACCCGGTCACCCGCCCGTTCTTCCAGAACGCCGATCGCGAACACATCAAGGCCGAACTGGTGGATCAGTTCTGCGTGATCCTGGATGGCCCGTGCACCTACACCGGCAAGGACATGGCCTCGGTGCATCGTGGCATGAACGTCGATCGCGCCGACTTCAACGCGTTGGTGGAGGATCTGCAGAAGGCGATGAACAAGCACGACATCCCGTTCCGCGCGCAGAACAAGCTGCTGGCGAAACTCGCGCCGATGAACCGGCAGATCATCACCAAGCCATGAGGAAGTGATCTCTCACGCGAACGTCGCGAGCCAACCGCGGCGTTCGCGTGGTGTCGCTTTCCATGAAAAAGCTGCGCCCGCAAAGGCGCAAGCACTTTGGTCACAACAGCTACAGGGGGCTGTCATGCTGGATAAAAGACTGATTCTGTTGTCCGCACTCGGCTTGTGCGCCTGCCATTCGGCATCCAGGCCGAATCCGCCTACCATGCCGGCACCGACGGTCGCGCCTTCGTCGGCGTCGTCCGTCGCGAACACGGCGCCTGCGTCTACCCATGTCGAATCTCCACAACCGGTCGTATCGACGCAGGCACCAGCCGCGTCGTCGCCATCGCCAAGGGCTGCCTCGGCCAGCACGGTCGCACCGCCTGTTCCGGTGACCGCGATCAGTCCAGCGGCGCCATCCGCTCTGCTCGCACAAGTGGCACCGCTGCGCCATGCCACCCGCTTGCCGCATCCGCCATCCCGCGACGCCGCAACGCAATCCGAAGCCGGAACAGCCTCGACCGAACTAACCGGAAGCATCGAGCTGGTCGCCAAATCCGGGCAGCCCATCTCGGGCCGCGACATGGCCAACACCTTGATCTATTTCGTACCCGCCGCGGGTGCGCCCAAAGTCCAGGCCGGCACCTACACGGTCTACACCGTCAACCGCGATTTCAAGCCAGAAGCGATGGCCGTGCCGCTGGGCAGCACGGTCAAGTTCGTGAATCTCGATCAAATCCGCCACAACGTGTTCTCGGTGACCCCCGGGGCCGCCTTCGACCTGGGCTTTCAGGCTGCAGGCCAGACCGCGATGCATCGCTTCGACCGTAGCGGCCTGATGCTGATCAGCTGCAACGTGCATCGTTCGATGGAGCTGGACCTGTTGGTGGTGCCCAGCCCTTACCGCACGACCGCAAGCGCCGATGGCCATTTCAGCCTGCACCATCTGCCACCGGGTCCGGGAGTGCTGTATGTGTGGAACCCGCGTGGGGAACTGCGGAAGCGATCGGTGACCGCGCCACTCGGCGACCTGCACGAACGCGTGGTCATCAGCAAACCCGCGATCGTCGCGGACATCAATCCGGAGCCCGGCCCGTGAGCGCGGCCTATCGTTCGCTTGCGCTGGGCCTGTTGCTGGTGCTGGCCGGCACCGTCGCCGCGGCCGTCGGGACCATCCATCTGTCGCGCCGGCAAGCGTTGGCTGGCGCCCGCCACAACGTCGCCACCGGCGGCAAGCTGCTGGCAACACTGGAGCGGATGGACATGGACAACCTTGCGTTGCGCGCGCAGGCCCTCGCCAACGATCCCGCCTTCGTCGATTACGTGGCGCAATCGCTGATCCCCAACCCGCAGCTCGGCGGGGCCATCGACAGCGCATCCATCATCGACCAGCTGAACGAACGCCGCCACGGCTACGACGTGGCCTTGGTGCTCGATCCGGCCGGCAAACCGGCCGGCATGTCCGGCCTGCTTGCACGCGCTCCCGCCGACATCGCCAACGACCCGCTGGTGCACCGGGCCATCGCCAGTCAACAGCTAGTACAGGGATACTGGCTGGATGGTGATCGCCTGCTGCGCGTGGCGATCGCTCCGTTGTTGCGCGGCCGCAACCTGCAAGGCCTGGTTGTGGCGGCCAGTCGCGTCGAATCCACTTTTGCGAATGAGGTACACGACACGACCGGCGTGGATCTCGCCTTGCTGAGCACGTCCAGCCCGACTGCGCCGCTCGTATTCAGCGACGCGGCGGCACCATCGTCGACCGAATTGACCCGCTTGCGTGGTGCCGCGCTATCCGCCAGCGGCGACCCGCAGTCACTGCCCGTCGCAGGCTGGTCGGTGGCCTATGCGCTTGCGATGCCCGTCTCCAACGGCCGCGCTGCTTGGCTGTTGCTGCCCTCGAGCGGCAGCGTGGAACGATCGGTTCCCCGTGAAGCGATACCGCTGCTATCGGGTGTGGCTTGCCTGGGCCTGCTGGCCGTGCTCGGCATGGTCTGGCTGTGGTGGCGCACCTGGTTGCCTCTGGAACGCATGCTGTACATCGTCGACCGCGCTGTGGCTGGCGACGATCACATGACCCTGCGGATGGGTGGCAGCGCCGTGGTGCGCCAGTTGCGCGACCGTGTCAACCGGCTGATCCATCAGAACCGTACTTCGTCAGGGCGGCCTGGAGCTGCCCTACCCTCGGACATGGGGGTGTCGCCATGACTCAAGTCGCTGCCATCGTCATCTTCAAGACCAAGCCCGGCAACGGCACCGAAGTCGCGCACCTCGTCGCGGCCGCGCCGCAATATGCGGCTGGCTGGCCACCCGGCGCACACCGCTGCGTGCGCCGCGCATGCACGGGTGCAGCCGATCTGCCGTACACCCCGGCTGATGCGGCACCTGCGGTCGATCTGGCCAGTTCGCGACAGGCCGCGCTGGACGCCTGCCAGTCAGGTGGCTGACGACGTCTGCAACGACTGTGCCGTACTGTTGGCGCGGCAGTGATCCATGTCGCGAAAGAAATCCTGCTCATTCGTGCATCCGCTGGCCGACGGCCTTCGTATCTGACTCGTACGCCCGAGATCCTTGCATCGACGATGCCGGGGCATGAAGCGTACGTGACGTATGGATCCCCAGGAGGGCACCATGAAACCCACGAAGCGTTCAGTCTTGAGGCTCTTGCCAGCCGCCGTGCTGGCGGCATTTTTTGCCGTCGGCGGCGCCTATGCCCAATCGCTCCAACCCAACCAGACCGAGGGCTTTTCCGCCGGCAAGCTGGTCAAGTTCACCTACCAGCAGAACTTCGCCTGCGTCCATCAGCCCAAGGATGATCTGGACTACAACGGCGTGATGGCACAGTCAGACTCGGGCGAATTCCAGACGCCCATCTGCCAGGCCGGCATCCAGCCCACGATCGACCCAACCGGCGACAACGCGAAGAGAACGGCGATCCTCTACGTGCTGGTGCCGATGTTCTCGCTGGACAAGGACCAGAACTCCAACGACGCCATTCCCTGCCCAACCGGAGTCAGGGCCGCCACGCTGTGCGGACCTGCGCTCGGCAAGGTACTGATCGAGCTGTTCGGCGCGGTCCCCGAGGCCTACAAGATCAAGCCGCTGGTGTTCACGGATTGCCCCGGGCCTGGCTCGATGCCTGGGACATGCACCATGCATGCTTCCACGGTCGATCTCGGCAAGGTGCTGGTCGCGCTCGGCAAACTGCCGGCGCCGGCGACGAATGTCTTCCTGCCCACGCCGAATCACAGCCACGTGATCGCCAGATCGCGCGCGAACACTGAGCGAGCGATCTGGTGGGAAGTGGAACCGGTGCTGGTCACCGATCCTGCCGACTGGCCGGATCAGTCAGGCAACTTCGGCATCACCTCGGTCCGGAAACTGCGTCAGGCCGAGCAACGCGGCCAGGCCGTTCAGGTGCCTTCCAACTTCTTCCTGTTCTTCAGCTCGAAGTCCATGCAGGGCATGCCGGGCATGGATGACCAAGATTAGGCTGAAATGTTGCGTTTCGCCTGCATGGAGCGAAACCGGCTTTTTCCGCTTTGCCATGCAGCCAGTGAACAGGGGATGGCCTGATGCCGGTCTACGAAGAAGCAGGGCAAGTTTCGCGGCGGTAGACGACGAAGCAACGCCACCGCCGCGTTTTTTCCACGCGCAGCAGTACGGGAAAATCCGTAGGATATTCCCGCCACAGGCCGCATCGTGCCGCCTGCCCATCGCTCGCCATGCTGCCTCGACAAGCTAGCGAAGCAATGCTTCCACCATCTGCAGGATGCCCCATAGGCTGGCAATCCAGATGGCTGTGCGCAGATAGGGAATGCCGATGACATAGACCGGCAGGTACGCGAGGCGCGCCCAGAAATAGATCTGCGCGCCGATCAGGGTTTGCGCGCCGGTCTTGTGCATCGCCACCACGGCCAGGGTAGCGGCAGCGAAGAATGCGAAGGTTTCGAGAAAATTGCGGTTGGCGCGATCCGCGCGCGCGGCGTACTTGTTGAGCGGCTGCGGCTCGCCGTCGCGGTTGCCGGCGTTCCACCGTAACCCGCGTTGCCAAGTGCCGAAGCCTGCCGCCACCAGTACATACACCAGACCAAGCACGACCGACCAACACAGCATTTGCAGTTCAACGCTCATAGCAACACCTCCGATGGATGGGGCACCCGCAAGTGTCCTTGCGTGGCCAGACGGAAACGCGCGCAAAGCCCATGAACCAGGCTTCCGAGCGCTTTCACGAATTCACCGCGAAAGCCTGGCTGATCCTGCCCGGCCACAAACGCCCGCTCCCTTCGCCATGCTCCCGGAAACCTCCGAACCCGCTTGATGATCCGCTTCGTGTTCATGAATGAAGCGCAGAGTGGCATCCAGGGCCGTCGAACTGTTGCGTAGCGGATAGGAAAACGACAACAGCAGGCGGATATGGCCGATGCCCGGATACAGATGCACCTCGACCGGTTCGCCGTGCGCGCGCATCCGGCTCGCCAGCGAGCACGCATTTTTCGGCGCCACATAGCGGTCCGTCATCCTCTGCAAAAGCAGCATCGGCGGCTCGTCGCCATCGACGAAATTGACCGGTTGTGAGCGTACCTGCGCTTGCGGCGACGCACCGAACATGCCGACATAGGCGGGCTCGGTCAGCGGCAGGAAATCATACGGGCCGGCCAGCCCGATGAAGCCGGCCAGCCGATCCGGACGCAGGCCGACACCTTCCAGCCAGCGCCCGTCGGTGGCGAGCAGCGCGGCCATATGCGCCCCCGCCGAATGTCCCATCAGGAATAACACTCGTGGATCGCCGCCATAGTCGGCGGCATGGGCGTGCACCCACTCCACGGCATGGCTCGCATCGGACATGAAACCCGCCATGCGCACCTGCGGATACTTGCGGTAGTCGGGAATCGCCACCACCAGCCCACGACGCGCCAACGCCTCGCCCATCCAGCGGTACCACTGGCGTTTACCGTCCTGCCAGCTTCCCCCATAGAAAAACACCACGACCGGCAGATTGTGCGCGCCGCGCGGCGCATAGATGTCCAATGCCAGATGGAGCTCGGGATCAAACACGATGTCCGGATGCACACCGAGCCCCCGGTCAGCGGACGTGACATTGAGGGCGTGAAACAGGCTCGCCTGGCAGCCGCTCAACAGCAACGTCTGCAGCAAGGCCCACAGCGTCACCGCGCAACGTCGTAGCGAACGCGCCCCTGCCGAAATGCCCATGAGTCCCGCCTAGCCGAAGAAGACAGGATAGTTACGCGGCAGACTGCCCACTGGATGCACCGCGATCCGGGTGAACCCGCCAACCGCGGGCTTGATTCGGCCTCCGCGACCGGCCGGCCAGCCGTGCCATCGCATGCATCCAAGGCGCCCTTTCGTTCGTACCTGTCATTGAATCGTCGACAGGCACCCTAATGACACGCTCGCGCCCCCTGCTGAACCCGCCGTCCCCGCCGACTCCCCATCCTGCGGCGGACGGCGCCGCCGTGGTGCCGTCGCGCCGACCGCGACTGCTGCGCGAAGTGCGCCACTGGATCGACAGCAACCCCGACGGAGCACTCGACGAGGCCCGAGCCGACCGCATCGACTGGGTCCGCGGTGCGCCGTTCGTGGCGCTGCACCTGGCCTGCTTGGGCGTGCTCTGGGTCGGCGTGTCACCGACGGCACTGCTCGTGGCCGCCGCGCTGTACGCAGTGCGCATGTTCGCGCTGACCGGTTTCTATCACCGCTACTTCTCGCACCGTACCTTCCGCACCTCGCGCGCGGTGCAGTTCGCGTTCGCGCTGATCGGCGCCGCCTGCGTGCAGCGCGGGCCGCTGTGGTGGGCCGCGCACCACCGCAACCATCACCGCAATGCCGACACCGCACTCGATCCGCATTCGCCCACCGTGTACGGATTCCTGTGGAGCCACATGGGCTGGTTCCTGACGCCGCGGGCGTTTCGCACCGATCTGGAGCGGGTGCCGGATCTGGCGAAATATCCCGAGCTGCGCTGGCTGGACCGTTACGACATCGCCGTACCGGTGCTGCTGGCGGTGGCGCTGTACTTCCTCGGCGTGCTGCTGCACCACGTCGCGCCGCAGCTGCACACCAGCGGCGGACAGATGCTGGTGTGGGGGTTCTTCGTCTCCACCGTGGTGCTGTTCCACGCCACCGTGACGATCAATTCGCTGGCGCACCGCTACGGCTCGCGCCGCTATGCCACCCACGACGACAGCCGCAACAACGTGTGGCTGGCCCTACTCACGTTTGGCGAAGGCTGGCACAACAACCATCACTTCTTCCCTGGCAGCGCACGGCAGGGCTTCCGCTGGTGGGAGGTCGACCTGACCTGGTACGGCTTGAAGCTGATGGCGGTGCTGGGGCTGGTGCACGACCTCAAGCCGGTGCCCGCGTGGGTGCTCACCCGGACGAGGGAGTAAGGCCATGCGCATCGCGGTCATCGGTTCAGGCATCGCGGGGTTGGCGTCAGCGTGGCTGCTCTCGCGTCGGCATGCGGTGACCCTGTTCGAGGTGAACGACTATTTCGGCGGCCATACCCACACCCACGACATCGAGCGGCACGGTCGTCGTTACGCGGTGGACACGGGCTTCATCGTGCACAACCCGGCGCACTACCCGTTGCTGACGCGGCTGTTCGACGAGCTGGGCGTCGCCTCGCAGCCGACCACGATGAGCTTCTCGGTGCGCAACGAGGCGAGCGGGCTGGAATACAACGCCGCCACGCTGGACACGCTGTTTTGCCAGCGCCGCAACCTGCTGTCGCCGCGCTTCCTGGGCATGGTGCGCGACCTGTTCCGCTTCTACCGCGAGGCGCCGGCACTGCTCGACACCACGGAACCCGGACCCACGCTGGGCGACTGGCTCGCCGAGCACCGCTACGGCACCGCCTTCCGCGACGAGCACCTGCTGCCGATGGCGTCGGCGTTGTGGTCGTCGCCGTCGGCGCAGATCCTCGCGTTTCCGGCGCGTTATCTGGTGCAGTTCATGGCCAACCACCAGATGCTGCAGGTGAGCGGCCGCCCCGAATGGCGCGTGGTGCGCGGCGGCTCGGCCAGCTACGTGCACGCGCTGCGTGCGCGCTGGGATGTGCACGAGCGGCTGAACTGTCCCGTGCGTGCGGTGCGCCGCGATGCGGAAGGCGTCGAAGTGCGCAGCACGGCCGGCACCGAGCGTTACGACCAGGTGGTGCTGGCCTGTCACAGCGATCAGGCACTGGCGCTGCTGGCCGACGCCGGCGAGCGCGAGCGCGCGATCCTCGGCGCGATGCCGTACCAGGTCAACGACACCGTGCTGCATACCGACGCCGCCCTGCTGCCGCGCCAGCGCAAGGCGTGGGCGGCGTGGAACGCCTTCGTCCCGCGCGACCCGGGCGACACCTGCACGGTCAGCTACTGCATGAACCTTCTGCAAGGCATCGATTCGCCAGAGCCGTTCGTGGTCACGCTCAACCGCAGCGACGCGATCGATCCGGACAAGATGCTGGCACGCATGCGTTACCACCACCCGGTCTATACGCACGCCTCGGTGACGGCGCAAGCGCGCAAACACGAAATCCAGGGCGTCAACCGCACCTGGTACGCCGGCGCTTACTGGGGCTGGGGTTTCCACGAGGACGGCATGCGCAGCGCGGTGGAGGTGGCGACGGCGCTCGACGCGCCATGGTCGAACGCGTGCACCGTCGTGCCGTTGCGGCCCCGGCAGGAGCGGGTCGCGTGAACGCGTCGGCAACCATCACGACCGCCGTGGCACCCGCCAGCGCCGTCTACGAAGGCACGGTGCTCCATCGCCGGCATGCGCCGCATCCGCACGCGTTCCGCTACCGCATGGCGCAGCTGTATCTCGATCTGGACGAGGTGGATCGCGTGTTCGCCGGGCGCTGGTTGTGGTCGAACGGGCGACGCAACCTCGCCGAGTTCCGCCGCAGCGATTATCTGGGGCCGGCCGAACTGCCGCTGGCCGAGGCGGTGCGCCGGCGCGTCGAGCAGGCCGTGGGGCATCGACCGACCGGACCGATCCGGCTGCTCACCCATCTGCGCTACGCCGGCTTCGTGTTCAACCCGGTGAGCTTCTACTACTGCTACGCGGCGGACGGCTGCACGTTGGATTGCATCGTCGCCGAGATCACCAACACGCCATGGCACGAACGCCACGCCTACGTGCTGCCAGCCGGGACCGCCGCGACGCACGGCCGCACGCTGGGCTGGTCGTTCCCCAAGGTCTTTCACGTCTCGCCGTTCATGTCGATGGATCGCGGCTACGACTGGCGCTTCACCGCACCGGGCGACGAGTTGCACGTGCACATGGACGTGCTGCGCGACGGCGTGCGCGAGTTCGACGCGCATATGCACCTGCAGCGCCTGCCCTTGAGCGGCGCCGCGCTGGCACGCGTGCTGTGGCGCTATCCGCTGATGACCGCTCAGGTGGTCGGCGCGATCCACTGGCAAGCGCTGCGGCTGTGGCTGAAACGCAACCCGGTCCATGACCATCCGCAACCGACCTGAGGCTCACGCATGAACGCCATCGTCAAACAGGACATCGACACCACCCCGCCGTGCGGCCCGCTCGACCGCGTACTGCGCCAGCGCTTGCTTGCGCAGATGAGCGGGCTGCGGCACGGCCGCCTGCTGCTGCAAGATGCACTGGGCACGGTCGTGCTGGGCACGCCGGCCAGCGGCCACGCGGAGCTGGTGGTACATGTCGAGGTGCTTGATCCCGGCTTCTACCGCGCGCTGGCCACCCACGGCAGCGTGGGCGCGGGCGAGGCGTACATGGATGGCCTGTGGCATTGCGACGACCTGGTCGGCCTGATCCGTCTGCTGGTGCGCAACCGCGATCTGCTCGACGGCATGGAAACCGGATGGGCGCGCCTGGGCGGCATGGCGCTACGCGCATGGCACGCCCTGCAGCGCAATACGCCCAGCGGCAGCCGCCGCAACATCGCCGCGCACTACGACCTCGGCAACGATTTCTTCGGCCTGTTCCTGTCCAGCGACCTGATGTATTCCTCGGCACTGTGGGAAGGCGCCGACGACACGCTGGAAGCGGCTTCCGTGCGCAAACTGGATGCGATATGCCGCCGCCTCGCGCTGCAGCCCGGCGACCGCGTGATCGAGATCGGCACCGGCTGGGGCGGCTTCGCGCTGCATGCGGCGCGGCATTACGGTTGCCACGTCACCACCACCACCATCTCGCGCGAGCAGCACGTGCTGGCCAGCGAGCGCGTGGCCGCGGCCGGCCTGCAGGACCGCGTGACCTTGCTGCTCAAGGACTACCGCGACCTCGAGGGCAGCTACGACAAGCTGGTCTCGATCGAGATGGTCGAGGCGATCGGCGCCGAATACCTGGACGTCTATTTCGCCAAGCTCGGTGCGCTGCTGAAACCGGATGGTCTTGCCCTGCTGCAGGCGATCACCATCGAGGATCATCGCTACGCACAGGCGCTGAAGTCGGTGGACTTCATCAAGCGCCACGTGTTTCCCGGCAGCTTCATTCCCTCGGTCAGCGCGATGCTCGCGGCGAAGACCCGCGCCAGCAACCTGGGCCTGATCGCGCTGCAGGACTTCGGCGATTCCTACGCGCGCACCCTGCACGCCTGGCGCGAGCGCTTCATGGCGCGGCTCGGCGAGGTGCGTGCGCAGGGTTTCGACGAGCGCTTCATCCGCCGCTGGGAGTTCTACCTCGCCTATTGCGAAGGCGGTTTCCGCGAACGCTCGATCGGTGTGGCGCACCTGCTGCTGGCCAAGCCCGGTTACCGCCGCGGCAGTGCGGAGCCAGCCGCATGATGTTCTGGATCACCCTGATCGCCTACGAGGCGGTGTGGTTCGTCAGCGTGATTGGTGCCGGGCGCGGCCTGTCGTGGCCGGCGCTGCTGGCGGTGGCGCTGTTCGCGGCGTGGCGGCTGCGCGTGTCCACGCGGCGCAGTGTGGATGTGCGGCTGATGGGGTTGGCGTTCGCGCTGGGCCTGCTGTTCGACGGCGTAGCGGTGCGCAGCGGCCTGCTGGTCTATGCGGCAGCCTGGGCCGCCGGCTTCGCGCCGGCGTGGATCCTCGCGCTGTGGCTGGCCTTCGCGCTGACCATCGTGCCGCTGTTCGGCTACCTGCAAGGGCGACCGTGGCTGGCTGTGGCCTTCGGCGCGATCGGCGGACCGCTCGCTTATCTCGGCGCCGCACGCGGCTGGCAGGCGGTGCGCTTCGCGCCGCCGGCCTGGCATGCGCTGCTGTGGCTGGCGCTGGGTTGGGGCATCTCGCTGCCGCTGCTGACCACGCTGGCGCGGCGCTGGTCGCGCGGCACCGCACATCCGCTGCTGCGGAGCGCGCCATGAATCCGTGGGTGGCACTCCTTTTCCTGTGGCTGTTCGCCGCCGCGATGATGACGGCGGGCTGGCAGTGGCAGCGACGCCATACCAATACCGGCATCGTCGATGTGCTGTGGGCCGCCGGTCTGGGCGGCGGCGCCGTGTGGCTGGCCATCGTCGGCGAAGGCGCCATCGCGCCACGCGTGCTGCTCGCCGCGTGCGGCGGCCTGTGGGGCGCGCGGCTGGCGCGGCATCTTTGGCGGCGCGTGCGCCATGCCGCCGAGGACGGCCGCTACGCGCAGATGCGCGCACACTGGCAGGACGATCAACGCAAGCTGTTCGCGTTCTTCCAGTTCCAGGCCGCGCTGATCGTGCTGTTCGCGCTGCCGTTCGTGGCGGTGGCGCGCAATCCGGCGCAGTCACCCGGCTGGCTGTTCGCGGGTGCCGCGATCTGGCTAGTCAGCGTGCTGGGCGAGTCGCTCGCCGACCGCCAGCTGGCGCGCTTTCGCGCCCGCCCCGCGAACCATGGCAAGACCTTCCGCGCGGGCTTGTGGCGCTGGTCGCGGCACCCGAACTACTTCTTCGAATGGCTGCACTGGTTCGCCTACGTGTGCGTTGCCGTGGACTCGCCGATCGGGTGGCTGGCGTGGTCGGGGCCGCTGCTGATGTACGTGTTCCTGCGCTGGATCAGCGGCATCCCTTGGACCGAGGCGCAGGCGCTGCGCACGCGCGGCGACGACTACCGCGCCTATCAGCGCGACACGCCGATGCTGTTTCCCTGGTTTCCCAGACATTCGCGCAAGACGAGGAGCAAGGCATGAATACCGTCGTGATGGATACGCCCGAGCTGGCGCCGGACCGGCTCGCGCCCGGCGTGCTCGGCCTAGCCGAGCGCGGCCTGATTCCCGACGCGCTGCTGCGTTACGGCATCCGGCAGATGTGTGCGCAGCGCCTGCGCGAGGAACGCGCCGGTGGCCTCGCCGCACAGGCCGAACGTTTCGACCGGCGCATCGCCGAATTGCGCCACAGCCCGGTGGCGATCCACACCGAGGCAGCGAACGCGCAGCACTACGAGTTGCCGGCGGCATTCTTCAAGTTGTGCCTGGGGCCGCGATTGAAGTATTCCGGCTGCTGGTATCCGCGTGGCGACGAATCGCTGGGCGAAGCGGAGGACGCCATGCTGCGCCTGTACGGGGAGCGTGCCGAGCTGTGCAACGGCCAGCGCATCCTCGAACTCGGCTGCGGCTGGGGATCGCTCACGCTGTGGATGGCCGAGCAGTATCCCGACGCGTACATCACTGCCGTTTCCAACTCGCACGGCCAGCGCCGGCACATCGAGGCGCAGTGCCGGCAGCGCGACCTGCACAACGTGCGCGTGATTACCGAGGACGCCAACACGCTGGCGCTGGACGCCGTGCAGTTCGACCGTTGCGTGTCGGTGGAGATGTTCGAGCACATGCGCAACTACCAGACCCTGCTGGGCCGCATCGCGCAATGGCTGAAGCCCGGCGGCAAGCTGTTCGTGCACATCTTCGCGCACCGCACGCTGATGTATCCGTTCGAGACCGCAGGCGAGGACAACTGGATGGGGCGTCATTTCTTCACCGGCGGCCTGATGCCGGCGGCGGACACCTTGCTGCATTTCCAACAGGCGCTGCAGATCGAACAGCGCTGGCTGATCGACGGCACGCATTACCAGAAGAACGCCAACCACTGGCTGCAGCGGCAGGATGATCAGCGCGACGCCGTGATGGCGGTGCTGAAGGAAGCCTATGGCGAACACGCCGCGCTGTGGTTCCAGCGCTGGCGCATGTTCTGGATGTCTTGCGCCGAATTGTTCGGCTACGCCGACGGCCAGGAGTGGCTGGTGGCGCACTACCGCTTCGCGCGCCCGTGATTCCCGCCAGCCGCAATCGCCGAGGAGCTTCCGCCATGCGTATCTGCCTGCGATATGCGTTGATCCTGGCCTTGCTGCTCGGCGCGGGCACGGCTTGCGCCGACGAGCTGCCGCCGATCAAGCCGGTGGCTCATGTGGATCTGCCGCGTTTCATGGGTCCGTGGTACCTGATCGTGACCATTCCCACCATGTTCGAGAAGCATGCGTTCAACGCGGTGGAAACGTACACGCTGCAACCGGACGGCAACATCCACACCACGTTCCGTTTCAACAACGGAGCCTTCGACGGCCCGGTCAAGCACATCCAGTCCACCGGTTACGTGCATGCCGGCAGCGGCAACGCGGTGTGGGGCGTGAAACTGTTCTGGGGCTTCAAGGCGCAATACATCGTGGCCTGGCTGAAACCCGATTACAGCGAAATGATCGTGGCGCGCGACAAGCGCGATTACACTTGGGTGTTCGCGCGCACGCCGAGTGTGTCGCCGGCCGATTATGCGGCGCTGATCAC
The DNA here is from genome assembly GCF_014842975.1 of Rhodanobacter sp. DHB23. Lineage (GTDB taxonomy): Bacteria > Pseudomonadota > Gammaproteobacteria > Xanthomonadales > Rhodanobacteraceae > Rhodanobacter_A. The sequence goes on along the minus strand of NZ_JACYXK010000028.1, from coordinate 209,516 downwards.
GCGGGTCAAGGCGCTCGGCTACGACATATCGAAGTTGCGCAAGGTGCCGCAGCAGTGGCCCGCAACCGGGGCCCATCCATGAGCAGCATCACGGAAACTGCATCCACGCGGGCGCAGGTTACGCAACTGCGCTGAGGTTGCTTCATTCCCATTGGGGCACAACGCACGATGACGAGACGCGCTCACATGACGGTGATGAACACCTCCCTACCCGCGATAACCCACCCTAATCGTCCTGTCTGGGAGTCCGCTTTCGGCAGCCAGAAGCGGACATCGCCGTGATGACTCACGAAGCCGTGAAGGTATTTGTGGAGAAAGAGGCACCAAAGCATTCTTGAGGCAGGCGCCCAAGCCCTCATCGGGCCAGGTAGAAATCCATGGGGATAAGCTCGACGGCCCATCCGCCTTCTTCGCCCAGCGTGGCGGCCGGGTGCATGGATGCGATGTGTAGCGCCTCGTCGCGGCTGTCCGCCTCGATGATGAACAGGCCGCCCACCACTTCCTTCGACTCGGTGTAAGGCCCATCGCTGACGTGCGTCTTGCCGCTGCGCGGGCGAAGCGTCCTCCAGGTGTCCAGATCGCCGAGCGAGGCGGAAACCAGAACCTTGCCGGTAGCACGCATCTTCTCGTCCAATGCCGGGCATTGGCCTACCAATGCCTTGACATCGTCTGGCGCCATCGCAGCGAATTTTTCGGGGGTGAAGTAGGCCAGGCCGAGGTATTTCATGGGAGATCCTTTGGATGGGATGCACTGACGACGAAGCTGATGATCGGAAATCGACAAGGCTGTGGGAAAGCTTGTAGCGGGTCACGACCGAGCTGTCCGTTTTGGGTCGAAGCACGCACCACCTCTACCCCGATAGCCCCGTCCAGTTATCCTCTCAGTCATCTGAAGTTCCGGCTTCGTACATCCAGGCTGCTCAGCAGCGGCGTCAGGTCATGCAGATGTCGGGCGATCAAGTGGCGCACGCCGCTCTCGGCTTCCAGCGTGCCCTTCACCATCAGGAGCCGCGATTCCAGGAAGGGGCGACGCTGCCGCTCGGCCAGTTGGCGCCAGACCACCACGTTGATCATGCCGTGTTCGTCTTCCAGCGTGACGAAGGTGACGCCACTGGCGGTCTGCGGCCGCTGGCGGCCGATCACCAGTCCGGCTGCGATGATGTGACGCCCGGGTGGGATGTCCACCAGCTCCTTCGAGCTACGACAGCGTCGCGCCCGCAGTTGCGCGCGCAGCAGGGCCAGCGGGTGGCGTCCCAGCGTGGTGCCGAGCGTGGCGTAGTCCGCCTGGAGATCCTCGCCGATACCGGGTAGCGGCAAGACCACTTGCTGCTCATGTGACTGCGTGGCCGCGCCAAACAGGGGACGTTGTTCCTCCACGCCCGCCACCGCCCAGCGCGCCCGGTGCCGGTGGCCGGCCAAGCCGCGTAGCGTGCCGGCATCGGCCAACCGTTCACGTGCACGCGTGTTGAGTGCTGCCCGCTCGCACAGGTCCGCGATGTCGACGAATGCGTGCTCTGCCCTCGCCCGCTCGATACGCCGCGCATCGTCCTCTCGGAGGCCACGCACCATGCGCAGGCCCATGCGCAGGGCATGGCCGCCGCGCCGATCGGGTTCCAGCGTGCAGTCCCATTCGCTGTAACGCACATCCGCCGGTAGCACGGCCACGCCATGACGGCGCACGTCCTGCAGCAACTGATCCGGGCTGTAGAAACCCATTGGCTGACTGTTGATCAGCGCGCAGGTGAAGGCCGCCGGGTAGTGGCGCTTGAGCCAGCAACTGGCGTACGTGAGCAGCGCGAAGCTGGCCGCATGCGACTCCGGGAAACCGTAGCTGCCGAAGCCCTTGATCTGCTCGAAGATGCGCGCAGCGAAGTCCGCCGAGTAGCCGCGCTCCAGCATGCCCCGGGTCAGCTTGTCGCGGTGGTGCTCCAGGCCGCCATGGCGCTTCCACGCCGCCATTGAGCGGCGCAGGTCGTCCGATTCGCCCGGCGTGTAGCCGGCCGCCACCACCGCCAGCTGCATCACCTGTTCCTGGAACAGCGGCACGCCAAGCGTGCGCTCGAACACCTTGCGCAACGCCTCCGAGGGATAGCTCACCGGCTCCTCGCCGGTGCGCCGGCGCAGGTAGGGATGCACCATGTCGCCCTGGATCGGCCCCGGCCGCACGATCGCCACCTCGATCACCAGGTCGTAAAAGTTGCGCGGCTTGAGCCGCGGTAGCATCGCCATCTGCGCCCGCGACTCGATCTGGAACACGCCGATCGTGTCGGCCTTGCTGATCATCGCGTAGGTGTCGGGATCCTCTGGCGGGATGGTCGCCAGCGTCAGCGCGCGTCCGTGATGGCGCTCGACCAGGTCGAGGCAGCGACGCAAGGCGCTCAGCATGCCCAGCGCCAGGATGTCGACCTTCAGCAGGCCTACCGCATCGAGATCGTCCTTGTCCCACTGCACCACCGTGCGGCCTTCCATGGTGGCGTTCTCCACCGGCACCAGATCGTGCAGCGGCTGCTCGGAGATCACGAAGCCGCCCGGATGTTGCGACAGGTGGCGCGGGAAGCCGATCAGCTCGGCGGTGAGCACCAGCACCCGGTGCAGCAGCGGGCTGTCCGGATCGAAGCCCTGCTCGCGCAGCTGCGTAGTCGGTGGCAGCGCATCGCTCCAGCGCCCGAAGCAGTTGGCCAACGCGTCGACCTGGTCATGCGGCAGCCCCAGCACACGGGCCACGTCGCGCACGGCGCCGGCGCCGTGATAGGTACTGGCCACCGCGGTGATCGCCGCCCGATGACGGCCATAGCGCGCGAACACGTACTGGATGACTTCCTCGCGCCGTTCGTGCTCGAAGTCGACGTCGATGTCCGGCGGCTCGTCTCGCTCCTTCGAGACGAAGCGCTCGAACAGCATGCCGATGCGCTCGGGATCGATCTCGGTGATGCCCAGCGCGTAGCAGACCACCGAGTTCGCGGCCGAGCCGCGCCCCTGGCACAGGATGCGTTGGCTGCGGGCATGGCGCACGATGTCGTGCACGGTGAGGAAGTAGCTCTCGTAACCGAGCTCGGCGACTAGCGCCAACTCTTTCTCGACCAGGTGGCGCGCCTTCGTCGGGATGCCGCCTGGCCAGCGCCAGTGCAGGCCTTGCTCGGTCAGCTCACGCAGCCAGGAGGCCGGCGTGTGCCCGTTGGGCACCAGCTCACGTGGGTATTGATAGCGCAGCTGGCCGAGGTCGAACGTGCAACGCCGGGCGATGCGCACGGACTCCGCCCGCAGCTCGGGGGGATACAGCTCGGCCAGCGCGGATAGCGATCGCAGGTGACGCTCGCCATTCGGGAACAGTCGCTCGCCCGCCTCGGCCACGGTGGTGCGATGCCGGATCGCCGTCATCACATCCTGCAGCGCACGGCGCCCGCGCGCATGCATGTGGACGTCACCGGCGGCAACCAGCGGCAACTGCAGCGACTGGCCCAGGGCCTGCAACCGCGCCAGCCGCGCCGCGTCGTCCGGACCGCGGTGCAGTTCCACCGCGATCCACAGCCGTTGCGGGAAGCGCGCACGCAACCACTCCCCTTCCCGCGCGTCGTCCGGATCGTCCGGCACCCACAGTGCGAGCAGGCCATCCGTCGCGTCCGGGAAGTCTTCCCGCAGCAGGCGATAGCTGCCCTTCGGCGCACGCCGGCGCGCGGCGGTGATGAGTCGGCACAGCACCCGGTAACCCGCGATGTGCTCTACCAGCAGCACCAGTTTCGGGCCGCCGTCGATCCGCACTTCGCTGCCTACGAGCAGCGGCAGGTCCGCCGCCTTCGCGGCCTGCCAGGCGCGCACGATGCCGGCCAGCGTGCACTCGTCGGTGATCGCCAGCGCCTGGTAGCCGTGATGTTTCGCGCGCTCGAACAGCTCGTGCGCGCTCGACGCCCCGCGCTGGAAACTGAAGTTCGACAAGCAATGCAGCTCGGCGTAGCTCATGCGAACCAGCCGTGCAGCATGAAGCCCCCGCCATCGACCGGGCGAAACACCCAAGCGTACTGCCCGGTCGCCAGTCGCGCGCGGTAGTAGTCGCGGCGCACGTCCCCGCCATCCCACCAGCCGCTCTCGATGCGCTCGGGTCCGGCGAGGAGTTGGGGCATCGGTCCGCGCAACGGCACGGGCTTCGCCAACAGCCAACCTGGGCGCGAACCGGCCGCGGCACCAAACGAAGGCGCCTCACGCCGCGCCGGAACCTCCGGCGGACTGAGCGAGGCACACTCCGGGCGATGGTCGGCCTGCACCTGCACGCCGTGCACGGCGTCCTCGCCCAGCCGCGCGCGCAAGCGTTCGCGCAGTTGCTCCCACGGCATCGCCTGCTGCGGCCGCGGGTCGAACAGCTCGCGATGCACCGGCACGAAGGGCGGCAGCTCGTCGGCGCAGAGCGCGATCGCGCGGACCGGCGCCGGCAGCTGCACCTGCTCCAGCCGGCCGCGCGCGAGTTCGAACAACAGCGCTGCGTTACGCTCGGGGGTGAGCAGACCGACCGGCACCCGGGTACGGGCGTCGTGGTCGTGTTCCAGCTGCAGGACGAAGCGCTGCACGCCGCCGTCGCGGCTGGCCAGGAAGGCGGCCAGATCCGCGGTCAGCCGCTTCAGCGGAAACAGCAGCGCCTGGGACGATTCGACTTCATGGCCGAGCTCGATCCGTGGGTCGAAGCGATCGGGCGGACGATAGATTTCCAGCGCCACGTCGCGCTCGCCCAGCAAGGCATCGAGGTGACGCAGCACCTCGGCCGGGAAGCGTCGCGCCAGACCATCGCGCGGCAGTGCCCACACCTGGCGTAGCGTGCGCAGGCCCATGCGTGCGAAGGCGGTGGCCGTGTCCACCGCGAGGCCTGCACGCTGGATCGGCAACTGCCCGAGCGCGCGCCGCAGCGGCGCGTCGCCGTCGATGGCCAGCCCGTCGTGTGCATTGGCCAGCACGCGCGCTGCCACCGGGTGGGGCGCGGCCACGATGCGGTGCCGGAAACCGAGGGACGTCAGTTCCTCACGCAATCGCGCCTCGAAGCGCGGCCACGGCCCGAACAGTCCCAGGCTACCCTGGATTTCCAGCATCAGCGCGTGCGGGAACTGCAGGCTGACCTGCGAGCTGAAGCCGTAGGCCCAGCTGGCCAGAAAGCGGTGCCAGCGCGCCTCATCTTCAGGGCGGTACGCGTCCGTCGCGAATCCATGGGCCAGTGCCTGCGCCGCGGTCAGCGGCATGCCACGGCGCAGGCCCAATGCCCGTGCCGAGGGACTGACCGCATGCAGGATGCGCCGTTGCGCCGATCCGCCGACCAGCACGCGGGGCGCGTCCGGATCCGCGCAGCGGCGAAGCACGCCGTCCAGCGCCAGCTGTGGCAACAGGATGCAGGCCCAGCGCATGGCTCATCCCGCTCCCCAGGGAATCGGCTGCGTCGGCGCCGCCCCGCCGCGGCACTTGAGCACGCGCCATTGCGTCGGCGCCGCATCGATGGCGATGCGTAGCGCCGCCGGTGACGGATGGATGGCCGCGTCGAGCGATCGCGTCGCGAACGCCAGGGTGCGTCCCGAGGCGGCCGCGACCTGCAGGCGGCGCAGTGCACGGTCGTCGGCGCCCAGCGGCCAGCACAGCACGGCGCCGCAGCTGCCCGAGCGCAGGCATTGCTCGGTCGCCCACAATGCATCGCGCGGTGTGTCAGTGCGCACGACCTGCAACTGGCGCAGGTCTACCCCGGCCTGCTGCCATGCTGGCGCGAACGGCAAGTACGGCGGCGCGACCAGCACGATGCGCTCGCCCGCCTGCGACAAGCGCGCCAGGGTGGGCCACAGCAGTTGCAATTCGCCGACGCCGTCGGCCGGAATCAGGAGCTCGCTCAGCGCGGCTTCGGGCCAGCCGCCACTGGGCAACACCGCGTCCAGGCCGGCATGGCCGGTGGGCTGCGCCCCAGCCGGCGGCGCCACCGGCCGACCACGCCAGACCTGCCGCTGGTGCAGCAGTGCATCGATCGCCACCACCGCGCCCATGTCACCCCCGGCGGACCAGGCCGCAGAACACACCCTCGATGGCAAAGTCCTGCCCGCGTCGCACCTCGATCGGCGCGTAGGCCGGATTGCGCGGCAACAGCCGGATCCCGCCCTTGCCGCGGGCAAGACGCTTGATCGTCAGTTCACCCTCGAGCCGGGCCACCACCACCTGCCCGTCGCGCGCCTCGGGCGTACGTCGCACACCGACCAGATCCCCGTCGAGGATGCCGTCCTCGATCATCGAATCGCCCTGCACCCGCAGCAGGTAGTCCGGTCGCGTCGAAAACAGTCGCGCGTCGAGCGCCAGCGTGTCGACCAGACCGGCATCGGCGCCGATCGGCGGACCGGCCGCCACCCGTCCCAACACCGGCACCTGCAGCAGGTCGGCACGCGCGCGCAAACCGGCCGGGCGAATGCCACGCGCCTGTCCGGACGCCACCTCGATCAGTCCCGCCTCGGCCAACGCCAGCACGTGCTTGCGCGCAGCGCCGCGCGAGGCCAGACCAGCGGCCTCGGCAATTTCGGCCAGGGACGGCGGTTGGCCCTGCCCCGACACTCTTTCGCGGATGAAGGTGAGGACGGCGGCGCGGCGGGGGCTGAGGTCGGGCATGGAGTACATTTGTACTCCGCCCGCGTCATCTTGGCTAGAGCTGCAAACCAAAGGGAGGATCCACAGGCCGCTGCAGCGTCATGACAAGTCAGGCGCCGATGCGCCCGTAGCCCGTCCGCCAGACATCAGCATTTGACAGGTTGCTGTCGCAGGCAATGAGATGACGGCATGGCAAATAGAGGCACCGCCAATGAGGGGAAATCGCCATGCTCGAGCGCCAAGCGAAAGTTGAAGTTACCAGTGAGGTTAAACAAGCCTCGCCCATAGCGTTCGGAAAATGGGCGGCTGCGCTGGCGGCCATCGCAACTCCGCTGTGCTACCTCAATGGGCGCGCTTTTCATGACGGTTACCTTAGTCGCCTGCACTTGGAATCGTCGATGTTCCCTGCGGATGTGCAAGGGACATTTACTGATGCAGCGCGTGCGTGGATGGAAGGGGCGGTCATCGTCTTGGGAGCTGTCTCCAAAGCCCTTGCCGCGCATTGGTTTTTGATCATCGTCCTCCCAACATCGCTTGTCATCGGGTTGTCAGCTGCAGTCCATTATCTGATCTATCGAGCAGCGACACGGCGCAGAAGCACACCACAGAGCGGATCCGAACTCCGACACGTTCGGATGATCCGATCCATTTTGGCTCCAGTGTGCTTTCTGCTCCTTGGCGCCTACGTTATTTACACACTGTTTGCGCTCATCGGCGCGGTGCTGTTGTTGTCCGTTGGACCCTTCGTCCAAGCTGGAGCTCGCGTTGCTACCAACGACCTCAAGACTGGCTTCCCGAATGCCCCCACGGTGGAGCTTTCCGCGCCACACGCCGACACCTCCACATATCGCATCATCCAGTGCGGCGATAAGTTCTGCGCCTTGTATCGCGAAGGTGAGGTAGCAACGGTTCCTATCGCTGCGATCACGTGGGCCTCGTGGAAGGCGGGCGACCCTGCGCCGGGGCGGTGAGGCTTTGAAGCGACGGCGTGGGTGCTTAATAAGTCCCATCGTGGAGCATCTAAAGAGGTTGCGCTGGCTGCGAGCGCAGCCAGCGTGTCATACCTGCCCGGCACCACCGTCCACGGCGAGTTCGATTCCGGTGACGAAGGACGCTTCGTCCGAGGCGAGGAACAGCACCGCCTTGGCGATCTCTTCCGGCTGGCCCATGCGCCCCATCGGGACGGTGGCCACCAGTTGGCGCTTCAATCCGTCGAGGTTGCTCGGGCCACCTGCCAGACTGCCCAACCCAGGGGTATCGATCGGACCTGGGCTGATCACGTTGACCCGGATGCCACGGTCTTTCAGTTCGGCGGTCCAACTGCGTGCCAGCGAGCGCACGGCCGCCTTGCTGGCGGCGTAGATGCCGAAGGACTCCGCGCCTTGGTTGCCGACAATGGATCCGGTCAAGACGATGGAACTGCCCCGACCCATCAGTGGCAGCGCCTGCTGCACGGCGAATACCACCCCCTTCACGTTGATGTCGAAGGTGGTGTCCACGTGCGTCTCGCTCAGCCCCCCCAGCGCCCCAAATTCGTAAAAGCCGGCGTTGGCGTAGAGCACATCGAGACGAGCGTGATCGCGGCCAATGCGTTCGTAGACGGCGCGGATGTCATCTAGCCGGCCGGCATCGGCGCGCAGACCGGTTGCTCGCGGCCCCAGTGCGGCTACGGCGGCATCGAGTTCGGCTTGACGACGACCGGTGATGTAGACGGTGGCGCCTTCGGCGACAAAGGTATGGGCGGTGGCCAGCCCGATACCGGCGCTGCCACCCGTAATCAGGGCCACCTTGTTCTTCAGTCGTGTGTTCATGGCTGTTCTCGGGACGGTTGCGTCTGGCTTGGAGGGGTGGGCGCGATGCGAAGGGACCGATGCGCCGGTGACACTTGGTCGATGAACCGGGTGATCGCAGGAATGGTCTGCTCGGGACTCTCTTCCATCAGCCAGTGGCCGGCGCCCTTGACGATGACGCCCTGCACCCGGGTGTCGACCAGGGTGGCCTGCGTGATCAGGAACGAACCGGAAGCCTTCTCGCCGCCCAGCACCAGCATCGGCATGGTCAGCGGAGTGCGCGCGAAGCGGGCAAACGCTTCGGCGTCCTGCGGAAAGGCGTGGAAATACTCGAAGCCGGCACGCATGCGTCCCGGACGCGCGTACGATGCGGCGTAGTAACGGCGATCGGCCTCGGACAACGAGTGCTCGGGATCGGCGGCGAAATCATTCCAGAAATGTTCGAGGTAGATCCGCTCGCGTCCCTGCACCAGCTTGAGCGGCGTCTCGCCGTAGAAGTTGAAATGCCATTTGTCGCGCAGCAACCACACCTTCTGCCAGTCACCCACGCCAGGCAGGAAGGCGTCCATCAGGGTGACGCTCTGCACTTCATCCGGGTATTGGGCGGCATAGGCGTAGGCGGCCATCAGACCTATGTCGTGGCCGACCAGGTTCACCTTGCGGTAGCCGAGCTTGTGCACCAGCGCGTGAATGTCGCGCGCCATCGTGGCCTTGTCGTAACCGTCGGCCGGGATACCCGAGTCGCCTTCGCCTGGCAGGTCAGGCGCGATGACCGTGCGGTCACCACCCAATCTGGCCATCAACGGACGCCACATACGGCTGGTTTCGGTGTAGCCGTGCAGCAGGATCACTGGGGTGCCGTCGCCGTGGCCGGATTCGAGGTAGTGCAGCGTGAGACGCTCGGTTACGACGTAGCGGCTTTGCACGACGGGCACCGGAGCGGCCGGTGCATTGAACGGCAGGTTTGCCGCGGCAGCCAACGCAAGCGAACGCGCAACTTGCTGGAAGGGCTTCATGGAAGATCTCCGCGTGGAAGCACCCGGCGGCTTGCTCCACCGCCGGGTGCCGAGGTGTCAGAGCTGGCTCATGCCGCCATCAATGACGATCTCGCTGCCGACGATGAACGCCGACTCGGGCGAGGCCAGATGCAGCACGGTGGAGGCGATCTCCTCTGGCGTGCCGAAGCGACCCAGCGGCACTTGGGCCTGGATCTGCGCGGCAGTGGCTTCAAGCGTCGCCTTGTCCATGCCCAGCTTGCTGTACAGCGGTGTGGCCACCGGCCCCGGGCTCACCACGTTGACGCGTATGCCGCGCGGCAGCAGCTCGGCCGAGAGAGTCTTGGCCAAGGTGATCAGCGCAGCCTTGCTCGCGGCATAGACCGAGGAGTTCGGCATACCGATGTGCGCGTTGATCGAACCATTGATGACGATCGCGGCACCGGCATTCAACTGCGGCAGCAAGGCCTGCAGCTGGAAGTAGGCGCCTTTCACGTTGGTGTCGAAACTCTGGTCCCAGAGCGCTTCGTCGACATCGGCGAACGGCGCGAACTTGGCAGTACCGGCGTTGATGAACACTGCATCGAGCATGATGCCCAGGCCGGACAGCGCGCCAGCCAGCTCCTTGGCCTCCGAAATTGATCCCGCATCGTTGCGGATGGCGACCGAGTTGGAGCCCAGTGCGATCTTGGCTTCGGCGAGCGCCGCTGAGTCGCGGCCAGTGATGACGACTTGAGCGCCCTCTTTGGCGAATGCCTTGGCAGTGGCGAAACCGATGCCGCTGCTGCCGCCGGTGACGAGTACGGACTTGCCTTTGTAACGATTCATGGTGTTCTCCAAGTGACGTGGGAAGAAGGACAGTGGAATCATCTTGAGCGGATCGGCTTTATTTGCCGTACCATCGTTTCGACGCACTCGTTCGAAGAGGCCGAACATGTTGTCCCACGACGAATTGGCGCTGCTGGAAGCCATCCGTGACAGCGGCAGCCTGTCCCGCGCTGCCGCGCGCCTGGGCAAGGCGCCATCGACCATTTCGCACGCGGCGCGCCAGCTGGAGGGACGCTTCGATGCCTTGCTGTTCGACCGCCGTCGCTATCGGCTGCAGCTCACGCCGGCTGGCCAGCTGCTGACACAGGAAGCGACGCGACTGATTCTTGATGTTGCACGCCTCAGCCAACGTGTGAAGCAAGTTGCCAGTGGCTGGGAGGATCGTCTGCACATCGTCACCGATGAAATCCTGGAGTTCGAGATCCTGTTGCCGGTGGTGCGCGCCTTCGATGCCCTTGGATCCGGTGTCAACCTGCGCATCACGCATGAGGTTCTTGGCGGTACCTGGGAGGCCTTGCGCGAAGGGCGCGCGGATCTGGTCGTGGGCGCCACCAACGAACCACCCGTGATGCCCCATCTGCGCTGGTTCGAACTGGGTGCGATGGAATGGGTGTTTGCCGTCTCGCCACGCCACCCGCTTGCCAAGATCGCAGAGCCGCTGCAGCAGAACGAAGTCATCCGCCACCGGGCGGTGGTCGTTGCCGACTCCTCGCGCAACGTCGGCCGTGCCTATGGCGTGCTGGGTGGTCAGCCCACGCTCGCGGTGCCGAGCATGCGCGCCAAGGTGCTTGCACAGCGGGACGGGCTCGGCGTGGGCTGGCTGCCGCGGAGGCGGGTTGCCACCTTGCTGAAAAGCGGTCAACTGGTGGAGAAGAGGATGGCCGATCCGCGCGAGCCGAACGTCCTCTACGTTGCCTGGCGCAGCGATCAGGAAGGCCGCGCGCTGGCGTGGTGGCTGGAACAATTCCGCCAACCTCGTCTCGCCAAGCGACTTATCCAGGGTCTGGACATGCACGACCATACTGAGTGACCGCACCACCCACTTCCCGAGGTAACGCCAATGGATGGCCTTGAGCCACAAGCTACGGGGCCGGCCCGGTCGTGGATTGAACAAAGCGATCACTGCTTGGCGATCACTGCTTGTCGATGGAGACCGTCGCCTCGGCGCATGCGACATGACATGTACCGAGCGCACGCAGCCACGCGGATTGGTTGATGATGTGATCCGCGGCTCCGCATACTCTCTTCCGGATGCAGCCCGGGACTGGAGTCATCGGACTCCCGAAACAGGCCTGTCGCCGGACAAGCTGACAAGAGCTCTTGGAGGGAGGCACGAAATGCAGAACAAGCTGGCCGTGGTGGGGCTCGGATTGCTGCTGAGCGGTTGCCAGACCGCGCCCCGACGCGCCGCCCCGCCTGACCTGATCGGCCACGTGGCACCAGATGGATTTCCGGCGAACGTACGTCTGGTAACCACCGATCTGGGCAACTTCACGGCGCTCGCCCCAGATTTTTTCCGTGGCATTGGCGTTGCGGCGACTGGCGGCATCGTCGACATCCTTGCGTTGTCCGGCGGTGGCTCGGGCGGCGCCTACGGTGCGGGAGCACTGGCGGGCCTCAGTCGCGCGCACAGGCGTCCACAGTTCGAGATGGTGACCGGAGTGAGCGCCGGTGCCCTGCTGGCACCCTTCGCCTTTCTCGGCCCGGACTGGGACGATCGCATGCAGGAGGCCTTCACCGGCAAGCTCAGCGCGAACCTGCTTCGCTCGCCAACCCGTACGATTCTGGCCCGACTGCTGTCACCGCGCGGCCTGCCTCATCACAATCCGCTGTTCGAACTGGTCGATCACTTCGTTACCCCGAAGATGCTCGCCGCCGTGGCAGTCGAAGCATCGAAGGGCCGCCGCCTGATTGTGGCAACCACCGACCTGGATAAGCACGAAACGGTGCTTTGGAACATGGGCGAGATCGCCCAACACGGCGGCCCGACCGCGCGCCGATTGTTCCGTGATGTGCTGATTGCCTCGGCCAGCGTACCGGGCGTGTTTCCACCGGTGTTGATACGCGTCACTGACGGCAAGCACGACTACGACGAGATGCATGTCGATGGCGGCGTGACGACCTCGGTGTTCACCCTGCCGTTGATCGCGGGCATCCAGTCGTACGACCTGCCGCAGCTACGCGGCGCCCACCTGTACATGATCGTCAATGGCCAGCTCGCACGAGCGCCACAGACCACGCGGTTCAACACCATCGATGTACTCTCGAACAGTGTTGCTGCAGAGATGACCTACAAGACCCGTGGTGCGATCGTGGAAAACATCGCCACGGCGAAGCGGCTTGGCATGACCTTTCGCATGACAGAAATCCCCGTGGATTACCCGCAGGAAAGTTTTATCGATTTTGACCAGCAGCATATGCGGGCGTTGTTCAACTACGCCGCCGATTGTGCCGCGCGCGGCTTGTTGTGGATGACTCCAGATCAGTCGATCCGGCGTAACATGACCGCGAACCGGGCACCCGCTTCAGCCTCCCCAGCATGTCCTGCTCAAGCCATACAGCCGTAAGATTTGGTGGGCATAATGTGACAGTATCTGGATGCCCGACCGGGTTTGACGCAAGAATCCACGCTACCTATATTTCCAAGAACTCGTAACGAGAGAGGCGCATGTGCCGGCGAGGACGACAGCCATGAAGCATGAAGCCTACGGCGGTCGGTTAGGCAAATCGTTCAACATGAGCGCCCCCCCTAACTTGACCGCACATACCAGCGGCAGACATCGGCTTGCCGTCACCGAGCTGATGCACGACGCGACCGATTTCGGCTTCAGCACGCCGATCGCCAGGGAAGAAGCTTGGCTGGTGGGACTGCAACTACGCGCACAGCAGAGACACGAACTCTGGCTGGATGGACGGTCAATGGCGGTGAAGCCATTCATGGCCGGCACCACGAGTTTTTACGACCTCGAGCGCAACCCGATTGCGTACATGTACGAACCGTTCCACCCGTTGTTCTTCTACATTCCGCGCGCCGCGCTCAACGAGCTGTCCGACGAACTGCGTACCGCTCCGGTCAGTGATTTGCGCAACCAGCCAGGTCAGTCGGTCGACGACCCAATCATTCGGCATCTTGGACTGAGTCTGCAGCCTGCATTGCGTGCCGAACGCAAGAACAACCAGTTGTTCGTCGATCACGTTCTACTGGCGCTGCGCACCCATCTTGTTCTGACGTATGGTGGTGTGCGTAGCCGCAATGCGATACCACGCGGTGGATTGGCACCGTGGCAACAGCGCCAGGCGATGGAGTTGATGCGCGAGCATATCGTTGGCGGCATTCCATTGGAGTTGGTGGCGAAGGCATGCGACATCTCCTGCAGCGCCTTCGTTCGCGGGTTCAAACAGAGCATCGGAATGTCGCCGCATCAGTGGCTGATCCATCGCCGCATCGATTATGCGATCGAACTGATGCGCGACCACACACTGCCGCTGACCGAAATCGCGCTTGCCGCAGGCTTCGCCGACCAGAGCCATTTCACCCGCATATTCACCCGGAAGCTGGGAGTGAGCCCAGGCACCTGGCGCAACGCCAGCGGAGGCCGCGCCGGTGCGGACGAACATCCGGTGACCCTACCCACCTGACCGCACGCCGTGTGGCCTGAAAGAATGGCCATCCATAGGCATGGTCATGCCTGCGCTGCAGGCCGACATCCGAAGGCATGCAGTTTTTCACCCTCACTCTCGCATGATCCGCTTGTGTCATCGACGCAAGACGCGAACGTGCAAACGACGCCAAAAAGCATCAATCGCCGTCCCTCCTTCCTGCCTACGCTGGGAACACCATCGCTTGCGCGGTAGCGCATGCGGACGCGACGTTCCTTCCAGTACTGCAGGAAACATCATGGACACGACGACTTCGGCCAACCCTCCTTCCTTCTATGCATTTACCGACCAGATCATCGCCGGCACCTGGCGTTCGGGAAGGTCGAGTTCACGTCTGGATGTGCTCAATCCGTACACCGGCGAGACGATTGCCACTTTCGCCAAAGCCAATGTGGCGGATGTCGATGAGGCGTTCCGCGGCGCCGCGGCGGCGCAGCCCGCATGGGCACAGGCGCTGCCGTCGCAGCGCGCCGAGGTGTTTCGTCGTGCTGCCGCGGTGATGGAGCAGCGGCACGAGGAGATCGTCGACTGGCTGATTCGCGAATCTGGCAGCACGCGTACCAAGGCAGAGATCGAGTGGTGGGTGGTGCATGCGACGATGCTGGAAGCATCCACGCTGCCCTCGCGATTGGAAGGTCGTATCGTGAGCGGCGATTACCCTGGCAAAGAGAACCGCATCTACCGACGTCCGGTCGGCGTGGTCGCGGTGATCAGTCCCTGGAACTGGCCACTGCATCTGAGCGCGCGCTCCATCGTGCCGGCGCTGGCGCTGGGCAATGCCGTGGTGGTGAAGCCCGCAGCAGAAACTCCGGTCACGGGTGGATTGCTGATTGCCCGCATCTTCGAGGAAGCCGGTCTGCCGCCAGGACTGCTCAGTGTGATCGTCGGCGCACCGGACGAAATCGGCGATGTTTTTGTCCAGCATCCGGTTTCCCGTGTCGTATCGTTCACCGGCTCCACTCGGGTCGGCCGCCATATTGGCCAGCTTGCGGTAAGTGCATCCAACATCAAGAAGGCCATGCTGGAACTGGGCGGCAATGGTCCGCTGGTAGTGCTGGACGACGTTGATCTGGATCACGCGGTACACACCGCCATCGTCGCCAAGTTCCTGCATCAGGGCCAGATGTGCATCGCGGCAAATCGCATCATCGTGATGGATCGCATCTACGACGAATTCGTCGAACGCTTCACCGCCTACGCCGCGTCGCTGAAAGTGGGTGATCCGAACCAGGTCGACACGGTGATCGGGCCGATGATCAGCCAGCGGCAGCTCGATCGCGTGAATGGCATGATCCAGCAGGCTCGCACCGACGGCGCACGACTGCGGCTCGGACAGCCGCCGACGCGGCTGATGCTTGGTCCGCAGGTATTCGACGGCGTCACCCAGGCGATGTCGCTCGCGCAGAACGAAATCTTCGGCCCGGTGGCGCCATTGATGCGCGCCGCCGATGAAGCCGAAGCACTGCGTATGGCCAACGACACCGAGTACGGCCTCACCAGCGCCGTGCTCAGCGGCGACAGCTATCGCGGCGAGCGGTTTGCCCGCCAGATCCACGCCGGCATGAGCCATGTGAACGACATCACCGCCATCGATATGCCGGCGTTGCCGTTCGGTGGCGAAAAGAACTCCGGGCTGGGCCGCTTCGGCAGCCAGGGCATGATCGACGCGTTCACCTCCGAGCACTGGGTGTCGATCCAGCACACCCGCTCGCAGTACCCGTTCTGATCGCCATGAAAATTTCCCGGAACGCCCTCGCCTGCACCGTCGCACTCCTCGCCTGCTCCACCTGCGGCGCCCTCCATGCCGAAGAGGCCGGCAGCTGGTTCATTCGCGGCGGCTTGGCTTATGCCGACTTTCACGCCAGCGCCACGGTTGCCATTGGCGGCCAACAGGTACCCGGCGGCAGTGCCACCGTGCATCACAACATCGGGTTCGCCTTCGAGACCGGCTACTTTCTTACGCCGGACTGGTCGGTTGCGCTGACCCTCGGCTTGCCACCTACCGCGAAGATCTATGGTGCCGGCAGCCTCGCCAGCGCCGGCAAGCTGGCTGAAGCCACCTACGGGCCGGCAGTGCTCGCGCTGCAGTACCACTTGCCGACGCGCAGCCGTTTCCAGCCGTATCTCGGTCTTGGCGTGAACTACACGCTGATCACGCGGAACCATGACGCCGCGATTCATCACGTGCATGTCGACAACGGCACCGGCGTCGCCTTGCAGGCTGGTATCGAGTACAGCATCAGTCCGCGCCTTGCACTGTTCATCGATGCCAAGAAGATCTGGGTAGGCGTCGATGCGCGCGGTTTGGCGGAGACTCCGGCCGGACTCATTCCGGCAACGTCGCATGTGACCCTGAACCCGGTGATCTGGAACACCGGAGTGTCATTCCACTTTTGAATCTGAAGGGTGGCTCACATGAAGATCGAGCGGCATGGTTCGGCCATCTGGTACGGCGATTTCGCCCAAGGCTGTGGCAGTCTGTCCACGGAAAGCGCTGCGCTCGACGACCACTACTACTGCGCGGCCAGTCGCTTCGATCGGCACTGCGGCAGCAACCCTGAGGAGCTGCTTGCCACCGCTCACGCCGGCTGTTTCAACATGACGCTGTCGAAGGTATTGGCGGACGCGCACCTCAAAGCGACGCAGCTTCTGACTTCCGCGACTGTCACATTGGAGCAGCACGACGCTCGCTTCACCATCACCGCCGTGCATCTGAGCCTGCGTGCCGTCGTGCCCAACACTGACCCCATCGATTTTCGCAGGCTGGTGGCGATGGCGCGGGCCAAATGTCCACTCACACGACTGCTCAACGCCGAAGTCACGCTTGATACAAGCCTGCAGGGTGAATGGGGAACCCCGGCGACAGCCGCTGCAATGGCATCGGTTTGATCATAGGCGCTGGCCGCCCTGGTTTCGTCTGAAGCGGTTTAGTTGCGACGTTCCTTCGGCTGGGTAGACACAGGCAGGCCGCAGCAGCCGAAGTCGTCCCCGTGTGCTGGGAGTGACCGATCGATCAAGTCACCGAGCGCACCACCCCGCCATCCACACGCATCGCCGCACCGGTGGTCGCGGACGCCTGCTCCGAGGCGAGATACACGGCGAGGTTGGCCACCTCGTCGACCGTGGCCAGTCGCTTGATCAATGACGACGGCCGGTGCGTGGCGATGAAGTCACGCTCGATCTGGGCCAGTGGCACGCCCTGCTCCGCCGCGATCTTGGCGAAGAAGTCGCCGACACCCTCCGAGCGCGTCGGCCCTGGCAGGATCGCATTGACGGTGACGCCGCTGCCGGCCAGCGACTCGGCCAACCCACGCGACACCGCGAGCTGAGCGGTCTTGGTCACCCCGTAGTGAACCATCTCGGCGGGAATCTGCACCGCCGACTCGCTGGACACGAACTGCACACGACCCCAGCCCCGCTTCGCCATGCCCTGCGCGTAATGGCGTGCCAACCGTACGCCGCTCATCACGTTGACCTCGAAGAAGTGCAGCCAGTCCTCGTCAGGGATGTCGAAGAACGCTTTCGGTTCGAAGATGCCCAAGTTGTTGATGAGGATGTCGGTCTGCGGCATCGCGTCGATCAACTGGCGGACACCGGCGCTTGTGCCGAGATCGCCGGCCACGCCACTCACGCGCGCGTCACCAACCGTCTTGGCGATCTCGGCAAGTGCTTCGTCCACGCGTGCCTGCGTGCGCCCCGTGACCACCACGTGCGCACCCGCAGCGGCCAGGCCACGGGCGATCGCCAGGCCAATGCCGGCGGTGGAGCCGGTGACGATGGCGTGGCGCTTGCTGAGATCAATATGCATGGTGTTCTCCTGTGGGGGCGCTGGGCTACCAATAAAGTTACACCGCCGCCTTGCCGATCGATGCCCCACCGTCGACGAACAGTGTCTGCCCGGTGATGAAGCCGGCGTCTTCCGACAGCAGGAAAGCGATTGCGGCGGCCAACTCGTCCGGCTTGCCGAAGCGCTGCATGGGTACCAGCGACAGGAAGCGGCGTTCCGCCTCGCTGCCCACCGGCGTTCCGGCACGAAACAGTTCGGTCTCGGTGGGCCCTGGCGCCACCGAGTTGACGGTGATGCCGGTGGTGGCCAGCTCCAGCGCCCAAGTGCGAGTGAAACTGATCATCGCAGCCTTAGCGGCCGCATACGCAGTGCGCTGGGCCACGCCAAGCACGACCAGACTGGACAGGTTGACCACCCGGCCCCAACCGCGCTCGCGCATGCCGGGCAGCAAGGCCTGCACCGTCTGTACCGCGGAAATCAAGTTGAAGCGGAAGGTGTCCTCCAGTTCACCGAGGTCGAGTTCGTCGAGGCGGGCCAGCCGCACATAGCCCATGTTGTTGACCACGCCGTCGAAAGCGTAGCGCGTGGTCAGCTCGCCCAGCGCCCTGGCCGTAGCGGCGCGATCGCCCAGATCGACTGACACCAAGGTGCCAGGAAAGCTGGTGTCGCTGGCATCGCGTGCGATGCCGACCACGTGGTGGCCGGCCGCGGCCAATCGTTCCGAAAGCGCACGACCGATGCCCTTGCTGGCGCCGGTGATGAGGAAGCTGCGTTTGGTCATGGTGTCGCCTCTTGGGACGCGATCAATGGAGAAACAAGCCGCCTGCTTCCCCCTGCAATCACGGGGAGGAATGACAGCGCCTCAGATGTGAGCTGCCGGGGCCATCGAATGTTTGTGGGTCACGAAGTACTCGAATTCATGCCAGAAGTGGTGTAGGAAGCCCTGTACCGGCCAAGCCGCCGCCTCACCGAAGGCACAGATGGTGTGGCCCTCGATCTGTCCGGCGATGGCCTTCAGGCGGTGCAGGTCATCCAGCGTGGCGTCGCCTTCGACGATGCGCGTGAGTACACGGTGCATCCAGCCGGTGCCCTCGCGACACGGTGTGCATTGGCCGCAGGACTCGGCCATGTAGAAACGCGAGATGCGGTGGCACACGCGCACCATGCAGGCACTGTCGTCCATCACGATCACAGCGCCGGAGCCCAGCCCCGAGCCGGCTTCCTTGAGCGAGTCGAAGTCCATGTTGCAGCGGGTGATCAGCGCCGCGGGCAACACCTTCATGGAGGTGCCTCCGGGGATCACCGCCTTCAGCGTACGTCCGGGGCGCGTGCCGCCGGCGAGCGCCAGCAGATCGTTGAACGGGGTGCCGAGTGGCACTTCGTAATTGCCCGGCTGTACCACGTGTCCACTGACCGAGAACACCTTGGGACCGCCGTTGTTCGGCTTGCCGATGGCGAGGAACCAGTCCGCACCGTGGCGCAGGATGGCCGGGATCGAGGCGAACGTCTCGGTATTGCAGATCGTGGTTGGCCGCCCATAGATGCCGAAGCTGGCCGGGAACGGTGGCTTGAAGCGCGGCTGGCCCTTCTTGCCCTCCAGCGACTCCATCAGGCCGGTTTCCTCGCCGCTGATATAGGCACCGGCCCCGAGCAGGTTGTGGATGTCGACATCGATGCCGCTACCGCCGATGTCGCGACCCAGCAGACCGGCCTCATACGCCTCCCGCAGTGCTTGCTCGACGCGCTCGAACGGCTCATGGTGAAACTCGCCGCGCAAGAAGTGGTACGCGACACTGGCACCGGTGCAGTAGCAGGCGATCGCCAGGCCTTCGAGCACGGCGTGCGGGTTGTAGCGCAGCAGGTCACGATCCTTGCATGTGCCGGGTTCCGATTCGTCGGAATTGCACAGGATGTATTTCTGGCCAGGCACCTCGCGCGGCATGAACGAGAGCTTCAAGCCGGTCGGGAAACCGGCGCCGCCACGTCCGCGCAACCCGCTCCGCTTGACCTCCTCGATCAGAGCCAGCGGATCAGGCTTGTCCGCGAGGATCTTCTTCCAGGCTTGGTAGCCACCTGCTTCCAGATAGTTCGCGAACGCCCAAGGCGTGTCGAAGTGCAGGGTCGTGTAGACAACTTGGTGCGCCTGCGGCGCGGGCCCGACCGGGCCATGCGTGGTCATGCCGATATCTCCACGCCTCACATCGTCCACGGCTCGGGCTTGTCCGGATCGAGCCCGTACAGAGCGATCGCACGCTCGACTTCGACGGCGTCGGCCAGGCCGTCCTGCATCAATGCTTCGAGCGCGGCGTGGGCGATCCAGTGGCGATCGACCTCAAAGTGGGAACGCAGGTTGGCGCGGGTGTCGCTGCGACCGAAGCCGTCGGTGCCGAGCACGGTGTAGCGTCGGCCCGCGGGCATGAACACGCGCAGCTGATCCGGCAGCGCGCGCACATAGTCGCTGGCGGCGATCACCGGCCCCGGCCGTTCTTGCAGCAATCCCGTGATATAGGGAACGCGCCGCGGGCCAGCCAGATGCAGCCGATTCCAGCGCTCCACATCATGACCCTCACGGCGCGCCTGCGAGAAGCTCGGGCATGACCAGATGTCGGACTGCACGCCAAAGTCCTTCTCCAGCAACTCCGCAGCCGCGATCACCTCGCGCAGAATCGTGCCAGCGCCTAGCAACTGCACGCGCCGCGCTTCACTTCCACCTGAATCCCGAAACAGATACATCCCTTTGAGGATGCCCTCGGCACACCCCTCGGGCATGTCCGGGTGGGCGTAGTTCTCGTTCATCACGGTGAGGTAGAAATAGACATCCTCCTGCTCCTGCAGCATACGGCGTACGCCGTCCTGCAGGATCACCGCGACCTCGTAGGAGAACGTGGGGTCGTACGAGATCACATTGGGGATCGCGCCAGCCATCAGGTGTGAGTGGCCGTCTTCGTGCTGCAGTCCCTCGCCGTTGATGGTGGTGCGGCCAGCGGTGCCGCCGATCATGAAGCCGCGTGCCCGCATGTCGGCCGCGGCCCAGCACAGGTCACCCACGCGCTGGAAGCCGAACATCGCGTAGTACAGGAAGAATGGAAGCATCGCCACGTCGCTGACGCTGTAGCTGGTCGCCGCAGCGATCCACGCGGCCATGCCACCAGCCTCGCTGATGCCTTCCTGCAATACCTGACCCTGCTGGTCCTCGCGGTAGTACAGCAACTGGTCGGCATCCTGCGGGCGGTATTTCTGGCCAAACGGCGCGTAGATGCCAATCTGGCGGAACAGCCCTTCCATGCCGAAGGTGCGCGCCTCATCGGCGATCACCGGCACGATGCGCGGCCCGACCTGCTTGTCGCGCAGCAACAGGTTGATGCCACGCACCAGCGCCATCGTGGTGCTGATCTCACGCTCGCCGGTGCCCTTGGTGATCGGTTCGAAGACTTCGAGTGCCGGCGCGGTCAGTTGCTCGCTGGCGCGGCGACGGCGCTGCGGCAGGAAACCGCCGAGCGCCTGGCGCCGTTCCAGCATGTACCGCACCTCCGGCGAATGCGCGCCGGGATGTATGTATGGAATCTCGTCCAGTTGCTCGTCGTTTACCGGAATGTGGAAACGGTCACGTATGCCGCGCACGGTTTCCATGTCCGCCTTCTTCTTGTTGTGGTTCGGATTCTGTGACTCGAACGCACCGCCCATCGCGTAGCCCTTGACTGTCTTGGCCAGGATCACGGTGGGCACGCCTTGCGTGTGGAACGCGGCGTGGTAAGCCGCATACACCTTCTGCGGGTCGTGGCCGCCGCGGTCGAGTCCGGCGATCTCGTCGTCGGACATCGTGGCGACCAGCGCGGCGGTTTCCGGGTACTTGCCGAAGAAATGTTCGCGCGTGTACGCACCGCCGAAGGCCTTGCAGGCCTGATATTCGCCGTCGACGGTTTCCATCATCAGCTGGCGCAACCGGCCCGACGTGTCGCGCGCCAGCAGTGAGTCCCAACGGCCACCCCAGACCAGCTTGATCACGTTCCAGCCGGCGCCGTGGAACAGGCCCTCGATCTCCTGAATGATCTTGCCGTTGCCGCGCACAGGCCCATCAAGTCGCTGCAGGTTGCAGTTGACCACGAAGATCAGGTTGTCCAGCTTCTCGCGCGCGGCCAGCGAAATCGCACCCAGCGATTCGGGCTCGTCGATCTCGCCGTCACCAAGGAAGCACCACACCTTGCGGTCGCTCACCGGCAGCAGGCCGCGATGTTCGAGGTAGCGCCAGAAGTGCGCCTGGTGGATCGCCTGAATCGGTCCCAGCCCCATCGACACGGTGGCCACCTGCCAGTATTCCGGCATCAGCCACGGGTGCGGGTAGGACGACAGGCCGCGGCCCTTGCCCACCACTTCCATCCGGAACAGTTCCATCTGCTCCTCGTCGAACCGGCCTTCGAGAAACGAGCGCGCGTACATGCCGGGGCTGGAGTGCCCTTGAATGAACAGCAGGTCGCCCGGGTGATTGGCCGTTGGCGCACGCCAGAAATGATTGAAGCCGACGTCGTACAGCGTGGCACTCGAAGCGAAGGTGGCCATGTGACCACCCAGCTCACCTGGCTTGCGGTTCGCGCGCAACACCATCGCCATCGCGTTCCAGCGCACCAACGAGCGGATGCGCCACTCCATCGCCGCATCGCCGGGGCTGCGCGCTTCGCGCTCCGGCGGAATCGTGTTGACGTAGTCGGTGGCCGTGGAAAATGACAGTTCAGCACCGGCGCGCCGGGTCGAATCGGCCATCCGCTGCAGCAGGAACTGCGCACGCGGCGTGCCGTCGTGGCGGATCACCGCGTCGATGGATTCGAGCCACTCGGTGGTTTCAATCGGGTCTGGGTCCGGCTGACGCGTTTCGTCGAGTTGATCCATGACTACCTCCGCAAGACACAGGGAAGTGGGGAGGTGGCTTGCCCAAACGCCATCGACTCCTGGCTGCCGACTTGTTTGTAGGAGCGCACCCTGCGCCCGGGGAGTGCGGGGGAGCCGGGGATGAGCTCGCGCGCAAGGTGCGCTCCTACAATCAACGGCGACTCTTGTGACTACATCGTCGCTCGCCGTGCCCTCGGGTTCTTTTGCAATCGTGCTGCTGGTTGATCATTCCGATGCATCGCACAGCCCAATCGCAATGAAGGTCTGGATCGGACAACTGATGCAAGAGACGTCTCAGAGCACGCAACGAAATTTCGTCAGGATCCATGCAGAAACCACGGAGCAATCGTCGTGGCTGGACTGAGCTGGCACACTCAAATTGTCCACGAGTGTTTTTTGTCACCGCGGCTCGATCGCCGTGACCTGCAAACCTCACGCGGCCGCATGTATCGGAGACTTTCTAGCGGGCAAACTCCGGCCGAAGATCGAGAATGTCGATAACGATTTTTCCTTGCGGCTTTGGCTTGCGAATGCCATCCAGAAGCTCGTGCGCGTGAATCATCCCGGTCAAGGGCAGCACCAAGCCGACCCGAGGCTTCAGCTCGGCGTGGTCGATAGTCGCGGCGATCTCGGTCAGCGTGGACGTGTTGACCTTGACCAGGAAAAACAGGCTCCTTATGCCGAGTGCTTCAGCGGCCTTGACATCGGGCGGGCTCACGGCCGAGACAAGAATGCCCCCCGACCTCACCATTTTCATGGCCCGTGACTGCCACTCGCCGCCGATGGTGTCGATCACTGCGTCGACCGGCGCGATCAGATCCTCGGCTTGCGCAGCATCAACGGCAATCACCTGATCTGCACCGAGACGACGGAGCTCATCGAGTTGCTCCGCGAACCCAGTGGCGATGACGCACAGCCCCTTCCGACGGGCGAACTGAACTGCATACCCGCCGACGTTGCCAGCCGCTCCGAGGATCAATACGCGCTGGCCACTGACAAGCCCGGCATGCTCGAACAGCATCTGCCACGCAGTGTTGGCAACCACCGGAACGGATGCCGCTTCGACGTGGCTGACGCTGCGTGGCTTTCTGGCGATCATCCCTGCCGACGCCACCGCATACTCAGCGCACGCACCAGTGAACTGAGGGCTTGTTACGCCGTAGACCTCGTCACCTACCGCGAAGCCGGTTACACCGTCGCCAAGTCCGGTGATGACACCCGACAAATCGGAACCGAGCGTCAGCGGAAGCGGTTGCGGAAGTGCGCTTTTGCCGGTGCGGATCCAGCTATCCCAAGGCCCCACCCCGGCTGCATGGACTTTCACCAGGACTTCGCCGGTTCCCGGCGCGGGTATGGCGATCTCGTCGCTGACGATGACCTCTGGTTGACCGAAGGCGTGAATGCGGCTTGCTCTCATATCAAATGCTCCTCGGAATCAGCACACCATGATTCGTGCTGATCGATTGGCTCGACCGCTTATTGCCAGCATCGGCTTGCCTCCGCGATCGAAGCGCACGCACATCGCCCTGGTCGGCAAACTCCTGCACCAGGCTCAGCTATGCGTTGCGATCAACCGGTTCGTGGCTACCGACGAGATACACCTCTGTCGAGCGCTTCGCCGAGCGTTCCCAGGAGGGGCAACGCACACGCACGACACGCGCTCCGGTACAACCGAGTCTGGGGGGAATGATTCGTCCCATCATGGCTTGTCGTACGTCACCAGCTTCTTGTCGTTGCTATCGGCAATGAAGATGGCCAGCAACGTGGCGGGTTCGGTCTGACTGGCGTTGTCGCTGACCAGATGGTGTGCACCGGGCGCCTCGGTCCAACTTTCGCCGGCGTGGTAAACCTTCGACTCGCCTCCTTCCAGCTGACTGCGGATCGCTCCGCTGAGCACGTAGGCGACCACGAAAGCCGCGCCATGCCGATGTGCCAACGAAGTACCGCCAGGCTTGTAGGTCACCACCAGCGCGGTGATGGTCTTGCCGGGTACGTTGGGGATCGCGTGGGCGAATGCCGGCGTGACGGTTTCGTGCGCCGCTGCCGCGACCGGCATCGCGATCGCCAGTGCCGTCAGCGCAATGGCGAGTACCACATGTCGAATACTCATGGGGATCTACCTCCGGAAGTGGCGCAGCTTCAAACGGCGGTGCGCGTACGCCGGTCAGTCATACCTTAGGCTCGTCTTGCCTTGGCTTCTATTGCATTCGTGCCACGCCTTGAACGTTCCGATACATCAGTGTCGACCGTGATGCGTGAGCGTTCAAAACCCCTATCGGGTTTGAACAAGCCTGGCGAAGAACGTCCAAGAAGTACGGTTTTCGCGTCGCTATGGTTTTCGCATGGCGGCAAACGCTTGCCTTGCCATTCACCTTCAACCACGGGAAACATCGCATGGCCAAGGTTCTGGTTCTCTACTACTCCACCTACGGCCACGTCGAGAAAATGGCCGAAGCCGTGGCCGAGGGTGCGCGTATCGCAGGAGCTACGGTGGATATCCGACGTGTGCCGGAAACGGTGCCCACGGAAATCGCCAGGAACAACCACTTCAAACTCGACCAGTCAGCACCGCTGGCGACCATTGCCGAGTTGGAAAACTACGATGCCATCGTCATCGGCACCGGTACCCGCTTCGGCCGCGTGTCCTCACAGATGGCGGCCTTCCTCGACCAAGCCGGCGGGCTGTGGGCTCGCGGCGCACTGCACGGCAAGGTCGGCGCTGCGTTTACCTCCACCGCAACACAGCATGGCGGCCAGGAAATGACGCTGTTCTCGCTCATCGCCAACCTGCTGCACTTCGGCATGGTCGTGGTCGGCCTGCCCTACAGCCACCAAGGCCAGATGACATTGGACGAGATCGTCGGCGGTTCGCCCTACGGTGCCACCACGATCGCCGGTGGCGACGGCTCGCGCCAACCCAGCGTGATCGAGTTGGCTGGCGCGCGTCACCAAGGCGAGCTGGTCGCGAATACCGCAATCGCGCTACACGGCTGAAACGTGATCGGCGGCCTTACGCATTCGACGAGGAGCCGGACATGCTTATTGGCTTGATGGTCCTGTTCATTGGCGTGATCGCCGGTCTGCGTGCGATGACCGCACCGGCGCTGGCGAGTTGGGCTGCGTGGCTCGACTGGCTGCCGCTGCATGACACGCCGCTGGCGTTCATGGGCTACGCGTACACCCCTTGGATTCTCACCCTGCTGGCGTTGGTCGAGTTGGCCAACGACAAGCTGCCGACGACGCCGAGCCGAAAGATTCCCGTGCAATTCGCCACGCGGGTAGTCGCTGGCGCATGGTCGGGCGCCACATTGATGGGTGCCCACGGCAACCTGTGGTTGGGCGCGATCATCGGTGCATGCGGTGCCGTCATCGGCACCCTGGTCTGCTACCGCTCCCGACATTCGTTGGCCCTCCACTTCGGCGGCAGGGATCTGTTCGCTGTGCTGGCCGAGGATGCCGTGGCCATCGGTGGCGGCATCCTGATCGTGCTCACGCTGGCGTGAGCTTTTCCGCACCCCTTTCTTTCGTCACAGGTGGAACACCATGAAAAGCCTCGCAGCCGTGGTCGATGCATTGAAAGAGCCGTTCGCGCTGGAGTACATCGACCTGCCCGAGCCCGATGACGATGAGGTGCTGGTCGAGATTGCCGGTGTCGGCATCTGCCACACCGACCTGGCCAGCAAGGACGGTATCGTCGACGCACCGTTCCCCACCGTCCTCGGACATGAAGGCGCGGGCGTCGTGGTGCAGGTCGGGCGACGCGTATGCAAGGTGGCGCCGGGCGACCACGTGGTGCTGGCTCCGGCTTTCGACGGCACCTGTCCACAGTGTGTCAGTGGCCAGCCGATGTATTGCGACAACTTCGCCGCGCTCAATTTCCAGACTGACCCACATGGGCGGCGTGCCAAACGCACGCATGGCGAGGCGCATCTGAAATACTTCGGCCAGTCTTCGTTCGCTCACTATGCGCTGGCCAACGAACGGAACACCGTGAAAGTCCGCAAGGATGTGCCGATCAAGCTGCTCGGCCCGCTCGGCTGCGGCATCCAGACCGGCGCCGGCACGGTGATGAACGGCATCCGGCCACAGGCCGGCTCTTCAATCGCCGTGCTCGGCATGGGGGCGGTAGGTCTTGCCGCGATCATGGCCGCACAGGTCTGCGGCTGTGCCACGCTGATCGCGATCGACCTGGTGGAGTCGCGTCTGGACATCGCGCGCAGCCTCGGCGCCACCCACCTCATCAATACCCGTTCGGTGGACGACCTGAGCGCAGCCATCCGCGCGATCGCACCGCATGGCGTGGACGCCATCGTCGATGCCGCCGGCGTGGCTGCACTGATCGGTAACGCCCTTGGTGGGCTAGCGATTCGCGGCCAGCTGGCGCTGGTCGCGGTGCCGTCGTCGGCCGGCAAGGCGCTGGAACTGCCGTGGTTCAACCTGCTGCTGGCCGGGCAGTCCGTGCAGGGTTACGTCGAGGGCAATTCGATCCCCGACATCTTCATTCCGCAGTTGGTCGACCTGTATCTGCAGGGACGTTTCCCGTTCGACCGGCTGATCACCAGCTATCCGTTCAACGACATCAATCAGGCGGTCGCCGATCAACTCAGCGGCAAGACCATCAAGGCCGTGCTGGAAATGCAACACTAACCCGGCCTATATCGCCATGCGCCACCACACTCTAGAACCTCTTGACCCACAGCAGGTGGGCCACCTTCGCCATATCGAAAACCTTTCGCTGCTCCAGCCTAATGACTGGACGCTGATGAAAGGTCGCGGTACCGGCCAGGACGATTTCGGCGCGTATCGTTTCCAGCTTGCCTACATGGCGTATGCGCTGGCGATCACGCACGTGCATCGCCTGCCTGCGGCGCCCGGTGTGTTCAAGCCGATATTCGAGCGGCTGATCGCAAAGCTGCTACTGCCCGAAGTATGGCTGTACTGGCGAGACGTCAGCCGCGGCGGAAGCATCTTCAATGCGCACCTCAGCGAGCGCTACCAAGAGGAATGGGATCCGGTAGCGCGCGACAACATCATGTACAGCGCCTACGTGCAGTCGCTGACCTTGCTCTACAACGTGCTGTTCGACGACGACCGCTACGCTCGTCCCGGCGCGCTCGCGTTCGAGCATTGGTCCTACTTCTGGGGTGGCGACGGGCACCAGTTCAAGTACGACCAGAACTCACTCAACGAGCATCTGTACTGGAAGATGGTCGAAAGTGGCTACCTCGGCGTGGCATGCGAACCGAACTGCATCTTCCAGATCTGCAACCAGCCGGCGATCCTCGGATTCCGCATGCACGATCTGCTCACCGGCGGCGAGCGGGCACAGGAAGTGACGCGCGGCTACGAACAGGCCTGGGCGGAATTCGGCCGACTCGGCGACAACGGCCACTACCACGTCATGCTGTCGGAGGACACTCGGACCATTCGGCCCAACTTGGCGCAGGCGCCGTGGGTCGATGCCTGGTGCGGCGCGATGATGAACATGTGGAACGGTGACTTCGTGCGCGCGCATTACCCGCGGCAGTTGGCTGATCTGCTTCTGCCCGGGCCGGACGGCACGCTGTCCGTGAAATCGGCACCGCGTCCACCGATCAAGGGACACGTCGTGTTGAACGATGACTCCGATTTCGGCTGGGTCGCAGCGTGGGCGTCGGAAATGGGTGACGAGGAAACCCTGCATGGCCTGCTGCGTCACGCCGATCGCTACATGGCACCGCGCTGGCGCGACGGTGGTCTCTACTATCCGCGCAACGACGTCGCCGAAGACGCCGCAGGGCACCGCACCTTGGTCGAGCCGATGACCGGCAACGTGCTACTCGGCTATGCGCGACTCAACGTGCGCGATGGCCTGCAGGGCATCTACCGCGGGCCGTGGGATCGCGACCATTTCAAGGAACCGGCCATCGTCGAGGTCGGCACGGGTGTCGATGTGCTGTTGGCGCGCTTTGAACCCGCCAGCCACTCACTGCTGTTCACACTCCAGGCGCGCGGTCTCAGTCCATCGTGCGAAGCATGGATAATTCTCGGCCGCATCAATGGTTGCGGCCGCTGGACGCTGTTGTTCGAGTCGCAGATCGTGGCTTATGGCGATGCGGTCGAACTGAATATCATCGGCTCGGTGTTGCTGCGCCACACTGATACAGGACTCGAGTTGCGATGGACGGGTAACCGCGTTCAGTCGATGCGCCTGATGTTCGCAAACGACCATGCCGACGGATCGTCGCCATGATGTCTGCCAAGCCAGACCGACCGCGACTGCCTTCCGGAAGCGAGCTTGAGTTGACCGACCACTTCGGCCAGCCGGTATCCGCAGCCGACTGGCGGGGCCAATCTGCGCTGGTACTGTTCGGCTTCACCCATTGCCGCGTGGTCTGTCCACGGGCGCTGACTCGGTACTCCGCCATGCTTGACCAGCTGGCCGCCGAGGGAATGTTGATACGTGGCCTGTACATCAGCGTGGATCCCGCGCGCGATACCCCGCAGGTCATGCGCGACTTTCTTGCACCGCACCCGCGTTTTACCGGCCTGACCGGCAGCGTCGAACAAATCGAACGAACCAAGGCCGCGTTCGGCGTGTTCGCCAGACGCGTCAGTGACCCCGATGATCCGCTCGGCTACCGCGTCCCGCACACCGCCATCGCCTACCTGTTCGATGCGGATGGTAGCTGCTTGGGGCATTTTGCTGATGCACTCCCCGGCGCGGAGGCGCTCGCCCGCCTGCGTTTGCTGCTGGCAACGTAGCTGTCATTCGGCAGGCACTTTCCATGCGCGCTGCAAGCCTCGAAGCAGGCGCGCACGAGTGTCGGCGAATGTGCCGCGTGCCGGCAACCACAGCGACAACATGGTTCCACCGCCTTCGCGCTGATACAGATCGAATTGAGCACCGACCCGTGCCGCACGTTCGCGCATGCCGGGCAGACCCCAATGTCCGGCGCGTCCGCCCGTGCGCAAGACGGCCTCGTCAATACCTCGGCCATCGTCGCTGACGCGCAGACACAAGCCACCGTTCTGCCATACGACGGCCAGCTCGATACAGCCGGCAGCGGCATGGACGAAGGCATTGCGCAAGCCTTCACGCATGATGTCGAGTGCTTCGTTGGCAGCCTCGGGCCGCAGCATGCGCGGCTCGCCATCCTCGTGCAGTGCGAAGCACGCCGGGTACATCGAGGCGTAGTCCTCGCCACTTGCACGTAGTGCTGCGACCAGTCCGCCGTCCGTAACGCCGGAGCGGCGCAGCGCGATGATGCGGTCGCGACCGTCGATCAGCATGTCGCGTGTGCGCATGGCCACTCGACCCATCTCGTCGCGGCGGTGCGGAGCCAGCGACATGTCCGCGGCCCAGGTCTGCAGATGCAATTGCAGGCCCTGGATGCCCTGCAGCAAGGTATCGTGCAGGTCACGCGCAATGCGTTCGCGCTCCGCGCCGCGGATGCGATCGTGCACCGCCAGCTGTCGCAGGCGCAGCAGGTATAGCAGCCACAGCGTCCCCAGCACCAGGCAGCCGCACAGCACTCCGAACCACCAGGTCTGATAGAACGCCGGCGCGATGCGGAAATCGAACGTGGCGTCGTAAGCACTTTCCACTCCGTCGGCGTTCGCGGCACGCACGCGAAAGCGGTAGCTACCTGGGCCAAGGTTGGTATAGAACGCCTGCCGCCGCATACCCGCATCCTGCCAACCGGCATCGACACCTTCGAGCTGATAGCGGAAACGCACACGCTGCGGCATTGAGAGCGATGGCGCGGTGTAGTCGAAGTGAAGGCTGCGAGTCAGCTTCGGCAACACCAGCCCAGCCGCAAGCGGATAGGCAACGCCTGCAGCGTGCAGCGACTGGATCGACACGACGGGAGCGATGCGATTGCGCCGCACGTGCTCCGGATCGATCCAGGAAATGCCGCCGAACCGGGCAACCCACAAGCGCCCGTCCCTACCCAGCTGCATGGTAGGCCCCGGGCGGATCTGCAAGGCCGGACCGGCCAAGCCATCCTGCTGATTGAACAGTTCGAATCCCACTGGACGGGTCGGATCCGCACGCACGCGTGTCACCTCGGCGGCCGAAATCCGGTATACCCCGGCCGCACCGTCGATCCACAGCTCACCGGCCGCGGTTTCGACCAGGCCAGCCGTGCCGCCGAACGTCTCGCCATGGACACCGCGCAGCGTTGCGAAGCGGCCATACTCGAGATGGGCCACGCCCAGATCGCCCCCCACCCAGACCTGCGCACCGCGCACGTGGATCGCCTGCACATTCCCCACGGCTAGTCCATTGGCTTTGGTGTAGACCTGCAGTTTGCCGTGGTCGAGTACCGCAATGCGGTTATCGGGATAGGTGAACCACATGCGGCCGGCATCGTCGGCAAGCAGGCGAATTGGCGGCATGGTCGGCAACTGCCCAAGGCCACCCCGCAAAGTCCATCGGCCATGTGCGAGGTAGTAGAGATCGTACTTGGCCACCGATAGCCACAGGCCACCCTGCCGATCCACGGCCATCGCCTGGAACAGGCCGCTGATGTCATTCGCACTCAACGTTGCCAGTGCAGGCGGCAAGGGAATCTGACTTAGCTTGCCATCCAGCCAGTATCGCAACTTGTCGTCACCGCTGGCCCAGATGCCGCCGTGGTTGTCGACCAGGATGCACCAGACATCCTTGCCCAATCGCGTGGTCGAGACCCGGCCTTGATTCACACGCAACACGCCTTGCCACAGGCTGCCTGCCCAGAGAGAGCCATCGGCAGCCAGCGCGAACGACGGCACCTCGAACCGTCCAGGCAGATCGAGCCGGGTGAACCTGGGCGCACTGAACTCGTCCAGCCCGCGGGCAGTGCCTAGCCACATGTTACCTTCGCGATCCTGCAGCAGCGCGGGCACGGAATCGCTGCTGAGGCCTTGCGCGGATGTCATGTTTTCGACCACGACCTGATCGGACGTCCGTGACCAGCGATAACGCGTCACGCCCTTTTCGCCACGCATCCACAGGTCACCCGCCCCATCGATCAACATGCTGCGATTGCTCAAACTCGGCAGCTTGAATTGCCGCACCACACTCGCCGGCACATGCATCCGTGCGCGATAGAGCCGGTCACGATCCATCGGAATGAAACGGTTCGCCCCCGGCGCCAGCGCATACGCACCTCGGTCGCCCATGACCCACAACGTGCCGTCGGTCTGTGCCATCCAGATGATGTTTTGATCCGGAAGTCCGATTTCGGCGCCAACGCGCAGCCAGCGCCCGCCGACAAGCTTCGCCAAGCCCTTGCTGCCGGCGACCCACAGCACGCCATCCAGGCTCCGCGCAAACGAATCGATGCCTCCGATCGGAATGCTGGCCGCGTCGTAGTTGGCAATCTGTCCCCCACGCAGGCGGCTGACGCCGCCGTACGCATAGCCGATCCACAGATCTTCGCCGTCGGAGAACAGGGCGTGCACGTTGGGGCTGGGCAAAAGCCTGCCGAAACTGGCGTCGAACGCGGCACCGTCGAAACGGGCCAACCCGGTCGGCGACCCCAGCCAAAGGAAACCGTCGCTGGTCTGTGCCAGCACGGTGACCTGATCCGGTGCGCCGTCGACCGAGGTGTAGACGCGATGGCGGAGCTGGGAAAGCGAGAGCGACCCAATGGCCTCCGCCGCGGAACTCATCGGGACAGCCGCGTGTATGGGTGAATCCGCAGCCGCCATGACGATGCAAACCGTGAGAACTCGGACGACCCACCAGCGGAAACGACCCGCCAGGTACCTATGACACATCTCGATTCAACCCTCAGCGACTGGAACAGACATGTCGATCCATAGAATGAAGCCCGTACCGCACACGACGCGGACAACCCACGACGCGCGAGCATTACTGTTTGACCAGTCTCTGTACCAGTGCGGAAGACACGATCAATCAGCTCGTTCCACACTTGGTGTTTTTGTTCAAGGCAAGCGTGCAGCGCATCGATAGTCTCGACCGCCGACTCGTGGAATTCACACTTCGTACAGCGCTGCAAACGCAGCGAGCCGCAGGCATCGGAAGCGAAACGAACGGGGAACGATGAAGCCGTGATGCGCAGCTACGACTCTGCGGATGCCAGTGCATGGCGACGCCTGTTCGGCGCGACGCCGCCGGTCGATCACGGCTATCCAAGCACGACCACCGCGCCATCAACATGCTTGATTACTGCGCCTACGGTCAGGCCATGTACGCGACGGCTAACCACCGTTTCGGCCGCGACTGAACACCCAGCCAAGTTACCCATTCGGGTATTGAGCAGCATCATGTCCGACGAGGATATTGCCTACCTTGGTCGGTGGCCCAGCAGCGGCAAGAGCCGGTCGCCGGCGCAAAGCCAGCAGCAACATGGACAAGTCAAGTGGACCGCACCATGGCACTCATCCGAATCCTCATCGCCGACGATCATCCGGTGATGCGCGACGGCCTGCGCGCCGCGATCGATCAGGAGAACGACCTGCAGGTGGTGGGCGAAGCCGCTGACGGTGCCGAGGCGATAGCGCGCTACCGAGAGCTGCTTCCGGACGTGACCCTTCTCGACTTGCAGATGCCGCACGTGGACGGACTGCAGGCGATCACCGCGATCCGCAAGGACTTTCCGCATGCCTGCATCGTGGTGCTGACCACCTATCCCGGCGATGCGCGAGTCACCCGCGCGATAACCCTTGGCGCCACCTCGTACCTACTGAAGACCGCTTGCCGCGGCGAGATCCTCAAAGCGATCCGCAGTGCTGCGCAAGGTCGCCAGGTGGTGGCGACGGAGGTGGCGCGGGAGATCGATTCATATCGCGGCAGTGAAAGCCTGACCGTGCGCGAACTGAGCGTGCTCAGACTGGTTGCCGAGGGCAAGGGAAACCGCGCCATCGGCGAGGCTTTATGTGTGTCCGAGGATACAGTCAAGGCGCGCATGAAAAGCCTGATGGCCAAGCTCGACGCAGAAGACCGCACGCATGCAGTGACCATCGCGATACGCCGCGGCTTCCTTGGCTCCTGAGTCTCCGATCATTCGCAGCAGGTGTTGCGCCAGACACCGGGGCTGACGCCCATTTTTCGCGCGAAGATGCGGGTGAAATGGCTCTGGTCGGCAAACCCGGCCGACAACGCCACATCTGCCAGTTGCACGGAGCGATCACGCATCAGGTCGATCGCGCGGTCGATCCGGCGCATCAACAGCCACTGGTGTGGCGGCACGCCCATGCTCTTCTTGAACGCACGCACGAACGCGCTCGACGACAACCGGCAGGCACGCGCCACATCGGCCAGCGCGATGCCTTCCACAACGTGCTCGCGCATCAGCTCGGTCGCCCGCCGCTGCTGCCACGGTGTCAACCCGCCACGGGCAATCGTCTCGGCACAGCGAACTCCACCATACGTGACCAGAAGATGCCCGCGCAGTGCCAGCAGCACATGGTCCACGAACAACCGGTTGCCCTGCGTTCGATCGCCCATCAGCGGCAGCAGGCATTGCCCGAGGCCGTTGATCACCGCGTCATCGACGAATTCGCCAGGCTCGCAGATGAGATCACTGACCGTCTGGCCCATTTCATCCGCCGCCTCGGCCAGAGCGGCCCTCGGCATGTAGAACTGCAGCGAGTGAAACGGTTCGTCGAGCCAAGCCACCGGATTGCGTTGCAGGTCGTAGAAGCAGCTCGTGCCTTCGGCAGTTGGGCGAGTCGCCACCGGGCAGCCGTCCAGCCATAGTTCATGCCGTTGCAGGCGACGCAGTTGCAGGCCGACCAGGTAGGCATCGTCGCTACCAAGCGGCGCGGTCATGCCGCAACCGGATTCGTCCAGACGCAATTCGGTCACTGCCAGAACACAGCCGCCACCGGTGGAGCCGAGTAGCGTAGGCGGATCGTCGAGGTGGAACGATCGTGCTAATCGTTGGCCATAAGCACCGTGGTGCATCGTTAGCGTCCCTGTCTTGCATACCCGCTGCGACGGCGGGGCAGCATCAGATGATGGACATGGCGTTGCCACTGCGCTGCCCTCAATCGGGTACTTTTTCCGAACACATCGACGAGAAGGGACAGAGGAAGGCTTCCCCCTGATCGTAGCGGGCTGTCTTGGCACCCCCGGATACCGCATGCAATGTCCCTCTGCACATAGCCGAAAGCACCAAGCGCCAGCGGCGTACTACAGGGCAAGGCGCAGTTCGGCAGAGCGATCCTCGGAACCGAATCGCCCGGCTTTCGAGAGCAGATCCCACACACTGTCCAGGTCGCCCTCGCCCAGCAACTCGTAGGCCATCCTGCCGTCGAACGCGCGTTGATGCGTGCACATCCAGTGCGCCGCTCGCTGCCGGCTTCCTACACTTTCCAGCAGTACCTGCGCCAACTCCGGGTAACGACGCTCCAGTGCTTCGAACGAACCGAGCACCAATGCCTCACGCTGCGCATTGATGCGTGCGATGTCTGCAGCGATGTCAGGAAACCTGATTTGAGCGTTGCGCATGATTTCGATTCCTAAGTTGTTGGGGTACAGCGGACTCGATCGGCCCGCACGGATTCAGCCGCGTTCGCCGTCTCGAGCCGAACGCAGGAAGGTGATCACCGCCTCTGTACGATCGAGCGCTACCAGTTGCTCAGCGGTGAGGTAACCAAGCTCGGCGATTCGGACATGGCGATACCAGTGCATCACGACCACCGGATTGGCCTCGATCTCGGCTGCCACGCGCAACACCGCCAATGCCGCCGGAATGCGGCCAAACAGCGTGCTGTAGTCGTGCTCGCCGATCGGAGAAATCAGCCGATCTCGCGGGTCGGCCCGATACGCGGCGTGCAACAGATTGCGCAATGAGGTGCTTGTGGCAGGCCGGGACGCATGGTTTTCCTTCATCGGAATGCCCTCTCGTCGGTGCGGCATGACGTTAGGCAGGTCGCCATGAGCAGGCTTGTTTGTTCTTGCACAAGCTTGTTACTTCCGCACCTTTCGGCCCTGATCCGAAAGATCAGCCCCGAACGATCCAACCGCAGCACGATTGTCCAAGTCCGGTGGCGCGACCGGGGCTACATTGATGCGTGTCCAAAGTCCGGCGCGAGGAGGCCGTCATGAACGCTCGTATCGATTTCTACAAAGCAAGCCCGGAAGCAATCAAGGCGATGATCGCGCTGGAACAGCGCGTCATGAAAAGCTCGCTGGAAAAGCCGTTGATCGAGCTGGTGCGCCTGCGCGCCTCGCAGATCAACGGCTGCGCCTATTGCATGGATATGCATTCAGCCGATGCGCGCAAAGCCGGCGAGGATGAGCGCCGGCTGGCCACCTTGGGCGCGTGGCGCGAGACGCCGTTCTTCAGCGAGCGCGAACGCGCAGCGCTGGCGTGGACCGAGGCACTCACCCTGGTCAGCAGCTCGCATGTGCCCGACGACGTTTGGGAGTCGGTGCAACCCGAATTCACGCCGGAGGAAATCACCGACCTGACCTTGCTGGTGGTGGCGATCAACGGCTGGAACCGATTCTCCATCGCCTTCCGCAAGATGCCGGCCTGAAACCCCAATTCAATCCACACGGCACGACGACGCGTATGAGGGCCAACCTGAAGTAAGGCTGCTGCGCCAAGGTGCCGTTCATGAACCAGGCCACGGGCATACCGCTTCGACCGCCGATTCGATGATCGCAGTACGCAGTGCGGCGAATCCGCCCTCCATCTTCGAGCACTCCTGACCCGCGCCCGGACGACAGACCATGCGCAACGACGCAATCCACGGCGAACGGTTCCCCACAAGTTTCCGGATCAGGGAGCCGACCAGCTTTCTGGCCGGCATGCTGGACGACACCGCCATCACTATCAGCGAATGCCGCTCTACCGTGGCCGACAGTCAGCTGTCCATTCCGTTCCCTGCCGACGACGCCTACATAGCCGGGCTGCAACTGCAGCCCTATGACAATTGCGAGTCATGGGAACAGGGCCGCTGCGTCGCCCGCACGAACGTTGTGCAGGGGCATACCCACCTGTACGACGTAAAGCGCGACCCGCGCTTCCTGATCGACAAGCCGATCCACGTGCTCATGTTCTACGTGCCGCGCGGGGCACTTGACGCGGTGGCGAAGGAGGCGCGAGCACAACCTCTCGGCGAACTCAGCTACCAAGCCGGGATAGGCCACGACGACGAAGTGATGCGCCAACTCGGCAACGTGATGCGACAGGCGCTCAGGGCACCGGAACAGGCCGGCCGCCTTTTCGTCGATCACGTCACATTGGCGTTGACCGTGCACATTGCCCACACCTATGGCGGCCTTCGCCACGTTGCACCACCGAACCGCGGCGGGCTGGCCGGCTGGCAACGCAAGCGGGCCTGCGAGGTGCTCGACGCACATCTCAATGGCGGCATGCCGCTACAGCAAGTGGCCGCTGAGTGCGGCATTTCCACCGGTCACTTTTCCCGCGCATTCCGCCTGTCGATGGGCATCACACCCCACGCTTGGCTGATGCGACGACGCGTCGACGTGGCCACCTCGCTCATGCGCGACGGCAAGCAGACACTGGCTGCGATCGCGCTGGCCTCGGGTTTTGCGGATCAGAGCCATCTCACCCGGGTGTTCACCAGGGCGATGGGAGTCAGCCCTGGCGAGTGGCGACGCCACGTCGTGGATCGGAGCATCGACGTCGATGAGTGATTTCGAAACCTCCGTTTCCGGAGCGCGCCTGGGTGCCTGCTTCGGTCTGGACCAAGTACCCAGCAGCATCCGCCTTGCGAAATCGGCGATCGCCGTCACCCGGATCCAGTGCGACTGGGGCAACAACGGCCTGACCGCGCCGATCCCCGTCGATGACGCATTCCTGCTGACCCTGCAGCTGCGTGACTGCGCCAGCCATGAACTTTGGATCGACGGTCGCGCGCAGCGCACCGGGCCGCTGCGCCGCGGCGACATCTCGATCTACGACCTGCGCACCAGTCCGGTGGTCAACTCGATCAGTCCGTTCCGCAACATGCACTTCTACATTCCGCGCGCGGCACTGAACACAATGGCCAGACAGGACGGACTGGCGGAGGTGGACGAGTTGCCGAACGAACCCGGTCTTGGCACCGCCGATCTGTCGCTGACCGGGCTCGGCCTGTCGTTGGAGCACGCTTTCGACATGCCCGATGTCGTGGCTTCGCTTTTTATCGATCACGTCACCTCGGCCATGACCGCCCGCTTGGCTCGCGCCTACGGAACCGGCACCAACCGTGCCCTGCGCAACCCCGCCCCGCTGTCCACCGCGCACGAGCGCAAGGTCAAGGAGATGCTCGCCGCGCACCTGTCCGGCAACGTCTCGATGGCGGAACTGGCTGCGGTCTGTGGCATGCCAGTGGGTGAATTCCGCCGAGCGTTCCTGCGCAGGACCGGCACGACACCGCACCAGTGGCTGATGCTGCAACGTATCGAGCGGGCGTGCGCTTTACTGCGCGACACCCAGCTTCCGCTTGCGGATGTCGCCCAGCTCTGCGCGTTCGCTGATCTGCGGCAGATGCAGCGCATCTTCACCGTGGCCTGTGGCATTACGCCGGAAAGCTACCTCATGTCCTGTCGTGATCGGTTCCGCGGAACAATTTCTGTAGCCATGTGATGGCTATGCCGATCAGGCCAAGCGCATTAGCCAGCATGAAGGAGCACCTGCCGAAATGTGGCGTGCGGCCAACGGTCAAGCGCCAGAAACGCCAAGCAGCAACCGTTTTAGGCAATACGGCGGACAGGCTTCGACCTATCCTGCAATGGCCACGCGCTGGTACATGCCAGCCCTATTCCACGAGCAACACGAGGTCCCGACATGAAGATCAAGCGAACCGGTTCCGTAATCTGGCAAGGTGGCTTTCCGGGAGGCACCGGCAGTATCTCCACCCAGAGTGGAGCACTGCACTCCTACCCTTACGGCGTTTCCAGTCGATTCGAAGGCCAGCGCGGTAGCAATCCCGAGGAGCTCATTGCGGCAGCGCATGCCAGCTGCTTCGCCATGGCTCTTGCGCTGGTACTGGGCGAAGGCCATTTCGTTCCGAAGCAACTGGCGGTGTCGGCCGAGGTCACACTGGAGCAGCAGTCGGGTGAATTCAATATCACCACGGTGCACCTCGTCGTACGTGCCGACATCGACGGGATCGACGCAACGGCTTTCGAGCGGTTGGCCACCGTGGCCAAGACCACATGCCCGGTATCGAAGCTGTTGCGGGCTCAGGTGGAGCTCGACGCATCCTTGGTGTCCGCCTAGCCCTTGCTCGATGCGGATGCGGGGCCACCCAGGGCGGCCCCGCATCGTCAGCGGCATGCCAAGCTAGAACGGAAGTTTTCCGATCGAGGCGCCGCCATCGACATAGAGCGTCTGACCGGTGATGAAGCCTGCCTCTTCCGACAGGAAGAAGCCGATCGCCGCTGCAAGCTCATCGGGCTTGCCGAACCGGTTCATGGGAACCGAGGAAAGATACCGACTCTCACCTTCGCTGCCAGGCGGGTTGTTTTCACGGAACAGCACCGTTTCGGTCGGTCCCGGCGCGACTGCATTCACGGTGATGCCGGTGCGAGCCAGCTCCAGCCCCCACGAACGGGTAAAGCTCACCATCGCGCTCTTGGCAGCCGCATAGGCGGTACGTTCGACCATGCCAAGTATTGTCAAGCTGGAGATGTTGACGATGCGGCCCCAGCCGCGCTCGCGCATGCCAGGCAACAATGCCTGCACCGCCTGCACGGCCGGGTGGAGATTCAAAGCCAGGGTGGCATCCAGGTCGTCGAGATCTACCTCGCCGATGCGGTGCGGCCGAACGAGTGCCACATTGTTCACCACGCCATCGAAT
This sequence comes from Rhodanobacter sp. DHB23, assembly GCF_014842975.1. Classification (GTDB taxonomy): domain Bacteria; phylum Pseudomonadota; class Gammaproteobacteria; order Xanthomonadales; family Rhodanobacteraceae; genus Rhodanobacter_A. The sequence continues at coordinate 170,223 of NZ_JACYXK010000028.1, read as the reverse complement.
GCGTAACGTGAGGTCAGCTCGTGAAGCGTCTTGGCCGTAGCGTGGCGATCGGCCAGGTCAAGCGCGACCAATTCACCGGGAAAGCTGTCATCCCCTCCCCTGCGTGCAATGCCGACGACTCGATGGCCCGCCTTGGCGAGTCGCTCCGATAGCGCTCGGCCAATGCCCTTGCTGGCGCCAGTGATGAGGAAAGTGCGAGAAGACATGACTGTGACTCCAGATGGAGCGCGAACCAGGTCTGGTACTGAAACGGCTTCCGTGAGGATCCAAGCCCTCATGGATGGCGGTTTAACCATCAGTGATGAACCGAATCAGACAGACTTTGGCATGGCGCGTGATGACAGCTCTCGTTGAGCGGGTGTGGCTATCCTGATCCCGCAACTCGCGCTTGCCGTACCATCATTTCGACGTGCTTGTACGAATGCTTCGAACATGTTCCCTTGGGCATTGCGCTCCGGCCGCAGGCTGTGCGCACGAAGACCGCCCTGCCGTCGCCGCCCTGCCTCGACGCACACCTTGCATGGCGACGAGCCGAATCGAAATGATCACGAGCCGAGCTCCGTCAGGCCCGATTGGCGAAGCGGCAGACGTATGGGCCGGATCTCACCGCACCGCCGATCGTCTACCGGGAATACTCTTTCGCCACACTCCGGGTGTCATGCCCGTTTTGGCCACGAAAATCCTGGTGAAATGGCTCTGGTCGGCGAAGCCTGTCTGCCGGGCGATGGCGACTAAGGGCTGATTCGACTCGCGCATCAACTGCATGGCCAGTTCGGTACGAAGCAGCATCAGCCATTGGTGGGGCGTTGATCCTGTGTTCCGCTTGAATCCATGCACGAATGCACTCGGCGACATATGACATGCCTGTGCCAGGGCCGAGAGCGTGATTCCCTCGGCCACACTCGCCCGCATCACCTCTTTCGCACGCCGCTCCTGCCATGGCGCAAGACCTCGGTGCAAGGGGATGCGAGGACGCTGCCCGTCCCCATAGTGGATGAGCAGATGGCTGCGCAAGGCAAGCAGCACATGATCCACGAACAAGGCGTTGGTTTGCTGTTCGGCATGCAGCGGTGCCAGCAATGCCCGACCCAATTGCTCGATCACCGGATCCATGGCCTGCATACCCGGCTGATGCCGCAAGTGACTACTCGTCACGCCCACTTCGTCGCACAATTCCGTGAGCGCCTCATGCGGGACATAGAAGAGCAGTGCATGGAACGGATCGACCATGTGGGCAACCGGATTTCTTGTCAGATCAAAGAAATTGGTGCCGCCCGGGTAGACGGGCTGCTTGGCCACGGATCGACCGTCGAGCCAGAGCTCCAGCTCCCTGAAGCCATGCAACTCCAAGCTGAGCAGGAACGCTTCCTCAGGCACCACCGGATCCGTGAAGCCGAAATCCGGCGCCTCATACCTCATCTCCGTGACAGCCAACCGCCACGGCCGGCCGGATGACGACACGAGCGCCGGCGGCTCTTGTAGCCGAAAGGTTTCTCCCAACTGATCGCCGTAAGCGCCACGTCCCATCGTCAACTCCGGATGTACTGAACCATCTCTCGGCCCACGACGATTCCCTACCTGAGGGGCCTCGCGCATTCTAGCTAGTAGGCAGGACCTCCAGCCGACGGCGCCCGTGTCAACTTGGGCAGCGGAGCTCCATCCTCTCCCGTCAGCCGATCCCAGACAGTGTCCACATCGCCATCAGCCAACAAGTCATAAGCCGATCGGTCACCAAAGGCTCGTTGATGCATGGACATCCAGTGGGCGGCACGTATCCGCTCGCCGATGTTTTGAACTGCCAGCGAGGCAAGCGCAGGGATCTGCTCCTCCAGGGCGGTGAAAGCCTCGACGATGACGGTCTCGCGTGCGGATTTGAGCTGAAATAGTTCGATGGTGATGTTGCGGAAGCGCTGAATCGGGCTCATGGACGAGTGTCCTTGGTCGTGTAAGGTCAGCCACGCTCGCAGTGGCGGGTCGACTGCAGGAAATCGATGACGTCGAGCGGACGCTCCATCCCCACCAGTTGCTCTGCGGTGGGAAAGTCGAGTTCTGTATGGAAGCGCAGCTTGCTGCAACGCCGACTGGGGCACCAGGCATATCCGTGGCCGGGCCGGCATGCTCGTTTTCTCTCGGCTGATGACGCCTACACACTAATCCCGGCGACGAGACGTGGCTTGTCAAATATTGCGCCGGATTGCCAGTTTCTCCTGCGTCGACTTCAGACCGGCCGTCCAGGTGCTCCTCTATCAGGCCATTCGCGAGGAAATGGCAGCCGGTCGATTGCCGTTCGACGACATGTTCCAGAATTCCGAACGTGTACGCCGATCCCGTCGTACGACAAAGCCGCTAATGGCGCGCAGGATGCTCGCCAGGACCTCAGGCACGTATCCCATCCCACTTCACTTCGGAGAACTCCCATGAACCAACGTCTCGACTTCTACCAAGCCAGTCCCGAGGCCATCAAGGCGATGGTCGGCCTGGAGCAACGCATCGCCAAGAGCGACCTGGAAAAGTCGCTGGTGGAACTGGTCCGCCTGCGTGCCTCCCAGATCAATGGTTGCGCCTATTGTGTGGACACCCACTCCGCCGACGCCCGCAAGGCCGGCGAGGATGAGCGCCGACTGGCCACCTTGAGTGTGTGGCACGAGACTCCGTTCTTCACCGATCGCGAGCGTGCCGCGCTGGCCTGGACCGAGTCGCTCACCCTGATCAGCCAGACCCATGCGCCTGACGAGCTGTGGGAGCAGGTGCGCCCGCACTTCACCGATACCGAACTCGCCGACCTCACCCTGCTGGTGACTGCGATCAATGGCTGGAATCGCTTCGCCATCGCGTTCCGCAAGTTGCCGGCCTGATTCCGATCAGGTCTGTCATCCTCTGCGGATCCATGCCATCGGCAATGGCATTGGCCGTCTTTACCGGAACACTCGCTGCAACAACGTCACCACTATGCCCAGCGAAGCGAGCATGGCGATCATGCTGAAATGATCGATGTTGGCCAGGAGCGCCGCTTGCTGGTTGAGCATTTGCGCCACACGCGCTACTGCGATCTGCCCTGCCTGCGCCGGACCGACGCTTGTGCTCAGTGCCTCCTGCAGGTGGCGGATAGTTGCCTCATAGACTGGATTGTCCGGGGTCACTTGGGCGTTGAGCACGTTGTAATGTACGGTGGTGCGCCATTGCTGACCCAGCGTGGCAATGGAGATGCCCAGCGCGATGCCGGCCTGGGCCAGCATGTTCTTCAACTGCTGCGCGTTGGAGAACAGTGTCTCGTCGCTTTCCATCTCGCGAAACGCCTGCATCGCGGTGATCGGAAGCACGGTCAGCAGGAAAATGTTGTAGCAGGCCAGTGCCGGCAGGATGTGCAGCCATGGACTGGCCGACGGATCGAGCCGCATCAGCATGACCCCGAACAGACCCAGCGCAATAAAGCCGGTGATCCAGAACTTGCGTGGCGAGGGATGCTTCGGTAGCAACTTCGACACCACGGTAAAGGTAGCCACCGCGGCAAGCGCGCCAATCGCCTCGAAATGGCCCACGCTTTCCCACGAATATCCCAGCGTCCGTTGCAGCATCACCGGTATCACGTAGTTGTTCGCACCCAGCATCAGGTAGGCAAACAGGAACAAGGTGAGGCCGGCGAGGTAGCGCGTGTGCAGCATCGGGCGAATGTGCAGCAACGGCTGCCTGCGGCGACGCTGGTGATGCGCGTAGAGGATCAACGCCACCAGTGCAGCCACCAGCACGCTGGCGACAAACAGCACGTCACCGTAGAAGTCGTAATAGAAGCGCTGCAGCGCATACAGCAAGCCGAAACTGCCGCCCACCAGCAGCACCTGCATCCCCGGATTCCAATCGCTGCGCCCTTCCTCGTAGCCGCGCAGGCTGTTGTTCAGGCTTCCGCTGGCGAGAACGAACGCGACGACGTCGAGGATTGCCAGCAGCCAGAAGATCACGGACCAGGTGTCGTTCGACACCGCCTGCGCCGCCAGCCAGGGTCCGGCCGAGATGCACAGTGCCACACTGTAGGCCAGCGACTTGATGCCCATGAAACGCTTGGGACCCGCCAGCCGATGGTGGATGATCATGCGTGCCGACGTGAACAGTGCACCGCCGCCGACCGCCATCACGAAACGGCCGAGCAGAAACGAGGCGAAGTCGTGGCTGGTCGCGCACAAAACCGCTCCGAGCAGCGATACCGCGGTGGAACACTGGATGAATTGCCTTCCACCGAAGCGGGTCACGAACCAGCGCTGCATCGAGATCATCAGGATCGCCACGCTTGCATAGATCGCCGCAATCAGGCTGAAGTCCTCCGGTGTGATGCTCACCTCGCCCATGATCGGGCCGGCGCCGAAGGCGACCATGCTCAGCTGCAGGAACTCGATTGCAGCAAGCACGAAGATCGTGGCGTACAGCCCGAGCTCCGGTACGCGCATGTTCATGGCGATGCCCTCCTGATGCGCCGGCGCCTAGCGGTTGGCCGCGATGATCCTGTCGACCACGGCATCCGCCCTGACCAATTCGTTGGCGAAGACATTGGTGTGGTAGCCGTGTTCCTGCGAACCCGGCTCGACCAGCCGGCTGCCTTCGCGCTGGCGTGTGGCCACGACGGCCTTCATCGACAAGCCCAACTGCAGTGGATGCTCCACCACCTGTCGCGGATCCAACGCAATGCGAACCGGTACGCGTTGAACCACCTTGATCCAGTTGCCGGTGGCGTTTTGCGCGGGCAGCAACGAAAACGCGCTGCCGGTACCGGCCTCTTGCCCGATCACGGTGCCGCGGTAGACCACGTCGTCGCCGTACACGTCGGCGACCAGCTCGACCGTCTGGCCAATGCGGATGTGCCGCAATTGGGACTCCTTGAAGTTCGCGTTGACCCAGAGGTGATCCATCGGTACCACCGACATCAGCGATACGCCCGGACTGATCTTCTGCCCGAGCTGCACGTTGCGCTTGGTCACCATGCCGGTGACCGGTGCGGGTACGTTGGTGCGGTAGAGAGTGATCCAGGCATCGCGCACCTGCGAGGCGGCAGCCAGCACGTCCGGATTGTTCGCAATCGAAGTGCGGTCGACCAGTGCGCTGCTCCCGGCGACCTGCTGGGTGGCCGCGCCGAGTGCGGCAGTGGCGGCGCGCACGGCCTGTTCGGCGTGCTTCACTTCCTCACCGGAAATCGCGCCGCTGGCAAGCAGCTCGTGCCGGCGCGCCAGGTCGGCCTTCGCCCGCGACAGCTCGACTTCTCGTAACTGCAAATTGGCGCGACTCTGACCGACGTTGGCGTACTGCGCGCGCACTTGTCGCACAGTGCGCGCCAGTTGCGCCTCGGCGCGTGCGAGCGCGAGCCGAGCATCGGTGTCGTCGAGCTTCACCATGCGGCTGCCAGCGCTGACGTAATCGGTGTTGTCCGCATTGATCTCGGTGACCACACCGCTGACCTGGGCTGTCACCGCCACCACGTTGCCATCGACGTAAGCGTCCTCGGTGGTCTCACGGTACTGGCCCGCGAACAACCACCATAGCGCCACGCCGAACACCGCGACCACCACCACGGTCATGCCCAGCAACTGGCCGAGGCGTGAACGCAGCGCCGGCGAAGGGTTTGTCGTTGACGCGGTAGTAGCACCCGCCTTCGGCGTATCTGCATCGGTACTCATGACTTGCTCCCACGGATGTGTGCATGCGTCGCCGCGGCGGCATCCGGCACGACGGCCGGACTGTAGCCACCACCCAGCGCGCGGATCAGGTTCAGTCGCAATTCGCGCTGGCGCGACTGCGAATCGATCACCAGCCGCTTCTGCGCCAAGACCTGAGCTTCGGCCGATAGCACCTGCAGGTAATTCGCAAGGCCGCTGCGGTAGCGCGCCAGCGCCAAGTCGTAGGCGCGCTGCGTCAGACGCAATGCCTCGTTCTGTTCGTGCTCCTGCTGCTCCAGCCAGTGCAACGACACCAACTGGTCGACCACGTCATGCACGGCGGCAATCACCGTGGCGTTGTAGTGCTCGACGGCCGCGTCGTAGCCGGCTTGGCGCGCGCCAAGATTGCCGCGCAACCGCCCCCCGTCGAAGATTGGCAGTGAGATCGCCGGACCGATGCCGATCACTCGGCTTCCAGCATCAAGAAAGTTGTCGAAGCCCAGACTCTGCAAGCCGACCAGGCTGTTAAGACTGATGTTGGGATAGAACTGCGCCCTGGCCACCTTGATGTCCTGGCTGGCCGCCTCGACGCGCCAGCGATCGGCCACCACGTCGGGGCGCCGGCCGACCAGTTCGGCTGGCAGGTTGCCCGGCAGGCTAACCGCGCCCATGCCGGCCAGTTGCGGTCGGGCAATCTGCAATCCGGCATCCGGGCCCTTGCCCTGCAGCGCTGCGAGTTGGTTCGCGATCAGCGCGATTGATTCGTTGATCGCGGCGATACGCTCTCGTGCGACCGGCAAAGCAGCTTCGGCCTGGGTCAATTCCAGCTGGGAGTCGATCTGCGCGGCAACGCGCCGACGGGTCAGCGCCAACGTCTGCTCGCGTTGCTTTAATGTTGCCTGCGCCAAGTCGAGTTGCGCGTATGCAAGGTCGAGCCGCAGGTAGACGCGCGTCAGCGCGGTTGCGAGCATGAGCCGCGCTGCCTGCAGATCTACTTCGGTAGCATGAACGCGATCGATAGCTGCACTCACCGCCGCGTGATTCTTGCCCCAGAAATCCAGTTCGTAGCCCACTCCCAGCGAGAGATCGTTGATGGTCTGCCAGGTGCCGGCTATCGGCGGCGGCACCGTGCCGTCCTCGCTGAAGCGCTGACGAGTGCTCTTTATGCTCGCGTTGGCCTGCGGATACAGCCCAGCGGCAACCACGCCAGCCACTGCCTGCGCTTGGCGCACACGCGCCTCAGCGATGCGCAGTCCTGGCTGGCCGTTCAAGGCGTTGTCCATCAGCCTATCGAGTTGCGGGTCGCCGTACTCCGTCCACCACTCATCCTGTGGCCATGCCGCGACCGATAGCGACGTACCCGAAAGGCTACGGGTGGCCTGCACTTGATTCACATCCCGCATCGTCGCCTGCGTGTGCAAGCCGGCCGTGCTGGCACAACCGGTGAACATGACGGTGGCCAACAGGACCATGCCATGCCGCGCTCCATGTGTGAGGGCCGCGTTCGTCTTGTCCTGCTTCATGTACGGATGCCGATATGGTTCGTGAGCATCCTTCCGCCAAGACAGTGGTTGCGTATGTCACAAAATTGCCGCCGCTAGATCAAATTGGCCTCTTCATGGGTTCCCACGGCAGAACCAGAAATGCATTCATACAAGGCGCAATCAATTTGTGAAATACGGACGGAGTCCACTCGAAGGAGCATTTGCCCGACGAGATGTATGGATGAAGTTCATGATTCCAGGCGGGAAGAAAACATGCCGCTTTAGTGACAGTGCCACTCAAGCAACAGCTTCACATCGCACCGGCGGCAACGGAGCGAGATATGTATCTGGCAAGTCTTTTGGGCTTGCTCTTGCTCTCGCGTTTGGCCTCGCCCTTCCCTCTTTTCGCGCCTCGGCTGCAAGACAGCTGAGCATCGAGGTCGGCCCCAGCTACATGGATTGTGCAAGCGCCTCAGCGGTGTTCATTGAAGGCGTGTTTGATGAGCGACGCATCGGGACGAGTCGTCTCACTTGGTCGCCCGATGTCTCTGTGGGCTGGATTGATGGCCGTGATGTCGAACGATACCGATACCGGCGCTACCAAACGACCGATTCAGTATGGCTGATCGCTGGTGGTGCACGAATTCACTATGGCGACGACACCAGTTGGTACCGACCGTTGTTCTTCAGTTTTCAGCCAGCGATGCACAGCGGCCGTACCCAGGCCTTGAGCAGTGCCTACGAATTCGTGAGCACACTCGGCTGGCAGGGCCGCCATGTGAATTTCCAGATCCGCCATATCTCCAACGGCTCGCTCCACGAGCCCAACCGCGGCGAAACGATGGTGCTGATCGGTGCAGCCTTCGATCTCTAGATGTCCAGCCTGGCGGCTGGTGCAGCGCCAGTCGACCACGCACCGACCCGGCCAGCTACACCAACGCAGGCATCGGTTGATGTAGATCAGGAAAGATTGACCCATCGGCGCCTAGCATGCCGCCCGCATCCTCCCCCCACTTTCCCAAGGAGATTCGCATGGCCTCAGACACCTTGCCTGCAGACCACGCCGGTCCGCAGGATCGCGTCAGCCGGATACTGATCTGGATACTCGTTGCCGCCACCATTGCCTGTTCGATCGGCATGCTGGCGGCCACCCGCAGCACCTATCAGCAGGCCGCACCGATCCCGCAGCAGATGACCGCCGGCGACGGTACTGTGGTGATGAGCTACGCCGACATCGTCGCCGGCAAGTCGGGCTTCCAGAAGGCCGACCTGATGGACTACGGCAGCCTGTACGGCATGGGCTCCGCCTTCGGCGAGGACTACACCGCCGAATACCTCGTGCAATTGGCGAAGGAGGTGCAGAACAACCTCGCGCTGACGCGTTATGGCAAGCCATTCGACGCCATCGACGCCGACCAGCAATCCGGTGTCACCACCACGATGCGCCAGCAGCTTCAGGGCATCGACCTCAGCCAGCCGCAGATAGTGCTATCCGATACCGTGGCCAAGGCGATCGTCACGCTGCGCGCGCGCATCGGGGCGTCGCTGTTGAAGGATGACTTCACCAAGGGCTATACCGGCGCTCGCGCCCTGAACCCTGAAAGCGCCAAGCGGACCGCAAGCTTCCTGCTCTACTCCGCGCTGACTACGGTGGCGCGTCGCCCGGGCAAAGACTATTCCTGGACCTCCAACTGGCCGTCCGAACCACTGGTGGGCAACCACCCCACCGCAGCCACCTTCACCTGGACCTGGGCCTCGTTCACCATGGTGTTCTTCGCCATCGGCGCGATCCTGGTGATCTTCCGCCTGTGGATCGAACCGAAAGCGACGAACGAGACCTTCGAGCCCGTGCTCAGCGTGTTCCGCGCACCCACCCCCAGCCAGAAGGCGCTGTGGAAGTACTTCCTGGTGGTGACCGGCGTGCTGCTGGTGCAGATCCTCGCTGGCTCAATCATGGCGCACTACTACACCGACCGTGCGAGCTTCTACGGCATCGAGGTAGACAAGTGGCTGCCGTTCGCGTTCCTGCGCAGTGTGCACGTACAGGCGCCCATCGTGTGGATCGGCGTCAGCTGGATCGCCGCAGGGTTGTTCCTCGCTCCGATCATCGGCCGCAGCGAGCCGCGCTGCCAGCGCTTTCTGGTGAACCTGATCTTCTGGGTGCTGGTGGTCATCGTGGCCGGCGCGCTGACCGGCGATTACCTCGGCATCGCCGGCACGGTCGACAAGCACTGGTTCTGGCTCGGCAACCAGGGCCTGTCCTATCTGGAACTGGGTCGCTTCTGGCAGATCCTGTTCTTCGTCGGCCTCGCCGTGTGGTGCGCAGTACTGCTGCGTGCATTCTGGCCAACACTGAAAGCGCTGTTCAAGCAGGGCGGCGGCACACTTTATGGGCTGTTCCGCATCGAGCACCTGCTATGGTTCAGCACGCTCAGCGTCGCCGTGCTCTACGTCTGCGGCATGATCCCGCTGGGCTCGCCCAACCCATCGTTCTCGATCACCGACTTCTGGCGCTGGTGGGTGGTGCACTTGTGGGTGGAACTGGCCTTCGAGCTGTTCACCGCCTCAGTCACCGGCTACTTCCTGATGGCGCTGGGGCTGGTGTCGCGGCAGATGGTCGAGCGCACTGTGCTGTTCGAGTGGATCCTGATCATCATCGGTGGCGTGCTCGGCACCGGCCACCACCTGTACTGGGCCGGCGAACCAAGTCTGTGGGTGGGCGTGGGCAGCATGTTCTCCTTCATCGAAGTACTGCCGCTGGTGCTGCTGGCGCTGGAGGCGATCGACCAGCAGCGGCACATCCAGCAGAAGCAGGGCTTCCCCTACAAACTCGCCTACCTCTACATCCTGGGCGCGGCGTTCTGGAATTTCGTGGGCGCAGGTGTGTTCGGCGGCGGCACGCTAAACGCGCCACTGGTGAACTACTACGAGCACGGCACCTTCCTCACGCTCAACCACGCGCACACCTCCATGTTCGGCGCCTTCGGCCTGCTCGCGATCGGCTTGCTCTACATGGTGCTGCGCTACTTCAACGGCGAACGGCCGTGGAGCGACCGCTGCGGCGTGTGGGCGTTCTGGCTGTACAACATCGGCGTGATGATGTGGATCGTGCTGAACTTCTACCCGATCGGCTGGCCGCAGCTGGAGGCGGTCTACACCCATGGCTATGCCTACGCACGCAGCCTCGCGTTCTACGACACCACCACGTTCTGGCAGTGGATGCGCATGCCGGGCGACATCGTGTTCGCCGCCGGCGCGCTGCTGATGGCGTGGGATTTCGTGTCCAAGCTGTGGGCGCAGCGCCGGACAAGTCTTGGGGAACCCCGCTGACAAGGGCCTAAAGGCAACCAGGGCGGGGCTTTCCCGCCCTTGGTTGCTTCACGGGAAGTCGTCCCATTCGACCGATGCTGATGCTCATCTGGCCTAATTTGGTGTTGAGGAGCGCAGACTGCTGCGTCTGTGTCCCTCAGCGGCTTCAGGCATCTACGAGGCATAGCGCGTCAGTCTCGCCTGCCAAGCCTACTTTTACACCCGCGATAACGCACCCTAATCACACACCCGCGAATTCATGACGGCCACGGGACCGGCGCGATCGCGCGACTCGGCGTCAGCGCAGAATCGCGAGCAGCGCCTGCGCGGCAGGCGCCGACGAGGCCGGATTCTGGCCGGTAACCAGCAAGCCGTCGGTTTCGACATGCGGCTGCCAGTCGGCGGCCTTGCTGTAGCGGCCACCGTTGGCCTTGAGCACATCCTCCACGAGGAACGGCACCACGTTGCTCAGGCCGACCGCGGCCTCTTCGCTGTCGCTGAAACCGGTAACCGCCCTGCCCGCAACCAGCGGCGTGCCGTCGGCGTTTTTCACGTGGCGCAACACGCCCGGCGCATGGCAGACGGCGCCGACGGGCTTGCCCGCCTTGATCGTGTTGCCGATCAGGGCGATGGACACAGGGTCTTCGGCCAGGTCCCACAGCGGGCCATGGCCGCCGGGATAGAAGACCGCGTCGAAGTCGCCCGGCGACACCTCGGACAACTTGCGCGTGTGTGCCAGCGCATCCATCGCCGCCTTGTCGCCCTTGAAGCGCTGGGTAGCTTCGGTTTCCGCACCGGGTTCGTCGCTCTTCGGATCGAGCGGCGGCTGGCCGCCCTCGGGCGAGGCCAGCACCAGTCCGGCGCCGGCATCGAGGAACACGTAGTACGGCGCAGCCAGTTCCTCCAGCCAGAACCCGGTCTTCTTGCCGGTGTCGCCGAGGCGGTCGTGGGATGTGAGGACGACGAGGATTTTCATGGCCTGTCCCGCTGGAAGGAAAGCCACACCCTCGCACGCGTACGGTTAATCGCGCGTGTCCGCCGTCGCCTACGGATCCCTGGCATCGCCGCGCGTGCCGCTGCCGTCCGGACTACTACGTCTCCGATGTGGCTTGTGGTGCTTCCCGGCCCACCATGGCCAACTGCTGAGGCGCGTAACGCTCGCCCTCGGCCTGGAGCTGCGCGGCGGCTTCGGCGATCTCGTTCAAATCGTCGCGCGTCAGTTCGATGCGGGCCGCGCCAAGGTTCTCCTCCAGGCGATGCAGCTTGGTCGTGCCCGGGATCGGCACGATGTAAGGCCGCTGGGCGAGCAGCCATGCGAGTGCGATCTGTGCCGGTGTCGCTTCCTTCGCGCTGGCCACGCGCTTCAGGAGATCGACGAAAGCCTGGTTCTTTTCCATGGCCGCGGGTGAAAACCGGGGCACGCTGCTCCGGAAATCGTTGTCGGCCAGCCGGGTGTCCTTGCCCATCGCGCCGGTCAGGAATCCCTTGCCCAGCGGACTGTAGGGCACGAAGCCGATGCCCAGTTCGTCGCAGGCCTGCAGGATGCCGTTGGTTTCCGGTGCGCGCCACCAGAGCGAGTATTCGTTCTGCAGCGCCGCGACGGGTTGCACGGCATGGGCCCGGCGCAACGTCTGGACGCCTGGCTCGGACATGCCGAACTGCCTCACCTTGCCTTCGGCGATCAGTTCCTTGACGGTGCCGGCCACGTCCTCGATCGGCACGTTCGGATCGACGCGGTGCTGGTAAAGCAGGTCGATGGTGTCGATGCGCAGGCGCTTCAGCGAACCTTCGACGGCCTGCCGGATGCGTTCCGGGCAGCTGCTTACGCCACGGTTCTCGCGTGTGCCGGAATCGATGTCGAAGCCGAACTTGGTGGCGATGACGACCTGGTCCCGGAACGGCCGCAAGGCCTCGCCGACGACCTCTTCGTTGGTGAACGGGCCGTAGACTTCGGCGGTATCGAAGAAGGTGACGCCGCGCTCCACCGCCGCGCGGATCAGGGCGATGCCCTCTTCCCTGCCGAGCTGGGTCGCATAGCTGAAGCTGATGCCCATGCAGCCGAGGCCCAGCGCCGAAACTTCGAGGCCGCTTTTTCCGAGTGTGCGTGTCTGCATCTGTTGTTCCCCTCAGGTCTTGTGGATCACGTGGCTTGTTGCCGGCGGCAACTCTCTTGCCGGACTGGGCGTCATGTGCCGCCAGCCTCGTCGAAAACCTTGCGCGCGATCTGCAACGCCGTCATCGCGGGCGGCCAGCCCGCATAGAAGGCCAGATGCGTGATCGTGCCGATGATCTCTTCGCGCGTCAGTCCGTTCTCCAGGGCCTTCTTGAGGTGGAACGGCATCTCGTTGATTCGGTAGAGCGAGATGAGGCTGGTGATCGTCACCAGGCTGCGATCGCGCGACGACAGGGCCACCTGTTCCCAGACATCGCCGAACAGCACCTGATCGGTGATCTCCGCCAGATGAGGGGCGATGTCGCCGAAGGATTGGCGTGCGTTGGTGGGTACTTCTTTCATACCGTGACTCCCGGAATTCAAGTGGTTCGCTTCGTCGGATCAGACGCGCAGCAGGGTCTTGATGGCGCGCCGTTCGTCCATGGCGCGGTAGCCCTCGGCCACGTCGGCCAGCGGCAGGTCGAGGTCGAAGACCTTGCCTGGATTGATGGTGCGGCTCAGGACCAGGTCCATCAGGTGCGGAAGGAAGCGGCGCACCGGCGCGGGACCGCCCAGCATCCCGGTCTGCGAGAAGAACAGCGATTGCCCGTCCAGTTCGACGCCGTGCGGGACGCCGACATAGCCGATCATCGCGCCGGGGCGCGCGCTGCGGATCGCCTGCTGCATGGATTCCTGCGTGCCCACGCATTCGAGGACCGAATCCGCGCCGATGCCGTTCGTCAATGCCCGGACCTGCGCCACGCCCGCGTCGCCACGCTCGGTCACGATGTCCGTGGCTCCGTATTCGAGCGCAAGTTCCTGCCGCTGCTTGTGCCGGCTCATGGCAATGATCCGCCCGGCGCCCATTTGTTTGGCTGCAAGTACCCCCATGAGGCCGACGGCACCGTCACCGACCACCACCACGGTGGCGCCCGGCTGGACGCGTGCGGCGTCGGCTGCGTACCAGCCCGTGCCCAGTACATCCGACACGGCCAACAGGCTCGGGATCAGGTCATCGGAAGGCATGACGGCTGTCGGCACCAGCGTGCCATCGGCCAGGGGCACCCGCGCATAGGGCGCCTGGGCGCCGCTCATGAATTCGCGTTGCACGCAGGACGACTGGAACCCGAACTGGCAATGCGGGCAGGTGTTGTCGGAAAGGCAGAACGAACCGACGACGAATTGTCCCGGCTTGACGGTCCTGACTTCGCTGCCGACCGCGACGACCACGCCGCAGTATTCGTGGCCCATGCGGGCGGGGCCGGCCATGGGCTGGAGTCCGCGGTAGGGCCACAGGTCCGACCCGCAGATGCAGGTGGCCGACAGCTTGATGATGGCGTCGGTGGGCTTGAGGATTTCCGGCTCTTCGACGTGCCCGTAGCGCACATCGCCAGGGCCGTGCAGGATGGTTGCCAGCATCGTTCGTTCTCCTGGGTGTTCACATCGTGTAGCCGGGTTTCTTGTAGAGCCTGCCCTGCCCTTGCTGGATATCCTGCCGGTAGACCTGCGCCGCCCAGTCGCGCGGACTCACTTCCTCGAACGCGACCGAGACGGACTCCTCGCCGTAGCCGAGGACCTCCATGACGTCCGCGGTGATGCGGTCGGCCAGCGCCTGCTTCTGCTGCTCGGTCTTTCCCGGCCAGGCTTTGACGATCACGTGTGGCATGGCGTCCGCTCCCCTGCCGTCACTGGTCGGCTTCGACCGGGCCGAGATAATCGGCATCGCTTACCTGTTCCAGCCAGGTGACCGGCGATCCGTCGAGCCATTCCTGCACGGCGATGTGGCTCATCGCCGTGGTGGCGGTGGCGCCGTGCCAGTGTTTCTGGCCGCAGTCGCAAAACACCACGTCGCCGGCGCGGATCTCCTTCTTCGGCCCGCCCTCGCACTGCGTCCAGCCGCACCCGGAGACCACGACCAGGTGCTGGCCCAGCGGGTGCGTATGCCAGGCCGAACGCGCGCCCGGATCGAAGGTCACCAGGGCGGCGGAGGTACGGCCGGGACCGGCCGGGTCGAACAGCGGGTCGATCCGGACGTCGCCGGTGAAGTAGCTGGCCGGCCCCTTCGCCGAGGGGCGGGAACCGCTGCGGTAAATGCGCATCTGCATGGCGTGGATTCCTGGAACTGGAATGGCTTTCGTTGAATGCACGAAAGTTTCCCGCGCAGCGTGTCCCGCGACTAGCTAATGGATGCTTAAAGACTATATTAGTCAAACTAATCTATAGCCCGTGCCACACTGCGCCATGGCAAGACGCAACCTCAACGACCTGCTCGCCTTCGTCACCATCGCCCGCGCGGGCAGCTTCACGCGCGCCGCGGCGCAGCTGGGCGTGACCCAGTCGGCCCTGAGCCAGACCATGCGCTCGCTGGAAGAGCGGCTCGCCATCCGCCTGCTCACGCGCACGACACGCAGCGTGTCGCCGACCGAAGCGGGCGAACGCCTGCTGAAAGCCATCGGCCATCGCTTCGACGACATCGAGGCCGAGCTGGAGGCCCTCACCGCGCTGCGGGACAAGCCGGCCGGCACCGTGCGCATCACCTGCGGCGACCTCGTGCTGCGCACGATCCTGCTGCCGAAGCTCACACCCCTGCTCCGCGCCTACCCGGACATCGAGATCGAGTTCGACGTCAACTACGGTTTCCGGGACATCGTCGCCGACCGCTTCGACGCCGGCGTGCGCCTGGGCGAGAGCATCGACCAGGACATGGTCGCCGTGCCGATCGGGCCGCCGCTGCGCATGGCGGCCGTGGCCGCGCCGGATTACCTCGCCTCGCGCCAGCCGCCGGCAAAACCGGAAGAGCTGGTTTCGCACCGGTGCATCAATCTCCGGCTGCCGACCTACGGCGGCCTGTACGTGTGGGAATTCGAACGCCGCGGCCGCCCGCTGAACGTGCACGTCGAGGGGCAGCTCACGTTCAACACCTCGCCGCCCATCGTCGAGGCCGCCCTGGACGGGATGGGCGTGGCCTTCCTGCCCGAGGACGAGGTCTCGCCGTACCTGCAGCAAGGCCGCCTGGTCCGCTTGCTGGAGGACTGGTGCCCGCCGTTTCCCGGCTACTACCTCTACTACCCGAGCCGCCGCCAGCCCTCGCCCGCCTTCTCGCTGGTGTTGGACGCATTGAAGTTGAAGCCGGTCCGGTCCCGGCCTGTGCACGGCTCCGACCCTGCTTCCTGATCGCCGGCCCGATGCCCCGCCTTCCGCGACGTGGGCTTGTTCCCGAAGCCTGCCTAAATCATCAGGCACAAGCCGAAGCGACTCGCGGCGATGTGCAGGCCTGCGCGCTGGTCGACAAGGATCCCGGCTTCCGGCGTGGCGATTCCTGCGAGGTCGAAGGTCCGGCGGATGACACCTGCCATCCCTATCTCGAGGCGTAGAACGCCCTGAAGTCCCCGGCGGACAGCGATTTCGAATACAGCCATCCCTGTGCGAACTGCACGCCCGCATCCCTCAGCAATCGTTCCTGCTCGCGGGTCTCCACTCCCTCGGCCACCACGTAGTGGCCCTGGAAGCGGGTGAACGCGGAGATCTGGCCGAGCTTCCTGCCATCCGAACCCGTCAGCTCCTCGACCAGCTCCCTGTCGAGCTTGATGATCGGGACCGGCTGCCGGGACAGGACGATGAAGTTGCTCTCGTCCAGGTTGACGTCGTCCATGGCGACGAGACGGTGTTCCCTGATCAAGCCACGCAGTTCCTCCAGCCCCAGGCGGTCCGGGAAGCCGCGCTCGGTGATTTCCAGGATGATCTGCTTGCAGACGTCGGCGAAATTGGCCTTGCGCACGGCGTATTCCAAGCCGCCCCTGCCCAGGATTTCCGGAGGGACGTTGATGCCGACATGGACGTCGGGATGGCCGCGCAGCCAGTCCCCCAATTCCCTGGCCACGGTATCGATGACCCAGTAGGTCAGCAGCCCGGATACGGGCGTCTCTTCGATGACGGGGACGAAATCCATCGGATGGACGACGTGCGCACCGCGCCGCCAACGCACCAGTGCCTCGCAGCCGACGCAGCGCCCGCCCTCCTGCAGCGCGATGGTCGGCTGGTACTCGAGGAAGAGTTCCTTGCGGAGGATGGCATCGTGCACTGCGCCGGGTGTGATGTCGCCAGGCCCTGCCATACATCCCCCGAAACCTGCATGCCACAGGGCAGGCACTCTAGCATGCGTGGGCACTTGCCCGATCCGGTGCACGGCCCAGGGGTGGAGCTGGCCGGTACTGCGGCAGGCAACGGATCCAATGCGCCGCGTTCGCTTCGTTTCCTGCATCTTCGGGTGGCGGCGTGCCCCGCGCAGGCGAACCTGCGCCCGGATGGACAATGGCGAAGCAGAAAGAGGATAGTGATTCCCTGTCCTCAGGCGACGGGTCTTCCCGGTCGAATAGCGGCATCGCAGACGGCATCGTCGTTGCCTTGATCCGTCGTCTGGCGGGAGGCAGGCTGCAACCGGCAGCGACGCATCGTCGCTGCAAATGCGCGAGGTGGCCCCATGGCTGACAAAGAAATTCCCGGCATTCATCCTTACGAGGCCCCTGCGGGTGGCTGGGGTGCGTTGAAGGCCACGGCCAAGGCCGTCTTCGAGCAGATGAACGCTCCGGAGGCGGCGATCACGCTGTTCCGGACCAACAAGCCCTACGCGTTGCGCGCCAAGCGCCCCGAGGGCTTCGATTGCCCCGGTTGCGCCTGGCCGGACAAGCAGCACACCTCGACCTTCCAGTTCTGCGAGAACGGCGCCAAGGCCGTCACCTGGGAGGCGACCAAGAAGCGTGTGCCGCCGGAATTCTTCGCTGCCCACACGGTGACCGAGCTGCTGGGCTGGAGCGACTACCAGCTCGAGGGCGAGGGACGCCTGACCCACCCGCTGGCCTACAACGCCGAGAAGGACATCTACGAGGCGGTCGACTGGGACGAGGCCGTTGCGCGCATCGGCGAGATCCTGCGCAGCCAGGCGGATCCGAACAGCGTCGAGTTCTACACCTCGGGGCGTGCCTCCAACGAAGCCGCCTTCCTGTTCCAGCTCTTCGCCCGGGAATACGGCACCAACAATTTCCCGGACTGCTCGAACATGTGCCACGAGGCCACCAGCGTGGGCCTGCCGCAGTCGATCGGCATCGGCAAGGGCACGGTCTCGCTGGACGACTTCGAGCATTGCGAGCTGATCATCGCGATGGGGCACAACCCGGGCACCAACCATCCCCGCATGATGGGCACGCTGCACGAGGTCGCTCGCCGCGGCGCGCCCATCATCGTGTTCAACCCGCTCAGGGAGCGTGCGCTCGAACGCTTCGCCGACCCCCAGAACCCGGTGGAGATGGCCACGCTCGGTTCGACGCCGATCGCCTCCACCTACCTGCAGGTCAAGGTCGGCGGCGACGCGGCGGCGCTCAAGGGGATCATGAAGTCGCTGCTGGAAATGGACGATGCCGGCGCGCCCGGTTCCGAAGTGCTGGACCATGCGTTCATCGCCAGGCACACCCGTGGCTTCGAGGAACTGGCCGCCGACCTGCGGGCGACTTCCTGGCAGGACATCGAGGCCAGGTCCGGCCTGCCCATGCAGGCGCTGCGCGATGTCGCCGCGGCGTACGCCAAGTCGAACGCCACCATCATCACCTACGGCATGGGGCTGACCCAGCACCATCAGGGCACGCAGAACGTGCAGCAGGTCGCCAACCTGCTGCTGATGCGCGGCAATTTCGGCAAGCCCGGCGCCGGCATCTGCCCGTTGCGCGGCCACTCCAACGTGCAGGGCGACCGCACCGTCGGCATCACCGAGAAGCCGGGCGCCGACATGCTCAGGCGCATCGAGCAGACCTTCGGCTTCAAGCCGCCGAGCGCGCATGGCCATGATGCCGTCGCGGCGATGCAGGCGATCAGCGAGGGGCGCTCGAAGGCGTTGATCTGCCTGGGCGGCAACCTCGCCGTCGCGATGCCCGATCCGCAGCGCTGCTTCCCGGGCATGCGCGGCCTCGAGCTCGCGGTGCACATCGGCACCAAGCTCAACCGCTCGCACCTGCTCACCGGCAAGCACTCCTTCATCCTGCCCTGCCTGGGGCGCACGGAACGCGACCTGCAGGCGGGCGGCCCGCAGGCCGTGACGGTGGAGGACTCGATGTCGATGGTGCACGCCTCGCTGGGCAAGCTGCCGCCGGCCTCGCCGCACCTGCGTTCGGAGCCGGCGATCATCGCCGGCATGGCCGCCGCGACCCTGCCCGGGAGCAAGGTGCCGTGGATGAAGCTGATCACCGACTACGACCTCATCCGCGACGCCATCGAATCCGTCTTCCCTGACTTCGCGCAATACAACGAGCGCATCCTCGTGCCAGGTGGCTTCAGGCTGCCGCTGCCGCCCACCGAGCGCATCTGGAACACGCCGTCCGGCAAGGCGGAATTCCTGCGCATGAAGGGACTGGACGAAGATCCCGTCCTCGCCGATCCGATGATCCTGACGCTGACCACCATACGCAGCCACGACCAGTACAACACCACCATCTACGGCCTCGACGACCGCTACCGCAGCGTGTTCGGGCGCCGCGACGTGGTGTTCATGAACGCGGACGACCTGGCCGAGCGCGGCATCGAGCCAGGCGACGAAATTCTCGTCGAAACGGCCATCGGCCAGGGGCCGGAGCGCCGGCTGGCCAACGTCATCGCCGTCGCCTACAGCATCGCCAGGGGCTCGGTGGCGACCTACTACCCCGAGGGCAACTGCCTGGTGCCGCTGGACTACAACGACCAGGCCAGCGGGACGCCGTCGTACAAGTCGATCCCCGTGCGCATCGCGCGTACGCATGCGGGATGACGGGCGATTGAAGTACGAAACGGGCCTGAAGCGGGAAATGCTCCCCACGGATTCCAGCGCCCCGCCTGCCGTCCCCGCCTCGCCGGGATACGTCGGGCGCCGCATCGAACGCTGGCGCCATGGCCACGGCGAACCGGTCGAGGATTGCATCGCCGAGGAAATGCCCATCGCCATGCTGTACAACGGCGTGTCCTTCGCGGTGATGATGGCGACGCCGCACGACCTCGAGGATTTCGCCCTCGGCTTTTCGCTCAGCGAGGGACTGGTCACCGAATCACCGCAACTGCGCTCCATCGCGCGGACTGAACTGCTCGAAGGCATCCAGCTCGCCATCACGGTGGCTCCCGAAGCGCCCGCCGCACGGCTCGATGAAGCGTCCCGGCGCCTGCTGCCGGGACGCGGAAGCTGCGGCATCTGCGGCACGCGCGAACTGGAGGATGCGGTGCGCCAGCCCGGACACATCCGGAACCCTGGCTCATTCCGGGCCTCGGCGCTGGAACGCGCCCTGGCTCAGCTCCCGGCCAGGCAGCCGATGAATGCCGCCACCGGCGCCGTCCATGCCGCCGCCTGGGCCGACGCCGAAGGCAATGTGGTGCTGGTGCGCGAGGACGTGGGCCGGCACAACGCGCTCGACAAGCTGATCGGCGCCATGGCCCGCGCCGGCATCACGCCGGACTCCGGCATGCTGCTGCTGACCAGTCGCGCCAGCTACGAGATGGTCACCAAGGCAGCCAACGCCGGCATCGGTTTCATGGCCGCGATTTCCGCACCCACGGCGCTGGCCATCGAACTGGCACGCAGTGCCGGCGTATGCCTGGTCGGCTTTGCCCGTCCGGGCAACCACAACGTCTATACCTGCCCCGACCGGCTTGTTGCCGACTAGGGAGGGAATGGTCTTCCGGCTGGCGCTGCACGTCGCCGATGCAAGCCGGCAGGGACCTGCCCCACTTGCCTGTGCGGACTAGGTCAGCACGAAGTCCCTGGGCTCCAGCGGAGCGGGAACATCGGGATCGCCGAGCAGGCTGCACAGGTTGATCTCGATGTTGCGGCTGATCGCATCCAGCGGCAGGTCGTTGGGCAGCAGGTCGAAGGGATCCTCGATCTGCGTGCCGATCGCATCCAGGCCGAAGAAGGTATAGGCCAGCACGCCGACCGCCAGCGGCGTCAGCCATCCAAGCGAGTCGATGAGGCAGAACGGCAGCATGAAGCAATAGATGTGCACCGTGCGGTGCAGCAGCAGGATGTAGGCGAACGGAATCGGCGTGCCCTTGATGCGCTCGCAGCCTCCCAGCACGTGCGACATCTGGTTGAGTTCGCGATCCATCTCCACCAGCAGCATGCTGTCGATGCCGGCGGCCCGGGCATCCTGCGCATAGGCCGCGCCGAGCAGGCCCAGCACGGCATTCGGCGCATGCGGCGATGCCATCGCTGCCGCATATGCCTCGTCGGACAGCCAGCGCCGCAGGTCGGGGCCGGGATCCGTGCCGCGCAGGTAATGGCGCAACGCGTGCGTGAAGCCGACCAGGCCATGCACCAGCCGCCGCCGCTGCTCGTGCGGCAGCGACGGCATGAATGCCATGGTCTGGCGGGCCAGGTTGCGGGTGGCGATCACCAGGTCGCCCCACAGCGTGCGGCCCTCCCACCAGCGCTGGTAGGCCACGGTGTTGCGGAAGCCGAGGAAGATGGCCAGCGTCAGTCCAAGCAGGGTCAGCGGGGCCGCGTTCAAGGTGAAATGGATCGCCAGTCCCCGTCGCTGCACGGTCACCACCACCAGCGAGAGCAGCATGGTGTAGAGCACCTGCGGCAGGATCACCGGCACGATCGAACCCTTGCGTGCGAACAGCAAGGTGGTCACGGAATGCACGTTGTGCGGGCGGACGATCATGGGCGCCTAACATACAACGAGCCGGCCCATGCTTCCGGTGTGGAGTGCTCCAGGTGTTTCAAGGGAGCGGAATCAATCGCGTGGCCAGCATCGGATGGCCAGCGGTGGCAAGCGCAGCCGGACGTCGTCGGCCGTCACGTGCGACGACGGCGATTTCGCCCAGAGCCTGGCCTGCCCGCAACGCAACCCCACGTAGCCTCCATGTTCGCCGGCTTGCCGTACCTCCACCGTGGCGGCGACGAGGCCGTCGGTGTCGGTGGCGCCCGCCGCGCATGCCTCGTGCAGTTCGATCGCTTCCGGCGCGATGTGCCAGTCCACCACGGTGTCGTCGGGCAGCCCCGTCGCCACGGGCACGGCCATCTTTGCATCCGGCCAGAGCAATCGCTGCGCATCCGGTTTTCCGAGCAGTCGCCCGCGATGCACGTTGCGGTGACCCAGCAAGCGGGCCACCGCGCCATTGGCCGGTCGCGCATGCAGCGCCGCCGGCGTGCCGGCCTGCACGATGCGGCGGTCGTGCATCACCACCAGCCGGTCGGCCACCGCGGCCAGCGCGGGATCATGGCTCACCGCCAGCGCGGGGATGCCCGCCGCATGCACTTCCGCGATCAGTTCGGCCAGCACGTCGTCGCGGGTGGCCGGGTCCAGTGCCGAAGTGGGTTCGTCCAGCAGCAACAACCGCGGTTGCCGCGCCAGCGCGCGCGCCAGCGCCACGCGCTGCTGCTGGCCGCCGGACAGTTGCGCGGGACGCCGCTCGGCCAGCGCGGCCAGCCCCACCCGATCCAGCCATTCGACGGCCTGCCTGCGGCGATCCGCGCCGCGCAGGGCAAAGGCCACGTTCTGCCACGCGTTCAAGTGCGGGAACAACGCATGCCCCTGCGGCAGGTAGCCCACCGCGCGCCGTTGCGGCGGCAGGCCATCGAAGGGTTTGCCGCGTGCCGGCAGCAAGCCCGCGATGGCGCGCAACAGCAAGGTCTTGCCCTCGCCGCTCGCACCCAGCAACACGGTGAAACCTTCCACCTCGAACGAGGCCGCAAGCGCCACCGGGCGTTCGATGCGATAGTCGACGCGCATCAGGCCAGCCGCCTGCGCACGGCCAGGCCCAGTGCCAGCGGCAGCGGCAAGGCGACCAGGAAGAACACCCACAGCAACGGGTACACCGCGGACAGGCCGATGTCCTGCAGGTTCACCCACAGCTTCACCGGGATGCCCTGCGGGTAATACGCCACGATCAGCACCACGCCGAACTCGCCCAGCGCGCGCACCCAGGCCAGCGCCACCGCCGCGGCCAGGCCCAGCTTCGCCAGCGGCAGGCTGACGTGGAAGAAGCTGCGCGCGGGCGAATGGCCCAGCGTCAGCGCGATCTGCTCCAGCTCGCGCGGCACGCCCTCGAAGGCGGCGCGCGCGGCGAGCACGTAGTACGGCAACGCGGCGTAGAACTGCGCCATCACGAAGGCCGGCGCCGAATTGGTGAGCAGCAGGCCGGCGCGTTCCAGCAGTTGTCCGGCCGGGCCATAGGGACCGTACATCGTGGCCAGCAGCAGACCCATCGCCAGTGGCGGCGTGAGCAGGGACAACAGCAGCAGCGCGTCGATCAGCCACTGCCCGCGCACGCGATGGCGCGCCAGCCACCACGCCAGCGGCGTGCCCAGCGCCACGATCAGCAGCAACGCGACCAGGCTCAGCCCCAGCGACACCGCCACCGCACCGCCGTCGCCATGGGCGAAGCCGGGATGGCGCCAGTCGGTGGCGATCGCGAGGCCCGCGAACGGTGCCGCCAGCAGCAGCAACGCCAGCGCCGCGGCGAACGTGGTCAGCCGCGGCCGCATGGCATCGCTCACAGCGCGTTCCCGTGCGGCGGGTCGTAGCCGCGTTCGCGCAACATCGCCTGCCCCCGCGCACCCTGCATGAACTGCACGAAGGCGCGGCCCAGCGCGGGCTGCTGCGCATCGGCCGGCACCGCGGCATAGAACACCAGCGGTTGCGCTTCGACCTTCTTGCCGTTGGCCAGGGTGAAGCCGGCCTGCGCATACCACGACGCCTGCATCGCCGGCTGCGCCAGGTCGATCTCGGCGGGCAGGTCGACGGTCGGCAGGTGGTGCGAGAAGGCCGCGCTGGCGTAGCCGATGGCGGCATCGAGCTGGCCCGCTTCCAGCCGCGACATCAGCGAGGTCTCGGCGAAGATCTGCTGCGGATTCTGCAAATCGCCGGCCAACTGTTGCAGCAGCCCGGGCTGGTGGTAGTAACGCGACGCCAGCTGCAGGGTGAGCAGCGCGTTGGCGCCCTGCGGGTCCACTGCGGGATCGGTGCGGCCGAAGCGCAGGCCGGGTTCGCGCAGCACGTCGTACCAGGACTTCCTGCCCTGCGCCGCCGCGGCGAAGTCGGCGGCGTAGCGGCTCTTCGGGCTGTAGACCACCACCATGCGCGTGCTGGCCACCGGCACTGCGTGGTCCACCAGGCCGGCCTGCTGCAGCGCCTTGATCGGGCCGGGCGTGATAGCCACGAACACGTCGGCCTGCAACTGCTTGCCGGCCAGCAGACGCGCCAGCGCGTACGAGCCCTGGCCGACGCCCTGGTAACTGGCGTGCTGCGCGCCGGCTACCGCGGGGCCCAGATCGTGGTCCATCACCACGCCCATCGAGCCGGCGTAGGCCACGCGCAGCACCGGCGCGTCGGCGGCCAGCGTGGCCAGGCCGAACAGCAGGAGCAGCGGTGCCAGCCAGCGTGCGAAACGTGCGGGGTGCCTCATGTCCGGACTCCCTTGCTGGTGTGGCGCTGGCGCACGCTGTCGCGCACGTCCACGTCGAACAGCACCGCGAGCGCCCTGCCCTCCGGTACGGCCAGCTCGAACGACAGCCCGTCGCGGCTGGGCAGGCGCGCGGCGAGTTCGCGCACCGCCGCGTCCGCCAGGTCCACATGCCAGCCATCGCTGCTACGCCACCAGCCATGCTGCGGAGCCAGCGCCAGTTGCTGGCACTCGTCGCGGCCATCGGGCCAGCGGGCGGCGTTTTCCACCGTGCCGCCGGCCAGCAGGATCGCCAGCTCCGCTTCGTCGATGCGCAGGCGCAGCGTTTGTCCCTGCAGTTGCACTCTCATCGGTTCACCTCGTTCCAGCTTGCCTCGGTATTGCAGTCGGCCAGTTGCGCGATTTCATCGGCGGCCAGCGCGATCTCCGTGCAGCCCATCGCCTGCTGCAGTGCGCGCAGCGAACGTTGGCGCGGCTCGCGCTCGTGCAGCAGCGCGGCGAGCAGCGCACGGGTTGCCGCATCGACACGCAGGCGCGTCGGCAACACATGGTCGACGCAACGCAGGCCGCGCGCCTGCGGTTGTTCCGTGCGCAGCCGGCGCAGCAACGCGGCGCCGAGCAGCGGCATGTCCACCGGGATCACCAGCAGATCGGCATCGTCCGCCACCGCTCCGGCGATGCCGGCCAGGCCGCCCAGCGGGCCGAGCCCGGGCTGCATATCGACGACACCGTGATAAGCGGGACGATCGCCGCTTACCCGCAACTCGTCCACGCCGGATGCGCGCAATGCGTCGAGCTGGCGTTCGAGCAACGGGCGACCGTGCCATTCCAATAGCGCCTTGTCGCGTCCCATGCGCGTGGACTGGCCGCCGGCCAGCACCACGCCGATGCATGGCAGGCGCTCAGCGGCCGTGGGCATGGCCGGCATGGTCGTGCCCATGGGCATGCCGCTCCGCTTCGCGCTGCTCCTCGCACAGCGAGCAGCCCTCGCTCCAGGCGCTGTCGCCGTCCACGTAATGTTCCTGTTTCCAGATCGGCGCCTCGTGCTTCACCGCCTCGATGGCCAGCCGGCAGGCGCGGAAGGCCTCGTCGCGATGCGGCGTGCCCGCGGCGACCACCACGGCGAGGTCGCCGATGGCGAGGTCGCCCTTCGCATGCGCGATCCACAATTTCAACGGCGCGCCCACCTCGGCCCGCGCGCGTTCGCCGATGGCGCGGAACATGCGCAGCGCCAACGGCTCGAACAGGTCGTAGCTGATGCCGGTGACGACGCGGCCCACGTTGTGGTCGCGCACCCGGCCGATGAACGTGGTGATGCCGCCGAAGCGCGGGTCGCCCACGAAATCCAGCGCCGCGGCCACGTCCAGCGCGGCCACGCGGCGCTCCACCACGGCGACGTGCAGGTCGTCCATCTCAGCCTCCGCTCACCGGCGGCAGCACGGCCAGCTCGATGCCTTCGGGCACCGTGCGGTGGTTGTGCAGGATCTCCTCGGCGCTGGCGAAGGCGCTGCGCCGCACCAGGTTGGCCGGGATCGCCGGCACGTGTCCGGCAAGGTGCGCCACGAGCAATTCGCGCAGCTCGGCGATGCTGCTGCCGGCCGGCACTTCCAGCTCCACGTAGCCGCTGGTATCGGCTTCGCGCAACGCGCCATACAGTGCGATGCGCACCTTCATGCCGCGCTCCCGACTATCGCCGGGCTTTCCAGATGGCCAAGGCCGCAGACTTCCACCAGCGTGCCCGCCGGCACTTCCGCGGCCTCGAGCGGCACCACCACCCAGGCATTGGCCTCGGTCAGCGGGCGGATGCGGTAGGACTCCTGTCCCGCCAGCACGCGCGCCACCAGGCGTCCCTGCGCATCCAGCGTCACGTCTGCCTTGAGGTGGAAGCGCAGGCGCGGCTTCTTCGCGTAGTCGCCGGCCAGCGGCACGCGCCACGGCACTTCACGCGGCAGGCCCAGCATGGCGCGCAACGCCGGCTCCACGAAGAAGCGCAGACCCACCGCCACCGCGATGGGATTGCCCGGCAAGCCGAAGAACAGCGTGCCGTCGGACAGCCGCGCGAACAGCAGCGGCTTGCCTGGCCGGATCGCCACCTTGTGGAAGATGGCTTCCGCGCCCAGCCGTTCCAGTGCCTGCGGCACGAAGTCGTAGCGGCCCATCGACACCGCGCCGGTGGACACCACCATGCGCGCGCCGGCGGCGCGGGCGCGCGCGAACGCTGCGAGGAAAGCATCCACCTCGTCGCCCACCGTCTCGATGTGCGCGAGTTCGGCACCAGCACGCGGCACGCGCTCGGCCAGGAAGGGCCCGTTGGAGTTGCGGATCTGCCCTGGCTCGAGCGGCCTGGCCGGGTCGTCCGCCAGTTCGCGGCCGGTGCACAGCACCGCCACGCGCGGGCGCGCGGCCACGCTGACGCGGTCCACGCCCAGCGCGGCGAGCAGCATCAGGTGTTGCGGCGCCAGCACGGTGCCGGCGGCGAGCACGCTTGCGCCAGCCGGTACGTCGGAGCCGGCGTTGCGCACGTTCTCCCCGGCGGCCACGTCGGCCAGCAGGCGCACGCGCGGCGGCGCTTCCAGCCGCTCGGTCTGTTCAACCGGGATCACGCGGTCCAGTCCGTCGGGCAGGCGCGCGCCGGTCATGATTTCCCACGCGCCGCGCCGTGCCCGGGTGGCCCCGTCGCCCGCGGCCTGCTCACCTTCGATCGGCCATTCGCCGCCCGCGGCCAGCGCTTCGTCGCCGCCGCCCAGCGCATAGCCGTCCATCGCCGAGTTGTCGAACGGCGGCAATGCGCCGGGCGCCGACACCGGCGCGGCGAGCACGCGGCCCATCGCCGCGGTCACAAATACCTCTTGCGCAGGCAATGGCGCGCAGGCGTCGAGGATCAGGCGCAATGCCTCGGCCGGATCGAGCGTGGCGTGGCTCATGCGTGGCCCTCGCCCGCAGCCATCGCCAGCGCATGCGCGAGGATGGGCGCGAGGATGTCCATGCCCTGCGCCACCGCCTTCGCGCTGCCGGGCAAGGCGATCACCAGCGTGCCGCCCAGCAGCACCGCCTCGGCACGGCTCAGCCAGGCCAGCGGCGTGTGCTGGCTGCTTTCGTTGCGGAACATTTCCGCGATGCCGGGCACGCGGCGTTCGGCCACCAGCGCCAGCGCCTCGGGCGTCACGTCGCGCGGGCCAAGCCCGGTACCACCGGTGCACAGCACTAGGCGCACGCCGGCGGCGGCCAGTTCGCGCAGACGCGCGGCCAGCGGTTCGGCCTCGTCGGCGCGCACCTCGGCGGGGCCGACGTCGGCGCCCAATGCACGCAGGCGTTCCACCAGCAAGGGGCCGGAAACATCCTCGTACTCGCCGCGGCGCGCGCGGTCGCTCAGCGTGACCACAGCGGCCGGCACGCCTTCCAGCCGCGGCGTGGCCTGCGGGCGATAGTGCGCGCACTCGGCGTCGCTCATGCCATCGGGATGCAGCCAAAGTCCCTTCTTGCCGCCTTCCTTGAACAGCAGCCGCACGCCGCCGATGGCGAGCGCGGGTTGCACCGGCTTGGTGAGGTCATAGAGCGTGAGCAGGGCCGCGTTGACACCGGCCAGCGCTTCCATCTCCACGCCGGTGCGGGCATGGGTGGCCGCTTCGCAATACACGCGGATCGCCTGGCGCCCGGCCACCGGCTCGCAGCGCAGCTCCAGGTATTCCAGCGGCAGCGGATGGCACAGCGGCATCAGTTGCGAGGCGTTCTTCGCCCCCTGCAGGCCGGCGATCTCGGCCATCGCGATGGCGTCGCCCTTGGGCAGCCGCTTCGCCACGATGTCGTCGAAGGCGCTGCCGGCGTACAGCTCGCCCACCGCCACCGCGCGGCGCGCGGTGGCGCGCTTGCGGCGCACGTCGGCCATGTGAAAAGCACTGTCCTGGAGCGGGGCGCGTTCCTCGCGCTGGGGCATGGATCAACCTCCGGTGGATGCGAGATGGGGCGTGATGCCGGTGCGGCCCTCATGCAGGAAGTGCCCCTGCTCCTTGCGGCCGATCTGGCCGCCGATGGCGCGCACCAAGTCATCGAGTTGTTCGTCGCGCTGCAGGTAGCGACGCAGCGGAATGCCGAACTCGCCGAACAGGCACAGGCGCAGGTCGCCGGTGGCGGTGACGCGCAGGCGGTTGCAGCCCGCGCAGAAGTCCTTCGAGTACGGCGCGATGATGCCGATGCGCCCGGCGTAACCGGGATGGCGGTACTCGCGCGCGGGGCCGGCATCGGCGGCGCGCGGCAACGCCTGCCAGCCCGACTCGCGCAGTTCGGTTTCCAGCAGCCCGGCGCCCACGTGGTGGTCGCGGAAGAACGCGAGGTTGTCGCCGGTCTGCATCAGCTCGATGAAGCGCAGGCCCACGGCATGGTCGCGCAGGTAGTCCAGCCAGCGCGGCAGTTCGTTGTCGTTGACGCCCTTCAGCAACACCGCGTTGAGCTTCACCGCGGACAGGCCGGCGGCCAGCGCCATGTCCACGCCGTGCAGGATGTCGTCCAGCCGGTCGTGACCGGTGATGCGCGCGAACGCCGCGCGGTCGAGGCTGTCCACGCTGACGTTGATGGCGTTGAGCCCCGCATCCATCCACTCGCCCAGCCGGCGCGACAGCAGGGTGCCGTTGGTGGTCATCGCCAGCCTGGTCACGCCCGGCGCCGCGGCGGCGGTGCGCAGCACGTCGGTGAGGTCGTGGCGCACGCTGGGCTCGCCGCCGGTGATGCGCAGCTTGTGCATGCCCAGTTCGGCGAAGCCGCGCAGCAGGCGCGCGATCTCCTCCAGCGACAATGGCCCCGGCATGCCCGCATCGGCGTGGTAGCCGTGCGGCAGGCAATACGTGCAGCGGAAGTTGCACGCGGGGGTGATCGACAGGCGCAGGTAGGGAAAGCTGCGGCCGTAGCGATCGGCCAGCGGGGTCATGCCATGTGCTCCTTTCCAAGTGCGGGAGGCGAACGCGTTTCCCCGCTCGCCCGGTGGTTCCGGGAACCACGGACGCAGCACCATGTTCCAGGGGAAGAAACGAAGATCCTGCGCCTCGGAGTTGCCGTTGCGATTGTCGTGCTTATCCCGTCACCTGTCGATCACGCTCGGCGATTGGCGGCACCTGCCATGCCGGTTGGCATCTCCCTGCGACAACCGCATCCCAGGCCGGGTCGATACCGTCCGTTTCACCGGGCGGCCGATGGCAGGCGCTTCCTGCCGATCCGCAACCTCGAGCCATGCTCGGCACATGCTTGACCGGCGCCCCTGTGCCAAGCACCGCGTTGTACGCGTCGAC
This sequence comes from Rhodanobacter sp. DHB23, assembly GCF_014842975.1. GTDB lineage: Bacteria > Pseudomonadota > Gammaproteobacteria > Xanthomonadales > Rhodanobacteraceae > Rhodanobacter_A. The sequence goes on along the minus strand of NZ_JACYXK010000028.1, from coordinate 140,942 downwards.
GGCCTGCTCGACTACCTGACAGACAAGCTATCGTGATGGCCCGGCAGCCAGGCCGGCAGACGCCAATGCGGGAGGTGCCATGACACATGCGTTCAAGGTCGGCGACCACGTGACGTGGAACTCCGAAGCCGGCTGGGTCAGTGGCCGCATCGTGCGCGTCCACACCAGCGACGTGGACTACAAGGGCTACACCCACCACGCGAGCGTCGATGATCCGCAGTACGAGATCCAGAGCGACAGGACCGACCACGTGGCAATGCACAAGGGCAAGGCGCTGCGGCTCATCTAGCCGGCACACGATATTTGTGCCGGCTGCCGGCGACGGCCTCGCCTGTGGCTCGACACGATGCCGGGAGCGTTCGAGGCATCCCGAAGGTTAAGCTGGCGCCCCAGGCCGCCCGACATGTTCGGGCAGCCGCCCTCCTGCCTCGAGAGTGGTCCCGGCATGGCCAAGCGCATCCTCCACGTCGTCACCAACGTGTCCCATTACGACGATCCCCGTCATCCGACGGGCCTGTGGCTCTCGGAGCTGACCCACGCGTATCGCGTCTTCGCCGGACAGGGGTTCGAGCAGCGCCTGGTGAGCCCCAGGGGTGGCGTCTCGCCCCTGGAGCCGCGCGCGCTGAAATGGCCGTTGGCGGACCGCTCGACGAGGCAGTGGCTGGCCGATCCCCGGAACCTGGCGCTGTTGAAGGACACCGCCAGGCCCGACGCGATCGACCCCGCGGAATTCCACGCCATCTATTTCACCGGTGGCCATGGAGTCATGTGGGACTTCCCGGATGACTCCGGGCTGCAGCGGATCACCCGCGACATCTTCGAACGCGGCGGCGTCGTGTCTGCGGTGTGCCACGGGTATTGCGGATTGCTCAACACCCGGTTGTCGGATGGCAGCCTGCTGGTGGCGGGGCGCCGGCTGACCGGCTATTCCTGGTCCGAGGAAGTGCTTGCCGGTGTCGCCAGGGACGTGCCCTACAACGCCGAGCAGGCGATGAAGGACCGCGGTGCGCTCTACGAAAAGGCCCTGCTGCCATTCGTCCCGAACGTGGTGCGCGATGGTCGGTTCGTGACGGGCCAGAATCCGGCTTCGGCGAAGGCCACCGCAAAGCAGGTCGCGGCATTGCTTTGACTCCCGGATCCAGCATCCGGCGCCCGAGGGAAAGGCTCGCCGCGACACTCACCGGCAGGAGGCATCGAAGAAGGTGCCGTCGTGCGCAGGCAAGCCGCATTGCCTGCTGGCGATGGCGGTTGCGCGTGCTGGACACGGGTGGATCGCGGCGCCTGCGCCGCGGCCCTGGTCAAACTCCGCGGCGTGCGCGCCTATCATGGCGACCTCCCATTGGCTCGCGGATCCCTCCATGCACGATTCCTCCGCCCCGCTGCGCGTGGCACTGGTCGGTTACGGCTTCGCCGGCAAGACTTTCCATGCGCCGCTGATCGGCAGCGTGCCCGGCCTGGTGCTGGGCACGGTGGTCTCGCGCGATGCCGGCAAGGTCCATGCCGACCTGCCCGGCGTCGACGTGGTCGCCGATGCGGCCGCTGCCTTCGCCGACCCGCGGCTGGACGCGGTGGTGATTGCCTCGCCCAACGACACGCATGCACCGCTGGCGCGTGCCGCGCTGGAGGCCGGCAAGCACGTGGTGGTCGACAAGCCCTTTGCGCTCGATCTGGCCCAGGCGCGCGGACTCGCCGCCCTCGCGGAACGCGAGCAACGGGTGCTGTCGGTGTTCCAGAATCGCCGCTGGGACAGCGATTTCCTCGGTGTGCGGCAGTTGATGGAAGCAGGCCGGCTGGGTCGGGTCACGCACTTCGAATCGCATATCGACCGCTTCCGCCCGCAGGTACGCGCGCGCTGGCGCGAACGGGCCGGTGCCGGCAGCGGGCTCTGGTATGACCTGGGGCCGCATCTGGTGGACCAGGCGCTGTGCCTGTTCGGCGTGCCCGATCGCGTCCTGGCCAGCCTCGCCACGCAGCGCGACGGTGGCGAAGTCACCGACTGGGCGCATGCCGTGCTCGAGTACGGCGAACGGCGGGTGATCCTGCACGCCAGCACGCTGGTGGCCGGCGGCACTCCCCGTTTCATCGTGCACGGTACGCAAGGCAGCGTGGTGAAACCGGAGATCGACCCGCAGGAAACGCAACTGCTCGCGGGCATGCGGCCGGGAGATGCGGGCTGGGGCGAGGACGCGGACGACCTGCTGCTCTACGACGGCAACGGCAACATCCAGCGGCTTGCCCCGCCCCGCGGCGACCAGGGCCGCTACTACGCCGCCTTCCGCGACGCCGTGCAAGGACACGGCTCCAACCCGGTCACGCCTGGGCAGGCCATTGCCGTGATGGCGGTGATCGAAGCGGCGATGGTGTCGGCCGCGCAAGGAAGAGCCGTCGCACCGGAGCTGGATGCGGCGGAACGTGATGCATGGCCAGGCCGATGAGCCGGCCATGGCGCACGGCGTAACGCCCTGCGCTGCCCTGCCGTCACGGGATCGGGTCCCGTGACGGCTTCTGCAGTCGGTCTACTCGAGCGCGGCGTCCAGTGTGACCGTTGCGTTCAGCACCTTGGACACGGGACAACCGGCTTTCGCCTTCGCGGCGATCGACTGGAAGGTCTGCTCGTCGATGCCCGGGATCCTTGCGCGGAGCACGAGGTGCGAGGCGTTGATCGCGAAACCTTCCGCCGCCTGTTCCAGCACGACGGTCGCATCCGTGCTCATCCGGTCGGCCGTGTAGCCGGCCTCCCCGAGCGCGAGCGACAAGGCCATGGTGAAGCACCCCGCATGCGCCGCGGCGATCAGTTCTTCCGGGTTGGTCCCGGGGATCCCCTCGAAACGGCTGCCGAATCCGTACGGGTAGGCCTTGAGCGCACCGCTTTGCGTGGAGATGCTTCCCTTGCCCTGCTTGAGGTTGCCTGTCCATGCGGCGGAACCGGTACGGTTGATCTTCATCGCGCGCTCCTCATCGTTGTCGTGTGCGGATTGACGTTGGACCCTGTCGCCGGTACGCGGGTCGGTCGCAATCTGGCATGACTCCAGGCATGTCAACGTGAAATGGGCTCAGTCCATATGCCTGCCCTTCGCACATCGTTTCCGCGGTCACATGCACCCGGCGGTCACGGCGATGGCCTGGCAGGAACGGATTGGCGCTGCGCCGCCACCCAGCGCGCGAAGTCGTCCGGCGACAGCGGTGGCGAAAACAGGTAGCCCTGGTACAGGTCGCAGTCGTGCCGGCGCAGGAACTCCCTTTGCGCCGGCGTTTCTATGCCTTCGGCAACGACCGTCAGTTTCAGTGTCTTGCCGATGTTGATGATGGTCTGCGCGAGGGACTCGGACCTGGCGTTGTCGCCGATGCCCTGGACGAAGCTCTTGTCGATCTTGAGTTCCCCGACGGGGAACCGGTGCAGGTAGTTCAGCGACGAATAGCCCGTGCCGAAGTCGTCGATGGCGAGCATCACGCCCAGCGCATGGATTTCATCGATGGACGTCCGGATATCGTCGGCGGCCTCGTCGAACATGACGCGCTCGGTCATCTCCAGGATGAGGTCTGCCGGGGCAAGGCCGTGGTCTGCCAGCGTCCGGGCGACGAAGCCGGGATAGTCCGGCCGTTTGAGGTCCATGGCGCAGACGTTCACCGCGATGTTCGGTACCGCCAGGCCCCCGGCCCGCCATGCGGCAAGCTGGCGGCAGGCCTCGCCGAGCACCCAGGCGTCCAGCTCCACGATCAACCCGCTCTCTTCCGCGATCGGGATGAAATAGTCCGGCGGAATGGAGTCCATCCTGTCGTTGCGCCAGCGGACCAGCGCCTCGGCTCCGTGCAGCCGGCCTGTCGCGTCGACCTTGGGCTGGTAGGCGACGCTGAGCGTCCTGGCCTTGAGGTCGTGCTGCAGGGCGATCTCGAGATCGAGGTGTTCCCTGGCCTTGCGCTCGTACTCGGGCGCATAGAAGTGGATGCGATTGCGCCCGCTGCGCTTGGCCTGGTACATCGCCATGTCCGCGTTGCGCAGCAGGACGTCGGTGTTCTCCCCGTCGGACGGATACATCGCGATGCCGATGCTGGCGCTGATCGTGATGCTGGTGTCCTGTTCCGAATCGAGGGCGACGGGCTGGCGGATCGCCTGCAGGATGCGCCCGGCGACATGCATCGCCTTCAGCACGTCGCAGTCCTGCAGGATGGCAAGGAACTCGTCGCCGCCGAGGCGACTGACCGAATCGCCGGCGTGGAGCTGTTCGCGCAGGCGCCCCGCGATCTCGCGCAGCACTTCGTCGCCGACGGCATGGCCCTGCGTGTCGTTCACGCGCTTGAAACGGTCCAGGTCGATGAACAGCGTCGCGAAGCTCGAGGCATCCTGCTTCGCGTGCGCGAGCGCGCGACGCGCCTCCCGCTGCAGCTGCGTGCGGTTGGGCAGGCCCGTCAGGGAATCGAACCAGGCCAGCTCCCGCAGCTGGCGTTCCATTTCGAGCCTTCGGCGCAGCAGACCGGCGAACATCAGCGACAACCCGATGGAAAGCACGTCGATCACGATCGTCACGGCACCGATGGCGATCGCGCGCCGGTGCCACCCGGCATAGATGTCCCCGGTCGACAGGCCGACCACGACGACCAGCGGGTACCTGCCGATGCGCTTGAAGCTGTACAGGCGCCTGACGTGGTCGAGCACCGCGATGTCGACGTAGCTGCCCTGGTCCGAGCGGACCAGCGGGGGGAACGAGTGGCCGCCGGCCAGCGTGCTGCCCACGTCGCCGGGGTGGTACGGCTGACGCATCAGGACCGAGCCGTCGGTGCGCAGCAGCGTGATCGTTCCATGCCGGCCGAGGATCGCGTCCTTGAACATCTCGTGGAAGTACTTGAGGCGAAGCGAGCCGGCGACGATGCCGGCGAACTGGCCGTCCTGCCCGTCGAGCCGCAGGCTCAGCGCGATGGTCGGTTGCCCGGCATCGTCGCCCCTCGACAGGAAGGGCCTGCTCAGATACAGGCCGGCGCCCTTGTCCCGTTGCTGGACCTGGAAGTAATCCCGGTCGCCCACGTTGAGCCTGCGCGGCACGGGCGAGCGCGAGTCGAGGATGAAATTGCCCGCCGCATCGGTCGCGAACATCGCACCAAGCTGCCTGGCGCCCCGGGTCGTGCCGAATGCGACGAGCTGCCGGACATCCGCGGGGAGACGCTGGAGTTCGGGCGTCTGGATGCTGATCGCCACCTCGCGCATGGCAAGCTGGAATACGTCGAGATTGCGCTCGGTTTCCTTCTCCAGGGAGTCGGCAAGGTTCTCCGCGGCGTCGCGTGCCTGCGACATCGCGTCCCGCCGCATCTGGTAGAGCGACAAGGCCATCACGCCCGTGGTGGCGAGCGTGATCGCGATCCCCGCGATCACGAAAAGGACCGGTGCCCCGAGGAATGGACGTCTGACTCGCACTGCGCTACACCCTTGATCCTGATGCCTGACGTCGCAAGGCCGGGCGGGGATTGAAGTGAGCCCGTTGCCATGCTCGGGGTGCGGCCGGACCGGTGCCGTGTTCCCGGCGGATGGCCGGCACGCCCGTGCCGGTCGGTATCCGCTTCAGCACGGAACGATCTGGCCGCCGCCCGGCCGGGACTGCTTCATGGCCCCTCGGCCAGATTACGGGAAATTCCCGCCCGCGGCGCGTGCTTCAGGCATTCCGCCGTCGCCTCATGCCGCCGCCTGGGCGTCGGCCTGCCGCGCGATCGGCAGGGCGTACTGCGCCGCCTCTTCCAGCAGGCCGGCCACGGCATCGACATGCGGGCATGCCGACAGGTCGGACGCGCTCGGGGCCAGCAGCCCTGGAAGGCACAGGACGATGATGCGTGCTGCGGGCATGCGCTGGCGCAGCTCCACGGCGAGCGCGTCAACGCGCTCCCGCATGGCCTCCGGCGCGGTGTCCACCAGATAGATCAAGGCGACGGCACCCGGCGTGAGCTCCGGGTGCGGCTCGTCGTCGAAACTGTGGAGGTCGTCGGGTGACAGGTGGCGCGCGTCGACATTCAGGCCGAGCAGGACGCGCGTCAGCAGTTCCGTGGTCAGGTCGTCGTAGTCCGTGCCCATGCTCATGCACAGCGCGATCGAACCGGCGGGCACCGCCAGCGGCCCCTGCCAGCGCCCGCGCGCCTGCTCGCGGCGCTGGCGCAGCTGGCGCCCGATGTTTTCCCCGCTCAGTACGCCTTGGGGACGCTTCCGCCACGCGCGCGTCCGCCCTTCCCCGCCCAGCGTCCCGATCACCGTGACGATGGTTTCGCGCAGGACCCGCAGCTGTTCGGCACGGATCACCCCGCGCTCCAGGTCCATGCGGCCGAACTGCAGAGCCGGCAGCACGATGGTGTCGCAATAGGCGCCGAAGGTCCTGCGCTTCAGGTAACGGCGTGCGTCGTCCAGGATCTCCTGGGCGTCGCCGGAAAGCGCCCGCTGGTAGAGCCGCTGCGGCATCGTCAGGGCGGGCGCGTCGCCGAGCAGGATGGTCAGCAGGTCCAGCGCTTTCACGTGCCGCCCCGCCACCACCAGGCACAAGGTCAACGGCGTGGACATCACCAGTCCCACCGGCCCCCACAGCCAGCTCCAGAAGATCGCGGACACCACCACCGCCAATGGCGACAGCCCGGTGGTGTGCCCGTAGAGCAAGGGCTCGATCACCTGGGACACGACCAGTTCCACCGTGGCGAACAGGATGCCCGTCATCACCACCAGCGACCAGTCCGGCCCTACCGCCGCCGCGAACAGCATCGTCAGCGCGGCGACCAGCCACACCCCCACGTAGGGCACGAACCGCAGGATCGCGGCCAGTGCGCCCCACAGCAGCGCGTTGGGCAGCCCGATCAGCCACAGGCCGGCACCGATCGCCACGCCGACGCCCGTGTTGACCGAAAACGTCGAGATGAAGAACCGTGACAGGCGCTCCGCCGCGTCGTTGATGGCCATGGTGGTGGCACGCAGGTCGGCGCCGCCCGCCAGGCGGATGAAGCGGTCGCGCAACGACTCCTGTTCCAGCAGGACGAAGGCCAGCACCACCAGCACGATGCCGCCCGTCTGCAGCGGTACCCACGCCACCGTGAGCAGGTGCGACAGCACGCCCAGCGACGCACTCGACATCGCCGCCGGCACCGTGGCCGGGGATGACGCGGGGCCGGGGACGGTCGCGACGGCAGCCGCCTGCCCCGGGACGACGGGCTCCGCCGCCGGCTCGATGACGCGCCCCAGCTCGCCCTGCATGCTTTCGAAGCGGTCGATGGTCAGGCCGCGCAAGGTCTGCATCTTGGCGTGGATGGTGGACTGGTACTGCGGCAGGCTGCGGGCCAGGTGCGTCGCCTGCGAGCCCAGCACCAGGGCCATGCCAAGCGTGATGGCCAGGGTGGCGAGCACGACCAGGAGCACGGAAAAGCCATGGCCTAGCCCCAGCCGCAGGCAGAACCGCACCCAGGGACTCAGCAGTGCGCCGAGGAACAGGGCCAGCATCACGGGCACCAGCACTTCGCGCCCGAAGTAAAGCAGGGCCAGCATGGCGGCCGTTGCCAGGATTCCCGTTGCCTGCAGCCTGGGTGCGGCAGCCTCGTTCGTCGACATCGTTGCCCCCGTCTGGCTGGAGCCAAGAGCTTAGCCTCAGCCTGTGCCGTTTGCTCCGGCCGCGCACCTGCACACGTACGGAAGAGTCATGGTGCCTGTCCCCGCCGATCGTCGCACGCTGGTACGGCTGCGTCGCCGGACCGCGATCCGGCCTCGGCGGATGCCGGCGGCAGGCCAAGCTTCCCGCGGATGGCCTCCCGTGCAGCCTGGTGGATCGCGGGCCAGTTGCGTCGCCCCGATTCCAGCGCGACCTGCCGCGGATCGATGTGCGTGAGGATCACGCTCGCGTCATCCGTCGTACGGGCATCCCCGGGTATGAAGAGGACGGCCACGTCGCCGCTGTAGGAAGACGAACGATCCACCCTGCCCTGCGGCGTGAGGCGGGCATGCAATGGCTTGGACGCGTAATGCCCATGGAGCTGGTCCGCCACGCGAAGCTCGTGAAAATCGCTGCGATGCAACCGATAGCGGAAATAGCAGGAGACGCGCGGGCTGCGCCGCAGTGCGTCGAGATCGATCGTGTCGAGCGGCATGCCGGTTGCCCTCCGATCCGCCTGTGGGGTTGGCTCAAGATCCCTGCGGGCTCACGCGGGGAATCTGCCACACCGTGACTTCATTTGCTTCCCGGGTGCCCCGGCAACGAAGCGTTGCCGCCACTCCACCACCGCAGGGCCCGGACACCCGTGACGACTGGCCACCCGGCCGACCGTACCGTCCCCCGCAAGAAAATTCATCGTTGCCGTGTCTGCCGTCAGGCAATATCTTCGGCGTCTTGTGCTTGTCATGAGGCACCTGCGACAGCCGGTGCCGGAAATCTGTCAGGTCGTGATCCGGCCCTGAACCTGCAGCCGTGCGCAATGCGTCCACGCGGCGCCGTCGTCCGGGGTCGAACCACATGGGGTGGCGCTGAGTCCGTCTCTCGCCAGGTTCAAGCGGTCACGCCGCTTGGCGGAACAATGCGTGAGGAGAGTACGGGTTCGCCATGGTTGTCCTGCCGTTTGTCCGCATGCCTGTGGCGCAAGCCCTGCGATTCTCCGTGCCGGCGGCCGCCATGCTGCTTGCGGCTTGCGCGGTGGGCCCGAACTTCAAGGCGCCGGCGCCGCCCGCCGTCAGCGGCTACACCCCGCATCCGGTCGTGGCGACGGCCGCCACGCCGGGCGTGGCCGGCGGTTCGGCCCAGCATTTCGAAGCGGGCGCCGACATTCCCGGCGAGTGGTGGACGCTGTTCCACTCCGCGCCGCTCGACGCGCTGATCCGGCAGGCGCTGGCGCACAACCCCGACCTGAAGGCCGCGCAGGCCGCCTTGCGCGTGGCGCACGAGGACATGCTGGCGCAGCGCGGCGCCTTCCTGCCCAGCGTGTCGGCGAACCTGACGGCCAGCCGCCAGCGCCAGGCCGGCTCGCTGGCGCCGGTGCCCGATTCCAATGCCTTCCTGTACAACCTGTACACGCCGCAGCTCTCGGTTTCCTATACGCCCGACGTGTTCGGCGCGAACCGGCGCTCGGCCGAGTCGCTGCAGGCGCAGGAGCAGTCCGCCCGCTTCCAGATGATCGCGACCTGGAACACGCTGGCCTCCAACGTGGCGGTGGCGGCGATCCAGCTGGCCGCGTTGCAGGCGCAGGTCGACGCCACGCGGCAACTGGTCGACGAGAACACGAAGATGCTCGACATCCTGCGCTACCAGTTCGCCAAGGGCTACGCCAGCCGAGTCGACCTGGCCGCGCAGGAATCGCAACTGGCGCAGACCGAGGCCACGCTGCCGCCGCTGGAGAAGCAACTGGCGCAACAGCGCGACCTGCTGGCGGTGCTGACGGGCCGTTTCCCCTCGCAGACGGCGGATGACCAGATCACGCTGGACAGCCTGCACTTGCCCGAGGCCCTGCCGCTTTCCCTGCCTTCGGCCCTGGTGGCGCAGCGGCCGGACGTGCAGCAGGCGCAGGCCAACCTGCACGCGGCCAGCGCCGCGGTCGGCGTGGCCACGGCGGCGCGCCTGCCCAGCCTCACGCTGACCGCCGACACCGGCAGCACGGCGCTGCAGTTCTCGAAACTGTTCACCGGCGGCACCGGCTTCTGGGACATGGCGGCGGGCATCACCGCGCCGCTCTTCGAGGGCGGCACCCTGCTGCACCAGCAGCGCGCGGCGAAGGCGGCCTTCGTCGAGGCCGACGAGCAATACCGCAGCACCGTGCTGGCGGCGTTCCAGAACGTCGCCGACACCCTGGTCGCGCTGGAGCAGGATGCGAAGGCGCTGCAGTCCGCGGCGAAGGCCGAGCAGGCCGCGAAGCTGACGCTGGACCTCGCCGGGCAGCAGCTCAAGGACGGCTACGCCAGCAACCTGCAATGGCTGACCGCCGAACAGACCTGGCAGCAGGCACGCATCGCCCTCGTGCAGGCCCAGGCCGACCGATTCGCCGACACCGCCGCGCTGTACCAGGCGCTGGGTGGCGGCTGGTGGCACCACTCCGATCTGAGCACGCAGTGACGATGAACAAACCCGCCCCGCCCTTCCCCGCCTCCACGCGCCATGGCGTCGCGTTCGTGCTCCTGCTCGCGACCGCCGCGCTCGGCGCCTGCTCGTCCGGCACGGACGCGCCGGAGTCCGCCGCCACGACGCCGCACAACGTGAGCCTGACCCAGGCGCAGCAGCAAGGCATCCATCTGTACACGGTCGAGCCCTCGTCCTACCAGACCGTGGTCAATACCTCCGGCGTGGTGGATTTCGACCACAACCGCTCGACCGACGTGCTCGCGCCGATCTCGGGCCCGGTCGCCAAGCTGCTGGTGGCGCTGGGCCAGACGGTGAAGCAGGGCGAGGCGCTGGCGCTGGTGGATTCGCCCGACTTCGCCGCCGCGATCGACACGTACCGCAAGAACCTCGCCGCGGCCAGGGCCGCCGACCAGATCGCCGCGACCGACCGCGACCTCTACGCACACCAGGCGGTGTCGCAGCGCGAATACGCGCAGGCGCAATCCGACGCGGCCGGCGCCGATTCCGATCGCGACGCCGCGTTGCAGGCGCTGGTCGGGCTGCACGTCGATGCGAAGACCATCGCCGACATCCAGGCCGGCCGGCCGGTCAGCGGCGGCGCGGGCGTGATCCGCGCCCCGATCGCCGGCACCGTGGTCGCCAAGTCGATCACGCCGGGGCAACTGCTGGCGGCGGGCAGCACCGACTGCTTCACCATCGCCGACACCTCGAAGATGTGGGTGATGGCGCAACTGTTCGACCGCGAGTTCGGCGCGGTGAAGGTGGGCGATGCCGCCGAGGTGGCAACCGGCGACGGCGGCAGGCCCGTCGCCGGCAAGGTCGGCAACGTCGGCGCGGTGATCGATCCGAACACGCGTTCGGTGACCGCGCGCGTCGCGGTCGACAACCCCGATGGCGCGTTGAAGCAGCAGATGTACGTGTCGGTGCGGATCCGCTCGCACGACGCGCGGACGGGCATCCTGGTCCCGGTGTCGGCGGTGTTGCGCGACGACGAGAACCTGCCGTTCGTCTACGTGGTCGCGCAGGACGGCAGCTATGCGCGCACGCCCGTGACGCTGGGCGAGCGGATCGACGACCGCTACCTGATCCCGCAGGGCCTGCACGCCGGCGACAAGGTGGTGGTGGACGGCGCGATCTTCCTCAATTTCATCCAGACCCAATGATCGCCGCCCCGCCACCCGAACCGTCGAAGCGCGACGCTTCGCTCATCAACCGCATCGTCGCGTTCGCGCTGCAGCAGCGGCTGCTGATCGTGCTGCTGTCCTGCGCGCTCACGGTCGCCGGCATCTGGGCCTACGACTCGCTGCCGATGGACGCGTACCCCGACCTGTCGCCGCCGATGGCGGAGATCATCACGCAGTGGCCGGGCCATTCGGCGGAGGAAGTCGAGCGCCTGATCACGGTGCCGGTGGAGCTGGGGATGAACGCGATCCCCGGCCTGGAGACCAAGCGCTCGATCTCGCTGTACGGGCTGTCCGACGTCACCCTCACCTACGCCAACGGCGTCGACGACTATTTCGCGCAGCAGCAGGTGTACAACCGCCTGCCCGGCATCACCCTGCCCAGCGGCGTCACGCCCTCGCTCTCGCCGATGTCGCCGCCGTCCGGCCTGGTCTACCGCTACGTGCTGCAGAGCTCCGACCGTTCGCCGATGGAGCTGAAGACGCTGGAGGACTGGGTGATCGCGCCGCAGTACCGCTCGGTGCCCGGCGTCGCCGACGACTCCGCGTTCGGCGGCGGCAACATGCAGTACCAGGTGCTGCTCGACCCGGTGAAGGTCGCCGCGCTCGGCCTCAGCGTGACGCAGGTCGAAGCCTCGCTGACCGCCAACAACAGCAACGCCGGCGGCGGCTTCTACCAGCAGGGCGGCCAGTTCTTCTACGTGCGCGGGCTCGGGCGGATGACGACGCTGGAGGACATCGGCAACGTGGTGCTGACCGTGCACAACGGCACGCCGGTGCTGGTGAAGGACGTCGGCAAGGTCGGCATCGGCATCGCGCCGCGCCTGGGCGAGTTCGGCTACATGGGCCAGGACGATGCGGTCGAGGGCGTGATCCTGACCCTGACCGGGGCGAAGACGCAGAACGTCCTGCAGCGGGTCGAGGCCAAGACCCGGGAACTCAACGACGAGATCCTGCCGAAGGACGTCAAGATCCATCCGTACTACGACCTCACCGACCTGATCCAGCAGACCAAGGAAGTGGTGCGGCACAACCTGCTGGTCGGCATGCTGCTGGTGATCGCGGTGCTGGTGTTCTTCCTGTACGACCTGCGCGCCGGCCTGATCGTCGCGGTCACCATCCCGCTGGCCCTGATGTTCGCGTTCTGCGGGCTGCACCTGCAGGGCGCCTCGGCGAACCTGCTGTCGATCGGCGCGGTGGACTTCGGCATCCTGGTGGATGCCGCGGTGGTGATGGTGGAGAACATCTACCGCCAGCTCGCGCTGCGCCAGGGCAGCCCGCTGGACATCGGCGGCGTCATCCGCGACGCGGCGGCCGAGGTCGACCGCCCGCTGTTCTACGCGGTGGGCGTCATCGTGGCCGGTTTCCTGCCGATCTACGTGCTGAGCGGGCCGTCCGGCACGCTGTTCAAGCCGATGGCCGACACCATGATCTTCGCGATCGTCGGCTCGCTGATCGTCACCCTGACCCTGCTGCCGGTGCTGTGCGCCTGGTTCATGCGCAAGGGCGTGCGCGAGCGCCGCAACGCGATCTTCGAGGCCATCAAGGCGCGCTACGCGAAGTGGCTGGATACCTGCCTGGCGCACCCGTGGCGCATCACGGTGGCCTCGGTGGTGGTGCTTGGCCTGTCGCTGCTGCTGGTGCCCTTCATGGGCGCGGAGTTCATGCCGCAGCTCGACGAAGGCGCGCTGTGGGTGCGCGCGACCATGCCCTACACGATCTCGTTCGACGAGGCCGCGAAGATCTCGCCGCAGATCCGCGAGGTGCTGCGCTCCTTCCCGGTGGTCACCACGGTGGCTTCCGAACTGGCGCGCCCCGACGACGGCACCGACTCCACCGGCTTCTTCAACGACGAATTCTTCGTCGGCTTGAAGCCGTATTCGGAATGGCACGGCGCCTACCGCGACAAGCAGGCGCTGATCGCCGCGATCGACGCCAAGCTGCAGAAATTCCCCGGCATCCAGTTCAACTACACCCAGCCTGCCGAGGACGCGGTGGATGAGGCCGAGACCGGCCTGAAGAGCGCGCTGGCGGTGAAGGTGTACGGCTCGGACCTGCGCACGCTGCAGGCGAAGGGCAAGCAGATCAAGGCGGCGATGGAGAAGGTGCGCGGCATCAGCGACGTGACCCTGGTGCACGAGCTGGGCCAGCCCAACCTCGCGATCAGGATCGACCGCGCCAAGACCGCGCGCTACGGCATCAACGTCGACGATATCAACAACCTGATCAATGCCGCGGTCGGCGGCGACGTCGCCACCGAGGTGGTCCAGGGCGAGAAGCAGTTCGACCTGGTGGTGCGCCTGCTGCCGCAGTACCGCGACAACCCGCAGCAGATCGGCGACATCCCGGTCGCGACGCCTGGCGGCCAGCAGATCCCTCTCAAGGAATTCGCCAGCATCACGGTCGAGAACGGCGCCTCCTTCATCTACCGCGAGAACGATTCGCGCTACATCGGCGTGCAGTTCTCGGTGCAGGGCCGCGACCTCGCCGGCGCGGTGGAGGACGCGATGGCGCAGGTCGGCAAGCAGGTGAAGCTGCCGCAGGGCTACCGTCTCGACTGGGGCGGCGAATACAAGGAATACACCGCCTCGCACCGCCAGCTCACCATCGTGCTGCCGCTCACGCTGGCGGTGATCTTCCTGCTGCTGTTCGCGCTGTACGGCAACTTCAAGTTCCCGCTGATCACCGTGCTGGGCGTGCTGCTGTCGGCGCCGGTCGGCGGCATCGTCGCGCTGTGGCTCACCCACACGCCGTTCTCGGTGTCGTCCGGCATCGGCTTCCTGGCGCTGTTCGGCGTCTCGGTGCAGACCGCGGTGGTCTACATCTCCTACGTCAACGAGCTGCGGCTGGGCGGCACGCCGATCGCCGAGGCCATCCGTGAAGGCGCGATCCTGCGCCTGCGCCCGATCATGATGACCGCGCTGGTGGCCGCGCTGGGCCTGCTGCCGGCCGCCGTCGCGGCCGGCGTCGGCACCGACACGCAGAAGCCGTTCGCGCTGGTGATCGTCAGCGGCCTGTTCACGCGGCTGGCGATCAGCATCTTCCTGATGCCCGCGCTGTACGGCCTGGTGGCGCGCAAGGACGACCGGCTGCAGGTATGACCTGACGGACCGGGACTGCCCCGGCGTGCCGATGCTCGGCCGCGTCCCGAACGAGAACGCGAGGTCGATCGTCACCGCATCGGGCATCCGTTCCTTGAGCATGGCCGCCAGGCAATCGGTGGGCACGATGTCGAAACCGGCGCCGGGGCACAGCAGCACGCCCTGCGCTTTCGCCTGCGCGTCGAGTCCGTGGCACAGCTCGAGCACCGGGATCTCGCCGGTGATGTCCACATAGTGCGCGCCGGCTCCGAGGCAGGCCCCGACCAGCGGCCTGGAATCGAAGAGAAAGTTGACGCGACGGCGATGTGTCGAATGCGGTGCGCCAATCCAGGGCACAGGCGTTGGTTGCCGAGGCCCGTCTTTCGATGGGCGAGATCGCCATGCACTGGGGTTCAGCGATCTGTCCTCGTTTTCGCAGGCCTACAAACGATGGACGGGGACGGCACCAAGTCTTGCGCAGAAGAAGCCCAGGCGCTGACTTGGGGGCGAAAGCGGCCTGCCCTCGATGATCCGGCGCGTGGCGCCGTCCCGGAAACGGGTTCGCCGCGGCCCTGCCCTGCAACGCGCGCCCGTCACGCTGTGCGGCGTTGATTCCGGCCTGATGCGGCGGCAGCCCCAAGGGGGCTGGTCGATCGGCTTCCTGCCCGTCAGTCCTGCGAAGGCAGGACAAAAGCTGGCCATGCGAGCGTTGAACAGCCGAAGGCTGGTCCCGCAGGGGCGGGCGTAGCGAGTCATCCGGTGCCTTTGCGTTCAATGCCCCAGACGCGCTGGACCCGGCCTGAGCGGCCTTCGGCTGCTGAAAAACGCCTCGCGGGACGACGGGCAAAAGCAGTGCATTCCTAATGCTCCCTTGCCGCGGGTGCCGGGACGGCGAAACTGCCCCGGCGGCTTTCCCATTCGGCCAGCCAACCATCGACAGCGTCCGCAGGCATCGGCTTGGCGACGAGATAGCCCTGGATCATGTCGCAGCCAAGTGCCCGCAGCAGGTCCAGGTCCTCACGGTCCTCCACGCCTTCGGCAACCGTGCGCAGGCCCAAGTCACGGGCCAGGCCAAGACTGGCCTCAAGGATGGCGCGCAAGGACGCGTTGTGGCTGGCCCCATGGACAAAGCCGCGATCTATCTTCAGTTCGTCGAATGGCAGGTCGCGCAATTGGGCCAGCGAGGAGTAGCCGGTGCCGAAGTCGTCGATGGAAAGCTTGACCTGCTTGAGGCGCAACCTGCTCAGCACGTCCAGTTGTACCTGGGGATCGTCCATCAGCTGGGTCTCGGTGATCTCCAGGACGAGATGGTGCATAGGCACGCCCGCGATGTGCGCCTGCTCCAGCAGCATTTCGGGATAGTCGAGCGAAGAGACACTGCCCAATGGCGCGTTCACGGCCAGATTGAACCGGTGGCCGGCATCGAGCCATTGCCGCAGATCGCGCAATGCCCCACGGATCACCTCGACGCCCAAGGAGTTCACCAGCCCGTGCTCCTCGGACATCGGTATGAAGCGGGAGGGCATCACCAGGCCATCCCGCGGGTGCTGCCAGCGCACGAGCACTTCGAGGCCAGCCACCCTGCCGGTCGCCAGTTCCACTTTCGGCTGATAGTAGTTGCGCAATTCCCCGTGGCGGATGGCACGCTGGAGTTCGGCCGGCGCATAGAGCGGAGCCGGAGCGGCCGAATCCGATGCGGGAGCCACCGGACTGGCCGCGACCAGTACTTGAAGCAGCGACTCCGTGGTTACCGGCTTGCCCAGCGTGCCCAGCACATGCAGGCCATGCGCACGGGCCAACTGCTCCACGGCCTGCCGCGTCCGCGGGTTTTCACCGCTGACGAGCACCAGGCTGCCGGCATACGAGAGGCGCACGAGATGGCGGACGAATTCCACGCCATCCATCCCTGGCATCTGCAAATCGCAGAAGACCATCCCTATCTCCCTGTCCCGCTCCAGCAGATCCAGGGCGGCTTGCCCGCTGCTGTGACAGATCATCTCCGTTTGCAGCCCCACCGTGCGCAACTGGAGGGAAAGCAGCTTCAGGATAAAGGGGTCATCGTCCAGCAGAAGGGTTTTCATCGCTGTTCCATCCGGAAACATTCGAATTTGCATCCAGGCGGGCCTCCAGCTGGCGCAGCTGTTCCCGCAGTTTCAGCAGCAGCTCCCCGGCTGCTGCCTCGAAGTTCGCGACGGCCCCTGCAGTGACCGTCCTGTCACCGAGCAGCGAACTGTTCTCCAGCTCGGCGCAAATGTCACCAACCTGGAGCGCGCCGACGCTGCGCGACGAGGATTTGAGCCGATGCGCCATCGCCCCGACCTCGCCGAAATCGTTCCCCGCAGCGGCTTTCTGGATGACGGCCATTCCTGCGGTCAACGCATCGAGGAAGTCCTTGAGCAACACATGCAGCATGGCCGGCTCGTTGCCGATCAGGCTCTTGAGCACATTGATGTCCAATGCCGGCCGCTCCTGCGCAGTCCCGGCATGCCGGGGTTCGGCATCCTGCAAACCCTCATTGGCCATGGGTGGCGGCAACCATCGTTCCAGCGCCGCGCGCAACGCGGGCAGCTGCAACGGCTTGGTCAGGTAATCGTCCATTCCCGCTGCGCGTGCGCGGCTTGCCTCGCCGCGCAGGGCGTTGGCCGTCAGGGCAATGATCGGGGCATGGCTCTGCGGCGCTTCCTCGAGGCGGATGGCGGCAGCCAGCCCGTAGCCATCCAGCGCCGGCATGTGCAGATCGGTGAGCAGCATCGCATAACGGCCACGGCGCCAGAGCTCCAGCGCTTCGCGTCCGTTCCTGGCCAGCTCGGCCGAATAGCCAAGCAGGTTCAACTGCCGCAACAGCACTTTCTGGTTGGTGATGTCGTCCTCCGCCACCAGGATCAATTGGCCGCATGCACGCGCCTGGGTGATGGTGGGCGCGCTGGCCTCCGGCTCCGGCTGGCTGGAGGAACGCCACTGCTCGGTGGCAGGCGAGGCCAGCCCCGCCGCGGCAGCCGCGGCGTGCAACAGCGAACGCCGGCGCAGCAGGTTGCCGTCCATCGTCACCACGCCGGCGCTGACCAGGCGCGCCACGCGGCGACGGCCCTTCGACACCAGCAGGTGGTGCACGTTCGGCTGGGCATCGAACCGGCCCAGCCATGCCGTGCGGTCCACCTCGTCAATGCCGCCATGCACGAGCACTACCGGCTCGGTCGCGCGGGCACAGATCCGTACTGCATCCTCGCCGTCCGTGACCACGGTCACCTGAGCTCCCGCGTACTCGAGATAACTGCGCAGGTCGTCCGCACGGGCGTTGCGGCCATCGACAACGACGTACTGCACGCCCGACAGATCGGGAATGGCCGGCGCGCCAGCAGCGGCCACGGCTTCGAAGGGCAGATGGACGGTAAAGGTCGTGCCGACGCCCGGGGTGCTGTCGACGAGGATTTCGCCCTGCATCAAATCGACCAGGCGCTTGCAGATGGCGAGGCCGAGACCGGTGCCACCGAAGCGCCGGGTGGTCGAGACCTCGGCCTGACGGAACGACTCGAACAGGTGGGCGCGTGCCTCCGGGAAAATGCCGATGCCGTTGTCGCTGACCGTGAAGGCGACCTGCAAGGGGTGTTGGCGACCCACTTCCACGCGGATGTCGACACGCCCTCGCCGCACCTGTTCGCCGCTGCTGAACTTGATGGCGTTGCCCACCAGGTTGTACATGATCTGGCGCAGGCGCACCGGGTCGGCCAGCACCTGGGCCGGCCCCTCGGGGGAGACGAACACGAACAGGTCCACGCCCTTGCGGTCGGCCAGCGCGCTCAGCGTGTCGCAGACGCCCTCGGCCGTGTCGCACAGGCTGGTCGGCGTGAGCTCCAGCTCGAGCTTGCCGGCCTCGATCTTGGAGAAATCCAGCAGATCGTCGATCAGGTGCAGGAGTGCAAACGCGGATTCCTGCACCGTCCGCACGGCATCGGTCTGGTACTCGGACAACTGGCTGTGCGCCAGCACATCGACCATGCCCACGATGCCGTTCATGGGCGTGCGGATCTCGTGGCTCATCGTGGCCAGGAAAGCCGATTTCGCCTCGTTGGCGATTTCCGCCTGCTGCTTGGCGGCAGCCAGTTGCCGCTCCATGGCCTGACGCTGGCGGATCTCCTCTTCGAGCCGTTCGTTGACCGCGGAAAGGGCGATATTCGCCTCGCGCAACTCCTCCTCCGAACGCCGCAATTCGTTGTTGCGCTGGATGGCCGCCTCGTAGGTGGACAGCAGCAGGTTGAGGATCTGCAGGCGATTGGACGTGATGAAGTGGCTGCGTCCGTTGAAGCTGATCTCGACGCCCATTTCGGCGCGATCGGACTGGCGAAGCCGGCGATGGAACAGCACGAAGTTCACGCGGTTGAGCAGGAACGTATCGTCGTAGGGTTTCAGGATGAAGCTGTCGGCGCCCGCTTCGAGCCCGCTGAGGACGTCCTCCGGATTGCTTAGCGTGGTGACCAGCAGGAACGGCACGTCACTCAGGCCGGGGTCCGACTTGAATGCGCGGCAAAGGCCGTAGCCGTCCATTTCCGGCATGACGATGTCGCTGATGACCAGGTCCGGCTTGCGCTGCCTTGCCTCGGCCAGGGCCAGCCGGCCGTTCTGGCAGAGGGTCACCCGGTAACCCTGCTGCTCGAGCAGATACTGCAGGCTGAGGGCCTGGGTGGAGCTGTCTTCGGCGACCAGGATCTCGACAGCGTCGCGGCCACGGGCTGGCATGCTGTTCACGGGAGTGCCTTGGAGTGGGAATGGGGCTGGACGATGCGTTGCAGGGCCTCGCCGATCCTCTCTAGCGGCAGGACCTGGCTGGCAGCTCCCAGCGCCACGGCTTCGCCAGGCATGCCGTAGACCACCGAAGTCGCCTTGTCCTGCACGAGGGTGGTCGCGCCCGAGCCATGCATGGCCAGCAGGCCCTGGGCCCCATCCTTCCCCATGCCCGTCAGCAGGATGCCCACGGCGTTGGGCCCGCAATGCCTGGCGATCGAGTGGAACAGGAGGTCCACGGCGGGCCGGAGCCCGTGCAGCGGTGGCGTCGTTTCCAGTCGCAGCCGGCGATGCTCGCCCACCGTCAGGTGGAAGTCGTCAGGCGCCAGGTAGACCTGGCCCGGGCGCGCCTCGATGCCGTGCGCCGCGATCTGCACCCGCACGGCCGTGGTTTGTCCCAGCCATTCCGACAGACCGGGCAGGAATCCGGCGCTGATGTGCTGGACCACCACGATCGGCACGGGGAAATCCTTGTCCAGCCGCTGCAGGATCGCCTGCAGCGCCGGCGGCCCCCCGGTGGATGCACCGATGCCCACGAAGCGGATGCGGCTGGACGGCGGTGGCGGCTGCGGGGCCCGGACCTGGGGCTTGCGGGACCACCGTCGCACCACCTTCACCTCCGACATCAGGCGCAGGGTCTGCAGCAGCTCCCGGCCAAGACGCACGGCATCCGGATGACTGCCTCCGGCCGGCTTTTCCACCAGGGCCACGGCGCCTGCATCGTAGGCGTGGAAGGCCGTCGCCGCGGCATGGACGTCGGTGACTGCCGAACACATCACGATGGGAACCGGCCGGGACTCCATGATGCGGCGCGTGGCCTCGAATCCGTCCATGCCATCCATCTGGATGTCCATCAGTACCACGTCCGGCGGATCCGCCTGCACGAAGGCCACCGCCTGCCCGCCTCCCCCGACGGCGCCAGCCACGCGCAACGCCGGATCCTGTTCGATCAGATGCACCAGCAGCATCCTGATGGCTTCCGAGTCGTCCACGACGAGGACGCCGATGCGGGGCCCGCTCACGAGGATTCCCGGGCACCGGCCAACCGGCGCACCGCCTCCAGCAATTCACGTTGGTCGAAGCTGCCCTTGGCGATATAGGCATTTGCGCCCACGTCGATGCCGCGCTCGCGATCCTCGCGTCGGGACAATGCGGTGACCAGCACGACCGGGAGATCGGCGAGCTTGTGGTCGGCGCGGATGCGGGAGGTCAGGTCAAAGCCGTTCAGCCGCGGCATCTCGATGTCGGAAACCAGCAAGTCGAACATCTCGCTGCGCAATGCCGTGAATGCCTCGATGCCATCGGCCACGGCCTTCACCTTGCAGCCGGCGGATTCCAGGATGCCCTTCAACAGCAGCCGGGAGGTGATCGAATCCTCGGCAAGCAGCACCCGCTGCGCGAGCGGCCTGCCGGCTTCCTGTGCCTCCGGCCGTGCCGTCGCCTGCCCGTCAACATGCCTGGCGGACTTGAGCAGGTCGGCCACGTTGAGAATAGGCACCGGCTTGCCCGAGGCCAGCACGGTGGCTCCGGCGACATTGCGCACGCGCACCAGCGGTCGCCGCAGGCGCTTGACCAGGATTTCCCCCTCGTGCAACACCTCGTCGACAGCCACGGCCATACGCTGGGAGCCTGCGCCCAGGAGCACGACGGTCATGGGATCGGCCACCGAATGAGCGGCCGGCATCTCGAGCAACTGGTGCAAACGGACGAGCGCGACGACCTGCCCGTCGATCGCCAGCGTCTCGCGCTGGCCAACGGTCTTCGAACTGGCGCGCGGCACGCGAATCACGCGTTCGACGTGCGCGCCGGGCAGGACAAACATCTGGCTGCCCGTCTCCACGAACAGGCCGCGCAGCATGGCCATGCTCTGTGGCAGCAGCATCCGGAAGCGCGCGCCGCATGGCTCGCGGTTCTCCACCTCGACCCGCCCGCCCAGCCGTTCAACCTGCTCGCGCACGATGGCAAGTCCCAGGCCACGTCCGGAAATCTCGGTGATGATCGGGCTGGTGGACACGTCGGAACGGAAGGCCAGTTCCAGCGCCTGCCCATCGTCGAGTTCCGCGGCGGCGGCCTCGCCCAGCACGCCGGCGCGCAGCGCCGCCTCGCGCAGCCGCCGCGGATCGAGGCCGGCACCGTCGTCCGTGATTTCAATACCTATCTGGTTGCCGTGCAGCAAACGGGCATCCACCTGCAGGGTTGCACGAGGCGGTTTGCCGGCGGCTTGCCGTTCCGCCGGCAGCTCGATGCCGTGGTCCAGCGCATTGCGCACCAGATGCACCAGCGGATCGCGCAGTAGCTCGACCATGCGCTTGTCCAGTTGCACATCCTCGCCCGAGATCCGCAGGTCGACCCGTTTGTCCTGGTCACGCGCGAGGTCGCGCACCAGTTTTGGCAAGGTCTCGGACAGCGCCGAGAACGGCAGCATCAGCAAGGCCTTCGAATCGTCCAGCAGCTCGTCGATCTGCTTGCCGGCGAAATGGCTGTCGCGCGCGGCCGATCGCGCGATGGCGCGGACGTCTCCTTCCAGGGCACGCTGGTAACCGTAATTCCATTCCAGGAATTCCAGCAGCCTGGTCAACGCTTCCAGCTCGGGCCGCGCGCCGGGATCGCTCGTGGCGACCAGGCTCCGCAACCGGCGCAGGGCCGGCTGCGCCGCCAGCCAGTGCTTGAACCATGGGCCAAGGCGCGACTCCAGCAGCCGCAGCTCCTCGGCGCGCTCGGCCCCGGCCTGTTTGACCGTCAGCAGTTCCTCCGCTGCGAGCAAGACCCGGTCCAGGCGCGGCGTCTGGATGCGGACCGTGCTGGCCACCTCCCGCACCGGCACCACAGCGGGATCAGGCACGACAGTCGGCTGATCGGCGGCCTCCCTGGTGGGAGACCCGGTCCCGGGCAAGCCCTCCGGTTCGCATCCGGCGGCGGCCTCGCTGCTGGCGACCGCCTCCAGTCGGGCCACCATCGCGGCAACGGCACCCGGCGCGGGGGCGGGTGCCGAGCCGGCGCCCGCCTCCACATCGGCACCCAGCATGTCGTAAGCACGGTGCAGCACATCGAAATCGTCGGCCAACAGCACGCGGCCGCGCCGTTTGCACTGCGCGAAGATTTCCTCCAGCGTCTGGCACAGCGTTTCTGTCTGTGGAAAACCTGCTGCGCGCGCCGCCCCCTTGAGGCTGTGCGTGTGCCGGAAGACGGCCTCCACGTGCCGCTCGCGTTCGGCAGGCGAGCCATCCTTTTCCAGCGCCACCAGGCCAGTACCGACGGCAAGCAGGTGATCGCGCGCCTCCGCCACGAAGACGGCTCGCAGGCGTTGCAGGAATGCGGCGTCGCGTTCGCTCATTGCCGGCTAGAGGCGATAGCCGGCAGCAATCTGCTTTAGCTTCTCGCCAAGCAGCTTGATACCGTGCGCCGCCGTTTCCATCTGCTTGGCGCTGTCCACGTTCTGGTTGCTCGCCAGCTTGATGCTTTCCATCGCCGTGGCCACCTGGTCCACGCCGACCAGTTGCTGCTGACTGGACGCCGCGATCTGCACGGCCGCCTGGGAAGCTTCGCTGACGCTGCCGGTGAGCGCCTGGATGGACTGGCCCGCCTGCGTGGACTGCCGCACGCCTTCGGCCACGGCATGGCTGCCCTGCTCGGTCGCCAGCACCGCAGCGCTGGTGGCCTGCTGGATATCGCCGAGGATGCTGCGCACCTGCGCGGTAGCCTGGCGCGACTGCTCGGCCAGGCTCTTGACCTCCTGCGCGACCACGGCAAAGCCCTTGCCGTGCTCGCCGGCCTTGGCCGCTTCGATCGAGGCGTTCACGGCCAGCAGCTTGGACTGCCCGGTCAGGTCATCGACGGTGGCCACGATCTGGCCAACCGCCTGGCTCTGCTCGCTGAGCCGCACCATGCTTTCGGCGATCAGCTCCATCTGCTGCTGGATGCGCGCCATCCCGGCCGTGGCGTCGTCGGTAGCCTTGCGTCCTTCCTCCGAGATCGAGGCCACTCGCAGGGCCGAATCGGAGACCGCGCGGGCCTTCTCGCTGGACATCTGCGCCGTCTGCCGGACTTCTTCCACCGTGGTCGTGGTTTCGCTGACGGCGACGGCGGTCTGGGTGGCGCTGGCGGCGAGCTCGCTGGTCGAGGTCGAAATTTCGCTCGCCGAGCTGCTCAGCACATTGATCCCTTCGTGGATGTTCGCAGTCAGGTTGCGCAGGTTGTGGATCATCGACGCGAACGCCTTGCCAAGCACGTCGTGCTCGGATTGCGGCTCGATGCTGACGCGCAGGTCGCCCTCGGAGATGCTGTGCGCGATCCCGGCCATCTGCCGCAGCGAGCGGCTCATGCGCCCGAAGGCCTGGTGCAGCAGTCCGACTTCGTCGCTGCGGCCCAACGAAAGTTCTTCGGAAGGAAGATCGCCGATCGCGATCCGTTCGGCTGCAGCCGTAAGCGAACGCAACGGGCCGGCGATGGTATGGGTCAGCCACCAGCCGATCAGCATGGCCAGCAGCAACGCCAGCACGCCCACCATGGCGAACGTGCTGCGGGCGCTTGCGGCCTGCTGGGTGCCGAGAGCCAAGGCCCGGTCGGAAAGTTTTTCGGCAAGATCCCGCATGGCGAGGTAACGGCTGTTCTGTTCCCCGAGCGAGGCGGCGCGCGCCGCCTCGACCTGCCCCTTGCGCAGCAGGGTGAGGACCTGGCCATCGCGGACCTGCCCGTACACCGCATACTGCTCGGCGAACTGGGAGATCATTGCCGCCAGCTCCGGATCCATCTGCGTGAGGCTGTGCATGCCTTGCAGATACGTGGCTGCCGACTTGCCGTTTTTTGCAGCCTCGTCGAACAGATTGCTGCGCGTGGTCGCATCGTCAATGGACAGGAGTGTCAGGACGATGGCGCGATCATCGTTGAGGGACGCCTCCAGCGCGTTCGCCTGGACCGCCACGTTGCGGCTTTGCGTGATTTCCTCCATGGCGTGCTGGGCCATGCCGCCCAGCAGCACGAGCAACGCTACGATGAGCCCGAGTCCCAGCACCATCTTGGTGCCGGTCTTGAGGTTGTTGAACCCGTTCATGGCAGCCCCCTGTTGATGCCATTGTTGGTTTACGTATTCACGTCCTCGTCCACGACAAGACGCGGGTCGCTGAGGATGGCGTCCGTGTCCAGTACCACCAGCCGTTCCGGCGTCACACCCACGATATATTCCGCAGCGACTCCCCCCACGATCGACGGGGTCGGCCGGATGCGGCTTTTGTCGACGACCGAGACACCCTCGACCGTGTCGGCCAGCAGTCCGATTTCCACCTCGCCCCTGCGCAGCAGCACGATCCTGTGCAGGTCGGTGATGCCCGGTTCGGGCAGGCCGAAAAACTGCTTCAGGTCGATCACTGCCACCAGCCGCCCGCGCAGGTTGACCAAGCCCCGAAGGAACGGTGGCGTGCAGGGTAGCGGCGTGAGATCCCTGAGCGGCTGCACGTCGTGCACCTGGCTGGCCAGCAGTGCGTAACGCTCGTGGGCGAGAGTGAACTCGAGCAGCTCGACCTGCTCATCGAGCGGCTTGCCGGAAGGTCGTTGCGCCAGTCGCTGCGCACGTTCGCGCAGGATGGCATGAGCAGCGTCAGGGCCATGGGGCGAGGTCATGTGTGGTCTCCCGCGACCATCAAGTCCCTGACCAGGGAGGTCAGTTGCCGCACGCTGATGCCCTCGGCGTGTTCTAGGTCGGCGTCTGGAGGCAGCCGTTCGAGCAAGGCGAGGATGTTGCGATAGTGACGTGCCGCATGCTTCTCCCGTCCACGGGTCCGTTCCAGATTGGCAAGTGCCAGGCCGGCCATTACACCATCGGGCGCCAGGTACAGGCTGCGCTCGAATGCGGCACTGGCCTCGGGCATGTTGCCCGTTTCGGCAAGAATCATCCCCCTCAGGCAATGGGCCGCCGGGTCCAGCTTTTCGGCAGCTATCCAGCGATCACAGCAGGCCAGCGCTTCGTCCATGCGCCGCTGGTCGGCCAATGCCCGCGCCCGTGCGGCGATAGCCTTCACAGGAAGCGCCGCTTCCTGCGCCTTGGCCGGCGGCGTTGCCCGCCTGGGCGCAGGGAGCGGTGTCACTGGCTTCGGAAAGCGGAGCGACGCCTCATGCGCTGCACGCGTCCCTGCCGGATGCGTCCTGACCGGCATCGCCGCCGGGATGCCTGCGTCTTTTGGAGCACTTCCGTGCCGGTCCGGCGCTGGGCCCTTCCGGTAAAGGATCGCCCCGTCGCAGTGGAGCGCACGAAACCCGGCGAACAAGGTCTGCGAGGCCTCGCACGGCGCGACCGCCAGCCAGCCCTCCTCGCGCAAGGAGCCGTGCAGTGCCTCGACCACCTTCGATGCCTGCGCCGACGTGAAGTACATGAGCACATTGCGGCAGAGCACCAGGTCGAAGTCGCCATCGCGCATGCCGGCCAGCGCGGCCTCGTCGGCGAGGTTCAAGGAGGCAAAGTGGGCGATGCGCCGGATCGTGGGCGACAGGACGTAGCGTCCCCCTGCCAGCTGACGGAAATGGCGGGCGCGAAAATCCGGCGATGTGCCGCGGAACGACCATTGGCCATACACCCCTTCCGCCGCCGTGCGCAAAAAACGCGGATTGACGTCGGTGCCGAGGAGATTGATTTGCCAGTTGGCAATGTCCGGCAGCAGTTGCTGCAACTGGATGGCGATCGAATAGGTTTCCTCGCCGGTGCAGCAGGCTGCGCTCCAGATGCGCAGTTGCCGGTTCCCCGTGCGCCGCCGCTGCTCGATGAGCTCAGACAGGACATGCGCCGAGAGCGCCGCGAAGGCTTCCTGGTCGCGGAAGAAGTAGGTCTCCCCGATGGTGAGGTGACTGGCCAGGATTTCCACGCCCGCGTCGTCGAGCTTCTCCGAAACCAGCAGTCGCGCGCATGCTTCCGCATCGGAGAGGCCGAGTTCGCTCGCCGCCCCCCTGAGCGAACGCTTCAGGTCTGGCAGTCTCTCGCCCTGCAGGTGCAGCCCGAAGAGCCGCTCCACGACCGAGCCGGCGTGCTCCCAGAGAACGGTTGCCTCACCGCCCGGCACGGCGGGCATCCAGGGCACTGGCCAGTGCCCGCATGGCATGGACATCGAGGAATTGCTGCGGATCGTCGATCAGCAACAGGCCATCTGGCGTTTTCACCAGGCCCTGCACCCGGGCAACGCCATGGATCAGTGCCTCACTCGGCACGAAGTCCCCGCTGTCCACCGCGGTCACGCCTTCTGCTTCGCTGACCGGTAGTACAAACAATTGCTGCGGCAACGCCAGCACCACGAAAGCATCCGAAGGACTGATCGGACGCGGCGGCAAACCCAGCCGCAGTCTCAGGTCGATGACCACCGCCACATGGCCTTGCAGATTGACCACGCCCAGCACGGCCTTCGGTGCCCCGGGCAAGGGAGTGACTTCGCAGGCGTGTTCCACGCGCTCGACCGCGGCCAGCGACACGCCCAGCCGCAGCAGGTCCAGTTTGAACACGAGCAGGGAAACCGGTGCCGCCATATTGGATGGCCACCACGTTTGCAGAAGGATTTCCGACTTGCGGCGGTGCTTGCGCGCCGATTCGCAGCAAGCAACTGCCACCCCTGAAGCCTCGCAACCATAGCGCGATTAAATGCTGTTTGCCATCAAGCACCTGAGCCTTGCCAGCAGCGCACTGGTGTTGTTCGGCGTGTCGATGCAAACCACGGCGGCCTGCATCTCCTGCGTCAGCACGCCGCGCGAAAGTGCCCATCGCAGCCGCCATTCACTTCAATTTGACGGACACGCCCGACCCTCGGACGTCTTGAGGCATCGTACGAAGATCGCCAGCAGGCGCGCTCTCAACGCTGGTTTGCGCAGCACGCCAGTCGACTGGCCGCAGGCCGGGACACGATTTCGTGCCGGGGCAGCATCGACAGATTCGGCATGACAATTGGCTCTATAGTGTTCCGCAGGATCGCCCAAGCGCCTGACATGAGCCCCAACAAATCGATGCCCCGACGTTCTGCAGGCCCCCAGGGAACGCGGTTGTTTTCCGCCGAGGAGCTGCGCCTGCAAGCCGACGAGCTTGCGCCCGCTCCGACCGGTCGTGCCAGCGTGCACGAGCCGGTGCTCGAAGGCGTCGGCGGCGAACACGACCGCCAGCGCTACACGGTGCGCCCGGGCCGGCAGACGGTCGGCCGGCGTGGCGACAACGACATCGTGATCGGGGATTCCAGCGTGTCGGCCTCGCACGCGTGGATCATGAATCAGCAGGGTCACTACGTGATCATGAATACGCTGTCCACCAACGGCACGTTCGTGAACGGACAGCGTATCCACGAGGCGGTGCTGCGCCACGGCGACCGCGTCCGGCTGGGCCTCGCCGAATTCGTCTTCCTGACCCGCGACAAGCGCGGCCCACGCTTCGGCAAGCCGGCGCTGCTGGGCACCGGCCTGCTGATACTGGCTGGACTGGTGATCGTCGCCGGCCTGGCCTGGCGGCTGTTCTGAGGGTTCCGGCGTGAATGCCCGAGCCACCGCCGTACCGCGGACGATCGGCCGCTACCGCATCGACGGCGTACTCGGCGAAGGGGCGATGGCGGTGGTCTACGCCGGCTTCGATCCCGGCATCCAGCGCCAGGTCGCGATCAAGTGCCTGCACCATCACGTGGCGGCCGACCCGGCCTACCGGCAGCGCTTTCTTGCCGAAGCCCGCGCGGCCGGGCACCTGGTCCATCCGAACATCGTCACCATCTTCGACGCCGGCGAGACCGACGACGGCCGCCCGTACATCGCGATGGAACGCCTCGGCGGCGAGACGCTGGCGAGCAGGGTCGCCAGCGAAGGCCTGCCGCCGCTGCCGATGGTCATCGAGCTGGCCAGCCAGATGGCCACCGCGCTGAATTACGCGCACGAGCAGGGCGTCATCCACCACGACATCAAGCCGGAGAACATCATGCTGGCCGAGGGCTGGCATTACGCCAAGCTCAACGATTTCGGCATCTCCGAGCGGCATGGCACGCGCGCCGCCAACGGCGAGGTCGGTGGAACGCCGGCCTACATGGCGCTCGAGCGCCTGCGCGGTGAAGCGGACGACGCGCGCAGCGACCTGTTCTCGCTGGGCGTGGTGATGCATTGGCTGATCACCGGCAAGCTGCCGTGGCGCGAGACCGCCGACGTGCCGCGGCTGATCCGCGAACGGCAGCGCCTGCCCCGCCCGCCGATCGAGCCGCTGGACCCGGCCACGCCATCGATGCTGGTGGGCATCGTGCGCACCCTGCTCTCGCCCGCGGCGGATGCGCGCTACCAGAGCGGCGCCGAAGTCGCCGACGACCTGCGCCAGGCGCGCCGCGAATACGAGCGCCTGCACGAGAAGCCGATCGCCAACCGCATCATCTCGCTGCGCCTGCGCTGGGCCGGTGCGCTGGGAGCCACGCTGTGCCTGGTGCTGCTGCTCGGCCTGGCAGCGATCTATGCCAAGCAGAACACCGCGGTCACCGGCGTTGCCCTGGATTTCGGCAGTTCCCTGAGCCGGATGATCGCCGGCGAGGCGGCGGAAAACCTGCTGCTGAACGACCAGGCCGCCACGCGTGCGCTGGTGCAGGACATCGCGCAGAACCGGCAGATCCACTACCTCGCCGTCGCCGATCACCTGGGCAACGTGGTGGCCAGCACGAAAGCTGCGGAAATCGGGCACGCGCTGCCCGCACCGGCCGGACAGAAGCCGCTGCCGCGGGGCAATGGCGCCGACAGCTACCGTGGCCAGGTCGCCAGCAGCGGCGACGGCGCCATGCTGCTGTTCGATGTGCCGATCCTCTACCAGACCAAGACGGTCGGCGAGTTGCGCCTGGGCATCAGCAGCGCCCCCTTGCGCACCGCCCAGCGCATCACGCTGGGGGTAATCCTGGCCGTGCTGCTGGTGACGCTGGTGGTGGTGGTGAGCGCTGCCTACTGGCTGTTCCGGCGCCCGTTCGCCCTGTTGCAGATGCTCAGCGATGCCCTGCTCCGGGTCGGGCGCGGCGACTTCCACCATCGCATCCGGCTGGTACGCCGGGACGAGCTTGGCCAGCTGTTCGCCGCCTTCAACCTGATGAACAGCGCGCTGCAGGCCCGCCAGCAGAACGACGCGGGACTTTCCACGTCGCCGCGTGTCGAAGCCGAGCCGGCGCTGCAGCCCACCCGCATCATCCAGCCCCAGGGCGCCGAACAGGGCGCCTCCTGACGGATGCGGCGATGGTGGCGGGTCAGAACTGCTTCAGGCGCTGCTTGAGCTCGAGCGCACGGGCGCGATAGATCACCGCGGGCTCGTAGGAAGGATCGATCGCCAGCACGTGATCCCACAGGGCGATGGCAGGATCCAGCTTCTGGTCGCGGTACAGCACGATCGCGCGCTGGTGGTAGGCGGCCAGCAACTGCTGGCGCATGGCGGCCGCCTGCGGATCGCTGGACTTCAGGTGCGGATCGAGGGACAACGCTTCGTCGAGCTGCGCCAGCGCCTGGTCCTTGTGCCCCTGCGCCAGCAGGGCCACGCTCTCGCGTTGCAGCCTACTCGCCTTTGCCGTCGCCGATTCGGCGGGCGCGTTCGCCGTCGCCGGGGCGACGGATGTCGCGGGGGCCACGATGTCGACACTCGCGTCGGCTGCCGGTACCGGTGCCGGTGCCGCCGGGCCCGGCGACGTGGCACCGAGCGGCAGGCGCAGGGTCTGCCCCGCACGCAGCATCGAGGGATCGGCCGAGCCGTTGTAGCGCGCCAGTATCACGAAGCGCTGTGCGTCGCCCAGGTAGCGCGCCGCCAGGGTGCTGTAGGAATCCCCGGATTGCACCATGTAGTTGCGCGAACGCGTGCCGAGCTCGTGCGCAGGATCGACCGTGAGCTGGTGCAACAAGGCCTGCGCGGCGCGGTCGCCGGGATGTGCCGCCAGGTATTGGCGCAGGGCGCGCTCGCCCTCGGCGTAGCGGCCACGCTGCAGGTCGCCGTTGATGATCTCGCCCAGCGACGACGGTGGCGTGGCGGGTGCTTCCGCCCCGGGTGCGGTGCGTTCCATGGTGACTCTCGGCGAGCCGTGCATGCTGTCGTCGACCTTGTTCTTCAACGAACTCATCTGCGCACAACCGGCGGTGCCTGCCAGGACCAGCAGCACGGCAGTCCGCAGGGACCGGCACGGAAACGCCATCACCTTCCCACCTCGCCATCGCTCGCCAGGCCCCGCCCGCCAGGCCCGCGCACCGCGGCGGCGGGATGCATGGCGGACCAGAGTTTCTCGCCATAGCGGCGCACCCAGCCTGCGCCGGCGATCCGCAGGAAAATCAGCGCCGCGTTGTCGCCCTGCTCGCCGCCGCGCGCAGTCGCCAGCAACAAGGCTTCGTGCAGTGCGCCGCGCTGGTCGCGGCGCCGCGACAGGCGCCGCAGCTCCTGCGTGGACAGCTGTTCCCAGACACCGTCGCTGCACAGGGCGAAGGTCTGTCCGGTGTGCAGGAGCGCGCCGCCATGCTCGACCTCGGGCGGCGCACTGCCGCCGAGCCCGCGCAGCAGCTTGTGCTGGTCGGGATCCCGGCCCAGTTGTTCCGGCGTGATCTCGCCACGGCGCAGCTTGAGCTGGGCGACGCTGTGGTCCTCGGTGCAGCTGAGGCAGCGCCGGCCCTGGAAGCGGTACAGCCGGCTGTCGCCCACGTGGACCCAGTACGCCTGTTTGCCGCGGACCAGCAGTGCGACCACGGTGGAGTGCGGTTCGGCGGCGACCAGCCCCTCGCGCCGGCGGACCAGTTCGGCATGCGCTTCCTGGCACAGGGACTCCAGGAACAGCGCGCCGGGCTGCTCGCGCCACAGGCCCTGTTCCCACAGACGGCGGGCCGTATCGATCACCCCTTCCGCTGCCAGCTCCCCTGCGCCGTCGCCGCCCATGCCATCGGCCAGGAGCAGCAACAGGGTGTCGCTGGCCGGATCGTGCAGGCAGACCAATGCATCCTGCTGTGCGTCGCGGCCGCCACGGGCGCGACCCGCGGCGACCTGCGGCTTGGCATGGAAGTCGATAGCCTGGTCCATCGTCCGTCCCCTTTCGAAACCCGAGCCAGCAAACTTTGCGCGTCCGCGCACTCAGCGCCGGAGGTGGATTTCCTGGCCTTCGTGGTCGCGGTCCCAGCCGCGCAGTTCGTCGCGGATGTGGGCGATGCGCTGGCGGCCGAGCGCGTTGCGCTCCTCGTCCAGCACCTGCCCGTCCAGCAGCTCGGCAAGGCGCTGCGCGGTGGGCAGCATGGTGTCCCAAGCGTCGAGCGCGGGCAGCGGCGCGGGCAGGGTCATGAAGAAGCTGAGGCCGGGCGTGCGCAGCGCGTCGAGCCGGGCCAAGTCGAAGCTGCCGGGCTTGAGCATGTTGGCGACGCTGAAGATCGGGCCCAGCTCGCGCTTGCCGTCGACCAGGCGGTGGTAGATGCCCATGTCGCCGAATTCGAGGCCGGCCTTCTCGGCGGCCACGATCAGGTCGGAGCCGTGGAAGCTGGAGCCTTCGCGTGCCACCACGAACAAGGTGACGATGCGTTCCACCGGCATCTGCACCGGGCGGCGGCCGAGGTCGGAGCGCGGCGGCAAGCGGTTCTGCGACGGCGCGGGGGTGGGCGCCGCGGCGGGCGCGGGGACCGGTGTCGCGGCAACGTCGACCGGCGGCGCCTGCGCGGCCCCGGCCGAAGACGAGGGCGCGCGCAACGCGTCCACGATGGCGGCGGCCTGGCCGGCCAGCTTGCTGCGCGTCGTGCCGGTGCCGCGCTCGCCGGACAAGGTGGCGCCGAGACGCTCCAGTTCCTCGCGCAGGCCGACATCGAGTTCGCCCTGCTTCGGCGACACCGCCTTTTCGTCGAAGCGCGCTTCGTCGGTGGCGCTGAAGGAAAGCTCGTCGGCATCGGCGTCGCCGCCCTCGCCCAGGGTGGGCTCGCGGCGTTCGCCGCCGGGGTTGCCCGTGCCCTGCCCGGTCGACGACGGCATGCGGCGCTTGCCCTGCTGCTCCTTCTTCGGCTGGCCGAACAGCCAGATCAGGACCAGCACGACCAGGCCGACGATGAACATCGGTATGCCGATCGCAGGGTTCCAGCCAAGGGCAAGCACGGGTTGCAGCGTCATCATCGGTTCCTCATGGGGTTCGTCCGCCGCGGGCAGCGGGCGCGCTTCCTCGATTCAATGGCATGAGCGCCACTGGCGGCACTCATGCGCTGCCCGCCAGTTTAGCCGCTTCGGCCAGGTCCACCTGCACCAGGCGCGACACGCCGGGTTCGCGCATGGTCACGCC
This sequence comes from Rhodanobacter sp. DHB23, assembly GCF_014842975.1. Taxonomy (GTDB): domain Bacteria; phylum Pseudomonadota; class Gammaproteobacteria; order Xanthomonadales; family Rhodanobacteraceae; genus Rhodanobacter_A. Next base: position 108,612 of record NZ_JACYXK010000028.1, on the reverse strand, counting down.
GCACAGCTGGCTGGCCGCTTCCATGGTGGCCTTGTTGTGGCTGATGAAGATGAACTGCACGCGCTCGCTCATCTCGCGCACCATTGCCGAGAAGCGACCCACGTTGGCCTCGTCCAGCGGCGCGTCCACCTCGTCGAGCAGGCAGAACGGCGCGGGGTTGAGGTTGAAGATGGCGAACACCAGCGCCACCGCGGTGAGCGCCTTCTCGCCGCCGGAGAGCAGCGAGATGTTGGACGGGCGCTTGCCGGGCGGGCGCGCCATGATCGCCACGCCGGTGTCGAGCAGGTCGTCGCCGGTGAGTTCGAGGTAGGCGTGGCCGCCGCCGAACAGGCGCGGGAACAGTTCCTGCACGCCGGCGTTGACCTTGTCGAAGGTTTCCTTGAAGCGCGCGCGCGTCTCGCGGTCGATCTTCTTGATCGCGCCCTCCAGCGTTTCCATCGCGCTGGTGAGGTCGTTGAGCTGGTTGTCGAGGTAGGTCTTGCGCTCGCTCTGTTCGGCATGCTGCTGGATCGCGGCGAGGTTCACCGGTTCCAGCCGCACGATCTTCTGCGCGAGTTCGGCCAGCTGCTGTTTCCACTCCGCGGCATCCACGTCCCCGGCCAGTTCGGCGAGCAGGGTTTCCAGTTCGAGGCCGGAAGCGGCGATCGCCTCGGCCAGTTGCTCGGCGCGCAATTGCAGCGCCTGCGCGGCAAGGCGTTTCTCGGAAAGGTTTTCGCGCAGGCTGGCGAGCCCCTGCTCGGCGAGATGGCGGCGCTGTTCCAGCTGGCGGAAGGCGATGTCGCATTCCTCCAGCGCGCGACGCGCTTCAACCAATTGCCTGTCCACCAGCAGGCGCTGGTCGAGATAGGTCTGCCGCTCGGCTTCCAGCTCGGCGATGGGGTCGGAGCCGGCGGCGAGCTGCTCGGCGATCTCGCCGCGGCGGGCCTCGATCTGGCGCAACTGGTTTTCCATGCGCGCCAGCGACTGTTCCAGCGACGTCAGCGAGGAGCGCTTGGATTCCAGCGACAGCGCCAGGGCGTGCGCCTGGTCGGCTGCCTCGCGCGCGTTCATGCGCGCTTCCTCGCGCGTCTCCAGCAAGGCGCGGCGTTCGTTTTCCAGTTCGCGGCGCTGGTCTTCCAGGTCGCCCATGTGGCCGACAGACTCATCCAGCCGGGCACGGGCTTCGCGCGTCTGCGTCTGCAGTTCGTCGAGCTGGTCGATCAGCGTGGACAGTTCGCCGGCCACCTTCTCGCCGCGGGCACGGGCGGTTTCCAGCTTGCCGCGGTGGCTCTGCAACTGGCCGGCGAGTTCGCTCTGGCGGCGGTGCGCGTTGTACAGCTCGCGCTGGGTGTCGTCGCGGGCGCGTTCGGCCTCGAACTTGCGCGTGCGCAGCTCGTCTAGCTGCGCTGTGCATTCCTCGATGCGCGCTTCCAGTGCAGCGATCTGCTCGGCCAGCGTGCGGATCTCGCGCTCGCGCGCCAGCACGCCCACCTGGCTGCCCTGCGCGCGGCGCACGCGCGCCCAGCCCGGGCCCAGCCATTCGCCGCCGCGGGTGATCACCGACTGGTACGGCGCCAGGGCCGACAGGCCGGACACGCGCTGGCGGGCCTCGTCCAGCGACTCGGCGATCAGCACGTGGCCGAGGATGGCGATGGCCGCGGCCGGCCCGCGCACGTGGGCGGCCAGCGTGCCGGCGGTATTGGCGCCGCCTTCGCTGGCATCGAGCAGCGCGACGTCGGCATTTTCCAGCCCGCCGAAATCCGCGGCCAGCGCGTGCGCGCCGTCCACCAGCACGCTGTCGATGAAACCGGAGAGCACGGTTTCCACCGCGGTTTCCCAGCCGGCCTCCACCTGCAGCGCCTCGCCGAGGCGCGGCGACTTGTCGAAGCCGAGGCGCGCCAGCCACTGGCTGGCGGCGTTCTCCTCCTGGCCCAGCGCCGCGTGCTGCAGGGCTTCCAGCGAGGATTGCCGGCCGCGCGCCGTCTGCAACTGCGAGCGCGCCTCGTTGAGCGTGGACTGCAGCTGGCGTTCCTCGTCCAGTGCCTTTTCATGCGTGGTCTTGTGCTGGTCGAGCAGGCTGCCCAGCGCTTCCACCTTCTCGCGCTGGGTATCGTGCTCCAGGTGCATCTGCTCGGCAGCGGCATCCAGCGCGGCGAGGTCGGTGGCCTTCTGCTCGGTTTCCAGCGCCTCGCGGCGCCTGGCGAGGTCGACCGCCTGGCGGTCGAGGTAGTTGAGCTTGGTGCGCTCCACTTCGGCGGCGCGGTTGGATTCACCGGCGGTGCGGGTATGCGTGTCCCAGCGCTGCTGCCAGTCGGCGAGTCTGGTCTCGGCGCCGCGCTGGGCCTCGGCGGTGTCGTCCTGCATCTGCTGCAGGGCTTCGAGCCTGGGCTCGCCTTCGGCCAGCGCCATGCGCAGGGTCTCGACCTGGCTGCGGTCGCCGGCGATGTGCTCGGCCAGTTCGTTGTGCTCGCGCTCGGCCTCGCCCTGCGCGCGCTGCAGGCGGTCCGCGGTCTCGCGGTTGTGGCGCACCTGCTGTTCCACGCGGGCGATTTCGGCGCCGACCTTGTAGACCTCGGCCTGCACCGAGCTCAAGTGTTCGCCGGCCTCGCCGTGGCGCTCGCGCATGGCCTCGATCTGCGCCTCGATCTCGCGCTGGCCGGCCAGTTGCTTCTCGATCTCGATCTCGGCGGCGGACAGTCCCGCCCCTTCGCCGTCGTGCTGGCCCTTCAGCGCGCGGTATTCCAGCGCGCGCAACTCGGCCTGCTTGCGCGTTTCCTCTTCCTTGTAGGCCTTCCAGCGCTCGGCGGCGCGGGCCTGGCGGTTGAGCTGTTCGAGCTGCTTGTCCACTTCGTCGCGCACGTCCTTCACGCGGTCGAGGTTCTCGCGGGTGGACTTGATGCGGCTCTCGGTCTCCTTCCGGCGCTCCTTGTACTTGGAGATGCCGGCGGCTTCCTCCAGGTGCGTGCGCAATTCCTCGGGGTGTGCCTCGATGATCTGCGAGATCATGCCCTGCTCGATGATCGAGTAGCTGCGCGGGCCGAGGCCGGTGCCCAGGAACAGGTCGGTGATGTCGCGGCGGCGGCAGCGCGCGCCGTTGAGGAAATAGGCGGACTGGCCGTCGCGCGTCACCTGGCGCTTCACCGAGATCTCGGCGTACTGGCCGTACTCGCCCTGCACCGTGCCGTCGGCGTTGTCGAAGATCAGCTCGACGGTGGCCTGCCCCACCGGCTTGCGCGAGGTCGAGCCGGAGAAGATCACGTCGGTGAGCGAGTCGCCGCGCAGGCGGCTGGCCGCGCTCTCGCCCATCACCCAGCGGATCGCGTCGATGATGTTGGACTTGCCGCAGCCGTTCGGCCCCACCACGCCGGTCATGTTGGCCGGCAGGTGCAAGGTGGTCGGGTCGACGAAGGACTTGAAGCCGGCGAGTTTGATCGTGGTCAGGCGCATGCGGTCATCGCTGGGAAATCGGGAGGCGCCTGGGTCTGCAGGCGATCAGGCACTGTGCCAAACGCGGCGCGGTGCCGCAACGCATCGTGAGTGATGTTTTACTGCAAGAATGCTTTGCATCTTGTTGTTTTCATGATGCATCTATCGACAGCGCATGGATGCCGTCGCCCATCAGGTCGGCAAGCGCGGCGTAGATCATGCGATGGCGCCTGAGCGGCGGCACGCCGGCGAACGCCGGGCTGGCGATGCGCACGTGGTAGTGGCCCTTGCCCTCGCCCGCATGGCCGGCGTGCTTGTGGCCCTCGTCCAGCACTTCCAGTTCGCCGGGCGGGAACGCCGCCGCGAGGCGCGCACGGATCTGCGCGGCCATCGCCTCGCTCATGGCAGGGTCTTGCGGAACGGCTTGACGCTTACCCCGGCATAGACGCCGGCGGCCACGTAGGGATCGGCGCCGGCCCAGGCCTCGGCATCCGCCAGCGAGGCGAACTCGGCCACGATCATGCTGCCGGTGAAGCCGGCCGGGCCGGGGTTCTCCGATTCGATCGCCGGGAACGGACCCGCCAGCAGCAGGCGGCCTTCGTCCAGCAAGGCATTGAGCCGCGCCAGATGTTCGGGGCGCGCCGCAAGGCGCTTGTCCAATGAACCGGGATGATCCTCGGCGATGATCGCGAACCACATGGGCAAGGCTCCGTTGCTGGGCGAAACCGCCATTTTAGCCGACTGCGCCGGGTGCCATGCGTCGCGACGCCGCGGAACGCAGGATTTACAGGCTTTCCGGCCGCATGTACGGGAACAGCAGCACGTCGCGGATCGAGGCGGAGCCGGTGAGCAGCATCACCAGACGGTCGATGCCGATGCCGAGGCCGCCGGTGGGCGGCAGGCCCACTTCCAGCGCGCGGATGTAGTCGGCGTCGAAGTGCATGGCCTCGTCGTCGCCGGCGTCCTTGGCGTCCACCTGGGCCTGGAAGCGCGCGGCCTGGTCTTCCGGGTCGTTCAACTCGGAAAAGCCGTTGGCGAGCTCCTTGCCGTTGACGAACAGCTCGAAGCGGTCGGTGATGCCCTGGTCGGTGTCGTTCTCGCGTGCCAGCGGCGACACTTCCACCGGATGCTGGGTGATGAAGGTAGGCTGGATCAGGGTGTGCTCCACCGTCTTCTCGAAGATCTCCAGCAGCAGTTTGCCCCAGCCGTAGCCGTCCTTGACCTGCACGCCGAGGCGCTTGGCATGCGCAGCCATCGCGGCGCGGTCGCGCAGTTCGCCGCGCTGGATCTCCGGGTTGTGCTCCAGCACCGCGTCTTCCATGGTCCAGCGTCGGAAGGCGGGGCCGACGTCGATCTGCGCGCCGTCCCACTCCAGTTGCGTGGTGCCCAGCACGTGCCGTGCGGCGTCGCGGATCACCGATTCGGTGAGGTCCATGATCTCGGTGTAGGTGGCGTAGGCCTGGTACAGCTCCAGCATGGTGAACTCGGGGTTGTGCCGGGTGGACACGCCCTCGTTGCGGAAGTTGCGGTTGATCTCGTACACGCGGTCGAAGCCGCCCACCACCAGGCGCTTCAGGTACAGCTCCGGCGCCACGCGCAGGTAGAGGTCCATGTCCAGCGCGTTGTGGTGGGTGATGAAGGGCTTGGCCGTGGCGCCGCCGGGGATCACGTGCATCATCGGCGTCTCCACTTCCATGAAGCGGCGCGGCGCGGCCTCCAGCCACTGGCGGATGAAGCCGATGATGCGCGAGCGCTTCTGGAAGGTGTCGCGCGCTTCCTGCGTGACGATGAGGTCGACGTAGCGCTGGCGGTAGCGCTGCTCCACGTCGGCCATGCCGTGGTGCTTGTCGGGCAGCGGGCGCAGGCTCTTGGTGAGCAGCCGCAGCGCGTCCACCTTCACCGACAGCTCGCCGGTCTTGGTGCGCATCAGCACGCCCTCGGCGCCCACGATGTCGCCCATGTCCCAGCCCTTGAACGCCTCGTAGGCGTCGCCCACGGTGCCGGCGTGGATGAACAGCTGGATACGGCCGGTCATGTCCTGGATCTGCGCGAAGCTGACCTTGCCCTGCACCCGCTTGAGCACGATGCGGCCGGCCACCTTCACGCGGCGTTGCGCGGCCTCGATCACCTCGGCGGTGTGCTTGTCCTTGTCGGCGTATTCGTCCTGCAGGTCGCCGACGAAGCTGTCCACCTTGAAGTCATTGGGGAACGCGATGCCCTGCCCGCGCAGTGCCGTGAGTTTTTCGCGGCGCTCGGCGATCAGCTTGTTCTCGTCGACGGGCTGGGTATCGGTGGTTTCGCTCATGGGGTTTCCGTGATGGATTGGAACGCTTGCGTTGTTGCCGTGACGCCTTTCGTCGCTAGCTCTGTAGGAGCGCACCCTGTGCGCGACTGGCTGTGCGCTTCGCCCGAGAGATCTGGGCAATCGCGCACAGGGTGCGCTCCTACGACAGAACGTCGGGCGGTCAGTTGTCCTTGCCGAACACTTTCTTGGTCGCGTGCTTGGTGGCGTCCCAGCCTTCCTTCGCGCCATGGCCGATGGCGGTGCCGGCATCCTTGGCGCCGTGGCCGACGGCAACGCCGGCCTTCTTCGCACCGTGACCGATGCCGGTACCGGCCGCCTTGGCGCCATGGCCGACCTTGACGGCGACGTTCCTGGTGGCATGGCCCACCGCGCGTGCGCCGGTGGCGACGCCGTGGCCAACGTCCTTTGCGCCTTGCTTGATGCTTTGGCCGGCGCTTTCCTGCGCGCCCGCGCCGAACGCCGTCAGCGCGGCACAGGCAAACAGGATGCTGCAAATCTTCTTGGCATTCATGCTGGCTACCTCAGTCTGTGTCGGGAACCGGGAAAGCTATACAGGCGGTTTTCCGTATCGCGGCTGAAGCCGCGATACGGACTCCTCAGGCGTCGATGCGCTTGGCGCCCGCGTCCAGGCCGGACTTCAGGCTGGCCTCGATGAACTCGTCGAGGTCGCCGTCCAGCACCTTCTGCGTGTCGGAACGCTCCACGCCGGTGCGCAGGTCCTTGATGCGGCTCTGGTCGAGCACGTAGTTGCGGATCTGGCTGCCCCAGCCGATGTCGGACTTGGTCGCTTCCAGCGCGTCCTTCTCGGCGTTGCGCTTCTGCACTTCCAGCTCGTACAGCTTGGCGGCCAGCATCTTCATCGCGCGGTCGCGGTTGGCGTGCTGGCTGCGCTCGGTCTGGCAGGCCACCACCACGCCCGAGGGCACGTGGGTGATGCGCACCGCGGACTCGGTCTTGTTGACGTGCTGGCCGCCGGCGCCGGACGAACGGTACACGTCGGTCTTGAGGTCGGCCGGGTTGATCTCGATGTCGATGTCGTCGTCGACTTCGGGCGAGACGAACACGCTGGTGAAGCTGGTGTGGCGGCGATTGTCGGAATCGAACGGCGACTTGCGCACCAGGCGGTGCACGCCGATCTCGGTCTTCAGCCAGCCGTAGGCGTAGTCGCCCTCCACGCGGAAGGTGGCCGACTTGATGCCCGCCACTTCGCCGCCGGAGGCTTCCAGCAGCTCGGTCTTCCAGCCACGCGATTCGGCCCAGCGCAGGTACATGCGCAGCAGCATTTCGGCCCAGTCCTGCGCCTCGGTGCCGCCGGCGCCGGCCTGGATGTCGACGAAGGCGTTCGCCGAATCCATCTTGCCGGAGAACATGCGCTGGAATTCCAGCTTGCCGACACGGGCTTCGAGCTTGGCCACGTCGTCGACGACCGAGGCGACGGTTTCCTCGTCGCCGTCGGCGGCGGCCATTTCCACGAGCTCTTTTGCGTCGGACAGGCCCGAAGTGAGCTCGTCGATGCCGGTGACCACAGTGTCGAGGCGCGCACGTTCGCGGCCCAGCTCCTGCGCGCGCGGCGGATCGTCCCACACGGTGGGACTTTCCAGTTCGCGGCTTACTTCTTCGAGGCGCTCACGCTTGGTGGCGTAGTCAAAGATACCCCCTAAGCGACTCGACGCGGGCCGTGAGGTCCGCGATCTGCGCAAGGATCGGATTGGTCTCGATCATGGATGGTGGAAACGGTGGAGAAAGGCCGTCCATCTTAACAGAGCGGCCCCAAGGCATGGCCTTGTCCACCGAGCCGGATTTGCCGCGTTGGCGTCTGGACTGCCGCCGGTCCGGGGAATCCTTCGTGCGCCTTCGTCCTGTTTCCGCCCTGCTGGCCTTGCTGGCCGCCACCCTGCCCGCGCTGCCGGCATCCGCAGCGGACAATCCGCCAGCCGCCACTCCGGCGGATACCGTGCGAGCGATCAACACCGCCCTGGTCAAGGTGGATACCGATGCCCTGGACAAACTCGCCCGGCAGGCCGATCCGTTGACCCGGCTGCTGGCCACGATGGCGCTGGACCGCGTGCACGGCCGCTTCGCCCAGTCCAGCGCCGAAGCCGCGACCTGCAGGGCCGGCCTGATCGACAACCAGCCGCAGCTGGCGCTGTATTGCGCGCTGTTCGCCTTGGGCAACCTGCGCCTGTCCGGCCAGGACAGCGCCGCCAACACGGCGCTGCAGCAGTTGCCGCAACCCTTCCAGGGCAAGCTGCCGGCCACGCAGTGGGACCAGTTGAACCACTTCGCCACCCTGCAGGCCGCGCGGCCCGTGCCTGAGGCGGAGCTGCCGGTTGGCGGCTTCACCATCCCGGTGCATGCCGGCAGGCATCACGGTGGCCACGAAGCCGGCGACGACAGCAGCGACACCATCGATGCGCAGATCGACGGCAAGCCGGTGGCGCTGCGCGTCGGCACCAGCAACGCCTACGTGGTGCTGGATCAGGACACCGCCCAGGGCCTGGGCATCCAGGCTGCAGCCGATGGTACCGACAAGGACCACGCGGCATCCGTGGCCTTCGGCACGCTGGACAGCCTGGGCTTCGCCGGCGCCACCTTCCGGCATGTACCGGTGCAGGTGGTGCTTGGCAAGCACATCCATGCCATCGGCTTGAGCATCCTCGCGTATCTGCGCACGTTCCGCGTGGCACGCGACGGCATCCAGGTCTACGGCCCGGCCGATGCGCGCCCGGCCTGCGACGACGCGATGCTGCTCGCCAGCGATGCAGGGGGCGGCACCGGCCTGCGCCTGGCCGTGTCGCTGGGAATCAACGATGCGCAAAGCGTGGCGCTGCTGAGCTTCGACAGCCCGTTCTATCTCTATGGCAACAAGGATGCCCCGGCGACACCGGCGCCCGGCGGCGGGCACCGCATGGGAGGAATGAGTGGCACGGGCGGTGGCGGGATGGGCGGGATGGGTGGCGGACGCATGGGCGGCATGGGCGGCATGGGCGGTGGACGTGGCGGCAGCGCGCGCAGCACGCTGGAGGTCACACTCGATGGCAAGACCCTGCGCATGCCCTATGTCGCCGCGCGCAATCCGGACCTGCCATGGGATTACGCGCTGGGCCATGCCGTGCTCGGCGACATGGACCTCTACGTGGACTTCGCCGGCCAGCACACCTGCCTGCTGCAACACTGAGGCCCGCCGACGCCTGATGGCGCGGCCATTCCGGCGTGCACCGGAACGGCCGCTTGGGCCCGTGCGCCGTTACAGCGCCTGCTCGTGCACCCCGCGCACGGCGCGACCGGAGGGATCGGCCAGCGCCGCAAACGTCGGATCCCACGCCAGCGCCGCGGGCGAGGAACAGGCGATGGACTTGCCACCCGGCACGGTGGCCGCGCTGGCTTCGCCCGGGTAGTGCTGCTCGAAGATGCGGCGGTAGAAATACGCCTCCTTGGTGGCCGGCGTGTTGAACGGGAAGCGCGCGGCGGCTGCGGCGAATTCGCGGTCGCTCACCATCTGCTCGGCGTGCGCCTTCAGGCCGTCGATCCAGCCGTAGCCCACGCCATCGCTGAACTGCTCCTTCTGCCGCCACAGGATTTCCTTCGGCAAGGCGCCGTCGAAGGCCGCGCGCAACACATGCTTCTCGATCTTGCCGTTGCCGGCCATCTTGTACGCGGCATCCATGCCCATCGCCACGTCGATGAATTCCAGGTCGAGGAAGGGCACGCGCGCCTCCACGCCCCAGGCCATCATCGCCTTGTTCGCGCGCAGGCAGTCGTAGCTGTGCAGCGCGTCGAGCTTGCGCACGGTTTCCTCGTGGAAGGCCTCCGCCGAGGGCGCCTTGTGGAAGTACAGGTAGCCGCCGAAGAGCTCGTCCGAGCCCTCGCCCGACAACACCATCTTCACGCCCATCGCCTTGATCCGGCGGGCCAGCAGGTACATCGGCGTGGCGGCGCGGATGGTGGTGACGTCGTAGGTTTCCAGGTGGCGGATCACCTCGGGCACGGCGTCCAGGCCTTCCCAGAAGGTGTAGACGAAGCCGTGGTGCACGGTGCCCAGCGCATCGGCGGCGACCTGCGCGGCGGCGAGGTCGGGCGAGCCGTCCAGGCCGATCGCGAAGGAATGCAGGCGCGGCCACCAGGCCTCGCTCCGGTCGTTGTCCTCGATGCGCTCGCGCGCGAACTTCGCCGCACAGGCGGCCACCAGCGAGGAATCCAGCCCGCCGGAAAGCAATACGCCGTAAGGCACGTCGGTCATCAGCTGGCGGTGCACGGCCTGCTCGAAAGCCGCGCGCAACCTGTCCGGCGCCACCGCATGTCCGCGCGTGGCGGCGTAGTCGCGCCAGCGCTTGTGGTAGTAACTGCGCAGTTCGCCGGTGGCGCTGTCGTACACGTGGCCAGGCGGGAACGTGGCCACGTCCGCACAGACGCCGGCCAGCGCCTTCATCTCCGAGGCCACGCACAGGCGGCCTTGTTCATCATGCCCCCAGTACAGCGGGCACACGCCGATGGGGTCGCGCGCGATCAGGTAGCGCTGCGCGGCGCCATCCCACAATGCGAAGGCGAAGATGCCGTTGAGCCTGGTCAGGAAATCGGCACCATGCTCGCGGTACAGCGCGTTGATGACCTCGCAATCCGAACCCGTGGTGAAGTCGTAGCTGCTGGCCGCGCGCAGTTCGCGGTGGTTGTAGATCTCCCCGTTCACCGCCAGCGCCAGCGCGCCGTCGCGCGAGCGCAGCGGCTGCGCGCCCGAGGCCGGGTCGACGATGGCGAGGCGCTCGTGCACCAGGATCACCCCCGCATCCACGAACACCCCGCTCCAGTCCGGGCCGCGATGGCGCTGGCGCTGCGACAGTTCCAGCGCCTGCCGGCGCAGGGCGGCGAGGTCGTCGCCCGGCTGCAGGTCGAACATTCCGAAAATCGAACACATGGTGGTGGCCTTTGGTTTGTGTGATCGTCCTGATCACGAAGATCAAGAAGCAGACAGCCATGTCTGCACTTTTCAAAAAACCGCACGATCCTTTCGGCCATGCGCCCAAAACGAAAAAGGCCCGCACTGGGCGGGCCTTGATCGCGTGTCTGTTGTGTTGCTTTCAGCTACGCGCGGGCCCGCCAACGGTTGGCGTTATTGTTCGCGCGATTATTGTTGGCGGCCGCCACGAAGCTCCGCGCGGCAGGCGCGGTGGCGTTCGGGAAGTTGGCGGTCGTGAAGATCATGTGCCGACTAGAGCAGAATGCGGGCGCCTGCGCAAGTGACGATTCGGCATGAAGGCATTCGGCCGTCCATTTGCCTGTCCATCCTGCTTATCCGTCCGCGGGCTCGGCGATCCAGCCCGCCGCCTGCTCCAGTTCGGCCAGCGCGAACAGGCGGAAATCGGCCGGCACCAGGAAGCGCGTCGCCTTGGTCGCCGTGCGCAGCCACGGCACGTCGGTCACCAGCGCCACGCGGTCCCAGCCGCTGATGTGGCGGAAGCCGAGCATGACGTCTTCCCACATCGCGCCGGCATCGAAACCGGTGAAGTCCGGCGCCACCACGAACAGCATGCGCAGCTTGCGGTTGAGCGCGAACACCGCCTCCACGTCCGGCACCAGCACCTGCTCGTAATCGGCGGCGGTCACACGGCCATGTGCGCGGAAGCCCAGCGTGCCGGGCGGCAATCCATCGAGCTGTTCAAGCATGGCGGTCTCCCTGGCGGACGGGCGACCAGTGTGGCGCGCAGGCCGTGAACACGGTGCGAGTTCACATGGGTTCGACGTGGCGCAGCAACAGGCGCGGCGACTCGCGCCCCTGCCAGTCGTTGATGACCAGCTCGTAGACCGCGCGCAGGCGCTGCGGTGGTGCGGCGGTGCCAACGTTGAACATCACCGCGTCGTGCACGCTGCCGTCGCGCGGATCACGCAGGCCGAGTCGCCAGTGGCCCTCGCCCATCGGCTTCCAACTGGCGCATTCGAACAGGTTGTCGAACAGCGGCTCGGGGAAAGCCTGCCCCCACGGACCGGCGTTGCGCAGTTGCGACGCCAGTTCCAGCGACAGGCTGCCGGCAGGGAGTTCGCCATCGGTGTAGAGCGCGGCCTGCAGGCGCTCCGGCGCGATCAATTCGCGCGCGGCGGCATCGAAGGCCGCGGCGAAGCGCGGGAAATCGACGGCGCGCAGGCTCAGTCCCGCCGCCATCGCATGGCCGCCGAAGCGTTCGATCAGGCCGGGCTGGCGCGCATCGATCATCGCCAGCGCATCGCGCAGATGGAAGCCCGGGATCGAACGGCCGGAACCACGGAGGTGTTCCACATCGTCTTCGCTGGCCGGGGCGAAGGAAATCACCGGGCGATGCAGGCGCTCCTTCAATTTGGAAGCCACCAGCCCCACCACGCCCGCATGCCACGACGGTTCGTACAGCGCCACGCCCACCGCGTCGATGTCGCGCAGGCCGGCGGTCATCGCTTCCGCCTCGGCCACCATCGAGGCCTGCAGGTCGCGGCGCTCGCGGTTGATCGCATCGAGCTCGCCGGCGTAACGGCGTGCCTGCGCCGCGTCATCGGTGAGCAGGCACTCCACGCCAAGTTGCATGTCTTCCAGCCGGCCGGCCGCGTTGAGCCGCGGCCCCACGGCAAAACCGAGATCGCTGGCGCACAGGGCGGCCGTGCTGCGCTTGCCGCATTCGACCAGCGCGGCGATGCCGGCGCAAGCGCGGCCGCTGCGGATGCGCCGCAGGCCCGCTTCCACCAGCACGCGGTTGTTGAAGTCCAAAGGCACCAGGTCGGCCACGGTGCCCAGTGCCACCAGGTCAAGCAAGGTGGAGAGATCGGGTTCTTTGCTTTTGCGATCATCCTGATCGCGGGAATCAAAAAGCGCGCGTCCCTGCGCGCACTCTCCAAGATGAGCAAACCATCCGCTCTCTCGCAGCCTCGCGCGCAGCGCGAGCAGCAGGTAGAACATCACACCCACGCCTGCAAGCGCCTTGCTCGGGAACCCGTCGCCGGCGAGGTTCGGGTTCACCATCGCATCGCAATCCGGCAACTGTTCGCCGGGCAAGTGGTGGTCGGTGACGATCACCCGCATGCCGAGCTCGCGCGCCCGGGCCACGCCGGCCACGCTGGCCACGCCGTTGTCCACGGTGACGATCAGTTGCGGGCGTGGCTGCAGCGAATCGACCAGCGCGGGCGTAAGTCCGTAGCCATGCACGAAGCGGTTGGGCACGGCGTAGCCCACGCGCTTCGCGCCCAGCATGCGCAGGCCGCGCACCGCCATGGCCGTGCCGGTGGCGCCATCGCAGTCGTAATCGCCGGCGATCAGGATGGACCAATCGCCACGGATCGCTTCGGCCAGCAGATCGGTGGCAGCGTCCAGGCCGCCCAGCGACTGCGGCGGCAACAGGCGCTGCAGTCGATGCGCCACGCCGTCCGGATGCAGCACGCCGCGCGCGGCGTAGATGCGTTGCAGTACCGGATGCACGGACGCGTTCCAGCCAGATGGCTCACCCTGCAACTCGCGCCGCCGCAACTCCATCGCGTTCAACGCGGCGCCCTGCGCCAGAAGCGCCAACGATGCAGCGGCCGCCACGACCAGCGCTCGCCGCTGGCGAACGCGATGTGCAAGGGCTGCCGTTGCGCCAACGTCTGGACCGCCGACCACCACGCGTCGCCAAATTCGGTTGCAGGCAAGTCCTGCAGATCGACCAGCCAGCCGGCTTGCGCCGCCGCCACGGTTTCTGGTGTCCGGGCCTGCGATGAAATGCCCGCACGCGATGCCAGCGCAAGCAGCAAAACGTCGCTGCCGACCACGCCCGCAAATCCGCTTTGCAGTGATGCAGGCAACCGCCCTGCCCCCCACAGCCACACGCTGTTGATCGGCGGCAGGCCACGCGACTGGCGCGCGGCATTCAGGGGATGCTGGTGCAAAAGCACCTGCACCTCATTGAGCAGCACGCGCCAGGGTCGACCTTCCGCGCCCTGCGGCAGATGCTGATACAGGTCCTCACCCAGCGCCTGTTCGGGCGTGGCGAAATCGGGTAGATGCACGTCAGGCGCGAGGCGCAATTGCCAGCAACCCGGCACGCTGATTTCCAGTTGCAGGCCAAGTTCGGTGAACGCCGGCTGCAGCACCTGCGCGAAGGCTTGCGCCTCGTCCATTTCCAGTGGCATCGAACCGCAGGCAAGCAGGCGCACGCCGGTCATGTCCGGCTGCACCCAGGCGGGATCGGCGTTGAGCCAGATGACTTCGCCCGCATCGCCGGCCAGCTGTTCGCGGATCAGCGCGGCCACCGGCAATGTCGCCGCATCGGCATGGAAGGCATCGGCGAGGCGGGCCAGCCGGCTGCGCGGATCGTCGGCCAGGCGATCGGCCTGCGACAACAGGCGGTGCAGCGGGGGCGTGCGATCGAAGCGAGCCAGCGCCGGCAGCCACAGCTGTGTCGCTTGCACGCCCATCAGGCTTCCAGTTCCTCGTACAGGGCCATCCATTCCGCTTCCAGCGTTTCCTTCTCGCGGCGCAGTTCGGCCTGCTGCTGGCCCAGCTTCATCAACGCGGCGGTGGAACCGTTGTAGGTTTCCGGATCGGCCAGTTTCGTTTCCAGCAGCGCCAGTTCGGCGTCGATGGCGGCCATACGCGCCTCGACTTTCTTTACGCGCTGGCGTGCGGTCTTCTCGCTCTCGCGCTGCTGCGCGGCGGCGCGCCGACGCTCCTCCGGCGATTCGACCGGCGCCGCAGGCTTCGCCTCGGCCTTGGCAGCCTTCTTGTTTGCCGAGCCGCGCGAGCGCAGCCAGCGCGCGTAGTCGTCGAGGTCGCCATCGAACGGTTCCACAACGCCGTCGGCCACGCGCCAGAAGCTGTCGCTGACCATGCCCAGCAGGTGGCGGTCGTGCGAAACCAGCACCAGCGCGCCGTCGAAATCGGCCAGCGCATCGGCCAGCGCCTCGCGCATGTCGAGGTCGAGGTGGTTGGTGGGTTCGTCGAGCAGCAGCAGGTTGGGCTTGTCCCAGGCGATCAGCGCCAGCGCCAGGCGCGCGCGTTCGCCGCCGGAGAAACCGTCCACGGATTCGAAGGCGCGGTCGCCGGCGAAGTTCCAGGTACCGAGGAAATCGCGCAGCGCCTGCGCGGCCACGCCGGGCGCCTTGTCCTGCAGGTGGTCGAACGGGCTGGCGCCTTCGCGCAGGCTCTCCACCGTGTGCTGGGCGAAGTAGCCGATCCTCAGGTCCTTGTGCGCCTTGCGCTCGCCGCCCAGCGGCGCGAGCTCGCCCACCAGCGTCTTCACCAGGGTGGACTTGCCCGCGCCGTTGGGGCCGAGCAGGCCGATGCGTTCGCCCGCTTCGAGGCGGAAACGCACGTCGCGCAGGATGATGGTGGCCTCGCGGCTGGGGGCATCGTGGCCGGGCAGATGGTCGTCGCCCTCCTCGCGCGAACCGGCCGGATAGCCGGCGGTCACCTCTTCCAGTTGCAGCATGGAATCGGGCACGCGATCAGGTTTGGCGAACTGGAAGTGGAAGGCGCGCTCGGCGCGCACCGCCTCGGTGCCGGCCATCTTCTCCAGCCGCTTCATGCGCGACTGCGCCTGCTTGGCCTTGCTGGCCTTGGCCTTGAAGCGGTCGATGAAGCTCTGCAGGTGCGCGCGTTCGGCCTGCTCGCGCTCGTGCGCGATCTGCTGCTGGCGCAGCTGTTCGGCGCGCAGGCGCTCGAAAGCGCTGTAGTTGCCGGTGTAGAGGCGCGCGCCGCCGTCGACCAGGTGCAGGGTGTGGTCGATCACGCCATCGAGGAACTCGCGGTCGTGCGAAATGATCAGCAGGGTGCCCTGGTAGCGGCGCAGCCACTCTTCCAGCCACAGCACGGCGTCAAGGTCGAGGTGGTTGGTGGGCTCGTCGAGCAGCAGCAGCTCGGACGGCGCCATCAGCGCGCGCGCCAGGTTCAGCCGCACGCGCCAGCCGCCGGAGAACTCCTTCACCGCGCGCTCGTGCGTCTCCGGCGCGAATCCCAGGCCGTGCAGCAGGCGGCCGGCGCGGGCGCGGGCGTCGTAACCATGCAATTCCTCGATGCGGTGGTGCGCACGCGCCATCGCCTCGGTGTCGCCGCGCGCCTGCGCATCGGCTTCGTCGCGCAGCACGGCGGCCAGCTCGACGTCGCCGCCCAGCACGTAGTCGATCGCCGGGTCGGGCAGCGCCGGCGTCTCCTGCGCCACCGAGGCCAGCCGCAGCTTCGCCGGCAGGTCGATGTCGCCGGCGTCGGCCTCCACCTGTCCCTGCAGAGCCGCGAACAGGCTGGACTTGCCGCAGCCGTTGCGGCCGATCACGCCCAGCCGCCAGCCGCTCTGGATCACCAGGTCGATGTCGGACAGCAGCAGGCGGCTGCCGCGGCGCAGGGCAAAATGGCGGAACGCGATCATCGGGCACTTCAATGGGTGATTCGGCCGACTATGATAACGGCTATGGGGATCACACCCGGCGCCACGGACCATGGATAGTCGCCGGCAGTTCTGCTACAACGGCGCGGCAACGCCACGCGCGGAGAGGGGATCATGTCCAAGCATCGCTACAACCTGCCCTTGCTGGCAGTCATCGCCATCGCTTCCGGCGGCCTTGCCGCACCGCAGATGGCCCATGCCGACAACCTGCTGATCCATCGCGTGCAGCAGGAAAAGGGCATGAACCTGCCGGCGCGCGGCATGAGCATGGCGCAGGTCGAACAGCGCTACGGCGCGCCGCAGCGCAAGCTGGCGCCGCGCGGCGGCGACAGCAGCAAGCATCCGGTCATCAATCGCTGGGAGTACGCGGATTTCATCGTGTATTTCCAGGGCAGCCACGTGATCCACTCCGTGCTCAACACGCCGGCCGGCAACAACACCAACCCGACCGCCGCGAACTGATTGCCGCTTTCCTGCCGCGGCCCGTGGCGACGCGGGCCGCGTTTTTCATGTCGCGCATTCTTGCCGGCGCCCACCTCTTGCGGGCGCCATCGGGCGCGCAAACGGCGGCCTTGCCGCCTTGTGTTGCGCGTATCGATTAAAATGCGCGGCCGGGCGCCACGACTGGCGCCATCCGACACGCACGAGAATCCCGTCATGACCGAACCCCGCTGGCGCCTGCCCGCCGAATGGGAGCCGCAAGCCGCGGTGCTGATCGCCTGGCCGCACGCGGGCACCGACTGGGCCGAACGCCTCGCCGAGGTGGAAACCACCTACGTGGCGCTGGCCGCGGCAGTGACGCGCTTCCAGCGCCTGATCGTGGTGGTCGCCGACGCCGACGTGCGCGCCCATGCCGAGGCCCTGCTGCGCACGGCCGGCGTGGAGCTTGCCCGCATCCGCTTCATCGAGCTGCCCTACGACGACACCTGGCTGCGCGACTCCGGCCCGATCACCCTGACAGCCGGCGACGACGGCTTCCAGCTCGCCGATTTCCGCTTCACCGGCTGGGGCGGCAAGTTCGGCGCCGAACAGGACGACGCGCTGATCGCGGGCCTGGTCGACGCCGGCGTGTTCGGCAAGGCCGGGCACCACCGCATCGACTGGGCGCTGGAAGGCGGCGGCATCGAGAGCGATGGCGCCGGCAGCGTGCTCACCACATGGAAGTGCCTGAACCAGCGCCATCCCGGGCAGAACCGCGCGGCGATGGACGCGATCCTGATGGACAGCCTGCACGCCAGCCGCATCCTGTGGCTGGACCATGGCTACCTGGAAGGCGACGACACCGACGCGCACATCGACACCCTCGCCCGCTTCGCGCCCGGCGAACGCATCGTTTACCAGGCCTGCGACGACGCAGGCGACAAGCACCACGCAGAACTCGCGCGCATGGGCGACGAACTCGCCGCGCTGCGCACCGCCGATGGCCAAGCGTACCAATTGCACCCGTTGCCCTGGGCGCAGCCCATCATCGACGAAGGCCGCCGCCTCGCCGCCTCATATGCGAACTACCTGATCGTCAACGGCGCCGTGCTGGTGCCCGCCTATGGCGACGCGGCCGACGACGAGGCCGCACGCATCATCGCCGCCGCGCATCCGGGTCGCGAAGTGGTGCAGGTGCCCTGCCGCCCGCTGATCTGGCAGAACGGCAGCCTGCACTGCATCACCATGCAGTTGCCCGCCGGGCTGGTGTGACCCGACGGGGCGACGCCCACATGAGCGTCGCCCCGTCCTAGTCCGTCTTGTCGCCATCCGCCGCGATCTTGCCGTTGCGGAAGAAACGCTCGCGCACCTTTTCCTCATCGTGGTAGTGCGTGTACGGCTTGAGCAGGTCGTAACGGGTGACCATGCCGAGCAAGGTGCGGCGGTCCGGGCCGACCACCGGAATGCGGTCCAGCCGCTCGACCGCGGCGCGCACGGCCACGCTCTGGCAGCTCTCGTCGGGCAAGGCGACCACCGGCTCCTTGCCCACCACGTCGGCCAGCCGCGCGCTGCCCGCGGGATCCTCCCGCAGCCAGCGCTGCACGTCCTGCCGGTTGACCACGTTGAGCAGGCCACCGTCGGCATCCACCACCGGGAACGCGCGGTATTGCTGGTCGGGGCCGAAGTAGCGCTCGGACAGCTCGCGCACGCTGAGCTCGCCGGGCACGGTGATCATCGCGGTGGTCATCACCTCGCGCACCGGGATGTGCTCGAGCCGGTCCACCGTGTACTCGCGGAAGATGTCCAGGCCGCGCCGGGCGATCTTCTCGGTGAGGATCGAGCGCTTCATCAGGAACACACTCACGCCGTAGGCCGTGGTGCAGGACACCAGCAGCACCGGCAGCGCACTGGCGTTGTGGGTGAGTTCCAGCGCGAACAGGATCGAGGTGAACGGCAGGCGCATCACGCCGGCCAGCATCGCGCCCATGCTGAGCAGCGGCCACAACAGCGGATCCGGGCCGGGAAACACCATCGCCTCCAGCCCGCCCAGGCCCGCACCCAGCGACAGCAGCGGCGCCAGCACGCCGCCCGAGGTGCCCGAGCCCAGGTAGATCACCCACATCACGGACTTCACCAGCATGAAGACCAGGATCGCCATGCCCGCCAGTTGGCCGGTCAGCAGCCTGTCGATCACCTCGTAGCCCACGCCCAGCGCCTGCGGTTCGAGCACACCGCCGATGCTGACCGCTACCGCACCGATCAGCGGCCACCACATCCAGTGCACCGGCAACTTGTGGAAGGCATCCTCGGCGCGATACACCAGCGCGGTGAGCGCCGTGGCCAGCAGGCCGGCGAGGAAGCCACACACCGCGGCCAGGCCAAAACTCGGCAGGCTTATCTCGAACGACACCGCGAGCGGGAACAACGCACCCGGACCGAGCAGCCACATGCGCAGCGCATCGGCCACGAAGCAGGCGATCGCCACCGGAATCGTGCTGCGCGGACGCAGCTCGAACAACAGCAGTTCCACCGCCAGCAGGGTCGCCGCGATCGGCGTGCCGAAGGTGGCCGCCATGCCCGCGCAGGCACCGGCCACCAGCAGGGTGCGGCGCTCCATCGAGGTGAGGTAGAACATCTGGCCGAACAACGACCCCACCGCGCCGCCAGTCATGATGATCGGCCCTTCCGCGCCGAACGGACCGCCGGTGCCGATCGCGATCGCTGCCGACAGCGGCTTCAGGATCGCCACCTTCGCCATCATCTTGCTGCGGCGGAACAGGATCGCCTCCAGCGCCTCGGGAATGCCGTGCCCGCGGATGCGGTCGCTGCCGTAGCGCGCCATCAATCCCACCAGCAGGCCGCCCACCAGCGGCGCCAGCAGGATCGCCCAGACGGTGGCATGCGCACCCGGCGCGACGAAGTCGAAGGAGAACACCTGGCGGAACGCCAGATTGGTGACCAGTCCGATCATCCGGTACAGCACGTACGCGACGAAGGCCGCGGCGATGCCCACGAAGACGGCCATCAGCGAGAGCTTGAGGATGCTGACGCTGGGGCGGAAATCGCTCTGGCTCAGCGTGTCCTGCTTCCAGCGCTCGTACTTGCGCAGCAGCCAGGCGGTGACGACGTTCATACGACGCCACCATCGTCACCGCTGCAGCAGCGGACCACGCATCCGTCGGCATCGCCCATCGGCCACCTCCGCCTGGAAAACATCCGTCTGGAAACATCGCTTCGATCAGGGTAGCCCAAGCCCGTTGCCACGGTCATGACGACGGGCCTTGTTACACTATGCGGCGCAAACCCTCACGCCGAACCGCCATGACCCGCAAGATCCTGAAAGCCGCCCTGTTGCAGGAAACCGACCGCGGCAGCCGCGATGCCAATCTCGACGCCATCGAGGTCGGCCTGCGCGAGGCCGCCAAGGCCGGCGCCGAACTGGTGCTGCTGCAGGAGCTGCACAACGGCCCGTATTTCTGCCAGCACGAGTCGGTCGACCTGTTCGACCTGGCCGAAAGCATTCCCGGCCCCAGCACTGCGCGCATCGGCAAGCTGGCCGAGGAGCTGAAGCTGGTGGTGGTGGCCTCGCTGTTCGAGAAGCGCGCGGCCGGGCTGTACCACAACACCGCCGTGGTTTTCGACCGCTCGACGGCGATCGCGGGCAAGTACCGCAAGATGCACATCCCCGACGACCCGGCGTTCTACGAGAAGTTCTACTTCACGCCGGGCGACCTCGGTTTCGAGCCCATCCAGACCTCGGTGGGCAGGCTGGGTGTGCTGGTGTGCTGGGACCAGTGGTATCCCGAGGCCGCACGCCTGATGGCGCTGGCCGGTGCGGAACTGCTGCTCTATCCCACGGCGATCGGCTGGGATCCCAACGACGCACAAGGCGAGATGGATCGCCAACGCGAGGCCTGGGTGACGGTACAGCGCGGCCACGCGGTGGCGAACGGCCTGCCGCTGCTCTCCTGCAACCGCACCGGTTACGAGGCCGATCCCAGCGGCGTCGGCGCGGGCATCCAGTTCTGGGGCACCAGCTTCGTGGCCGGGCCGCAGGGCGAATTCCTAGCGCAGGCCGGCACGGACCAGCGCGAACTCCTGGTCGCCGAGATCGACATGCAGCGCAGCGAGCACGTGCGGCGCATTTGGCCGTTCCTGCGCGACCGGCGCATCGACGCCTATGGCGACCTGCTCAGGCGTTTCAGGGATTAGGGCTGCTCTGATTTTTGCTCGTCATCCCTGCGAAAACCGGACAAAAGCGAGCCATGCGAGCGTTGTCCTGCTTTCGCTGGGATGACGAGCAAAAGCGGTTTGATCAGGCCCTCCCTGGCCTGTTCCTCCTTGATCGCGAGGATCACGCGGGCGGCCATCCGTGGCTGCACTTTGCAATACCTTTGCGATCATCCCTGATCGCGAGGATCAAACGGGTGGCCATCCGTGGCCGCACTCTTCAAATGCCTGTACCTTTGCGACCATCCTTGATCGCGAGGGTCACATGGGCGGCCATCCATGGCCACACTCTTCAGCTACTTGCTTCGCGCGGGGCGCGTCCCCATGCTTGGGGACTCCCCGCGACCGGCACGCCACACGCATGAGTGACACCGAATCCACCCTTCCCGCCGTGCTGCAGGACCAGCCCATCGAGCGCGTGACGCGCGACGGCGTGGAGTACGTGGTACTGGGCACCGCGCACGTCTCGCGCACCAGCATGGAGGCGGTGGAAGCGCTGCTGGAACACGAGCATTTCGACGCCGTCGCGGTGGAACTGTGCGAAAGCCGCGCACAGGGCATGCGCGATCCCGATGCATTCAAGCGCATGGACCTGTTCCAGGTGATACGCCAGGGCAAGGCCGGCATGGTGGCGGCCAGCCTGGTGCTTTCCACTTTCCAGAAGCGCCTCGCCGAGCAGTCCGGCATCCAGCCCGGCGCCGAGATGAAGGCCGCGATGGATGGCGCCGCCACGCGCAACCTGCCGTTGTGGCTGGTCGACCGCGAGGTCGGCACCACGCTCAAGCGCGCCTGGCACAGCGTGGGTTTCTGGCAACGCTTCGGCCTGCTCGGCGGCCTGCTCGCCAGCGTGTTCGAACGTGAGGAGATCGACGCCGGCGAGATCGAGAAGCTCAAGCAGGGCGACATGCTGGAAAGCGCCTTCAGCGAATTCGCCAGCGAGTCCCAGCCGCTGTATCAGAGCCTGATCGGCGAACGCGATGCCTACATGGCCGCGCGCCTGCGCGAGGAAGCCGCGCGCACGCCCTTCGACGAACCACGCCGCGTACTGGTGGTGATCGGCGCCGGACACCTCAAGGGCATGTGCCAACTGCTGCGCGAGCAACACGGCGACCCGGCGGCCATCGCCGCCGGACTGGCGCAATCGCCGCCGAAGGCGCGTTGGCCGAAGTGGCTGGCCGCGGGCCTGGTGCTGGCGGTGTTCGCGGCGATCGCCTGGGCCTTCCACAAGAACGCCGCGCTGGGCACGCAGGCGCTCGCCTCGTGGGTGCTGTTCACCGGCGGCTTCGCCGCGCTGGGCGCGGTCGCCGCCGGGGCGCATCCGCTCAGCATCCTCGCCGCCTTCATCGCGGCGCCGATCAAACCGTTCCGCCCCGGCATCCCCGCCGGCGGCATCAGCGCGATGGCCGAAGCCTGGGTGCGCCGCCCGCGCGTGGCCGACTTCGACACGCTGCGCGACGACATCGTGCACTGGAGCGGCTGGTGGAAGAACCGCGTGGCGCGCACGCTGCTGAACTTCCTGCTGGTCAACCTGGGCACCATCGTGGGCGAGTACAGCGCCTTCATCCACATCGGGCGCAGCCTGTTCTGAGCCGCGACGGCGCGGCAGGTTGTCCGTGCCCGGAGCTGCTGTCTATACTGCGGCGATTGTTGCATTCATTCGCATCTGCCGCCGCACCTGGGGAACGATCTCGATGATTCGACTGCACACACTTGGCCTGGCGGGCGCTCTTGCCTTGCTGGCCACCGCCAGCGCGCATGCCGAAGGCGGCGACAAGGCCGCGGGACGCACGCTGGTCTACACCTGCGCCGGTTGCCACGGCGTGCCGGGCTATTCCAACGCCTACCCGGATTACCCCGTGCCGAAGATCGCCGGGCAGAACGAGCAGTACATCGTCAACGCGTTGAACGAGTACAAGAGCGGCGACCGCACGTATCCGACGATGGTGGCGCAGGCGCAAAGCCTGACCGACCAGAACATCAAGGACATCGCCGCCTACCTGTCCAGCCTCACGCCGACCAAGTAACCGAAGGATCCCGCATGCAACGCGCACTCGCCCTGCTTTCGTGCGGCGCCGTCCTGGCGTTCGCTTCCACCTCGCTGCTGGCCAGCGGCAATGCCGCGAACGGCAAGACCAAGGCCGCCGCCTGCTTCGCCTGCCATGGCGCCGACGGCAACGCGGTCGACCCGCAGTACCCGCGACTCGCCGGCCAGTACAACCTCTACCTGCAACAGGTACTGCACGAGTACAAGGACGGCGGCCGCAACAACCCGATCATGAAAGGCATGGTGGCCACGTTGTCCGACCAGGACATCGAAGACGTCGCCGCCTACTTCTCCAGCCTGCCGACCAAGCTGGATACGCTGCAAGGGCACATCCAGGGCGATTGACCGCATCGGCTTTGCGATCATCCCTGATCGCGAAAATCAAACGGGCGGCCATCCATGGCCGCACCATCAAACAAAAACCCGCCGTGAGGCGGGTTTTCCCGTTGTGGCGGGCCACACCATTCAACCCAGCGCCGACTTGCCTTCGTGCTTGCTGTAGTACGGCTGCTTGCCGCCGCTGTGGTCGGTGGCGTCGCGTACCGCCGTCACTTCGGGCACGCGTTCGCGCAGGGTCTTCTCCACGCCCTGCTTCAGGGTGACGTCCACCATGCCGCAGCCATGGCAGCCGCCGCCGAACTGCAGCAGCACCACGCCCTCGGCATCGACTTCCAGCAGGGTGACCCGGCCGCCGTGCGAAGCCAGCCGCGGATTGACCTCGGCGTCGAGCACGTAGCGCACCCGCTCGATCACGCCGGCTTCCAGCCCCGGCACGTCGCCCTTGATCTTCGGCGCGCGGATGTTGAGCAGGCCGCCGGTGGCGCTGGGCTCGAAGTCGATGCTGGCGCCATCCAGCCAGGGCGCGCTGCCGCCCTCGACGTGGAAATCGAAACCGGCGCACTCGATCGTCCACTCGTTGCCCGCCAGCTCGGCCGGCTCGCAGAACTCCAGCTCGCAGTTCGCTGCCGCCGTACCCGGGGCGGTCACGTGCAGGCGGATGCCCATGCCTTCGTTGCCCTGTTGCGCCAGCAGGCGACGGAAGTGCTGCTGTGCGCGCTCGGAAATCTCGATCATGCTTCACCTGTGGCCACTGTTGCGGCGGCCGCGCCAGCGCGGCCACCGAATCAGAACCATTTTAGTACTGTTTTGTGCCGGCTGCGGGCTTTGACATTTGCGCGCGCAACTTCGACGCTGCGCAGCCTCGCCTTTGTCTACCGATGGAACCGCCATGAACATCCACGATTTCGCCAGCCAGCATTGCCAGCCACGCAAGGGAAGCGAGCATGCGCTGAGTGCGGACAAGACCACCCAGTTGCTGCAACTGCTGCCCGGCTGGACGCTTGCCGCGGATGGCCACGCCATCGTCAAGGATTTCCGCTTCCCCGATTTCCACCACACGCTGGGCTTCATCAACGCAGTGGGCTTCATGGCCAACCACGAGGACCACCACCCGGACATCGAGGCCGGCTACGGCCATTGCCAGTTGCTGTGGTCCACCCACGACGTGGGCGGCCTGTCGCTCAACGACATCATCTGCGCGGCCAAGGTCGAGGCGCTGCTGGCGCGTTGAGCGTGCGATCCCCCATGCACCGCTGGCTCGCCGGCGCCGGCTTCGCGCTGCTGGTGATCCTGCTGCTGTGCGGCCTGCGCCTGCTGGCCGCGCGCATCGTCGCCCTGCACCTGCATGGCGTGGCGGACCGTCGGCTCGCGTTGATCGAACACGGCCAGCCGCCATGGCATTGGCAGCTGCGCCAGCGACACGACATCGTGGCCGGGCATGCCTTCGGTGCCGCCGACGTGCAGGCCGTCGATGGCGGCCTGCGCATCACCAGCCGCGACGGCACGCCGTTCGAAGTCGGCCTGCCGGTGCATGGCATGCTCGACCTGGAGCATTGGCCCCTGCTGTCGCTGCATGGCCGGGCGGATGCGCCGTTCCGGCTGGGCGTTGTCTGGCGGCCGCGCCTGGACCAGCCCGCCTGCTTCGGCTGGCAGGACGCCCCCGTTGCCGCCGGCCCGCTGCAACTCGCGCTCGATCTGCGCCTCCTGCGCTGGCAAGCCGCCGATGGCGGCGGCTGCGCCGCGCCGGCGCGGATCGAACTGCTGCGCCTGCAACTGGCGCTGCCTGCGCATGCGTCCCTGCAACTGGACGACGTGGCGGTGCGCAGCGACACGCCCCTGCCCGCTCCCGCACGACCCACGCTGCAGCTGCCATCCGATCCAGCGGCGGCAATACGGCAACTCGCCGATCCCGCGCTGCCGGCCATACCCTGGATCGTCCTGCCCGCGGGCGCCTCGGCAGAAGCGCAACTGGCGCTGCGCAAACTGGCCTGGCTGCAGCGCCCGGGCGCGTTGATCCTGCCGCATGGCGATATACCGACGGCCGTCGACGGAACCGGCGGCCGCGCCTGGCTGCCATGGGCTGGGGCCATCGGCTACCTGCTGGCGCTGGCCGCGCTGGCCTCGAGGTCGCGGCGTCTTCCACCCGAGCGCCGGTGGCTGGAAGCGGCGGCCAGCCTCGCCGGCCCGTTGTGGCTGATCGTCGGCATGCAGATCGGACTGCGGCTGGGCGTGCCCAGCCTGCTGGTCTTCGTCGGCGCCATCGTGTTCGCGTTGCATGCCGAGCGGCAGCGGCGCCCGGCGGACTGGCGCTGGTCCGGCGGCTGGCGCGCGTGGCTGATGCCGTTCGCCATGCTGCCGCTGGCCTTGCTGCTGATCGCCATCTGCGGCGACCGGCTCGCGATGCCGCCGCGGGGGCACCTGCTGATGTACATGTCGTGGGCGCTGCTGCAGCAATGGCTGATGCTGGCCGTGGTGATGCGCCGCCTTGAAGGCAGCCGGATGCCGGGCGCCTTCGCCGTGCTGCTCACCGCCCTCGTGTTCGCCCTGATGCACACGCCGAATGGCGCGCTGATGCAGCTCTGCCTGCTGGCCGAGCTGTGGTGGGCCTGGTGTTTCCAGCGCTCGCGCACGCTGCTGCCGGTGGCCGCGGCGCACGCCGCCTGTGCCCTGCTGGTGGAAGCCGGCCTGGTAGGCGGCATGCTGCGTTCGCTGGAGGTCAGTGCCCGTTTCTTTCTTTAGCGGCCGCCAGGATGTATGGCAGGCGCTTGCCTTTCACCGCCAGCACGTCGAGGAAGGTCTTCAGGTCGTCCGGCAGTGGTGCGGAGAAGCTGTAGAGGCGCCCGTCCAGCTCGAAGCTGAGGTGCGAGGCGTGCAGGAACAATCGCTGCAATCCCATCTCGCGGAAGCGCTTGTTCATCTCGCGGTCGCCGTACTTCGGGTCGCCTGCCAGCGGATGGCCGACATGGGCGGCATGCACGCGGATCTGGTGGGTGCGCCCGGTGCCCAGGGTCGCCTGCATCAGGCGGGCGCCGGGGTACTGCTCCATCTCGCGGAAGAAGGTCAGCGCAGGCTTGCCGTCCTCGCTGACCCGCACCATGCGCTCGCCACCTTGCAGGGCGAACTTGCGCAGCGGCACGTTGACGTCGAACTTGGCCTTGGGCGGATGGCCCGTCATCAGGCACAGGTACTGCTTGGTGACCTCGCCAGCACGGATCGCGGCCTGCAGGCCCACCAACCCTGCCCGGGACTTGGCCAGCACCAGCACGCCACTGGTGTCGCGGTCTAGCCGGTGCACCAGTTCCAGCGATTCGCTGGGGCGCGCCGCTCGCAACAGTTCGATGGCACCATGGCTGACCCCGCTGCCGCCGTGGCTGGCGATGCCGGAGGGCTTGTCGATCACCAGGAAGTGCTTGTCCTCGAAGATCACCGCCTCGGCCACCGAGGCCACCATCGCCCCGGGTGCCGCTCGCACTTCGGTGGGCTCAGCCTGCCGGATCGGCGGAATTCGCAGCATATCGCCGTCGGTTAGCCGCGTATCCGGCTTGGCCCGCTTGCCGTTCACCCGCACCTGACCGGTGCGCAGGAGGCGGTAGATCATGCTCTTCGGCACGCCCTTGAGCAGGGTCGCCAGCGCGTTGTCGATGCGCTGGCCGTCCCGCTCCGGGCCAATCGCGACTTGACGCACACCTTGAGGTACGTCGCGGGAAGTTGCCGTCTGCATTGAAAAAAACCTGTATGAATGGGATACTCGGCGGGCGCCATTCCCTGCCCGCCGAGACCGGTTCGGGCCGGGGCCCCGCCCGTCACGCCGGCGAGGATTGCGCCGACTGTCCAGGGATCGATTCCCAGGCAGCGGTCGCGACTCCCTTTCATCGTAACGGTTCGGGCCGTCGTTTGCCCGAAGCCTGTCGCTTGGGCGCGGCTGGTGCAGCAACCCGAACATCCGGGCGCCCGGAAAGGCGCCGTCACATGAGCCGCTCCACCGCAGCGGCGCGATCCCCGGCAGGCCGCCATCCCGGCGCCACCGCGGCACGCGACGCGCGGGCGAGCCGAGGAAAACTACAATGAAGCGCATGTTGATCAACGCAACTCAGCGTGAAGAGTTGCGCGTGGCCATCGTCGATGGCCAGAACCTTTACGATCTCGACATCGAAATCCCCTCCCGCGAACAGAAAAAGGCCAACATCTACAAGGGCCGCATCACCCGCGTCGAGCAATCCCTTGAAGCCTGCTTCGTCGATTACGGCGCCGAGCGCCACGGTTTCCTGCCGCTAAAGGAAATCGCCGACCAGTACTTCACCCCAGGCCTCAACCCGCACAAGTCGGGCATCCGCGAACTTCTGAAGGAAGGCCAGGAAGTCGTCGTGCAGGTCGAGAAGGAGGAACGCGGCAACAAGGGCGCCGCGCTGACCACCTTCATCTCGCTGGCCGGCCGCTACATGGTGCTGATGCCGAACAACCCGAAGGCCGGCGGCGTCTCGCGCCGGATCGAGGGCGAGGACCGGCAGGCCCTGAAGGAAGCGCTGGAGCACGTCACCGTGCCCGACGACGTCGGCCTGATCGTGCGCACCGCCGGCCTCGGCCGCGACGCCGAAGAGCTGCAGTGGGACCTGGACTACCTGCTGACCCTGTGGCGCTCGATCTCCGAGGCCGCCAGCAAGCGCAAGGCGCCGTTCCTGATCTACCAGGAGTCCAAGCTGTTCATCCGCGCCCTGCGCGACTACCTGCGCAGCGACATCGGCGAGATCCTGATCGACGAGGAATCGCTGTACGAGGACGCCCGCGAGTTCATGCAGCAGGTGATGCCCACCTCGCTGCGCAAGCTCAAGCTGTACAAGGACGACACCCCGCTGTTCAACCGCTACCAGATCGAGACGCAGATCGAGAGCGCGTTCGACCGCCAGGTGCGCCTGCCCTCCGGCGGCTCGATCGTGATCGACCAGACCGAGGCGCTGACCGCGATCGACATCAACTCGGCCAAGGCCACCAAGGGCTCGGACATCGAGGAAACGGCGTTCAACACCAACCTCGAGGCCGCGGTGGAGATCGCCCGCCAGTGCCGCATCCGCGACGCCGGTGGCCTGATCGTGATCGACTTCATCGACATGGACAGCCCGCGCCACCAACGCGAGGTCGAGGACAAGCTCAAGGACGCGCTGAAGCTGGACCGCGCCCGCGTGCAGGTGGGCCGCATCTCGCGCTTCGGCCTGCTGGAGCTGTCGCGCCAGCGCCTGCGCCCGTCCCTGGGCGAAGCCACCCAGATCGTCTGCCCGCGCTGCGAAGGCCACGGCCACATCCGCAGCGTGGAATCGCTGGGCCTGTCCACCCTGCGCCTGATCGAAGAGCACGCGATGAAGGACAACACCGGCCAGGTGCTGGTGCAGGCCCCGCCCACGGTGGCCAACTTCCTGCTCAACGAGAAGCGCGCCAGCGTGGTCGAGATCGAGCTGCGCCACAAGGCGCATGTGGTGATCGTGGCCGACGACAAGCTGGAAACGCCGCACATCGAGATCCAGCGGATCAAGGAAGCGGACATGGGCGAACACAGCAAGCCCAGCTACGAGCGCCTCACCGCGGTCGACGCCACGCCGCTCCCGAAGATGGGCCAGACGCTGGGCAGCAACGAGCAGCCTGCCGTCAGCGGCATCGTGCCCGCCACGCCTGCGCCGGTGCGCGAGGAGGATGCTCCCGCGCCCGTGCAACAACAGCCGGCACAGGCACCGCGCCGTCAGGCCGCGCCCGCACCGGCCGCGGCCCCCTCGAACGGCGGCGGCATCATCTCCCGCCTGTTCGGCTGGTTCCGCAGTGACGCCCCCGCCACGGAGAGCGCCACGCCCGCGACACAGTCGGCTGGCACCGACCGCAACAACGCGCGCGGCAACAACCGCCAGCAGCAGCCGCGCCGTGACGAACGCAACCGCAATGCACAGGGCAACAACGGCAACCGCCAGCAGCAGCGTCGCGAGGAGCGCCGCGATGGCGGCGCGCAGCAGCAAGCCAAGCCGAGCCAGCAGCAGGGCAACCGCAACAAGGGCGGCGAAGGCGCACAGCGCCAGCAGCAGGCCAACCAGGCGCCGAAGCCGGAGCGCCAGCAGCAGCGCAACAACACCGACAACGGCAAGGTCGCCCAGCCCGAGCGCAAGCCCGTAGCCCCGGCCCCCGTCGCCGCGGCGCCCGCGATGCCCAGGCCGGAAGCACCGGCGCCGCGCCCCGTGGCCGCCCCTGCCGAAGCGATCGACGAAGCCAAGCTGGTTGCCGTAGCCGTACCCGAAGGTCAGGAGGCGGCAGCCGACGCCGCCAACGGCGATGCCGAAGGCCCGGCGCGCCGCCGCCGCGGTCGTCGTGGTGGTCGCCGCCGCCGTCGCCACGACGAAACCGCCGTCGATACGGTAGCGAACGCCGGACAAGCCGGTGAACTGGACGATGAGGATCGCGACGAGGTCGACGCGGAAGGCGACGAAGCCGCCCCCGTGCCGGCGCCTGGGTCCGCTGAAGCCGCGGCTCCCGTCGCCACCGACGTGGTTGCCGCAGAAGCAGCCTCGCTCGCATCGGCCGCCCCCACGGCACCGCGCCCGGCACCGGCCCCACGTGCCACGCCTCCGCAGGCCGAACGCCCGGAGCCCGTACGCGTGGTGCTGACCGAAGCGCCGCTGGCCGCTGCCGTCGCCACAGCCTTCAGCCTGCCGACGCTGCCGCCGATTCCGGAAAAGCCCGCGGCACCGGCCGTGCCGCCCGCGGAAACGCCCCGCCCGGTCGAGACGGATGCCGCCATGCCCGAACCGAGCCCGAGCCAGCCTCGCGAGCCCGAACCCGAGCACGCGCTGCAGGCCGCCGCCGTCGAGCCGAAGAACGAAGCGGAAGAAACCGCAGCCGCCGCGCCAGCTACCGCCCCGGTCCCGGCTCCGGCTGTAGAGACGCATCCGGAACCTTCGCACGCCAGCGTCAACGGGCACGTCGCACCGCCTTCCGCCGTACAACCGCGTCAGGGCGACTTGCTGGGCCACGTTGCCGAAAGCGCGGGAACTCCCCCTGCACCTGTCGAGCACGCCACGGCCAAGCCCGCCGCGACGGAGTCCTCGGAGGAGCAGGAGCCCCGCCACGACGCGGCGCCTTGAGCTCCGCATAGCCGGCCAAGACAAAAAAGCCGAACCGCGAGGTTCGGCTTTTTTGTCGGGTCATGCCGAGTCGATGCTCAGGTGCCTACCCGGTGGTTCGGTGCGTCGATCAGGCCATGTGCCGTCATCAGGTGCGCCAGCCCCAGCACGTGATCCACGTGCAGTTTCTCCATCAGGCGCTGCTTGTAGGTGGATACGGTCTTGGGGCTGAGGTTGAGCTGCTCGCCGATCATGGTCAGCGGCTTGCCGCGCACCAGCATCATCGCCACTTCCAGCTCGCGGCTGGACAGGGAATCAAACGGCGAAACCTTGCCGTCCAGCGTGGCCAGCGCCAATTGCTGCGCCACTGCCGGCGCCAGGTAACGCCGGCCGCCGGCCACTTGCCGTACCGCCACCACCAGTTCGTCGGCATTGCAGCCCTTGGTCAGGTAACCCGAAGCACCGGCATCGAGCAGGCGCTTCGGGAAGCGGCCATCGTCCACCACGGTGACCACCACGATGCGCGTGGCCAGCTCGGCGCGGCTCACCCGCTCGGTCAGCTCGATGCCGCTCATGCCGGGCATGTGCACGTCCACCAGCGCGATCTCCGGCTTCAGGCTGCGGATCAGGCGCAAACCTTCCTCCGCGCTCGCCGCTTCGCCACAGATGTGCATGTCCGGCTGCTGCTGCAGGATCATCCGGAAGCCGGTGCGAACAAGCTCGTGGTCGTCGATCAGAACAATCTGGATCATGCCCTCTCCTCCTTGATGGATTTCTCGGTTGCCGATACATCGCGCCACTGCATCCGCGGCGACGCTCCTGTCTCGCAAGCTAGGCAGCCTTGCCGCCGGATGCAAGCACGACGCGTGCATCGAACGACGCAGACCGTCACAAAATCACCGGGCGCCCGGGGTTTCTTCGCATGTGAATCACGACGTACCTGGGAGGCGAACGCCATCGACCCCATGCACTCTGCCACGCGATATCCATGCGATACGTCAGCCGATGCCTACATATTGTGTCCGCCATGCGGACAGGAATCGACCGTGCCCTGGCGGCTGGCCTGGATGGCGCTTATCCAGCAAGCCATCGCAAGCCTTGCGCTGCAGCGGCTTCGGAAATCCGGACGGCAAGGTGCCCCTGCCCTGCGAATCACGCTTCACCCAACGAAGAAGAGCCTGATGCAGGTGACCGCGGCCGGATGACCGCAACGACAAGGCAGGACAACGCTACACGCTGTTGGCATCACGCAGGGCCGCCGGTGGATCGGCGTCGCCTGCCGCCGTTTCGAAGCGGTTGCGGCCGTTGCGCTTGGCGCGATACAGCGCATGGTCGGCTTCGTCCAGCATGGCCATCGGATCGATTGGCGTCTGCGTGGTCTGGCTGGCCACTCCGATGCTGATGGAAAGGCGTCCAAGGGGACAGGCCGGGTGGGCGATGTGCAAGTGCTCGATCGCGGCGATCAGGCGGCGCGCCACTTCCTGCGCCATATCTGCCGTGGTGTCGGCCAGCACGATGGTGAACTCTTCGCCGCCGTAGCGCGCCACCAGGTCGTGCGCGCGCACCACGCTGTGGCTCAAGGCATCGGCCACCCGCACCAGGCAAGCATCGCCGGCGACGTGCCCGAGGCTGTCGTTGTATTGCTTGAAGTAATCGATATCGACCATCAGCAGCGAACAGAAGCCACCGGTCCGGTGCCCCGCTTCCAGCACTTCGCGCAGGCGCGTGTCCAGCGCGGCGCGGTTGGCGATGCCGGTAAGCGGGTCGCGCCCCACCTGTTGCTCCAGCCGCCGGGTGCTCTGGTCGACGGCGCGCTGCTGGTCGATGTGCCGGCTCTGGATGAAGGCCACGCGCAAACCGTAGAACAGCACCGCCAGCGATCCCACCAGCAGGCTGAGCCCGTAATGGATGCGCGACGTGCTGATGGCGAGCATGACCACCATCGTCGCCAGCATGATCGGCGCGAACGAGGCGATGGTCTGCGAAACGCCCAGCGACGGATGATAGGTGCGCAACCAGCGCGGTGGCCTGCGCAAGGCCACCAGCACCAGCAAGGCGTGCGGGATATCGATCAGCGAGCCTGCCCACCACGGCAGGCCATGCATTTCGATGCGGTTGTAGATGCAGGCCACCGCGGCATTGACCAGCAGATACGCGCCGGCCACGTAGTAGAAGTAACGCCAGCGGAAGCTGCGTGCCCCGAACAGGCGCAGCAGTGCCATCGCCGCCAGCGAGAAATCGATGGCATCGGCCAGGTAGACCACCACGTGGATGCTGGCCGGATCGGCGGCCAGCGGCCCGCTCAACAGCGTGGTGAAGAACTGGTACACCAGCACCGCCACCATGCACAGCAGCACCAGGTCCAGCACGGCCACGGTGCGCGGCTCATGTCGCGTGAACGAGCGCGTCGACATGAACATGCACGGGACCACGTACAAGCCCGACAGCACCGTGGCGAGCGCGGCCAGGTAGCCGCCCTTGTCGCCCAGCACCGCCGCCAGCGCATTGGTGCCGTCCCACAGCATCTGCATCAGCACGGCCACCGCCAGCAGCAGCCACGGCAACCGGATCAGGGACGGGCTGCGCCGGTAGCGCGTGAACACCGCCCACACCGCCATGCCCTGCACCAGCAGCATGGCCAGTTGGGGCGGCACGGCCTCCGCATGACCGCACCAGTACGCCAGCGCCAGATGCGCCGTCAGCAGCACGATGAGCAAAGCAGCATGCAAGCTGGGGTTCTCCTCAAGGTCAACACGAGGGCAGCAATACGGCACTCATGGACAAAATGCATCACCCGACGGGATGGCCTCAACCGAAGCCTCCTGCAGGCGCGCACATGCGCATGGCGGCCTGCGTTTCCAGGCCAGCCTCATTCTGCCTTGGACCGTCAGGCGCTCCCATGCCTCAGGCAAATTACATGCCTATTCCCTGCATCGCCACGACCGGCATGGCGAGGTGTTCCGTGAAGTGCCACACCGGGGTTGTGACAGACCCTCGCGGCCGGATGGCCGAGCTCACACGCACTGGCTGCCCGGGGTGCCGCAACACGCAGTCGCCTGCTTCGGTGTTTCCCTTGTGTGCACGACTGGTGCAAGTGCGTCGGGTGACGGCACCCCGGCAACAACGGCTGCTGCGGACACCCTGGCCCGGGCCGCTCCCTTGCGCTCGCTGTAGCGGTCCACCAGGTAGTCGCTGCGGTCGCGCACCAGCAAGGTGAACTTGAACAGTTCTTCCATCACGTCGACCACGCGGTCGTAGAACGGCGAGGGCTTCATGCGCCCGTCGTCGTCGAATTCCTGCCAGGCCCTGGCCACCGACGACTGGTTCGGGATGGTCACCATGCGCATCCAGCGCCCCAGCACGCGCAACGCGTTCACCACGTTGAACGACTGCGATCCACCGCAGACCTGCATCACCGCCAGCGTGCGCCCCTGCGTCGGACGCACACTGCCCTCTTCCAGCGGTAGCCAGTCGATCTGGTTCTTGAACACGCCGGTGACGGTGCCATGCCGCTCCGGGCTGACCCAGACCTGGCCCTCGGACCACAGCGACAGGGCACGCAGCTCCTGCACCCTGGGATGGCTGGCCGGCACGCTGTCCAGGATCGGCAGGTCGTGCGGATCGAACACGCGGGTCTCTGCACCGAACCGGCGCAGGATGCGTCCCGCCTCCAGGGCAAGCTTGCGGCTGAACGATTGCGGCCGCAGCGAGCCGTACAGGATGAGGATGCGCGGCGGGTGGCCGGCACCCGTCGGCAGATCCAGCTTCGCGAGGCTGGGGGTATCGAGCAGGGTGGCATCGACGTGCGGGAGTTCTTCGGTCACGGGGCAGGTCCGGCATTGCATTGGTGAAACAATTCTATGAATATAGAAATGTCGAAACAATATGGAAGCGCAAGGCGATGCCCGCATGCACCGCCTGCGCTTCCCATCCCGCGATCCACGCACCAGCACGAGAGCCGTCATGAACCCCTGCCGCGTCCTGTTCATCTGCACGGGCAACTCCGCCCGCAGCATCCTCTCCGAAGCCACGCTCAACCACCTCGGCAAGGGCCGCTTCGAAGCATTCAGCGCCGGCAGTCAGCCCACCGGCAAAGTCAACCCACATGCGTTGGATGAACTCCAGGCCGCGGGCATTCCGATCGCCGGCTTGAGCAGCAAGTCGTGGGATCGCTTCACGGAAGAAGGTGCGCCGCCGCTCGATATCGTCATCACCGTGTGCGACAACGCCGCCAACGAGGACTGCCCGGTGCTCTTCGGCGATTTCGTCAAGAGCCACTGGGGCCTGCCCGATCCGGCCGCAGCCCACGGCCATGGCGCCCTGCTCGAAGCGTTCCGCCGTGCCCACACGCTCATCCTCTACCGGATCACCGCCCTGGTCGACCTGCCGGTGGAGACGATGGACCGCGAGCTCCTGAAGCAGGCGCTGGATCGCATCGGCGCCCTCACCGACGAAGACGAGGACGCGGCATGAACGGAACGCCCCTGCCGGCAGGCGACGCCGCTGTCGCCGTTCCTGCGGAAAACCCCATGGGCTTCTTCGAGCGCTACCTGACCGTCTGGGTGCTGCTGTGCATCGTCGCCGGCACGCTGCTCGGACACCGGCTGCCTGCCACGTTCGGCCGGCTGGGCGGCATGCAGGTGGCACAGGTCAACCTGCCTGTCGCGGTACTGATCTGGCTGATGATCATCCCCATGCTGCTGAAGATCGACTTCGGCGCGCTGGGCGGCGTGCGCCGCCAATGGAAAGGGATAGTCGTCACGCTCTTCATCAACTGGGCCGTGAAACCCTTCTCGATGGCGCTGCTGGGCTGGATCTTCATCCGCCACGTGTTTGCGCCGTGGCTGCCGGCCGACCAGTTGGATTCCTATGTCGCGGGCCTGATCCTGCTGGCGGCCGCACCCTGCACGGCGATGGTGTTCGTGTGGAGCAACCTGTGCAACGGCGAGCCCAATTTCACCTTGAGCCAGGTGGCCCTGAACGACGCGATCATGGTGGTGGCCTTCGCGCCCATCGTCGGGCTGCTGCTGGGCATTTCGGCGATCACCGTGCCGTGGAACACGCTGATCCTCTCAGTGGTGCTCTACATCGTCGTGCCAGTGATGATCAGCGTCATCCTGCGCCATGTCGTACTGGCTCATGGCGGTCCGGACGCACTCCAGCGCCTGCTGGCTCGGCTGGGACCGATCTCGCTTGGCGCATTGCTGCTGACCCTGGTGCTGCTGTTCGGCTTCCAGGGACGGCAGATCCTCGCGCAGCCGCTGGTGATCGCCATGCTGGCCGTGCCGATCCTGATCCAGGTTTACGGCAATTCGACGCTGGCCTACATCCTCAACCGCGCGTTCCGCGTCCCGCACTGCGTGGCGGCGCCTTCGGCCCTGATCGGCGCCAGCAATTTCTTCGAACTGGCGGTGGCCACGGCGGTGGGCCTGTTCGGCGTGCACTCGGGCGCGGCGCTGGCCACCGTGGTGGGCGTGCTGATCGAGGTGCCGGTGATGCTGTCCGTGGTCCGCATCGTCACCGCCAGCAAGCGCTGGTACGAAGCCCAGACCGCCTGACCGGAGAGCGCCATGCAAGGGCATTACAACGTGCTGTCGTGTGCACCGGGAACTCCTCTCGCAGCATCCTCGCCGAACCTGCGCATCGAGGCGCTCGATCACCTCGCACTCGTCAGCCGCATCGAAGGGCTGGATTCCTAGGCTCGCCCGCAGCTCGCTTGACCCGGCCAACCGTGCAACCCCGTACACTGACCGAACCCCGGAGCAACACCCGCACCATCATGCAGACCAAGCAAGCCATTTCGGTTCTTTCCGCCCTGGCCCAGGAATCCCGCCTGGCCATCTACCGCCTGCTGGTCGAGCATGTGCCGGATGGCCTGGTGGTGAGCGCCATTGCCGAACGACTGGGTGTCGCGAATACCACGCTTTCCTTCCACCTGAAGGAGCTTGTGCGCGCCGGCTTGATCACCAGCCGGCAGGAAGGGCGCTTCATTTACTACGCAGCCTCGATGGCAGCCATGGACGATCTGATCGGCTATCTCACCGAGAACTGCTGCTGCGCCACCGGGAAGACCTGCGCGCCCGCCAAGGGTGCGGCGCAAGGGACAAGGACACGCAAGCGGATCGCCGAACAGACCTGACCGCCAACGGGCCTCGAAGAGGCAGGCAAGCCCAAGGAAACTCGACCCGTATAGCTGGCGCAGCTCCCGCACTTGCAGCAGTCCAAGAAAAAGGCCGGAACCGTTGCAATTGCTAGGGTTTCCGGCCTTCTTTGGATGCCGTTGGACGGCTTGTTGGTGGAGGTGGGGGGAGTCGAACCCCCGTCCGAAGGCGCTTGACGCCCAGTACTACATGCTTAGCTCACCGTTGGATCTCGTCCCGCGACAGCACGGCGTGCGAAGCGCATCGAAGGACCAGCCTGCTTGATTTGACCCTGGCCGACAGGCGGCGGCTTCGGGCGATCCCGTGATAATGACCCTACACCGACGAGCACGAGCACAAGTGGGTTCGGGGCTAGGCCTTAAGCGGCCAGAGCGTAGTTGTCGTCGTTGGCAACTATGAGTTTGCGGCTGGATTAACGAGGAAAGCTGCCCCCTCGGCATGCACCAAGCCATCTCACTACCCCCGTCGAAGCCAGTACACCCCCGGGGAAAACGAATTGGCCAAGCAAGTATATGGGGTCGTGGCGCACGGCATCAATGCGATCGCACTGCAGGTCGTGCTGCAAAGCGCGGCAAATCGCATCCGATCGACGTGCGTGCCCTATGCACACGCCACTCGGTTGCACCCTCGCCACTGCCCGCGATCCGCCCACGCACATCATGTCCCGACTTCCTG
The DNA here is from genome assembly GCF_014842975.1 of Rhodanobacter sp. DHB23. Lineage (GTDB taxonomy): Bacteria > Pseudomonadota > Gammaproteobacteria > Xanthomonadales > Rhodanobacteraceae > Rhodanobacter_A. The sequence goes on along the minus strand of NZ_JACYXK010000028.1, from coordinate 71,569 downwards.
CACCTGGCGCGGGGCCCGGATCCACGCGCATGCCGGATCCGCGTCAGCTGAACCGCAACCCGCCCCCTCACCTGCCGGCCATGGTTTTTTTACGCCCCCATTCCGAAAGCGATGGTCCCATTCAAAGTGCCAGGCTCGTCCCGGCGATCCTCCTGTCCGCGACCGCCAGACCGTGGGCCTGCCTGCCGGTGCGACCGGCCCATCACCAAGGAGTGCATCATGAGCAAACGCCTGCTTCCCCTGTTGATCGGACTGTCGATCGGCGGTGCCGTCTTCGCGCAGACCCAGCCACCGCCGATGACCACGTCGTCCACGACCCGGACCACGACCATCACGAGCACCTGGTCGACGCAGCCGCCGAATGACGCGATGAGCGAAAACGGGATCAGGGCCGCGATCGCGAATGCCGGCTACAAGCAAGTGAAGGGACTGGAGTTCAAGGATGGCGTGTGGCGCGGCAAGGCCCGCGGTGGCAACAAGAAGTGGGTGAAGCTTGCCGTCGGCCCGGTCTCCGGCAGGGTGTATCCATCCGATGCGCCATCCAGGCTGGACGAGGACGAAGTCAGCGCCAAACTGACCGCAGCAGGTTTCCAGAACGTCAAGGACGTGAAATTCGACCATGGCCTGTGGCGCGCGAAGGCGAAGTCCGCCGCAGGCCACGGCGTCGATCTGCTGGCCGACCCGGACGACGGCAGCGTGGTCGCCCAGTCTCGCGGCTGACCCGCTTTTCCGGATATTCCGCGCGCGTACGGTGCCAGCCCCGCGACTGGCCACGCGGCCCCCACGCACAGAAAAAGCCCCGCGATGCGGGGCTTTTTCACGAAAGCGGCTTCGTATCCTTGCGGGAAACGCGGCTGGATCGCCAGGTGGCAGCGAGGCCAGGATGGACGCTTACATTTCCACGCAGTCGAAGCGCCGGTCCGTTGCCACGTCGGCGTCGTAGTCCACATCGCTGCGATCGAAGCCGAACAGCTTCAGGAACTCGTGCTTGTAGCCGTCGTAGTCGGTGACCTGGCGCAGGCTTTCGGTGGTGACGGTGGGCCACAGCGCCTTGCAGGCATCCTGCACGTCGTCGCGCAGCTCCCAGTCGTCCAAGCGCACGCGGCCTTCGTCGTCGGTGGGCACGGCGGCCCCGTCGGCACGATAGAGGCGATCGTGGAACAGGCGGTTGATCTGCTCGATGCAACCTTCGTGGATGCCCTTGTCCTTCATCACGCGGAAGGCGATGGAGACATAGAGCGGAATCACCGGGATCGCGGCGCTGGCCTGGGTGACCACCGACTTCATCACGCCCACGCGGGCGTCCAGCCCGGCATGGCTGCCGCGCAGCGCCTTGGCGGTGTTGTCGAGGTGCTGCTTGGCCTGGCCCAGCGTGCCGTGCCAGTACATCGGCCAGGTGATCTCGGTGCCGATGTAGCTGTAGGCGATGGTCTTGGCATTCGCTGCCAGCACGCCGGCCTTGCCCAGCGCGTCGATCCACAGCGCCCAGTCCTCGCCGCCCATCACGGTGACGGTGTCCTTGACCTCCTGCTCGGTGGCCGGCTCCACGCTGGCCTGGATCACCGTGTCCTTGTTGGTGTCCACGGAGCTCGCGGTGAAGGTCTCACCGATGGTCTTGAGCGCGGAGCGCACCACCTCGCCGCTGTCCGGCAGCTTGCGCACGGGCGAGGCCAGCGAGTAGACGACGAGGTCGACCTGCCCGCCCATCTCGTTCCGGATGATCTCGATGGCGCGCTCACGGGTCTCGTTGGCGAAGGCGTCGCCGTTGATCGACTTCGCATACAGGCCGGCGTCCTTGGCGAACTTGTCGAACGCAGCGGCGTTGTACCAGCCGGCGGTGCCGGGCTTGTCCTCGCTGCTGGGCTTCTCGAAGAACACGCCCAGCGTGGCGGCGCCGTAGCCGAACGCAGCGGTGATGCGCGAAGCGAGGCCGTAGCCGGTGGAGGCGCCGATCACCAGCACGCGCTTCGGACCCTTGCCGTCGTCGTGGATGGCGGCCCTGGTGGTGGCGATCTGCTCGGCCACGTTGAGCTCGCAACCGACCGGGTGGGCCGTGACACAGATGAAGCCGCGCACTTTGGGTTTGATGATCACTGGGACTCGCTCCGCAAGGGAATTGCAAAGCGGCATCTTAGCGAAGGTGCGGGCACATTCGCTGCGGTAGGGAGCCATCCATCCCCGCCGATTCACTGCGCTCCCGGGACTTGCGCCCCCATAACCAGCAGGGACTAAGGCTGCATCGCCCGCACCAGGGCGCGCACCTGCTCGACATCACTGCGCAGCTCGCCGCCCTGCATGTCGGTGAGCAACGGCGGTCGATGGCGCATGCGCGAGGGCAGTTGCCGCTTGGCCGAGGCATGGATTTCGCGCGCACCGGTGGCCGCGGCAAGCGCGGCGATGTTGCGGTCGGTGACGCCTGCCCCGGGCATGATGCCGATGCGGCCGCGGGCTTGCGCGATCAGTTCGCGTATCAACGGCGCGCCATCCATCGCGCTGGCCTGCCCGCCCGAAGTGAGCAGGCGCTCGCAGCCCAGCGCGATCACGTCGTCCAGCGCGCGACGCGGATCGCGCGCGAGGTCGAACGCGCGATGGAAGGTGACGCCGATGCGGCCCGCCGCAGCGACCAGGCCGTAGCAACGCCCCATGTCCACGTCGCCGTCGGCGTCGAGCGCGCCCAGCACCACGCCATCGCAGCCCAGCGCCACGCAGGTCTCGATGTCGCGGCGCATGGCCTCGCATTCGTCGTCGTCGTAGAGGAAGTCGCCGGCGCGCGGGCGGATCAGCACGTAGAGCGGAATGCGCAGCCGTTCGCGCGCCATCGCGATGGTGGCGTGCGAAGGCGTGAGGCCGCCGAGTTCCAGCGCGGCGCACAGTTCCACCCGCCCTGCCCCGCCCTCCTGTGCGGCCAGCGCGGAGGCCACCGAGTTGGCGGCGACTTCGAGGATCATGAGTAGCTCGTGGTGTAGACGCTGGCCGAGGGCAGCAACGCATCCTGCTGCTTCGCGTCGCACACGGCGTAGGTGAAGCCGTGCTGGATCGCGTAGGCGCCCACTTCGCCCTCCCTGTTCATGGCGAGGAAGCCGACCTGCAGTGTCTTGGTGGCCTCCGGGCGGCGCTTGATGATGCGCATCACCGCCTCCTTGCAGGCCTCGGTGGGCGTGCGGCCCTGGCGCATCAGTTCCACCACCAGGAAACTGCCGGCGTTGCGGATCACTTCCTCGCCCACGCCGGTGGAGGTGGCGCCGCCGACATCGCCGTCCACGTACAGGCCGGCGCCGATGATCGGGCTGTCGCCGACGCGCCCGCGCATCTTCCACGCCATGCCGCTGGTGGTGCAGGCGCCAGCCAGCTTGCCGTGCGCGTCCAGCGCGAGCATGCCGATGGTGTCGTGGTTGTCCTTGCCGCCGGGGAGGCCGAGGCTGGTCTTGCCGTAGTCGCGCACTTCGCTGTTGACCGATGGCTCGTAGTGCGCCGTCTTCAGCCATTCATGCCAGGCCTTTTCGGATTCTGGCGTGAGCAGGTGCTCCTTCTTGAAGCCCTGCTCCAGCGCGAACTGCAGCGCGCCGTCGCCGACCAGCAGCACGTGCGGCGTGCGCTCCATCACGCGCCGCGCCACCGAGATCGGGTGGGCGATGTGTTCGATCGCGGCAACCGCGCCGCAGTTGCCCTCGGCGTCCATGATGCTGGCGTCGAGGCTGACGTGGCCGTCGCGGTCCGGGTAGCCGGCGCGGCCCACGCTGTGGTTCTTGAGATCCGCCTCCGGCACGCGCACGCCGGTCTCGACCGCGTCCAGCGCATGGCCGCCCTGGCCCAGGACGGTCCACGCCGCCTTGTTCGCCGCCACGCCGAAATCCCAGGTGGATACCACGCGCACGATGCCCGGCTTGCCCGTGGTGCCGGCCATGCCCGTGGCTCCAGTCGCGGCAAGCGGTTTGCTCATCGCCAGCGCGGACGCGCCCAGCAACGAGGTCTTGAGGAATTGTCGCCGGTCAGTCATGTCTGCACCTGTATGGGGGCGATCGTCCGTGATCGCGGAGGTCGAATGGGCAGCCATCCATGGCTGCACTTCAAGGTCATTGCGATCGTCCATGATCGCGAAGATCAAACGGGCAGCCATCCATGGCTGCACTCTTCAAGGTCATTGCGATCGTCCATGATCGCGAAGATCAAACGGGCAGCCATCCATGGCTGCACTCTTCAAGGTATTGCTATCGCCCCTGGCCGGGAAGATCAAACGGACGTCCATCCATGGCTGCACGCTGCAGCTTTTGCGGCCGGCCCGGGGGCAAGGATCGCATGGGTTCCTCCCCTGCCGCCCATCCCGGACCAAGGCGACGCTTCCTAAAGCAAAAAGCCCCGCGCCTGGGCGCGGGGCTCGACTTCATTGCATGGCCGACGCAAGGCCGGCCCATGGAGATCAACCCGCGATTTCGACGCCCGAAGCCTGGGCGCCCTTCGGGCCCTGGGTGACTTCGAACTTCACGCGCTGGCCTTCCTGCAGGCTGCGGAAGCCCTTGGAATTGATCGCCGAGAAATGGACGAACACGTCCTCCCCACCGTCCTCGGGCGCGATGAAACCGAAGCCCTTGGCGTCGTTGAACCACTTGACCGTACCGAAACGCATTGCTGGAACCTCTGGAAGCATGGACAGGGCGCACCCGGTCGAGCTCGAACCATCCCCCTGGCTCACCGTCCTGGTGCCCGCGAAGTATCCGCATGATCCGGGGCAAAGCGCAATATGCGCGGACCGATTCGCGGCATGTCCGCACACTCCGCGCAAGATGCCGCGCAACGCCTTGATGCACGATCAGGCGCGCAGCATCGCCTCCAGCAGGCGCGGCACTTCGGCGGTGGCCGCGGCGAGGTGGGCGAAGATCTCCTCGATGCTGATCTCGGCCTCATCGCCGCAGCCGGCGGCGAAATTCGCCACCAGGGCGAGGCAGGCGTATTCCAGCGAGAGTTCGCGTGCCAGCGAGGCTTCGGGCATGCCGGTCATGCCGACCAGGTCGCAGCCGTCGCGGCGCATGCGCGCGATCTCGGCGCGGGTCTCCAGCCGTGGCCCCTGCGTGGCGCCATAGCAGCCGCCGTCGATCACCGCGATGCCCGCCTTGCGCGCGGCCTGCAGCAAGCGATGGCGCAGCGGGGCGGTGTACGGCTCGCTGAAGTCGATGTGGTTCACCTCGGCGCCTTCGATGTCGCAGAAGCTGGTGTAGCGGCCATGGGTGTAGTCGATCAACTGGTCGGGCACCACGATGGCGCGCGGCCCCATGTCGGCACGGATGCCGCCCACGGCGTTGACGCCGATCACCGCACGCGCGCCGAGCCGATGCAGCGCCCACAGGTTGGCGCGGTAGTTCACCCGGTGCGGCGGCAGGCTGTGGCTCTCGCCGTGGCGCGCAAGGAAGGCCACGCGCCTGCCCGCGAAATCGCCCAGCACAATCTCGCCCGAGGCCGCGCCGAACGGCGTCTCCACCGCATGCCGACTGGCGTTTTCGAGGCCGGGAAACTTGTACAGGCCGCTGCCGCCGATAACGGCCAGGTCGATCGGGTGGTTGCTCATGCGAAGGTTCCAAGGAAGTTGTGGAGATGACGTGCCAGCAATTCGCGGGTGCGCTCGTCCGTCAGCCGGCCATCGGCGATCTTGGTGTGCGCCTGGAACACCAGCACCTCGCCCTGCGGCTCGACCACCGCCCCGGCGCGGCGCAGCACCAGCCGCAACTGGTCCTGAGCGCGCACCGTGCCGGTGATGCCCGGGCTGGCGCCGACGATGCAGGCGCGCTTGCCGGCCAGCGGCGCGGTTTCCCTGGCGGTGCCCGGCCGCGAGATCCAGTCGATGGCGTTCTTCAGCACGCCGGTGATGCCGCCGTTGTATTCGGGGCAGGCCAGCAGCAGGGCATCGGCCTGCGCCACCGCATCCTTCAGCGCGGCGACCGGCGCGGGATCGCCCTGCTCCTCCACGTCCTGGTCGAACAGCGGCAGGCCGTGCAGGTCGTGGATGGCGAGGGTCGCGCCCGCCGGCAACAGTTCCTGCGCGGCGTGCAGCAGCACGGTGTTGAAGGAGGCCCGGCGCAGGCTGCCGGAGATGCCCAGAATGTTCATTCGTGATCTCCTGAAGGCGCAGCTCAGCGCAACGCGTAGATGGCCGGCAGGTTGCGGCCCTGCTCGTGGTAGTCCATGCCGTAGCCGAACACGTAGCGGTCCGGCAGGACCACGCCGTTGAAATCGGAGGCGATGCCGTCGACCAGGCGGTCGTGTTCCTTGCAGCACAGGCTGGCGATCAGCACGCGCCTCGCGCCGCGGTGCAGGCAATCGTCGCGCACGGCCTTCAGCGTGTGGCCCTCGTCCAGGATGTCGTCCACCAGCAGCACGGTGCGGCCCGCGAGATCCGCCGCCGGCGCGCGCAGCCAGTGCAGATCGCTGCCGCTGGTCGCGCCGCGGTAGCGGGTGGCGTGCACGTAGTCGAATTCCAGGTCGGTGCGTATCGCCAGCGCGAGCTGGCCGGCGAACATCAGCGCGCCGTTCATCACGGTGAGGAACACCGCGCGTTCCCCGTCCAGCGCGGCATCGATGCGCCGGCCCAGGTCGGCGATCACGCTTTCCAGCTCGGCGCGTTCGAACAGCACGTCGGCATTCGCCAGCGCGTCTTTCAGGGAAGGAAGCTTGTCGTTCATGCGTTGGCCTGCGTGGCGTCCAGCGCCGTGATGCGCGCGACGAAGCGGTCGCGCTGGGGGTTGTCGGTAAGGCTGTCCCAACTGGCGCCGATGGCGCCGCGCAGCGCGGCCAGCCGCCCGGGATGCGAAGGTGCGCGCCGCGCAACGGCGGCGATGGCCTCGTCCACCACGTCGGGGAAGCAGGCCAGCACCAGGTCGCAACCGGCGTCCAGGTGGCCGTGCACGCGCTCGGCCACGCCGCCGGCCGCGCCCGCGGCGGCCATGCTGATGTCGTCGCTGATCGCGGCGCCCTGGAAACCCAGTTCCCCGCGCAGTATCTGCCTGATCCACACGGACGAGTAACCGGCGGGTTCGACAGCGACGGCAGGGTAGATCACGTGCGCCATCATCACCCCTTCCACCCGCGCGGCGATGCATTCGGCGAAGGGGCGCAGGTCGTCGCGACGGATCGTCTCCAGCGGCCGCACGTCGATGGCCGCGGCCTTGTGCGTGTCCACCGCGATCGAGCCGTGGCCGGGGAAATGCTTGAGCACCGATGCCATGCCGGCCAGGTGCATGCCGCGGACATAGGCCGCGGCCAGTTCGGCGGTGGCGGCGGGATCGGCATGGAACGCGCGCGGGCCGATCGCCGCGTTGCCGCGCGCCAGGTCCGCCACCGGCGCAAAACTGAAGTCCACGCCGCAGGCGCGCAGCTCGCTGGCCATCACCCAGGCGTGTTCCTCGGCGAGGCGCACCGCCTCGGTGGCGTCGCGGTCGTACACCTCGCCGATGCGCGCCAGCGCCGGCAGGCGGGTGAAGCCCGCGCGGAAGCGCTGCACCGGGCCGCCCTCCTGGTCCACCGCGATCAGCAGGTGTTCGCCGCCGATTTCGCGGATGGACTCGCATAGCGCCATCAACTGCGTGCGGTCAGCGTAGTTGCGCGCGAACAGGATCACGCCCGCCACGCCGGGGGCGGCAAGCCAGGCGCGTTCGCGCTCGGCGACTTCGAGTCCGGCCAGGCCGATCAGCAGCATCAGGTGTTCACTCCATCGTTGGCGTCGCGTTCGGCCTGCGTCCAGCCGGCATACGGATGCGCGATCAGGTTGACGTTGTAGTAGCGCGCCAGCGCGCTCACCTCGCGGCCCAGCCATGGCGGCCGCGGGAACGGCGCGTCCGCCCGCGGCAGTTCCACCTCGGCCACCACGAGGCCGGCATTGTCGCCCAGGAACTCGTCGATCTCGAACAGCGTGCCTGCGACCGTGACATGGTGGCGCCGCTTGCTGAGCACGCCGTCGCAGAGCGTGGCGAGCAGCGCATCGGCATCGTCCGGCGGAATCGCATAGTCGTATTCCGCACGCTCGATGCCCAGCCGCGCGGCCTTGATGTTGAGCCACGCCTCGCCCCCCGCGCGACGCACGCGCACCGACGCCCGCGCATGCCCGGCCGCGAGTGCGGGCGCACCGACCAGATAGCCCTGCGCGATGTGTTCGCCGTGCTCGACCTGCGCGCGCCAACTGTCGTCGCGCAGGAGGAACTTGCGTTCGATCTCGATGCCCATGGGTCAGCTTTTCATGCCGTGCGGAGCCCACCTGATAAAGCGTGGTTTTGTTGAAGAGTGCGGCCATGGATGGCCGCCCGTTTGACTTTCGCATCCCATGGACGGATGCACCAGTTACTCCATGGATGGCCGCCCGTTTGATCTTCGCGGTCAGGAAGACCGCTCAAACAAAGCAATGGATTCCACGTGAGCCGTGTGCGGAAACATGTCCATCACGCCCGCCGCGCTCAGCCTGAATCCGTGCTGGTTGACCAGGATGCCGGCATCGCGCGCCAGCGAGGCGGGGTGGCAGGAGACGTAGACGATGCGATTCGTGGCCTGGTGCGGCAGGTAGGCCAGCACCTGGTCGGCACCGGCGCGCGGCGGATCGAGCAGCAGCTTGTCCCAGGGCTGGCGCGCCCACTCGGTGCCGCGCTGGTCCTCGAACAGGTTGGCGACGTGGAAGCGCGCGTTGGCGATGCCGTTGCGCGCGGCGTTGTCGCCGGCGCGCGCCACCAACCCGTGCTCACCTTCCACGCCCGCCACCTCGGCCACGCGGCGCGCGATCGGCAGGGTGAAGTTGCCCAGCCCGCAGAACAGGTCGAGCACGCGGTCGCCGGCCTGCGGATCCAGCAATTCCATCGCGCGCGCCATCATGCGCTGGTTCATCCCCGCGTTGACCTGCACGAAATCCAGCGGCTGGAACTCCAGTTCCACGTCCTCCGCGCCGCCGCCCGGCGACAGCTTGAACGCCAGCCGCGGCGCCTCCGGCCACAACGGATGCACGCTGCTCAAGCCGCCCGGCTGCAGGTAGATCGCGAAGCCGTGCTGCTGGCCGAACGCGACCAGCGCCGCGCGGTCGCCTTCGCTCAGCGGTTGCAGATGGCGGAACACCAGCGCCACGGTGTCGTCGCCGGCGGCGAACTCGATCTGCGCGATGCCGGCGGCGGCGTCCAGCGAACCGACCAGTTCGCCGATCAGCCCGATCTTCGTGCCCAGCGCGGGATGCACCACGTCGCAGTGGAGGATGTCGGCCACGTAGCGCGGGTTGGCTTCCTCGCGGAAACCCACCAGCACGCGGCCCTTCTTCGCCACCGCGCGCACCGAGAGGCGCCCCTTGCGACGGTAGCCCCACGGCTCGTCCACCAGCGGCGGCAGCCAGCTGGCCGGCTCCACCTTGCCGATGCGCGCGAAGTTGTCGGCCAGCACGCGCTGCTTGGCGGCGATCTGCGCGGCCGCGTCCAGATGCTGCAGCGAGCAGCCGCCGCACACGCCGAAATGCGCGCACTTCGGTTCGACGCGTTGCGGCGAGGCCGCGAGGACCTCGACCACCTCGGCCTCGTCGAAATGGCGATGGCGCTTGCGGATGCGCAGCCGCACCCGTTCGCCTTCGAGCGCACCGGCGACGAACACGGCCTTGCCGTCGATGCGGGCCACGCCGCGCCCGTCGTGGGCAAGGTCGGTGACGTCGGCTTCAAGCTCCGCGGCGGGCGCGCGGGAACGGGAGTTGGATCGGGACATGTCTGCGGGGCTTCAACACGGCAGGAGCAGACCGGACATTATCGCCGATTCGGCGGGTCAATGAGCCGTCGGCGCATGGCCGCCAGCGGCCTCGCGCAGGCGCCGCTGCAACGTGGGCCAATCGACCTTGCCCTGATGGCCGAGCACCTGCAGGCGCGGCAGGCCGCTGCCCTCGACGATGGTGTAGCCGTCTTCTTCGGTGGCCAGGCCACCCATCAGGCAAACCCCGTCCTGCAGCGTGCAGGCCAGGCCGGCGCGTTTGTAGCTGAAGTTCTTGAACAGCTTCAGCATCGCGCCCTGCAGGCCGCTGGCCACGCCGCCCCCGCTCAGCAGCACGAGGTTGTTCACCGCGCGCTGGCTGATGCGTCCGCCGTCATCGGCCAGCAACGACGCCCTGAAGGCGACGGGACTCCAGTCCAGCAGGCGCAGGTCGTCGACGACGCCATGCAGTCGGCCGGTCATGCCGCCGATGTCGAAAACGCCGGTGAACGCCGCCAGGTCGAGTTGGTCCAGCTTGAAATCGCCGGCCAGCACCGGCGCGTCGCCGAACGGTTGCTGCAGCGAAAGCCGGGTGGCCGTCACGGTACCGCCGAACACGTTCGCCGCGAAGCCGCCGTCCAGTTCGAGGCGGTCGCCGGCCCAGCGCAGCGACGGAACCGCGCCGCTCAGCGTGCCGGGGATGGCCGGCCAGTCCAGCGCACGGCTGAAGCTGGCCATGTCCACGCCGGTGACGACGAGGTCGGCGGTGAGGCGCTGGCCCTGCGCCGCCGCTGGTCGCCAGTCCAGGCTGGCCAGCCGCAACTCGCCCTTCAGCACCGCCACCGCGAACGGCTGCGACAGGGAAAGGCTGCCGCCGCGGTCCTGCCAGCGCGATGTCGCGGCAGCCACCGGTATCCGGTAGAACTGCAGTCCTTGCCAGGCCAGGGTGGTGGCCGGGCGGTCGCTACGCGCCGACCAGTCCAGGCCGCCGCGCAGGCCGTTCACCGCGAAACGCCCGCCGCCATCGGAAAGATCGAGTCCGTCGGTGTCGAACGCGAAGGCATGCAGGCCGTCGTTGCGCCAGTCGACGCTGCCGTTGACGCGCCCGGCGATACGCGCGTCGCGCAGGCCCAGCGCGGCCAGCCAGGCCTGGCCGTAGCGCTGGCTGACCAGCGGGAAATTCGCCCGGAAGCGATCCAGTTGCAGCTTCTGCAGCGTGCCCTTGGCATCGAACGCGATCGCGCCGTCGAAGCGCAGCGCGTCGGCGTCGTCGACGTGCAGCTTCTGCAGTTCGACCGCGCCTTGCCGAGCATGCACGTCCACTTCCAGTTGCACCGGGTGCGCGGGCAGCTTCGCGTAGAGCGATCCCAGCAGCAGCTCGCCGCCCTCCAGGTTGCCCTGCACGCTGAGCCGGCCGCCGTCCCCGTCGCTGTCGAAACCGAAGCGGCCCTTGCCGGCCACGCCCTGCCCCGCCATGGTGCCGCCGGGCGTGTCGAAACCCACGCCAGCCAGCGTGAACCGGCCGGACGACTGCATGCCCGTGTCGCCCACGTCCAGCGCGAGGTCGGCGTCCACGCGGCCCCCGGTGAGTCGCGCGGACCCCGCGCGTCCCAACAGCCCCTGCAGCCAGCCCGTCGGCAGCTGGCGCAGGCTGACCTGGGCGTGGCTGGGTTGATCCAGCGGCAGCCATGCACTGGCTTGCGCCTTGTCCTGCCGCAGCTCGACCTGCATGGTGTCGGCGCCGGGATTCACCACCCAGGTCACCTGCGCGTCGGCCAGCGCGCCACCGGGCGCACCGCGCAATTGCACGCGGCCGTCGAACACCCAGCGCAACTGCGCATCACGCTGCAGGCGGCCGTCCAGGTGCAGGCCCACGTGGCGCCAGCCCATCGCGGCGACGTCCGCCTGGCCGGCCTGCAACTGCAGATGCAGGCCACCGGCCGGATCCTCGGCGAGTTGCGCGTCCACGTCCTGCAGTTGCAGGCCCGGCAGGTCGACCTGCTTCGCGCTGACCGTGACATCGGCACGTGCCGTCGGCGGCAGGCCGAGGCCGAGGCCGAGCAGCAGGAAGAAGCACAACAGCAGGTGGCTTGAAGTCGCACGCATGTCCGTCCATTCTGCCAAACAACTGCTGAACCTAGGAGGCGGCCATGCCGGCCCAACCCGCCGATCCCCCGCCGCGCGTGCTGGTGGCCGACGACGATGCGCCCAGCCGCCGCTTCCTGTGCGACGGCCTGCATTCGCTGGGAGCCGCGACCTGCGAATGCGCCGACGGCATGCAGGCCCTGCAACTGGCCCGCGGCCAGGCCTTCGACCTGCTCCTGCTGGATTGCCGCATGCCGGGCGCCGGCGCACGCGAGGTGCTGGCTGCGCTGCAGGCCGATGGCGGCGCTTCCGCCGGCAGCCTGGCCATCGCCAGTTCCGCCGAGCTGGATGCCGGCGAGCAACGCGAGCTGCTGGCGATCGGCTTCCGCGGCGTGTTGCGCAAGCCTTGCGGCATCGCCGAGCTGCAGCGCCTGCTGGCCCTGCTGCCCGGTGCCATTCCCGTGCTGGACGACGAGGCGGCGCTGCGCGCCAGCGGCGATGCCGCCACCCTGCGGGCGCTGCGCGGCCTGCTGCGCGACGAACTGACCCAGTTGCTCCGGGAGTTGTGCCAGCCGGGCCGCGATGACGCGGCGCTCGACGACCGGCTGCATCGGTTGCGCTCGGCCTGCGGCTTCTGCGGCGCACCCGCGCTGGCGGCCGAGGCGGAACGCCTGCAGCAGCAACTTCGCGAAGCTCCTCGCACCGCCCTGCCGGCTATCGCGCAGTTCCAGGCCACCCTGCAGGCCACGCTGCAGGCGTTGGGCACCTGAGCGTTCCTTCAACGCTGCGGCTGCACGCCCGCCAGCACCCGCCAGGCCCGCAATTCGCCGCCGCCGAGGTGGTAGCGGATCACCTCGCGCATCAGCTGGCGCAGGGCCGCCATGCCCGTGCGATCGGGCATGCGGTCGTCGGCCAGCGCCAGCAGGTCGGCGCCGCGCACGGCATGCGGCGCGCCGGCGGTGCAACGCAGCGCACCCTGCTCCACGTCGTAGCGGTAATGCGCCTGCGCCTGCAGCAGTCCGTCGCCATCGGCCTCCTGCCGCAGTTGCAGTCCGTAGCCGATGGCTTCCAGCAGGTCGCGCTCGAAACGGCGCAGCGTCCAGGCCACCGGTTCGCTAGCGGCCAGCCGCGCCAGCGTCCGCGCGTAGGCATCGAACAACACCGGCTGCGCGTCCTGCCTTGCGGTGAGCCGCACCACCAGTTCGTTGAGGTAGAGCCCGGCAAGGCCGTGCTCGCCAGCCAGCCGCAATGGCATGCCCACCACTTCGGCACCGGCCAGCGTGGCCAGTTCGCCGCGCAACAGCAGGTCCAGCGCCAGCGCCTGGAACGGTTCCAGTTGCGCGCGGCGCAGGCGCGCGCGTTCGCCGCGCACCCCGCGCGCGACCACGCCCAGCCGGCCGTGGTCGCGGGTCAGGCATTCGAGCAGCAGCGACGTCTCGCGGTAGGGCCGCGCGTGCAGCACGTAGGCAGGTTGCTGGTCGAGGCGCATGGGTAAAAGCCGGGATTCGGGATACGGGATTGGGGATTCGGAAGAGCCAGGGTGTCGCGAGGTCCTGCTTTACCGAATCCCCAATCCCGAATCCCGGCTCTCAATCGGTGTAACCGAACTTCTTCAGCATGGCCTCGTCGTCCACCCAGCCTTCGCGCACCTTCACCCACAGCTTGAGGAAGACCTTGCGCTCGAACAGGCGCTCCATGTGGCGACGCGCCGCCGTGCCGATGGCCTTGAGCTGGGCGCCGCCCTGGCCGATCACGATGGCCTTCTGGCCGTCGCGCTCCACCCAGATCACCGCATGGATTTCGGCGACACCGTCGGGACGATCGTTGAATTGCTCGATCTCGACCGTGGTGGCGTAGGGCAGTTCCTGGTCGAGGCGCAGCATCAATTGTTCGCGCACCATCTCGGCGGCGAGGAAACGCTCGCTGCGGTCGGTGACCTCGTCTTCGCCATACACCGGCGCGCTCACCGGCAGGCGGGCGAGGATGGCACGCTCCAGCTCGGCCAGACCCTTCTTCTTCAGCGCGCTGACGTAGTGGATCTCGTCATAGGCGTGCTTCTCGCTCAGCATGGCCACGAACGGCAGCAGCGCCCCCTTGTCCTTGCTGAGGTCCACCTTGTTGATGACCAGGAAGCGCGGCACCTTCTGTTCGGTGAGCGCGGCGTACAAGGCCTCGTCCTCGTCGGTCCAGCGGCCCGCCTCGATCACCTGCACCACCAGATCGACGTCGCTGATCGCCGCGCGCGCGGCCCGGTTGAGGCTGCGGTTCATCGCGCGCTTGGCGCCACGATGCAGGCCCGGCGTATCGACGTACAGGATCTGCCCCGCCTCGCTGCTGGCGATGCCGAGGATGCGGTGGCGCGTGGTCTGCGGGCGCGGGCTGACGATCGAGAGGCGGAAACCGATCAACGCGTTGAGCAAGGTCGACTTGCCCACGTTCGGGCGGCCGGCCAGCGCGACCAGGCCGCAGCGGTAGTCGTCGTGCGGCAGCGCGCCGTCGGCGCCGGATTCGAGGGAGTGGTCCATGGGATGGCGAATGCTCTGGGGAATGCGGGGCATTGTAGTGCGCCCGACGGCAGCCGACGCGGCATGCGCCGGGCAGTTCAGGCGTCGCGCGCCTGCGCGGCCAGCCGGGCCAGCACGATCTCCGCGGCATCCTGCTCGGCCTGGCGCCGACTGGAGCCGCTGGCCTCGGCGCTGTGCGGCTGCGGTTCGCTCACCGTGCAGCGCACGTCGAAGATCTTGGCGTGGTCCTCGCCGTGGCTGTCGATCAGCTCGTACTGCGGCAAGGCATGGCCATGGCCCTGCAGCCATTCCTGCAGGCGGGTCTTGGCATCCTTGGAGGATCGCGGCAACGCGACGATGCGCCCGCCGAACAGCCCGCGCACCACCTGCCGGCAGGCATCGAGGCCGCCGTCGAGGAAAACCGCCGCCAGCGAAGCCTCGAACGCGTCGGCAAGGATGGAGTCGCGACGGAAACCGCCGCTCTTCAGCTCGCCGGGGCCGAGCTTCAGGGCATCGCCCAGCTCGAGTTCGCGCGCGATCTCCGCCAACGCCTGGCCGTTGACCAGTTGCGCGCGCAGGCGCGACAGCTCGCCTTCGCTGGCCTTGGGATGCGCCTCGTACAGCATCTCGGCGACGAAGGCGCCCAGCAGCGCATCGCCGAGGAATTCCATGCGCTCGTTGTTCGGCTTGCCGACGCTGCGATGGGTCAGCGCCAGCGCGGCGAGCGAGGGATCGCGGAAACGGTAGTTCAGTGCCAAGCGTCGCGGCTCACTCGTTCACGTTGCCCTGCAACTGCGCGCTCTTCTGGAAGTGCAGCAGGAAGTCGATGTTGTACATGAACGGGACGTCCTTGTCGTAGGTCACGTTCAGCGTGTTGGTACCGCCGGCGTTGCGGCTGATCGTGATATCGGTGGGCGCGATGGTCTTGTCGTCGACGTACTGCATGCTGAACTTGTACATCAGGTTGCGGCGGATCTCGTCCAGCGACTTGCCGCTGACGCCTTCGCTGGCGACACCGTTCACGGCCTTCGCCACGCCCATGTATTCGCTGTAGGCCGGCACCAGCTTCATCGCCATGAAGCCGAAGAAGCCCACCACCAGCAGGATCACCAGGAACCCGATCAGGGTCACGCCCGACTGTTTCGTTTTCATAGTCCCCTCGCCATGCGGCCGTTCCGGCCGGTTGTGGATGCGTGCGACGGCCGCACACCCCATGCGACCGCCCGTGCCGATTATGCCAGCGGCCGCGCGGCATGCGCTGGCGGCCGCATCACATCAATGGATGATCGTGCCGATGCGATGGAAGTCCACGCCGCCGGTACCCCAGCCCTTCCAGCTCATCCAGATCATGAAGGCCTTGCCCGCCAGGTTCTGCTCCGGCAGGCAGCCCCACCAGCGGCTGTCGGTGCTGTTGTTGCGGTTGTCGCCCATCACCAGGTAGCAACCCGGCGGCACCCTGGACGGCACCACCGCGTTCGGGATCGAGTTGGGCGTGGTGTAGGCCGGCATGCGCGCGATGGTGTGGTTGACCACCTTGCCGTCCTCGCGCACCAGGTGCTCGGTCCAGATCGTGGCGCCCATGTCCAGCATCACGCGGTCCTCGTCGCGCTGCGGGTTGCCCACGAAGGGCCCGATCTCGTCGGCCTGCACCGGCTTCCCGTTGATCAGCAGGTCGGAGCCCTGGGCCTCGATCGTGTCGCCGGGCAGGCCGATCACGCGCTTGATCCAGTTCTGGTTCTGCACCGGCAGCATCGTGCCCGGGCAGCTCTGCTCCGGGCCGGTCGCCGGCGAACCATTGCCTTCGTCGCCCCCGACGCGGGTCAGCGTTCCATCCGGCCGGCGGCACAGGTAACCCGGGAAGCGGAACACCACCACGTCGCCGCGCTTCGGCTCGCCGAGGTCGAGGAACTTGGTGTTGAACGCCGGCAGGCGCAGGCCGTAGGCGAACTTGTTGACCAGGATGAAATCGCCCACGTCCAGCGTCGGCATCATCGAGCCGGAGGGGATGCGGAACGGCTCGGCCACGAAGGAACGCAGCACCAGCACCACCAGCACCACCGGGAACAGCGAGCGTGCCCAGTCCACCGCCACCGGATCGACGTATTCATTGCCCGCCGCGTCCAGCCGTGCCTTGCGCTTCTTGTAGAAAAACAGCCGATCCAGTCCCCACACCACGCCGAACAGCACGGTGAGGGCCAGCAGGATGGCGGAAAAGTCGAATTCCATGGGGGCTCCTTACGGAGCCGGGATTCGGGATTCGGGATTCGGGATTCGGAGGGCGAGCTCGTCGCTTTTCCGAATCCCGAATCCCGTCTCCCCCATCCCGGCCTTTATTTGTCTGTCCGCAGCACGGCGAGGAAGGCTTCCTGCGGAATCTCCACCCGACCGACCTGTTTCATGCGCTTCTTGCCTTCTTTCTGCTTTTCCAGGAGTTTCTTCTTGCGGCTGACGTCGCCGCCGTAGCACTTGGCCAGCACGTTCTTGCGCAGCGCCTTGACCGTGGAGCGCGCGATGATCTGCGCGCCGATCGCCGCCTGGATCGCCACGTCGAACTGCTGGCGCGGGATCAGGTCCTTCATGCGCTCCACCAGCTCGCGGCCGCGGCGGTCCGCATGCGTGCGATGCACGATCAGCGACAGCGCATCCACGCGGTCGCCGTTGATCAGCACGTCGACACGCACGAACGGGCCGGCGTCGAAGCGCTCGAAGTGGTAGTCCATCGAGGCGTAGCCGCGCGACACCGACTTCAGGCGGTCGAAGAAGTCCAGCACCACCTCGGCCAGCGGCAGCTCGTAGGTGATCTGCACCTGGGTGGCGAGGTACTGGATCGAGCGCTGCACGCCGCGCTTCTCCTGGCACAGCGTGACGATGTTGCCGATGTAGGCCTCCGGAGTGAGGATGCTGGCCACGATGATCGGCTCGCGGATCTCGTCGATCTGCGGCACCGGCGGCAGCTTGGCCGGGTTGTCCAGCGCCAGCACCGTGCCGTCGGTCCTCAGCACCTCGTACACCACGGTGGGCGCGGTGGTGATGAGGTTGAGGTCGTACTCGCGTTCCAGGCGCTCCTGCACGATCTCCATGTGCAGCATGCCGAGGAAGCCGCAGCGGAAGCCGAAGCCCATCGCCTCGGAGGATTCCGGCTCGAAGAACAGCGCGGCGTCGTTGAGGCGCAGCTTGTCCAGCGCCTCGCGCATCGCCGGGAAGTCGTCGGCGGACACCGGGAACAGGCCGGCGAACACGCGCGGCTGCATGGTCTGGAAACCGGGCAGCGGCTCGGCAGCCGGCTTGCCGGCATGGGTCAGCGTGTCGCCCACCGGTGCGCCGTGCACGTCCTTGATCGAGGCGTTGATCCAGCCCACCTCGCCCGCCGAGAGTTTTTCCAGCTTCTTGCGCTTGGGCGTGAACACGCCCACGTCGTCCACCTCGTGCACGCGGCCGGTGGACATCACCAGCAGCTTGTCGCCGGGCTTGATCTCGCCCTGCATCACGCGCACCAGCGACACCACGCCGAGGTAGTTGTCGAACCACGAGTCGATGATCAGCGCCTGCAGCTTGTCGGTGTCGCGCGGCTTCGGTGGCGGGATGCGCGCCACGATGGCCTCCAGCACCTCGACCACGTTGAGGCCGGTCTTGGCGCTGATCGCCACCGCGTCGGTGGCATCGATGCCGATCACCGCCTCGATCTCGCCCTTCACCTTGTCGATGTCGGCGGTGGGCAGGTCAATCTTGTTGAGCACGGGCACCACTTCCAGACCCATCTCCACCGCGGTGTAGCAGTTGGCGACGGACTGCGCCTCCACGCCCTGCGCGGCGTCAACCACCAGCAACGCGCCTTCGCAAGCGGCCAGCGAACGGCTTACCTCGTAGCTGAAGTCCACGTGGCCGGGGGTGTCGATGAAGTTGAGCTGGTAGGTCTTGCCGTCGCGCGCCTTGTACGGCAGCGACACCGACTGCGCCTTGATGGTGATGCCGCGCTCGCGCTCGATCGGGTTGTTGTCCAGTACCTGCGCTTCCATCTCGCGGTCGGCAAGGCCACCGCAGATCTGGATGATGCGGTCGGCCAGCGTGGACTTGCCGTGGTCGATGTGGGCGATGATGGAGAAGTTGCGGATCAGTTCCATGGAACGCGGACAGCCAGCCTTGCCTTGGGGATGCCGCCGGTGTGGCGACATGAACCCCGTATTGTCGCATGGAACCGCGGCGGCGCGAGGCGCGGCAGCCAATCAGGCTGCCGCGCCCGCCCCCGTCACTTGTCGCCCGGCACGGTCAGGCCGATGAAGCCGTTCTGGCCATTGCGGCGCACCAGCAACAGCACCGTGGAACCGGCCTTCACGCCCCTGGTGGCGGCACGGAACGCCTCCACGCTGCCCACCGGCTGCTGGTTCACCATCAGGATCACGTCGCCCGGCTGCAGCCCGGCCTGCGCTGCCAGGTCGCCGGTGACATCGCCCACCGACACGCCCTGCCCGGGCTTCAGGCCGGCCTGCTTGCGCGTGGCATCGTCCAGCGGCTGCACGGTGATGCCCAGCATGCTGGAACCGCTGCTGGCCTGGCCTGGCGCGGCGCCCACACTGTCCACCGAATCCTTGTCGCGCGCCATCGCGCCGACGGCAACCTGCACGGTCTTCCTGCTGCCATTGCGCAGGATCTCCAGCGGCACCTGCGTGCCCGGCTTGGTCGTGGCGACCAAGGGCGGCAGATCGGCAGGATCGTGGATGGCATGGCCGTCGTAGCCGAGGATGATGTCGCCGTTCTGGATGCCGGCCTTCTCGGCGGCGCTGCCGGGCGTGACGTCCGCCACCGCCGCACCGGAGGCATCCGGCAACTTGTAGGCCTTCTCCATGTCGTCGCTCACCGCCGATACCTGCACGCCGAGCTGGCCGCGCGTCACGTATCCCTTGGTCTTGAGCTGGTCCACCGCGTTCATCGCCACGTCGATGGGGATGGAGAACGCCACGCCCTGGTAACCGCCGGTGCCGGAATAGATCTGCGAGTTGATGCCCACCACCTGGCCCTGCAGGTTGAACAGCGGGCCGCCGGAATTGCCGCGGTTGATCGGCACGTCGGTCTGGATGAACGAGGTATAGGGCTGATCGTCCTTGCCCAGGTTGCGGCCCACCGCGCTGACGATGCCCTGGGTCACGGTGTAGTCGAAGCCGAACGGCGAACCGATCGCCAGTACCCACTGGCCGGGCTTGAGGCTGCGCGAATCACCGATGCTCACCGTGGGCAGGCTGCCGCCCGCACTGACCTTGAGCAGGGCGATATCGTAAGTGGCGTCGGTGCCCACCACCTTGGCGTCGAGGATGCGCCGGTCCTGCAGGCGCACGACCACCTTGTCCGCATCGGCAACCACGTGATTGTTGGTGAGGATGTAGCCGTCGCCGGAAATGATGAAGCCCGACCCCAGCGAGGTATGCGCCTGCTCCGCCGGCGACGGCATCATCGGCATGCCGAAGAAACGGCGAAAGATCTCGGCCTGCGGATCGTCCGGCATGCCGCCCTGCCCCTGCCGGCCACGCAGGCCGGGCTTGTCGTGACCGTCGTACTTCGCCTCCACCTGCACCACGGCGGGCGCGTTCTTCTGCACGATGCCGGTGAAGTCCGGCAGCGAGGCCGCGGCAGGCACGGACTGCGCCTGCACGCCGGGTACGGCAAGAGCCGTACCGGCCAAGGCGCAACACACCAGCAGACCCAGGCGCGCGTTGCGCACAATGGACGAATTCATGACGTCTCCTTGTATGGCCAAGCGAGGGAACGGACACGCTCCGCCCCGGCCCGGGAGGGCCGGATGCGGGCGGGATGGAGGGAAACGGGGGACCGCGGGGCGTACACGCGGCCCTGCCTACCGGTTGCTGGTGGCGTCCCTGCGCGGAGCATCCGGCACTGGCTGCTGCGCCGGGTCGAGCAGGATCAGGTAGCTGCCATCGTGGTTGTCCAGCGTACGGTAACGCTGTACCTGGAACGGCGAAGCACCGCGGCCATAGGCCGAGAAATCGGCATTGGCCGGCGCACCCAGGGTCGCCGAAGCCTGCTGGCTGAGCAGGCCCGGCGCCTTGCCGCTCAGCCATTGCGGCACCGCCGCCACTTCGGCCTGCGGTGCCACGCTGGGTGCATTGCGTACCGGTACGCCCGTCGTGGCCTGCGCCGTCTGCGCGGCAGCATGCCGCCCGGCATTGCCGGTGGGCTGGGAAACCATCAGCGCCGCGGCGGCCACGCTGGCGGCGATGGCGCCACCGGTCGACCAGCGCAACCAGCGATGGTGGCGTGGCGCGGCGACCGCGACACTCACGGTCTCCTGCTCGATGGCCAGCATCACCCGCGCCGAGAAACCGGATCCCGCCAGTGGCGGCAACTGCCGGCGCAAGCCATCGCGGGCCAGGTGGTAGCTCACCCAGGTGCGTTGCAGCTCGACGTCATGGTCGAGCCGCCGCAGCAGGAAGCGCAGTTCCTCGTGCGCCAACTCGCCATCGATGCCGGCCGAGAGGTGTTCACGTGCGTGCTGGTCAGGCTGGTTCATGTCGGTTCCTCGCGTCCCGTCAGCAACGGGCGCAATTTCTCGTCGATCGCCTCGCGGGCCCGGAAGATGCGCGAACGCACCGTACCAATGGGACAGCCCATCTGCTCGGCGATTTCCTCGTAACTCAGGCCATCCACCTCGCGCAGCGTGATGGCCACCCGGAGTTCCTCGGGCAGGGCTTGGACAGTGGAAAACACCGAATGTTCAATTTCCTGACGCATCAATTCGCGTTCGGGGGTGGCGCTGTCGTGCATGCGCTCGGCGCCGCTCAGGAACACGGCGTCCTCGACGTCGATGTCGTCGGTGGGCGGGCGTCGTCCCATCGCCACCAGGTGGTTCTTGGCGGTGTTCACCGCGATCTTGTAGAGCCAGGTGTAGAACGCGCTGTCGCCGCGGAACGAACCGATCGCACGCCAGGCGCGGATGAAGGTCTCCTGCGCAATGTCCTCGCTCTCGGCGTGGCTTTTCACGTAGCGCGACACCAGTCCCACCACCTTGTGCTGGTACTTGCGCACCAGCAGGTCGAAGGCGCGCTTGTCGCCACCCTGGACGCGTTCGACCAGTGCCCGGTCCAGTTCGTTTTCGCCCGTGCGGGCCGTTTCCGTCGTCAATGCCATGTCCCGCCGCGGAGCCTGTGCCAGATCGAGCGCGCAGTCAGACAGGAATCAAGCGCGCAAGTTCAGCGTCAGCGCGAAGTCTAGCGGTTCCATTCTGACGCCTGGCTAGCATGGGGACGGCAGGCGGCCCGCTCAAGCCGGCACGGCGACCGGCAGGCCCAGTTGCTGCTGACGCTCGGCCAGCAGGCGTTCGAAGGACACCACCGGCAGCGGCCGGCAGAACAAGTAGCCCTGCAGTTCGTCGCAACCCTGCTCGCGCAGGAAGGCGAGGTGCGCCTCGGTTTCCACGCCCTCGGCGACCACGGTGCGCTTGAGCCGGTGCGCCATCTCGATGGTGGCGCGCACGATGGCCTCGTCGTCGGGATCCACGCCGATGTTGCGCACGAAGCTCTGGTCCACCTTGATGCGGTCGGCCGGCAGCTTGCGCAGGTAGTCCAGCGAGGCGGCGCCGGTGCCGAAGTCGTCGATGGCGATGCCGCAGCCCATGCGGTGCAGCGCCTGCAGGTTCTCCACCAGGTTCGGCGCGGCCTTGATGCTGATGCTTTCGGTGACCTCCAGCTCCAGCAGGGTGGGATCGAGGCCGGTTTCCTGCAGCGCGCGGAACACCGTGGCCGGCAGCTTGGGCTCCATCAGCTGCAGCGCGGACAGGTTCACGCCCAGGCGCAGGCGCAGGCCATAGCGCTGCTCCCACTCCTGGGCCTGGCGGCAGGCCGTGCGCAGCACCCATTCGCCGATGGGCACGATCAGCCCGGTCTCCTCGGCCAGCGGCACGAACACCGCGGGACTGATCGGCCCCAGCTCGGGATGCTCCCAGCGCAGCAGCGCCTCCATCCCCACGATGTCTTCGCTGCCGGTGTCCACCTGCGGCTGGTAGACCAGGCGCAGCTCGCCGTTGCCCAGGGCATGGCGCAGGCGCGAGCGCAGCGCCATGCCGTGTTCGCGCGCGTACTCCGGGCTCACCTCGTAGATGCGGTAGGCGTTGCGCCCCTGGTGCTTGGCCGCGTACATCGCCTCGTCGGCGTGCTTGAGCAGGGTTTCCGCGTCGGGCGCGTCGTCGGGGAAGAAGCTCACGCCGATCGACACCGCGACCTGCAGGTACACGCCATTCTCCAGTTGCAGCGGCTCGGCGACCGTCTGCAGGATCTTCTCGGCGATGCGCTGCACGTCGTCGCTCTTCACGATGTGGCGCACCACGATGGTGAACTCGTCGCCGGCATAGCGCGCCACCGTGTCGGAGGCGCGCACGCTGCCGCGCAGGCGGCGGGTGACTTCCTGCAGCACCTGGTCGCCGGCGGCGTGGCCGTGGGTGTCGTTGACCACCTTGAAGTGGTCGAGGTCCACGAACAGCACGGCGAAGCATTCGCCGTTGCGCACCGCCTCGCGCAGGATGGACTCCAGCCGGTCGCCGAACAGCAGCCGGTTCGGCAGGCCGGTGAGCGCGTCGATCAGGCCTTCGGCACGCCCCTGCTCGCGGGTCAGGCCCAGCTCCAGCCCCTGCGCGAAACGCGCGGCCGCGCAGCGCAGCAACGGCTCGACGATGGCCATGTCGCCGAAGCCGCGCCGGGTGCCGGCCAGCATCGCGCCCAGCACCACGCGGCGCTCGTCCTGCAACGGGATGCCCACGAAGCCGGACAGCTCAAGCAGCGGCAGCAGCGGATCGTCCGGCACCCGCTGTTGCGCATCGCTGCGGCAAAACACCGGCTCGCCGGCCAGCACGTGTTGCAGCAACGCCTGCGACTCGGCCGCCGGCCAGGCCGGCTCGGTACCGTTCCACAGCTGCAGCAGCGGCGCCAGGAACTCGCCGCCGTCGTTGCGCAGCGGCCACACCGCGAAGTAGTCCAGCGCCATCTCGTCGAACAGCAGCCGCGCGGTGGCGTCGCGGGTGGCGCCGCCGCCACTGGTGGCGAAGATGCGCGCCAACAGGGCCAGCGCCTTCTCCGCCGCCCCGGGGGCGGGCGCGGGACGCGCCGCCGGTGCCGCGGGCGGCTGTTGCTTCCAGCGCATCAACAGCTCCGTTTCGATCTGCGCGGCATGCAGCCAACCGGCGACGTCGTCGGGCAACTGCGCCGGCTGCAACGATGCGCTCTCGTCCAGCACGACCAGCAAGGGCGCCCCCTCGCAGGCTTTCAGGGTGCGCAGTTGCTCGCAGCACTGGCGCGCCTGCACCGCGTCGTCGCCGAGCACGGCCACCATCAGGTCGAGTGGCTGGCGCCCCTCCAGCACGATCGCTGCATGCTGCGCATCGCGTGCGCTGTGGATGTGCCGGCAGCCGGCCTGGTCGAACACGTCGAACAGGCGGCGGCGCAAGTCGCGCCGCCCGGCAAGGACGAGGATGCCCTCGCTCATGTCAGTCCACTCACCCAGCGGCCATCGCGCAGGCGCAGGCGCGGCGGCGCCTCGGGCTCGCCGTCGATGCACGCGATCTGGCCGCCCAACTGCTCGACCAGGGCCTTCGGCGCGTTGAGCAGCACCACGCGGCGCAGGTGCCCGGTGGTGGCGCGCGCCAGTTGCCGCAACAGGGTGAGGTCGGTCGCGGCCAGCGGCAACTCCAGCTCCTGCAGCAGGTAGATGCCGAAATGCATGCTCTGCTGCATGTAGCGCAGGGCCTGGCCGAGGCGTTGTGCGTCGGGTACGCGCGCATAGGCGTCGCGCAGGCTCGACAGGCCTTGCCCGGGCTGCCACAGGTACACTGCCTGCCCGCTGTGCCGGGCGATGCCGCGGAACTGTTCCAGCAAGGCCGCGCCATCCCGGCTGCGCACGGCCACCACCCCGGCCGGCGCGGCCAGGATGCGCTCGAATACGTCATGTCCGGAAGACGGCATGGGCATGCGCATCAACGAAGTCATCGCGGCTCCCTGGGTCATTCGGCGCCGGCAACCGGCGCCGCCATGCATTCTCCACGGTTTGCATCCATTCTGGGCACTGGTCGGCACCGCGAATGGCGAACCGCTTCACATTCGGAGGGCGCATCTCGCATTCCACCACACGGAACGGTATGGTTCGGGTTCCCGCCACCACCCGCCCCCGCCATGTTCGAAGGACTGCGCTTCAACCACTGGAAAACGAGTCTCGACGAGCGCGGCATCGTCACGCTCAGTCTCGACCGCGCCGGCAGCAGCGTCAATGCGATCAGCCGCGGCGTGCTGGACGAACTGGGCCAGATCGTCGAGCGGCTGGCCATCGAGGAACCGGCCGGCGTGATCGTGCATTCCGCCAAGCCCAGCGGCTTCGCGGTGGGCGCGGACATCAAGGAATTCGTGGAGTACGCCAGGCAGGGCAGCGTGCTGGAGAACATCGAGAACGGCCAGCGCGTGTTCGAGGCGCTGGCCCGACTGCCCTGCCCCACGGTGGCCGCGATCCATGGCGCCTGCATGGGTGGCGGCACCGAACTGGCGCTGGCCTGCCGCCAGCGCATCGCCGCCGACGACGACGGGACGAAGATCGCCCTGCCCGAAGTGATGCTCGGCATCCATCCCGGCTGGGGCGGCACCGCTCGCCTGCCCCGGCTGATCGGCGCGCCCGAGGCGTTGCCGCTGATGCTCACCGGCAGGTCGCTGTCGGCGAAGCGCGCGCTGGCGCTGGGCGTGGTCGATCGCGTGGCGCCGCGCGATGAGCTGCTGGCCGAGGCGCGCGCCCTGCTGCGCCGACCGCAGACGCAGCCGTTCGCGCGACGCGCCAAGGCATGGCTCACCAACTCGTGGCCGGCGCGGCAGATCCTCGCCCCCATGGTGGTGAAGCAGACCGCCGCCAAGGTGCGCAAGGAGCATTACCCCGCACCGTTCGCGCTGATAGCGGTGTGGCAGCGTGGCGGCGGCGACATCAGGCAGCGGCTGAAACTGGAGGCGCGCTCGGTGGCGAAGCTGGCGCAGACCTCCACGGCGCAGAACCTGATACGGATCTTCTTCCTGCAGGAGCGGCTGAAGAACCAGGGCGCCGGCACCGAGCACGGCATCGCCCACGTGCACGTGGTGGGCGCCGGTGTGATGGGCGGCGACATCGCCGCATGGGCCGCGCTCAAGGGCTTCGAGGTGACGCTGCAGGATCGCGAGATGAAATTCGTGCAGCCCGCGCTGGAGCGCGCCCGCAAGCTGTACGAGAAGAAACTGAAGGCGCCGGCGAAGATCGAGGCCGCCGCGCGCCGCCTGCGCGCCGACGTGGAAGGTGCGGGCGTGGAAAGCGCCGACCTCGCGATCGAGGCAATCTACGAAAACGCCGCGGCCAAGGAGGCGCTGTACGCCGCCATCGAGCCGCAGTTCCAGGGCGATGAAATCCTCGCCAGCAATACGTCCAGCATCCCGCTGGACGAGTTGCGCAGGAATCTCAAGGCACCGCAACGCTTCCTCGGCCTGCACTTCTTCAACCCGGTGGCGCAGATGCCACTGGTGGAAGTGGTGCGCCACGACGCGCTGGATCCGGCCATCGAGAAACGCGCACTGGCCTTCTGCAAGGCCATCGGCAAGCTGCCGGTGGCGGTGAAGGGCACGCCCGGCTTCCTGGTCAACCGCATCCTGGTGCCCTACCTGCTGGAGGCGCTGCGCCTGTACAACGAAGGCGTGCCCGGCCCGGTGCTGGACAAGGAGGCGAAGAAATTCGGCATGCCGATGGGCCCCATCGAACTGGCCGACACCGTGGGCCTGGACGTGTGCGCCTCGGTGGGCAAGGAACTCTCGCCCTTCCTGGGCCTGGAACTGCCGCCCGGCCTGGAGGAAAAACTCGACGCCGGCAAGCGCGGCAAGAAGGACGGCCAGGGCCTGTACGTGTGGCAGGACGGCAAGCCGGTCAAGCCGGAGGTCGATCCCGACTACCAGCCCGCGCCCGACCTCACGGATCGCATGATCCTCGCCATGGTGAACGAGGCCGTGGCCTGCCTCGCCGACGGCGTGGTGGACGATGCCGACCTGCTCGACGCCGGCGTGATCTTCGGCACCGGCTTCGCGCCGTTCCGCGGCGGCCCGATCCAGTACGTGCGCAGCGAAGGCGCGGACAAGGTGAAGGCGAAGCTGGAACAACTGGCGCAGCGCCACGGTGCCCGCTTCATGCCCAAGGAGGGCTGGGATCATCCGGCCCTGGCGACGGGCACCGACCCCGCCTGAAGCCAGGCTCCCGTCCGATGCAAGACGCCCGGCTCATGGCCGGGCGTCTTGCGTTGGCGAGGGTCTACCAGACCAGATCGTCCGGCACGCCATCGTCGGCGGTGGCCGCATGCGGATCGACCAGCAGGGCCAGCAGGTGCCCGTCGATCGCGCGCACCTGCTCGGCGATGTCGCGCGTGACCAGCAGGTAGCGCCCCGCCTGCTGCACCACGCCCAGCTCGCCGGCGTTGAGCGCCGCCAGTTGGGTGGCATCGACGTGGATGCGGCGGATCTTGCCGCCGTACTCGAAGTTGCGCACCAGCTCGGTTTCGGCCTTGTTCAAGGCCTTGCCGTCCAGCAGTTGCTGGATCTTCTGCTTGCGCTCGCGACGCAGGCGCGCCTCTTCCTCGGCCGCCTGCTGGGCGCGCTTGCGCTCGTTCGCCTCGGTCTGAGCGCGGATCGCATAGGCCTTGGCGAGATCGATCTCCTCCTGGCTGCGGCGCGGTGCCGGTGGCTTGCCGGCATGGGCGTGCGGCTTGCCGGACGGCCTGCCCTTGCCTTCGCTGCCGCGCTTTTCATCGCGGATTTGCTTGACGAAACCAGCTTTCAACAGTTGGTCGCGCAGGGATTCACTCATGCGTGCAGTACCTTTACTTTTGCGATCATCCTTGATCGCGAAGATCAAACGGGCGGCCATCCTTGGCCGCACATTTCCAATCCTTTGCGATCATCCTTGATCGCGAAGATCAAATGGGCATCCATCCATGGCCGCACTCTTAATAATGCGGCGGTGGCGGTTCGCTGTGCGGATCGGATACCACGCCGAGGCGCGCGCTCTGCAGCTCCTGTCGCAACAGGTGCAGCAGCCGCTCCAGCTCGACGATGCGCATCGCCTGCTCGGCGTCGGCCGCGGCCAGCGCCTGCACGGTGTCGTCGATGAAGGTCAGCCGCACTTCCAGGTCGGCCAGGCGCCGTTCGATCGCGTCCATCAGCCCGCCACCCGCAAGCTGCGGCCACGGCCGATGCCGTAATACGCCAGGCCGGCCTCTTCCACCGTCGCGGGGTCGTAAAGGTTGCGGCCGTCGAAAATCGCCGGCGTCTTCAGCACGCTGCGGATGCGCGCGAAGTCCGGGCTGCGGAAAGCCTTCCATTCGGTGACGATGGCCAGCACGTCGGCACCTTGCAAGGCATCCCATGCGTGCTCGCACAGGACGAGGTCGGCGCGCTCGCCGTAGATGCGCCGGGTTTCCCCGCGTGCCTCGGGATCGAAGGCCTGCACGCGCGCGCCGGCGGACCACAGCGCCTCCATCAGCCGGCGGCTGGAAGCCTCGCGCATGTCGTCGGTGTTCGGCTTGAAGGCCAGGCCCCACAACGCGACGGTCTTGCCGCGCAGCTCACCCTCGAAATGGTGCGAGATCAGCTCGAACAGCTTGGCCTTCTGGTCGTGGTTCACCGCCTCGACCGCGCCGAGCAGGCGCGCCTCGTAACCCGCCCCGCGTGCGGTGCGCTCCAGCGCCTGCACGTCCTTGGGGAAACACGAGCCGCCGTAGCCGGCCCCCGGGTAGATGAAGTGGTAGCCGATGCGCGGGTCGGCGCCGATGCCCTGGCGCACCTGCTCCACGTCGGCGCCCACGCGCTCGGCGATGTTGGCGATCTCGTTCATGAAGCTGATCTTGGTCGCCAGCATCGCGTTGGCGGCGTACTTGGTCAGCTCGGCGGAACGCTCGTCCATCACCACGATGCGCTCGTGGTTGCGGTTGAACGGCGCGTACAGCTTGCGCAGCGCGGCCACCGCGCGCGGGCTGGAACTGCCGATCACGATGCGGTCGGGACGCAGGCAGTCCTCCACCGCATCCCCTTCCTTGAGGAATTCGGGGTTGGAGACCACGTCGAACCCGACCTCGACGCCGCGCGCGGCCAGTTCCGCCGCGATCGCCTCGCGCACGCGGTCGGCGGTACCCACCGGCACGGTGGACTTGTTCACCACCACGGCATGCCGCGCCAGTCGCTGGCCGATGGTCCTGGCCACGCCCAGCACGTACTTGAGGTCGGCGCTGCCATCCTCGTCCGGCGGCGTGCCCACCGCGATGAAGAGCACGTCGCCATGCGCGATGCCGGCCGCGGCGTCCGTGGTGAAACCGAGCTGGCCGTCGGCGTGGTTGCGCCTGACGATGGGTTCGAGGCCGGGCTCGTAGATCGGGATCTCGCCGCGCGCCAGGCGTTCGACCTTGCCCGCGTCGATATCGACGCAAACCACGTGGTTGCCCATCTCGGCAAGACAGGCACCGGTGACCAGGCCGACATAGCCGGTGCCGAAGATCGTGACTTTCATCTGTGGTGCCGATTCCCTGAAACGCGAACGCGCATTCTAGCGCGCGAAGATTGCAGCGACGGGAAAACGAAAGGGCGCGAATCGCTTCGCGCCCTTTCGCTGCAGCTACTGCGGCCGTGCTTACTGGCCGCTGTCGCCGCCACCCGGACCGCCGTTGCCGGCGGAAGCGGCAGGCGTCGCCTTGGTGCTGACCAGCGTCACGTCGAAGATCAGCGTGGCGTTCGGCGGAATCGCCGGCATCTGCCCATTCGTACCGTAGGCAAGGCTCGATGGGATGAACAACTTGTAGTGGCCGCCCACCTGCATCAGCTGCAGGCCTTCGCGGAAGCCCGGGATCACGTTGGCCAACGGGATGTCGGTCGGGCCCGGATGGGGGTGCTTGGACGAGGCGTCGAACACGGTGCCGTCGATGAGGGTGCCGGTGTAGTCGATCTTCACCGTGTCGCTCGGACCCGGGCGGGCGCCGGTGCCCTGGCTGATGACCTGGTACTGCAGGCCCGAGGCGGTGACCTTCACGCCCGGCTGGGTCTTGTTCTTGGCGAGGAAGGCGTCACCCTCGGTCTTGTTCTTGGCGGCTTCCTGCGCCATCTCGGTTTCGTACTTGGCCTTGATCTTGGCCATGAAGGCGTCGTGCACCTGCTTGGCCTCTTCCTCGCTCATGGTCGGCTTCTGGCCGGAGAGCGCGGCCTTCACCGCATTCGCCACGGTGGTCGGGTCCAGCTCGTCACGCATGATCGGCGGCACCTGGGAAGCAATCTCCCAGCCCACCACGTAGCTGGCCTTGGTCTTGTCGACCGTGCCGGTGGTGCCGCTGGCGGCCTTGGGGGCAGCCTTGGCGGTCGTCTGGGCGGCGAGCGCGCCCGCCGACAGGCCCAGCGCCGCGGTCATCGCCACCGCCGTCAGCGTGGGACGCAGAAAATGCTTCATTCGGAACTCCCTCGTGTCTATATGGATATGCCGGTACCGCCGGCCGGGCCCCTACGGCAGGGGCATGGTCGCCCATTGTGGGGTTCCCGTGCCGGGCTTGCAATCGGGTCCAGTTGCGACAGTCAAGCCACGGAAAGGTTCAGCCGTCTCCAGAGTCTGTTTACTCCCTCAGGAGGAACGCCCGTGCCCCGGAGGCTCCGGCTTGTCCAGCGTCTCCTTCAAGGCCGCCTGCAGGCGCGCGTGCAGCTTCACCAGCGTGCGCCACAGCACCACCGCCAGCACCACGCCCGCCACCAGCAGCGACAGCACCACCCCGCGCGGCGGCAGGATCGCCGAACCCAGCGCACTGACCAGCAGCGCCAGCACGAACAGCGTGGCCAGCGGAATCATCCGCGCCAGCACCTTGCGGATCGCCTGCGTGTACGCGCCGGTATGGCGCTCGCGTATGCCCAGTTCGGCCAGCAGCATGCCCAGCGCCTCGGCCTTGCGGTACACCGCGATCAGCATCGGCAACGACAGGAACAGCGCACAGGCCCAGATCAGCGCGTGGCGCAGGTCGCGCTGGATGCCGAACCGCGAAAACCAGTCCCAGCCATGCGCATTCACGTAGGCACCGATCACGAACAGGGTGACCACCAGCAGCACGTTGACCGCGATGTGCCACAGCAGGCGGCGCAGCATCGCCGCCAGCACGGCGTTCTCGTCCACCGGCTTGAGGTTTTCCAGCCAGCCGCTGTAGCTGTCCGACAACACGCGCAGCGGCCGCGGCGTGATGCGCGCCAGGCCGTTGGCCAGGCGGTCCGACGAACGATTGAGGTAAGGCGAGGCCGCCATGCACAGCACCGACACGGCCACCGCGATGGGATAGAGGAAATCGCTGGTCGCATGCAGCGACAGGCCCAGCGTGGCGATCACGAACGAGAACTCGCCGATCTGCGCCATGCCCAGCCCCGACCGCAGCGCCGTGCGCGCATCGTGCCCCAGCGCGAGGATGCCGACACTGCAGGCCAGGGTCTTGCCCACCACTACCACGCCGGCGATCAGCAGCGCCGGCAACGCGTATTGCCACAGCATGGCCGGGTCGATCTTCAGGCCGATCGCCACGAAGAACAGCGCCGCGAACATGTCGCGCAACGGCTCCACCAGGTGCAGCACGCGCCCCACGCTGCGCGCCTCGGCCACCACCGCTCCGGCGAGGAAAGCGCCCAGTGCGACGCTGAAACCCAGCTGCACGGCAAGCAGGCTGGCACCGAAGCAGACGCCGAGCACGCTCACCAGCAGGGTTTCGTCGCGACCGAAGCCGGCCACGTAGTCCACCAGCCGCGGCAACAACAGCAGGCCCAGGATCATGCCGACCACCACGAACAGGCCGAGATGGCCGATCAGCGCAAGCGCGGTACCGGCCTGCACGTTGCCGCCCATCGCCACCGCGGTGAGCAGGGTCAGCATCACGATGGCAAGCACGTCCTCCGCCACCAGCAATCCGATCACCAGCTTCGCGAACGGTTGCGCCTGCCTGCCGCCCTCTTTCAGCGTGCGCGTGGCCACCATGGTCGAGGACAGCGCGATGATCGCCCCGAGGAACAGGGCGTCGACGCCCTTCCAGCCGAACGAGCGGCCCAGGCCCGTGCCGATCCACAGCATCAGGCCGACTTCCAGCACCGCCACCACGAGCACACCGATGCCGACTCCGCGCAACTTGCGCACGCTGAACTCCAGGCCCAGCGTGAACATCAGCAGCACCACGCCAAGGTTGGAGATGTCGTCGATGGCCTGCGCGTCGGCCACCAACATGCCCGGCGTATGCGGACCGATCAGCACGCCCGCCAGGATGTAACCCAGCAGCACCGGCTGGCGCAGGCGCTGGAACAGGATCGTGGTGGCGCCGGCAACGAGCATCACCAGGGCGAGGTCGCGAATGAAGCCGATCTCGTGCATGTCGTCCTCTGCGTAACATCCGTGCCCGAAGCTTAATCGCGATGCGTTCCGCGCGGCGCGCCCCACGCCGCGTGGTGCGTGCAATCCACGCTTCGTCGTTCCCGTGAAAATTTCTTGAAAAAAAGCTTGACGGAAATGCGAACCCTGCCTATTCTTTGCGGCTTCCAGCGGCGGGGCCATAGCTCAGCTGGGAGAGCGCCTGCATGGCATGCAGGAGGTCGGCGGTTCGATCCCGCCTGGCTCCACCAACCTAAATACGTCCCCATCGTCTAGAGGCCTAGGACATCACCCTTTCACGGTGGCGACCGGGGTTCGAATCCCCGTGGGGACGCCAAGGTTGGCTCGCAACGCTGGTAAACAAAGTGGAGCGGTAGTTCAGTCGGTTAGAATGCTGGCCTGTCACGCCGGAGGTCGCGGGTTCGAGTCCCGTCCGCTCCGCCACGATCAAGCAAGAAAGCCACCCTCGGGTGGCTTTTTTGTTGGTGCGGGGAAAACGCCTGCAGGAGCGCACCCTGTGCGCGATGGCTCCGGGCTTCGATCAAGCGCCAGAGCCATCGCGCACAGGGTGCTCCTACAAATGCCCGGCGGCGTCCCGCAGCAACGTTCCCGTGGAGTGTCCCTGCTCCGCCAGGTATTCCAGCCAGCGTGCGAGAAAGCCGTTCATCTGCAGGCGATGCTGGAACACCGTATGTGCCGCCGCGAACGGGCCCAGCACCTGCCACAAATGCCGCCCTGGATGGCAGTGCAGCGCCTCGGCCACGTGCGCGTCGGTATACATGCGCAATTGCGCGGATGGCGCGCGCTGGCCGGTATGCGCATCGACGAAGCCATAGGTCAGCTCGAGCTCCAGCGTGTACGGATGGCATTCCTGCACGTGCAGGTGCACGTCGAGTCCGTCGTCCACATCGGAGACATAGCGCCCGGGCGACAGCTGTTGCGGCGCGAACAGCCGCGCCAGCCGGTGGTAGTTCTCCGCATACAGGCCCATCAGGAACTCGAAGCGTCCCGGCAACAGGCTCTGGCGGTCGTCGAGTACGGCACTCATGATGGTCGGCTTGCTCCGTTGCGGTTTCAGTACATGGTGCGCTCGATGCCGAGCTTCTCGAAGATCTTGCTCGCGATCTCCTCGATCGACACATGCGTGGTGTTGAGGAACGGGATGCCGGACTGGCGCATCAGCCGGTCCGCCTGCTCCAGCTCCCACTTGCACTGCTTGAGCGTGGCGTAGCGGCTGCCGGCACGGCGCTGCTCGCGGATCTGCGCCAGCCGTTCCGGCTCGATGGTGAGGCCGAACAGGCGGTCGCGGTACGGCCGCAGGCGCGCCGGCAGCTCCAGTTTTTCCAGATCCTCGTCCGTGAGCGGGTAATTGGCGGCGCTGACGCCGTAATGCAAGGCCATGTACAGGCAGGTCGGCGTCTTGCCCGAGCGCGACACGCCGACCAGGATCAGGTCGGCCTGGGCGTAGTCCACGTCCATGCCGTCGTCGTGCGACAACGCGTAGTTGGTGGCGTTGATGCGCGCCTCGTACTTGTCGAAATCGACCAGGCCATGCGAACGGTTCACTGCACCGGAACGCTTGGTGCCCAGCTCCGTCTCCAGCGGCCCGATGAAGGGCGCGAACACGTCCAGCATCAGCGCGCCGCTGGCGGCCACGATGTCGCACAGCGCGCGGTCCGCCATGGTGTTGACCACGATGGGCTTCTCGCCGGTCTTCGCGTAGTGCGTCTTGATGCGCAGTGCGGCCGCCTCGGCCTTGGTCGCATCATCGATGAAGGGCAAGCGGTGCTTGTCGAAGTTCACCCCCTCGAACTGCGCGAGGATGCTGTTGCCTATCGTCTCCGCCGTGATGCCGGTGGAATCGGAAATGAAGAAAACCGTGCGCTGCATGGGAAGTCCGATGTCGGTAGGCCTGCCTGGATGCACATTAGCTCAAGGCCAAAACACTGTCGCCGCTTGACCGCCACCTGAGTGGTATGCAGTTGGCGCGACGCCGGCTGGCATTGGTCTTCTTGTGCCACGCACCATCGACAGCGGACAATACCAATCCTTTGCAGCCCGCTTCGGGCCTTCGCTGCGCGTGCATTCCACTCTTTTTTGCACTTCCCCTAGGAGATTGCCTTGAACCACCTGGTGCTTTGGCTCGACCAACTGCGCATGACCGACCTTGCCAAGGTCGGCGGCAAGAACGCGTCGCTCGGCGAAATGATCGGCAACCTCGCCAAGCTCGGCGTGTCCGTGCCGGGCGGCTTCGCCACCACCGCCGACGCGTTCCAGCAGTACCTGGAAAAGAGCGGCGTGGCCAAGCGCATCGCCGAGCGCCTGGCCAGCCTCGATGTGGACGATGTCGACGCGCTCACCAAGGCGGGCAAGGAAATCCGCGAATGGGTCACCGAGACCCCGCTGCCGGCCGAACTCGACCAGGCCATCCGCGACGCCTACACCAAGCTGTGCAAGGACGCCGGTGCCGACGACATCGCCGTGGCCGTGCGCTCCTCCGCCACCGCGGAAGACCTGCCCGACGCCAGCTTCGCCGGCCAGCAGGAAACCTTCCTCAACGTGGTCGGCATCGACGACGTGTTGCACAAGGTGAAGGAAGTCTTCGCCTCGCTGTACAACGACCGCGCCATCGCCTACCGCGTGCACCAGGGCTTCGCCCACGAGAACGTGTTCCTCTCCGCCGGCGTGCAGCTGATGGTGCGCTCGGACGTGGGCGCCTCCGGCGTGCTGTTCACGCTGGACACCGAGTCGGGCTTCCGCGACGTGGTGTTCGTCACCGGCAGCTACGGCCTCGGCGAGATGGTCGTGCAGGGCGCGGTGAACCCCGACGAGTTCTATGTGTTCAAGCCCACGCTGAAGGCCGGCAAGCCCGCCGTGCTTCGCCGCAATCTCGGTGCCAAGCAGCTGCGCATGGTCTATTCGAACCAGCCCGGCGAGCGCGTGAAGACCGAGGACACCCCGGCCGAGCTGCGCAACCGCTTCTGCATCAGCGATGCCGACGTGGAATCACTGGCGAAACAGGCGCTGATCATCGAGCAGCACTACGGCCGCCCGATGGACGTCGAGTGGGCGAAGGACGGCAACACCGGCAAGCTGTACATCGTGCAGGCGCGCCCGGAAACGGTGAAGTCGCGTGCGCACGCCACCCAGCTCGAGCGCTTCCACCTCAGCGAGAAAGGCAAGGTGCTGGCCGAGGGCCGCGCGATCGGCCAGAAGATCGGCGCCGGCAAGGCGCGCGTGATCCGCTCGCTGGCCGACATGAACAAGGTGCAACCCGGCGACGTGCTGGTGGCCGACATGACCGACCCCGACTGGGAGCCGGTGATGAAGCGCGCCAGCGCCATCGTCACCAACCGCGGAGGCCGCACCTGCCACGCGGCGATCATCGCGCGCGAACTGGGCGTGCCGGCCGTAGTGGGCACGCACAACGCGCTGGACACCATCCCCGATGGCACCGACGTCACCGTGTCCTGCGCCGAGGGCGACACCGGCACGATCTACGCGGGCCAGCTGAAGTTCGAACGCGTCACCGCCGACCTCGGCGCGATGCCCGAAGCGCCGCTGAAGATCATGATGAACGTGGCCAACCCCGAGCGCGCCTTCGACTTCGGCATGCTGCCGAACGCCGGCATCGGCCTGGCCCGCCTCGAGATGATCATCGCCAGCCACATCGGCGTGCACCCCAAGGCGCTGCTGGAATACGGCAAGCAGGACGCCGAGACGAAGGCGAAGATCGACCAGCGCATCGCCGGCTACCCCGGCCCGGTCGAATTCTACGTGGACCGCCTCGCGGAAGGCATCGCCACCATCGCCGCCTCGGTGTACCCGAAGCCGGTGATCGTGCGCATGAGCGACTTCAAGTCCAACGAATACGCCAACCTGCTCGGCGGTTCGCGCTACGAGCCGCACGAGGAAAATCCGATGATCGGCTTCCGCGGCGCCAGCCGCTACGTCGATCCCAGCTTCGCCGAGGCGTTCGGGCTGGAATGCAAGGCGGTCAAGCGCGTGCGCGAAGCGATGAGCCTGGACAACGTGTGGGTGATGATCCCGTTCGTGCGCACGCTGGGCGAAGGCCGCAAGGTGGTCGAGGTGCTGGCGAAGAACGGCCTCAAACAGGGCGAGCACGACCTCAAGGTCATCATGATGTGCGAAGTGCCTTCCAATGCCCTGCTCGCCGAGGAATTCCTGGAGATCTTCGACGGCTTCTCGATCGGCTCCAACGACCTCACCCAGCTCACCCTCGGCCTGGACCGCGACTCCTCCATCGTCGCCAGCCTGTTCGACGAGCGCGACCCCGCGGTGAAGAAGCTGCTGTCCATGGCGATCAAGACGGCCCGCGCCAAGGGCAAGTACGTGGGCATCTGCGGCCAGGGCCCCAGCGACCATCCGGATCTCGCCGAGTGGCTGATGGACCAGGGCATCGAGTCCGTGTCGCTCAACCCCGACACCGTGGTCGACACCTGGCTGCGGCTGGCGAAGAAGAAGGCCGGCTGATCCGGCCGCCGCCGTGGCAAGCCGGCTCGCCCGCGCTTGTCACGGCCCCGCACACCACGTAAAATCGCCGGCTCGCGCAGACCACGCGACACTTTTCGGAGAGGTGGCAGAGTGGTCGAATGTACCTGACTCGAAATCAGGCGTACGTGTAAGCGTACCGTGGGTTCGAATCCCACCCTCTCCGCCAAGACACAAAGGCCCTGTTTTCAGGGCCTTTTCTTTTGCCTGCTTGGTCAACCGGTTGGTCAATCCAGTCGGCATGTCCGCGCTTGCCGAAGTTGGCCGCTGTGCTTGAACGAACTGACCACCAGCATGGAACCGCGTGGCCGAAAGTGGGCATGGATCACGCCAAGAAGGTGACCACCATCTAGGCAGCACCCAAAGCCTCCCTCTCCACGTGCTTGCACCTGTTCGTGGGCCAGGTTGGCTGCGCGATCGGTGGGCGCAAGGGCAAGCCCTCGTTCACGCTGCTCCCGCCTCCCCATCGCCGCACGGCGGCGGTGTTCCGGTGCTGCCCGCCTTTTCTCGCTCCGCTGACCGGGGCCCACGGCGCAATCCCGCGTCGGGGGAGAAGATCATGGGCCTCATCCAAGACCGCAATGGCCACTACCGACGCCGTGGCCCCATCACCGACCATGACGTGCTGTTCGCCGCCGAAACCCTCTTACGAGCCAAGCTCGAACGCCAGGGCAGCATCGGCAACCCGCGAGACGCCAGCGATTTCCTCCGCATGCGCCTGGGTGCATTGCTCCACGAAGAGTTCCACATCCTCTGGCTCGACAACCGCCACCAGATCCTTGATTGCCAACGGCTCTTCATTGGCACGGTGGACGGCGCCAGTGTCCATCCTCGGGAGGTCGTGCGCGCCGCGCTGATCCTCAATGCCAGTGCCGCCATCCTGGCGCACAACCACCCGAGCGGAGTGGCCGAACCCAGCCAAGCGGATCGGAGCATCACCCAGGAGCTCATCGCCGCGCTGCGGCTGATCGGCGTGCGGGTCTTGGATCACCTGGTGGTCACCGCCGGCGAAGCGGTCAGCATGGCGGCACGCGGGCTCATGTAGCCCGCGTTTCCAGACAAAGAAAAGGCCGCTTCCATCGGAAGCGGCCCTCAGGTTCGCGGTGCATCGGCGAGCGCGCCTGACTTTCCGTGTCACCCCAGCCTTGCAATATCCATGCGTCTTGATGCGCGGTCAGCGCTGGTAATGCCGGTTGGCATGGCCCCAGTTGACGACGCACTGCTGGTCACAGACCCGCAACGCACCTGGGCGCGTGAACGACCACATGGTTTCGATCCGGTCGTGCGGTTCGACGCGATCCGACACCCGCTTCTCCACGCGGCATTCTTGCGTGCGGGCTTCGACGTTCGTGTATTCGACCAAGACTTCGTCTTCCGCCAAGTCGAAGTGCTTGTGCAGCAGATGAACCCCGAACTTGCCTAAGGCTCCGTGGCGGATGAGAACGTCGCGGATGGCATCGAGCACGGCGTGATCCTCGGCGACCAACCGCGGCACGTCGGTGATGTCGGGCAACGCGGCCCACTGCATGGGAGAAAGCTGGATCGTGTCAGACATGATGAACTCCTCTCTGGCCCTTGGGCCTTGGACGAAATGGGCATGCCATCGGCGTGCCGGTTTGCTTCTTTACTTCTGGGTTTGTTCCAGCACGACCTGGCCTTGCGGGTCGAGCACTTGCACCTTCGTAATCTGAACCAGCAGGGCCTGCGTGATGCCTTTGACCTTGGTGGCCCCTTGGACATAGGCCCAGACCTTCACCTGCGGGATCCATCCCGCCGAAAGCCTGGCCTGGATGGCTCTGGCCTGGGTTTCGTCCGGCACGCGCAGCCACTCGAACGCCGCCGTGTTCGTGGGAGCAACATCGATGAGGCTGACCCCGGCGATTTGCCCGTGCGTCACCATGGCGGGCGGGTTCATCAGGGCCGAAGCGAAACCAAACGCGTGGTGGTCGAAGTTGTATGGGGCCAGGCGTCCGCTGTGGTCTACCCACACGATGTAGCGGTGATCCTTGGCCGTCGCCATCTCTGCATGGAGTTGCGGAAGGAGCTGGGCCACTTTGTCTTTCTTCTCAAAGGGATCGGCCCCCATGAGCGAGGGGTCAATGGCCCAGAGCATCATGTCGGAGGGTTTGTCCCCGGAAAGCGCGTCATACATCACCCAGACCTGACGGGCCTGGGTGACCGGGACGTAAGCGCTGTCCGGCGTGCTCAGATCTGCGGTCGGCAGATTCGAGGCGGCACCGGGGACGGCGGACACGCCGCCGGGAGACTTCGAGCAGGCGGCAAGAACAACGGCCAAGAACAAGGCAAAGGTGCGCTTCATGGGATCCCTCCCTCACTGGTTTGACTGGATGTTTTCAGCCCGCAGGTATTTCCCGTTGCGGTCGAAATACAAATAGCTGTCCTTGTCGCTCGTGTTCGCTTTGACCGGGGCAAAGGGCACGTAATCGCCCACGGACGACTTGCTGACGATGACCTGATAGTGGAGGCGCGTGGTGCCGTCGCTTTCGGTTTCCCGTTCTTGCGGCTGCCCCAAGGCGGCGATGACCTGGTCCATGGTCGTTTGATGCGGGACGAACCCTTGGACTGCACTTTGGTTGAAGTCTTTGCCGATGGTGGTGGCGCAGCCAGCCAGTCCAAGCAGCAATCCCAGCATCATGGTTCCTTTCAACATGCCTTTCATTTTTGGGTTCCCTGTCCGCGAAGTTGATGGTTGACCCGGCATGTCAGATTTCTCGACAAGCCGGGTGCCCGCGACTCAAATGAATACACAAAGATGATGTATTACATTGATGGTCGCATGGTGAAGTGAAGTTAAGCAACCGAACTTGGCATTGGCATCCACAAAAGTGATGATGCAAGCCGGAGCGCGGCCCCCGAGCATCGTGGGGTGACCTCGGGAGGCAAGGGGAAGAAGGTGTCGTCGAAGGATGTTTTGATCGCAGATCTTTACGAAAGCGTGCTTCGCCCGGATCAGATCCCGGACGTGCTGGATCGCATCAACCAGCAACTGGATTGCGACGGGCTTCACCTGGTCGGCAAGGACGAAGAGGCCGGGTCCGTGTTTGCCAGCGTTGCCGTGGGTTCCCAGATTTCCGGTGCAGAACGGGACTACCTGGCGCACTACTTCCGCATTGATCCCCGGCTGGCCATCGGCTTGGCCAGCCCCACCGGGGTGGTCGTGGCATGCCATGACTTCCTCGATGACCGATTTGTCAGCGGATCCGAGTTCTATCAGGACTTCCTCATCCCGCATGGACCTCGTTACGTCATCGGCGGCAACGTTTACCGAAGGGGTGGCAAGAACATCCACGTGGCCATCAATCATCTGATCGGTCGCCCTCAGTTCTCAGACGAGAAGCGGGCCGCCGTTTCAGGGTTCATGTATCACCTGTCCCGATGGGCCAGCCAGTTGTTCATGGCCGACGAGGTTCGCGGGGCCGCCGCGGCCGGCTTCTTTGCTTTGGAGACCCTGGGCCAGGGCATCCTGATCTTGGATGATCGGCAACACGTGCTTTTTGCCAATCAGGCCGTGAACCAGTTGTTGGGGGACGTGCTCACTGCCCAGGGCTTCCGGCGCTCGTGGGGTTACGGAGCCACGCTGCGGGACTTGTTCAAACAGGTCACAGCCGACCGTCAGGCCCGTTCCACGACCGTGGTGCACACGGTGGGTGGGCGCGCGGTCTCGCTCCTGTTCTCGTTGCTTCCCTTGCCGCGGGAGCAAGGGATCGGATTCACGATGCCCAAGGGATTGGAAGCGGCCACCCGAGCCAAGGCGGGCGGCACTGGACAGGAGGAAGCGATGCTTCCGGGCGGGAATGCTTCCGTGCTGGTGCTGGTTCGGGCCCAGATGGACGCCCAGGCCACCGGCAGCCGCCTGTATCAACAAGCCTTCGGCCTCACGGCCGCCGAGGCCCGGTTGGCGGATGCGCTGGCGCAGGGTCACAGCCCCCAGGCCTACGCCGAGCGGGCGCGGGTCAGCATCGCCACCGTTCGCACCCAGATCCGGGCGCTGTTGGCCAAGACCGGAGCCGTCAATCTGCGCGCCCTGGTGGTGCTGCTGGCCAGCCTGCCCAAAGCCAGTCGTTGAGGCTTTGCCCATCATCGCTTTCATCTAAACTTCATGTAACTGCGTATCGTAAGTTGGCGTATATGGTTGATCCCCGACAAGTTTGGGGACGACCATGGCGCTTGCGCGAAAATCTGCCAAGCAGTTGGGGATCAAGTCGGTCTACCGTGCCGAGAACCCCATATTCCTGGCCACACTCCGTGCCTTCCGGGAAAGGGCCAATCTGACCCAGGACGAACTGGCGGCCTTGTTGCAGCGTCCCCAATCATTCATCACCTCGGCAGAACGAGGCACCGTTCGGCTGGATGGTTTGCAGATCCACGACTGGATCCATGCGTGTGGCGGTGACCTGGTGCGCTGGGCCAAGGAAATCGAGCAGGCCTTGGGGACACCGGCGAAGGGTCGAACCAAGCCCCAGAAATAGGCGTAACGTCCCAAAGCATCCCGTGCGGCACTCACCGTGTGATTTGGGCCGCCGAGGGGGCGTTGAATGGCAGTTTGACGGCACTGCCCTGCACTTTGTCGGGGTTAGCCTGGCCTCTCATCCACCACAGAGAGGCACTCCATATGTCCATCATCCATCGCCCCACCGATAACCTGCCCCACAAGCACCGTGGGAGGTTGCTGGGCAAGATCGAACAAGAGTTGTCCTGGGGTTTGTCGGCCATCTTTGGCTGGCTTGCTCTGGAAGTGGGCACCCTGATCTTTCCGCATCCCAACGCGCCGGGTGCGTCTCATGCGCTGATCCTGATGCTGGTGCTCGCCTATATCCATCGCGTGTTCAAGAAGCGAAGCTGATGCTCCTGGTTGCCTGAGACTTGGCAGCCAGACCGCTCCCTGATACCGTTCGCGCCCTTGGTCAACTTCGAGGGTCAACCCGGCCGGAGGCGCCAAGCAAGGCTGGGACTGGCTTGGCGGCGCGGGGAAGCCCCCTCCGCCAATGAAATCAAAGGGTTACGCCGAAAAGCGTAGCCTTTTTTTCTTGCCTAGCGCCAGACCGGTTTTTCGCTGTGTACGACTGGCGTACGAATTTCGTGCGGCATCGTAGGCGACACGGTGGCGGTGGACGCCAGCGAGAACGCCGCGCTGCAACCGGCCAGCGATCCGACCAGCGGTGCGCAGCAGTTGGCGAGCATGTTCTCCACGAACAGCACGACGCTGCTGGCTACTCGATGGTTGGGTTTTGAACTGATCCGCGACAGCGGCCTTGCCGTGCCGTCCGGCGCAGCCTGGTGAGGTGCGCCATGAGCCGAGAAAAACTGAAGCACCTACGTCCTTCGAGAACATCATTGCCAGTGTGCCCAAGGAGATGCATGGACGGCCGCTGTCGCAGGCGTGCTGCTGGCGCTGGTGTTCCAGATGGCCCATGTGGTGGAAGCGGCTTCCTTCCCGGTCCCGCATGAAGGGAAGCCTCCGGATCGACAAGCCGTGGGCGATTCATCAGCTGGAAACCACCGTGGATTTTGCGCGAGGCAATCGTGTGCTCACCTGGTTGATCGGCGGCCTGAATTTTCAGGTCGAGCACCACCTGTTTCCGCACATCTCGCATGTGCACTATCCGGCTGTCTCGCGCGTGGTGAAAGATGCATGCCACGAGTTCGGTGTTGCCTATCTTGAGCATCGCACGTTTGCCGCAGGCATCGCCTCGCACTATCGTTGGTTGAGGCAACTTGGCAAACCCATCCTTGCTGCACCGGTGGCAGCAGGCATATGCGGTTGAAGGGCCGGCCCGAGCCCGGG
Source organism: Rhodanobacter sp. DHB23 (assembly GCF_014842975.1). Lineage (GTDB taxonomy): Bacteria > Pseudomonadota > Gammaproteobacteria > Xanthomonadales > Rhodanobacteraceae > Rhodanobacter_A. The sequence goes on along the minus strand of NZ_JACYXK010000028.1, from coordinate 29,572 downwards.
TCATCCATCCCGTCCAAAGCCGCATCCAGCAAACCTGGGGATTCGTCTGTTCCGGCCTGACAATGGCGTTGCTCGCGCGCCCGATCTTTCGATCCGGACCGGGGTCGCTTCCTAGCTGGATCGGACCCACGTCGATTCGATGTCGTCCTTCACCACATCGTCGATTTCGCTGACGGGAATGTCATGGACTCCATTGATGCGTCCGTGCCGCATGCCGAAGAAGACGCCACTGCGCCGGTACGTGGCGGTCCAGATCACCCGGTCCGGATCGGCATTTTCATAGTCGCCTTCGTACGTGAAGCCGTTCGTTGTCTTGCCGGATACGTTTGCCATGACAGAGGCACCTTTGAGGGAGGTTCCAGCATGCCGCCTTGCTGGACAGGAAGCGGATGCATCGGCTGCGGAGGGAACGTGCCAGGCGACGTCGATGTGACGAAACGAATTCCGAACCGGCGCGAAGAGCCCCGTATGAGGAAGCTTCCCATCGGTCGAGAGGCCATCGCCGGATGCCATGGGTGCCGTCCGGCATCCGTTGACTCATGGCGGTTCCGAAGATTCCGCGCGAACGAAGCGGCAGTACGGGCCGTTCATGACGAACCGGCGGCATACCTGGGGGCGGCTCTCGTAGATTCCGCAACGCATGTGCATGCCGTCGACCGCCACGCACCAGCCCGCGTCATCACGCGCCATGACGTGGAGCCCATTGTCCAGGCGGGTGGTCAGGTGAACCGGGATCTTTTCCTCGGGCTGGAGGACAACCATCAGGCGGCAGCACAACGCTTCGCACCTCGAGCAATGGGCCTTTCCCGCAGCATGGCTGCTTGACGGCTTCAAGCTGAGGCACATCGTTTTGCACGGATGTAATGCAGCAGGCGGCCCCGGTACGGAGGGGCGTCCTGGTCATCCATGGGGCAGCGTTTTTCAGTCAGGTCGAATCCCTGGTCGGCCAACAGGCTACTGAACTGCGCGCGATGACCACGACCGGGATCGGTGACCATCACTTCAGCAACCGGGGAAGCATGTCGCTCGATCACGCCAGCGAGCAGAAGGGGTTGATCGCGCTCATAAAGCACGTCGCTGGCGATAATCAACTCGAAATGTCCGAGCGCGGGCTGGGGTACATGCCAGCGCAGGCGGTGGTAATGGACGGCTGGCAGGGCGTTGAGTTCGGCGTTGTAGGCCAGGAAAGCTCCGGCCAGGGGATGCATGTCTGAAGCGGTGACATCGGCGCCCCGGCGCTGCAGGACGAGGCTGGCCAATCCAATGCCGCACCCAAGCTCGAGGATACGCTTGTTGGCGATCCTGTAGCGGTGCATGGCCTGCGCAAGCAGCCGTCCAGATGGCCACACCTGGCCAAACTGGCTCCATTGCGCAGAAGAAATGCCCAGCCGTGCTCCATGGCCATCGGGATCGGAGAACTGCTGCTTGTCGCTGAGCACGCGCAGGCGATAGCTGTGCCCGCCGATGAGCACTTTTTCGTTGCGGGTGGAATAACCTGCCATGTGCGCTCCCGGAAGCACCACCCCGTGAGCAGGATGGGTCACGCATGGATGGGGGAGCGAGGCGGGCGGCCGCGGAGGCGACCGTGCGTAGCGCACGAAATGAGGGAGATGCTTGCCGTTCGATAGTACATCATCGCAGTCGAACGAGGATGAATCGTCGCAGGCGACAACCACAGCGCCCGTACAACTCGCCATAGTGGGCCGATGCCTCATGGAATCTCGACGCGGGCGACATTCCACGCGGCGTCATCCCCGGAGGACGCCGTCATGCACGAAGGCCGCCTTGTTCTCGCGCAGCTCATGCAACACCTGCCGCTGCACGCGTTTCGGTGGGCTGTCGCCGAGTTCCATGGCAACCGCTACGTGAAGCGATTCACCTGCCTCGACCAGTTCCTGTGCATGGCCTTCGCCCGGCTCGCCGACGCGAGAGCCTGCGCGGCATCGCGATCAGCCTGCGTGCCCATCAAGCCAAGCTTCTATCACCTGGGTATCCGCGGACACATTGCACGCAGCACCTTGGCCGACGCCAACGAGCAGCGCGACTGGCGCATCTATGCCGGGTTCGCACAGCGATCTGCCGGCGACACAGGATGGTTGACTCGCACATAATCGGTTGCATAGCCGAGTACGTTTCCGGCGCGTATGACCCGTGTGGAAAATGCTTGCGCGATCTCGATCGAATTGGCGCGAATGGTCATGCCCCGCCTCATATTGCTGGCCACGTAGCACACCGCCAGCAACATGAGGCCGGCCACGGGGAAGATCGACCAGTCAAGCGCTGATCCCTGCCTGCTTGACCCCAGGAGCATGGCCGTGAGCAGAGCGATCAGGGTGAGCATGGCTATCATCGCAAGCACCGGAATCGCCACACGTCGCAGGAAACCTTCCCGGTATGTCTGCGGTAATCCATAGTGTGCCGCCAGATAATTCGCGCAGGCGCCCTCGCCTGCGGCAGGTTCACCTGGCTCGGACGGAGAGTTCCGTGCATTGCCCGGGAGTGATCGGGCGAACCCGGTGATGTTTTCGAGTACGCCTTGCCACATGCCGGGCATTCCCAATCAGGCGCTTGATCAGTCGATTTCCGTTGATAAGCACAAGCCTGACAGATGGTCTCCACGTTCACTCCGTGTGTGGTTCGATCCGGCCAAAAAGCGATTTCGCCCATCAATGCAAACAATCCGCTTCCGGGCGGAAGCGGACCTTGCCCAGGGAACCTAGCATTGCGGATCAGCGAAAGGGCCGGCACTCTCCGCCCTGGCAACATGCTCCCGGCGGCCGACAAGCGATCATCCTGACACCCACTTTGCACCACGCCCCAACATCCGCCATGCTCCGAGCCCAGCCTTCCGCCACAGCCCCATGATCGAATTCGGACACGGAACCCACGTCGGCCTGCGCCGCACGCGCAACGAGGACACCTATTACGCCGACGCTTCGCTCGGCCTGTTCCTGGTGGCCGACGGCATGGGCGGCCACCTGCACGGCGAAGTGGCGTCGGCACTAGTGCGCGACTGCGTGGTGGAACTGGTGGGTCGCGGACATGGCTTGGCCGAGGCCATCCACGGCGCCAACGAACACCTGAAGGCGCAGGCGCACGACCACGGCAACGCCTTGCCGATGGGCAGCACCATCGCGGCCTTGCGCCTGGGCGACGACGGCTACGAGGCGGCATGGGTGGGCGACAGCCGCATCTACGCCACGGGTCGCGAGCTGCGCCAGATCAGCCACGATCATTCGCTGGTGCAGGCCCTGGTCGCGGCAGGCAAGCTGGATCCGGCGCACACCGCACGCCATCCGAACCGCAACGTGCTGACGCAGGCGCTGGGCATCACCGCGGCCGCGCAATTGCACGTGGGCATGGCGCATGGCCGCCTCGCGCCGGGCATGGGCTTCCTGCTGTGCAGCGACGGGTTGACCGAGGACCTCGACGCGGCGTCGATCGCCCGCACGGTGGCGCGCACCGACCTCGCCGCGCAGGAGTGCGTGGATCAGCTGCTGCTGAACGCGCTGGATCGCGGCGGCAAGGACAACATCACCGCGATCCTGGTGCGCTCAAGCTGAGGCGGCTTCCGCAGGCGCCTCCAGCTTGCGCCACACGCTGACGCCACCTGCGCTCTTGTCCAGTGCATCGAGCCGTTGCTCGTGCATGACGGCTTCTTCGGCGGAAGCGCGCAACACGCGCGGCCGCCCGCGCAGGACCAGCGGCGCGGCGACCGCAATGGCCGCCGCCGATTCCTGCGGCTGCTCGAAGGCCAGGTCCAGCGCCACCTGGCCGGACGTCATCGCGAGATAGACGTCGGCCAGCAGTTGGGCATCGATCAGGCCGCCGTGCAGGTCGCGCCGCGAGTTGTCCACGCCCAGGCGCTTGCACAAGGCATCCAGGCTGTTGCGCTGGCCGGGATAGCGTTCGCGTGCCATCGCCAGCGTGTCGAGCACGCTGCAGCGATCGCCGATGCTGCCGAAGGCATCGCCCAGCCGCGCCAGTTCCGCATTGAGGAAGCCCACGTCGAAACTGGCGTTGTGGATGATCAGTTCGGCGCCGTCGATGAAGGCCAGGAACTCCTCCACTCTGTCGGCGAAGAGCGGCTTGTCCACGAGGAAGTCGTCGCGGATGCCGGTGACCTGGCTGGCGCCTTCGTCCATCGCGCGCTGGGGGTTGAGGTAGGTCTGCCAGTGGCGTCCGGTGAGGCGGCGCTCCAGCATTTCCACGCAGGCGATCTCCACCAGCCGGTGCCCCTGGCGTACCTCGAGGCCGGTGGTTTCCGTATCCAGCACCACCTGCCTCATGCCTGGCTCCTGCGCTGTTCCGCCTGCTCGCGAGCGGCCTGGTCCACGCGCTCGTTCTCGGCGTGGCCGTTGTGCCCCTTCACCCACTGCCAGCGCACGCGATGGTTGCCGGTGGCGGCGGAAAGACGCTCCCACAAATCCTGGTTCTTCACCGGCTTCTTGTCGGCGGTGCGCCAGCCGTTCGCGCGCCACTTCGGCAGCCATTGCTCGATGCCCTGCATCACGTAGCGCGAGTCGGTGGTGAGCAGCACGGCACAGGGGCGGGTCAAGGCCTCCAGCGCCCCGATCGCCGCCATCAGCTCCATGCGATTGTTGGTGGTATCGGCCTCGCCGCCTGCCAGCAGGCGCTCATGCCCCCTGGCGCGCAGCAGGGCCGCCCAGCCGCCGGGCCCGGGGTTGCCGAGGCAGGCGCCGTCGGTGAAGGCTTGTACTTCGTCGGTCGTCACACGGTTTTCCAGTCAGGATACGGAATGCCGCCGGGTACCCGGCGACAGGCGCGCGTTCACCGGCGCATGTGCCGGCAGCGGCCGCAGTTTCAGGGGAATGGCAATGCGTCGTTGCTTGCGCGCCAGCATCAGGTAGGCACCGCCCCAGCGGTTGTCGCCGACCAGCCTGGCACCCGGCCGCTGCGCGCCCAGCCGGCGCTGGTTCTCGATCTCCAACCCGTCGCGCTGCAATTGCCGGCGCAGCCGCCAGGGCCACTGCAGCGACTGCCGCTGCCCGCGTGCGCGCCAGCAGAACCAGGGCGCCCAGCCACCCAGCGGATGCACCGCGGTGATCGCCAGCATGCCGCCAGGCACCAATACACGGCAGGCCTCGGCCAGCAGCGCGGCCGTTTGCGGCGCGGGTTCCAGCGCATGCTGCAGCCAGACGAAATCGAAGGCTTCGTCGACGAAGGGCAACGGTTCGTCGGCATGTCCACGCAAGTCGCCGTGGTAGCCGTCGCGCGCCAGCCACAGCCGCGTCCACGTCATGCCGGGCAGCGGCGGCACCGCATCGTCGTCGGCCACGCCGATGCGCAGCGCGCGCCGCCCCGTCTCGCGTTGCAGCAAGGGTGCCATGCTGCGCCATTGCCCGCTGCGCAACCGCCGCAGGGGCGGGCTGGCCTGAATGTCGTCGTCGCGTTGAAGCGGCATGCACTCGATCCGGCGCACGGTCGTCGTTGGAATCCAGCCCGCAGTGTAGCGTTTGGAGAGACTTGCCGTGCCGCCATGCGTTGCGGACCGGGCGCACATCACTGAACGGCCGACGCCCGCGTTAACGACAAGCTAACGAGCCGGCGCGACAGGCTGTTTATAGTCGAGCGGATCGCGCATGCCGGGACGGCTGCGTCTGCACGTTCGACCAACGCAGCGGAGCATGCCGTGCATCTCGTACCGCTACCGGCACTGGCCGACAATTACATCTGGTTGCTGCACGACGACGCGGGCAACGCCATCGCCGTCGATCCCGGCGACGATGCGCCGGTGGAGCAGGCATTGGCTGCGCGCGGGCTGCGGCTGCGCGCGATCCTGCTCACGCACCACCATGCCGACCACATCGGCGGCGCGGCGGTGCTGCAACAGCGGCATGACGCGCCGGTGTACGCCCCCGAGGACGCGCGCATCGAAGTGGCCACCGCGCGCGTGCATGACGGCGAGCGCATCGTGCTGGCAGAGCCGCAATCCAGCTTCGCGGTGATCGCCGTGCCCGGCCACACGCTGAGCCATGTGGCCTACCACGGCGAAGGCGTGCTGCTGGCCGGCGACACGCTTTTCAGCATGGGCTGCGGCCGGCTGTTCGAGGGCTCGCCCGCGCAGATGCTGGCTTCACTGGATCGCCTCGCCGCCTTGCCGCCCGCGACCCTGCTCTGTTGCGGCCACGAATACACCGGCGCCAACGGCAGCTTCGCCGGCACGGTCGAACCGGACAACGCCGCATTGTCGGCACGTCGACAGGAAGTGGCCGCACTGCGCGAACAGCAGTACCCCAGCCTGCCGGTGGCCATGGCCAGCGAACTGGCGACCAACCCCTTCCTGCGCATCGACGAGCCGGCCGTGATCGCCTGGTGCGCACGGCAGGCCGGCCAGGCCGCGGACCGCACGGCGCGCTTCGCCACCGTCCGCACCGCCAAGGACGGGTTCCGCGCATGAGCGAACACCTTCACCCCAGGCGGCTGTTGCCGCTGTTCGTCTCGGCCCTGCTTACCGCCTGCACCACCGTGCCGGCACCGCGTCCTGCGACAACGACCTCGCATCCCGTGCAACCGGTGGCCGCGGTTGCGCCTGCCGCAGTGGCATCTTCCCCTGCAGAGGCCGCGTCGGCGCCAACGGACGACAGCAACGTCTGGGACCGGCTGCGCGGCAGCTTCCAGATGGCCGATTGCGACGGCGATCCCGCAGTGCTGTCCTGGGCGCAGCGCTACACGCGCGACCCGCAGCATTTCGAGCAACAGGTGCAGGATGCATTGCCCAAGCTGATCTATGTGGAACAGGTGGCCAGCGAGCACGGCGTGGCCGGGGAGTTCGCCTTCCTGCCGTGGATCGAAAGCGGCTACCGGCCGATTCCCGGCCGCAGCGGCCGCCCCGCCGGCATGTGGCAGATCATGCCGGCTACCGCGGCCGCGATGGGCCTTCGCGTGAATGGCCGCTACGACGGCCGCCTCGACGTGCAATCCACCGCCGACGCGGTGATGAAGCTGCTGAGCCGCTACTACGACGAATTCCACGATTGGCGCGTCGCCGACTACGCGTACAACGCGGGCGAGTACAAGGCGCGCCAGTTGGTGCAGGGCCACGGCCTGCCGCCGGCGACGCCGGTGATCCCGCACTGGCCGGTGCACAACGTCACTCGCGAACACCTCACCAAGTTGCTGGCCATGGCCTGCGTGGTGCGCCAACCCGAACGCTTCAACGTCAGCCTGCCCGTGCTGGCGCCCAGCCAGCACCTCGTCAAGGTGCAGCTGCCGCATTCGATGCCGCTGGCACGCGCCGCCGACAAGGCCGGCATGCCACTGGGCACGCTGAAGGAACTCAACGCCGCCTTCCGCAACGACATCGCGGATACCAGCGTGGCCTCCTACCTGATGATGCCGGCGAGCCACGCCCAGCAGTTCAACGATGCGCTGCTCGACCCGGCCATGGCCGGCGAAACCACCGACGGTGGCTTCGCGGACCACGCGGCCGCCAACGAGGCCGACCCGCTTCCATCGCCCGATGTGGCGAAGCCGGAACGGGCCACGCACTCACTTACCCATCGGGTCGCGCAGGGTGAAACCCTGTGGCAGCTGGCGCACCGCTACTCGATAAGCGTGGGCGACCTGCAGCGCTTGAACCACCTGCAGGGGCAAGCCATCCATCCCGGCCAGTTGCTCAAGATCAGCTCGTCGCAATAGCGGCCGATGTCTTGGCGGATGCGGATGCGAAGAAGGCGGCCAATGGGCCGCCTTCTTCGCATGGACAGGCTCTTACATCCGATCCTTGGCGATCTTGATCTCGGTACCCGCGCGCAGCGCCTTGATCAACTCCTCGGTCGCCACGGCACCGTAAGCCTGGATCATCTGCTGGCGCAGTGCATTGCGCTGGTCGGGCGTGACCTTGGAGAGGTCCGCGCCCTGCACCTTGTCCACGGCCAGCAGTGCGTAGCTGCCGTCCTGCATGTCCACCGCTGCGTACTGCGGCTTGCCATCCGCCGGGTGCGGCAGCAGGAAGGCCTGGTCGCGCAACACCGCGGGCACGTCGGGCTGGATACGCACCACGTCGGCCACGCTCTTCACGCTGGCGCCGTCGGAGGCGGCCACGGCCGCCAGCGTCTCGCCCTTGCGCAGGCGCGCCAGCAACGCGTCGGCCTGCTGCTTCGCGGCGGTGGTGATGCGCTGGTCGAGGATGGTCTTGCCGATCGCGTCGTGCACTTCGGCCAGCGGTTTGGCTGCGGCGGCCACGTGCTGCGCCACGCGGATCACCACCGCGTCGTCGTTGCCCAGCTCGATCAGGCTGGAGTTGTTGCCCTGCGCCAGCACGTCATTGCCGAAGGCCGCCTTGATGACCTTGGGATCCGCGGTGATGCCCTCGCCGCCCTGGCGCGGGAACAGCGGCGTGGTCTTGATCGGCAGGCCGAGCGCCTGGGCGGCCGGGTCCAGCGAGGACGGGTTCTGATAGGTGTTGTCCGACAGCTTGCCGGCCACCTCGTTGTACTTGCGGTCCTTCTCGCCGCTGGTCGCCTCGGCCAGCAACTGGTCGCGCACTTCGGCGAAGGATTTGGCATCGCCGCTGCGGATGTCGCGCAGCCAGAGGATGTCGTAGCCGTCGGGGGTCAGCACCGGCTTGGAGATCTCGCCCTTCGTCAGCGCGAACATCGCGGTGTCGAAGGCGGCGTTGGTCACGCCCTTCTGCAGCCAGCCCAGGTCACCGCCCTGGCGCTTCGAGCCGAGGTCGTCCGAATCCTGCGCGGCGACCTTGGCGAAGTTGTCCGGCGTGAGCCCGGCGACGATCTTGTCGACCTTGGCCAGCGCGGCCTTCTGCTGGTCGGGCGTGGCGTTGGCGGGCACGTTGACGAGGATGTGCGACACCTCGCGCTGCTCGGGCTGCACGAAGCGCTGCTTTTCACTCTCGTAGCGCTTCATCAGGTCGGCATCGCTGGGCGGCGCGTCCGGCTTGAGCTCGCTGCCCTTCACCTCGATGTATTGCAGCGACACCTGCTCGGGATTCATGTAATCCGCGAGATGCGCCTTGTAGTAATCCGCGATCTGCACATCGGTGACGCTGGCATCGGCGGGCTGCGGCTTGGGCAGCACGGCGTAGCTGATGTCGCGGCGCTGCATGCGCAAGTCGAGGTAGTGGTCCATCTCCTCGTCGGTGACAATGGTGCTGGCGTTGACGGCGTTCGGCAGCGCCTGCGTGGCCAGCGAAGCGCGCACGTCGTCCTGGAACATGTCCGGCGTCTTGCGCTGCTCGGCAAGCAGGGTGCGGTAGGTGTTGGGGTCGAACTGGCCGTTGACCTGGAACGCCGGGATGCCGGCGATGTAATCGCGTATGGCCTGGTCCGGCACGCGCACGCCCCAGTCCTCGTTCGCCTTCAACAGCAGCTGCTGGTCGATCATGCCGTCCAGCACCCTCTGCTTCATCTCCGGCTTCTCGAACGCGTCCGCGTCGAAGCTGTCGCCCTGCTCCGCGCTCATCTGCTGGCGCAGCTGGTTCATGCGGGCCTGGAAGTCCTGCTGGCTGATCTCGTGCTTGCCCACCTTCGCCACGTAGGTGTCGGCGCGGGACATGATGTAGCCCTCGATGCCGAAGAACGACATCGCGAAGGTGGCCAGGCCGAGGAGGACGGCGGCGGGCCATCCGTGCATCTTGTTGCGAATTGCCTGCAGCATTGCCTACCTTCCTGCGAGTGTTGTGCGGCGCACCCGGCGCGCGTTGCCTGGACCATTCATCGCTACGGCTTCCCCGTCGATGCCGTCAAACGACAAGGGCGCCGCTGGGGCGCCCTTGCGAACCGTGGCGGAGCGGACGGGACTCGAACCCGCGACCTCCGGCGTGACAGGCCAGCATTCTAACCGACTGAACTACCGCTCCACAGTTTTCTGGTGGGTGCTGTAGGGATCGAACCTACGACCATCGCCTTGTAAGGGCGGTGCTCTACCGCTGAGCTAAGCACCCGAAACCGAGCGTGAGCCGCTCAGTTTAGGGCGTCCTTGAGCGTCTTGCCAGCCTTGAAGGCGGGAACCTTCGAAGCCTTGATCTTGATCGTCTCGTTGGTGCGCGGGTTGCGACCGGTGCGGGCGGCGCGCTTGCGCACGGTGAAGGTACCGAAGCCCACCACCGACACGTCCTCGCCCTTCTTCAGCGACTTCTGCACGACTTCGACGAACGCGTCGAACGCACGGCCGGCGTCGGCCTTGGTCAGTTCGGCCTTGTCGGCGATGGCATTGATCAGATCGGTTTTATTCATTGAAAACTCCCTAGTGCGTTTTGCGGCAGGCGCGCGCCCTGGCATGGGTGTGCGCAACCGCCATGGATGGTTGGTAGCCGCTGGGCGTCGTAACGCAACCCCGCATCGCGGACGCATGCAGCAGGCGCCGGGACTGCGGTCCCACCTTTATACCAGCGCGTCGCCAAACACCGCAATACAAGCTGCCGCAAGGTTTCCGGGCCATACATGCAGACGGCTGGAACTTTGACCTTGCACGAAACACCTGCGGCACTTGCGGATTTTCCGGAGGCGTGAACGGACAAGGCGCCGCGGGTCGTTTCGCGACCCGCGGCGCCTTGCCTGCATGCCGTTTCAGTGCGGGCGGATGTGCGACTCCGCCTCCTCGGCGTCCGGCTTTTCCTCGTGCGCGGCGTGCGCTTCCGGCTTCGCCTCGCTGGGCTGCAGCGGACGCTCCAGCGCGATGTCCAGCACCTCGTCGATCCAGCGCACCGGGTGGATCTCCAGCGAGGAGGTGACGTTGGCCGGCATGTCGGCCAGATCCTTCTTGTTGTCCTCCGGGATGATCACCGTGGTGATGCCGCCGCGATGCGCCGCCAGCAGCTTCTCCTTGAGGCCGCCGATGGGCAGCACGCGGCCACGCAGGGTGATCTCGCCGGTCATCGCCACTTCCGAACGCACCGGCACCTTGGTCAGCGCGGACACCAGCGCGGTGCACATGCCGATGCCGGCGCTGGGGCCGTCCTTCGGCGTGGCGCCCTCGGGCACGTGCACGTGGATGTCGAATTTCTTGTGGAACTCGGGATCGATGCCCAGCCGCTCGACGCGTGCGCGCACCACCGACAACGCGGCCTGGATGGACTCCTTCATCACGTCGCCGAGCTGGCCGGTATGCACCAGTTGGCCCTTGCCCGGCACCACCGATGCCTCGATGCTGAGCAGTTCGCCGCCCACCTGGGTCCAGGCCAGACCGGTGACCAGGCCCACCTCGTTCTGCAGCTCCTTGCGGCCGAAGTCGAAGCGGCGCACGCCGAGGTAGTGGTCGAGGTTGGCCGAATCCACGGCCACCGCCGCCACGGCCTTCGCCTTGCCCTTCGCGTTGCCCTTGCCCGCCTTGGCCGCGGCCGGCTTCGGCTTGCCCTTGGCCTTGCGCACCTCGCCCAGCGTGAGCTCCTTCACCACCTTGCGGCAGATCTTGGACACCTCGCGCTCGAGGCTGCGCACGCCGGACTCGCGCGTGTAGTAGCGCACGATGTCACGTATGGCCTCCTCGGCCACGCTCAGTTCCTCGGGCTTCAGGCCATTCGCCTTCAGCTGCTTCGGCAGCAGGTACTTCTGCGCGATGTTGAGCTTCTCGTCCTCGGTGTAGCCCGGGATGCGGATCACTTCCATGCGGTCGAGCAGCGGGCCGGGGATGTTCAGCGAGTTCGCGGTGGCGATCCACATCACCTCGGAAAGGTCGAGGTCAACCTCGAGGTAATGGTCGTTGAAGGCGTGGTTCTGCTCGGGATCGAGCACTTCCAGCAAGGCCGAAGACGGGTCGCCACGGAAATCCATCGACATCTTGTCGATCTCGTCCAGCACGAACAGCGGGTTCTTGCTGCCGGTCTTGTTCAGGTTCTGCACGATGCGGCCCGGCATCGAGCCGATGTAGGTGCGCCGGTGGCCGCGGATCTCGGCCTCGTCGCGCACGCCGCCCAGCGACATGCGGACGAACTTGCGATTGGTGGCCTTGGCGATGGACTGGCCCAGCGAGGTCTTGCCCACGCCGGGCGGGCCGACCAGGCACAGGATCGGCCCCTTCATCGTCGACACGCGATGCTGCACGGCGAGGTATTCGAGGATGCGCTCTTTGACCTTCTCCAGGCCGAAGTGGTCGGCATCCAGCACCTCCTGCGCCAGCGCCAGGTCCTTGCGCACCTTGCTGCGCTTCTTCCACGGCACGCCGATCAGCCAGTCCAGGTAGTTGCGCACCACCGTGGCCTCGGCCGACATCGGCGACATCTGGCGCAGCTTGCCGAATTCCTGGCGCGCCTTGGCCAGCACCGGCTTGGGCATGCCGGCGTTCTCGATTTTCTTCTGCAGTTCCTCGATCTCGTTCGGGCCGTCCTCGCCCTCGCCCAGCTCCTTCTGGATCGCCTTCATCTGCTCGTTGAGGTAGTACTCGCGCTGGCTCTTCTCCATCTGCGACTTCACGCGGCCGCGGATGCGCTTCTCCACCTGCTGCAAGTCCATCTCGCCATCGACCAGGCCGATCAACAGCTCAAGCCGCTCGCCCACATCGGCGGTTTCCAGCACCTTCTGCTTGTCGGCCATGCGCACGGACAGGTGCGCGGCGATCGAGTCGGCCACGCGCGAGGGATCCTCGATGCCGGACAGGCTGGCAAGGACTTCCGGCGGCAGCTTGCGGCTCTGCTTCACCAGCTGTTCGAACAGCGAGACCAGCGTACGCGACACCACGTCCAGCTCGCGCTCCTTGCTGCCGTAGACCGGCTCGATCACGCGAGACCCCGCCACCAGCATGCCGCCGTCCTCACGGCAGTCTTCGATGGATACGCGCGACTGGCCCTCGACCAGCACCTTCACCGTGCCATCGGGCAGTTTCAGCAATTGCAGCACGCCAGCCAGCGTGCCGATCGGATGCAGGTCGTCCACCGCGGGATCGTCGATGTCCGGACTCTTCTGCGCCACCAGCAGGATCTTCCGCTCGCCTTCCATCGCACGTTCCAGCGCACGCATGGATTTGTCGCGTCCCACGAACAACGGGATGACCATGTGCGGATAAACCACCACGTCGCGCAGCGGCAGCACGGGCAGCGCATCGAGCATGGCGGGCTTGGGGGCGTTCTTGGCCATTGAGGGGTTTCTCGCGTGAATCCAATGGGACGGACCGACACTGCGCCGGGCCGCATGACACGTCAAGTGGAGGCTGGGCAGGGATTACTCAAGCGCCGCAGGCCCGGCTGGCGTCCTCGTCCCGAAGGTCAAGCGGACAGCCATTCGTAGCTGCAAACACAAAGTCCCCTGCGAACGTCCTGTCCGCAAAATCAAATGGGCAGCCGGCCATGGCTGCACTCTTCGACGTTCAAAGCAAAACGGCTCCGGCGCGGACGCCGGAGCCGTTTGCGCAACCTGCGGCAATCCAATCAGGCGGCGTCGCCGCCCTCGCCTGCCGCACGCTGCTGCAGGTTGCCGCGGTAGATCAGGTAGGGCTCGGCCTGACCTTCGATCACCGCGTCGTCCACCACCACCTTGCTGACGTGCTCCAGCGAAGGCAGCTCGTACATGGTGTCGAGCAGCACCTGTTCGAGAATGGTGCGCAGGCCACGGGCACCGGTCTTGCGCTTGAGCGCCTTCTTGGCGATCGCCTGCAGCGCCTCGGGGCGGAACTCCAGTTCCACGTCCTCCATCTCGAACAGTTTCTTGAACTGCTTGGTGACGGCGTTTTTCGGCTCGGTGAGGATCTTCACCAGCGCCGGCTCGTCCAGCTCCTCCAGCGTGGCGATCACCGGCAGGCGGCCGACGAACTCGGGGATCAGGCCGAACCGCACCAGGTCGGCCGGCTCCACGTCGGCCAGCATCTTGCCGAGGTTCTGCGTGCGCTCCTTGCTGCGCACCTCGGCACCGAAGCCGATGCCGGTGGTCTCCGAGCGCTGCTGTATCACCTTCTCCAGCCCCGCGAACGCGCCGCCGCAGATGAACAGGATGTTCTTGGTGTCCACCTGCAGGAATTCCTGCTGCGGATGCTTGCGCCCGCCCTGCGGCGGCACCGAGGCCAGGGTGCCCTCGATCAGCTTCAGCAGTGCCTGCTGCACGCCCTCGCCCGACACGTCGCGGGTGATCGAGGGGTTTTCGCTCTTGCGCGAGATCTTGTCGATCTCGTCGATGTAGACGATGCCCGACTGCGCCTTCTCGACGTCGTAGTCGCACTTCTGCAGCAGCTTCTGGATGATGTTCTCGACGTCCTCGCCCACGTAGCCCGCTTCGGTCAGCGTGGTGGCATCGGCGATGGTGAACGGCACGTTGAGCAGGCGCGCCAGCGTCTCGGCCAGCAAGGTCTTGCCCGAGCCGGTGGGACCGATCAGCAGGATGTTGGACTTGCCCAACTCGACGTCGTCGCCCTTCTGGCGCGACTCCATGCGCTTGTAGTGGTTGTACACCGCCACCGCCAGCGCCTTCTTGGCGCGCGCCTGGCCTACCACGTACTGGTCCAGCGACTCGCGGATTTCCTTGGGCTTGGGCAACTGGGTGCGGCCGGAAGCAGCTTTCTCTTCCAGTTCCTCGCGGATGATGTCGTTGCACAGCTCGACGCATTCGTCGCAGATGAACACGGACGGGCCCGCGATCAGCTTGCGCACCTCATGCTGGCTCTTGCCGCAGAAGGAGCAATAGAGAATCTTGCCGCTGTCGCCGGAACGCCCCTGTCGGTCGTCGCTCATACTTTCGATCCCGCTGGTGAAACTGTGGGTTATTCAGGTTGCGGCCCGAGAATAGCACAGGGCCCCGCACCGGCTGGCGGACGCGGAACCCCATGGGCACAACAAATCATTGATGAGTACGGCCATGGATGGCCGCCCGTTTGATCTTCGCGATCAAGGACGATCGCAAGGCCAAGATCAGGCCGACTTGACCGTCTCGACGGCGCGGCGGTCCAGCACCGAATCGATCAGCCCGTACTCGCGGGCCGCCTCGGCGCTCATGAAGTTGTCGCGCTCCATGTCCCGCTCGATCTTCTCCAGCGGCTGGCCGGTGTGCTGCACGTAGATGTCGTTCAGGCGGCGACGCAGGTACAGGATTTCCTGCGCCTGGATCTCGATGTCGGTGGCCTGGCCGCGGGCGCCGCCCGACGGCTGGTGGATCATCACGCGCGAGTTCGGCAACGAGAAACGCTTGCCCTTGGCGCCGGCCATCAGCAGCAACGATGCGGCGCTGCAGGCCTGGCCGATGCACATGGTGCTGACGTCGGGCTTGATGTACTGCATGGTGTCGTAGATCGCCAGACCCGCGGTGACCGCACCACCCGGGCTGTTGATGTACAGGTGGATGTCCTTGTCCGGGTTCTCCGATTCGAGGAACAGCATCTGCGCGACCAGCAGGTTCGCCACCTGGTCGTTCACTTCGCCGACCAGGAAGATCACGCGCTCCTTCAGCAGGCGCGAATAGATGTCGTAGGAGCGCTCGCCGCGGGCGGTCTGCTCGACGACCATCGGCACCAAGTTGAGGTTCTGGATCGGTTCCATGGTCTGTGCGCTCTCTGTTGGATGTGCCTGGAGTATGCCATCGGGCCCGGCCTGCGCCGTGCCCGATGGATGGACGCCTGTATCAGGTGCCCGCGGGGCGCATCACTTCGTCGAAGCTCAGGTCCTGCACGGTGGTGTTGGCGTGCTCCGCCACCCACTCGGCCACCTGGTCTTCCATCACGCGGTTCTGCAGCCCTGACATCAGTTGGGGGTCGCCGTTGTAGAGTTCAATGACCTTTTCGGGCTCCTCGTAGGTCGAGGCAATCGCGGCGAGCTGTTCCGCCACGCGCGTGCGGTCGATCTTCAGCTCCTGCTTGCGGGCGATCTCGCCCATCAGCAGGCCCGCGATCACGCGCTTGCGCGCCATCGGCAACGCGGCCTCGATCAACTGCGGCGGCGGCTGCTGGCCGCGCGGCACGCTGCCCGCGGCCATCGCACGCGCCTCGGACTGCACCAGCATGTTCGGCACGTCCAGCGAGGCATGCGTGCCGGACAGCTTCTCGGCCACTTCGGACTTCAGGCGGCCCATCAGCGCGGCCTTCAGCTCGCGCTCGAGGTTCGCGCGGACTTCCTTGCGGAAGTGCTCCAGGTCGCCATCGGCGATGCCGAACAGCTTGGCGAACTCGGCGTCGATCTCCGGCAGCCTGGCCTCCTGCACCTTGACGACCTTGAAGCTCACCTTGGCGGTCTTGCCAGCCAGGCTCTCGTTGCGGAAATCCGCCGGGAACTCGATCTCGGCCTCATAGCTGTCGTCGGCCTTGCGACCTGTCAGCGCCGAGTCCAGCGCCTTGAACAGGTTGCCCGAGCCCAGCACGCTGCCCGCACGCTCCAGACCTTCGGCCGGGAAGCGGTAGTCTCCGGCCTGCGCGGCGTACTCGAACATCACGAAATCGCCTTCGGCCGAGGCGCGGTCGACCAGCTCGAAGCTGCGGCGCTGCTGACGCAGCGTCTCCAGCATCTTCTCGACGTCGGCGTCGCTCACCGTGGCCAGCGGGCGCTTGACCTCCAGTGCGGAGACGTCGATCAGCGGGAACTCCGGCATCACCTCGAAGGTGGCGGTGTAGGCGATCTCGCCGTTCTCCGGCTTGCCGGTGGTGTCGATGGCGGGATTCGCGACCGGCTGCAGCCTCTCCTGCGTCACCGCCTCGCGCAGCGTGCTGCCGATCAGGTCGGACAGCACTTCGCCACGCACCTGCTCGCCGAAACGCTGCTTGATGACGGCCACCGGCACCTTGCCGGGGCGAAAACCCTTCAGGCGCACCGTGCGACCCAGCTCCGCGATGCGCGCACTCACCTGCGTCTCGTAGCGCTCGGCGGGAAACTTCACCGTGAGCTTGCGCTCGAGCGTGCCGATGCTTTCAACCGAAACCTGCATGTCGTCTCCTGAAACCTGATTGTTGTGACGCCCGACGGGGCGCCATGGCGGCAACCGTAAGCTGCGCCGGGAAATCATCGCGATTGGTGCGAAAGGCGGGACTCGAACCCGCACGGGGGTTACCCGCCAGAACCTAAATCTGGTGCGTCTACCAGTTCCGCCACTTTCGCTTGTCGTGCCCGGCTTTCAAGGCGGAAACACACCTGCCCAGCCAGCGCCTAAGTCGATGATTACCCTGCGCTAAAGCGGTTCATTGTACGGGCGCGCCAAGCTGCAGCACAAGCTCGTTGCGCACGTCGGTCTTGCTGCTTCCGCAAAGCGAAACGCCGACCACGAGGATCGGCGTTTCGGTGTTGGTGGGCCGTGTAAGATTCGAACTTACGACCAATTGATTAAGAGTCAACTGCTCTACCAACTGAGCTAACGGCCCTGAAACCTGAATTTTGGGGTGAACGATGGGACTCGAACCCACGACGACCGGAATCACAATCCGGGACTCTACCAGCTGAGCTACGTCCACCATGGAACCATTTAGTGGTGCGCCCGACAGGACTCGAACCTGCAACCGTCGGCTTAGAAGGCCGATGCTCTATCCGGTTGAGCTACAGGCGCGGACGCCGTTTGCAGAACAGGCAGTGGTCGGGGCAGAGGGATTCGAACCCCCGACTTTTGCGTCCCAAACGCAACGCTCTACCAGACTGAGCTATACCCCGAACGAGCCCGCGACAGCCTTCATCAACGGAGCCTTGCAATACTACGGTTGACCCTACAGTCCGTCAAACCGCGAGCATCGCCCAGGACACCATGCCCACCATTCCGCAGCACAGGCCACCGGCCTCTTCCGCGGATGCATGACGAAGCGCGGATGCTTCGCCCTGCAGTACAAAATGGCGCGCCCGGAGAGATTCGAACTCCCGACCACCTAGTTCGTAGCCAGGTACTCTATCCAACTGAGCTACGGGCGCGCACTGAACCTGTCGTTCCGTTGGCCGGTTTCCCGAACCGCCGAAGCGAGGAGCGGAATTATTCAGGGTCACGCATCGAAGGTCAACACTTTTCGTGAAATTTTTTCACGCATGTTGCCGATGCCCCATCCTCGCCGCGTTTCCTCTCGCGACGATGCATGTCGGGCTAGAGATTTTCTTGCCGCAGCCCGGACAAAGAAGGGAGTGGCCGGAGCCACTCCCTTCGCCTGGAACGTCAATCACCGTTTGGACGTCTGGACGGCCAATCACCGATCAAGGCCGGAACGGCTCTGCGTCGCCGGGTCGCCCACCTTGCCCAGCGTGGAATCACCGCTCTTGGGTGGCGGAGGCGGCGGCGTGGAGCCACCACCGGCATTGCGGTTCCAGTCGGCAGGCGGCCCCGGCTGGCGACCAGCCATGATGTCGTCGATCTGGTGCGCGTCGATGGTTTCGTACTGCAGCAGCGCCTCGGCCATCGCGTGCAGCTTGTCGATGTTGTCGGTCAGCAGTTGCGTGCTGCGCGCATAGGCGCGATCGAGGATGCCCCGCACCACCCCGTCGATCTTGCTGGCGGTTTCGTTGGAGATGCTCTTGTGCTGGGTCACCGAACGGCCGAGGAACACCTCGTCCTCGTCCTCGCCGTAGGTGATCGGGCCAAGCTCGTCGGACAGGCCCCACTTGGTGGCCATGTTGCGCGCCATCTTGGTGGCGCGCTCGATGTCGTTGGAGGCGCCGGTGGTGACCTTGTCCGTGCCGAAGATCAGCTCCTCGGCCACGCGGCCGCCGTACAACGAGCACAGTTGCGACTCGATCGCCACCCGGTTCATGCTGTAACGGTCGCCCTCCGGCAGGTACATGGTCACGCCCAGCGCGCGGCCGCGCGGGATGATGGTGACCTTGTAGACCGGGTCGTGCTCGGGCACGAGGCGACCGACGATGGCGTGGCCCGCCTCGTGGTAGGCGGTGAGCTTCTTCTCGTCCTCGCTCATCGCCATCGAGCGGCGCTCGGTGCCCATCAGGATCTTGTCGCGCGCCTTGTCGAGGTGGCTCATGCGCACTTCGCGCGCATTCTCGCGCGCGGCGAACAGCGCCGCCTCGTTGACCAGGTTGGCGAGGTCGGCGCCGGAGAAGCCCGGCGTGCCGCGCGCGATGGTCATCGCGTCGACGTCGGCCGCCACCGGCACCTTGCGCAGGTGCACCTTGAGGATCTGCTCGCGGCCCTTCACGTCGGGCAGGCCGACCACCACCTGGCGGTCGAAGCGGCCCGGGCGCAGCAGCGCCGGATCGAGCACGTCGGGACGGTTGGTGGCGGCGATCACGATGATGCCTTCGCTGCCCTCGAAACCATCCATCTCCACCAGCAACTGGTTGAGCGTCTGCTCGCGCTCGTCGTGCCCGCCGCCCAGGCCGGCGCCGCGATGGCGGCCGACCGCATCGATCTCGTCGATGAAGATGATGCAGGGCGCATGCTTCTTGGCCTGCTCGAACATGTCGCGCACGCGGCTGGCGCCCACGCCCACGAACATTTCGACGAAGTCGGAACCGGAAATCGAGAAGAACGGCACCTTGGCCTCGCCCGCGATGGCCTTGGCCAGCAGGGTCTTGCCGGTGCCGGGCGGGCCGACCATCAGCACGCCGCGCGGGATCTTGCCGCCCAGCTTCTGGAACTTGGACGGGTCGCGCAGGAACTCGACCAGTTCGCCGACCTCCTCCTTGGCCTCGTCGCAACCGGCCACGTCGCTGAAATTGACCTTGACCTGGTCCTCGCCCTGCAGCTTGGCGCGCGAACGGCCGAAGCTCATCGCACCACGGCCGCCGCCGCCGGACTGCATCTGGCGCATGAACCAGATGAACACGCCCACGATCAGCAGCACCGGCAGCCAGCTCACCAGCAGGCCGATCAGCGAGAAGCTCTCGGCCGGGTCCTGGCGCACTTCCACGCCCTTGTCCTGCATCTGCTTCACCACCGCATTGGTGGAGAAACCCAGTATCGGGGCCACGGTACGGTAGCTGGAGCCATCCTTCAGCTTGCCGCTGATGGTGGCCGGCTGGTCGGCGCTGATGACGGCGTTCGACACGTTGCCGTTGGTCACGCTCTGCACGAAGCTGCTGTAGGCCATGTTGGACGACCCGCCACCGTGCGGGTTGAAGCTCTGGAACACGGTGAACAACACCACCGCGATGATCACCCAGAGCAACACTTGTTTCGCTGTTTCGTTCATGCGCGGTTCTCGCCCGGTTGCGCCGCGACGGCCTTGCGGCCGGTCGCCAGCGCGTACACCTCGCGCGAACGCGCGCGCGAGGCCTTTGGTTTACGCATCGTCACGCGCGAGAAGTCCGCGCGCAAGCTGCGCAGGTAATCGTCGAAGCCCGCGCCCTGGAACAACTTGATCAGGAACGCGCCTCCCGGTTTCAGCCACTGCCGGGAGAAATCCAGCGCCAGTTCGGCCAGCGCCATCGCCCGGATCTGGTCGGCCATGGCCACGCCACTCATATTGGGGGCCATGTCGGACAGTACAAGATCCAGCTTCTGCCCTTCCAGCCGCGCCTCCAGCTCCTGCACCACGCTTTCCTCGCGGAAGTCGCCCTGCAGGAAATCCACGCCGGCGATGCCCTGCATCGGCAGGATGTCCAGCGCGAACACCTTGCCATTGTCGCCCAGCCGCTGCCGCACCAGTTGCGACCAGCCGCCCGGCGCGGCACCCAGGTCCACCACGGCCATGCCCGGCTTGAGCAGGCGGTCGCGGTCGACCAGCTCTTCCAGCTTGTAGACGGCACGCGAGCGCACGCCGTCGGCCTGCGCCTTCTTCACGTAGACGTCGTTGAAATGTTCGCGCAGCCAGCCGGCGCTGCTCTTGCTGCGGCTCATGGGACGACACATCGCTACAGGGGAATGGTTGCGCATGATACCCTTTGCCGCTCACTCCCCGCGAATCGAAGCCGCCGCATGGCCCTCTCTCCCTCGCAGATCCGTTACCTGCGCAGCCTCTCCCACGGCCTGAACCCGGTCATCCTGCTTGGCAACAAGGGCGCCAGCGAAGCCGTGGTCAAGGAACTGGGCTCGGCGCTGGAGATCCACGAACTGGTCAAGGTGAAGCTCTCCGGCGGCGACAAGGAGGAGCGCCAGGCGCAGCTCGACACCCTGCTGTCCGGCACCGGCGCCGAAGCGGTGCAGCAGATCGGCCATGTCGCCGTGCTGTTCCGCCGCAATGCGGACGAACCGAAGATCGCCTTGCCGCGCTGATGGATCTCTCGCTCGACCGGCCCGAGGGTTACCTGTTCGTGCGCCGCGTCGGCGCGAACGGCATCACCCTGATCGACCGCGAGCTGACCGACAGCTTCCTGCTTGCGCCCGACCGCGCGGTCGAACACTGGCCGGTGCACGAAGCCGGCACCCTCGGTGCCGAACACGTGGAAGCCGTGCTCGCCCTGCAACCGGAACTGGTGCTGCTGGGCACCGGCGCACGCCAGGCGTTTCCTCCCGCCGCGTTCATGGCCGGCTTCCTGCGCAAGGGCATCGGCGTGGAGGCGATGGACAACGCCGCCGCCGCGCGTACCTACAACCTGCTGGCCGGCGAAGGGCGACGCGTGGTCGCCGCCTTCATTCTCCAGCGGTCATCCTGAGCGCGAAGACCAAACGGGCGGCCATCCATGGCCGCACTATTCACGGGAACGAAGGAAGCTACTTCGCCGGCAGGTAGCTCAGCGGGTCGACCGGATTGCCGTCCTTGCGGATCTGGAAACCCAGTTCCACGCGCGACGCGCCGCTGGAACCCATCTGGGCGATCACCTGGCCGGCGCTGACGTGCTGGCCTTCCGTCACCAGGCGCTTGCTGTTGTGCCCGTAGGCCGAGAGCAGGCTGTCGTTGTGCTTGATGATCACCAATTCGCCGTAGCCGACCAGGCCGTTGCCGCTGTACACCACCACGCCGTCGGCGGCCGCGCGCACCGGATCGCCGGCATTGCCGGCGATCTCGACGCCGGGCACCGCGTCACCGGGCGTGAAGCGCTTGATGACCTGGCCGTCGGCTGGCCAGCGCCAGGTCACGCCGCCCGCCGAATTGGAATGGCCGCTCGCCAGCACGGGTGTCGGTGCCGGTGGCGGTGGCGCGGCGGGCTTGGGCTCTCCCGCCACCGGCACCACGGTGCTCGCGGTGGCTGGCGCCGTATTCGGCACCGGGGTTGCCGGCGCAGTGGATGCGTGCGCCGTTGCGGCGGCCGCACCCGCCGTGGCAACAACCACGGGCGCAACGTGATTGCCGGATTGCGTCGATGCGGCCGGTGGCTGGGCCGGCGCCTGCACGTTCTCGAATACCGGCGCGGACGATGCGGCCGGTGCAGCGGAAACCGGAGGCGGGGCCGGCCTGGCGATCGTCGCCGCTTGGGCAGCCGGTGCGCCACCGCTCGGCGGCGACAGGCGCAGCTGTTGCCCCGGCCAGATCGTGTAAGGCAAGGCGATGCCGTTCCACTTCGCCAGGTCGCGGTAGTCCACGCCGTTGCGGAAGGCGATCGAGTACATGGTGTCGCCCTTCACCACCACGTAATGGCCGCCGGGGATGGGCGTGTGCGCCACGGCAGCCGCTGGCGCCACGGGCGCGCCGTAGTCCTGCCGGCCCTGGGCCGGCTCCACCACCACGGTGCTGCAGGCGGACAACAGCAGCGATGCGGCAACGAGCAGCGAAGGGAAAAGGTATCGGTTCATGCGCGCCAGCATAGCGAGGCCTCCCTGTATTTTCATGCGCAGGGCGTGGTGCGCTCAATGCCGCCAGAGCCACCACGCCAGCAACAGGCCCAGCAGCACCAGCACGGCCCAGCCGATCCATTCGATGTATTTGTGCAGCAGGTGTTCGGCACGCTCGCCGAACAGCCTGATCAGCAGCGCCAGCAGCCATACGCGCTTGCCGCGCCCCAGCGCCACGCAACCGAGGAAGGGCAGCACCGGCACGCCCACGATGCCCGAGGCCCAGGTCACGAACTTCATCGGCACCACCGGCTGCAGCGCCGCGAGGATCAGCACGCCGAACAGCCCCCAGCGGTGTTGCGCCATCTGCGTGCGCAGGCCCTGCACGCCCTGCTCGATGGGCGCCAGCAGATGCAGCGCACCCAGCAGCGGTTTCAGCGCCTCGAACGCCCAATGCCCCAGCATGTAGCCGACCAGTGCGCCGAGCAGCGAGAAAGCCAGGCTGATGTTCGCGTAGAAGAACGCCTTGTGCCGCTTGCCCAGCATCATCGGCGCCAGCATCACCTCCGGCATGACCGGGAAGATGAAGGCTTCGACGAAACTGAGCGCACACAGGTAACGGACGGCGTGGGGATGGCGCGCCCACGTCAAGGCGCGGGCGTAGAGCTTGCCGAACAAACGCATCAGCCGATGCCTCCAAGCAATGGCACGAAGCTGACCGCACCGAGCTCCTCCTGCACGAAATCGCCCTGCCCGTCGCCGCGCAGGCGGATCAGCACCTGGTTGCTGGGCGAGCCCACGGGCGCCACCAGCACGCCGTTGGGGC
Organism: Rhodanobacter sp. DHB23; assembly: GCF_014842975.1. GTDB lineage: Bacteria > Pseudomonadota > Gammaproteobacteria > Xanthomonadales > Rhodanobacteraceae > Rhodanobacter_A. The sequence goes on along the minus strand of NZ_JACYXK010000028.1, from coordinate 6,289 downwards.
TGAGCTGCTCGAGGATGCGGCTGGGGATGCTGTCGCCCGCGGCGGTGAGGATGACCGCGTCGAACGGCGCTTCGTCGGCCCAGCCCAGCTTGCCGTCGTCGTGGCGCGAGCGGATGTTGGTGAGGCCGAGCTGGCGGAAGCGACGACGCGCCTGGCGCAGCAGCTCCTCGATGCGCTCCACCGTGTAGACCTGCTCCACCAGCGCCGCCAGCACCACCGCCTGGTAGCCGGATCCGGTGCCGATCTCCAGCACGCGGCGGGGTTTTTCCTTGCGCTCGTCGAAATGCTCGAGCAGCGCTTCGGTCATCCGCGCCACCACCCAGGGTTGCGAGATGGTCTGGCCGTGGCCGATCGGCAGGGCGGTGTTCTCGTAGGCGCGCGAATGCAGCGCCTGGTCGATGAAATGGTGGCGCGGCAGGTTGCGGATCACGTCGATCACCCGCGCATCGCGGACGCCGCTCTCCTTGAGTTGCGCGGCCAGCCGGTCGCGCGCGCGCTGCGAGGTCATGCCCTCGCCTTTCAGTGCCCCTGGCGGCAGCGTGTGCATGTTCATCGCTCAGGCCGCCTTGTGGCCGGGTGCGGCCATGTCGTTGCCCAGCGACTGCACCCAACTGCTCACCTTCTCCAGCGCCTGGTAGCGGGTGAGGTCGACGTGGATGGGCGTGACCGAGACATAGCCGCGGCGCACCGCATCGAAGTCCGTGCCAGGGCCGGCGTCGTCCACCTCGCCCGCCGGACCGATCCACCAGATCGGACGGCCGCGTGGATCGGTCTGCGCGATGCACGGCGCCGCGCGGTGGCGGCGTCCCAGCCGGGTGACCTCGAAGCCGTGGATCTCCGGCCACGGCCGGTCCGGCACGTTGACGTTGAGGATGGTGTCGGCCGGCAGCGGATCGACCAGCAGGCGGCGCATCAGCAGCAGCACCGCGTTCGCGGCCGCGTCGTAATTCACGCCGTCATGGTCGCGGCTGACCAGCGACACCGCGATGGCCGGCAGGCCGAGGAAGCGCCCTTCCATCGCCGCCGACACGGTGCCGGAATAGATCACGTCATCGCCGAGGTTGGCCGAGTTGTTGATGCCCGACACCACGATGTCGGGCTCGTGATCGAGCAGGCCGGACAGCGCCAGGTGCACGCAATCGGTGGGCGTCCCCGCCACGCGGTAGCGGCCATCCTCCATGCGCAGCACGCGCAGCGGCGCGTCCAGGGTCAGCGAATTGCTGGCGCCGGAACGGTCGCGGTCGGGTGCCACCACCGTCACCTCGCCCACTTCGCGCAAACGCGCGGCAAGCACGTGGATGCCCTGCGCATCCACGCCATCGTCGTTGCTGACAAGAACTCGCATGCTGACCCGTGTCGTGTCCACCGCAGCGCACCGCCGAAACGAGGTGCGCACCCTGCAATCGCCCGAGTTTACCGGAGCGAACCCGGGGTTTCACGGATCGACGGGCACGCCTTGCACGCCAATGGGCGCTTGCTAGCATCGGGACATGAAACGCCGCCCGCCAACCGCGATCAGCGAAGACGATGCCCGCCTGTTCCGCGAGGCCATCGGCGCGGTTCGCCCTGTCGATGCGCCAGCCGCACCGCCATCGGCGCCCAGGCCCGCGCCGCAGCCGCGCATGTTCGAAGCCGACGAGGCCGCCGTGCCGGGGGAGTTGCTGGAGATGGCCTTCGACCCGGCCGTGCTCGAGGTGGGCGAGGAGCTGGGCTACCTGCGCGACGGCTATCCGCCGAAACTGCTGCGCCAGTTGAAGCGCGGCCAGTACAGCGTGCAGGACGAGATCGACCTGCACCAGATGAACGCCGCCGCCGCGCAAGCCGCCATCGCCGCCTTCCTCGCCGAGGCGAAGCTGCAAGGCCTGCATTGCGTGCGCATCATCCACGGCAAGGGACTGCGCTCGAAAGCCGCCGGGCCGGTGCTGAAGACGCTCACCGACCGCCTGCTGCGACGGCGCGACGACGTGGTCGCGTTTGCCTCGGCCCGGCCGGCGCAGGGCGGCACCGGGGCGGTGGTCGTGCTGCTGAGGTAGGCGCATCCTGTGCGCGATGGCTCTTGCTCCGATCAGGCATCAGAGCCATCGCGCACAGGGTGCTCCTACAGGGTCGCCGCTATTTCGCGTGCCACCACTGTCGCGTACGCGCCTGCCGGCAACTCGAAGGACAACTCCAGGGCATCGTCCGCGAGCCAGCGCCAGCGCAAGTCCTTCGGCAGCAGGCGCAGCGGGCGGCGCTCCTGATCCATGCGCGCGGCGGCAATGCCTTGCGCGAGGTCCTCGTGCGCTGCAGCGACTCCGCGCTCCAATTCGCCAGCCGCGCCCGCAGCTGGCGGTTCGCCCTGACCCCACAGCGGACCGGAGGGATGGATGTCGCCGCGTGCCAGGCGTTCGGCCAGCACGTCATCGTACGGCTCCGGCCCGAACCACGAGCGCGAGCCGGCCAGCGACCAGATCTCGCCTTCCAGCGGCGTATCCCACGCGCCGCGCTCGACGCGGGTCGCGAGCACGCTGTTGAAGATCTGCGAACGGGCGGCGGAGAGCAGGAAGCCGCGCTTGTCGCGATCCACCCGGCGCCCGGCGAACATCGCCCGCGCCTGCTCCAGGTTGCCGCCCTCGCGGCCGAAGCGCTGCTCGCCGAAATAGTTGGGCACGCCGCGCGCCGCGATGGCCGCCAGCACCTGTCCGGCGCGTTCGCGATCGCCTTGCGCCTCGCGCAGCACCAGCACGAAGCGGTTGCCGCGCAGCGCGCCGCGCTTGAGCTTGCGGCCGTGGCGGGTGGCGGCCAGCACCTTCACGTTCTCGTGCGGGAAGGCCGACCAGTCGGGATCGGGCTTGCCGGCAAGTTGCACGGTGAAGGCCTGGCGGGTGACCGCGTGGCGGTCCTTCAGGCCCGCGAAGCCGACGGCCAGCGGCGGCACGCCGGCGAATCTCGCCAGTTCCTTCGCCAGCCAGTCGGTGTTGGCGCCGCGCTTCTCGACCCACAACAGGGCGTGTTCGCCGCTGCCGTCGGCGTCGTAGCCCAGGATTTCCTCGACGACGAAGTCCTCGGGGCTGCTGCGCAGGCGGGCCGTCAGTGGAGGCATTGGGCCGTGGGCGAAAGGAAGTTCTTGGGCTGTCATGTGCCTGGGGATTCATTCCCTCTCCCCGTGGGGAAAGGGTTGGGGTGAGAAGTGGGCGCCAGCGGCGACCTTACGCTTCCGCGCCACGCCACGTCAGGGAATTGCGGATCTGGTCTGGAACCCGGGTTCGAGTGCCTGGGCTTCAATGCCTTTCAAGCAGCACGCTGGCTTGTGCGGCGATGCCTTCGCCGCGGCCGGTGAAGCCGAGTTTTTCGGTGGTGGTGGCCTTGACGCTGACCTGGTCGAGCCTGCAGCCGAGGTCGGCGGCAAGGTTCTCGCGCATGGCCTGCGCGTGCGGGCCGACCTTGGGCGATTCGCAGATCACGGTGACGTCGGCGTTGCCGAGGGCGTAGCCGTGTTGCGCGATCAACGCCGCGGCATGGCGCAGGAACTGGCGGCTGTCGGCGTCGCGCCAGCGTTCGTCGGAGGGCGGGAAGTGCTTGCCGATGTCGCCCAGCGCCAATGCGCCGAAGATTGCGTCGCACAGCGCATGGATCACCACGTCGCCGTCGGAGTGCGCGACCAGGCCGCGCGCGTGAGGGATGCGCACGCCACCCAGGGTGACGTGGTCGCCCTCGCCGAAGGCGTGCACGTCGAAGCCGTTGCCGATGCGCATGCTCATGCCGTCCTCGCCAGCAGGAATTCGGCGAGCGCGAGGTCCGCCGCCGTGGTGACCTTGATGTTGTCCTCGGCACCTTCGACCAGCAGCGGCCGGAAGCCGGCCAGTTCCATCGCCATCGCCTCGTCGCTGACCGCACGGCCGTCCTTCGATACGGCGCGCAGCGCGGCGGCGAGTTCGCCGCGGCGGAACATCTGCGGCGTGAACGCGCGCCAGCGCTGGTCGCGCGGTTCGGTGGCAAGGCTGCGGCCGCCTTCGCCGGCACGCTTGAGCGTGTCGCGCAACGGTGCACCGAGCAGGCCGCCACCTGCATCGGAAGCACGCTCGATCAGCTGCGTGATGTCGTTCGCGCGCACGCAGGGACGTGCGGCGTCATGCACCAGCACGAAGTCGGCAGCGTCCACTGCGGAAGGCAAGGCATCGAGGCCCGCCAGCACCGAATCGCTGCGCTCGGCGCCACCGACGGCGACGTGCACCGGCTTGCCTTGCAGTGTCCCGATGCCGGGCCAGAATTCGTCCCCCGCGCCGAGCACCACCAGCAGGCCGGCGATGCGCGGGTGCGCCGCCAGCCGCTCCAGCGTATGCGCGATCAGCGGCTTGCCGGCCAGCGGCAGGTATTGCTTGGGACGATCCTTCCCCATGCGCGTGCCGCGACCGGCGGCCGGCACCACGCACCACAGCGCCCTGCTCATTTGACAACGCCGCCCACGACGGCACCGGCGGGCCGCGCCGGCGGCGGCAAGGGCAAGGTGGTGCTCGCGCCCGCCGGCTGGTTGTCCACCTGGTAGAACACCTCGCCGGGCTTGATCAGGCCCAGCCCGGTGCGCGCACGCGCCTCGATGGCCTGGTTGCCGTTCTTCAGGTCGGCCACGTCGGCAGCCAGCGCCTGGTTGCGCTGCTGCAGGCGGCCGTTCTCGTCGGCCTGCTTCTTGATGGCCACGCGCAGCGCATCCACCTCGTGCACGCCGCCATGCGCGGACCACAGCTTCATCTGCAGTCCGATCAGCAGCAGAACCAGGACGAGGGCGACCCAACGCAGCATGGACGATGCGCGCTTCCGTCAGCCCGGCAGGTGGGCCAGGTTCGGGAAGGCGTTGCGGCCGGCATAGACCGCCGCCGCGCCCAGCGCTTCCTCGATGCGCAGCAGCTGGTTGTACTTGGCCACGCGGTCGGTGCGGCACAGCGAGCCGGTCTTGATCTGGGTCGCGGTGGTCGCCACGGCGATGTCGGAGATCGTGGTGTCCTCTGTCTCGCCCGAGCGGTGCGACACGATCGCCGCGTATTTGGCGGCATCCGCCATGGCGATGGCTTCCAGCGTCTCGGACAGCGTGCCGATCTGGTTGACCTTGATCAGGATGGCGTTGGCGATGCCCTTGTCGATGCCTTCCTTGAAGATCGCCGGGTTGGTGACGAACAGGTCGTCGCCCACCACCTGGACGTTCTTGCCGATGGCATCGGTGAGCAGCTTCCAGCCGGCCCAGTCGCCCTCGGCCATGCCGTCCTCGATGGTGACGATCGGGTACTGCCTGGCCCAACTGGCCAGCACGTCCACCCACTGCTCGGGGGCGTACACCTTGCCCTCGCCTTCCAGGTCGTACTTGCCGTCCTTGAAGAACTCGGAGCTGGCCGCGTCGAGGCCGAGCAGGATCTCGCTGCCGACCTTGTAACCGGTCTTGTTCACGGCTTCGAGAATGGTGTCCAGCGCCTCGATGTTGGAACGCAGGTCCGGCGCGAAGCCGCCTTCGTCGCCCACCGCGGTGTTCAGGCCCTTGCCCTTCAGCACCGACTTCAATGCGTGGAAGATTTCCGCGCCGGCGCGCAGCGCCTCGGCGAAGCTGGACACGCCCACCGGCAGCACCATGAACTCCTGCACGTCGACGTTGTTGTCGGCATGTGCGCCGCCGTTGATGATGTTCATCATCGGCACCGGCAGCGCGCCGGGCTTGCCGGTGGTGCCGTTGATTTCCGCGAGGTACTGCCACAGCGGCTGCCTGCGCTGCGCCGCCACCGCATGCGCGGCGGCCATCGACACGCCGAGCAGCGCATTGGCGCCGAGCTTGCCCTTGTTCGGCGTGCCGTCGAGGTTGATCAGCCTGGCGTCCAGGCCGCCCTGGTTGGCCGCGTCGAACCCCTTCAGCTCGCTGGCGATGGAGTTGTTGACGTTGGCCACCGCGTTCTTCACGCCCTTGCCGCCGTAACGCGCCTTGTCGCCGTCGCGCAGTTCCACCGCCTCGCGCGTGCCGGTGCTGGCGCCGCTGGGCACCGCGGCGCGACCGAATCCGCCGCCCGCCAGGGTGACTTCGGCCTCCAGCGTGGGATTGCCACGCGAGTCCAGGATTTCACGGGCGTGGATGCGGGTGATCTGTGTCGTCATGTCGGTTCCAGTGCGGGGAAATGTTCAATGAATTCGTGTTGCCGCTTCATTGTAGGAGCAACTGTCTTCACTCCGCCATCGGCGTTCTCCATTCAGCGCGGTCACGCGCCATGGCGTTGAGGCGGGTGAGGAGGACGCGCATACAGGCGGTGATGGCGACCTTGGCGCACTTGCCGCG
>NZ_JACYXK010000014.1 GCF_014842975.1 Rhodanobacter sp. DHB23 | reverse complement strand
CCGCCACGCTGTTGTCCAGCGCGTAGGTCTGGCCACTGCCCGTCAGCGTGTTGCTGTTGCTGCCATTGCCCGTCACCGTCGTGACGCCCGTCCACGTGCCGCCGATGCCCGTCGTCGCCCCGACGCCATCCGCCAGGGCGAACGTCACCGCACTGCCGTAGCTGCCGTAGTTCAGCGTCGCCGCCGTCACGTTGCCCGTGACGCTGCCGCCCGTGCCGAAGTTCACCGTGCCCGTCGTGTCGTCGATGTTCCCGAACGATGTCCAGCTCACGCCACCGCTGCTGCCCTTGTCCGCCACGCTGTCGTCCAGCGTGTACGTCTGGCCGCTGCCCGTGAGCGTCGCACTGGCACTGCTGCCGGCAACGCTGGTCACGCTGCCGAAGGTCATCCCGTCGCTGACCTTGGTGGACACGTCGAAGCTGGGTGCCCCCGTGACTGTCGTTGCATCGGCTGAAGTGAATCCGCTGAAACCGATGCCGCCCGCGCTACCCGCCTGGGTGCCGCTCAGCGCAAACGTGGTGCTGCCCGTCAGCGCGCTGTTGCTGCCATTGCCCGTCACCGTCGTGACGCCCGTCCACGTGCTACCGATGCCCGTCGTCGCCCCGACGCCATCCGCCAGGGCGAACGTCACCGCACTGCCGTAGCTGCCGTAGTTCAGCGTCGCCGCCGTCACGCTACCCGTGACGCTTCCGCCCGTGCCGAAGTTCACCGTGCCCGTCGTGTCGTCGATGTTCCCGAACGATGTCCAGCTCACGCCACCGCTGCTGCCCTTGTCCGCCACGCTGTCGTCCAGCGCGTAGGTCTGGCCACTGCCCGTCAGCGTGTTGCTGTTGCTGCCATTGCCCGTCACCGTCGTGACGCCCGTCCACGTGCCGCCGATGCCCGTCGTCGCCCCGACGCCATCCGCCAGGGCGAATGTCACCGCACTGCCGTAGCTGCCGTAGTTCAGCGTCGCCACCGTCACGCTGCCCGTGACGCTGCCGCCCGTACCGAAGTTCACCGTGCCCGTCGTGTCGTCGATGTTCCCGAACGATGTCCAGCTCACGCCACCGCTGCTGCCCTTGTCCGCCACGCTGTTGTCCAGCGCGTAGGTCTGGCCACTGCCCGTCAGCGTGTTGCTGTTGCTGCCATTGCCCGTCACCGTCGTGACGCCCGTCCACGTGCCGCCGATGCCCGTCGTCGCCCCGACGCCGTCCGCCAGGGCGAATGTCACCGCACTGCCGTAGCTGCCGTAGTTCAGCGTCGCCGCCGTCACGTTGCCCGTGACGCTGCCGCCCGTGCCGAAGTTCACTGTGCCCGTCGCATCCGTGATGTTCCCGAACGACGTCCAGCTCACGCCACCGCTGCTGCCCTTGTCCGCCACGCTGTCGTCCAGCGTGTAGGTCTGGCCGCTGCCCGCGATTGTCGCGCCGCTGCCGCTGCCGGCCAGCGTGGTCACGCCGAAGCCGCTGTAATCGATGCCCGAGGCTGCGGAAACCTTCGTTCCTAGATTGAAGCTGCCGGTCACGCCGGTCACGCTCCCACCCGTGCCCGTCACCGCATCGAAGCCGCTGTAGACGATGCTGCTCGCCGACGAGGTTTTCGTGTCATCGGCAAAACTGCCCGTGACGTTTGCGATGGTCCCGCTGCCTGTCACGTTCGTGGCGTTGGCGAAGGTCATCCCCTCACTGGTCCGCGCCGTGTCGTCGAAACCCGCAGCACCCGTGAGGGTCGTGGTGTCCGCCGAGGTGAAGCCGCTGAAGCTGGTGCTCCCGACCGTGCCTGCCGTGCTGCCGGTCAGGGCAAACGTGGTGCTGCCCAGGTTCGTGATCGCTCCCGTACCCGTCACGCTCGTGGCGTTGGCGAAGGCCATGCCGTCGCTGCTCATCGTTGCGTAATCGAAGCCCGTAGCGCCCGTAATGGTCGTAGCATCCGCTGCCGTGAATCCGCTGAAGCTGATTCCGTCGGCCGTACCGGCTTTCGTGCCGGACAGGGCAAAGGTGGCACCACCTATTCCGGTTATCGCCCCGGTGCCGGAGGCGCTTCCCGTGCCGCCAAGCGACGTACCGGAAAACGTCAGGCCGGCCAGGTTCGTCAGCGTTCCGTCGAACGTGATGGAGGTCGTTGCCGTCAGGGTCAATGAGTGACCGCCGGCATTCACCGACCCGTCGGTCCAATTGATGCTCCCGGTACCGCCACCCGTGCCTGCCGACGCATTGACATTCACCGACCCGCCAGCGAGCGCCGCCTGCAAGGCTGTCGTCGTCAAGACCGACGTATTGCTGTTTGATCCGCAAGTACCCGATGAACACGTCGCGGTGCTGGGCCCTGTCGCGGAAATCGTCAAATCGGTCGGATCAAGCAGCAGGGTCCCGGCAACTCCGTGCGGCGCCAGGCGATCCGCCGTGCCTTGGAACAACAGGAAGTCCTTGCCGGAAACCTCGACGAATCCGCCATTGCCGGCGTCATCGCCGCCACGCGATGCAATGTGGCCGAGGTATTGCGTCCCCAGATCGGACCAGACGATGACCTTGCCGCCATCGCCCGCCAGCCTGGCGCTTGCATCGATGGTGACTCCACTGCCGATCTCGGTATGCGCGGCGTCGAGTACCAGTGGATTGGCGCCATGTTCATCGCCGCCGACAAGCACCTCGCCACCGCCATAGGTACCTGAGGCATCCAGCACGCCAGCGGTAATCTGGACATCGTGGTCCGACAGCACCTGAATCGTGCCGCCATGCACGCCGCTGGCGTCGATGCTGCCGCTGTCGACTGTGTTGCCGCCGGTGCCGACCAGCCGCACCACGCCGCCGTCGGTGCTGATGCCGTGGGCGTCGATGACGCCGCTGTTGTTCACGAGGTTGGTGAACAGGTCCTTGGCGGCCGAGGCCTGCAACACCACGGTGCCGCCATCGGCCTGCAACGTGCCCTTGTTCGCCACCGCGGCTTCGTCGGCGTTCAGGCGTTGCTGCAGGGCACCCGTGACCTGCACCCCCACCAGGCCGTCGCCGTCGAAATCCAGCACGGCCCTGTCGGCGCCGTCGAGGTTGATGCTGCCGAGGTTGGCCACGATCAGGCCGTCGTTCTCCACCTGGCCGCCGACCAGGCTCACCGAGCCGCCGCTGGCGGCCTGGATGGTGCCGTGGTTGACGATGCCGGCGCTGCCGCCGTGCGCGTCCAGGTTGAAGTGCCTGGAGAGGAAGTCGTCGGGCGTGAGGTCCAGCGTGCTCGCCACCAGGCCGCCCACGTTCAGCTGCGCGCTGCTGCCGAAGATGATGCCGTGGGTGTTGATCAGGAACACCTGGCCGTTGGAGTTGATGTGGCCGAAGATCTGGCTGGGGTTCTGGTCGAAGATGCGGTTGAGCGCGATCGCGCTGTGCGAGGGCTGGTTGAACAGCACCGAGGCGTCCTGGCCCAGGTTGAAGCTCTGCCAGTTCAGTGCCAGCAACGCGGACTGCTGGTTGACCACGGTGTTGACGCCGTTCTGCGTGATCGAACCCACGCCGCCCACCACCACGCCGCCCACCGGCGTGGTGGTCGCCGCCACGCCGCCGGAAGCGGCCAGCGCACCGCCGCAGAACGGCAGCGAACCGAACGCGAGCGCCATGCTCAGCACCAGCCGTTGCTGGCGCAGCCGCGACAGGGCCGTCGCCGTGCGATGGCTGGACGCGCGCTGGATCGCGAGGTGAGTCGTGTTCATGGTCGTTGTCCGTTAGAACCTGCTTGTGGTCCCCAGGCGCACCGCGCCGGGGGCTGTTTGCGCGCTGGCCTGGGAAGAACGAGGGCACGCGGGGAGAGTCCATGGATGGACCCGGCCTTCCCCGCTACCCAAGGCCGGGCGCATCCATGCGCTCTTTCCGCGTGGAGGAGCGAGGCGTGGACGTCCGTCCACGACGGAGTGATGACGCCGGGATGCGGGCAGGCAGTCCCGGCCCGATGGGCTGTCATCGTGCTGCCACGCGACTGCGCACGGCCTGGCCCGGCCATCGGCCAGGCCGGCGCCCGGCCCTGCCGCCTGCCGGCGACTCGATGACGACGCGGAGTGCATGGGGGTCATGGACAGGCACTCAGAAGGTGAGGCCGAACCGCGCATAGACGTGGTAACCGTGCTTGTCCGAGGCGTCCTGGCTGCCCAGCGGCACCGCGCCGTCGAGGTGGAACTCGAGGTGGTGCCAGAACGGCAGGCGGAAGACGAAGCCCGCACCGGCGCCGCTGTAGGTCACCGGCCTGAGGCCGGTGGCGCGTTCCTCGGCCACCGGGAAGCCGCGTGCGTAGTCCAGGAAGGTCTCCACCTCCAGCAGCTCGCGCCATGGCCGGCCATGGAACGGCGAGGTCTTGTTGCTGAAGCCCGGCGCGTCCACGTGGTATTCCATCGAGGCGTAGTAGCCGCGCGCGCTGAGCGCGTCGGCGATCGGGTAGGCGCGCACGCTGTCGGGGCCGCCGATCGCGAACTGCTCCAGCGGCACCAGCACGTCGTTGCTGTACTGCCCGCTGAACTTGAAATACAGCCGCTGGGTCTTGGTGAGGAACTGCAGGCGGGTGTACGAGATGCGCTCGGACAGGAAACTGCGCGAGTGGTCCGGGCTGATCAGGTCCGGCACCGCCGAGTCGTCGTTGATCGACTTGCGCACCGCCACCTGCACCACGTCCACGCCGTTGAAGCGCTTGTCGATGTGCTGCAGGCCGAAGCCCAGCTCGGCCAGGTCGAAACGCTCGTCGGACAGCGCGAAGTTGAAGCCGCCCATCTCCAGCTTCGATTCCTCGCGGATCAGGTGCAGCGAACCGAGCATCTTCAAATCGTCGGTGTTGACGAACTTCCAGTCGGCGCCGCCGAAATACGAGGAGCTCGGCCCCTTCACGTTGAGCTTGGCGAACGCGCCGGAGTTGATCTGCAGCTCGCTGCGGGTGGCGCCCAGCACCCCGTCCAGGCCGGGCACCACCACCGTCGGGATGTTGTAGAGCAGCGAACCGAAGACGTTCTGGCTGGGGTCCAGCGCGTAGTCGACCTTGGCGTCGAGGCTGTCGCCGATGCCCAGCGGGCTGTTCCAGGTGATGCCCGCTTCCGCGCGGTAGCGGCCCGTCTCCGCCGTGCCGTAGTTGTTCCCGCCCAGCGTGACGGTGAACGGCCGCGGCGCCTCGCGAGCCACCATGATCAGGTCGGTGTCGCCGGTCTGTTCGCCGGGCTGGAAGGTGGATGTCACCGACACGCCCGGCAAGTCGCGGTCGTACAGCAGCGCGGTGTCCACCGCGCTCTTCTGCAAGGCCTGGCCGCGCAGCTTCTCCGCCGGCGCCGCGATCACCCCGGCGCGGTAGCGCTTGTTGCCCTTGACGATGATGCGGCCGATCCTGCCCTCCAGCACCTGGATGTGCACCACGTGGTCGTCGCCCACCGTCTGCGCCGGCAGGAAGGCGGTGGCCACGATGAAGCCGGCGTCGCGGTAGCGCTTGGTGATGGCGTCGGCCACGCCCTGCAACTGGTCGAAGCCGAGCTGGGCCGGCTGCGCCCCGCTGCCGCCCAGCTGGTGGAATTGCGTATCGGCCAGTGCCTGGATGCTGGCCGGGGTGATGCCCGCATCCTTGTGCGCGCCCACGCCATCCACGCGGAAACCGCTCACCGCGATCTGCTGTGTTTGCGCATTGCCCACGGCGCGGTCCTTCAACGGCGGCACCACGCGATCGGACGCTGCCGCGGGCGCGACGGGCGGCGTCGCCTGCGGCACGGCGGCGACCGCCGGTGCCGCCGCGGCGGCGGGCGCTCCCGGCACGTGCACGGTATAGGCCACCACCTGACCGGGCAGGTAGGCGTGCGCATCCGGGTAACCGGCCTTGTGCAGTGCCGCGGTGATGCGCGCGGCCAGTGCCTGCAGTTGCGTCGCGTCCAGCGTGGCGCCGTTCGTCGCCGCCTGCTGGTATTCGCGGTCGATGATCGCCTGCACGGCGGGTTGCGCGGCACTCCCCGCCGGCACGCCGCTGACCAGGATCTGCGGCGGACTCCCCCCGGCCGCTTGCGCCCATGCCTCTCCGGTCCCAAGGACCAGCGCCAACGCTGCAGCCAGACAGACCCTGCGCACGGCAATCCCCTTCATGATCGATGACCCGCGGGCATGGCCAAATGGCACCCATGCCATCCCCGGTGCGGTCGCGACGGCCGATGGCAGGTACCGGCGGTCAATCCACCAGCGCCCTGCCTGCGTTACGTCAAACATGACCGTCCCTGCTACCCAATGCGCAAAACGGGACGGTTTCCGGTCATGGCGGAAAGCGGCGGCAGGCGGGGCGGCGGCGCGGCGCCCGCTGGCGGCGGCGTGCCCGGCATAGCCCCGCATGCGCGCCATTCCGGGACACGCCCCGTCAACCGCTCGAACCCGCGGTCGTTCATGCCTACACTCGCGGCAAGACGGCCAGCCGGCCCACGTCAAGGAATTCCATGTTCCAGCGCATCCATTTCATCTCCGGCCTGCCGCGTTCGGGTTCCACCCTGCTCGCCGCCCTGCTCCGGCAGAACCCGCGCTTCCACGCCGGCATGAGCGGGCCGCTCGCCGGCCTGTTTGGCGCCCTGCTCGGCGAGATGAGCGCCCGCAACGAGTTCTCGGTGTTCATCGGGGATGACCAGCGCCAGCGCATCCTGCGCGGCCTGTTCGACCAGTACTACGCCGACACCCGAGCCGAGGTGGTGTTCGACACCAGCCGCGCCTGGTGCACCCGCCTGCCCGCCATCACCGGACTGTTCCCCCAGGCCCGGGTGATCGCCTGCGTGCGCGACGTGCCGTGGATCGTGGACAGCATCGAGCGGCTGGTGCAGAAGAACGCCTTCCAGCCCTCCTCCATCTTCAACTACAGCCCCGGCGGCACCGTGTTCAGCCGCGCCAACGGCATCGCCGGCGGCGAAGGCATGCTGGGCTACGCCTACGACGCGCTGAAGGAGGCCTATTTCGGCGAGCACGCCGATCGCCTGCTGCTGGTGCAGTACGAGACGCTCACGAGCAACCCGGCCAGGGCGCTCGGGGCCATCTACGACTTCCTCGGCGAGCCGACCTTCGAGCACGACACCGACCACGTCCAGTACGACGCCAGCGAGTTCGACGCCAAGGCCGGCACGCCGGGCCTGCACACCGTGCGGCCCCGGGTGGAGGCCCGCGAGCGCCGCAGCCTGCTGCCGCCGGACCTGTTCCAGCGCTTCGCCAACGACGCCTTCTGGCGCAACCCGGACCTCAACCCGCGCGACGTGCGCATCGTCTGACGCACGCCGCCGCAGGCGCCCCTGCCCAGGCGCTCAATCCGCCTGCATCAGCCAGTACAGCAGCAACGCGCACAGCAGCAGGCCGCCGGCGAAGGCCAGCAGCGGCTTCCACGCCACGGCGCGTCGGGCGGGACGGGAGGCCGGCGGCGGGGATCCGCCGGCGACGGCGGCGGCACTGCGTCCGCCCTGCTGGGTGATGCGGGTGCGCAAGGTGTTGCGGGCGGTGATGCCATGGCTGTCGCACAGCGAGCCGAGCAACTGGCGGCGTCGCTTGCGGTATTCCTCGCGGCTGATGCGCCCGCTGTAGTGGGCTTCGTCGAGGATGCGCAGCCCCTGGTTGACGCGTTGCTCCCGCTCGCTCATTTCAGCTCCCGCAGCACCCGGAACCCGACGTCTTTTTGCGCACCGCCGCTGTCGCTGCGATGGTTGTCCACGGTGCAGTCGGACCAGTAGCTGCCGTAGCTGCCGCCACGCGCCACCACGCCGCCGCCGCTGGTCGTCCACTCCCAGACGTTGCCGGACATGTTCACCAGCCCCCATGGATTGGCCTCGCGGCCCAGCGCGGAGATCGGCCCGCCGCCGCTGTCGTCGCCGCCGGGCGGGATGCAGTTGCTGTCCGGCGCCTGCTTCCAGCCGCTGCCCGCATGCGCCGCGTGCGTCCATTCGTCGTCGCTGGGCAGGCGGTAGGTGTAGCCGCTGGCGCTGCTCAGCCACTGCAGGTAGCCCTTGGCCTGCGCCAGGCTGATGTTGCTGACCGGCAGGCTGGCGGCGTCGCGGTCGCCCGGCGAGGTTTCGCTGCACGCATGGGTGGCGCGGCAATAGCGGTTGAATTCGCCGATGGTGACCTCGGTGCGCGACATCGCATACGGCTTGCCGCCGTTGATGCCGGGCACCACCACCAGGGCGGGGCCGCGCGCGTTGCCGCCCAGCGTGTCGATGCAGGCGCGGCCCTTGCCGACCAGCTCCGGGCTCGCGCAGGGATCGTTGCCCGCCGCGGCGCTGGCCGCGGGGTTGGCGGTGGGCGCCGCGGCACCGGCGGTCCCCGCCGCGGGCTTGGCCGCGGCGCCCGGAG
>NZ_JACYXK010000029.1 GCF_014842975.1 Rhodanobacter sp. DHB23 | reverse complement strand
GTATCGGCGAGTGGTGGAATCCCTCGCCGACCTGAGGAAACGTGCGTCCGGGGGGCGCCATTACCGGGGGTTTTCGATCAACAAAATCGATCGATCGGCTTGGCGATAGGGGTTTCTCAACAGCCTGTTAGGCCGCAATGACAAACGTCGAGGAATTCGAACTTCTGCATCCTGTAGGCCTTCGCATAGCGCGTGCGCTCACGGAGGACGCTTTGTTGTCCTCGTTTCAGCACGAGCAACTCACAAGCACCGACATGCACACAGGTTGGGTGTGGTATCGCTTGCCGGCCTTCGCCGAGTCCAACCTTGTCATTGGTGTCTCGCTCGGCTTCAACTCAGGTGTTCTGGAGCAAGTTTCGCTCTCGGATACTCACCCCAAATACGGCACAAATTGGAATACTTGGTCCGAGGAGCGGGAGCTGGCCCGTGCAGAGCAAATTGGCAGTTGGCTCGCTGGCAACGGCTTTGCTCCCGGCACATATCCGTGGGGTAGCATCTGGGCAGGCTATGATGCAAAAAGCGGGTTCGGCCATGCAGTGGTGCGGTATGCGGCCTAACCAGTCGTTCAAGGCGGACGGCTTCGCCGCCGCTTAACTCCAGCGTTAGAACTCATGAACAGCACACAGAAATTGCAGAGTCTTTCGACTCTCAGCGAAGCGCTTGAAGGGTTGCTGGCTTCTCGCATCGGTGTCGTTGAGGCATCTCGCATCGTCACGTCAAGCCGCTTCGCCCTGGGGCAGGACAACAACCCTTTGTTCATTCCGTTCGTCGGTATCGACTCAGAGACTGACCAATTTCCGCTTGGCTCAGTACGTGAGTTGTGGGCGCGTGATGCGCTTGTACGTTACGATCAGGAGCGCGAAGCTGCTGAGCAGCACTACACAGCTTGGGCAATGGAATCAGCAAAAGCACTACTTGTTTGGGCGCATTCGCAAAAGTTCTAACATTTCGTTCAAGGCGGACGGCTTCGCCGCCGCTTAACTCCAGCGTTAGGTGTCAAATGGCAAGTTCTCAGGAGACATTGCGTGGTGGCGCAAGAATCGATCTGGCAAATGCTACATGGCCATTCGCCCAGCTTCAGATCACATCGGAGCACCTTGTATTGCAGGTCAAGTTTCTGGGCACCTACACGTTCACGCCTGAGCAAGTGATCCGGGTTGCTCCGTTTGGGCTTATTCCCTTCTTTGGCAAAGGGATCCGCATTTTCCATCGCGTTGCAGGCTACCCAGACAAAATCGTATTTTGGTACTTATGCGCAGACCCACGGCCCATCGTCGCTAAGATCGCAACTTACGGCTATGGCACCTAACCAGTCATTCAAGGCGGACGGCTTCGCCGCCGCTTAACTCCAGCGTTAGGCCTCAAGAGCATGGCTGCTTCTACTTTTCGCAAGCGCTTCAACACTGTCGCTGGCCTCCTCTTGCTAGCGGGCCTTGGCTACATGTTCTGGCCATTTGTCTTCGGCCGCTCACAAATGCAGCATTTCTGCACCACGCTACCCATCGGCGCTTCAGTTTTCCAAGTGCAGGCTCTGGTCGCTGCACGAGGCTACAAAGTCTCGTCACTCATCAACGGCGAGGCCTTTGTTCACGACCCGCGCTCAATGGGCCGCTTCAATTGTGTGCTGCACTTTGACTCCAAAGGCCTTGTATCCGCTCCGTATGCGGACAATCCTTAGGCCTAACATTTCGTTCAAGGCGGACGGCTGCGCCGCCGCTTAACTCCAGCGTTAGGCGGTTGCTTTGCTGTTGTTTCGCACGTGTATTTCGTCCAGCTTTGCGTCGGCTTGTTGTTCTTCGCTTCGGCAGCATTTTTCTGCAGCAGTGCGGCGAGCCTTCAGCTTTCAGAGCTGGTAGTTTTGGGGTGGTCGGTTGCTCATGTTCTGCGCTCGTCCTGGCCACAAGCCATCGCTCAAGCGCGTCGTGGCGCACCCGTCTAACATTTCGTTCAAGGCGGACGGCTTCGCCGCCGCTTAACTCTAGCGTTAGACCTCACCGATTCCAGAAGACCAGGATGTAGCCATGTTCCTAAGAAATAGGTTCTTCAAGTGGGCCAGTTTCTCACTCATAGGGAACATAGCTCTTTCGGAGCTGCTTCTTTCCTTACCCTTGCTCGCTGCTTTTACTTTGTTGTCATCTCGCGACGGCACTTTAACTCTAGACAGATTCGGCTACATGGTCTTCGTTTGTGCTTTGGCCGGTATATTTTTTGCGCTATTTATGTGGTTCATGGTCGCTCGACCACTTATTAAGCTTAAGCGTCAGCGCTGAGCATCATCAACACGATGTTTCGTCTAACAAACCGTTCAAGGCGGACGGCTTCGCCGCCGCTTAACTCCAGCGTTAGGCATGATAGCCATGAAGTATCAATTTCTATTGTTAATTAGCGCCATGGCTCTCGGGCCATCTGTTTGCATTGCCCAGACAATACTTAAGCCAAGTATTCCGAAAAGCGCACAAGAGTGCACGGCCCGTGGTGGAAAGTGGCAACCATTTGGCTTCTCTCGAACAATTCATTTCTGCGACATTGTCACGACTGACGCTCATAAGGCATGTACCGATTCAAGCGAGTGCCAAGGCACTTGCGTAGCAATAGTCAATCCGGCAACAAAACAGATTCGTGGAGAATGTGCGAGCCACCTACAAGATCAGGGTTGCGTGGCTTATCTTGAGCAAGGCCAGTTGAAGCGCGAGCCGTGCTTCTAAGGCCTAACATTTCGTTCAAGGCGGACGGCTTCGCCGCCGCTTAACTCTAGCGTTAGCCGTCATACTGAGTCAGTCGCAATTTGGAGCTCCGAAGATGAGCTACGACCAGGCGAAAATCGAAGATACTGTTCTTGCACTGCTTGCCGCATTCAGCTTCGATGGCAGTCGAGCTTGGAAGGGGTTTGACTTTGACGTCATGGATCACCTGCACGCCCAAGGTTTCATCGACGATCCCAAGGGCAAGGCCAAGTCGGTTTGGCTCACCCCTGAAGGCTTCGAGCGCGGCAGCAAGATCGCCGAGCAACTATTTGGCGGCACATCCACAGGTGCCGGCTAACCATTCGTTCAAGGCGGACGGCTTCGCCGCCGCTTAACTCCAGCGTTAGATTTCAGGGGCGTTCCGGTGCATTGGACTCAGTACATTTCACCGATTGGTGTTCCGATCATCGCCGCTATCGCTGCATGGATCGCCTTCAGACAGTTCCAGATTGCGCGAAACAAGTTGAAACTCGACTTATTCGACAAGCGCATGGAGGTATACAACGCCGTGCGGGAAGCTCTTGGTAACATCACTCGGCAAGGCAGCCTCACGCAAGAGCAACAAATTCAGTATCTCCAAGGCACGCGCACCGCTCGCTGGCTTTTCGGCAAAGATGTGTTTACGTACCTGGACGAGACGCTGTGGCACAAGATCGTAGATCTGGAAATGCATAACGAGCTTTCCAAGGATCCATCCGAACCTGAACGCATCAAGCACGTTCACGCGAAAGCCGAGACATTCAAGTGGATGATCGATCAGCACAAAAGCTTCGATGCCATGGTCGCCAAGTATCTCGAACTAAAGCACTGAAATCTAACTATTCATTCCAGCGGACGCGCTGCGCGCGCCGCTAAATTCGGGCGTTAGACCGCGGGAAAAAATGGCAAGAGACGATTGGTTCCGGCGAACTACTTGGTCCGATACAGAGGGGCAAGCGTTCTTTGCGCGCCTCCTCCGGAGCCGAACTGCCTTCCACAAAGCTCAGTACCTGCGAATCCAGGCATACACGCTCGCTGAAACTCGAAAAAAGGAGCTGATACAGATTGCTCTTGAGTTGCTGCATCGACTTTTTGCCGAACAACCCGCGCCATCGGAACTTGCGTCGGCTCATCTGCAGGCTGCTCTGTGCTACGAACAATTAGGCGATCTCAGCAGTGCGCTTAACCAATTCCGTCTCTCGCTAGCCGCACACTCCGCATATCCGAACCACGACGCAGGCACCGCTCTTGAGCTTTCATGGTTTATCGCCAAGCACGACTTGGCGAGTCACTACGACGAAGCTCTCGATGTGCTTGAAGCAGCCCATCTGGCCTTTCCTGTGCAGTTCTTCAAGGCTGCAGCGGTTCGTGCATTCGTGGCCCAATCGCGCAATCAACAGCAAACTGCCTTGCAACACGCACGTAAAGCTCTTGAGGCAGCGGGTCTATCGCAGTCGCAGTTCCATCGCCACCCATCACTCGGACTTGTTGGACCAGAGTACGGGCCATTCGTACAACGCCTCAGCAAACTCGCAGCTGTCTAACAATTCGTGTATGGACTCCTCGTGCAACTAGCCGGTGTGCTGTGGCGGTTGATGCCGGGTGAATGAATCGGTTGCAGTCGTGTATTCGGCCTTGGGGTGAGCGGATAACGCTCGGGCCATCATGGAATCCGCGAATCGAAAACCAATCGTTCGGAGCGGCCTCGCAGGCCAGAAGTGTTATCGGCTTGGTTCGATTCGGGACCGACACATTCGCCATGACACAGATCGCCCTGGCAACTCGGGGACAGTAAAACGGTTACTCGCTGGCACACGCTACGCCGGCTGCGACAGCAGGCCGCACGCTGCAGTGATTGCCATCGAACGCGGCGTGGTGATGTTCCATGGCCCAGACGCGGCGGGCGACCTTGTTGGCCAGCGCGACCGCCGCCTTGTTGTGGCCTTGCCGGGCCTGCAACGCCAGCGCCCAGGTCTGCAGACGGTCGAGCGGTTGATCCTTTCGCTGCCGAACCTGCGCGGCACGCAGGGCGGCGCGTGCGCCATGGATCAGCAGCAGACGCAGGTAGCCGTCGCCGCGCTTGCTCATGGCGCCGAGGTGACGCTGCGCACCGGAAGAATGCTCGCGCAGCGTCAGTCCCAGCCACGCGGCAAAGTGACGGCCGCTGCGGAACCGATCCAGCGAACCGACACTGGCTCGCAAGGCGGTGGCCGTCAGCACGCCGATACCCGGCACGCTCTGATAGCGCCGGCTGGCCGGGTCGTTCTCGGCAAATCCCTCCAGCCGTTGTTCGATCGCCGTCATGTCCGCTTGCAAGCCGGCCAGGCGATCGAGCAACTCACCCAGCGTGTGGCGCAAGGCCATCGGCACGTCGTTGTCGCCGTCTTCCAGCACCGCCAGCACCGCCGGACGAACCTTGGCGGCTCCCAGCGGAATGACCAGACCGAACTCGCGCAGCACGCCGCGCAATAGATTGATCGTCGACGTCCGCTGGGCCTTGAGTCGCTCGCGGATGCGATGCAGTGCCTGCACGCCCTGTTGCTCGGGCGACTTGATCGGCACTGGGTCGATCGGCGCACAGCGATCCGCTTCCAGGATACCGGCCACGTCGGTGCGATCGGTCTTGTTGCGGCGCACGTACGGGCGCACATCGCGAGCAGGAAGCAGCCGCACCGTATGCCCCTGCCCGGCAAACCGGCGCGCCCAGTAATGCGCGCTGCCGCAGGCTTCCATCACCACGCGCAGTGGCCCACGGTTATCCAGCACATGCGCAAAGGCCCGGCGCGACAGCCGCTTGCGCTCCACGATACGGTGATCGGCATCGGCAAACGCCAGCTCGAACACGTCCTTGGCCAGATCCACGGCGACCGTGGCCACACCGGCAGTTTCAGGCGTAGCATGCATGGCGGACTCCTCTCGTGATCCCGTGTCCGGAGCCTACGCTCCTGTCTGGCTCATCGAAGCCGTGGGGTGACGCGGGAGGAGTCCATTCAATCATTCAAGGCGGACGGCTTCGCCGCCGCCTGACTCCAGCGTCAGGACTCACCATGGCAAAGGTTCGCTTCGTATTGTCCGTAACCGCCCTATTGGCTACGGCATGCGCCAGTCAAGCATCAGCCACGTACGGGAGACCACATCGTGCGCATAGACATCCGGCAAGACGACCTCTCCTCCACGGAAGTCCAGTCGCTCATTGCCGAGCATCTCTTGGGCATGCACAGGAATTCACCGCCCGGCCATGTGCACGCCCTCGCGATCGAGAGCCTTCGCGCGCAGGGTGTTACCTTCTGGACGGCGTGGGAGGATGGCGCGTTGTGCGGGTGCGGAGCGCTGAAGGAACTGGATCCCCGCTGCGGCGAGATCAAATCCATGCGCACGCAGGCTCCCTTTCTCCGGCGCGGCGTCGGGCAAGCCGTCCTTGATGAAATCGTCCGTGCGGCCCGCCGGCGCGGATATTCGCGCCTGCTGCTCGAGACTGGCACGGGCGAGGCCTTCGAGCCTGCGCACGCACTGTACCGGCGGAACGGGTTCGTATCGTGCGGCTGCTTTGGCGAGTATTCCGCGACGGACTTCAATGTGTTCATGGCCAAGGCCCTTGCCTAGCAAGCCGCGGCCTTCCCCTGACGCCCTATCCCATCAGCATGCGCCTTTGGTCATTGCACCCCGGATACCTGGACGCCCAGGGCCTCGTCGCGCTGTGGCGCGAGGGGCTGTTGGCGCGGGCAGTCCTGCGCGGGGAAACGCGCGGGTACAGGCATCATCCGCAACTCGAACGCTTCACTGCGCATGCGCAGCCGCGCCTGGCGATCAATGCCTACCTCGCCGGGGTTCACGCGGAGGCGGTGGCCCGCGGGTATGCGTTCGATCGCGCGAAGATAGGGCCGGTCAAAAGCGTCGAGCCCATCGTCGTCACCGCTGGCCAAATCCATCACGAATGGCGGCACCTGCTTGCCAAGCTGGCCGCCCGCAGTCCTGCGTTGTTTGAACAATGGCGACTGCTCGAACGGCCGGCATGCCATCCGCTGTTTCGCCAATGCCCGGGGCCGGTGGCATCATGGGAACGGGCGTAGCCAGGTCACCCGGGCAACGGGTACCGCGCACCATGGGCATCGCAGGCATCCGCCTTTCGGTTCCTCGTCGTTTGGTGGTGGCTTGCGCTGGATTCGTTCGACCGGGGCGTCGGGTGCCGCAGGCATGAGCGTTGCAAATTCCTCCGTCGCACGCGTGGCCTCCTGCAGTTGCGGCCAGTTGCAGGCGCGTGTGTCCGGCGCACCCGTGCGCGTGAGCGTCTGCCACTGCCTGGCATGCCAGCGCCGCACGGGGAGCGTGTTCGGGGCCCAGGCGCGCTTTCCGCGCGCGGCCGTCACCATCGTCGGCACCTGCACGGAGTACGTCCGGGTCGGCGACGAAGGCAGCAGGGCCACGTTCGCGTTTTGCCCGCGATGCGGCGCCACCGTGTACTACGCCGGCGACGATGCCGAAACCATCGCGATACCCGTCGGCGCATTTGCGGATCCCGCGTTCCCCGCGCCAACCGTCTCGGTCTACGAGGAGCGCATGCACCCGTGGGTCCATATGCCCCATGACATGGAACACATACCCTGAGGTCCAAGGCCCCAGCCATATATGCGTCCAGGCAGGCGTGCGGGAAATACCATGCCGCCCCGGCCGAGTCAGTCGCAGGCAAACATCGGATCGACCCATGGAGGAAATCGAATGAAGCGCGTGACCGGCATCGGCGGCATCTTTTTCAAATCCCCGGATCCCAAGCGCCTGGGGGCCTGGTATCGCGACCACCTCGGCCTGGACGTGAGCGACTGGGGTGGCGCCATCTTCCCCTGGGGCGGCCCCGGCAGCGAGCCGGGCATGACGATCTGGAGCGCATTCGCGCAGGACACGAAGAAGATGGAGCCAGGCTCCGCGTCCTTCATGGTCAACTTCCGCGTGGACGACCTCGACGCGCTGCTGGCCGCATTGCGCACGGAAGGCTGCAACGTCCTCGACGACACGGAATCCTCGGACTTCGGCAAGTTCGGCTGGGTCGTCGACCCGGACGGCAACAAGATCGAGCTGTGGGAACCGCCGGCGGGCCAGTGATCCGCGCACGGTGCCCGGCCATCCGCCCAGGTAAAGGCCGTTGCACGGTGGCGCGGCCGGGCCACGGCATCGCGGGGAACCCATGAAAGTCGTCGACCATGAACCGCACTGGTGGTACCTGTTTGAAGAGGCGGGAAACCTGTTCCTGGATGTCAATTGCAGCCACGGCTTTCTCGGCTACTCCTACCTCATCCAGCTCGACATGGACGAGTCGAGCAGGTACCGCGAGCAGGGGCACGGTTTCGTCGACCAGCTTGCGCAAGCCATCCAATACACTGCCCCGATACTGCAGGGCAGCCAGTCGCCTTACAAAGACCGGGACTTGTCGCAGTCCCGCAGGAAGCACGTCATGGCCGCCGTGGCGGCCTGGCGCGCCGGCGGCGGCGAGCGGCCCTGAGATTCCGTTCGAGGCGGACGGCCGCATCGCCGCCCGACTCCGATGCCACGCTTCACGGAGCCACACTTCGTGCCCGCCGGTTTTCTCCTCCACCTGCAACGCAACTGGCCCCTCGCGGCCGCGGCTCTCGTGTTGCTGGCGATGGTCTCGTACGCACTTTTCACCGGCACCGTGCCCACGAACCAGGGCAGCATCCTGAGGTCGCGCGAGCCCGCTGCCTACTGGCGCTGGTTGCGTCGGCTGGGCGCCCTGCTGGTGCTTGCCCTCGCCGTCCTTGCCGGCACCTTTTTCCTTGCCCGACGGTGACGAGCCGGCCCGGCTATCCGCACGGCCCTGCAGGATCGACGCCGAGGTCCAGCCGCACGGCAGGCGCTGCCTTGCCCAGGCGACGGCGGCCATCGACCCCCTGGCATCGCCCGCGCGCAGGCTTCGCCCTCCCCCGGCATGCGGATGGGATGCCAACCGCCCACGCATCATGCGATTCTCCACTTTCCCGCGCGTTACCCGCGACGCGCCCCGTCCCCTACGGAGCAGCTCCATGGCGAACCCCGCTTCCGATGCGCTGGTGTTTTTCGGCGCCACCGGCGACCTGGCCTACAAGCAGATCTTCCCCGCGTTGCTGGCAATGGTGGCGCGCGACGGGCTGGACCTGCCGATCATCGGCGTGGCGCATGCGGGCTGGTCGCTGGAACAGTTGCGGCAGCGGGCGCGTGACAGCGTGGCGGCGGCGGCGCAGAAGGACGGCGGCAGCGTCGACGAGGCCGCGTTCGCGAAGCTGTCCGGGTTGCTGAAGTACATCGACGGCGACTACCAGGACGCCGCCACCTTCACCCGGCTGAAACAGGCACTGGGCGACGCGCGGGCGCCGCTGCACTACCTCGCGATCCCGCCTTCGCTGTTCGGCACGGTGGCCAACAGCCTCAAGGCCGCGGGCTGCGCGGAGAACGCGCGGGTGGTGGTGGAAAAGCCCTTCGGGCGCGACCTGCCCACCGCGCGGGCGCTCAACGCCACGCTGCACGAGGTGTTCCCGGAGCACGCGATCTTCCGCATCGACCACTACCTCGGCAAGGAGGCGGTGCAGAACCTGCTGTATTTCCGCTTCGCCAACAGTGTGCTGGAACCGGTGTGGAACAACCGCTACGTGGACCGCGTGGAGATCACCATGGCCGAGCAGTTCGGCGTGGACGGGCGCGGCAGTTTCTACGAGGGCGTGGGCGCGATCCGCGACGTGCTGCAGAACCACCTGCTGCAGGTGACCTCGCTGCTGGCGATGGACGCGCCGATCGGCCACGACCCCGCCGCGTTGAACGCGGAGAAGCTGCGGCTGTTCCGCGCGATGCGCCCGCTACAGCCGCAGGACGTGGTGCGCGGCCAGTTCAAGGGTTACCGCGACGTGCCCGGCGTGGCGCCCGACTCCGACGTGGAGACCTTCGTGGCGCTGCGCCTCGCCATCGACACCTGGCGCTGGTCGGGCGTGCCGTTCCTGATCCGCGCGGGCAAATGCCTGCCGCTCACCACCACGCAGGTGATGGTGGACATGAAGAAACCGCCGATGTCGGTGTTCGACGACGTGGGCGCGCAACAGTCCAACTACTTCCGCTTCCGGCTCAGCCCGCAGGTGGTGATCGCCGAGGGCGTGCGCGTGAAGCGCCCGGGCGAGGCGATGCAGGGCGATCCGGTGGAACTGGTCGCGCACCATCGCGAGAGCCGGGACAAGTCGCCCTACGAGCGCCTGCTCGGCGACGCGCTGCGCGGCGACAACGCGCTGTTCACCAGCGACGAGTGCGTGGAAGCGGCGTGGCGCGTGGTGGACAACATGCTGGAACACGAGGAGGCCGTGCGCTTCTACGAGCCCGGCAGTTGGGGGCCGCCCGAGGCCGTCGCGCTGGCCGGCGCCGAGGGCTGGCACGACCCGCAGCCGGAGGCCACGCAGTGACGGCCACCGAACCGCTGGTCATCCTGCTCGACGTCGACGACACCCTGCTCGACAACGACCGCTTCGCCGCCGACCTCAGCGACGAGCTGGAACGCCGCTTCGGCGCCGCCGAGCGCGAACGCTACTGGGCGATCTACAACGAATTGCGCCAGGAGCTGGGCTACGCCGACTACCTCGCCAGCCTGCAACGCTTCCGCGTCGGGCTGGAGAACCACCCCGCGCTGCTGGAGATGTCCGCCTTCGTGCTCGACTACCCGTTCGAGCAGCGGCTGTTCCCCGGCGTGATGGAAACCCTGGCCCACCTGCGCACGCTGGGCCGGCCGGTGATCCTCTCCGATGGCGACGTGGTGTTCCAGCCGCGCAAGGTGCATCGCGCCGGCCTGTGGGACGCACTGCACGGCGACGTGCTGATCTACCTGCACAAGCAGCAGATGCTGGACGGCATGCAGCAACGCTACCCCGCCGCGCATTACGTGATGGTGGACGACAAGCCGCAGATCCTCGCCGACATGAAGCGCCTGATGGGTGCGCGCCTCACCACGGCATGGGTGAAGCAGGGCCACTACGCCGCCGCCGCCGCCGGCCTGTCCATCGACCCTGCGCCCGATCTGGAGATCGCGTGCATCGCGGAACTGCGCGGGCGTAAGCTTGGTGACTTCCTGCAGGCTTGAAAGAACGCGCATCGCGGCTGAGGCCGCTCCTACGGGTCGACGCATCGCAGGAGCGGCTTCAACCGCAAGACAAAACCTTCCCCTACATCCCCCGGAGCCACCATGAAAGCGACCCAGCAACTCCACGACCTCGGCCAGAGCCTATGGCTGGACAACATCACCCGCACCCTGCTCGACAGCGGCACGCTGGCGCGCTACATCGCCGAGCTCTCGGTCACCGGCCTGACCTCGAACCCCAGCATCTTCGACGCCGCGATCGGCGACGGCGACGCCTATGACGCCGCCGTGCGCGCCAAGGCATTGGCCGGGTTGTCGGGCGAGGCGCTGTTCATGGAGCTGGCGCTGGAAGACCTGCGCCGCGCCGCCGACCTGTTCAAGCCGGTGTTCGACGCCACCCACCAGGTGGACGGCTGGGTGTCGATGGAAGTGTCGCCGCTGCTCGCCGCCGATACCGCCGGCACCATCGCCGCGGCCGAGGCGATCCACCAGCAGGCGCAGCGGCCGAACCTGTTCGTGAAGATCCCGGGCACGCCCGAGGGCATCCCCGCCATCGAAGAGGCGATCTTCCGCGGCATCCCGGTCAACGTGACCCTGCTGTTCTCCTGCGCGCAGTACCTCGCCGCGGCGGAAGCCTACCTGCGCGGCATCGAGCGCCGCGTCGCCGCGGGCAAGGACCCGAAGGTGGCCTCGGTCGCCTCGGTGTTCATCAGCCGCTGGGATGTGGCCGCCAATGCGCAACTACCCGCCGACCAGCACAACCGGCTCGGCATCGCGGTCGCCAGGCAGACCTACCGCGCCTACCGCGAGCTGCTGGCCTCGCCGCGCTGGCAGAAGCTCGCCGCCGCCGGCGCATGGCCGCAGCGCGTGTTGTGGGCCAGCACCGGCAGCAAGGATCCCAACGCCTCCGACACGCTGTACGTGGATGCGCTGGGCGCGCCCGACACGGTGGACACCATCCCCGAGAAGACCCTGCTGGCGGTGGGCGACCACGGCAAGCCCGGCCCGGCGATGCCGGTGGACGGCGGCGACGCCGATGCGGTGCTGGCCTCCGTCACCGCTTCCGGCGTGAACCTCGATGCGCTGGCGACGAAGCTGCAGCAGGACGGCGCGGAAGCCTTCGTGAAGTCGTGGAAGCAGCTGCTGCAACGCATCGCCGACAAGCAGGCAGCGTTGAGCAAGCACTGAAAGAGCCCCTTTCACCGTGGGAGAGGGGTTGGGGCGAGGGTTCGTGCCAAGCGCAGCGTTGAAACTCGACGCAAGACTCGCCACCTCGCTTCGCCCGTACCCTCATCCGGCGCTGCGCGCCACCTTCATTCGGCACATCCCTGTGCCTCACCCTTCGGGCGGCTTCGCCGTGCAAATCGGCAATCCTGCCGATTTGTCTCCCACAGTGAGAAGAGAAACTCCAAGGAACCTCTGCCCATGAGCCGCGCCGACCTCACCCTGCTGCCCGAGTGGCAAGCCCTGCAGCAACACTGCAACCACCTCGCCACCCGCCACCTGCGCGAACTGTTCGCCGCCGACCCCGGCCGCGGCGAGCGCCTCGTCGCCGCGGCGGTGGGCCTGTACTTCGACTACTCCAAGCAGCGCGTGGACGACGAGGCGCTGCGCTTGCTGCGCGCGCTGGCCGAGGCGCGCGACCTCGAGGGCCGCACCGCGGCGATGTTCCGCGGCGACCGCATCAACAGCACCGAGAACCGCGCCGTGCTGCACGTGGCGCTGCGCGCGCCACGCGACGCGCACATCCTCGTCGACGGCCACGACGTGGTGCCGGACGTGCACGACGTGCTCGACCGCATGGCGGCGTTCGCCGACGCCGTGCGCAGCGGCGCGTGGAAGGGCTACACCGGCAAGCCCATCCGCAACGTGGTGAGCATCGGCATCGGCGGCTCCGACCTCGGCCCGGTGATGGCCTACGAGGCGCTGCGCGACTACAGCCGGCGCGACATGGCGTTCCGCTTCGTCTCCAACGTGGATGGCGTGGATTTCGTCGAGGCGGTGCGCGACCTCGACGCCGCCGAGACGCTGTTCATCATCTGCTCCAAGACCTTCACCACGCTGGAAACGCTCACCAACGCGCATGCCGCGCGCGCCTGGTGCGTCGAGGCGCTGGGCAGCGAGGACGCGGTGGCGAAGCATTTCGTGGCGGTCTCCACCGCCGCCGCGGAGGTGGAAAAGTTCGGCATCGACACCGCCAACATGTTCGGCTTCTGGGACTGGGTGGGCGGCCGCTACTCGATGGACTCGGCGATCGGCCTGTCCACCATGATCGCCGTCGGCCCGGACAACTTCCGCGACATGCTCGCCGGCTTCCATGCGATGGACGAGCACTTCCGCAGCACGCCGTTCGACACCAACCTGCCGGTGCTGATGGGCCTGATCGGGATCTGGAACGCGAACTTCCTCGACGCCGCCACGGTGGCGGTGCTGCCCTACGAGCAGTACCTCAAGCGCTTCCCCGCCTACCTGCAGCAGCTCACGATGGAGAGCAACGGCAAGCACGTCACGCTGGAGGGCGCGCATGTGGACTACGCCACCGGCCCGATCTACTGGGGCGAGCCGGGCACCAACGGCCAGCACTCGTTCTACCAGCTGATCCACCAGGGCACGCGGCTGGTGCCCTGCGACTTCATCGGCTTCGGCCAGACCCTGCAGCCCGTGCCCGCCCAGGGCGGCGGCGACCAGCACGACCTGCTGATCGCCAACCTGATCGCGCAGGGCGAGGCGCTGGCCTTCGGCAAGAGCGCCGAGGAAGTGCGCGCCGAAGGCACGCCGGAAGCGCTGGTGCCGCACCGCAGCTTCGAGGGCAACCGGCCCAGCACCACCATCCTCGCCGAACGCCTTACCCCTTTTGCACTCGGCAGCCTGGTCGCGCTGTACGAGCACAGCGTGTTCGTGCAGGGCGTGATCTGGGACATCGACTCGTTCGACCAGTGGGGCGTGGAACTGGGCAAGCAGCTCGCCAGGACCACCATCGCCGAGCTCACCGCAACGACCGAACCGAAGCTTGCGCACGATAGCTCGACCAACGCGCTGATCCGTCGCTATCGCCAGTTACGCGGAAACAACGCATAGCAACGAACTCCCTCCCCTGCGTGCAGGGGAGGGCTGGGGTGGGGTCGCTCTTCGAGACGCCAAAGCACCCCCTCCCGACCTGCATTCGGGCCATCCTTGGCCCTCACCCTCCGGGCGGCTTACGCCGTGCAAATCGACAATCCTGCCGATTTGTCCCCTGCAAGCAGGGGGAGGAGAACGGCAAAACCACCATCCGAGGTTCCATGAGCCAGCAGATCAGCCCGCTCGCCGGCAAGCCGGCGCCGAAGTCCATCCTCGTCGACGTGCCGCGCCTGCTCGCGGCGTACGGCGAGTTGAAGCCCGATCCCACCGTGCCAGCGCAGCGCGTGGCGTTCGGCACCTCGGGCCATCGCGGCTCGTCGTTCGAACGCAGCTTCAACGAGGACCACATCCTCGCGGTGAGCCAGGCGATCTGCGAGTACCGCAAGGCCAAGGGCATCGATGGTCCGCTGTTCATCGGCGCGGATACCCACGCGCTGTCGCAGCCCGCGTTCGAGAGCGCGCTGGAAGTGCTGGCCGCGAACGGCGTGGAGACGATGGTCTCCGCGGGCGGCGAATTCACGCCCACGCCCGCGGTGTCGCACGCCATCCTCGTGTACAACCGCGGCCGCAGCAGCGGCCTGGCCGATGGCATCGTCATCACGCCCTCGCACAATCCGCCGGCCGACGGCGGCTTCAAGTACAACCCCACCAACGGTGGTCCCGCCGACACCGACATCACCAGGTGGGTGGAGAACCGCGCCAACGCGCTGCTGGAAAGCGGGCTGCGCGAGGTGCGCCGGGTGCCATACGCGCAGGCGCGCCGCGCCGCCACCACGCATGAGCACGACTACCTCGACACCTATGTTGCCGACCTCGCGAACGTGGTGGATTTCGACGCGATCCGCGCCGCCGGCGTGCGCCTCGGTGTCGACCCGCTGGGCGGCGCGGGCGTGCACTACTGGGCCGCGATCGCCGAGCGCCATCGCATCGCGTTGGACGTGCTGAGCGAGACGGTCGATCCGCAATTCGCCTTCATGAGCGTGGACTGGGACGGCAAGATCCGCATGGATCCCTCGTCCAGCTACGCGATGCAGCGCCTGATAACCCTGCGCGACAAGTACGACGTGGCCTGCGCCTGCGACACCGACCACGACCGCCACGGCGTGGTGACGCGCTCGGCCGGGCTGCTGCCCGCCAACCACTACCTCACCGTGCTGGTGGACTACCTCTATCGCCACCGCCCGCAGTGGAACGCGCAGGCGGCGGTGGGCAAGACCGTGGTGAGCACCGAGCTGATCGACCGCGTGGCGCGGCGCCTGGGCCGCCAGCTGTACGAAGCGCCGGTGGGCTTCAAGTGGTTCGCGCCCGGCCTGCACGACGGCACGCTGGGCTTCGGCTGCGAGGAAAGCGCGGGCGCCTCGCTGCTGCGCATGGACGGCGGCGCGTGGAGCACCGACAAGGATGGCCTGGTGCCCGGACTGCTTGCCGCGGAAATCACCGCGCGCGAAGGCCGCGACCCCGGCGAGGTCTATGCGCGCATCGCCGACGAACTCGGCCGTCCGTACAGCCGCCGCATCGACGCCGCCGCCACGCCGGCGCAGAAGGCGAAGTTGTCGAAACTCTCACCCGACCAGCTCAAGGCCGAGCGCATCGCCGGCGACAAGGTGGTCAGCGTGCTCGACAAGGCTCCCGGCAACGATGCCGCCATCGGCGGCATCAAGGTCGTCACGGAGAACGGTTGGTTCGCCGCGCGGCCGTCAGGCACCGAAGCGATCTACAAGATCTACGCCGAGAGCTTCCGCGATGAATCGCATCTCGACAGCTTGTTGCAGGAAGCGCAGTCGGTGGTGGACGCGGCGCTGTCTTGAGGTGTTTCCCCTCCCCCGCTTGCGGGGGAAGGTGCCGAAGGCGGGAGAGGGGCGCGGCGCAGCCGCGCTGGCTTGCAAGCAAGAGCACCCCACCCCGGCCCTCCCCTGCAAGCAGGGGAGGGAGCAAGGCGCATCAGCGGTGCAAGGCGCGATGCGCGATGTCGCGCCGGCAGAACGCGCCTTCGAAGCGGATCTTCGCCACCGCGCCGTAGGCGGTTTCGCGCGCCGCGGCGATGTCCTTGCCCAGCGCGCACACGGTGTGCACGCGGCCACCGGCCGTGGTCACGCGGCCTTCGGCATCAAGCTTCGTGCCCGCATGGAACACCTTGGCGTCGGCGCCGAAGTCGCTGTCCAGGCCTTCGATCACGTCGCCGCTGCGCACCTTGCCGGGGTAGCCCCCGGCGGCCAGCACCACGCCAATGGACGGGCGTGCGTCCCACTGCGCGCGGGTCTGCGCCAGCTTG
The DNA here is from genome assembly GCF_014842975.1 of Rhodanobacter sp. DHB23. Taxonomy (GTDB): domain Bacteria; phylum Pseudomonadota; class Gammaproteobacteria; order Xanthomonadales; family Rhodanobacteraceae; genus Rhodanobacter_A. The sequence continues at coordinate 646,829 of NZ_JACYXK010000029.1, read as the reverse complement.
CCGTCCAGCGCAGCCTCGACCAGTTCCACCAGGTCGGACTTCAGGCGCAGCAAGATGGGCTGCGTCTCAGGGTCGCCGAAGCGCACGTTGAACTCGATGACTTTCGGGTTGCCCTGCCTGTCGATCATCAGGCCCGCGTAGAGGAAGCCGATGAAGGGCGCGCCCTCCATCGCCATGCCGCGCAGCGTGGGTTCGATCACCTGCTTGAGGATGCGCTGCTCCACCTCCGGCGTGACCACCGGCGCCGGCGAGTACGCGCCCATGCCGCCGGTGTTGGGGCCGAAGTCGCCATCGTCGCGACGCTTGTGGTCCTGGCTGCTGGCCATCGGCAGCGCGTGCTGGCCGTCGCTCATCACGATGTAGCTGGCTTCCTCGCCGTCGAGGAATTCCTCGATCACCACGCGCGCGGAGGCGTCGCCGAAGGCGTGCGCGCCCAGCATGTCGTGCAGCGCCAGCTCCGCGTCGGCCTGGGTCAGCGCCACCACCACGCCCTTGCCGGCGGCGAGGCCGTCGGCCTTGATCACGATGGGCGCGCCGTGCTGCCGCACGTAGGCCAGCGCCGGATTCAACTCGGTGAACACCGCGTAGCGCGCGGTGGGGATGTTGTGGCGCAGGAGGAAATCCTTGGCGAAGGCCTTGGAGCCTTCCAGCTGCGCGGCGATCGCGCGCGGCCCGAAGATGCGCAGGCCCGCCGCGCGGAACCTGTCCACCACGCCGGCCACCAGCGGCACCTCGGGGCCGACCACGGTCAGTTCGACCTTCTCGTGTTTCGCCAACGCCAGCAGGCCATCGAGATCGGTCACCGCCACGTCCGCGTTGCGTACGCCGCGCTCGCGCGCGGTGCCGGCGTTGCCCGGCGCCACGATCACCTCGTCCACGCGCAGCGACTGCTTGAGCTTCCACGCCAGCGCGTGCTCGCGACCGCCGTTGCCGATGACGAGAACCTTCATGCCGATGACTCCGAAAGCGCGCTGTCGCGTGGGGATGGCTGGCTATTGTAGCGGCTTGCCCCGTGCGTCCCGACGCGGGGGATCCCGGGTCACCCGCGCCGACCGACCTCCACGCAACCCCAGGGGGCAACGGCGACGAAGCCCGCGGCGCTGGCGGCGGGCACGGCGATCCACCGGGCCGGGCCGGAAGGCGGCGGCAGACACGCGCCCGGGGGACATCCCGGGCCTTTCCCCCGGGCACCGTGACATCGGCTCGACGTCACGCGCGATGCCCCGCTAAAGATCAGCCCGCGCGGGTCGATCAGCAAGGGACGCGCAATCCGGGGACAGCAGCCAGGCCATTCCGCGACCAGCCTCACAAGCGGGCCGCAAGGGGGGATTCCCGACCCGGGACGAAGCCGCTGCCCTGCGGTAGAGTCCGCAAGTCGCTTGGTCCAGGTTCGCCATGAGGGGGGCGCTCCCGAACGAAGGTGGGACACCGATCGTGCAAGCCTCGTCTCCTGATTGAAAACCGAAGGTGATTCCTTGCCGCCCGCCTCACCCAGCGCCTCGCTGATCCATCGACTATCCCTCACCCTCTGGGGACTGTTCCTGACGCTGCTGCTGCTGCTGTCGCTGCTGGGCTATGTCGCCCTGCGGCTGGCGGCGGATCGCGTGGTGCCGCTGGCCATCCAGCAATGGGTGCAGATCAAGGCGCAAACCAACGAAAGCCTGCTGGTGCAGGCCGACGCCAGCGTGCGCCGCCTGCGCCAGACGCTGGTGCAGCGGCTGGACCAGGCCCCGCCCGGCACGGCCGAACGCTTCGACAGCCTGTTCGCGCGCAACCCCGACGGGCTGTGGCGCGTGCGCCCCGAACGGCTGGACACCGAGAACGCCCCCACGCTGTACCTGCACGACGGGCCGCACGGCCTCTCCGATTCGGCGCGCCTGCGCGCCGTCGTCAGCTACGAGCTGCTGCGCGAGCAGGGCCCGGCGCTGGTGCCGCCGTTCTTCTCGGCCTACATGGACTTCGTGGAAAACGGGCTGATGGTGTATTCACGCGGCATCAACTGGGGCGGCAACGCCGACGCACAGGCCAGCAACGCCAATTACCCCACCATGCTGGGCTCCGACCCGCGCCGCAATCCCGCGCGCCAGGTGTTCTGGACGCCGGTGTACCTGGACAACCAGGCGCACACCTGGATGGTGTCCGTCATCGCGCCGCTGGACTGGCAGGGCCGCTGGGTGGGCACGCTGGGGCATGACGTGGCGATACAGACGCTGATCGACTCCGTGGCGCCGCCCCGCCCGGACGCGGCCGTGCAGCAGCTCATCATGGACAACCAGGGCAACCTGATCGCCTATGCGCAGCTGCGCAGCCGGATCGCCGCCGCGCAGGGCCAGCTGCAGATCGACGCGCTGAAGGACCCCACACTCGAGCAGGCGATGCGCCTGGTGCTGGCCAGCCATTCCGACACCGGCACCGGCCGCACGCCGGACGGCAGCCAGTGGGTGGCCTGGTCGCGCATCCGCGGGCCGGGCTGGTTCCAGGTGAATGCGCTCTCGCAGGCGTGCGTGAACCGGTGGGTCATGCTGGCCTGGCTGACGATGTGCGCCATCGGCCTGCTGATCCTGGCGCCCACGCTCTGGCTGCTGCGCCGCCGCGTCCATGCGCTGGTGACACGTCCCCTGCAGCGGTTGACCCGCGCCGTGGACGAACTGGGCCAGGGACGCACGCCCCAGCCGATCGCGCTGGACAGCCCCGACGAGCTGGGGCGGCTGGCGGATGCCTTCGACACCATGGTGGCCGAGCTGGTGCAGCAGCGCGAGCGGCTCACCACGCTGGCCGAACGCGACGCCCTGACCGGCTTGCACAACCGCCACTACTTCGAGGCCGAGCTGGCGCGTTTCTTCCGGGCCGGCATGCGCGCCGGCCACCAGGGCGCCGTGCTGCTGTTCGACCTGGACGAGTTCAAATACGTCAACGACACCTTCGGCCACTTCGCGGGCGACTCGATGCTGCTGCGCGTAGCGGGCGAAGCCAGGGCGCTGGTACGCGAGACGGATATCCTGTGCCGGCTGGGCGGCGACGAGTTCGCCGTGTTCATGCCCCACGCCACGCTGGACAGCGCCCTGGTACTGGCAGAGCGCATCGTGCGCACCGTGGGGCGCACGGCGCTGGAGGTCGAGGGGCAGCCCCTGCGGCTGACCACTAGCTTGGGCGTGGCGCATTACCCGGATCACGGCCAGGGCGCCGAGGAGCTCGTGTCGCACGCCGACATGGCCATGTACCAGGCCAAGCGCCTGGGCAAGAACCGCTGGAACATCTACCGGCCGGACCACGACGCCGTGCAGGCCATGGCCGCGCGCCTGGCCTGGAACGAGCGCATCGAGCACGCGCTCGAATGCGACCTGCTGCGCCTGCATTTCCAGGGCGTGTACCGCACCAGCGACGGCGCGATGACGCACCTGGAGGCGCTGGTGCGCATGGTGGACGAGACCCGTCCCGGGCAATACATCGTGCCGGACCAGTTCGTCGGCCACGCGGAGAAAAGCGGCAAGATCCTCGACATCGACCGCTGGGTGGTGCGCGAAAGCATTGCGCTGCTGGCCGCGCATCCCCGCCTGCCGGCCCTGGCCATCAACATCTCGGGACGCTCGTTCGACGACCCCGACCTGCCCGGTTTCATCACCACCCAGCTGGCCAGGCACGGCGTGGCGCCGGGCCGGCTGCTGGTGGAGCTGACCGAGACGGCCGCGATTTCCGACCTGCGCGACGCCGAGCGCTTCATCGACGCGCTGCGGCACGCCGGCTGCACCCTGTGCCTGGACGACTTCGGCAGCGGCTTCGCCTCGTTCGCCTACCTCAAGCGCCTCAAGGTCGACGTGCTCAAGATCGACGGGCTGTTCATCCGCGACCTGCCGCACGAGCGCGACAACCAGGTGTTCGTGCGCTCCATCATCGAGGTGGCCCGCGGCATGGGCCAGCACACCGTGGCCGAGTTCGTGGAAGACGAGGAAACCCTGCGCCTGCTGCGGGAGTTCGGCGTGGACATGGTGCAGGGCTACTACCTGGACAAGCCCCGGGCGGACCATCCGGCCCTGCGGGAATGACGGGGTTTCCGCCGCCCGCGCGCAAACGGCTGCCGGCGCGGGCCACCAGGCCCTGAGGAAAAGCCGGACCGTCAGCCCAGCATCGACAGCAACGCCGCGCGCGGCAGCTTGCCGGTGTCGTTGCGCGGCAGTGCGGGGACGCGACGCAATGGGCGCGGCAGGAACACCGGGTCGATCGCGCGGCGCAGGGCATCCAGGATCGCCGCCTCGTCCAGCGCGGGCGCCACCGCCAGCGCGGCGATGCGGCGCACGCCGGCGGCATCCGCCGCGTCGAGCTGGAACACGATGCCGTCCTCGACGCCAGGGATCGCCAGCAGGCGCCGCGTGAGGTCGCCCAGCGAGGCGCGCTTGCCGGCGATTTCCAGCAGGTCGGTATTGCGGCCGCACAGGCGGAAGCGGCGGCCGCCGTCGTGCAGGCTCACGATGTCGGCCAGCACCACCGGCGCGTCGAGCTGGGGCGCCTCGACCAGGGTGCCGTCGGGCTGCGGGTGCAGGCGCACGTCCTCGTACAGCGTCCAGTCCGTGTCGGCGGTGACGCGGCGGTTGGCGAAGGCGCAGGTCTCGGTGGAGCCGAACACTTCCAGCAGCGGCGCGCCGAACGCCTGCTCGGCGGCCCGCGCCAGCTCCGGCGGCAACGGGGCGGTGGCGGAAAGCATCGCCGCCAGCGGCGGCAGCGGCATGCCGGCGGCGACCAGCGCGCGCAGGTGCACCGGCGTGGTCACCAGCACGCGCGGCGCGGGTACCTCGGCCAGCGCGGCGGCCACGTCGGCAGGGAAGAACGGCCGCCCCGCATGCACGCCCACCTCGCCCAGCAGCGGCAGCAGCACGCTCATCTCGATGCCGTAGATGTGCTGCGGCGGCACCGTGGCGACCACGTTGAAGCGCCCGCCGGCCACGGCACCGAGCATCGCCAGCGTGCCCGCGCTGCAGGCGCGCAGGCTGCGCCAGCTCTTGGCGTTGGCGCGCGGCGTGCCGGTGGAGCCGGAGGTGTAGCCGATCGCCACCGTCTGCCCGACGGGAATCTCCGGCACCGCCACGGGCGCGGCGTCGTGGCAGGCATCCAGTGCGGGCAGCTTGCGGTAGCCATGCGGCGCGGGCGACAGCGCCAGCTCGCCCAGCGCATAACTGCCGGGATGCGCGGCCATCACTTCCTCCACGGCCTGCGGCGCGCGCGAGGGCGGCAGCAGGTTGGCCTGGCCGCGCCGCGCGATGGCGCAGAACGCCACGAGGAAGGCATAGCGGTCCTCGCACAGGTTCACCGCGGCGGGCGCCTCGGGCAGCAAGGCGGCGACCTGCTCGACATGGGCGAGGAACTGCGCCGCGCCCACCGCTTCACCGTGGCGCCAGGCCACGACGCGTTGCGGATCGCGCGCGTGCAACAGCGGCAATACGGCTTGCGCCAGCTCGCGTTCCAGGCTGTGGTGAACGATGGCCAAAACTACCTTGCTCCCAATCCACGGCGACGCGAGGCCGCTGCCGTCCTGCCCGCCCGGCGTGGGCGGCTTCCGCGATGCTAGGGATCCCCCTCGTGCGCGCCGCTGAACCACGCGCGGCTGCAACAACCGCGGTTCACCGGCAAGTCAGGCGCGGATGATAGCGCTGGTCAGCGCATCGCGGATCGTGGTGGGGCGGTCCTGCGCGCCCAGCGGAGCATCGAGCACGCCGTCCAGCGTGTCGCCGAAGTAGTCGCGCACGGTCTGCACGCTCTTCGCGGACGGCTCGCCATGCAGGTTGGCGCTGGTGGAAACCAGCGCGCCGCCGAAGGCCCGGCACAGCGCGGCGGCGGGCTCGTGTGCGGTGACGCGCAGCGCGATGCCCGCGTGCGCGCCGGCCACCCAGGCGGGCACGGCGGCGCTGCGCGGGAAGATCCAGGTATTCGGCCCCGGCCAGCTGGAACGCACCTGCGCAAGCACGGCATCCGGCACCTGCGCGAAATCGATGTAGCGCTCGACCTGGGCGAAATCGGCGGCGATCAGCAGCACGCCCTGCGTGGCCGGGCGCTGCTTGAGCGCGAAGATCTTCTCGAAAGCCGCCTGGTCCTGCGGATCGCAGCCGAGGCCGAACACCGCCTCGGTGGGATAGGCGATGACGCCGCCGGCATGCAACAGCGCAGCAGTGGCATCGAGTTCGGCCAGCGTGAAGGTTTGCAGCATCGGGTCAATACTCGAGATGTTTCATGCAGCGAAGTGCCGGCCTAGTGAGCCCCTTCCCTTGCGGGAGAGGATTCCGACCCGTGGGCACAGGAGCGCCCGTGGAACGGCGAAGCCGGCCCCGATGGGGGTGAGCGCCATGGATGGCGCGAGTCCAGGTGAGAGAGGGTTCGGTCGAAGCGCAGCATTGAGGCAAGCCCGAACCCTCACCCCCGCCCCCTCTCCCGAAGGGAGAGGGGGAAATGCACGGCCAGGCATACGCAGCATCAGGCGGGAGTCTTCTTCGCTGCGGCTTTCTTCGTGGCGGTCTTCTTGGCCGCGGTCTTTTTCGTGGCGGTTTTCTTGGTGGCCGTCTTCTTCGCCGGCGCCTTCTTGGTGGCGGCCTTCTTCACGACCGTTTTCTTCGCCGCTGGCTCCTTCTTCGCCGCGGTCTTGCGGCCGAAGCGGCCACCCTTCTTCACGGGAGCGGCGGCCAGCAGCTCGAGGCACTGCGCCTCGGTGAGCTCCTTCGGCTCCTGGTCCTTGGGGATGCGCGCGTTCTTCTCGCCGTCGGTGATGTAGGGGCCGTAGCGGCCGTTGAGCACCTGCACGCCGTTGCCGAAGTCGAGGATGACGCGGTTGGCGAGCATGGTGAGCTTGTCCTCCACCAGCTGCAGCGCGCGCGGCAGTTCGATGGTGTAGGGATCGTCCTCGGGCTTGAGCGAGGCGTAGGTGCTGCCCTGCTTCACGAACGGTCCGAAGCGGCCGACGCCCACGCTGACCTCGTCGCCGTTCGGCGCGGCGCCCAGCTTGCGCGGCAGCTTGAAGAGTTCCAGCGCCTCCTCCAGCGTGATGGTGTGCATGCTCTGGCCGGGACGCAGCGAAGCGAACTGCAGCTTCTCGTCGCTGTCCTTGTCGCCGATCGCGGCATACGGCCCGAAGCGGCCCAGCCGCACGAACACCGGCTTGCCGCTCTTGGGATCGCTGCCCAGCTCGCGCGCGCCGGTGGCCTCGCTGCGGTCCACCGACTCGGTCTTCTCTTCCACCTGCTGCTTGAACGGCTGCCAGAAGCGCTGCATCAGCGGCACCCAGGCCTCCTCGCCGCGGCTCACGGCGTCGAGTTCGTCCTCGAGCTTGGCAGTGAAGTCGTAGTCCACGTAGCGGGTGAAGTGCTGGGTGAGGAACTTGCCCACCGCGCGGCCGATGTCGGTGGGCTTGAAGCGGCGGTTGTCGAGCAGCACGTATTCGCGGTTGAGCAGCACCTGGATGATGCTGGCATAGGTGGACGGACGGCCGATGCCGTATTCCTCCAGCGCCTTCACCAGCGAGGCTTCCGAGTAGCGCGGCGGCGGCTCGGTGAAGTGCTGGTCGGCGGCGATCTCGTGCAGCGGCACCTGCTCGCCCTTCTCCAGCCGCGGCAGGCGGCGGCCTTCGTCGTCGTCGTCCGCGTTCTTCTGGTCGCGCCCCTCCTCGTACACGGCGAGAAAGCCGGGATCGACCACGGTGGTGCCGGTGGCGCGGAACGCGGCGGGGCCGCCAGCCGCGTGCGGCAGCTCGAAATCCACCGATACGGTGTTGAGCGTTGCGTGGATCATCTGGCAGGCCACGGTGCGCTTCCAGATCAGCTCGTACAGCTTGCGCTGCTCGTCGTTGAGGAAGGCGGCCACTTCGCGCGGCGTGCGCATCGCCGAGGTAGGGCGGATCGCCTCGTGCGCTTCCTGTGCGTTCTTGCTCTTGGCCTTGTAGAACTGCGCATGATCGGGCAATGCCTTCTGGCCGAAGTCGCGCGCGATCAGCGCGCGCAGCTCGCCCAGCGCGTCCTCGGACAGCGCCACCGAGTCGGTACGCATGTAGGTGATCAGGCCCACGTTGCCCTCGCTGCCGAGGCTCACGCCTTCGTACAGGCCCTGCGCCACCTTCATCGTGCGGCTGGTGGTGAAGCCGAGCTTGCGCGCGGCCTCCTGCTGCAGCGTGGACGTGGTGAACGGCGGTGCGGGGCGGCGCTTGCGCTCCTTGCTGCCCACTTCGCTGACGGTGAGGCGGCCGTGCGCGGCCTCCTTCAGCGCGGCGCGCGCGGCCATCGCGTCGGCCTCGTTGGTGAGGTCGAACTGCTCGAACTTCTTGCCGTTGAGCCGGGTGAGCTTGGCGCTGAACTCGCCCTCGGCGTGGCGCAGCTGCGCCTCCACCGTCCAGTATTCGCGCGCCTTGAACGCCTCGATCTCCTCCTCGCGCTCCACGATCATGCGCAGTGCAGGCGATTGCACGCGGCCGGCGGACAGGCCGCGCTGCACCTTGCGCCACAGCACCGGCGAGAGGTTGAAGCCCACCAGGTAGTCCAGCGCGCGGCGCGCCTGCTGCGCGTCCACCATGTCCAGCGACAGCTCGCGCGGCGCGGCCACGGCGGCCTTGATCGCCTTCGGCGTGATCTCGGAGAACACCACGCGGTGCAACTGCTTGCCCTTGGTCAGGCCGCGGTCCTTGAGGATCTCGCTGATGTGCCAGCTGATCGCCTCGCCTTCGCGATCCAAGTCGGTGGCGAGGTAGATGTCGTCGGCGAGCTTGGCGGCCTTGGCGATGGCGTCGACGTGCTTCTCGTTGCGTTCGATGATCTCGTAGTGCATCGCGAAGTGGCGCTCCGGATCGACCGCACCCTCCTTGGGCTTGAGATCGCGCACATGGCCGTAGGAAGCGAGGACCTGGAAGTCCTTGCCGAGGTATTTGTTGATCGTCTTGGCCTTGGCGGGCGACTCGACGATAAGCAGGTTCTTGGCCATGAATCTCTTTGGTAGGTGTGGCGAATCCATGCCGCATCGCGGCATGCCTATATATCTAGTGAGACCACGCCAGCCGGCGCACTGTCAAGCCGGATGGCGTGAAAGCGTGTCAGGGCGCGGGTTCCGGCACAACCCGCCCGGGCCGGACCGATCAGGGCAGGCGCTGGTAGCGGCTGCCGGGCAGGCTGGCCACCCGCCCCTCCAGTTCCAGCATCAGCAGCATCGAGGACAAGGCCGCCGCCGCCAGCCCGCTGCGCACCACCAGCTCGTCCAGCGTGGCCGGATCGTGCCCCAGCGCGGCCAGCAGGCACGCGTACTCCGGGTCGCCACGCCAGCCACCGGACCCCGGCGCCGGCGCATCGGGCCGGGCCAGCCGGACCGCCAGTTCCACGCCAAGGGCGTGCGCCGCAGGCGCCAACGCCTCGGCCACCTCGGCCGGCTCTTCCACCAGGTGCGCACCGTCGCGGATCAGCCGGTGGCAGCCGCGCGCCAGCGGGTTGGCGATGGAGCCGGGCAGCGCGAACACCTCGCGCCCCTGTTCGCCGGCCAGCCGCGCCGTGATCAGCGAGCCGGACCTGAGGTCCGCCTCCACCACCACGGTGCCCAGCGACAGCCCGGAGATGAGGCGGTTGCGGCGCGGGAAATGGTCGGCACGCGGCGCTGTGCCCGGCGGAAACTCGCTGACCTGCGCCCCCTGCGCCACGATGCGCTGCGCCAGCGCGTGGTGCTTGCGCGGGTAGACCCGGTCGAGGCCGGTGCCGACCACGGCAATGGTGGCCGCGCCCGCGTCCAGCGCGGCCTCGTGGGCGGCGCCGTCGATGCCGTCGGCCATGCCGCTGGTGACGGTGAAGCCGGCCAACGCCAGCGCGCGGGCGAAGCGGCGCGCGTGTTCCAGCCCCGCCGGGGTAGCGCCGCGCGCGCCCACGATGGCCACCTGCGGGTGCAGCAACAGGCCGGCGTCGCCGGCCACGAACAGCGCGGCGGGCGGCTGCGGGACGGTTTCCAGCAACGGCGGGAAATCCGCCTCGGTACAGCGCAGCAGGCGATGGCCGGGCTCGGCCAGCCAGGCCAGGTCGGCGGCGAGCCTGGCCTCGTCCGGGGCATCCAGCCAGGCGGCCACGCCCGCGTCCGCCCCGCCGGCCCGCCGGCGCAACAACGCCAGCGCGGCATCGATGCGGCCACCGGCCATGGCCAGCACCTCGCGCAACCCGCCCGGCCCCAGGCCGGGCGTGCGCAGGGCGAGCAGCCAGGCGCGCAGTTCGTCGTATTCATCCATGCGGCGAGTCTAGTGACCGCCACACACGACGACGGCGCGGGGTTGCCGCGCCGTCGTGTGGGTCCAGGCCGTGCCGGCGCCTCTTCCCGACGGGAAGAGGCGGGCAAGCGTCATTCCGGCAACTGCAGCTTGGCGCCCTTCTTCACCGGGCGCAGGCCGTCCATCACCAGGCCGTAGCTGACGTGGTCGAAGGTGCGGAACACCATCACGTGGCCGACGTATTCGTCCGGCAGGGTGACGCGCGGGCCCACGCCACGGCGCCAGCTGCTGCCGGCCACGTCGTCATGGATGTTCTCGCCGGGCTGCCAGACGGCGAAGGTGGTGCCGTTGTCCACGCCATCGGCCGAACCCACCGACAGCGCCACCACCTGGTGCGGGCCCACCGCATCCATCGCGCCGGTGAACGCGATCACGCGACCGTCCTTGGGCAGGCTCTTCGGCGGATGCGGGAAGAAGCTCGGGTCGTAGGGGTTGTCATCCACCGGCATCAGGCGATCGCCCTTGTGGATTTCCGAGGTGGACTCGAGCACCAGCAGGGTGGTCGGATCGCCAGTGCGCAGCGTCTCGGCCGTGCCGATCACCTTCACCTCGAGGCCCATGTCCTTGCCATGGCGGTACTGGCCGGAGCCATTGTTGAAGTCCTCCTCCCACGGCGACCGCACCAGCGCCGCATTGGCGTACAGCTCGTCGCCGAAGACCGAGGTGCCGCCATTGCCGTCGTCATAGCCGCGGAACAGGTGCTCGGGCCGCACGATGGCCCAGCGCTGGCCGGGCTGGCTGTCCAGGCCACGCACGTAGATGTTCTGGCCCGAGCTGCCGTCCAGTTGGTTCTCTTCCAGGCCGACCACGTAGGGCGCCTTGCTGGCCGCGCTGGAATCCATCACGCGCAGGTCTTTCAGGAAGGTCTTCACGGCATCCAGCGGGATCGCCGGCACGGCATCGTCGTCGTGCACGCCGGGTTCCAGCCTCAGCGCCGGGCCACCGTTGATGAAGGAGAGGTTGAGCACGTCGCCCGGGTAGATCAGGTGCGGATTGCGCACCTGCGGGTTGGCCTGCCAGATTTCCGGCCACAGCCAGGGCTTGACCAGGAACTTGGCCGAGATGCCCCACAACGTGTCGCCGCGGCGCACGGTATAGGAATCGGGGTGACTGCTGCGCAGCTGCGAAGCACCGGCGGCGCACACCGCTGCCGCGACCATGGTGCCAGCCAGCACCGTGAAGGCTTTCTTGAGCATGGGTGGGATCCCCTCTCCCCGTGATTGTGGCGAGTGTAACCGAAGCATTAAGCCGTGCAATCGGCCGCGGTTCGCAGAATTCCCCGGACGTGACCCCGTCCGGAAGCGGCGTACTACAATAGCCGGCATGTCCGTGCTCACCATCCTCGAATTCCCCGACCCCCGCCTGCGCACCAGGGCTGCGCCGGTCGCCGTGTTCGACGCCCAGCTGAAGCGGCTCGTCGCCGACATGTTCGAAACCATGTACGCCGCCAACGGCGTGGGCCTGGCCGCCACCCAGGTGGACGTGCACCAGCGCGTGCTGGTGATCGACATGAGCGACGAGCGCGACCAGCCGCTGGTGCTGGTCAACGCCGAGATCGTGGAAAAGGACGGCGCGCAGGTGTACCAGGAGGGCTGCCTGTCCTTCCCCGGCATCTACGCCGACGTCACCCGTGCGCTGAAGGTGAAGGTGAAGGCGCAGGACGCCGACGGCCAGGCGTTCTTCTACGAGGCCGAAGGCCCGCAGGCCGTGGCCGTGCAGCACGAGCTGGACCACCTCGACGGCAAGGTGTTCGTGGACTACCTCTCGCCGCTGAAGCGTTCGCTGCTGCTCAAGCGCCTGGAAAAGCAGCGCAAGCAGGCGGCCAGCGCTTGAGCGCCCGACCCCTGCGGGTCGTCTTCGCCGGCACCCCGGAATTCGCCGTCCCCTGCCTCGAAGCCTGCCGCGCCAGCGGCGCCGAGGTGGTGGCCGTCTACACCCAGCCCGACCGCCCTGCCGGCCGCGGCCGCAAGCTCGCGCCCAGCCCGGTGAAGCAGGCGGCGCTGGCTGCCGGCATCGCCGTCGAGCAACCGGAAACGCTGAAGACCGCCGAAGCGCAGGCCACGCTGGCCGCGTACCGGCCCGACCTGATGGTGGTGGTGGCCTACGGCCTGATCCTGCCGCGCAAGGTGCTGGCGATCCCGCGCCTGGGCTGCTGGAACGTGCACGCCAGCCTGCTGCCGCGCTGGCGCGGCGCGGCGCCGATCCAGCGCGCCATCCTCGCCGGCGACAGCGAGACTGGCGTGGGCCTGATGCAGATGGAGGCGGGCCTGGACACCGGCCCCGTGCTGCTGGAAAAGCGCACGGCGATCACTGGCGACGACACCGGCGGCACGCTGCATGATCGCCTCGCCGCATTGGGCGCCGAGGCCCTGGCCGATGGCTTGGCCCGCGTGCTGGCCGGCGCAATGCTGACCGCCACGCCGCAGGTCGCCGAAGGCGTCGTCTATGCGCACAAGCTGGACAAGGCTGAGTCGGCGCTGGACTTCAGCCGCCCCGCCATCGCGCTGGAACGCCAGGTGCGCGCCTTCGATCCATGGCCCGGCAGCGATGCGGAGCTTGCCGGCGAGCGGGTGCGGGTCTGGGCGGCACGCGCCGTCGGGCCTTCACAGGCAGGCGAAGCAGGCCGCGTGATCGCCGCGGGCCGCGAAGGCATAGCCATCGCCTGCGGCGAGGGCACGCTCCGCATCACTGCACTGCAGCGCGCGGGCGGCCGGCGCATCAGCGCGGCGGATTACCTCAACGCGCGCCCCGAGTTGCGTTCCCCGCGCCCACCATGAACGACACGCGCGCCCTCGCCGCGAAAACCCTCGCCGACATTGCCCTGCACGGCGCCTCGCTGCGCGAAGCGATGGATCGCCACGCGCAAAGACTCCCCGACCCGCGTGACCGTGCCCTGCTGATGGCGCTGGTCAGCGACGGCGCGCGCTGGTGGCCGCGTTTCGATGCCGCGCTAGATCGCCTGCTGGATCGCCCGTTGCGCAAGAAGGAACCGGCGGTACATGCCCTGCTGGTGCTTGGCCTGGTGCAACTGGAGGTGCTTGAGCTGGCCGATTACGCCGCGGTGGCGGCCACCGTGGAAGCCGTGCGCGCATTGAAGCGCCCGCAGCTCGCAGGCCTGGTGAACGCGGTGTTGCGCCGCTGGCAGCGCGAGCGCGCCACGCACCTCGCCGCACTCGATGCGAAAGCGGAAACCCGCCATGCCCATCCGCGCTGGCTGGCCGACGCCATCGCACGCGACTGGCCCCTGCAGGCCGAAACGATCATGGCGGCGGACAACCGCGAGCCGCCGTTGATGCTGCGCGCGAACCGCCGCCGCACCCGCCGCGAGGCCTTGCTCGAGCGCCTGCGCCTGGACGACCAGACGGCCGAAGCGCATGCCTGGCTGACCGATGCCATCGTGCTGCCGCACAGCACCGACGTGACCCGCCTGCCCGGCTTTGCCGATGGCCTGTTCGCGGTGCAGGATGGCGCGGCCCAGGTCGCTGCCGACCTTGCCGACGTGCACGCCGGCCAGCGCGTGCTGGACGCCTGCGCCGCACCCGGCGGCAAGGCCTGCCACCTGCTGGAGCGTGCGGACGTCGCGCTCACCGCGCTGGAATTCGAGCCAAGGCGCGCCGAACGCATCCGCGAAAACCTCGCCCGCCTGCATCTCCAGGCCGAGGTGGTCGTGGGCGATGCCGGCGATCCATCCACGTGGTGGGACGGCCAGCCCTTCGACCGTATCCTGGTCGACGCGCCCTGCTCCGCCACCGGCGTGCTGCGCCGCCGTCCGGACGTGCGCCTGCACCGGCGCGCGGACGACATTCCCGCGCTGGCAGCGCAGCAGCGACGCATCCTCGAAGCGCTGTGGCCATTGCTGGCGCCGGGCGGCCGGCTGCTCTACATCACCTGCTCGCTGCTGCGCGCGGAGAACGAGGCGGTGGTGGCACCCTTTCTCGCCACGCATGCCGACGCACATGCCGTGCCGTCCGCCCTGCCCGCGGGACAGGCCGCCGCCGTCGGCTGGCAGATCCTGCCGGGCGATGGCGATCTCGACGGCATGTACTATGCGATGCTCGAAAAACGCTGATCCATAGTCCCCTCTCCCGCTTGCGGGAGAGGGCGCCGAAGGCGGGAGCGGGTCGCGGCGGCGCCGCGCGTCCAGACGAAAACACCCTCTCCAGCCCTGCCGGGCAGCCTCTCCCGCAAGCGGGAGAGGCGAAAGCACGAAACTCACCATCCTTCCGAGTTGCTCCATGTCCGCTCTCACCCAGGCCACCCCGCAGGAACGCCGCCGCTTCTGGCTGCTGCTGCTGATCGCACTGGTGATCCTGGGCGCCGGCGTCGGCCTGCGCGATCCCTGGCCTTCGGACGAACCGCGCTTCACGCTGGCCGCGAAGCAGATGGTGGAGAGCGGCGACTGGCTGTTCCCGCACCGCGGCAGCGAACTGTACGCGGACAAGCCGCCGATGCTGATGTGGGCGGAAGCCGCCAGCTTCGAGCTGGTGCGCTGGTGGCGGCTGGCCTTCATGCTGCCTTCGCTGCTGGCGGGACTGGGCACGCTGCTGCTGGTGTACGACCTCGGCCGCCGCCTGTGGAACCGGCGCATCGGCCTGTACGCGGCCGGCGGCCTGCTGCTGGCCTTCCAGTTCACCTACCAGAGCCAGCGCGCGCAGATCGATCCGCTGGTGATGTTCCTGATCACGGCCGCGAACTGGGGCCTGCTGCGGCACCTGCTGGCGCCACCCGACCACGGGACGAGTGCCAACTGGCCGATGTACTGGTTCGGCTGCTTCTGCGCCGGGCTGGGCGTCATCACCAAGGGCGTGGGCTTCCTCGCCCTGTTGATGCTGGTTCCCTATGCGTGGGCTGCGTACCGCCGCTGGGATGGCGTGGCGCGGCCGGGGCGCGGCGTGTGGTGGCGCTGGCTGCTTGGACTGGCGACAACGCTGGCGGCCATCGCGCTGTGGCTGGTGCCGATGCTGCTGGCCGCGCATGCGCGCGCCGGCGATCCCGCGTACGCGGCCTACGTCAACGACATCCTGTTGCACCAGACCGCGAAGCGTTACGCCAACGCATGGCACCACATCCATGCGTGGTGGTACTACATCCCGATCCTGTTGTTCAGCTGGTTGCCGCTTTCGCTGCTTTACCCCGGCTGCCTGCCACGCTGGCGGCAGGCGCTGCGGCAGGGCGAGGCGCGCGTGCTGCTGCCGCTGGGCTGGGTACTGCTGGTGCTGGTGTTCTTCAGCGCCTCGCCGGGCAAGCGCGACGTCTACATCCTGCCCGCGCTGCCGATGCTGGCGCTGGCCTGCGCTCCGTTCGTGGACGAATTGCTGCCAAAACGCTGGCTGCGCGTGGCGGGCCTCGCCTTCATCGCCGTGCTGGGCGCGGCGATGCTGGCGCTGGGCGGCTATGCGCTGCTGTCGCACGCCCCCCGGGTGGCGCGGTTCGCCGCCGAGCACGACCTGGCCCGCGGCGGCTCGGCGCTGTGGTGGATGTGCGTGCTGCTGGGCGCGGTACAGCTGGGCCTCGTCGCCGCGCTGCGCGCGCGCCGTGCCGTGTGGGCGGTATGCGGCGGCATGGCCGCGCTGTGGCTGGCATGGGGATGCTGGGCAGTGCCGCTGCTCAATCCCTCCAGTTCGGCCTCCGCGCTGATGGCCGACGTGCGCGGCCACCTCGGTCCACAGGACGAAGTCGGCCTGGTGGCATGGGTCGAGCAGGACCTGCTGATGCTGGATCGCCCCGCCGCCGACTTCGGTTTCAAGCAGCCCTGGCACATCCAGTTCGCGCGTGCCGTGCAGTGGCAGGCGCAGTCGCCGGCCACGCGCTGGCTGTTCGTGCAGCAGCCGGCGATGGGCGATTGCGTGGTTCGCGCCAAGGCAATTTCCCTGGGCCACGCCAACCAGCGCGACTGGTGGATGTTCAAGGCCGATGCGCTGGTGCCGGGTTGCACGCCGCACGCCGCACCGGATGACGAGGAAGAGGATTCGTCATTGTGACAAGCGGTTTGGCGTGAGCCTGTCTTGGAGTTAAACAGCTGCACCGCCCGATACACCCAGTACACTTAGCGTTGCAAAACCGGTGGCTAAAGTTTCATGGATGAAAACTCTGACTTGCGTTGCCGAGTTGCACGATGGCCGTCATGGCTGTCGCATCGACCGTCACCTTCCCCATCCCAGGTGACAGTCATGCCGGCCATGGACACAGCTGCAGGCATCCCGTCGTCGCGTTTGCGCAGGACAATGCTGGCCGCGGGTCAATGGTGTGCGGTCGCCAGCCTGTTTTTCGTTACGTTGAACAAGCCTGCAACCAACGTAACCATCGTGCTCAGCGTTGTCCTTTCCCTGCTGGGCAGCGACATGCGCCAGCGCTGGAGGGATGCGGCGCGCCACCCCGTGGCGCAGGGTGCCCTGGTCTGGTGGGCGGTGCTGATGCTGAGCGCCGCGCATACCTGGCTGGGCGCCTCGAGCGTACCGCGGATGGATTCATTCGTATGGGCCTGCTGGTACCCGCTGGTGCTGGGCTCGCTGCTGCGTACCGCGCAATGGCGCAACCGGGCGTTGCTGGCCTTCGCCCTCGCCATGACGCTCGTACTGCTGGCTTCCTACGGCATGGACTTCGGCCTCCTGCCGCAGCGCCCCGTCGTCCACGAATTGCCGCAGATGCGCAACACCCTGTTCAAGGAGTACACCCAGCAAGGCCTGGATGTGCTGGTGCTCGGGTCCATGGCCCTGGCCGCCGCGCTGGTCACGCGCTCGCGGCCACACCGGCGCCTGCTTTACACGCTGGCGATACTGGCGCTCATCAACGTGATCGCCGTACTGGAAAGCCGTACCGCCTATCTCACCCTGGTGCCGCTGCTCGCCTATTGGGCCTGGCGCCTGTGCGATCACTGGCGCCTGGACCGCCGCACCAGGTGGGCCGGGGCCGGATTGATCCTTGCCGGCCTGGCCATGGCCTGTTACGCCTCTCCCATACGCCAACGCCTGCTGCTGTCCGTCACGCACGAAACCGAAGCGTACATCGACCAGAGCACGCCGACCTCCACCGGCATCCGTCTCGAACTGTGGCAGCACACGTTGCCCATCATCGCCAGTGCGCCCGTGTTCGGCCATGGGCTCAGCCAATGGTTCCCGCTGTACAAGCAATCCATCGAGGGGATGCCTGACTACGACAAGTTCCTGATGGGCCACCCCCACCAGGAGATGCTGCTGATCCTGTCCGAACAGGGCATCGTGGGCCTGGCCGTGTTCCTCGGGCTGCTGGCTGCATTGGCGCGCTACATCTCCCGCCTGGCCTCGCCGTACCGGGATTTCTACGCCTGCCTGCTGCTGATCTACCTCACGGCCGGGCTGGCCAATTGCCTGTGGGCCGATTTCTCGCATCGCCACATGTTCATCCTCCTGCTGGCATGCATCCCGCTGGCCGGCGCCGGTACGGCCAGCGGCGCCGAACCTCATAAAGAAGAAGCCACGTGATGGATCACGACATCCTCCAGCAGGTCACCCTCGTCTGCGTCACCTACCAGAGCCACGGCCTGGTGGACGAGCTGGCAGACATGCTGCGGCTCTTTCCGAAAGTGCTGGTGATCGACAACGGCAGCAGCGATGGCACGGCCGGAGCCCTGCGCGAACGGCTTCCGCAGGCACGGATCATCGAGCGTGCGGGCAATGCGGGCTTCGGCTGCGCGAACAACGAAGCCATGGCGCAAGTCGCCACCCCTTACGCCTTGCTCCTGAACCCCGATTGCCGGATCGAGCCGGCGACGTTGTTGACCTTGCTCGATACGCTGCGCCGCTACCCGGATGCCGCCATCGCGGCACCCCAAGGCTGGCGCGACAGCCATACGCCGCGAAAATCCTACCGCCCGGCCTTCTACGAAATGGTGGCGAAAATGCCCTATCGCGTGCCGGACGCCACCTGCTCCGTCCGTTGGGTGCCCGGCTGCTGCCTGCTCCTGCGCGTGGAGGTATTCAAGGAAGTCGGCGGCTTCGACGAGCGCTTTTTCCTCTACTACGAGGATGACGACCTCTGCCTGCGCCTGCACGACGCGGGTTACGAATGCCTGCTGGAACCGGCTGCGAAGGTGCTGCATCCTGGCAACGCTTCATCGGCGCCAAGCCTGCGGACGAGTTTCACGAAGCACTACCACTACGCGCGCTCACGCCACATGGCGATCCGCAAATACCTGGGTGCGCATGCCGCACGACGGCATGTCGCCAAGCTCCAGATGGCAGCGCCGTTCGCCACTGCCGCCTACGCGCTGCTGTTGCAGCGCAAGCATTGCATCAAGTGGCTCGCCTGGAGCTGCGCGGTGTACGCATCCATCTTCAACCACCCGCTCTGATCCGCACTCCTCCAGGCAGCATGGCTTTCGGGTGCCCGCTCAGATATCCGCGGCCAGGACACCCTCTGTCTGCACCAGCGCACGCACGTCAACGGGCGGCACGGCAAACTCGCCCAGGTGCTGCTCCACGCCGAGTTCGCAGCGCACCAGCCGCCGCGCCCGCGTGTCGTCGAGAATGCGATCGTTGGGATTGTCGACCGTCTGCTTGCGCGTAGGGTGGTAGATATGCGTGGCCAGGGCGCCGAAACGCAACTCGCGGCGCAGCAGGCCGGCATGGAAGGCGCGCACGACCAGTTCGGTATCCTCGCGGCCCCAACCCGTCATCGCCTCGTTGAAACCATTCAGCCGCAGCAGGTCGTCGCGCCAGAAGCCCATGTTGCAGCTCTTGATGCCACGCCGCTTGGTGCTCGGCCGTGCATAGCAGTGCGCCAGCAGCGGAATGCGCAGGGTATGCCGGCGCCGCTCGATGCCGCGCGTGAAGAAGCCCGGCATCGCCGCGCCGTCCAGGAGACGGTGCGCCAGCTCCGCGCTGGTCAGCACGCGCGACCCCTGCACGAAGCAGCCTGGCCGGGCGAAGCGGCGGTGGTCGGCGATGAAATGGCTCTCGGCCACCATGTCGCCGTCGAGCAGGATCACGTAGTCCCCCTGCGCGGCGGCGATGGCGCGATTGCGCGCCCGGCTCATGCGCGCGCCATCGTCGGGCTGCCACAGGTAGACCAGCCGCGTCGGATAGTCGACAGCCAGCCGCTCGACCAGCTGCCGGGATTCCTCGCGCGAACCGTCGTCGGTGACGATCACCTCGTAGGGCAGCTCGGTCTGCGCGGCCAGCGCGCGCAGCACCTGTTCCAGCGCCCTGGGCCAGTTGTAGGTTATGACGGCGACGCTGATGCGCATGGGTCTATGGTCGTTGCTCGGTTGATGGCATTCAGGCGCGGCGCGATTTCCAGCCACGCGCCAGCACGCTCAAGGCGAACTCCCACTTGCGCCACAGCGGCCAGACCCGTCGCATCATCACCAGCCTGGCGTAACGCGTGGTCTCGAACCACGGCGGGCGTGGCTTGGTACGGTACTCGTACTTGCAGGCCTTGATGTCGCAGGCCGTGTCGTCGAAACCCGCGACGTGCGCATAGTGGCCGATCAGGCGGCGCGTACGGATCAGGTTGAGGTAACCCTGCTCGGCGCTGCGGTTGGAAGCCCAGGCGTTGTTGCCGTGCATCCGGTAACGCACGCAGCCGGTGGGCAGGTAGTACTTGCGCGCGCCCAGCACACTGGCGCCATACACCAGACAGTTGTCGGGCGAGGTGCGCCAGTCGGCACGGAACGCCTCGGGCAGGTCCAGCACGCGGCGGGCCCAGCCTGCGCGCATGGAAACCGCCGAGGTCGGGGCGCCATACCAGCAGGTGAGCACATAGGTGCTGATCGCGGTATAGCCGAGGTCGAGTTCGCGCGCGTGGAAGCTCAGGTCGCCCTCGCGCTGGTCGAAGTACTGCATGTCGGAAAACACGAAGTCGACGTCCGCGCGGGCGTCGTACAGCGCGCCCAGGCGCGCGAGGTAGTCGGGCTCCCAGCAATCGTCGGAGTCGAGGAAGCAGGCCACGTCGGCATCGAGCAGGGCGATGCCGCGCTGGAAGGCGTGCAGTTGCCCGCCATTCGGCGCGCACACCAGGGTGACCCGGGGATCCGCACCGAAGCGTTGCCGCAGGAGTTCGTCCGAACCGTCGGTGGAGCCGTCGTCCACCACGATGACCTGGATGGGCGCGCGCGTCTGCGCCAGCGCCTTCTCCACCGCCTCGGCCACGAAGGCCCGGTAGTTGTAACTGGTGACGATCACCGCAAAGGTGGTCGGCGGACGGCCTGTCGCGGGTTTTTCGTCGGGATTTGTCATGCTCGGCATGGCAACACGGTTGCGCACACTCCCCAGGGGTTGGCCGCGCCGCCTGCAGGCAGCGCGGAGATTGGGCCATCATAGCGAATCGGATCGCGGCGGCGGCATGCCCGTGGCCATCGACTAGAATCCCGGCATGCCCACCCTGCCACTCACCCTCGCCGTCATCGCCCGCAACGAAGCCGCCGTCATCGCGCGCTGCCTGGACAGCGTGCCGTTCGCGGCCGAGAAGCTGGTAGTGGACTCGGGCAGCGACGACGACACCGTGGCCATCGCGCAGGCGCACGGCGCGCGCGTGGTGCATCAGGACTGGCTGGGCTTCGGGCCGCAGCGCAACTTCGCCACCACCCTGTGCAGCCACGACTGGATCCTGGTGCTGGATGCCGACGAATGGCTGTCGCCGGAGCTGGCCGCCGAACTGGAGCGCGAACTGCCTGCGCTGATGGCCAGCGATGCCACCGCGGCGACCCTGCGCCGGCGCACCATCTACATGGGCCGGCCGCTGCGCTGGTATCGCCCCAGCGTGGGCGAGAAGCTGGCGCGCATCTATCACCGCAACCGCGCGCGCTGGAGCGACGCAAGGGTGCACGAATCGCTGCGCTTCGAAGGCCGCGCACCCCTGTTCAAGGCGCCGTTCGAGCATGCCAACAACCCCACGCTGGTGCACAAGCAGCTCAAGGTGTTGCGCTACTCGGAGCTGAAGTGCCACGACTGGCTGGAAAAGCACAAGGGCGCGCGCATGTGGCAGGCGCCGTTCGTATACGTGCTCGCCTTCCTCAAGGACTACGTGTTCCGGCTGGCCTGCCTCGATGGCTGGCGCGGCTTCCTGATCGCGCAGACCGCCGCCAGCTACGCGCTGTACAAGCGCATGCGGTACTACGAGATGGTGAACAACCCCGCGTCGGTCGCGGAAGGGACCGACGCCTTGAACAAGCACCACATCGAGCATTGACCTGCACGTGACCGCAAAGCCCGAGAGGGCGAACGGGCATGGCACGTTCGCCTCCTTTCCCCTTTGGGGAGAGGATTGAGGTGAGGGGCCAAGGCTTGCCTCGCACTTGTCGAAGCGGGTCTTGCTTCGATGCAGAATCCTCGCAAGAACCGCCCCTCACCCCAGCCCTCTCCCCAGCGGGGAGAGGGAGCAAAGTAAGCTAAGCCCTCCCCTCGAACACTCGACTCCATGCCCAAGCACTACCTCCTCTACGGCTCCGAACGCTACGCGCTGGCGATCCTGCGCCCGATCCAGGCCGCGATCCGCGCCCGCGGCGACGAGGCGGCGTGGTTCTTCGACGGCCCCGGCGCGGAGGACCTGCATGCCGACGAGCGCCTGCTGACGGTGCAGGAAGTGCGTGCGTGGAAGCCACTGGCGGTGATCACCTCGTCCAACGCGGTGCCGCATTTCTTTCCCGGCGTGAAGGTGGAGACCTTCCACGGCTTCGACGCCGGCAAGCCGCGGCACATCTACGTGCGCGGCTTCTTCGACCTGTACTGCACCACCGGCCCGCGCGACACCGCGCAGTTCCAGGCGCTGGCCGACCAGCTCGGCCACTTCAGCGTGATCGAAACGGGTTTCCCCAAGATCGACCCCTTCATGCGCGAACTCGGTGGCGCCGTGCCGCCCGTGCGCACGCCGCCGGTGATCCTCTACCACTCCACCTTCTCGCCCTCGTGGAGCGCGGCGGAGACGCTGTACGAGGAGGTGAAGCGGCTGTCGCGCGACGGCCGCTGGCGCTGGATCGTCAGCTTCCACCCGAAGATGAACCCGGAGACGGTCGCGAAGTTCAAGGCGCTGCAGAACGAGTACCTCAGCTTCGCCGAGAACGACAACATCCTGGAACTGTTCGGCCAGGTGGACATGATGTGCTCGGACACCAGCTCCGCGCTCAACGAGTTCCTGCTCACCGGCAAGCCGGTGGTGACCTTCGACAACCGGCGCCCCGGCCCGCAGCTGATCGACATCCACGACCCGAAGGATTTCGAGCCGGCGATCGAGCGCGCCTTGAGCCGACCGCCCGAACTGATGCAGGCCATCCGCGACTACGCCGACGCCATCCATCCCTACCGTGACGGCCGCTCCAGCGAACGCGTGCTGGATGCCATCGACACCTTCGTCACCAGAGGCGGCAGGAACCGCCGGGCCAAGCCGGGCAACCTGTGGCGCAAGCTGAAGATCCGCCGCCGCATCGGCTACTGGGGCCCGGCGCGCTGGCCACGCTGAATCCGCAGGAGCGCACCCTGTGCGCGAATGCTCTTGGCTCTGATCGGACATCAGGGCGTTCGCGCACAGGGTGCGCTCCTACAGGCAGGCGCGGCTAGAATCGCGCCGTTGCCCCCATGAGTCCGCCCGTGACCCTCAGCCCCTACAGCCGCTCCGAACACCTGCGCTCGCTCTGGCCCTGGCTGCCGCTGTGGACGGTGGTGGCGCTGCTGGCGATCTTCGCGCACGGCCCGATGCCGCTGTATTCCACGCGCACGCTGGCGGTGGCGTGGGAGATGTGGCACGGCCACCACTGGCTGGTGCCGCACATCAACGGCGCGCCGTACAGCGAGAAGGCACCGCTGCTGTTCTGGCTGATCCACGCCGGCTGGCTGGTGTCCGGCGTCAGCGACGCGTGGCCGCGCGTGCTCGAGGTGATCTTCGGCGGCACCGAGCTGGTGCTGATCTCGCTGCTCGCGCGCCGCCTGTTCCCCAACCGTGCCTGGATGGCCAAGGCCGCGCCGTGGACCCTGCTGGCGCTCAGCTACAGCTTCCTGTTCGGCCTGCAGATCATGTACGACGTGCTGCTGGCGGTGTGGGCCCTGGCGGCGCTGCTGTGCCTCACGCCCACCCCGCGCCGCGAGGAACCGCGCTGGTGGCTGTTCGGCCTGTGCATCGGCTTCGGCCTGCTCACCAAGGGGCCGGTGATGCTGCTGCACGTGGCGTTCCCGTGGCTGCTCGGCCCGTTCTGGAGCGGCTTCGCGCTCACGCACCGCGCACGCTGGTACGGCCGTGGCGCGCTGGCCGTGTTGCTGGGGCTGGCGATGCTGGTGGCATGGGCGGTGCCGGCCGGCTTCGCTGGCGGCGAGGCCTACATGCACCGGCTGCTCTTCAGCCAGACCGCGGCGCGCGTGATGCACGGCGTGCAGACGGCCGAACCGCTGCAGAGCCATGCGCGCCCGGTGATCTGGTACGTGCTGATGCTGCCCGCCCTGCTGTTCCCCTTCTTCGCCTGGCCGCGCGCATGGGTGGCGCTGGCCATGCTGCGCAAGCCGCTGGAGCCGGGCCTGCGTTTCGCCATCGCCTGGGTATTGCCCACCTTCGTGCTGTTCTCGCTGGTGCGCGGCAAGCAGATGTACTACCTGCTGCCGGAACTGGCCGGCACCATGCTGCTGCTCACCGCGGCCATCGCGATACTGCGCGAGCGCAGGCCGCGGCTCGCCGGCACCGGCTGGCTGGGCACCTGGCCGCTGGGCATCGGCAGCCTCGCCTTCGCGCTGCTGCTGTTCGCCCTGCCCGACCTGGTGGCGGGCAACCACCTGCATGGCGAATGGCCCGATGCCTGCGCACCGTACAGCCGCTATTTCGCCGTGCTGTTCCTGCTGCTGGGCCTGCTGCTGCTGCTGCGCGGGCGCGGCGAACTGCGTCGGCTGGCGGTGGCGGGACTGATCGGCACGCTGGCACTCAACACCCTGTTCACCCTCACCATGTGGCCGCGCTACGAACTGCGCCCCACTGCGCAACTGCTCGGCGATGCGGAACAGGCCGGCCACGCCATCGGCTACGTCGGCAACTACGAGGGCGAGTTCCATTTCCAGGGCAGGCTGACGCAGCCGATCCAGGAGATGAACAACACCCGGCAGATCGCCGCGTTCGCCCAGGCACATCCGGACGGCGTGATCGTGGAGCACCCGGAGCAGCTCGACGCCCAGGCCGCGCGCTATGCGCTGCTGATCCAGCCCTTCCGTTCGTCGTGGATCGTGGTGTGGCCCGCCGCCACGCTCGCCGACCTGCGCAGCGGCACGACGCCGCCCGAGCCAACCCAGCCACCGCAGGTCTATTCCGTCGACGGCAACCGTTCGCGCGTGCTGCCGTGAGCAAGGACGCGCTGATCGCCAACCTGCGTGCCCAGTGCGACGGGCCGCGCGACGGCGCCCTGCTGCGCTACGCGCTGGGCGATGCGCTGCTCGACGCCGGCGATGCCGCTGCCGCCACCGGCGAATTGCGCCACGCCCTGCGCTTCGACGCGCGCTATTCGGCGGCGTGGAAGCTGCTCGGGAAGGCGTGCCTCGCCCTGGACGATCGCGCTGGCGCCGCCGAGGTCTGGCGGCAAGGCATCGCCGTGGCGCGGGAGCGTGGCGACAAGCAGGCGGAGAAGGAAATGGGGGTATTCCTGCGGCGCGTGGAGAGGGAGCCGGGCGGCGGCTGATTGCCGCCGGGGCGACTCGCGTTGCCGGCACCTCATGGGCATGGGACATGGCGGGATGACAGGCAGTGGCTTCGGGGCCTCGCGTCGCCAAAGAGTAGCGGCCCGGCCACCGGCAGGCGGACGAGACCGCCCCGTTGCCTGCGATGGCGCGAGGGCATCCGCCGCTGGCGCCAGTCCATGAAAATCAGCGCTTGCGTTGCCGCGACGCACCCAGCTTGCGCGTGAGCGTATTGCGCCCCACGCCCAGCGCCGCCGCCGCGTTCTGCCGATGCCCGGCACGCGCAGCCAACGCCGCTTCCAGCAGCACTCGGTCCAGCGTCTCGCGGGCGCGGGCATGGATCTCCGCCTCGCCGTCGGCCAGCGCCTGCGCCGCCCATGCGCGCAAGGCATCGCTCCAGTCGCCGGTGACACCTTGCGACGACGATGCCCCAAGATCCGTGGCCAGGATCTCCGCACCGGGCGCGATCACCGCAAGACGCCGGCAGAGGTTTTCCAGCTCGCGCACGTTGCCGGGGAAATCCCGCTGCGCCAGCGCCTTCAGCGCAGCCCTGGCGAACCGCTTGGGCGGCAGCTTGAGCTCCTGCGCCGCGGCGGCAAGGAAGTGCTGCGCCAGCAGCGGGATGTCCCCGCGCCGTTCGCGCAACGACGGCAACGCGATGCGCACCACGTCCAGGCGATGCTTGAGGTCGGCGCGGAATTGCCCGCTCGCCACGCACGCATCGAGATCCTGGTGGGTGGCGGCGACGATGCGCACGTTGCAGCGGATCAGCTCGCGCCCACCCACGCGGTAGAACTCGCCGCCGGCAAGCACGCGCAGCAGCCGCGTCTGCAGCGCCAGCGGCATGTCGCCGATCTCGTCGAGGAACAGCGTGCCGCCCTCGGCCTGCTCGAAGCGCCCGGCCACGCGCCGTTGCGCACCGGTGAAGGCGCCCGCCTCGTGGCCGAACAGTTCGCTTTCCAGCAGTTCGCTGGGGATCGCCGCCGTGTTGAGCGCCACGAAGGGCTGGCCGCGGCGCGCGCTTTCCTCGTGCAACGCGTGCGCCACCAGCTCCTTGCCGGTGCCGGTTTCGCCGGTGACCAGCACGTTGAGGTCGCTGGCCGCCACGCGGCCGATCAGGCGGAACACTTCGCGCATCTGCGCGCTCTCGCCCAGCAGCGCGTGCGTCGGTGACGCCGCCGCGGCCGGGGCCGCGGCCTGCGCGCCGTCGGCCAGCACCCGGCGCACGGTGGCCACGGCCTGGTCGAGGTCGAAAGGCTTGGCGAGGTAGTCCGCCGCGCCCGCACGATACGCCGCGGCGGTGGTGGCCACGTCGGTGAACGCGCTCATCACGATCACCGGGCCGATGCCTTGTGCCTTGAGCTCCCCGAGCAGGACCAGCCCGCTGTCGCCCGGCATGCGCACGTCGGTGACGAGCAGCGCCGGGCGCGATTTGCGCAGGGCGCTGCGCACCGCGTCGACCGCGTCGAACTCGCGCACGGCCAGGCCGGCGTCGCGCAGCGCCGCGGCCAGCACGAAGCGTACCGAGCGATCGTCGTCGGCGATCCAGATTTCGTCAGTCATGCCCACGCTCCAACGGCAGGTACAACGAGAACACCGTCTCGCCCGGACGGCTGGTGCAGCGCAGTTCGCCGCCGTGTTCGCGGGCGATCTCGCGCGACAGCGCCAGGCCCAGGCCCGTGCCATCCGGGCGGCCCGACACCAGCGGTTCGAACAGCGTGTCGCGCAATTCCGCGGGCACGCCGCGGCCATCGTCGATCACGTCCACGCGCAGGGCGCTGCGCAGCACGCGCGCGCCGGCGCGCACGCCATGCTCGGCGCGCGTACGCAGCACCAGCGTGCGCGCACCCGCCTCCACCGCGTTGCGCGCGAGGTTGAGCAGCACCTGCTGCAGGCGATCCGCATCGCCATGCACGTCGGGCAGGCTGGGGTCGTAGTCGTGGCGCAGCCGCGGCGGCGAAGGCTCGGCCTGCAGCAATTCGCTCAGGCGGTCGAGCAGCTGATGGATGCCCACCGCCCCCAGGCGCGCCGCGCCATCGTGATGGAGCAAGCGGTTCGCCAGCGCGGCAAGGCGGTCCGCCTCGTCGATGATCAGGCCGGCCAGCGCCTGCAGCTCCGCACCGTCGACGCGGCGCTGCAGCAGCTGCGCCGCACCGCGCAGGCCGGCCAGCGGGTTCTTCACCTCGTGCGCGAATCCGCGCAGCGTGGCGGACAGCGGCGACGCCGTTCGCTGGCGTTCGGCCAGCGCATGCACCTCGACCAGCAGGCCGCCGTCGGCGTCGGGCTGCAGGCCGATGTCGGCTTCAAGCACCCGCTCGTCGAACGTGTTGAGCAGGGCTTCGCGCAACTGCACGAAGCGCGTTTCATCCAGGGCGCGTCGTGCCTGCGCCAGGTCGTCCGGTGACCGCAGCCACAGCGCCAGCGGCTGGCCCACCGCGCTGCGCATGCCGCTGCCCAGCAACTCGGCCAGCGCGCCATTGAGCCAGCGCACGCGCAGTTCGGCATCGACCGAGGCCACCCCGGTCGCCAGTTGCCCCGCCCACATCTGCCATGGCTGTCCGCTCATTGCACCATCTTGATGGTTGCCCCAATTTGGGGCAACAGGAGCGCGGCGTCTCCCGCCCCCCGTTGAAACGACGAAGGGGAAGGCTCGCGCCCTCCCCTTCGCAGGCTGTGCACGGCGCGTGCGTGCTTACAGCGCGTAGTACATCTGGAATTCCAGCGGATGCGTGCTGGCGCGGTAGCGGGTGACTTCCTGCATCTTCACGCCGATGTAGGCATCAATGAAGTCGTCGGTGAACACGCCGCCGGCCTTGAGGAAGTCGCGGTCCTTGTCCAGCGCTTCCAGCGCCTGGTCGAGGCTGGAGCACACCTGCGGGATGTTCTTCTCTTCTTCCGGCGGCAGGTCGTACAGATCCTTGTCGGCCGGCGCGCCCGGGTCGATCTTGTTGAGGATGCCGTCGAGGCCGGCCATCATCAGCGCGGTGAACACCAGGTAGCCGGAGTTCATCGGGTCGGGGAAGCGCACCTCGATGCGGCGGCCCTTGGGGCTGGCGACGTAGGGGATGCGGCAGCTCGCCGAGCGGTTGCGTGCGGAGTAGGCCAGCATCACCGGCGCCTCGAAGCCCGGCACCAGGCGCTTGTAGCTGTTGGTGGTGGAGTTGGCGAACGCGTTGATCGCCTTGGCGTGCTTGAAGATGCCGCCGATGTACCACAGCGCGGTCTGGCTGAGGCCGCCATACAGGTCGCCGGCGAACAGGTTCTCGCCGTTCTTCGCCAGCGACTGGTGCACGTGCATGCCCGAGCCGTTGTCGCCGACGATGGGCTTGGGCATGAAGGTGACGGTCTTGCCGTTCTGGTGGGCCACGTTCTTGATGACGTACTTCATCGTCAGCAACTCGTCGGCCTTCTTCACCAGCGTGTTGAACTTCACGCCGATCTCGCACTGGCCGGCGTTCGCCACCTCGTGGTGATGCACCTCGACGGTCTGGCCCAGCGACTCCAGCACCTTGCACATGTCGGCGCGCAGGTCACCCAGCGTGTCCACCGGCGACACCGGGAAGTAGCCGCCCTTCACCCCGGGACGATGGCCCATGTTGCCGTCTTCGTACTTGAAGCGCGTGCTCCACGCGGCCTCGTTCGACTCGATCTCGTAGAACACGCGACCCATGTCGTTCTGCCAGCGCACCGAGTCGAAGATGAAGAACTCCGGCTCCGGCCCGAAGAAGGCGGTGTCGGCGATGCCGGTGGACTTGAGGTAGGCCTCGCCACGCTTGGCGATCGAGCGCGGGTCGCGGCCGTAGGCCTGCAGGGTGCTCGGTTCCAGCACGTCGCAATGCAGGATCAGCTGGGTGTGCTGGCTGAACGGGTCGAGGTAGGCGGTGTCCGGATCGGGCATCAGGATCATGTCCGACTCGTTGATGCCCTTCCAGCCGGTGATCGACGAACCGTCGAACATCTTGCCGTCCTCGAAGGTCGACTCGTCGATGGCGTGGGCCGGGAACGTGACGTGGTGGTGCTTGCCGAGCATGTCGGCAAAGCGGAAGTCGACGAACTCGACCTCGTGTTCAACGATCAGGTCGAGCACTTTCTGGGCGGTCATGGCGGAACCTCGGTGGTGGTTGATGTCCGGTTGATAGCAAGGGCCATGCCATGCGCCCGGGGCCTTTGCGGACAAGGGGTTGCACATCGGAAGCAGCTCAAGAAACTCCAATATGGTGCAAAACCGAATCCCGTTGCACCACATTGGAAACCCAACAAGGGCCGGCACCTGCCGATCGGCGCTACCGCACCCCGCCAGGCCAGGACTCCGGGAAGTCACGAATCCCCTCTAAGCTACGCCAGTTTGCCGCGGCCTGTACGCGGCCCCCACCGACGGAACGCACCCGTGACCGACCTGCTCAACATCATCCTGCTCGGCATCATCGAAGGCATCACCGAATTCCTGCCGATCTCCTCCACCGGACACCTGCTGATCGCCGAACACTGGCTGGGCGCGCGTTCCGACCTGTTCAACGTGGGCATCCAGGCCGGCGCCATCCTGGCCATCACCCTGGTGTACTGGAAGCGCGTCTGGCAATTGCTGACGCAGTGGCGCGACCCGGGTACGCGCGACTACCTGTCCAAGCTCACGGTGGCGTTCCTGATCACCTGCGTGCTGGGCCTGGTCGTCACGCACTACGGCTTCAAGCTGCCGGAAACGGTGACGCCGATCGCCTGGGCGCTGATCATCGGCGGCTTCTGGATGATAGGCGCGGAAGCGCTGGCCGCGCGCCAGCCGGACCGCCGCGAGGTGACCTGGACGGTGGCGATCCTGGTGGGCATCGCGCAGATGGTGGCGGGCGTGTTCCCCGGCACCTCGCGCTCGGGCGCCACCATCTTCGCCGCGATGTTGTTCGGCACCAGCAACCGCGCCGCCGCCACCGAGTTCGCCTTCCTGGTCGGCATCCCCACCATGTACGCGGCCACCGGCTACGAGCTGCTGAAGGTATGGAAGGGCGGCGGCGCGGCGCACGAGGACTGGACCGCGCTGGGCGTGGGTTTCCTCGTCTCGCTGGTCGTCGGCTTCATCGCGGTGAAGTGGCTGCTGGGCTACATCCGCACGCACCGCTTCACGGCTTTCGCGGTCTACCGCATCGCGCTGGGCGCGGCCTTGCTCCTGCTGATGCCGGCAGGCGTCTGAGCGGCACCACTGTCGACATCGCAGGGCGTCTGGGCGGCGCCCTTGGGTGGCAGCGCCATGCCCAGCTTGCAGGCCGGCAGGTTGGTGCGCTCGAACAGCTCGTGCACCCACTCCAGGAAAGCCTGCACGCGCGCGGAAAGATGCTTCTTCTGCGGATAGACCAGCCACACCGGTGAGCCGGTGCAGATGGTGTCTTCCATGATCACCTGCAGCTTGCCCATGCCGATCGCGCAGGCGGCCAGCCAGTGCGGCACCTGGATGATGCCCAGCCCGGCCATCGCCGCCTGGATCACCGACTCGCCGTCGTTGATCAGCAGGTGCGCATCGATGTCCAGCGCGATGCGGCCGTCCGGGGTGTCGAACTGCCACTGGTAGGCACGGCCGCTGGTGGGGTAGACGTAGTTGATGCAGCGGTGCTGCGCGAGGTCGGCGATGGTGACCGGCGTGCCATGGCGCTCCAGGTAGCTGGGCGCGGCGCACAGCACGTTGCTGAAATAGCCGAGCTTGCGCGCGATCAGGTTGGAATCCTCCAGCTCGCCCATGCGGATCGCGCAGTCGATGCCTTCCTCGATCAGGCCGAGGTTGCGGTCGCTCATCGACAGCTCCAACCGGATGTCGGGGTAGCGCGCCTCGAAATCCGCGAGGTTGGGGATCAGCGCGGCGCGACCCACCGACACGTTCACCGCCACGCGCAGCTTGCCCTTGGGTTTGTTGCGCGCGTAATTCAACGCATCCACCGCCTCGCCGAGGTCAGCCAGGATCGCCTTGCAGCGCTGGTAGAACGACTCGCCGTCGTCGGTGAGCCGCAACGCCCTCGTGCTGCGGAACAGCAGACGTACGCCGATCTGCTCCTCCAGCCGTGACACCGCGCGGCTGACACCGGACGGCGTCATGCCCAGTTGCACGGCGGCAGCCGCGAAACTGCGCGCTTCCACCACGCGGACGAAGCTCGATATTGCTGAAAAATCTTCCATGCCTGTCATTGTGCCGCCATTCGTGACTGCTCGTCACTAGTGGAGTTCACGAAATGGGGTTTTTCTGTACCCATCGGTATACCTATTATTCGCCTCCCCCATCGTGCTGCATCGCCGCACGACCCCACTCCAGGGAGAGTGAACATGAAGAAGAACCTGATCCTGTCCGGCCTCGTCGTTGCGACCGTCGCCGGCAGCTGGGCCTTGCTCGGCGAGCATGGCGGCAGCCACGCCCAGGACATCGGCACCGGCACCGCCCTGCCCGAAGTGACCGTGGCCCGCGCCCTGCTGCGCCCGGTGAGCAGCAGCGCCGACTTCACCGGCCGCGTGCAGGCAGTGGACAGCGTGGAGCTGCGTCCGCGCGTAGGTGGCTATGTGGAATCCGTGGCGTTCAAGGAAGGCGCGCTGGTGCACAAGGGCGACGTGCTGTTCCGCATCGACCCGCGCCCGTTCCAGGCCGAAGTGGACCGACTCACCGCCACCCGCACCCAGGCACTGGCCGAGCGGGCGCTGGCCGAAACCGACGCCCAGCGCGCGAGCCGCCTGCTCGACCAGCGCGCGATCTCGCAGCAGGAGGCCGACCGCCTGGCCACCGCCGCGCAAAGCGCCAGCGCGGCACTCGCCGCCGCCGATGCCGCGCTGGCCACGGCCAAGCTCAACCTCGGCTACACCGAGGTGCGTTCGCCGATCGACGGGCGCGTCAGCAACGTGCGCATCACCTCCGGCAACCTGGTCGGCAGCGGCGACGTGCTGACCAGCGTGGTCTCGGTGAACCCGGTGTACGTGTACTTCGACGTGGACGAGCACACCTGGCTGAAGCTCGACCACCTGCGCGCCAACGCCACGCACGACGGCAACAGCCCGCGGATCGAAGCTTCGATGGAGCTGTCCGACGAGGAAGGCTACCCGCACAACGGCCGCATCGACTTCGTCGACAACCAGCTGCACACCGACTCCGGCACCATGCGGTTGCGCGCGGTGTTCGACAACAAGGACAGCCTGTTCACCCCCGGCCTGTACGCGCGCATCCGCCTGCAGAGCGGCCAGCCGCAGCCGCGCCTGCTGATCGACGACCGCGCCGTGGGCACCGACCTGGGCAACCAGTTCGTCTACGTGGTCGACGCCCAGCACAAGGTGCAGTACCGCAAGGTCAGCACCGGCGCCTTGTTCCACGGCTTGCGCGTGATCGACAGCGGCCTGCAGCCCAATGACGTCGTGGTGGTGAACGGCCTGCAACGCGTGCGGCCCGGTGCCGAGGTGAATCCGCAACAGGTGGCGATGGACTACCACCTCGATACGCAGGACAAGGCGGTGGTGGACGCTGGCGCGCATGACGATTCGCATACCGCGATGACCGCGCCGCCCAGGCACGAACCGCAAGGCTGAGCCCCCTCCCCTGCGTGCAGCAGGGGAGGGATGGGGTGGGGTGAAGCCCACCAGCAAAAGCCCCCCTCCCGACCTCCCCCTGCGATGCAGGGGGAGGAGCCAAGAGCCGCCCCTGGCAAGGCTCCCAAGGATTTCCCATGAAAAACATCGCCCAGTTTTTCGTCGACCGGCCCATCATGGCCGCCGTGCTTTCGCTGCTGTTCGTCATCACCGGCAGCATCGCGGTGTTCCAGTTGCCGATCAGCGAATACCCCGAAGTGGTGCCGCCCACCGTGGTGGTGCGCGCCAACTATCCCGGCGCCAATCCCAAGGTGATCGGCGAGACCGTCGCCACGCCGCTGGAGGAACAGATCAACGGCGTCGAAGGCATGCTCTACACCTCCTCGCAGGCCACCAGCGACGGCGTGATGACGCTTACCGTCACCTTCGCGCTGGGCACCGACCTCAACACCGCGCAGGTGGAAGTGCAGAACCGCGTGTCGCAGGCGCTGCCGCGTTTGCCGGAGGAAGTGCAACGGCTCGGCGTGACCACGCAGAAGAGTTCGCCCGACCTCACCATGGTGGTGCATCTCACCTCGCCCGACCAGCGCTACGACATGCTGTACCTGTCGAACTACGCGCGGCTGCACGTGAAAGACGTGCTGAACCGGTTGAACGGCGTGGGCGACGTGCAGATCTTCGGCGCCGGCGAATACTCCATGCGCGTCTGGCTCAACCCGGACCGGCTGGCCCAGCGCGGCCTCACCACCGGCGACGTGGCGGACGCGATCCGCGAGCAGAACGTGCAGGTGGCGGCCGGTGCGCTGAACGCACCGCCGGTGCACGGCAACGCCGACTTCCAACTCAACATCAACACGCAGGGTCGCCTCAGCACGGTGGATGACTTCCGCAACATCGTGCTGCGCACCGACGCCGATGGCGCCGTGGTGCACCTGGGCGACGTGGCGCGGGTGGAACTGGGCTCGGACCAGTACGCGCTGCGCAGCCTGCTGGACAACCAGCCGGCAGTGGCCATTCCGATCTTCGCACGGCCCGGCTCCAACGCCATCCAGATCTCCGACGAAGTGCGCGCCACCATGGCGCAGCTGAAGAAGGAGTTCCCGCAGGGCATCGCGTACCACATCGTGTACGACCCCACGGTGTTCGTGCGCGGCTCGATCGAGGCGGTGGCGCACACCCTGCTGGAGGCGATCCTGCTGGTGGTGCTGGTGGTGATCCTGTTCCTGCAGACCTGGCGCGCCTCGGTGATCCCGCTGATCGCGGTGCCAGTGTCGCTGATCGGCACCTTCGCGGTGATGTACGTGGTGGGCTTCTCGCTCAACGCGCTGTCGCTGTTCGGCATGGTGCTGGCGATCGGCATCGTGGTGGACGATGCCATCGTGGTGGTGGAGAACGTGGAGCGCCACATCGAGCTGGGCCAGTCGCCGAAGGAGGCTACGCGCAAGGCGATGCACGAGGTCACCGGGCCGATCGTGGCCACCGCCCTGGTGCTGTGCGCGGTGTTCATCCCCACCGCCTTCATCAGCGGCCTCACCGGCGAGTTCTACCGCCAGTTCGCGCTGACCATCGCGATCTCCACGGTGATCTCGGCGTTCAACTCGCTGACCCTGAGCCCGGCGCTGGCGGCGATCCTGCTGCTGCCGCACGGCGCGCCGAAGGACCGCCTCACCCGCGCCATCGACCGCCTGTTCGGCTGGCTGTTCCGTCCGTTCAACCGCCTGTTCCATCGCGGCGCGGAACGCTACGTGGAAGGTACGCGCAAGCTGCAGGGCAAGGGTGCGGCCGCGCTGGTGGTGTACGCGGCGTTGATCGGCCTCACCGCGTTCGGCTTCTGGCACGTACCCACCGGTTTCGTGCCGACCCAGGACAAGCAATACCTGGTGTCGTTCGCGCAACTGCCCGACGCCGCCTCGCTGGACCGCACCGAGGACGTGATCAAGCAGATGAGCGCGATCGCGCTGAAGCAGCCCGGCGTGCAGAGCGCGGTGGCCTTCCCCGGCCTGTCGGTGAACGGCTTCACCAACAGCAGCAACGCCGGCATCGTGTTCGTCACGCTGAAGCCGTTCGAGGAACGGCGCAGCGCGGATCTTTCCGCCGGTGCGATTGCCGGTGCGCTGAACGCGAAGTTCGCCGCCATCCAGGACGCCTACATCGCGATCTTCCCGCCACCGCCGGTGATGGGCCTGGGCACGATCGGCGGCTTCCGCATGCAGGTCGAGGACCGCGGCCAGCTCGGCTTCGACGAGCTGTACAAGCAGACACAGAACCTGATCGCGGCGAGCCGGAAGGAACCCGCGCTGGCCGGCCTGTTCTCCAGCTTCCAGGTGAACGTGCCGCAGGTGGACGTGGACGTGGACCGCGAGAAGGCCAAGGCCGAGGGCGTGAACCTGGGCGACGTGTACGAGACCATGCAGGCCTACCTCGGCTCGCTCTACGTCAACGACTTCAACCGCTTCGGCCGCACCTACCAGGTGAACCTGTCCGCCGAACCGTCGTTCCGCCACGACCTGGAGGACATCAGCCAGCTGAAGACGCGCAACGCGCACGGTGACATGGTGCCGCTGGGTTCCTTCGTCAGCGTGACGCACGGCGCCGGCCCGGACCGCGTGCAGCACTACAACGGCTACCCCACCGCCGAGATCAACGGCGGCCCGGCGCCGGGCTACAGCTCGGGCCAGGCACAGGCGGCGATGGAGAAGCTGGCGCAGCAGGTCCTGCCGAACGGCATGAGCTTCGAGTGGACCGACCTCACCTACCAGCAGATCCTCGCCGGCAACACCGCGATCCTGGTGTTCCCGTTGTGCGTGCTGCTGGTGTTCCTGGTGCTGTCCTCGCTGTACGAGAGCTGGTCGCTGCCGCTCGCGGTGATCCTGATCGTGCCGATGGTGCTGCTGTCCGCGATCGCCGGCGTGTGGCTGTCGGGCGGCGACAACAACATCTTCACCCAGATCGGCCTGATCGTGCTGGTAGGCCTGGCCTGCAAGAACGCGATCCTGATCGTGGAGTTCGCCCGCGAACGCCAGCATGAAGGCATGAGCCGCCACGAGGCGGTGCTGGAGGCGGCCAAGCTGCGACTGCGCCCGATCCTGATGACCTCGATCGCTTTCATCATGGGCGTGGTGCCGCTGGTGACCTCGCACGGCGCCGGCGCGGAAATGCGCCACGCGATGGGTGTGGCGGTGTTCTCCGGCATGCTCGGCGTCACCCTGTTCGGACTGATTTACACCCCGCTGTTCTACGTCGTGATTCGCGCCCTGGTGGAACGCCGCGAAGCGCGCAAGCACGCGCAGGCGAACGGCTTGCCGGCGCTGGAGGGTCATTGAGATGAAAAGCTTGCTTCGCAATACCGCGTTGTTCGCCGCCCTGGTGCTGGCCGGTTGCGCCAGCATCGGCCCCGACTACAAGGCGCCGGCCACGCCCGCACCGCAACTGCAGGGCATCGACGCGGCGCGCGAAAGCGCCGCGCAGTTCCAGGCGCAGTGGTGGAAGCAGTTCGGTGACCCGACGCTCGACGCGCTGATCCGGCGCGCCGCCGCCGGCAACCTCGACCTGCGCATCGCGCAAGCGCGGCTGGCCGAATCGCGCGCCCTGCTCGGCGGCGCCAAATCGCAATACCTGCCCGACGTGCAGGCCGGCGTTTCGTACAGCCGCAGCCGTGAGCAGACGCCGGGCTTCGATACCCAGCGCAGCACGGTCACCGCCTACCAGGCCGGCTTCGACGCCAGCTGGGAAATCGACGTATTCGGCGGCGTGCGCCGCTCGGTGGAAGCCGCGCGCGCCGACCTCGGCGCCAGCGAAGCCGGACTGCAGGACGCGCAGGTGAGCCTGTTCGCCGAAGTGGCGCGCAACTACTTCGACCTGCGTGGCACGCAGCAACGGCAGGCGATCGCCAACCGCGACATCGCCAACCAGCAGGACACGCTGAAGCTGATCCGCGCCCGCGCCGAAGTGGGCACGGCCTCCGACCAGGACGTGGCCAGCGCCGAGGCGCAACTCAGCGCGGCGCAGGCGCAGCTGCCCCTGCTCGACATGCAGGCGCATGCCGACGCGTACCGCCTCGCCGTGCTGCTGGGCGAACAGCCCGGCGCGCTGGACATCGACATCTCGCCACAGACCTTCAAGCCGATCGACGCCGTGCTGCCGATCGGCGCCGCCGGCGACGTGCTGGCGCGACGGCCCGACGTGCGCATCGCCGAGCGCGAATACGCCGCCGCCACCGCACGCATCGGCGTGGCCAAGGCGGATTTCTTCCCGCACCTCTCGCTGGGCGGCTTCCTCGGCTTCCTCGCCGGCCGCAGCAACGACTTCGGCGGCCCGTCTTCGCGGGCGTGGTCGATCGCGCCCAGCATCACCTGGAACGGCCTCAACGTGCAGCGCGTGCGCAGCGAACTGCATGCCGCCGAAGCCCGCACCGATGCCGCGCAGGCCAACTACCAGCGCACCTTGCTGGAGGCCATGGAGGACGTGGACAACGCCGTGGTCGGCTACAACCTGCAGCACGACCGCGTCGGGAAACTGGCCGCGCAGGCGCAGCAGAGCCGCCATGCCGCCGAGCTGGCCAGGGTGCGCTACGAACAGGGCGCCACCGGCTACCTCGAACTGCTCGACGCCCAACGCGTGCAACTCGCCGCGGACGATGCGCTGGCGCAGGCGCAGGCCGCCATCGACACCCGCGCAGTGGCGCTCTACAAGGCGTTGGGCGGCGGCTGGCAGGCCTGCGGCGACGACACGCATTGCACAGCGGTCGCCACGCCGGTGGCCGCCGTGCCATGAGCACTTGTATGCCGCACTCCAGGATCGCCAAAGCTCGTCATCCCGGCGAAAGCCGGACGAGCGCGCTGCGCGAAGAACGTCCGCAGGACGGCTCCGGAGGAGCGAGCGCAGCAAGTCATCCAGTGTCTTTCGTCGCGTTCCAATGGCACTGGATGACCAGACATTCGTCTGTTGAAAACCCGGCTTTCGCCGGAATGACGAGTCCGGAGTCCGGGGTATTGCCGTGAGCACGACGCGCCCCCGGCCGGCTGCGGAAGCGTCGCAGCCATCGCCCGTGCACCGCGTGGCCCTGGTCACCGGCGCAAACCGCGGGCTGGGTTTCGAAGTGGTGCGCCAGCTCGCCGTGCGCGGCTACAGCGTGCTGCTGGGTGCGCGTGACCTCGCCAAGGGAAAGCAGGCGGCCAGGCAGATCGGCGGCGACGTCGTCGCCGTACCGCTGGACGTCACCGACGCCACGCAGGTCGCCGAACTCGTCGCGTGGATAGAACGCGAACACGGCCGGCTCGACGTGCTGGTCAACAACGCCGGCGGGCACGCCGACAGCAGTGCGCGCGCCGAAAGCGCCACGGCCGCCGACGTACGCGCCGCGCTGGAAACCAACCTGATCGGCGCATGGCAACTCAGCAGTGCGCTGCTACCGTTGATGCGCCGGCATCGCTACGGCCGCATCGTCAACGTCACCAGCGGCTGCGCCAGCGTCACCGCACCCGACGCCATCGGCTATCCCGCCTACCGCGTCTCCAAGGCTGCGCTCAACGCCTATACCCGCGCGCTCGCCGCCGAGCTGGCCGGCAGCGGCATCGTGGTCAACGCGGTCTGCCCCGGCTGGCTCGCCACCGGCCTCGGCGGCCCCGGCGGCGGCCCGGTGGAACGCGGCGCCGCCAGTGTGGTCGCCGCCGCCTGCCTGCCCGAACCCGGCATCAACGGCGCGTTGTTGCGCGACGGTCAGCGCATCGCGTGGTGACCTCACTCCTTGCCTGATGCGGCATGCTGCGAATACAGCGCATGCCAGCGGCCGTCCATGTAGACGAACACGTCCGAGGAATACAGCTTGCCCCGGGTCGCGGGCACGCTGCTGACGAAGCTGAGGATCGCGGTGTCACCCTGCATCACGACCTGTTGCTCCACGGGATGAGCCTGCTGCCACGCGGCCACTTCCTGCTTCATCTTTTCCTGCGCCTGCGCGTCGCGGTTCTTCGCCGCGTGCGCCACGATGGCGGCTTTCGGCGTCGCCTTGCCGTCGGCGCCTATCGAGCGGTAGGACGGCAGCAACATGCCGTCCAGCCACGCGGCATCGCCGTGCGTCTCGGCTTCCAGCCAATGCTGGTCGACGGCTTTCACGGCCGCTGCCGTGTGCGCGGTTTCGTCCGGGTCCGCGGCAATGGTTGCCGTGGCCCACGCCAGCAACGGCACGATGACCAGAAGCGATGGAATGATCGGATGGCGCATGGCTTGCTCCCGCAGTTGATGGAGCCCGCAGCCTGCGCGATGCGGCCACCGCTTGCCGCACCGCGATGACAAGCGTGCGCAGGGCGATGACAGGCGGTCGGCGCACGCGGACAAGCGGCGGAACCGACACACGCCCGCGGCACGTCATGCTGCCGCCCATCCGCTCGTACAGGCCACTCGTCACACCTCTGCGCCGCTCGTCATCGCGATGGCGACGACGCGCAACGGTCGCGCCAGTCTTTAGCTGTCGAACCGACGGAGGCCCTCGATGCTTGTTTCCATCTTGTCCGCACTGCTCGCCACAACGACGGCTGCGGCACCGGCAAAGGCACCCTCCGGCCTGGACGCACTGGCCTGGTTCGCCGGCGACTGGCAATGCACCGGCCGGTTCGCCGACGGCCGCACCATCCGCTCGCACGAAAGCTTCGACATGGCGCTGGACGGACACTGGCTGCGCATGCGCCACGACGACGTGGCGCCGGGTCGCTATCGCGCCGAGGAATGGTGGGGCCCTGCCCCTGGCGCAAAGGGCTACATCGTGACGGTGTTCGACAATGGCGGCGGCCTGCGCCACTACGCCTCGGCCGGCTGGAACGGCGATGCGCTGGCGCTGGAAAACACCGCCGGCACCGGCTACATCGACCGCTTCGATTTCCGTCGCCTCGACGCCGCCACCTACCAGGTGGATTACAGCCACCGCGACAAAGCCGGTGCGTGGCGCACGGGCGACACGCTGCGCTGCACGAAGCCCGCCACGCCGCCACGCTGAAATACACGATGGCGCACCACCGTGCCGATGGACACTTCCGCGCGCCACGCCGCGCACGCACACTGCGCCGGTCGCGTCGGCAACGCGGCGAGGCGCAAACGATGGCCCGATTCCTTCCAGCACGCATGCGCGGCGCAGTCGTGGCGTTCGGCTTCTGGACGCTGCTGGCGCTGTCGTACGCGCTCAGCTCCGGGTTGTCCTCGATCGGCGAGGGCAATCCGCCGGCATGGCCGCGGCAACTGACGTGGAGCCTCGCCGACTACTGGCTGTGGATGCTGCTCGTGCCGCTGGTGGGCTGGCTGGGCCGGCAGGGCGCCACGCGCGGATGGCGGCGTTTCCTCGCCGTGCACGTGCCGGCCAGCCTGGGCGTGGCGCTGGCGCAACTGTTCGCGCACCTGCTGCTGTACTGGTGGCTGTGCGGCCCGGGCCGCATGCCGGTGCACACGCTGGGCGATTACCTGCGCATGCAGTTTGCCTACAACTTCCACTTCGCCCTGCTCACCTACTGGGTGGTGCTGGCGGTGCTGCGCGGGCTGGAGTCGCGCCGCCACCTGCGCGACGAGCGGCTGCGCAACGCGCGGCTCGAAACGCAACTGGTTCAGGCGCAATTGCAGGCGCTGCGCATGCAATTGCAGCCGCATTTCCTGTTCAACACGCTCAACGCTATCTCCGCGCTGGCGCTGGCCGACCCGCTGCAGGCGCGGCTGATGATCGCGCGGCTCAGCGACTTCCTGCGCCTCACGCTGGAGGAACGCCACGCGCCGCAGGTACCGCTGGCGCGCGAACTGGAGTTCCTGCGCTGCTACCTCGACATCCAGCAGGTGCGTTTCCAGGACCGCCTCAGCACGCGGCTCGACGTGGACGACGACACGCTGCACGCCGCCGTGCCCAACCTCATCCTGCAGCCCCTGGTGGAGAACGCACTGCGCCACGGCCTGCTGGCCAAGGCCGAACCCGGCAGCCTGC
Source organism: Rhodanobacter sp. DHB23 (assembly GCF_014842975.1). GTDB lineage: Bacteria > Pseudomonadota > Gammaproteobacteria > Xanthomonadales > Rhodanobacteraceae > Rhodanobacter_A. The sequence goes on along the minus strand of NZ_JACYXK010000029.1, from coordinate 606,451 downwards.
ACGTGGCCGGCCGCCGCGACGGCGAGGTGCTGGTCCTGTGCGTGGACGACGACGGCCTGGGCCTGCCGCCCGAGGGCGCCAGCGAAGGCATCGGCCTCGCCAACACGCGCGCGCGGCTGGCGATGCTGTTCGGCGACGGGGCGCGGCTCGACCTGCGGCGGCGCGACGGCGGCGGCACGCGGGTGGAATTGCGCCTGCCCTTCCGCGAGCTGGCCGCATGAGCGCGCCGGCCATCCGCGCGCTGCTGGTGGACGACGAGGTGCTGGCGCGCCTCGCGCTGCGCCAAGCGCTGGCCGCGCACGCCGACGTGGAGATCGTCGGCGAATGCGGCCATGCCGACGAGGCGCTGCAAGCGCTGGCGGCGCTCGCGCCCGACCTGCTGTTCCTCGACATCCGCATGCCGGGCATGGACGGCTTCAAGCTGCTGCACCAGCTCAAGCCGCAGGCGTTGCCGATGGTGGTGTTCGCCACCGCCTACGGCCAGCACGCGCTGCGCGCGTTCGACGCCAGCGCGCTGGACTACCTGCTCAAGCCCATCGACCAGGCGCGCTTCGACCAGGCCATGGCGCGCGTGCGCCGGCACTGGCAGGGCTTTCAGTCGCCCGCCGCGACGGCGCCGCATGCCGCCCACCTGCAGCGCGTCAGCGTGCGCGTGGGCGAGCACATCCGGGTGATCGCCACCGAGCGCATCGACTGGATCCGCGCCGAGGGCAATTACGTGGAGATCCACGCCGACGGCGCCAGCCACCTGCACCGCGAAACGCTCAGCCACCTGCTGTCCGCGCTCGACCCGGCGCGCTTCCTGCGCATCCACCGCGGCACGGTGGTCAACGTGGAACGCATCCGCGAGGTGCATCCGCTGTTCAACGGCAACGCCGAGATCGTGCTGCGCGACGGCACCCGGCTGGACCTCAGCCGGCGCTTCCGCGCCGGCGCGCGCAGCGTGCTGGGCCTGCCCTGACCGTTCGCCACGCGTGCACGGCCGCTGGTCACGCGCCGCTGCCGCTGGTCACGAAACGGAAGAGGCGCGACGCGTCCGCGCGCAGGCTGCCGGCATCGCCCACCTGCAAGGAACGTCCATGTCCCTGCGTCATCTCGTTCTCGCCGCCTGCCTTGCCGCCCCGTTCGCCGCTCACGCACAAGCGCACGGCGAGCTGGTCGGCCCCGGCGTGATCTCCACCGGCCTGCAGGAAACCTCGGCCGCCGTGACGCCGGACGGCGACACGCTGTACTTCATGCGCTCGGACTTCGCCGAGCAGGACGACACCATCCTCGTCTCGCACCGCGCCGACGGGCACTGGGGCACGCCGCAGGTGGCTTCGTTCTCCGGGCAGTGGCACGACTCCGAGCCCACGCTGTCGCCGGACGGGCGACGCCTCTACTTCGTCTCCAACCGCCCCGTGCAGAGTGGCGGTGCGCCGGTGACGGCGGCGATGGACGGCCACCGCTTCACCGGAACCAACCTCTGGTACGTGCAGCGGCAGCCCGACGGGCATTGGGGTGCGCCGGTGCACGTGGACGGCGCGCTCAACGACGGCGCGATGATCTACAACCCCTCGGTGGCGGCCGACGGCGACATCTACTTCTCCGCGCACCGCGCCGATTCCGGCCCCGCCTACCAGATCTACGTGGCGCGCCGCACCGCGCAGGGCTACGCGACGCCGCAGCGGGTGGAGCTCGGCGACGTGGCGCACAACCGCATGGACCCGGCCATCGACCCGCAGCAACGCTTCCTCGTCTATGCCGGCAACGAGGGCGATTCGCTGGGCAGCGCCGACATCTACATCGCGTTCCGCGAGGCGGATGGCCGCTGGGGCAAGCCGCTGCATCTGTCCGGCGAGGTCAACAGCCCGTCGCTGGAGAACGCGCCTTCGCTGGGGCCGCATTTCGGCGAGCTGTACGTGTCCAGCAACCGGCGCGACGAAGTGGCCTTCCCCAAGCCGCGCGATACCGCGGCAACGCTGCAGCAGCGGCTGCAGGAACCGCTCAACGGCTCGCGCAACCTATGGCGCTTCGACATCGCCGACGTGCTGCGCGCGCACGGCATCGAACGTTGAGCGTCGCCGCGAACGGAGATCCCGCCATGGCCCGCCCTCTCGCGCTTGCCGGTGCCCTCGCGTTGGCGACGGCTCTTGCGCACCCGTCCGCCGCCGCCGACGTCGCGACGGCTGCACCGCAACCCGTCACGCTGGACGGCATCCTGCACGCCGACAGCGACGACACGCTGGCCTTCACGCCCGACGGCAACACGGTGTTCTTCGACCGCAGCGAGGGCCGGCGCAAGACCATCATGGTTTCGCACAAGGCCGGCGGCCGCTGGTCGCAACCCGAGGTCGCGGGCTTTTCCGGGCACTGGTTCGACCAGGATCCGGTGATGGCGCCCGACGGCAGCTACCTGCTGTTCGATTCGGATCGCCCGCCGACGTCCGGCGCGCAACCGCTGGTGCAGGACTATTTCGTCGGCGGCCGCGCCGCGGGCTCCAACCTCTGGCGGGTGGACCGCCACGGTGGCGGCTGGGGCGAGCCGGTCTGGCTGGGCCCGACGGTGAACAACGACGTGTTCGTCGATTTCGCCAGCATCGCCGCCGACGGCAGCCTGTATTTCATCCGCTGGGACAAGCAGGCCAAGACGATGCACACCTGGCGTGCGGAACAGCACGGTGGCCGCTACCTGGCGCCGGTGCGCGTCGGGCTGGGCGACCCCGATGTTTCCACCCACGATCCCGCGATAGCGCCGGACCGGTCCTTCATCGTGTTCGACTACGGCAAGACCAAGGGCGGCCTCGGAAGGCTGTGCATCGCCTTCCGCGAAGGCGACCACTGGAGCCGCCCGCTGGACCTCGGCGATGCCGTCAACAAGGACATGCCGTGGGGCGCGCACATCGCACCGGACGGCCACAGCGTGTACTTCACCGGGCAATCCGGCCTGTGGCGACTCGACCTGGCGCCCTGGCTGCAGCGGCACGCGGCCGGTGCGACCCGGTAACTAACGCTGCACCATGTGCCCGAACCACTCCCAGCCGCGCACGTGCTCCGCGATCAGCTTGACGCTGGTGAGCATGGGCACCGCGAGCAACGCGCCGGGGATGCCCCACAGCCAGCCCCACACCAGCAGCCAGACCAGGATGGCGATGGGGCTGAGGCGCATGCGGCGGCCGAGGATCAGCGGCGTCACCAGGTTGCCCTCGAACGCGGTGAGCCCGGCGAAGCACAGCGCGGGCAGCAAGGCGTGGGTGAGGTCGTCGAAATGCGCCAGGCCCACCAGCAGCAGCACGCTGGTGGTGACGATGGCGCCCACGTAGGGAATGAAGTTGGCGAGCATCGCCACCGCGCCCCACAGCAGCGGGTCGGGCATGCGCAGCTGCCACAGCAGCGCCGCGGTGAGCGTGCCCAGCGAAAAGTTGATGAGCAAGGTGGTGAGGATGTAGCGCGACACTTCCTGCTGGATGCCGCGCACCACCGACACCGCCTGCCGCTTGTGGCTGAAGCCGGGCGTGATCTCCACCAGGCGGCGCAGCAGCAACTCGCCATACACGAGGAAGAAGAACACCAGCAGCACCACGGTGAGCACCGCCGCCAGCACCTTGGGCGCGGTGGACACCACATCCCACGCGCTCACCGCCACGTCGACCGGCTCCGGCCTGGCACGCACGGGATGGCCGTTGACCAGGGTCTGCGTGGCGCGGTTGGCCGCTTCCAGCGGCTGGGTGAAGTGTTCGAGCTTGGGCACGAAGCTGCGGATGGTGGTGGGGGCGTCATGGAACCATTCCAGCGCCGGCGGCGTGAGCAGGCCGATGCCGGTGCCGATGCCGCCGATCAACGCCAGCATCAGCACGCTGGCGCCCAGCCAGCGCGGCAGGCCATGGCGGGCGACGCCGGCCACGATGGGGTTCAACGCCAGGCCGATGAAGGCCGCCAGCACCAGCGGGATCAGCAATGCCTTGCACAGCGTCACCGTATACAGCAGCGCCAGCAACAGGAAAGCATTGAGCAGCACGCGGATGGCGCGGAGATGGCGGCGCGTGCCCAGCACATTGCGGCGTTCGAAGCGGCCATGCGTGGGCGGTGCCACGATTTCACCCGACTCGGCAGCATCGGGCGTATTCATGCGGAAGCATCATCCGCGGCGTCGGCGCCCAGCGTCGCGAACAGGCGCACGCCTTGCGCCACGGCCTCGGCGAGTCCGCCGCGCAGCAGCGATTCCAGTCCCGGCACGCGCAACGGCGATGCATCGAGGCTGCCCAGCAGGAAACCCGCGCCGCCTGCCGCACCCAGCATCAGCGCCGGATGCCGCTGCCCGCGCGCCAGCAACGCCGCCGCGGGCGTGGCCAGCTCCGCGCGATGCGCGGCCACCCGTGCCTGCGCCGCGCGCACCTTGTCGAGTTGCCTGAACAGGCTCATGGCTTGCCCTCCCTTGCGCCTTCGCTGTCCGGCCCGGCGCGTTGCACTGTCTCGCGCATCATCGCATTCCATTCGTGGCGCGTGGCGGGCAGGCTCATCCAGTGCATGCAGCGGCGGAACAGCGCGACTGCGCCCGCGAGCAGCAGCACCTGCAGCAATGCCAGCGCCAGCAACGCCCAGATCCACGAATGGAACCACGACGCCAGCAGTGCGCCGACCAGGCCCAGCAAGGTCAGGCCCAGGGCCACGGCCGCCACGGTGGCGGCCAGCGCGGCCACCAGCAGCCACGACACCGCGCTGCGCGCCAGCCCCAGCTCGGCGGCGAGCAGGTGCAGCTGCGCGCCGGACAACCGTCGCACCGCACGGGCAAGCCCGTTCAATTCGTCCAGCAGAGACGAGGACGGCGCCGGGGACTCCGGCGCCGTCGCGCGATCCTGCCCGCGCGCGGGTTCCTCCTGCATGCGGGGTCAGCGCCGCAGCAGGCGGCCGAGCAGCCAGCCCGCACCCAGTGCGATGGCCACGGACTGCACCGGCTTCTCGCGCACGTAGTCGCGCACCTGCCCCAGCCACTCGTCCGCGCGATCCATCGTGGCGTCATAGGCGGCGCGGCCGCGCTCGCTGGCGTCGGCGAACTTGTCGCTGGCCTGGTGCGCGCCGGCGGCGACCTTGTCGGTGGCGCGGTGCAGGCTGGCCTCGATATGGTCGGCGGCGCGGCCCACCGCTTCCTTGGTGCCCGCCACCGCGCTGGACGTGGCCTGCTTGATGCGCTCGGCCCCGTCGTCGATGCGGCTGGAGCCGCCGTTGTCGGTAGTCGCCGGATGCTGGTTCATGTTGCCTCCTTGAAGCCATGCCATGGAATGTCGATTCACTTCGCGCGCCGCAGGAACGCGACGATCGCCAGGAGCAGGAACGCGACGAACAGGACCTTCGCGACCAGCGCCGCCACGCCCCCGATGAAACCGCCGAAGCCCAGCGCAGCGGCGACGACGGCGACGATCAGGAAAATCAGCGCGTAGTGAAGCATGGCCTTGCCCTCTTGAACGAATACCGACCACGGCATGCCGGCCGCGTGTCGCCATTCATCCACAACGGGCGCGTTCCGGACGTGAAGGCGCGGGCCCGCGGCGCCTCCACGCCTGCATTCACAACGGGGCGATCGTGTACGTGCCCATCAACTCCGCCTCCGCCAGCACGTGGCCGCGCATCGCCTCGCGCAACTCGGCCAGCGTGAAGCCGCCGCGCAGGTCCAGCTTCGCCACGTCCAGCGCGTGGATGCGGAAATGGTAGTGGTGCACGATGCTGTCGTTCCACGGCGGGCACGGGCCGTCGTAGCCGAGGTAGTCGCCGCCCATGTCGGCGTCGCCCGCGAACCAGCCGGTGTAGTCGTTCAAGCCCTGCACGCTGCCCGGCGGGCCGATGGGATCGCGCTTGCCGCGCGGCGTGATGCCGTCGCAGCAGGAACCCTCGCCCAGTTCGCCGCATTCCTCGGGAATGTTCGCCATCAGCCAGTGCACGAATTCCACGCGCGGCAGGTCGGCGGGCACCACGCGGCCCGCCTTGTTCACATCGTCGCCGCGGCTGGGCACGTCGGTGTCGATGCAGGTGAGCACGAAGGAGCGCGTGCCTTGCGGCGCATCCCTCCAAGCCAGGTGCGGGCTGCGGTTGTCCGACAACGCCACCGGGTGGCCGGGCTTGCCGAAGGCGTTGGCGGTGGGGATGGGCTGGTTCTCGCTGAGGTTGTCGCTGCGCAGTTGCATGGGGACTCCGGGATCGGGGATATGTGTCGCATGAAGAGGAAGTTCTTTCTGGATCGTGATTTGCGCTAGCTTGATGAATTAGTGAATACGATACAGATCAAAATGTAAAAAACCATTGAAACCATGGGAAGTATTGGTAGTTTCATGTAACTACCAATTCGCCAATTTCGAAGAGCCTCTTCTGGACTTGTTTTGTAAATTTCTTGCGAATTGAATTTGACATTCATGGCATACAAAATCGCACCGCGATTTGTATTTAGCGTTACCGCTGACACTTTAATATTACTACCCTCTGGGAGTTTAGAAAGTACAGCACATGGCGCACCACCACCTGAATAGGTTGCTCCACAATATAATCCTTTCCCATCGATTTGGCTTAAGCCAATACGCCCGATGGGAAGATATGAAGAAGGCCCGGATATATCTGTCGTTTGGCTGAAGCTCGACAGATTAGGCGCGAACTCCCTAACTTTCATTAGTTGATAAGCACCCACCATTAAGAAAATGGTCAGTCCAATTGAAATTTTTACCAGCAATGATCTTGTCATAACGCCCTCTTCCAAGCGAAAAACCCGATCCAGAGTGAACTGACCATTCTTTGCCTGTCATCCCGGCGCAGGCCGGGATCCAGTGGCGATCACGCATGACCGAGCCATGCCGTCACTGGATTCCGGCCTGCGCCGGAATGACGAGCAAAAACTAATCCTTCGCGTCGTACGTCACGCGGTAAACCGCACCCGCCAGATCGTCGCTCACCAGCACGCTGCCGTCGGGCAGCGGCTGCACGTCCACCGGGCGGCCCCAGGCCTGTTCGTCCTGTTCGAAGCCGGTGATCAGCGGCTGGTAGCTGGCCACCTTGTTGCCATCGAGTTGCACGGTCATCACGCGATAGCCGGATTTCTTGCTGCGGTTCCACGAGCCGTGTTCGGCGATCAGGATCGCGCCCCTGTAGCTGGCCGGGAACTGTTTGCCTTCGTAGAAGCGCATGCCCAGCGAGGCCACGTGCGCGCCGAGTTTCAGCACCGGCGGCGTGTAGTCCTTGCAGGAATGACCCTTGCCGAACTCGGGATCGAGGGTGTCGCCCTGGTGGCAATAGGGAAAGCCGAAGTCCTCGCCCACGTGCGAGAGGCGGTTCAATTTGTCGCTGGGCATGTCGTCGCCCATCATGTCGCGGCCGTTGTCGGTGAACCACAGCTGGTGCGAACCGGGACGCCAGTCGAAGCCCACGGTGTTGCGGATCCCGTAGGCGATGTCCTGCGCGCCGCTGCCGTCGGCATTCATGCGGGTGAGCTTGGCGAAGTCCTTGCCCTTGTCGCAGACGTTGCAGGGCGCGCCGATCGGCACGTAGAGCTTGCCGTCCGGGCCGAAGGCGATGAAGCGGCCGCCGTGATGGGTCTCGGTGGGCAGCTTGTCGGTGACCAGTTCGGGCTTCGGCGGGTCGTCGAGGTGGTCCTCGATGTCGCGCAGCACGTAGATGCGGCTCACCGCGGAGACATAGAGGTCGCCGTCGTGGAAGGCCACGCCGATCGGCATTTCCAGGCCGCTGGCGATCACCCGCACCTTGTCGGCGTGGCCGTCGTGCCGCGTGTCGGTGAGCGCGTAGACCTTGCCCACGCCGAACGAACCCACGAACACCGTGCCCTTCGCGCCCAGCGCGATTTCGCGCGCGTTCGACACCTGGTCGGAATACACCGCGATGTGGAAGCCCCTGGGCAGCGTGAGCTTGTCCAGCTGCACCGCGCCGAACGCGGGCTGGGCAAGCAGCAGCGGGGCAAGCAGGGACAGGAGCGATCGCAGGCGCATGGCACGACTCCGGGTCGACGGGTTGCCAAGCGTATACCCATGCCGTGCGGCGCGCCGACCCTGCTAACGTGCGCCAGCATGAGCGAACCGGATCAACTGCAAGGCGACGATCTCAAGCGGCTGGTGACCATGCGCATGCCGTTCGGCAAGTACAAGGGCCACCTGATCGCCGACCTGCCCGGCGCCTATCTCGCATGGTTCGCGCGCGAGGGTTTCCCGCGCGGCGAACTCGGCCGGTTGCTCGCGCTGATGCTGGAGATCGACCACAACGGCCTGAAGCGTTTGCTTGATCCGTTGCGGGAGCCGTAGGGCAGCGTGAGCGTTGCGGGTGAACCCCTCTCCCGCCTGCGGGAGAGGGTGCCCGACCTGCAGGCGCAGGATGCGCCTGCGGAACAGCGAAGCTGGCCCCGCAGGGGCGAGCGACAGGGATGGCGCGAGTCAGGGCGGGAGAGGGCTCGGCTTTCGCAAGATTGCAAAAGCGCCCGCTCCCCCAACCCCTCTCCCGCAAGCGGGAGAGGGGAATTGCGCAAGATCAGGCCTTCCCCAGCGTGCCGTCCGCCAGCGCGTTGAACCGCGTCGCGATGTAGTCGTCGGTGAAGCTGGTCATGTCGCGGCCGCGGATGAAGCCGCAATGGCCGCCGTAATCGGCGATGTCCAGCTCCACGTTCGGCGGCAGGCGCAGTTGCTCGAACGCGTCCACCGGGATCACCGGGTCGTCGCGCGCGGTGAGGATGGTGGCGGGAATCTGCATAGCCAGCATGGCCTCGCCGGCCACCGAGTAGCCGTCCAGGTACTGCTGCAGCGTCTTGAAGTCGGTATGCCGCAGCACCATCGCCTCGGTCAGGCCGCGCAGGTCCTGCTTCAGCTCGGACATCTCGAAATACTCGTGCTGCGGAAAGGCCTTCTGCTTGGCCTGCAGCGAATGGCGCCACTTGCGCATGAAGTACGCCTGGTAGAACCACGGCGCGGATTCCTCCAGCGAGAACAGGCCCTCGCTGGGATCGATGATCGGGCACACCGCCAGCACGTAGCCCAGCGGAATGCCGACGCGCGAGGTTTGCAACGCGGCGCGCAGGGCGAAGTTGCCGCCCAGCGAAAAGCCCATCAGCGCCATCGGGCGCGCCGGCCAGCGCTCGGCGATGTCACCCAGCGCATGCACCACCTCGTCGATGCGACAGGAATGAAACAGCGCCTCGTTGAGCCCGTGGCTGTCGCCGTGGTCGCGGAAATTCAGCCGGAAGATGTCCCAGCCATCGGCGAGCAGCCGGCTACCGGTCTGCAGCACGTAGGTGGAATCGACGCTGCCTTCCCAGCCGTGGAACAGCACGGCGAGTCCGCGCGCTTCGGGGCGGCTCTTTTGCGCGGTGAACGCGCCGGTGAGGCGCACGCCGCCGCCGCCATCCACCATCACCGCTTCGGCGCCTTCCTGCACCGCATGCGCGGTACGCGGCAGCAGCAGCCGGCGCACGCCGCTGGAGGAAAGCATGGTCTGGACATGCCCGCTGGTGAGCGGCCAGGGCGGACGGAAATCCTTTCCGCGCGGCAGGTTCATGCAGCGCGATCCTCCAACGCCGCGGCGATGCGTTCGCGCGACAGCTCGGCCATCTTGCGGCGCGCGTCGGGGCTGGCCGGCACGGGCTGCAGGAAGTGCACCTCCGCATCCATCGGCGCGCTGCCGAGCAGGCGCAGGAAATTGCCCATGAAGCTCTCGTGTTCGCGGAAGCCGGCGTCGACGATGCGCCTGCCGTCGCGCGCGAAGCGCAGCGCCACCGGCTGCAGTTGCGTCCCGGCATCCAGTGCGGCCTGGAAGATGCGCGCATGGAACACCTTGAGCACGCCGTCGTGGCCGGTGCCGCCCTCGGGGAACACCGCCACCGAACGGCCGGCGCGCAGGCGTTCCACCATCACCTGCATCACCGCGGCCAGCGAGTGGTTGCTGCCGCGACGATGGAAGATCGTGCCGCCGCTGGCCGCCAGCCAGCCCACCAGCGGCCAGCGCGCGATCTCCGCCTTGGCCACGAAACAGACCGCGCGCTGCGAATGCAGCAGCACGATGTCGATCCACGAGGTGTGGTTGGCCACGAACAGCACCGGGTCGGCCAGCGGCTGGCCCATGCGCACCGAACGCAGGCCGAAGATGCGCAGCAGGGCGGTGGACCACCAGCGGATCAGCTTGTGCGCGAACGGCTCGCGACCGTCCTTCATCACGCTGTTGCGGTTCCAGCTCATCACGAACGCGGCCAGCAGTATCGCCAGCACGATATGCAGCAGCAGCAACGGCACGCGCCACAGGTAGCGCAGCGGTTGCAGTGGGTTGCGCGGGGGCGCGGCGGGGGCGTCGGTGCTCATCAGTCGGCTAGTTTAGCCTCAGTCGGCGACGGGTTTGACCATGCCGATGCGCATGTTCCGCGACCGGCCGCTCAGCTGCCGAGGCTGGCCTCGATCAGCGCGCGCGCCACCTTGCCCAGCGCCTTCGCGGGGCCGCCGCGGCCGAAGGTCTGGCCGGACACGTAGCTGCCTTCGATCAGCAGCAGCAGGCCGTCCGCCAGGGTTTCCGCGTCGGCGGCGCCCATCGCGCGGCACAGCTCGCGCAGGCGCTTGCGCAGGGTGCGCTTGCTCTCCACCGCCACCTTGTGCGCGGGGTGCTCGCGCCCGGGGTATTCGATCACCGCGTTGGTGAGGCCGCAGCCGCGGTAGCCGTCGCTGGAGGCGCGCGAGGCCAGGCCGTCCAGGTAAGCCAGCAGCTGGGCCCTGGGGTCGCCGGGATGTTCCACCGACGGCGCCTCGAAGACGCGGCAGAAGCGCTCGTTGTAGTCGCGCAGGTAGTCCGCCGCCAGTTCGTCCTTGGATTCGTAGGCACGGTACAGGCTGGGCTTGGTGACGCCGGCGCGGCTGACGATCTCCTCCACGCCGACGGCGCGGATGCCCTCGCGGTAGAACAGTTCGAAGGCGGTGTCGCGGATGCGGTCGGCGGCGCGGGCAGGTGCTTCGGCGGCTGGTGCAGGCTTGGCTCGGGTGGACATGATCGGTGCTCGTTGACAATGTTACCGATCGGTACGTATGCTGCGCGAACCAAACCGTACCGATCGGTAACATGACTATAGCGCACCCCCGCCTTCGCGGCCAGAACTACGCCTTCGTGGTGGTGGCCGTGGTGTTCCTCGCCCTGCTGGTCTCCGCCGGCATGCGCGCCACCCCGGGCGTGCTGATGCTGCCGCTGGGCCGCGCCTTCGGCTGGAGCCGCGACAGCATCTCGGCCGCCGCCGCGGTGGGCATCCTGCTGTACGGCCTGATGGGACCGTTCGCGGCGGCGCTGATGCAGCGCTTCGGCATCCGCCGCGTGCTGATGTCGGCACTGGCGGTGATGGGCCTCGCCGCGGCATCCAGCGCGCTGATGACGCAGCCATGGCAACTGGTGGCGAGCTGGGGCGTGCTGTCCGGCATGGGTACCGGCTGCGTGGCGGTGGTGCTGAGCGCCACCGTGACGGGCCGCTGGTTCAGCACGCACCGCGGCCTGGTGATGGGCCTGCTCACCGCCAGCACCGCCACCGGCACCCTGATCTTCCTGCCCGGCCTCGCGGCGCTCTCGGAATACGCCGGCTGGCGCGCGGTGGTGCTGCTGCTCGCCGCGCTGTGCGTGGCGCTGATCCCGCTGGTGCTGTGGCTGCTGCCGGAGCGCCCGGCCGACATCGGCCTGACCCGCTACGGTGCACCGCCCGGCGAACCCGCCGACATCGGCATGCCCTCCGGCAACCTGCTCGCGCTCACGCTGGGTGCGCTGCGGCGGGCCAGCGGCAGCAGCGCGTTCTGGTTGCTGTTCGCCACCTTCTTCGTCTGCGGCTTCACCACCAACGGCCTGATCGGCACGCACTTCATCGCGCTGTGCGGCGACCACGGCATCCCCGAGGTGCGCGCGGCCAGCCTGCTGGCGATGATGGGCATCTTCGACCTGCTGGGCACCACGGCTTCGGGCTGGCTCACCGACCGCGCCGACCCGCGCAAGCTGCTGTTCGCCTATTACGGGCTGCGCGGCCTGTCGCTGATCTACCTGCCGTATTCGGATTTCTCGCTGCAAAGCCTGTCGCTGTTCGGCGTGTTCTACGGGCTGGACTGGATCGCCACCGTGCCGCCCACGCTGCGCCTCACCACCGAGGCCTTCGGCGAGCGCGACGCGCCGGTGGTGTTCGGCTGGGTGGTGGCCGGCCACCAGGTCGGCGCTGCCGTGGCGGCCTTCATGGCCGGCGTGCTGCGCGTGCAACTGGGCAGCTACCTGATGCCGTTCGTGATCGCCGGCGCGAGCGGTGTGGTGGCGGCCTTCCTCGCGTTGCGCATCCGCCGCGCGCGCAATGCGCTCGCGCCGGTCGCCGAGGCGGCCTAGCGCTCCAATTGCGCCAGTGGGAGCGACGACGAACGTTTCACCGTGCGCAGCACGAAGCTGGAATTCACGTCGGCCACGCCGGCGTCGTTGAGCAGGCGGTCGAGCAGGAAGCGCGAGAAGTCCGCGAGGTCGGCCACGAAGACGTGCAGCAGGTAATCCATGTCGCCGGTGAGCGCATGGCAGGCCACCACCTCGTCCCAGCCGCCGATGCGCTCCACGAAGCGCTCGATCATCGCCGCCTCGTGCTTCACCAGCTGCACGCGCACGAAGGCCTGCAGGCCCAGCCCCACCACCTGCGGATCGACCTGCGCGGCGTAGCCCGTGATGACTTTGTCCGCCTCCAGCCGCTGCAGGCGGCGCAGACAGGCCGAGGGCGACAGGTTCACCCGCTCGGCCAGCTCGGCATTGGTGATGCGGCCCTCGGTCTGCAGCACGGCGAGCAGGCGCAGGTCGATGCGATCCAGTGTGGTCATGCACGATACCTCGACGCCATTACCCTTGGGCGCACGAATATTGCGTCCATGGCCCGCCACTGCGCAACATCACAAACTTCGTGCGGCAACTCCGCCGTATGCTCTTGTCATCATCCACGCGATCGGCAAGCCCGGAGCCCGCCATGCAAGACACCACGCCCCGCAAGGTCGAACACCAGCAGACCGACCGCGGTTACATCCCGGTCTACGCGACCGGCGTGGTCGAGCAGCCGTGGGACAGCTACACGCGCACCGACCACGAGGTGTGGGACACCTTGTACAAGCGCCAGCGCGAACTGCTGCCCGGGCGCGCCTGCAAGGAGTTCCTCGCCGGCGTCGAGCGTTTCGGCCTGGGCGACGGTGGCATCCCGAAGTTCTCCGAACTCAACAAGGTGCTGGCCGAGGCCACCGGCTGGGAGCTGGTGGCGGTGGAAGGCCTGCTGCCGGACGAGGTGTTCTTCGACCACCTCGCCAACCGCCGCTTCCCGGTGAGCTGGTGGATCCGCAAGCCGGACCAGCTCGACTACCTCAGCGAACCCGACCTGTTCCACGACCTGTTCGGCCACGTGCCGCTGCTGCTCAACCCGGTGTTCGCCGACTACATGCAGGCCTACGGCCGCGGCGGCATGAAGGCGTTCCGCATCGGCCCCGAGGCGTTGATGAACCTCACGCGCCTGTACTGGTACACGGTGGAATTCGGCCTGATCGACACCGGTGAAGGCATGCGCATCTACGGCGCCGGCATCGTCAGCTCCAAGGGCGAATCCATCTACTGCCTCGACTCGCCCGCACCGAACCGCATCGGCTTCGGCCTGGAGCGCGTGATGAGCACGCGCTACCGCATCGACACCTACCAGCAGACCTATTTCGTGATCAACAGCTTCGAGCAGCTGTTCGAAGCCACCCATCCCGACTTCACGCCGATCTACGCGAAGCTCAAGACCGAGCCCGCACATGCGGCCGCCGACATGCTGGAGGGGGACCGCGTGTTCAATCGCGGCACGCGCGAAGGGTTCGCCACCGGCGCGGATACCTGAGCTGCATTTGCACACGCGCGAATCGAGCCGGCCCTGTGCCGGCTTTTTCGTATCGCGGCCTTGCATCGGATCGGCGACGCCTCCATGCGATGGACTTGTCCACCCGCCATGCAGGGAAACCATGCTCGTCGAATCGCTCGCCAGCCTCGACCTTGCCTCCATCGACACCCTGATCTTCGCCGGCGGCGGCAACCGCTGCTGGTGGCAAGCGGGCGCGATCTCGCATCTGCTGGCGCAGCACTGGCGATTGCCCACGCAACTCGTGGGTACCAGCGGCGGCGCCGCCGTGGCTGCCGCCTTCCTCACCGCCGGGCCGCAAGCTGCGCTTGCGAGCTGCCAGCGTCTGTATGCCGGGCAGGTTCGCATGTTCGAATGGCGCGGCCTGCTGCGCGGGCGACTGCACTATGCGCATCGCCGCATCTATCCGGCATGGCTGGCCAGTTTCGTCGATGCCGAGCATTTCCAGGCGCTGCGGCAGTCGAGGCATCGTCTGCAGGTGGCGATCACCCGGCCGGCGCGCTGGCTGGGACTGCGCGGCTCCATTGGAATCGCTACGCTGACCTACCTCGCGGACAAGTTCCTGCGCGGGCCATTGCATCCCAGGCTGCCGCGCCGACTCGGCCTGCGACAGGAATTCCGCGCGCTGCACGATTGCAGCAGCCTCGGCGACGCCCACGCATTGCTGGCGGCTGCAGGCGCCGCACTCCCTTTCATCCCTGCGCGATGCATCGATGGCGAATACGCCTTCGACGGCGGCTACATCGACAATGCGCCGCTGCCGCCGCAAAGCGACAGCGAGAAAGCGCGAACGCTCGTGTTGTTGACCCGCCACTATCCGAAGTTGCCTTCCCTGTTTCGCGTCAACGGGCGCAACTATTGGCAACCCGGCACGCGTGTACCTGTGGGCATGCTCGACTGCACGGTGCGCGCCACGGTGCTCGACGCATGGGCGCTGGGGGAGCGCAACGCGCAGGAAGCGCTCATGAGCGGCAGGCTAAGCATCGCGTGAGCGCGGCCGATGCCCCGCGCTTATCCAGGTGACAGGTGACGCTTCATTCAGCACCACCCTCGAGAGGCGCCTCATCGCTGACCGAACGGATGAAGCGCGCCGGATTTCCTGCCACGAAGCTATTCGGCGGTACATCCTTGGTAACGACGGAACCAGCAGCCACGACCGAGTTCTCGCCCACCGTCACTCCACCGATGATGATTGCGCCAGCCGCGACCCACACGTTTCGCTCGATCACGATGCGCTTTCCGACCGTGACGGATCTGCGCTGCGACGGGGCCAGCGGATGGCCTGCCGTGATGATGCTGACATTCGGTCCGATCATCACGTCGTCCCCGATGTGGATGCCGCCGAGGTCATAGAAGGTGCAGTTCTGATTCACGAAGACATTCCGGCCGACGCGAATTTCGTCGCCGCCGGCCGTGTAGAAAGGCGGGATGAGCATGAAGCTCTCGTCCACCGTCTGGCCTGTGAGTTCGCTGAACACGGCGCGGACTTCGTCGGCGTCGTTGAACGTCAAGCGGTTGAGCACGGCGGTGATCTGCGCTGCCCGTTTGACGTTGGCCACCATCTTCGCCGATTCCGGCGTTCGCCGGTGGACTACCTTGATGCGATGGTCGCCTTCCATTCGGTGCTCTGTATCCACGCTGCCCGCCATCATGGAATGATTTCGAAATATCGGTCCTGGGTCGAATGCAGAGTTCGCTAAAGCACGGTCAAATCTCGTGCGAGCCCGGCATCAATGCCCGTGCGCATCCACCCACGGCCGCACGATGCCTATCCACAACTCGTAGCCACTGCGATTCATGTGCAGCCCATCCTGAATGAACCATTTGGCTTGCGGCTGGCCGTCCTGGCCCAGCATCGGCGTGAAGATGTCCAGGTAGGCCACCTGCTTCTGCGTGGCTGCGTAAACGCGCACCAGGGCGTTCGCCTCGCGGATCTTCGGCAGCAGAGCCTTGCGCGCCATGCTGGGCTTGATCGCGATGAAAGCGATCGGCACATTGGGGTCGACCGCGCGTGCCTTGCGCACGAAGGCCGCGAAATCGTCGCGCACCTGTTGCGGGCTGTTGCCCGCCTCGATGTCGTTGTCGCCCGCATACATCACGATGGCGCGCGGGTGGTACGGCGCCACGATGCGATCGGCGAAGAACGTGCTGTCGGCAATCTCCGAACCGCCGAAACCGCGGTTGATCGTCGGCACTTCGGGGAAATCGCTTGCCAGCGTCTTCCAGAAGCGGATCGACGAACTGCCGATGAACAATACTGCGCCGGCTGGTGGCGGCTGTGCGCGGTCAGCCTGCTCGAATGCCGCGATATCGGCATTCCACTGCGTGTGATCGTTGGTCGTGCGCGCGAAAGCGCACAGCGGCAGCAAGGCGAACAGCAGGATCAGCCAGCGTTTCATCGTGTCTCCCTTGGAGTGTTTCGTGCGAGTTCCGACACTTCCAGCACCTGCGCGATGCGCGTGCCGTCCCAACGATAGATCAAATGCTGCGCCTGCACGCAGGGCGCCACCACGTCGGGCTGGAACGCGGCCACGCATTCGCCGCCACGGTCGCGCACGCTGTCGTAGACGATGCCGTTGGAGCCGCCCTCGCGCAGCGTGCGCGCGAGCCTGACGCTGGCTGTATAGACGCTTGCATCGTGTTCCTTCTTCCAGCCGCCGCGGACGTCGTGCAGGCGACTGTCGATGCGGGTGCGGTAGCAACGCATCTGGACGTCGCAGGCCGGCTCGCGGGTGGCGGCGAGGAAGCGTTCGCGGTGGTAGACGGTTTCCTCCACCGCCGTGGCCACGCTGTGCGCGGCGTAGAACACGCCCCAGCTGCCGTCGGAAAAGCGGCTGCCTTCCGGATTCAAGTGCGTGAACGCGGCCATCACCGGCGTCGAGCCCGGGCCGCTGATGCGGTGCTCGCGTGGCACCAGTTTCAAGGCGCCCGCTTCCTCGCGCAGGCGCGGATTGGTCAGCGCCTCGATCGCGAACACCGCGTCGAGATCGGCGGGATCGGCGATGCGGTCGTACACGCCCACCGGCGGAAAGCGGCTGGGCACGATGCGGTAGGCCTGGCTCCAGCGGATG
Source organism: Rhodanobacter sp. DHB23 (assembly GCF_014842975.1). Classification (GTDB taxonomy): domain Bacteria; phylum Pseudomonadota; class Gammaproteobacteria; order Xanthomonadales; family Rhodanobacteraceae; genus Rhodanobacter_A. The sequence goes on along the minus strand of NZ_JACYXK010000029.1, from coordinate 589,513 downwards.
CGGCGGACGGGTGGAAGATCGGCGGGCATGTGCGCTCCATGGCGTCAGGTAACTCCCTCCCCTGCTTGCAGGGGAGGGCTGGGGTGGAGTGCTTGTCCATGCAGCAACAGAGATCACCCTTTCCCAACCTCCCCCTGCATGCAGGGGGAGGAGGCAAGCATGACGATTCGCGATCTCGCGGAGCGCGATCGGTAGCCCGACACCACTTCAGCCGCGCTGCGCGTCCAGGTACTGACGCACCACGAACAGGTCGGCCACATTGCCCGACAGCATGCGTTCCAGCGCGGAGTGCCCACCGAACAGCGGTGCGGTATTCGGCTTGCGCAGCCACGCGTCGGCCTGCGCCGGATCGGGGAAAAGGATCTGCAGCGCCTTCCAGATGCCCAGCAGGTAGCTGATGCGCTCCAGCGTGTCGCGGCCAAGGCCGCCGGTCTGCTCGCGCTTCCACTTGTAGAACGTGGATTCGGGCGGATCGCCGAGCAGCTTGCGCTGTTCGGCAACGCGCAGGTCCCAGTGCCCGGCAAGACGGAAGAAGCTGCGCAGCGCGGGCGCGGCCAGCGCCGCGTCCGTTGGCAGGTAGCGCGGTGCGGCTTCGGCGATGCGACCGGCATGTGCGTTCATGTCGAAACTCTCCATGTGAAGCACATTGGCAATTTACTGTAAAACAGCAGCCTCGTCCAATGAAACCGCATTACCCGCGGTGATTGCCCGCCTGCCCGCAATCGCCCACCTGCATCCCGCGCAGGCCGAACCTGCCCGGATGCAGGTACACGCAAACCTTGCCGCCGCGCTGCACGGATTCGCAGAAGGAGCGCGGGACGTCCACAGGGTCCTTGTCGATATCCCTGGTTCCGACAACAGGCGCCGCCGACGGCCCGGACCTTATCCCGTCACCGTATCCAGAATCCCGTGGAAGAGCGAGGCACCGGCGATATTGCCGGTCCGCAGCGTCAGGAACCCCATGGCATAGCCCATGACGGCATGGTTGCAAAGTGCCGAGGCCAAGGTGAGTGCGATGTCCCCCCTCGCCATTGCATAGTCATTCGACAGATGCCATAGCCCGAAAAGCATCGCCTGGGCCAGCAAGGCAACGTTGTTGCTCATGAGTGTCCGAAAGCGTCCGAGCATGGCGCCCCGGAAAAGAAACTCCTCGGAGAATCCGTTCTGCAGCATGTTTCCGCCCAGGTTCCTGAATACACCCAAGGGTGGTGCGCTCCTGGCCACAAGGGCGAAGCACAGTCCTGCAACCGGTACGGCCAGCCAAGTCAGGGGGATCCGTCGTGAGCCGGGGTTGAATGGGCCGAGTCCCATGGCCCGCCATGGCACTCCGAGCAGCATGAGGGCGACGGCCGCGATCCCGAAGTAGTCGAGTACGTTCACGCATCCCAGGGCGATATCGCCGGGCATGACGCGGCCGAATGCAGCAAAGAGGGTGTGGTGAAGCGCCACCCAGTGCGGCACCACGCCGCCCGCGCCGTTCGAGGCGGTGAAATCGCCGCGGAAACTCATGGCAAGCGGCAATGCGAGACACAACCCAAGCTGCAGCGGAAGAAGCCTCCCGCGTACCGGGAAATCGCTTGCCGCGGGTGCCCATCGCGCCGTCAGCCAGCACAAGCCGCCGAGCACCAGCGCCTGCACCGCACAAGCAACGGCCATGAGCGGCATGCGCACGGCCATGTATGCCTCGGCAACGATCAAAAGGACGCTGACCGAAGCCACCAGCGGCCCCGGCTTGGAGAATTGCGTCATACCCGCGCCCCCCCTGTCCATGGCCGCCAATTATCCCCACTTCCCCGGCGGAACAAGCCAAGGACATGGAGAGCATCTTGGGCAACCAGGTCGCCCCGCGCAACCACAGGTGTGTTCCGCACGTGCACCTGCCTGCCGGCGTCTTCAGTCCTTGTCGAAATCCGGCTCCGGCCCACCCTCGGCGATGAAGCGGTCGATGCGCTGCTCCAGCACCGGCAGCGGCACCGAGCCGGTGGAGAGCACGGTGTCGTGGAAGGCACGGATGTCGAACTTGTCGCCCAGCGCCTTCTCTGCCTTGGCGCGCAGCCGCAGGATGGTGAGATAACCCAGCTCGTAGCTGTCGGCCTGGCCGGGCCAGCTGATGTAGCGGTCCACCTCGTTGGCGATTTCCAGCGGGCTGAGCGCGGTGTTGCCGGTGAGGTAGTCGATGGCCTGCTGGCGCGTCCAGCCCAGGTGGTGGATGCCGGTATCGACCACCAGCCGGCAGGCGCGCCACATCTGGTAGGTGAGGTAGCCGAACTGCTGGTAGGGCGTCTGGTAGATGCCCATCTCGTTGCCGAGGTATTCGGAGTACAGGCCCCAGCCCTCGCCATAGGCGGAGATGTAGCCGTCGCGGCGGAAGGCGGGGAAGTTGTGCTGCTCCTCGGCCAGCTCCAACTGCAGCGAATGGCCGGGGTAGCTCTCGTGCAGGGTCAGCGCGGGCATGTTGTACAGCGCGCGCGACTTCAGGTCGTAGGTGTTGACCAGGTACGCGTCGGCGCCGCCGCGGCCGGAGGTGTAATACGGCGCGATGTCGGCCGGCACCGGCACGATGGTGAAGCGCAGGCGCGGCAGGTGGCCGAAGAAGCGGGACATCTTGCCGTCCACTTCCTTCGCCACCCACGCGGTCTTGTCCAGCAGTTCCTGCGGCGTCCTGGCGTAGAACTGCGGGTCGGTGCGCAGGTAGTTGAGGAAGTCGGCGAAGCTGCCCTTGAAGCCGGTCTGCTTCATCACGTCCAGCATCTGCGCGTGGATCTTCGCCACCTGGTCCAGGCCGATCTGGTGGATCTGGTCGGGCGAGAGGTCGAGCGTGGTGTATTCGCGGATCTGCTGGCGGTAGTACGCCTTGCCGTTCGGCAACGCCTCGGCGGCCAGCGTGCTGCGCGCCTGCGGCACGTACTCCTCGTCGAAGAATTTCAGCAGGTTCGCGTAGGCGGGGATCACCTGGTCGCGGATGCGCTGCAGCGCCTCGCCGCGCAGCGCCTGCGCCTGGTCGTCGGGGATGCTCGCCGGCATCTGCTCGAACGGCGCATAGAAGCTGCTGGCCGTGGGGTCGGTGAGATCCGCCACCGCGGCGATGGATTTGTCGCGGCCCGTGAGTACCGCGCGTGGCACGCTGAAGCCGCGCTTGAGGCCCAGCCGCATGTTGTCGATCTGTTGCTGGAAGTAGTGCGGGACCTGGCCGAGGCGATCGAGGTAGCGGCGGTAGTCGTCCGCGCTGCGCAGGCGGTCGCCGCCCAGGTCGTCGCCGAGGTCGCTCCAGAACGCCGAATCGCTGTTGAACGGCATCTGCCAGTTCATGAATTTCTGGTCGGCAACGAAGTTGCGGATCTGCTCGCGGTACACCGCGTAGTTCACGCGGTCTTCCGGCGAAAGCTGGCCTGGATCGATGCCGTGGAGCTGCTTGAGCACGTTCAACCAGTAATCGAGGCGCTGCCGCTGGCTGGCGGCGTCCACGGCATCCAGGCGGCCGTCGTTCGGCTGCGCTTCGCCCGAGGCACTGATGCCCGCCTGCCCGGTGCGCCATGCCCATTCGTCGGTGTAGATCTGCTTGAAACGCGCATCGGCGTCCTGCCCCGCCCATGCCGGTGCGGCCAGCGCCATGCCAAGCGCCAGCCACTGCAGGTTCGTAACGATCTTCTTCACTGCGAGGGTGTCCCGTTCGGTTGCTGCGCGGAGATGGCAGTCGCCGTCGCGACGGCGTCCTCCACGCTCCAGTAATCAAGCGCCTGTGGCGGAAGCTGGGGCAGCGCCGCGCGCAACAGCAAATCATGCACCGTGTCCTTGAGGCGCGCCACCCGCAGCACGGTGCCGCGCGCGCCCAGCCATGCGGCGAAATCCGCCAGGGCCTCCAGCGCGGTGCTGTCCAGGTCGGGCGATTCCTCCAGGCTGAGCACCACCATCCGTGCGCCGGGATGGCTGGCGACCTGCTGCCGCGCCAGTGCCAGGATCGATTCCGCGTTGGCGAAGAACAGCGGCTCCTCCGGCCGCAGGATCAGCATGCCTGGCGGCGGCAGCGCGGACGGGTGTTCGCCGATGCCCACGAAATCATGGCTGCCGGGCAACTGGCCCAATTCGCTGAGGCGAGGCGTGGCGAGCTGGCGCAACAACATCACCAGACTGAAGGCGATGGCCACCAGCAAGCCGTTGAGGATGCCCAGCGCCAGCACCGCGACCACCGCGGCCAGCGCCACCAGCCGGTCGCGCCGCCACTGCAGATAGGGCTTGAACACCGACAGCCGCCACGACTTGCTCACCGCATGGATCACGATCGCCGCCAGCACCGGTTCGGGAATCCGCTCGATCCAGCGCAGCAGCAGCAGGACCAGCAGCAGCAGGGTGGCCGCGGCGACCAGCCCGGCCAGCCGCGAACGCGCGCCGACGGCCTCGTTCGCCGAGGTGCCGGAATAACCGGCGCCGACCGGCATGCCGTGCAGCAGGCCGGACAGCGCATTCGCCATGCCGATCACCAGCAGGTCGCGGTTCGCGTCCACCGGGTCGCCGTGCTTCAGCGCGAACGCGCGGATCGCGCCATACGATTCCGCGTAGAGCACCAGCAGCAGGGCCGCGGCCAGCTCGATGCTGGGTAGCCACTGGTTGCTCGTGGGCCACGTCGGCCAGCCCCAGGCTGGTGCGAGGTCGATCGCGCCGGTGAGCGCCACGCCATGCGCTGCCAGCCAGTTGGAGGCGGCCACGCCCAGCACGATCACCAGCAGGCTGCCGGGCAGGCGCCGCACACGCTCGCACAGGAACAGCAGCAGCAGCGCGACCACGCCCGCGCCCATCGTGGCCGGCTGGACGCGGCTGGCCGACTGCAGCAGCGTCGCCAGCAACAGCGGCACGAAGTCGCCATGCAGGCCCGGCAATCCGCACAGGTTCGGCAGCTGCTTCAACGCGATGACGCAGGCCAGCCCGAAGGTGAAGCCGCGCAGCACCGGCCGCGCGATCAGCTGCGACAAGCCGCCCAGGCGCGCGGCGCCCGCCACCAGGAAACAGCCACCGGTGAGCAGCACCAGAGTCGCCGCCACGGCTGCGCGCGAAGCCGCGTCCGGGCCGGCCAGCGCCAGCGTGCCGGCAGCCAGCACCGCGGCCGAGGACGAGGTGGCCGAGACGATGGCATAGCGGCTGCGGCCGAGCAGGCCGTAGCAGACCAGGCCGACGAACAACGCGATCACGCCGGCCTGCGGCAGCAAGCCGGCGATGCCCGAGTACGCCACCGCCTCGGGCAACAGCAGCCCGGCGATCGACAGGCCGGCCAGCACGTCCGCGCCGCGGCTGGCGCCCGGCGCGGCGGTGGCAGCCGGTGCCGCGTTCATTCGATCGTCCCGCTCCAACCCGGCAGGTAGGCCGTGTCCTGGCTGTGCGCGAACAGCAAAGCTTGCTGCATCGCCTTTGCACCGATCTTGCCGCCCGGCAGTTTCAGGTGGCGGCGATAGAAATCCGCCCACAGGAATTCCGCATAGGGCACGGCGTCCTTGGCGCAACCGCCGGCCATGCGCACCCGCGCGGCGAGCGTGCGGTAGGGGTCATCGGCCATCTGGGTCAGGCTGGTCGGGATCGCGGCGTAGTCCACGCGGGTGCCGTGCTGGTCGTACGGATGGGCCCAGCGGTTGAACTCCATGGTGCGCCAGAACACGTCCGGGATCAGCCATGAGAAATCGCGCTGGATCATCACCGGCACGTTCTTCACGCCCTCCTCCAGCAAGGCCAGGCCGAGATGGTGGTGGTCGACGATGTAGACCAGTTTCTTCGGCCCCAGCACGCCGGGGAACCAGTGCGTGGCGAGCAGCTCCTTGCGCTTCTTCTTGCCCAGTTCCTTCCACTGCGCGCGCTTGGCCGCGACCTCGGCCTTGCCCACGGTCAGCTGGGTCGGGCGCAACCTGGCCGGGGCGACCGACAACAGGGGATGACGTACGGCTGCCGACATCGCTCGATTCCTCCACGGACGTTGTGCCGCGAGCGTACCCGAGCCCGCGCGCCGACGGGGCCTCCGCTGCACGAAATTTCCTGCGCCGGCGCGGCTATTCCAGGCCGGTGTAGCTGCCGCCCACCGACTGCAGGTAAGCCTCGAGGTTGCGGCCCGGCCGGTCCTCGAAGCGCTCGCCAGAGGCGTTGCAGAGCACGATGCGATCCGGGCGGAAATTGCGGAAGCCTTCGCGCAGCCGGCACCACGCGCCCAGCGTCCACTTGCCACCCCAGAACGCCAGGCACAGCGGCTCGACCTCGCGCGTGCTGGCGTTGCCGGCCTCGTCGCCGTACTCCATCCGCAGCACCTGGCGCGCCTCGATCGCCGCGTGCAGCAGGTCGATCCGCGCGGCGAAATCGGCCTTGCCCTGGTCGCGCCACACCGGCGCGTAGATGCGCGTGCGCGCGGCGCGCTCGCGCAGCTCGGGAGGCAGCACCGCTTCGATCTTCAGCAACGCCGCCTGCGCGCCGGCGGCCAGCCGGTCGCCCGCGAAGGCGCGCACGAAGCGCGTGCCCACCACCAGTGATTCGAGTTCGTCGGCAGTGAACATCAGCGGCGGGATGTCCGAGCCCTTGCGCAGCACGTAGCCCACGCCGGCCTCGCCCTCGATGGGCACGCCGGAAAGCTGCAGGTCGGCCACGTCACGGTAGACCGTGCGCAGCGAGACGCCCAGCGTCTCGGCGAGGTTGCGCGCGGGCAGCGCGGTACGGCGCCCGCGCAGGGCGTGGATGATGAGGAACAGGCGATCGGCGCGACGCATCCGGACATGGTGGCTTGCCTGCACATCGATCGCCAGTGCCCGCTACTCGCCGTCCCAGTAATCGCAACCGTCGGCGAGCCGGCCGGCATGGCGGAAGCCCTGTGGCTTGCCGTCCGCGTCCTTGCCCGCGGCGTGCATGACGGCGAACTTGCCCGAATCCGGGTATTCGCAGATCTCCGGCGTCTGGCTGCTCGACACGGCGAGATAGCGCAGCGTGGTGTCGCCGGTATTGATGATCTGGTGCGCGGTTTCCGGACCGCCGGGCGGGCAGCCGATCACGTCGCCCGCGCGGATCGGCCAGGTCTCGGTACCGATGCGCACTTCGCCCGTGCCCTCGATCACGAAGAACATCTCCTCGTTGACGCGATGGCAGTGGAACGGAAACGCGCGCTTGCCCGGCGGCACCACCGTGAGGTTGTAACCGAGTTTCTGTGCGCCCAGCCGATGCCCGATCGGCGCCATGCCGCCGGCGAACTTCGCCGGCATCGGCCCGCCGCCGTATTGCTTGTTCAGCACGTCGAGCGGGATCGGTTCAAGCTCGTCGATGTTGAGGATGGGCCTGCTCATGATCGGCTCCTCAAAGATGCCGCGTCTCGGCGGGCGGGTTCATCCAGTTGTTCGCGCGGCCGTCGCACCAGCGCACGGGCGCATCGATCAGCTCCTGCGGCTCGACGTCGTCGAGGCAGGCGAGGTTGACCGAGACGTAGTCGCCACCGATCTGCTCCACGTAACCGCGTCCGAACGCGCGCACGCCGCAGTTCCGGCAGAACAGGTGGTGCGCGCTCAGCGTGCCGAACTGGTAGTCGGACAATGCGTCCTCGCCGCTCAGCAGGCGGAAATCCTGCGGCTTGATGCTGACGCCCCACCAGCGCGTCTTGGCGCAGATCGAGCAGTTGCAGCGGCCGGTACCGCTGGCCAGGTCGAGATCGGCTTCGTAGCGCACCACGCCGCAGTGGCAACTGCCGTGGTAGGTCTTCTTCATGGCTTGTCCCTCGTGGGCGAGACGATGTGGCGCAGGCCGGTCAACGCCGCCAGCAGCATGCGCCGGCGCTTCGCGGCGTGCTTGCGCACGTTGCTCGATGGCAGGCGGTACTGCCCGTCCAGCAGCAGGCCATGCAGGTAGAGCGGCCGATAAGCCATCAGTACCCTGTCGATTGCAGATTTCTTTGTCATGGCGTGGGCTCTTTTTGAAAGTGCGGCCATGGATGGCCGCGGTTGGACTTGCAGAACCGAACTGACTTCCTGAAACAGGGACTTGATCGAAGCGGCGCTCACGGACGAGCGCATGAATCAGGCCGCCGCCGCCATGGTGCCGGCCAGCCACGGCGGCGGCAGCGCGTGTTTGTAGAGACGGAACCAGTGCTCGCGGTCGCTGGCGTTGTAGAGATCCAGCGTGCGGATCACCTCGCGCGCGAACTCCACGCTGCCGAGCTGGCTGGCGGTGAGCGTGCCGCCGTCGCTCACCGCGAGCACGGTGGCGTCGTACTGCTCCGCGCCGCGGTAGTCGGGCACGTGCAGGTCGATGTGTCCGGCGTGGTTGCCGGTGTGCCGGCAGTGGTCGAGCAGGCCGGCGCGAGCCAGCGCCAGCACGCCGCCGTCGATGCCGGCCACCGGAGCACCGGCTGCGTGCACGCGACGCGCGGCGGCTACCGCGGCCAGGCCTTCGCCACGCGTCCACAGGTGGCCGCCGGGCAGGATCAGCAGCGCGGCGCGGGCAAGGTCGAGCTGGGCCAGCGTCAGCTCGGGCTGCACCACGAGGCCTGCCATCGAGGTCACCGGCGCCGTCGAGAAGCCCACCGCCTGCACCTGCCAGTCGCCGGGGCGGCGGATCTCGCACAACGCCAGCGCGGCCTGCCAGTCGGCGTAGCCGTCGAAAACGAGGAAATAAACCGTATCGCGCATATCGTTCCCTCCTTGATCGGAGGTACAGCTTGCGCGGGTGCTGCTGACACCCTTGTGTCAGCAGGCCAGAGCCTGTTCAGAGGCTCCCCATGGCTCGCGCCGGAAGCTGTTTGCGCGCAGGCCAAGGAAGAGCGAAGGAGTGGACGTCCGTCCACGACTGAGCGATGACGCTGGCCTGCGCGCAAACAGACCCGGCCCTTCGGGTTGCCCTGGTTTGGCCGCCATGCGGCAGCGCGAGGCTGGACTTGCCAGCCAGGCAAGCGCTGCGCCCCGCACTACCACCTGACAACCAAACCAAGGCAACGCGGGTCATGGGGAGCCTCTGCACAGGCTCTCAGGCATGGCGCGATTCAGCCGAAGCCCGGACAATGCGCACACCACCCCGCCCGCCACCCTGCCACGGACACCCCATGAAACCCGTTTCGCTCATCCAGTTCCTGATCGAGGAACGCCGCGCCGGCCACATCAACACCGAGCTTTCGCTGCTGATCGAAGTGGTCGCCCGCGCCTGCAAGCGCATCGGCGTGGCCACCGGCAAGGGCGCGCTGGGCGGTGTGCTGGGCGCGGCCGGCACCGACAACGTGCAGGGCGAGGCGCAGAAGAAGCTGGACGTGATCTCCAACGAGATCCTGCTGGAAGCGAACGCCTGGGGCGGCCACCTCGCCGCCTGTGCGTCGGAGGAGATGGAAGACCCGCAGCCCATCCCCGACATGTACCCGAAGGGCCAGCACCTGCTGCTGTTCGATCCGCTGGACGGCAGCTCCAACATCGACGTGAACATCTCGGTGGGCACGATCTTCTCGGTGCTGCGTTGCCCGGACGACGTGACCGATCCGAAGGCCGAGCACTTCCTGCAGCCGGGCACCACCCAGCTCGCCGCCGGCTATGTGGTGTACGGCCCCAGCACCCTGCTGGTGCTCACCTTCGGCCACGGCACGCACGAGTTCACGCTGGACCGCGAGATCGGCAGCTTCATCTTGAGCCGCCGCGACATCCGCATCCCGGAACAGACCGGCGAGTTCGCCATCAACATGTCCAACCAGCGCCACTGGGAAGCGCCGATGCAGCGCTACATCGGCGAGCTGCTGGCCGGCAAGGACGGCCCGCGCGGCCGCGACTTCAACATGCGCTGGGTCGCTTCGATGGTGGCCGACGTGCACCGCATCGTTACCCGCGGCGGCGTGTTCTTCTACCCGCTGGACGCCAAGATCAAGGACAAGGGCGGCAAGCTGCGCCTGATGTACGAGGCCAACCCGATGGCCTTCATCGTCGAGCAGGCCGGCGGCGCGGCCACCACCGGGCGCGAGCGCATCATGGAACTGCAGCCGGCCGGCCTGCACCAGCGCGTACCGGTGTTCCTCGGTTCCAGCCAGGAAGTGGCGCAGGCCACGCGCTACCACCGCGAAGCGGACAGCGCGCAAGGCTGACGCTTCGCCGCCTGTTCCGCGCCCCGCGTGCGCCACAAGCCGGTCATAGGCTTCCGGCACGTTCAACTTTCCCCGCAGGACGCCACCGATGCCGTTCCGCCGCCTGCTCCTGCCACTGCTCGCCACGCTCGCGCTGGGCGCCTGCACCCACGCGGCCAAACCCGTGCCTGCGCCGGTCGCACCGCTGCCTCCGCCACCGCCGCCGAAGCTGAAGATCGGCCTGGCGCTGGGCGGCGGCGCGGCCAAGGGCTTCGCGCACATCGGCGTGATCAAGATGCTGGAAGCCAGCGGCATCCATCCCGACGTGGTGGCCGGCACCAGTGCCGGCAGCGTGGTGGGCGCGCTGTACGCCAGCGGCATGGACGCGTTCCAGCTGCAGGAGACCGCGTTCGGCCTGGACGAGGCGAAGATCCGTGACGTGAAGTTGTTCTCCGACGGCCTGGTGCAGGGCCAGGCGTTGCAGGATTACGTGAACCAGCTGGTGCACAACCAGCCCATCGAGCGACTGAAGCTGCCGTTCGCGGCGGTTTCCACCCAACTGGAGACCGGCCAGCGCACGGTGTTCGTGAGCGGCAACACCGGGCAAGCCGTGCGTGCCTCTTCCAGCATCCCCGGCGTGTTCGCGCCGGTGGAGATCCGCGGCAGGCATTACGTGGACGGCGGCGTGGTGAGCCCGATCCCGGTGGATGCAACGCGCCAGCTCGGCGCGGATTTCGTGATCGCGGTGGACATCTCCGCCAAACCCGGCGGCACGAATCCGCAAGGCATGTTCAACATCATGGGCCAGTCCATCACCATCATGGGCCGCGAACTGGCCAAGCAGGAAATCGCCCGTGCCGACGTGGTGATCCGCCCCGACCTCAGCGGCATCGGCCCTGCCGACTTCGAGCAGAAGAACCTGGCCATCCTCGCCGGCGAGAAGGCCGCGCTGGCGGCGATTCCGGAGATCCGCGCCAAGCTTGCCGCGCGCGAGGCCGCGTTGGTCGCCGCCAAACCCTGACGATCCGCACATGGTGCGCCGCCGCCTGCGGTTGTAGCGTGGCGGTTTCCCCCGCACACGGGTTTGCACCATGCCGAAGTCATCGCGTCTTCTCGTTTCACTGGCCTTGTCCGCCACGCCCCTGCTCGCACTGGCGGCGGTGGACACGCCTGCCGTCCAGTCCGCTCCAAAGGCCGGGCAGCCGTTGCCCAAGCTCGACCGGATCCAGCGCATCGGCGACGTGGCGCTGTCGCCCGATGGCTCGCACCTGGCATGGGTGCAGGAAGGCAAGCAGCCGGTGATCGAACTGGCCGACGCCGATGGCCGGCACGCACAGGCTCTGGACCTGGGCACCAAGCTTGCCGATTGCAGCAAGGGCGACCTCGCCTGGTCGCCGGATTCGCACCAGCTCGCCTTCATCGCCAACTGCAGCCACGACCTCACCAATACCGAGGCGATGCACACGGACGTCTACCTCGCCGACGTGGCCGGCAAGGGCGCGCCGCGCGAAGTGGCCAAGCTCGCGGGTTATGCACGCGCATTGGCATGGACGGCCAACGGCCAGTCGCTGGGCTTCCTCTACGTGCCCGGCGCCACCCGCCACGCCAGCGCCACCGCCGCAGGCAAGCCCCAGGTGGGCGTGATCGGCGAGGAGCCCGAGGAAATCCAGCGCGTCGCCAGCCTGGACGTGGCCAGCGGCGCCGTGCACACGCTCACCCCGGCTTCGATCTACGCCTACGAATTCGGCTGGTCGGCCGACGGCTCGCGCATCGCCTACACCGCCGCGCCCGCGCCGGGCGACAACAACTGGTGGGTGGCGAAGCTCTACGTGCAGGACGCGAAGGAAGGCGCCGCGCCGCGCGTGGTGGTCGATCCTTCGACCGTCACCGGTTCGCTGCACGGCCTGCAGATGGCATTGCCGCGCTGGTCGCCGGACGACTCGCGCATCGCCTTCATCGGCGGCCTGATGAGCGACCAGGGTTCCACCGGCGGCGACCTCTACAGCGTCTCGCCCAGCGGCGGCGAACCGGTCAACCTCACTCCCGGCATCACCGTGACGCCGGAATGGTTCGCCTGGGCAAGCAAGGATGCGCTGACGGTGAGCCAGAACGCCAAGGGCAAGGTGCAACTGGCCCGTTACGACATCCATGGCGAACAGGCCACCGCGCAGGCGCCCTACTTCACCGTGCCCGCGATGATCGGCGCCGGTGGCGCGGTGCTGTCGGTATCACTGTCCGCCGACCACCAGCGCGTGGCCTTCGAGCAAAGCTCCTACGACCGTGCGCCGGAAGTGCACGCCGGCAAGCTCGCCGGCACGCCACCGCCCGCCGTCACCTCGCTCAATGCCGGGCTCAAGCCCGCCTGGGGCAAGGCGGTGTCGGTGGAGTGGAAGAACGAGGGTCGCGACGTGCAGGGCTGGCTGCTCTACCCGACCAACTACGACCCGCACAAGACCTACCCGATGATCGTGAACGTGCATGGCGGCCCGGCCTGGGGCGTGCTGTCCAGCTGGCCCGGCATGGGCGCGATGTATGCCAGCGAAGGCTATTTCCAGTTCATGCCCAACCCCCGCGGCAGCTTCGGCCAGGGCGAGGCCTTCGTGCAGGCCAACCGCAAGGACTTCGGCTACGGCGACCTGCGCGACATCCTCGCCGGCATCGACGCGGTGGAGAAGCTGGCGCCGGTGGATGACCACCGCCTCGGCCTCACCGGCTGGAGCTACGGCGGCTTCATGAGCATGTTCGCGCCCACCCAGACACAGCGCTTCCGCGCCGTGGTCGCCGGCGCCGGCATCTCCGACTGGGCGAGCTACTACGGCGAGAACCAGATCGACCAGTGGATGATCCCCTACTTCGGCGCCAGCCTGTACGACGACCCGGCGGCCTACGCCAAGAGCTCCGCGCTCAGCTTCATCAAGCAGGCGAAAACGCCGACGCTCATCATCGTCGGCGACCGCGACGAGGAATGCCCCGCGCCACAGTCCTTCGAGTTCTGGCACGCGCTGAAGACCCTCGGCGTGCCGGCGCAGCTGGTGGTGTACCCGAACGAAGGCCACCACTTCGCCAACCCCGAACACACCCGCGACCTGCAGCAGCGCTCGCTGGCGTGGTTCGCCAAGTACCTGCCGGCGACGCGCTGAACGATGGCAAGGCCGGCTTCTTCCAGACACGAAGAAGCCGGTCAACCCATCCAGAAATCTATTCACCAATCAAACCATATTCCACATAACAAATTGATATTATGAATATTTGACTTGAATTATCTATTCAAGTATCTATTCATATATGGTCAACCCAACCACCCTCACCGAGCGTCTGCTCGACACCCTGCGCCTGCGCCGGGTGGCCAGTTCACGGGAGCTGGGAGCGGCACTGGGCACCAGCCAACCCAGCATTTCGCGAGCCCTGGCCGCCGCCGGCTCGCGCGTGGTGCGCGTGGGCCAGGCGCGGCGCAGCCGTTATGCCGCCGTGCGCGAGGTGCGCGGGCTGGGCACGCACTGGCCGCTGTACCGCATCGACGAGCGCGGCCAGCCGCGTGAATTCGGCGAGCTGACGGCACTGCACGGCGACGGCTGCCTCGTCGCCACCGCCACGCCGCCCGACTGGTTCCAGGGCGAATTCGCCGATGGTCTGTTCCCCGGCCTGCCGTGGTTCCTCGACGACCAGCGCCCGCAAGGTTTCCTCGGCCGCCAGTTCGCCCAGCGCTGGTCGCGCGAACTGGGCCTGCCCACCGACGTGCTGCGCTGGAACGGGGACGCCGTGCTCACCGCCCTGCTGCTGCACGGCGACGACGCCCCTGGCGACTTCGTGCTGGGCGACACCGCGCTGGAACGCGCCCTGCGCAACGAACCGGAGGCCATCCCCGCCGCCGCGCGCGGCGAGTACTACGCGCAACTCGCGCAAGCTACGCTTGGCGGCGAGCTGGTGGGTTCTTCCGCCGCCGGCGAGCAGCCCAAGTTCACTACCTGCGTGCGTGAAGCCGACGACAGCCTGCGCCACGTGATCGTGAAGTTCGGCGAGCCCGCCGACGCCCATCCCGGCGCGCGCCGCTGGGCCGACCTGCTGGTGTGCGAACACCTCGCCGCCGAACTGCTCGCGGAACACGGCCATGCCAGCGCGCGCACCGAACTCGTCCAGTCGCAAGGCTGGCTGTGCCTGGAAACCACGCGCTTCGACCGCATCGGCGCACATGGCCGGCGCGGCTTCGTGAGCCTTGCCTCGTGGAGCGACGCCCGCGACGGCGAACGCGACGACTGGGCCGCCGCCGCGCAACGCATGCAACAAGCCGGCTGGATCAGTGCCGATGCGCTGGAACAGGTGCGCCTGCGCTGGTGGTTCGGCCGCCTGATCGCCAACACCGACATGCACTTCGGCAACCTCGGCTGCTTCCTCGGCGACACGCTGCCGCTGCCGCTCGCGCCCAGCTACGACATGCTGCCCATGCTCTACCGGCCCGCCAGCAGCGGTACCGTGATGACGCGTGCGTTCGACCCGCCACCGCCTACGCCCGCTGCACTGGCCAGCTGGTGCACGGCCGCAAGCTGGGCCGCGCTTTACTGGCAGCGCGTGGCACGACATCCGCTCGCAAGCGACGAATTCCACCGCATCGCCGACGCCAACCACGCCGCCGTGCAATGCCTGCGCCAACGCTTCGATACGGAAGTCACATGAACCTTGCCCTGTTCGACTTCGACGGCACCCTCACCACGCACGAGACGATGCCCGACTTCATGCGGCAGGCGACGTCGCCGCTGCGGCGCGCCTTGGGCATACCGGTGTTCGCACCGATGCTGGCCGGCTACAAGCTGGGCCTCGTCAAGGGCACGACGATACGCAACGCGGTGGCAATTTTCGGCTTCCGCGGCGTGCCTGCCGCGCACATCCACGCCGCTGGCGAACGCTTCGCCGTCGAGTACATTCCCAACGTGCTTCGCACCGAAGCCATGCAACGCCTCGCGTGGCATCAGGCGCAAGGCGACAAGGTGGTGCTGGTTTCCGGCGGCTTCGATTTCTACCTCGCGCCGTGGTGCAGACAGCACGGCCTCGACCTGATCTGTTCCACGCTGGAAACCCGTGGCAACCGCCTCACCGGCCGCTACCAAGGCGCCCAATGCGTGGGCGAGGAGAAAGCGCGCCGCGTGCGCGAACGCTACGCCCTCGCCGCCTACGAC
Source organism: Rhodanobacter sp. DHB23 (assembly GCF_014842975.1). Lineage (GTDB taxonomy): Bacteria > Pseudomonadota > Gammaproteobacteria > Xanthomonadales > Rhodanobacteraceae > Rhodanobacter_A. The sequence goes on along the minus strand of NZ_JACYXK010000029.1, from coordinate 574,300 downwards.
CAGTGCTACGCCTACGGCGATACGCACGAGGACGAAGCGATGCTGACACTGGCACAGCGGAAGTTCTATCGCGGGCTGGAAATCGCCTGACCGTTCAGAACAGCTCCCCCTGCGGCGACGGCTTGCGCGGGGGAACGAAGCGCGAGGTGTCGAGTCGCAATTCACGCGCACGACCAAAGCCGTGCCTGCGGCAAGCCAACTCGAAGCGCTTGCGCAGCAATTCCGCGAACACGCCCTGGCCGCGCATGCGCGTGGCGAAGTCGCTGTCGTAGTCGCGGCCGCCGTTCATCTGCTGCACCAGGCTCATCACGTGTGCCGCGCGCTGCGGCGCGTGCAACGCCAGCCACTCGCGGAACAGCTGCTTCAGTTCCCACGGCAGGCGCAGCACGGTGTAGCCGGCACAACGCGCGCCGGCTTCGTGCGCGCGCTCAAGCACCGCCTCCATGTACATGTCGTTGAGCGCGGGGATGATGGGCGCGACGAGCACGCCCACCGGCACGCCGGCTTCGGCCAGCGCGGCGACGGCCTTGAGGCGGCGATGCGGTGCGCTGGCGCGCGGCTCGAGCTTGGCGGCGAGGTGGTTGTCCAGCGAATTCACCGAGACGAACACCTGCACCAGCTTTTCGCGCGCCATCGGCGCGAGCAGGTCGAGGTCGCGCTCCACCAGGGCGTTCTTGGTGACGATGGTGCAAGGGTGACGGCATTCGGCCAGCACTTCCAGCGCGGCGCGGGTGAGCCGCCATTTTTTCTCGATGGGCTGGTATGGATCGGTGTTGCTGCCGATGTTGATGGGCTTGGGCACGTAGCCCGGCTTGGCCAGTTCGGCGCGCAGCACATCGGCAAGATTGGTCTTGGCGCGCAGCTTGGTCTCGAAGTCCAGCCCGGGCGAAAGGTTGAGGTAGCTATGCGAGGGTCGCGCGAAGCAATACACACACCCGTGTTCGCAACCTCGGAACGGATTGAGCGCCTGTTCGAAGGCAATGTCGGGCGAATCGTTGCGGGTGATGACGCTGCGCGCGCGTTCCTCGGTGACGCAGGTTCTCGGGCGAGGCGCGGCTTCGTCCAGCAACCGGCTTTGCCAGCCGTCGTCTTCGGCATGATGGCGGATGGTCTCGAAGCGGCCCTCCGGATTGGAGGCAGCGCCGCGTCCCTTGATCGCCTGCGATGGAATGGATGAATCGCCCATCCGCGCAGTGTGCCGCGCGCGCATCTCAGCACGCGCGACACTTGCATGCCTGCATCAACCGATCGGCAATACCGTGCGTTGCTGGCTGTCGTTGATGATCTCGGCGGCGGACAGGTAGAACGCGAGGATGGCGGTCAGCAGGCCCATGTAGCCGCCGGCCTCGTGCAACCCCGCCATGCCGGTCCATTCGCCCGCGGCGAGCAGGAAGAAGGTGATCCACAGCGCGAGGAAGATCAATTGCAGCGCGCGCGGCGCACGCAGCGTGCCCAGCCACATGTAGAAGGTGAACACGCCCCACAGGAACAGGTACCAGCCGACGAAGGCGGCGGGCACCTTGTCGTGCAGGAACAGCACGAACAGCGCGAACGACCACCAGAACGCGCCGTAGCTGAGGAAGGCGGTGGCGCCGAAGGTGTTGCCACGCGGCAGCTCCATCACGCCGGCGATGGCCTGGGCGGTACCGCCATAGGCCAGCGCGCAGGCCAGCACCATGCCCATGGCGTCGCCGCTGAACCAGCCGGCATTGATCATGCTCAGCAACCAGGTGGTCAGCGCGAAGCCGGCCAGGCCCAGTGGCGCGGGGTTGGAAAACTTCGTTTGCGTGCTTGCGTCGCTCATCGTGCGATTCCCCAATGGAAGGATGGCGATGATGGAAGCCATGTACAACGCGCGACGGGCCATCCACGCCGCGCCTCGGCGCGTGTGACCACGGGCAAGCCCGCGTTGGATCATCCATGCTGGCGCCGGTGTCGCCTGGCACCGGCGCCGTCAGGGTCAGAAGTGATACAGCGCGCTCAGGCTGACCTGGTTGCCGCTGGTGGTCTTGGTATCGACGCCGTTGGTAGTGCTGTCGAGCCAGCCATACAGCCACTCGACGCCGAGTTCGTAGTTGCCGGCCGCATAGGTGAGATCCATGCCGGTCTGGCGGCTGCGCAGCAGGCCGGTGGAGCCGTTGCCCATCCAGCGGATCACGTCGTCCTTGTTGGGCTTGCTGGAGGCGTAGACCGCGCTGAGGTTCCAGTTGGGCGTGAAGTTGTAGCCGGCCTGCAGGTAGCCGCCGGTGTCCTTGATGTCGCCGAACTGCGACAAGTCGCCGAACACCTCGCCCAGGCCCTTGCCGGTGTAGGCATTGGCGCGGAACACCCACGGGCCGGGCTTCCACTGGCCGCCCACTTCGTAGCCCACGCTCTTCACGTTGGACTGCACCGGTGTCGCCACGGTGCCGCTCACGCCGCGCAGGTCCACGGTGCTGTAATGCGCCACCACATAGGCCAGCCAGTCCGAACCTTGCGCATGCAGCCGCGCTTCCACCTGCGGCCGGAAGCCGACGTTGCCGGCGGTGAGGTAGTTGATGTTGTTGACGGCGGCATCCGGCCCGTTCCACGAACCTTCGAACGCGCCCACGTCCAAACGCCACTGCACGCCGCCACCGCCGTGGTTGAGATCCTGCATCCAAACCACACCGGGATAGCGCCAGCCGATCATGCCGGTACCGAAGCCCAGCGGGAACGCGATGTGCGACAGCGAGGCGGTGACGTTGTCGAGCGGGAACAGCAGATCCCACTGCTGGCCGATGCGTATCGTGCTGCCGCTGTCGGGGTTGACCAGGTCCATGTAGGCCTGGCGCAGGCGCGGGATCGGCTGCTGCTGCGCATAGGCGCCGGTGCCATTGTAGCCGCCGAAGAAATCCATCTCGATGCGACCGCCGCCGGTCCAGTCGCCGGCCAGCTGCGCACCGCTGAAGTCCAGCCAGAAGCGCGTGTTGCGCACGTCCACGCCGCTGAGCGTGCCGTTGGTGGAGGTGGACGACGGGTATTCCGCGTTCTGACCATTGCCGTAGACGAAGCTCTTGTTCTGGCTGAAGGCCGAGGCACTGATGAAGCCGTGCAGCGCCACCGACAGGCCCGGCGCACTACTGAACACCGGTTTGCCCGTGTTGGTGGCGGGCGCGGCGACGACGTTCTGCGTCCCGGCAGCGGGTGCGGGCTGGCTCGCGGCTTGCTGCTTCTGCGCCTGGATCATCGCCTTGAGCTGAGCCAGCTCCTGTTCCAGCTGGTCCACCCGCTGTTCCAGCTGTTGCTCGCGCGCGCTTTCGCCAGCGGTGCCGGCGGTTTGCGCCATAGCCGCCCACGGCAGCGACAACGCGATGGCAACGCCCAGCGCCAATGGCGCACGGCAACGACGAACGAGTGTCGGGCTCATGGCAGGCTTCCCCTCGGAATGGTGGAACCGAGCATGTCCATGCTTGCGCGCGCGCGGCTATTCGCCGATGGTCTTAACTTCGACCAAAGTCGATACACGGGGCACTTCGGCACTCTGGCGACATCGCTACACTCGAAGGCCTACCTACGCCGCCCGCACCCGCGCCTACAGGAGATCCGCATGTCCACGATCCATCCCGTCGATCCCGCGTTCGCCGCCAAGGCGCGCATCCGCCTGGACGACTACGAGCGGCTGTACACCGAGTCGGTGAAGGATCCCGAGGCCTTCTGGGCCAAGGCGGGCGAGCGGCTGGACTGGGCGAAGCAACCGACCCGGATCAAGGATGTCTCCTTCGATCCGAAGGACCTGCACATCCGCTGGTACGAGGACGGCACGCTCAACGTGGCCGCGAACTGCCTCGACCGCCATCTCGCCGAGCGGGGCGACAAGGTGGCGATCATCTTCGAGGGCGACGACCCGAACGAATCGCGCACGCTCACCTACCGCGAACTGCACGCCGAGGTGTGCAGGTTCGCCAACACGTTGAAGCACCTGGGCGTGGCCAAGGGCGACCGCGTGGCGATCTACCTGCCGATGATCCCCGAGGCCGCGGTGGCGATGCTGGCCTGCGCGCGCATCGGCGCGATCCATTCCGTGGTATTCGGCGGCTTCTCGCCCGACTCGCTGGCCGGGCGCATCGCCGACTCGCAGTGCAAGCTGGTGGTGACCGCCGACGAGGGCGTGCGCGGCGGCAAGAAGATCCCGCTCAAGGTCAACGTGGACGAGGCGCTCAAGCGCCCCGGCACCAACAGCGTGGAAACCGTGGTGGTGGTGCGCCGCACCGGCAGCGCGGTGCCGATGCAATCGCCGCGCGACCGCTACTGGCACAACCTGATGGACGGCCAGAGCGCGGACTGCCCGGCCGAGCCGATGGAGGCCGAGCACCCGCTGTTCATCCTCTACACCTCCGGCTCCACCGGCAAGCCGAAGGGCGTGCTGCATACCTCGGCCGGCTACCTCGTCTACACCAGCTACACCCACGAGTGCGTGTTCGACCTGCGCGACGACGACGTCTACTGGTGTACCGCCGACGTCGGCTGGGTCACCGGCCACAGCTACGTGGTGTACGGCCCGCTGGCCAACGGCGCCACCACGCTGATGTTCGACGGCGTGCCGAACTACCCCGACTTCAGCCGCTTCTGGCAGGTGGTGGACAAGCACAAGGTGTCGCTGTTCTACACCGCGCCCACCGCGATCCGCGCGCTGATGCGCGAAGGCGAGGCACCGGTGAAGAAGGCCTCGCGCGCCTCGCTGCGCGTGCTCGGCACGGTGGGCGAACCGATCAACCCCGAGGCCTGGGAGTGGTACCACCGTGTGGTCGGCGAGAGCCGCCTGCCCATCGTGGACACCTGGTGGCAGACCGAAACCGGCGGCATCCTGATCACCCCGCTGCCTGGCGCCATCGCCACCAAGCCCGGCTCCGCCACCAAGCCGTTCTTCGGCGTGAAGCCCGCCATCGTGGATGCCAACGGCGAAGTGCAGCAGGGCGCCTGCGTGGGCAACCTGCTGATCACCGACTCCTGGCCCGGCCAGATGCGCACCGTGTACGGCGACCACCAGCGCTTCATCGAAACCTATTTCAGCGCCTACCCCGGCAACTACTTCACCGGCGACGGCGCGCGCCGCGACGAGGACGGCTATTACTGGATCACCGGCCGCGTCGACGACGTGATCAACGTCAGTGGCCACCGCATCGGCACCGCCGAAGTGGAAAGCGCGCTGGTGGCGCACCCCAAGGTGGCCGAGGCCGCGGTGGTCGGTGCGCCGCACGAGATCAAAGGCCAGGGCATCTACGCCTTCGTCACGCTGATCGCCGGCGAAAACGGCAGTGACGAGTTGAAGAAGGAACTGGTGGCCTGGGTGCGAAAGGAGATCGGCCCGATCGCCACGCCGGATTTCCTGCAATGGGCGCCTGGGCTGCCGAAAACCCGCTCGGGCAAGATCATGCGCCGCATCCTGCGCAAGATCGGCGAGAACCAGCCCGACCAGCTCGGCGACATCTCCACCCTCGCCGATCCCAGCGTGGTGAAGAACCTCGTCGAGGAACGCCTGATCAAATGAGCCGGGGTTCGGGATGGCGGGATTCGGCAGAGCCGGCTTTTCCGAATCCCGAATCCCGCCATCCCGAATCCCGTCCATGACAGACATCCTGATCGCCGACGACCACCCGCTGTTCCGCGACGCCCTGCAGCGCGCGGTGCTCGCCGCGCTGCCGCGGGCGCAGGTACGCAGCGCCGAAAGCGTGCACGGCCTGTACTCGCTGATCGAGCAATACCCCGACGCCGACCTGCTGCTGCTCGACCTGCACATGCCCGGTGCACGCGGCTACTCCGCGCTGGCGCACATCCGCGGGCAATACCCCGGCCTGCCGATCATCGTGGTATCCGGCCACGAGGAGGCGCAGGTCGCGCGCCGCGCGCTCGCCCACGGCGCCGCCGCCTACATCCCCAAATCCACGGCGGGCGACGAGATCGTCCACGCCATCCGCGCCGTGCTCGACGGCGACGTGTGGCTGCCACCCCAGCTCGTCGGCGGCAGTGCCGAACTGCAGCCCGACGAAGCGGATATCGCGGCCCGCATCGCCACGCTCACTCCGCAGCAGTTCCGCGTGCTCACCATGATCGCCGAAGGCCTGCTCAACAAGCAGATCGCCTGGGAACTCGGTGTCTCCGAAGCGACGGTGAAGGCGCACATGACGGCCATCATGCGCAAGCTGGGCGTCAACAACCGCACGCAGGTCGCCCTCGCCGCCAGCCATCTCGCCGTGGAACCGGGCGCGACGCAGCCATTGCTGGTGGACGAGGAAGGCGAGTGAACCTGTATCCGGCTTGCCCGACGGCAGCGGCCGCACCTTGATGCTCTCCTGCACGGCCGGGTGCCCGCTGGCGTGACCCCGGCCAGGTGTCGCGCCAGGCCGTTCATCCAGGCGCGGTGACCACGCTATTCGCCGCTGCGTAGCGCGCGCTCCAGCGTCCATGCTTCCCTTTCCTGCTTCCTGACCAGCGCCGTCAACAGCGCCCGCAACGCCGCGGGCCTTACCGGCTTGTGCAGCAATGGATAGCCCAGCGCCCGCGCGCGCTGCTTGAGTTCGCTGCTGCCGTCGGCAGTGATGAGGGCGGCCGGGGGCAGCGTGCCGCACTCGGCGCGCAGTTGTTGCAGGGCCTGCAGGCCATCGGTGTCGTCGGCGAGATGGTAGTCGGCAAGGATGAGATCCACCGGGCCGCGCTGCAGCTCGGCGCTGGCGGCGGCCACGTCGCGGGCGGTGCGGCAATCCACGCCCCAGCGGCTCAGCAGGATGCGCATGCCGTCGAGGATGGCTGCGTCGTCGTCGAGGCACAACACGGTGAGCGGCAGTTGCTCGTCGCTGGCGCCAGTGGAGCGGCGCACGCCTTGCCGGCGTCCGGGCGCGGCGGCGATGGCCCACGGCACGATCACCGCGAAGCAACTGCCGTGGCCGGGTCGCGAGCGCAGGTCGAGCCGATGGTCGAGCATCGTCGCGATGCGGTCGCAGATCGACAGGCCAAGGCCAAGGCCTTTCTCGCCCCAGGGCGAGGGCTGCTCCAGCCGCTGGAACTCGCCGAAGATGCGCGCGCTCTGCTCGGCAGGAATGCCGGGGCCGCTGTCCCACACCTCGATGCGCACCATGCCGCCGACGCGGCGGGCGCCCAGCAGCACGCCGCCGTGGCGGGTATAGCGCAATGCGTTGGAAAGGAAGTTCTGCAGCACGCGGCGCAGCAGTTGCGGGTCGCTGCGCACGGCGAGCCGGGTGGGCGCCACGCGCAGACGCAAGCCGCGCTGTTCCGCCAGCGCGGCGAACTGGTTCTGCAGCGAATGGAACAGCTCGGCCAGTGCGAAGTCGGCAATCTCCGGCCGGTACGTGCCGGTGTCGAGTCGCGAGGTGTCGAGCAAGGCATCGAGCAAGTCCTCGGCGGCGCGGAAGGCGGCATCGATGCGTTCGGCCAGCTGGCGCGATTCCGCATCCAGCTGCGGTTGCTGACGCAACGCGGAGGTGAACAGGCGCGCGGCGTTGAGCGGTTGCAGCAGGTCGTGGCTGGCGGCGGCGAGGAAGCGCGTCTTCGATGCATTGGCGGCTTCGGCGGTGCGCTGCGCCTGTGCGGTGGCGGCCAGTGCCTCGCTCAGCTCGGCGGTGCGCTGGTCCACGCGCTGTTCCAGCGTCTCGTTCGCCTCGATCAGCGCCTGCTCGGCGCGCTTGTACGCGGTGACGTCGGTGTAGGTGGTGACGTAGCCGCCAGGCAGGGCACGTCCGCGCATTTCGATGGTGCTGCCGTCGGCGCGCACGCGCTGGAACACGTGCGGCGTGCCGGCGCGCAGGTGGGCGATGCGTTTCGCCACGTGGCCGCCCACCTCGCCGGGACCGCACTCGCCATGCTCGGCGTTCCAGCGGATCAGGTCGGCCACCGGCACGCCCACGTAGACCATGCCGTCGGGGTAACCGAACAGCTCCAGGTAACGCCGGTTCCACGCCACCAGGCGCATGCCGGCATCGACCACGCTGATGCCCTGCGAGACGTTTTCCAGCGTCGAGGAAAGCAGCTCGCGGTTGAAGCGCAGTTCCTGCGAGGCCTCGTCCATCAGCGCCATCGCCTCGGCGATGTCCAGGCCCGAGCCGGAGAGCATGCCCATCAGGATGCGCCGCGCGCTGGCCGCGCCCATCGCACCGGCAAGCAGGCGCTCGGTGTACTGGATCAATGCGCGATCGGCCGCTTCGCCGGGCTGCAGCGGATGGCCGCGGCGCTGTTCGTATTCGGCGAAGGCACGTTCGGTGCCGCGCTGGCCCACGATGCGCGCGGCGATGGTCCGCAGGTCGGCCACCGCCACGCGGCCACGCCAGTCCCCCGCGCCATCGCGGCTGGCCGCATGCGGGGCGACGAACAGGGCGGCGTGCAGGCGCTCTTCCAGATTCGGTCGCCAACGCAGGGAAACGAAGACCAGGCTGGCCACGTTGGCCAGCAGCGACCACAAGGTGCCGTACAGCAGCGGATCATCGCTGCCCAGACGGAACAGCATAAGCGGATGCCATCCGCCCCAGCCGGGTTGGCCGTCCAGCCGCCAGCCGTTTGCATGCTGCATCGCCGGCAACAGCAGGATCCAGGCCCATACCGCGAAACCGGCGACCAGGCCGGTGGCCACACCACGCCGGCTGGCACCGCGCCAGTACAGCGCCGCCACGATGGCCGGCGCCAGTTGCGCCACGGCGGCGAAGGCGAGCAGGCCGGTGGCGGCGAGGTTCTCCGCATCGGCCACCGTGCGGTAGTAGCCATAGGCCAGCGCCACCAGCACCACGATCGCCACGCGGCGCACGCGCAGCACCAGCCGCGACACGTCGTCCAGGTGCTCCAGTTGCAGCCGGCGCACGCGCAGCAGCGCCGGCATCACCAGGTCGTTGCTTATCATGGTGGACAGCGCCACCGCCGACACGATCACCATGCCGGTGGCGGCCGAGAAGCCACCGACGAAAGCCAGCATCGCCATGCCGTGGCTGCCCAGCGCCAGCGGCAGGTTGAGCACCCACGCATCGGCCATCCCGTCGCGCACCGCGGGCAACGCCATGCCGGCCGCCACGATGGGCAGCACCGCGAGGCTGATGACCAGCATGTAGAGCGGAAACATCCAGCGCGCGCGATGGAGGTCGCGCGGGTCCTCGCACTCCACCACGCCGATCTGGAACTGGCGCGGCAGGCAGAACATGGCCAGCAGCGCCAGCAACGTCTGCATGAGATAACTCGCCGACAACAGGTTCTCGCCCGGATGCCGCGGCAGCAGCTTCGCGCTGGCCAACAGACCCGGGCCGTGATGCAGGGCGAACAGCGCCAGCGCCACGAACGTGACCAGCTTGATGAGCGACTCCAGGGCAATCGCCAGCATCATGCCGTGATGGTGCTCGGTGGCGTCGATGCTGCGCGTGCCGAACAGGATGGCGAACGCGGCGAGCAAGCCGGCGCACCACAGCGCAGGATCCGTCATGACCGGCCCGGGCACGCCGGGTGCGCTGCCGCCCAGCACCGCGAACGACATCGCCACCGCCTTCAGCTGCAATGCGATGTACGGCAGCACCGCCACCACCGCGATCACCGCCACCAGCGCGGCCAACCCGTGCGACTTGCCGAAGCGCGCACCGATGAAGTCAGCGATCGAGGTGATGTTGCGCTGCTGCGCCACTTCCACCAGGCGGCGCAGCAGGCCGAAACCGAACACGAACAGCAGCACCGGACCGAGGTAGATCGGCAGGTAACCCGGGCCATGGCGTGCCGCCGTGCCCACCGCGCCGTAGAACGTCCACGACGAGCAGTACACCGCCAGCGCCAGCGCATAGACGATGGGCCGCAGTCGCGGCTGGCGCGGGTACAGCGGTCGCCGGTCGCCCAGCCATGCCACGCTGTACAGCAGGCCCACGTACAGCAGCGCGACGAGCAGCAGCAGCCAGCCTGCGATCAAGCGCACCCCCATTCTTCGACGATGCGAACCGCCGGCTTGTGCGCGACGGTGCGTGTCCGCCAGCATGCACGCATGCCATCGGCGGATTCCCAGCGGTGAAATTAGCAGAGCCCCTGCAGGCTGACGAGGTTCACGTCTGGCGCCTGTGCCGGCCCGCGGACAGCGGGCGCGGCCCGCTGCAGGCCTTGCTCGCCCGCTACCTCGGCATCGATGCGGCTGACGTCCGGCTGGTGGAAGGTGGACACGGCCGCCCCGCGCTGGACGCATGCCACGGCGATACGCTGGACTTCAACTGGTCGCACAGTGGCGAACAGGCCCTGGTCGCGCTGGCGCAGGGGATCACCCTCGGCATCGACCTGGAGCGGCAGCGCAGGCGTGCCAATGCGCTGGGCATCGCGCGGCGGTTCTTCACCCGGGGGGAAGCGGACTGGCTGGCTACGCTGGACGAGGAAGCACGATCCACGGCTTTCCTCGCGCTCTGGACGGCGCGCGAAGCCGTGCTGAAGGCGCTGGGCCATGGCCTCGCGTTCGGACTGGACCGGCTGTCGTTCGACTACGGCGCGGAAGGTCTCGTGCTGCGGCAACTCGACGGCGACGACCCTGTCCTGTGGCAATTGCACAGCCTGGACTGCGGCGACGACGTACTTGCCGCCCTGGCTTGGCGCGGTGCGCCACGCCGCATCCGCACGTTCATGCTTGCCGACGGCGACTGATCACGGCAGTGTTGTATCCCTTTCTTCACGACAGGTCGCCGGCATGACCCTGCTCAGCGTCAACCTCAACAAGATCGCCGTGCTGCGCAACTCGCGCGGCGGCGGCGAGCCCGACATCTGCCGCGCTGCGCAGACCTGCATCGAGAACGGCTGCGGTGGCATCACCGTGCATCCGCGGCCGGACATGCGCCATGTCCGGCCCGGCGACGTGCGCGCGCTGGCCGCGATGCTGCGCGGCCGCGTGGAATACAACATCGAAGGCAACCCGTTCGCCGCGCCACGCGGCGATTACCCGGGCCTGATCGAGCTGGCGCGTGAAGTGCGCCCCACGCAGGTGACCCTGGTTCCCGACAGCGACGGGCAGATCACCTCCGACCACGGCTTCGACCTCGCGCGCGACCTGGAACGGCTGCGCCCGCTGGTGGACGAGCTCAAGGCCATCGATTGCCGCGTCAGCCTGTTCGTGGACGCTGGCCCGCAAGACTTCGCGGCGGCCAGGGCGATCGGCGTGCAGCGCATCGAGATCTATACCGGCCCCTACGCCGAGGCCTTCGCCGAGGGCGAACCCGACGCCGTGCTCGCGGCTTGCACCGCCACCGCACGCATGGCGCAACAGGCGGGTCTCGCGGTGAACGCGGGCCACGACCTCAGCCAGGCGAACCTTGGCACGTTCAAGGCTGCGATCCCGGGACTGGCCGAGGTGTCGATCGGCCATGCGCTGATCGGCGAAGCACTGTACGAAGGGCTGGCCACCACGGTGCGTAACTACCTGCAGATCCTGAGATAGGGACGCATCCTGTGTGCGGCGGCAGCTCGACATGGCGCCGTCGCGTACTGCGTACTCAAGCGGGAGGTGCCATCGCGGGCGCCACATCCGCATCCAGATGTCGCTCCCCAAAAACGCAAACCCCCGCACCAGGCGGGGGTTTGCGCGGGTAACGCTTTCAGATTCGCCGATTCACTGGCCGTTGCTGTCGGTGAACCCGATCTTGACCAGGTTGTACTGCTTGGCATCGGCCAGCACGGTAGCGACGTACTGGTAGGCGACGGCATCAGCGGCCTTGATCTGGATTTCCGGCTGCTTGTCCTGTGCCTGCTGGGCGATCACCGCGAACTGCGCCTTGAGGCCCAGTTCGTCGACCGGCGTACCGTTCCAGGACAGGGAACCCGACTGGTCGATACTGAGGTTGACCGGCTCCGGCGGGTTCAGGTTGGTCGGCGGATTCGGATTCGGCTGCGGCAGATCGATCTTGATCTTCAGCAGCGGAATCGGTGCCGTCACCATGAAGATGATCAGCAGCACCAGCATCACGTCGATCAGCGGCGTGATGTTGATGTCGGCCATCGGGCCGCCCGAGCTATTGGTGGAGAAAGCCATGACTCGTTACTCCTTGCCCGGCGTAGGCGCCGTGGTCATGAAGCCGACGTGCACCATGCCCATGCTCTTGGCATCGCTGATGGACTTGAACACCGTCTTCCACTCGATGCCCTTGTCGGCGCGGATCTGCAGTTCCGGCTGCGGCGTTTTCTGCGCTTCCACCGCCAACTGGGACTTCAGCTCCGCTTCGCTGACCGGATGATCCTGGAAATACAGCGAGCCGTCTTCCTTGATGGCCAGATCCAGCGGCGGCACGTCATACTTCGTTTCGTCGCTCTTGGGAGCCGCAACCGGCACCGTGATCGTGACCGGATGCGACATCAGCGGTGCCGTGATCATGAAGATGATCAGCAGCACCAACATCACGTCCGCAAGCGGCGTGACGTTGATCTCCGAAACCGGACCGCCGGTATTGCCTCCGACGCTCATTGCCATGGGTCAAACCCTCACTTGCCTTCGACGCGCGAACCGGTCGCGAAGAAATCGTGCAGGTCGTGCGCGAATTCGTCGAAACGGGCGAAGATGATGCGGTTCGAGCGGTTGAAGAAGTTGAAGGCGAGCAGCGCGGGGATGGCGGCGCCCAGACCGATGGCGGTCATGATCAGCGCTTCACCCACCGGGCCGGCCACGGCGGTCATCGAGGCGTTGCCGCTGGCGGCGATGCCGGTCAGTGCGCCATAGATACCCATCACGGTACCGAGCAGGCCGACGAACGGAGCCGACGAACCCACGGTGGCGAGCAGGGTCTGGCCACCTTCGAGGCGCAGGCTTTCGCGAGCCACGGCCTGGCGCAGGGCGCGGTCGACGAACTCGGAGCGGGTCAGCGATTCAGCCAGGCCGCCCTTGTTGGCCTGCTGGTGGTGGGCCACCGCCGAGGCAGCGTCCAGGGCGATCTTCGAGAACGGTTCGCCCTTGGGCTGGGCTTCCAGCTCACGGATCGCATCCTGGGTGGAGGCGTTGTTCCAGAAGCCGTTGATCACCTTGTCAGCGCGGCCGCGCACCATCGAGTTGCGGATGGCATTGGCGATGATGAAGTACCACGACAGGAAGGACATCACCACGAGGGTGATGAACACAACCCAGCCCACCCAATTGAAGTGGGTCACGAGGTTGGCGAAGCCCATCTGCTTCATGGCTTCGGCGTTGGAGTTACCGGCCACCTGGGCGGCATCGGTCGTTGCAGGAGTCTGTAGGAACATAACGCTACCCTTGGGAAGTCAAGCGTGAACTGTGGGTGGTGACAGTAACGGGGATTACAGTTGATTGAGGTTGAAGGTGACTGGGACGCGTGCGTAACCCTCCACCTTCTGGCCGTTCTTGACCTCGGGATTGAAACGCCACTTCTGCGCCGTTTCGATCGCTGCGCGATCAAGCTCGTGGTATCCGCTGGACTTGTCGACCTTGATGTCCTTCGGCGAACCGTCGATGCCAACCAAGATCAGCAGGATCACCGTGCCCTCGTGCCGCTGGCGGATGGCCTGTGGCGGATAGCGCGGCGTGATTCGGCTGTTGTAGCTGAGATCCGAACCAGCAGAGATGTCGGCCGGCGGGGCCGGCGGAGCCGGGGGTGCCGGGGGCGCAGCAGGTGTCGCGTTCTGCGATACCTCTGCCACCGGCGGCGGCGGCTCCGGCGGCGGCGGATTCGGCGGCGGAACCACCTGCTTGATGATTTTCGGTGGCGGTTGCTTCGGCGGCTCCGGCGGCGGCGGCGGCGGCGGCGGCGGCGGCGGCGGCGGCTCGATGAAGTTCACCTGCACGATCTGCTCTTTCTTTTCGTGCTTCTGCCCCTGAGGCGCCAAGGGCGCGAGCAGGATCAGAAACGCGAAGGCGTGCAGACCAATGGCAAATGCCAACGCAAAGGTTCGTTTCCAACTGAACCCTTCTTCGCGTTCTGTATCTTCGGTACTAGAGGCCATCTGTCACTATCTGGAGCTGGGACGGAGAAAGCGTCGCCGCAGGCTCGGTATGTTCCGTCTGGCATATGGACGAAACGCACCGCTGGGGTTACGCAGGGAAGGTTTCAACGGTACAACAGCATCTGGCTTTTGTATAGCGCTGGCAGGACGCGCAGATGGACGTCCATCTGTCACACCTTACGACTTTGGTCTGGCTATCACTTGCCGGACTTTTGCAGCCAATCCTGGGCCTTGGCCGCGGTCTCCGGATCCTGTGCGGCCTGCTTCATCGCAGCGACCGCTCCGGCCTTGTCCTTGAGCTGGCGATCCGACTCGGCAAGCATCATGTAGGCGCGGCCCTTGTGCTTGACGCCCTTGGCGATGGCCTGGGTGAGGACCTTGCGCGCGTCGGAGAACTTCTGTTCCTGGAAGTAGGCACCGCCCAGCGACATGTCCACTTCACCGTCGGTGGCCAGCGGCGAACCCTTCTCGTAATAGCCGATGGCCTTGGCGTCGTCCTCGCCGATCATGGCGGCGTCGCCGGCCAGCTTGTAGTTGTCCGCACTGGGCTTGATCGCACCCTTGGCCACGCCGTCGTCGAACGCAGCCAGCGCCTTGGCGCTGCCGCTCTTGGTATCGCCGCCGTTCTGCGCCTGCAGCAGGTAGGCCTTGACCAGGTTGATCCAGTCACCCTCGTCCTTCAGCGCGCCATTCGCGCGACCCTGCTCCAGCACCTTGATCGCATCGGCGTAATCCTGCTGCTGCAGCAGGACGGCACTGGCGTTGTGCAGCATGCCGCTGTCGCTGGGGTTCTTTTCGTACTCCGCCTGCGCCATCTTGGCTGCATCGGCGCCCTGGCCGGACTCGGCGTAGCTGGCCATCAGGATCTGGTTCCAGGAATCCTGCGGCTTGTCGGTGAGTGTCTTGGCCTTCTGGATGGCAGCGATCGCATCCGGGTACTTCTCGAGACGGTAGTCGTCCATGCCGGCCAGGCCATAGGAATCGGCCGTTTCGCGCTTGCCCTCGGCGCGCCACTTGGCAATGGTGTCCAGCGAGGCCTGGTACTGCTGGTCGGCGGCGTACATCTGGGCCAGCTCGAACATCAGCTGGAAGTAGGTGTCGTTCGGCATCACGCCGTTGTCGATGGATTTCTGCAGCAGCGGGATTGCGCCCTTGATGTCGCCGGCGTTGTAGGCCACGTTGGCCAGGCCCTGCAGTGCAATCGCCTGCGCGTACTTGCTCTTGCTGCCGTCGACGATGGGCTGGAGGAGCTGCTGGGCCTTGGCCTTGTCGCCGCTGTTCACCGCATCCAGGCCTTCGTTGAGCGCCTTCTGTTCCTTCTCGCTGGTCAGGTCGAGCTTCGGTTCCGCACGCGTGGCATTCGGGTAAAGCGACGGCTGCTTGTCTTTCGACGCACTCGCCGCATGGGCGGGACTGGCGGCAAAGGTGA
This sequence comes from Rhodanobacter sp. DHB23, assembly GCF_014842975.1. Classification (GTDB taxonomy): domain Bacteria; phylum Pseudomonadota; class Gammaproteobacteria; order Xanthomonadales; family Rhodanobacteraceae; genus Rhodanobacter_A. The sequence goes on along the minus strand of NZ_JACYXK010000029.1, from coordinate 558,960 downwards.
ATGCCAGCGCGGTGCCGGCCAGCATCGTGAACAAGGGCGTGTGCTTCATGACGATCCTCGGTGTGTCCGGAGTTTTTACGCTATGCATCTTGCGCAGGGGATCGTGGAGACTACCCTGACCAATGTGTGAATGACAAGCTGCAGCGCGACAATAAAATCCATTCCAAATCAATGATTTGGCGAGGCACTTCCATACGTTGGCGAATCGTCGCGCGGCACGGGCGATTTGGGTCGGCGCGGTTCAACGAACCGCGCCGACGGGATCTCAGATATCGAGGTTGGCCACCTTGAGTGCGTTCGCTTCGATGAAGTCACGGCGCGGCTCGACGGCTTCACCCATCAGCATGGAGAACATCTGGTCGGCAGCGAAGGCATCCTCGATGCCCACCTGCAGCATGCGGCGGGTTTCCGGGTTCACCGTGGTCTCCCACAGCTGCTCCGGGTTCATTTCGCCCAGGCCCTTGAAGCGCTGGATGGTGCGACCCTTCTTGGCTTCGTCCAGTAGCCAGCTGCGCACGTCGGCGAAACGCGCAACGCCACGCGAGGCGTTGCCGCGACGAACCACTGCCTCGGCCTGGATCAAGCCGGCCAGTTGCTGGCTCACGTGCAGGATGGGACGGAATTCGGCGCCGGCGAAGAACGGTTGCGGCAGCAGCAGGGTATGGCTGAGTCCGTGTTGTTCGCGCACCACTTCGATCGCTGCCGGATGATCATCCTGTGCAGGGCGCAACGAAAGCTTGTAGCGCGGCTTGCCCAGCCCGCTGGCGGCGAGGCGGGTAGCGATGCCATCCAACCAGGCCTGCATGGCGGCCGCATCGGCCCACAGTTCCGGCGTGATCGGCGTGTGTTCCAGCAGCGCGGAAAGTACGCTGGTGTCGAAACGGTGGCCGAGGCGCTCGATCTGGTCCAGCGCTGCCTGGTAGTCGCGCAGCAGCTTCTCCAGCACCGTGCCGATGATCGCGGGCGCGACTGGATCGGCCACCAGTTCGGCGTTGTCCACCGCGCTGGAGATCAGGTAGGCGTTGAGCGCTGCGTCGTCCTTCAGGTACAGCTCCTGCTTGCCCTGCTTGAGCTTGTATAGCGGCGGCAGGCCGATGTAGACGTGGCCACGCTCGATCAGCTCGGGCATCTGGCGGTAGAAGAAGGTCAGCAGCAGGGTGCGGATGTGCGAACCGTCCACGTCCGCGTCGGTCATGATGATGATGTGGTGGTAGCGCAGCTTGTCCGGGTTGTAGTCCTCCTTGCCGATGCCGGTGCCGAGCGCAGTGATCAGCGTACCGACTTCGGCGGAGGACAGCATCTTGTCGAAGCGCGCCTTCTCCACGTTGAGGATCTTGCCCTTCAGCGGCAGCACGGCCTGGGTCTTGCGGTTGCGGCCCTGCTTGGCCGAGCCGCCGGCGGAGTCACCCTCGACCAGGAACAGTTCGCACAGCGCGGGATCCTTCTCTTGGCAGTCGGCCAGCTTGCCTGGCAGGCCGGCGATGTCCAGCGCGCCCTTGCGGCGGGTCATCTCGCGCGCCTTGCGGGCGGCCTCGCGGGCGCGCGCGGCGTCCACCACCTTGGAGGCGATGGCCCTGGCCTCATTGGGATGTTCCAGCAGGAACTCGCTGAGCTTTTCGTAGACCGCCTGCTCCACCACCGTCTTCACTTCGGAGGAGACCAGCTTGTCCTTGGTCTGCGAGGAGAACTGCGGGCCGGGCACCTTCACCGAGAGCACGGCGATCATGCCTTCGCGCATGTCGTCGCCGGAGAGTGCGACCTTGGCGTTCTTGGCCAGCCCCTCCTTCTCGATGTAGCCGGTGAGCGCGCGGGTAAGCGCCACGCGGAAACCGGTGAGGTGGGTGCCGCCGTCGCGCTGCGGGATGTTGTTGGTGAAGCAGAACATCGTCTCGTTGTACGAGTCGGTCCACTGCATCGCCACCTCCACGCTGATCTTGTCCTGCTGGGCGTACAGGCTGATCACGTTCGGATGCAGCGACGTCTTGAGCTGGGCCAGGTGCTGCACGAAGGAACGGATGCCGCCTTCGTACACGTAGGTGTCGTGCCGCCCTTCCCCGCGCTCGTCGCGCAACTCGATACGGACGCCGGAATTGAGGAAGGCCAGTTCGCGCAGGCGCCGGGCCAGCACGTCGTAGTGGAACTCGGTCAGCTTGAAGATCTGCGGGCTGGGCAGGAAGCGCACGGTGGTGCCGCGCTTGTCCGAAGTCCCCACTTCCTTCAACGGGTACTGCGGCTCGCCCAGCACGTATTCCTGCTGGTATTCGTGCCCGTCACGGCAAATGCTGAGCCACAGGTGGTCGCTGAGCGCATTCACCACCGACACACCCACGCCGTGCAGGCCGCCCGAGATCTTGTCGTCATCGAACTTGCCCCCGGCGTGCAGCACGGTCATCACCACCTCGGCGGTGGAGCGACCCTCTTCCGGATGCGTGTCCACCGGAATGCCGCGGCCGTTGTCGGTGACGCTGACCGAGCCATCCTCGAGGATGGTCACGGTCACGTGGTCGCAGAAGCCTGCCAGCGCTTCGTCGATGGAGTTGTCCACCACCTCGAACACCATGTGGTGCAGGCCCGTGCCGTCACCCACGTCGCCGATGTACATGCCGGGGCGCTTGCGGACCGCTTCCAGGCCCTTCAGCACCTTGATGTTGCTGGAGTCGTACTGCGAATCGTTGGTGGGTTCGTTCATGCGGCTACCGGTTCCTGTGCCTGCGCAGGCGTGGATGGCAGGCAAGCTGCCGTCCCTGCGGGGAATTGTCGATTATAGCAGGGGTGTCAGTTGCCCCTGTTCCACGTGGAACATGCGATGCGGCAACCCGCGCAAGGGTTCGGGCAAGCCGGTGCCGCTGACCAGCACCTGCGCTCCGCTATCGACGAGTTGGCCGATCACGGCTGTTTGATGCGCCTCGTCCAGCTCGGAGGCGAGATCGTCGAGGCAGATGATGGGCGAGTCGCCATGTTGGTCGGCATAGAGTCGTGCCTGCGCCAGCATGCAACCCAGGGCCGCGAGCTTTTCCTGGCCACGGGAAAGATGTTCGCGCTGCGGGGCATGCTCGAAGGCCAGCGACCAATCCGCGCGATGTGCGCCCAGGCTGGTATGGCCGCGGGCGAGATCCCTGCCCCGCTGTGCTTCCAGCTGTTCGCGAAGGTCCTTTTCCTCGGCCCAGCCTCGTCGGTAACGCAGCTCCGGCCCGCCGAGCTCGGGCAGCAAGGCGGTCAAGCAGGTCTGCAGGTGGGGCCGCAAGCGGTCAAGGTATTCGCAGCGCTGGTCATCCAGCCAATCCGCAAGCGTGGCCAGTTCGGTTTCCCATGGGGCATACAGCGGTGAACCAGGCTCGTTTCCCGCACGCAGCAAGCTGTTGCGTTGCTTCAAGGCACGTTGATAGCGGCGCCACGCATCCAGGAACGCATGTTCCACGTGGAACACGCCCCAATCGAGGTAGCGTCGCCGTTCTTCGGCCGCTCCGGCAATCAAGGCATGCGAGCCGGGTTCGAAGCAGGCCACCGCGCATTCGGCGATCAGTTCACCCAGACTGACGTTCTCTCCTTCCAACCGGGCTTCCCAGCGTGAGGCCTCTCGACCCAGTCCCAGCCGCATCACACGGTCTCCCGACTGGCGCAGTTCGGCGAAGACCGCCAGACGCACGGCACCGCGCGCCAGCAATGCCTCGCGCGCCCCGCTTCGGAAGGAACGGGCATGCGACAACAGGAAAACCGCTTCCAACACGCTGGTCTTGCCCGCCCCGTTGGCGCCCACGAAGACATTGATGCCGGGCGCCAACGCCAAGTCGACTTCCCGCAGGCAACGCAGGTTCTGGATACGCAGGCGATCCAGCCTCATGCCGACGACTGCCCAAAGCAAGAACGCCGGAGCGTCTGGCGACGGCTCCGGCGTTGCTTGAGGTCACGGTGTTTGCCGAGGGGCATCTGTCAGAGGCGCAAGGGCATGATGACGTGGCGAGCCTGCTCGCTGTCGTGTTCCTGCACCAGACAGCTGGACTGCGCGTCACGCAGGCTCAGTCGGGCCTGCTCGCCACGCAGTGCGGAAAGCGCATCCAGCAGATAGCCCACGTTGAAGCCCACCGCGAGGTCGGAGACATGGGTCTCGGCTTCCACCTCTTCCACAGCTTCTTCCTGCTCGGGGTTATGCGCCACGATGCGCAGCTTGCCCGGCGACAGCTCCAGCTTCACGCCACGGTATTTCTCGTTGGAAAGGATCGCCGCACGTTGCAGGGCACCGCGCAGCACTTCGCGATCCAGCGTGGCGGTCTTGTCGGCGCCCAGCGGGATCACTGCCTCGTAGTCGGGAAAACGACCGTCGATCAGCTTGGACGTGAAGGTGACGCCGCCGCGGCGCACGCGCAGGTGGTTGCGACCAAACTCCAGTTCCACCGTACCTTCGCCCGGCTCCAGCAGGCCGATCAGCTCGTTCACGCCCTTGCGCGGGATGATGATCTGCCGGCGTGCCTTCACCGAGGTGGTCAGGCTGGTTTCCTTCATGGCGAGGCGATGGCCATCGGTCGCCACGCAACGCAGGCTGTGTTCCTGCAGGTCCAGCAGCATGCCGTTCAAGTAATAGCGCACGTCCTGGTTCGCCATGGCGAACGCGGTGCGTTCCATCAGGTCGCGCAGGGCTTCTTCCGGCAAGCTGACCTTCTCCACCAGTTCGATCGAATCGATGGTAGGAAATTCGCTGGCAGGCAGGGTCGTCAGCGTGAAACGGCTGCGTCCGGCATTCAGGGCAACCCGGTCGCCGTTGAGCTTGAGCTCGACGTTGGCGCCATCCGGCAGTGCGCGCACGATATCGAAGAACTTGCGTGCAGGAATGGTGATTTCGCCTTCGACCAGCTTGTCAGCCGACGAGGTGGCGATCATCTCCACCTCCAGGTCGGTGCCGGTCAACGACAGTTGGCCATCGGCGACTTTCACCAGCAGGTTGGCCAGTACCGGCAGAGTCTGGCGGCGTTCCACCACGCCCACGACCTGCTGCAGTGGCTTGAGCAGAGCTTCTCGTTGGATGCTGAATTGCATGACGGCGCGACCCCTATGCCTGCTGTTCTGTCTTTAAAAGAAAGTTGGTTGTTGCTGTAGACGGCGTGGATAACTTTTTTCCGTCATTTATTCGTTTTGAATCAATTGCTTGGCTGATATCTTGGGTGTGCGGAAAGCAGTGCCTTCAACGTGGGCGATTTGTGGATAACTTTGCAGCCTCGTCCATCCACGCATTATCCACAGCTTCCCACCCAGCTTATCAAGAACTTGTGCTTCAGCCTGCGGAAAAACTCAACCGGTAAGGATACGGATCAGCTGCTCCCAATCTTGCCGCATGCGGGCATCGCCCTCGCACAGCTTCTTGATCGTGCGGCAGGCGTGCAGGACGGTGGTGTGGTCGCGTCCACCGAAAGCCTCGCCGATCTCGGGCAGGCTGTGGTCGGTCAGTTCCTTGGAGAGTGCCATCGCGATCTGCCGCGGCCGCGCCAGCGAACGCACGCGGCGTGTGGAGAGCAGGTCCTGCAGACGGATGTTGAAGTACTCGGCCACCATCTTCTGGATGTTCGGCACCGTCACCGCCTGCGCATGGGTGGCCAGCAGGTCGCGCAGCGTCTCTTCGGCGAAGTCCGTGGTGATCGGCTTGCCGTAGAAGTTCGCGCGCGCCGCCAGCGTGTTGAGTGCACCCTCGAGGTCACGCACGTTGGAGCGGATGCGTTTGGCCAGCAGCATCGCCACGTGCTCGTCCACCGCCACGCCCTTGTCCTGCGCCTTGGAAAGCAGGATCGCCGCGCGCGTCTCGAAATCCGGCGGCTCGATCGCCACGGAAAGGCCCCAGCCCAGGCGCGACTTCAGGCGCGGCTCCAGCTTGTCCACTTCCTTGGGGTAGCGGTCGCAGGTGAGGATGATCTGCTGCTTGGATTCGAACAGCGCGTTGAAGGTGTGGAAGAACTCTTCCTGGGTGGTGTCCTTGCCGGCGAAGAACTGGATGTCGTCGATCAGCAGCGCATCCACCGAGCGGAAACGCAGCTTGAACTGGTCCATGCTCTTGGTGCGCAGCGCTTCGATCATCGCGCCCACGAACTGTTCCGAGCGCAGGTACAGCACCTTGCAGGCCGGGTTGTTTTGCCGCATCAGGTTGCCTGCGGCGTGCATCAGGTGGGTCTTGCCGAGGCCGGTGCCGCCGTACAGCAGCAGCGGGTTGTAGGCGCGCCCCGGGTTCTGCGCCACCTGCATCGCGGCGGCCTTGCCCAGCTGGTTGGACTTGCCTTCCACGAAGGTCTCGAAGGTGTAGTGCGGATCGAGGTTGTGGTTGAAGGCCGGTGCCGGCGCCGGTTCGGCCACCGCGCTGGCAGCCGCGGGCTTGGCGGCCGGCTGCTTGGCCTGGTGCGGTACGCTGGAACCGACATCCAGCCGTACCGGCAAAGCGCGGCCGGCCAGTTGGGCCAGCAGGGTGCTGATCTGCGGCAGGTAGCGCTCGCGTACCGTTTCCAGGGTGTAGGAGTTGGGGGCGAAGAGCGCCAGTCCGGTCTCGTCCTCGCGGGCCTGCAACGGCATCAGCCAGGTGTGCAGATCCTCGGCGCTCAACTCGCCTTCCAGACGCCCAAGGCAGCGCCGCCACAACTCACTCATGAAGTCTCTCGTCCACAGGCTTGGGGCGCTTGCGCGCGGGGTGGATCGACAAGTCTAGCAGCAGGCTCGGGCGCGTCATCCCCAAACCATCCACATAGGCGCCCACAAGCTGCGGTACGACATCGGATTGGGGCTGGAACGCCTTGATTTGACAGCACGCTGCAGTGCAATGCATACTTTGCGGCCTTTTTCCCAACATTCATTCCCTTCGGAGCCTCGCCATGAAGCGGACCTTCCAGCCCAGCAAGCTCAAGCGCGCCCGTACCCACGGCTTCCGTGCCCGCATGGCCACCGCCGACGGTCGCAAAGTCATCAACGCCCGCCGCGCCAAGGGCCGCAAGCGCCTGATCCCGTAATCGGCGCGACCGCCATGCGCCCTGCCGGCTTGCCGCGCGAACTGCGGTTGCGTGTGGCCGGCGACTTCGCAGCGTTGCGCACCAGCAGCGGCCGCCTCGGTGGCCGCTGTTTTCATTTGCGCTATCGGCCGAACGGCCTGGCGCATGCGCGGCTGGGCCTGGCGATTTCCAAGCGGGCGTCCAAGCTCGCGGTGGAACGCAACCGCCTGAAGCGCCTGCTGCGCGAATCGTTCCGCCGCGTGCGCGACCAGTTGCCGCCGGTCGACGTGGTGGTGATGGCGCGCGACCAGGCCGTGCAGTTGTCCGGCGTGGAGCTGCTGGCCGAGGCCGACGCGCTGTGGCGCCGCCTCGCCGCGGTCCGGCTGGAACCGGTCGAGCCGGCATCCGATGTCATCCCACGCCATTGATGCCGGCCGAGGCCGCCGCCACAATCGTGCGTTGACCTTCCCTCTTCCCCTGTGGCCGCGTGCCGCGTGGCATCGTCCGGATCCGTGAGCCGATGAACCAAACACGCAACTTCCTCCTGTTCGCCCTGCTTGCCGTGGGCTACTTCCTGTTCATGGCCTGGGAGAAGGACTACATGGCGCCGCCGCCGGCCCCGGTTGCCGCCGCCAGCACGACAGAAGCACCGGGCGCACAGCCCGGCACCGCGCCAAGCGTCAGCAATGCCACCGCCGGCAGCGGGCCTTCGTCGCTGATCACCGTCACCACCGACGTGTTGCAGCTCACCATCGATACGCGCGGCGGCAGCATCGTGCGTTCCGAGTTGCTGGCTTACCCGGAGACGCCGCGCACGAAGAAGGACCCCGACCCCGCGTCGGTCACCCTGCTCGACAACAGCGATGCGCACTACTTCGTGGCGCAGAACGGCCTGGTCAGCAGCAGCGATGCCGATGCGGCCGACCAGCCCAACCACCTCGCCGTGTTCCAGGGCGTGCAGGCCGACTACAAGCTTGCCGCGGGCCAGAACGAACTGGACGTGCCGTTGACCTGGCAGGACGCCAAGGGCCTCAAGGTCACCAAGACCTACCATTTCGCCCGCGGCAGCTACGTGGTCGCGCTCGACCAGAAAATCGACAACGCCGGCAGCACGCCGTGGCAGGGCAACGCCTATACCCAGTTGCTGCGCGCCGAACCGCCGCATGACGGCAACTGGCTGACCACCATGTCCAACCCGGTGGCACGCAGCTTCCAGGGCGCGGCCTGGTACACCGGCGAGAAGTTCGAGAAGCTGCCGTTCAAGGATTTCGCCGAACCCAAGGACAAGCTGGACGCGTCGTTCAAGGGGGGCTGGGCCGCGATGCTGCGCTTGTACTTCTTCGCCGCGTGGATCCCGCCGGCCGACGAAGTCGCCGGCTACTCCACCGACACGGTGAACCCGGGCAGCGCCCACCCGCGCTACCTCATCCGCGCCATCGGTCCCACGATCAACGTGGCGCCGGGGCAGAGCGCGGATGCGAAGGCGCGCCTCTACGTCGGCCCCAACCTGCAGGGCCAGCTGGATGCGGTGGCGCCGGGGCTGGACCTCACCATCGACTACGGCATGTTCAAGGCCATCGCCGTGCCGATGCACGGCATCCTGTCGTTCCTGCATTCCATCGTGAAGAACTGGGGCCTGGCGATCATCCTGCTGGTGCTGCTGATCAAGGGCGCCACCTGGAAGCTCACCGCGATGCAGTACCACTCCAGCGCCAAGATGCGGAAGCTGCAACCGCGCATCCAGGCCCTGAAGGAGCGCTACGGCGACGACAAGGCGAAGCTGCAGCAGGCGCAGATGGAGCTGTACAAGAAGGAGAAGGTGAACCCGATGGCCGGCTGCCTGCCGGTGCTCATCACCATGCCGGTGTTCTTCGCCCTGCTCTACGTGCTGGAGTATTCGCTGGAACTGCGCCAGGCCTCGTTCCTGTGGATTCCCGACCTCAGCGCGCACGACCCGCTCTACATCCTGCCCGTGATCTACGCGGCGGTGATGCTGGGCACGCAGTGGCTCAACCCGGTCGCGGCGGGCATGGACCCGGCGCAGGCCAAGATGATGAAGGTGATGCCGCTGATCTTCTCGGTGCTGTTCGCCTTCTACCCCGCGGGCCTGTGCCTCTACTACGCGGTGAACGGCCTTGTCGGCCTTGGCCAGCAGTGGTGGATCACCCATCACGTGGAACGCGAGGAAGCGGCGGCCAAGGGGTAATGAGTGATTCTTGCGATCGTCCCTGATCGCGAAGATCAAACGGGCGGCCATCCTTGGCCGCACTTCTCGATAAAGCGGCCGCAGCGAACACCGTTGCGGCCGTCTTCGTTTACGCTCCTCGCATGAACCCATCCACCGACACCATCGCCGCCATCGCCAGCGCACCGGGTGCTGCCGGCGTGGGCGTGCTGCGCGTGTCGGGGCCGCTGGTGCCGGCGATTGCGCAAGCCTTGCTTGGTCGTGCGCCACGGCCGCGCCATGCACACTTCGCCACCTTCGATGATGCGCGGGGCGAGCCCATCGACCACGGCCTGCTGCTGCACTTCCCTGCCCCCGCCTCCTACACCGGCGAGCACGTGCTGGAACTGCAGGGCCACGGCAGCCAGGTGCTGCTCGATGCGCTGCTGCGCCGCGTCTGCGAACTCGGTGCGCGGCTGGCGCGCCCCGGTGAATTCACCGAGCGCGCCTTCCTTAACGGCAAGCTCGACCTCGCCCAGGCCGAAGCCGTGGCCGACCTGATCGCGGCACGTTCGCAGGCCGGTGCACGCGCCGCGCTGCGTTCGATGGAAGGCGTATTTTCGCGCAAGGTCGAAGCCTTGCTGCAGGCGCTGATCGCGTTGCGCGTGCACATCGAAGCCGCCATCGATTTCCCCGAGGAAGAAATCGACTTCCTCGCCGATCCCGCCATCGCGCAGCAACTCGACGCGCTGCGCACGCAACTGGCCAAACTGCTGCGCGAAGCGCAACGCGGCCTGCGCCTCAACGACGGCCTGCGCGTGGCCATCGTGGGCCGCCCCAACGCCGGCAAGTCCAGCCTGCTCAACGCGCTGGCCGGCAGCGACCGCGCCATCGTCACCGCCATCGCCGGTACCACCCGCGACGTGCTGCGCGAGAGCGTGGCGCTCGACGGCGTGGCGCTGGAACTCGCCGACACCGCCGGCCTGCGCGACACCGACGACGAAGTCGAGCGCGAAGGCGTGCGCCGCGCGCACGGCGAACTCACGCGCGCCGACGCCGCGCTGCTGGTCACCGATGCCGAGCACGCCGAAGCCGACCTCGCCCTGTTCGCACACCTGTCCGCCGGCGCCGAACGCGTGGTGCTGGTCAACAAGATCGACCTCGCCCACGCCGCGCCGCACGCGGAAACTCGCGACGGCATCCGCTGGCTGTGGGCCTCCGCGAAAACCGGCGAAGGCCTCGCCGCGTTGCGCGAACACCTCAAGCAACTCGCCGGCAGCGGCAGTGGCGAAGGCGCGTTCAGCGCGCGCCGCCGCCACGTGCTCGCACTGGAAGCGGTGCGCGAACACCTCGCCCACACCACCCACGCCCTCGCCAGCACCCGTGCCGGCGAACTTGCCGCCGAAGAACTGCGCCAGGCCCAGCAGGCGCTGGGCGAAATCACCGGCGACTACACCAGCGACGACCTGCTCGGCGCGATCTTCGGGTCGTTCTGCATCGGCAAGTGAGCCGCGGCGTCGCGCAGCCGAACCCAATGCCGCCACGACACCAGTGCATTGATCCAGTACACCGCATATAGCGCCGAGGTGAGGTACAGGCCGCGACTGGCGTACAGCGGCACGGCGATGGTGTTGACCAGCAGCCAGAATGGCCAGTTCTGCACGTGGCGGCGCATCATCAGCAGTTGCGCCACGATGCTGAAGGCGAGCACGGTGGAGTCGAGGAAGGGCGAGTAGGCATTGGTGAAGCGGCGCAGCAGCAGGCCGTAGCAGATGGCGCCGATCGCGCCGGACAGCAGTTGCAGCCACAGCTTGCGCACAGGCAGGTCGGTGACCGGGAGTTCCTCGCCGTGGCTGCCGTGCAGCCACTGCCACCAGCCCACGATGCTGGTGATCACGAAGAAGGCCTGCAATACGGTGTCGGCGTACAGGCGGCTGTCCAGGAACACGAAGGCGAACAGGCCGCAGCCGACGATGCCGGTCCACCAGGTGTGCACGCTGTTGCGCCCGGCGAGGATGATGGAGGCGCCGGCGAGCAGGTTGGCTGCGATTTCCAGCGGGCTCATGGGCGGGATCGATCGGCGAGGAAGGCGTCCAGCTCGGGCTGCCACGGCATGCCGCCCTGCGCGCCCAGCCTGGTCACCGACAGCGCGGCGGCGGCGCAGGCCTTGCGCACGGCCGCGGGCAAGCCTTCGTGCAGGAACACCGCAAGTGCGCCGTTGAAGGTGTCGCCGGCGCCGGTGGTGTCGATCGCGTCCACGGCGAAGCCCGGTTGCTGCGCGGGTTCGGGCTGCGCGTGGTCGCGGTACCACGCGCCTTCGCCGCCGCGGGTGAGCACCACAGGGCACGGCGCGCGGCGCATCAATTCGCGGAAATCCGTGTGCGCGTCTTCACCGAGCGCGGTGGCGAGTTCGTGCTGGTTCGGGGTGAGGTAGCTCGCGAGCCCGAGCCATTCGGCAGGCAGCTTCTGCGCGGGTGCGGGGTTGAGGATTACCGGCACGGCCAGCGCGCGACCGAGGCGCAGCGTGGCTTCGACGGCATCCAGCGGGATTTCGAGTTGCACCAGCACGGCATCGGCACGCGCGATGGTTTCGCGTGCGGCTTCCACCTGCGCCGGCGTGACGCGCGCGTTGGCGGCGGGCACCACGATGATCTGGTTCTCGCTTGCGGCCACGGTGATCGACGCGCTGCCGCTGCCTTCATCGTCGAGCCGGGCGACATGGGCGAGGTCGATGCCTTCACTCGCCAGCCCCGCATGCAACTGGTCACCGAACGCATCGCGACCGAGCGCGCCGACCATGCTCACGCTGGCGCCAAGGCGCGCCGCGGCCACCGCCTGGTTCGCTCCCTTGCCGCCGTGCGCAGTGAGGAAACGGCTGCCGAGCAGGGTCTCGCCGGGGCCGGGAAAGCGCGGCGCCAGCGTGACCAGATCCATGTTGATGCTGCCGACGACGACGATGCGGCTCATGCGGGTTTCCGTGGCGATGGAAGCCGCAGGGTAAACGGTGCCGCACCCGTTGTGGCAAGCCGGGCCTGATGCCGTCGACATCGCCACTGGACTCAGTGGCTGTCGGGCGAGTCCTGGCCGGATTGCTGCTGGGCCTGGCGGTGTGCCTGCATGGCCTGCTGCAGCTGCGCGTATTGCTGTTGCTGGGTCGGCGTGAGCAGCGCCTGTATCTGGCTTTCGCTGTCCTGGTGGATGGCAAGCAGCTTTGCCCTGCGGTCGTGTTTCGACAGCGTGGTGTCGGCACGGACGGCGGAGACCTGTTGCTGGCGATTGCCGAAGATCGCGGCCAGTTTCGATTGCTGGTCGGCATCGAGGCCAAGCTTGTGCGCCAGTCGATGGGCCTGCTTCTGCGGATCGGGCAGGCGGTGTGGCGCCGCCGTCGCCTCGGATGCGGACGGCGAGCTGTCCTGTGCCGATACGGCGCCGGACGGCGCGGCCATCAGCAAGCCAAAGGCCAGGGCGCAGGCAGTCAGTCGCAATGGGATCGTGTGCATGAAAGGTCTCCGTGGCAGGCGTGGATCGCGCAGGGATGCGTCGCAGCGGTGTCGCCTGCCCGGTAACGGGGCTGGCGAGGGCGGGTTTACCTGCGAATCACGCCGGGGAGTCCGTGGGATTCGCCCGGGCGAAAACGAAAACGCCCGCCGGATCAGCGGCGGGCGTCGTCACTTCGGCCGGGGAGGCGGGTTCAGTGCATGTGGCCGATGCCCGCGTCGCCGGGCTCCAGCGCGGGGGCGGGGCCGGCCACGGTAAGCAGGGCCTGGGCGTAGCCGTCGCCGATGCTGAGCGTGGAGACTTCGTCCCAGGCGAAGAACGAGGCCTGGCGCATCCACTCCGCATCGGGGCTGAGTTCCTGCAGGTAGAAGCCGTCGTCGTCGGTGCTGGTGAGGTGGCCGATGTAGCAGACTTCCTCTTCTTCCTCGGTGTCCACGTGCACGCCGATCACCTGCGACATCTCACCCGCGGCCTGTACCGCGTCGCGGATCGTATCCAGCGGGAAGCCCTGCGGCAGGCGCGGGGCGATGCCCTTCAGGGCCAGCGCCTTGGCCATGAAGGCATGGTGACGCTCCGGCGATTCCAGCTCGGTGATGTCGCGGTGCCGCATCACGTAGATGCCGTCGTCGGTGATGCCGTCGCCGATCACCCACAGCAGCACGAACTCGTTGCCCACGCCGCCCACGTAGCCACAGAAGCTGCCGTGCTCCAACTCGGTGCGCCACAGGCGCACCATGGTCCGTTGTTCCTGTGCCTCGCGCAGCTGGGCGCGCAGGCCGTTGGTCTTGAACTCGAGAATCTTTGCCATGGGGAACATTTTAGCAGAGCGGTGGCAATGGCTTGTTCAAGGGATGTTGACGGGAAATTTCGTCGAATATGCAGACAAAATTCTTCATCTTTCGTAATTGGCGCGTTTTGGTCAAAATGACGCCTTACAGGATGTAGCGGCTCAGATCCTCGTTATGCACCAGCATGCCGAGGTTCTTGTCCACCTGTTCGGCGTCGATAAGGTATTTTTCGCCGGATTTGTCTGCAGCTTCATAGGAAATGCTTTCCAGCAGCCGCTCCATCACGGTGTGCAGGCGACGGGCGCCGATGTTTTCGGTGCGCTCGTTCACCTGGCAGGCCACTTCGGCCAGGCGGTCGATGCCGCTGTCGGTGAACTCCAGGCTCACGCCCTCGGTACCCAGCAGGGCCACGTACTGCTTGGTCAGCGCGTTGTGGGGCTCGCGCAGGATGCGCTTGAAGTCGTCCACCGACAGGGCGCTGAGCTCCACCCGGATCGGCAGGCGGCCCTGCAGTTCCGGGATCAGGTCGGAGGGCTTGGCCAGCGAGAACGCGCCCGAGGCGATGAACAGCATGTGGTCGGTCTTCAGCGGGCCGTACTTGGTGGAGACGGTGGAGCCTTCCACCAGCGGCAGCAGGTCGCGCTGCACGCCTTCGCGGCTGACGCCGGCGCCGCCCCATTCGGAACGCTGCGCCACCTTGTCGATCTCGTCGATGAAGACGATGCCGTTCTGCTCGGCGGCTTCCACCGCCTGCGCGCGGATCTCCTCGTCGTTGAGCAGCTTGCCGGCCTCCTCCTCGACCAGCAGCGGGCGCGCCAGCTTGATCGCCAGCTTGCGGTGCTGGGTCTTGGCGCCGCCGATGTTCTGGAACATCTGGCGCAGCTGCGCGCCCATCTCCTCCATGCCCGGCGGCGACATGATCTCGACGCCCACGTTCATGGCGAAATCCAACTCGATCTCGCGCTCGTCCAGCGCGCCCTCGCGCAGCTGCTTGCGCAGCTTCTGGCGGGTATCGCTGTCGATCGCCGGCGTGGCGGCCTGGTCGTGGCTCCAGTCGCTGGGGGTCTGCCGGCGCGGCAGCAGCGCATCGAGGATGCGGTCCTCGGCGCGGTCCTCGGCCTGCGAGCGCACGCGCTTGATCGCGTTGTCGCGGGTCAGCTTGTAGGCCACGTCGGCGAGGTCGCGGATGATGGATTCCACGTCTTTGCCCACGTAGCCCACCTCGGTGAACTTGGTCGCCTCCACCTTCACGAACGGCGCATTGGCCAGCGTGGCGAGGCGGCGTGCGATCTCGGTCTTGCCCACGCCGGTGGGCCCGATCATCAGGATGTTCTTCGGCGTGATCTCGTTGCGCATCTCGGGCTGGAGCTGCATGCGCCGCCAGCGGCTGCGCAGCGCCACTGCCACGGCGCGCTTGGCGTCGTGCTGGCCGATGATGTAGCGGTCGAGTTCGTTGACGATTTCGCGGGGGGTCAGTTCGGACATGGGGTCACCGGGAAGTTGAATCTTGCTGAGCCGTCATTCCGGCGAATGCCGGGTTTTCAACAGACGAATGTCTGGTCATCCAGTGCCTTTGGGACCAAGTCGCTGGATCCCGGCTTTCGCCGGGATGACGATGAAGGGCCTTGGGCGCGTTGCGCCTACAGCTCTTCGATCGTGGTGTTGTGGTTCGTATAGATGCAGATGTCGCCGGCGATCTTCAGCGCGCGCTCCACCACGCCGCGCGCATCGAGGTCGGTGTTTTCCATCAGCGCCAGCGCGGCGGATTGCGCATACGGGCCGCCGGAACCGATCGCGATCAGGCCATGCTCGGGTTCGAGCACGTCGCCGTTGCCGGAGATCAGCAGCGAGGCCTCCTTGTCGGCCACCGCCAGCATCGCCTCGAGGCGACCGAGGCGACGGTCGGTGCGCCATTCCTTGGCCATCTCCACCGCGGCGCGGGTGAGGTTGTTGCCGTGCTTGTCCAGCTTCTGCTCGAACAGCTCGAACAGGGTGAAGGCATCGGCGGTGGCGCCGGCGAAACCGGCCAGCACGTCGGCGTTGCGGCCGAGCCGGCGGATCTTGCGCGCGTTGGCCTTGGCCACGATGTTGCCCAGCGTGACCTGGCCGTCGCCGCCGATCACGACCTTGCCGTTGCGGCGCACGCTGACGATGGTGGTGGCGTGGAAGGATTCCATAAAAGCTCCAGAGTGGAGCGCACGAGATGGGGCCGGATTGCCGGGGCTTCAATGCGGGGCGAACCTGCTTGGCCCGTTTGCTCGCTCTCCCCGCCGGGGGCGAAGCCATGCTGCTTGCGAGCCATTGGCTCGCGCATGGCCGAGCGCCCGAGCGCTGGCGCGAGGGCCGGGGGTTGCTTGGCGAGGAACGAGCCTAGCAACGGGTTGGGGAGAGGGGCACTCTCGCGAAGGATCTTGTCGAAGCGAGCTTCGATGAAGGCTCCCGCGAGCACCCGCCCCTCATCCCAACCTTCCTCGCTCCTCAAAGCCGACGCCATCCATGGCGTCTCCCCGCGTGCTCCCCAAAGGGGAGAAGGGGCAAACGCAACAAGCGCGTTACTTTCTCCGAGCCCGCGGATGCGCCGCGTCATACACCTTCGCCAGGTGCTGGAAATCCAGGTGAGTGTAGATCTGCGTGGTGGCGATGTCGGCGTGGCCCAGCAGCTCCTGCACCGCGCGCAGGTCGCCGGAGGATTCCAGCATGTGGCTGGCGAAGGTGTGGCGCAGCAGGTGCGGATGCACATGCTTGGCGAAGCCGTTGGCGAGCGCGAGCTTGCGCAGCCGCACCTGCACGGTGCGCGGGTTGATGGCGGCGCCGCCGCGGCCGCGGAACACCGGCGATTCCGGCGCCTTGCCGGTGGTTTCGCCCAGCGCACGCAACGCGGCCACGGCGTGCCGGCCCACCGGCACGATGCGCATCTTGCGGCCCTTGCCCAGCACGCGCACTTCGCCGCCGTCGAGATCGAGGTCGCCCCAGCGCAGGCCGACCAGTTCGGACAGGCGCAGGCCGCTGGAATAGAACAGTTCCAGCATCGCGCGGTCGCGCGGGGCCAGCGCGCCGTCGCCGCCGGCTTCCACCAGCGTGCTGGCTTCGTCCACGTCCAGCACCACGGGCAGCTTGCGATGCACCTTGGGGCCGCGCACGCCGGCCAGCGGGTCGTGCGCCAGCGCGCCTTCGCGGGTCAGCTGGCGGAACAGGCTGCGGCAGGACGAAAGCAGGCGCTGCAGGCTTTTCGGCGAGAGGCCGGCGCGATGTTGCGTGGCCACGAACTGGCGCAGGCGGTTCGGCTCCAGGGCGTCGAAGCCGGCGATGCCCTGTGCTTCCATCCATGCGGTGAGCTTGGCGAGGTCGCGGCGATAGCCATCCACCGTATGCGGTGAAGCCTGTCGCTCGCCGGCGAGGCGGTCGAGCCAGGCTTCGACCTGTTGCGCGGGTGTCATGCGCCGCTCAGGCGATGTCCCGCGCCCGCGCCAGTGCGGCGGTGACGGTGGCGGCGATCATCTTGAGGAACAGCGTGCCCATGCCGGGCTGGAAGCGATCGGGGTCGTGGCTGCCGATGGCGAGGATGCCGGCGTTGCCCAGCGGTATCAGCGCCGTCGAGCGGATCGATGCCGCCTCGTCGCCGAACAGCTGCGCCAGCTTGTCGGGCGACAGGCGGCCGGAAACGGGCTCGTGCCGTTGCAGCAGCTCGGCCAGTTCGGGCAGCTCGGCGGCCCCGCCGCCCACCTGGCGCAGCCAGGCCGAACGCGGCAGGTCGGCGTGGCGGCCGAACAGCAGCAAGCGCACCTGCTCGGTGTGGAAATTCTCGTTGAGCTTGGCGATCACGGTGCGCGTGGTCACCTCCAGCGTGTTCGCGCGCAGCAGCGCCACGGTGAGCGCGTGCACGCGCTCCATCAGCTTTTCGTTGTCGGCGGCGATGGCGGTGAGCTCGGCGAGGCGGCGCTCCAGCTCCGCGTTCTTCTCGCGCAGTTGCTGCGACTGGTATGCGGCCAGCGAGGACACCGTGCCCTGCTCGCGCGGCATGGTGAGTTGCGCGGCCAGCTCGGGATAATCGGTGAGGAAGGAAGGGTGCCGCTTCAGGTAAGCCGCGACGGCGACGGCATCGATGGTGTCGTCGGACAAGGGGGCGTTCATGCGCGGTTTCCTGCTGCGGTCATGCGGCGAGTGTGCGATGGACGCGCGGTGGGATCAATCCGGTAGCCCGAGCGGCTTCTGCCGCTCAGGCTCCCGGCCATTCGCCTTCGAACGCGAACGCCGCCGGGCCGGTCATCCACAGCGTGTGGCCTGGACCCTGCCAGGCTATGCGCAGCGCGCCGCCGGGCAAGTCCACGCGCACCTGCCCGTCCACCTCGCCACGCTGGCGCAGGACCGCCATCGCCGCGCAGGCGCCGGTGCCGCAGGCGAGCGTCCAGCCCACGCCGCGTTCGTGCACGCGCAGTTTCAGGTGGTCGCGGGAAAGGCGTTCGACGAAGCCGGTGTTCGCGCCCTGGGCGAAACGCGGATGCGTGGTGAGCGCCGGGCCCAGCCGTTCCGCGGCACCGTCGGCCAGCCCGTCTGCCGGCACCACCGCATGCGGATTGCCCATCGATACCGCGCCGATCTCCAGCGTCGTGCCATCGACCTCGATCACGTAACGCATCGCTTCGTGTTCTGCCGCGAACGGAATCCGCGCCGGATCGAACCGCGGTTCGCCCATGTCCACGGTGACTTCGTGCGCGGAAAGCAGGCGTACCGCCACCGGGCCGGACGGGCTTTCCAGCCGGACAGGCTCGCCTGCCGCCAGCGCGCCGGCGCGATGCAGCCACGCCGCCACGCAGCGCACGCCGTTGCCGCACTGGCGCGCGGGCGAGCCGTCGGTGTTCCAGATGCCGTAGTAGAACGCGCAGGACGGATCGCGCGCCGGCTCGACGCTAAGCAACTGGTCGAAACCCACGCCGGTGCGGCGGTCCGCCAGCGCCCGGATGCCCGCTTCGTCCAGCGCGAACGGCGTGGCGCGGCAATCGAGCACGACGAAGTCGTTGCCCAGGCCGTGCATCTTGGAGAAGCGCAGCATCGGCGAAGCTCAGTGCGTGGCGCTGCTGCTGGCCGAGATGGGGGCGCTGCCCGTCGCCGTCGGGGCATCCGGCGCCGGGCCGGTGGCCGTGGCGGACGGTGCCGGTGCGGGCCTGGGCGGCACATGCACCGGCGGATTCGGATTGTTCGGCAGGTACAGCGGGCCCTTGTTGCCGCAGCCGGCGAGCATGGCGATGGCGAGGCAAAGCAGCGGCAGCAACGGACGGCGCATGGGCGTACACCTGTGGGAAACGTGATGCCGCAGTATAGCGAGCGCATCGCGGCGGCTTATCATGCGCGCCTTTCCCCACGGAAACCCCGATGAACCCGATCGAGCTGTTGCGCCTGCCCGCGACCGTGCTGCTGGTGCTCGCCGCGATCCTGCTGCTGGCCTGCCTGCTGCAACTGGTGATGCTGCGCCGCCGCCTCGATGCCGGTGCGCGCCTGGCCGCCGGCTGGCACGGGCTGCTGTGCGCGGTGTGCCTCGTGCTCAGCGTGCTGCTCGGCGTCGGCGGCTGGGCCTTGCGCGGCTATCGCCTGCTGGACGAGGAAACGCCGGTGGTGGAGATCGACGCGCACATCCTTTCGCCGCAGCGCTGGGCCGTCACCCTGGCCTGGCCCGACGGCGCCACGCGCCAGGTACAACTGGCCGGCGACGACTGGCGCGTGGAAGCCGTGGTGCTGAAGTGGAAACTGCTCGCCGGCCTGCCGCCGCTGTATCGCCTCGACCGCATCGACGGCCGCTACGACGACGCGACACAGGAGCAGTACGCGCCGCGCACCGTGGTGGCGCTCGGTTCCGCCGATGGTTTCGACCTGCTCGACCTGCACCGGCAATACCCGCGCGCGTTGCCGATGGTGGACGCGGTCTACGGCAGCGGCGCCTTCCTGCCGCTGGTCGACGGCGGCCACTACAGCCTGAGCCTTTCGGGTGCCGGCGCACTGGTGGCGCGACCGGATGCGGCCACCGAGCGGCGCATCGGTTCGCCGCTGGGCGGCTAGCGCCGGGGATCGGGCAAAGGCCGTCGCAGGAACTTGTACGGCGTCCGCGCTAGATTCGCCTCGCCACGGCGGCGCGACCTTGGCGGGCCGCCGTCCCGTGGCGTTCACTCAACCCGGGAGAGGCCCATGAACAAGCTCACGCAAGCCATCTTGACCGCCGCGCTGGCGGCCACCGCCGCCAGCGCCTTCGCCGCGCAGCCGGTGCGCGACGTCAGCGGCAGCCGCCATCCGAACATCGCCGCCGCGCAGAAGCTCACCGACAAGGCCTACCAGCGCATCGTCGCCGCGCAGCAGGCGAACGAATGGGACATGGACGGCCACGCGGCGAAGGCGAAGGACCTGCTCGACCAGGCCAACCGCGAGCTCAAGGCGGCGGCGGAAGCGGCGAACCAGAACCACAAGTAACGCCTGCACGGCCGGCACGCGGCCTCGTCGCGCTGGCGACGGGGCCGTGGCGCTTTCAGTCCAGCGGCTTTTCGTAGCGCCATCCGTCGGCGCCATCCTCGTAGTACTTCGCGAGCGCGCACAGGCGGCGGTAGCCAAGGCGCTCGTAGAGGCGGACCGCGCCGGTGTTGTCGGCGCGCACTTCCAGCCGCAATGCGCGGCAACGGCGCCGGCGCGCGAGTTGTTCCACGGCATCGAGCAGGGCCGAGCCCACGCCCTGGCCGCGCGTGGCATGGTGGGTGGCGATGGAGTACAACCGCGCCACGCCGCTGCGCTTGCGGAAGAACACCACGGCCGTGCCGAGGAAGCGATGCGGCCCGGTGCTGGCCACCAGCACCTTCGCGCTGTCGCTGTCGAGGTGACGACGGAACTGCGCGCGGCTCAACCGGTCGCTGGTGAAGCTGTGCTCTTCCAGCGCGACCAGGTCGTCGAGGTCGGAAAGCTCGGCGGAGCGGACGCGCACGTTGGTTGGCGGCATGTCGATGGATTCCCTTGATCGGACGCGCGCACGGCGGCAAGCCGGCGGACTGTAGTGGCCCGGCGACGCTGCGGCAATCGCGGCGGGTCGCATGCTTAGCAAGGATTCAGTGCCACGCCCCGGTGTGCGTTCGTGCTGTGCGACACTGCGCGCTCATCGCCTTGCCTGCAGGGCGCCCCTGCAATCGCAAGCCTGAGTGGTGACATGGCCCGTCTGGTCATCGTGGTCGAGAAAGCCTCCGACTGGGGCGTCTATTACCCGTCCGCCGACGTGGTGACCGCAGCGGACTACCTGCGCGAAACCGTCGGCGTCGACGACGAGCGCACCCACGTCATCAACCTCTGCCGCAGCTACAAGTACCTCGGTACCGGCTACTACGTGTCGCTGCTGGCCGAGGCGCGCGGGCACAAGGTGATGCCGTCGGTGCGCACGGTGAACGACCTGCGCCGCCGCTCGCTGTATGGCCTGGAGATCGAGGACCTCAACACCAAGCTCACCCGTTTCCTGCCCGCGGGCGGGCGCGACACCACCGACTTCGGCATCCTCGTCTACTTCGGGCAGACCTCGCAGCCGGCGCTGCAGGACCTGGCGCGGCAGGTGTTCGAAATGTTCCCCTGCCCGCTGCTGCGCATCGAGTTCGAGCGCGACCGCGTGTGGCAGACCAGCGCGATCAAGCCGGTGGGCCTGCACACGCTGGACGATGCGCAGGAAGACGCCTTCGCCGAGGAACTCGACCGCTTCAGCAAGAAGCTGTGGCGCAAGCCCAAGGCGCGCAAGCAGTTCCGCTACGACATCGCCATGCTGGTCGATCCGCACGAAGCCATGCCGCCGTCGAACAAGCGCGCGCAGAAGGCGTTCATCGCGGCCGGCAAGGAGCTGGGCATCGAAGTCGACCCCATCGGCAAGAACGACTACCAGCGCCTCGCCGAATACGACGGCCTGTTCATCCGCGAGACCACCGCCAGCGACAACCACACCTACCGCTTCGCGCACCGCGCGGAGAAGGAAGGCATGGTGGTGATCGACGATCCCACCTCGATCCTGCGCTGCACGAACAAGATCTTCCTCAACGACCTGATGGTGTCGCGCAAGCTCGCCGTGCCGCGCACCGAGATCCTCTACCGCGACGACGCGCGCGGCCTGCGGGACGTCGCGGGGAAACTCGGCTACCCGCTGGTGCTGAAGATTCCCGATGGCTCGTTCTCGCGCGGGGTGGTGAAGGTGGAGGACGAGACCGCGCTGGCCAGGGCCACCACGGAGCTGTTCCAGCACAGCGCGCTGCTGCTGGCGCAGGAATTCGTCTACACCGAATTCGACTGGCGCATCGGCGTGCTCAACGGCGAGCCCCTGTATGCCTGCAAATACTTCATGTCGCGCGGCCACTGGCAGATCTACAACCATGGCGCCAAGGGCGCGTCGAGGACCGGCGAGTCGGAGACCCTGCCCATCGGAAACGCCCCATCCGACGTGGTGAAGCTGGCGCTCAAGGCCACCCAGGCCGTGGGCAACGGCTTCTACGGCGTGGACATCAAGCGCGTGGGGGACAAGCCGGTGGTGATCGAGGTGAACGACAATCCTTCCATCGACGCCGGCGTCGAGGACGAGTGCCTCGGCGACGAGCTGTACCTCAGCGTTATGCGCGAATTCCTGCGCCGTATGGAACGCAAGCGGCAGGGCGTCGGCGCCTGAGGTGCACCGGGCGCCGCTTCCCTGCGGCGACGGGCCCTTCCACTGCCAGATGGAATCAATGGCGCCGCGCGCGTCG
Source organism: Rhodanobacter sp. DHB23 (assembly GCF_014842975.1). GTDB lineage: Bacteria > Pseudomonadota > Gammaproteobacteria > Xanthomonadales > Rhodanobacteraceae > Rhodanobacter_A. The sequence continues at coordinate 536,816 of NZ_JACYXK010000029.1, read as the reverse complement.
CAGCGTGAGCAGCGCGCGCGGCAGGCCGGGTTCGAGGATCAGCAACAGCGTCAGTGGCGCTGCGGACAGCCAAAGCAACGGCGCCCAGCCCAGCAGCGCGTTATGCGCCGGCACCAGGGTGGTCAGGAGCAACGTGCTGCCGACGGCGAGCCACGACAGGGCGATGGCCAGCAGGTGTTCGTGGCGGTGGCGGTCGATGGTGGCGATGCGCATGGCGGTTTCCTCGCGGCGATGGATGCAGCATGCCGGCGGCGCATCTCACGGCTTGCGACTGCTGGAAATTCCCGCTCCCCCGACCCTCTCCCGCAAGCGGGAGAGCGGAGTCAGAATGGCCGTCCATTCCAGGAGCATTGCATGAGCCAGCCTTTCCAGTTCGCCGTGTTCGGTCATCCGATCGCGCATTCGCTGTCGCCGCGCATCCACCAGGGTTTCGCGCGGCAGTTCGGCATCGCGTTGGAGTACCGCACCATCGACGCGGCGCCGGAGGCTTTCGCCGAAGCGGTGCGCGCGTTCTTCGCCGCGGGTGGCGTCGGCGCCAATGTCACCCTGCCGCACAAGGGCGCGGCCTTCGCGCTGGCAGACGAGCGCAGCGTGGCGGCCACGCGCGCCGGCACGGCGAACGTGCTCACCCGCCTGCCCGACGGCCGGCTGGCCGCGCACAACACCGACGGCGCCGGCCTGGTGCGGGACCTCACCGAACGCCACCGCGCGGACCTGCGCGGCCACGACGCGCTGCTGCTGGGCGCCGGCGGCGCGGCGCGCGCGGTGGCGTGGTCGCTGCTGGATGCGGGCGTGCAGACGCTCACCATCGTCAACCGCACGCCGGAAACCGCCGATGCGCTGGCCGACGCGATCGGCGAACCGGCACGCGTGCATACCCGCTACTGGGACGACCTCGCCGACCTCGGCAGCTACGACCTGATCCTCAACGCCACCTCGGCCGGCGTGCTGGGCAGCGGGCTGAAACTGCCGATGTCGCTGGTCGGCGCGCGCGCGCTTTGCTACGACCTCGCCTACGGCACGGCGGCGATCGATTTCGTCGCCTGGGCGAAGGCCGCCGGTGCGCGCCACGCCTGGGATGGCCTCGGCATGCTGGTCGAACAGGCGGCCGAGGCATTTGAGCTGTGGCATGGCCGGCGGCCCGACACCGAGCCGGTGTACCAGTCGCTGCGCGCCGGCTGAGCGCTTCTTTTGCCCGTCATTCCGGCTTTCGCCGGAATGACGAGCCAGGCTTCCTGAAGCGCCGCAAGAAAACACGTGGCCGGATTTGACCCCGTCTAAAAATCCCGGTGCCAGCATCGTCGATGCAGGGGGTGGCAGGGCTTGTCCAGGACCACGCGATGGTTGCCGGCAGGCCCGCAAGCGAGGGGAAACAGCATGCTGCGGATGGGAATGTTGAGTCGTTGCCTGGCCATCGCCGGGCTGTCGTGGTTTGCCAGCAACGCATTCGCCGCCACCGGCGGCAATCCGGTCGGTTCGACCAATGTGACCACCGCCGACCCGGCGGTGCCGCGCCCGCCGGGCACGCCCTGCGTGGTGCAACTGTTCCAGAACGACGTGTTCAACGATTTCGGCACCCGCCCCTACAGCTACACGCCGCCTGCCGGTTGCGGCACGAAGTGGGCCAAGGTGGTGCTGGAGGCGGATTTCTCGGTGACCGCGGGCGTGCAGTACGACCGCACCGCCTCGATCTGGCTGGGCGGCGTGAACCTGTTCTTCGGCACCACCGAAGAGCCTTCGTCCACGGTGGCGCCGAGCTGGCACGTGGAGCGCGACCTCACCGACTACAGCGCGCTGTTGCAGAACGCGGGCCAGGGCCAGGCGATCCTGTGGAACCTGGTGGACAGCACCTATACCGGCGTGATCAACGGCAGCGCGAAGCTGCTGTTCTATCCGGCCTCGGCACGCGCACCCGCACCGCGCGTGCCCGACCAGGTGATTCCGCTGGGCAGCGACCCGGTGGGCAGCGTCACCAACCTGTCCTCCTCCACTGACCAGTTGTCGAAGACGCTGGCCCTGCCGCGCAACGTGGAACACGCCTACCTCGACGTGTTCGCGCAAAGCCAGAACGCCGACGAGTTCTGGTACACCTGCGTGCCCGACCAGTACGCCGTCGCGGTGAACGATTGCGGCGGCGGCAATTTCCGCGAGGCCGAGGTGAGCATCGACGGCCAGCCCGCAGGCGTGGCGCCGGTGTATCCGTGGATCTTCACCGGCGGCATCGATCCCTTCCTGTGGCGGCCGGTCACCGGCGTGCAGACGCTGAACTTCATGCCGTACCGCGTCGACCTCAGCCCGTTCGCGGGCGTGCTCAGTGACGGCGCGCAGCACACGGTGGCCTTGAGCGTGGCCGGCGCGAACAACTACTTCTCCACCGCCGCTACCCTGCTGGTGTACCAGGACAGCCACAGCAAGCAGGTCACCGGCAGCGTGACGCGCAACACCCTGGCCGGCCAGTCGCCCACGTCCACCATCAGCAGCACGCTGGACAGCACCGGCAACGGCGACATCACCACCCGGCTCTCGCGCCACTTCGTGATCCAGGGCTACGCCAACACCTCGCACGGCCGCGTGCAGAACACGGTGGACCAGACCGTGGGCTTCAGCAACGCGCAGGCCTTCACCAACAACGCGACCGCCTACGTGCAGGTCATCGACCAGCACACCTCGATGGACGGCACCAGCAGCAGCAGCGATGGCACCTCGTACACGCAACACGTGCGCTATCCCTTCCACCTCGACTACAACGAACAGGTTGCCGCGGATGGCAGCGCGACCGTGGCTACCACGGTGAAGCAGGGTTACCGGCTGGACCGCGCCAGCGGGTTCTACGGCTTCCCGCTGTATGCGGACAAGGTGGAGAACACGGTAAACAGCGCCGACACGCTGGACTTCGACGCCAGCGGCAACTTCACCGGTCATACCGGCCAAGCCAGTTCGCAGACGTTTGCGTTCCGCGATTCGCTGGGCAGCTGCTACCGCGCCGACGTGGCGTCGGCATCGGGCGCAGTGACGGCGTATGGCACCGGCAAGGGTTGCCCCGGTGGGCAGAACGGCGTGTCCTGGTTCAGCCATCCGGACGGTTCGCCTTGGCAGGGCGATACGCCCGGCTGGTGAGCGCGCGAGTCATCACGTTGACATGATGCGCCGCTAGCTTGCCGTCAACGTCGCGGCCGTTCTTCGGGACGGCCGCGACCGCGGTTCCGGTCAGGCACGGGTGTCATGCAAAATCTCGCTTCGTTCTTCTCGCGCCGCCCGGTCTGGCTGGGCGGCGTTCTGCTCTTGATGCTGGCCGGCGGCGGCTGGTGGCATTGGAATGCCCGTGCCGCCACGGCGTCGTCGCCCGACGACAACGGCGTGCACATCCTGCTCGGCCTTGCCGCCGACGCGCGGCACGACGGCCGACGCGTGGCGCCGGTGGGCAGCAATGCGTTCGAGTTCTACTTCAGCGTGCTGCAGCTCGAACCGGGCAACCGCACCGCGCTGGGTGCGCTGCGCGACCTGTTCAAGCCGGCCTGCGAGGATGTCGAGCACACCATCGCCGCGGGTGACCTCGACGAGGCGCAGCGCGAGCTGCAGCTGCTGCGCGCCTACGATGCCGGCAACTACAGGTACGACCCCGCGCACGACGAGCTGAATGCCAGCGACTACAAACTCGCCCTGCTCGGCGGCTACCTCGATGCCCAGCGGGCGCTGCTGGGCCGCAAGCATGCCGAGCAAGCCGCGGCGATGGCCGCACGGCAGGCGCCGGCTTTGCAGTGAGGTCGTTCAGCCGGCGAGGTAATCGTCCTTCACCCGCACGTAGTGCGCGGCGGAGTAGATCAGCTGCTCGACCTGCGCGTTGCTGAGCACACGCACGAACTTCGCCGGGTTGCCCAGCCACAGCTCGCGTTCGCCCACCACCTTGCCCGGCGGGACCAGCGCGCCGGCGCCGACGAAGGCATGCCTTTTCACCACCGCGCCGTCGAGCACGCTGGCGTGCATGCCGATCAGGCAGCCGTCCTCGATGGTGCAGGCATGCACCACCGCGGCATGGCCGATGGTGACGTCAGCGCCGATCAGGCAGGGGTAGCCCGGGCCATAGGGGCCGGCGTGCGCCACGTGCACGATCGCGCCGTCCTGGATGTTCGTGCGCGCGCCCACGCGGATGTGGTTCACGTCGCCGCGCAGTACCGTGCCGGGCCAGAGCGACACGTCGTCGCCCAGTATCACGTCGCCGATCACGGTGGCGGCGGGGTCGATGTAGACGCGTTCGCCGAGGACAGGGACGATGCCCTTGTAGCTGCGCAGGCTGTTCATGCGCGCATTGTAGGGAACACCGGATGGCCCCGCTCCCCGCTCGTCATCCCGGCGCAGGCCGGGATCCAGCAACGGCATGGTTCGAACGAGCGGGATCGCCACTGGATGACTCGCTGCGCTCGCCCCTTCGGGGCCGCCCTTCAGGCATCCTGCGCGCTTCGCGCTTGTCCGGCCTGCGCCGGAGTGGCCAACGAGGTGGCTTGCTTTCGCCCCTCCCGCTCGCCACGCTTTGCGTCGAAAAGGAGCCGCCATGAACCAAGACAACCCGCTGCTGGCCGACGACACGCTGCCGGCGTTTTCCCGCATCCGCCCCGAGCATATCGCGCCGGCCATCGCCGAGATCCTCGCCGCCGACGATGCGGCGATCGCCGAGCTCACCGCCCCCGGCGCCCCGCGTGACTTCGCCCACGTGATGCTGGCGCAGGAGCGCCTGGGCCAGCGCCTTGCACGCGCCTGGGCGCCGGTGTCGCACCTGCATTCGGTGGTCGACGGCCCAGCGTTGCGCGAGGCCTATGGCCCGGCCGAGGAGAAACTCACCGAGCATGCGATCGCGCAGGGCCAGAATCGCGATCTGTATGCCGCCGTGCAGGCGGTGGCCGATGCGCCGGCTTTCGCCACGCTACCGCGCCCCGAACGCGTGCTGGTGGAACACGCACTGCGCGACTTCAGGCTTTCCGGCGTGTCGCTGGAAGAACCCGCGCGCACGCGCTTCCGCGAGATTGGCGTGGAGTTGTCGAAGCTTTCCACCGAGTTCTCCAACGCGGTGCTGGACGCCACCGACGCCTGGCACGAGCACGTCACCGACGAGCGCGACCTCGCCGGCATCCCCGAATCCGGCCTTGCGGTGCTGCGCCAGTACGCCAGGGAGCAGGAGCTGGACGGCTACCTGGTCACGCTGAAGCAACCCAGCGTGCAGGCCGTACTCACCTACGCCGACAACCGCGGCCTGCGCGAGCGCGTGTACTGGGCCTACCAGACGCGCGCATCCGACCAGGGGCCGCACGCCGGCAAGTACGACAACTCCGCGCGCATCGAGCAGATCATGGCGCTGCGCCACGAGGCCGCGCAGCTGCTCGGCTTCGCCAACGCGGCGGAGGAATCGCTGGCCACCAAGATGGCCGGCTCGCCGGCCGGGGTGATGGAGTTCCTGCACGACCTCGCGGTACGCGCGAAGCCGGTGGCGCAGCGCGAGCTGGCCACGCTGCGCCAGTTCGCGCACGAGGAACTCGAGCTGGACAACCTGGAATCCTGGGACGTCGGCTACGCCTCCGAGAAGCTGCGCCAGAAGAACTACGAACTGGACGAGGAACAGCTCAAGCCCTACTTCCCGCTGCCCGCGGTGATGGACGGCCTGTGGGCGATCACGCACAAGCTCTACGGCATCACGCTTGCCCAACGCGAAGGCGTCGACGTGTGGCATCCCGACGTGCGCTACTACGACGTGAAGGATGCCGACGGCCGCGTGTTCGCCGGCGCCTACGTCGACCTCTACGCGCGCAACGGCAAGCGCGGCGGCGCGTGGATGGACGTCTGCCGCGCCCGCTTCGACGACGGCGAGGCGAAGCAGTTGCCGGTGGCCTTCCTCACTTGCAACTTCGCGCCGCCCACCGAAGGCCGTCCCGCGCTGCTCACCCACGACGACGTGCTGACCCTGTTCCACGAATTCGGCCACGGCCTGCACCACCTGCTCACCGAAATCGCCCTGCCCTCGATCGGCGGCATCGACGGCGTGGAATGGGACGCGGTGGAACTGCCCAGCCAGTTCATGGAGAACTTCGGCTGGAACCGCGAGGCGCTGGACCTGTTCGCGCGCCACTGGCAGACCGGCGAAGCGCTGCCGGAGGAACTGTTCCAGCGCATGCTTGCGGCGCGGCACTTCCACGCGGGCCTGTTCCTGGTGCGCCAGCTGGAGTTCGCGCTGTTCGACTTCAGCCTGCACCTCGGCTACGACCCCGCCGAAGGCGCGCGCGCGCTGGCCGTGCTCGAACAGGCGCGCAAACAGGTGGCGGTGCTGCACCCGCCGGCGTGGCAGCGCTTCCCGCATGCGTTCTCGCACATCTTCGCGGGCGGCTACGCGGCGGGTTACTACAGCTACCTGTGGGCCGAGCTGCTCAGCGCCGACGCGTTCGGCGCGTTCGAGGATGCGTCGAAACTCGGCGGCAGCGTGATCGATCCCGACACCGGTGCGCGCTTCCGCCGCGAAGTGCTCTCCGTGGGCGCCAGCCGCCCCGCGCTGGAAAGCTTCGTCGCTTTCCGTGGCCGCAAACCGGAGCCGGAAGCCCTGCTGCGCAGCCACGGCCTGCTACCCGTTTGATTCTCGCGATCAGGGATGATCGCAAAAAGAAAAAGCCCGCCTTGCGGCGGGCTTTCCTAGGCGGCGGAGTGCAGAAGGCTCAGGCCTTCTGCACTTCCTCGGCCTGCAGGCCCTTCGGGCCCTTGGTGACGACGAAAGTGACGCGCTGGCCTTCCTGCAGCGACTTGAAGCCGTTGCCCTGGATCGCGCGGAAATGCACGAACAGGTCTTCACCGCTTTCCGGCGTGATGAAGCCGAAGCCCTTGGCATCGTTGAACCACTTGACCGTACCGCTCTGACGTTCCGACATGACACATACCTTTGAAACATGAATGAATCGCGGCCGGACGAGTGCGCCTGGCCGCAACATGGAGCAGGAAATCCGAGTCCTCCCCGGCCCTTGCCGTCGCGAGCATACATGGAAAACGCCCGTGGTGACGGCTTCGGCGCCCGCCGGTTCAGCCGCGAGGCATCCCTTGGGCCTGCCCAGGGGTCTCCAGGCGCCCCGCGCCGGGAGCTGTTTGCGTGCCGCCAAGGTGGGACGAAGGCACCCGGGGAGAGTCCATGGATGGACTCGGTCATGAGGGGCGGGGAGTGGGCATCCGTCCACGACGGGGTGGTGACGCCGGCATGCGGGCGAACAGGCGCCACCCAGCGGATTGCCCTGCCCTGGCCGCCGGCCAACCGATGCCGCCCGGTGGCAACCCGGGTGTTTGGAGATCATGGACAGGCTCTTACAATGCCTGCATGAAGATCGCCTCGTGGAACGTGAACTCGCTGAAGGTGCGCCTGCCGCAGCTTCTGCAGTGGCTGGCGGACGCGCGGCCGGACATCGTGGCGCTGCAGGAAACCAAGCTGGAGGACGCGAAGTTTCCGGTCGCCGAGCTCGCCGCGGCGGGTTATCGCGCGGTGTTCTCCGGGCAGAAGACCTACAACGGCGTGGCCCTCCTTGCGCGCGCGGAACTGGGCGATTTCGCCGACGTGGTCACCGACATCCCGGGGCTGGACGACCCGCAGCGGCGCATCCTCGCCGCCAGCATCGGTGGCTTGCGCGTCGTCGATCTCTACGTGGTCAACGGCAAGGCGGTTGGCGACGAGAAGTATGCCTACAAGCTGCACTGGCTGGCGCGCGTGCACGCGTTCCTCGCGGGCGAGATCGCACGCGACCCGAAGCTGGTGGTGCTGGGTGACTTCAACATCGCACCCGACGACCGCGACGTGCACGATCCCGTGGCATGGGGCGAGGACATCCTCTGCTCGCCGCCCGAGCGCGCGGCGCTCAAGGCGATCACCGACCTCGGGCTGCACGACAGCTTCCGGCTGTTCCAGTCCGAAGGCGGCCACTTCAGCTGGTGGGACTACCGACAGGCCGCGTTCCGGCGCAACATGGGCCTGCGCATCGACCTGATCCTGCTCGGCGAAGCCCTGAAACCCGCCGCCGTCGCCGCGGCGATCGATCGCGAACCGCGCCGCTGGGAACGACCGTCCGACCACACGCCGGTGACGCTGGAACTGGATACGCAATGACTACAAGCAAGACCGACTGGCCCAGCTCGCTCGCCGACGAGGAACTCGACGAGCTGGATCGCTACCTGCGCGCCCACGTGCAGGAGGGCGACGGCCGCCTGCTGCTGGACGGCGTGCACGGCCTGCTCAGCGCGCTGGCGGTCGGCCCCTTGCAGGTGCTGCCGGACGAATGGCTGCCCGAAGTGCTGCATGAACCCTTCGCCGACGAGGCCGAGGGCAACCGCGTGCTGGCGCTGCTGGCCAAGCTCAACGACTCGATCAGCGCCGAACTCGACGTGGACGCCTACGAGCCCATCCTCGGCGAGATCGATACCGACACCGGCCCGGCGCTGTCGGCCGCCGGCTGGTGCGAAGGGTTCAGCCGCGGCATCGACCTGCGCGCCGCGCTGTGGGAAAGCCGCCTCGCCGACGACCCGCAGCTGATGGAACTGCTCGGCCCCGTGATGGCGCTGGCGGTGGACGACGGCGTGCTCAGCGCCGAGGCCGAGTTCGAGAAACTCAGCGAGGAGGAATACGACGACTGCCTGGCGCAGATCCCCGCCGTGCTCGACGCCGTGGGCCAGTACTGGCAGGCCAAGCCGGTCAGCGAGGCCGAGCTGGAAGCGATGGTGCAGCGGCACAGTGAACCGGAAGTCCACGAGGGTGCGGCGCCGCGCCATCGCAGCGGGCATTGGGTGCACTGAAATCCCGGCACGGATCGCAGCCTGCCAATGACGACATCCTTCCTGTGCCGGACCTGTGGCGAAACCCACGAAGGGTTACCCACCGATTACGCCTGGAAACTTCCTGACGAGGTGTGGGCCATTCCCGAGCCGGATCGGGCGCAGCAGGCTCGTTGGGACGCAGATTGCTGCCAGTTGGGCGAGCGTTGTTTCATCCGCTGCGTTCTGCGCATTCCTTTCCAGTCGCGCACTGGCAGCTATGGCTGGGGAATCTGGGTCGAAGTGTCCGAGCGGGACTTTTACCGTTACGTCGAGCTGTACTCGGAGGATGCACGTTCGGAGCCGCCCATCGACGGCATCGTGGCCAACGGGATTCCATGCCATGACGGCTCGTTGGGTCTGGCGGTGTCGGTCCAGTTTGGTACGGCCCAGCATCGACCAACAGTCATTGCTTCACCGGATGGTGGCCACTCGCTCGCCATCGAGCAGAAGCAAGGCATGTCGAACGAGCGTTACCACGAGGTATTGGTGGCCACAGGAGCCATCCGGTAGCCGGTAGCAAAAAAGCAGGCGGGGGTATCTCACGAGGCGTTTCTACCGCTTTCCGCGAACAATCCGTTCCCGCCGCGACGCTTGGATAACGCACGTCGCGCGCGCATCTTGGCGGCATTCCTTCCATCGGAGCATTGCCATGAGCGAACGACGCATCCTCCGCCGCATCCGCGGCATCGACACCGCCGACGGCGCGGGCGTGAAGCTGAAGCGCATCATCGGCCAGCCCGGGCTGGACATGCTCGACCCCTTCCTGCTGCTGGACGAGTTCCGCTCCGACAGCGCCGACGACTACATCGCCGGCTTCCCCGAGCACCCGCACCGCGGCTTCGAGACGGTCACCTACATGCTGGCCGGCCACATGCAGCATGGCGACAACCACGGCAACCGCGGCGACCTCGTTCCCGGCAGCGTGCAATGGATGACCGCCGGCCGCGGCATCCTGCATTCGGAAATGCCGCAGCAGGAAAACGGCCTGATGTGGGGCTTCCAGTTGTGGGTGAACCTGCCTGCCAGCGACAAGATGACCGCGCCGCGTTACCAGGACATCGGTCCGGAGCGCATCCCCGTGGTGCATCCGGCCGACGGCGTGACGGTGAAGGTGATCGCTGGTGAGCTGGCCGACGCCACCGGGCCGGTGGCCGGCATCGTCACCGCGCCGGTGTACCTGGACATCGCGGTCGAGCCGGGTGCGCAGGTGGAGATTCCGCTGCCGGCCGGCCACCACGCCTTCGCCTACGTGTTCGAAGGCACCGACGCGCAGGTGGCTGGCGACAAGCTCGCGCGCAGCGAGTTGGCGGTGCTGTCGACGGGCGAGAGCGTGCGCATCGGCGGCAGCGAGGCGCCGGCGCGCGTGCTGCTGGTCGCGGGCCGGCCGCTGGGCGAATCGGTGGCGCGCTATGGGCCGTTCGTGATGAACACGCCCGAACAGATCCACGAGGCCATCGCCGACTTCCGCGCCGGCAAGTTCTGACGCACCGCGTCCGCAATTGCCCCGGCCATGCTGGCCGGGGCTTGGCCGTGCGTGACGCACATGGCCGCGGCGACCGGTGCGCCGCGATGAAAAGTGGACCGGCGGGCCTGCAATGTGTGATCGCCAGCCCAGCTGCGCGTCATCCCGGTTGGTGCGTGCCTCCGATGGCATCCACTGGTACGGCTGATGCTTACCCTTCAGCAAAGTCAGCCGGTGCCGACAAAAGTCGCGGATTCAGGGGCTTGCAAGTTACTCGGCATGGGCGTTAAATAAAAATTAAGCTTCAAGCTTCAACTGGCTGTATCATCAACTTCCAGTCAAAGCGCAACAATACACCCATAACTCACTGATTTTCCTTGCCATGTCTGCCCTGATTCTCGCCGCCATCTGCCTGTCCTCGCTCGCCATCCTCGCGGTGAAGCGCGTGCCGGCCGGACAGGTCTGCAGCCTCTACCGCCGCGGCAAGCCGGTGCGCCTGCTGCAGCCGGGAATCCATCTGGTGCTGCCGTTGCTGGACCGGGTGGGGCATCGCATCGACCTCGGTGGTCGCGTACTGCGTTTCGAGGAACCAATGGTCGACGCGGGCGACGTGCGCGGCACGGTGTACTGGCAGGTGCTGGAGCCCGAGCGCGCCGATGCGGTGATCGAGCAGGCCGACCAGCTGATCCGCCGCGGTGCGCTGGAAGCGCTGCAGGGTAAGGTCGAGGCGGCCGCCGACCAACGCGCGCTGGGCCAGCAGCTCAAGCAGAGCCTCAACGGCATGCTGCGCCCGCGTGGCGTGATGGTGACCCGCGTGGAACTGGATCTCGCCGCCTGAATCCGATGCCATACCGCGCAGGGCCGCCCGAGAGCGTCCGCGCACAGGGGAGTTGAGCAAGCCTTGAACCCGCCACCCGGCGGGTTTTCCTTGTGTGCAGCCACCATCCGGCAACCGCCCTGCCGGCCATTGCCGGCCCGGCGTGATGGCCGCCGCAGGCGATTTTTCCCGGGCGACACTGGATACTTGCCCACCCATCACCGTTCCAAGGGACACCGCATGACCGCCCGCGCCACCCTGCAGCAACGCCTGGAACAGGGCATCGCCGCGCTCGGCCTTGCCCTGCCTGCGGATGCGGTGGAACGCCTGCTGGATTACCAGGTCCTGCTGGAGCGCTGGAACGCGGCCTACAACCTCACCGCGATCCGCGACCCGGCCGAGATGGTCACCCGCCACCTGCTCGACTCGCTGGCGATCCTGCCCTACGTCCGGGGCGGGACGCTGGCCGACCTCGGCACCGGCCCCGGCTTGCCCGGCATCCCGCTGGCCATTGCCGCGCCGGAGCGGCAGATCCTGCTGGTGGATTCCAACGGCAAGAAGGTGCGCTTCCTGCGCGAGGCGATCCGCGCGCTGAAGCTCGACGGCGTGCGCGCCGTGCAATCGCGGGTGGAAGAGGTGGAAGGCGCGTTCGACTGCATCACCGCACGCGCCTTCGCCAGTCTTGCAGACATGCTCGGCTGGGGCGGCCACCTGCTGGCGCCGGACGGCACCTGGCTGGCGATGAAGGGCAAGGCGCCGGACGAGGAATTGCCCGGCGTGCCGCCCGGCTTCGCGGTGCGCGGCATCCACGCGCTCGCCGTGCCGGGACTGGACGCCGAGCGCAGCCTGGTCGTGCTCGGTCGCAGCGCAAGCTGAATCCGGCTGCTAATCTAGGTCCCCTTTCGCGCACACGAAACGACGACATGGCACGCATCATCGCTGTCGCCAACCAGAAGGGCGGCGTCGGCAAGACCACTTCGGCAGTGAACCTCGCGGCGGCGCTGGCCGCGGCGAAGCGCCGCGTGCTGCTCGTCGACCTCGATCCGCAGGGCAATGCCACCACGGCCTCCGGCGTGAACAAGCACGAGGCGCGGCCGAACGGCTGCGCGGTGCTGCTGGAAGAAGCCACGGTGGCCGATGCGGTGGTCGCCACCGACGCCCACTACGACCTGCTGCCCGGCAACGGCGACCTCACCGCTGCCGAGCTGAAACTGATGGACACGCTGGCGCGCGAGCATCGGCTGAAGGAACAGCTGGCCCCGGTGGCCGGCCGCTACGACACCATTCTCGTCGACTGCCCGCCCACGCTGAGCCTGCTCACGCTCAACGCGCTCACCGCGGCGGACGGCGTGCTGATCCCGGTGCAATGCGAATTCTTCGCGCTGGAAGGCCTTTCCAGCCTGCTGGAAACGGTCAAGGCGGTACGCCAGCGACTCAATCCCAGGCTGGAAATCGAAGGCCTGCTGCGCACCATGTACGACGTGCGCAACAACCTCGGCAACGAAGTGTCGGCGCAGCTCACCGCGCACTTCGGCGACAAGGTGCTGCGCTCCATCATCCCGCGCAACATCCGTCTCGCCGAGGCGCCCAGCCACGGCCAGCCGATCCATCTGTACGACCGCAGTTCGCGTGGCGCGATCGCCTACATCGGCTTGGCCGGCGAGATCATCCGCCGCGAGCGCGGGCTGCCGCCGATGCCGGTGCCGGTCGAAACCAGCGATGCGGCCGAACCCGACGACTCCACCGAGCCGCCCACTCCGGGCGTGCATGGCATGGCGCTCAAGGCGCCCGCCGCCAACCATCAGGACTAAGAGCCTGTTTATGGTTTCCAAGCACCCCGCGTTGTCATCCAGTGGTCGTCAGGTGGTAGTGCGTGGCGCGGGCCTGACTGGCGGTCAGGCCAAGCCGCGCGCTGCCGCTTGGCGGCCACTGGATGACAACCCTTCGGGCCGGATCTGTTTGCCCGCATTCCTGCGTCATCATTCGGTCGTGGACGGACGTCCACTTCCTCACTCTTCCTTGGCCTGCGCGCAAACAGCTTCCGGCGCGGGGTGCTTGGAAACCATAAAAAGGCTCTAGGCATGGCTGCAAAGAAGCGTGGGCTGGGACGTGGGCTGGACGCACTGCTGGGTGGCGATGGCGCCGCCGCGCCGGTGCTGGAACAGGAAGGCGAGCTGCGCACCCTGCCGATCCAGCAGATCCAGCCCGGCAAGTACCAGCCGCGCCGCCACTGGAACGACGAGGCGCTGGACGAGCTGGCCGCCTCGATCAGGGCTCAGGGCCTGATCCAGCCGGTGGTGGTGCGTGCCATCGGCAAGCAGCAGTACGAACTGATCGCCGGCGAGCGCCGCTGGCGCGCTGCCCAGCGCGCGCAGATGAGCGAGATCCCCGCGCTGGTGAAGGAGGTGCCGGAGGTCGCGGTGCCCGCGATGGCGCTGATCGAGAACATCCAGCGCCAGGACCTCACCCCGCTGGAGGAAGCCGACGCGCTGAAGCGCCTGATCGGGGACTTCGAGCTCACCCACCAGCAGGCCGCCGATGCGGTGGGTCGCTCGCGCGCCGCGGTGTCCAACCTGCTGCGCCTTACCGAGATGCCCGAGCCGATCAAGAAGCTGCTCGACGAGGGCAAGCTGGAGATGGGCCACGCGCGCTGCCTGCTCACCCTCGACGAGGTCGTCGCGGTGCCGCTGGCCCGCCAGGCAGTGACGCTGGGCTGGTCGGTGCGCGAACTGGAGGACGCCGCGCGCCGCGCCCAGGCGGCTCCCAAGGGCAAGGCCAAGCGCGCCCCGGCGCGCGATCCCAACATCGACGCGCTGGAACGCGAGCTGGCCGAACGCTTCGCCACCAGGGTGGAGGTGGCCCATGGCGGCGGCGGTCGCGGCAAGCTGGTGATCCACTACCACAGCAACGACGAGCTGGAAGGCATCCTCGGCAAGCTGCGCTGAGCCGCTGCTTGTAGGAGCACCCTGTGCGCGAATGCTCTTGCTTCGATCAGCATCAGAGCATTCGCGCACAGGGTGCGCTCCTACACAGGGTGGATCGGCGATAATCGTCGCCTGATCGTTTCCGGACTGGCCCCATGCCCCAGCTTTCCGTCGTCGTCCCCGTGTTCAACGAGCGCGACAACATCCCGCCCCTGCTCGCCGAGATCGCCGCCGCGCTGCGCGGCAAGGTCGATTACGAGGTGGTTTACGTCGACGACGATTCCAGCGACGACAGCCGCGCCGTGCTGGATGCGCAGAAGGCGCAGCACCCCGAGCTGCGCGTACTGCACCACGTCACCCGCAGCGGGCAGAGCACGGCCGTGTGGAACGGCGTGCGCGCGGCGCGTGGCACGTGGATCGCCACGCTGGACGGCGACGGCCAGAACGACCCGGCCGACATTCCGAAACTGCTCGCCGCGCGCGATGCCGCCGCGCCCGAGGTGAAGCTGTTCGCCGGCTGGCGCACCACGCGGCGCGACAGCTTCAACAAGCGCATTTCCTCGAAGATCGCCAACGCGGTGCGTTCGCGCATGCTCAGGGACGCCACGCCCGATACCGGCTGCGGGCTCAAGCTGTTCGAGCGCGAGGTGTTCCTGCGCCTGCCCTACTTCGACCACATGCACCGTTACCTGCCCGCGCTGGTGAAGCGCGCCGGTTTCCAGAGCACCAGCGTGCCGGTGGGCCATCGCCCGCGCACCGCCGGCGTGTCCAAGTACGGCATGCTCGACCGCCTGTGGGTGGGCCTGGCCGACCTGCGCGGCGTGGCGTGGCTGATGCGCCGGGGCAAGGTCACCAGGGTCGAGGAGCTTTGACCCGGATCACGCCCGTGTGATGGCGCGGGCGTATGCTGGAACGCATCCCCCTGCGGGAGTTGCGCGCATGAGCATCGCCGTGAAACGTGTCTACGAGCCGCCGGCAAAATCCGACGGCTACCGTGTGCTGGTCGACCGTCTGTGGCCGCGCGGCCTGAAGAAGGATGACGTCCCGCTGGCCCTGTGGGCCAAGGAGCTCGCGCCTTCCACCGCGTTGCGCCAGTGGTTCGGCCACGATCCCGCGCGCTGGGAAGGTTTCCGCCAGCGCTATGCCGGCGAACTGGACAAGCATGCCGAGTACTGGCACCCGCTTGCCGAACACGCCGCGAAACACGTTGTCACCCTGCTCTACGGTGCCCGCGACGAGGAGCACAACAACGCGGTGGTGCTGAAGTCCTATCTGGAAAACTGGTTGCGCACGCACGGGCCGCGGTAGGAACGCACCCTGTGCGCGATGGCCTTGCGCTTCGATCAGAGTGAAAAGCAATCGCGCACGGGTGCGCTCCTACGATGAGGTGGCGGCGTGCGGCGGCCAGTGCGCCAGCGCCTCGCGTGCCTGCAGCCGGCCCAGTTCGATCAATTCGCGGGCACGGTAGAACTCGTAGGGGCTGGCCATGTTGCGCGGCAACTGGATCAGCAGGTCCGGCTCGTAGGCGGAGAGGCGCAGCCGCGCGAGATTGGCCTGCATCAGGTCCATCGCCTGCGTGAGCAGTTCGAGCGCACCGGGTTCGCGCGGGGCGTCGCCGTTGCCGCCGTGCGGCATCAGGCGGCCGATGAAGGTGCCGATGCGTTGGCGATAGCCCGGCGTGCCGTCCGTTTCCGCTTCCGCCGGCGGCGCGGGCGCGGCTTCGACGGCCGCGCCGTCCACGCTCACCGCCATCAGGTAGTCCGCCTGCTCGCGGATCAGCGGCGTCACCGGCAGTGGGTTGAGCAGGCCGCCGTCCACCAGCCGCCGGCCGTCGATGTGGTGCGGGCGGAACACGGTGGGGATGGCGATGGATGCGCGGATCGCGTCGAACAGGGAGCCGCGCGACAGCCACACCTCGCGCTCGCGGTCGATGTCCACCGCCACCGCGGTGAAGGCCAGCGGCAGTTCCTCGATCAGCACGTCGCCGACCAGGGCGCGCAGCGTCTCGATGATCTTCTCGCCCTTGATCAGGCCGCCGCCGGAGAAGGTCCAGTCCACCAGCCTGAGCACGTCGAACTTCGCCAGCGAACACACCCAGTCGCGGTACACGCCGAGCTTGCCCGTCGCATGGATGCCGCCGATCAGGGCGCCCATCGAGCTGCCGGCGATGGCGGCGATGCGGTAGCCCTGCGCCTCCAGCTCCTCGATTACGCCGATGTGCGCGAGGCCCTTGGCGCCACCCGCGCCCAGCGCCAGCGCCACGGTGGGCTGGCGTGCCGTGCCGGCAGGTCCGGTGGAGAGTGGCGTGTTCATCCCTGCATTCTGCCCCGATCGCGATGAACGTGCCGTGCGGTTTTGCGCACGCGCCGCCGTCGCGTAGCATGCGGGTGGAGCCGCTGGGGATAGCCGATGCAGACACCGTCGCCGATCGCACGAACCGGAGCCTGCGCGTGAGCTGGCAGGCCTGGGCGGTGGTGGCCATCATCGCGGTGGCGATGGTGCTGTTCGCCAGCGAGAAGCTGCGCGTCGACCTGGTGGCGCTGCTGATCCTCGCCGCGCTGGTGGTGCTGGGCATCGTCAGCCCGGACGAGGCCCTGTCGGGCTTCAGCAACGAGGCCACGGTGACGGTGGCGGCGATGTTCGCGCTCAGCATAGGCATCGAGCGCTCGGGCGTGCTGGAGCCGTTGAGCCGGTTGCTGATGCGCATCCGCCAGCCGTGGCTGCTGACGCTTACCATGATGCTGGTGATCGCGCCGCTGGGCGCCTTCGTGAAGAACATCGCGCTGGTCGCCACCTTCCTGCCGCTGGCGCTGCGGGTATGCCAGCGCACCGGTACGTCGCCGGCGCGCGTGCTGATGCCGATGGCCTACGCCGCGCAGATGGGTGGCGTGTGCACCCTGATCGGCACCTCGTCCAACCTGCTCGCTGATTCGCTGGCGCAGAAGAGCGGCCTGCCCGGCTTCGGCGTGTTCGAGTTCACCGGCATGGGCATGTTGCTGGCGGTGGCCGGCATCGCCTACCTGATGCTGGTGGGGCGCTGGCTGCTGCCGCGCCACATCGAGGCCGACGACATCGAGGAAGTGGAGATCGGCAAGTACGTCACCGAGCTGGCGCTCACCGCGCAGTCGCCGCTCGTGGGCAGGAGCATCGGCGAGGCGCAGCTGGGCGAACGCTACGGCGTGTACCCGCTGGAGCTGCTGCGCGGCGAGCGGCGCATGTGGTCGCCGCGCTCGCAGCAGATGGAGGCCGGCGACGTGCTGCTGGTGCGCGGCAACTGGGAGAAGATCGAGGACTTCCAGCGGCGCGCCCACCTCACCAACGTGCCGGAAAGCCGCTACGTGCGCGACGCCAACCATCCGCGCGTGCTCGCCGAGATCATGGTGGCGCCGGCCAGCCTCGCCGAAGGCCGCCGGCTGGACGAGACCGACCTGGGCCGCCGCCCCGGCGCCGTGGTGCTGGCGATCCACCGCCGCGGCCAGGTGCTGCGCGACAAGCTCAGCGACACCAGCCTCGCGGTGGGCGACGTGCTGCTGGTGCTGGTGGACGAGGACGGCATGCCGCAACTGCGCAACGACGACGCCTTCATCGTGCTCAGCGAGCGCGACGACTCGCGCCGCATGTCGCGCAAGGCCATCGTGGCGGCGGCGATCATGGCCGGGGTGGTGGTGGTGTCCGGCCTGCGCTGGCTGCCGATCCCGGTGGCCGCGATCTGCGGCGCGGCGATGATGGCGCTCACCGGCTGCTTCGGCCGCAAGGACGTCTACGAAGGCATGGACTGGAAGATCATCGTGCTGCTCGGCGCGATCCTGCCGCTGGGCACCGCGATCGAGAAGACCGGCCTCTCGCACGCGGTGGTGCATGCGGGCATCAGTCTCATCGGCAACCACGGCCCGCTCGCCGCGCTGCTGATGGTGTACCTGCTCACCGCCCTGCTCACCGAGCTGATGGGCCACAACCCGTCCGTGGTGCTGATGGTGGGCATCGCCATCAGCGTGGCCCACGCCATGCATGCCGACCCGCATCCCTTCGTGGTGGCGGTGGCCTTCGCCGCCGCCACCTCCTTCGCTACCCCGGTCGGCTATCCCACCAACACCATGGTGTATTACGCCGGCGGCTACCGCTTCACCGACTTCATGAAGGTGGGCATCCCGCTGATCGCGCTGTTCTGCACGCTGTCGATGTGGCTGATCCCGCGATTCTGGCCGTTCTATCCCGGCTGAGCCCGCCAGCCGGGAGGGTGCGGTTGGAACGGGGGCCTACTTCGGCTCGCCCTTGATCGCATGCCCGCCGAATTCGTTGCGCATCGCCGACAGCAGCTTGTCGGTGAACGATTCGGTGTCGCGCGAGCGCAAGCGCTCGATCAGCGAGGCGGTGATGATCGGGGCGGGCACGTCGAGGTCGATGGCTTCGCTCACGGTCCAGCGGCCTTCGCCGGAATCGACCACGTAGGGCGCGATGCCGTCCATCGTGGGGTTCTTGCCCAGCGCGTCGGTGGTGAGGTCGAGCAGCCAGGAGCGCACCACGCTGCCGTAGCGCCAGATCTCGCCGATCTGGTGCAGGTCCAGGCCGAATTCCTGCTTGTGGCCGAGGATGGAGAAACCCTCGGCATAGGCCTGCATCAGGCCGTACTCGATGCCGTTGTGGACCATCTTGGTGAAGTGGCCGGAAGCCACCGGGCCGACGCGGCCCCAGCCCTGGTCGGCCGCGGGCGCCAGCGTCTCGAAGATGGGGGCGAGAGCCGCCACGGTCTGCTCGTCGCCGCCCACCATCATGCTGTAGCCCTCCTTGAGGCCCCAGATGCCGCCACTGGTGCCGGAGTCCACGTAGCCCAGGCCGCGCCCGGCGTAGAGCGCGGCGCGGCGCATCGTGTCCTTGTAGTTGGAGTTGCCGCCGTCGATCACGGTGTCGCCCTTCGCGAGCAGTGGCAGCAGCGCATTGACGGTGTCGTCGGTGATCTTGCCCGCGGGCACCATCAGCCACAGCACGCGCGGCGCGGGCAGCGCCTGCACCAGCGCGGCCAGCGAGTCCGCGCCCGCCACGCCCTTGTCCGCCACCGCCTTGCGCGCATCGGCGCTGGGATCGTAGCCGGTGACCTGGTGGCCGCCCCGCGCCAGCCGTTCCGCCATGTTGGCGCCCATCTTGCCGAGACCGATCATGCCGAGTTGCATCGCTTGCTCCTCTGATTCAACAAAAAGTCGTTTGGTATGGATGCGCCATCGCGCAGGTGCCGTGAAGGGGCCGGGTCAATCGTCGTAAGGGCTGATCAGGCCGTGCGCCGACCAGCGCTTGTATTGCCACTGGTACTGCGCAAAGGCCAGTGCCACGCATGACTCCACGCCGCGGTTGAGCGCGCCGCAGGCGATGGCGAGGTCGGCGTCGGCCAGTCCGTCCGGCGCGGGCAGGAGGTGGATGCGGTAGCCGGCGCCCCGCGGCAGGCGCTCGGCGAAGGCGTACAGCACGGTGGCGCCGGTACGCGCGGCCAGCCGCGGCAGCAGCACCATGGTCAGCGCGTCGCGGCCGAAGAACGGCGCGAATTCGCCCTCGCCCGCGCGCGGCTTCTGGTCGGGCAGGATGCCCACCGTGCCGCCGGCGGCGAGCCGCTTGTACAGCGTGCGCACACCGGCGCCCTCGGCGCGCACCTGCTCCGGCGCCAGCGCACCGCGCACCTTGCGCAGCAGGCCCTCCACCGCGGCGATGCGCGGCGGGCGATACAGGATCGCCATCGGCGTCCTGCGGCACAGCCAGTAATTGAGCAGTTCCCAGCAGCCCAGGTGCGGTGCGGCGATGATGACGCCCTTGCCCGCGGCCAGCGCGGCGTCGAACAGCGCCGCGCCGCGCACCTCGCGTACCAGCCGCAGCGCACGCTCCGCCCCCGCGCCCCAGATCTTGATGATCTCGGTGGCCGACTTGCCGCTCTCGGCCAGTGCCTCGCGCAGCAGCGCGGTGCGCGCAGCCTCATCCAGGCCGGGGCGGGCGACGGCGAGGTTCACCGCCACGTGGTGCGCGGTGCGCGTGCGCCGCCACAGCGCGATGCGGCCCAGCAGGGCGCCGGCGGCATGCAGCGCGCGCAACGGCAACAGGGCGAGCAGGCGCAGCAGCAGGTAGATCAGGAACATGTCGGCACGCATCCGCGCAGTGTACGGGATTGCCCGCTGCCGCCCGCAGGGCGAGGCGCTATGCTGCGCCTTCCGCTCGCCCATGAGTCGTCATGATCGCCCTGATCCAGCGTGTGCTCTCCGCCCGTGTCGAGGTCGAGGGCGAAATCGTGGGTGCCATCGGCCCCGGCTTGCTCGCCCTGGTGGCGGTGGAGCCGCACGACGGCGAGCGCGAGGCGCAGCGGCTGCTGCAGCGCCTGCTTGGCTACCGCGTGTTCGGCGACGACGCCGGCAAGATGAACCGTTCGCTGGCCGATACCGGTGGCGGCCTGCTGCTGGTGAGCCAGTTCACCCTCGCCGCGGACACCCGTTCCGGCATGCGTCCCAGCTTCACCGGCGCGGCGGCGCCCGAGCATGGCCGGCGCTGGTTCGAACGGTTGCTGGAACTGGCGCGCGCCGCGCATCCGCAGGTGGAAACCGGACGCTTCGGTGCCCATATGGTGGTGAGCCTGGTGAACGACGGCCCGGTGACGTTCCGGCTCGACACGGGCTGAACACCTTGCCTCGAAGGCTGCGCAAGCCCGCGATCTGGCGCGATTTTTGCGTCCCGTCCGGCGAACTTTTCCAGCTTGAAAACTGGTCAAAAAAGCAGCATGTCGCTATAATGTCCGGTTCTTGAACCCTGCGGCGGTCAGTGAATGAACAACAAAGTCCACGAGCAACAGTCCGAAATCAAGGCGCTGATCGCCAAGGGCCTTGAGCAGGGCTACCTGACCTACGCCGAGATCAACGACCACCTCCCCGACGACATCGTCGATGCGGAGCAGATCGAAGACATCATGGCCGTGCTCAAGGGCGTCGGCATCGAGGTGCACGACGCCGCGCCGGACGCCGACCCGCTGGCCGACAACGCGCCCGCGGCCAGCGGCGACGACGAAGCCGCCGCCGAGGAAGCCGTCGCCCTGCTCTCCGCCGTGGACGCCGAGGTGGGTCGCACCACCGACCCGGTGCGCATGTACATGCGCGAGATGGGCACGGTGGAGCTGCTCACCCGCGAGGGCGAGATCGCCATTGCCAAGCGCATCGAGGAAGGCCTCGCGCAGGTGCAGCAGGCCTTGGCCAGCTTCCCGCTGACCATCGAACTGCTGCTGGAGGAGTACGACCAGCACCTGGACGGCAAGCGCCGCCTCAGCGAGATCCTCGCCGGCTTCCTCGACCTGGAAGCCGCCGCCGACGCCGCGCGCCTCGAAGCCGAGGAAGCCGCCGCCGCGGCCGCCGAGGAAGGCGAGGGCGAAGGCGACGAGGAAGACGAGGAAACGGGCGACTCCGAGGAAGAGGAAGCCGGTTCCAGCGGCCCCGACCCGGAAGAGGTCAAGCGCCGCATGGAACTGCTGCGCGACCACTACGGCAAGTTCCAGAAGGCCGCGCCCAAGGCCGCCGGCATCACCGACAAGAAGATCGTCAAGCTGCGCGACCAGATGGCCGAGGAGTTCCTCAAGCTCAAGCTGCCCAGCGCGCTGATCGACGGCTTCGTCAAGAAGCTGCGCGAGGTGGTGGGCGACATCCGCCACCACGAGCGCGTGCTGATGGAGATCTTCGTCAAGCAGGTGAAGATGCCCAAGGCCGAATTCCTGAAGGCTTTCCCCAGCAACGAGGGCAACCTCGAGTGGGCCGCCGAGCTGGGCCGCAAGCGCCAGAAGTGGTCGCCCAACATCAAGGACCACCGCACGGCCATCGACGCCGAGCAGGAGAAGCTCGCCGCGATCGAGCACAAGCTGTTCCTGCCGCTCACCGACATCAAGGAAATCAACCGCGCGATGGCCTCGGGCGAAGCCAAGGCCCGCCGCGCCAAGAAGGAAATGGTCGAGGCCAACCTGCGCCTGGTGATCTCCATCGCCAAGAAGTACACCAACCGCGGCCTGCAGTTCCTCGACCTGATCCAGGAAGGCAACATCGGCCTGATGAAGGCCGTGGACAAGTTCGAATACCGCCGCGGCTACAAGTTCTCGACCTACGCCACCTGGTGGATCCGCCAGGCGATCACCCGCTCGATCGCCGACCAGGCACGCACCATCCGCATCCCGGTGCACATGATCGAGACGATCAACAAGCTCAACCGCATTTCCCGCCAGATGCTCCAGCAGTACGGCCGCGAGGCCACGCCGGAGGAGCTGGCCAAGGAAATGGACATGCCCGAGGACAAGATCCGCAAGGTGCTGAAGATCGCCAAGGAGCCGATCTCGATGGAAACGCCGATCGGCGACGACGAGGATTCCCACCTCGGCGACTTCATCGAGGACAGCAACGCCTCCTCGCCGATCGACTCGGCCACCGAGACCGGCCTGATGGAAACCGTGCGCGACGTGCTCGCCGGCCTCACCCCGCGCGAGGCCAAGGTGCTGCGCATGCGCTTCGGCATCGACATGAACACCGACCACACGCTGGAAGAAGTCGGCAAGCAATTCGACGTCACCCGCGAGCGCATCCGCCAGATCGAGGCCAAGGCGCTGCGCAAGCTGCGCCACCCCAGCCGCTCGGAGCAGCTGCGCTCGTTCCTCGACGTGGATTGATGTTCCTTGCCTCTCTCCCGCTTGCGGGAAAGGGGGCGGACAGAGGGCAACGAGACGGCCGCGCAAGCGGCCGTCGTCGTTTCCGCGCCGCTCAGTCCATGTCGTAGAAGAACTGCTCGCTGACCACCTTGCCGTCGCGCACGCGGTACACGCAGATCTCGGCCATCTGCACGCGCCCGCGGCCCTTGAACGTGATGTCCATGCTCGCCGCCACGCTGAACCAGTGGCCCGCGACCACCGGGTCGCTGACGGAACCGCCATGCACGGTTTCCACCATCGCTCCCCACTGGCGACCCTTCTCGTAGATCGCCGCCAGCCCCTTCGCGTCGCCCAGCGCACCCGGCGGCAGGCCCGGCATCTCGATGCTCACCGCATCCTCCGCGTACAACTCCCGTTGCGCCTGCTCGTACTCGCCCTTGCGGCACAACTCGACCAATCGCTTCGCCACGGCTTCGGTGTTCATGCGTAAATCCCCACAGGATGGAGCGGACAGCCTACGCCCGTCTGCTGACACCGCACTGTCAGCAGCCTTGAGCGGCTCGACGCCCACATTCCCTGCCGCTACCATGCCTAGCTCGCCGCGGCGCGCTTGCAGGCACCACGGTGATCATTCCTGCGTCTTCGTGGGCCTGTAGCACAGCGGTTAGTGCAGGGGACTCATAATCCCTTGGTCGAAGGTTCGAATCCTTCCGGGCCCACCATCTTTCCAAGCCAATCCTCCAGCTGCATCAGCACCTGGGTCCGGCTTGGCTCGGACTCGTTGAACAGCTCGTGGTACAGGTTCGCGAAGTAGCGCGTGGTGAGCTGTTTCGTGCGCGCGGCGGCGGCGGAGAAATCGCGGCTGCCGCTGGCATCGACCAGCGCATCGTCGCCGGCCACCAGCAACAGGGTGGGACCTTCGAGGCGGCCGGCATCGGCGATGCAGGAAGCGCCGGCGCGGAAGATGAAGTCGGCGAGGCGCGGGCTGACGCGGTCGTGGCACAGCGGATCGTCGCGATAGGCCGCCACCACCTGCGCGTCGTGGCTCAGCCGCGGCAGGTCGAGGCCGTTGCGCAGGCGCAGGTTGGGCAGTACGTGCGCCAGCGTCGCGGCCAGCCGCCGCAGGCCCGGCGAGGCGTGGCTGCGCAGCGCCGGCGAGGAGAGCACCAGCGCCCTGGGCGTGATGCGCTCGTCCAGCACGGCGCGCAATGCGACCAGGCCCCCCATGCTGTGGCCCAGCAGCAGCGGTGCGGCGCCTAGCGTGCGGGCGTAATCCGCATGCACCACGGCGAGGTCGGCGAGCAGGTCATCGGGGTGGCTGAGCACGCCGCGCGGCCCCGGGCTTTCGCCGTGGCCGCGCTGGTCGTAGCCGCGCACCGCGTAGCCGCGTGCGTTGAACCAGCGCGCCAGCGCCTGGTAGCGGCCGGCATGTTCGCCCAGCCCGTGCACGATCAGCACGCCGCCGCGTGGTGCCTGCGGCAGCGGCCAGTCGTGCAGGCGCAGCGGTTGGCCGTCGGGCATCGCCAGCCGTATCGCCGCGCCTGCCATCGCGCTCAATGCTCCGTCACTTGCAGGTCCTTCGTGAGCAGGTCGAGTTTGCCCTTCATGAAGTCCTGGGGTTGCGTGCCCGCCGTGCCGTAAAGAGCGCTGTACAGCACCGTGGGCGGCTGCTTGCCGACAGCCGTCGGCGCAATCACGGTGACGATCTTCATCAGGTCGTTCTCGGAGCTCGCCACCGCGTTGTAGGGATACAGGCGTTCCGACAATTTCTTCCAGCGGCTGCTCATGTCGTCGTCCAACCCGTCCGGCGGCGCGATGAAGCGCTGGACGTTGACGCGGTCGTGGTCATCGGAAGCGGTGTCCTTCCAGACCTCCACGTCGCCCACGTCCCACGTCGGCGCCTTGCCGTCGGTGAAGAAGCGGAAGCCCAGCCACAGCAGGTTGTCCGGCCCGATCAATTGCAGCGAGGACGGGTAGGAGAACGCCACCCGCTGCGAGGCGTAGCTGAAGCGCTGGTCATAGCCGTAGTCGATGCGGATGTTGCGGAACGCGGCCGGTTGCAGTGCCGGGTTGCCGAGGAAATCCTTCCACTGTGCCAGCGTGCCCTCGTAGGTGAGGTACACGAAACTGCTGAGTTCGTCGAAGTCCAGCCGCGTGTCGTGCAAGCCCGCCGGCGGCACGAAGCGCACCAGCATCACGCAGCCGTCCGGCGTCGGCAACGTATAGGTCGCCACGAGGGTGTTGGCGTAGGGCAACGGCCAGACGGCGATGCGCCACGGGCGCTGCCAGCGGTCGACATGGGTTGCTTCGAGCGTCGGCTTGCCCAGCGAGGTGATCTTGATCTTCTCGCTGCCCACCGTGCGCTGGAACAGGCCGGCACGCGCCAGCAGGTCCATGCGCGTTTTCGCATCGCCGTAGAACTTCGCCGCGTCGAGTCCATCGGGACGGCGTATGCGGACCAGGCCGTTGTGCCCGGCTGCACCGACGCGCACATAGCCCTTGCCGTCCAGTTCGAAGTAGCGCGACTCGGAATCCGTGCGGCCCCACTGGCCGTCGCTGCCGCGCACGATCAGCGAGGGGAAGCCGTTGAATGTCGTCTGCTCGTGCAGCAGGCGCGCCGAGCCGGCGCCGTTCGGGAACAGGTTGGCGGATTCGCGGTCCAGTAGCGCCTTCTGCTGCCCGTCCTCGTTCGCGTCGAAGCGCGTCTGGTAGTCGCGGTAGAAATCGCCAAGGCTTTCGGGCAACGCGAACTGCGCCTTGAATTCGTCGTTCTGCACCGTGTCGAACAGGTCGATCCGGTAGCCGGTGCGCGCGTCGAGCACGGCCTTGCCATCCGGCGCATCCAGCACGTCGCGGATCGGCAGCGCGTAGTTGAGGTTCTCGTTGGCCGACTTCATCAGCACCACGCCGATCAGCTTGCCGTCCTTGTCCAGCAGCGGGCCGCCGCTGTTGCCGGGCGAGGCCGCGGCGGAGAAGCGCATCCACTTCCACGCGCCGTCCTGTTCCTCCGGCGTGTCGGAGGTGTATAGCCCGTCGCGGATCACCACGCCGGTGCCCAGCGCGTTGCCCACGGCGTAGACCACCTGGTTGAGCGCAGGCGTGCGGTCGATCTCCAGCGCGGCGTCGCCGGGCGGTTGCTGCGCCAGCGTGAACACCACGAAGTCCTGGCGCAGCGAGAACTTCTCGACCTTGGCGATCGGATAGACATGGCCGGCGCCGTCGCGCAGCTCGGGCGGTCCCCACAGGCTGCCCATCCCGGCCATCAGCACGTGGCCCGCGGTGACGTAGCGGCCATGGCCGATCGCGAACGCGGTGCCGATGGAGTAGTACTTGTCGGTACGCTCCTGGTAGGGCAGCAGGTCCAGCGGCAGCGGCTTCTCGTAAGTCAGCGGATCGCCGGTCGGCTTGGCCTGCACCACCTCGAAGGTGGCCGCCTGGATCTTCGGCAGCAGGGCGGCATCGAGGCTCGCCGCCTGCACCGTGGTTATGCCGAGTCCCGATACCAGCATGAGCACGCCGATCCGGCCGAGACGGCGGACCGTCCATTTGCACCAGGTACGCATACGTGTCCTTCGCATGAGCGCGCGGCCCGCGGACTCCCCTCGGCATCCTCGCGGGCGGCGGCGATGCGCATCTTGGCACGCCGGCGCACCGGCGTGCATGGCGATTTGCGGGCGGATCGGGGCGCGTAGAATCGGGAGTCCCTGCCGCCGTCGCACCCAGCCTGCATGCATGCGGATGCCGCCCCGTTGAATGGATTCCACCCCGCCGTCGCCGCCTGGTTCGTGGGCCGTTTCGACGCGCCCACCGCGGCGCAGGCGCAGGCGTGGCCGGCGATCCGCTCCGGCGGCCACGTGCTGGTGGCCGCGCCCACCGGCTCGGGCAAGACGCTCACCGCCTTCCTCGCCGCGCTCGATGCGCTGGTGCGCGAGGGCGTGGCGAACGGCGGCGCGCTGCCGGACGAGACGCGGGTGGTCTACGTGTCGCCGCTGAAGGCGCTGTCCAACGACATCCACCTCAACCTGGAAGAGCCGCTGGCAGGCATCCGCGCCGAGCTGGGAAAACGCGGGCTGCCCGACGTGGCCATCCGCACCGCCGTGCGCACCGGCGACACGCCGCAGGCCGCGCGCGCGTGGATGCGCAAGACGCCGCCGCACGTCCTGGTCACCACGCCGGAGTCGCTGTACATCCTGCTCGGCTCGGCCTCCGGGCGGGAGATGCTGAAAAGCACACGCAGCGTGATCGTGGACGAAATCCACGCCGTCGCCGGCAGCAAGCGCGGCGCGCACCTGGCGTTGACGCTGGAACGGCTGGAATCTCTGTGCGGACGGCGGCTGCAGCGTATTGGTTTGTCGGCAACGCAAAAGCCGATCGAGGAGGTGGCGCGGTTCCTGGTCGGTGTCGTGCCGTCCCCTCTCCCTTTGGGAGACAAACCGGCAGGATTGCCGATTTGCACGGCGGATGCCGCCCACGGAGTGAGGCACATGGATGTGTCGAATGAAGGTGCCCGAAGGGCGGATGAGGGTTCGGTCGAAGCGGGGCGTCACGCAGGCACCGGACCCACTCCCCAGCTCCTCTCCCGGGAGTGGGGCTCAATCAGCGGCGTCGCGATCATCGACACGGGCCACGTGCGGGAACGCGACCTCGCGCTGGAACTGCCGCCGCTGCCGCTGGAAGCGGTGATGTCCAACGATGCGTGGGAGCTGGTCTACAACCGCATCGCGCAGCTGGTGCAGGCGCATCGCACCACCCTAGTGTTCGTCAACACGCGGCGGCTGGCCGAGCGCGCGGCGCGGCACCTCTCCGAGCGACTGGGCAAGGAAGCCGTGGCCGCGCACCACGGCAGCCTCGCCAGGGAGCAGCGCCTCGACGCCGAGCAGCGCCTGAAGCGCGGCGAGTTGTCGGTGCTGGTGGCCACCGCCTCGCTGGAACTCGGCATCGACATCGGCGACGTGGACCTGGTCTGCCAGCTCGGCTCGCCGCGCTCCATCGCCGCCTTCCTGCAGCGCGCGGGCCGCTCCGGCCACCACGTCGGCGGCACGCCCAAGGCGCGCCTGTTCCCCACCACGCGCGACGACCTGGTGGAGTGCGCCGCCCTGCTCGACGCCGTGCGCCGCAATGAGCTCGACGCGCTGGTGCAGCCACCGCAACCGCTGGACGTGTTGGCGCAGCAACTCGTCGCCGAGGTGGCCTGCCGCGAGTGGGACGAGGATGCGCTGTACGCGCTGGTGCGTGGTGCGCATCCCTACCGCGCGCTGCCGCGCGCGGATTTCGACGCGGTGCTGCGCATGCTGGCCGACGGCTTCACCACCCGGCGCGGCGCCCGCGCCGCCTACCTGCATCGCGATGCCGTGCACCGCCAGGTGCGTGCGCGACGTGGCGCGCGCCTGGTCGCGCTCACTTCCGGCGGCGCGATTCCCGACACCGCCGACTACCTCGTGGTGCTGGAACCGCAAGGCACCGTGATCGGCTCGGTGCACGAGGATTTCGCGGTGGAAAGCCTCGCCGGCGACATCTTTCAGCTCGGCAACACCAGCTATCGCATCCTGCGCGTGGAACGCGACCGCCTGCGCGTGGAGGATGCGCATGGCGTCCCTCCCAGCATCCCGTTCTGGCTGGGCGAGGCGCCAGGGCGCACGGATGAGTTGTCGTTTGCGGTGTCGCGGCTGCGCGAGGAGATCGATGCCCGGCTTGAACCTCTCTCCCGCTTGCGGGCACGCGGGGAGGCGCCATGGATGGCGCCGGCTTTGAGGAGCGAGGAGAGGGGCAGGGGAGAGGGCGAGGTTCTTGCCGAAGATTCCGTCGTAGCCGAACCCTCTCCCCCGACTCCTCTCCCGCAAGCGGGAGAGGGGAGTAACGCGCTGGCGTGGCTTCGCGGCGAGTTGGGCTTGGGCGAAGCCGCCGCGCAGCAACTCGTCGATTACCTCACCGGCGCCAAGGCCGCGCTGGGCGTGTTGCCCACGCAATCGACCCTGGTGTTCGAGCGCTTCTTCGACGAATCCGGCGGCACCCAGCTCGTCATCCACGCGCCGTTCGGCAGCCGCGTCAACCGCGCCTGGGGCCTGGCGCTGCGCAAGCGCTTCTGCCGCCAGTTCAACTTCGAGCTGCAGGCCGCGGCGACCGAGGACGCCATCGTGCTGTCGCTGTCCACCAGCCACAGCTTTCCGCTGGAGGAAGTGGCGCGCTACCTGCACCCGGACAGCGCCGAGCATGTGCTGGTGCAGGCCCTGCTCGACGCACCGCTGTTCCCCGCGCGCTGGCGCTGGAACGCGGTGACCGCGCTGGCGCTGCCGCGCTTCGCCGGTGGCAGGAAGGTGCCGCCGCAACTGCAGCGCATGAAGAGCGAGGACCTGCTCGCCGCGGTATTCCCCGACCAGGTGGCCTGCCTGGAGAACATCGTCGGCGAACGGCAGATTCCCGACCACCCGCTGGTGGCGCAGACCCTGCACGACTGCCTGCGCGAGGCGATGGACGTGGACGGCCTGCTGCGCCTGTTGCGGCAACTGGCGGACGGCACGATCCGCCTCGTCGCGCGCGACCTCGCCGCGCCCAGTCCGCTCGCCGGCGCGGTACTCAACGCCGCGCCCTACGCCTTCCTCGACGACGCGCCGCTGGAAGAGCGCCGTACCCGTGCCGTGCGGCAGGATGCGGGCGTCGGCGCCGGCGACCTAGGCCGGCTCGATCCCGCGGCCATCGCCGCCGTGCGCGCCGAGGCGTGGCCGGAAGTGCGCAGCGTCGACGAGATGCACGAGGCGCTGGACGCTCTGGGCGGTATCACCACGAACGAGGCCGCGGCGAACGATGGCTGGGGTGACAAACTGCATGCGCTGGCGAAAGGCCATCGTGCCACACAGCTTGGCCTTCCATTCCAGAGCGTGTGGGTCAGTGCCGAAAAGCTGCCTCAGTGGCAAGCCGTGCATCCGGCGGCCTCGATGCACCCGGCCATCGCCGCGCCCACCGAATACGCCACGCAAAACTGGGAACGCGAAGATGCCCTGCGCGAACTGGTGCGTGGTCGCCTGCTTGGCGTCGGGCCGGCAACCGTCGAGGCACTGGCCGCGCCATTGGGCGTGACGGTGGCCGATGCGGAAGCCGCGCTGCTGCGCCTGCAGACCGAGGGTTACGTGATTCAGGGCCGCTTCGACCCTGCCGTCGACGCCACGCAATGGTGCGAACGCCACCTGCTGGCGCGCATCCACCGCTACACGCTGGGCCGGCTGCGGCGCGAGATCGAGCCGGTGAGCCGGCGCCAGTTGATGCGCTTCCTGCTCGACTGGCAGCACGCCAGCCCCGCCACACGGCTGCGCGGCCCTGATGCCTTGCCGGCGGTGCTGGCGCAACTGGAAGGTTACGAGGCGGCGGCGGGCGCATGGGAGGCGGAGATCCTGCCTGCGCGCATTGCCGACTACTCGGCGAACTGGCTGGATGAACAGTGCCGCGCCGGCCGCATCGGCTGGAGCCGCCTGCGTGCCGGTGGCGGCGGTGGCCCGGTGCGCGCTACCCCCATCGTGCTGCTGCCGCGCCGGCAGATGGCTGCATGGACATCCATTGCGCAGGAGTCGTCACCGCAGGAAGGCCTGCTGTCCTCGCGGGCGCAGGCCGTGGCCGATGCGCTGCGCGAGCATGGCGCGCTGTTCTTCGACGAGCTGCAATCCATCGTCCACCTGCTGCGCACCGAACTGGAGGACGCGCTGGGCGAACTGGTGGCCGCCGGCCGCGTCAGCGCGGACAGCTTCGCCGGCCTGCGCGTCCTGTTGCTCCCCGCGGCGAAACGCGAGGCGCCGCGGCACCGGCGCGTGCGGCGGCATGCGCTCGGCGGGATCGAGGATGCGGGACGGTGGTCGCTGGTGCGTTCCGCCCCGCTCCCTGCCAGGGAGCGTGCGGAAGAATCCGATGAAGCGTCGGCGCGGGATCGCTCCCTCTCCCCGACCCTCTCCCCGCAGGGGAGAGGGGGCGACGGCGGCGCTTCGCGCGGCGTTGATTCGATAAAAGCGGAGCACGTCGCCCGCGCCTTGCTGGCCCGCTACGGCGTGGTGTTCTGGCAGATGCTGGAGCGCGAGGCGCCGTGGTTGCCGCCGTGGCGCGAACTGCTGCGCGTGTATCGCCGACTGGAGGCGCGTGGCGAGATCCGCGGCGGGCGCTTCGTGGAAGGGCTGGTGGGCGAGCAGTTCGCGTTGCCCGAGGCGATCGCGCCGTTGCGTGCGATCCGCCAGCGCGCGGACGATGGCGAACTGGTCGCGGTGGGCGGTTGCGACCCGCTGAACCTGGTGGGTGGCGTGCTGGTCGGCGACAAGGTGCCGGCGGTGCCGGGTTCGCGCGTGCTCTACCGCGATGGCGCGCCCGTGGCCGCGCAGGTCGCGGGCAGGTTCGTCGCGCTGGCCGAACTGTCGGCGGCCGAGGCTCAGGCCGCGCGGCAGGCGCTTCACAGCTTGAGGTAGATGCGCCGCCTGTCCATCCACCACACGATGATCCACCAGAACGCGACGAAGGCGATCGCGTAGCCCAGCGAGGCGAGCTCTTCGCCGCCCCAGGGCGCGATCCAGCTGGCGAAGCCGCGGGTGTAGATGGCGTCCTGCCAGCCCGTCGGCGGCAGCACCACCTGCATGAGTTCCGAGCCGGCGTAGGCGGCGATCGCGTTCATGCCGAAGCGGCGCCCCAGCGGCGGCCATCCCCGCACGTCGACCAGCCAGTAGCAGGCCAGCAAGGCCAGCGTCGCCCAGCCGGACGTCCACAGCACGAAGGAGGGCGTCCACAGGTTCTTGTTGAACGGTATCCACGACGACCACAGCCAGCCCAGCAGCACCGCGGCCACGCCGGCAATGAACAAGGGCTTGAACCTGCGCTGGCGCAGCCACACGCCCGCGCACAGGCCGAACAGGCTGTTGACGATGGCCGGCAGGGTGCTGAGCAGGCCCTCGGGATCGTGCCGCTGGCCGGTGGCCGCATTGGTCTCCCACACGTGGCGGCCGAACACGGCGCTGTCCACGTGGTCGACGATGCTGTCCCACTTCGCCAGCGTGCCGCCGGCCAGCAGCAGCGCGGTGTAGCCGGCGAGCAGCGCCACGATGGCGACGAGCCAGGTGCGCCTGGACGTCTGGATGGCCAGGATCGAGGCCACCGCGAAGCAGACGCCGATGCGCTGCAATACGCCGGGGTAGCGCAGATCATGGCCCGGCGGCCACCATGCCGAAGCGGCATTGAGCAGCAGCCCCAGCGCGACGATGCGCAGTGCGCGCCACAGCGCCGCATTGCGCAGCCCGGCGGGTGCGGCGCCTTGTTCCAGCCGGGGCAGGATCGCCAGCGCGATCGACACGCCCACGATGAACAGGAAGAACGGGAACACCAGGTCGGTGAGCGTGCAGCCGTTCCATGCGGAATGGCTCAGCTGCGGGTACACGTGGTACCAGGTGCCGGGATCATTGACCAGCAGCATGCAGGCCATGGTGATGCCGCGCAGGGCATCGAGGGAGGCGAGGCGTTTGTTCATGCGGTCTGCCGCCGGGGGGCGCACCCCGTGTGCGCCGGCTCCGTAGTGTTTCAGAGCCTGCTTGCGGTTTTCAATCGGCCGGGTCCCTGCCTGTTCGGAGGCTTTGCGTCATCGCCCAGTGAACCCCTCTCCCTTCGGGTGCCGAAGGCGGGTGAGGGTTCGGGCGGAGCGCGGCGATGCGGCGATACCGGACCCTCACCCCAAGCCCGCTCCCGGAGGGAGAGGGGAGAAGAGCGCCAATGAAATATCCGTGATGGCAGCGGGCGTGCACGAGGTGTCAGGCGGGATTTCGGGACCTTGCGTTGCCTTGGCCCTGCCCTGCCTGGGCCATGGCTCCAGCGCATCGGATGCGCCCCGGTTCATGGCCTGGGCCCGGCCTCCAATGACACGCGACCCACCGCGTACAGCGGGCCGTCGGTGGGCGTGGCATAGGCCAGGCACAGGCCGTGCACGCCGCCTTGCGCGGGCAGCTTCGCATCCAGCCTGAACTGGCGCGGGCTGTGCGCGGGGTCGGGCAGCGGCAGGCTGGCGAGCACCGTGCCGGCGCAACCGTCGGCATGCACCACCAGTTCGCCGAACGGCGTGGCGTGCGGGCGCGACACCACCAGCTTGGCGTCGCCGGCCAGCGCGTAGTTGCGCACCAGGCGCACGGCATCGACGTGGATCGCGGTGACGCCGTCCATCAGCGTGGCGGGGAACTGCTGGCAGTTGTCGAAGATGTTCACCGCGTACACCGGCTGCGTGCTGGTGGCGTCGGGCGTGGGCTGCAGGCGCAGGCGGAAATCGCTGCCGGCGCAGTTGTCCAGCTCGGTGCCGGGCAGGCTGAGCAGGGCGGCGCGATCCAGCCGGCGTTCGCGCGCCGTGGCGAGTTCGCTGCCGTCGGCGGCGAAGCTGGCGGCGCGCACGGTGGCCGGCAGCGTCACGTTGAACGGCGCGGTGTAGCGCGGCGAAGCCGTCGAGGGTTCGCTGCCATCCAGCGTGTAGTGGATGGCGCCGAAACCGGCCTGGTTGGAGAGCGTCACCGTGGCCTTGCCGGTGGCCAGCGCCACGTTGCGATCGGTGGCGACGTCCACGGCGAAGGCGCTGTCGGCGACGGCGACGTGCTGCGCGCGCTGGCGCGCGAGTTCCGCCGGAATGCGGTCGAGGAAGCGCTGCCAGTCGTTGCTGGCTGCCGGCGACCACGCCACTTCGGCCAAGGCGTCCAGCCGCGGGAAGGTGGTGTGTTCGACCAGTTCCATGGTCGGCAGGTGCTCGGTCCACACGTTGGCCTGCACGCCCAGCACGTGTTTCGCCTGGGCCGGGCCCAGCACGTCGGGCACGGCCTGGAAGGCGTAGACGTCCTTCAGCGATTCCACGCCCATGCGGCCGGCGAATTCGTCGGCGAGGTCGCCCTGCACATGATCGAAATACAGGTCCGGCGAGGGCGACATCACCACGTCGTGGCCGAGCAGCGAGGCCTTGATCGCGCCGTCGATGCCGCGCCACGACATCACCGCGGCGTCGGTGGGCACGTTGTCGCCTTCGAGGATCTCGTCCCAGCCGATCAGCTTGCGACCATGTTTGCCGAGGTACTGGCCGATGCGGCCGATGAACCAGCCCTGCAGCGCGTCCTCGTTGGTGATGCCCAGTTGGCGCATCTTTGCCTGCACCGCCGGCGAGGCCTTCCACTGGTTCTTGACCGCCTCGTCGCCACCCACATGGATGTACTGCGAGGGGAACAGCGCCATCACCTCGTCGAGCACGTTGTCGATGAAGGTGAAGGTGTCGTCGTCGACGTTGTACAGCCACGGGTTCACGCCCCAGTCGACCGAGACCTGCGGGCGCTGGCCGGTCACGCCGATCCGCGGATACGACGCCACCGCGGCCTGCGCGTGGCCGGGCATGTCGATCTCGGGGACGATGGTGACGTGGCGCGCGGCGGCGTAGGCCACCACGGCGCGGATCTGGTCCTGCGTGTAGAAACCGCCGTAGCGTTGCGGCTCGCCGTCCTGGCCGGCATCGGGCGGCGTGCGCCACGCGCCGATGCGGGTGAGCTCGGGATAGCGCTTGATCTCGATGCGCCAGCCCTGGTCGTCGGTGAGGTGCCAATGCAGCACGTCGAGCTTGAGCTGGGCCATCTGGTCGATCAGCTTCTCGACCTCGGCCACGCTCTGGAAGTGGCGGCCGGAGTCCAGCATCAGGCCGCGCCAGGCGAAGCGCGGCCAGTCGCGGATGGCCAGCGCGGGCACCTCCACCGCGCCCTGCTTCGCGTCGGGCGCCAGCAGCTGGGCGAGCGTGACCGCGCCATGGAACAGGCCGGCATCGTCGCGTGCGGTGACGCGGATGCCTTGCGGCGTGACCTCGAGCGCATAGCCTTCGGCCTGCGCCACCGGCGCCTGCGGGTCGCGCTGCAGCAGGATCGCGTGCGCGGCCTTGTCGTCGCCGGCGATGTGCAGGCGCAGGCCGCGCGTGCGCGCCACGAGGTCGATCAGGTAGTCCGCGGTCTGCCTGGTCGCGGCGTCGTGGCTGGCGGGCACGACCGGCGTGCCGGCATCCACGGTGAAGCCGCCGTGCTGCAACGAGAGTTGCGCCGGCAGCGGAATCAGGGCGGGCGTTGCCGCATCGTCGGCAAGCGCCGCATGCAGGGGCAGCGTGGCGAGCGCGGACAGCAGGCAGGCGCGCGGCAGCAAGGTTCGACGATTCATCGGCAGCTCCTGTGGGGTGGCTCAGCATGCCATCGCGCGATCGGGCCGGACAAAATCGCCGGGGGCGATTTTCGACATGGCGCCCGCGATGGCCGCCACGGATGGTGGCCGCAAAAAGACGGGCCCGCAAAATGAAGCCGGGCCCGTTCGGGGAGAGTGCGGGCCGTCCGTGGCCCGCGGGTTGTCGCGGTAAAGCGGTGGATCAGAACTTGAAGTTCGCCGTCAGGTAGTACTGGCGACCGTTCTGGTAGAACGCCTCGGGCACCTTGCCGAAGCCCAGGCCGGCCTGGTAGCCGTAGTCGTAGTAGCGCAGCTTCGGGTTGTTGAGGTTCATCGCGTCGAACGAGAAGCTCACGTTGTCGTTGAGCGTGTAGCCCAGCGAGAACGACAGGTAGCCCGTGCCGGCCTGGTAGTACGGCAGCAGCGGCATGGTGTTCGACTGGCCCGTGACCGAGTTGGCCAGGGTGCCCGCCTGCACCGGCATCATGCCGTCGTAGAACGAGGAGCGGTACGTGTAGTTGATGCGCGCATTCCACTGCTTGTCTTCGTAGAAGGCCGACAGGTTGACGGTGTTCTTCGAGGTGCCGTACAGCGGACGGTTGCCGGCTGCCACGTTGTTCGCGAAGGTGCCGTCGGCGTTGTACAGGTAGGTGCCGCCCGACGAGTGGCCGTTCGCATAGGTGTAGCTGACCTGTGTGCCGAAGTGCTCGCCGATCGGCTGCACCCAGTTCAGTTCCACGCCCTTCAGAGTGCCGTTGACGTTCACCGGCTGGCTGATCAGGTACTGGCTGTAGATCGGTGCGCCGGTAGGGTTGTTCGTCTTGTTGAAGGTCAGGTAGCTGTTGAGGTAAGTGCGGGTGACCGTGCCGTAGTCGTAGTAGTTGTTGAGGTCCATCGCGTACACGCTGGCCGACAACAGGCCGCGCGGCGCGAAGTACCACTCCAGCGAGGCGTCGAAGTTGGTGGACACCAGCGGCTTCAGTGTCGGGTTCGGACCCAGGCCTGCACCTAAGGAACCTTCCTTCTCCGGATCGCTCAGGGTCAGGAAGCCGGCCAACTGGCCGTAATCCTGGCGGGTCAGCGTCTGCGAAGCGGCGAAGCGTGCGAGCAGGCTGCCGTCGCTGTTGAGGTTGACCTTCAGGTTGAAGCTGGGCAGGGCCTTGGTGTAGTGGGCCTTGTAGAAGTTCCAGTACCAGCCGCCGCCGCCGGTGGTGGCATCGCACGGATACCAAGGCGAGTTGCAGTATGGGCCGCTGTAATCGGTCTGCTGGATCGAACCGGCGGTATAGCCGATGTTCTCGTTCGTGCCCACCAGGCGCACGCCCGCGTTGCCGCTCCAGTTGCTGCCGGCGAAGTTGACCTGCAGGTACGCCGCCTTGTTCGTCTCCGTCATCTGGTAGATGTCGTTCGGATAGAAGCGCGAAGCCGGGCCGCTGCTGGCGCGATTGGCGTAGGTGGCATCCAGCTGGGCCAGCTGGGAGGGCGTCCAGTACCAGACGCTGCCGAGGCCGCTGGCCAAGGGATTGGTGTAGCTCTCGGTGCTGGCCGGCCACAGGGTGGAGTTCGGGCTGAAGTTGATCGCCGAAGCCCAGTTGGGGCCCTGGCTGATCGCGAACAGGCTGTCATGAGTGTGGCGTGAATCGCGGATGCCGAACTGCAGCGAGGACAGCGAGCCGGCATCGTCGAAGTCGTATTCGCCGTCGGCCGTGAACCAGTTTTCCTTGTCCACCACGTGGATGCCCTGGTCGCCGAAGATCCAGTCCAGGCCTACGGTGGCGGGGTTGTAGACGCCGTTGTTGCCGCCCAGCGACACGCCCATCGGCGAGCTCAGGCCATTCATCGAATAGCTGGAGGAGGCGCCATAGCCGGTGTCCATCTCCATGATGTCCTGCACCGGGGTGTTGCCCGTGCCCTTGGTGGTGCCGAGCTGGAACTTGAAGTTCAGGTTCTGCGTGGCCTGCCAGTTGGCGTCGAGGGTGACGTACTGGCTGGACTCGCTCTCGCCCGGACGCGAGATCATGTCGTAGATGCCCTGCGACAGGCCAGACGCACCCGCCAGCGTGGCGCTGCTGAGGACGTTGCCGTCGAGGGTGTAGTTGGACAGCGTGCTGGTCGGCACGCGGTCGCGCAGGCGCAGCATGTAGTTGCGGTTGTAGTCGGTGGCATTCAGGTGGGAATAGAAGCCATCGAGGTTGAGGGTCAGGTTGTCCAGCGGCTTCCACTCGAGGTCGATCGAGGCGCCCTTGCGCTTGCGCTCCTGGGTGAACAGCGCGGAACCCGGCAGGTTGGGATAGAACACGCCCGTGCTGCCGTCGGCATGGTTGGGCAGGCCAAGCTGCGTGGCGGCCGCCGTACCGGTGGGGATGTATGAGTAGCCCAGCATTTCCTGGCCGTCGCGCTGCAGCTCGCGGTCCTCGTAGAAGACCTGGGCCAGCACGCCGAAGCTGCTGTCGTCGTTCTTCCAGTTGACCAGGCCGTTGAACTGCGGCTTGGTGCTGCCGGGCAGGCTGGAATACACGCCGCCCACGCTGGCTTCGGCGGAGAACGGCTTGGCGAACTCCAGCGGCTTGCGCGTGATGATGTCGATGGTGCCGGCCGCGCCGCCCTCGAGCAGGCTGGCCTCGGAGGTCTTGTGCACCACCACCTGGCTGACGATTTCCGACGGCAGCATGGCGTAGCTGACGCTGCGCGTGCCGCCACCGCCGGTGATGAACCAGTCGCCCGAGCCGATGTTGTGGCCGTCCACCGTGGTCAGGGTGAGCGAAGGCGCGCTGCCGCGCAGGCTGGCGCGGTCGGCTTCGTCGAAGCCGCCTTCGGCGCCCGCCGCGTCGGAGATGTTCACGCCCGGCAGCTGGGCGATGGTGTCGGCCACGTTCTTCGCCGGCAGCTTGCCGATGTCGGTGGCGGAAACCACTTCGATGTGCGAGTCGGCGGCCTGCTTGGTGTCGATCGACAGGGCTTCGCTGTTGCGGATGCCGGTGACGGTGACGGTGGAGAGCTGCTTCACCTTGTCCTTGTCGGGCTTGCCGGTGTTGGACGTGGTGGAGCTGCTGGTGTTCTGGCTGTTGTCCTGCGCGTACGCGCCGACGGACAGGCACAGGCCGGCGACGATGCTCGCGGCAAGCAGTGTCTTGCGATGGTTCATGGGGCCTCCCCTCAGAGGTTGGATCGGTTGGTGTAACCGTGGTGTGTTGGCTTGCGTGGTGCGGTGTTCGGCGCCGTGTCGCTAGAGCGGTGGCATGGCTCGTTCTCCCTGCCGCTCCTCCAGAAACCAGCCGGCGGCGCCGATGACACCTAGCTGGCCGTGCTCAATCAGTCGAACAGGAACTTTCTGCAGCCAGGCGCGCATCACGCCCTTGTTGAAGTAGCGCTCGGCGAAGCTGCTGGCGCGCAGGAAGCCGTGGATCTGCGGCAGGATGCCGCCGGCGAGGAACACGCCGCCGCTGGCGCCGTACAGCATCGCCAGGTCGCCGGTGAAGCTGCCGAGCAGGCCGCAGAACACCTGCAGCGTTTCCAGCGCGGCGGCGTCGTGGCCGGCCAGCGCCGCGCCGGTGACCTCCGCCGGCGTCATCAGCGACACCGGGCAAGCGCGCAGTTCGCACAGCGCGTGGTAGAGGTTGAGCAGGCCGGGGCCGGAGAGCGCGTCCTCGCAGGAGACGTAGGCACGGCCGCGCGCCAGCACGCGCAGGATCTCGATCTCGCGCTCGTTGCCCGGCGCCAGCGCGATCTGGCCCGCCTCGGTGGGCAGCACCTGCGCGTGGCCGACGACGCGCGGCAGCAGCACGGCCGAACCCAGCCCCGTGCCCGGTCCCATCACCAGCACCGGGCCGCGCGCCGCGGGCCTGGCGGTGTCGATCACCGGCAGCGTCTCGTCCGTGTCCAGGAACTGCGCGGCCCAGGTCACCGCTTCGAAGTCGTTGATGACCTCCAGCTGCGCCAGCTTGAGCATCTCGCGCAGCGCGCCGATGGACACCGGCCAGGGCAGGTTCTCGTTGACGATGCGGTCGTCCAGCACCACGCCGGCGCTGGCCACC
This sequence comes from Rhodanobacter sp. DHB23, assembly GCF_014842975.1. GTDB lineage: Bacteria > Pseudomonadota > Gammaproteobacteria > Xanthomonadales > Rhodanobacteraceae > Rhodanobacter_A. The sequence continues at coordinate 497,941 of NZ_JACYXK010000029.1, read as the reverse complement.
ACGCAGCGGCGCACGCGCGCGGCCAGTTCGGCATGGCCGGCGGCCGGCAGTTGCCCGATGAAGTCGCGCAGCACGCTGCCCAGGTCGGCCCAGTCGGCGCAGTGGTAGCGGTGGTAATGCAGCACGCTCACCGGATGCCGCTCGGCGGGCGTGCCGATCACCAGGCCGATGCGCGCGTGGGTGCCGCCGACGTCGGCGGCGAGGAACGGCTCGCCGCGGTCATGCACGCCGTCCGGCGCCGACGACCGCGGCATCGGCTGGGCGACATGGCGCTGGCTGGCGAACTCTCCCACGTGGATTCCCCTTTTGTCCGCTGCGGCCAACCGGCGCGACACGCGCTGTGCGCGAGGCCGTCGGAAGGCAAGTGCGGCGGAGTCTGGAATCGTCATGACAACGTTGTCAAGTGAATGTCCCGGAATTTTCATCACGGCGTGCAGGGCCGCGCAACATGACCGTTGGCATGGTCTAAATTCTTGGATCGATTCAAATTGTTTGGCAATTCGGGTTTTGGCGTTGCCAGTCTCCGGTTGTCTCGTGGACCGTTCGCTCGTCATTCCGGCGCAGGCCGGACAAAAGCGAGCCATCCAGCGGTTTTTGGTGCTCGAGAGCCAAGGCACCGGGTCCCGGCCTTCGCCGGGACGACAAGCAAAAGTGCAAGCCCGCCGGACAACGGTACTTTCCATACCCGTCTCGGCACGCCCGCAGTTGACAACGTTGTACTTTGCAGCCAATAAAGGGCATTCGGGCGTCGCACGTGCCGTTATGCTCACGGCCGTCCACGCCATTCCTCGGGGAGAGACTTCATGGCAAGCACGCAGGCGGCCGCGCCGTCCGGACATTCCTACATCGGGCCGATGATCATCATCGGCGTGCTGTTCTTCATCATGGGTTTCTTCACGTGGCTCAACGGGCCGCTGATCTCCTTCGTGAAGGTGGCTTTCACCCTCGACGACATCAACGCGTTCCTGGTGCCGTTCGCGTTCTACCTCTCCTACTTCGTGCTCGCGCTGCCCGCGGGCGCGGTGCTCAAGCGCACCGGCATGAAGCGCGGCATGGTGCTCGGCCTGTTCGTGATGGCCGTCGGCGCGGCGCTGTTCGGCGCGTTCGTGCGCATCCGCGTGTATCCCGGCGCGCTGTCCGGCCTGTTCGTGATCGGCGCGGGCCTGTCGCTGCTGCAGACGGCGTCCAATCCCTACATCAGCATCCTCGGCCCGATCGAGAGCGCGGCGCAGCGCATCGGCATCATGGGCATCTGCAACAAGATCGCCGGCGCGATAGCGCCGCTGGCCTTCGGCGTGCTGGTGATGAAGGGCATCGACGCCTTCCTCGAAAAGGTCACCGCGATGCCCACCGGGCCGGAACGCGAGGCCCTGCTCAATGATTTTGCCGCGCGCGTGTTCTGGCCCTACATGGCGGTGGCGGGCCTGCTGGTGGTGATCGCGGTGGTGATCGTTTTTTCCACGCTGCCGGAAATCAAGCCGGCCGGCGCCAACAGCGAAAGCTCGGTGGGCCACGCCAAGGGCGGCATCTTCAGCTTCCCGCACCTGTGGCTGGGCGTGCTGTGCCTGTTCCTCTACGTGGGCGTGGAGGTGATGGCGGGCGACGCGATCAACACCTACGGCCAGGGTTTCGGCCTGCCGTTGCAGGTGACTTCGCACTTCACCACCTACACCATGGTGGCGATGCTGGCGGGTTACCTGGTGGGTTCGGCGCTGATCCCGCGCGTGGTCTCGCAGCAGCGCTACCTCGCCGTATCGGCGGTGCTGGGCGTGCTGTTCGCGCTGGGCGCCTACGTCACCCACGGCTATGCCTCGGTGGCCTTCGTCGCCGCGCTGGGTTTCGCCAACGCGATGATGTGGCCGGCGATCTTCCCGCTGGCGATCAAGGGCCTGGGCAGCCACACGGAACTGGGCTCGGCGCTGCTCATCATGGGTATCGTGGGCGGTGCGCTGCTGCCGCAGGCCTTCGTGCACCTGAAGCAGGTCATCGACTTCCAGCTGGCCTTCGTGGTCGTGATCGTGCCCTGCTACCTGTACATCCTGTACTACGGCTTGCGCGGCCATCGCGTGGGCCAGCAGGCGGGCTGAGCGACGCGTGCGGCCGGGCCGTTGTCCGCTAGACTTTGTCGCCCGTCGGCGCGGCTTCGCGGCCGCGCCTTGCGCCGTTCCATTGCACTGAGGATCCGCGGTTGCGCAACGCCACCATCAAGGATGTAGCCGAACAGGCGGGCGTTTCGCTCAAGACCGTCTCGCGCGTCATCAACAACGAGCCTTCGGTGCATGCGCGCACGCGCGAGAAGGTGCAGAAGGCGATCGAGGCGCTGGACTACCGCCCCGATCCTTCCGCACGCAGCCTGCGCAGCACGCGCGCCTACGCGGTGGGCCTGGTCTACGACAACCCCAACGCGCACTACGTCATCAGCATGCAGAGCGGCGTGCTGGCGGCCTGCCGCGCCAACGGCTACGGCCTGCAGATCCATCCCTGCGATTCCACCTCGCCGCGGCTGGCCGACGAACTGGTGTCGCTGGCGGCGCAGGCGCGCCTGGCCGGCATGGTGCTGGCGCCGCCGATGTCGGAGAAGCCGGAGCTGATCCGCCGGCTGACCGCGGCGAAGATCCCGTTCATGCGCATCATCTCCGCGCGCAAGGACCCGCAGGACGGCTATCCCTGCGTGTACGTGGACGACCGCGACGCGGCCTACGCGATCACCGAGCACCTGATCCAGCTCGGCCATACGCGCATCGGTTTCCTGTGGGGCGGCCGCGACCACCGTTCCAGCCCCGAGCGTTACCAGGGCTACGAGGACGCGCTGAAGGACTACGGCATCGCGCTGGACCGCAAGCTGATCCTGCCCGGCGACTACTCCTTCGACGACGGCTTCCGCGGCGCGCGCAAGCTGCTGGCGCTGAAGGACCGCCCCACCGCGATCTTCGGCTCCAACGACGAGATCGCTGCCGGCGTGCTGGCCGCCGCGCACTCCGGCGGCATCAGCGTGCCGTGGGAGCTTTCCATCGCCGGCTTCGAGGACAGCCCGTTCTCCAAGCAGTCGTGGCCCGCGCTCACCACCGCGCGCCAGGCCACCGAGGAAATCGCCCGGCATGCCGCGCAGCGGCTGATCGGCAACCTGCAGCGCGAGGCCAACGGCGAGCCGCTGGAGGAAGGCAACGAGGGCTTCAGCCCGGAACTGGTGGTGCGCGGTTCCACGGCGCCCTTGCGCGGGACGCCGGCGAAGCGCTGAGCGCAGCCAGCCCGCACTGGCCGGGTGTCCCCGCCTGCCGGCGGCTCTTGCCATGCCCGGACCGCGCCGATACGTTCCGCAAACGTCTCCGGGGGAAGCGTCGCTTCGACCACCATGACCACATCGAGCCGGCAAGCCGGATTGCGTTATGCCCTGGCGCTGGCCCTGCTGCCGGCGCTGCTGGCTTGCGGCCTGCTGATCGCGCCGCTGCAGGTGGACCACTGGTCGTACCACCTGCAGTTCGTCATCGCGCTCGCCACGACGGTCTGGTGCGCGCGGCTGGTGTCCCGCTCCAGCTACCCGCGCGTGCTGATCCTGGCCCTGGCCATCAGCCTCGGCCTGTGGACGCTGGGGGCAGCGACGCTGCTGGTGCAGATCGACCTGCTGCACTCGCTGGTGGACATGACGAACTACACGTACCTGCTGTTCGTCGGCTACGGCGTGCCGCTGCTGTACGTCGCGGTGGCGTTCGGCGATCCGTATTCGTCCCGCTGGCAGAAGGTGCTGGATGCCTCGCTGCTGGTGCAGCTGGGCCTGCTGTACTGGGTGAGCATCGTGGACGTGCTGGACGCGCACGGCAGCCTCAGCCCGACCAGCCTGTGGTATGTGCGGCATGCGCTCGATGCCGTGAACGCCTTCCTGGCGCTGGCGCACGTGGCGCGCTGGCTGACCGCGAGCTCGCCTGCCACGCGGCGCTTCTTCCGCATCACCAGCGTGTACCTGGTGAGCTACCTCGTGTGCATCGGCGTGCACAACCATGCCGACATGGAAAGCGTGGGCGTGAACTTCATGAGCGTGCTCGGCGACGTCCTGCCGCCGCTGCCGTTCATCGCGCTGGCGCTGATGCTGCACCGCTGGCGCAACGCCCCGGCGGCGGAACCCGCCAGCGGCAGCGGGCTGCTGCAGCGTGTGGCGCTGGGCGTGAGCCCCATCCTGTTCCTGTTGGCGATCTTCGCGGTGGGCCTGAGCATCGACGACCGGCGCACCGGCCTGGTGCTGCTGATCGTGGGGCTGGCGATGCTGGCCTACATCCTGCGCACGGTGCTCGTGCAATACCGCTACGTGCAGACGCAGGACCGGCTGCAGGCCATGACGCAGGCGCTGGAGCGGCTGTCCTACACCGACGCCGTCACCGACCTGCCCAACCGCCGCGCGTTCGACCATGCCTTCGTGCGCGAGTGGGCGGCCTCGGCGCGCGCGCCGGACGGCATGAGCCTGCTGATGATCGACATCGACAAGTTCAAGGACTACAACGACCTCTACGGGCACCAGGCTGGCGACCACTGCCTGCGTGCCGTGGCGCGCCTGATCGCCGGCACGCTGCACCGCCCCGCGGACTTCTGCGGCCGCTACGGCGGCGAGGAGTTCGTGATCCTGCTCCCGGGCACGCCGCTTGCCGGTGCGGAAATCGTGGCCCGCCGGATCCTCGAGCGCGTCCACACTGCCAACCTGCCCTACACCACCGGCATAGCCGGCCGCGTGACCGTCAGCATCGGCGTATCGGCCCGCCGTGCCACCGACATGCAGGCCGAGACCCTGATGGAACGCGCGGATCGCAACCTCTACCGCGCCAAGGGCCGTGGCCGCAACCAGTGGGATGCGAGCGAAGCGGAGCTTTGATGTTTCTAGGGTTGCCCGTCATCCCGGCGCAGGCCGGGATCCAGCAGCGATTACGCTATGTTCAAGCCATAAAGTCACTGCATTCCGGCCTGCGCCGGAATGACGGGCAAGAAGCCAGCCGGCCAGACTTTCTCGTCAGCGCACCGCCGGGCTGTAGCGCAAGGTCAGGTACCAGGTGCGGCCCGGCTGGTTGAAGTAGTACACGGTCTCGTAATCGCGGTCGAAGGCGTTGGCCAGCTTGGCCTCGACCTGCCAGTCCGGCGTGAAGTGCCAGCTCGCGCGCAGCGCCAGCGTGCTGTAGCCGGCGAGGCGGTTGGTGTTGGCAGCATCGTCGTAGCTGCGGCCCGCGGCATACCAGGTGGTGCCGATGCCGAAGTCGCCGAAGCGGCGGTCGATGTCGACGCGCGCCATGCGCTCCGGGCGGCGCGGCAGGAGGTTGCCGCTGTTGGCGTCCGCGGTGGCGTTGCCGACGTCCTTCGGCTGCTGCAAGGTGAGGTAGCCCTGCACCTGCCAGCCGTCGAGGTTCACGCCGGCCTGGCCTTCCAGGCCGCGGATGCGCGCCTTGCTGACGTTGAACGGCACGTAGTTCTGGCTGGGGTCGAGCAGGATCAGGTCGTCGATCCGGGTCTGGTAGGCGCTCACGCCCCAGTTCCATGCGCCCGACTGCTGGGCCACGCCCACTTCGGCGCTGCGCGACTTCTCCGGCTTCAGCCCGGGGTTGGCCGAGGGGATGCCGTAGTACGGCGGGTAGTACAGGTCGTTGAAGGTCGGTGCGTGGAAGGCCGTGCCGTAGCTGGCGTACACGCGCAGGCCGTGGTCGAAGTGGTAGCCCCAGGACGCCGCGCCGGTGTCGTGGTCGCCGTATTGCTGGTTGTGGTCGTGGCGCACGGACAGCTGCACCTCGTTCTGGCCGAACGTGCCCAGGTACTGCGCGTAGGTGCCGGTGTCGTCGCGGTTGTCCGCCAGATAGCCGGTGCTGCTGTCCAGGTGTTCCTGCTGGTAGTCCACGCCCACGGTCAGCAACTGGTTCGGGGCGAGCGCGATGTCGTTCTGCCACGAGAACTGGTTGCGCCGCGAGTTGAAGTAGCCGGTCTGCGCCAGCGGGTAGTACTCGCCGTAGTACGTGCCCTGGTAATAGGTGGTGGCGAGATCCTTGCTCTGGCCCGCGTTCAGGGTGACCTTCCACGCCTCCAGCGGCGAGAAGCTCAGGCGCACGCCGGCCACGCGCTGTTCGTTGACGGCGTCGTCGCCGCCGTACGGGCTGCCGGCGTACTCGACGTCGTTCTTGCTGCGCAGCCAGGTGAAGGCCAGCTCGGTGCCGTCGTCCCAGCGGTAGCCGGCGTTGGCCGCGCCGTTCCAGTTGCGGTAGGCGTCGTCGCGCGTATCGTCCACGAAGCAGCCGGCCATCGCCTCGGCCGCGCCCATCCTGCAGCCGGGAAAGCCGCTGGTGTATTCGCCGCCCAGGCTGAGGTTGTACCAGGCGTGCGCGTCGCCGCCGGACAGTCCCGCCTCGCTGCCGAGCAGGCCGTGGCTGCCCGTCGTCACGCTCAGCGACGGCGCGACACCGCCATTGGCCTGGCCGTGGCGCGTGAAGATCTGGATCACGCCGCCGACGGCGTCGGCGCCGTACAGGCTGGAGCGCGGGCCGCGCACGATCTCGATGCGCTCGATCTGCTCCACCGGGATCTGCTCCAGCGAGGCGAAGCCGGCGGTGACCGAGCCGATGCGCACGCCGTCGATCAGCACCAGCGTGTGCGTGGAGTTGGTGCCGCGCATGAACAGCGAGCTGGTCTGGCCGAGGCCGCCGCTCTGGGTGACGTTCACGCCGGGCAGGCCGGTGAGCAGGTCCAGCACCGACACCGGCTGCAGGCGCTCGATGTCGGCGCGGGTGATCACGGTGACCGAGGACAGCGCATCGTCGGCGGTGATCGCGGTGCGCGTGGCGGTGACCACCACCGGGTTCAACGAACTGGCGTCGTCCTGGTCGGCGGCGTAAGCGGTGGTGAAGCAGCACAGCAGGGCTGCGGCCAGCAAGGTCTTTTTCACGTCTCGTTCCTAGTCCGCGCACCCGCGCACGGCTCAGTGTCCAATGGGCCGGATGCGGAAGGTTGGTCAGGGAACAGGCAGGCACGGCGGGGCCGGACGCGTCTGTCCAGCCTCGCCCACCGCGAGCCAGCAGTCATGTCCGGGCCGGTCTCCGGGCTTGCGGGCGACGACTTCTCCGTCGTCTTGCGCGGCGCCTTCCCATGTCGTCTGACACAGTGGCGGATGGCCGCGCGCACTCGCTTACCGTTGCGGGGGCAGCGCCGGCCTTGCGGTGTGGAACACCACGCACCGGCTTCCCGTTTCATCCCTGCGGCGAATGCCGTCGGGACACCTGAACGCCGCGCAGTCTAGCAGGTCGTGGAGTTCGGACGCCCGGAGGCGCTTGTCGCAGGAGCGCACCCTGTGCGCGAATGCCCTTGCTCCGATCGGGCATCGGAGCCATCGCGCACAGGGTGCGCTCCTTACGACGATTGGCCGGCGATCCAGCTGCGACGGATGTTGCAGTCGCCATCCATCGCGACCAGGTCGGCGCGATAGCCAACCGCGATGCGGCCGTGGCTGGCGCCCAGGCCGAGGAAGTCGGCGGGATAGGTGCTGGCCATGCGCACCGCTTCGTCCAGCGGCAGGCCGAGCATGTCCACCGTGTTGCGCACGGCGCCGGCCATGTCCAGCGCGGAGCCGGCCAGCACGCCGTCCGCGGTCTGGCAGATGCCGTCCTTCACGAGAATGGTTTCGCCGTTCAACACGTAGCTGGGATCGTCCGCGCCCACCGGCGGCATCGCGTCGGTGACCAGCAGCGTCTTGCCGCGCGGCTTGGCGGCGACGGCATTGCGCAGGCTGGCCGGATGCACGTGGTGGCCGTCGACGATGATGCCGCACCAGCTGCCGGGATCGTCCAGCGCCGCGCCCACCACGCCGGGCTCGCGGCTGCCGAGCGGGGTCATCGCGTTGAACAGGTGGGTGAAGCCGCGCACGCCGGCCGTCAGCGCGGCGCGGACGGTGGCGTGGTCGGCGGCGGTATGGCCGGCGTTGACGAGCACGCCGGCGGCGGCGAGCCGCGCGATCATCCCGTGTGGCACGCGCTCGGGGGCCAGCGTCACCAGCCGCACGCCGCGATGCGGGGCGCACAGCATCGCGAGTTCCTCCTCGCCCGGCACGTGGAACCACTTCGGATCGTGCACGCCCTTGCGCTCGGGCGCGAGGTAGGGGCCTTCCAGGTGGATGCCGAGCAGGCCCGGCACGCCTTCGTCGAAGGCCTGCTCCACCGCGGACAGCGCGGCGCGCATCTTGTCCACGCTGTCGCTGATCAGGGTGGGCAGGAAGCCGGTGGTGCCGAACCTGCGGTGCGCGGCGCCGATGGTGCGGATGGTTTCCACCGTGGGCGCGGCGTTGAACAGGGCGCCGCCGCCGCCGTTCACCTGCGTGTCGATGAAGCCCGGCACCAGCAGCGCGCCGTCGAGATCCTGCGCCGGTGCGGCGCGCACGGCGGCATGGTCGTGCGGCAGCAGCGCGGCGATGCGCCCGCCGTCGAGCAGCACGGCGAGATCGTCGCGCCAGCCATGGGCGGTGAGGACGCGGGCGTTGGTGAGCGCGGTGGTCATGGCGAGGTCATCCCAATGGAGGCGAACGGTGCAGGAGCGCACCCTGTGCGCGATGGCTCTGATGTTTGATCGGAGCAGAAGCAATCGCGCACAGGGTGCGCTCCTACCGGGAGATCAGACGGTTTCGGTGACCTTGTTGAGGTGCGGCGGCACGTCCGGGTTGAAGCCGCGGCGCAGCGCCAGCGCGCTGGTGGCGCGGTAGAAGCTCTGGATGGTGAGCAAGGGCGTGCAGATGGCCGGCAGCCCCGAGGCCAGCGGCAGGAAGCCTTCGCCGGCGAGGCCGGGCGCGGCCACCAGCACCTGGGCGCCGCGGTTGCGGAACTCGTCCGCCACCGCCAGGGTGCTGTCCAGCGTGCCGTCGTCCTGCGCGAAGCACAGCACCGGGAAGTGCGGGCCGACCAGCGCCATCGGGCCGTGCTTCACTTCCGCGGCGCTGAACGCCTCGGCGTGCAGGCCACAGGTTTCCTTGAACTTCAGCGCCGCTTCCAGCGCGACCGCGAAGCCGAAGCCGCGGCCCACCACGAACAGGTTGTGCGCATCGACGAGGCCGTCGGTCAGCGCCGACCAGTCCGCATCCCAGCCCTTGCGCAGCGCCTCGGGCAGGGCCTGCAGCGCGGCGATCAGCCTGGCGTCGCCATGCCAGTGCGCGCACAGGTGCAGGATCGCGGCCAGCGCGGCGAGGTAGCTCTTGGTGGCGGCCACGCTGCGCTCGGGGCCGGCGTGCAACGGGATCACCGTGTCGGCGATCTGCGCCAGCGGCGAATCCTCCACGTTGACCATCGCCACCACGCGCGCACCGGCGGCCTTGGCGGCCTGCGCGTTGCGCACCAGGTCGGGGCTCTTGCCCGACTGCGAGATGGCGATGAACAGTGCGCCTTCCCACTGCTGGGGCGCCGCGTACACCGAGGTCACCGAGGGCGAGGCCGAGGCGGTGACGATGCCGAGCTGGGTCTCGAACACGTACTTGGCGTAGGCGGCGGCGTGGTCGGAGCTGCCGCGCGCGCAGGTGACGATGAAGCGCGGCGGCTGCGCGCGCAACGCGGCGGCCAGCTCGCTGACCACGCGCTCGTTGGCGGCGAACTGGCGCGCCACCACGTCGGCGGATTCGTGCGCTTCGCGGAACATCAGGGTGTCGCTGGCGTGCATGGGCTTCTCGCGTCTGGAAGGGGGTCAGTCGGCGTGCAATTCGGCGACGAAGTCGTAGATGTCGCCGCGGTACCAGGAACAGGTGAACTCGACCACGCGGCCGTCGTCGAGGAAGCTGCGCCGCTCGATGTTGAGCCCGGCGCTGCCGGTGGCCACGTGCAGCTGGCGCGCGTGCTGCACGCCCAGCGACACCGCGCGCAGGCGCTGCAGCGCGCGCCGCGGGCGGCAGCCCAGCGATTCCAGTACCTCGTACAGCGAATCGCGCACCACGGTGGGGTCGGGCAGCACGCTCGCGGGCACCACGCTGCGCTCGATCGCCAGCGGCTCGTCCTGGCCGTAGCGCACGCGGTGCAGCCGCGCCACCAGCGTGCCGGGCGACAGGTTCATCGCCATCGCTTCTTCCGGCGTCACCTCGCCCACGCTGCGCTCGAAGAACTCCGAGCGCGGATGCAGGCCGCGGTCGCGCAGGTCCTCGGTGAAGCTGGACAGCCGCGACATCGGCTTGACGATGCGCTCGGCGATGAAGGTGCCAGCGCCGTGGCGCTGGGTCAGCAGGCCCTCCTCGACCAGGCCGGCGATCGCCTTGCGCACGGTGACGCGCGACAGCTTCAGCGCCTGCGACAGGTCGCGTTCGCTGGGCAGCGCCTGGCCCGGCTCGATCGCGCGCTGCTCGACCACGTTGCGGATCGCGCTGCGCAGGCGCAGGTAGGCCAGCGGCTGGTGGCTGGAGGGGTCGCGGCAGATGCGGCGGTATTCGCGGGCCAGGGCGGTTTCCATTCCAAGAAGATACCAATAGCAAACCATTGGCTGCAAGCGGTCTGGACGTCCATTTCGTGCGTTGCGGTGAAAATCGAGTTATGGTGCGGCTTCCGGGGCGTCCATGAATTCGTATGCAAGGCAGTGCTTGCCCTGGTATCCCACTGGTACTATCGTCGGAAAACGGGCCGGTTCCCCCTCCGGCCTGCCCGTATTCCCCCGTATTGAGGTGATTGCGTGACGGCTACCTTCCAGACGGTCGATCCGTTCGACCTGGTGATCTTCGGCGGCACCGGCGACCTCGCCCTGCGCAAGCTGCTGCCCGCACTGTTCCATCGTTACCTCGATGGCCAGATCCCGGCCGGCAGCCGCGTCATCGGCGTGGCCCGCGAGCCGCTCGACGACGCCGGCTACCGCGCCCAGCTGCGCGCGTCGATGGCCGGCAAGGGCGGCGACGAGGCGAAGCTCGACGCCTTCCTGCAGCAGGTGTTCTACCGCCCGCTGGACGCGCGCAAGGACGAGGGCTGGGAGGCGTTCGCCGCGCTGATCGGCGAGCAGCCGACGCACATCCGCGTGTTCTACCTGTCCACCTCGCCCGAGCTGTTCGAGGACATTTGCCGCCGGCTCGGCCAGTGCGGCCTGAACGGCGAGCGCTCGCGCGTGGTGCTGGAGAAGCCGATCGGCCGCGACCTCGCCAGCGCCAACCGCATCAACGACGCGGTGGGCAAGGTGTTCGCCGAGTCGCAGACCTACCGCATCGACCATTACCTGGGCAAGGAAACGGTGCAGAACCTGCTGGCGCTGCGTTTCGGCAACGCGCTGTTCGAGCCGCTGTGGAACGCCAGCCACATCGACCACGTGCAGATCACCGTGGCCGAGACGCTGGGCCTGGGCCGCCGCGCCGGCTACTACGACCGCGCCGGCGCGCTGCGCGACATGGTGCAGAACCACCTGTTGCAGCTGCTGTGCATGGTGGCGATGGAGCCGCCGGCCTCGCTGTCGCCCGACGCGGTGCGCGACGAGAAGCTCAAGGTGCTGCGCTCGCTCAAGCCGATCGACGAGAGCAACGCCAGCCACGCCACCGTGCGCGGGCAGTACCGCGCCGGCGTGGCCGAGGGCCAGTCGGTGCCGGGCTACCAGGACGAGCTGGACGGCGCGAAGTCGGAGACCGAGACCTTCGTGGCGCTGAAGGCCGAGATCGAGAACTGGCGCTGGGCCGGCGTGCCGTTCTACCTGCGCACCGGCAAGCGCATGCCCGAGCGCGTGTCGGAGATCGTGGTGGCGTTCAAGCCGGTGCCGCATTCGATCTTCGGCGCCGGCGTCGGCCCGCTGGCGCAGAACCGCCTGGTGCTGCGCCTGCAGCCCGACGAGGGCGTGAAGCTGTGGCTCACCATCAAGGACCCCGGCCCGGGCGGCCTGCGCCTGCGCTACGTGCCGCTGGACATGAGCTTCGCCGAGGCCTTCGGCGTGGCGCAGCCCGACGCCTACGAACGCCTGCTGCTGGACGTGGTGCGCGGCAATCCCACGCTGTTCATGCGCCGCGACGAAGTGGAAGCGGCGTGGCGCTGGGCCGATCCCATCCTTGCCGCATGGGCGGCCGCCAACGAGGCGCCGCGCCCCTACGTCTCCGGCACCTGGGGGCCGAGCGCGGCGGTGGCGCTGATCGAACGCGACGGCCGCACCTGGCACGAGGACAGCGAGTAACAACGATGCGCCCCTCGCCCGCTTGCGGGAGAGGGGTTGGGGAGAGGGCGCTTTTGCAACGTCGCGCAAAGCCGGACCCTCTCCCGCCCTTCGGGCACCCTCTCCCGCAAGCGGGCGAGGGGAGCAGGAATCACATGATGTCGAATATCACCACGCACAATTTCGCCGATCCGGCTGCACAGGCTGCGGCGCTGGCCGGGCACGTCGCCGCGCAACTGCGCGAAGCCATCGCAGCGCGCGGCCGCGCCGTGATCGCGGTGTCCGGCGGCAGTACGCCAAAGGCGTTCTTCGCGCAACTGTCGAACGAAAAGCTGGACTGGCCGGCGGTCACCGTCACCCTGGTGGACGAACGTTGGGTGCCGGACACGGACGAGCGCTCCAACGCGAGGCTGGTGAAGTCCACCCTGCTGCAGAGCGCCGCCGCCAGCGCGGACTTCGTGCCGCTCTACACCGGCGCCGCCACGCCGGAGGCCGGGCTGGCCGAAGCAGGGGCGCGCATCGCCGCATTGCCCGCGCCGTTCGACGTGGTGCTGCTGGGCATGGGCGACGACGGCCACACGGCTTCGTTCTTCCCCGGCGGCGACCACCTCGCCGAGGCCACCGATCCGCGCGGAACGGCGAAGGTGTGGCCGATGCGCGCGGCCGGTGCCGGCGAGCCGCGCATCACGCTCAGCCTGCCCGTGCTGCTGGATACGCGTGCGCTGTACCTGCTGGTGTGCGGGGTGGGCAAGCGGGATTTGCTGGATTCCGTGCAGCAGGATGCGGAGGCCGCGAAGGCTTATCCGATTCGCTGCGTGGTGCAGCAGGATCGCGTACCGCTTGTCGTGTATTGGTCGCCCTGACCTGAAACGTTTCGCGGCTGAAGCCGCTCCTGCAGCGCGCAAAACCGTAGGAGCGGCTTCAGCCGCGAACCCAGCCCATCAGATTGCCGGATCTTAGCCATGAGCCAGCTCCATCCCGTCGTCGCCGAAGTCACCGCCCGCATCGCCGCGCGCAGCCGCGCCAGCCGTGCCGCCTACCTCGCCCGCATCGATGCCGCGCACGGCGACGGTCCGCATCGCGCGCGGCTTTCCTGCGGCAACCTCGCGCACGGTTTCGCCGCCTGCGGCGAACACGACAAGGCGGCTCTGCGCAGCGGCCGCGCGGCCAACCTCGGCATCGTCACCGCGTACAACGACATGCTGTCGGCGCACCAGCCGTACGAGCACTACCCCGAGCTGATCCGCCGCGTGGCGCGCGAGGCCGGCGTCACCGCGCAGGTCGCCGGCGGCGTGCCGGCGATGTGCGACGGCGTCACCCAGGGCCAGCCCGGCATGGAGCTGAGCCTGTTCTCGCGCGAGGTGATCGCGATGGCCACCGCGATCGCGCTGTCGCACGACATGTTCGACGGCGCGCTGATGCTGGGCATCTGCGACAAGATCGTGCCGGGCCTGCTGATCGGCGCGCTGAGCTTCGGCCACTTGCCCACGGTCTTCGTGCCCGCGGGGCCGATGCCCAGCGGCATCAGCAACGACGCCAAGACCGCGGTGCGCCAGCGCTACGCCGAAGGCAAGGCCACGCGCGACGAACTGCTGGAAGCCGAGGCCGCGTCCTACCACGCGCCCGGCACCTGCACCTTCTACGGCACCGCCAACTCCAACCAGATGCTGATGGAGATCATGGGCCTGCACCTGCCGGGCTCCAGCTTCGTCAACCCGAACACGGCGTTGCGCGATGCGCTTACCGAGGCCGCCGTGCATCGCCTCGCGGCGATCAGCGCGCCGGGCGAGCACCACACCCCGCTCGGCCACATGGTCGACGAGCGCACCATCGTCAACGGCGTGATCGGCCTGCACGCCACCGGCGGCTCCACCAACCACCTGCTGCACCTGGTGGCGATGGCGCACGCGGCCGGCATCGCGCTGACGCTGGAGGATTTCGACGCGCTGTCCGGCGTGGTGCCGCTGATGGCGCGCGTGTATCCCAACGGCTCCGCCGACGTGAACCACTTCCACCAGGCCGGCGGCATGCCGTTCCTGATCGGCTCGCTGATCGACGCCGGCCTGCTGCATGGCGACGCGCACACGGTGTGGGGTCGCGGCCTCGATGCCTATCGCAAGATGCCCGCGCTGGATGCCGCCGGGAAACTGGTCTGGAACGAAGTGCGCGAAAGCAGCAGCCTCGACGTGCTGCGCCCGGCCAGCGAACCGTTCCGTGCCGACGGCGGCCTGCGCGTGCTGCGGGGCAATCTCGGCCGTGCCGTGATCAAGGTGTCCTCGGTGCCGGGCGACCGGCTGGTGATCGAGGCGCCCGCCGTGGTGTTCCACGACCAGGATGACGTGAAGGAGGCCTTCGATCGCGGCGAACTCGACCGCGACTTCATCGCCGTGGTGCGCTTCCAGGGGCCCAAGGCAATCGGCATGCCCGAGCTGCACAAGCTCACGCCCACACTGGGCCTGCTGCAGGCGCGCGGGCATCGCGTGGCGCTGGTCACCGACGGGCGCATGTCCGGCGCCTCCGGCAAGGTGCCTGCGGCGATCCACGTCACGCCCGAAGCCATCGACGCCGGCCCGCTGGGCAAGCTGCGCGACGGCGACATCATCCGCCTCGACGTGATCGCCGGCACGCTGGAAGCCAAGGTCGATGCCGCCGATTGGGCTGCGCGCGAACAGGCGCACGCGGACCTTTCCGCGCACCACGCCGGCATGGGCCGCGAGCTGTTCGCCACCCTGCGCAACGCCGTGGGTTCGGCGGACGCCGGCGCCACCATCTTCACCAAGCACGACCGCCACCACGCGGCCGATGCCTGATCCATCACTACACGAGCCATCGCCATGACTTTGCAGGAAACCAAGCAGCAGCAACTCGCCGAAATCCTCGCGCTGGCGCCGGTGGTGCCGGTGGTCATCATCGACGAGCTGGCCCATGCCGTGCCGATGGCGCGCGCACTGGTCGCCGGCGGTATCCGCAGCATCGAGGTGACCCTGCGCACGCCGGTGGCGCTGGACGCGATCCGCGCCATCGCCAACGAAGTGGAAGACGCGGTGGTGGGCGTGGGCACCGTGCTCGACGGCCAGCAGCTGGAAGCCGCGCGCGTGGCCGGTGCGCGCTTCGCGGTGTCGCCGGGCGTCTCGCCGAAGCTGCTCGATGCCGCCGACGCGAATGCACTGCCGCTGCTTCCCGGCGTGGCCACCGCGGGCGAGGCGATGAGCCTGCTCGAACGCGGCTACAGGCACCTCAAGTTGTTCCCGGCCGTGCCCGTGGGCGGCGTGAAACTGCTCGGTGCCTGGGCCAGCCCGCTGCCGCAGATCCGCTTCTGCCCCACCGGAGGCATCAGCCTCGCCAGCGCACCGGAGTTCCTCGCCCTGCCCAACGTCGCTTGCGTCGGCGGTTCGTGGCTCACGCCCAAGGACAAGCTCGTGGCCGGCGACTGGGCCGGCATCGAGCAGCTGGCGCGCGAGGCGGCGGCGCTGCGCGCGCGCTGATCAGGCCGCTTCCGGCACGCGCGCCGGCGTGCCGATGCTGCGTAGCGCCGGGCTGCCCATGCAGGCCAGTGCGATCGCGGTCAGCATGAGACCCGCGGTCGCGAACATCGCCGGCAGCGAAACCAGCTTCAGCAGGCTGCCGGCGATCGCCGCGGACAACGGCCCCAGCCCCATGAAGGTGAACATCAGCAGGCTCATCGTGCGGCCCATCATCTCCGGCGCCACGCGGCGCTGGATCCAGCTGACGATGGTGACCTGCACGATGCCGCCCAGCAGGCCGGTGGTGGCCAGCAGGGCCGCGCCGGCCAGCGTGGAGTGGTCGAGGCCCAGCGCGGCCAGCGCCAGGCCGGCCAGGCTGTCGATGCCCAGCACCATCAGGCCCAGCCGGTTGCGCACCAGCCTGGCGGCGAGGCCGGACAGCATGCTGCCCACCAGCATGCCGCCGCCGTTCGCGGTCATCAGGATGCCCAGCGAGGCGGCACCGAGGTCCAGCCGGGTGTCGGCCAGCATCGGCAGGCCGACCTGGATCGGGCCGCCCACGAACACCGACACCACCGCCGCATAGAGCACGAAGGCGCGCAGCGGCAGGTCGGCCCATACCGCGCGGATGCCCGCGGTGACGTTGGCCAGCACGCCGCCGTCGCGCGGGCGCGGGTGGTGGTCGCCGTGCACGCGGATCAGCGCCAGCGAGCCCAGCGAGAACACGAAGCTCAGCGCATCGACGCCGAAGGCGAGGCCCAGCCCGGTGGCGTCGGCCATGTTGCCGTGGCCGCCGTGCGCGCCGGCGCTGATCAGCAGGCCGGCCAGCGCCGGTCCCACCAGCATGCTCAGCTGGCGCATCGCCATGAACAGCGCGTTGGCCGCGCGCAGCTGCGCCGGCGCCACCAGCTGCGGCAGGATCGCCGAGCCGGCCGGGTAGGCGAACGCGGTGGCGAGGCCGATGCCCAGCGCCAGCGCATACACCAGCCCCATGTGGATGGCGCCGCCCAGCACCAGCGCCGCCAGCACGCTCACCAGCAGCGCATTCGCGCCGCGCGCCGCCAGCAGCACGCGGCGCGGCGAGAGGCGGTCCACCATCGCGCCGCCGATCAGCATGAAAGCCGCCCGCGGCAACGCCATCGTCGCCAGCACCAGGCCCAGCGCGGCGGGGCTGCCGGTGAGCTTGAGCACCAGCCAGGGCAAGGCCACCAGGGTGAACTGGTCGCCGATCGCGGAGATGCCGCTGCCGCCGAACAGCAGCCGGAAGTCGCGTTGGGCAAGCGGCGAGGTGCCGGGAGAGGAGGACATGGGGGATTCCGTTCGGGTGGAGTGTTCGCGCTGCCTGTGCGTGGCGGTTCAGCCGGCCTCGGCCTGCGCGTCGCGGGCGATGCGGGCGAGCCGGCGGGCATGCTCGCGCACGTCCTTCGGCCAGCCCCGGGTATGGCGGTTGAAGGCGTCGCGGTCGCCGCGCCACAGCGCACGCGAGGCTTCCTCGTAACCGGCGAGGTCGCCCGCCACCACGCGCATGAAGCGGTCGGCGGCTTCGCCGGCGAGGCGCGCACGGTCCTTCGCGCTGCCGTTGCGACGCGCTTCTTCCACCAGCTTGCGCAGCGTGACCGAGGCGCCGCCGGGCTGGCTGTTCAGCCAGTACCAGTGGCGCGGCAGCAGGGTCACCTCGCGTGCCACCACGCCCAGGCGCGGACGCCCCGCCCCGCGCGGCGCGGCGCCATCGGCGGCGGGTTGCAGGCGCGCCAGCACGTCGTCCGCGCTGCCGCGGAAATCGATCTCCACCGGCTGGCCGGTGGCGTCGTCGAGGATCACCGGCGTGCGCGCCGGGTGCCTGTCGAGCAGGCGCTTCACCGCCAGCGCCACTTCGGCCAGCGCGCCCGAGGCGACCAGCGCATGGCCGTCGAAGGCGGTGCAGGCGGGACTGTCGTGCGAGGACATGGTTTGATCCGGGTGAAGCAGGCTGCCTATTTTGTCCGGATCAAAAGCAATGTCAATAATACCCGGATCAAATATGGTCGCCCATGGCACCGGCATCAGTGGTGTGCGTAGTACATCGGTGCGCCCGGCTTCAACGGATCGGGGCAGCCGTAGCGTTCCGCAATGGCCTCGTCCTGCGCACTGTCCGCGGCATCCACATGGTTCGCGATGCGTTCCCGCGCGGTCATGTTGCTCTCGATGTCGAGCTTGAGGCAGTGCGGGTCGATGGCGCCGAACTGGCTGCCGACCATGCGCACCAAGCCGGCGACGCCCTGCATGCGCGGGTCGGCCATGCGGAACACCGGCATGCCGTGCACCGGCTCGCCGCTGCCCGGCACGCGGACGCCCTGCTGCCCGTACTCCGGGCGGGCGAACCGGCCACCGCCGGCGATGTAGCTGGGTGGCGCGGTGACGATCAGGCTGTCGATGGCGTGCGGCACCGCGGGTGGCGTCGGCGGCGCCGGCTGCGTCGTCGCATGGGTGGCGCGAGCCACGGGCGCAGGCAGGCGCGACGGGCGGGAGGCGTGCGCGGGTTGCGGTGCCGGCATGGCCGCGCGCGGTGGTCGGTCCGGCTGGCGCGTCGGCGGCAGCAGGCGCACTTCGAGGGCATCCGGCGATGCCGTCGGTGTTTCCGCATCGGGCCGGCGCCAGCCGGGCGGCACTTCGAGCAGCACGGCAAGAAAGGCCACATGGATCAACAGCACCGCCGCCAGCGCGATCACGCGCGTCCAGCGCAGATGATCGCCTGACATCCTTTCCGGCGCGGAAGCCTGCCGTCCATTCATGCTGCCAGCCCCATTCCAGTCATGCGGCGCCGGACGGCGCGCAAGCCATGGGGAGACAGGCTGCGCGCCGATTGGTTCAGCGGCCAGGGTTCCCGCGGCAAGCCGCAGCGCAGGCGTTAAGCTCGCCATCCCTGCGAATCGGGAATCCTTGATGATCTACGTGCTGGCAAGCGCCATATGCAGCGTGCTGGTGTCGGTGCTGCTGAAACTGGCGCGGCGCCTCGGCCTGGACGTGGCCCAGCTGGTGGCCTGGAACTATGCGGCCGCAGCCGTGCTGGCCGCGCTGCTGCTGCAGCCCACGCTGGCATCGCTGCACGCGCCGGGCGCGCCTTGGCCTGCGTTGCTGGGCCTTGGCGTGCTGCTGCCCACGATCTTCCTCGCGCTGGGCGCATCGGTGCGGCACGCGGGCATCGTGCGTTCGGACGTGGCGCAGCGCCTGTCGCTGCTGTTGTCGCTGCTGGCGGCATTCGCGCTGTTCGGCGAGCGGCTCGATGCGACGAAGGCCACGGGCTGCGCGCTCGGCCTGCTCGCCCTGCTCGGCATGGTATGGCGCACGCAGCGCGGCCAGGATCCGGGTGGCGCCGCCGGCTGGGGCTGGCCGCTGCTGGTGTTCGCCGGCTTCGGCGCGATCGACGTGCTGTTCAAGCGCGTGGCGGCGGCAGGCGTGCCGCTGGGCACCTCGCTGCTGGCGATGTTCGTGCTGGCGCTGCCCGTGGCGCTGGCGCTGGCCGGATGGCAGCGCCTGGGGGGCGGCGCGCGCTTCACGCTGCGCGGCGCGCTGGGTGGCCTGCTGCTCGGCCTGCTCAACTTCGGCAACATTTTCTTCTACCTGCGCGCGCACCGCGCGCTGCCGCAGCACCCTGCGCTGGTGTTCGCCAGCATGAACCTCGGCGTGGTGGCGCTGGGCGCGCTGGTCGGCGTTGCGCTGTTCCGCGAGCGCCTCAGCCGCCTCAACCTCGCCGCGCTGCTGCTGGCGCTGCTGGCCATCGCGCTGCTGACGCATGGGGCGTGACTTCCGGGGCATGCGGCTGCGCGAAGGCGCTTCCTATGCTGCGGCGAGCATTCCAAAGGATCCCCACCATGCGCAAGCTTCCCCTCGCCGCGGCACTCGCCGCGCTGCTGCTCAGCACCGCCGTGGCCGCCGACAGCGGCAAGAAGCCCGGCAAGGATGCGCCAGCCGCCGCGCCCGACGCCGGCCTGACCACGCCGCAATCCTCGACCAGCGAAGGCTCGGTGAGCGTGGAAGGCAAGAGCATCCGCTACCAGGCGGTGGCCGGCACCCTGGTGCTGCATGGCTCGGGTGACAAGGAGCACGAGCCCACGGTGAGCATGTTCTACACCGCCTATTTCAAGAAGGACGCGAAGGCGGGCGAGCGCCCGGTCACCTTCATCTACAACGGCGGCCCCGGCTCGGCCACGGTGTGGCTGCACATGGGCGCGTTCGGTCCGAAGCGCGTGGTGACCGCCGACGACTCTCACACGCCGGCGGCGCCGTACCAGCTGGTGAACAACGACTACAGCCTGCTCGACGCCTCCGACCTGGTGTTCATCGACGCGCCGGGCGCGGGCTTCAGCCGGCTGATCGCCGACGACAAGGACCCGGCCAAGCGCGCCGCGCAGATGAAGGAGCGCGAGAAGGCGATCTACGGCGTGGACGGCGACGGCCACGCCTTCGCCCAGTTCATCACCGAGTTCCTGTCGAAGTACGGCCGCTGGAACTCGCCGAAATACCTGTTCGGCGAAAGCTATGGCACCACCCGTTCGGCGGTGGTGGCCAACATCCTCACCAACGAGGACAGCGTGGACCTCAACGGCGTGATCCTGCTGTCGCAGATCCTCAGCTTCGACAACAGCATCGACGGCCCGGAGACCAACCCCGGCGTGGACCAGCCCTACGCGCTGGCGTTGCCCACCTACGCCGCCACCGCGTACTACCACCACAAGCTGCCTTCGCCGCCCGCCGACCTCGACACCCTGCTGCGCGAGGTGGAGCAGTTCGCCACCGGCGAGTACGCGCAGGCGCTGATGGCCGGCGCGCAGCTCGACGCCGCGCGCAAGCAGGCCGTCGCCCGGAAGCTGTACCAGTACACCGGCCTGCCGGCGGCCTACTGGATCAAGGCCGACCTGCGCGTCTCGGGCGGCATGTTCGAGCACGAGCTGCAGGCGAACGACGACACCACCACCGGCCGCCTCGACACGCGCTTCTCCGGGCCATCGCTGGATCCGCTGGGCAAGGAGTCGGAATACGACCCGCAGTCGTCGGCGATCAGCTCGGCCTACATCGCCGCGTTCAACGACTACGTGCGCAAGGACCTGAAGTTCGGCGACGGCCAGCGCTACCGCGAGTACGCCGACATCCACCACTGGGACATGTCGCACCATGCACCGGGCAGCCACGAGGCGCTGCAGCAGTCCACCAACGTGATGCCGGACCTGGCGACGGCGATGAAGACCGACCCGGACCTCAAGGTCTTCCTCAACGGCGGCTACTACGACCTCGCCACGCCGTTCTACGCGGCGCAGTACGAGATGGACCACCTGCCCATCCCCGACGCGCTGCGCAGGAACATCTCCTACGCGTGGTATCCCTCAGGCCACATGGTCTACGCACACGAGCCCTCGCTGAAGCAGCTGCACGACAACGTGGCGCGCTTCATCGGGGACACGGACAACGTGAAGCGCTGAATCCGTGCAAGCGCGGCGGGGGCGTGCTGAAATGCACCCCCCGCCAAACCGGAAGCACCGCATGCGCGCCCTGGTCGACCGCTACCTCGACGCCTACAACCGCATGGACGTCGCCGCGATGCTGGCGACGATGCAGGACGAGGTGGTATTCGAGAACTACACCGCCGGCGTGCTGGCCCTGCGCACCATCGGTATCGCGGAGCTGCGGCACCTGGCGGAAAGCTCGCGCCACCTGTTCACGATGCGCCGGCAGACCATCACCGCATGGCGCGAGGCGGACGGCACCGGCTACGCCGGCATCCATTTCGAAGGCACCTTCGCGGTGGACCTGCCGAACGGCGTGCGCGCGGGGCAGTCCGTCACGATGGCCGGGCGCAGCGAGTTCCGGCAGCACGACGGCCGGCTGGTCTACATCGCCGACCACAGCGGTTGATCCCGCGCAAACCCCTGCCTTTCGGCAGGGGCCGCCTTCAGGCACATACGTCGCGACGCAGGGCCGGGCTTAAATAAACGGCATGACCGGGAACGGGCGCGGCGGCGTGGTGTCTCCCGTTATGCTGGCGCGCCACGGAGGACACGTGAACATTTTCGCCCCCATGATCCGACGCCCCGTCGGCACCTCGCTGCTGGCGATCGGCCTGGCCATCGCCGGCTTCTGGGCCTACCTGCTGCTGGGCGTGGCGGCGCTGCCGTCGATCGAGTTCCCCTTCGTCGGGGTGGTGGCGACCGATCCCGGCGCCAGCGCGCAGACCATCGCGAACACGGTGACCGCGCCGCTGGAACGGCACCTGGGCCGCATCCCCGGCATCAAGCAGATGTCGTCCGACTCCAGCGAGGGCGGCGCGCAGATCCAGATCCAGTTCGACATGAGCCGCAACTCGGACGAAGCCGCGCGCGACGTGCAGCAGGCGATCAATGCCGCCATGCCCGACCTGCCCACCGGCATTTCGCCGCCGCAGTACTTCAAGGCCGACACCTCGCAGATCCCCATCCTGCTGATCGCGGTGACTTCCGCCAGCATGTCGGCGGACAAGCTCTACGACCTCAGCGACACGCTGCTGCAACCGGCGGTGGCGCAGGTGCCCGGCGTGGCCCAGGTGCAGGTGGGCGGTTCGCCGCATGCGGTGCGCGTGGCGCTGCATTCCAATGCGATGGCGCACGTCGGCATCACCGCGAACGACATATCCAACGCCCTGACGGCGGCCAACGTCACCGCGCCGCAGGGCGCGCTCAGCAACGGCACCACGCAGTTCACGGTAAACGCGAACGACTCGCTGCACACTGTGGACGACTTCGCCAGGTTGATCATCGCCAGCCACAACGGCGTGCCGGTGCGGCTGGCCGACGTGGCCGCCATCACCGGCGGCCAGCAGGACCAGTACGCCGCGAACTGGTTCAACAAGCAGCCCGCCGTGCTGCTGCAGATCAGCAAGCGGCCGGAGGCGAACTCGGTGGCCACGGTGGAGGCCATCCTCGCCCGCCTGCCCGAACTGCACGCGCTGATGCCGGCGGACGTGCAGATCCGCCCGATCTTCGACCTCACCAACACCACCAAGACCGCCTTGCACGAGGTGGAGGTGGCGCTGGTGCTGAGCGTGGTGATGGTGGCGCTGGTGATGCTGGTGTTCCTGCGCCGCGCGCGGCCCACGGTGATCGCCATGTTCAGCGTGCCGCTGTCGCTGGCCGGCGCGTTCGTGCTGATGTGGACGATGGGCTTCACGCTCAACACGCTGTCGCTGGTGGCGCTGGTGCTGTGCGTGGGCTTCGTGGTGGACGATGCCATCGTGGTGATCGAGAACATCGTGCGCCACATGGAGCAGGGCATGGCGCCGCTGGAGGCCGCGTTCACCGGCGTGCGCGAGATCGGCTTCACGGTGATCTCGATCACGCTGTCGTTGATCGCGGTGTTCGGGCCGATGGTGTTCGGCAACAACATGTTCATCATGTTGATGCGCGAGTTCTCGGTGACCCTGATCGCCACCATCGTGATCTCCGCGCTGGTATCGCTCACGCTCACCCCCGCGCTGTGCGGGCGCTGGCTGGCGCACGAACAGGACGCACCGGCGCGCAAGCCGGGCCGCATGGAGCGATGGGCCGAACGCTTCGACCTGTCGTTCCTGCGCCTGTACGAACGCGGGCTGGACTGGGCGATGAAACACCGCCGGCTGATGCGCTGGCAGCCGCCCATCCTGCTGGTGCTCACCATCGCGCTGGCGGTGCTGGTGGGCATGACCGCCGGCGGCGGCTTCATGCCCAAGGAGGACATCGGCCTGCTGCAGGCCCAGGTCTCCGCTGACGCCAATATCTCGCCCACGCAGCTGGCGAAGCGCACGCAGGACATCATCGACACGGTGCTCGCCGAGCCTGCCGTGCTCGATGCCACCACCATCCTCGGCGGCAACAACAACCCGGGCTCCGTCGGCAACACTTCCACCCTGTTCATCGACCTCAAGCCGCATGGCGACGGCAAGGATGACCGCCACGAAACCGCGCAGCAGGTGGCGGACAGGCTGGCCGCGAAGTTCAAGGGCCTGACCGACATGGACGTGTCGGTGACGCCAGTGCAGTTCATGGGCGGCGGTGGCGGCGGAAAAAGCAGCGGCCCGCAGTACACGTTCCAGCTCAGCAGCAACAACGGCCTGCCATTGCAGCAGCCCACGCAGGCCGTGGCGCGTGCGATGCGCGGCATGAAGCAGTTCCGCGACGTCACCACCAGCTACGACAGCATCGGCAAGCAGCAGATGCTGGAGGTGGACCGCAACGCGGCATCGCGCCTGCAGGTCAGCATGGGCGAGGTGGACGACGCGCTGAACAAGTCCTTCGGCCAGACGCCGGTGTCGACGATCTATTCCGACATCAGCCAGTACTCCGTGGTGCTCACCTCGGACAAGGCCGACTCGCTCAGTCCCGACGCGCTGCTCAACACCTACGTGCGCAACGCGCAGAACAAGATGATCCCGCTGTCCGCCATCGCGCACATCAAGCCGATGACCGCGCCGCTCAGCATCAGCCATTTCAACCAGATCGAATCCTCCGCGGTCAGCTACAACCTCGCCAAGGGCGTGACCCAGATCGATGGCATGAAGCTGGTGGACCAGGCGATCTACGCCGCCAACCTGCCGGACGGCGTGCAGAAGAAGTACACCGGCGACAACCAGAACCTGCTGGAGGCGCTCACCGACGTGCTGTTCCTGCTGGTCGCGGTGATCGCCGCGATGTACGTGGTGCTGGGCATCCTGTACGAAAGCCTGATCCATCCGCTGACCATCCTCTCCACCCTGCCCGCCGCCGGCATGGGTGCCTTCCTCGCCATGCTGCTCACGCATACCCAGCTCACCGTGATGTCGGTGATCGCGGTGCTGATGCTGATCGGCATCGTGAAGAAGAACGCGATCCTGATGGTGGACTTCGCCCTCGTCGCCGAACGCGAACACGGCAAGACGCCGCCCGAGGCGATCCGCGAGGCCGCGCTGGTGCGCTTCCGCCCGATCACCATGACCACCCTGGTGGCGATGGGCGCGGCGCTGCCGCTGGCCATCGGCTTCGGCATCGGCTCGGAGATGCGCCAGCCGCTGGGCATCGCCATCCTCGGCGGCCTGTTCGTGTCGCAGCTGCTGACCCTGCTCAGCACGCCGGCGATGTACCTGTGGCAGCACGACCGGCGCGAGCGCAAGGCCAGGCGCAGGGTGCTGCGCGAGGAGATCCGCCGCCAGAAAGTGGTGGCGCAGCAGATGCCGGCGCTGCCGAAGTGAGCTCTGTCCGTGGCTTGAATGCGCCGAAGCGCCGCCATTGATCCCCTCTCCCATTCGTGGGAGAGGATGCCCGCAGGGCGGGAGAGGGTGCTCGGGCGAAGCGGAATACCGAGTGGCGCGGCAAGAGCCTCCCCTCTCCCCCGGCCCCTCTCCCGCAAGCGGGAGAGGGGAGAAGGCAAAAGCCTGTTGCGCAGCTTCCGGAAGCTGTGCGCCTGGTTTGCTTCACCTCACTCCGTCGGCGCCACGATGTACTGCTCCAGCTTGCCGTCCGGCAGCGTGTAGGTGGAGATGGAAAGCTTGGTTTTCGGGAACGCGACGGTGTACGCGCGCATCTGCATGCCGCCGCGCAGGCGCGTGGCGCGCAGTGTGAACGCGGTCGGCTTGCCCAGCGGCGCCAGGCTGCTGGCGTAGTCGCCGAGCGCGGTCTTGTCGAAGTAGCTGTTGCCATTGGGGCTGAACAGGCTGCGGTCGATCTTGCCGTGCTGCAGGCCGTCGAAGATGGTTTCGGCCTTGGCGAGTGCCTTCGTCGCGTCGGCGTCATGCACCTCGAACATGGCCTTGGCGATGCCGGTGGCGATGGTGCCGAAGGCGCCGACCGCGTCCTGGTTGGTCAGCACCACCACGGCGGTGCGGTCGTCGGGGAAGACGTAGTTGCCGGCGGTGAAGCCCATCACCTCGCCGTCGTGCGAAATCATGCGGTGGCTGTCCATGCGGCCGACGAACACGCCGAGGCCGTAGCCGGAGCCGAGCCCGTTGTTCAACACGACTTCGGTCTGCATCGCCTGCCACGACGCCGGCGACAGCACCTTCTGGTCGATCATCGCGATGTCCCACCTGGCGAGGTCGCTCGCGGTCATGGCGAGTTCGCCTGCGGCGAACATCCAGTGCACGCCTTCCTTCGGCGAAGGACGCAGCGGTCCCAGCGCGTTGCGCGAGTAGCCGCGCGCGTCGGCCGCCGGCAGCGCGTGCAGGTCGGTGTCGTACGCATCGGTGACGCCGAGCGCCGGGAACACGTGCTGCTGCAGGAATTCGAACGGATCCTGACCGCTGACTTTCTGCACGATGGCGCCGGCGACCACGTAGCCGGTGTTGCTGTATTGCCACTGCGCGCCGGGCGCGAAATCCAGCGGCTTCTTCGCCCAGCCGGCCATGATCTGCGCTGGGGTGGTCGGCTGGCGCATTGCCGGCATCAGGTAATCCTGCGGCCAGTAATCCTGGTAGCCGGCCGTGTGCGAAAGGATCTGCCGTATCGTGATGTGGTCGGCATCGGTGAGCTCGGGGAAGAACTTCGCGACCTTGTCGTCGAGGCTGAGCTTGCCTTCCTGCTGCAGCAGCAGGATCGCCGCGGCGGTGAATTCCTTGCTGATCGAACCGACGCTGTAGCGCATCGCCGAGGTGGCGGGCGTCTTCGGGTCAAGCCGCGCGTCCCCATAAGCCTTGGCGTAGACGATCCTGCCATCGCGCACCACCGCGACCGAGGCGCTGGGCACGCCCGACTTGGCCAACGCGTCGTTGGCGACCTTGTCGATCTTCGCGGACAGGTCGGCAGGCAACGCGTCCTGCGCGAATGCCGATGCGCTTGCCGATGCCAGCAACGCGGTCAGGCAGAGCAGGCGGACAAAACCCGGGATGGTACGCATGGTTGGCCTCGGTGCGGGAAACAGGCGCACACCATAGCACCGCGCCATCTTCGATCCGCGTGCCGGTCGCCGCCAAACCACCTGCATCCCGGCCAAAGCCGGAAATACTACAAATTCGCCAAATGGCCTTGGAAATTGTCGCTGCAGCGAGTAGCTTTCGTGGATCGCAGGCTGCCCGGATCCGAATCCCATGGTCGACACCACGCGCCGCACCTTCCTCCTTTCCGGCGTCGGGTTGGCGGGTTCGTGCCTTGTTCCTCGTGCCTTGTGGGCTGCCGGCATCGGCAGCGGAACCGACGGCAAGCCGATGCTGCCCACGCTGGGTGGCGAGTCGCCGGTAGCACCGCGCGAGCAATGGCTGCTCGACTTCGACTGGCGCTTCGCGTTCGGCAATGGCTGCGACCCGAGCAAGGATTTCGGCTACGGCTCCGGCCAGGACGATTTCTCCAAGACCGGCGACTTCAAGATCGCCACCTCCGATTTCGACGACAAGGGCTGGCGTGCATTGGACCTGCCGCACGACTGGGCGGTGGAACTGTCGCCCGTGCACGACGACCGCGACGACGACAACAGCCTGACTTCGCACGGCTACAAGCCGCTCGGCCGCCGCTATCCGGCGACCAGCGTGGGCTGGTACCGGCGCACGTTCGAGATACCCGCCAGCGATCGCGGCCGCCGCATCTGGATCGAGTTCGACGGCGCGATGCGCGACGTCGTGCTGTTCGTCAACGGCTGCTTCATCGGCCAGCATGACGACGGCTACACGCCGTTCCGCTTCGACCTCACCGATTTCCTCAACTACGGCGGCAAGAACGTCGTCGCCCTGCGCGTCGATGCCAGCTTCGGCGACGGCTGGTTCTACGAAGGCGCCGGCATCTATCGCCATGTCTGGCTGACCAAGATGGACCCGGTGCATCTCGGTCGCTGGGAGAGCGTGGTGCGCCCGGCCATCGAGGGCAACGCGGCCAAACTCGACCTGGCCACCCTCGTCGAGAACGAAGGCGAACACGCCGTGCAGGCGTCGCTGGAATGGCGCATCACCGACGCCTCCGGCCACGTGGTCGCGCAGGCGACGACACCTGCGCAGGCGATTGCGCCCGGTGCGTCAGCGGATTGCCGGGCGACGGCACGCATCGACGCGCCTTCGCTCTGGTCGCCCGACGAGCCGCATCTCTACACCGCGTTGGTCAAGGTCGTCGTCGATGGCACCACGCGCGATGCCGAGCAGTTTCCGTTCGGCGTCCGCACGGCGGCGTTCGATCCCGACCGTGGCTTCTTCCTCAACGGCAAGCCGCTGAAGATCCAGGGCACCTGCAACCACCAGGACCACGCGGGCGTGGGCGCGGCCTTGCCGGACAGGTTGCAGGCGTTCCGCGTGGGCGTGCTGCAGGGCATGGGCTGCAACGCGGTGCGCACCTCGCACAACATGCCGACGCCCGAATGGGTGGCGGCCTGCGACCGCATGGGCATGCTGATGATGTGCGAGACGCGGCACATGAGCTCCAGCCCCGGCGGCATGCAGCAGCTCGACGTGATGGTGAAGCGCTACCGCAATTCGCCCTCGATCATCCTGTGGTCGATCGGCAACGAGGAATGGAAGCTGCAGAAGGGCGCGCTGGAACAGCAGGGCGAACGCATCGGCGCGACCATGGTCGCGCGTTGCCACGAACTCGACCCCACCCGCGTGGTATCGGCGGCGGTCAACGGCGACAACGAGCAGGGCGTGTCGGATTCGCTCGACGTCATCGGCTTCAACTACAACCTGAAATACCCCGACGCGTTCCACAAGGAACACCCCCACCGCGCGGTGTACGGCTCGGAAACCTCCAGTGCCATCGCCACGCGCGGCGAATACGTGACCGACCCGAAGAAGAACACGGTCAACAGCTACGACGGCGTGGTGGAATGGGGCGAGACCCCGGAGCAATGGTGGAGCTTCTACGGCACGCGCGACTGGCTGGCCGGCGGCTTCGCCTGGACGGGCTTCGACTACCGCGGCGAACCGACGCCGTATGGCTGGCCCTCGGTGAACTCGCAGTTCGGCATCGTCGACCTGTGCGGTTTCCCCAAGGACTATTACTACTACTACAAGGCCTGGTGGAAAGACGCGCCCAGCCTGCACGTGTTCCCGCACTGGAACTGGCAAGGCAAGGAGGGCCAGGAGATCGCGGTGTGGGCCTACAGCAACCTGGACGAGGTCGAGTTGCTGCTCAACGGCAAGAGCCTGGGCATCCAGAAGGTGCCACGCCTTGGCCACGTGCAGTGGAAAGTCACCTACGCTCCCGGCGTGATCGAGGCGCGTGGCCGCAAAGACGGCCAGGTCGTGCTGGTCGAGCGCCGCGAAACCACCGGCCCGGCGCGCAAGCTGCGGCTCGCCGCCGATCGTTCGCAAATCGGTGCCGACGGGCAGGACGTGGCCATGATCACGGTCGACGTGCTCGACGAACATGATCGCCCGGTGCCGACCGCGAACAACAAGATCGCCTTCCGCATTTCCGGCGCGGGCAAGTTGATCGGCGTGGGCAATGGCGACCCCAATTGCCTTGAAAGCGACAAGGCGCCCAAGCGCTCGCTGTTCAATGGCCTGGCGCAGGTCATCGTGCAGTCCACGGACAGCGCCGGCACGATCCGCATCGAGGCGGTCGAGGATGCCGCGGGCGGCCAGCCGCTGGCATCGGCTTCACTGACCATCACGACCAAGAAGACGGCGCCCAGGCTGGTCGTCGCGTAGTTCAAACCGCAGGCCGAGTGCAGGACAGCGCACTCGGCCTGCAGCACACGGCGCGGGCTTTCTCCCTCCCCTTGCATGCACAAAGGGGAAGGCCGGAAAGCAGCGCTGCCTTCAGTGCCCGCCACTGCTCGATGCGCCGGCCTTCGGCGTGAACGGCGGCTTGGCCAGCCAGATCACCACGATCAGGCTGAGGAAGATCCAGCCCAGAGCGTGCAGGACTTCGTTGAACGCGATCTGGAAGCCCTGCTGGGTGATCATGCCGTTGAGTGCCTCGGCGCCGCGTTGCGGGTTGCCGTGGCTGAGCTGCTGCAGCGCCGCCTGCGCGGCGGGGTTGTACGGGTTGATGTGCTCGGTGAGCTGTTCGTGGTGGGTCACTGCGCGGCGCGTCCACATCAGCGTGGTGATCGAGGCGGCGAAGCTGCCGCCCAGCGTGCGCAGGAAGGTGGCCAGGCCCGAGCCCGCGGCGATCTCGTTGGTCTGCAGGTCCGACAGCAGGATGGTCAGCGTGGGCATGAAGAACAGCGCCACGCCCAGGCCCTGCAACAGCTGCACCATCGCCACGTGGTAGAAGTCCACCTGGACGTAGAAGTCCGAGCGCATGAAGCAGGTGCCGGCCATCACCACGAAGGACGCCCCAGCGAGCAGGCGCAGGTCCATGCGCGTGGCGTACTTGCCCACGAAGAAGGTGAGCAGCACCGGGATGATGCCCAGCGGCGCGGTGGCGAAGCCGGCCCAGGTGGAGGTGTAGCCCAGCGTCTGCTGCAGCCACAGCGGCACCAGCAGCGAGATCGAGAAGAACGCGGCGTAGGCCAGGATCAGCGCCAGCGTGCCGGCGGTGAAGTTGCGGTGGCGGAACAGGCGCAGGTCGACGATCGGGTCCTTGTCGGTGAGCTCCCAGATCAGGAACACCGCCAGCGCGACCGCCGAGACGATGCTGGTAATGACGATGAACTGCGAGTTGAACCAGTCCTCGTCGTTGCCCTTGTCCAGCACGATCTGCAGCGCACCCACGCCGATGATCAGGGTGACCAGGCCGACGTAGTCCACCCGCGGCCGTTCCAGCCGCTCCGGCTTGCCGCGCAACTGGTTCGCCACCACCACGCTGGCGAAGATGCCGATCGGCACGTTGATGAAGAAGATCCACGGCCACGAATAATTGTCGGTGATCCAGCCGCCAAGGATCGGGCCGGCGATCGGCGCCACCACGGTCACCATCGACAGCAACGCCAGCGCCATGCCGCGTTTTTCGTTCGGATAGGTGCCGATCAGCAGGCTTTGCGTGATCGGGTACATGGGGCCGGCCACCGCGCCCTGCAGCGCGCGGAACAGCAGCAGCATGCCCATGCTCTGCGATACGCCGCACATGAACGAGGTGATCGAGAACAGGATGGTGCACCACACGAACAGCTTCACCTCGCCGAAGCGGCGGGTGAGGAAGCCGGTCAGCGGCAGCGCGATCGCCATGCTCACCGCGAACGAGGTGATGACCCAGGTGCTCTGGTCGTTGCTCACGCCGAGGTTGCCGGCGATGGTCGGCAGCGACACGTTCGCGATGGTGGTGTCCAGCACCTGCATGAAGGTGGCCAGCGACAACCCGATCGTGGTGACGGCGAGATTCGGTGGACGGAAATGGCTGCTCATGGAACCGTGTCGGTCGGTGATCCGGTATTGCCCTCGCCCGCTTGCGGGAGAGGGTGCCCGAAGGGCGGGAGAGGGTTCGGCTTTTCGCGCGCTTGCAAGAGCGCCCTCTCCCCAACCCCTCTCCCGCGAGCGGGAGCGGGGCTTGTTTCGTTATTTGCCGCCACCTGCCATGTTGGCGTGGATGATCTCGCCGATCAGCGCGTCGGCCTTGGCCGCCTGCTGCTCGTACACGTCGGTGCTGAAGGCCGGTTGCGTCGGCGGCTGCTGCGCCAGCATCGGGCCGTTCTGGTCGTGCAGGTTCACCTCCACGTCCAGCGACATGCCGATGCGCAGCGGGTGCTTGTCCAGCTGGGCCGGATCGGCGAACACCACGCGCGCCGGGATGCGCTGCACGATCTTGATCCAGTTGCCGGTGGCGTTCTGCGCTGGCAGCAGCGAGAACGCGCTGCCGGTGCCGATGCCCAGGCTTTCCACCTTGCCGTCGTACTTCACCGCGCTGCCGTATACGTCGGAGGTGATCTCCACCGACTGGCCGATGCGCATGTGGGTGAGCTGGGTTTCCTTGAAGTTGGCGTCGATCCACACCTGGTGCAGCGGCACCACCGCCATCAGCGGCGCGCCCGGCGCGATGCGCTGGCCCAGCTGCACCGAGCGCATCGCCACATAGCCGGTCACCGGCGCGACGATGGTGGTGCGCAGGTCGTCGAGGTAGGCGGAGCGCAGTTGCGCGGCGGCGGCCTGCACGTCGGGATGCGAAGCGACCACGGTGTCGTCGACCAACACCTTGTTGGTCTGGTACTGCTGCTGGGCGGTGACCAGCGCGCTCTGCGCGGCGGTCAGCGCATCGCGCACGTGCGACAGTTCCTCGGCGGAGATCGCGCCGGTCTTCGCCAGCGCCACGCGGCGGTCGTAATCGGCCTGCGCCTTCTGCACCGCCACCTTCTGCACCGCCACACTGGCCTCGGCGCCACTGACCGCGCTGTACAGGCCGCGCACCTTGCGCACGGTGGCGGCGAGGTTGGCCTTGGCGCTGGCCAGCGCGACATCGGCGTTGGACTTGTCGAGCTTCACCAGCACGTCGCCCTGCTTCACCAGATCGCCATCGTCGGCGCCGATGGTGACCACGGTGCCGGGAATCTGCGGCGTGATCTGCACCACGTTGCCACTGACGTAGGCGTCGTCCGTGCCTTCGTACCAGCGGCCGTCGAGGAAGTACCACACGGCCCAGGCGATCGCGGCAAGCACCACGACCGCGGCGAGCGCGCGGAGCAGGAAACCGCGCTTGTTGTTCTGCGGCGCTGCGGCCGCGGTGGGATTCTGGCTGGACATGGATCTGCCTCAGTGATGCTGTTCGGATGCGGGGGAATCGGGAGTGTTCGATACCGGCGGCGTCTGCTCCGCGCCGGGGCGGTAGCCGCCGCCGAGCGCGAGGATCAGCTGCACGGACTGGTCGCTTTGCTGTGCCTTCAGGCTGGCCATGCGCTGCTCGGCGACGAGCAGTTGCTGGCGCACCGTGAGCGTCTCCAGGTAGCTGCCCACGCCGGCCTGGTAGCGCTGCTCGGCGAGCTGCTCGGCGTCCTTCGCGGCGGCCAGCGCGCGCTCCTGCGCCTCGGCCTGCTGCTGCAGCGACTGCAGCGCATCGACATCGTCGGCGACGTCGTTGATCGCGCGCACCAGGGTCTGGTTGTACTGCGCCACGGCGAGGTCGTACTGCGCGTCCTTGCCGGACAGGTTCGCGCGCAGGCGACCGCCGTCGAACACCGGCAGGCTCACCGCCGGGGCCACGTCGTAGAAGCGTGCCGGCAACTGGAACATGCTGGCTTGTCCCATCGAGATCAGGCCGACCATTGCGCCCAGGTTGAGGTTGGGCAGGAAGGTGGTTTTCGCAGCCTTGATGTCCTTGCCGGCGGCTTCCACGCGCCAGCGCGCGGCGACCAGGTCGGCGCGATGCCCCACCAGGTCCACCGGCAGGTTGGCTGGCACGGCGAGTTCGGCGGGCGACAACAGCTGCGGGCGGCCGATCTCGCGGCCGCGGTCCGGACCCTTGCCCAGCAACACCGACAGCGCCGACTGCGCGGCATCGATCGCACGACCGGCCACCGCCAGCTGCTCCTGTGCGCTCGCCACTTCGGCGTCGCCCTGCTTCAGCTGCATCTGGTTGTCGATGCCGGCGGCCACGCGTTGCGCGGTGAGCTTGCGCGCGGCATCGGCGCGTTGCAGCTCGGCCTTGGCCAGGTCCTGCTGGGTGTAGGCGTAGCCCAGCTGCACGTAGGCACGGGCCACGTTGCTGGAGAGTTCCACGCGCGCGGCGCGGGCCTCGACTTCGGCGGCGCGTGCCTGGCCCACCGCTGCTTCCCAGGCGGCGCGCTTGCCGCCCCACAGGTCGATGTCCCAGTTGAAGCTGCCATACACATAGCTGGCCGGCGTCAGGTGGCCGTTGCCCAGGCCCGGCAGGGTGGTGGGGATGCGCGCTTCGGCCACGCTGCCGCCCACGTTGAAGGTGGGCTGGCGCGCGGCATTGGCCACACCCGCCACAGCCTGCGCCTGGTGCGCGCGGGCATCGGCCACGGCCAGCGAGGGGTTGTCGGCCAGCGCTTCGGTGATCAGCGCGTCGAGCTGCGGATCGCCGAGGCCGGTCCACCAGTCGGCGGCGGGCCAGGTCGCGTTGGCCGGCACGCCCGCCAGGCTTTGCGTGGCCTGCAGCGAAGATGGGGCGATCGGCGTGCCGTCGGTGTGCAGGTCGCCGCTGCTGGCGCAACCGGCCAGCACGAGGGTCAACCCGACCGCTGCCGCAAGGAGGTGCAGACGCATGAGCTTTCGGTCTCGTTGGAAAGTCAGTTTCTGTTGCGGAGCGCGTGCAGCACCCGCTCCAGGTAGTCGTGCAGGTGCGCGCGCTCGTCTGCCGCCAGCGAAGCCTGCGCCGAGGTCAATACACGATCGTTGCAGCTGGTGAGCTGTTGCCACAGCGCGTTGCCCTCGGCGGTCAGTTCGATGCGCAGCGCGCGCCGGTCCTGTTCGTGCGGGCAGCGGCGCAGGTAGCCCTTGCGCTCGAGCTGGTCGAGCTGGCGGGTCATCGCGCCGCCATCCAGTTCCACTGCGCGGGCCAGCTCCGTGGCGCTCATCGGCCCCAGCAGGGCGAGCCGCTTCAGTATCAGGAACTGGGTGAATTTCAGATCCAGGCCCTTGGTGGCGATTTCCGCCTCCATGGCTCGCACCAGCTCGGTGCGCACGAGGCCCAGCAGCACGCCGAGGCTTTCACGGGGAGTGGAAGTAGAGGTCGAATGAGTGTTCACAGCCGCGCATTCTATTGCCTTGGGAATATTTGTCAAGGCAAATATGTTTGTGGCCAATTTTGTTGCGGCAAAATTCAACCATCAGGCAGGTTTATCGCCACCATCATCAAAACCGCCTTGGCTTATCGCCGCGGGCCGGCCTAGCATGCGGCGACGCGCATCCGCGCCGCCACGAACCGAGGTCGCCATGTCCCGCCTGCTGCTTTCCGGTCTGCTCGTACTCAGCCTGCTGCCTGCCGCCGCGATGGCGGCCGACAACCCGGCGCCCGTCATCACGGCGGCCGGAGCGTTCCATCCGGTGCCGCACGCGGCCTTCCTGCCGGACCGCAACGCCACCTACAAGGTGGTGTTCGCGATGACCCGGGCCAGCGACAAGCCCGACCAGGTCAACCCGGCACTCGAGCGCGTGGCGCGCACGGTGAACCTGTACGCCGCCTCGGGCGTGCCGCTGGCCCACCTGAAGTTCGTCGCCATCGCCTACGGCCCGGCCACCGCGCTGGTGCTGGATGACGCGCACTACCGCGCGAAGTTCGGCGTGGCCAACCCCAACCTGGCTGCGATCGCGCAGTTGCGCAAGGCGGGCATCACGCTCGCGGTGTGCGGGCAGGCGGTGGCCGAGAACCATTTCGAGGACGCCTGGGTGGCGCAGGATGTGGAGGTGGCGCTGTCCGCGCTCACCACGATCACCGGACTGCAGCAGCAGGGCTATGCGCTGATGCCCCTGTAAGGGGCATCAGCCGGGCCATGGATGGCCCGACGTCGGGCAGGCGCGGCACGCGCCTGCCCGAACGGAGCCGAGTCCGGCTTAGCCGGACTCGGCGAGCTTGAAAAGTGCAGGATGCACTTTTCAAGCATAGGCATGCGCTCTTGCTCTGCTGTTGCTTTGGGGAATACCGATGAAGCACAAGTACCCGTGGATGGCTGCCCTCGTGCTGGCTGCAACCTGCGCCACCACCCAGGCCGCCACCCAGACCCAATCCGACTACCTGCCCCCGTGGAACCCACCCCCCGCAGGCATGCAGTTCAGCGTGCCGCCGTTCGACGCCATCGCCGACCTGCACGGCGACGTGGTCGATCCGCAGCTCACCGTGTTCTTCGCCGGCAACCAGTTCATGGTGGTGCACGACCTGGTCGCCGCGTTCAGGCAGGCGCATCCCGAGTACCAGCGCGTGTTCGTGGAGACCCTGCCGCCCGGCATCCTCGCCAAGCAGATCGACAGCGGCGTGCTGGTGATGGGCAACCTGCGCCTGGCGCTGAAACCGGACGTCTATACGGCCGGCAAGGGCGCGGTCGATCGGCTGCAGCAACAGCACGGCTGGTTCGCCGCCAGCGCCGACTACGCGCGCAATCCGCTGGCGATCCTGGTGGCGAAAGGCAACCCGAAGCACATCGAGGGGTTCAAGGACCTCGGCCGTCCCGACGTGCGCGTGAGCATGCCGAACCCGGCCTGGGAAGGCATCGCGAAGCAGATCGAGGACGGTTACCGCAAAGCCGGCGGCGACGCGCTGGACCACGCCATCATGGTCACCAAGGTGCAGGACGGCAGCACCTTCCTCACCACCATCCACCATCGGCAATCGCCGCTGCGTGTGCTGCAGGGCGAGTCGGACGCGGCGCCGGTGTGGTCGACCGAGGCGTATTTCCAGCAGCAGATCCTGCACCACCCGGTGGAAACCGTGGCGATCCCCGCGGCGCAGAACGCCGTCGGCATCTACACCGTGGCGCGCCTGAAGGCCGCACCGCACCCGCAGGCGGCGAAGGCTTTCTACGAGTTCATGCAAGGCCCGGTGGCACAGGCGATCTACCGCAAGTACGGCTTCCAGTCGCCGAAGTGAGGCTCGCGAACCATGCGCAAACGACAGCCGGCCAGTCATCCCCTCTCCAGCATGCGGGAGAGGGTGCCCGACCTGCAGGCGCAGGATGCGCCTGCGGAACAGCGAAGCTGGCCCCGCAGGGGCGAGCGGCAGGGCTGGCGCGAGTCAGGGCGGGAGCGGGCGTGCGGGCAGCGCGAAATGTCGAGGCAAGTGCGTGCCCTCTCCCCCAACCCGTCTCCCGCAAGCGGGAGAGGGGAGACAAGGTTGTCGCTTGCAGCGCTCCTGCTGGTGCTCACGCTGATTCCGTTCGCTGCCAACGCCACCGATGCCGCGGTGATCACCCGGCAAGGCAACGGCAAGGGCGCTGCGCCCTGCATGGCCTGCCATGGCGTCGACGGCGGCGGCATGGCGATCAACGGCTATCCGCGGCTGGCCGGACTCGATGCCGCCTACCTGCAAAAGCAGCTTGACGACTTCGCCAACGGCAGCCGTGCGAATCCGGTGATGCAGCCGAACGCCAGCGCACTCAGCGAAGACGAACGCGCCGCGCTGGCGAAGTACTACAGCGCCCTGCCCTTGCCCGCGCATCCTGCGGCAGCCAGGCCCGATGCCGGCGGCGAACGGCTCGCCACGCATGGCGACTGGAGCCGCGGGCTGCCCGCCTGCACGCAATGCCACGCGCCCGGCGGCGTGGGCGTGGGCGCGAACTTCCCGCCGCTGGCCGGCCAGCCCGCCGCCTACATCGCGGCGCAGTTGCGCGCGTGGCAGCAGGGCGCGCGCCACAACGATCCGCTGCAACTTATGCGGCACGTCGCGCAGCAGCTCACGCCGCAGGAGATCGACGCCGTGGCCGGCTGGTTCGCCGCGCAACCGCTGCCGGCCAAAGGGAGCGCGCCATGAAATCGCTGCCCATCGCCTTGCTCGGTGCATTGATGCTGGCGGCATGCTCGCATCCGGCCACGGAAACGCCCGCTGCCGCGAAGCCCGCGGCTGCCGCCAGCGCGCCGACGAAGAACAAGGCCCCGCCCGGCTTCACGCCACCGGCCGAAGCCGACATCCCCGCCGGCCCGCTGGGCGACGAGATCCGCCTCGGC
Organism: Rhodanobacter sp. DHB23; assembly: GCF_014842975.1. Taxonomy (GTDB): domain Bacteria; phylum Pseudomonadota; class Gammaproteobacteria; order Xanthomonadales; family Rhodanobacteraceae; genus Rhodanobacter_A. Next base: position 460,966 of record NZ_JACYXK010000029.1, on the reverse strand, counting down.
CGCGCGATCTTCACCGACACGCCTACGCAAGCGCACGACTACGTGGGCAACGGCCTCAGCTGCAGCAATTGCCACCTCGACGCGGGTCGCCTGGCGAACTCCGCGCCGCTATGGGGCGCCTGGGGCATGTACCCGCAGTACCGCAAGAAGAACGGCCGCGTGAACAGCTTCGGCGAACGCCTGCAGGGCTGCTTCCGCTTCAGCATGAACGGCAAGGCGCCGCCGCTGGACAGCGACGTCATCGTGGCACTGGAAAGCTACGCGTGGTGGATGAGCAAGGGCGCGCCGAACGGCGTGAAGCTGGCCGGCGCGGGTTATCCCAAGCAGGGCTTCAAGCCGCCGCAGCCGACCGACTACGCGCGCGGCGCCGCGGTGTACGCGAAGGACTGTGCGCTGTGCCACGGTGACGATGGCCAAGGACAACAAGTGAATGGTCGCAACGTGTTCCCGCCGCTGTGGGGGCCGCAATCCTTCAACTGGGGCGCGGGCATGCACGAGCTGGACAACGCCGCCGCCTTCATCAAGGCCAACATGCCGCTCAGCCGCGGCGGTACGCTCAGCGACCAGGACGCGTGGGACGTGGCGATGTACATGGACGCCCACGAGCGTCCGCAGGATCCGCGCTATGCCGGCGACGTCGCCGCCACGCGCGCGAAGTATCACGACACGCCGATGTCGCTGTACGGCACCACGGTGAACGGCCACCTGCTCGGCAGCGGGGCGGCGAAGTGAGCACGCCGGTGCATCGCCTCACGCCCGCGTTCGGCGTGGCCGGGCAACTCGACGCGGATGACATCGCCGCGCTGGCTGCGCAAGGCTGGCGCAGCCTGGTCTGCAATCGCCCCGATGGCGAAGCGCCGGACCAGCCCGCCAGCGCCGAGCTCGCGCGGATTGCGGCCACGCACGGCCTCGCGTGGCGTGACGTGCCCATCGTCTCCGGGCAATGGCGCGACGCCGACGTGGCCGCGTTTGCCGATGCGCTGCGCACGCTGCCCGCGCCGGTGCTGGCGTTCTGCCGCACGGGCACGCGCTCCATCCACCTGTGGGCGCTGGCGATGGCCGACACGCTGGATGCCGCCAGCATCGAACGCATCGTCGCCGATGCCGGCTATGCATTGAACCCCGCGGTGTTGCACCGCGCGGCGGACGCGGCGCGCTGATGCTGGCCGACCTGCTGGCGCTGGCCTGCGGCTCGCTGGTCGGCTTCTCGCTGGCGCTGATCGGCGGCGGCGGTTCCATCCTCGCCACGCCGATGCTGCTGTACGTGGTGAGCCTGCGCGATCCGCACCTCGCCATCGGCACCAGCGCGGTGGCGGTAGCGGCGAACGCCTTCATCAACCTCGTGCCGCACGCGCGCGTCGGCCATGTGCGCTGGCCCGCCGCGCTCACGTTTGCCGCGACCGGCGTGCTGGGCGCGTTCGCCGGCTCCACGCTGGGCAAGCGCGTGGACGGCCACCACCTGCTCGCGCTGTTCGCCGTGCTGATGCTGGTGGTGGCGACGCTGATGCTGCGCGGCCGGCGCAACGGCGGGGACGGCAATTATCCGAAGCCGCGGCTGTTTCCCCGCCTTGCCGCCACCGGCTTCGGTGCGGGCACGCTGTCCGGTTTCTTCGGCATCGGCGGCGGCTTCCTGATCGTGCCGGGCCTGATCTTCGCCAGCGGCATGGAGATCATCGCCGCCATCGGCAGCTCGCTGGTCGCGGTGGGGGCGTTCGCCTCCACCACGGCGATCAATTACGCCGCCTCCGGCCTGGTCGAGTGGCGCGTGGCGGGGCTGTTCGTGGCGGGCGGCATCGGTGGCGGCTGGCTGGGCGCGCGCCTCGCGCAGCGGCTGGCGCGCACGCGCGGCGCGCTCAACCTGGTATTCGCGTTCGCCGTGATTGCGGTGGCGGTTTACATGCTGGCGAGGAACCTGGGGGCTTGAACGGGGCTGGCGCCGGGCGGCGACAGCCCCGCTTGCTTTACTGCCCCTTGCCTGCCGCGTTCCCCGTGGCTGCTTTTTGCTTGCTCGCCTCGTAGGCGGTGATCTGCGCTTTCGTGTCCTGGAATATCTTCTGCGACTGTGGCGCATAAGAAGCCATCCTGGCCTGCCTGAGTTGCGTGGCCTGCGCCATCACCGCCGGCATTTTCGTAACCATGGCCTGTCCCGAGGGCGACCGGTAGAAGGCAAGCGCGTCGTCGATCTCCCGCTGCGTGAAATGCTTGCTGTAGAGATCGACGTAGATCGGCTGCATCGAGTCCCACGACATCTGCTGCTTCAGCAACCCGTCCATCTTCGCGGCCTGGGCATCGATGATCCCCTGCTCGCCGGCATCGGGTGATCGCCCGTTCGTCATCTGCATGGCGGCGCGGCGGAATCTCCCGTCTTCCTGCGCAACCACCTGTGCAGTCACAAGATCCAGCAGCTTGTGTACCTGCATCACTTGCAGCAGTTCGTCGATCGAGGCGGCGCTGGCGGGCCGATTCGATGGCGTGGCCGCGGCGACGGAACCGGATACGAAGGAAAGCGCCAGGAAGCCGATGGTGCAAATTCGCTTGTGCATGTGATTCCTCCTCGAGGTCGAACGAAAGGTCGGTGGGCCAGGCGCGCCGATCGCGCGCTCAGTTCCCGGGCGCTGCCTTGACCGGCTTCACGTAGGTGTTGAACAGCTCGTCGATGCGCCGGTACTCGTCGTACCAGTCGTCCGCGTGCTTGAAGTCGTGGCGTTCCAGCGGGTACAGCGAGATCCAGAAGTTGTTCTTGTGCAGCTCGACGAAACGCTGGTACAGGCGGATCGAGTCGCTGGCCATCACGTTGTCGTCGATCAGGCCGTGTTCGATCAGCAGCGGGTCGCGCAGGTTCTTCGCGTATTCGATCGGCGAACTGGCCTTGTACGCCTCGGGGTCGAGCTGCGGGTCGTTGAGGATGTTCGAGGTGTACTCGTGGTTGTAGCTGACCCAGTCCGCCGGCGGACGCAGCGCGGCACCGGCCGCGAATTCACCCGGCGCGCGCAGCAGCGCCATCTCGGTCATGAAACCGCCGTAGCTGCCGCCGTAGATGCCCACGCGCTTGGGATCGACGCCGTGCTGCTTGACCAGCCACGCCTTGCCGTCGAGCAGGTCCTCCAGTTCCGGATGACCCATGTTGCGGTAGATCGCGTCGCGCCAGTCGCGGCCGTAGCCGGCGGAGCCGCGGTAATCCATGTCCAGCACCACGTAGCCCTGCTGCACCAGCAGGTTCTGGAACATCTGCTCATGCACGTAGTAGGTCGCCTGCTTGGACACGTCCTGCAGGTAGCCCGCGCCGTGCACGAAGATCACCGCGGGGCGCGAAGCGGCCGCATCGGTTTCGTTGGCGGGGCCGTAGTACTTGGCGTAGACCACGCCGGCGCCGTGCGATGAGGGCACGGCGACGAACTGCGGCTGGATCCACGGGTGCGCGGCGAAGCTGCTCTTCATGGTGTCGGTGAGTTCGCGCGGCGTGCCGCCGCCGGCGGGCTGCACGGCGAGCTGGCTCAGCACGTAGGGCGCGGAATGCAGCACGGCGAGCCGGCTGCCGTCGGGCGAGAGCGTGAAGCCGTCCACGCCTTCGTACTGCGTCACGCGGGCGAGTTCGCCGCCGTTCGACGGCACGCGGTACACGTCGTAGCTGTACGGAGCGGGCTTGTTCGCCAGCAGGTAGAACCACTTGCCATCCGGGCTGAGCTGCGGCTGGCTGACTTCGAACCTGCCGTTGCCGGTGAGCGCCTTCGCGACACCGCCCAGCGGCTTCGCGTAGAGGCGCGACCAGCCGTCGGCCTCGCTCAGGTACCACAGCGTACGGCCGTCCCTGAGCCAGCCGAAGTCGTTGAAGCTCCAGTTGATCCACGCGTTGTCGTGCAGGCGGTCCTGCGGCACCAGCGCGTGGCCGCTGAAGTCGATGCTGGCGATCCAGCGGTCCTTGTTGTCGATGGCGCGCAGTTGCACCGCGGCCTGGCTGCCGTCGTCGTTCCACACGATGCCGCCGCCGCTGCCATCGCTGGCGATGGTCACTGGACGCACGTCCGGCGCCTTCAACGCCCTGGCTTCGTCGTCGTGGCCGGCCTTCTGCAGCGCGGCCACGGTTTGCGCGCGGATCGCCTTCAGCGGGTCGTCCTTGATGCCGGGCAGGTTGTCGGTCTTGAGCGGCCAGGCCTTGTGCGCGGCGAGGTCGAGCAGCAGCAGCGACTGCGGCGCGGGATCGTTGCGGCCCACGTAGGTGCGTGCCGGCTCCGCCTCGGTGTAGCCGGAGTCGGTGACGTAATGGATCACGTCGGGCGACTTGCCGTCGCCGTGGTGCGCGGGCGCGGTGACCAGCAGCATCCAGCGGCCGTCGGGCGACAGTTCGGTATCCACGGCCTTGATCCGGTCGCCCAGCCAGAACGGCTGCGGCGCGCGGCCGGCATCGGCGGCGGCCAGCGCCTGCTGTTGCGCGCGGTGCGCATCGCGGTCGGCCTTGATCTCGCGCAGCGTGCTGAAGGTGTCGAGTTGCTGGCGCTCCAGCGCGTCGGGTTCGCTCGCCTGCGGATCGTCGGCGAACTTCAGGATGGCGGCGGGCGCGGTGACGCCGCTGGCGAGGTCGTAGCTGTACCAGTCGTTGCCGTCGCGGAATTGCAGCGCGCGGCCGTCGGCGCTGAACTGCGGCGCGGATTCGGGTTGCGGCGAACGCGTCACCTGGGTGCGGCGGCCGCTGGCGAGATCGACGAGGAACACGTCGCCGTGCAGCAGGATGGCCGCATGGGCATGGTTGCGATCGAACACCGCAGGGCCGTCGGCCTGCGCCATCGCGGCGGGGTCCAGCCTGCTGCCCGTGCCGCCGTTCGCGTCCACGCGATAGAGGTCGCGCACGCTGTCGCCATCGCGCTTCAGCGCGTAGTACAGGCTGCGGCCGTCCACGCTCCAGTACGGATTCTCCACCGCGTGGCCGATCCAGTCGGGGCTGGCCATGATGGTTTCCAGGTCCAGCGATCCGGCAGCCGGCGTCGCCGCGATGGCGGCGGCGGGCAGCGTGGCGAGGGCGATCAGGCTGGCGAGCAGCAGGCGGCGCATGCGTGTTCCTTGCGGCAAAAGAAATCAGCATAAACGAGTCCGCGGCACGCGCGGCCGCCCCAGTGCCGGAAGTCAGGTGCGCCGTGCGGCGGGTGCGGGAGTACGCTCGGAGGCCGATCGACTTGCCGGAGAAGCTGCATGCGTCCCGTCCTCGTCCTTTCCCTTGCGCTTGCCGCCGGCCTCGCGGCCAGTGCCGTCGCGGCCCGGCAGACTCCCGTACAGGCGCACGACGACGTGTCGCTGATCGGCGACCACGTCGCGCAGCCGCCCGCCTCGCCGCAACGCGACGACGCCAGCGTGCTGCACGGCGTGCGGGTGGCCGATCCGTACCGCTGGCTGGAAGACGGCAACGCGCCGGCGGTGCAGCAGTGGATCGCCGCGCAGAACCGCTACACCGACTATGCGCTGGGCGCGATGCCGGACGGCAAGGCGCTGAGTGCGCGGGTGCAACAGCTGGCGATCACCTCCGTCACGCGCTCCTCGCCGCTGCTGGCCGGCGGCACGCTGTTCTACCTGCAGGAAACGCCGCCGCAGCCGCAGCCGCAACTGATCGCGCAGCCGTGGCCGCATGGCATGCCGCGCGTGCTGGTGGATCTCAACGCCGGCGGCGGCAACACCGCGATCACCGGCTACTGGCCCTCGCCCAGTGGCCGCTACCTCGCCTACGGCACCGCCGAAGGCGGCAGCGAGCTCACCACCCTCCACGTGCTCGACGTCGCCAACGGCAAGATCTTGCCCGATGCCCTGCCCTGGGCCGGCGGCGGCACCACGCCGCAGGGCCTGGCCTGGGATGCCGACGAGAAGGGTTTCACCTACGTGCGCTTCCCGCCGCCGCCCGCGGGCAGGGAGGTGGTGCAGTTCAACGCCGCGCTGGTGCATCACGTACTGGGCGACGCGGCGGCGAAGGACGGGGTGGTGTTCGGCCGGGATTTCTCCAGGGTGGCCGAATACCGCCTGCTGGGTTCGCACGACGCGAAGCAGCTCGCCGTGCTGGCGAACGCGGGCGACGGCGGCCCGGCCGAGGTGTGGCTGCGCGAAGGTTCGCAGTGGAAGAAGGCGCTGGGCGACCAGGCCGACGTGCGCTTCGCCGGCTGGGTGGGCCGGCAGCTCTACGTCGCCAGTTTCGCTGGCGCGCCGCGCGGCAAGCTGCTCGCGGTGGACGCGGACGGCGAGGCGCACGAGGTGCTTGGCCAGCGCGAAGGCGCGCTGCAGGGCGTGGCGCCGGTCGCCGACGGTTTCCTGGTGGTGCGCAGCTGGGGACCGGACTGGTGGGTGGAGCAGTACGACCACGCCGCCAAGTTCGTGCGTCGCCTGCCGTTGCCCGCGCATGGCATCGGCGTCGAGGGCATCGCCGCCGAGCGGGGGCAGGATCACGCGCTGATCGGCTACGGCGGCTGGACGTTGCCCTCGCGCTGGGCGGAGTACGACGCCAGGGCCGGCACGCTCGAGACCGTGTTCGAGGTGAAGCCCGCCGCCGATTACTCGGACGTGGCGACCTACCGCATCGACGGCATCTCGAAGGACGGCACGAAGATCCCGGTCACCGTGTTGGCGATGAAGGGCGTGACGCCGGACGGCGCGCGTCCCGCCATCCTCTACAGCTACGGCGGCTACGACCTGCCCGTGGTGCCGCACTTCGTCGGCCCCGAGCTGGCATGGCTGGAGCGCGGCGGCGTGCTGGCCTTCGCCAACATCCGCGGCGGCAACGAGAACGGCGAGCTGTGGCATGCGCAGGGCCAGAAGCTGCACAAGCAGAACGTGTTCGACGATTTCCACGCCGCCGCGCTGGCGCTGGTCGACGCGCACTGGACCGACCGCAGCCACCTCGGCATCCTCGGCGGCAGCAACGGCGGCCTGCTGATGGGCGCCGCACTGGTGCAGCATCCCGGCGATTACCGTGCAGTGGTGAGCATGGTGGGCATCTACGACGTGATCCGCCACGAGACCGAATCCGCCAATGGCGCCTACAACGTGCCCGAGTACGGCACGGTGGCCGACCCCGCGCAGTTCAAGGCCACGCTGGCGTACTCGCCGCTGCAGAACGTCAAGCCGCACATCGCCTATCCCGCCGTGCTGATGACCACCGGCGCGAACGACCCGCGCGTGTCGCCGTGGCAGTCGCGCAAGTTCGCCGCCGCGCTGCAGGGCGCCACCAGCTCGGGGCTGCCGGTGCTGCTGCTCACCCGCATGGACGCCGGCCACGGCATCGGCGCGCCGTTTTCCCAGCGCGTCGGCAACACGGCGTTGATGCTGACGTTCTTCGCGCAGGAGCTGGGTCTGCCGGCCAAGCCATAGGCACGCCGCCAGCGCCGGGTTCGCGTGGGCGCGGCAGGCGCTAAGCTGTGCGCCCTGCCGCCGCGATCCCCGCCATGTCCGCACTCCTTCCCGCCGTCGAGAACGAAACCGCCGCCAGCCCCGTCTACAGCGTCATCTGGCTGCATGGGCTCGGCGCGGACGGCCACGATTTCGCGCCCATCGTGCCGGAACTGGTGGCCGCGGACTGGCCGGCGCTGCGCTTCGTGTTCCCGCATGCGCCGGTGCGGCCGGTCACGGTGAACGGCGGGATGCCGATGCGCGCGTGGTACGACATCGTCGCCTTCGACCTGCTGGCGCGGCAGGACGAGGCGGGCATCCGCGCCTCCATCGCCGCGGTCGAGGCGCTGATCGCGCGCGAGAACGAACGCGGCGTGCCGGACGAGCGCATCGTGCTCGCCGGCTTCTCGCAAGGCGGCGCGATCGCGCTGGCCGCGGGGCTGCGCCATGCGAAGCGGCTGGCCGGCATCGTGGCGCTGTCCACCTATCTGCCCATCGCCGACACGCTGGCCGCCGAGCGCAGCGCGGCGAACGCGGACGTGCCGATCTTCCAGGCGCACGGCACGTTCGACCCGGTGGTGGTCCCACCGCGCGGCAGCGACAGCCGCGACCTGCTGCAACGCCTAGGCTACCGCGTGGACTGGCATGCCTACCCGATGGCGCATGCCGTCTGCCCGCAGGAGATCGCCGACCTGCGCACGTGGCTGGGCCGACGTTTCACCTGATGCACGCGTAGGATCGCACCCTGTGCGCGAAGGCTTCTGATGCCCGATCGGAGCAAAAGCGTTCGCGCACAGGGTGCTCCTACGGCAAAGGTGACCCTGCGGCATACTGCGCGCATGCGTCCGCCCATCCCCGACGAACCCAGCCCGCTGCCGGATTTCTGCAGCCTGCCGGTGCTGTTCACCCTGCTGGTGACCGGGGCGCTCGCCGCTACCGTGGTGTGGCTGGCAGCCGGCGACCACCGCGATTTCTCCGGCTACAGCGTGGGCATCCTGTTCGTGAGCTGGCTGGTGCTGGCGATGGGCGTGGTGTTGTGCCTGCTGCGCGCGCCGCTGCAACGCCTGCCCGGCCACCTGCCCTACCTCGCCGCGTGGCTGCTGATGATGCCCATCGTGGCCGCGGCGAGCTGGGTGGCGCACGGGCTGGACGAGGCGCTGCACATGGAGCTGGTGCGCGCCGGCACACTCGCCTTCGTGCGCGACAACATGCTGATCGCGGCCCTGCTCGGCGCGGCGATCCTGCGCTACTTCTACGTCGCCGCACAGTGGCGGCTGCGCCTCGCCGCGGTGACGCGCGCGCAGGTGGAAGCTCTGCAGGCGCGCATCCGCCCGCATTTCCTGTTCAACAGCATGAACACCGTGGCGGCGCTGATCCCGCTGGACCCGGCGGCGGCGGAGCGCACGGTGGAAGACCTCGCCGAGCTGTTCCGCGCCGCGCTGGGCCAGCACGAGCAGGGCGACGGCACGCTGGGCGAGGAGCTGGCCCTGCTCGACCGCTACCTCGCCATCGAGCAGCTGCGCCTGGGCGAACGCCTGCGCGTGGAACGCACGCTGGACGAACTGCCGTGCGATTTCCCGCTGCCGCGCCTGCTGCTGCAGCCGCTGGTGGAGAATGCCGTGCGCCACGGCATCCAGCCGCTGCGCGAGGGCGGCGTGGTCAGCCTGCGTGGCGTCCGCGACGGCGACGCCATCGAGATCGAGATCGCCAACCCGTTGCCGCCCTCGCCCGCACGCGGCGGCAACGGCCACGGCCTGGACAACGTGCGCCGGCGCGTGGCGTTCCGCTATGGTCCGCGCGCCGTGGTGCGCGCCGGGCCGCAGGACGGGCGCTTCGTGGTCGGCCTGCGGTTGCCGCTGCCAGACAAGGGAAAGGGCGATGCGCGTACTGATCGTCGATGACGAACCGCTGGCGCGCCTGCGCCTGGCCGCCTTGCTGGGCGAGTGCGAGGGCGTGGAGCTGGCCGGCAGCGTGGGCGACGGCGAGGCCGCGCTCTCCGCGCTCTCCACGCTGCAGCCCGACCTGCTGCTGCTCGACATCAACATGCCGGGCCTGGATGGCCTGGCGCTGGCCGCGCGGCTGGCCGGGCAGGCGCGCCCCAGGGTGGTGTTCTGCACCGCCTACGAAAACCACGCGCTGCACGCCTTCGAGCTGGACGCGGTGGACTACCTGCTCAAGCCGGTGCGGCTGGAACGCCTGCGCGAAGCGCTGCAGCGCGTGCGCAAGCGCCTGGCGGATGCGCCGCGCGCCGCCACGGCGTGGCTGCATGCACGCGTGCGCGACGAACAGGTGCGCGTGGCGCTGGCCGAGGTGATCTGCCTGCTCGCCGAGGAGAAATACGTGTGCGTGCGGCACGCCGGCGGCGAGCTGCTGATCGACGAGTCGCTGCGTCAGCTGGAGGAAACCTATCCCGACCAGCTGATCCGCCTGCACCGCAACTGCCTGGTGCCGCCCGCGCGCCTGCTGGGCCTGAAATCCCTCGCCGACGGCCGCGTGCTCGCCCGCCTCGCCGGTACCGATTTCAGCCCCGAGGTGAGCCGCCGCAACCTGCCGGCGCTGCGCAAGCTGCTGCGGATGGGGTGAACGCCGCCGACCCCGCAGTGGACGCGGCATCGGCGACAATGGCGCATACCGTTGTCGCCGTGGAGCCCGCATGACCCCCAACACCCTGCGCATCGCCACCCGCCAGAGCCCGCTCGCGCTGTGGCAGGCCGCGCACGTGGCGGCGCTGCTGCGCGCGGCCCATCCGGGGCTGGCGGTGGAATTGGTGCCGATGACCACGCGTGGCGACGAGATCATCGACCGGCCGCTGGCGACCATCGGCGGCAAGGGCCTGTTCCTGAAGGAGCTGGAGGTGGCGATGCTGGAAGGCCGCGCCGACCTCGCCGTGCATTCGCTCAAGGACGTGCCGGCGGAGCTGGAGGCGGGCTTCGCGTTGCCGGCGATCCTGCCGCGCGCGGATGCGGCGGATGCCTTCGTCAGCAACCGCTACGCCGACCTCGCCGGCTTGCCGCAGGGCGCGAGGGTGGGCACGTCCTCGCTGCGTCGGCAGGCACAGTTGCGCGCGCTGCGGCCGGACCTGGAATTGCTGGATCTGCGCGGCAACGTGGGCACGCGGCTGGCGAAGCTGGACGCGGGCCACTACGACGCCATCGTGCTGGCCTGCGCGGGCCTGGAGCGGCTGGACCTGGCCGCCCGCATCCGCGGTCGCCTCGCCGCGCCGGACTGGCTGCCGGCGCCGGGCCAGGCGGCCGTCGCCATCGAGGCGCGTGCCGACCAGCCGCATACGCTGGCCTTGCTCGCCGCGCTGGACGATGCCGATACGCGGCTGGAAACGGGCGCCGAGCGCGCGATGAACCAGGCGCTGGGCGGCAGTTGCACGGTGCCGGTGGGCGCGTGGTGCACGCTCACCGAACGTGGCCTGCACCTGTGCGGGCTGGTCGGCGATGCGGCAAGTGGCCGCCTGCTGCGCGCGCAGGCGGACGGCGAGGACGCCGAGGCGCTGGGCCACGAGGTGGCGCGGGCACTATTTGCGCAGGGTGCCGCCGAATTCCTCGGCACATAGACGCCGAAACGAAAACGGCCCCCGCCAGAAGCAGGGGCCGTGCATGCTTTCCCGAATCCCGAATCCCGAATCCCGAATCCCGAATCCCGGCCTTTAGAAGTTGTAGACCAGGTTGGTGGTGGTCAGCGTGTCGGTCTTCTTGATGCCCGGCAGCACGGTGCTGTTGTGGCGCACCTGGAAGCCCACCTTCAGCGCCAGCTTCCTGGTCATGCTCACGGCGAGGCCGGCGTCGTTCTGGATGTAGGTGTTCTTGGAGCCCGCTTCGGTGAGGAACGTGTCCTCGAGCGAGGTGTTGTCGGTGAGGCGGAGCTTGTAGTTGACCAGGCCACGCGCGACGGCCTCGTGCTCCACCGGCTGCGTCTGGTTGACCGAGACGCCGTCGATGACGATGGGGAGCTCGGCCGGGCGGTATTCCTTGTAACCGGGGCCGATTTCGAACGACAGCTCGTTGCGCGCGTCCTTCACCGCGATGTAGCCGTAGCCGATCGAGACCACGCCCTGCCACAGGTTGGCGCCGAAGTCGTCGTGGTCATAACGCGCCGCGCCCACGATGTAGCTGCGCGGGTCGAGCTTGTAGCCCACCGAGGCGCCGCCGTCGTAGCGGTTGGCGGTGGTCTCGAACTGGTCGATGGTGTTGCCGGCGGGGGTGACCACTTTTTCCTGCACCTTGGTGCGCAGCACGTCGAGGAAGAAACTGTTCTTCCACTGCTCGTTTTCCTGGTTCAGGCCGAGCTTGGCGTTGACGTTCTGCGAGCGGGTGTTGCCGGTGGCCGAGGCAAAGCCGAACTCGCCCGAACCGGTCCAGCCGCCGTTGCTGGCGCTCGAGCTGGAGCTGCCGTTGTCGCTGCTGCTGGCGTCTTGTGCGTGGGCGGCAAAGCTGGCGCAAGCCGTTACCAGCAGGGCAGCCATCAGGGTCTTTTTCATGGGTGGGGATCCCGTTTGTTAAGCAAATGTAAGTGGCACACCATAACGGAACCGCTTGAATTTGCAATGAACGTGGCGGTCAGGGCGACTTCGCTTCCCGTGCAGCGGCCAACGTGCCCTCGTACAGGCGGCGTTCCAGCCACTGGCCAAGCACGCAGCTGGAGGCGGCCAGCGCGGCGGCCGGCAAGCTGCCCGTGACGTCGACCAGCAACAGCGCCGTGCAAGGCAGCGCATAAGTCAGCAGTGCCGCGACGAGCCGCGCGGGGAGCGTGCCGCGGGAGGCGCCGGAGGGAGCCTCGGGCTCGCGCGACGATTGCCACAGCGCGCTTTCGAGCAGGCCCAGCCCGAGCGCCAGGGCCAGCAGCATGGTCCGCGGATAGGCGCCGTGGTGGCTGCTGAACTCGCCTTGCGCCAGCACGACCAGCCACAACCACAGGCCGCCGCTGTAGGCCGCCGTGGTGATGCGGCCGGCGGGGAGCAGGGCCGTGGCACGCAGCAGTGCGGTGGGCAGGAGGCTGCGGTCGTCATGGGCGGACAACAGCAGGTTGGCAAGGCTGCACGACATCAGCAGCGCCCCGGCCAACCGGATGGCCCAGAAACCGTTGTTGCCCTGCGCAAGGCATGCCACGGCCAGCACCGGCAACCAGGTTGCCAGCGCCATCAGCGCGGAACGGGCCGGGGAGTGGCCCGGCACGCCATGCCGGCGCGAAAACCCCGGTACCTGCAGGCTGGCCGGCAGCAGGCCGGTGCCCACCAGTGCCGCCCCCAGTCCCAGCGGAACCAGGGTGCCGCTGCGCCCCAGCGGACCCAGCCCCAGCAACAGGGACAGGCCCAGCCACAGCCAGGTGCCATAACCGCCGGTGGCCAGTACCTGCAGCAAGGTGGCGGCACGGGGTGGACGGTTGGGCGGCATCGGCGGGTCCATCGGGGAAGGTGGGCCTTCCAAGGTTAAGCCATGGCGGCGGGCCGGCGTCCGGCAGGCTTGCGGGCATGGCCGGGCATACCCATAGTTCCGGCTTGCCCGCCGTGAATGCCGAGTCGCCATGGATCGCTACGAACGTACCCTCACCCTGCATCGCCTGCTGAAGTCGGCACATTACCCGGTGCCGCTGGCCAGGCTGATGGAGGAGCTGGATTGCTCGCGCGCCACTCTCTATCGCGACATCGCCTTCCTGCGCGACGCACTGGGCGCGCCCATCGAAAGCGTCGGCGGCGAGCAGGCGGCGTGGCGCTACGAGCAGGTCGAGGGCGAGCGCTTCGAACTGCCGGGCCTGTGGCTCACCTCCGACGAGCTGGCCGCGCTGCTCGCGCTCAACGAACTGATCGGCCGCAGCGGCCCCGGCGTGCTGGCCGGTTCGCTGGCGCCGTTCAAGTCGCGCATCGAGCACCTGCTGTCCGACCGCGGCAGCGGCAAGGCCTTGCCGATCGAGCGCATCCGCGTGATTCCCTGGGGCGCGCGCAAGCTCGACCAGCAGGCGTTCCGCGTGGTGGCCGGCGCCGTGCTGGAGCGCCGGCAGCTGCGCTTCCGCTACCGCGCGCGCACCACCGGCGCCGACAGCCGCCGCACCGTGTCGCCGCAACGGCTCACCCATTACCGCGACAACTGGTACCTGGACGTGTGGGACCACGACCGCGAGGCGCTGCGCAGCTTCGCGGTGGACCGCATCGCCGAGGCGCAGGCGCTGGACGGCATCGCCCGCGACGTGCCCGAGGCCGAACTCGACAAGGCGCTGGCTTCCAGCTACGGCATCTTCGCCGGCCAGCCCAAGGCCTGGGCCACGATCCGCTTCTCTTCGCACGCGGCGCGCTGGGTGGCCGACGAGCACTGGCATTCGCAGCAGAAGGGCGAGTGGCTGTCCGATGGCCGCTACGAGCTGCAGTTGCCGTATTCCAATTCCAAGGAACTGCTGATGGACGTGCTCAAGTACGGCCCCGACGCCGAGGTGATCGCGCCGCTGCCGCTGCGCGAGGAGATGAAGATCCTGCTGCAGCTGGCGCAGGGCGCGTACCAGAACCCGCCACGGTAGTAGCACCCTGTGCGCGATGGCTCTGGTGCTTGATCGAAGCAAGAGCATCGCGCACAGGGTGCGCTCCTTATGTCTCGATTCGGGCCCGCGACTGGACCAGAATCACCGACTGATCATCGGTAGGGGCGGGGTGACGCCCATGCGCTCCTTTGGCTTCGAGCCAGTGCCGTAGATTCGCGCCGCTGTCCCGTCTTAATCTGCCGCAAGACGCAACGGTATCTACAGCAACGTCGATTGCGGCGCGGAGTAACTCAGTTTGCCGTCCTCGACCTGCGCCGCCGAAGTCCATGGATGCACCACGCTGTGCTTCAGGTCGAGGATGTGGACCACCTCGATGCCGCGCTGCTTCAGCACGTCGGCGATGATCGAACGGTGGCAGCGCCACCACACCGCTTCGGCGCACATCACGGCGGTGCGCTGGCGCGCCGCGAACGCCAGCAGCGCCGCCAGCCCGTCGGCGAATTCCGCGCTGGCGAGGTGGTCGGCGTAGCCGCGGAACGCGGCATTGCGCCAGGCGGTGTTCGGCGAATCCGGCTGGACCCGGCGGCGTCCGCCCAACTGGGGAAACCATGCGTAGCCGATGCCGTGCCCGGGCAGGCTTGCGGCCAGCGCGTCGCGCGCAAACTGCGGCTGGCGCCGCGAGCCGGGGAAACGGCGCACGTCGGCGACCGCCTCGATGCGGAAGGCCGCGAGCAGGTCGAGGAACTCCTCCAGCGTGCGGGTGGAATGGCCGATCGTCCAGATCGTGGCGGGGGCGGAGGTGTTCACGCGATCTCCCGCGGCGCGGCGCCCTTGCGCATGGCGGCTTGATCGGTCCGGTCGCGCCGGGTCCCGGGCCGCGGGGCGTCCAGGCCGCGGTGCCGCGGACAGCCCTCGTGCGAGGCGGCGGACGTGCGCGCCGGCATGAGGCGACCGGTGGCATGGCCGGTCCCGGAATTCCCGTGCAAGCGGCCGCTGGCGCGGAACTGCTGACTCATGGTGGCGGTCCCAGCCTGTTGACCATACCCGCCATCTTCGCACCGGCGGCATGCCGGCGGATCGTCGCCTGCAGGCAAGTCTCGCAATGGCAGGCTAGGATGGCGGCAATCCGACCAGGAGTACGACATGCAAAGCGGCAATCCGGCACTCAACAAGAACACCTTCCTCGACGCGGCCAGCGGCGCCGTGTTCAGCCGCGACGGCGGCGCGATGACCTTGAACGGCACGGTCAACAAGACCAGCCTGCTGCTGGTGCTGGTGCTGGTCGGCGCGATGTTCAGCTGGAGCCGTTTCGCCGGTCCGGCCAGCCTGCCCGCGCTGGGGCCGCTGGTGCTCGCCGGTGCGCTGGCCGGTTTCGTGCTGGCGCTGGTCACCACGTTCAAGAAGACCTGGGCGCCGGTCACAGCGCCGCTCTACGCGCTGGCCGAGGGCGTGTTCGTGGGTGCGCTGTCGGCGGTCTTCGAGATGCGCTATCCCGGCATCGTGATGCAGGCGGTGGCGCTGACCTTCGGCACCATGGCGGTGCTGCTCATGGGCTATCGCAGCGGGCTGATCCGCGTCACCGACAAGTTCCGCGCAGGCGTGGTCGCCGCCACCGGCGGCGTGCTGCTGGTGTACCTGGCCAGCTTCGTGATGGGTTTCTTCGGCCACTCGTTCGGCTTCATCACCGCCAGCAGCGGCGTCGGCATCCTGTTCAGCCTCGCCGTGGTGGCGATCGCGGCGCTGAACCTGGTGCTGGACTTCGACATGATCGAGCAGGGCGTCAACACCGGCGCGCCGAAGTACATGGAGTGGTACGGCGCCTTCGCGCTGGTGGTCACCCTGGTGTGGCTGTACCTGGAGATGCTGCGCCTGCTGTCGAAGCTGCAGTCGCGCAACTGACGGGCCGGAAGTTGCTCGACAGGGGGCGATGGTTTGCGCCATCGGGACGCGGGAGGGCGGGGCGCAAGCCGGCCGCTGGTTTCCGGGTGTGATTTCGGAAGGAGCTGATTCATGCCGAGCGTATTACGGCTCCAAGCTGGACTCGGCTTGCTTCGCCGCGCCAGCGTTCTTCCGCGTGACATGGTATTTCCGGTCATGAAGCCCCGTTCTTGCGGTTACGCTGGCCGGCATCGCCACGACAGGGAGCCCACATGAGCCAGTTCGCCCTGCTGGGCCAGCGCCGCTTCGCGCCGTTCTTCTGGACGCAGGCGCTGGCGGCGTTCAACGACAACGCCTTCCGCAACGCGCTGCTGGTGCTGGTGGCGTTCCAGCTGGGCCTGGACGACCGCGCCGCGGCCGTCTACACCAACCTCGCGCCGGCCCTGTTCATCCTGCCGTTCTTCCTGTTCTCGGCCAGCGCCGGGCAGCTCGCCGAGAAGATCGAGAAGACGCGCATCATCCGTTGGGTGAAGTGGTTCGAGATCGCCGCGATGGCGATCGCGGCGGCGGGGTTCATCACGCACCACGTGAGCCTGCTGCTGGTGGTGCTGTTCATGATGGGGTTGCACTCCACCGTGTTCGGGCCGATCAAGTACGCGATCCTGCCGCAGGCGCTGAAGCCGGCGGAATTGGTGGGCGGCAACGGCCTGGTCGAGATGGGCACGCAGCTGGCGATCCTGCTCGGCATGATCGTGGGCACCACGGCGATGGGCGTGGCGAAGGTCGGGCCGTGGCTCGCCGCCGGCATCACGATAGGCGTGGCGGTGGTGGGCTATCTCGCGTGCCGCGCGATTCCGCCCGCGCCGGCCACGGCGCCGGAATTGAAGTTCAACCCGAACACGTTCGGCGAAACCGCGCGCGTCATCCGCATCACCCACGCGGACCGCGCGGTGTGGAACGCGGTGCTGGGCATCTCGTGGTTCTGGTTCTTCGGTACCGTGCTGGTCGCGCAGTTGCCGATCTACACGCGCGAAGCGCTGGGCGGCGACAACACGGTGTACACGCTGGTGCTCACGCTGTTCACCATCGGCAGCGGCGCCGGCGCGCTGGCGTGCGAGAAGCTTTCCGGCAAGCGCGTGGAAATCGGCCTGGTACCGCTGGGCGCGTTCGGGCTCACCGCGTTCGGAGTGGACCTCTACTGCGCGCGCCACGGCGTCGCGCCGGTGCGTGGGCTGGACTGGCTGGGCTTCCTGCGCGGCGCAGGCAGCTGGCGCATCGCGCTGGACCTCGCGCTGATCGGCGCCTTCGCCGGCCTCTACGTGGTGCCGCTGTTCGCCTTCGTGCAGGCGCGCGCGCCACGCGAGAAGCTCTCGCGCATCATCGCCGGCAACAACATCATGAATGCCGTGCTGATCGTGGCGGCCGCCGGCTTCGGCCTGGGCATGGGGGCGCTGGGTTTCAGAGCGGCGCAGATTTTCTTCGTCGCAGCCTTGCTCAACGTGCTGGTGGCGACCTACATCTTCACGCTGGTGCCCGAGTTCATCCTGCGCTTCGTCACCTGGGTGCTGGCCAACACGCTGTATCGCGTGCGTGCGGATGGCTTGCGGCACATCCCGGAGGAAGGCCCGGCGCTGCTGGTGTGCAACCACGTGAGCTTCGTCGATCCGCTGCTGTTGATGGCGCACCTGCGCCGCCCGGCGCGCTTCGTGATGTATTACCGGATCTTCAACATCCCGCTGCTGAAGTTCCTGTTCAAGACCGCCAGGGCCATTCCCATCGCCGGGCAGAAGGAAGACCCGGCGGTACTGCAGCAGGCCTGGGACGCCGTGGACGCGGCGCTCGCCGACGGTGAGCTGGTGTGTATCTTCCCCGAGGGCGCGCTGACCCGCGACGGCGCCATCGCGCCGTTCCGCCCGGGCGTGGAAAAGATCCTCGCGCGCCGCCCGGTGCCGGTGGTGCCGATGGCGCTGCGCGGCCTGTGGGGCAGCATGTGGAGCCGGCGCGATTCCGCGCTGGGCCGCGCGCGCCTGCCACGGCGCTTCCGCGCACGCGTGGAGCTGGTGGTGGATGCGCCCGTGCCGCCGGAGCGCGCCAGCGCGGCGGCGCTGGAAGCGCGCGTGCGGGAGCTGCGCAGCGACATGGCGTGATGCCTTGTCGTGTAACAGCGCACCCTGTGCGCGATTGCCTTGGTGCTTGATCGAAGCAAAAGCCATCGCGCACAAGGTGCGCTCCTACGGATTGCCTAGCGCAGCCAGCCGCCGATCACGATCAGCGCCACCACGCTCAGCCAGGCCAGCAGGGCGCGCAGCAGGGCGCTGCGCAGGCGGTGCAGTTCGAGCAGGGCGTCGCTGCGTTCTTCCGCATAGCCTTCGCCGCCCTCGATGTCGACCTGGATGTCCGCGCGCGCCGTGGCGCCGAGGAAGCCCGGGCCCTCGTTGAGCCAGCTGTTCGGCAGGGCCTGCTGGTGCCAGCGGTTCCATGCGCCGATCACCGCATCCCAGTGGCCCACCAGGGCCAGCGTGAACACCATCAGTTGTGCGGGAACCCAGTCCAGCGCATTGGTCAGCTGGCGGGCCGTGCCGCGCGCTTCCGCATCCAGCGGCAGCGTGTCGTCGCGGCCCAGCGTGCGCGCCAGCCGGTACAACAGCGCACCCGCCGGTCCGAACAGGAAGAACCAGAACAGCACGCCGAAGCGTCGGCGCAAGGCGGCATAGACGGTGGCCTCGCCCAGCTCCACCGCGCGCCACGGCACGTGTTCGTCGCCCTCGCCCAGCGCCTGCGCGGCGGCCTCGCGGCTGGCGTCGTCCGGCGCGGCGAGGATCGCCTCGAGGTCGGCTTCGAAGGCGTGCGGGCCGAAACAGAACAGCAGTACCGCCAGCGCGAACAGCAGCTGCAGCAGGTCGGCCAGTGGCGAGTGGCGCAGCAGCCAGGTCGCCAGCGCGCACAGCACGAGCGGCAACAGCAGCGCCAGCACCACGCGGCCGGCGCCGTTGGTGTCGCCCAGCTGCGCGACCCAGCGACGGAAGCCGCCATCGTTGCGCCAATGCGCGAGGCGCGGTTGCCAGTGCAGCAGTCCGAGGGCGATCAGGGCGGCGAGCAGACGAAGGGCCATGCGCGGGGACTCCGTGAAATCGCCTCGCATTGTATGCGAGGCGTCTTGCCGTCACATGGCGATGCGCGCCGGCCCCAGCTCGTCCAGCTCCATGCCGGCGCGCTCGCGCAGCCAGTGCTGGAGCAACCGGTAGGACACCGACAACGGCGAAGAAGGCACGAAGCTGCCATCGGCGATGCCGTCGGCGATCTGCTGCGGCGTGAACCAGCGCGCATCTTCGAGCTCGCGGTCGCGCAGGTGGATCGCGGGATCGAGCGCCACGGCGGTGAAGCCCACCATCAGCGAAGCCGGCATCGGCCAGGGTTGCGAGGAGTGGTAGCGCACCGTGCCCACGCGCACGCCGGATTCCTCCATCACCTCGCGGCGCACGGCGTCTTCCAGGGCTTCGCCAGGCTCGATGAAGCCGGCCAGCGTGGAATAGCGCCCGGGCGGCCATCCGCTTTGGCGGCCGAGCAGGCAGGCACCCTCGTGCTCCACGATCACGATGATCGCCGCGTCGGTGCGGGGGAAATGCATGCGACCGCAGGCGGCGTCCGTGCAGTGCAGGCGATGTCCGGCGGAAACGACGTCGAGCGGTGCACCGCAGTACGCGCAATGCCGCGTTTCGCGATGCCAGTGCGCGAGGCCCTTGGCGTAGGCGAACAGGCCGGCCTCGTCGGCAGGCAGCAGCAGCCCAACCTCGCGCAAGCCGGCGCGGCGGGCCTGCAATGCGGATTCCAGCGCGGCGGCATGTGTGTCGCTTGCCGGTGCCAGCAGGAAGTGCGGGCGACCCTCGGCGATGCCGAGCAGCCACGCCGGCGCATCGGCGCACAGCCGCCGGCGTTCGTCCGCATCGAGCCAGCGCAACGTGTCGCGGTCGGCATGCAGGAAGGCGCGGCCTTCGGCATCGAGCAACAGGTAGCGTGCCGTTGGCGACGCGGCCTGCGCGGCCAGCCACGCCGCGTCGTCGCGGCGTTCGGCCATGCGGTCGAGGATCAGGCTGAGTCCGGCGAAGGTATTGGGCGGCGTCGCGGACATGGGCTGGCGGCGCTCAGGTGGAGAACGAGGAGCCGCAGCCGCAGGTGGTCTTCGCGTTCGGGTTGCGTATCACGAACTGCGAGCCGTTGAGGCTTTCGCTGTAGTCGATCTCGGCGCCGGTGAGGTATTGCAGCGACAGCGGATCGCACAGCAGGGTCACGCCCTCGCGCTCCAGCGCGAAGTCGTCCTCGGCCTGGGCCTCGTCGAAGGTGAAGCCGTACTGGAAGCCCGAACAGCCGCCGCCGGAGATGTACACGCGCAGCTTCAGGCCGGGGTTGCCTTCTTCCGCGATCAGCTCGTGCACCTTGCGCGCGGCAGCCTCGGTGAACACCAGCGGCGCGCCGCTGCTGCGGTAGTCGGGAACGGTGGGAAGCGGGACGACGGTATCCATGGCACTCAGATGGGGACGCTGGCGGGCCGTACAAGCATACTTCGCCCGCCTTGCCGTGGCATGACCGCGGGTGCGATCAGCTCTGCATCTTGCTCTGCAGGTAACGTTCCGCGCCGATGTCCTTGACCAGGCTCTGCTGGGTTTCCAGCCAGTCGATGTGCTCTTCCTCGTCGTGCAGGATGCCCTTGAACAGGTCGCGGCTGACGTAGTCGGCGATGCCTTCGCTGTGCGCGATCGCCGCGCGCAGGTCCTTGGTGGCGGCCAGCTCCAGGTCGAGGTCGCCCTGGATGCACTCCAGCACGTTCTCGCCGATGCGCAGCTTGCCCAGGTGCTGCAGGTTGGGCAGGCCGTCGAGGAACAGGATGCGCTCGATCAGGCGATCGGCGTGCTTCATCTCCTCGATCGATTCCTTGTACTCGTGCTCGGCCAGCTCCGCGTAGCCCCAGTCCTTGAACATGCGGTAATGAAGGAAGTACTGGTTGATCGCGGTCAGCTCGTTGTAGAGCACCTTGTTGAGGAATTCGATGACCTTGGCGTCGCCTTTCATGACCGTCTCCGCTGCCTGGGGATGCGACGACTATACGAAGTTCGCCGTCCCGCGGGCGGAACACGAATGGCTATGGTTTGCGCGTGGGAGCGCGGCAGGCTCAGGCGGCCGCGACGAAGGCCGGCAGCACGGTCGTCGATTCGTGCTGCTCGACCGCCTGTGCGAGGCAGGCGCGGGCCTCGGATTCGCAACAGCCGCAGCAATCCGAACAGCCGGTGCGCGCCTGCAGCTCCGCGAACGAGCGCACGCCGTCGGCGACTTCGCGGCGGATGTCGTGATCGGTGACGGCGTTGCACAGGCAGATGTACATGCCGTACATCTGAACGCAAATGCGAATGATTGTCAACTATCCGGTGGCGTCGGCGTCGCGCTGCTCAGGCGGCGCGCCAGCCATGGGGCGATTCGCCCGCCGCGGCATCGTCGTGCTCGCGTGGCGGGGCGTTGCCCAGTTCGACCTGGCACAAGCCCTCCACCAGCGGTGCGAAATGGCGCAGGGCGCGCTCGTACACCTGCCGCTTGAAGTTCACCACGTGGGCGGCCGGGTACCAGAAATCCACCCAGCGCCAGATGTCGAACTCGGGCTTGTCGCAGGCGTCCAGCCGCAGCGAGGCCTCGCCGCTGACCAGCTTGAGCAGGAACCACACCTGCTTCTGGCCGATGCAGGTGGGGTGCTGGTGGTGGCGCACGTAGCGCTGCGGCAGCTTGTAGCGCAGCCAGCCGCGAGTGGACGCCATCACCTCGACGTGCTCGGGCGCCAGGCCGGTTTCCTCTTCCAGCTCGCGGTACATCGCTTCCAGCGGCGTCTCGTCGCTGCGCATGCCGCCCTGCGGGAACTGCCAGCCGTCGCGGTTGATGCGGCGCGCCCAGAACAGGCGGCCGTCTGCATTCAGCAGCACGATGCCCACATTCGGACGGTAGCCATCGACGTCGATCATCTCGTCATCCTCGGGCCAAGCCGCGCGGCGGCAGCAGCCGGTGCGCGCTAGGCGATGGCCCGATTCAACCATGCAGGCGAAATCGCGGCAAGCCGGATGGGTTGAACCTGGACGTGCGCGCCATTAAACTGCCGCGCCCCGCCTCCGGGATCGTTGCGATCCGGTGCGGCGGCCCACCCCATGGCTATGTAGCTCAGCCGGTTAGAGCACAGCACTCATAATGCTGGGGTCGGTGGTTCGAGTCCACCCATAGCCACCATGCGCTCCATCCCGCGCCCGTGCGATCCGCGGTCGACGGATCGCCGGAGCAATCGCATGCGCATCTTCAAGGTTTTCCAGATCGAGGCGGCCCATCGCCTGCCCAACGTGCCCGCTGGGCACAAGTGCGCGCGCCTGCATGGGCATTCCTTTCGCGTGGAAGTGCACGTGGCGGGCGAGCCCGATGCGCACAGCGGCTGGGTGATGGATTTCGCCGACGTGAAGTCGGCCTTCGCGCCGTTGTTCGAGCAGCTCGACCACCATTACCTCAACGACATCGAGGGACTGGAGAATCCCACCAGCGAGACGCTGGCGCGCTGGATTTTCCAGCGGCTTGCGCCGCGCCTGCCGGGCCTGGACGAAGTGGTGGTGCATGAGACGTGCACCTCCGGCGCCAGCTGCAGTCGCGCCAGTCATTGATGCGGCGCGATGATGGATTTGTGACATTCAAATGACTGTGCCACATGAACATTTTCCAACTGGTCTGGTCGAACGACAAAAAATATATTGCAATGCACAAAACTGCCTGCTAGAGTGCTTCCCACTAACCGCACACCCCACGAGGGCAAGCTCATGACTCAGCAGTTCAACAACCAGTTTTTCGCTTACACCAAGCAGGCCGCCGAGAGCGCGTTCAAGGCGCAGTCGCTGGCGCTGAAGGGCCTGGAAACGGTCGCTGCGCTGCAGCTCAAGGCGTTCGAGCAGCAGACCCGTGATTCCGCCGCGTTCGTGGCCGAGGCGCTGGAAACCCGCGACGCCGACGCGCTGCGCACGCTGTGGGAAAAGGGCGCCACCCTCGGCCGCGAGCAGGCCGAGCGCGCCGTGGCGGTTTCGCAGGAAATCATCGCGGTGGCACAGAAGACTGCGGAGTCGCTGCAGGCGCTCGCGCAGGAGCAGCGTCAGGCCGCGAACGACGCGGTAGCCGCGCCGGTGGCCAAGAAGGCCGCCAAGTAAGTCGTAGAGTCAAGCAGCGCCCTGCCAGCGGCTCCCTCCCTGCCGCGCGGCAGCAAGGGCCGGACTTCCCCAAGTCCGGCCCTTTTCTTTGGGTGGGGCCGGGCGTGGGTGCGGCTGGGCCGGAGGTCGCGGATTGGTCGCGGGGCAGGCTGCCGCTACGTTTGCGGCTTGTCGCTGCAAGCGGGGCACTGATATACTTTTACGGATTGGATCGCGTTCGTGGCTGGTATCGGTGCCGCCTGGCGGGGCCGATGCGGAGGGGTCGCGTGCTCAACAGTCTCGACGCCGGTCGGCGCCTCGCGCTGCGCATTGTGCTGCTGCAGCTGGTGGTGTCGGCATTGGTAGGCGCGGTGTTCCTGCTGAAGGGGCACCGGGAGGCGGTTTCGGCCGCCGCCGGAGGTTTCACGGTGGCGCTGGGTACCGCGCTGATGTCCGTGCAGACCTTCGGTCGACTGGTCGGCGGTGCGGTGGCTTTCTTCCGCCTGTTGCTCGGCCTGCTGCTCAAATGGGCGGTGGTCGTGGGCGGGCTGGGACTGATCCTGTTCAAGTACAAATTGCCGCCGCTGGCTGCCGTGACGGGGCTGGTGGCTGCGTATACGGTTTATCTGGCGGCATTCAGATTCAAGGGTTGATGCATGGCACGCGAGCCGGGCGGTCTTTCCGAATACATCCAGCACCACCTGACCCATCTCATCCCGGTGGGCAAGGATTATGGCGACTTCTGGGCGTTGCACATCGACTCGATCACGGTGTCGCTGGTGCTGGGCGTGCTGTTCTGCCTGTGGTTCTGGTCCAAGGCGCGCAAGGCCACTGCGGGCGTGCCCAGCAAGGGCCAGGCCTTCGTCGAAATCATCCTCGAGTTCGTCGACGGCCAGGTCAAGGACGTGTTCCATGGCGACCGCCGTTTCCTCGGCCCGCTGGCGCTGACCGTGTTCGTCTGGGTGTTCCTGATGAACGCGATGGACCTGCTGCCGGTCGACTTGCTGCCGTGGATCACCGAGAAGTTCGGCATCGGCCATTTCCGCGCCGTGCCCACCGCCGACACCAACATGACGTTCGCGATGTCGATCACGGTGTTCCTGCTGATCATCGTCTACAGCTTCAAGGCCAAGGGTTTCGGTGGCTACATGCATGAGCTGTTCACCGCGCCGTTCGGCAAACACCCGGTGTTGTGGCCGTTCAATTTCGCGCTGAACCTGGTCGAGCTGGTGTCCAAGCCGGTGAGCCTGGCGATGCGACTGTTCGGCAACATGTACGCGGGCGAGCTGGTCTTCATGCTGATCGCCGGCCTGTTCAGCGCGGGCGCGGGCGTGGCCGGCTGGACGCTGTATGGCATGGGAATCATCGGCTACACGGTGTGGGGCCTCTTCCACATCCTGATCATCTCGATCCAGGCCTTCATCTTCATGGTGCTGACCATCGTGTACATCTCGATGGCGCACGATCATCACTGATTCCGGATTTTCTGTTCCAGTTTTTCAACCCTTCAACGCAACAACCGTTTTTCGAGGAGATCACCGTGGACCAAGTCGCCGCTCACATCGTTCAAATCGCCCAGGTGCAGGGCTTCACCGCCATCGCGCTCGGCCTGATCATCGGCCTCGGCGCTCTGGGTGCCTGTATCGGCATCGGAGTCATGGGTTCGAAGTTCCTGGAAGCCGCCGCCCGCCAGCCGGAGCTGGTGCCGCTGCTGCAGGGCCGCATGTTCCTGCTGGCCGGCCTGATCGACGCGGCGTTCCTGATCGGCGTGGCGCTGGCCATGTACTTCGCCTTCGCGAACCCGCTGCTGTCGAAGCTGGGCTGAGTGCCGCTGGCGGCGCTAGGCGCCGTCATCCTTTCGGTGCGGGCCTCACAACGGCCCGCGCCGGTTTCATTCCGGATTTGCAGGTAACGCAGCGATGATTCCCAACGGCACTCTGATCGGCGAAATGATTGCCTTCGCCATCTTGATCTGGTTCTGCGTCCAGTTCATCTGGCCGCACATCAACAAGGCCATCGAGGAGCGGCAGGTCAAGATCGCCGAGGGCCTCAGCGCCGCCGAGCGTGCGCATGCCGAGCTGAAGGACGCCGACACCAAGGTGGCGGACGAGATCCGCAAGGCGCGCCAGCAGGCGTCGGAGATCATCGACAAGGCGCAGCAGCAGGCCAACGGCATCCTCGACAAGGCCCGTGCCGACGCCATCGTCGAGATCAACCGCCTGAAGGCCGTGGCGCAGGACGACATCGCCGCGATGGCACAGCAGGCGCGCGAGCAGCTGCGCGAGCGCGTGGGTGCGCTGGCCGTGCAGGGCGCCTCGAAGATCGTGCAGCGCGAGGTGGATGCCTCCACGCACAAGGCGTTGCTCGACCAGCTCGCCGCCGAGGTCTGATCCATGGCCCAGGCAATCACCCTCGCCCGTCCCTACGCCCGCGCCGCGTTCGAGTTGGCGCATGCCAGCGCCACGCTGCCCACGTGGTCGCAGGCGCTGGCGTTCGCCGCGGCCGTGGCGCAGGACGCGCGCGTGGCCGCACTGGGCGGTGACCCGCGCGTGCAGCCGGCGCAACTGGTGGCGCTGCATCTGCCCGAGGGCATGGCCGCCGATGCGCCGTTCGCGCAGTTCCTGGGCGAAATGGCCGAAAACCGCCGCATGGCGCTGCTGCCGGAAGTGGCGGCGCTGTACGAGCAGTATCGTCGCGAGTCCGAGTCGCAGCTGCTGGTCAAGGTGACCAGCGCGATGGCGCTGGACGCCGCGCAGGCCGAGCAGCTCAAGGCTTCGCTGAAGCGCCGCTTCAAGCGCGAGATCGAACTGGAAACATCGGTCGATGCCTCGCTGCTGGCCGGCGTGGTGGTCGACACCGGCAGCGAAGTGATCGATGGTTCCGCACGCGGGCGCCTGGAACGCCTGAGCGGCGCACTGGTTTAAGTTCCGCGCGAAATCCGGTCATCCGTGGCTGGACAAACATAAGGTTTCACGCGAAGTCCGTTTCGCGAAGAGCAAAAACCAGCCATCCGTGGTTGGACAACTAAAAGTTTCATGCGAAGTCCTTTCGCAGAAGAGCAAAACCGGCCATCCGTGGCCGGACTCTTGAAAAAGCTTTCAAATTTCAGGATATCGACCCATGTCCAGCACCACCCTGAACCCGTCCGAGATCAGCGAACTGATCAAGAACCGCATCGAGCAGTTCAAGCTCGGCGCGGAAGCCCGCAACGAGGGCACGATCATCAGCGTGTCCGACGGCATCGTGCGCATCCACGGCCTGGCCGACGTGATGCAGGGCGAAATGATCGAATTGCCGGGCAACGCGTTTGCGCTGGCACTGAACCTCGAGCGCGACTCGGTCGGCGCGGTGGTGCTGGGCGAATACCAGCACCTGCGCGAAGGCGACGTCGCCAAGACCACCGGCCGCATCCTCGAAGTGCCGGTCGGCCCCGAGCTGCTCGGCCGCGTGGTCGATTCGCTGGGCAATCCGATCGACGGCAAGGGCCCGCTCAACGCCAAGCTCAGCTCGCCGATCGAGAAGGTCGCGCCGGGCGTGATCTGGCGCAAGTCGGTCGACCAGCCGGTGCAGACCGGCTACAAGTCCGTCGACTCGATGATCCCGATCGGCCGCGGCCAGCGCGAGCTGATCATCGGCGACCGCCAGACCGGCAAGACCGCGCTGGCGATCGACGCGATCATCAACCAGAAAGACTCGGGCATCTTCTCGATCTACGTGGCGATCGGCCAGAAGCGCTCGTCCATCGCCAACGTGGTGCGCAAGCTGGAAGAGAACGGCGCGCTGGCCAACACCATCGTGGTGGTCGCCTCCGCCTCCGAGTCGGCCGCGCTGCAGTACATCGCGCCGTACGCCGGCTGCGCCATGGGTGAATACTTCCGCGACCGCGGCCAGGACGCGCTGATCGTCTATGACGACCTGTCCAAGCAGGCCGTGGCCTACCGCCAGATCTCGCTGCTGCTGAAGCGCCCGCCGGGTCGCGAAGCCTACCCGGGCGACGTGTTCTACCTCCACTCCCGTCTGCTCGAGCGTGCCTCGCGCGTCAGCGAGGAGTACGTCGAGAAGTTCACCAACGGCGAAGTGAAGGGCAAGACCGGTTCGCTGACCGCGCTGCCGGTCATCGAGACCCAGGCCGGCGACGTGTCCGCCTTCGTGCCGACCAACGTGATCTCGATCACCGACGGCCAGATCTTCCTCGAGACCGACCTGTTCAACGCGGGCATCCGTCCGGCCGTGAATGCCGGTATCTCGGTGTCGCGCGTGGGTGGTTCGGCGCAGACCAAGATCGTCAAGAAGCTGTCCGGCGGCGTGAAGCTGGCGCTGGCGCAGTACCGCGAGCTGGCTGCGTTCGCGCAGTTTGCCTCCGACCTCGACCCGGCCACCCGCGCCCAGCTGGACCGCGGCCAGCGCGTGACCGAGCTGATGAAGCAGAAGCAGTACGCGCCGCTGTCGATCGCCGAGCTCGCGCTGTCGGTGTACGCAGCGGAGAAGGGCTACCTGGACGACCTGCCGGTGAACAAGGTGCTGGCATTCGAGAAGGGCATGCACGACTTCTTCCACCAGAACCACGGCGAGCTGATGAAGAAGATCGTCGCCACCGGCGACTGGAACAGCGACATCGAGGGGACCTTCAAGTCCGGCCTCGACGAGTTCAAGAAGACCGGCAGCTGGTGAGGAGCCGGGATTCGGGAGTCGGGATTGGGGATTCGAAAGAACCGCAAGCAGCGTCGTTCCGAATCCCGAATCTCCAATCCCGAATCCCCGAGCGAGCATAGCGAGCGAAGAGCATGGCAAGCGGACGCGAAATCAAAACCAAGATCAAGAGCACGCAGAACATGCGCAAGGTGACGCGCGCGCTCGAGATGGTCTCGGCCTCGAAGATCCGCAAGGCGCAGGATCTGATGAAGGCCTCGCGCCCCTATGCGCGCGCCATGCGCAAGGTGATCGCGCACGTGGCGCAGGCCAGCACGGACTTCAAGCATCCGTTCCTGGTCGAGCGCGGGAACGTGGCACGGGTGGCCTACATCGTGGTCTCCACCGACCGCGGCCTGTGCGGCGGCCTGAACTCCAACATGTTCCGCCGGCTGCTGCCCGCGATCCGCGAGTGGCAGGACAAAGGCGTGCAGGTCGACGTGGTGGCGATCGGCCAGAAGGCGCTGCAGTTCTTCCGCCGCATCAAGGGCGTGAACCTCGCCGGCAGCGTCACCCACCTGGGCGAGCGCCCGAAGCTCGAGCAACTGGTCGGCGTCATCAAGGTGGTGCTGGACGCGTACGAGGCGAACGGCCTGGACCGCGTGTTCCTTGCCTACAACGACTTCGTCAACACCATGACGCAGAAGCCCACCATCGACGCGCTGCTGCCGCTGCCGCTGGTGGCCGCGGAGATGGCGGCACAGCAGGCTTCCGGCGAGTCGGCGCAGGCCGGCATCACGCTGGAGCAGGCCCACGACTGGGACTACATCTACGAACCCGATGCGCAGGCCGTGCTGGAGCACGTGCTGGGCCGCTACATCGAGTCGGTGGTGTACCAGGGCGTGCTGGAGAACCTCGCCAGCGAGCACGCCGCGCGCATGGTCGCGATGAAGAGCGCGTCGGACAACGCGAACAAGGTGATCGACACGTTGACGCTGGTCTACAACAAGACCCGCCAGGCGGCGATCACGCAGGAAATCAGCGAAATCGTAGGAGGGGCTGCTGCGGTTTGACCGCAGTTGCTCTCAAAAGAATTTTGGCGACGCGCAGCGGCGCCGCAACAGACACTTAAAGATCCATCCGGAGCACATCCATGAGCCAGGGCAAAGTTGTTCAGATCATCGGCGCGGTCATCGACGTCGAATTTCCGCGCGATCAGGTACCGCAGGTGTACGACGCGCTGAAGATCGATGGCACCGAGATCACGCTGGAAGTGCAGCAGGTGCTGGGCGACGGCGTGGTGCGCACGATCGCGCTGGGTTCCACCGACGGCCTGAAGCGCGGCCTGCTCGCCCGCAACACCGGCGAAGGCATCAAGGTGCCGGTGGGCAACGCCACCCTGGGCCGCATCATGGACGTGCTCGGCAACCCGATCGACGAAGTCGGCCCGATCAACGCCGAAGACCGCTGGGTGATCCACCGCGAAGCGCCGTCGTATGCCGACCAGGCGCTGGCCAACGAACTGCTGGAAACCGGCATCAAGGTGATCGACCTGGTCTGCCCGTTCGCCAAGGGCGGCAAGGTCGGCCTGTTCGGCGGCGCCGGCGTGGGCAAGACCGTGAACATGCTCGAGCTGATCAACAACATCGCGACCCAGCACTCGGGCCTGTCGGTGTTCGCCGGCGTGGGCGAGCGTACCCGCGAAGGCAACGACTTCTACCACGAGATGCAGGACGCCGGCGTCGTCAAGCTGGACAACCTGCCGGAGTCGAAGGTGGCGATGGTCTACGGCCAGATGAACGAGCCGCCGGGCAACCGCCTGCGCGTCGCGCTGACCGGCCTGACCATGGCCGAATACTTCCGCGACCAGAAGGACGCGTCCGGCAAGGGCAAGGACGTGCTGTTCTTCGTGGACAACATCTACCGCTACACGCTGGCCGGCACCGAGGTGTCCGCGCTGCTCGGCCGCATGCCGTCCGCCGTGGGCTACCAGCCGACGCTGGCCGACGAGATGGGCGTGCTGCAGGAGCGCATCACCTCGACCAAGAGCGGTTCGATCACCTCGATCCAGGCCGTGTACGTGCCCGCGGACGATCTGACCGACCCGTCGCCGGCCACCACCTTCGCGCATCTGGATTCGACCGTGACCCTGTCTCGCCAGATCGCCTCGCTGGGCATCTACCCGGCCGTGGATCCGCTGGACTCCACCAGCCGCCAGCTCGACCCGCAGGTCGTCGGCCAGGAGCACTACGACGTGGCCCGCCGCGTGCAGGGCATGCTGCAGCGCTACAAGGAGCTGAAGGACATCATCGCCATCCTCGGCATGGACGAACTGTCCGAAGAGGACAAGCAGGTGGTGGCGCGCGCGCGCAAGTGCGAGCGCTTCTTCAGCCAGCCGTTCCACGTGGCCGAGGTGTTCACCGGCGCGCCCGGCAAGTACGTGTCGCTGAAGGAAACCATCCGCGGCTTCAAGATGATCGTGGAAGGCGACGTCGACCACCTGCCGGAGCAGGCGTTCTACATGGTCGGCGGCATCGACGAGGCGATCAAGAAGGGCGAGGAGATGGGCGCCAAGAAGGCCGCGTAAGCGACCTTCTTCCGGACCCCTTCGAGCGCAGCGAGAACCATCATGACCACCACCATCCGTGTCGAAGTCGTCAGCGCCGAGGCCGCGATCTATTCCGGCGAGGCGACGATGGTCGTCGCCACCGGCGAAATCGGCGAGCTGGGCATCACGCCCCGCCACGCCCCGCTGATCACCCGCCTCAAGCCGGGCAAGGTCGTCGTGACCGAGGCCAATGGCGAGAAGATCGACATCTCGCTCACCGGCGGCGGCATCCTCGAGGTGCAGCCGCAGTCCGTGACGGTGCTGGCCGACACGGCGATCCGTTCCGAGGACATCGACGAGGCCGCCGCGCAGCGCGCCAAGAAGGAAGCCGAGGACGCGCTGGCCAACCGCAGCGATGCCGTCGACGTGGCCGAGGCGCAAGCCAAGCTGGCGATGGCGATGGCGCAGCTGCAGGCGCTGGAGCGGCTGCGCAAGAACCTCAGGCATTGAGCTTGCGATCATCCTGATCGCGAAGATCAAACGGGCGGCCATCCATGGCCGCACTCGGGGATGAAGCGGCCGCTTCGACGAGCATTGCGGGAAAGAACGCCGGCTTCGTGCCGGCGTTTTGGCATCCGGTCGCAGCCGCAGCCGTGCAGGCAATGCTTTAAATTACACATGTAGTCTGATAGCTTCGCCGTCATTCGACGAGCGGAGCATGACCGTGGCGAAACGCATGGGAGCAGGGTTGCCGGGCCTGTTGCTGCTGGGCATGGCGGGGTGCGCCACCGTCGCCAGGCCGCCCGCCAAGGCGCCCAACGAGGGCTCGACGAGCTACCACATGGTCGACGATGGCCAGATGGCGCATTACACGCTGGCGCTGGGCGATGTCGCGACGGGCGGCGGGACGATCCAGCGCGTGTTGCCGGACTATCCGCCGGCACTGCTCGCGGCGTGTCCGCCGGCCGTGGACGTGCAGGCGCAGGTGATCGTGGACGCCGCGGGCAAGGCGAACGACGTGCGGCGCTATCCGGCGGCCGGCGGACCCGCCGCGCCGGTGCCGCCGCAGTTCTTCGACGCGGTGCGCACGGCGGTGATGCAATGGCGGTTCGCACCGCTGCAGATCAGCCATTGGGCCGCCGACGCGGACGGCAACACTCACAAGGTGGATGACGAGAGCAAGCCGTTCAGCCTGGTGTATGCGTTCCGTTTCGAATGCCGCGCCGGCAAGGCGACGGTGTCGTCCGCGCCGGCGAAAGGCTGAGCCGGTGTCGCCAGCCGGCCGCCACCCGGCTGGCCGGAGTCCGGCAGGGTGGGCTGATAGACTTCCCGGCCAACCTACGTCACGGCCGACACGCATGAGCAACGCCCCCCTCCACGTCATCGTCCTCGCCGCCGGTGCCGGCACGCGCATGAAGTCCACGCGCCCCAAGGTGCTGATGCCGCTGGCCGGTCGCCCGCTGCTGGCGCACGTGCTGGCTACCGCGCGTGCGCTGCAGCCGGCGGCGATCCACGTGGTGTACGGCCACGGCGGCGACCAGGTGCAGGCCGCGTTCGCGGGAGAGGCCGACCTGCACTGGGTGCTGCAGGCCGAGCGCCTCGGCACCGGCCACGCGGTGGAGCAGGCGTTGCCCGACGTGCCCGACGCGGCGCGGGTGCTGGTGCTCTACGGCGACGTGCCGCTGACCCGCGCCGATACCTTGCGCGGACTCACGCAGGTGGAGGGCGGTTTCGGCCTGCTGGCGATCCGCGTCGCCGATCCGAGTGGCTACGGCCGCGTGTTGCGCGACGGCAACGGACACGTGCGCTGCGTGATCGAGGAGAAGGACGCCGACGACGAGCAGCGCGCGGTCGACGTGGTGAACACCGGCATCCTGGTCGCGCCCGCCGCCGCGTTGCGCGTGTGGATCGCCGGGCTCGACCGCGACAACGCGCAGGGCGAGTACTACCTCACCGACATCTTCGCGATGGCGAACGAGGAAAAGCGCCCCGCGCTCAGCGTGGAATGCGCCGATCCCGTGGAAGCCTCGGGTGCGAACGACGCGTTGCAGCTGGCCGCCCTGGAGGCCGAATACCGTCGCCGCGCCACGCATGCGCTGATGCTGGGCGGCGTGCGCCTCGCCGACCCCGTGCGCATCGACGTGCGCGGCGAGGTGAGCCACGGCCGCGATGTGGAACTGGACATCGACGTGATCCTCGAGGGCGAAACGCATCTCGGCGACGAGGTGCGGGTGGGCCCGTTCACCCGGCTGAAAGACGTGCGGCTCGCCGCCGGCACCGTGGTGCTGGCGCACTGCGACCTGGAAGGCGTGGTCACCCACGGCCCCTGCACCATCGGCCCGTTCGCGCGGCTGCGCCCCGGCACCGAGCTGGCTGCCGGCGTGCACGTGGGCAACTTCGTCGAGACCAAGAAGACCCGCATCGGCGAAGGTAGCAAGGCCAACCACCTCAGCTACCTCGGCGACACCGTGATCGGCCGCGACGTCAACGTCGGCGCCGGCACCATCACCTGCAACTACGACGGCGTGAACAAGTTTGCCACGCGGATCGAGGACGGCGCCTTCATCGGCTCCAACAGCGCCCTCGTGGCACCGGTGACCATCGGCGCGCAAGCCACCATCGGCGCGGGCTCGGTGATCACCAGGGACGCTCCTGCGGGCGAGCTCACCGTGGCGCGCGGGCGGCAACTCACGATTTCCGGCTGGCAGCGGCCGACGAAGAAGGCGCCGTGAGCCCGGCGGCACGTGCGCGCGCCACGATCATTCCGCGCGCGCGGAATCACGGCGCTCAGGCGTAGCGCCACCCGTCCAGTTCCACTAGCAACTCGCTGCGGCAGACGTCGCCGTGCAGCAGCAGCACGGGCACGCCGGGCAGGCGCCGCTGCAGCTTCTCGCGCACGCGCGCGGCGTCGGCAGGGTGGCGCACATAGGCTTTCAGCGGCGCGTGCGTGTCGAAGCCGGCGGGCATGCCGGCGTTGGCCAGCAGGGCATCGAGGTTGAGCAGGATTTCGCCGAGCTGCGCGACGGCGTCGCCTTCGTGCGCGGAGGCGTGGCCCACCACGGCCGCCGTGCCCGAGATCGCCAGCGCGTCCTCGGCGGGCAGGCGCATCGCGCGGGCGAAGCCGGGGGAGGTGCGCCCGTACTGGCGCGGGTAGCGCCATGCGCTGACCTGGCGTGGATTTTCCACCGCCGTGCCGGCACGCGCGCTGGCGAGCAGGTAGACCTGCAGCAGGTGCGGATCGCCGTGGTGGCCGATGGCGGTGGCGGCGGGGTAGCCGGCGGCGAACCAGTCGCCGCAGCCCTCGGCGCGGCCGTCGCAGAACAGCTTGTAGCGTTCGGCGTCGCCCTCGCCCTGGTTGATCGCGGCCTGGTAGTTCCAGATGCGCAGCACCTGCCGCTCGTCGCGGCCGCGGACGAAGTCGCGCAGCTGCGCGTAGGCGAGCCGGGCCGCGCCCGCGGGGCCACCGTGCTCGCGTTCGTCCAGCTCCAGTGCGGCGAACAGCCAGTCGCCGCCGGCCGACCAGCACAGCGCGCCTTGGTGGCCGTGCTGCACCGGGCCGTCCACCTGCCACAGCTCGCAGGGTGCGGGACCATCAAAGGCCTCCAGCGGCACGCGCAACAAGCGCGGGTCGCCGCTGCCGGCAACGTGCCTGCCGAAGCCGAACACCGCCAGCGTGCCGGGTTCGGCCAGCAGGGCGCTGGGGTCGTCCATGCGGTAGGAAACCTGCGGCGCGCGCACTAGGTCGCTCTCGACCCTCCTGCTTTTTCGACCCTCGACCATGCCTGCAACCGGGAATGACAAGGACGCCATGTTACACTTCACCGCCGCTTTTCACCGTTTCGACGACGTTTCCCGAGCTTCTGCGCACATGGCCGAATTGACCGCTGTCCAGCACAAGCTGGCTACCCTGATCGTCGAAAGCCTGAACCTCGAAACGGTCGATCCCGCGAAACTCGACCCGGACGCGCCGCTGTTCGGCGGCGAGCTGGGGCTGGACTCCATCGACGCGCTGGAAATCGCGCTGGCGGTGTCCAAGCAGTACGGCTTCCAGCTGCGCTCCGACCATCCCGACAACAAGCGCATCTTCGCCAGCCTGCGCGAGCTCAGTGCGTTCGTCGAAGCGCATCGCGGCCACGGCTGAGGCCATCCGCGCATGGGCGACGCCACGCACTGGCGCGAGCAGCGCGAAGGCGGCGGGCGTTTCGCGCTGCGGCTGATCCGCGCGCTGGCGTTGCATGGCGGCCGCCGCTTTGCACGCATCCTGCTGTATCCGATCACGCTGTATTTCTTCCTGCGCCGCGGCACCGAGCGGCGCGCCTCGCGGCAATACCTCACGCGCGTGTTCGGCCATCCGCCGGGCGCGTGGGCGATGCTGCGCCAGTTCCATGGCTACGCCGCCACCACGCTGGACCGGGTCTTCCTGCTGGCCCGCGGCGAGCGTGGCTTCGACATTGAAGTCGAGGGCCTGGCCGAACTGGAACGCCGTCTCGACGAAGGGCGCGGCGTGCTGCTGGTGGGTTCGCACCAGGGCAGTTTCGAAGCCCTGCGCGCGGTCAGCACACGGCGCCCCGGCGTGCCGCTGCGGGTGGTGCTGGACAAGGGCAAGACGCCGGCCATGACCGAGTTGCTGGAGGCCCTGGCGCCCGACGTGGGCCGGGCCGTGATCGATGCTTCGCACGGCGGCGCCAACGTGGTGCTGGCCGCCGCCGAAGCCTGCCGGGAGGGCGCGATGGTGGCGCTGCTGGCCGATCGCGCGGGCGAACACGAAGCGCAGCGCCCGGTGGATTTCCTCGGCGCGCCCGCGCCGCTGCCGGTGGGACCATGGCTGCTGGCGAACGCGCTCAAGGTGCCGGTGCTGCTGTGCTTCGGCCTGTACCTGGGCGGCAACCGCTACCGGCTGGTGTTCGAGCCGTTCGCCGAGTGCGTGGAGATTCCGCGCGACCGGCGCGGCCCTGCGCTGGATGCCGTGCTCGCGCGCTATGCCGCGCGGCTGGAACACTACGTGCGCGTGCTGCCGTACAACTGGTTCAACTTCCACGACTTCTGGGTGGAGGGCGCATCCGCCGGCCCGGACCCTACACCCAATCGCGCGGCTTGAGGTAATCGGCCAGGCGCGCCTCCGCCGAACCCGGCTCGGGCTGGTACGCGTATTCGAAACGCACGCGCGGCGGCAGGCTCATCAGGATGGACTCGGTGCGGCCGCCGGATTGCAGGCCGAACAGGGTGCCGCGGTCGTAGACGAGGTTGAACTCCACGTAGCGGCCGCGGCGGTAGAGCTGGAATTCGCGCTCGCGTTCGCCGTAGGGCGTGTCGCGGCGCCGTGCGGCGATGGGCAGGTAGGCGTCGAGGAAACCCTGGCCCACGGCCCGGGTGAAATCCAGGCAGCGCTCGAAGCCGCCCACGTTGAGGTCGTCGTAGAACAGGCCGCCCACGCCGCGCGTCTCGCCGCGGTGCCTGAGGTGGAAATACTCGTCGCACCACTGCTTGTAGCGCGGATAGGCGTCCGCGCCGAACGGCGCGCACAGGTCGCGCGCCACGGTGTGCCAATGCACCACGTCCTCGTCGAACGGGTAGAACGGCGTGAGGTCGAAGCCGCCGCCGAACCACCATGCCGGTGCCACGCCTTCCTTGCTGGCCTCGAAATAGCGCACGTTGGCGTGCGTGGTGGGCACGTAGGGATTCTTCGGGTGCAGCACCAGCGACACGCCGGTGGCGACGAAGCTGCCGCCGGCGAGTTCCGGGCGGTGCGCGGTGGCGCTGGGCGGCAACGGCGCGCCGCTGACGCGCGAGAAGTTCACGCCGGCCTGCTCGAACAGCGCGCCGTCGCGCAGCACGCGGGTGCGGCCGCCGCCGCCCGCGGCGCGCGTCCATGCGTCCTCGACGAAGCGCGCGGAGCCGTCCAGCCGTTCCAGTTCGGCGCAGATGCGATCCTGCAGCGCACGCAGGAAGGTTTCGGCACGGTCGGCTTGCTCGCTCATCTGGATGCTCCGGTCTGGTCAGCGCGAGCTTAGCAAGAGCGGCCCGCGCGGCCTTGCGCTGGATCAAATGGCATGGACGGCCCGGGCCGGACCGGCCTGTTACCCTTGCGCCATGACGACACCGATGATTCCGCTGGCGGTCAGTGCCAGCACCGTCAGCTCCGCGCTTGGCTGCGGACTGGCGGCGCAATTCACCGCGCTGCGACAGGGCCGCGGGGGATTGCGCCGCAACGATTTCGGCAGTGCGCCGCAACTGGGCTGGATCGGCCGCGTGGACGGCGTGGAAGCCGTGGCGCTGCCCGGCGCGCTGGCGGATTGGGACTGCCGCAACAACCGCCTCGCCTGGCTGGGCCTGCAGCAGGATGGCTTCCTCGAACGCGTGCACGCCGTCCGTGAGCGCCATGGCGCGCGTCGCGTGGCGCTGCTGCTGGGCACCTCCACCGCCAGCATCGGCGCCACCGAGGAGGCGTATCGCCGACTCGATGCCGAAGGCCGCTTCCCCGCCGACCTGCGCCGGCCCGCGCTGCACGCGCCGCACTCGTTGGGCGCCTTCGTCGCCGCCGCGCTGGCGCTGCAGGGGCCGTGCCTCACGATTTCCACCGCCTGCTCGTCCAGCGCCAAGGTGTTCGCCAGCGCCGCGCGCCTGCTCGCGGCGGGCCTGGCCGATGCGGCGGTGGTGGGCGGCGTGGACAGCCTGTGCGACAACGTGCTGTTCGGCTTCAACGCGCTGGAGCTGGTCTCGCCCGCCGCCTGCCGCCCGTTCGACGCGGACCGCGACGGCATCTCGATCGGCGAGGCCGCCGGCTTCGCGCTGCTGGAACGCATCGACGCCGCGCCACGCGCGCCGCGCCTGCTCGGCTATGGCGAGGCCAGCGACGCCTGGCACATGTCCTCGCCACATCCCGACGGCCACGGCGCGGAGCTGGCGCTGGATGCCGCGCTGGCGCGCGCCGGCATCGATGCGACGCAAGTCGACTACGTGAACCTGCATGGCACCGCCAGCCGCGCGAACGACGCGATGGAAGCCGCACTGGTGGCGCGCCGCTTCCCCGCGACCACGCGGGTGAGTTCCACCAAGGGCTGCACCGGCCACACGCTGGGCGCGGCGGGCATCGTGGAGGCGACCATCGCGCTGCAGGCCATCGAGCACGGTTTCGTGCCCGGCAACGTCGGCGCCGCCACGCCCGATCCCGCCTGCGGCGCGCAGTTCGCGTGGCAGGGCGAGCAGCGCCGCGTGGACGTGGCGCTCAGCAACTCCTTCGGCTTCGGCGGCAACAACGCCTGCCTCGTGTTCGGACGTGCGCCATGAGCATGATGGAACTGCATGTCGAAGGCATCGGCCTGTGGTCGCCGCGTCTCGGCGATTTCGCCGCGTTGCGCGCCCTGCTTGCCGGTGAGGCGCCTGCCGTTGCCGCCGCACCGGTGGCCGCGCTGTTGCCCGCGAACGAACGTCGCCGTGCCCCCGCCAGCGTGCGCCTGGCGGTGGAGGTGGCCGGCCAGGCGCTGGCCATGGGCGGTTACGATCCGACGGCACTGGCTTGCGTGTTCGCCTCGGCCCACGGCGATCAGGTGATCACCGACGAGATCTGCACCACGCTGGCGCGCGCGCCAACTGAGTTGTCGCCCACCCGCTTCCATCATTCCGTGCACAACGCGCCGGCCGGTTACTGGACCATCGCCACCGGTTGCCGCGCACCGTCCAGCGCCGTGTGCGCGGGCGCGTACACCTTCGGCGCCGCGCTGCTGGAAGCGGCGACGCAGGCGCTCGCCGAGCGGCGCCCCGTGCTGCTGGTGTGCAGCGACATTGCGGGGCGTGGGCCATTGCTGGAGATGACCGGCTGCGACCATGCCTTCGGCTGCGCCCTGCTGCTGACGCCCGGGGCCGGCGTGAACGCGCTGGCGCGCCTGCGCCTGCGCGTGGCGGACGATGCTGCCGCGCCGACGCCGATACCGGTTGCACTCACGGGCGAGGCCGCCGGCAACCCCTGCACCGCCGCCTTGCCGCTGCTCGCGCTGCTCGCCACGCGCGGCGGTGCCTGCCGTGTCGGCTGCGCCGCGGCGACGGACCTGCTCGTCGACGTCGAAGCCCTCGCGTGAGCACGCCCTTGCCCCGCTGGTGCGTGCTGATCCCCTGCCTCGACGAAGAGGCGGCGATCCGCGGCGTGGTCGAGTCCGTGCTCGCGCTGGGCGTGCACGTGATCGTGGTGGACGACGGTTCGACGGATCGCACGCCGGAGATCCTCGCCACGCTGCCGGTCACGCTGCTGCGCCACGACAGCCGCCGCGGCAAGGGCCAGGCGCTGCGCGACGGTTTCCGCGAAGCGCTGCGCCAGGGCTACGAAGCCGTGCTGACCATGGACGGCGACGGCCAGCACCTGGCATCCGACATTCCGCGCATCGTGGCGGCTGCGGCTGCGCATCCCGGCGAACTGGTGATCGCCGCCCGCCTGCTCGACAAGGCGCAGCAGCCGCAGGGCCGCCGCCGCGCCAACGCCGTCGCCGACTGGGGCATTTCCTGGGGCTGCGGCCAGCCGGTGGCGGACACGCAGAGCGGGCAGCGCTGGTATCCGCGCGCCGCGCTGGACCTGCTCGACCTGCCCGCGCAGGACTTCGTGTTCGAGGCCGCGATCCTCATTGCCGCCTCGCGCGAGTTGCGCATGGGCGTGGTGTCGGTGCCGATCGCCTCGCGTTACCCGCCGGATGCGCGTCCCAGCCACCTGCGCCCGGTGCTCGACGTCACGCGCATCACGCTCTACACGATCGGCCGCGTGCTGCATTACGGGCGGGTGATGGAAAGCCATCGGCGCTCGCGCGGCGCACCGAGGATCGTTTCCGGGTAGTCGTGTGCGAAAGCGCGTGATCTTGCCTGTCGTCCCGGCCTGCACCGGAATGGCGAAGAATCACCCGCCTCACAGAATCCCCTTCACCCCCGCCCCGAACGCGGTGATCAACCGCGTGTAGATCAGCTTCGGCGAGATCGCCACGTCGGGGAAGTCGCCCACCGGGGTGTAGCACTGCTGGAACTTCGGATCGCCGGGGGCGAGCGGGTCGCAGCCGGGCTTGATCTCGTAGCTGGTGGAGTAGCGGAACGGCCACAGGTCGAACAGCGGCAGGCGCGAGGAGAGGTCGCCGATCGCGAGGCTGATGTTGCCGAGCACGGGAACGGTGGGCTCGCGCCTGGCGATGGTCCAGGCGTTCTGCGGCAGGGTGTCGTCGAGGATGGAGTCGCGCAGTTCGCTGGCGAAGCGCGGGTCCTGCACGATCACGCCGGCTTCGGTGTTGTAGTGGTCGGAGCGCGGGTCGAAGTTGTGCGAGCCGACCATGGCGAAGCTGCCGTCCACCACCATCGACTTGGCGTGCAGGCTGTAGCGGCGGCCGCTGCTGTGCAGGGGCGCGGGGCGGTTGCGCTTGCCGCCGCGGCCGAACACGCCGGGGCGCCGCTCGTTGCCGGGGAAGCGGCGGGCCTTGTCCCCCGGCACGATGGGCGTGTCGTCGGGGCCGTCGGCTTCGGCTTCGTTGGCGTCCTCGAAGGCCTCCTCGGCGCTGTCGGCGTGCGGCTTCAGTTCGTGGATCTGGAAGCCGTATTCGCTCAGGTAACGGCCGCGGTGCTTGTAGGAGAGCGCATAGACCGCGAAGGCGTCGGTGGCGGCCAGCGAGTTGGTGGAGACGATGATCTCGGGCGCCGGGTCCTGCTTGTGCAGTTTCTTGAAGATCTCCTGCGCGCGGCGGCTCATCACGAGATAGGGCGTCTGCAGCACCACTTCGTGCCTGGCGTCGGCGACCATGCGCATCAGCTGGGCGGTGAAGTCGCGGGCGTCGCGTTTGTGCGGCTCGTCGGTCTTGGCGGGCAGGTCGCTGAAGTAGTTCACCTGGCTCACGCGCAGGGTGTCGTCGCCTATCCATGCGGCGAGCCAGTCGGGGTCTTCGGCTTCCGATTGCACGCGCGCCACGCGCGCAGGGTCGGTGTAGTGCGGCGCGGGCCAGCCGGGCGGCGCGGCGTCGGCACGGATGCGCCGGTTGACGTCGCGCAGGCGGATCAGCGGCACCGCGCGCTTGTGGTTCCAGAACAGCGCGAAGCTGTCGGCCATTTCCCTGCCCACCGGGCCGCCGGCCAGCACGTCGCGGTCGAGGTAGTCGAAGTCGGGGTCCCAGTTGAAATAGCGGTTCTGGTAGTTGCGCCCGCCGGTGATGCCGACGGTATCGTCCACCAGCAGCAGCTTGTTGTGCATGCGCTGGTTGAACTTCATGAAGCAGCACAGCACGCTGGCGGTGAATTGCAGCGGCGGCGTCTGCGCGTCGCGGAAGGTGGGGTTGTACAGCTTCACCTCGAGGTTGGGGCTGACCCGGGCGAGGCGATCGAGCAGGGCGAGGTCGCCGAACGAGAACAGCTGGTCGGCGAGGATGCGCACCTTCACCCCGCGCCGCGCCGCCTGCACCAGTTCGTCGAGCACCAGCTGGCCGACGTCGTCCTCGTCCCAGATGTAGGTCTGCACGTCGATGCTGTGCTGCGCGGCGCGGATCAGGCTGATCCGCGCGGCCAACGCGGCCTCGCTGTCGTCGAGCAGGGCGACGGTGTTGAGCGGGTGGCCGGGCGTGGAATCGGCCAGCGCCTGCTGCGCATCGGCCAGCAGCGGCGAGGGCCTGGCGCAGTGGTCGGCCTGCTGGCAGGTATCCGCGCGGCCGGGGCTGGCGGCGACGATCGCGCCGGCTTCGCGGATGTGCGCGCGGCTCAGCGTGCAGCCTTGCAGCAGCGCGACGGCGAACAGGAGGGTGAGCGGCAACCAGCGAAACGGCATGAACAGGGAGGCGGGGCGTCGTGCCCCCGAGGCTGTGGTGGTGGAAGTGGACCGGGAACCCGCACCCTGGACGTGGTGCCGTGGGCGCGCCGTCAAAGGGCAGGGGAAATCTGGCGGATGCGTTCCGGTTTCGCGGAACGGCGTACCGTTGCGCCTGGTGCGGGCGGTGCGTCGGTGCTCAGCGGGGTGACCAGAACGCATCCAGCCGCGCGCAGGCCGGTTCCAGCGGACTGCCGAGGTGCAGCACGGCGAGCCCGCCCGGCGGCATGCCGCGGAACTCGTCCGAGCGGCCTTCCACCAGCAGCGCCACCAGCCGTTCGATGCCCGGGTTGTGGCCCACCAGCATCACGGTGCCGGCGTCGGCGTGCTGGTCGAGCAGGGCCAGCAGTTCGCCCGGCGTGGCGTCGTAGATTTCGCCGGCTTCCTGCGGCGTCGGCGAGCCGGGCAGCGCGGCCAGTGCCAGCTGCGCGGTTTCCATGGTGCGCTGGGCGGGCGAGCACAGCACGCGCTGCGGCCGCGCGCCATGGCTGGCCAGCCACGCGCCGGCATCCCGCGCCTCGCGGCGACCGTGTTCGCTCAGCGCACGCTGGCGGTCGTCGCCGCCGTCGGCGGGCAGGGCTTCAGCGTGGCGCAGCAGGATCAGTTCGTGCATGGATGGCTCCGTGGAGGTGATGTCAGGCTTGGCGCTTGATCCAGCGCAGCAGCGGCTTCCAGTCTTCCTGGTGGCTGCGCACCTGTTCGGACTGGTAATCGAAGATGCCCTTGCCCAGCGCGGCCAGCAGCACGTAGGCCTGGCTGTCGCGCAACTGGGCGACGATGGGGAAGGGTGACTCGGCGGCCAGTTGCTCCACCGCGTCCTGGCTGGCGCGCGTCCACGGCTTGAGCCGGTTCGCCACCAGCGCCACCGGCAGCTTGCCGCTGCGGATGCGCTTGATGGCCTGCAGCTCGGCCAGGAAGCGGGTGGTGGCGTCGAGGTCGAAGCTGGACGGCAGCACCGGCACCAGCAGCACGCTGGCCACCTCGATGAAGGGCTCCAGCTCGCGCTCGCCGACGCCGGCCGGGGTGTCGATCAGCAGCTGCTGCGTGTCCGGCGGCACTTTCTGCAACGTCTTGCGGCCGCCCTCCAGGCCCAGCACGCCGGGCACGTTGTCGGGGCGGCGGCTGGCCCAGCGGTAGCTGGAGCCCTGGCGGTCGGCGTCCACGATGGCGGTGTTCTGCCCGGCCTGCGCCCAGTGCGACGCCAGTTGCGTCGCCAGCGTGCTCTTGCCGCACCCGCCCTTGCTGCTTGCCACCAGCGTCGTAAGCATGGGACACCTCGTCGCGAAGGTTGGCCCAAGCCTAGCTGCTATGCGCGATCAAGGGGAGTGTGCCGATGCCGGGGCATCGGTCGCGGCGGCGGGCGGCTGCGGCTGCCAACTGCCCGGCGCAGTGAGCGAGACGCCGCGGGCGCGCAGCGTGGCGATGGCCTGGCTCATCTCGGTGCCGCCATGCCGGGCGGCGGCCAGCAGCAGTTGCGCCAGCGCGGGATCGTCCTGCACCTGCAGCGCCAGCTGCGAGTAGTTCTGCACCTGCCAGGTCAGGTCGCGGCGCTGTTGTTGCGCGGCGGCCTGTTCGGCGGGATCGCCGAGCACTTCGTACAGGTGCAGGCCCAGCGAACGCGACAGCGGGCTGGAGCCCCATTCCAGCAGCTTGCCGAGCTTGCGGCAGTCGGCCGTGAGCGCGGCGTCGTCACCGGCGTCCCCGCACATCTTCGCCACCAGCGGCAGCGCGGGCTGCGGCTGCAGGCGGGCGTTGGCCAGCACGATCAGCGCCTGCACGCCGACCGGGCCGGCGGGGCCCTGCGTGGCCGGCGGCGGAGGCAGCGTGTCCACCACGCTGGCCAGCGCGGTGCTGCTGCTGCCGGTGTAGTCGTCGTAGATCTTGCCGGCGGCGGCCCTGGCGAGGTCCTCGCGGGCGGCCTTGGCCTTCATGTCGCGCGTGTCGACGCCCAGCTTGAGCAGCCACACCGCGGCGTTCTCCGGCGCCTGCTCGGTCAGCTTGCGCAGCGCGGTGGCGTTGGGGCAGGTGCCGGCCTGCGCGTCGCAGTCGGCTAGGCGCGCCCACTGCACGGCGGGGCCGGAATCGCTGGCCGCGGCGGCGCGGTTGATCAGCGCATGGAAGCTGCCGGTCTTGTTCGGGTTGGGCAGCGGGCGGGCCAGCAGGGCTGCGCCCAGCAGCGGCTCGGCCGTGGCGCGCAGCGCCAGCACGCTGACCATGTCACGCTGGAACGACTGCAGGGCCTGGTCGCGTACCTGTCCGGCCAACGCCGGGGTTGGCGCCGAGGCCGTGCCGGGCGGATTCGTATCGTCCGCCACCGCGGCCGCGGCGATCAGCGACAGGGTGCCGGCAAGGGCGAGGCGATGCCATCCACGCATGGGGTGCTCCAGCAATCGTGAAGCAGCCAGCTTAGCGGCCGTGCCTTGAGGATGCTCTGAACGGTTTCTGAGCCATGGGCGGCGGTGGCGGATGCAGGCGCGTCCCGGTTGCTAGGATGGCCGTTCGCTCGCGCGCAGGCGCGCTCCACCCACCACAGGGGGCGGAGGAATCACGTGAGTTCTTTTTCGAGCTTTGCCGATGGCGTGCCGTGGTTTGCCGGCTGGGGCACGTTGGCGCTGATCAACGCGGGCCTGGCCCAAGGCAAGAACCGCAGCGGCCTGCTGTGGTTCCTGCTGTCCCTGTTGTTCGGCCCGCTGGCGACCCTGGTCCTGGTGCTGCTGCCCAAGGAGCGGGCCAAGCTGTTTTGAAGGCTGGGATTCGGGATTAGGGGATTCGGGATTCGAAAGAGCTGCAGTGTCGCGAGGTTCGGCTTTGCCGAATCCCCAATCCCGTCTCCCGAATCCCGGCTCTTAACTCATTCGCCAAAAGCTTCGCGCATGAATTCGGGCTGGGCCAGCGCGGCCTTGTGGATCTCGGCGTTGTAGTACTTCGTGGGGAAGTTCTTGCTCAGCGCGCCGCGCTCGCGGAAGCCGCTGAGGTCGCCGCCCTTGCGCGCCATGGTGCAGCTCCACCAGCCGGTGGGGTAGCAAGGCTGCGGGAACGGCAGGGTCTTCACCGCGCTGAAGCCGGCGGTGCGCATGGCCGCGCGCATCGACTTGATCAGTTCGATGTGCGCCAGCGGCGATTCGCTCTGCTGCACCAGCAGGCCGCCGTGGCGCAGCGCCTTGAAGCAACTGGCGTAGAACGCGGCGTTGAACAGGCCTTCGGCCGGGCCTACCGGGTCGGTGGAGTCCACGATCACCAGGTCGATCGACTCCGGCTCGGCCTCGGCCATGTACTTGATGCCGTCGATGAACAGCAGCTCGGCGCGCGGGTCGTTGTTGGACTCGCACAGCTCGGGAAAGTACTG
The DNA here is from genome assembly GCF_014842975.1 of Rhodanobacter sp. DHB23. Classification (GTDB taxonomy): domain Bacteria; phylum Pseudomonadota; class Gammaproteobacteria; order Xanthomonadales; family Rhodanobacteraceae; genus Rhodanobacter_A. The sequence goes on along the minus strand of NZ_JACYXK010000029.1, from coordinate 416,723 downwards.
CTCGGCGAGGCGCGTGACGCGCTCGTCGATCTCCACCTGCACGGCGTGCTCGACTTCCTCGTGCTTGAGCACCTCACGCAGCGTGCCGCAGTCGCCGCCGCCGATGATCACCACGCGCTTGGCGCGCGCATGGGTGAACAGCGCCGGGTGGGTCATCATCTCGTGGTAGAGGAAGTTGTCGCGGCTGGTCAGCATCACGCAGCCGTCGATCACCATCAGCTTGCCCCAGTCGGTGGTCTGGTGGATCTCGATGGTCTGGAACGGCGTCTTCTCCGCGTGCAGCAGTTGCTCGGTACGGAAGCCGATGGAGGAGCCGGAGGCCTGGTGGGCCTCGGTGAACCAGCTGATCTGCTGCGACATGGGTGTTCCTGGGTCGGACGCGAAGTTTGGCCGCCCATTGTAGCCGAGCTGTCGTGGATGGGCTGTTACAATGGCGGTTCCGGTGCGCGACTGCCCCGGCTGGCGCGATGGGCCCCGCGGCGTGCGAGGCTTCCGGCCCATCGTGCTTATCTGCGTCAAGGCTCGCCGCTGCGACGACATGCCTTCTTTCCGTTTGCACAAGGAGACATTCCCATGTCGAAGCCCTGGAGCGTGGCCGATGCCCGCCACACCTACGCCGTGGCCCATTGGGGCGACGGCTACGTCGACGTCGGCGCGGACGGCGGGATCGCGATACGCCCGCAGGGCGTGCGCGGCCCCGCGCTGTCGCTGCCGGCCATCGTCGAGCGCGCCCGCGCCGAAGGCCTGCGCCTGCCGCTGCTGGTGCGCTTCCCGGACATCCTGGCCGACCGCCTGGCGCGGCTGCAGGCCGCGTTCGCCAAGGCCATCGGCGAGTGGGGCTACGCGGGCGGCTATACCGCCATCTACCCGATCAAGGTGAACCAGCAGCGCGGCGTGGCCGGCGAGCTGGTGGCCGCGGGCAGCGCGGGCTTCGGCCTGGAGGCCGGCTCCAAGCCCGAGCTGATGGCCGTGCTGGCGATGGCGCGGCCCGGCTCCATCGTGATCTGCAACGGCTACAAGGACCGCGAATACATCCGCCTCGCGCTGATCGGGCTGAAGCTCGGCCTGCGCGTGCACATCGTGATCGAGAAGCTGTCCGAGCTGGACCACGTGTTCGCCGAGGCCAGGGCGCTGGACGTGGAGCCGCTGCTCGGCGTGCGCGTGCGCCTGGCCTCGATCGGCGCCGGCAAGTGGCAGAACACCGGCGGCGACAAGGGCAAGTTCGGCCTGTCGCCGGCGCAGGTACTCACCCTGATCGAGCGGCTGGACCGGGCCGGCCTCAAGCACACGCTGAAGCTGCAGCACTTCCACATGGGCTCGCAGATCTCCAACGTGCGCGACATCGCCAACGGCATGCGCGAGGCCACCCGCTACTTCGTCGAGCTCACCCGCATGGGCGTGCCGCTGGAGATCGTCGACGTGGGCGGCGGCCTGGGCGTGGACTACGAGGGCTCGCGCTCGCGCAGCCACAACTCGATCAACTACTCGATCGAGCAGTACGCCGCCACCATCGTGCAGTCGCTGGCCGAGGCGGTGGAGGCGGAGGGCCTCGCGGCGCCGCACATCCTCACCGAGGCCGGCCGCGCGATGACCGCGCACCACGCGGTGATGGTGGTCAACGTGAGCGAGGTGGAGGAAGTGCCGCAAGGCACGATCCCCGCGCCGGGCGCCGACGAGCCGGCCGTGCTGCGCCGCCTGCGCGAAGTGCACGCCGAGCTCGACCAGCGCCCGCCGCTGGAGCTGTTCCACGAGGCCCAGCACCACCTCGCCGAAGGGCAGGCGCTGTACGCGCTGGGCCAGCTCGCGCTGGCCGACCGCGCGCGGCTGGACGAGATGTACTACGCCATCGCCGGCGCGGTGCGCGGACGCCTGCTGCCCGGCGAGCGCTCGCATCGAGCCGCGCTGGACGAGCTGGACGAGAAGCTGGTCGACAAGTACTTCGTCAACTTCTCGGTGTTCGAGTCGGTGCCCGACATCTGGGCGATCGAGCAGATCTTCCCGATCGTGCCGATCGCGCGGCTGGACGAGCAGCCCACCCGGCGCGGCGTGATCGTCGACCTCACCTGCGACTCCGACGGCCGCATCGACCACTACGTGGACGCCGAGGGCGTCGACGTCTCGCTGCCGCTGCACGCGCTGAAGGACGGCGAGAGCTATCGCCTCGGCATCTTCATGGTCGGCGCCTACCAGGAGACGCTGGGCGACATCCACAACCTGTTCGGCGACACCGACGCGGTGAACGTGCGCGTGGACGGCGACGGCTACGTGTTCGCACACAAGCGCCGCGGCGATACCACCGACCTGATGCTGGACTACGTGGGCTACGACCTTGCCGCGCTGCGCGCCAGCTACCGCGAGCGCATCGCCGCGGCGGGCGTCGCGGGCGGCGAGGCCGAGGTGCTGTATGCGGCGCTGGATGGTGGCCTCACGGCTTATACGTATCTTGCGGAAGATGCGTGTTGAGGGTGGCTCATCTCCCCTCTCCCTCCGGGATCTGATTGGCGTCGAGTCTCAGTGGTGAGCCGATTTGCTCCTCCCCCTGCTTGCAGGGGGAGGTTGGGAGGGGGTGAACCCTTGCGAAAGACCCTCATGGATGGCTTTCGCAAGAGCCTGACCCCACCCCAGCCCTCCCCTGCACGCAGGGGAGGGAGACAGCACATGGCACGACTGAGACTCGACGCTAATCAGGCCGTAGGGAGAAGGATTCACTCGGCAAGTCTTTCGCAGGGCGGCCAATACCCGCCTTCGTTCCTGGCGGACGGTGTCCGCCCTGCTTGCCATCGCAAGCTATGATCCGCCGATCTTTTCCGGGGAGCGAACCCATGTCCTTGCCGAGCCGAATGCTCCGCCACAAGTCCATCGAGCAGTTGCAGGGCGAGGTGGGCAGGCGCAGCGACTTCCGCCGCGTGCTGGGCCTGTGGCAGCTCACCGCGATCGGCATCGGCGGCATCATCGGTGTGGGCGTGTTCGTGCTGGCGGGCCAGCAGGCGGCGCTGAATGCCGGCCCGGCGGTGATCCTCTCCTTCCTGATCGCGGGCATCGCCAGCGCGGCGGCGGCGCTGTGCTACGCCGAGTTCGCCGGCATGATCCCGGTCACCGGCAGCGCCTACACCTACGGCTACGCCGTGCTCGGCGAACTGGCCGCGTGGCTGATCGGCTGGGACCTGCTGCTGGAATACGCGCTGATCGTCGCGGTGGTGGCGATCGGCTGGTCCGGCTACGTGCAGTCCGCGCTCGCCGGCATGGGCATCCCCGTCCCGCTCTGGGCGCAGGGCGCCTTCGGCACGGGCGAGGGTCATGTGTTCAACGTGATCGCCGCGCTGGTGACGCTGGGCGTGGCGGCGCTGCTGACCTTCCGCACCGAGTGGGGCGCGCGCTTCAACACGCTGGTGGTGGCGATCAAGGTGGCCGCCGTGGTGCTGGTGATCGGCATCGGCGCGTTCTACGTGAAGCCGGGCAACTGGCTGCCGTTCATCCCCGCGCGCGCGATGGGTGCCGACGGCGCGATGCATTTCGGCTTCCAGGGCGTCGCCACGGCGGCGGCGGTGGTGTTCTTCGCGGTGTTCGGCTACGACACGCTGACCACGGCGGCGGAAGAATCGAAGAATCCGCAGCGCGACCTGCCGCGCGCGGTGCTGCTGTCGCTGGGCATCTCGATGGCGATGTACCTGGCGGTGTCGCTGGTGCTCACCGGCATCGCGCACTACACCACGCTCAACACGCCGGCGCCGGTGGCCGATGCGTTCAAGGGGCTGGGCCTGCCGTGGGTGGCGTTGACAGTATCGGTGGCAGCGGTGTTCGGCCTGATCAGCGTGCTGTTCGCCTTCATGCTGGGCGCCACGCGCATCTGGTTCGCGCTGTCGCGCGACGGCCTGCTGCCGGGCTGGTTCGCCAAGGTGCACCCGCGCTACGGCACGCCGCATCGTCCGACGGTGGTGCTCGGCGTGTTCACCGCCCTGGTGGCCGGCCTGCTGCCGATCGAGGAGGTCGCCAAACTGGTGAACATCGGCGTGCTCTCGGCCTTCATCGTGATCTGCACCTCGGTGCTGCTGCTGCGCAGGCGCAAGCCGGAGCTGCACCGCGCGTTCCGCACGCCGTGGGTGCCGGTGGTGCCGCTGGTCGGCATCGCGTTCTCGATCTGGCTGCTGGCGGAGTTGCCGGCGATCACCTGGAAGGTGTTCCTGATCTGGGTGAGCCTCGGCATGGTGATCTACCTCGGCTACGGCATGCGGCACAGCAAGCTGGAGCGGCCGGACTGAACCGCGCCGCGTTCGGGCCGGCTTCCGGGCCACGCCACGCCGCCGCCATGTCGGCCGAGTGCCGCCGCCTGCGCGAGGCGGCGCCGCGCCGCAAATAATTTCGTCGCGTGGCATGACCTCTGGCAGGGTGATGCCGTGCCCCCGCGGCCTAGCATCCAACGGCCATCCCGTTGTTGCCGGAGCCACCCGTGAACCGTCATGCCCTTCGTTCCAGCCTGATCGCCGCTGCGGTGGTCGGGGCGCTTTCGCTTTCCGTCGCCCATGCGCAGGATGCCCGCCGCGCCGCGCCCGTCGATACGCCATACGACGGCACGCTCATGGTGAACGTGGACCTCACCGACGCGCCGAAGCGCATGTTCCGCGTGCAGGAGACGATCCCGGTGAAGCCGGGCGAGGTCACGCTGCTGTATCCCGAGTGGATTCCCGGCGAGCACGCGCCGTCCGGCCCGATCCAGAACGTGGCCGGGCTGGTCATCACCGCGAACGGCAAGCAGCTCGCCTGGCGGCGCGACCTGCGCGACATGTACGCGATCCATCTCGACGTGCCGCAGGGCGTGGGCCAGCTCGACCTTTCGTTCCAGTTCCTCTCGCCCGCGCCGGGCGAGGACAGCCTGTTCGGCGCCAGCGCCTCGTCCACGCCGAACCTGGTGGACGTGGAGTTCAACCAGGTGGCGTTCTACCCGGCTGGCTACTACTCGCGGCAGGTGAAGATCCAGCCCACCGTGCAGCTGCCCGCGGGCTGGAAGTTCGGCAGCGCGATGGAAGTGGCCAGCCAGAGCGGAAGCACCGTGCAGTTCAAGCCGCTGACCTTCAACAACCTGGTGGATTCGCCGCTGATCGCGGGCGAGCACTTCAACCGCGTGGATCTCGCACCGGGCGTGAAGGTGCCGGTGTACCTCAACGTGGTGGGCGATGGCGCCAAGGACGTGAAGCTCACCGACAAGCAGCTGGAACAGCAGCGCGCGGTGGTGACGCAGACCAACCTGCTGTTCGGCGCACACCATTACGAGCATTACGACTTCCTGCTCACGCTGTCCGATCACACCGGCCACTTCGGCCTGGAGCACCACCAGTCCAGCGACGACCGCCTGCCGGCCGACTTCTTCACCAACGACGACATGCACACGCTGGCGGCCAGCCTGATGCCGCACGAATTCGTGCATTCGTGGAACGGCAAGTTCCGCCGTCCGGCCGACCTGTGGACGCCGAACTTCAACGTGAAGATGCAGGACGACCTGCTGTGGGTGTACGAGGGACTGACCGACTACTGGTGCAGCGTGCTCACCGCGCGCGCCGGCCTGTGGTCGCCCGAGCAGTTCCGCGACACCATGGCGGACATCGCCTCGCAGATGAGCGAACGCACCGGCCGCGCCTGGCGTTCGCTGCAGGACACCGCCGATGCCGCGCCGCTCACCTACTACGGCGGCGGCGGCTGGTCGAACTGGCGCCGCGGCACCGACTTCTATCCCGAAGGCCAGCTGCTGTGGCTGGACGTGGACACCAAGATCCGCGAACTCTCCGGCGGCAAGCACTCGCTGGACGACTTCGCGCATGCCTTCTACGGCATGGACAACGGCAGCTACGTCACCAGGACCTACACCTTCGACGACGTGGTGAACACGCTCAACCAGGTGCAGCCGTTCGACTGGGCCAGCTTCCTGCGCGAGCGTCTCGACTACACCGGGCCGAACCTGCCCGAACACGGCATCGAGCGCGGCGGCTGGAAGCTGGTCTACACCGACCAGCCGAACGCGCAGACCAAGGCGATGGAGGGCATTCGCCACGGCGCCGACTTCGCCGCCTCGCTCGGCCTGTCGGCCTCGAAGAGCGGCAACATCTACGACGTGCAGTGGAACGGCCCGGCCTTCAAGGCCGGCCTGGTGCCGGGGCTCGTCATCGTCGCCGTGGACGGCAAGGACTATTCGCCCGACGCGCTGAAGGACGCGGTGACCGCGGCCAAGACTGGCAGCGCGCCGATCGAGCTGCTGGTGAAGAACGTCGACGTCTACAACACCGTGAAGATCGACTACCACGGCGGCCTGCGCTACCCGCATCTGGTGCGCGCGGACGGCAAGGACCTGCTCGGCGCGATCGCCACGGCGCGCAGGTGATACGCACCCTTGAAACAATGACGGCCGCCATCGGGGCGGCCGTCGCTTTTTGTTCGTCGGTATGCCGTCCAGCTCAGAAACGGTATTCCAAAGATGCCGAGAACGCGGCAACGTTGACGTCATCGCGGAAGCTTCCCGGATGGCCGTACTGCAGGTGGTAATTGTCGTAATTCAGGGCAAGGCTCACGTTCCGGGTCAGGTCATAGCCCACGCCCAATCCGCCGTACCAGCCGTTGTTCCAACTCGTATGGTCGCTGGAAGTGCCGAGGACGTAGTAATTCACCTCGTTCGTGCGTCGTGAGCGCAGGTAGCCGGCATGACCAGTGACAAACCAGTTCCGATAGAAGTTGTATCTCCCGTTGACGCCTATGGTGGCGGCACGCGAGTTCACTGACGTTTCCCTGTGAATGGGAGCGGCGGAGAAGGAAGGGGGGAGGGAAGGGGAGGTGACGATAGATGGGGGTAGGGTAGGAAGGAGAGTGCCGGCCCTGTTGATGACATCCTTGCGGTGACCGAGATAGGCATAGCCGACTTCCGCACCGATGTAGTCGTTCCAGCGCCAGCCGAAGCGTACGTTCTGGAACACGCTGTTGGGGTGGCTGATATCGGTACGGTACTTTGTTTGGCCAAGGTTGCCTGCGACGTAGAAGTTGTCCAGCCGATCACCGTTGTTGGTGCTGTCGTCCGCGCGTGTTGTCAGCGGCGCGATGAGCATGACGGCGATTGCGCCTGCAACTAGTGCCTTGTTCATGGAAAACCTCCGTATTTTCTTGTGGGTCCGTATGAGCGGGGAAATTGAAGCGTGGCGCATCGTGCGGGGGCGGGTGATGGCGGTCAAGGTTGTCCAGCGATTTTCCGGGAATTTTCGCCCAGCAGTCCTGGTGGCGTTTTGCCCGGTGAATGACCTTTGGCAGGGGGAGCGCAGCGTACGGCCGGTCTAGCATCGAGCCCTTGCCCTCGCACCATCTCGCCGCGCGGGCCGTTGCCAAGGGAGAATCCATTGAAAGCCACACGCCTCGCTTCCGCCATCGTCGCCAGCGCCTTCGGCCTGGTCAGTCTCAATGCACTCGCCGATGTGCCGCCGCCGCAGGATGTGGCCTACCCGGGCACGCTGCAGATCAGCGTGGACGCCACCGACCTCGCCCATCGCATTTTCCGCGTGCACGAAGTGGTGCCCGTGCAGGCCGGCCCGCTGACCCTGCTCTACCCGCAGTGGCTGCCCGGCAACCACTCGCCCAGCGGCCCGATCGACAAGTTCGCCGGTCTGGTGGTGAAGGCCAACGGCCAGGTGATCCCGTGGACGCGCGACCCGCTCAACGCCTACGCGTTCCACCTCGACGTGCCGCAGGGCGCGAGCAATGTCGAGGTGGACTTCCAGTACCTCTCGCCGCAGAACACCCGCCAGGGCCGCGTGGTGATGACGCCGGAAATGCTCGACCTGCAGTGGAACGCCAATACGCTGTACCCGGCCGGCTACTACACCCGCCAGATCAAGGTCGATGCCAGCGCGAAGTTCCCTGCCGGCTGGCAGTTCGGTACCGCGCTGGAAACGGCCTCGCACGACGGCGACACCGTGCACTTCAAGACCACCACCTTCAACACCCTGGTGGACTCGCCGATCTACGCCGGCAAGTACTTCAAGCGCCTCGACCTCGACCCGGGCGCCAAGGCCGGCGTGCACATGGACATCGTGGCCGACGACCCGAAGTACCTCGAGATCAAGCCGGAGCAGGAGAAGCCGTTCCACAACCTGGTGCAGCAGATGTACAAGCTGTACGGCGCGCACCACTACGGCCACTACGACTTCCTGGTCTCGCTCAGCGACAAGATGGGCGGCGAAGGCCTGGAGCACCACCAGTCCAGCGAGGACGGCACCGGCGCCGACTTCTTCAGCGAGTGGGACAAGAACGCGCTCGAGCGCGACCTGTTTTCGCACGAGTACAACCACTCGTGGGACGGCAAGTACCGCCGCCCGGCCGACCTGTGGACGCCGAACTTCAACGTGCCGATGCAGGACTCGCTGCTGTGGGTATATGAAGGCCAGACCCAGTTCTGGGGCCAGGTGATGGCCTCGCGCGCCGGGCTGTGGAACGACGAGCAGGCGCACGACATGTGGGCCTACGTGGCCGCCACCTACGACAAGGGCCGCCCCGGCCTCGCCTCGTGGCGCAACGTGCAGGACACCACCAACGACCCGATCATCGCCCAGCGCGCGCCGCTGCCCTACCGCAACTACCAGAGCAGCGAGGACTACTACAGCGCCGGCCAGCTGATCTGGCTGGACGTGGACGGCAAGCTGCGCGACATGAGCGGCGGCAAGAAGAGCATCGACGACTTCGCCAAGGCCTTCTTCGGCATGGACAACGGCAGCTTCGTCACCAACACCTACACCTTCGACGACGTGGTGAAGACGCTCAACGACATCCAGCCCTACGACTGGGCGAAATACCTGCGCGACCGCCTCGACGGCCACGGTCCGCTGACCGGCGGCTTCGAGGCGCACGGCTGGAAGCTGGTCTACACCGACAAGCCCAGCGCCGCGGTGAAGGCCATCGAGGCGCGCCGCCACTTCGCCGACCTCACCTATTCGCTGGGCGTGTCGGTGGGCAAGGGCGGCCAGATCGCCGACGTGCTGTGGGACGGCCCCGCCTTCAAGGCCGGCCTCGCGCCCAGCATGACCATCGTCGCCGTCAACGGCCGCGACTTCGATCCGGATGGCCTGAAGGACGCCGTCACCGCCGCCGCGAAGGACAAGAGCCAGCAGATCCAGCTGCTGGTGAAGGACTTCGACCAGTACAAGACCATCACCATCGACTACCACGACGGCCTGAAGTACCCGCACCTGGTGCGCGACACCAGCAAGCCCGACACGCTCGCCACGCTGTTCAAGGCCCGCTGATCGCCCGCCTTCTCCCCTCTCCCGCTTGTGGGAGAGGGGCTGGGGGAGAGGGCGCTCTTGCCGCACCACCCCGCGTAAGCCCGGATCGCCCCGCATGGGCGATCCCCGCCATCTCCGCTATACTGCCCGCCCGCCACGGATCGCAACGATCCGCACGCGGCCTCGCAGCACCACGCGCCCGTAGCTCAGCCGGATAGAGTAGTGGCTTCCGAAGCCATTGGTCGGGGGTTCGAATCCCTCCGGGCGCGCCATCTTCCGAGACACCGTGAAGATCCCCCAAGGCTTGCGGGCGCTGATCGACGACGGCGTCATTGATGAAGTGATGCGCCCGCTCAAGAGTGGCAAGGAAGCGGCCGTATACATTGTCCGCAGCGGCGGCGAAGTGCGCTGCGCAAAGGTCTACAAGGACATGGCGCAGCGCAGCTTCCAGCAGCGCGTGCAGTACCAGGAAGGGCGCAAGGTACGCGGCAGCCGTGAGGCACGGGCGATCGGCAAGGCGAGCAAGTACGGCCGCAAGCGGCAGGAAATAGCCTGGAAGAATACCGAGGTCGATGCGCTCTACCGGTTGCGCGACGCCGGCATGCGTGTGCCCGAGCCGTTTGGCTAGTTCCACGGCGTGCTGGCGATGGAGCCGGTCGCCGACGCCGAAGGCTTCTCCGCGCCACGCCTGGGCGAGATGGAACTCCGTGCGGAGCGGGCGCGTGAATACCATGGCGTGCTGGTACGGCAGGTGGTGCGGATGCTGTGCTGCGGGCTGGTTCATGGCGATCTGGCCGCGTACGACGTACTGGTCGGTTCGGATGGGCCGGTGGTGATGGATTTCCCGCAAGTCGTCAGTGCCGGGGGCAACAATGCGGCGCGCACGATGCTGCTGCGCGACGTCAACAACCTCGCCGCGTATCTTGGACGCTGGGCGCCCGGGCTGCTGGACACGTGGTACGGCGAGGAAATGTGGGCGTTGTTCCAGGCCGGCGAGCTGCGGCCCGATACGGAACTGAGCGGCGAGTTCACGCCGGACGAAAGCGGGGTCGATCTCGACAGCATCCGCCAGTCCATCAACGATGCGCGCGAAGAAGTGCTGATCCGGCAGCAGGGCCGCGAGGCGGCCGCGGAAGACTGGAACCTCATGGAGGCGCCGACGCGCCCCGGCCTCAGAATTTCTCGCCCGCGGGCAGGTATCGCCAGGCTCCCGGTGGCATCGCACCGTCCGGGCCCTTGCCCAGTGCGATCCTGCCGATGCGCAGGCGGCGGATCGACACGACGCCCAGCCCGACCTGCGCGCACATGTCGCGCATCTGTCCGCCTTGCACGCCCTTGATCGCGAAACGCAGGCGCGTCTCGTTCTGCCAGCTGACCTTGCACGGCGGCAGCACGCGGCCGTTGAAACTCAGGCCATGGCTGAGTCGGCGCAGGCCGTCGGGCGCGATCTCGCCGCTGATTTCGACGATGTACTCGTGCTCGATGAGGCCGGCATCCTCGGTCAGGCGGCGCCATATCCGGCCGTCCTGGGTCAGTACCATCAAGCCGCTGGCTTCGGCGTCTATCGGCACCGGCGACGTCAAGCGATGGAAATGGCGCCGCAGCAGACGTTCCCCGCTGGGGTCGTCGGCCCAGCGGGTCGCCGGCGTCACCAGGCTGCTGGCGGACTTGTCGCCGTAGATGGCATCGACGCCCGGCGGCTTGTGCAACAGGATCGTGGCCGGCTCCACCGCTCCCAGGCGCGCGTCGGGGGCGAGCTCGACGCGCTCGACGGTTACCTTGTGTTGCGGCGCCTCGATCACCTGCCCATCCACCGACACCCAGCCGTTCCGGATGAACTGCTCGGCTTCGGCGCGCGAGAGGCCGAACAGCTCGGAGACACGATGGTTGAGTCGAACCGGGGCGGACATGGACATGGCCAGGGAGCGGGACGCGCAGTGTAACGACCGGAAAGCCGTCGATGCGCAGGGCGATGGGACGGCATCCTTGGCGGTCGCCCTCCGGGTCATCGCTGGCGCGATTTTTTGGGTTCTTCTCCCGGGCGTCAGTGCGTCGATGGCGGGCTGCGTGGCTTCGGCGGTCACGCGGCAGCCGTCCACATCGTAGCGGCGCGTCTGCTTGCCGTTGCCGTTGTCCGGCACTTGCCGCGCTGGGCCGGTGATGGATTCGGCCCATCCATGCTTTCTTTTGTTCAAAGGCGTGGAACCCGAATGCTCACTACAAGCAGTGGGATCAAACCCCAGACAGGTGATGTCACCGGGCGCGAGAGAAGTGTGGGAGGCCGCGGCCTCGCAGGTCGAGGCGAGTCGTTCTGCTGACCGGTGTGCCTGCGCCGGCGTAAAGCAAAAGTTCCAGGCGGTCGGCACCGGGGTATGCGCGTCTTTCCTGTCGATGCCATGCAAGGCGCCGGTTCTTGCCATCTGCCACCGTGCGGGCGCCGGCGACGGCCGGACCCCTTGGCTTTATCTCGGCCTTGATCTGCGCTAATGTGACAAAAATGTGATCTAGTTCACATTTTTTGGCATGGTGGCTAAACCATGTCCTCCAGGGGAAGGGGGCTCACGCTACAGCGCATCTGTTCCAGGTCTGCCATGTCCAGGCCGCACGCGGTCGTCGGCGTCCCGGCGCCGGACCGGCGCGCAGTGCCGCATGTCGCACGATCGGGCATCCACGTTGCAATGCGCCTCGCCGGGCCCGTCCTGGCGTTTCGGGGCGCGCTGCTCCAGTCGTGTCCCGACAACGCCGGCACGTCCGCCTGAATGCCGCAGGGGTACCGGGGCCGGGCCGCGGCTGGCCACGGGCAGGCGTCGATCCGGGTGGGGCGGGGGCATGCGGTGTCGCCATCCGTGTCTGGAACGGGTTATGCATCTACTGGACGTGGATCGGACCACGTGTCGCATAAGGAAAGGGGGCTGTGATGGATGTTCATGCCAATGGGGCGACGCTGCTGGCCGTGGCGTACTGGGTGGCGGTGCTCACCCTGCTGCTGGCCTTCAGCCTGCTGACGATCATCGTCATCCTGCGGGCGCGCTCGCAATGGCGCGAGCGGCGCGACAAGCGCGCGCAGCAGCACTGGCTGCAGGTGATGCGGCAGGTGCTGGCGGGCAAGGAGGTGCAATTGCGCCTGCTTGGCAAGGACGAAGTCACCGGCTTCATCGAGGTCTGGAACACGACCCATGAGTCGCTGTCCCAAGCGGATTCGGCGCGGCTGTTGCCGCTGGGGCATCGCGTGGGGCTGGTGGACGCGGCGCGCCGCATGCTGCGGGGCAACTACCACGATTGCGCGATGGCGATCATCGCGCTCGGCCACCTGCGCGACCGCAGCGTGTTCGACGAACTGGTGCCGTTCCTCAACGACCACAGCCCCATCGTTTCGCTGTGCGCGGCGCACGCGCTCGGGCAGGTCGATCCGCCCCAGGCGATGGCGATGTTCGTGCCGATGATACTCGAGCGCGACGACTGGATGCCGGGCAACGTGGCACGCATCCTGGCCCGTAACGAGGACGGCAGCGCAGTGCGCGAGCTCGACAACACGCTGCTGCGCGCCAGCACCAGCTCGATGGTGAAGCTGGTGCGGTTCCTGGCCGACATCGATCCCGATCGGGCCGCCGTGGTGATCCGGCAACTGCTCGACGGCTCGATCGACGACCACGCGATCTCGGTCTGCCTGCAGCTGGTGAACGACAGGCAGGACCGCGAGCGGGTGGCCGGCTTCCTCGACGCGCCGCGCTGGCACGTGCGCATGCACGCGGCGTCGGCGCTGGGGCGCATCGGCGAAGCGGCCGACAGCCAGCGGCTGGAACCGATGCTGGCCGACAAGGTGTGGTGGGTGCGCTATCGGGCCGCGCAGGCGCTGCTGGCGTTGCCGGGCATGGGCGCGGCGGCGATGCGCGAGATGCAGCACCGGCAGGGCGACGCCTACGGCCGGGACATCATCGACCAGGTGCTTTCCGAGCACGACATGGGAGTCGTGGCATGAACACATACCTGAGCGCGTCCGTGGCCAGCCTATCGTATGGGCCATGGGACCAGGTGCTGGTTTCGATCCAGTGGATCTTCATGATCTATTTCGTGGCGATCAACCTGGGCTACCTGATCCTCAACTACATCTCCGCCTACCAGATCGTGCGCTACATGCGCGAGTACCGGGCCAACTACCTGCCGCCCGGCCTGCGCGACTACCAGCCCCCGGTAAGCATCGTGCTGCCCGCGCACAACGAGGAGAAGTCGGTGGTGGCCTCGGTGCACTCGCTGCTCAAGACCAACTACCCCGAGTTCGAGATCGTGGTGGTCAACGACGGTTCCGACGACCACACCCGCGAAGCGCTGATCGAGGCCTTCGGCCTGGTGAAGGTGCCGGAGGCCTATCGTGCCCGCCTGCACACGGCAGAGGTGAGGGGCGTCTATGCCTCGGCGCGCCACCCGCGCGTGCGCATGGTGGACAAGGCCAATGGCGGCAAGTCCGATGCGATCAACGCCGGCGTCAACTGCGTGCGCTACCCGCTGTTCTGCGTGGTGGATGCCGACTGCATCCTGCAGCCGGAAAGCCTTTCGCGGGTGGTGCGGCCGTTCCTGGAGGACCGGCGCGTGGTGGCCAGCGGTGGCGTGTTGCGCGTGCTCAACGGCTGCACGGTCGCCAACGGCATGCTCGCCAAGGTGGGGCTTCCCGACCGTTGGCTGCCCAGCTTCCAGGTGATCGAGTACCTGCGCGCGTTCCTGTTCGGGCGCATGGGGTGGTCGCCGATGAACGCGCTGCTGATCATCTCCGGCGCCTTCGGCGTGTTCTACAAGGAGCGCGTGATCGCCATCGGCGGCTACCGCGACGACACGGTGGGCGAGGACATGGACCTGGTGATCCGCCTGCACCGCAACCTGCGCAAGGAGAAGCGCGACTACCGCATCGTGTTCGTGCCGGACCCGGTGTGCTGGACCGAGGTGCCGACCGACGTCGCCTCGCTGGGCCACCAGCGCGTGCGCTGGCAACGCGGGCTGGCCGAAAGCCTGTGGTCGAACATCGGCCTGATGTTCAGGCGCAACGGCGGCGCGGTGGGCTGGGTGGCGTTCCCGTTCATGCTGGTGTTCGAGTTCCTCGGGCCGATCATCGAGGTGGTCGGCTACCTCTCGATGATCGTGCTGGCCCTGGCCGGGCTGGTGCCGCTGAAGGGCTTCCTGATCTTCCTGGCGGCGGCGGTAGGCATGGGCATGCTGCTCTCGGTCAACGCGATGCTGCTGGAGGAGCTGTCTTTCGGCCTGTATGCAAAGCCGGTGCAGCAGTTGCGCCTGTTCCTGGTGGCGGTGCTGGAAAACTTCGGCTACCGCCAATTGAATTCCTGCTGGCGCTTCTACGGCACCCTGCTCTGGCTGTTCGGGTTGCGGAAGCACCACCGGTGGGGCCACATCCAGCGCGATGGCTCGTGGCACCACGACCAGGCGGAAGAGGAAGCGATGCCCATCGACGCGCAGGCCGGCGGGAGCCACCACTCATGAAATGCAGGAATCCAGCCGTGGCCACGCAACGGCGCCCCACCCGCACGCTCCGCACCCTGTGCCCACTGCTGCTGGCGTTGACGGCGTTTTCGCCCTGCCTGATGGCGCAGTCCGCCGCTCCCGACTCGCTGACGGTGCAGATGGCGCAGATACGCCAGCTCGCGACCGGCGGCCAGCGGCAACTGGCGATCCAACGCTACACGGACCTGCTGGCCGCACACCCTGGCAACGGCGACCTGCTGCTGGCGCGCGGACGCACCTACGCCTGGGACGGGCAATACGATGCCGCCGAAAGCGACCTGCGCACGGTGGTGCAGCACAGCCCGGATTACGCCGATGCCTGGTCGGCGCTGGGCGATGTCTATCGCTGGAGCGGCCACCCGCAGCAGGCGGCCGATGCCTACTCGCACTGGGTGACGCTGGCGCCGCGCGACCCGGACGCGTACATCGCGCGCGGTCGCGCCCGGCGCGACCTGGGGCAGCTCGCCGCCGCCCGCGCCGACTTCGATGCCGCCGCGACGCTGGGGGCGAACCCCGCCGAAGTGGACAGCCTGCGGCAAAGCCTGCAACCGCGCGCCACCAGCCTCACCACCGGCTACGACTGGGGCGCCTCCCTCGGCTGGGACCACACCGGCTTCACCGGCGGGCAGCAAGGCTGGAACGACATCGACCTTTCGCTGCGCCGCTATTTCAGCCAGGGCTCGCTCGCCCTGGAGTTGCTGCGTTCCGACCACTTCGGCATCAACGACAATGCCTGGGCGCTGGATGGCTACGTGCCGCTCTGGTCGCGCGCCTACGCCAACCTGCGCTACCAGCAAGGCCCCAGCTCCGGCGTCCTGCCGCAGCAGGAGTGGCGCGCGGAAGTGTTCCAGGGCGTGGGGCGCGGCTGGGAATTGTCGGCCAGCGTCGATCACCTGCGCTTCTCCGGCGACACCCAGTTCTACGGCGTCGGCGTGGGTCGCTACTGGGGCAACTGGTATGCGCGCTACAAGCTGCAGTACGTGCCGGGCGTGGGCTCCGGCAGCTGGAGCAACCGCTTCCTGCTGCGCAACTACTACCGCGGCGACGCCTTCGACTATCTGGAAGTGAGCGTCAGCAATGGCCGCAGCACCGACTTGAACACCTATGGCACCCAGGTGATGAACAACAGCGCGGCCATCGGCATCGCCTGGAGCCACTATCTGTCGCCGCAGTGGGGTTTCAAGCTGAGCGCCGGTTACGCCGAAGGCAGCGACATCCCCGGCGTCAACGAGCAGCTTCTCTCGCTGACCCTGTATTCGCTATGGTGAGGGCATCGTCGGCCGCCGCCGCCGCGGCGCAGGGCAACCTCTGGTCGCGTTTCGCCGCCGCGTTCCCGGCGCTGCTGCCGGCGCAACTCGCGCTGGTGGCCTGCGCGGTCGTCGACGGCGTCGCCGATGCCGCCTGGGGCGGCGACCAGAAATGGGCCGTCGCCGGCATCGCACTCGCGCAGGCGGCGCTGGTGCTGCTGCGCGCGGTGCCGATCCTGCTGCTGTTGTCGCTTCCGCTGCTGGCCCTGCGGCGGGAGCGCTTGCGCATCGTGGCGCTGGCTGCGTTGTGGTCGCTGTTCGTCGTGGCGCAGGCCGGGCTCGACCAGTACTTCCAGGTGGCGCACGTGCCGCTGGGGGCGGACCTGTTCGGCTACAGCGTCGCGGAAATCCGCACCACCCTGTCCGGCGACACGCCGCTGGCCCCGCGCAACGTGCTGGCGTATGTCCTGCCATTGCTGCTGCTGTGGGGTGGCCTGTACCTGGGCGTGCGCCGGTGGGCCGCCGGCTCCATGCGGTGGACCTCGCTGCTGCTGGTCGCCGGCCTGCTGGCGTGGTCGTTGCCGCTGCCGACGGGCGCGCAAGCCTTGCGCAACGACGCGGCGCGCGACCTGGCCGGCAACAAGCTGGCATGGTTCTGTGCCGATGTCTGGCGCTGGTCGAAACGCGATGCCGTGGCGATGCCCGCGTCCGGCAAGGCTGCGACGGCCGGCGCCGACGAGCCGCCGCTGGACCCGCAGTTCCCGTTCCTGCATCCGGAGCAGACGCCGGACACGCTGGGCCCGTACTTCACCCCCACCTCCGACGGCCGCCCGCCCAACGTGGTGATGATCGTGGTCGAAGGGCTGGGGCGCTCGTTCTCGGGGCCGCAGGCGTCGCTGGGCAGTTTCACGCCCTTCCTCGACGGGCTGGCGGCGCGCAGCCTGTACTTCGACAACTTCCTGTCCAACCAGGGCCGCACCTTCGGCGTGCTGCCCAGCCTGTTCAACTCGGCGCCGTTCGCCAAGGAGGGTTTCACCTCCCTGGGCGCGCGCATGCCGCCGGGCCCGGGGCTGTTCAACCTGCTTGAGCAGCAGGGCTACCACACCGCGTTCTACAACGGCACCGACACCACCTTCGACGACGAGCGCGCCTTCATGCAGCTGCAGGGCGTGCAGCATCTGGTGGACAGGAAGGGTTTCGGCCCCGGCTACCAGCTCAACCCCTTCAGCGAATGGGGCTACCCGGACAAGGAACTGGTGTCGCGCGTGCTGGCCGACAGCGCGCAGCTGCAGGCGCCCTTCCTGCTGGCGATGCAGACCATCTCCATGCACACCGCCTACCAGTTCCCGGGCCAGGACGCCTGGCGCGTGCGCTTCGAACAGCGCCTGCGCGAGCTGCACGTGCCCGATGCGCAACTAGCGTCGTACCGGGCCGACGCCGACATCTACAGCACCATCCTCTATACCGACGACCAGCTGCATCGCTATTTCGACGCCGTGGCGAAGCAGCCGTGGTACGCCGACACCATCTTCGTGGTCACCGGCGACCATCGCCTGCCGGAGATCCCGATGGGCGAGCACATCGACCGCTACCACGTGCCGCTGATCGTCTTCTCGCCGCTGCTCAGGCAGGCCAGGCACTTCCGTGCCGTGTCCTCGCAGCTGGATGTCACGCCGTCGCTGCTGGCGCTGCTGTCGCATACCTACGGGCTGAAGCGGCCGGCGCAGACGCCGTGGCTGGGCACCGGCCTGGACGTGGCCGACAGCTTCCGCAACATCCACCACCTGCCGCTGCAGCAGACCAAGACCAGTGCGCCGGACTACCTGGCCGGCCGCTGGTGGCTGCACAACGGGCAGCTGTTCGAGCTGCAGGACGGCATGCACCTCGCGCCCGCGGACGATGCCTTCGCGCTCGAGTGGGTGACGCGTCGCCTGCAGCGCTACGAGCAGGCGAATGCGATCTTCATGCAGAAGCTGGCGCTCGCACCCGACGGCGCCAAGCCGAAACTGGTGGCCTACCAGGAGGTGGCGCAAAAAGAGCCGGCCATCGGCGAGGCGCCGGTCATGCATGGCCTGTCGACGGACGCGACCGAGGTGACGGTTGCCGGCCACGGCCTGCAGCTGACGGCGATGTTCGGCAACGGCGATGCGCAACAAAGCCGCGCGTTCGTGCCGCTGGCCGTGCTCACCGCCGAGGACGGCCACGAACTGCAGGAAACCTACGGCCACACCATGCAGCTCCCCGCGAACGGGCACCAGCAGGTGCAGCTGAGCCTGCAGCGTCCCGATGCCTGCAGCAGCCGTTGCTACGTCTCGGTATTCCCCTCCGATCCGCAGACCGGCAAGGCGATCGGGCAAGGGCGGTACCACGTGCCGGTGGATGCCGGCGCCGCAGCCGGCAGCGCGCCGTGAACCGCCTCGCCGGCCTGGGCCTGCTGCTCCTGCTGTGCGCGTTGCCGGCCGGCGCGATGGCCCGCGCCAGCCGCGCCGTCTGGACCTGGGAGGCCGACTCCTACGCCATGGTCAGGGACCCTGCCGTCGCGCAGGAAGCCGTGAGCTACCTGCAGTCGCAGCACATCGACACGGTGTACCTCTACGCCGACGCGTACCAGGGCCGCGACCTGCTCGTCGAGCAGCCCGCGTTGTACCGCGCCTTCATCGAACGGCTGCACCGGCAGCACATGAAGGTGTACGCGCTGCTGGGCTCGGCCTACCTGCACACCGAGAATTACGTGTTGCCCGCCTATCGCCGGCAGGCCGAGGCCATGTTCCGCCGGGTGGTGCAGTACAACGCCGGTATGCCGGCGGCGGCACGCTTCGACGGTGCCAACCTGGACATCGAGCCGCACATCCTCGACGAGTGGAACGACGGCAGCCGCGAGCGCCTGCTCACCGATTTCCTGGACATGGGCGACGCGCTGATGAAGATCAAGCGCGAGTACCACGCCACCCTGGCCGTGGGTCCCGCCATCCCGTTCTGGCTGGACGGCATCGACGTGGTGTGGAACGGCGCCAGGCGCCCGGTGAGCGAACACGTCATCGACCTGTTCGATTACGTCGCGTTGATGGACTACCGCCACAAGGCCGAGGGCCGCGACAGCATCCTCTCGCACGCCGCCAGCGAAATCGCCTACGCCGACCGCGTCGGCAAGAAGGTGGTGATCGGCCTGCAGGTGTCGCCGGACGACCCGGAGAAGGTCACCTTCGACCAGGCGGGGCCGAAAGTGTTCGAGCAGGCGCTGGGCACCGTGGAACAGGCATTGCGCAACGATCCGTCGTTCGCCGGCTTCGCCATCCATCACTACCGCACGTACCGGGCCTGGATCGAGCGGAATCGCGATTGAGCGCCGGGTCCGGTCCCGCACCAGATTCACGTCCCGCCGCACCCGCCCGTTGCCTTGCGCGACGCCCTCCCTGCATGCCTTGGATGGCGCGCGGGTCCTGCCCGTGGCGTCAGTTCTTTCCCACTGCGCCGTCGACCACTTCGAAACCGCTGTGCGCCACCGGCTTGCCATCCAGCGAGATTTCCACCACGTATTTGCCAGCGGGCCAGCGGTTGGGGTTCTGCACTTCGAACGTGGTGACGGCGGGGCCGTCGGTGGCGATGGTCTGGCTGAGCTCGTTGACCAGCACGCCCTGGCCCTCCAGATAGCGCCAGCGCGCGTCCAGCCTGGCGCCGCTGGCGTGGCCGGTGGTGGCGACGCTGGCGTAGATCGTGTGGGTGTCGGCGCTGAAGCGGGTGGCCGGCATGGTCACGGCATAACCGGCGTCGATCGCGGTGCCGAGGGTGAGGGCGGCCACGCGCAGGCCCTGGTCGACCGCGGCGGCGGTCCTGGGCGCGCTGCCGGCGGGGGCGGGCGCGGGTGCCGTCGCCGCGGGTGCTGGCGCCGGTTTGCTGCTTTGCGCCTTGGCCGGCGCCGTGGTGCCTGGCGCGCTTGCCGTGTCGCCATGCCGGTGGCAGCCGCACAGCAATGCGATGGCGCAGCACAGGGCGAGTGGTCGGGCGTGACGGTGCATGGCGCAACCCCTGGTGGTGGCGGCGATGCCGCCGCAGTCGAGTCCCGTCGAGGCTAGTGGCAAGGGTCTGAAGCGCGAGTTACTGCAGGGGGGGGCCACGGGCTATTGCCGCGCGCCGCGGAGGTTGTCCGGCGTGGCCGGCGCGCTGCTGCGGAACGGGTTGATGTCCAGCCCGCCGCGCCGGGTGTAGCGCGCGTACACGCTGAGCCGCGCGGGCACGCAGCGCGCCGTCACGTCCATGTAGATGCGCTCCACGCATTGTTCGTGGAATTCGGTGTGCGTGCGGAAGGAGACCAGGTAGCGCAGCAGGCCTTCGCGATCGATCGGCGCACCGCGGTAGGCGATCTGCACGCTGCCCCAGTCGGGCTGGCCGGTGACCGGGCAGTTGGAGCGCAGCAGGTCGCTGACCAGGGTTTCCTCGACCACGCCGGCGCCCGCGTCGGCGCGCAGGTAGTCGGCCTTGGGCGGGCCGTAGTCGTCGATCGCCACCGGCAGGTCGTCGATGGATTCACCCGCCAGGTCGGCGAAGGCATGCGCGGCGGTGCGGGCAGGACGCAGGGTCACGTCCACCGCGGCGCCGGCGGCGGCTCCCAGGTCCTTCTGCAACAGCGCACGCAGCGCATCCGTGCTGGCCAGCGGCTCCTGCGCGAAACCGTTCAGGTACAGCTTGAACGACTTCGATTCGATGATGTTCGGCGAGCCGGCCGGCACGCGGAATTCGGCCACCGCCAGTTGCGGCTTGCCGCGTGCATCCAGCCACGAAAGTTCGTACGTATTCCAGATGTCGCAGCCGTGGAAGGGCAGCGGTTCGTCCACGCCGATCTCCGCGCGCTTGGCGGCGCGGGGTATGGGAAACAGCAGGCTGGGGTCGTAGCGGTCGATGTAGACCGTGTCCTTGCCGAGTAGGGATTGGTCGGGCGTGCTCATTCGCCTAGTGTAACGGTGACTTCTGGCCTATCCCTCCGCCGCGCCGGCTTCCTATAGTGGGCCGGTCGCCCACGACCGAACCTCCCCGATGAAAACTCCCCTCCCGGCCGTCGCCGCCCTGTTCGTTGCCGCCGCGCTGTGCGCGCCTGTCCATGCACAGGACAAGGCTTCCGCCTTCGATCCCCAGGCGCTGTTCGCACCGCTTTCCCTGCCGTATCCGGCCAATGCGTTCCGCGACGGCGCCGGCAGGCCCGGCCCGGAGTTCTGGCAGAACCGCGTCGACTACGACATCAAGGCCAGCGTCGACCCGGCCACGCACGGCCTGGCCGGCGACGAGACCATCACCTACACCAACAACAGCCCCGATGCATTGGATGCGGTGTGGGTGCAGCTCGACCAGAACATCTACAAGCCCGATTCGCGCGGCGCCATCGCCTCGCCGTGGCGGCTCAAGCATGGCGAATCCAGCGATGGCTACCAGCTCGACGCGGTGGAAGTGGACGGCAAGCCAGTGCATTACCTGGTGGACGACACGCGCATGCGCGTGGACCTGCCCGCGACGCTCAAGGCCAAGGGCGGCCAGCTCAAGCTGCGCATCCGCTACCACTACACCGTGCCCGGCGTGTGGGGCGGGCGCACCGCGGTCACGCCGAGCAAGAACGGCGACATCTACGAGATCGCGCAGTGGTTCCCGCGCATGGCGGTGTACGACGACCTGCGTGGCTGGGACACGCTGCCCTACCTCGGGCAGGAGTTCTACCTCGAATACGGCAACATCGATTACGCGGTGACGGTGCCGTGGAATTACCTGGTGGAAGGTTCCGGCCAGCTGGTGAACCCCGATCAGGTGCTCACCGCCACCGAGCGCCAGCGTCTGGCCGCGGCGGCAAACAGCGACAAGACGGTCTACATCCGCAAGCCGGAGGAAGTGAACGATCCTTCCTCGCGCCCCGCGCGCAGCGGCACGCAGACCTGGCGCTTCCACATGGAGCACACGCGCGACGTGGCCTTCGCCGCCTCGCCTGCCTTCGTGTGGGATGCCGCGCGCATCAACCTGCCCGACGGCAAGCACGCGATGGCGATGTCGATCTACCCGGTCGAGGGCGTGGGTGCGGACAAGTGGAACCGCTCCACCGAATACATCAAGGGCGCGGTCGAGCACTTCTCGTCGAAGTGGTATCCGTACCCGTGGCCGAACGCGATCAATCTCGGCGGCCATGGCGCGGGCATGGAATATCCGGGCATCGTGTTCGACGGCTATACCGACAGCGGCGCGCCGCTGTTCTGGATCAGCGCCCACGAGATCGGCCACACCTGGTTCCCGATGGTGGTCGGCTCCAACGAGCGCCGCAACGCGTTCATGGACGAGGGCTTCAACACCTTCATCGACGTGTACGCGTCGGATGCCTTCAACCATGGCGAATACGGACCCAAGCGCGACGGCGAATACGCGCCGCAGGGCGGCAACCCGGTGGACGACATCCTGCCGCTGCTGGCCGACCCCGATGCGCCCACGCTGATGGCGCACGCCGATTCCATCAGCGAGAAGTACCGCCACCCGCTCACCTACTTCAAGGGCGCGCTGGGCCTGATTTTGCTGCGCGAGCAGATCCTCGGGCCGGACCGCTTCGACCCCGCGTTCCGCGCCTACATCCGCACCTGGGCCTACCACCATCCCACGCCCTCGGACTTCTTCCGCTTCATGGACAGCGCGGCGGGCGAGGACCTGTCGTGGTGGTGGCGCGGCTGGTACTTCCACAACTGGCAGCTCGACATGGGCATCAGCGGCGCCAGCTACGTGGACAACGACCCGGCCAAGGGCGTCACGGTGAACCTGGTCAGCAAGCAGAAGCTGGTGATGCCGGCCACGCTGCGCGTGGACTTCGCCGACGGCACGCACCGCGACATCCGCCTGCCGGTGGAAACCTGGCGCTTCGGCGCCACGCCCAAGGTGACGCTGGATACGGACAAGCGCATCGGCAAGCTGGAGCTGGATCCCGACCACAAGCTGCCCGACGCGGATCGCTCCAACAACAGCTACACGATGCCTTGAGCATCGTCCTCCCCCTGCGAACAGAGGGGGAAAGGCAACCCGCGCAAGCCTTCATCCGCTCCCGAACCGCCCCCTGCACACAGGGGGCGGTGTGTTTCGGCCGTCGCCTGCCGCAGCGGGGTGCACGCTCCTGGCGACGTCCAGCCGGGCGACGGGCATTCGCGGCCGCCATCCGGCGCGGGCAAGGAGCAGTTGCCATCAATTGCGCCGAAATCCGGCAGGTTCCGCGCCGGCAGCTTGCCTAGAATGCGCGCTGCGCTTCATCCACCAACCGTCTACACAGGGGGTAGTCATGGTTTTCGGCATGCGTTCGTCCGCGGCGTTCCTCGCGCTTCTTCTGGCCACCGGTGCCTATGCCGCCGACGGGCAGGTGCAGGTGCTCAGCGCCACCGTCAAGGACCAGAAGATCGCCGGGGCCACGGTGATCCTGCAGAAGAACGGCGAACAATCGGTCACGGCCCAGACCGATGCGCAGGGCAGGGCGGTGCTGGATGCCGGTGCGCTGGCCGACGGCGGTTCGCTGATCATCGTCAAGAAGGACGGCTATTCCGACCTCGTGGCCAAGTGCCCGTGCAGCGGCCTGACCTATGCGCTGAGCCCGGTGATGAACGGCCTCGACGGCCTGCGCATCGTGTTGACCTGGGGCGCGACACCGAAGGACCTGGACTCGCACATCGTCTACCCCGGCAACAACATCTATTGGCGCAACCGGCGCGGCACCGACGCCAACCTCGATGTCGACGCCACCCAGGGGTTCGGGCCGGAAACCGTCACGCTGGAGCGCAAGCACCAGGGTGAGACCTATGTCTATGCCGTCCACGATTACACCGATCGGCACGTACCCGGCACGAACGACCTTTCCGCCAGCCAGGCCAAGGTGTTCGTCTACGTGGGCCAGTCACTGGTGCGCACCTATTACGTGCCGCAGGGCCAGGCCGGCAACCTGTGGACGGTGTTCCGCATCACCGGGGCGGGCGAAATCCAGGACATCAACACGATGCGTGGCGTCGACGTGGCCGCAGAGAACGTGCTGGATACCCTGAGCGACGCCAGCAACGAGCAGAACCATGTGGTTGCCGCCAACCAGGCGCCCGTCGATCCCGCCCGTGCCCATGCCTCGAACCAGTCCGGCGAGAAGGCCTACCACGCGGGCCAGCTGGACAACGCCATCGCGCTGTACAACCAGGCCATCGGGCAGGACCCGAATTACGGCCAGGCGTACAGCAACCTCGGGCTCGCCTACCAGAAGGCGGGGCGCAAGGCCGAGGCGATCTGGGCCGACCGCAAGGCGCTCGCTCTCGCCAGCGGCCCCACCGCCGCCACCGTGCGCGCCAGCTCGTACTACAACATCGGCAGGATGTACGAAGAAGCCGGCGACTTCGCCAGTGCGCTGCAGAACTACCAGGCGGCCAAACGCGAAAAGGCCAACCCGACCTACGACAGCGCCATCGAGCGCGTTGGCAGCCACCACTGACCTCCAGCAGCCCCCGCACGCCGGGGGCTTTTCTCATACCGGGATACGCCCATGCGCAAGCCAGTCATCCTGCTTGGCCTGTTCCTTCTTGCCGCCGGCCCGCTGCATGCCGCCGGCCCCAGTGCCGTCGCTTCGATGGATCGCGGACTCTGGCCCGATCCCATCGATACGGCGGCCTCTTTCGACCGTGCCTCCCGCGCGGAACTGCTGGCCTTCGGCCATGCGCTGAGCGAAAGCGAGCAGTTGGGCGACGACAGCCTGCGCGACGCGCTCAAGCTCAAGCAGCTCGATCGCGCGGCGGTCGACCGCATGCGCGGCATCTACTGGCATCGCCTGGCCGCGAACTATGCCCTGGCCGCCACGCACTGCGGCACGGGCGAACCTTTCTGCGCAGGCGGCTCCGATGAAGCCGCCTTCAGGAAGGCAGCTGCCGCCTTCACTTCGGTCCGCGACGACCGCTACGCGCCGTGGTTGCAGGGAGCCGAAACGTTCCACCGCGTCTATCTCTACGAACTGCTGCGCCTGGCCTCGCTGTTCCCGCGCGTGAGCAGCGAAGTGGACACCTATTCGCCGCGGGAACTGAGCGGCAACGAACTGGCGGACCGCCACTTCCTGCTCACCTTCGACGACGGCCCGACGGCCGCCGGCGGCAATACCGGCAAGCTGCTGGCCGTGCTGCGCCGCGAGCACCTCAATGCCACGTTCTTCCTGCTCGGCAATTCCCTGCAGGCGCGATTGCGGCAGACGCCCGCCAGCGAACTGGCGGCCGACTACCAGGGCATGTGCACCGGTTCCCACGGATGGGAACACAAGTCGCACAGCGCGTGGCCCGAATGGCAGGATTCGGTCATGCGGAGCAGCGCGCTCGTGCATGACACGTTGCCGGCCAGCTACGTGCCGTTGTTCCGTCCGCCCTATGGCCAGCGCCGCTCCGACAGCGGTGCCTTCTTCGATGCCCAGGGCCTGCGCGTCACGCTGTGGAACATCGACTCGCAGGACTGGAGCGCCAAGGTCGATGCCGACCAGGTCAAGCAGCGCGTGCTGACGCTGATGCTGCTCTGGCGCCGCGGCGTCATCCTGTTCCACGACATCCACGTCAAGGCGCAGACGGCGGTGCCGTGGCTGGTCGACCAGACCCGGGGCACCGGCGTGCAGTGGATCGATTGCCATTCGTTCCCTGCGTCGTGACAGAGCCTGTCCGCGATCCCCCACGGGCGGGCCGCGGAGAGGCTCCAGAACGAACTTCAGCGATTCACGTGCGCCATGCTTGCCGCGGCATAGCGGGCGCCCGCCACCGCCCCGGCCGGGAACACCGCGTCGATGGCGGCGAGTTCCTGCTTCGACAACACCACGTCCAGCGCGCCCAGGTTCTCGTCCAGCCGCGAGCGCTTCTTGGTGCCGGGGATCGCCAGCACGTCGTCGCCCTGCGCCAGCACCCAGGCCAGCGCCAGCTGCGCGGGCGAGCAGCCCTTGTCGGCAGCGAGGGCCTTCACCTCGTCCACCAGCGCGAGGTTGCGTGCGAAGTTCCCGCCCTGGAAGCGCGGGCTGGAACGGCGGTAGTCGTCGGCCTCGAAATCCTCCGGCGAACGGATCGCGCCGGTGAGGAAGCCGCGGCCCAGCGGCGAGTAGGCGACGAAGGCGATGCCCAGCCGGCGGCAGGCGTCGAGCACGCCGTTGCTTTCGGGGTCGCGCGTCCACAGCGAGAACTCGCTCTGCAGCGCGGCGATCGGATGCACCTTGCTGGCGCGCTCCAGCGTGGCGGCGGAAGCCTCGGAAAGGCCGAGGTGGCGCACCTTGCCGGCCTGCACCAGCTCGGCCATCGCGCCCACGGTTTCCTCGATCGGCACCGCCGGATCCACGCGGTGCTGGTAGTACAGGTCGATGGTCTCGATGCCGAGGCGCTTCAGGCTGCCTTCGCAGGCGGCGCGCACATACTCCGGGCGGCCGTCGACGCCACGCGCGGCCGGATTGGCCGGGTCGCGCACGATGCCGAACTTGGTGGCGATGAAGGCCTGCTCGCGGCGTCCCCTGATCGCCTTGCCCACCAGTGCCTCGTTGGTGTGCGGGCCGTACATGTCGGCGGTGTCGAGCAGGGTCACGCCGCGATCCAGCGCGCGATGGATGGTGGCGATGGATTCGGCGTCGTCGCGGTCGCCGTAGAAATCGCTCATGCCCATGCAGCCGAGGCCGAGGGCGGAGACTTGCGGGCCGTTCCTGCCAAGCGTGCGGGTTTGCATGCGGGTGCTCCTGGGTGCGGGTGATGGGGAAGTGGCGCCATGCTGCGCCGTGGTCGTTGCGGGATAAATACCCAATAATCGTCATCACCATTCCATCGGCAACAACAATCCATGGATCGCCTGGACACCATGCGGCTGTACGCGCGTATCGTCGAGCTGGGCAGCTTCACCGCCGCCGCCAACGACCTCGGCCTGCCGCGCGCCACCGTCACCCACGCCATCAAAAAGCTGGAGGCGCGGCTGGGCGCGCAGTTGCTGCAGCGGACCACGCGCTCCCAGCGCGTCACCCGCGACGGGCAGGCCTATTACACGCACTGCGTGCGCCTGCTGGCCGACCTGGACGAAGTGGAAGCCGACTTCCGCGAGGCCGCGTTGAAACCGCAGGGCCGCCTGCGCATCGACCTGCCTGCCACGCTGGCGCGACAGCTGGTGATTCCCGCCCTGCCCGGGTTCTGCGCGCGTTTCCCGCAACTCGAACTCGACATCGGCACCAGCGACCGCTTCGTGGACCTGCTGCGCGAGGGTGTGGATTGCGTGCTGCGCGTGGGCGAGTTGCCGGACTCCGGCCTGGTGGGGCGGCGCGTGGCCACGCTGGCGCAGGCCACCGTGGCCAGCCCCGGCTACCTGCGCCGCCACGGCAGGCCCTCCCAGCTCGCCGACCTGCAGCAGGGCCACCTGGCGGTGAACTGGGCCTCGCCCACCACGCGGCGCCTTGAGCCTTCGCTGGAGTTCGTGCTGAATCGCCGTCGCCGCGAAGTGCACCTGCCTTCGCGCGTCACGGTCAGCGGCGTGGATGCCTATCTCGCCTGCTGCGAGGCCGGGCTGGGCATCGCGCAATTCACGCGCTATCGCATCGCCGATGCGCTGGCCGCGGGCACGTTGCGCGAGATCCTGCCCGACCTGCCGCCGCCGGCCTTGTCGGTCCACGTGCTGTACGCGCAGCAGCGGCAGATGCCGGCGCGCCTGCGCGTGTTCGTGGACTGGCTGGTGGAGCTGATCGGCAAGCAGGATCGAGGCGCGTAGGAGCGCAACACGTGTCGGGCGGTCACGAGGTGCGCGGCAGGATCGGCCTCGGCGGGTGGGTGCCCATCGTCTCGCTGCTCAGCGGCGCGCCGGCGGCGATCAGCGCCGCGCGCTGCTCGGCCATCGGCAGGCGCAGCATGCAGTCTTCGTAGCGGGCCAGCTTCTGCATGACGGGCAGCGCCTGCACGCGCCCCACCAGAGCAGCGGTGCGCGGCCAGCGCGTGGCGTCGATGGCGTAGCGTGCGAAGAAGGCGGTGCGGAAATAGCAGGCGATGCTGATGTCGGCGATGGAGAGCGCGCCGAAGACGAAGCCGTCCTCCGGCAGCTGGGTCTCCAGGTAGTCGATGGCGGCGGGGATCTCCACTTCCAGTGCCTGCGTCACCACGCCCTCGTCGGGCGGCTCGTTGAACACACGGCGGCGGATCGAGCGCTGGTAGAACAGGCGCCAGATCAGGCCGTCGGCCAGCCGCGTGTCGGCGTATTCCTCCAGCCAGCGGGCGCGGGCACGCTCGGCGATGTCGTGCGGGAAGACCGACGGCGTGGGGTATCGGTCCTCCAGGTACTGGCAGATCACCGAGGAGTCGTTCACCACCAGGCCGTCGTCGACCAGCACCGGCACGCGCCTGAGCGGGCTGATGCGCGCGAAGGCCTCGTTGCCCATGAACGGCGGCATCGGGTCGATCTCGTAGTCCAGTTCCTTCAGTTCCAGGCACGCCAGCACCTTGCGCACATAGGGCGAGAGGTAGCTGCCGACCACCTTGATGCGAACCATCGCGGCACTCCGCTGGAGGGAACCCGGACAGCGTGCGCGAATGGCGGCGCCGGCGTCAATCGCCTGCCGGGGCATGGGTGCCTGCTGCCGCCGGCTTCGCCTGCGGCCGTGTCAACCGACTTCGTCCGTCGCCGTTGCATTCGGGTTGCGGCGCCATCGCTTGGCGATCCGGCTTCGTGATTTTTTGCGACAAGAGCGGCAGCAACATGCGAATAGCCGCGACAGCGCGTGGCGCTGCGAACGAAGGGGGCGTGGTAAATGGGCGAGAGGGGAGCCGATCCAGCGTGACGGCTTCACGATGGCCGCATTCCGTCCGGTACAACCGCGAACGACCGCCGGGCGGTGATGCGCGCGCTGCTTCCCTCTCCACTTCACTGTCATCTTGCAGAGAGGGGAGATTTCCATGATCAGCTCGATTTCGAACGGGACAGGATCCAGCCGCGGCACCTCGCGCCTTGGGCGGGGCGCATGCATGCTTTCGCTCGCCGTGGCCATGGCGCTGGGCGTGGCCACGACGGCGTGGGCCGGGGAATTCATGACGCATCACGTGCGCGATGCGGTGCGCCAGGGAACGGCGAAGCAGGTGGGCGACCTGCCCACCAACCAGTTGATGAGCCTCGATGTCGTGTTGCCCGTGGGCGACCAGGCGGGCCTCGACCGGTTCGTGGCCAGCGTGACCGACCCCACCAGCATCGGCTATCGCGACTACCTCACGCCGACGCAATTCACCGCGCTGTACGGACCCAGCCAGCACGACTACGACGCCGTCGTGCAGTACCTGGTCAGGAACGGCTTCGCGATCACCGGCGGCAGCCGCGATGGCATGGACGTGCAGGTCGTCGGCCCGGTGTCCGCGGTGGAGGCGGCCTTCAACGTGAGGATGCACACCTACCAGCATCCCACCGAGAACCGCGTCTTCTACAGCCCCGACCGCGAGCCCACCACTTCGCTGGCCATCCCGCTCTGGCACGTCTCGGGTCTGAACAATTATTCGATCCCGCACCCCATGCTGGAGAAGAAGAGCGACTACGCGCGTGCGCACGGCATCTCACCCGACGCGGTGGTGACGCATGCCACGACCGGCTCGGGTCCCTCGGCCTCGTTCCTGGGCAGCGACATGCGCGCGGCCTACTACGGCGGCAGCGCGCTGACCGGTGCCGGCCAGAACCTGGGCCTGTTCGAGTTCGAAGGCACCGACCTGGCCGACCTGACCACGTACTACAAGAACGTGGGACAGACCAACAGCGTGCCGGTCACGCTGCTGTCGACGGATGGCACCAGCACGGCCTGCGTCGACTCCAAGGCGGGCGGCAGTTGCGACGACACCGAGCAGACGCTGGACATGACGCAGGCGCTCGGCATGGCGCCTGGACTGGCCAGCCTGACGGTGTACGTCGGTTCCACCGACACCGCCATCCTCAGCTCCATGACCACGCACAGCCCGCTGCCGACGACCATCGGCTGCTCGTGGGGCTGGACGCCGGCCGACCCGAGCACGTTGAATCCGTATTGGGAAAAGATGGCCGCACAGGGCCAGAGCTTCTTCGCCGCCTCCGGCGACAGCTCGACCTGGTCGAGGCGCAACGAGGCATGGCCGGCCGATGCCGCCTACGTCATCGGCGTCGGCGGCACCGACCTCACCACCGCCTCGGCGGCCGGGGCCTGGAAGTCGGAGACGGCGTGGGTCGACAGCGGTGGCGGCATCTCGCCGGACAAGATCGCCATTCCCTCGTGGCAGGCGGCTTCCGGCGTGATCAACAGCAGCAACAAGGGCTCGACCACCTATCGCAACGGTCCGGACGTGGCGGCGAATGCCAACTTCACCTTCTACGTGTGCGCGGACCAGACCACCTGCACCGCCAACGAGTACGGCGGCACCAGCTTCGCCGCGCCGATGTGGGCGGCCTTCGCCGCGCTGGCCAACCAGCAGGCCACGGCCAGCGGCGGCGCCACGGTCGGCTTCTTCGATCCGACGATCTATGCGCAGAACGAATCGGGCGGCAAGTTGACCAGCGCCTTCACCGCCGATTTCCACGACATCACCAGCGGCAAGTCCGGCACTTACTCGGCGGTGACGGGTTACGACCTGGTCACCGGCTGGGGCAGCCCGAAGGCGGCGCTGATTTCGGCGTTGGTTCCGTAGTCGCGGCAGGCCGCATTCCCGGAGCGCATCCGGGAATAGGCAGCAGGGCCCGGGGGCGACCCCGGGCCTTTTCGTGACCTCAGGCCAGCGCCGGCACGGCCGTCGGCGAACCGTTGGAATCCAGCGCGATCATCACGAAGCGCCCCGTGGTGCATACCCGGCGGTCGCCGGTGAGCGGGTCCTCGGCGGTCATCTCCACCTCCACCTGCATCGAGCTTCGTCCGGTGCCCGTGATGCGCGCCACCAGTTCCACCAGCTGGCCCTTGCGCACCGGCACACGGAAGTTCACCTCCTCCGAGCGCGCGGTGACCACGATGCGCCGCGCGTGCCGCGAGGCCACGATGAAGGCGGCCTTGTCCATCCATGCCAGCGCCTGGCCGCCGAACAGCGTGCCGAGGTGGTTGGTGTGGTCGGGGAAAACCATTTCCAGCAAGCGGGCTTCGGGCAGGGCGGCGGGCATCGAGGGTTCCGTGGCGCATGGAGAGCCCGCCATTCTGCCGCAGCGGGAGCCGGTGCATGCTCCCGGGCCTCCGTTCCGCGATCGGGGCGTTTGTTCTTGCGGTCCCGCTCAACCTTTGGCAGGGGTGCGCCCGCGCGCAAGGCATTAGCATCGGGCGTTGATGCGCTCGCGTTGCGGGCGCCGGTTTCGTTCCCTCGAGGGGTGGAAAGAAGATGAGTTCGACTATCGGCAAGACGCGCCTCGCCGGCGCGCTGGCAGTGGCATTGTTGGTGGGCAGCACCGGCGCGATGGCGCAAACGCGCACGCTCACCGCGCAGGACTACGCGCAGGCAGAGCGATTCATGATCTACAACACCCTGCCGCTGGTCGATCACGACGTGCAGCGCGTGAAATGGCTGGACGACACCCACTTCTGGTACGTCGACCACGACGCCAGCGGCGACCGCGTGATGGAAATGGACACCGCCACCGGCAAGGCCGCCCCGGCCTTTGACCAGGCCAGGTTTGCCGCCGCGCTGGGTAAGGCCACCGGCAAGCCGATGCCGGCGAACAAGGTGCCGCTGTTCGGCTTCGACTTCAGCGTGCAAAAGGACGGCCGCTACGACATCGACCTGATGGGCAAACACTACGTTTGCGACCTCAATGGCGCGGGCGACTGCACGGCCAAGGCCGCGGTGAAGACCGGCAACGAGCCCGGCATCGTTTCGCCCGACAAGACGAAAGAAGCCTTCATCCGCGACTGGAACCTGTGGGTGCGCGACCTCGCCACCGGCAAGGAAACCCAGCTCACCACCGATGGCGTGAAGGACTTCGGCTACGCCACCGACAACGCCGGCTGGATCCACACCGACCGCGCCGTGCTCAACTGGTCGCCCGACTCGAAGAAGATCGCCACCTACCAGCAGGACCAGCGTGGCGTGGGCGAGATGTACACCGTGCGCACCAAGGTCGGCCATCCCGAACTGGACGCGTGGAAGTACCCGCTGCCCGGCGACGACAAGGTGTTCATGATCGAGCCGGTGGTGGTCGACGTGGCCTCGCACCAGGTGGTGCGCCTGCAGCTGCCGCCGCAGCAGCGCCTGTCCAGCCTGTGCGACGACATCAGCTGCAGCAGCGACGGCCACTGGGACGACCTGCAGTGGGCACCCGACGGCAAGACCTTCGCGATGGTCAACAGCTCGCGCGACCGCCAGCAGGTTTGGTACCGCGTGGCCAACGCCGATACCGGCGCCGTGCGCACCGCCTTCGACGAGAAGGTGGACACCTATTACGAAAGCGGCATGGACCACGCCAACTGGCGCTACCTGCCGGATGCGCACGAGGCCATCTGGCCGTCCGAACGCAACAACTGGCAGAACCTCTACCTGTACGACACCGGCACCGGCAAGGAACTGCACCCGATCACTACCGGCGACGGCAACGTCATCGACGTGCTGCACCTCGACCGCAAGTCGCGCGAGCTGTGGTTCATCGGCACCGGCCGCGTGGCGGGCGTGGACCCGTATTTCAAGCAGTTCTGGAAGGTGGGCGTGGACGGCGGCAAGCCCGTGCTGCTCACGCCGGAAAACGCCGACCACACCATCAGCATGTCGCCCGACGGCAAGACCTTCGTGGATAGTTATTCCACGGTCGACACGGCGCCGGTCACCGTGCTGCGCTCCAGCGACGACGGCCACGTCATCGCCACCGTCGCCAGGGCCGACCTCACACGTCTCAAGGCTGCCGGCTGGGTGGCGCCGATCCCGTTCACCGTGAAGGCGCGCGACGGCAAGACCGAGCTGTACGGCCAGATGTTCAAGCCCAGCCACTTCGATCCGAACAAGAAGTACCCGGTCATCGACTACGTCTATCCCGGCCCGCAGACCGGCTCGGTGCGCACCCGCAGCTTCCTGCCGGCGCAGGGCGACAACCAGGCGCTGGCCGAACTCGGCTTCATCGTGATCGCGCTCGACGGCATGGGCACGCCGTGGCGCTCGGCCAGCTTCCACCACACCTGGTACGGCCAGATGGGCGACAACACGCTGCCCGACCAGGTCAAGGGCATCCAGGAACTGGCGCAGCGCTACCCGTGGATCGACATCAACCGCGTCGGCATCTGGGGCCACTCCGGCGGCGGCAACACCACCGCCGACGCGATGTTCCGCTACCCCGACTTCTTCAAGGTCGGCTGGGCCGAGAGCGGCAACCACGACAACCGCAACTACGAGAACGACTGGGGCGAGAAGTACCAGGGCCTGCTGACCACCAACAAGGACGGCAGCACCAGCTACGACAACCAGGCCAACCAGCTGATGGCGAAGAACCTCAAGGGCCGCCTGATGCTGGTGCACGGCACGATCGACGACAACGTGCCGCTGGGCGAGACCATGCTGGTGGCCGATGCGCTGATCAAGGCCAACAAGGACTTCGACATGCTGATCATCCCCAACGTCCACCACGGCTACGCCGCCGCCACGCCGTACGCCACGCGCCGCCGCTGGGACTACTTCGTGCAGTACCTCGCCGGCGACACGCCGCCGAAGGAGTACGAGCTGAAGAAGTGGCCGTGGTTCTGATCGCAGACCGTTGAATGACGCAGCAAAAGGCCAGGGTGCGAACCCTGGCCTTTCTGTTTCCCGGGTGCAGTGCTTCAGTGCACGTTGACGGGCTTGGCCAGGCCTTTGGCGAGGGCGTCGTCGATCAACGCCGACTTGCGTCGTTCGACTTCGGATTCCGCTGTCTGTCGTTGCTTCTGCATGGCTTCGATCTGAGGTTGCAGCGCCCCAAGTTCATGCTTGAGATCGGCCAGGCGCACGGTGATCTGCTGCTGCTGTTGATCCAGATCGGCAAGCCGTTGTCTGGATTCAGGTGCGTCTGGGGTGGCCAGCAATTTCTCGCGCTGCGCCTGCACGCTGTCTTGCCAGGCCTGCAGACCCTGCATCGGGCCCTTGATGGACCATTGCTTCCCTTCGAAGCTTCCGGCATTACGCCAATAGTCTTCGAGTGGCGCCGGCATGTCGCGGGCGCGCTGGATCATGGCGCGGTCGTGAACCACGTAAGCTTGCCCGCCACGTCGCAGCCAAAGCAGCGGTTCGTCCGACTTTACGCGTATGCGCTTGGCAGCTGCCTCATCGGTGGTGGTGCCATTGATGATGACGGTGTCGCCGTCGAATAGTGCCAGGCCTTCGCGCGCATCGGAGTGGATGTCGATTTCCACATTGTGTGCACCAAAACCTGCAGGGGGCACCGGTAGAGGCGGGGGCGGCGGGGGCGGCGGCGCGATGCGCGGAGGAGGCGGTGCATCGGGCATTTGCGCAGGGGGTGCCGGCGGCGGTGGCGGCAGTGCAATGGAACTGGTTGGTGCCGGTACGGCGGCGCGAGCAGCCTGGTCGCCCGCCACCACGCGATACGGCAGCACGCCGACCAGCGCGACGAGCGCGACGAGCAGCCAGCCACGCGCGCGCGGCATGGCGGTGGTGGTCTGTTGCAGCATGGTCAGTCGCCTTTTCAGGTTGTGGAAGGTGGGGGAGGCGCCGGCCAGCGCGGCGTGCGTCGGATGGGCTACGCCGAGGCGCAGCAACAGGCGGCCGTAGTCCTGTGGCGCGACGCGCTGCTGTTCGACGGCCAGCGCGTCGCAGGCGGCTTCGCGGTTGATCGCGTATTCGCGCATCGCCCAGCGCAGCAGCGGGTGGAAGAAGAACAGCCGCGCCGCCAGCGCGGGAACCCAGCCGAACAGCAGGTCGCCGCGTTTCAGGTGCGCGAGCTCATGGGCCAGCGCCAGTGCGGCCTCGTCCTCGTCCAGTGCGTCGCGTGCCGGCCACAGCACTACCGGTCGCCAGCCGCCGCTGACTTGCGGCGAGGCGATCTCGGGCGAAGCAAGCACGCTGGGCGCGCGACGCAAGCCCAGCGTGTGCGCTTGCCGCGCGCAACGCATCTGCAGGCCGGCATCCGTCGTCGCCGATGCATTCCGGCGCAGGCGACGCGCAATCCGATACGCGCGCAGCAAGGCGGGCAACTGCGCCAGCAACAGGAGCAGCCACGCGCCAATCAGGGTCGTGCGCCAATGGCTGGAGAGCCAACCCGGCGGGGTGTCCCGGCTTGTGCCGGCCGCGGTTGGCATCGTGATATGCACGGCCATGCGGTGCACGGCGGCATGATCGATATCCGTGGCGGTCTGCACGACGGCGATGGGCGCTTCGGCAACCGCCGGTGGCGCCAGCAACGGCAGGCGGATCGGTGCCTGCCAGCACAACCCCAGCACCACCTGCAGGCCGACCAGCCACCACAACGCGCAGCGCGCGGCGGCGGGCAGGCGCGGCAGGGCGCGGATGAGCAGCGCCACCGCCACGACCAGCACGGCAGCCTGCAGCGAAGTCCAGGCCAGGCGTTCCAGCAGGGTGGAGGCCAGATGATCGAGCGTCGTCATCTCACTTCTCCTTGCGCGTGCCCTTGAGTTGTTTCACCAGTGCCTGCAGCTCGGCCAGTTCGTCGTCGCTGACCTCGCCGCGTTCGGCCATCCACGCCACGAAGGGCGAGACCGAGCCGCGCAGCGTGTTCTGCACGAAGCTGCCCACCGCGCTGCGCATCGCCTCGCCCGGGCCGGTCGCCGTGCTGTAGCGGTATACGCCCTGCGCCTGCCTGCGCTTGAGGTAACCCTTGGCGCGCAGCCGTTCCATCATCGTCAGAACGGTGGAGCGGGCGAGGCCCTGCGCTTCGCCGAAACCGCCCGCCACTTCGCCCACCGAGGCGGGCTCGTGCGCGGCGAGGTAGCGCAGCAGGGCGAGTTCCTGGTCGCCGATGGAGGGTCGTGGCATGGGGCGGCTCCGCTTGACTACACGTGTCGTTACGCTACGCCTTGGCGACACGTGTAGTCAAGCGGTGGCCGGCCGGCGGTCAGAGAACCGTGGCGGCGTCCACGATGAAGTGCGCGATGATGTTGACCCACAGGTTGCGGCGCCACAGGTAGAGCAGCGAGAAGGCCAGTCCGCCGACGGCGACGATCAGCTCATGGCTCCAGCCCCAGTACGTCACGTGGTCGACCGTGAATACGGCAAGGGACAGCATGGTCGCGACGGCGCGGCTCCCGGTCAGTTCTTCGATGCGCCCCATTGCATACCCGCGGAACAGCAGTTCCTCCGCCACCGCCGCGCGCACCGTGGAAATGAAGCGCCACCACCACGGCGTGGCCATCAGGGCGCCGCCGTTGGCCGTGGCGACTGCCGAATCGTCGAGATGGAGTGCGGGCAGGATGAGGAAATACATGGCTGCGAATACCGCCAGCACGACTGCGCCGGCGAGCACGCCGATGACGCTGTTGGCGATGCCCGGCGGGCGGAAGCCGACCGACGACAAGGGCCGCCGCTCGACCCGTCGCACGTAGAGCAGCATCACGGCGACATAAGTCCACCAGATCGCCTCGTTGCCGAGCAGGTGCCCGATGCCGGCGAATTCATGGTCCCAGATGCCGAAGGGCAGGCTGACCACGCCCAGGGCGAGCAGCAGGCCGACAAGGCTGGTGAGCCATTGGCGCGTCCGGATTGCCTTCAGGTGATCGAACAAGCCGCGCATGGATGCCTCGTTTGGCGGGTCAGGTGTCGGCCCGGAATGCACGGGCATCGCCGACGATGCGGATGAAACGGTCGAGCGCCTGCGTCGTCCGCTTGCGGTCGCCGGTGCCCATGAGTTCGAGGAAAAGGCCGTCGAAGACGGCGCCGCACAGCGTGGCGAAGGCAGGGTCGCGCCGCGGTGCCGGGATTATCGAGAGGATCAGGTCCGACCAGTTCAGGGCGTTGCGCTGCAGATACTGCGCGTACGCCTCCGGATTCTGGATGGCGAGTATCTGCAATTCGTAGAGCAGCTTGAAATAGGGGTAGTTCGCATCGGCGATCGCCCAGTGCCAGAGCAGCTTGAGCGGCGGTTGCGGCTGCTTGCCGCCGGCCTGCGGCTCCAGCAGGCGCGCGAAGGACTGCCGGAGCCGGGCCTGCATGGCCTCGAGGATCTCGGTGAGCAGGCCTTCCTTCGATTCGAAGTGGTAGATGAGCAGGCGTGCGCTGGTGCCGGTGGCCGCGGCCAGCGGACGCAGCGAAAGGTCGGCCAGCCCGTGTTCGAGCAGGTAGGCGACGATGGAGTCGACCAGCGCTTCTTTTCGCGTCATCATGTAACGGACGTTACATGTAACGTCCGTTACAGGTCAAGCGGGCGTTGCCTTTCAGAACGCCATGTCGAACGCGACTTCGCCCTGCACGCCGACCTGGTACGCCGACACGCGGCGCTCGAAGAAGTTGGTGACTTCCTGCACGTCCTGCAGGTCCATGAAGTCGAACGGGTTCTTCGCGCCGTATTTCTTCGGCAGGTCGAGCTGGGCCAGGCGCTGGTCCGCGCAGTATTCGAGGTACTGGCGCATGTCCTTCGCCGAGAGGCCGGCCACGCCGCCGGAGAGCACGTCTTCGGCGAATTGCGTCTCGCAGGCGATGGCGTCTTCCAGCATTTCCTCGATCTGCGTGCGCATGCCGTCGTCGAACAGGTCCGGCTCTTCCGCGCGCACCGTGCGAACCACGTCGAACGCAAACGCCATGTGGCAGCTCTCGTCGCGGAATACCCAGTTGGTGCCCGAGGCCAGCCCGTGCAGCAGGCCGCGCGAGCGCAGGAAGTACACGTAGGCGAACGCGGCGAAGAAGAACAGGCCTTCGATGCAGGCGGCGAAGCAGATCAGGTTGAGCAGGAACTGGCGGCGCTGTTCGCGCGTCTGCAGCCTTTGCAGGTCCTGGATGGAGTCGATCCACTTGAAGCAGAACTCGCCCTTCTGGCGGATCGACGGGATGTTCTCGATGGCGGCAAAGGCCTTGTTGCGTTCGCCCGGATCGGGAATGTAGGTGTCCAGCAAGGTCAGGTAGAACTGCACGTGCAGTGCTTCCTCGTACAGCTGGCGCGACAGGTACATGCGCGCTTCCGGCGCATTGATGTGCTGGTACAGGTTCAGCACCAGGTTGTTCGCCACGATGGTGTCGCCGGTGGCGAAGAACGCGATCAGGCGGTGGATCAGGTGGCGGTCGGCCTCGCTCATCTTCGAGCGCAGGTCGGTGGTGTCCAGCGAGAAATCCACCTCGTCCACGGTCCAGGTGTTCTTGATCGCGTTGCGGTACATCTCGTAGAACTCGGGATAGCGCATCGGGCGCAAGGTGAGTTCGAAGCCCGGATCGAGGATGTGCTGGGTGCGTTCGGGTTGGGCGGACATGGGCGTTCCTTGATGAAGCGTTGGATGAACATCCCTTCTCCCTTCGGGAGAAGGTGCCCCGTAGGGGCGGATGAGGGTCCGGGCGAAGCGCGTCGATGAATTTGATCGCAAGGTCCGTCCGCGCGCTCTGCCCGAACCCTTACCCTCAACCCCTCTCCCGGTGGGAGAGGGGCTGCGAGCGGATTACTGGCAAGCCTCGCAATACTCAGGGTTCTCCAGCGAGCAGAACACCGCCGCCGTTGCCTGTTCCTGGTCGCTGGTGACCGCGGGCTTCGCCATCGCCGCGGCCGACACCGTGGTCTTGGCAATCTTGGTCGCCGGGCGCGAGCGCAGGTAGTACGTGGTCTTGATGCCGGACTTCCACGCGTACATGTACATGGAAGAGAGCTGGCCTATGTTCGGGTTCTCCATGAACAGGTTCAGCGACTGGCTCTGGTCGATGTACGCGCCGCGCGCGGCGCCGAGGTCGATCAGCGCCTTCTGCGGCAGTTCCCACACCGTGCGGTAGATCGCGCGCAGGCGTTCCGGGATCGCGCTGATGCCCTGGATCGAGCCTTCCGCCAGTTTGATCGCATCGCGCACTTCCGGCGTCCACAGGCCCAGCGTCTTCAGCTCGTCGGCGAGATAGCGGTTCACCACGAGGAAGTCGCCGGATAGCGTCTCGCGCTTGAACAGGTTGCTCACCTGCGGCTCGATGCACTCGTAGCAGCCGGCGATCGAGGCGATGGTGGCGGTCGGCGCGATCGCGATCAGCAGCGAGTTGCGCAAGCCCTTGGCCTTGATAGCCTCGCGCAGCGCGTCCCAGCGTGCAGAGTCGTTTGGCGTGGCGTTGGTCCAGTAGTCGAACTGCAGCTCACCGTTGGCCGCGCGGCTTTCGGCGAAGCCCGGATGCGCGCCGTGCTCCATCGCCAGCTCGTTCGACTGCGACAGCGCGTTGTAATAGATCTCCTCGGCGATGCGCGTGGACAGCTCCAGCGCTTCGACCGAATCGAACGGCAGGCGCAGCTTGAAGAACACGTCCTGCAGGCCCATCACGCCCAGGCCGACCGGACGCCACTTGCTGTTCGCCGTCCTGGCGGTGTCGATCGGGTAGAAGTTGAGGTCGATCACGCGGTCGAGCTGGCGCACCGCGGTGCGCACGGTGGCGGCGAGCTTGTCGAAGTCGAAGCGGCCGTCGACCACGTGGCGCGAGAGGTTGACCGAGCCGAGGTTGCACACCGCGGTCTCGCCGGCGTTGGTGACCTCGAGGATCTCGGTGCACAGGTTCGACAGGTGGATGACGTTTTCCGCCTTGGCTGTCTGGTTACTGGTGGCGTTGCTGCGGTCCTTGAAGGTCATCCAGCCGTTGCCGGTCTGCGCCAGCGTGCGCAGCATGCGCGCGTACAGCTCGCGTGCCTTCACTTTCTTCACGGCGAGGCCGGCGGCCTCCGCTTCTCGGTAGGCCTGCTCGAACGCCTCGCCCCAGCTGTCCACGAAGTGCGGCACCACCTTTGGGTCGAACAGCGACCATTCGCCGTCGCCCTCCACGCGGCGCATGAATTCGTCCGGGATCCAGTTGGCCAGGTTGAGGTT
Organism: Rhodanobacter sp. DHB23; assembly: GCF_014842975.1. Taxonomy (GTDB): domain Bacteria; phylum Pseudomonadota; class Gammaproteobacteria; order Xanthomonadales; family Rhodanobacteraceae; genus Rhodanobacter_A. The sequence continues at coordinate 376,830 of NZ_JACYXK010000029.1, read as the reverse complement.
GTGCGTGCGGCGGGCGTCGTCGCCGGTGTTGTCACGCAGTTCGAGGAATTCCTCGATGTCGCCGTGCCACGGTTCCAGGTACACGCAGGCCGCGCCCTTGCGCTTGCCGCCCTGGTTCACCGCCGCGACCGAGGCGTCCAGCGTCTTCAGCCATGGCACCAGGCCGTTGGAGTGGCCGTTGGTGCCCTTGATCAACGAGCCGCGCGAACGCACGCGCGAGTAGGCCAGGCCGATGCCGCCGGCGAACTTGCTGAGCTTGGCCACGTCGCCGTACTTCTCGTAGATCGATTCCAGCGAATCGGCCGGCGAGTCGAGCAGGAAACAGGAGCTGAGCTGTTCGTGCGCGGTGCCGGCGTTGAACAGCGTGGGCGAACTGGCGATGTATTCCAGCGAGGAGAGCAGGCGGTACAGCTCAAGCGTTTCACCGATCTCGCTGCCGCCCAGCGCGCAGGCGATGCGCATGAAGAAGTGCTGCGGCGTCTCGATCACCAGGCGCTTCTGCGGATGGCGCAGCAGGTAGCGGTCGTACACCGTGCGCAGGCCGAAGTATTCGAAGCGGCGCGTGGCGAGCGGGTCGATGGCGTCGTTGAGCTTGCGCGCGTTGGTGGCGACGAAATCGCGCAGGCGTTCGTTGAGGATACCCAGCTCGGCGCCGCGCGCGATGGACTGCGAGAAGCTCTGGATTTCCTGGCCGCTCACTTCCTTGTCGATGAAGGCGCCCAGCAGGCGTGCGGCGAGCTGGCCGTATTCGGGCTCTTCCGCGGTGAGCGCGGCGGCGGTGCGGATCGAAAGCTGGTCCAGTTCCTGCGTGGTGGCGCCGTCGTACAGGCCGCCGATGGTCTTCAGTGCCACGCGCAGCGGATCGACGCCGTGCAGGCCTTCGCTGCTGCGGGTCACGGCGCGCACGATCTTGTTCACGTCCACCACTTCCTGGCGGCCGTTGCGCTTGGTCACGCGCATCTGGCCGGGGTTGTGCGGCGGGGTGAGGGCGAAGGCTTCGCCGGTGGAGGCCGGTACTTCGGCGGAAAGCGGGGACGACTCCGCGCGCGCAGCGGGAAGCTCGCGGGTATCGGTATCGAGAGGCTGCATGTCGGTGGCTCCAGGCCGTGGCGATCAACCGCCTGCTCCCGCGCGCAGGGCTGATGCAGTGGTTGCCCGCGGACGGTCGCCCATCGGGCGCAAGGGCCCGACGATCCGACGCGCCTCCCCGCGGAAGCCGCCACCACCCGGCATGGCGCTATGGCCATGCCGCGTCGGCAGGTCTTCGGACTCGTGGACGTGGGCCTGTGCCCGCCTACTGGTCTCCGCTTCCCGATCGCTGTGGATCAGTGCGCTATCGAGACGTTCGTTTCCACTTACCGCTGCGGGGCAGTTCCGGATTCGCACCGGATTCCCTTTTGAGCCCGGCCGACGATCGCGTCTGGCAGGGCACCGACCGGCACAACATATCGGGCAAAATCGGCCGGGTCAACCCAATAAGTTGTGGACAAGTCTTAGAGCGCGTCCTGATCCAGTTCGCCGGTGCGGATGCGGATCACCTGTTCCAGCGGGCTCACGAAGATCTTGCCGTCGCCGATCTTGCCGGTGCGGGCGGAGTTCTGGATCGCTTCCAGCACGCGGTCGAGCTGGTCGTCGGCCACCGCCGCCTCCAGCTTGATCTTGGGCAGGAAATCGACCACGTACTCGGCACCGCGATAAAGCTCGGTATGGCCTTTCTGGCGGCCGAACCCCTTCACCTCGGTCACCGTGATGCCCTGCACGCCGACCTCGGCCAGTGCCTCGCGCACGTCGTCGAGCTTGAATGGCTTGATGATCGCCACGACCAGCTTCATGGGGATTCCTCGGGCAGGAGCATCGCGACGCGACGCGGACAGGCATTTTGCCTCCGCAGCTTGCCGCTGTCGCCTGGGGGATACCATGTAGGACAATTCCTACACCAAATAACGGAATCCGCCGATGGTGCGCCCACCTTTCGTTCATGGAAACTCTCTTTCGACAAGTTCGAGGCGCCGTCCATGATGGATAGGCTGGATATCGATCAGCTGGCACGACGCCTGGCATCATTGGTTCCGCCCGGAGTGGCACAGGCGCAGCAGGATCTGCGAACCAATTTCCACGATGTCCTGGCACAGGGATTGCGCCGCCTCGACCTGGTCACCCGCGAAGAGTTCGATGTCCAGAGCCAGGTGCTTGCACGCACCCGCGCCAAGGTCGAGGAACTGGAGCGGCGCGTGGCCGAACTCGAGGCCGCCGTCGCCGCCCGCGGGGACTAGCCTCCCGGGAGCCGCCCCCGATTCGTCACCCTCACCCCGAGTTTTGCGATCGGGGGCGGTTATTTACGACTGACGCTGCACATGGAGTGTTCGATGCGGGTGCGTGACCGCGGCTTCCAGGCGAGCCGGCCGATGGCTCGACTCGTGGGCCGGCACGCGTTTCGGCAAGGAACGGCCGCATGAGCCTCGCCGTCACCCTCAGTCGCGCGCAGGAGGGCATCGCTGCGCCGCAGGTGATGGTCGAGGTTCATCTCTCCGGTGGCCTGCCGGCCACCAATATCGTGGGCTTGCCCGAGGCCGCCGTGCGCGAGGCCCGTGATCGCGTGCGCGTGGCCATCCAGAACACGGCCTTTGAGTATCCGGGGCGCAAGGTCACCGTGAATCTGGCACCCGCCGAGTTGCCCAAGGATGGTGGCCGCTTCGACCTGCCGATCGCGCTGGGCATCCTCGCCGCCAGCGGACAGGTGCCGCGCGAGAAGCTCGACGATTGCGAATTCCTCGGCGAACTGGCGCTAAGCGGTTCGTTGCGCAGCGTCTCGGGCGTGCTCCCGGCACTGCTGCGCGCACGCGCACGTGGCCGCAAGGTGGTGGTGCCACGGGCGAACGCGGCCGAGGCCGCGCTGGTTTCCGAGGTGGAAGTGCGTGTGGCCGACTCGCTGGCCGAGGTCTGCGGCTGGCTGCGCGGCGCTCAGGACCTGGCGACGCCTACAGGCGTCGACACCGAAGGCGGCATTTACGACGGTCCGGATCTGCGCGACGTGCGCGGCCAGTTGCAGGCACGCCGCGCGCTGGAAATCGCGGCCGTAGGCGGTCATCACCTGCTACTGGTGGGGCCGCCGGGCACCGGCAAGACCATGCTGGCCGAACGCCTGCCAGGCATCCTGCCGCCGCTTTCCGAATCCGAGGCGCTGGAAACCTGCGCGGTGCTGTCGGTGGCTGGCCAGCCCACCGATCCCGCACGCTGGCGACGCCGGCCATTCCGCGCACCGCATCACACCGCCTCGGCGGTGGCGCTGGTGGGCGGCGGTTCGCTGCCGCGACCGGGCGAGATTTCGCTGGCGCACAACGGCGTGTTGTTCCTCGACGAGTTGCCGGAATTCAGCCGGCACGTGCTGGAGGTGTTGCGCGAGCCACTGGAATCCGGCCATATCGTGGTGTCGCGTGCGGCCCGGCAATCCACTTTCCCCGCACAGTTCCAGCTGGTGGCGGCGATGAATCCATGCCCCTGCGGCCATGCCGGCGACACGCGCCGGCGCTGCCAGTGCACGCCGGAGCAGATCCAGCGCTATCGCTCGCGCATTTCCGGGCCGCTGCTGGATCGCATTGACCTCGCGGTCGAGGTGCCGTCGCTGCCGCTGCGTGAAATGGATGCGTCGCGCGGCCCGCACGACGAGGACTCCGCCACGGTGCGCGCCCGCGTGCTCGGTGCGCGGCGTCATGCCCTGATGCGTGCGGGTCGACCGAACGCGGAGATCAACCACCGCGAACTGGAGCGCGACTGCGCCTTGGGCCAGGCCGAGCGTCGCTGGTACGAACAGGCGCTGGAGAAGCTCGGCCTGTCCGCGCGCGCCTACCACCGCGTGTTGCGCGTGGCGCGCACCATCGCCGACATCGACGGTGGCGCCGGCGTGCTCGAGCGCGAACACCTTGCGGAGGCACTGCAGTACCGCCGTTTCTGACTGCCTGCACGCCGGACGTGCAGTCCTGGGGCTCGGGTGGACCGGCAGGAACCGGACGGATCGCCTGGACGCAGCGTGCTGCCGCGTGTTCCGATGCGGTTGGCGACGCGGACCAAGGATCGCGATGAGCATCGAACCCGGCCTGGTGCTGACCGGCATGCTGGTGATCGGCTTCCTGTGCCAGTGGCTGGCATGGCGGGTGAAATTGCCCGCGATCGTGTTCCTGCTGCTCGCCGGCCTGTTGCTTGGCCCTGTGTCCGGCCTGCTGCGACCCGATGCGCTGCTGGGCGGATTGCTGTTCCCGATGGTGTCGCTGGCGGTGGCGCTGATCCTGTTCGAAGGCAGCCTCGCCTTGCGTTTCCACGAACTGCCCGGCATCGGCGGCGTGGTGCGCGGGCTGGTGAGCTACGGTGCGCTGGCCGCCCTCGTGTCGCTGGCCGCCGCGGCGCATTGGGTGGCCGGCGTGGCCTGGCCCATCGCGCTGCTGTTCGGCGCGCTCACCTGCGTCACCGGGCCCACCGTGATCGCGCCGATGCTGCGCACGTTGCGGCCGAATGCGCGCATCGCCAACGCCTTGCGCTGGGAAGGCATCGTGATCGATCCGCTGGGCGCATTGCTCGCCGTGCTGGTCTACGAGGTGGTGGTGTCGCGCGAGCAGGGGCATGCGCTGAGCGTGTTCCTCGGCACGGTGCTCTGCGGCGCGGCGACAGGCGCGCTGGCGGCGTGGCTGCTGGGCCTGCTGCTGCGCCGCCAGTCGATTCCCGAGTACCTGCAGAATTTCGGCGTGCTGGCGACGGTGCTGCTGGCCTTCACCATCGCCAACCGGCTTGCGCACGATTCGGGTCTGCTCACGGTGACGATCATGGGCATTGCGCTGGGCAATATGCGCGACGTGCATGTCGACGACATCCTCGACTTCAAGGAGCACCTGACCACGCTGTTGGTGTCGCTGCTCTTCATCCTGCTGGCGGCACGGTTGCCATGGCCACTGCCGGGCGACCTGCTTTGGGAAGGCTTCGTGATCTTCCTGATCGCCCAATTCCTGGTGCGTCCGTTCAGCGTGCTGATCGCCAGCCTCGGCAGCCCGCTGGGTTGGCGCGAGCGCACGCTGATCGGCTGGGTGGCGCCGCGCGGCATCGTGGCAGCCTCGGTCTCCGCCCTGTTCGCGCTACGCCTGCAGGCGCTGGGCGTGGCAGGTGCAGGGGCGCTGGTGCCGCTGGTGTTCATCCTCATCGTCGGCACGGTGGTTCTGCAGAGCGCCACCGCGCGACCGCTGGCGCTGTGGTTGGGCGTGGCCGAACCGGAGCCGCGCGGCGTGTTGATCTTCGGTTCCGATGCGGTGGCCCGTGGCGTGGGCAGGGCGCTGCACGAAGCGGGTTTCCGCGTGGTGCTGGCCGACGACGAGCACGACGGCATCCGCCTGGCGCGAATGGAGGGGCTGAGTACCTTCTTCGGCAACCCGGCCTCGCCGCACGCCGAGCGCAACCTCGATCTCGCCGGCATCGGCCGACTGCTGGCGATGTCCGTGCACCGCGAGCGCAACACGCTGGCCTGCGTGCATTACCGGCAGGAATTCGGCCGCAACAAGGTGTACCGCCTGCGCGTGCTGGCGCCGGAGGAGAACACGGATCGCACCGCGTTGGCCGAGCGCCTGCTGGCTCCGCCGCTGTTCGACGAATCGATGACGCACGCGCGTTTCGCCGAGTTGCTGCTGGGCGGGTGGCGCATCAAGACCACCCGGCTGAGTACTGCGTTCGACTGGTCGCACTTCATCGCGCAGTACGGTCCGGACAGCGTGCTGCTGTTCGGCGTGGAGGAAAAAGGCGCGTTGCGCGTGGCTTCGGCCAAGCGGGATCTGGAACCCAGGCCGGGTTGGACGGTGATCGCGCTGGTGCCGCCGGCGACCGGCACGGCGTAAGGAGCGCACCCTGTGCGCGATGGCCCGGCGCTTCGATCAAGGCGCAAGGCCATCGCGCACAGGGTGCGCTCCTAAAGTGGCACGGCTTACGCCGCCGCGTGGCGTGCGAACTGCGCCTCTTCCGTCGAACCCTTCAGCGCCGTGGTCGACGACTGCCCTTGCTGGATCGCCTGGGTCACCGCATCGAAGTAGCCGGTGCCCACTTCGCGCTGGTGCTTCACCGCGGTGAAGCCGCGTTCGGCGGCGGCGAATTCCCTTTCCTGCAGCTCCACGAAGGCGCTCATCTGGCGGCGCGCGTAGCCGTGCGCCAGGTCGAACATGCCGTAGTTGAGGCTGTGGAAGCCGGCCAGCGTGATGAACTGGAACTTGTAGCCCATCGCGCCCAGCTCGCGCTGGAACTTGGCGATGGTGGCGTCGTCGAGGTTCTTCTTCCAGTTGAAGCTGGGCGAGCAGTTGTAGGCGAGCAGCTTGCCGGGGAACTGCTTGCGGATCGCCTCGGCGAACTGGCGCGCTTCCTCCAGGTTCGGCTTGCTGGTCTCGCACCACACCAGGTCGGCATGGGGCGCATAGGCGAGGCCGCGGCTGATCGCCTGGGCCAGCCCGGCGCGCACGCGGAAGAAACCTTCCACGGTGCGCTCGCCGGTGACGAAGGGCTTGTCGTTGTCGTCGATGTCCGAGGTGAGCAGGTCGGCGGCGTCCGCGTCGGTGCGCGCCACGATCAGGGTGGGCACGCCCAGCACGTCGGCGGCGAGGCGGGCGGCGGTGAGCTTGTCCACCGCTTCGCGCGTGGGCACCAGCACCTTGCCGCCCATGTGGCCGCACTTCTTCACGCTGGCGAGCTGGTCCTCGAAGTGCACGCCGGCGGCGCCGGCCTCGATCATCGCCTTCATCAGCTCGAAGGCGTTGAGCACGCCGCCGAAACCGGCTTCCGCGTCGGCCACGATGGGCGCCAGCCAGTCGATGCCGTCCTTGCCCTCGGCGTGGTGCAGCTGGTCGGCGCGCAGCAGGGTGTTGTTGATGCGCTTCACCACCTGCGGCACCGAATTCGCAGGGTAGAGCGACTGGTCCGGATACATCTCGCCGGCGAGGTTGGCGTCGGCGGCGACCTGCCAGCCCGAGAGGTAGATCGCCTTGAGGCCAGCCTTCACCTGCTGCATGGCCTGGTTGCCGGTGAGCGCGCCCAGCGCGTTGACGAAATCCTCCTCGTGCAGGCTCTTCCACAGCCGCTCGGCACCGTGGCGCGCCAGCGAATGCTCGATCGCCACGGTGCCGCGCAGGCGCACCACGTCGGCGGCGCTGTAGTGGCGGCGGATGCCGGCCCAGCGGGGGTTGTTGTTCCAGTCCAGTTCGATCTGTTCGGCGGTGGGCAGGGTGGTCTTCATGGCGTGGCTCCGTGGTTTGAGCCCCTCTCCCGTCGGGAGAGGGGTTGGGGTGAGGGTCCGGTGCTTGCGTAGTGCTGCGCACGACCGAACCCTCATCCGCCCTTCGGGCACCTTCTCCCGGGGGGAGAAGGAAGAGATTCAAAGCTGTTCGTAAGCCGGCACGGTGAGGAAATCGGCCAGCGTGTCGGCGTGGATCAGCTCGCGCAGCAGCCGCGCGGCGGCATCCACGCGCGCAGCGCCCGGCACGTCGCTGTCGCGCAGACGATGGGCGTGCGAGGCCAGCGCGTGGTCGAACAGGGCAAAGTCGATCGGCGCGTGATCGGGGAATTCCAGGCCACCCCCGGCAGGCGTCCCGCCGGCCGGAGCATCGGCATGATGCAGCCACTGCCACAACTGCGCGCGGGCGATCTCGGCGGTGGCGGCGTCTTCCATCAGGTGGTGGATCGGCACGCAGCCCTGGCCGTCCAGCCAGGCGGCGGTGTAGCGCAGGCACACCTCGACGTTGTTGTCGAAGCCGGCGCGGGTGATGGTGCCCACGCACGGCGCCAGCAACTGCTCGCGGGTCACGCGCACGTCATCGCGCTCCACGTCGCGCTGGTTCGGCTCGGGCATGTATTCGTCGAACACCGCCTGCGCGATGGGCACCAGCGCGGGGTGCGCCACCCAGGTGCCGTCGTGGCCGGCCTTCACCTCGCGCAGCTTGTCGGCGCGCACCTTGGCCAGCGCGGCCTCGTTCGCGGCCTCGTCGCCCTTGATCGGGATCTGCGCCGCCATGCCGCCCATCGCGAACGCGCCGCGCCGGTGGCAGGTCTGGATCAGCAGCTCCGAATACGCCTTGAGGAAGGGCACCGTCATCAGCACCTGGCCGCGTTCGGGAAGCAGGCGGTCGCGGTGGCCGCGCAGGGTCTTCAGGTAGGAGAAGATGTAGTCCCAGCGCCCGCAGTTGAGGCCCACGGCGCGCGACTGCAGCGCGTGCAGGATCTCGTGCATCTGGAACGCGGCGGGCAGGGTTTCGATCAGCACGGTCACCTTCATGCTGCCGGGCGGGAGGTCCAGTTCGGTTTCCGCGTGCGCCATCACCGCATCCCACAGCGCGGCCTCCTCCATGCATTCCAGCTTGGGCAGGTAGAAGTACGGGCCGAGGTCGCGGCGGTGCAGGGCGCGTGCGTTGTGGAAGGCGTACAGGCCGAAGTCCACCAGCGCCCCGCTCATGGTTTCGCCGTCCACCGTGATGTGGCGCTCCGGCAGGTGCCAGCCGCGCGGGCGCACCACCAGCACCGCGGGGTTGTCGGCCACGCGGTAGTGCTTGCCCTCGGGCGAGGTGTAGTCGAGCTTGCCGGCCACCGCGTCGCGCAGGTTGATCTGGCCGTCCAGCTGGTTGGCGAGGCTGGGCGCGGAGGAGTCCTCGAAGTCCGCCATGAACACCTTCGCGCCCGAGTTCAGCGCGTTGATGATCATCTTGCGCTCCACCGGCCCGGTGATCTCCACGCGGCGGTCGCGCAGCGCGGGTGGGATCGGCCCCACCGTCCATTCCGATTCGCGGATCGCGGCGGTGTCGGCGCGGAAATCCGGCAGTTCGCCGGCGTCCCAGCGCGCCTGCCGCTCGCGGCGGGCGGCAAGCAGTTCGCGACGGCGGGCATCGAAGCGGCGATGCAGGTCGGCGAGGAGGGCCAGCGCCTGCGGGTTGAGGATCGCCTGCTGGGCGGGATTGGGCTGGCCGTGCAGTTGCACGGCTTCGGTGGTCAGGCGTTCGCGGGGCAAGGCCATGGTTGGCTCCGGTCGTTGGACGACTCGAAGCTAGGCCATGGATTTACAATTTGACAAAGCAAATGTTTCAATTTTTGATATTGTCAATATTAATGCATATTGCAAGTCATTGACATGACAGAACGAAAAGCACCGACCAAGACAGCGAAATCGCCCAAAAAATCGCTCCGCAGCGCAACAAAAAAGCGTACGCAAGCGCATGGTCTGGCGAGCGAGCCTGCCCGTTTCTACTACAAGGGCAACCGCCACAAACAGCTGCGCGCCTTCGTGGCCACGGTGAAGCTGGGCACGCTGAGTCGTGCTGCCGAGGCGCTGTACCTGTCCCAGCCGTCGGTGAGCCTGCAGTTGCAGGCGCTGGAGCGTGAACTGGGCGCGACCCTGCTGGAGCGCCGCCGCCGCCGCATCAACCTCACCGATGCGGGCGAGGCACTGTACGAACTGGCGCGCCCGCTGGTGGAAGGCTGGGAGAATCTCGATCGCGACTTCCAGGCCAGGGTGCAAGGCCTCACCGCCGGCAGGCTCACCATCGCCGCTGGCACCTCCACCATCCAGTACCTGCTGCCGGAGCTGGTGCGCCGCTACCGCGAACGTTACCCGGCCGTGCACCTGCAACTCGCCAACGTCACCGGCAAGGACGGCATGGCGATGCTGCGCGAGGACAAGGCCGACTTCGCCGTGGGCTCGATGCTGGATGTGCCGCACGACATCGCGTGGGCGCCGGTGCGCCAGTACGACCCCATGCTGATCCTGCCGCCCGGCCACCCGCTGGCGGAAAAAGCCGAGGTGACGCTGGCGGATCTCTCGCCCTACGGCCTGATCCTGCCGCCGCAGCGGCTGTCCACCTATCGGCAGGTGGACCTGGTGTTCCAGCAGAACCAGGTGCCCTACCAGGTCGCCATCGAAGTCGGCGGCTGGGACGTGATCAAGGAATACGTGGCGATGGGCCTGGGCATCTCCATCGTCACCGGCATCTGCATCACCGACGCCGACCGCGGACGCCTGGTCGTGCGCAACATGCAGCGCTGGTTCCCGCAACGCAGCTATGGCGTGGTGATGCGCAAGGGCAAGTTCCTCAGCGCCGAGGCGCGCGCCTTCATCGACCTGATCCGCCCGGGATTGCTGACGCACCGGGACTACGACGAGCCGGGGCACTCCGGGCGCTAGAGGTGTCCTGCACGTCGTGATGCTTGCCCTTCAAGTTGAGCGTGTCGCCACGACTGGCGGTACGCGGGAGGCGCGCAGCGCCGGCACCAGCGCCGCCGCCTGGCCCAGCACAAGCAGGGCAAGCGCGCCTGACGCCACGTAGATCACTGGCAGGGGCGTCATCTCGTATTGCGCCATCAGCCATGCGTTGAGGCCAAGGGCCAATGCCGTGCCGACGATCACGCCGCCCGCGACAATCAGGAAATTCTCGATCTGGAAATAGCGCAGGATATCCACCTTGCGCGCGCCGAGTGCCCGTCTCACCCCGATCTGCCGGTAACGCTGCAGCACCCAGAAACTGGTCAGGCCGACAATGCCGGCAGCCGTGACGCCCAGCAGGATGATGCAGATTGCGCCCATCAGCAGCGCCATGCCGCGATCCGGGAAATAGCCGGAGGCGCGTATCTCGGTGAACGAATGGATGCCGGCATAGGGTTCGGGCATGAGGCGCATCGGGTTGAGTGCAAACAGGGCATCGTGGATTTCGCGCATCGCCTCCGCGGTGCGACCCGGTCGTGCCCGCACCACATAGCCCGCCCACGCATCGTCCACGCGCAACGGCTCGAGCACCGAGTTGAAAGCCCAGTCGCTGTCCGCCCTTTTCGGCGTCTGCAATCGTTCGACGATGCCCACGATCCTCGCTGGCTTGCCGTCCTGGTACACCGTCTGGCCGAGTGCATGGCCATCCGGAAAAAGGCGGTCTGCGACAGGCTTGCTCACGATGACCACGGGCGAGCCCGGAAGACCGTGCCCGTGCCGGATCTCGCTGGCGTAAAAGTCGCGGCCGGCGATCAGGTGCAGGCCGAAGACCGGCCGCATGCGCTCGTCGCCGTAGTAATAGGCCGCGCGCACGAATTTGCCCTTGCGGCCCGAGTCCAGCGAGATGTCGCCGGCTTCGTAGCCGCTCAGTATGGGATTGCTGGTGGAAGCCGCCGCGTCCTCTACGTCCGGGAGACTCCGCAAGGTTTCGAGATCCGCGCGCTGCATGGCATCGAATTTCTCGATGGCAGCCGCATCGTCCATGCCGGGCGTTGCCGGCCATTGCTGCACAACACGGATCAGGCCGTCTTCCTCGAGGCCGGTCGGCCGGCTCATTCGCCCGATGCTGTGGCCGATGATGAAGAACGCATTGGCGACGATCGCCAGCGTCAGCGCGATTTGCAGCACGATCAGGAGCGCGGCGCTCTTGTGCTTCTTCAAGGCCGCGAGGATGGGGTGGATATCCACGGCGCCCCTCACTGTCCCTTGAGCTTCAATGCGGGAGGTACGCGCGATGCGCGATGGGCCGGGTATGCGCCTGCAAGCAGGGTGGCGACCATGGCGAGCAGCAGGGCGGACGAAAGCAGGCCCGGGTCGATGCCCGCCAGGGCGGCAAGCTGCGCCGGCATGACCAGGCCCACAGCATGCACTCCCGCAATGGTGAGCAGCAGCCCGAGGATGCCGCCACCCAGGCCGATCAGGCCCGCCTCGATGAGGCATTGCGCGCAGACGGCTGCGCGCGACGCCCCCAGCGCACGTCTTACGGCTATCTCGCCGCTGCGCCGGAGGAATTTGGCCAGCAGCAGCCCCACCGTGTTCACCAGGCATACGAGCAGCAGGCCCTGCGCCACCAGCAATGACACCCGGGCCGTGCCGGGTATCACGTGCTCATGGTCGAGAAGCGCCGGCACGTCGCGCAGGCGGTTGTTGGGCGCCCAATTGAAGCGGCCGACCTTTTGTTGCTCGACCGCATAGGCATCGAGGTATTCGCGATACGCCCTCGCGGCAGCGGCGTCATCGAGTTCGACCATGAAGGAGATCCACGTGCAGTCCGAGTGCAGCAATGCCTCGAAGTCGGTGCCCGGATCGTCCGCGTCCCTCTTGCAATTGGCCCCCGCGTTGCCGATGGCGCGGGTCTCGACCACGTACTGGAACGGCAGGAAAACATCCGGCGCATCGACCCGGTACTGGAGATCCGCAAAGAAATCCGGCTGCGGGTTCCAGTAGGCGAGGATGCCGGCGATGCGATAGGCGCGGCCGCCGACTTCGATGGTCTTGCCAACGTTGTCGCCGCCGCCGAATACCTGCCGATTCAGGTGGTCGCTGATGACCGCCACGGGCGCCCGGCGCGCATCTTCCTCCTCGCTCCAGCTGCCGCCGTAGCGAAAGGGCACATCCAGCATGGGAAAGAACCCGCTGTAGACGGCATAGCCGCGAACCGGGATCGGGCTTGCGCTGCCGGTGGCGCGGTCCGGCATGGTTGATGACGACAACGAATAGATCGCCGATTGCCGGATGGCCCGGTGCCGGCGCATCAGCGCCATGGCATCGATGTAGTCCAGGCCGCTCTGCGGCTCGCCACCCGGTTCACGAAAACCCGGTCCCCAGATGTCGATCTGCGGCACGAACAGCCGCGACGACTTCCACGGGATGGGGTCGGCGGACAGGCCGCGGAATACCGAGTACATGGTCATCGACGCCGCCACGCCGAAGCCGATCGCCAGGATCATCAGCGCAGTCAGGCCCGGGCTGCGCTTCATGCTGCGCATGGCCAATTCAAGGTAGTAGCCAAACATCCGCTTGCTTGCCCCTTGCTCGATGCCCATCCGAAGCGGCGTCGGTCCTGGCGATTGCCCAACGCGATCGACCTGACCCTATATCCCGTGATGCTTCCCCTTGAACGGCGCATAGAACGCGCGCAGCCGCGCCATGTCGGCGTCCATGTCGTCGCTGGTGGCGAACAGCGGGCCGAGCTGGATGGTCTTGTCGGGGTAGTTGAAGGCGACCGGGAACACCGGCACGCCGGCGCCGTGGGCGATGCGCCAGAAGCCGGTTTTCCAGCGCGGCATGCGGCGGCGCGTACCTTCGGGGGCGATGCCCAGCCACAGCGTCTGTTGCTGGCCGAAACGTTCGACCATCTGCTCGACCATGCCCGCGGCGGCGCCGCGGTCGATGGGGATGCCGCCGAGCCTGACGAGCAGCGCGCCCAGCGGGCCGCGGAACAGTTCGCGCTTGGCCATGAAGTGCACGTCGGCGCCGATCGCGGCCTTGGTCAGCAGGCCCCAGATGCCGTCCCACCATGACGAATGGGGGGCGGCGATCAGCACCAGCCTGGGCACGTCGGGGAAGCTGCCGACCAGGCTCCAGCCGCACAGGCGCAGCACGCCGCGGCACAGCTTGCGGCGCCAGCCGTCGCGCAGGCGCGGCATGTGCGGCGGCAGTTGCGCTGGCGTGAAGACCGTCCCGTTCATTCGTGCCCCGGCTTCTTCGCGCGCAATTGTTTCAGCTTGCCGCGCTGCTGCTTGCCGGCGAGGCGGCGTTCCTTCGAGGCGCGCGTGGGCCTGGTCGCCACGCGTTTCTTCGGCACCACCTGCGCGGCGCGGACGATTTCGGCCAGCCGTTCGCGCGCGTCCTCGCGGTTGCGGGCCTGGTCGCGGAAGCGGCGCGCCTGGATCACCAGCACGCCGTCGTCGGTGAGGCGGCGGTCGCTGCGGGCCAGCAGGCGCTCGCGCAGCGGTTCCGGCAGGGTGGGCGAGCGTGCCACGTCGAAACGCAGCTCCACCGCGCTCTCGGTGCGGTTCACGTGCTGGCCGCCGGGGCCGTCGGCGCGCAGGAAGCGCTCGACCAGTTCGGATTCGGGCAGGGCAAGGGTGCGGCTGATGGTCAGCATGCGGGGAGTTTAGGGGATGGCACGCGGCGCCGGAACGCGGTGCCCGTGCCATCGCCATGGCCGAATCCGTCGCCTGCTACGATGGCGGGACGCCACGCAGCCTTGGGTCGCGGATGAAGGGAAAGGCCACATCGTTCGACATCGCACACCTCGCCGGGGTCTCGCAGTCCACGGTGTCGCGGGCGCTGCGCGGCAGTCCGCTGGTGAGCGAGGAGACGCGGTTGCGCATCCAGTCGGCGGCCGACACGCTGAACTACAAGGTGGACAAGAACGCCTCCAACCTGCGCCGCCAGCACACCGGCACGCTGGCCTTGCTGCTGTTCGAGGACCCCACCGCGGACGACTCGCACATCAACCCGTTCTTCCTGTCGATGCTGGGCTCGATCACCCGTGCCAGCGCGCAGCGGGGCTACGACCTGCTGATCTCGTTCCAGCAGTTCTCGCGCGACTGGCATGCCGACTTCGCGGGCAGCCAGAAGGCCGACGGCCTGATCCTGCTCGGCTACGGCGACTACCAGTCGCACCGCGACAAGCTGGAGAAGCTGGTGGCGCAGGGCACGCGCTTCGTGCGCTGGGGCGCGGTGCTGCCCGGCCAGCCGGGCGTTTCCATCGGTTGCGACAACTTCGCGGGCGGGCGGCTGGCCACCCAGCACCTGATCGAACAGGGGTGCCGGCGGATCGCCTTCCTCGGCGACGCCACGCCGCATTATCCCGAGTTCCACGAGCGCTACCGCGGCTATGCGGCGGCGTTGCGCGAGGGCGGCCTGCGCGTGGACGAGGCCCTGCAGGCCGACGCCGAGACCACCGAGCGCGCCGGTTACGAGGCCGCCGAGCTGCTGCTCGAGCGCGGCGAGCAGTTCGACGCGATATTCGGCGCCAGCGACCTGATCGCCATCGGCGCCCTGCGCGCGCTGAACGAGCGCGGCCTGTCGGTGCCGGGCAACGTGGCGCTGGCGGGCTTCGACGACATCCCCATGGCCAGCTTCATCAATCCCTCGCTCACCACGGTGCGGCAGGACACCGGCAAGGCCGGCGAGGTGCTGGTGGAGCAGCTGGTGCGGCAGATCGACGGCGAGGGCGCCGAAAGCGCGATGCTGCCGGCGCAGCTGAAGGTACGGCGATCCAGCCTGCGGCCGGAGCCGGAGTCGGGGCTCCACAAGATATTGCGCGATCCGTGAGCGATACTCACGTTGTGGCGATGCAGGGACTGGCATAACCTGCACCACCTGCATCGGGAGCACTGCACAGGGGCAATGCGATCCATGGAGAGCCGCCAGTACGAATCCGTGTCCAGCCATGTCTTCGAGCGCATCGCCGAAGCGTACGTGGCGCTGGACGCAGACTGGCGCTACACCTACGTCAACGAGGCGGCCGCCAGGGTCCTCGGCCGCAGCGCCGGGGAGTTGCTGGGCGAGTACGCCTGGGCGGGGTTCCCGGAGGAAGCCACCAGGCCGTTCCGCGAGGCCTACGAACGGGCCATGGCCGAGCAGCGGCCATGCACGGTCGAGGCGTGGTTCGCACCGCTCGGCCGCTGGTTCGCCAGCCGGGCCTACCCCGCGCCCGACGGGCTCACGGTGCTGTTCCAGGACATCGACGCGCGCAAGCGCGAGGAGTTGCGGCTGCAGACGCAGCAGCGGCTGATGGAGCAGGCCCAGCAACTGATGCACGTGGGCAACTGGAGCTGGGATGTCGCCGCCAACCGCGTCGCGTGGTCGGATGAGCTGTACCGCATCTATGGCGTGGATCCCGCGCAGCATGAGGCCACCTTCGAGGCCTACCTGGCGCGGGTGCATGCGGACGACCGCGAGCGGGTGCTCGGCATCATCCGGCAGGCATTGCACGATTGCGCCGCGTTCGAGTTCGAGGAACGCATCGTGCGGCCGGATGGCGACGAACGCGTGCTGAACAGCCGCGGCGTGGTGGAGGCCGACGCGGACGGCCGCGCGGTGCGCATGCTGGGCGTCTGCCAGGACATCACCGCGCGCAAGCGCGAGGAGCGCATGGCCGTCGGCTTGCACGAGATCCTGCTCGACATCGTCGCGCAGCAGCCGCTGGCGGCAAGCCTCGAACGCATCGCGCGCCAGCACGAGGCGATGAACCCGGGTTCGCAGTGCTCGCTGCTGCTGCTCGACGGCCGGCGCCTGTTGCACGGCGCCGCGCCCAGCCTGCCGGAGGCTTACGCCAGGGCCGTGCATGGGCTGGAGATCGGCGAGGCGCGCGGTTCCTGCGGCACGGCGGCATGGAGCGGCCAGCGCGTGGTGGTGGTGGACATCGCCACGCATCCCTACTGGACGGATTACCGCGAGCTGGCGATGGCGCACGGTCTGCGCGCCTGCTGGTCGACGGTGATACCCGGCAGCCACGGCGAGGTACTCGGCACGTTCGCGGTGTATTACCGCGAGCCGCGCGAGCCGCGGCCGGACGAACTGGCGAGCATCGACCGCCTGGTCCCGCTCGCCGGTATCGCCATCGAAAGCGCGCGATTGCTCGGCCGCCTGCGCGAGCGCGACCGCTTCTTCGAGATGTCGCAGGAAATCTTCTGCATCCTCGACCCGGGCAGCGAGCACCTGGTGCAGTTCAACCCCTTCCTGCAGCGGCTCACCGGTTACGGCACGGACGAATTGAAAGCGCTCGGTTACCGGCAGTTCCTGCGGACGCTGCCAGGCGACGAGTCGTCGGAGGTGATCCCGGCCACGGTGGAGCCGGGGCAGACGCGCGAGTTCCTCAACTGCTGCGTGGCGAAGGACGGCAGCGAGCACCTGCTGGAATGGACTTCGTTCGCCACGTCGGATGGCCTGCTCTATGCCGTGGCGCGCGACATCACCGAGCGCCGCCAGGTCGAGCAGAAACTGATCCACGCCGCCAGCCACGATCCGGTCTCGGGCCTGCCGCGCCGTGCGCTGCTGGAGGAGGCGCTGGCGCGCCTGCTGGACAACCCGTGGAGCGAGGCATGGGTAGTGGTGATCGGCCTCGACCGCTTCCAGGTGGTCAACGAATCGGTGGGTCACGTGATCGGCGACGACGTGCTGCGCCGCGTGGCCGACCGCCTGCGCGCCACGCTGGACGCGCGATGGCTGGTCACGCGCACCGCCGGCGACAAGTTCGCCATGGCGATGGCGGGCATGAGCCACGAGGAAGTGCTGGCCCTGGTCGAACGCCTGCGCGCGGAAGTGGCGCGCCCCATCGAGGGCCAGGACTACCGCCTGCTGCTCACCGCCAGCGTCGGCATCAGCCACGCGCCGGTGCACGGCAACACGCCGACGGCGCTGCTGCGCGGGGCGGAGGCGGCGATGATGCAGGCCAAGCGCGATGGCCGCGACCGCGTCGGCGAGTTCAGCGTGGCGCAGAAGCGCGCGCTGGACGAACGCGTGATCCTGGGCCGTCGCCTGCGCGACGCGTTGCGCAACGACGAGCTGGTGCTCTATTACCAGCCGCAGTACCGCGCGCTCGATCATGCGCTGACCGGCTACGAGGGGCTGCTGCGCTGGAATTGCGGCGAACTGGGGCAGGTCCCGCCGGCGCGCTTCATCCCGGTGGCCGAGGCGCTGGGCCTGATGCCGGAGATCGGCGGCTGGGTGTTCGCGCAGGCCGCGCGGCAGATGCGCGAATGGCTGGACCGCGGCCACCGCGGCTTCACCATCGCGGTGAACGTTTCTGCGCAGCAGGTGCAGCACCCGCACCTGGTCGCGCAGGTGGCCGAGGCGCTGCAGCGCTACGCCGTGCCGGCGTCGATGCTGGACATCGAGATGACCGAGAGTGCGCTGATGGAGAACGTGGCGCGCATCCGCACGACGCTGGCGGGCCTCAAGTCGCTGGGCGTGCAGCTGTCGCTGGACGACTTCGGCACCGGCTATTCCAGCCTCGCGTACCTCAAGCAGTTCCCGATCGACAAGCTGAAGATCGACCAGAGTTTCGTGCGCTGCCTGCCCGACGACGAGGACGATGGCGCCATCGTGCAGACCATCATCGAACTGGGCCACCAGCTGGGCATGCTGGTGTCGGCCGAGGGCGTGGAGACGCAGGCGCAGGCCGCCTTCCTCGCCGGCCTGGGTTGCGACGAACTGCAGGGCTACGTCCTCGGCACCCCGCTACCCGTGATGGACGCCGAGCGTTACTTCGTCGGCGTGCGGGATTCGTCGCTCGCCTGATGTGTCGTCTCCCCTCTCCCGCTTGCGGGAGAGGGGCTGGGTGAGAGGGCGTGAAGTTGCCTCGGCACCGCGCTCCGCCCGGGCCCTCTCCCGCCCTTACTCGCGCCGTCCTTGCCGCTCGCCCCTGCGGGGCCAGCTTCGCTGTTCCGCAGGGGCATCCTGCCCCTGCAGGTCGGGCACCCTCTCCCACAAGTGGGAGAGGGGAATAGTCAGGGCAGCGGCACGATGCGCAGCGCGCCGACGTCGGCATCGTTCAACGGGGCGCTGCCGCCCGTGCCGCCGGTGTAATGCGCGTTGTGCGCGAGGTAGCTCATGTTGAAGCCGTCGTCCAGCGCGAAGCTGCAATGCGCGCCTGCATCGGCGGTGAATCGCGCGGTGGTGGAGAGCTCCTCGCCCACGCTGTGCGGCATCACCACGGGTACGCGTTGCTCCGCGCCGCCATCGCAGCGGATCGCGAGCATCTTCACCGCGGCGGTGATGCCGGTGTTGATCGGGCCGTGGTCGTTGCGATAGTCCAGCGCCACCTGGTAGTTGCCGGCGGCGGGCGCGACCCACGCGCGCGGCCATGCGCCATCGACGCGGACGAACGGACCCTCGCACTGCGACGGGCCGTGCAGCGACTCCAGCCCGCCGGCGCCGGTCTGCGTGAGGCTGAAGCATTGCAGCGCGTCCGTCGCGGGAACCGCGAGCTTGCCCTCGATGGGCCCCACCGGCTTGCCGTTGAGGTAGAGCACGCCGGGCGCCGCGCTGCGCACCTGCCAGTCCGCGCCGTCGCGCGTCACCTGCGGCGCCGCGGGCGCCGACGGCGCGAACGGCGGCACCGTGCTGCGCACGCCCAGCACGGGCACCTTGATCGCCATCAGCTGCACCACGCTCTCGTCGCCGCGTTGCGCGGTGTCGCCGGCCACCAGCAGGTTGCCGTCCAGCTTCTTCGGGAGCTTCAGGGTGATGCGCCTGCCGGGCAGCTGCAGGCTGATCGAGTCCTTCTTGCCGAACAGCATGGGCACCAGCGACACGGGCAGCTTGGGCTGGATGCTGCCATCGTTCTCGAGGCCGAACACGCCCTCGCCCACCACCGCGAGGTAGGCGGCCACCGACCACAGCTGGCGCGGCGAATCCACCACCGGGCCGCTGAGCCTGCCGTCGTCCACGTGCGGGGCTTCGGTGGTCAGCTCGTAGTTCTCCATGTTGGAGCCGGCCAGCGCGGCGCCGCGCATCACCGAGGCGATCTCGAACGCGATGTGCTCCGGGTCGTTGAGCTTGCGCGCGGCGCGCAGCGCGTAGGCGCTCACGAACGGCCAGATCGCGCGGTTGTGGTAGATCGGCTGGTCGGTGCGCTCGGGCCAGATCACCGGGCTGCCGGCGGGCCATGCCGGGTAGTTCGCCAGCGCCTGCCGCGCGCGGTCGCCGTCGGCCACGCCGCTGTCGATGGCCAGCGCGATGCCGAGCAGGTCGTAGGTGTCGAAGGGCGCGCCGTCGCCGCCGATGTAGCTCATGTACATGCCGCGGTCGGCGCGCCAGAAATGCGCGTTGATCGCGGCCTTCAGTGCATCGGCCTGTGCCTGGTAGTCGGCCGCGCGCGCGTCGTGGCGCTCCCCCGCCAGGCGGGCGGCGAGCTGCAGCGCCTGGTAGTGCAGCACGTTGGTGGACAGCGCGAACGATTGCGCGATGAACACCACGTCGTCCTGCGTCCACGCGGGATAGCTCTGCTCGCGCCAGTCGAGGAAGGAGGTCTCGCCGCGGTACAGGCCCATGTCTGCGTCGAACACGTACTGGCGGTCCTGCGCCAGCGTGTTGGTGAGCGCCTGCCAGGTGTCGCTGGCGAAGGTGCCGTCGTCGAGCAGGTGGCGCGCGGCGAGGAACCATGCCACGCGGTCCGTGCTCACCGGCCAGCTGCCGCCCGAGCCGGTGTCCTGCATGACGACGGGTCCTTCGAGGGCAGGGTCTTTCGGCACATCGTTCGCGCGGATGCCGGAGAGCTTGAAGCGCAGGCCGTTGCGCGAGCGCGCGGCGTCGTAGCGCCACAGGCCGAGGTCCACCGAGAACGACAGGTCGCGCGTCCACACATAGGGCCACTTCTCGCCGGTGGCGAAGCAATCACAGGGGATCGGCTGGTCGTGGTCGTAGGCGCCGTCGCGGATCGCGTTGACGGAATCCTGCCGCAGGTCGTCCTGCGCCATCGCGTACAGGCCGTCGAACAGCGGGCTGGCGGTCTGCACCGCGTACGGCGGCGCGGGGATCCGGCGCGTGTCGTGCGCCGCATGCAGCAGGAAGCCGCCGCCGGCCTGCATCTCGATGCTGGCCGTCTGGTTGCGCCACTGCAGGCTGTCGTGCCACATCGGCCCGTGGGCGCCGGCGGTCAAGGCCATCATCACGCTGCTGAAAATACTCATGCGATATATCCGTGAACTGTGGGACGCCGGCACCATCTTGCCGAACCGCGGGTGTGTCGTGGAGTGCGGATCGAGCCGTCGCTGTCGCAGTCGTTTCCCTCCATCCGGCTGGCAGGCAACCCTTGCCGCCGCGATGCGCGCAGCCGGCAGCCAGTCTACGCGCATGCGGGACCGGAGAGGCCTGCCTTCCCGATGAATACGCCCCATCCGCCGGACAGGCGGACGGGGCGCGTGCCTCACTGCGCGAGGATCGCGCCGTAGTGCCCTTCCACGCTTACCGTGACATTGCCGTTGCTGACCGTGTACCTGGTTCCGGTGAGCAGGTCGGTGACCTGGCTGCCGTTGGTCATGCTCTCTTCGTACACCGGCACCGTTACCGTTTCGGTGTTGCCGGTGCCGTTGAGCACCACGGCGATGCGGTTGGTCCTGTCGAAGCGGGCGAACGCGTAGATGTCGTTGGTGTCGTCGGTGAGCAGGGTCATGAACGAGCCGGTGCGCAGCGCGGGGTATTCGTTGCGGATGCGGATCAGCTGCTGCGTCAGCGCCACCGCGGTGTTGCTGGTGGTGGCCTGGGTCCAGTCGAAGGTGCGGCGGTTGTCCGGGTCGGCGCCGCCCTGCATGCCGTATTCGTCGCCGTAGTAGATCGTGGGCGTGCCCACGTAGGTCATCTGGAAGATCAGGCCGAGGTAGGTCTTCCAGATGTCGCCGCCGCAGCGGGTGGCGAAGCGCTCGGTGTCGTGGCTGCCCAGGAAGTTGGTCATGGTCTGCTGCACGTCGATCGGCAGGTCGGCGCGCGTGCCGAGCAGCCAGCTGTCGAGCCCGCTGGGGGCCAGCGAGGCGCTGTTGCCGCTCTCGTCCACGCCGCAGATCCATTCCGACGCCGGCTGGGTGAAGCCGTTGTAGTTCATCGCGCCGTCCCACTCGGCGCCGTCGTCCAGCCAGGACGAGGCGTCGCCCCAGTATTCGCCCACGATGTCGGCGTTCGGGTTCACCGACTTCACCGCCGTGCGCAGCTCCTGCATGATCTGGTGGTTGGTGGCGTCGCTGCCGTTGTTGCCGCCGGCGTCGAGGTACTGCGCCGCATCCAGCCGCCAGCCGTCGATGCCGTAGGGCTGCTCCAGGTAGGTCTGCACCACCGAACCCGAATTGCCGTAGATCTGGTTGCGCGTGGCCGAGCCGCTGGCGCCGTAGTCCAGCTTGGGCATGCTGGAAATGCCGAAGAAGGTGGAATAGGTGCCGGGCCAGGTCTGGAACGTGTAGTAGCTGTAGTAGGGGCTGGACTGCGACTGGTAGGCGCCCGGTTGCGGGCAGGCGATCGAGTCGTAGGTCTGTGCGCCGAACCAGCAGTTGCTGTCGCCGCTGTGGTTGAACACGCCGTCCAGGATGATATAGCCGGCCGGGCCGTTGCTGGCGCTGTGGATGTCGCCGATCAGCTGCTGCAGCGTGGCGTTGCTGCCGAAGGCCGGGTCGACGGTGTAGTAGTTCTGGGTGTCGTACTTGTGGTTGGTCGGTGAGGAGAAGATCGGGTTCAGGTAGACGATGTCGGCGCCCAGCGTGCCCTTGATGTAGCCCAGTTTCTGGTCGACGCCGGCGAGGTCGCCGCCGAAGAACACCTCGCTGTTGCAGCCGCTGACGTTGGCGGTGACGCTGCTGCCCCAGGCGTGCTGCTCGGTGGCGCAGCCGGCATAGGTGTACTCGCCGTTGGTGACGTCGTTGCTGGTGTCGCCGTCGTAGAAGCGGTCGGGGAAGACCTGGTAGATCACGCCGTTCTTCATCCAGTCCGGCGTCTTGAAGCCCGGGATGATGAAGAAGTCGCCGGACGACGGTTCGCTGCCATAGATGCCCGCCGCGTTGTACCAGGCGGTGGCGCTGCCGTCGTTGATCTGGAAGCGGTAGTACTTCTCCGACGGGCTGGCGGGGATGGTGCCCTGCCACAGGTCGTAGGTGCCGGTGGCGTCGTTGGCCACCCATTGCATCGCCACCCAGTGATACTGGCCGTCGGCGCTGTCGTAGTACTTGATGTTGGCGCTGGTGATGTCGCCCTTGAAAGTGCGGAACGTCAGCGTCACCGGCGTGCTCGCCGTGGGTTCGGGGGCACTGTCGTAGACCGGACCCTGGTCGTGGAACAGGCCGGCCCACTCCACGTTGTTGTCGTTGCTGGCGGCGCGCGCGGCATTGCTCCAGAGCGACGCCCCGGACAAGGCCAGTGCCATGCACAGGGCGAGCGGCAGCCTGCGCGAACCGCGGCGGTGGTGTTGCATCGGATGAATCATCGGAACCCCTCCGTATCGAATGGAATGGATACCGTCGCGCCGGCCGGGCCCCCGTCCCGATGACTGCCGCGTGGCGGTGTTCGAGGCCATGCCTGGCAACGGACTCCCTGCGCCGCGCAGCCATTGCGCGGCGCCAGTCGCGATTCAGTGCGCGGGGCCCGCGTGCAGCGTCACGTTGCGTGCCGCGCCCGCATCGAGCTTGAGCACGGTGAACGTGCCGTAGCGGTCGCTGCCCGTGCTCCAGCCCTCGCCGCCGGCGGCTTCGAGCGCGGCGGGCGTGGCGTAGTACTGCAGCGGGCCATCCACGGCGGCGGCGGCAAGGCCGTGCACGCGCACCAGATAGCCGTGCAGCGCGGGGTGGTAGCTGCCCTCGGCCGCCGCGGTGCTGAAGCTCACCGTGTCGCCCGCGCGCTGCGTGGCGAGGCGCTGCAGGAAGTACGCGCCCTGCGCATAGTCGTAGCTCGCGCCGTCGTCGTCGTAATAGTCGAAGTGGGTGGCCTGCGCGGACGGGAACACGTCCACGTCCACGGTCGTCACCGGGTGCTCGGTGGTCCAGTCCATCACCGCCTGGGTGGGGATGATCGCGCCCTCGCGGATGAACAGCGGGATGTCGTCCCACTGCTTCGCGTCCGTGGCGACGGTGATGGTCTGGCCGCCCTGCCAGGTCTTGCCGCTGGACCAGTCCGTCCACGTGCCCGCGGGCAGGTAGACCTGCTTGCTGGTCTGGCCTTGCGCGACCACCGGCGACACCAGCAGCCAGTCGCCGAACAGCCAGGCATCGACGTCGTTGCGCAGCTTCGCGTCGTCCGGCCACGCGAAGGCCAGCGGCTGCACCAGGCCCAGGCCCTGCGTGCTGGCGCGATGCTGGTAGGCGTAGATGTAGGGCAACAGGCTGTAGCGCAGGCGGATCGCCTTGGCGGCCGCGGCTTCGGCCACCGGGCCGTAGCGCCACGGCTGGCGCTTCTCGTTGTCGTCGCCGTGCACGCGGAAGATCGGCACGAACGCGGCGAACTCGATCCAGCGCGCATAGTTCTCGTCCGAGGGATGGCCATGGAAGCCGCCGCCGTCCATGCCCCATTGCGTCACGCCCGTGTCGATGGCGCTGAGCATGCGCTCGCGCTGGCCGGCCATGCTGGCCCAGCCGGTGGGGATGTCACCCGACCACAGGCCGTAGGCGTAGCGTTGCGAACCCAGCCAGAAGTTGCGGTTGATCGACCACACGCGCAGCTTCGAGTGTGCGCGCTGGCCGTCGTAGGTGGCGCGCTGCATGTTGAGGAACTGCGTGTTGCTCTTGGTGGTGTCGGCCTCGTCGTTCCAGAAGCCGACGATGCCGGTGTCGAAGCTGTGCTGCAGGTCCGGGTTGAACCACCACGCGCGCGCCTCCGGCTTGTCGAAGTCGATGTCCTTCACCGGCAGGTGCGAGAAGTAGTCGGGGCTGGCCTTCTCGCCGGGCAGCCAGAGGTCGTGCGCGGTGGCGTAGCGGCCTTCCTCGGTATCCACGTGCACGCGCGGCTTCATGATGCCGGTCATGTGGATGCCCAGTGCATCCATGTCGGCCTTGAGCTTGCCGGTGGGGCCGTCGGGGAATTTCGCGGCGTTCCAGCGATACTCGCCCCAGTCCTTGCCCCAGTCCTTCCAGTCGAAGTCGAAGGTGAAGGCGTCGATGGGGATGTGCCTGGCGCGGTAGGCGGCGACGATGTCGCGGAATTCCTTTTCGTCGATGCCCCACTGGCTGTTGATGAAGCCGTTGGCCCACTTCGGGAACAGCTGTGCGTGGCCGCTGAGGTCGGCGAGTTCGCCCATCAATTGCGGCGGCGTGCCGACAAGGATGTAGAAATCCATCGAAGGATTCGCCGGTCTTCCGATGGTTTCCTCGGCAATGTCGAGGCGCGCGAGGTGCGGGTCGGCATCGGGATGGCCGGTCGGCAGGGTCTCGTCGAAGTCCACGTTCCGGTCACTGGCGAACAGCACGCCATAGCCCGCGGTACTCCACACGAAGGGCGCGCCGGGGTGGCCCTGCTCGCCGGCCTTCGCCACCTGCCTGCCCTTGCGCAGCAGGCCGGCGCTGGTGTTCTTCTCGAAAGCGTCGTAGCCGCCGATGCCGTACATCGGGTCGTCGCTGGCGTGCATCAGCGAGACCTTGCCGATCGCCGCGCCGAGCGGATGAAGCGTCAGCAATGGGTGCCCATTGGCGTCGTCCACGCGCAGCGTGGCCTTCTGCTTGTTCCATGTCGCGGTGAGCCGGTCGGAGCTCATCGTCACGGTGTCGTCCGTCTCGGACACTTTCACCGATGCATGCGTCGGCTTGTAGGCGGGATCGAGCACCAGGGCGGGCGTGGCCGCCGCCGTGCCGTATTGCACGTGCAGGATGCCGTCGTCGTCGAGATGGATGGCTACCGGCACCTCGGCAGCATGGGGGCCAGTGAAGGCCATGGTCCAGGCCATGCCATTCGCATCGACGTGCACGGGCCTGGGCGGCAGGGGCTCGTAAAAGTCGGCACGCGCAACGGGCGCAAGGCCCAGGCCAAGCATCACGGTGAGTGCGAGCGTGTGCAGTTTCGGTGTCGTCATCGTGCGGCTCCGGATGGTGGAAAGGTTTTGCCGTAGGAGCGCACCCTGTGCGCGAATGCTCTTGGCTCTGATCGAAGCATCAGGGCAATCGCGCACAGGGGTGCGCTTCTACGCGCATGGCGTCACTTCATGATCGCGCTGCCGTAGGCGGGCAGTTGCAGCTCGCCGTCGGCGAGGGTGGTGCCGGGCAGGCTGTGCCTGAGCAGGGTGCGGAAGCGTTGCGCGGGCAGGGCCACCGATTGCGGCTCGCCGGAGAGGTTGTGCAGCACCAGCACGTCGCCCTGTGCGTCGTCCAGCTCCCATGCGGCGACGTGTTCGCCGGCGTCGCGCCAGTTGTGCAGCGCGCCTTCGCGCAGCGCGGGGACGTCGCGGCGCCACTGGATCAGCATGCGGTACCAGTTGAGCAGCGAGTGCGGATCGGCCTGCTCGGCCTCGACCGACACGGCGGCGCCGTCGCCCGCGCTCCAGCCTTCCCAGGTGGTCTCGCCCGGACCCTTGCCGGCGCGGTACCAGCGCATCGGTTCGCGCAGGTGTTCGTCGGGCTTCTCGCCGCGCATGCCCAGTTCCTCGCCGTAGTAGACGAAGGGATGGCCGGGCAGGGTGAGCAGCATCGCGGCGGCGGTGCGCATGTGCTGCGGATTGCCGTCGAGCTGGCTCATCACGCGTTCCTGGTCGTGGTTCGACAGGAAGGGCGCGTCGTCGAAGCGGCCATGCGCGGCGGCGCGGAAGGCGTCGTACATGCGTTCCAGCGTGGCGCCGATGTCGCGGTCGCGCTCCTGCGCGGCACTGTCGATCAGCCGCGTGGCGAGCGGGAAGTTGAACACTGCGTCCAGCGAGGCCATCCACGGCGGCAGCTCGTCTTCATTGTGCCGCGCCACTTCGCCCACCAGCCACGCATGCGGGTTCGACGCGGCGATGCCCTGGTGGAACTCGTGCCACCACGCCAGGTTCTTCTGCAGCGCGACCGGGCTGTCCATATCGCTTTCGCTGTCGTCGTAGATGTGCTGTGCGGCGTCGAGGCGGAAGCCGTCCACGCCCTTGTCCAGCCAGAAGCGGCCCACCTTCACCATCTCCGCACGCACGGCGGGATTGTCGTAGTTGAGGTCGGGCATCTCGGCCGTGAACACGCCGAGGTAATGTTGTCCTGAAGCCGGCTGTCCGCCCGCCGCCGCGTGCCAGAGCGCACCGCCGGTGGCGCTGATCTGCTTGAGGTCGGTGGCCGGCGTGGCCCATTCGTACCAGGCGCGGTAGGGGCTGTGCGGGTCCTGCGCGGCCTTGAACCATGGCGACTGGTCGCTGGTGTGGTTGATCACCAGGTCCAGCACCACCTTGATGCCGCGCTTGTGCGCCTCCTGCAGCAGCCGTTCGAAGTCGGCCATCGTGCCGTACTGCGGGTTGATCGCCTCGTAGTCGGTGATGTCGTAGCCGTGGTAGCTGGGCGAGGGGTTGACCGGCATCAGCCAGATGCCGTCCACGCCCAGCGACTTCAGGTAATCGAGTTTGGCGGTGACGCCGTTGAGGTCGCCGATGCCGTCGCCGTTGGTGTCGTACCAGCTGCGCACGAAGATCTCGTAGTACGTGTCGGAGGGTGCCTGCGCGGCCTTTCCGGTGGCGGCCGGCGTGGCGGCCAGCGTCGGCGGCAGCAGCGCGACCGACAGCAGGAGGGCGAGGCGGCGGGGAAATTTCATGAGGACTCCTGCGGGGAAATTGCAGCCTGCATCGGTCAGGCCTCGACGGGCGTCGGCGTGCTGCAGTGGCGCGCCACGAACTCGTGGTGCGGCGGCAGCCTGTCTGCAGTGCGGCCGACCACGGTGCGGATGTCGGCGAGGAATTGGTCGAGCTGCCGCTCGTCCAGCTCGTCGGCCAGCGGGTGATGGCGCGCAGGCTCGATGTGCTGGCCCAGCAACACCTGCAGCCAACCCGTCTCGGCGAACAGCTCGTCGGCTTCGCGGAAGATCATGCTGGTGCGCCGGAACAGCTCGATGCGGCGCGCCAGTTCCGGCGGCACCTCCATCGCGCCGCACTGCCGCCAGAACGGCGTGTCGGTGCGTTCGGTGGCCTTGTAGTGCAGGATCAGGAAGTCGCGCACACGCTCGTATTCGAAACGGGTCTGGCGGTTGTACTCGTCCGCCAGTTTCGTATCGCAATGACGGTCGGGGAACATCGCCAGCAGGCGGTTCACGCCCGACTGCACCAAGTGGATGCTGGTCGATTCCAGCGGTTCCATGAAGCCGGCGGCGAGTCCCAATGCGAGGCAATTGCGGTTCCATGCCAGCCTGCGCATGCCGGTGACGAAGCGCAGCGGCCGGGGGTCGCCCAGTGGCTCGGTCTCCAGGTTCGCCAGCAGCTGCGCGGCGGCCTCGTCGTCACTGACGAAGCGGCTGCAGTACACGTGGCCGTTGCCGGTGCGGTGCTGCAGCGGGATGCGCCATTGCCAGCCCGCGGTGCGCGCACTGGCCTGGGTGTAGGGCCTCATCGGTCCGCCCGGCGCGCTGCCCACCGCCAGCGCGCGGTCGCAGGGCAGCCAGTGTTGCCAGTTCTCGTAGCCGGTCTTCAGCGTGCCTTCGATCAGCAGGCCGCGGAAGCCGGAGCAATCGATGAAGAAGTCGCCCTCGACCGTCGTGCCGCCCTCCAGCAGCAGCGATTCGATATGGCCGTCCTCGGCGTGCAGGCGCACGTCGACCACCTTGCCCTCGATGCGTTGCACGGCGCCGGGCTTGATGTGCTCGCGCAGGTACTGGCCGTACAGCGAAGCGTCGAAATGATAGGCGTAGCGGATGCTGGTAAGCGGATTGCCGGACGCCGAGTCCGGCCGTGCGAAGCGGTTCGCGGCCGCGGCGGCCGCGTTGATCGAATAGGCCCACAGGCTCTGCGCGGCGGGCCGGCCGCGGCTGCGCAGCCAGTAGTGGTGGAATGGCGTCAGGCCCAGCGGCAGGCCCAGGTCGCCGAAGGCATGGAGGTAGGAGTCGCCCAGCCGTCCGAAGTCGTTGAGCTGCACGCCGAGCTTGAAGGTGCCGTGCACGGCACGCAGCATGTCGTCCTCGTCGAGGCCGAGGAAACGGTTGACATGCAGGATCTGCGGGATCGTTGCCTCGCCGACGCCGACGGTGCCGATCTCGGCCGATTCCACCAGCCGGATCTCCAGCTGCGATCCGAGCGCGCGGGCCAGCAGGGCCGCGGTCAGCCAGCCGGCGGTGCCACCGCCCACGATCACCAGGCGTCGAATGCGCGTATCACTCATCTCGTCACCCTAGTCGATCCCGTCACCCTCCGTGGAACCTCTTTGCGCGTATCGACCCCGCGGAAAAAAAGTCCCCGCTGGTTTGCACGCAGCGGGGCACGGGGAGTCACGCGGTTCTGGTGCGTTGCCGCTTACTGGAACTTGTACGAGGCGCCCAGCGTGTAGGTGCGGCCGTAGCGTTCCCAGATCAGCACCTGGCGCGGATCGTTGTTCTGGTAGGTGGAGAAGATCTTGTTCGACAGGTTGGAGCCCGTCGCGATCAGGGTCAGGCCCTTGAAGGTGCCGCTGCTGAACGTGTAGCTCACCTGCGCGTCGTAGGTGCTGCCGCCCTTCAGCGTCTGCTCGATGCGCGAGGCGCTGATGCCCGACACCTCGCCCAGGAAGCTGGAGGTGTAGTCGTCGCTGACACGCGCCTCGAAGCCGTTGTGCTGGTAATACAGCGTGCCGTGGGCCACCCACTTCGACAGGCCCGGCACGGTGATCGGCGAGGGATTGTCGCCGTACACCAGCGAGCTGTCGTTGTGGGTGCCGGTCAGGATGGTGCCGAAGCCGTCGAGCACCGGGGTGAGCAGGTTGAACGGCAGGTTCAGGGTGACCTCTTCGCCGCGGATGTAGCCGTGGCCGTCGTTGGTCGGGCCGGAGACGATGCCGTACGGTGTGCCGAGCTGGGCCTGCTGCGCCGAAGTCAGGTAGTTCGGGATGAACGCGCTGAAGTCGTACAGGTAGGACGCGTTCGGGTCGATGTAGTCGTGCAAGCTCAGGAAGTAGGCCGATACCGCGAAGTAGCCGCCGCCACCGCCGTTGCGGCACAGGTCGGAGCTCTTCGAGTCGGCGTCGTTGCACTGGTAGCCGCCGGTGATCGGGCCCGAGAAGTAGTGCTCGTAGCTGATGTTGTAGTTGTCGGCCATGGTCGGCAGCAGCGCGGCATTGCCGCCGTTGGAGCTGAAGAACGCCTGGTTCGGGTTGGTGGAGGCCAGGTTCGTGATGTTGCCGCTCACGCTCTGGCTGGCGTTCATCTGGTCCATGCGCGGCTGGGCCATGGTGCGGGCAGCGCTGACACGCAGGTCGTCGTTGTCGGTGAAGCCGAAGATCAGGTTGGCGCTGGGCAGGTAGCGGGTGTAGCTGGTGCCGCCGGTCACCGGGATCAGCTGGGTCTGGCCGCCGGTAAGCGAGCTGCCGGGCGCCACGCGCGCGCCATCCGAGGTCTGGTTGGTGTGGTCCACCTGGATGCCGAAGTTGCCGCGCAGGGTGACGGCGCCCAGGTTGGTGTCGAGGTTGAACTGCAGGTAGGGGTTGAGGTCGCGCTCATGCACGCGCCAGTTCGGCGGCAGCGGCAGCGATGACTGGAAGGTGGGGACTTCCACCAGGGTGCCGTTGTCGATCAGGCTGAACGGGTTGTAGCACTCCTCCGAACCCATGCCCATCCACGCCAGCGGGCTGCAGGTGCTGCCGCCGAACGGTGCCGTCATCACCGCGTTGCCACCGCTCAGGGTGCCGCCGCCCAGGGTCAGGAAATCCTGGGTGATGTCATAGGTCTTGGTGCGGGTGGTATCGGACAGGCCGAACTTGATGCTGGAGAACAGGCCGCTGTCGAAGTCGCGTTCCACCGCGACGCGGAAGTTGGCCAGCCAGTCCACGGTGTGCGGCGCATTGATGAAGCCCGCCTGCACCAGGTTGCTGCCCGAGCCCCAGGCCTGCGGGTCGGTCAGCACCACGCCCTGGGTGTAGTTGAGCGAAGGGACGGCGTAGAGCATGCCATCGGGCATCTCGGCGAAGTCGAAGCTGCCGGGCTGGCCGCGCGTGCCGGTCGCCGCGTCGTAGTAGCCGGTGCCCGAATAGCTTTCCAGGTTCACGTCCTGGCGGGTGGCGCGCGAGTAATTGGCGTTGGCGTCGATCGACCAGTCTTCGTTGATCGTGAACTTGTTGTCCCAGTTGAAGTTGTAGACGCGGGCGGTGGTGCTGTTGAAGTCGTTGCGGATCACCGGGTTGATGTTCTGGTAGGTGCCGCTCTGCACGAAGCCGTTCTCGACATTGCCGGGCACCAGGGTCGGGCCGGGCTGGATCGCGCCGTTGCCCCACAGGAACGGCAGCTCCATGCCCTTGGCCACCTGGGTTTCCTTGAAGTTGTCGTAGGTGAGGTCGAGCGTGCTGGTGTAGTGCTCGTTCGGCCGCCACTCGAAGGTGGCCAGCAGGCCGTTGCGCTTCATCGAGTCGGTGATGCCGTAGTTCTTCGAGCCGCCGATCACCTGGTCGCCGTTGCTGTCGGCCAGGTAGCCCCACGGCGCCTGGTGCTCGATCTGCGTCGGGTTGTTCTCCAGGTCCACGCCCAGCGTCACGCCGAAGGTGTGGTCGGCGAACTGGTCGACCCACACGCCGTTGACGTTGTAGCCCTTGTTGCTGACGCCGGTGCCCTCGCCGGGGGACAGCTGGGACATGCTGTTCCAGATGTACTTGGCGTTCACCGCCGCCTCGGGGCCGCTCTTGTCCAGCGGGCGGATGGTGTGCATGTCGGTGGTGCCGGCCATGCCCTGGCCGACCAGGTCGGCCTCGGGCGAGAGGTGCACCACCACGTTGTCGAACCAGCTCGACGGGTACTGGTCGAGCGCCACGTCGCGGTTGTTGTTCGTGCTGACCTGTTGGCCGCCGTTGACCAGCACGGTGGAGAAGTCGGGGCCGAGGCCGTGGATGTTCAGCACCTGCGGGCGGCCATCCACATCCTGCGCGGAGATGCCCGGCAGGCGGCCCAGCGCGTCGGCGATGGAGGCGCCGGGCAGCTTGCCGACCTGCTCGGCCGAGACCGCCTCGACGATGGTGTCGGCGTTCTTCTTCAGCGCGGTGGAGTTCTCGATGCTGCTGACGAAGCCGTTCACCTGCACGGCCTGCATCTGCTTCGCCTTCTCCTTGTCCTTCTTGTTCTGGGCGGAGGTGGCGTCGGTGCTGGTGGTGGCGGTGCCTTGCGACGTCTGCGTGTCCTGCGTCTGTGCGGCCGGTGCGGTGGCGGCGTTGGCCACGGCGCATGCGCCGAAGCAGGCCGTCGCGATCGCCATGGCCAGCAGCTTGTGTTTCATCAACATGTCTCGTCTCCCCACGAAAATGGTCGTTGTCGTTGTCGCGCGTACCGTCTGGCGAATCCATCGATGGTGTCCATCGGAGAAAGGCTTTCGCCCACGTGCCCCCGTCGCGTGATTGCATGTTAGGGCGGCGTTTTCCGTGCGAGCGATCCGTGCATACGTATTCATGATGCGACGGGAGCGTCTTCGTCGCGGCGCAACATCGCGCTTGTGCGGAATCGATCGATCGCCTTCCAGCCCGCGCCGTTCCTGCATTCCGGCATGCACGAATCGCCGGCTTAAAATCGTTTGGACGTCTATTTCATTTGCCTGGTTACGCGACTGCAGCATCCATGAATACGTATGCAGCACTGTGCAGGGTGCGCATGGCCTGCCACTAAGCTGATCGCCATTCGACGACCGGGGCGTCTGCCTCGCGTCATGGGGCACAGCTAATGACCGACACACCCTGGTGGCGCGGCGCCGTCATCTACCAGATCTACCCGCGCAGTTTCCTCGACACCAACGGCGACGGCGTGGGCGACCTGCCGGGCATCATCGAGCGGCTCGACTACGTGGCGGGCCTTGGCGTGGACGCGATCTGGATCGCGCCGTTCTTTCGCTCGCCGATGGCGGATTTCGGCTACGACATCGCAGATCCTTGCGACGTCGACCCGCTGTTCGGCACGCTGGCCGACTTCGACCGCCTGCTGGCCGCGGCGCATGCGCGCGGCCTCAAGGTGATGATCGACCAGGTGCTCAGCCACACCTCGGACGAACATGCGTGGTTCAGGGAAAGCAAGCAGGGGCGCGACAACCCCAGGGCCGACTGGTACGTGTGGGCCGACGCGAACGAGGACGGTACGCCGCCCAACAACTGGCTGTCGATCTTCGGTGGCAGCGCGTGGCAGTGGGAGCCGCGGCGCGGCCAGTACTACCTGCACAACTTCCTCGCCAGCCAGCCCGACCTCGATTTCCACAACCCGGCCGTGCGCGCCGCGGTGCTGGACAACCTGCGCTTCTGGCTGGATCGCGGCGTGGACGGCTTCCGGCTGGACTCGATCAACTTCTGCTTCCACGACGCGCAGCTGCGCGACAACCCGGCCAAGCCGAAGGCCATGCGCACCGGCCGCGGTTTCAGCGCGGACAATCCCTATGCGTTCCAGTACCACTTCCACAACAACACGCAGCCGGAGAACCTCGCGTTCCTGCAGGACCTGCGCGCGCTGATGGACCGCTATCCCAGCATCGCCACGCTGGGCGAGATCTCCTCCGAGGATTCGCTGGCGACGATGGCCGAATACACCAGCGGCCAGCGCCTGCACATGGGCTACAGCTTCGAGCTGCTCACCCGCGACTTCAGCGCCGCCTACATCCGCGACACCGTGCGCGCGCTGGAGGCGAAGATGACCGAAGGCTGGCCGTGCTGGGCGATCTCCAACCACGACGTGGAGCGCGTGCTCAGCCGCTGGGGCAATGGCCACGCTTCCGCGGCGATGGCAAACCAGCTCACCGCGATGGTCTGTTCGCTGCGCGGCTCGGTGTGCGTCTACCAGGGCGAGGAGCTGGGCCTCACCGAAGCGGAGCTGCCCTACGAGGCATTGCGCGATCCCTACGGCATCACGTTCTGGCCCGAATTCAAGGGGCGCGACGGCTGCCGCACGCCGATGCCGTGGGAGGACGGCGAGCATGCCGGCTTCAGCGACGCCACGCCGTGGCTGCCGGTGCCGCCCGAGCACGGCGTGCTGAACGTGGCGCGCCAGCAGGTCGATCCCGGCTCCGCGCTCAGCGGCTACCGCCGCTTCATGCACTGGCGGCGCGGGCAGCCTGCGTTGCGCCATGGCGACATCCGCTTCCTCGATACGCCGGAGCCGGTGCTTGCCTTCGTGCGCGAGCTGGATGGCGAGCGGGTGCTGGCGGTGTTCAATCTTTCCGCGGCCGCCGTGGAGTGTGCGTTGCCGCTGGCGGGGGCGTTGCGACCGCTGCAGGGCCATGGCCTGGTGTCCGGGACGCTGGACGGTGGGCGCCTGCACCTGCCCGCCAATGGCAGCTTGTTCGCGCGCATGGCCTGAGCTTCCCGCGCCGGCTCCAGGGCGGCGCGCGCCGGGTTATTCGCGCGAGCGCGCTCCGGCGAGCCGGGACAGCCGCAGTTGCAGCCATTGGCCGACATCCGGCCACTCCCGGTCGAGGATCGAATAGCAGACCGTGTCGCGCAGGCTGCCGTCGGGGCGGCGCTTGTCGTTGCGCAGCACCCCGTCGCGGTGGGCGCCCAGGCGTTCGATGGCGCGCTGCGAGTCGAGGTTGCGGTGATCGGTGTGCAGCACCACGGCCACGCAGCGCAGCGTGTCGAAGGCGTGCGCGAACAGCAGGCGCTTGCAGGCGGTGTTGAGGTGGCTCTTCTGCCAGCGCCTGGCGTACCACGTGTAGCCGATGGCCAGCCGCGGCAACTCGGGCGTGATGTCGTAGTAGCGGGTGGTGCCGACGATCTCGCCGCTGCCCAGCTCGCGCACCGCGAACGGCAGCATGCCGCCGTCGCGCTGGCCGGCGAGCGCTTTTTCCACGTAGGCGCGGGCTTCGCCGGGGGCGGGCGCGCTGGTGTACCAGAGCTTCCATAGCTCGCCGTCGGCGGCAGCCGCTTCCAGCGCGGCGACGTGGTCCAGGGTGAGCGGTTCCAGCGCGACGTGCTCGTCGCGCAGCAGGGCGGGCTCGGCGAAGGTCGTCATGCGTCGAGGTCGGGGATCAGCTTGCTTTCCAGGCGCGCGATGTGGTCCTTCAGCAGCAGCTTGCGCTTCTTGAGGCGGGTGAGCTGCAGCTCGTCGCGGCCGATCGCGACGGCCAGCTGGCCGATCGCGAAGTCGAGGTCGCGGTGCTCCTGGCGGAGCTCGGCGAGCAGCTGGACGGTTTCGGCTTGATCCTGGACCTGCATGGCGGGCGCGGCGGTGCGGATGATGCCCGCTAGTGTAGCGCCGCCGGATGCGGCCCGGACGGGCAGGTACAATGGGCATCCTGCCGTCCCGATGCCCGCCATGTCCGCGCTGCCCGAATCCGCCGCCACGCCCGTCGCCGAGGTCGAACGCCTCGCCACGCGGCTGCGCCACCTCACCGGCAAGGCGATCACGGATTTCCGCATGATCGAGGACGGCGACAAGGTGATGGTGTGCCTGTCCGGCGGCAAGGATTCCTACACTTTGCTGGACATGCTGCTGCAGCTGCAGGCCAGGGCGCCGGTGCGCTTCGAGCTGGTCGCGGTGAACCTGGACCAGAAGCAGCCGGGCTTCCCCGAGCACGTGCTGCCGGAATACCTGCGTGCGCGCGGCGTGCCGTTCCACATCATCGAGCAGGACACCTACAGCACGGTGACCCGGGTGATCCCCGCCGGCAAGACCATGTGCAGCCTGTGCTCGCGCCTGCGCCGCGGCTCGCTGTACACGTGGGCGGCGGCGAACGGCGTGACCAAGATCGCGCTGGGCCACCACCGCGACGACATCCTCGCCACCTTCTTCCTCAACCTGTTCCACCAGGCCAGCCTGAAGGCGATGCCGCCCAAGCTGCGTTCGGACGACGGCCGCCACGTGGTGATCCGCCCGCTGGCGTACTGCCGCGAGGGCGAGATCGCCGAATACGCCGCGCTGCGCGAATTCCCGATCATCCCGTGCAACCTGTGCGGCTCGCAGGAAAACCTGCAGCGCAAGCAGGTGCGGCGCATGCTGGACGAATGGGAGCGCGATTACCCCGGGCGCAGCGAGACGATGTTCCGCGCGCTGGGCAACGTGGCGCCCTCGCAGCTGGCCGACCGGAAACTGTTCGATTTCGAGGGTCTCGGCGCAGGCGGCGGCGAAATCTGACATCATTGGGCGTTCATCCGTATGGACGTCCATACTTCCATTTGCACAGCAGCGAGAAATCACGTGTCCATCTTTGCTTCCGTAACCATGGCGCCGGGCGACCCCATCCTCGGCCTCACCGAAACCTACAACGCCGATCCGCGCAAGGAGAAGGTGAACCTCGGCGTGGGCATCTACGTGGACGAGCAGGGCAAGGTGCCGGTGCTGGATGCCGTGCGCCAGGTGGAACAGGCGCTGGCGCGCGACGACCAGCCGCGCAGCTACCTGCCGATCGACGGCCTGCCGGCGTACAACCGCGCCACGCAGAACCTGCTGTTCGGCGCGGGCGCAGCCATCCTCGAGGCGGGCCGCGTGGCCACCGCGCAGACCATCGGCGGCAGCGGCGCGCTGCGCGTGGGCGCGGACCTGCTCAAGAAGGTGCTGGGCGACCAGGCGAAGCTGGCGATCAGCAACCCGAGCTGGGGCAACCACCACGTGGTGTTCCGCACCGCCGGCTTCCAGCTCATCGACTACCGCTATTACGACGACGCCAGCCACGGCCTCGACTTCGCCGGCATGCTGGAAGACCTCGGCAAGCTGGAGCCCGGCACCGTGGTGCTGCTGCACGCCTGCTGCCACAACCCCACCGGCGTGGACCTGGACGCCGCGCAATGGGCGCAGGTGGTGGCGCTGCTGAAGGACCGCGGCCTGCTGCCCTTCGTGGACATGGCCTACCAGGGCTTCGACAGGAACTCGACCGACGACGCGCTTGCGATACGCCTGCTGGCCGACTCGGGCATCCCCGCCTTCGTGGTGGCGAACTCCTACTCCAAGTCGTTCTCGCTGTACGGCGAGCGCGTGGGCGCGCTGAGCTTCGTCGGCGCCGACCGCGACGAGGCCGCGCGCCTGCTGTCGAACATCAAGACCACCATCCGCGCCAACTATTCCAGCCCCGCCACGCACGGCGGCAAGCTGGTGGCCGGCGTGCTGGACAGCGCCGAACTGCGCGCACTGTGGGAGCAGGAGCTGGGCGGGATGCGCGGCCGCATCCACACCATGCGCGCGGCCTTCGTGGACAAGCTCGCCGCGTTGGGGGCGCCGGACTTCGGCTTCATCAACCGGCAGGCCGGCATGTTCTCCTACTCGGGCCTGAGCAAGGCCCAGGTGGATCGCCTGCGCGAGGAGTTCGCGATCTACGCGCTTTCCAGCGGACGCATTTGCGTGGCCGCGCTCAACACCGGCAATATCGACTACGTGACCAGGGCGGTCGCGGCCGTCTGCCGCTGAGACTGGTCGCGACGCGCCCCATACTCCGAGCCTGGGTTCTCCGAGGCGTCATGCCCGCGAAGGCGGGCATCCATTCGGGCAGCCCGAGAATGGATTCCCGCTTGCGTGGGAATGACGTCGTCGCCAGGTTCGGAACGTGGCCGCCGCAAGGCGGCCTTCGCATCTGCATGGATACCCGATGTTCTTCCGCAACCTCACCCTGTTCCGTTTTTCCCCCGCCGTCGCCGACGACCTGAAGCGCCTCGACGAGGCGCTGGGCGAGCATCGCCTGCGCCCCTGCGGCCCGCTGGAGATGTTCACCAAGGGCTTCGTGCCGCCGGTCGGCCGCGGCGACGAGGCCGCGCTCACCCACGTGGTGAAGCACTGCACCTGGCTCACCGTGGGCGGCGAGGACAAGCTGCTGCCTGCCGCGGTGGTCAACGACGAGCTGCAGCGCAAGGTGCGCAAGATCGCCGAGGAGGAAGGCCGCAAGGTGGGCGGGCGCGAGCGCAAGCGCCTGAAGGAAGACCTGCTCACCGAACTGCTGCCGCGCGCCTTCGTGCGCAGCTCGCGGCTTTCCGCCTACGTGGACACGCAGCATGGCTGGCTGGTGCTGGACACCTCCAGCCGCAAGAGCGCCGAGAACGCGCTCAGCCAGATCCGCGAGGCGCTGGGCAGCTTCCCCGCCGTGCCGCTGGCGCCGGAGGAAGGCCCGCGCGTGCTGATGACCGACTGGCTCGCCAACGGCACGCTGCCCGCCGGCCTCGCGCTGGGCGACGAAGTGGAACTGCGTGACCCCGCCACCGCCACCGGCGCGATCGCCAAGTGCCGCCGCCAGGACCTCGATGCGGAGGAGGTGAAGGAGCACCTGCGCAACGGCAAGCAGGTGTTCCAGCTCGGCCTGGTGTTCGACGACCGCATGAGTTTCGTGCTGGGCGAGGACCTGATCGTGCGCAAGCTGAAATTCCTCGACGTGGTGCTGGACGAGATGGGCGATGGCCACGAGGATGCGGCCGCCGAGGCCGACGCCGGCTTCGTCCTGCTAACCCTGGAACTGGAGCGGTTGCTGGCCAAACTCGAGGAATGGTTCGGCCTGCCGCGTCCCGCTGACGCGTGAGATTGGCCCAGGGCAAGGGTTTGCAGGGGGCATGACCCACGGCCCTTGCGCCGGGGCGTAGTCCTCGCCGCATACTGTCCGTCCGGGCCGGCCAGGTCGGCCGCGCCCGGCCGTGCAGGCAGCAGGATCATGGCGCAGCATCTCGAAGGCGACTGGCTGGAACTGGCGACCGCAGGCGGCAACACCATCCGCGTGCTCAAGGCCGCCCATCCGCGTGCGCGGCGCCTGCGCCTCACCGTCTCGGCCAGGGGCGCGCGGGTGACCTATCCCGACGGCACGCATCCCGCGCAGGTCAGCGCCTTCCTGCGCCACCACGCCGACTGGCTGGAGCAGAAGCTCGACGAGCTGAACCTGATCGTGAAGCCGCTGCCGCCGCTGCGCGTGGGCCATGCCACCACGCTGCCGCTGCGCGGCGAGGTGGCCGCGCTGGACTGGGCCGATGGCGCCTATCCGAAGATCGAGGCACATGCCGCTGGCATCACCCTGGTGATCCCGCGCCCGCACACGCGCGCCTTGCCGGTGGCGCGCGGCCTGCTGGCTTCGCATTTCGAAACGCTGATCCGCCGCGACGTCTCGCGCTGGCTGGCGTTCTACGTGCCGCAACTCGGCCTCGCCCCAACCGCGCTGAAAGTGCGGCCGATGAAGAGCCTGTGGGGCAGCCTCGACACCCGCGACCGCATCAACCTCGACCTCGCGCTGGCGCTGGCGCCGCCCACCGCGCTGCGCTACGTGCTGGTGCACGAACTCTGCCACCTCAAGGTGCGCAGCCACGCGCCGCGCTTCTGGGCGCAGGTGGGGCAATTGATGCCCGAGTGGCGGGAGCAGCGCGACTGGCTGCGCGTCAACGGTGCCACGCTGAAGGCAGAGCTGGATCGGCTGATTGCCGACGTGGCGGATTGATCAGCAGATAATCCGACGAAAGCGGAGTCGTTGCGCAAATAATTTCGATTGCGCAATTGGGCTCGAGTCTTTACAGGCAACCTGCCTCGCGTAGACTTCCGGGCATGCTCACTTTCAGGGGAATGTTGATGTCCAGGCGCTTGCTGCTGCTGGCGGGTTTTGCCGTGTGCTGCAACTCGATTTGTGCGCAGACAATCGATGCCCCTCAATTGAAGCCCGGAGACACCTGGGTCTATTCCAATACGAGGCAAGCGGGCAGCAGGGGGTGGGATAACAAGGTCACGGTGTCCACCCTTGAACGAATCGAGGGTGATCGCATCCTGGTCGGTACGAAGCAGCAGGATTCGACGCAGTCTCCCACCGAGCGTACGTATGGGCTGGACTGGAGTCGTTCCCGTGATGTCGACGGCAAGCAGACGGTGGTGAATCAGCCGCTGGATTTTCCGTTGAAAACGGGCAAGAAGTGGGAAGTCGGCTATACCGAAACAAATCCACCGAGCAATAAATCGCACTCCAGTGAAACCTTCAATGAAACCTATACGGTGAAGGGTTGGGAAGATGTCCAAGTGCCCGCTGGAAAATTCAAGGCCGTCAAGATCGAGGCCGAGGGTCAATGGACGGCAGTGATGGCGCGTGCCGCAGTCGGCGGAACCAGGACGGTGGCTACTGCGGAAGGTGTAACGGCAGTGTCGCAGGCTGGCCGCATTGACCCGCGAACAGTCAGTGGCCGGCTTTACAAGGCATTCTGGTATGTCCCCGCCGACAAGCGTTTCGTGAAGTCGGTGGAGGAATACTACAATGCCGATGACGTGCTTTCGCAGCGTTATACCGAGGAGCTTGTTTCATTCAAGCCTGCTGGTTGATGCCGATTGCGTCATCAAGGGGTTTGACGGGAAGTTGGTGCAACGGGTCGACTCGAAGAGCTCACGTGCATGATCTGACAACCGTCACTCGATCGGGGCGTAGTCGCGGCGCATGCTTGGTCCATCTTTTCCGCAGGCTGCCGCCATGTCGTCCTTCGAGAATTACACCGATCTCGCCGTCCTCGTCATCTGGGTTGCGTGGCTGCTGTACTGGTTCGTCAGCGCGTTCGGCAACAAGGCCGCGGCGCGGGTGGACGGCTGGGCTTCGTTCCTGACCTATCGCGTGCCGCTGGTGGTGGCCTACGTGCTGCTGTTCAGCCGGGCGACGTGGCGGCTATGGCCATGGCTGGTGCAGCGTTTCCTGCCGCATGGTGTCGCATGGCCGTGCATCGGGCTGGCCGTGTTGCTGCTGAGCCTGGCGTTCGCCTGCTGGGCGCGCGTGGCGCTGGGGCGCAACTGGAGTGCCACGGTGCAGCTCAAGCAGGGCCACGAGCTGGTGACCGCGGGGCCGTACCGCTGGGTGCGCCACCCGATCTACACCGGCATGTTGTCGGGCGTGCTGGGCAGTGCGCTGGTGATCGGCGAATGGCGCGGGCTGGTCGCGCTGGCGCTGGTCTTCGCCTCGTTCGCCTACAAGCTGCGCCACGAGGAAAGCTGGATGCGCGAGCAGTTCGGCGCCGCCTATGTGGAGTACATGCGGCGTACCAAGGCGTTGATTCCCGGCGTGCTGTAGGGGGCTTGCGAGGGCGGAGCAAAAAGCCCCTCTCCCCAGCCCCTCTCCCGCAAGCGGGAGAGGGGAACACGCGCGCTCAGTGCGACAGCGCGAACGCGGTGAGGATCTGCGCGGTTTCCCCGGGCTTCTCCATCTGCGGCATGTGGCCGCAACCGATCAGGGTGCTGGCGCTGATGCCCGAGGCGTGGACGAGGCCGTTGCGCAGGCTGTCCATCGCGGAGATGTCGATCACCTTGTCGCCGTTGCACCACAGGCCCAGCACCGGCATGGTGAGCTGGCCGAGCCGGTTCTGCACGGCGAGGTATTGCGAGGGTTCGCGCAATTCGTCGAATACCTTGGCCATGAAGGCGTGGTCCTTCACGTTGTTCGCCACCAGCACGTCGACGAAGCGGCCGGGGATCTCGGGGCGCTTGGCCAGCACGAGGTCGGTGGCGCGCCAGAAGCCGGCGGCGTCGGAGAACGCGAGGGGATCCTTGCCGGCCAGCGATTCGCGCGCAAAGGCGTTTTCGTTGAACTTCAGCCCGAAGCTGTCCATCAGCGCCAGCCCGCTCACGTGCTCGGGGTGTTCGGCGGCGTAGGTGCCGGCGATCGCGCCGCCCATCGAATGGCCCACCAGCAGGAAGCGGCCGAGGCCCAGCGTCTGCACGAAGGCCTGCAGGCGTGCGGCCTGCGCGTCGATGTTGTAGCTGGCGTCCATGTCGCGCGACGACTCGCCCCAACCCGGCAGGTCGGGGATGACGAGGTGGAAGTGCGGCGTGAGCTGCTTGGCCACGTCCAGCCAGACGTTCTTGCTGTCGGCGAAGCCGTGCAGCAGCACGATGGTGGGGCCGCTGCCGCCCTCGTAGTACGACCAGCGGGTATCGCCGGCCTGCACCGACTTCTTGTCCAGCTGCGCGGCCATCGCCTCGCGCGCGTAGTTGGCGTTGAGCAGCCACTGCGGCGCGAACAGGTAGCTGCCGCCCAGCAGCACGCCCAGCACCACCACCACGATGGCGAGGAACTTCAGCCGGCGGACGAGCATGCGCTTCCAGAGCGGGCGGGTGGAGGTGTCGGTGTTGGGCATCGGTTGAATCTCGTGGTGATTGAGCTCCCTCCCCTGCGTGCAGGGGAGGGTTGGGGTGGGGTTGCTCTTTGCGGCATCGAAGCACCCCCTCCCGGCCTCCCCCTGCCAGCATGGGGAGGAGGTTGAAGAGCGTTACTTCGCGGCAGACTTCGCCTTCGCGAACAGGCGCTCGATGGCCTGCTGCGTCATCGGGTGATAACCGTCCTTCGCCTTGGCATAGACCTGCCCGGCGTAAGCCAGGCCTTCCGGCGTCTGCGCGAACGCACGGTACACCGGCGTGGTGAGGTAGAGGCGGCCGATGCGCGTCATGTGCTCGGCGGCGGCCGGCCACACGGCCTTGTCG
This sequence comes from Rhodanobacter sp. DHB23, assembly GCF_014842975.1. Classification (GTDB taxonomy): domain Bacteria; phylum Pseudomonadota; class Gammaproteobacteria; order Xanthomonadales; family Rhodanobacteraceae; genus Rhodanobacter_A. The sequence continues at coordinate 335,174 of NZ_JACYXK010000029.1, read as the reverse complement.
CCGGCGGCGATGGCGTGCACGTACCAGCGCATGCCGATCTCCGCGTTGTGCGTGCCGGTGAGGTGCCAGGCGGCGTCGATGGCCTGCACCTGCGCCAGCGTGGGCGCGTCGGGCAGGCGGTCGAGGAAGTACATCCATTCCTGCGTGTTCCAGTCCTTCGCGTCCAGTTGCGCGGCGGGCAGGCTGCCGGCGAGGAAGGCGCTGCGTTCCTTGTCGATGGCGTCGAAGCGCGGCGAGTCGGGCAGTGGCGCGTCCTGCGGGATGCCGGCGCCGTACACCCAGGCCTGCACCTCGTCCCAGCGCATCTTGCCGGGGTATTTCTCGATCAGGTTGGGCTTCATGTAGGCCAGCATCTGCTCGGTGGTGATGCTGTGCCAGGCGAAGTGGTCGAAGTAGCCCTTGAGGTAGGCGTCGAAATCCGCGCGGCCGAACTTCTGCTCCAGCGTGCGCAGGAACCACGAACCCTTGTCGTAGGCCACGTCGGAGAGCGCATCGTCGGCGTCCACGCCGCGCGGCTCGGGCGCCAGCTTCTGCGAGTTCGCGGGCATCTTGCCGATGGATTTCTGCAGCGCGCGGGCGGAGAGCAGCGCCTCCTCGTCGGCCAGGCGCTTGCCGTACAGCGCCTCGGTGATGCGCCCCTGCACGTAGGTGGTGAAGCCTTCGTTGAGCCAGCCGTCGCGCCACGCGGCATTGGTCACCAGGTTGCCCGACCAGGAGTGCGCCAGCTCGTGCGAGATCACGCTGACCAGGCTCTTGTCGCCCACGATGATCGTCGGCGTGGCGAAGGTCATGTTGGGGTTTTCCATGCCGCCGAAGGGGAAGGACGGCGGCAGCACCAGCAGGTCGTAGCGGCCCCAGCGGTAGGGGCCGTACAGCGACTCCGCCGTTTCGATCATCTTCTCGGTGTCGGCGAACTCGCTGGCCGCCTTGTCCACCACGGAAGGCTCGGCGTACACCGCCGAGCGCGGCCCGGTTTCCTTCACCGCGATGTCGCCGGCGGCGATGGCGAGCAGGTAGGACGGGATCGCGTGCGGCTGGTCGAAGCTGAAGTCGCCGTCCAGCGGATGCTTCGCGTCGTTCAGCGCGCTCATCACCACGCGCACGTCCTTCGGCGCAGTGACATGGGCGTCGTAGCTGAAGCGGATCGCCGGCGAATCCTGCAGCGGCACCCACGAGCGCGCGTGGATGGACTCGGACTGCGAGAACATGAAGGGCAGCTTCCTGTCCGCGGTCTGCGCGGGCAGCAGCCACTGCAGGCCGGAGGCCTCGGGCGAGGTGGCGTAGGCGATGCGCACCTGCGCCGGATGCCGCGGCGCCTCGATGGTGAGCTTGCTGCCCAGCTCCTTGTCGGCTGGTGCGAGTACGTACTTCAGCACCTGTGTCCTGCCGTCGGCGTCCACCGCGTCCACCGAGGCGATCGACAGGGCGCGCGTGTCCAGCACCAGCGCAGGGGCCTGCGGGTTCTTCCAGTCCAGCTTCAGCGTGGCCACGCCGTCGAGCTGCTTGTGCGGGAAGTCGATCTTCAGGTCGAGGTCGAGGTGGGTCACCACCACCTGGTCGGGCTGGGCGTAGGAGTGCGGGTCGTTGGCGTGGGCGGCCAGCGGCAGCGCGAATGCGGCCAGGGCAAGGACGGGGAGCGGGCGCATGGCGGGTACTCTGGAACCGAAAGGGCCAAGTATGCCATCGCCCTCCTGGTGGCGAACCGTGGCGGAAGTCCGGTCAGCTCTCGGCGACGGCCTGCTCCGGGTGGATCCGGTAGCCGTGCTTGCCCGCGTGCTTGACCTGGTACATCGCCCGGTCGGCGTGTCCCAGCAGTTCGGTCAGGGTATGCCCGTGCCGTGGGTAGAAGCTGATGCCGATGCTGGCGTGCATGGCCCACGAGCGCTCGGCGGCCACGATGGGTTCGGCCAGCGCGTCCAGCAGTTTCCTGGCGATGGCGTGGGCCTGCTCGGCCTGATCGAGCTGGGTGCAGATCGCCACGAATTCGTCGCCGCCCAGGCGGGCGCAGATGTCGGTGCTGCGGGTGGCATGGGTGAGCCGCTCCGCCACCACTTTCAGCACTTCGTCGCCGGCCAGGTGGCCGGCCTGGTCGTTGATGGACTTGAAGTCGTCCAGGTCGATGCACAGCACCGCCACCAGGTGATGCGGGCGGGTGGCCAGCAGCAGCGCGTTCTCGAACAGCGAATTCATGTAGCGCCGGTTGTTCAGGCCGGTGAGCGGGTCGCGGAAGGCCATGTCCAGCGCGTGGGACTCGGCCAGCAGCAGGCGTTGCTGGAAGCTGCGCAACAGCGCGGCGAGCAGGGCGAAGTACTGCGCCAGCGTCAGCGCCACGCCCAGCAGGAAACCGTGCGAGGACCAGATGGGCGCCCACGCGATGACCGGGTAGACCAGCGCCCAATGCAGCGCCAGCAGGAAGCTGGCCGCGCTGGCGACCGGCATCCAGCGGGCATCGAGTTCGTCGCGGAAGCGCAGGGCGACCCAGCCGATGGCCGACTGGACCAGCACGCTGACGCCCACCAGGGTCAACCCGCGCGAGTGCGGCGTGGCGCCGAAGGCCACGCCCAGCCAGATCCATGCCTCGACCGCGAACCATGCCAGCGCCACGAACCGCAGGTCGAACGCGAGCCGGAAGCAGCGGATCATGCCGGCGACGAGGCAGGCCGATTCCATCACCTTCAGCGCGGCATAGATCGCCTCGGTCGGCGCCCCCGCGTCGGCCACCGGCTGCAGCAGGTAGTCCACGTGCCCGGCGCAGGCGAACAGCAGTGCCATCGCCCACCATCCGGCGCCGGGATTGGTGCGCGGGATGGTCCGCAGCCACAGGAACAGCGCGCAGAAGACGAGATAGACCGCGGCGCCGACCGCGTGAATGGCCTGGTGCGACAACATGGCAGCCCCCCGGCAGGCCCACCCTTCGCCAATCCGGTCGATCGCCGGCCTGGCGCCCCTGAACGCTTGCGCGAATGCGTGGCCAGTCTGGATCTCCGCTTTCGCAAAATGCAAGCAGCAAAATGTATAGGCCGCGCGGCTTTCCTTGTGGTGAGGGTTGGCGCAAGCTGGGCGCCTGCATGGGAACGGGGGCGGGCATGCTGGACGGGGTGTATTTGCCGGCGGTGGGCTATTTCTCGGTCGCGTTGATCGCCGCCGCCGGCATTGCCTTCGCGTCGGGCGTGCAATACACGGTGATCGGCCTGTGGCAACGGCGCAGCGCGATCCACCTGTCCTATGCGCTGCTGTGCTTCCTGATCGCGGCGCTGGCGCTGGGCAACGTGCGCCAGAACGATGCCGCAGACCTGGCCGATGCCGTGGCGGCGATCCGCTGGACCATCGGCGCGGCGGTGCTGTCGTTCCTGCCGTTCGTCGTGTTCATCCGCGGCTACACCGGCGACGCCACCGGCTGGCGTACCGTGCTGGTGCTGGGCGCGGTGTTGCTGCTCTTCTTCTGCGTCAACCTGGGCGCGCCGGCGACGCTGTTCTTCAGCGAGCTGCGGGCCGGCCAGGGCATCACGTTGCCCTGGGGCGAGCGGCTGTACCGGCTCGACGGCGTGGTGTCGGCCTGGGGTTGGCTGTTCCATGCCGCGACCTACGCGCTGTTCACCTGGGCGCTGGGCCGGGCATGGCGGCAGTGGCGGCGTGGCGAAGCCATGCTGGCCATGCTGCTGGGCATCTGCCTCGCCATCGAGTTCGCCGCGCTGCTGTGGGGCGACATCGCCATCGACGTGCTTGGCGTGCCTTCGCCCTACCTCGATGCGTTCGCCTTCCTGCCCTTCGTGCTGCTGATGAGCCTGTCGCTGGCGGCGCAGTTGCGCCAGCAGACGCGGCAACTCGAGTCGGTCAGGCGGCGGCTGGAGATCGAGGAGCAGACCCGCCAGGCGGCGGAACACAAGCTGCTGCATCTCGCCTACCACGACGGCCTCACCGGCCTGCCCAACCGCAGCCGACTGCTCGAACACCTCGAAGGCGTGCGCGACGAAGCGCGGGCGCAGGGCTGTTGCGGCGCGTTGCTGCTGATCGACCTGGACAACTTCAAGACCATCAACGACGGCCTGGGCCACCTGGTCGGCGACCGCCTGCTGGAGGCGGTCGCCGCGCGCCTGCTCGCGATCGCGCCACCGCAGTCCCTGCTGGCGCGGCTTGGCGGCGACGAGTTCGTGCTGTTGCTGGGGCCGCTGCCCTGCGCACTGGCCGATGCGCGGGCGCAGGCGCAGCGGCTGGCCGAACAGTTGATCGCGCGGCTGGCCGAGCCGGTGGCGGTGGATGACCGCATGCTCGCCGTGGGCGCCAGCGTGGGCATGGTGATGTTCCCGGATGGCGAGGCCGACGTCACCGACCTGCTGCGCCACGCCGACATCGCGCTGTACCGAGCCAAGGCGGCCGGGCGCAGCATGGCGCGCCTGTTCGAGGCGCCGATGCAGCGGGAAGCCGACACCCGCCTGTTGCTGGAGCGCGGCCTGCGCGAGGCCCTGGAATGCGACGCCGAGCACGCGCAGTTCGCCCTGCATTTCCAGCCGCAGCTGGATCGTGATGGCCGCCTGCTGGGTGCCGAGGCGCTGCTGCGCTGGCGCCATCCGCAGTACGGCGAGCTGTCGCCGGACCGGTTCATTCCGCTGGCCGAGGAAACCGGCCTGATCCACGCGCTTGGCGCCTGGGTGATCACCGAGGCCTGCGCACGGCTCAGGGCCTGGGAGCGCGACGGCGTGGCCTTCCACGGGCGGCTCGCGATCAATGTCAGCGCGTGGCAACTGGCGCATCCGCATTTCGCCACGCAACTGGAGCGGCAGGTGCGTGGCGCCGGCATCGCGCCCGAACGGCTGACGCTGGAACTGACCGAAAGCGCCTTGCTGCAGGATTTCGACGGCACGCTGGCGATGCTGCGCCGCCTGGTCGGCGCCGGCTTCCATCTCGCGCTGGACGATTTCGGCGTCGGCTATTCCTCGCTGAGCTACCTGCAACGCCTGCCGCTGGACGTCATCAAGATCGACCGCGCCTTCGTCAGCGGGCTGGCACCCGCCGACACCGACCCGTTGGCCGGCTTCATCGTCGACGTGGCGCATCGCCTCGGCATCGCCACGGTGGCCGAAGGCGTGGAGACCGAGGCGCAGCGGCAGGTGCTGGTGGCGCTGGGTTGCGATGGCCTGCAGGGTTACCTGATCTGCCGCCCGGTGGACGATGCGGGCTTCCGGCGCTGGTTGCTCGAGCACGAACGCGCGTTGCCCGCGCCGCCGGTGGTGGCCGGCGATGTCGTGCCGGCCCAGTCGTAACCTGTTCCATAGCGACGGTCCGGTTGCCTGGCGGCCTCGGCGGCGCCGAAAGTACGGGCGTGCATCTCCATGTGTGCAGGCAGTCCCGGCGCCGGGTGCCAGGTGATCATGAATGGCCGGACAGGCGGCCGGTTCGCGCCGCCGTGTAAAATGCACCCTTTTCAGTCTGGATCCATGGCGAAAGCTTCCTCACGGGCGCCCGTGCTGGGCCCGGCGTTCATTCGCCTGCTGGCCCGCTTCAGCGATGCCGACCTGCCGCGCACGCCGCCGGTGTTGACCGAGCGGCTGGCGCAGTGGTTCGACTGGAATCGCGCACTGGTGCTGTCGCGCGCGCTGGACGGCAACCTGCCGGCTGCGGAGGGCGACAGGGCCGGAGACGACAGGGATGTCGACGACATGCAGGATGCCGGGTGCGCGGAAGTGCGCCAGTCGCTGGTGCAGGCCATCGATGCCGACATCGCGCCTGCGCTCGACTACCAGCCCTACCGCCAGCATTGCGTGGCCGTGCAGCGCGCGATGCAGTCGGCCACCGGCCTGCTGCGCGGCCGCCTGCGCGACGCGCTGGCCCGCCAGTCGCCGGCCAAGGCGCGGCTGGCCGAGGTCGATGCGGTGATGGAGGCCACGCTCAGTCCGCGCGAACTGATGTTGCTGGCCCGTGTCCCGAGCCTGCTTGGCCTGCATTACCAGCACCTGCGCGACACCGAGAAGCTTCAATACACGCAGACGCTGCCTGATGAATCCCTCTCCCGCTTGCGGGAGAGGGTGCCCGAAGGGCGGGATAGGGGTCGTGGGCGAAGCGTGCCCTCTCCCCCGACCCCTCTCCCGCAAGCGGGAGAGGGGAGTAGAGCCTCTGCGCTTGACGATACCTCTGCGACGCCTGCCGCCGGCCCCTGGCTGGCGCGGTTCCGCCAGGACATGCGCATGGCGCTGCTGGCCGAACTGGAGGTCCGCTTCCACCCCATCGACGGCCTGCTCGCAGCGCTGCGCACCCGGTAACGCTCCATGTCCCGAAACCTCGTCGCTCCCATCGTCTTCCTGGCCGGCCTGCTGGTCGTGGGCTGGATAGCCATCGGCTATCTCGGCAACCACACGCTGGCCTTCGCCGTCGCCGCCCTGATCGCCGCGTGCTATCTCGCGGGTTCGTTCGAGCTGCTGCGCTACGGCCAGGCCACCGCCACGCTGCTGCGCGCATTGCCGTCCATCGAACAGGCCGGAACCCATCCGGGCGACTGGCTGGTCCGCCTGCATCCCGGCCTGCGCAACAGCGTGCGCCTGCGCGTCGAAGGCGAACGCGTCGGCCTGCCGGCGCCGGCGCTGGCACCCTACCTGGTGGGCCTGCTGGTGCTGCTGGGCATGCTGGGCACCCTGCTGGGCATGATGGCCACGCTGCGCGGCACCGGCCTCGCGCTGGAAAGCGCCACCGACCTGGATGCCATCCGCAGTTCGCTGGCCGCGCCGGTCAAGGGCCTGGGCTTCGCCTTCGGCACTTCCATCGCGGGTGTGGCAACCTCGGCGGCGCTGGGCTTGCTGTCGGCGCTGCTGCGGCGTGAGCGCGCGCAGGCCGTGCAGCAGCTGGACGCCGGCATCGCGATGCACCTGGGGCAGCATTCGCCGTCGGCGCAGCGCCGCGAAACCTTCCGCCTGCTGCAGGAACAGAACGCGTTGATGCCGGCGCTGGTGGATCGCCTGCACATGCTGACCGACACGCTGGAGCGCCGGCAGCAATCCGCGGACGAGCGCCTGCACGCCGACCAGCAGGCCTTCCACCAGCGCACCGAAGCCGCCTGGACCCGGCTGGCCACGACGCTGCAGCAGGCGTTGCACGACGGCATCGCCCAGCAGGCCAACGCCGTGGGCGCCGCGCTGCAGCCGGTGGTGGACACCACCATGGCGGGACTGGCCGAACAGTCCGGTCGATTGCACGCGTCCATCGAACACGCCGTGCGCCGGCAACTCGACGGCCTCGATGCCGCCGTGCAGGGCGCGGCCGGCGCGGCCCGCGAAAGCTGGGGCGCGGCCGTGGCCGAGCAGCAGCGCGGCAACGCGGCGCAGGCGGAGGACTTGCGGCAGGCCTTGCAGCAATTCGCCGCCACCTTCGAGCAGCGTTCGGCGACGCTGGTCGATGGCGTGGCTGCGCGCCTGGAGGACAACACCCGGCGCACCGCCGAAGCTTGGAGCGCTGCGCTCACGAGCCAGCATGAAGCGCACGACGCGCTCGCCCGGCGCAACGAGCAGGCGCTGGTGGCGGCTTCGGCCAGTTTCGACGAGCACGCGCGTGCCCTCGTCGGCAGCCTGCAGCAATCGCACGGCGAACTGCAGTCGGCGCTGGCCGCGCGCGACGAGCAGCGCCTGGCGCAGTGGTCGCAGTCGCTGTCGGCCATGCTCGCCGCGCTCGACGAAAGCTGGCAGCGCAACGGCGCGCAGGTGACGCAACAACAGCAACAGGTCTGCGACGCGCTGGCGCGCACCGCCGGCGAAGTCGCCACGCAATTGCAGGCGGCGGCGGGCGGCGCGCTGGACGGCATCGCCGGCAATGCGCAGGCGCTGACCGAAGCCGCCGCGGCGTTCGCGCAGCGCAGCGACGCGATGATCCAGTCGCTGCAGCGCTCGCACGGCGAATTGCAGGATGCGTTGCAGGCGCGCGACGCCGAGCGCCTCGCGCAGTGGCGCGAGGCCTTCGCCACGCTGACCGGCGAGTTCGGCCAGCGCTGGGAGCACAGCAGCGGACAGCTCGCCGCGCACCAGCAGCAGGTCTGCGCCACGCTGGAAGAAACCGTGCAGGCGATCAGCGAACAGGCGCAGGTGCAGGCCCGCGACACGCTGGCCGAGATCGCGCGGCTGGTCGCCACGGCTTCCGAGGCACCGCGCGCCGCTGCCGAAGTGGTGGCCGAGCTGCGGCAGAAACTGTCCGACAGCATGGTGCGCGACACCGCGATGCTGGAGGAACGCGGCCGCCTGCTGGCCACGCTGGAAACCCTGCTCGACGCGGTCAACCACGCTTCCACCGAGCAGCGCGGCGCGATCGACGCGCTGGTGTCCACCTCGGCCGACCTGCTGGAACGCGTCGGCAGCCGCTTCACCGCGCAGATCGAGGACGAGCGCGGCAAGCTCGACGAGGCCGCCGCGCACGTCACCGGCAGCGCGGTGGAAGTGGCCAGCCTGGGCGAGGCGTTCGGCACGGCGGTGCAGCTGTTCGGCCAGTCCACCGAGGCGCTGAACGGCCGCCTGCAGGGCATCGAGTCGGCGCTGGACAAGTCGCTGGCGCGCAGCGACGAGCAACTGGCCTACTACGTGGCGCAGGCGCGCGAGGTGATCGAGCTGAGCATGCTGTCGCAGAAGCAGATCATCGGCGAGCTGCAGCAGCTTGCCGGGGCCGCCAGCGCATGAGCGACGAGATCGAGTTCGACGCCGAGTCCAGCGCCACCACCTGGGCCGCGTTCGGCGACCTGATGTCGGTGCTGCTCGGCGTGTTCGTGCTGATCCTGGCCAGCGTCATCGGCGTGCAGCTGCTGCTGCACCACCGCCTGGACCAGGAAGTGAAGCAGCGCCAGGCCGAGGCCGCCCGGCTCAGGACGCTGGAGCAGGCGCTGGCCGCGCCGCTGGCCGCCGGGCGCGTGACCCTGGTCGATGGCCGCATCGGCATCAGCGGCAGCGTGCTGTTCGCGCTCAACTCCGACCAGTTGCAGCCCGCGGGCCGCGAACTGCTGCAGAGCATCGCGGGCCCGCTGCGCGATTACCTCCGTTCGCGCGACGAGATCCTGATGATCAGCGGCTTCACCGACAACCAGCCGGTGCGCGCGGCCAACGCGCGCTTCGCCGACAACTGGGAGCTGTCGGCGGCGCGCGCGCTCACCGTCACCCGCGCGCTGATCGCCGACGGCGTGCCGGCATCGTCGGTGTTCGCCGCCGCGTTCGGCGCCGGGCAGCCGGTAGGCTCCAACGACGACGAGGCAGGCCGCGCGAAGAACCGCCGCGTGGAAATCGCCCCGGTCCCGCGCCAGAAGAACGACGGCAAGGCCGATGCGCGCTGAGCAGGGCGACCCGCATGCGCGGCTCGCCGCATGGCGCCAGCAGGGCGCCGATCGCGCCGACCCGTTGCGCTTCGCATGGATGGATGCGCTGGCGCGGCGTGCAGCACGCCACGACGGCGCGGTGCGGCAACGGCTGGACGCACGCCTGCGCGAACTGGTCGATGCCTATGCCGACCTGCTCGCCAGTCCCCCCGGGGCGCAGCCGGCGCGCGGCGCCGGCGAAAGTCCGCTGAAGCAACTCATGGCGTATTTCGCCAGCGCACCGCGGCTGGATGCCGCTACGCAAACCGCGGCTGCGGTGCAAGCCAACGAATCCGGCGGGCAGGCACTCGCCATCGACACCGCGCCGATGCCGGTGCTGGACGAGTTCCAGCAACTGTGGAGCCGCATCCGCATCGACAGCCTGCTGCGCCAGTGTCTGGACTCGCTCTCCGAAGATGCCGGCCCGCTGCACTCCAGCGTGCTGACCTACCGCGCCATGATGCTGATGCGCGAAGTCTCGCCCGAATACCTGCAGCACTTCATTGCGTATACCGACGTGCTGACGTGGATGGAGCAGGTTGGCGGCGGCGCGGTTGCTGGCGGCGATGCCGATGGTGCGGTCGCTGTGCGCAAACCTGCGCGCGCGGGTGGCATACGGCGAAAGAAGCCATCGGCGAATCCGGAAGCCTGATCTGCTCGCCATCGATCAACGAAGCGAGAGGTTCGAGTTCGCGTGGGCATTGCCAGTGAATCCCTCTCCCTTCGGGACCTGATTAGCGTCGAGTCTCAGTCGTGCCATGTTCGGTCTCCCTCCCCTGCATGCAGGGGAGGGCTGGGGTGGGGTCAGGTTCTTGCGAAAGCCATACATGAGAGTCTTTCGCAGGGTTTCACCCCCTCCCAACCTCCCCCTGCAAGCAGGGGGAGGAGCAAATCGGCTTGCCGCTGAGACTCGACGCTAATCAGGCCTTCGGGAGAGGGTGGCGACCTGCAGGCGCCGGAGCGCCTGCGGAACGGCGAAGCCGGCCCCGAAGGGGTAAGCGCCATGGATGGCGCAAATCCAGCCGGGTGAGGGTTCGGGCGAAGCGAGGTAGTGATGACTTGCGCAGAATGTCGGCGGCACGCTTCGACCGAACCCTCACCCCCAGCCCCTCTCCCGGAGGGAGAGGGGAGAAGAGCGGCATCAGCCGTAACGATCCGCCAGCTTGTCGGTAGCCTCCACCAGCGCATCGACGATGGCCGGATCGGCCGCGCTGTGGCCGGCCAGCACGATGCGCAATTCCGCCTCCGGCCAGGCCGCATGCAGGTCGAGCGCCGTCTTCACCGGACAGATGATGTCGTAGCGCCCGTGCACGATGGTGGCGGGGATGCGGCGGATCTTCGCCACGTCGCGCAGCAGCTGGTCCGGCCCGAGGAACATGCCGTGGCGGAAGTAGTGCGCCTCGAGCCGTGCGAGGCTCACCGCCTTGTGCGGCTCGGCGAAATCGCCGCTGGCGTCCGGGTCGTGGACCAGCGTGGTGCTGCCGCCCTCGTACTCGCTCCACGCCTGCGCGGCGGCGAGGCGCAGTGCCTCGTCGTCGCCGTCGAGGCGCTTCCAGTACGCCACTATCATGTCGCCGCGCTCGGCCTCCGGGATGAAATCGCGGAAGCGTGCCCAGCGCTCGGGGAAGATGAAACGCGCGCCGCCGTCCGCCTCGTTGAACCAGCGCAACTCCTCGTCGCGCGCGAGGAAGATGCCGCGCAGCACCAGTCCCAGCACGCGCTCGGGATGCGCCTCGGCGTAGGCCAGCGCCAGCGTGGAACCCCACGAGCCGCCGAACACTACCCAGCGTTCGATGCCGAGTTCCTCGCGCAATGCCTCGATGTCGGCGACGAGGTGCGCCGTGGTGTTGTCGACGAGGTCGGCGAACGGCGTGGACTGCCCCGCGCCGCGCTGGTCGAACAGCACCACGTGCCAGCGCCTGGGATCGAAGAAGCGGCGATGATAGGGCGCGATGCCCGCGCCAGGGCCGCCGTGCAGGAACACCGCCGGCAATGCGCCGGGCGTGCCGCACTCTTCCACGTATAGCGTGTGACGCGCATCCACCGCGAAGCGGCGCGTGCGGAAGGGCTCGATTTCGGGGTACAGCTCGCGCATGGTGATATTCCTCGATGTAGGAGCGCACCTTGTGCGCGAATGCTTTTGACTCCGATCGAGCATCAAGGCATTCGCGCACAAGGTGCGCTCCTACGGTCTGTGTCTAGCCGAAGTGCAACGCGGCGGTGAGGTCGCCCGGCGCCGGTCCGCCCGCATCGCGCATCGCCTTGTCGCGCATCACGATGCCGGGCAGCGGTTCCAGCCCGAAGCGGCGGTTGAGGAAGCGCTGGATCGAGCCGGTGTCGTAGATGGTGTGGTCGATGTGACCCTTCTTTGCGTAGGGCGAGATCACCAGCGCGGGGATGCGCGTGCCCGGTCCCCAGCGATCGCCCTTGGGCGGCGCCACGTGGTCCCACCAGCCGCCGTTCTCGTCCACGGTGATGACCACCAGGGTCTGCGGCCACAGCGGGCTCTTCTGCAGCGCGTCGATGACACTGGCGATGTGCGCGTCGCCAGCGGCGATGTCGGAATAGCCCGCGTGCATGTTGAGGTCACCCTGCGGCTTGTAGAACGCCACCGTGGGCAGCGTGCCATTGGCGATGTCGGCGATGAAATGGTTGGTAGCGGCATCGCTGCCGACGCCGCCGTCGCGCAGGTGCTGCGCGCGTGCCGTGGTGCCCGGCGCGAACGACTGGAAGTAGTTGAGCGGCTGGTGGTGTTCCTGGAAATTCGGCCCGTAGGGGAAGCTGTCGTGCGAGCCGCGCACGCCCTTGCCGTCCAGCGCCAGTTGCCAGCCGCCGCCGTACCAGGCCCAGTCCACGTTCGCCGCGCTGAGGCGGTCGCCGATGCTGGCATGCACCTGTGGCGGCAGCGTGCTGGGGTCGGCGGGGTCGGCCAGCGCCGGATTCTTCGGGTCCTTGGTGAAAGCCGGTGCATACGGCGGGCCCATCGTGTTCACCGCCCAGAAATCGGGAGTGAGCGCCATGCGCGAAGCGAACTTCGGCCGGCCCTGCATCGCGCTGGCGGGAGAATCGTCGGCGAGCTTGGGGCGCGTGCCCGTGGGGTCGTCGCCTTCCAGTTGCGTGATCTGGAACTGCGCCGGCGTCTTGTCCGCGTCCGGGAAGAACGGCGGCTGCGCGGCGACCAGGTACTGGTGGTTGAGGAAGGAGCCGCCGAAGGCGCCCATGAAGAAGTTGTCGCACAGCGTGAACTGCTGCGCCAGCCGCCACAGCGCGAAGTTGTCCGTGCCGGTGGCGTAGTGGCCCATCACCAGCGCGCCGCTGTCGCCCCAGGCGACGAAGCCATCGTTCCGGCCGCCGTTGATCTGCAGCTGGTTGTTGTAGAAGCTGTGGATCAGGTCGCGCGTGACCAGCGCATGCGGCAGCGGTTCGCCCTCGGGCGTGTGCAGCGCGAACGGCGCGTTGGCGATGTCGCGGATCGCGTCTTCGGCGATGTGGTACTCGCGGCCGTCCAGGGTCTGCTTGTGCGGCACCAGGCCGTGCCAGATCGGCGGCAGCGTATCCAGCAATTTGCCGTCGCGGTCGCGCTGCTGGAACTGTCCGGGCTTCAGCGCGGACAGCGGCTGCGCGAGCCCGGGGAAACCGCCGAACAGGTTGTTGAAGCTGCGGTTCTCCGCGTAGATCACCACCACGTGCCTGATGTGCTCGCGCAGCGCGGCATCCAGTGCGCCGCCGTCGGCGCTCGCCGTGTCAGTGCCGACGCCACGCGCATTGGTCTGGCAACCGCCCACCGCCAACGCGGCACCGGCCAGCGCGATGCCACCGAGCAAGCGGCGACGGGAAGGATCGGCAGGCGCGTCGTCGGTGGTGGTAGTGGGCACAGCGGGCGGCAGCTTCTCGGTCATGGCGATTCGCTCGTGGATATCGTGGATATCAAGGTCGGGAGTATGCCCGTCTTTGCCGTGGCAACGGGTCCACCCCGGGTCGAAATGGACCGCGACCATTTACTCTGCTGCGCATCGTTGCCAGCACATTGTTCATGCCTGACAACGCGACTCCCCATCGCGATGGTTCCAGCTGCGCACGTGTCAGCGCAATGCGATTCCGCGATGGCCATTGGCTCCGGCATGGTCGATGACAATGAAGGCGGCGTAGATTGCATCGTCGCAAAAACTTGCTTGTTGACGTGGCGCCCCCAGTGTCGCTACTTCTAAAAAAGCACCGCGCGCAACGCGCGGTCTGAAGGGGACAATGGGATGCGTGCACGTTGGCAAGGGAACTGCCTGTGGGCAGTGGCGTTGTTGGTGGCGTCAGCTGGGTGCCGAGCCCAATCGGTGACACCCGATCAGGAATACCAAAAGCTGATCCAGGTCGATCAAGCCATTCACCCATTGGGTGAGCATCCCTTCGGCGAAAACATCAGCCTGTACGACGGGAGCTTTTCGTTCGACGTCACCGACGTCACTTTGCACGGCAATGGCCCAACCATCACCGTGGGTCGAACAGCGCATTTTTTTGAGTGGTCCTCCGCCGGCGACGTCACTCGTCCAAATTTTCCATTCGACAACTGGGATTTGGATATCCCCCGCATCGAAACGTTGGCAGCGACGTCTCTGGGGTGGCAGACGGGGGTTGGCGGGGCTACCCCTACCGTAGGTACAACCAATCGGTGCAGCAATTTTGCGCCGCCACCAGGCATTCAATCCACGCTGGCTGAGGGAGGTTGGGTCGCAGATGAATGGTGGTATGGCTACAACCTGATGGTGCCCGGCGAAGGCACGCAGCCGTTGATGCCCCGTTACAGCGCAAATTCGCTGTCACCGACCATCAGCGGGATGAGCTTTAACATTGTCACGAAAAACAACTGGATGATCACGTGCGGCGTCACCGCAAGTGATGGGGGCGAGGGGTTCCTTGCCATCGCACCCGATGGCACGCGCTATACCTTCGCCCATCTTGTCTATCGCCCGTGGTATCCGATCATCGGTGCAGGGGGGCCACTCCCTCTAGATGGCGAGATCATCGCGACATCAGGCAATCCCTCCGCGCAGAGTGCTGCATCGGCCAAAAGCAACGCCGCAACACAGGGCGCTACGCCTATGACGGCCGGGCCAGGCGGCCTGGCCATCCTGGCTCGGGAAGATGCGTTGATGTATGTCACGCAGATCCAGGATCGCTACGGCAATACGCTGACCTACCACTACGATCCCACCACGGGGTATCTCTCCAGCATCACGGCGAGTGACGGCCGTGAGGTGGATGTCACCTACGTGTCCGGCTCGCCGAACATCCAGACGATTACCGCCAAGGCATCCAATGTTCCGCCGCGCACGTGGACATATACCTACGGCACGACTACCTACAGCACGACACTGACCGGTGTTCAATTGCCCGATGGCAGTGCGTGGTCCTACAACCTGAATATTGGGGCGTATGATCTCACGCTCCCTTCCAATGCCTGTTCACTCAACCAGTTTCCCTATTCCAATACGACCCCGGTCAGTGGGTCGGGTGCCGTCTCCGGTACGATAACGACGCCCTCTGGGCTCACGGGCGCTTTCGGCTTCGTGGGGAAAATGAGCGGCCGTTCGTATACCCCCCAAGTGTGCTGGGGGCAAAGCGGTGAAACGCCGCCGTTTGAGGAGGCCATGGCGATCTGGCCGGAATGGTACGTTCAACCCGCCATTGCGAGCGAAGTGATCTCGGGGGCGGGCGTGCCCACGCAGACCTGGACTTATAGCTACTCGCCCGCGAATGCGAGCTGGACGACCGACGCATGCGCGAGCAGCGGTACGTGTCCGACGACGGTGTACACCGTCGTCACCGATCCGGGCGGCAACGACACGGTCTACACCTTCAGCAATCGCTTCGATGCGACGGAAGGGCAACTGCTGAATACCAACTACTACAGCGGTTCCGCCGCCAGCGGAACATTGATGCGTTCGGTCACCAACACCTACGCCAATGCATCAGGTGGCCCTTGGCCAAGCGTCTATGGCATCGATCTGCTCTACCGCGACAATTACTATCAATCGGAACAATTGTCGCCGTTGAGCGAGCGCACGACCACGCAGGACGGCCAGACCTACACCTGGCAGGCGACGGCGTTCGACGCCTACGCGCAGCCGACCACGGTGACGCGCTCCAACAACATCGCCGGCCAGTCGTCGATCCAGGAAACCACCGCCTACCTCAACGACACCAACCTCTGGGTGCTGGGCCTGCCGCAAACCGTGACCAACGTGGGCACGGGCGAGGTGGAGAGCAGCAACACCTACAACAGCCTGGACGAGCTGACGGCGCGCGCCCGCTTCGGCGAGCCGCTGATGACCTATACCTGGAACAGTGCCGGTCAGCTGGCCAGCTTCGAGGACGGCGACAGCCACACCACCACGTTGGGCAACTACTACCGCGGCATCCCGCAGTCCATCGGCTACCCGGACAGCACCAGCGAGACCCTCTCCGTCGACGACCTCGGCCAGATCACGGCGATCACCGACCAGTCCGGCCACACCACGAGCTACAGCTACGACGCCATCGGCCGGGTCGCGCAGATCACCTACCCCTACGACAGCAGCATCGACAGCGCGTCGTGGTATCCCAAGGTGTTCACGTATGCCTACGTGACCAGCGCGGAGCGGGGCGTGGCGGCGGGCCACTGGCGCCGCACCACCACCCAGGGCAGCGCCACCGACACCACGTACTTCGATGCCACGTTGCGTCCGGTGCTGGACGACACCTCGAATGGCAGCGCGGACATCAGCACGGCCACCGCCTACGACTGGCGCGGGCTGACCACCTTCGCGTCCTACCCGGCCGCCGGCAGCCCGGCGCTGTCGGCGATCACCACCGGCACGCGCAGCACCTACGATGCCCTGGGCCGCCTGACGCAGAGCCAGCAGGACTCGGAGCTGGGCACGCTGACGACGACGACGGCCTATCTGTCCGGCGCGCAGGAACAGGTGACCGACCCGAAGGCCAACGTCACCACCACCACGTACCAGGTGTTCGACGAACCGGAGTACAAGACCCCGCTCCAGGTGCAGGCGCCGGCCGGCATCACGCAGGCGATCAGCCGCGACGTGTACGGCAACCCGCTGTCGATCACCCAGTCGGGCACCTACGGCACCGGCACGCTCAGCGTCACCAAGTCGCTGATCTACGACAGCTACCACCGCCTGTGCCGCACCGTGGAGCCGGAGACCGGCAGCACGGTGATGGCCTACGACGGCGCGAACAACCTGGCCTGGAGCGCGGAAGGCCAGAGCATCAGCGGCACGGCCTGCAGCCAGAGCGCGGTTCCGGCGGCCGCGCAGACTGCACGCAGCTACGACGCGATGAACCGCGTGCTGACGATCGTGCCGCCCAGCGGCACGCAGAGCACGACCTACACCTACGACACGATGGGCCGTGTACACAGCGCCGTCTCGGGCGTCGCCACCCAGGGCTTTGCCTACAACAGCCTGGGGTCGCTCACGGGCGAGAGCCTGCAGGTCAGCGGCAGCGGCTACACCTGGGCGCTCGGCTACGGCTACGACGCCTACGGCCACCGGGCCACGGTGACCTATCCGGCCGGCACGGGCACCAGCGAAAGCGTGAGCTATGCGCCCGATGCCTGGGGCCGCCCCACGCAGGCGGGCAGTTACGCCACCGGTACCAGCTACTTCCCCAACGGCCAGGTCGCGGGCTTCAGCTACGGCAATGGCCGCACCTACGCCGCCACGCAGAACACCCGCCAGCTGACCAGCGGCTTCAGCGATGGCACGAGCAGCGCGGCGGACCTGCAGGAAACGCTCACCTACGACGCCGACGGCAACATCACGGCGGTGACCGACCCCAGCGGCCTGCGCAGCAAGAGCTTCGGCTACGACGCCCTGAACCGCCTGACCAGCGCCACCGCCGCCAACCTCTATCCCGGCGGCCCGGAAAGCTACACCTACGACCCGGTCAACAACCTGCGCACGCGCCTGACGCAGGGCCAGACGCTGACCTACAACTACGACGCCACCAACAAGCTGGGCAGCATCACGCAGGGCGCGACGTCGATCGACACCTTCACCTACAACGCGCAGGGCGACACCATCGGCCAGAACAGCACCACGCTGGCGTTCGATGCCAAGCACCAGTTGACCAGCGTGCCGGGGCTGGAGAGCTACAGCTACGACGCCGCCGGGCGCCGTGTCGTGAAGCAGCCGACCAGTGGTTCGCCCACGTACTACCTCTACGACCAGGCCGGGCAGCTGATGTACCAGTACGCGCCGGGTACGGCCACGAGCAGCAATTACATCTACCTCGGCACCCACCTGGTCGCGCAGCACGACCATGTGCAGCTGAGCCAGCCCGGCGCCATCGGCTTCGGTACCAATCCCACCACCGGCAGCTCGACGGTGAGCTGGGGCAGCGCGCTGGCGGCCACCAGCTACACCCTGCAGCAGAGCAGCAACGGCGGCAGCACGTGGAGCACGGTGTACGGCGGCAGCGCCACCAGCACCACGGTCTCCGGCCTGGCCGCCGGTGGCTACACCTACCGGGTGGAGGCCTGCATCGGCAGCAACTGCAGCGGCTGGACGAGCTCGGCCACGCTGGGGGTGTGGCCGGCGATCCCGGCCGTCACGGTACCCACCGGCACCATCAACGGCCCCTACACCGTGAGCTGGACGGCGGCGACGGGCGCCACCGGCTACACCGTGCAGGAAAGCCTCAACGGCGGCGCGTGGAGCACGATCGCCACCAACACCACGGCGACCTCGATCAGCCGCCCGGGCACCACCACGGGCAGCTACACGTATCACGTGGAAGCCAGCGACGCCTACGGCACCGCCGGGTGGAGCGCCACCTCGGCGGCGGTGAGCGTCAACACGGCCTACGGCGTGGTGCCCACGCCGGTGCCCACGCTCACCGTGCCCGCGGCCAGCAGCACGGGCAGCGCCACGCTGGGCTGGACGGCGTCGTCGCCGGTGACCGGCTACACGCTGCAGCAGAGCAGCAACGGCGGCGGCACCTGGACGACGGTCTACAGCGGCACGGCGACCAGTGCGGCCCTGACGGGACTCGCCAACGGCAGTTACACCTACCACGTGCAGGCCTGCAATGACACGGGCGGCAACTCGGTGTGTACCGCATGGGCCACGGGCGGCACGCTGGTGGTGACGCATCCGCCGGCCAGCGCGCCGACCCTCACCGTCCCGGCGAGCAGCACCACCGGCAGCTACACCGTGAGCTGGGGGGCGGTGAGCACGGCCACCAGCTACACGCTGCAGCTGAGCAGCAACGGGGGCAGCACCTGGAGTACGGCCTATAACGGCAGCGCCACGAGCTGGGGGGCCAGTGGCCAGGGCAACGGCAGCTACGTGTATCGCGTGGAAGCCTGCAACGTGGGCGGCTGCAGTGCCTGGAGCAGCAGCGGCACGACCACGGTGTTGCTGCCGCCGGCCAGCGCGCCCAGCTTGAGCGTGCCGGCCAGCAATGCCACCGGCAGCTACAGCGTGAGCTGGAGTGCGGTGGGCACGGCCACCAGCTACACGCTGCAGCGAAGCATCGACAGCGGCGGCTGGAGCACGGTGCAGTCCAGCAGTGCGACGAGCTGGGCGGCCAGCGGCCAGGCCACCGGCACCTATGCGTACCAGGTGCAGGCGTGCAATGCGAGCGGCTGCGGGCCGTGGAGCGGCACCGGCACGACCAACGTGCTGCTGCCGCCGGCGAGTGCGCCGAGCCTGAGCGTGCCGGCCAGCAGCAGCACCGGCAGCTACACGGTGAGCTGGGGCGCCGTGGCGACGGCTGCGAGCTACACCCTGCAGGAGAACGCCAACAGCGCGGGCTGGAGCACCGTGCAATCCAGCAGTGCGACCAGCTGGAGCACCAGCGGGCGGGGCAATGGCAGCTATGCGTACCAGGTGCAGGCCTGCAATGCGAGCGGGTGTGGGCCGTGGAGCGGTGCCGGTACGGTGGCCGTGGTGCTGGTGCCTGCAACGCCCACGCTCACGGTGACCCAGAGTCACGTGGACTCGTTCATCAATGCATCGCTCACCTGGACCGCCGAGCCCACTGCAACGACATACGTGGTGCAGGAAGAGAGTGGCGCCACCATCACCCAGATGTATTCGGGATCCGGCACAACGTGGGCGGGTGGTTATGCCTACGGTGCCTTGCGCTCCTTCCGAGTGGAGGCATGCAATAGCAGTGGGTGTTCGCCCTGGACCGGGTGGCAGTGATGGCTTCGATGAGGATGCGGCCGGCCCCGGGCCACGAGGCCATGACGATGGCGATGGCGTCGCGCCTGACGCGTCGTCGTGCGTTTGATCGCTTGGACCTATCGGTACGCACCGGGTTGCGTCTATGCCATGGCTTGTCCGTGATGCGGCCAGGGCTATCAAGGAAGGACACACTATGAAGATCCGTCGGCACACCATCCGTTTCCTGTGCCTGCTTGGCCTGTGGTTGGGACTGGGGCTGCAGGCGCATGCACAGACGGATACGGTGACCTATGTGTACACCGATCCGCAGGGCACGCCGCTGGTGAAGGCGGATGCGTCGGGCAATGTCATCGCGCGGTATGACTACACGCCGTATGGCAACTCGATCGCGTCGCTGGGGGCGGCGCCGAACGGGCCGGGGTATACCGGGCATGTGAACGACCCGGAGACGGGGCTGGTGTATATGCAGGCGCGGTACTATCAGCCGATCGGGCGGTTTCCGAGTCCGGATCCGCTGGGGCCGGTAGCGGGCAACATTTACAGCTTTAATCGGTATGCGTATGCGAACAACAACCCGATTGTAAATATCGATCCGACAGGAAGGGCTCCTGGGGATGAAGATGATTTCTACCACTCGGCATATCCTGTCGAAATGACGACATTTGCTCCGATGGACCATGGAAGTGGCGGGGATTCGAAAGCATCGACAACACTAAGCAAGCAGACCCCATACCAAGCCAGCAATCACGAGGCAAATGTCACATATCATGAGACAGCTTCTCTAAAGGCAATCTCTGGCTTATCAGATGGCAATGATCTCCATAAGACCAGGGTGGATGCAGCTCACGTTTATAACAACTTGAAGAATAAGTCTAAATTTCAAGACTCTGGAACTCTTGATGCACGAGAACAAAGAGCCTTAGTTAATGGCTATGGTCCTGCAGTAAATGCATACAAAGATTCTCTTGGGGCTGTTGATGAGGCGACTCATAGCGCTGATACGACAAATGGATCAAGGCACTTTTTCGTGCGAGACATAACTGCCGGCCCTGCACAGCATGTCCCATCATGGGCAAACGGAAACCAGATTGTACATGGCCCCTTCAGGACGACGGCAAATGGAGATGGCCCAATACATAAAGGTGATACTGTATATATTTGGATAAACAACACAAGGTGAATCCAATGAAACTTATACCCATTCTTCTCTTGGTTGTGATTGCTTTGCCACTGAAGTCGCAAGCTGTGCAACAGACTACCAAGGACTCGAAGAGCCTCCTGCCGGCGGTGGCTCAGGCCATTGAGGATGAGCTATATGATCTAAAGCGGGAAGGTCTTTACTTTCAAATTGATGGGAACAGTGGTGGGGACGATAGTCCGGCTGAAATAAGCATGTACGTGAGTAAAGATATATCTCCAAACGGGGTGGGTGTCGTTGTTTATAAAGATATGCCCTATGGAGAGGTTTACCGGTACTTCGATGTTGATTCAGATGGAACAATAGAGCTTGCAGGGGATCCCGTATCAAAATTCCCGCCACATGGTGGCAGCATGCTGACCGTCTATATGACGGATGAGGAAGTCTGCAATTTCATACAGAGCAAGTCTTACAAGTCAAAGTTTGTCATCGATCCTCAGGCCTCCTCTAAACGTATCCATGACGCCGAAGTACGTCAATTGCGGCGCACTGGATACTCATTCAGGTTGAACAAGGGTCCTGGTTATAAGGCGACCTGATCAGCGATTCAGCGACGCATAAGGCGCATAAGGTGACGGAGGGAGTTAATCGGCCTCCGAGTCATCAGGCTGCCGTGGCCGATCTGGCCTCCTTGAGATGTGCGGGTCGTCCAAAGACCTTCGCCACCATGACCTGAAATTTCGTGTCACCAGTACGCATTGGCATCTATTCAACAGGGGATGATTTGTGATCAACAGCATGAAGTGCTTGCTCGTGATGGGTCTGCTGGCCTTGGCTGGCTGCGCTGCGACGCCTACACGGCCAAACAACGCCTCGGGCATCGTCTACAACAAGGGCGAGGCAAGGGTGCAGAAGGCAGCCGTCGGTGCGCTGCTGGCGAACGGCTTCGTGATCG
Source organism: Rhodanobacter sp. DHB23 (assembly GCF_014842975.1). Taxonomy (GTDB): domain Bacteria; phylum Pseudomonadota; class Gammaproteobacteria; order Xanthomonadales; family Rhodanobacteraceae; genus Rhodanobacter_A. The sequence continues at coordinate 313,581 of NZ_JACYXK010000029.1, read as the reverse complement.
GCAGGTCCGACACCGACTACGTGGACGGCTCGCGGCCGCACAAGATCGGCCTGGTGGTGGGTTCGGGCGGTGAATCGGCCGCGGTCTGGCTGTCTCCGCTGGGGCCCGGCAGGACGGCCGTCAAGGTCAGTACGGCCAAGTCCCTGCTTGGCATCCTGGGTCAAAAGAACTGGGACGCCGAGATCATTGCCGAGATGGACAAGAGCATCGGCCCCCATGAGGGTGGCGGCGCCGCCGCGATGACGATGGACTCGCCCGCGGAGCCGCAATCCGAACCGACGACAGGAACGGTCGCGGCAGCGGCATCACCGGATGCGCCCTCCGCGCAGGCGCCCCTCGACGACACGGCTGCCATGACGCAAGCCCAAGGCATCGCGTCCCAACTGGGCTGCGGTGCGGTCCAGTCGCAGGGCGGCTCGACCTTCGTCGCGCCTTGCGGCACCTATGGCGTGTTGATCGACTGCTATGACGGGAAATGCCACGCGATGCATACCGTCGGCATCAAGGGCAACGAATAGCTGGTCTGGCCGGGGCGCTGCCCCGGCGCGACGCCCGGTGGGGCAGGGACAACGATGCAGGGGAATCCATGAAAACAGCGGTATGTGCAGTCGTCATCGCATCCAGCCTGTCCGGGTGCGCGACGACGATCGGCAACCATCGCCCGCTCAATGGGCACTATCCGCCCAGGCCGGCCGATTGCCAGATCGACATCTTCAAGGCCCAACCACCCGCGAGGCCGTATGTTGCCGTTTCGCAGTTGAATGTCCATCTGGAAAAGACGTTCTTCGTGCCATCGGATTTCTCCTCGGCGCGCGGCGAACTCCGTCGCCAGGCGTGCCTCTCTGGTGCGGATGGCGTCATCGACATCGACGAGGAGCATTCAAGCTACCTCGAGACGCGCATCTACAATTTGTCGGCGACGGGTATCCGTTACCTGGAGCAGGCCCCGGCAAGCGGGAAGTGACGCGGCTTGCTTCGCCGGTGTGCCGGGCTCGCCCAGCCGCATGGTATTGACGGATACCTCAGGGGCGGAGGGAATTAAACGCTTTCCGGCTCGATGGCGGGTCGCCGTGGCCGGCCGCGCTGACGCAGCTTGGCAGAGTGACCCAGCGTCTTTTCGATCATGGCCTGGATATTTGGTGTCGCCCAGCGCCCGCTCCTGTTCGAGGTGCGCACGGATGTTCAGGAGTTCATCTTCACCGATGCCCTCTCGCAACCAGGTCCGGTAGGCAGCTGCGCGTGCCTGCGGGTCATGGCCTTGCGCCAGGAAGACGGGATGAGGCGTGATCAGCGGATCTTCCCCCAAGCCAAGATTCGCATGCACGCTTGACCAGCGGTACTGCTCGGGAAGCGCCACCATGGCCGCGCGCACCGGATTGAGCTCGATGTAGCGGTGAACGGTCATCAGGTAGCGGTCGGTGTCGACCAGACAGGATTTGAACCGCCCCTGCCAGAGCGCACCGGAGCGTCGATGACGCTTGTTGAAGGCTTGCACGTAGCACTGGCCGAAGTTGCGCATGGCACGGGATAGCGCTTCCCGGTCCGGAGGCGTCAGGAGCAGGTGCACGTGGTTGCCCATGAAAACGTAGGCGTGCACGTCGATGAGGTGCTCGGCCATGGCCTCGCGCAACAGATCGTAAAAGTGGTTTCGATCAAGGTCGTCAACGAAGATTGCACAGCGATTGACGCCACGCTGGGTGACATGGAGAGGGGTTCCCGAAAGCTGAAGGCGCGGACGACGAGGCATGCCGCATGATTGGCGCCGGATGGTCATCCACGCAGTCAGCAGATCGGGGCGATGGTGGTAAGCCGTCACCTGAAAACCCGGTCTCTTAATCTCGTCCGTCCCCTTTCATGCGTGATTCGCTCGTGGGTATGAGGATGGGGAGTATGCCCGTCCGATGGGGCATGTGGTCTGGGCGCCGGTATCGCTGGCGCAGGATGTGCAAGGCGTGGCAAGTGCACTGCATGGGCGGCGCATGCGCCGTGCTGGTTGGCGCCGGCATCCTTCAGCGCCTGCGGGGCCGCGCAGACATCCGTCCCCGCTTCTCCACCAGGAAGTCCATCAGCGCCCTGACTTTCGACGGCATGTATTCCCTGGACGGCACGTACAGGTAGAAGCCGGGGAACGGCTTGCACCAGTCCTTCAGCACGCGGACCAGCGTGCCGTCGTCGAGATGAGGCTGCAGCGTCCGCTCCATGTGCTGGACCAGGCCCACGCCCTGCAGCGCGGCGCGGATCATTTCCTCGTCGTCGTTGCTGATGAAGGAGCCCCTGGGCTCCACGGCGAAATCGTGGCCGTCGACGTCGGGCGCGCTGAACTCCCAGCCGTAGATCGCGCCGCTCGAAGTCTGCCGGTAGCCCACGCAGTCGTGTTGCACCAGGTCGGCCGGGGTGGCGGGCTTGCCGCGGCGGCGCAGGTAGTCGGGCGAGCCGGCCACGGCCATGCGCATCATCGGCGTGACCGGCACCGCCACCATGTGCTCGGACAGGCTTTCGCCCAGCCGGATGCCGGCGTCGCAGCCGTCGGCGATGATGTTGGCGATGCCGTCGTCCATCACCACCTCCAGCCGCAGCAGCGGATAGCGCCCGAGGAATTCGGCCAGGTGCGGTTCCAGCACCATCCGGGCGGCCACGCGGCCGGTGTTGACGCGCAGCAGGCCGGCCGGCTCGTCGCGCATCTCGCCCAGGCTGCGCACCGCGCGCTCGATGGAACCCAGCGAAGGGCGGATCGCGTCGAACAGGCGCTGGCCTTCCTCGGTGAGCGACATGTCCCGCGTGGTGCGGTAGAGCAGCTTCACGCCCAGCTGCCGTTCCAGCGCTTTCAACTGCTGCGACAGCGCGGGCCGTGACACGCCCATCTCGGCAGCCGCGCGGGTGAAGCTGCGGTGGCGGGCGATGTGGGCGAACCAGGCCAGCGGGGGGAGCAGGGAAGGGTCCATGGACGATTGGTAATCCATGCTTACCACTGTGGTCAAGTTCATGGGCTTCCTGGCGACCAATCGCCGGCCTAGCATTTCCTCCCGCAGCTACCGATGCGCCGCACGGGTCCACCGCCATGGCGCCGGGCATCGCCCAACGCAATTCGAAGCGCACAGTGCTTGAGCGCGTTGCGTCTTCACTTCCCGAGGAACCGACTGCCATGAAAACCGTGAACATCCGCAACCGCGACATGCAGTTGGATATCGCCGCCGATATCCGCTTCCCGCCCGGTTTCGACGAGCGCAGGAAATACCCCGCGATCATCAGTGCCCACCCGATCGGCAGCTGCAAGGAGCAGACCGCCGGCAACGTCTACGGCGCGGCGCTGGCCGAGGCCGGTTTCGTGGTCATCGCCTTCGATCGCAGCACCCAGGGCGCGAGCGGCGGCGAGCCGCGCTATATCGAGGATCCGACCGTGGCCGTGGAGGATTTCCGCCACGTCGTCGATTACCTGGTCACCCTGCCGTACGTGGATGAAGACCGCATCGGCGTGCTCGGCATCTGCGGCGGCGGCGGTTACGCCATCAACATCAGCATGACCGAACGCCGCATCAAGGCATTGGCCAGCATCACCGGGGTGAACTTCGGGCGCCTGTGCCGCGAGGGCTTCAGCAACTACGACCCGATCGGCGCACTGGAGGCGATGGGCAGGCAGCGCACCGCGGAAGCGCGCGGCGCCGATCCGCAGGTGGACCTGTTCGTGCCGCCGTCGCTCGACGCCGCGGCGCAGGCCGGCATCACCGACATCGACGTGCTGGGCGCTACCGACTACTACCGCAACCGTTGCCCGAACGACGGCGCCGGCACCCGCGCGCTGTTCTCGCACCGCGCTGCGTCGGTCGGCTGGGATGCCTTCCACCTGGCCGAGACGCTGCTGACCACGCCGATGATCGTGGTCATCGGCGACAAGCCTGGCGGCTTCGGCGCCTACCGCGATGGCCTGGAAATCCATGGCCGCGCGGCCTCGGCGCACAAGGAACTGGTCGTGGTGGAAGGCGCATCGCACTACGAGTTGTACGACCAGCCCGAGCCGGTACGGCAGGCGCTCGCCAGGGTCGTGCCGTTCTTCCGGACCCATCTCTGAGCCGCTTTTCCCGCGAGGACAGGATCATGCAAAAGATCAGCATCAAGAACGCCAATGGCGCCGGTATCACCCTGTCGGCGGTCATCGACTTCCCGCCGGATTTCGACGCGGGCAAGCGGTATGCCGCGGTCGTCGTCGCGCACCCGGGCGGCGGGGTCAAGGAACAGACCGCCGGCCTCTACGCGCGCAAACTCGCCGCGCAGGGCCTGGTCGCCATCGCCTTCGACGCCTCCTACCAGGGCGAAAGCACCGGCGAACCGCGCCAGCTCGAAAACCCGTACGTGCGCACCGAGGACATCAGCGCGGTGGTCGATTACCTCACCACGCTGCCTTAAGTGGACGCCGGGCGCATCGGCGCGATGGGCATCTGCGCCGGCGGCGGCTATGCCGCGAACGCGGCGATCAACGACCGCCGCATCAAGGCGGTGGCGACGGTCAGCGCGGTGAACATCGGCGCGATGTTCCGCAACGGCTGGGACAACAGCATCAAGGATGCCGACGCCATCCCCGCGCTGCAGGGCGGCTCGCAGGCGCGCACGGCCGAGGCCGGCGGCGCGGCGACCGTGCAGATCCCGCTGGCGCCGCTGCGCAGGGAAGATGCGCCGAACAAGGAGCTGGAGGAAGCCTGGGAGTACTACCACACGCCGCGCTGCGAATACCCCACCGCACCAGGCTGGGCCACCGCGCGCAGCCTCAACCAGATCATCACCTACGACGCCTTCCACAAGGCCGAGGCCTTCCTGACCCAGCCGCTGCTGATCGTCGCGGGCAGCGTCGCGGGCAGCAAGTGGATGAGCGACGACCTGTACGCGCGCGCCGCCAGCCAGGACAAGCAGTTCCACGTCGTGGACGGTTCGAACCACATGCAGCTCTACGACGTGCCGAAGTACGTGGACGAAGCGGTGTCCCGCCTGACGCCTTTCTTCGCGGCGAAACTGTAAGCACGCCATCGCAACCGGAGCATTGACCATGAAACGTGCAGGCAACGTGCTGGTGCTGGGCGCCGGCGGCCAGATCGCCCGCTGGGTGATCCGCATGCTGGCCGATCGCGACGACACCAGGCTCACGCTGTTCCTCCGGCATGCGCGGAAGCTCGGCCGCGCTCCCGCGCATGCGCGCATCGTCGAAGGCGACGTGCTCGACCGGGACCGGCTCGATGCCGCCATGGCGGGACAGGACCTGGTCTACGTCAACCTGGCCGGCGAGGTGGATGTGCAGATGAAATCCATCGTCGCGGCGATGCAGGCCGCCGGCGTGAAGCGCATCGTGTTCGTCGCCTCGCTGGGCATCTACGACGAGGTGCCCGGCAAGTTCGGCGCCTGGAACCGCCGCGAGATCGGCCCCTACCTCGGCCCTTACCGCCGTGCGGCGGACATGCTCGAGGCTTCCGGCCTGGACTACACCATCCTGCGTCCCGCATGGCTTACCGACGAGGACGAGATCGACTACGAGACCACAGGCCGCGACGCGCCGTTCAAGGGCACCGAGGTCTCGCGCCGCAGCGTGGCGGACCTGGTCGTGAAGCTGATCGAATCGCCCGGCCTGCTGGTGTGCGGCAATGTCGGCGTGGACAAGCCCGGTACGGAAGGCGACAAACCGGCATTCCTGTGACGGCAGCCGGATTCGCGCCGTGCGCGACCGCTCAATCCAGCGGCAGCTTGCGCGCGGCGTCCCACATCGCGCGGGTGACCGCGCGGTTCGCGTGCGGCGCCTGCAGCACGATCAGCGTGGTGGTGCTGATGCTGGAGTGGATCTTCAGCAGGCGATCGAGCACGCTTTCGAGGTGGTTGATGGACATCGCCACCACGCGCAGAAGGGCGGAATCCTCACCGGCGAGGCGGCGGCAATCCAGCACCTCGGGGATGTCCGCGACGATCTGGCCGATGCGCGCGCAGATGCCGCCGTCGCAGCGCAGCCGTACCATCGCCTCGATGCGGTAGCCCAGCCTTTTCGGTTCCACCATGGCGCGATAGCCGGTGATCACGCCGGCATCCTCCAGCCGCTTCACGCGTTCGGCCACGGCTGGCGCGGAGAGCTTCACCTTGCGGCCCAGCTCGGCGTAGCCCAGCCGCGCGTCGCGCTGCAGGGCTTCCAGCAACTGCCAGTCCTTGGCGTCCAGTTCGGGTTTCGATTCCAAGGCGGCATGCTCCGGTTTTTGTTTCGATCGACGGCGAAACATCGTGGTGGCCTGTCGATGCATTATTCCGCGGCATCGCCGGCAAGACTAGGATGCGCACTCCCCACTGCAGGAACTTCCACCCATGAGCGCCACCGAGCGCCTCGACGCACGCGCCCTAGTCTGCATCGCCATCGCGCTGGTCACCTGGTCGTCGGCGTATGCCGCGATCGCCTACGCGCTGGCCTCGTTCACGCCGGGCGAGGTGGCGTTCGCGCGGCTGGCCATCGGCTCGCTGTGCTTCGCCGCGCTGCTGGCGGCGAAGCGCGTGCCGCTGCCGGCGCTGCGCGACTGGCCGAAGTTGTTCGTGCTGGGGCTGGTCGGGCTCACCGCGTACCACGTCTGCCTCAACTGGTCGGAAACGCGCATCGCCAGCGGCACGGCGTCCATCATCATCTGCCTGGTACCCGCGGCGACGGCGGCGGTGTCGGCGTTGTGGCTGCACGAGCGTTTGAGCCTGCGCACCTGGATCGGCCTTGCCATCGCACTGGTCGGCACGGTGCTGGTGGTGCTGGCCAGCGGGCAAAAAGTCGAAGCCGATCCGAAGGCGCTGCTGGTGCTGGTGTGCGTGCTGGCCTCGGCGATCTTCTTCGTGGGGCAGAAACCGATGTTCGCGCGCTCCAGCACATTGGCGGTCACCGCCTTCGCCTTCTTCGCCGGCACGCTGGGTTGCCTGCCGTTCGCGGGCGGCTTGCCGCAGGCGCTGGCGGCGGCACCGTGGTCGCATGTCGCCGCGCTGTTGTGGCTGGGCATCGCGCCGAGCTTCATCGGCTATCTCGCATGGAACGTGGCAGTGCATCGCGCCAGCGCGTCGCGCGTGTCCAGTTTCATCTACCTCTCGCCGCCCATCGCCATCGTGATCGGCTGGGTATGGCTGGGCGAAGTGCCTGGCGCGATGGTGCTGGTGGGCGGCGCCATCGTGATCGGCGGCGTGGTGCTGGCGAATGCGCGCCGTCGGGCGCCGCCGGTGCCGGCCGCTGTTTCGGAGGCGACATGAGCGGCGCCGGGGTCCTGCGCATCGCGGCCTTCGCCGACGGCGATGCCGGCGGCAATCCCGCGGGTGTGCTGATCGCCGATGCGTTGCCGGATGCGGCGGCAATGCAGCGGATTGCCGCCGAGGTCGGGTTTTCGGAAACCGCCTTCGCCATGCGCCAGGACGATGGCTGGCGGGTGCGCTATTTCTCGCCCGAATCCGAGGTGCCGTTCTGCGGCCACGCCACGATCGCGCTGGGCGCGGCGCTCGCGCTCGCGCAGGGCGACGGCGTATTCGCGTTGACCCTCAACGAGGCGAAGATCACCGTCGAGGGCCGCAGCGCGGGCGGCACGCTGAGCGCCGCGCTGCAATCGCCGCCGACCCGCAGCGCGCCCGCGCCGCAGGCGCTGGTGGACGAGGCGCTGGCGCTGTTCGGCTACAGCCGCGCGGATCTCGATCCGCGCCTGCCACCCGCGTTGATCCACGGCGGCGCGGACCATCTGGCGCTGGCCTTGCGTAGCCGCGAAGCGTTGGCGTCGATGGCCTACGAACTGGACGCCGGCCGCGCCTTGATGCGCCGTGCCGGGCTGGTCACCATTCTGCTCGCCCATGCCGAGACACCGCAGCGTTTCCACACTCGCAATCCCTTCGCCTCCGGTGGTGTCTACGAAGATCCCGCCACGGGTGCCGCGACCGCGGCTTTCGCCGGCTACCTGCGCGACCTGGGCTGGCCGCATGGCGGCGACATCGAGGTGCTGCAGGGCGTGGACATGGGCAGTCCCTCGCGGCTCAGGGCCGAGATTCCGGCGGGGCCGGGCAGTTCCATCCGCGTCTCGGGAAGGGCCCGCCTGATGTAGCCATGCCCGGCGATGCAGGCCGCACCATTCAGACCACCAATCGAGGAGTGCATCGTGTACGAGCTCTACATCGCCAACAAGAACTACTCCTCGTGGTCGCTGCGGCCGTGGGTGCTGCTGCGCGAGCGCGGCATCGCGTTCACGGAAAAGCTGGTGCCGTTCGACGGCGGCGTGGGCGCGAACTGGGCGGCGTTCCGCGCGTTCTCGCCCAGCGGCAAGGTGCCCTGCCTATGCGACGGCGACACCGTGGTATGGGATTCATTGGCGATCGCGGAATACCTCGCCGAGCGGCACGCCGGCATCTGGCCGTCCGATCCGCAGGCGCGGGCATGGGCACGTTGCGCCGCCGCCGAGATGCATTCCGGCTTCAACGCCTTGCGCGGCAGCTGCACGATGAACTGCGGCGTGCGCGTGCGCATCGATGCGCCCGGCGAAGCCTTGCGCAAGGACATGGCGCGCATCGACGAGCTGTGGAGCGAGGGCCTGGTGCGCTTCGGCGGCCCCTTCCTCGCCGGCAAGGATTTCACCGCGGTCGATGCGTTCTTCGCGCCGGTGGCGTTCCGCATCCAGAGCTATGGACTGCAGCTTGGCGCCGCGGCGATGGCTTATGCGCAGCGTTTGCTCGACCTGCCCGCCATGCGCGAGTGGTATGACGCGGCCTTGGCGGAGCCGTGGCGCGACCCCGAGCATGAGGACGAAGCGCGGCGCGCGGGCACGTGGTTGCAGGATCTGCGCGTACCAGCCTGACGTGCGTCGCGCTCAGGACTTCGTCGGCGGCGCGATGCGGGTTTTCACGGAACGCCTTGCTTGCCATCGTCCCAGCGCAACCAAGGCCACGCCGACCAGGACAAACGCCAGCAGCACGCCGCAGGCATCGAGCAGTACGCGCAGGTAGCCCAGCGTGGTGACATCGAGGAACGGATACGGATAGCGGCCATCCATCGCGCCACGCAGCAGCACGTAGGCGAAATACACGGCTGGATACACCTGCCAGGTAAATACCTGAGGCCAGCGCAGCGTTGCCTTCGGCACCGCCAGCCACCAATGCAGCAGGAACAGTGCCGGCATCACCACGTGCAGCATGTTGTCGGCGACGATCTGCCAGCCGTGCGGCTGCCACAGCTGGCGCAACATCAGGTTGTAGACCGCAGCGACGATGACGATGCTCATCGCGGTCGCGGTCTGCATGCCCGGGCGGAGGAGCCGGCGGTCGACTGCGTTTTGCGGACCACGCGCCGCCGCGGTCAGCACCAGAGCCACCAGAAGATTGGTGAGGATGGTGAAGTAGCCGAGGTAGGTCCATACGCCGCTCCATGCGCCGCGCCCGTTGTCGATGCCCAGCCGGATCGACAGCAACAACTGCAACGCCAACGTGAGCCAGCCCAGCAGTGCCGCCACGGCGGCGAAGATGCGATGGCGGTTCGACGTGTGCTGCATCGGGCGTTCCGGCCAGCAGCGAATCAGAACTTGTACGCCCGATGGATCGCCACGATGCCGTTCGAGAGGTTGCGCACCTCCACGCGGCCGAAGCCGGCGCGTTCCATCATGCCCTTGAGCGTCTGCTGGTCGGGGTGCTTGCGGATGGATTCGGCGAGGTACTGGTAGCTATCGGCGTCGCCGGCGAACAGCTGGCCGAGTTTCGGCAGCACCTTGAACGAGTGGAAGTCGTAGAGCTTGTTGAACAGCTCGTTCTGCACGCGCGAGAACTCCAGCACCAGCAGGCGGCCGCCGGGCTTGAGCACGCGGCAGATGTCGGCCAGCGCCTTGTCCTTGTCGGTGACGTTGCGCAGGCCGAAGGCCATGGTCACCGCGTCGAACGAGTTGTCCGGGAACGGCAGCGCCTCGGCGTTGAGCTGGGCCCAGCGCAAACCGCCGACCAGGCCGCGGTCGGTGAGGCGGTCGCGGCCCACGCCGAGCATGGCGGCGTTGATGTCGCCGACGACGACCTCGCCTTGTTCGCCCACCACCGGCTTGAGCAGCGCGGCGATGTCGCCGGTGCCGCCGGCCAGGTCCAGCACGCGGTCGCCCTTGCGCACGCCGCTGATCGCCACGAAGTGGCGCTTCCACAGCCGGTGGATGCCGAACGACATCAGGTCGTTCATCAGGTCGTAGTTGCGCGCGACCGAGGTGAACACCTCGCCGACCAGCTTCTGCTTGTCGGCGACGGGCACGTCGCGGAAACCGAAATGGGTGGTGGCCGTGGGCTGCTCGTTCATGGCGTCATGCGCTCGGATGGATGGATCGTCACAGCGGCAGGTCGCGCTGCGTGCCTTCTTGTTCCGCGGCCGCCGGGGTGGCGGCGGGGTGGGCGCGATGGCTTTCGTGCTCGGCCGCCGCGTGGCGCTGGTGCAGTTCCGCGCCGGCATCGGCGGTTGACGCGAGCGGTACGGGCGCGGCGGGTTCCGGCGCGGGTTCGTCGGCCACGACATCGCGTTCGCCGCCAGGCGTGATCTTGAGGATGGAGTGGCGCATCTCGCGCGAGAGGATCACCCGCGAGTCGCGCACCATCTCGTCCAGCGCGTTGTCGAAGTCAAGCTTGCCGGCGTCGTCCGTCCATACCACGCGGCGCTCGCGCAGCTTCTGGATGAAGCCGCGGAACAGCGCCTTGTCGAAGAACTCCGGCGCGTTGAGTTCGTTGAGCAGGGAGAGCCTTTGCGCGGTGAGCGTGCAGGTGTTTTCCAGCTCGGCCGCGGTGAGCGCATGCGGGCCGTGCTTGGCCAGCGCGGCCAGCGCGATGTAGTAGCGCTCGAAGGCCTGGATCAGGCTGCGCGCGATGATGCGCAGCTGGTAGGCGCTGTCGTCCTGGCCCGGCGCGCGTTCCAGCATGCGGCCGTCGCCGGTGGTCTCCAGCAGGCCGCGCCGCACGAAGAAGTCGACGGTGGCCTGCACCTGCGCGGCGAAGCCCTGTTCGTCCCAGGCGAGGAACAGCTCGCCCTGCAGGAACGGATAGATGACGCGGCCCAGCCGCTGCACCGAGGCGGGCGACACGCGGCGGTTGTTGAGGAAGCAGCAGGCTACCCATGCGGCGACGGCGACCAGGTGCAGCACGTTGTTGCGGAAGTAGCTGAGCAGCACCGCCTGCTCGGCCTCCACGTCCAGCACGTCGCCCAGCGGGTGCTTGATGCGGCGGATCCAGCCCATCTGCTCGCCGTAGGCGATGATGCCGGCGGGATCCATCGGGGTGATGGTGACGCGGTCGGAGTAGGGCAGTTCCAGCAGCAGCGACCGGGTGAGTTCGAGCTGCGCCAGCAGGTCGTTCTCGGCCATCGCGTGCTTGGGCGTGGCCAGCAGGGTGAGCGCGAGCAGGTTGATCGGGTTGACGTCGGCGGCGCGGTTGACGTTGACCTGGATGCGCTCGGCCAACTGGTCGATGGCGCCGCCCAGCCACTCGGGGCGGGTATCGGGGTCGGCGCTGGCGCTGCGCCAGTCCGGGCTGGCCGCCTCCAGCAGCGGGGTCAGCTCGATCGGCTCGCCGAAGTTGATCGTGACGTGGCCGTAGCGCTGCTTGAACAGCCCGCCGATGCCACGCAGCAGGGCGAACAGGGTTTCCTTCTCCTTGGGCTGGCCGCTGAGCTCGCCCGCGTAGCTCTTGCCTTCCATCAGCTTCTCGTAGCCGATGTACACCGGCTGGAACAGCACCGGCCGGCGCGGCGCGCGCAGGAAGGCGCGCACCGTCATCGACAGCAGGCCGGCGCGCGGCGCCAGCAGGCGCCCGGTGCGCGAGCGGCCGCCTTCGACGAAGTACTCCATCGGCACGCCGCGGTCGATCAGCTGCGCCATGTACTCGTTGAAGATCACCGAGTACATCGCGTTGCCCTTGAAGGTGCGGCGCATGAAGAACGCGCCGCCGCGGCGCAGGATCGGCCCGATCAGCGGCAGGTTGAGGTTGACGCCCGCGGCGATGTGCGGCGGCACCACGCCGGACATGTGCAGCTGGTAGCTGAGCAGCAGGTAGTCGGCGTGGCTGCGGTGGCTGGGCACGTACACCACTTCGTAGCCCGGCGCGGCGGCGCGGGCCTTGTCGAAGTGGTGCATGGCGATGCCGTCGTACAGCTTGTTCCAGAAGTTCGACAGCAGGAACGACACCGAGCGCACCACCGGGTGCGAGTAGTCGGCGGCGATCTCCAGCATCATCTTCTGCGCGCGGCGCGTGGCCTTGGCTTCGCTGATCTTCTCCTTCGCCGCGGTGGCGGCGATCGCCGCGCGCACCGGCTCGGCGCGCAGCACGTCGTCCACCACGGTGCGGCGGTGCGAGAGGTCCGGCCCGATCACCGCGGCGCGGATGCGCCGGAAGTGGGTGCGCAGCACGCGCGCCAGCTTGCGGGCGAAGCGCGGCGGCGGCAGCTCGCCGGACTCGGCCAGCACCTCGCGCAGCGACACCGGCTCGGCGAAATGCACCGTGGTGTCGCGGCCGTTCAGCAGCACCGCCAGCAGGCGCCGGAAGCGGCCCACCATCACCCAGTTTTCGGAGAACAGCACGCTGAACCAGCCCGACTCGCGGTTCGGCGCGCGGCCCACGTAGATCGACACCGGCACGATCTGGATGTCGCGCTCGGGCATGCCTTCCAGCGAATGCACCAGCTGGCCCAGCGGCTCGTTCGGCGAGCGGTGGCGCTTGCGGCCGAACAGCCAGCCGTCGCGGCGCATCAGCGCGAACACCGAGCGCTTGCGGCGGGTGCCGGCCAACGGCTGCAGCGGGCTGGGCAGGCCGGCCTCGCGGCAGGCGCGGTCGAGGATCAGCGCGTCGGAGAAGCCGTCGCGCTCGATCACGTAGCACACCGGCACGCCGGCCTTGAGCAGGGTGGCCGGCTCCGCCGGGTCGCGCCGGATGCGCACCCAGGGTTGCAGCAATTGCCCGGCAAGCTGGAACCACCAGGGGGCTCGGCGACGTGGGGAATCCGCGTGGGAGATGTTCTGCATCCGCCTATTCTACCGGCTGGTTCGTAAAACCATGCTTGTGCGTGTGGTGGGGCGTCCCGGCACTAACTGTATGTAGGAGCACCCTGTGCGCGAAGGCTTTTGCTCTGATCAGGCATCGAAGCCATCGCGCACAAGGTGCGCTCCTGCAACAAACAGCGCAGGCTGGCGTCAGTGCGCGGCCACGCTGCCTGCCGTCGCCGGCTGCTGCAATGCCTGGTGCGCCTTGCGCACGTTGTCCACCAGCGACTCGCTGTACCAGCGGCCGTCCTGCTGCACCAGCCTGGTTTCGGCGGAGAGCGGCTTGCCGAGCAGGGTGTAGTCGATCTTCACCACGGCGTGGCCGTCCTGGTTGGAAACGGTGCTGAGCTTGGCCGAGGCCAGCGCGTCGTCCACCGACAGGCCGTAGATCGCCAGCACCTGCTTGAGGCCGGCGTAGCCGGTGGCGTACTTCGCCATGGTGCCGTCGAAGTCCAGCGTGCGCAGCTGCTCCGGGCTCTTGAGGTCGAGCTTGCGCGCGGTGGCCGCCAGGATGCCGATGGTCTGCTTCGCCCTGGCCTGGTCGAACCATGGCGCCTGCTGCGCCCACGGCGTCAGCACGTCGATCAGGCTGCCGGCCTGCGTCTTCTGTTCGCTGTCCAGGGACTGGTTCTGCGCCACGCCGTTCTTGAGGTAGGCGCCACCCATGGCAACCAGCACCGGCAACTGGTCCTTGTACTGCTGCTGCATCTGGTCGAGCTTGGGTTGCACTTCGGCGTAGAGCTTCGTTTCCGCATCCGGGGCGGTGAGTTTCTGCACGGAGGCGTCGAAGCGCGCTTCGTCCGTGGCACTCACCGGCGGCCGGTCCGCGTTGCGGCGGCTCCAGTCGGCGCGCAGGGTGGCGTAGTCGCCTGCCGGCAAGGCGTGCTTCCACAGGCCGTTGAAGTCGCCGGCCTTCAGCAGGGTGATCGAACCCTGCACGGCCGCTTCCGGCGTGCTGCCGCCGACCTGCGTGGCCTCGTCCTTGTTGTGGCAGGCGGCCAGCGCCAGCACGGCGAACAGGGGCAGCAGGGTGCGGCGGAAGGAGCGGAAACGCATGGGCAGGTCTCGCATGGGCGTGGCCGGTCAGGGTAAGTGGCGTGGTGAGCGGTGAACAAGAGCCGCACGCAAAAATTTGCGGGAAGGCTTTTGCACGTCACCGGCGAAAGCCGGATTGGCGAGCGTATGCGGCGACATCCGCCATCGGCGATGGCCCAAAGAAAACCCCGCGGGCCAAGCCTCGCGGGGCAGTCCGGCAGAGCCGGAAGGGAAATGGCCTTGCCTGCGGAAACTTGAGGTCAGCAGCAGGTAGGCGTAGCAGATATTACTTGGGCGTTAAAGCTAAGGCAATACTTTTCTTATTTCTTATAATTGATTGTTTTTATTCAATTAAAGCGTAAGGAACCCACCTTCTGTCGGCGCTGCTCCGACGCCGGCGCGCTCCAGTCGTTGTTGAACAGGGCGGGCTCCCACGAGCCATAGGTGGGATTGGGCAGCACGAACCAGCGGGTGCCGATCCAGTCCATGTAGCCGGCGATGGCCTGCTTGCGGCCGGCCTCGGTGTTGGCGAGCACGTCCACGAAATCGCCCAGCTGGTCGCCGAACTGCATCAGCACGCGGTACTTGCGGCTCACCAGCTGGCGGCGGCAGCCTTTCTCGGTGCCCACCTGGTCGCAGCCGGGTTCCACCGTGCCCAGGCCAAGGAAGGCCTCCGGGCCGGAGACGGGGAAGCCCAACTGGCGCAGGTTGGCGAGCGTGACGGTGTCCAGGTCCTTGGCCCGGTTGGACAGGTAGATCACCGCGATGCCATGCGCGGCGGCGAACTGCGTGAAGGCCAGCGCGCCGGGCATGGCGCGGGCGCGCTGCTCCTTGCACCAGGCGGCCCAGCTGGCCTCGTCGTAGGCGCCGCCGTTCTTCACCAGGCGGGCCTGGTAAGGCGAGTTGTCCAGCACGGTTTCGTCGATGTCCAGCACCACCGCGGGCGGCAGGCCGGCAGCGGGCGCCACGCGGTCCTCCCTGGACAGCGCGTCCCAGTCCGGGTCGTGCAGGGCGGCCAGCAGCTGCGACTGCGCGTCGCGGTAGGCCTGGATGTAGATCAGGTCGTGCTCGATCGCGGTCTGCGTCCACGCCACCGCGTTGAGGTTGTCGTTGGCGGCGGCTTCGACCACGGGGGCTGGCGCGGGCGTGGCGGCCTGGTGGGTCGGCGCGCTGGCGCAACCGGCGAGCAGGAGGGACGCGGCCAGGGCTGGCAGCAGGCGAAGTCGCATGGGGTTCTCCAACGTAAAGCGGCGAGTCTTCCAAGATTTTACGTCAGTGGCATGACCGGGACTGGTTGCCGCCGGCACCGGCTGACAGACTGGCAGCCGTCCCCGCCAACGCCGGAGCCCGCATGAACGATCCGACGCCCATTGCATCCCGCGCCAGCTCGCCCGCCATCCATGCCGCCAGTTACGTGCTGGCGGCGCTGCTGTTGTGGCTGGTACTGCAATTGCACCTGCTTTCCGCGCTGTTGGCAGGGCTGCTGGTCTACGAGCTGGTGCAGGCGGCGACGCCCTTGCTGGGTCGGCGCATCCCCAGCGATCGCGCGCGGGTGGTGGTGGTGGCGCTGCTGGGGGCGCTGGTGGTGGGCTTGCTGGTGCTGCTGATCCTTGGCGCGATCAGCTTCTTCCGCAGCGAGCTGGGCAACCCCGGGCTGCTCTGGCAGCAGCAGCTGATGCCGCTGGTGGAAAAGGCGCGCCAGCAGTTGCCGGCGATGCTGGTCGACCACCTGCCCGACAGCGTCGACGACCTGCGCGATGGCCTGGCCGCGCTGGCCAGCAAGCACGCGGCAACCCTGCAGACGGCGGGCAGGGGCGCCGCGCGCGTATCCGTGCACATCCTGATCGGCCTGGTGCTGGGCGCCATCGTGGCCCTGGGCCGCACCCGCCCGGCGCACCAGGTGGGGCCGCTGGCGGCGGCGCTGGGCCAGCGTTGCCAGCGCCTGGCCGGCGCGTTCCACGACATCGTGTTCGCGCAGATCAAGATCTCGCTGGTCAACACCGCGCTCACCGCGGTGTTCCTGCTCGGTGTGCTGCCGCTGCTGGGCATCCACGTGCCGCTGGCCAAGACGCTGGTGGCGATCACCTTCATCGTCGGCCTGCTGCCGGTGATCGGCAACCTGCTCTCCAACACCGCCGTCACCGTCGCCGCGCTGTCGGTCTCGCTGGGCGTGGCCATCGCCGCGCTGTGCTTCCTGATACTGGTCCACAAGCTCGAGTACTTCCTCAACGCACGCATCGTGGGTTCGCAAATTCATGCGCGTGCGTGGGAACTGCTGGTGGCGATGCTGCTGCTGGAGGCCGCCTTCGGCCTGCCCGGCGTGATCGCGGCGCCGATCTATTACGCCTATCTCAAGGGCGAACTGGAGCGGCAGAGGCTGATTTGAATGCTCGAAATAAAATACGCAAAAAGCAATGTATTTCGATTTTGATCGCAATATAAATCGATTATCTCGGCAACGTTAGAAAAGAACCGAAAAAATCATTGCGATAACGTTAAATCCCGTGGTAAATCTCGCGACCACCCGCCCTGCGTGAACCCGGCTCGACCGGGATTGGCGGGTCCTGCATCGGTTAATCGATGCACCTGCGCGCGATATCCGGCCAAGCACCAATGCCGGATTCCAATACTGATACCGGGGAGAACCAAAGCATGATCAAGTCGAAACTGGCCATTGCCGTGATGGCGGCCTTGGCGTTTGGGGTCACGTCTGCTTCCTATGCGGCAGACCAGTCCCAGCAAGCCGCATCGAGCCAGGCGCAGGACACCAGCCAGCAATCGTCCGGCAGCGACCAGTCCGCGAGCGGCAACTCGCAGGACAAGCAGGACAAGCAGGCCAAGCGCCTGGATGCGGTGGTCGTCAGCGGTTCGCTGATCAACAACGCGCAGATCCAGACGGCCACGCCCACCTACACGATCACGGCCGCGGATATCCAGGCACGCGGCTTCACCAGCGTGGCGCAGGTGCTGCAGAACGTGGTGCAGGCCACCGGTTCCGTGCAGGGCCCGCAGGAGAGCGGCGGCTTCACCCAAGGCGCCCAGACGGTCAGCCTCTACGGCCTGAACCCGGAATACACGCTCACCCTGATCGACGGCAAGCCGATCACCCAGTTCGGCCAGCTCTACAACGGCCAGAGCAACTTCACCAACATCTCCAACATCCCGCTGTCGATGATCGACCACATCGACGTGATCCCTGGTGGCGGTTCGTCGATCTACGGTTCGGCGGCCATCGCCGGCGTCGTCAACATCGTCACCAAGCAGCACATGGACGGCGCGGAAGTGTTCGTGCGCACGGGCAACTTCGATGGCGGCGGCGGTGCCGAACAGCACATCACGCTCTCGTTCGGCCACGATTTCGGCAAGCTGAACGTGCTGGGCTCGTTGGAGTTCGACAACCAGTCGCCGACGTGGGCCTACCAGCGCTCACTGACTGCCACCAATCCCACGCCGGTAGCGGTGGCTACCGTCTTGAACTACGGCAGCCTCTATACGAATACCTATACCGGCTCGGTACTGGGTTACGTGAGCCCGACGGACGGCTGCGCTGCCATGAGCGGCCTGTTCCATGGCACCACGTATGACACCCCCTCCGCCAATCCCAATCGCACCGGCACCTTCTGCGGTTCCAAGGACGTGCTGAGCTACACCACGTTGAACAACCAGAGCCGCAGTTACGACGGCATGCTGAAGTTGCGTTACGACGTGAACAACTACGTGCGCCTGTACAGCGACATTCTGGCCGACTTCCAGCAGCAGCGTTGGACCCCGGGTTCCGACTTCAACTGGTGGGGCCCCGCCGTCGGCTATCCGTACGGTCTGGTGGAAGACGTCAACACCACCAACATCATTTATCCCGAGCGGATATTCGGCCCCGAGGAAGTGGGCAACAACTACTACAATCAGTTGGGCATCCAGGACGACTTCATGTACCAGGCCGACATCGGTGCCAACGGCACCTTTGGCGACTCGAACTGGAACTGGGATGTGTACTACCTGCGTTCCGGCGATCGTACCGACCAGAGCTCGCCCGAGCGCATGGCGGCACCGGTGAATGCCTATTTTGACAGTATCCTGCGGCCGGTCGGCATAGATCCGAACACCGGCCTGGAGATGGTCAATCCGAACTACCAGGCATTCTTCACGCCGCTGACGGTTGCCCAGCTCAACAGCTTCATGCGGAACATCACCACCTTCAGCAACACCTGGATCAACAACACCCGCGCCACGGTCACCAACGACAGCCTGTTCGCGCTGCCGGGCGGCAACGCCGGTTTCGCCTTCCTGGTCGAAGGCGGCAACCAGGCGTGGTACGAACCGCTCAGCCCGTTGATTGCGAACAACGAAGTGTGGGGTCTCACCGGCACAGCCGGCGGCGGCGTGCGCGACCACCAGGGTACGGCCTTCGAGTTGAACCTGCCGGTGTTCAAGCAGCTGACCTTCGACCTGTCCGGCCGCTACGACCACTACAAGCCGGACGGTGGCAGCAGCAGCGGCAAGTTCACCTACAAGGCGGGCATCGAATACCGCCCGTTCGACACGCTGTTGCTGCGCGGCAACTATTCCACCTCGTTCCTGGCCCCCGACATGTCGGCGATCTTCCTCGGGCCCAGCGGCAACTACCAGGACATCATCGACTACTACCTGTGCGCCACGCAGGGTGGCAACAAGAATTGCAGCGCCAACTACTCAGAACAAGTGCAGGGCAACCTGCTTTCCAACAAGGACCTGAAGCCGACCACCGCGCAAAGCTGGACCGGCGGTTTCGTGTGGTCGCCCATCAGCAATATCAGCGTCAGCGCCGATTTCCTGCACATCGCCATCCAGAACGAGATCGCGCCGCAGTCCACCGACCTGATGATGCGCCAGGAAGCGCAATGCCGGCTCGGCACGCTGAATGATCCCGGCCTCTGCAACCAGGTGGAGAGCCAGGTGGTGCGCAATTCGATAACCGGCCAGGTCGATACCATCACCCAGTACTACGTCAACGTTTCCAACGAAGTGACCGATTCGGTGACGGCCGAGGCCAAGTACCAGTTCAACCCGACTCCCTTCGGCACGTTCGGCCTGCAGTTCGACTACAACGGCATGCTGAAGCACCAGTACCAGATCTACGCGGGCAGCCAGCCGATCAACATGCTGGCCAACCCGCTGTACAGCTCGGAGTTCAAGAGCATCGCCACCGGCGCGCTCAACTGGTCGCTGCACGACGACACCTGGTCCAGCACGCTGTACTGGCACCGCTACGGCCCGACGCCGAACTACACCGCCATGGTCGATGGCCCGAGCTACCCGGGGGCCGGCAAGGTGTCGCCGTGGATCACCTGGAACTGGAGCCTGAACTACACCCCGCCGGCGATGAGGGGCCTGACCCTGTCGATGCTGGTCAACAACTTGACGAACAAGATGCCGCCGAAGGACATGACCTACGCAACCAGTTTCCCGTACTACAACACGCAAAACTACAACGTGTACGGCCGCGAGATCATGCTGCAGGCGGACTGGAAGTTTGGCGCCAGCACCAACTGACGACCGGCAGCGATGCCAAGCGAAGCCCTCCCGTTCCGGGAGGGCTTTTTTTTGCGTGAGGGGTGGCCAGGGGAAGCGGTGCGCAAGCGCAAGAAATCATCTGTCCGCCGTCACGGTCAGGTTTGGAAACCATTCGTGGACGCATGGCGGATCATCGGCATCCCTCCATGGGAAGCACCTGTTTCATATGTAACTAATTGATGTTTAGGAATATTTTTAGAACTTATCGCACCCTCCAGGGTGCGTGATATTGCGCCGAAAACGTTCTTTCTGACGAAATTGGCAAGAATTTATTGCGATACCGTTAAATCTTGTGGTACAGATGGCGTTGCACATTCAGCAGCCGGCCAGTAGGGGCTGGCTGGCGCCCGCATCGGGATCCGACGATGCATATGTGCCCAATACCCGGCCAAGACCGGGTTCCAACGCTACTGAATACCTAAGGGGTACCGAATAATGATCAAGTCGAAACTGGCCGTCGCCGTGGTGGCGGCCCTGGCGCTTGGCTCCGTTTCCGCCCATGCGCAGGACACGCAAGCCGACCCGCAGAGCCAGAGCACGCAGCAGACCCAGGGCGCCAGCCAGTCGGCAGACACCAAGGACGCCAAGAAGCTGGAAGCGGTCACGGTCACCGGCTCGCTGATCCCGCAGACCCAGATCGAGACCGCCACGCCGGTCATCACGATCACGGCCAACCAGCTGAAGCAGCAGGGCTTCAGTACCGTGGCCGAGGCGCTGCAGCAGGCGTCGTTCGCCACCGGCAGCGTGCAGGGCGCGGCGACTTCCGCGTCGTTCACCCAGGGTGCGCAGACGCTGAGCATGTTCGGCCTGCCCGTCGGCTTCGTGAAGTACCTGATCGACGGCCGCCCGATGGGCAACTTCCCCGCCCTGTACAACGGCAGCGACGCGTTCAACAGCCTCAGCGGCATCCCGATGGACATGGTCGACCACATCGACATCCTGCCGGGCGGCCAGTCCTCGCTGTACGGTTCGGACGCCATCGCGGGCGTCATCAACATCGTGCTCAAGAAGCGCATCGATGCGCCGGTGGTCGACGTGCGCGTGGGCGGCTACAGCGAAGGCGGCGGTGCGAGCCGCCGCATCAGCCTCGCCGACAGCTTCAGCTGGGGCAAGTTCAACTCGCTGGTCGGCGCGCAGTTCGAGAAGTCCCAGCCGATCTGGACCTACAGCCGCGACCTGACCAAGCAGTTCTTCACCGAGGGCACCAGCGCGCCGGTGGCTTCGCGCGACTACCTGGTCAACAGCGGCACCGGTAAGGGCTACCTGTTCGAGGACCCGAACAACTGCGCCAACGTCACCGGCCAGTTTGGCGGCACCGAAGGCAAGCAGTACCGCAAGAACTCCGGTACCTACTGCGGTTCGTTCTACACGCCTGGCTACGCCACGATGAAGAACGACGAGAAGACGGCCAACTTCTACACGCACAACACGTTCGACGTGAGCGACAACCTGCAGCTGTACGGCGACCTGCTCTACAACTACAGCGAGCAGAAGTACAACGTGGGCTCCGGCTACACCTGGTGGGGCACGTCGGTCGACTACGGCTACATCTACGACCCGAACCTGAAGGACTACATCAACCTCCAGCGTGCGTTCTCGCCCGAGGACGTCGGCGGCTACCAGAACATCATGAACAAGCAGTACGAGAACTCGTACATGTTCACCCTGGGCGGCCGCGGCACCGTCGGCCAGAACTGGGACTGGGACCTCGGCTTCACCCATTCCGACGACAAGCTGATCGAGCACAACTACCAGCGCTTCGACGGCGCCATCGACGCGTACTTCCGCTCCCACGTGCTGGGGCCGCAGGACGGCTGGGATCCGAAATACGGGGCCTATCCGCAGTTCGACAACATCAACTACGCGGCGTTCTACACGGCGATGTCGCCGGCGGATTTCCGCAGCTTCACCGGCTACACGGACACCTACGCCAAGACCTGGGACAACATGCTGCGCGGCCAGGTGACCAATGCCTCGCTGTTCAGCCTGCCCGGCGGCGACGCCGGCGTGGCGGTGGTGCTGGAAGGCGGCAACCAGGGCTGGAACTACACGCCCGACCCGCGCCTGCTCAACGGCGGCATCTGGGGTACCACCGACGTGCAGGGTGCCGGCCACCGCTCGCGCTACGCGGCCACCACCGAGCTCAAGTTCCCGCTGCTGAGCCAGGTGACCGTGGATGTCTCGGGTCGCTACGACAGTTACCACGTGGATGGCCAGGACGTCAGCCACGGCACCTACAACATTGGCATCGAGTACCGCCCGTTCGACTCCCTGCTGCTGCGTGGCCGCTACGGCACCGCCTTCAAGGTGCCGACTCTGGCCGACGAGTTCCAGGGCCTGAGCGGCTACTACAGCAGCGTCGTCGACTACGCCAACTGCGCCCGCCTCGGTTATACCGGTGAGAATGTCTCCGACTGCCCCACCAAGTACAGCGACGTGCAGTTCTTCGGCCAGCAGGCCGGCAGCACCAAGCTGAAGCCGATCACCGCAACGGTGTGGAGCTACGGCGTGGTCTGGGCACCGGTCGAGCGCATGTCGCTCAGCGTGGACTACCTGCACTGGGACATCAACAACGAGGTGAACCAGCAGAGCGCGGGCGGCCTGTCGCTGACGGAGTACCAGTGCGACGCGGGCATCATCGACATGAACACGGAGACCTGCAAGGCGGCCTTCGCGCAGATCACGCGTGGTGCGTCGGACGTCTACAACGGTGTCCCGGTGCTTGGCGACATCGAGGAGATCTTCACCCCGAAGGTGAACGTGTCCAACGAGCAGGTCAACGCCATCTCGGCCAATTTCAGCTACGCGCATGGCATCGGTTCGTGGGGCAACCTGGTCTGGAACGCGTCCTACAGCGACGAGTTGAAGCACACCTACCAGGATTACCCGGGCGATCCCGCGGTCGACCTGCTGCGCCACCCGGGCTGGAGCACCGACTTCAAGACCAAGACCAATGCCTCGCTCACCTGGAGCAAGGACAACTGGAGCGCCACGCTGTATGCCAACCGCTATGGCAGCACGCCCAACTACCTGGCCACGGTGTATGACAACTACATCCACGCGGGTACGGGCAAGCTGCCGGCCTGGACGGTGTACAACGCCAGCATCACCTGGCATCCGCTCAAGCGGCTCGGCCTGTCGGTCCTGGCGAACAACGTGTTCAACAAGATGCCGCCGATGGATCACAGCTATCCGGGTACCTCCGGCTCGCCGTACAACTCGGGCAACTACAACGTGTACGGTCGCGCGATGTACCTTGAGTTGAACTACAAGTTCGGCGTCGCCGGCGAATAAGCACGCGGGAGTGGATGTTTCATCTGCTTGAAAAACGGCCCCGCTTCGGTGGGGCCGTTTTTTATGGCGGTGTGGCTTGCCGGAAATTCCGCCTGCGGTACGACCCGAAGTCCCGACGGGTCTTCTCCACGGAAAACCGGCCCGGACCCCCGCAAGAACCAGGGTTTTCGTTGTGTCTCGGCTTGCCTGGCTGTTTCAGTCGGCCACGCCGATGCCCGCACTGGCGAGACGCCAGCGCAGATCGCGTAGTTGGGGTTCGTAATGGCGCCAGTGGCCGATGGCGTGCCTGTAGATCGGCGCACGTACCTGCCACGCGTTGGGCGTGTTGACCGGTGCGGCGTTGTCCTCGGAACGCAGGCAGGCGTCGTCCCATGGCAGTTTGCAGAATTCCAGCAGCTCGCGCGTCGTGGCTTCGGCGGATTCCACCAGTGCCTCGTACCGTACTTCGTGGATGCGGCCGGGAAACAGCTTGCGCCAATGCGCCGTCAGGCGGTCGAACTGGAGGTAGTAGCGGCCGATGTCGTCCAGGTTGAAGGAGTAGTCGTAGAAACCCGACTCCTGGTCGAACAGGTGGCGGAAGTTGCCGATGCAGGTGTCCAGCGGGTCGCGGCGCAGGCAGACGATCTTCGCGTTGGGCAGCGCGCGGGCGATGAAGCCTGCGTAGAGGAAGTTGTGCGGCATCTTGTCGATGAAGCGCGGCGTTTCGCCGCTCACCGGCCGCGTGCTGGCGAGGTAGGCCGCGCCGAGTTGCCGCCAGTCGATGTGTCGGGTGCGCGCGGCGATGTCCGGCTCGCCCAGCAGGGCAGTGGGGCAGCCGGAGGCGCGCTGGATCAGGGTGGGGAAGTTCTGCAGTTCGCCACAGGAGCGCACGTCGGGATGGCTGGAAAGCACGCGATCCAGCAAGGTGGTGCCGGTGCGCGGCATGCCGATGACGAAGATCGGTTCGTGCGTGGGATCGCCCGCCATCGTGGGCTCGGCTTCGGCGGACGGGAAGGCGCGATACAGCGCCTCGAACATCGCCTCGTCGCGTGCGAACGCATAGGGGCGCATGCGCCGGCCGGCGGCCTTGCCGCGCGTGTAGTGCTCGAACGCCCGCGGGTAGTCGCCGAGGTCATCGCACTCCTTGCCCAGCGCGATGTTGAGCAGCAAGTCCGCGCCGGGATCGTGGCCGTGGCGTTCCAGCAGTTCACGCAGGCGTTCGACGTGGTTGTGCTCCCGGGTCTGCTTCTGCAGCTGTGCGAGCAGCAGGTGCGCATACCAATGGCGCGGTTCGGTCTGCACGCAGGTTTCCAGCTCCTGCTCGGCGCCTTTGGCGTCGCCAAGCGAGTTCAACGCGTAGGCGAAGTTGAGATGGTGGATTGCCTGCCCGGGGGCCAACGCCACGGCGCGGCGGAACGCATTGGCCGATTGCACGTGCGCATTGGCCCGCTTGTACACCATGCCCAGCGTGCCAAGAGTCTCCACATCGTCGGGCGACAAGGTCATGGCGCGATCGGCGACCTGCCGCGCCTCGCGGAGCCGGCGGGTCAATGCCAGCGCGCAGGCGTATTGCGCAACGTATTCGGCGCGGCGCGGTTCCAGGTGGGTGGCCTTGAGCAGGTGTTCGAGCGCTTTCGGCATCTGCTGCATGCGCATGCAGGCCACGCCGGCCATGAAGTGCACGCGCGCATCGTTCGGCGCGACGGCCAGCAGCTGGGTGACGCGTTGCTGCACGCGCGGCCAGTCGCTCTGGTTGAAGGCGGCGACGAGCTTGCTGTAAGCCCGGGTCGAGTCGATCACGGCAATCCCCCTGGCGCCGGCGGTGCGGGGAGGCGGCCGGTCGCTTTCGACACAATGAAAGGCCTGCGTCCGCGCGTCAACTAGGTGCCAGCGAGCATCGCCTTGATCCGCGCCATGTGCGACTCCGCGGTTTCGCGCACGGCCTCCTTGTCCGCCTCCGGGTCCTTGCCCTGCCAGTGCAGGTCGGCCTGCGGCAGCTCGTGCAGGAAGCGGCTGGGCTGGTTGCTGTGCACCTCGCCATAGCGTTTCGTCTTCGCCGACCACGACAGCGTCAGCAGTTCCTTGGCGCGCGTGATGCCCACGTACATCAGGCGACGCTCCTCGTCGATGCGGCCCTCGTCGATCGCGCCGTCGTGCGGCAGGGTGCCGTCCTCGCAGCCGACGATGAAGACGAAGCGGAACTCCAGGCCCTTGGCGGCATGCAGCGTCATCATGCGTACCGCGTTGCCGGGGTCGTCGCGGTCGGCGTGGCTGAGCAGGGCCAGTTGCGCGGCGAGGTCGCCGGCGCTGTCGCCCTTCTGCATGGCGCGGAACCAGTCGGTGAGTTCGCGCAGGTTGCCGAGCTTGCGCTCGCGCACGCTGGGGTCGGGCGTGCCGGCGGCGAGCTGCGCCGCGTAGCCGGTGCGCTTGAGCAGGCGCTCGACCAGGTCGGCCGCGCTCTCGTGCAGTGCGGCGCTGCGCAGTTCGTCGAGCAGGTCGGAGAACGCGGCCAGCGCGGCGGCGGGGCGCGGAGTGAGCTGGCGCAGCACGGCGTCGCTGCGGGTGGCTTCCAGCAGCGAGCATTGCTTCGATTGCGCGAGCTGGCCCAGCTTTTCAAGCGTGGTCGAACCGATCTCGCGCTTGGGCACGTTCACCACGCGCAGGAAGGCGGCGTCGTCGTTGGGGTTGGTGAGCAGGCGCAGGTAGCAGAGCAGGTCCTTCACCTCGGCGCGGTCGAGGAAGGAGAGCGCGCCGGTGAGGTGGTAGGGCACGCGCGCCAGCCGCAGCGCCTTTTCCAGCGGACGCGCCTGGAAGTTGCCGCGGTAGAGGATGGCCATGTCGTGCCAGCGCGCCTTGTGCTTTTCCGCCAGCGTGGTGGCGAGCGCGGCCACCTTCTCGGCCTCGTGCTCGGCTTCCTTGCACTCCAGCACGCGGATCGGCGCACCTTCCGGATGCTCGCTCCACAGCTTTTTTTCGTGCGCGTGCGGGTTGTTGGCAATCAGCGCGTTGGCGGCACGCAGGATGCGCTTGCCGCAGCGGTAGTTCTGCTCCAGCTTGATCACGCGTAGATTGGGCCAGTCGCGGCCGAGCTGGTCGATGTTCTCCGGATTGGCGCCGCGCCAGGCGTAGATGCTCTGGTCGTCGTCGCCCACGCAGGTGATGCCGCCGCGTTCGCCGGTCAGCGCCTTGAGCAGGCGGTACTGCGCGTCGTTGGTGTCCTGGTATTCGTCCACCAGCAGGTAGCGCAGGCGCTCGCGCCAGGCGGCGCGGCAGTCGTCGTCGCTCTCCAGGATGCGCAGTGGCAGGCGGATCAGGTCGTCGAAATCCACCGCGTTGAAGGCGGCGAGGCGCTGCTGGTAGAGGTCGTAGATGGTCGCCGCCTCCAGCTCGCGCGGGCTGCGCGCGGCGGCCAGCGCTTCCTCCGGCGAAAGGCCGGCGTTCTTGGCGCGGCTGAGCAGGTTGCGCAGGTTGAACAGCACGTCGGGCTTCGCGCCTTTGGGCGCGAGCTCCTTGACGATGCCTTCGCTGTCGTCCGCGTCCAGCACCGAGAAACCACGGCGCAGGCCGGCGCGGGCGTGCTCGATCTGCAGGAACTTCAGCCCCAGCGCGTGGAAGGTGCACACGGTGAGCGCGGCGGCGTCCTCGCTGGACACCAGCTTGCCCACGCGCTCGCGCATCTCGCGCGCGGCCTTGTTGGTGAAGGTGATCGCGGCGATCTTCGAGGCGGGCAGCTTCCGCCGCCCGATCAGGTGGGCGATCTTCTGCGTGATCACGCTGGTCTTGCCCGAGCCTGCGCCAGCCAGCACCAGCAGCGGCGTGTCGCAGTGTTCGACGGCGGCCTGTTGTTGCGGGTTGAGCATGGATCGGGGCGGGCGTGAGGCGGCGGCCGATGGTAGCAGAGCGGTCGGATGCCGGCCGGCGCGCTACCATGCACGACCCGGCACCTGGCGCAACGACATGGCCAAGCTCTACTTCTATTACTCGGCGATGAACGCCGGCAAGACCACCACGCTGCTGCAGAGCGCGTACAACTACCACGAGCGCGGCATGCGCACGCTGATCCTCACGCCGGCGATCGATACGCGTGCGCAGGGCGTTCCCTCTCCCGGCGCTGCGCGCCACCCTCTCCCGCAGGCGGTAGAGGGGAAAGGGACGCAGCCTGCGGCTGCGGACTATCACATGGGCGTGGTGGCTTCGCGCATCGGGCTCAAGGCGAACGCGCGCCGCTTCGGCAGCGACGAGAACCTGCTCGCGCTGGTCGAGGCCGACATCGCCGCGCACGGCACGCTCCACTGCGTGTTCGTGGACGAGGCGCAGTTCCTCGCCAGGCAGCAGGTGTGGCAGCTCACCGACGTGGTGGACAAGCTGCGCGTGCCGGTGCTGGCCTACGGCCTGCGCACCGATTTCCGCGGCGAACTGTTCGAGGGCAGCCGCTATCTGCTGGCCTGGGCCGACGAACTGCAGGAGATCAAGACGATCTGCCACAGCGGCAGCAAGGCCACCATGGTGGTGCGCGTGGACGGACAGGGCCGGGCGGTCACCGAGGGGCCGCAGGTTGAGATCGGCGGCAACGACCGCTATGTCTCGGTGAGCCGTGCCGAGTTCAAGAAGATCACCGAGGGCCGTGGCCGCATCGAGTTGCAGCAGAGCGTGCTTCCCCTTGGCGATCGCCCCTGAACCTCGACGTCATCCCGGCGAAGGCCGGACAAAAGCTCGCCTTGCGAGCGTTGAACAGCCGAAGGCTGACCCCGCAGGGGGAGCGCAGCGAATCATCCAGTGTCCTCGGATCACGGAGTGCCCAGACACTGGACTCCGGCTTTCGTCGGAATGACGGGCAAGAACCTTTTCACCTTTCATCGCAGGCACACCATGAGCGAATCCAATCCGACCCCCGAATGGCTGCGCCCCTACTGGCAGCCCGGCAGCGACGAAGACGTGCTGCTGCAGTTCTTCGTGTTCGGCAAGTTCGACCCGCACGAGTTGGTGATCCCTGCGCGCCGCTACGGCAGCCCCGGCCTGCCCGCGGGCGTGGAACTCAAGCGCTTCCAGAACCTCGAGCTGCGCAAGTGGGAGGGTTACCCGCTGGCCGGCACGCTGGGCGAGATCCTGCGCGACGAGGCGCCCGAGGCATACGAACAGGCGCGCATCGCACCCGAAGTGCTGGTGGTGCGCGGGCAGCTGAAGGACGGTCCCGGCCTCGACTATCTGCGCGACACGCTGGGCGTGCTCGCCGCGCTGCTCGACATCGGCGGCCGCGTGATCCTGGACCCGCAGATCATGGGCCTGTTCGATGCCGAGGCGTGGCGCGCGCGTTACCTGGTGCCGGGCGGGGCGCCGCCGCGCAACCACGTGCTGATCCTGCGCAGCGACGAGCCGGGCAGCGATCGTTCGTGGGTGCATACCCGCGGCATGCGCAAGTTCGGCCGCCCCGACCTCAGCTTCCGCCAGATTCCCGCCCACGAACTGGATCGAGCCGGCGTGCTGTGCGAGAAGCTGGTGGAGATGCAGGCGCTGGGCACCCGTTTCGCCGCGGGCCAGGAACTGGAAGTGGAAGGCATGCCGCAGGCGCTGGTCGCGCAGCCGGGCGGCAGCCTGACCGACCCGGAGTTCAACAACCGGCATGTGGAGTTCCGCTGGCCGTTCTGAGCGGCGTTGCATTCGGCAAAACGAAAGAGGGCGGCTACTGGCCGCCCTCTTTGCATGCCTTGCTCGTCATCCCAGCGAAAGCTGGACAAGCGCTTTGCGCTCACCCCTGCGGGGCCGCCCTTCGGCTGTTCAACGCTCGCAAGGCGAGCTTTTGTCCGGCTTGCGCCGGAATGACGAACGAAGAAGTTGCTTTGGATCAACCCGCGACGATGAAGCGCTGGCCGTCGTCCATGAAGGCCTTGTCGCCGAAGCCAGCCTCGTGCGAACCGAACGGCATCTGCGCACGCAGCTTCCACGAGGCCGGCACGTTCCAGCTCGCGCGGGCGGCGTCGTCCACCAACGGGTTGTAGTGCTGCAGGCTGGCGCCGATGCCGGCGTCGGTCAGCGCGAGCCACACGGCGAACTGCGCCATGCCGCCCGACTGCTCGGACCACACCGGGAAGTTGTCCGCATACAGCGCGAACTTCTCCTGCAGGCCCTTCACCACGTCCTGGTCTTCGTAGAACAGCACGGTGCCCGCGCCGGCGGCGAAGCTGTCCAGCTTGGTGGCGGTCTGCGCGAACGCCTCGGCCGGCACGATCCTGGCCAGGGCTTCCTTGGCCAGCGACCAGAACTTCACGCTCTGCTCGCCGAACAGGATCAC
Organism: Rhodanobacter sp. DHB23; assembly: GCF_014842975.1. Classification (GTDB taxonomy): domain Bacteria; phylum Pseudomonadota; class Gammaproteobacteria; order Xanthomonadales; family Rhodanobacteraceae; genus Rhodanobacter_A. The sequence goes on along the minus strand of NZ_JACYXK010000029.1, from coordinate 284,424 downwards.
GGCGCGCGAACTCTGCGAGTTGAACGACGACGGCGTGTGCTTGATGGCTTCCTGGATGAGGCGGTTCAGGGCGTCCTTGTCCACGTTCACGTTGCGGCCCAGCGCGTACTGGGTGCGGCGCTTCTTGAGGTGTTCGATCACGGCGTTGCTCATGACGTTGCTCCGTATAAAGAAAAGCCGAACCCGGGGAACGATGGGCGTTCCGGTCTCATGCCTGTGTTCGGGATGACGGATATGTTGGGCGCGCCATGCGGCCACGGGTAGCCGGCGATCCGTGGTTACACCGTTTCCCGAGGGAAACGCTGGGCGACGAGGTGGGCTTTCAGCGCTGGCAGCGTGGGCACCAGAACGTGGAGCGTTGCCCCAGCACGGCCTGTCGTATCGGCGTGCCGCAGACCTTGCACGGCTCGCCCGCGCGGCCATAGACCATCAGCTCGCGGAAGAAATAACCCGGCGCGCCGTCGGGGGCGAGGAAGTCGCGCAGCGTGGTGCCGCCGCGTTCGATGGCGTGGGCGAGGATGCGCTTCACCTCGATGGCGAGTCGGGCGTAGCGTGCGCGCGACACGCTGCCGGCTTCTCGGCGGGGATCGATGCCGGCGGCGAACAGCGCCTCGCTGGCGTAGATGTTGCCCACGCCCACCACCACGGCGTTGTCCATCAGGAATACCTTTACGGCCGCGCTGCGGCCGCGCGACGTGTGCCACAGGAGATCGCCGTCGAAGGCGTCGGTGAGCGGTTCGGGGCCGAGCTTCGCCAGCAGTTCGTGCGTGGCCCCCTGCGCCTGCCACAGCAGGCAGCCGAAGCGGCGCGGGTCGGTGAAGCGCAGCACGCGCGGGCCGGCGTGCGCGCCGCGATCCAGCGCGATGTCCACATGGTCGTGAGGCCCGAGCGGCGCGTCCGGCGGCAGCACGCGCAGCATGCCGCTCATGCCGAGGTGCAGCAGCGCGCTGCCCGCTGGCGTATGCAGCAGCAGGTACTTCGCGCGCCGTTCCACGGACTCGATACGCTGGCCGGGCAGCAGCTCGGAAACCTCGCGCGGGATCGGCCAGCGCAGGTCGGGGCGGCGCAGCGTCACCGCCGTCACGCGCCGGCCGACCACGTGCGGGGCGATGCCGCGGCGGGTGGTTTCGACTTCGGGCAATTCAGGCATGGCTTTTGTCGTCATTCCCGCGAAGGCGGGAATCCATTGTGGCGGACTTGCAGACGACCGGCATGGATGTCCGCAGGTGCGGACATGGCGTCACGTCAGTGCAGCCCGAGGTCTTGCTGCTTCTGCTGCGGCGCCTGCGGCATGAAGCGCAGCGATACCAGCGCCACGCGCTGCCCCACCTGCACATAACACTGCGGCCCGGTGGCGGACACCGCGCCGAAGGCGAGGCGCTGGCCATCCAGCGTGAGCACGGCCCTGGGCGGGGAAAGGCCGATTTTCGCGGCATCGAAATCGCCGCCGGCATGCCATTCCAGCACGGGCGCAGAGGCGGCTTCGGTCAGCGTGTCGAGATAGCGGTCGTCGCCGCGCCGGCCATCGTCGCGCCACCAATGGCCATCGCGCTTCGTGTAGTGCGTGGCGGTTGCGTCGCCAAGCTGCAGCGTCACCTGCGTGACCGTCGCCGGATCGAGTGCGAGCAGGTTGCCCGGCGCATTGCGTGCGTCGCTTCGCCATTGCCACAACGCCAGCGCGACCAGCGCGGTGGCGCCGAGCAGCATCAGCAGGCGCGAGCGCGCGGCGCGCTTCATGCGCGGCGGCGACGCCATGCGATCAGGCCGCCAGCGATGAGCAGCAGCAGCGGCAGCAGCACCATGAAGCCGAGGCCGGCGGCATTGAGCTCGCCCTGGCCGATGCGCAGCACGCGGTCGGGCACGCCTTCATGCGGCACGTTGACGAGCGCATCGTCGCCCAGCAGCCAGTTGAAGATGCGCTCGCCCAGCGCGCGGTTGCCGCCCTGGCCGAGGTAGGCGTTGGAGAGGAAATCGCCGTCGCCGACCACCACCGCGCGCTGTTCGCGCTTGTCCGGGCTGGGCGAGAGCCGCGCCAGCGTGAAGCCGAAGTCCAGCGGTCCCTTGAATTCGCCGGCCGCGGCGTCGTAGCGGATGGCCGAGGGATGCGCGTTGTCGATCGGGTGGAACTCGGTCCAGCTCTGCGCGCTGGAACGCAGCAGTGGCGTGGCCGTCCAGCCGCCCGCGCCGGTGCGCGCCAGCGCGGCCACCTGCGGGAAGCGCGTGGCGAGCTGGAAGCCCAGCGTGACCGGGTTGGCCGGATACTGCGCCACCGCCAGCAGGCGCGGATCGTCGAGGCCGAGCGCCGCGCCGCTGCCGTCCACCAGCACGCCCGGCAGCACCTGCACGCCCAGCGCGTCGGCCAGCGGCTTGAGGCCGAGGTCGTCGTTCGCCGGATCGCGCAGCCACAGCAGGTTGCCGCCGTCCTGCACGTAGCCCACCAGCGCCTGCGCCGCGCCGGCGGGCAGGTCGGAGGTGGGGCTGGCCAGCACCACGAGGTCGGTGCCCTGCGGCACGGCGGCCGCTTGCGCGAAGCTCAGCGGCACCGAGCGCAGGCCGCTCTGCGCGAGCTGGTCCATCAGCGCCGCCATGTCCGCGCCGCCCTGGCCGGAAGGCAGGCGCTCGCCGTCGCCGGTGACGAAGGCCACGATGCGGTCGTTGCCGCGGATCAGGCGCTCCAGCGCATTCGTCACGTCGCTTTCGGAGAGTTCCGTCAGGCGTTGCTCGTGGCCGCGGTAATGCAGGATCAGCTCGCCGTCCACGGCTATGCCCATCTCGCGCATCTTCGCCGGATCCTGTTGCGGATCGACGAAGCGCAACGCGAGGTCGGGCTTGGCCTGCCGGTAGCGCTGCAGGAAGCCGGCGACCTGCGCGCGCAGGTCGCCCTGCGGGCTGGCGTAGCTGACCACGTCCACCGGGCCGTCCAGCTGCGCCAGCACGGCGCGGCTCTGCGGCGACAGGCTCAGGCGGCCGTTCGCCGTCCAGTCGGAAACGTGCGCGTAGCGCGTGCCGAGGAAGCCGAGCGCGCCCGCGCCGGCCAACAAGAGCAGGGCGAACAACCAGCCGTCCAGGCGTCTGGATAGTTTCATGTCAGCCGCGCTCCTTGTCGGCAGCGAGGCGGCGCGTGGCCAGCGCAAGGCAGACCACGATCAGCAACACGAACCACAGGATGTCGGCGCTGGAAACCAGCCCGCGCAGCAGGTCCTGCTCGTGCGTGCTCATCGCCAGCCAGTTGACCACGCCGTCGTTGAGGCCGGCCATCTGCGCGCCGAGGTTCACCGTCCACAGCGCCAGGCCGATCAGCAGGCCCAGCACGGCGGCGATGGCCGGGTGCGTGGTGAAGGCGGAGGCCGCCACGGTCAGCGCGGCCAGCGTGGCCAGCATCAGGGCGACGCCCAGCGTGGCGGCGGCCAGCTTGCCCCAGTCCGGCGTGGTGGCGTGCGCCAGCGAAAGCGGCATTGCCAGCGTCAGCGCCAGCCATGCCAGCAGCCACGGCAGCAGGGCAAGGTACTTGCCGAGCACGATGCGCGATGCCGGCACGCCCGCGGCGAACAGCAGCGGCAGCGTGCCGTTGCGGCGCTCGCCGGCCAGCGTGGACATGGCCAGCAGCGGCACCACGAGGAAGGCCAGCTGCGCGAGCTGGCCCAGCAGCGGCACGGCCACCAGATCCACGTAGCCCGGGCCGTCCGGCAAGGCGGCACGCTTGATTTCGCTGGCCAGGAAGTCGCCCAGCAGGCGGGTGAAGCACCAGCCCAGCCAGGCCAGGCTCAAGGCCAGCAGCACCCAGGCCAGCGGTTGCACGCGCAGGCGGCGCAGCTCGAGTCGGAACATGGGCAAGAGCCGGCTCATGGTCTCCAAGTACCCCGCGTTGTCATCGAGTGGCTGTCGGGTGGTAGTGCGTGGCGCAGCGCCTGACTGGCCGTCAGGCCAAGCCGCGTGCTGCCGCATGGCGGCCACTCGATGGCAACCCGCAGGGCCGGGTCTGTTTGCCCGCATGCCGGCGTCATCACTCGGTCGTGGACGGACGTCCACTCCCTCCTTCTTCCTTGGCCTGCGCGCAAACAGCTCCCGGCGCGGGGTACTTGGAGACCATGAGCCGGCTCTGTCATGCGGCGCGCGCCTGCATGGCGATCTCGAAGAAGCGGCGCTCCAGGGCGGCATGATCGTCGGCGTGTACCGGGCCTTCGTGGCACAGGCGTCCTTCGTGCAGGATGGCCACGCGGTCGCAGACCGCGGTGACTTCGACCAATACGTGCGTGGAGAGGATCACTGCCGTACCTGCTGCGGCCTGTTCGCGGATCAGCTTGCGCAGCGCGTCGACCTGCACCGGGTCGAGCGCGTTCGCCGGTTCGTCCAGCACCAGCAGGGCCGGCCGATGCAGCAGGGCGCAGGCCAGCCCGAGGCGCTGGCGCTGGCCTTGCGAGAGCGTGCCCGCCAGCCGGCGCAGCAGCGGCTGCAGTTCCAGCCGCGCGACGGTGGCTTCGCGTGCAGCGCACAGTCCGGCACCACGCAGGCCGCGCAGGCGGCCGTGGGCGTCCAGATGCTCGGCCACGGTGAGTTCCGGCCACACCGGCGCGCGCTCGGGCAGCCAGCCGATCAGGTGCCGCGCCAGTTCCGGCTGTTCCAGGAAGTCCTCGCCGTTCAGGCGGATCGCGCCGCTGTCCGGCCGCAACGCGCCGGCGATCATCGCCAGCGTGGTGGACTTGCCCGCGCCATTGACGCCCAGCAGGCCCAGTACCTGGCCGGGCGCCAGCGTGAGGCTGAGGCCTTGCACGGCTTCGCGCCCGGCGCGGCGGCGGGCGACCTGGTCGAGTTGCAGGACGGGCGGTGCGGTGGCTCGGGCGGCGGTCATCCCGCGATTGTCGGGGCGGTCCCGGTTTCACACAACCGGAGGTGGTCGCGGCAAGGCGACCCAAGGGGCCGGGTCCGTTTGCCCGCATGCCGGCGTCATCTCTCGGTCGTGGACAGACGTCCATTCCTTACGCTCTTCCTTGGCCTGTGCGCAGACAGCTCCCGGCGCGAACCACACGGAGACATTGGACAAGCTCTTAACGAAACGACAAGTGGCCATTACCTACCATGTCGGATTCCCAAGCAAACATGCTGGCGAGTACGGCAAACCCTCGCCTAGACTGTCCCCCGAACCCTCCCGAGTCCCGCCCCGATGCTCGATTCCGTGCTGAATTTCCTGACCCATGGCTTCACCCACGCCAGTTGGGTCGGTATGCTGGTCTACCTGCTGGTGGTCACCCAGCTCACCATCTTCACGGTGACGCTGTACCTGCACCGCAGCCAGACCCATCGCGGCGTGGATTTCCACCCGGCGCTGGCGCATTTCTTCCGCTTCTGGGGCTGGCTCAGCACCGGCATGGTCACCAAGGAGTGGGTGGCGGTGCACCGCAAGCACCACGCCAAGGTGGAAACCGAGGAAGACCCGCACAGCCCGGTGATCTACGGCATCAAGAAGGTGTTCTGGGACGGCGTGTCGCTGTACCGCGACGCCTGCGCCTCGAAGGAGGACATGCAGCAGTACGGCCGCGGCACGCCGGATGACTGGGTGGAGCACAAGGTCTATGGCGCGCACCCGTATTCCGGCCCGGCGCTGATGCTGGTGATCAACCTCGCGCTGTTCGGCGTGATCGGCGCGGCGATCTGGGCCGTGCAGATGGTCTGGATCCCGTTCTGGGCCGCCGGCTTCGTCAACGGCATCGGCCACTGGGCCGGCTACCGCAACTTCGAAAGCGCCGACACCTCGCGCAACCTGATCCCGTGGGGCTTCTGGATCGGCGGCGAAGAGCTGCACAACAACCACCATGCCTTCCCCAGCTCGGCCAAGTTCGCGCTGCGCAAGTGGGAGTTCGACATCGGCTGGGCGGCGATCTGCGCCTTCCGCGCCATGGGCCTGGCCAAGGTGCTGCGCGTGGCGCCCACGCTGGACGTGCGCCCCAACGTGCCGCTGCCCGACGCCGAGACGCTGAAGGCCGTGCTCACCCACCGCTTCCTGGCGATGACCGACTACTACCGCAACGTGATCGTGCCCACCATGCGCGAGGAAGCCACGCAGGCCGGCGAGACCATCAAGGCCGTGCCGCGCCGCCTGCGCCGTGCGCTGGCCGATGGCGGCCGCTGGCTGGACACCGACAACAGCAGCAAGCTGCAGGCCATGCTGGCCAAGCGGCCGACCCTGCAGACCGTGTGCGACTTCCGCAGCCGTCTCGCCGTGCTGATGGAACAGCGCGGGGCCGAGCAGGCGCTCAAGGGCCTGCAGCAGTGGATCGTCGAGGCCGAGCAGAGCGGCATCCGCGCGCTGCAGGATTTTGCGGCACGGCTCAAGGGTTACGCGGTCGCCGCCTGATCCGCAAGTCACGCATCGCAAACCAAAGAGCCCGCCAATTGGCGGGCTCTTTGGTTGGTGCAACCGGAAATTCCCGGCTCAGAGCTGGTCGGGCCCCTTGCGCAGCCAGCGGTCGAGCAAGGCCTTCTCGTAGCGCAGGTTGTCGCTGTCCGACAGGTTGATGCTGTCGTAGAGGAAGGCCGGGTCGCGCAGCTTGCGCGTACCTTCGCGCAGCACCTTGCCGTTGGCGTCGAGCAACTGGAAGCGCAGGTCGATGCGCGGCGGGTAGATGTCCTTGACGATGCGCACCTCGCGCATCGGCATGGGACGCCACGGCTCGAAGTTGCCCGCGCGATCGATGTCGGTCACCACGATGGCCAGCCGGTCGCCCGGCGGGAGCATCCTGCTGGCGCGGTCCTCGGTGTACGACTTCAGCACCTTCAGGTAATCGTCGTCGGCAAGCTGGGGCGCCAGCGCGCGCACCTTGTGCGTTTCGGTGAACTGCTCGGGATGGTCGTAGGTGACGGTGACATTGGTGGGGGCTGCCTTCGTCGCCATCGCGGGCGCTCCGAACAGCGCCAGGGCGGCAAGCAGCACATGCAGGGCGGTGCGGCGTTTCATGGCGGTTTCCTCCGGCGGGCGATCTCGCCCGGATATGCACGATAACGCTGCTGCGGCATCGCGGTGTACCGCGCCGGCTTTCCGGTCCGGGCACACGCGTGGCAAGCTCCGGCAGTCCGATGGCGCGTCGAGGGGAGGGCAGGGATGGGGTTGCGGGTGGTCGTCCTTGGCGCGACCGGCGTGTTCGGCTCGCGTATCGCGGCAAGGCTCGCGCACGACGAACGTTTCGAGCTGCTGCTGGCGGGGCGTCGCGCGGCGCCGCTGGAGGGGCTGCGTGCGGCCATGGGCGACGCGCGCGTGCGCATCCATGCGCTGGACACGGCGGCCGCGGATTTTCCGGCGGAACTGGCCGCATTGCGCCCGCAACTGGTGATCCACGCCGCCGGTCCGTTCCAGGGGCAGGACTATCGGGTCGCCGAGGCGTGCATCGATGCCGGCAGCGATTACGTCGACCTTGCCGATGGCCGCGATTTCGTCAGTGGGTTCTCCCGTCTCGACGAACGCGCGCGCCGCGCCGGCCGCCTGCTGGTCAGCGGCGCATCCAGCGTGCCGGCGCTGAGTTCGGCCGTCGTCGATGCCTTGCTGCCGGAGTTCGGCGCGCTGGACGCCATCGAATATGCGATCAACCCCGGCAACCGCACGCCGCGGGGCGATGCCACGGTGGCGTCCATCCTCGGCTATTGCGGGCGCCCCATACGTCTTTGGCGCGACGGTCGCTGGGACGTGGCGCATGGCTGGCTGGACAGCCGGCGGCAGTGGTTTCCTTTCGGGCATCGCCGCGTGGGCGTCTGCGATATTCCGGACCTGGCGTTGTTCCCTGCACGCTATCCACAGGCGCGTTCGGTGGTCTTCCGCGCAGGCCTGGAACTGCCCCTGCTGCAATGGGCCACCTGGGGCATGGGTGTGCTGGTGCGGCTCGGATTGATCCGTGACCTCGCACGGCATGCACCCGCGTTGCGGCGCATGAGCGAGTGGTTCGTGCGCTTCGGTTCGGATGTCGGCGGCATGGCGGTGGAGTTGCGTGGCAGCGATGGGCAGGGCAGCCCGCTGCATCTGTGCTGGTGGCTGGAGGCCGGCGAGGGCGACGGGCCGCAGGTGCCGGCGACCCCGGCGGTCGTGCTCGCGCGCCGGCTGGCGGACGGCCTGGTGGAAGCCAGGGGCGCCATGCCCTGCATGGGCCTGCTCACGCTGGGGCAGATCGTCGAGGGATTCGACGGTTTCGCGTTGCGTACCGGTATCCGGACGGCGCCGGTCAGTCGATGAAACGCCACGCCTGTTCCGGCTCGGGCAGGCGGCATTGCGCGCGCCGGCCGAACAGGCGGTAGCGATGGCGGGCGATCCAGCGATAGGCGGGATCGCGCAGGCGCCGCGGGATCGCGCGCAACGTCGCGCCGGCGATTCGCCACGGTGCGCCCAATTGCCCAAGCACGCGGGCGATCGCATCGGTGTCGCTGTAACCCTGTCCCTGGTCGACCAGCAGGAACGACACCGGATCGTCCGGCGACAGGCCGTGCGCGACGAGCAGGGCACGTCCGTGCTGCCCCTGCATGGCCGCCAGCCGGAAGCGGCCGGCGCGGTCGTGGCGCAGGATGAAATCCACCCAGCGGCTGCACAGCACGCAGACGCCGTCGAAGACGATGACGGCGTGCCGGGATTCAGGCGACATGGTCGATCTCCAGCCAGCCGCGGTAGGCGATCAGTCGGCCGATCCCTGGCAGGCGCGTGTCGATGTCGAAGGCGTAGCGTCCGTCGCGCATGCCGCTGCGCGACAGCACGGTGCCGCAGAGGGCGCGCGGCAACGGCATGCCGAGCAGGCGCACGCCTTGCAGCTGCCATTCGATGGCGTCGCCGTCGCGGTGCAGGGCGAAGTGCAGGGTGACGGGGCCGAGCCGTTCGTGCAGCTGGCCGTCGTGGCCGGCGCGCAGCGTCGAGTGCATCTGGCTGCGGAGGAAGTGGCGACTCCAGCGTTCGTGCGTCGGGTGGCGCTCGATGGTGACCGTGATGGCTTGCCCCGCGCCCGGTTCGGGCAGGGTCAGCAGCCGGCGCAGCAGTCGGGCAGGGAGGTGTGTTTCGCCTGCGACATCGGCTTCGCCGCTGGCCTGGACGATGCGGCCTTCGGCGTGCATGCGTTGCACGGTGGGTGCCAGTTGCGGCCAATCGGCGGGTGGCAGCAGGGTGCGGAACAGGGCGGTGGTCGATGGCATGGAGCCATCTTCGTGGGGGTGGTTGAACGGGGCAAGAAAAAACCCGCCATGAAGGCGGGTTTTTGCGTATCGCGCTTGTCCGGCTTTCGCCGGGATGACGTCATGGCAGGCCACGCGCTGCGCGCGTGGGCCATGACGTCACTTGATCTTGCCTTCCTTGTAGATCACGTGCTTGCGCACGACCGGATCGTACTTCTTGAACTCGAACTTTTCCGGCGTGTTCTTCTTGTTCTTCTGCGTGGTGTAGAAGTGGCCGGTACCGGCCGAAGAAATCAGGCGGATCTTGTCGTTTGCACCCTTAGCCATGACTGTTCTCCTTAGACCTTCTCACCGCGGGCACGCAGCTCGGCGATCACGGCCTCGATGCCCTTCTTGTCGATGGTGCGCAGCGCGTGGTTGGAAACGCGCAGCTTGACCCAGCGGTTCTCGCTGGCGACCCAGAAGCGACGCTCGTGCAGGTTCGGCAGCCAGCGGCGGCGGGTCTTGTTGTTCGCGTGCGAGACGTTGTTGCCGGTCTGCACACCTTTCTTGGTGACTTGGCAAATGCGGGCCATGATGAGCTCCGTAATGTTCTGTTGACCGCCCGTTGGCCAGGGCGACATCGGCCCAGCGGCGCCATTGCGCCACGCGATGCTGGAGGGTGTTGCGCTCGCTGCGCCGCGAGGCCCGCATCGCGTGGCGGGCTCCCCGAACGGGTCGGGTCGGCGTGGTGAGCCGCGCATTATCCAGCAAAAACAGGCTGGTGCGCAATCCGCCAGGCCCGGCGCGGGTGCACGCGGCCGGCAGGTATGAAACAATCGGCCTCTTTTGACGCCAGACAGATCGAGGATTCCCATGGCAGAAGTCGCCTCCAACGGCCAGGCCAGCGCGCAGGGCGGCATGCCGCAGCTGGTGCTGCAGAAGATCTACGTGAAGGACGTCTCCTTCGAGGTGCCGGGCGCGCCGCAGATCTTCCAGGAGTTTTCCGGCGAGTCCGACCAGGTCGCGCCGCAGGTGCAGCTGAACCTGGGCCACAAGGCCATGGACCTGGGCAACGGCCTGTACGAGGTGGTGCTCAGCGTCACCCTCACCTGCACGCTGGGCGAGCGCACCGCCTACCTCGCCGAGGTGGAGCAGGCCGGCCTGTTCGGCATCGCCGGCTTCGGTGCCGAGGAGCTCTCCGGGGTGATCGGCAGCTACTGCCCGAACCTGCTGTTCCCGTATGCGCGCCAGGTGATCTCCTCGATGGTGCTGGAGGGCGGCTTCCCGCCGTTCCTGCTGCAGCCGATCAACTTCGACGCCCTGTACGCCGAACAGCAGCGCCGCATGGCCGGCGGGGACGCGCCGTTCCAGCTCAACAGCTAAGAGCCTGTTCATGGTCTCCAAGTACCTCGCGTTGCCACCGAATGGCCGTCAGGTGGTAGTGCGTGGCGCAGCGCCTGACTGGCCGTCAGGCCAAGCCGCGTGCTGCCGCATGGCGGCCACTCGATGGCAACCCGCAGGGCCGGGTCTGTTTGCCCGCATGCCGGCGTCATCACTCGGTCGTGGACGGACGTCCACTCCCTCCTTCTTCCTTGGCCTGCGCGCAAACAGCTCCCGGCGCGAGGCACTTGGAGGCCATGAGCAGGCTCTGGCCGCATGACGCAGCATCCGACCCTGGCGGTACTCGGTGCCGGTTCCTGGGGCACCGCGCTGGCCGCATTGACGGCGCGCAACGGCGTGCCGACGCGGCTGTGGGGCCGCGACCCGGACGCGCTGGCGGCGATGGCCGCCGCGCGCTGCAACCAGCGCTACCTGCCGGGCATCGAGTTGCCGGCGGTGCTGGGCTACGAGCCGGATCTGGCCACGGCTGTGCGCGACGCCGCCGTGGTACTGCTGGTGGTGCCCAGCCACGCCTTCGCCGCGATGCTGGATGACGTGGCGCCGCTGCTGGCGCCCGGCGCCACGCTGGCCTGGGCCACCAAGGGTTTCGAGCCGGGCACCGGGCGTTTCCTGCACGAGCTGGTGGCACAGCGCCTGCCGGGCCATCCGGCGGCGGTCATCACCGGTCCTTCGTTCGCCAGGGAAGTCGCGGCCGGCCTGCCCAGCGCGGTCACCGTGCATTCGGAAGACGCCGCCTGCGCGCAGCGCGTCGCCAACCTGCTGCATGCGCCCAACCTGCGCGCCTACACCGGCGGCGACATGCTGGGCGCCGAACTCGGCGGTGCGATGAAGAACGTGCTGGCGGTAGCCACCGGCATCGCCGACGGCATGGCACTGGGCCTCAATGCCCGCGCCGGCCTGATCACCCGCGGCATGAACGAGATGCTGCGCCTCGGCGTGGCGCTGGGCGCGCGGCCGGAAACCCTGATCGGCCTCTCGGGCCTGGGCGACCTGGTGCTCACCTGCACCGGCGATCTCTCGCGCAACCGCCGGCTGGGCCTGGCGCTGGGCAAGGGCATCGCGATCGACGAGGCGGTGCGCCAGATCGGCCAGGTGGTGGAAAGCGTGCTCGCCGCCGACGAAGTGGCGCGACTGGCCGACCAGCACGCGCTGGACCTGCCGATCAGCGCCGGCGTGCGCGCCGTGCTGCACGGCGAGGTCACGCCCGCCGAAGGCCTGAGGATGCTGATGGCGCGCGAGCAGAAGCCCGAATACCCGCACGGCCTGTTCGGCAACGCCTGACCGCCCCCGCACCCGGAATGCCGCCATAGGAGCACACCCTGTGCGCGATGGCCTCGTGCTCCGATCGAAGCGCAAGGCCATCGCGCACAGGGTGCGCTCCTGCCCGATCCGCCTGCTAAGCTCGGCGTTTTGGTCGTCGCCACGGGGCGCATGCGCATGCAGCAGCCGGACGGGAAACCACACGCCATGCCGGTCGGCAACCTGCCGACGATCTGGCGTCACCTGCTGGAGACGCCCAGGGCGCCGGCCGGCGGTGAATCCGTCGTGTTGGGCTTTTTCCTCGAGGTGATGCCGGACGAAGGCGCCGCCGCGGCGCACCTCGACGTGGCGCCGGTGCTGCTGGCAGTGGGCGAGCACGGCCGCTACCTGCGACCCACGCCCCTGGACGGCCATCTGCTGGTGCAGGCGCCACTGCCGCCGCACGAGCAGCGCCTTGCAGCCGCCGTGCTCGGCCTGCCGCAGAGCCAGCGCAAGAGCCGCAACTATGCGCGGCTGGGCGGCCACGTCGGCGACAGCCTGCTGGTCGAACTGCTGGACACCGCCCCCTGTTTCCTTGGTGGCCTGGCCGGGCTGCGGCTGTCGCGGGGCCGCGCGCATGCGCTCAACTGGCACTGGCAACTGGAGCCGGACGGCAGCCAGCGCCTGTTGCCGCAGTTGCCGCACAGCCAGCGCCTGCTGCGCATCGACGGCCTGTGGTACCTCGATGCCGAGCACGCCACGCTGGGCCATCTGGAAGCCGCGCCCGAAGAGACGGCATGGCTGGACCTGCCGCCGTTGAAGCACGACTACGGTCACAGTCTCGCCGAGGCGTTGCCGGTCAGCCGGCTGGCCGCGCGCATCCCGCCGCCGCAGGTGTTCGAGGAACTGCAGCGTGCGGAACTGGCGCCCCGGCCGGTGCTGACCCTGCACGCGTTGACCCGCCATGCGCGCCTCGCCGCCGGCACGCCGCCGCTGGCGTGGGCGCGGCTCTCCTTCGACTACGCCGGCGAACGCCTGCCGGGCCGCGGCGGCGAGCCGCTGGTGCGCCGCGTGCGCAACGGCCAACTGGTGGAGATCGCGCGGCGCCGCGCGGAGGAACTCGCCACCATGGAACACCTCGAACGCGCCGGCCTCACGCCTGCGGTGGATACCGAAGGCCTGCCGTGGGACATGGCGGATACCTTGCCCGACGACGCCTGGCTGTTCCCCGGCACCGGCCACGCCGGCGCGCTGGAAGTGAACACGCCCGCGCGCTGGCTGGCGCTGCGGCCCAAGCTGGAAGCCGACGGTTTCGTGCTGGAGTACGCGCCGAGCTTCCCGTTCGAAGTGCTGGAAGGCCCGGTGCGCTGGTACGGCCAGGCGGCGGAAGACGCCGACGACCACGCCTTCGACCTGGAAATCGGCATCGAGCTGGAAGGCAAGCGCCACAACCTGCTGCCCGCGGTGGCGCAGGCGCTGGCCGACCACCAGCTCAACCTCAGCCCCGCGCCGAACGAGCCGGAAGATGCCGTGTGGTATGCGCCGGTGGACGAGCGCCGCCGCGTGCCGGTGCGGCTCAAGGAGCTGCGCGGCCTGCTGGCGCCGCTGGCCGAATACCTGGAGAAGCCGCGCGACAAGCTGCACCTGCCGCGCGTGCAGGCCGGTCGGCTGGATGAGCTGGTCCAGGCGTTGCCCAGCGACGGTGCGCTGGAGGCGCCCGAAACGCTGCGCGGTTTCACCACGCGCCTGCGCGACGCCGCCGAACGCGCCAGCGATACCGTGCCCGACGGCCTCACCGTGGAACTGCGCCCGTATCAGCGCGAAGGCCTGCGCTGGTTGAACGCGCTCGCCGAAGCCGGCGTGGGCGGCGTGCTCGCCGACGACATGGGCCTGGGCAAGACCCTGCAACTCATCACCCACCTGCTCGTGCTGAAGGAACATGGCGCGCTCAACCAGCCCGCGCTGGTGGTGGTGCCCACCAGCCTGATCCCGAACTGGCAGTCCGAAATCGCGCGTTTCGCGCCCGCGCTCAAGGTGCTCACTCTGCATGGCCCGCAGCGCGCCGACGCGTTCGCCCAGCTCGGCGCGCAGGACATCGTGCTCACCAGCTACGCGCTGCTGCCGCGCGACGTGGTGCCGCTGCGCAAGCAGCCGTTCGCGCTGATCGTGCTGGACGAGGCGCAGCAGGTGAAGAACCCGCGCACCCAGGCGCGCCGCGCCCTGCTCAGCCTGCGCACGCGCCGCCATGTCTGCCTCACCGGCACGCCGCTGGAAAACCACCTCGGCGAACTGTGGTCGCAGGTGGATCTCGCCGTGCCCGGCCTGCTCGGCGACGAGAACGCGTTCCGCCGCTACTACCGCGTGCCGATCGAGAAGCAGCGCGACGAGGAATGCCAGCAGCGTCTCAACCGCCGCCTTGCGCCCTTCATCCTCCGCCGCACCAAGGCGCAGGTGGCATCGGAGCTTCCGCCGAAGACCGAGATCACCCGCCGCGTAGTGCTGGAAGGCCGCCAGCGCGAACTCTACGAAGGCCTGCGCCTGTCGCTGGCCGAGGAGCTGCGCGAGGTGATCGCCCAGCGCGGCATCCAGCACTCCGGCATCGTGGTGCTGGACGCGCTGCTCAAGCTGCGCCAGGTCTGCTGCGATCCGCGGCTGGTGAAGCTGGAAGCGGCGCGCGGCGTGCAGGGCTCGGCCAAGTTCGAGCTGCTGATGGACATGCTGCCGCCGCTGCTGGACGAAGGCCGCAAGGTGCTGCTGTTCTCGCAGTTCACCGGCATGCTCAAGCTGATCGCGCAGGAACTGGATCGCCGGCACATCCCCTACGTCACCCTCACCGGCGAAACGCGCGACCGCGCCACGCCGGTGCAGCAGTTCCAGCAAGGCGAAGTGCCGCTGTTCCTGCTCTCGCTCAAGGCCGGCGGCGTCGGCCTCAACCTCACCGCCGCCGACACCGTGATCCACTACGACCCGTGGTGGAACCCCGCCGCCGAGGCGCAGGCCAGCGACCGCGCGCACCGCATCGGCCAGGACAAGCCGGTGTTCGTGTTCCGCCTGATCACCGCTGGCACGGTGGAGGAGCGCATCGAGGAGCTGAAGGCGCGCAAGGCCGAACTCGCCGAGGCCGTGCTCGAAGGCGGCGGCAGCCGCGAGAAGCTCAGCTTCGACCAGGACGACCTGGACGCGCTGCTGGCGCCGGGTTGATATTTTTGCGCCGCAAATTCATGCGGTATGAGAATGGTTGGACAATGCAATTGGGTAATTAAAGCAGGTGGTTTCGAATGATTCGCGGGTGCAATTTTATGCGTGATCGTTGTACTTTGGCCTGAAGTTGACAGGTTGGACGGATTCATTTAGCTTCACCTAGGCACACTGTTCATGCGTGTGCATTTCGAAGTGTTCATTTTATTTTTGCTTTGGATTTATAAATTACACGGAGAGAAAAATGAAATTTCGTACTAGGCATTTTGCATGTGCAGCAGCGGTGACTGGATTGATTTTCGCTGGAATTGGCACCGCATTGGCTGCGGCTAAGCCTGGCGGTGGGTTTTATACTCCGTATTACAGTGATGCCTCGCATACGACGATGGTTGGCGCTTTTGGCATCTCGTGTAGCACTGGCATGCCGGTGAGCTGGGGGCAGACGACGGCATTCGCTGGGCCTGAAGTGCATACCACGTGTGGTGGTGGGTGGGGTCTGCCTCCGGATCCATACGCGCCCATGCCGTAATAACGGGAGTGGCTGCGAGTGCCATGCCGCTTGCAGGCTCAATAGCTAGGCCGATTGCTCTTTGAAAAATTTGGCCTCTTGATTGCAAGATCCGCTATTGGCTTTCTTTCGTTTTATGCAGGCGTCACGTCATCTGGTGTAATGCGTCTTTTCGATAAAATCGAAAAGACGCATTACTGTGGGTCAATGTGAGTCATAAGCCATTTCCTGATTCCCCACCTGTCGCATCCTGTGATGCGACAGGTGGGGAATCAGGAAGGAAAGAGTGCGATCCATCTTGCACGGGTCCATGCGGAGCGGAAGCGAAACTTCGTAGGGCAACATTTCTGGGCGCGGGGCTACTTCGTGTCGACGGTAGGGCGAGATGAAGAAGTGATTCGAGCGTATATCCAGAATCAGGAGAAGGAGGATGATCGACTCGATCAGCTGGAACTCTTGCGTTAGCCCAGCCACCGCAAGGTGGCGCCGACCCAGGGGGGCGTTAGCGCCCCCGCAGCTGCTTTGAGCGGCTCACATCCAAAAGCCCCGGCTCTGCCGGGGGATGGTTACCTGATTCACTAATATATAACCTTGTCTACTACGATTGAGCTGATTAGGCTGATAAAATTTTTGCCGAAATATTTTCAAGTTTAGCTATTTCGGTTGACGGCTGTACTCGGAATCATGTCGTAGGCTTTGCGATGTCGATTGATGGCAGGCCCTTTAAAAGGGCCTGCCATCGTGCAGCTTCCTATTTCGTCCTGAAGGTATGCTCGCAGTTCGTTTATGTAGATGCGCTTTGGTGAAGTTCAAGATCTAGTCACAAACAATCTTGCTTCGATCATGTGACAAGTCAAAATCCCTCTTGTGGGGATCCGCGTTCGGTGATATTAAAGAGGGGCAGCTAAATGGCTGCGTAGGGAGAGACTAGTATGAAGATTGATCGTACTTTTATTGCAGGATTGCTTGGTGTGTCCGTCATGTCAGTAAGCGCGGTAGCTTTAGCTGCGCCTTCAGAGCAAATTATTATCACTTACTATTCAAGTGCTGCGAAGACTGTGCAGGTGGGGCAGGAGGCAATTTATTGCACTGGCGCCAACGTTCGGTCGGGTACAACGACTGCATATTTCACCGAGCAAGTCACCAAGTGCTTTCCCTACAACCCGAATCCCTATCCTTATGGTCCATAGTGTTACTCATGCCCCGCCCTTTATAGGGCGGGGTAACTGATTGATCATAGATGAAATTCAGCTTATCCAAAGCTTGGGCTATATTTTTTGTTATAGGCACAGAGTTCTTGGGATCTGCTAAGTTTTTATAAGTTATATTGCGTCCTATTCACGCAACATATATCTGGCTCTACTACTTTAACCATTAACTGACGCGATCAAGTTTTCGTATTTATCGGCAAAGGGTGGACTTCTACTACTTCTCATCGAATGGCCTGTGTCGATCGCACAATAGAGTTTCCATTTTTTTGAGGTGCAGATATAGATGATTGCGAGCTTTAAATTACCCTGGTTTTGGTGTGTTTTTGTAAATGGCAAAGGTTTTGCACCGAGGTAATCAATTTGCATCGAGGTGATTGAATGGTCAACATGGATGAGTTGACCCGCCATTATCGGGTAGGTGGGCAAGCCATCTCTGCACTTGATGGAATAAATTTGAACGTACCGCGGGGCCAGTTTGTGGCCATCGTTGGGCCATCTGGTTCGGGTAAATCGACCTTGCTCAACATGCTCGGCTGCCTGGACCGTCCCGATCATGGGCGCTATCTACTCGATGGCGTCGATGTTTCCACCTTCGATGACGAACGCGCCAGCGATTTCCGCAATCGGCGCATCGGTTTCGTGTTCCAGGCCTTCCATCTGCTGCCCCGGCTCAGTGTGCTGGAAAACGTGCTGCTGCCGCGCCGTTTTCTGCGCGGCCCTGACGAGGGACTGGAAGAACGCGCGCGCATGCTGCTCGCCCGTATGGGGCTGGAGCGGCATCTTGTGCACCGGCCCGGCCAGCTCTCCGGTGGCCAGATGCAGCGCGTGGCGATCGCCCGCGCCCTCTTGATGAAGCCCGCGTTGTTGCTGGCCGACGAACCCACCGGCAACCTGGATTCGAAAAGTGCCGCGGATGTGCTGGCCCTGCTTGCGGAAGTGCATGCGGCAGGGCAGACCATCGTGATGGTGACCCACGACGCCGAAGTCGCCGCGCGCGCGCAGCGGCAGATCGGCCTGCGCGACGGAAGGATCGGGCATGATTCGTTGGCCTGAAGCCCTGGCGTTGCTGTTCGTGTTCGTTCCGGCGGGGGCCGGTGCCGTGGTGTTCACCGGCGAAGTGCAGGTGAACGGTGCACAGGGCATCTATACGCCGCCATCGCTCAGCTCGCCGGTGGTGCTGCGCTACTACGTGGGCGATGGCAACCGGGTACGCAAGGGCGACGAGCTGCTGCGCATCGACGCTGGTCCGGCCGAGAGCCAGTTGCGCACCCTGCAGGCGCAGATTGAACAGACGGAGGCGAAGAACGTCAAGGAAATCGCCGAACTCGAGCTCAAGCAGGTCGATGCGGAACTGGCGCTGGCCGATGCACAGGCCGAACGCGACACTGCCGCAGTGGACGCGGCCATCCCCAGGGCGTTGATCTCCGCGCTCAACTACGACCGCTACCAGGGCGAGATGCGCCGCACCGAACAGGCGCTGGCATTGAAGAAGACGGAGGCTTCGCAGGCTGCTGCCGCGGTGACGCGGCGAAGCGAGGACGGTGCGCTGGAACTGCGCAAGCAGCAGTTGTCACTGGGTTTCTATCAAGGCCAGGTGGCGCGTGCCGTGGTACGGGCCGAGCATGACGGCACGGTGGTGCATGGTTTCGACAACCTGTTCGGCGCCGGTAGCCGCTACGAAGAGGGTTCGTCCAGTTATCCCGGCACCGAGGTGGGCGAGGTGGTGGGTACGGGCAGCGGCTACGCCGTGCGCGGCTGGGTGCTGGAGCCCGACAGCGCCGGCCTGCACGCGGGCATGCCGCTGCGCCTGCACTTCGACGCGCTGCCGGGCCACGATGCCATCGGTCGCATCCGCACGATTGCGGCGGCGCCTTCCAGCAAGAGCGCCTGGGGCGATGGTCGCTACGTGGAGGTTGGCGTGAGTTTGCCAGCCGACCTGCACATGGCGCTGCTGCAGGGTATGAGCGTACGCCTGGACAGCGACCTCGACGATCCGGGCGACCGCGAGTCCACGGGGCTGCCGCACCGCGGCAAGCCGCTGCAAGTGGATGGAGAAATCTATGCCCAGCGCAGCCTGGCGATTTCGCCGCCGGCGGTGGACGGGCTGTGGCAGATGACCGTGACCCAGATGGCGGGCGACGGCGCCAAAGTGAAGAAGGGCGACCCGGTCGTGGTGTTCGAAGGCACCACGGTAATGAAGGACCTCACCACCAAGCAAGGCCAGCTCGACGAGAAGCGGCGCAGGCAGGAACAGTTGCGGCTGGATCTGGCGGACCGTGCGCGTGAGGCGGAGCTCGCCACCGCACAGGCCAAGGCCGACCTCGACAAGGCCGTGCGCAAGGCGAACCAACCGAAGGAATACGTCGCGCGGGTGGACTACAGCAAACTGGTGATCGCACGCAGCAAGGCCGAGCGCCGCTACGCGCTCACCGAGCAGCGCGCTCGTGTGGCCGCCGCCGAGCGCGCCGCCGAGCAGCACATGGCCGATGCCGAGGTGACCCAGCTAGACGCGGAAGTGGCCAAGCTGAAGGCTGCGCTGGCCTCGCTCAGGGTGCCCGCTCCGCGGGACGGCATCGTGCTGCACCAGAGCAGCTTCGGCGGCGGCAGGGTGGACGTCGGCTCGCAGATCTGGATGGGTCAGTCGGTGGCGCAGATGCCGGACCTTTCCACGCTGGCCGTGCGTGCCGCACTGCCCGAGCGTGACCTTGATTGTGCGCAGATCGGCCAGCGGGTGCGCGTGGTGCTCTCTGGGGGCGGTGAGCGCGGTCTGGACGGACGCATCGCCGAGATCGGCAACACCGTGCACAGCCGCTCGCGGGTGGACGCGGTGCCGGTGGTCGATCTGGTGGTGACGCTGGATCAGGGGCTGGCCGGACTCAAGCCGGGCCAGGCGGTACAGGTCGACATTCCAGCGCAGGGAGCGGCAACGCGATGAAGACGCACGGTGCAGGCCTGCTCTGCCTGCTGTCCTTGTCGTTGGGCGCCTGCCGCCACGCCGCCACGGATGGCCTGGTGCTGGAGCGGGCGCAACCCGGGCCATTGCAGTTCACCGTGCACGGCGAGGGCGAGTTGCAGTCGACCCATCCCACGCCCCTGCTGGTGCCGGGTACACAATGGACGTCGCGCCAGCTCAGCTGGATGTTGCCGGACGGCAGCCGGGTGGAGAAAGGCGAGCTGGTTGCGCGTTTTTCGGCCGAACAGAGCAAGCAGGATCTTGCCGAGGCGGAAATCGACCTCGACCGCAACACGTTGGAGCGCACTGGGAAGCAGGCCGAGCTGGCCGTCAAGCGCGGCCAGCTGGGCGTCGACCTCACCCAGGTGGAGACGCAATACGCGATTGCCGAGCGTTACGCGAACGTGCCATTGGAGGCGATGGCACGCAACGACATCCTCGACGCGGTGCAGGATGCGCACTATCTGGAAGTGCGCCAGCGCATCCTGCAGTGGCGCGAGCAGCAGTCGACCGCGCGCGGCGAGGCCGAGCTGGCCGTGCTGGACGCCCAGCGCAGCAACTACGCCACCTTGGAGAAGCAGAAGCAGGGCGATCTCGATGCGCTGGAATTGCGGGCGCCGCATGCCGGTGTGCTGATGCTGGAGCGCAACTGGGCGCAGCAATTGCCGCAGGTGGGCGGCACCCTCTTCGCCGGTGACAGCTTCGCCAAATTGCCCGACCTCGACACCCTGGAAGTGGAACTGTTCGTGCCGCAACTCGAGGCTCGGGGCATCCGGGTGGGTGATGCCGTGGAGTTGCATCGCTGGGGTGCGCCTGCCGAACGGGCAAGCTGCAAGATCGACTGGGTGGCCGCGGCCGCGCAGCCGCGCAGCCAGGAAAGCCCGGTGAAATACCTCGCGCTGAAGGCCAGCGTGCCATTGGCCGTGGCGCGTCGCTATGGCTGGGTGCCAGGCCAGCGCTTCGACGCCAGCATCGTGCTGTTGCAGGTTGAGCGTGGCTACAGCGTGCCCAATCTCGCTCTGGGCCAGGATGGCGACCAGGCCACGGTACAGGTGCTGGCCGATGGGCGGCGGCAGACGCGCCGGCTCGAACTTGGCGTGCGTGGCCCCACCCGTACCCAGGTGCTGGCTGGCCTGCAGCCCGGCGATGCCGTCCTGCTCGCGGCGGCGGCGAAGGAGGCGAAGTGATCGCGGCGAGCTGGCGCGAAGCCATTGAGGAACTGTCGCGGCGCAAGCTGCGCACCCTGCTTACCCTGCTTGGCATGATCTTCGGTGTAGGCGCGATCGTCGCCATGCAGGGCGTGGGCGAGGGCAGCCGGCGCGAAGCGCTGAGGCTGGTGGAAAGCCTGGGTCTGCACAATCTGATCGTCGAGGCCAAACCGCAGGATGGCGATGCGCTGAAGGAAGCGCGCATGCGCAGCCTGGGGCTCACCGTGGCCGACGCGCGTGCCGCCCTGGACGTGGTGCCATTGGCCGAACGCTATGCCGCCGAGAAGCGGATCAAGCATTGGGCCGTGTTCAGCAGCGAGGGACAGGCCGAGGCCGAGGTCAGCGGCGTCAGCCCGGATTACTTTCTGCTTGCCTCATTGCGCGTCGCTGCCGGGCGCGAGCTGACCGCGCACGACGACATCACCTTGGCGGCGGTGGCCGTGCTGGGTCATCAGGCCGCGCACGAGCTGTTTCCGGATGGTAATGCGCTGGGGCGGCTGCTCAAGGTCAATCAGGTGTGGCTGCGCGTGGTCGGCGTGCTGGCCGACCGGGATCTCGGGCAGGACAAGTTCGAAGGCGTGGCACTGGATGCGGACAGCAACCGCATTTTCGTGCCGCTGGCCAGCGCGCGGGCGCGCTTTCGCTTCCAGCCGATGGAAGATGGGATCGATCGTTTCCTGCTGCAGCTGAAGAGTCCCGGCGGACTCACCGCCGGCGCGCGCGTGTTGACCGCGTTGCTCGACCAGCGTCACGCCGGCATCGACGACTACCAACTGGTGGTGCCGCAGCAGTTGTACCAGCAGAACCAGAAGACGCAGCGCATCTTCAGCGTGGTGATGGGCTCGATCGCGGGCGTCAGCCTGCTGGTCGGCGGCATCGGCATCATGAACATCATGCTGGCCAGCGTGCTGGAGCGGCGCCGCGAGATCGGCCTGCTGCGGGCGATCGGTGCGCGCAGGCAGGACATCGTGCAACGCTTCCTGCGCGAGGCGCTGGTGATCTGTATCGCCGGTGCGCTGATCGGCATGGTGTTCGGCGCGGCTTTGGCCTATGCCATCGCCGCCTTCGCGGGCTGGCAGGTCGCCTGGGCGCCACTGGGGGTGCTGGCCTCTGTGCTGGTATGCGTGGCGATCGGCCTGGGCTTCAGCATCTACCCCGCGCGCCAGGCCGCCGCGCTCGATCCGATCGCGGCGATCCGCGACGAGTGAGGCCGGGTGGGCCAGTCGCGCTGCCCGTTGGCGCCGGCCAAGGTGCCGCGTGCAATGTGTCCGCGGATACCCGGGTGACGAAGCGTGGCTTGGTCAGCACGCAGGCAGGCCACGGTGTCGCGCAGGCGCTCGCGCTCGCGTCGGCTGGGCTGGGCGAAGGCCACGCAGGAACCGGTCGAGGTAGGTGAATCGTTTCACGTGGCGGTTGCCAAGGAACGCGGCGACAGCACGCCGAAACGCACGCGGCGGCAGGTGTCGCATGCGCTGCGCCGACACAAGGCGGCCTTCTGGATGACAGCGTCCTCCGTGGATGACACGGTCGAGCTTGCGCAAATGAGCCGACGCGGCTGAAGTCGGTGACTGGCCGGAACTGCCGATGGCACGTTCAGCATCAAATGCTCAGGAGAGCACTGGACGGCTTTTTCCGGGTGCTGCTCCCGGTCATGGAAGTGCCATTCTCTTGACGAAAGAAATTCATACGACGTATGTTTATGAACATCGTTCAAGAAAGGTGTCCGGGATGAAAGGTGCAGAGCCAACGCCGGAGCCCGCGGGGCGCAGGCAACGGAAGCGGCAGAAGACGGCGTCTCATCTTGCGGACGTCGCCTTCGGGTTGTTCGAGGAGCAGGGCTACGAGGCGGTCACGATGGAGCAGATCGCGGCCGAAGCAGACGTGGCGAAAGCCACGTTGTACAGCCATTTCCCGATGAAGGAGGCGCTGGTTGCCCATCGGCTCAGGGACGAGATCGTCGAGGGCATGTCCGCGCTTGCCGACCAACTGGCGCGCCACCGCAGCTTCGTGTCGCGCATGCAGTTCCTGTTGCGCGAATCCGCGGCATGGCATGCGGCGAAACGCACCTACCTTCCGCACTATCTGCGCTACCTCCACAGCATCGCCGATACCGCCGACGGCGGCGCCATCGAGGATTCGGGCAGCATGGCGACGTGGAACGCGCTGGCCATGATGTTCCGGGCCGCGCAGCAGGACGGCGAGGTGACCCGGGCCATTCCCGCCGGGCAACTCGCCTGGTCGCTGCAGTACCTGCTGTACGGCGCGGTCACGCACTGGCTGCTGCATCCCGGAACCGACCTGGCGAAAGCCTTCCTGCAGGCATTCGCCCTGCTGATGAACGGCGCCGCCGCGGACAGGCCGGCCCGTGTGCGCAAGCCGGCCTCGACCGGCAAGACAAGCCCCGGGAGCAGCCGATGACGGCGCAAGCAGAGGCCATCCGGCCGTGGCCCCTCGGCCTGCCGTTGCTGCAGGCCATCCGCCGCGACCCGTTCGGCTTCGTGGCGCAACTGCGCGCGCGGTACGGCGACACCGTGAAGCTGCAGGTGCTCTCCACCAGCATCCACTACCTTTTCCGGCCCGAGGCGGCGCGCCAGGTGCTGGTGAACCACCAGGACGATTTCGCGAAGGACCCGCGCGCGCTGGACATCATGCAGTCGGTGCATGGCGCCAACGTGATCACGACGGAAGGCGCCGTGTGGGAGCGCCAGCGCCGGATGCTCGCGCCCGCCTTCGCGCCGAAACGGATCGCGGCGTGCGCGGCATTGATGGCCGCGGCGGCGGACGAATGCGCCGGCGGGGAACTGCCGGCCACGCCCGGCGCCAGCAGCGTGATCGACGTGGACGGATTGACCACGCGCATCACGATGGACGTCATCCTGCGGGCGCTGTTTTCCTGCCGGTACGGGCCGGAGGAGGCCGCCTCCGCGTCCGCAGCCATCCGCGCGCTGTCGCGGCAGCTGATGCGGGAGTTTTTCTGGCCGGTGCGGCCGGTGGCGGGATTGCCCTATCCGGGACGTGCGGAAAAGGCGCGCAGCCTGGCCGTGATCCACGGCCTGATCCGGGCGCGGATCGATGCGCGCAGGCGCGACATGGCTGGCGGCGCGGATGCGGGGGAGGACATTCTTGGCCTGATGCTGGCGGCGCGCGACGAGCAGGCCGGGGCATCGCATGAGGCGCTGGGCGATGCGGAAATCCTGGACAACTGCGTCGGCCTGTTCGGCGCCGGGCACGACACGTCGGCGACCGCGCTGACCTGGTGGGTGGGATTGATGGCCATGCACCCGGAGATCGCCGCGCGGGTACGCGACGAGGTGGCCGACCTGCCGGAAGAGCATGCCGCGGCGGCCAGCCAGGTGGTGGAGGCGCGGTTGCTCAACGCCACGATCAAGGAGGCCATGCGCCTGTATCCGCCGTCGGCGGCGACGTTCGCGCGGCGTGCATTGCGCGACGTGGAAATAGACGGCCGGATGATTGCCAAGGGTGCGCTGGTCGTGGTCTCGATCTGGAACCTGCACCACGACGAGCGCTGGTTTCCCGAGCCCGGCGCGTTCCGCCCCGAGCGTTTCCTGCCGGGCGCACCGGCCCTGCCGCGCAGCGCCTTCATGCCGTTCGGCATCGGGCCGCATTTCTGCCTGGGACAGCAGTTCGCCACGGTGGAAATGGCCTTGATCGCGGCGCGGCTGATCCGCCGCCACACCTTCTCCCTGGTCGACGGTGCGGCCCTGCCTGCCCCGGTGGTGGATCTGGTGCTGAAGCCGCGCGAGCGCTTGCAGGTACGGTTCACCAGCCTCGCCTGATTCGTCGCGGCGAGCACCCCGTGCCGCGGATGGCCGGCGGTTCCATGCCCGGGGCATCCGCGGGGCGGTGCACCGGGCATGCCGGTCCAATGTCGCCCTGTTCCGGCAGTCCATCGATCTGGATGTCCAGTCGCTCATCCGGAGTGCGCGGAGGATTCGGGCTGCCCCCTTGTGGCAGCGCCGGACCATTTGGGTCAGCAGATGGCACGTCGGGCCGGCACATTTCCCGTCGCATGGGGCGGAGGATGTGCGTGAAGCGTGTCGCATGACACGCAGGAAGTGCGATGGATGCCGCATTGCCGGCGTATCGGGCCGGTGCGAGCCGACAACCGGGTTTTCTGGTACGAAACTCGCTTGTTCTCAATGACCGCATACAGGCGCATCATCGGCGCCGTGGCTCGCTACCCTGGGGGAGGGCAGCATGAACAAGCACATCTGGGACAAGGATTCGATCGGCTTCTGGCTCGCGGTCTGCATTTACCTCAGTGCATCCGCCGGCTGGCTGATGGTGCATTTCCAGATAATCCGCTGAGCGTCCTGGCGGGCTGGTCCTGACGGCGCCGTCCGCGCGCCGGGCCCAGTCGCGTTGCGCCGATGGGTGGCACCTTTCCCGACAAGGATGCCGTGGGCAATGCCGGCATGCTTAGCCGGGCTCCTGCTCCCTGGCGTCCGGCGCGAACTTGCCGTCCTCGGCCAGGCGCGCGAACAGCCCGCCCTGGCGGATCAGCTCGTCGAAGCGCCCCTGTTCCACCAGCCGGCCCTGGTCCAGCACGAGGATCAGGTCGGCGTTGCGCACGGTGGACAGGCGGTGCGCGATCACGAAGGTGGTGCGGCCGCGGGTGAGCGCGTCGAGTGCGCGCTGGATGCGTGCCTCGGTGGCGTTGTCCAGTGCGCTGGTGGCTTCGTCCAGTACCAGGATGGGCGCGTCCTTCAGCATCGCGCGGGCGATGGCGAGGCGCTGGCGTTCGCCGCCGGACAATGAGCGACCGCGTTCGGCGACCAGCGTTTCCAGCCCTTCCGGCTTGCGCGCGATGAAGGCGGCCGCCTCGGCGGCGGCGACGGCTTTCTCGATGTCCTCGAGTCCCGCATCCGGCTTGCCCACGCGCAGGTTGTCGAGGATGGAGCGGTAGAACATGCCCGGGTCCTGGAACACCACGCCGATGTTCTGCCGCAGCGAATCGAGCGTGACGCCGCGGATGTCGTGGCCGTCGATGGTGACGGTGCCGCCTGACGGATCGTAGGCGCGGTACAGCAGGCTCAGCGCGGTGCTCTTGCCGGCGCCGGTGGGGCCGACCAGGGCGATGGTGTCGCCCGGCGCGGCGCGGAAGCTCAGTTCGTGCAGTGCCGGCTGCACCGGGTCGTAGCCGAAGCTGACCTTGTCGAACACCACCTCGCCGCACACGCGCGGCAGCGCGATGGCGCCCGGTGCATCGACGATGCCGGGGCGCAGGTCGAGCACGGCGAAGAAGTCCTCCAGCGATTGCGTCTGGAAGAACAGCGTGGAGAGGAAGCTGGCGAACTGCTCCAGCCGGCCGATCAACATGATCGCGAAGCCCACGAAGCTGACGATGCCGCCCACGGTGATCTCGCCGCGCGCATGCAGCGACGCGCCCAGCGCGAAGATCGCCACGATGGTGAGCGTGCTGGCCGCGCGGTTCAGCACCGACAGGATCGCCCAGCCGCGCAGCACCGGATATTGCGCGGCCAGCACGCGCGTCATCATCGATTTCAGCGCCGTGGCTTCGGCACTCAGCCGCGTGAAGCTCTGCACCACGGTGACATTGCCGAACACGTCGCCGGCGCGCGTGGCGATGGCGTTGTGCAGTTCCTCCACCTCACCCTGCGCCTTGTGTGTGCGGCGCACGGTGACCGCGTTGGAGATCGCGAAGACGAGCATCAGCGTGATCATCAGCAGCGCCAGCTTCCAGTTCATCGCCAGCGCCACCGGCACCATCACGAGGATGGACAGCAGGGTGGCCAGGTGTTCGCGGAAGAAGCTCAGCCACAGGTTGAACAGGTTGCTCACGCCGTTGTTCATGATCCGCGCGAGGCGGCCGGTGTGGTACTCGCCATGGAAGGCCAGCGGCAGCGCGGCGGCATGCTCGAAGAACGCAGCGATGGCGGCCAGCCGGCGCCGGTGCGCGAGGCGGTCCGCATGCAGCGACGCCCACACCGCCGCCGCCACGCCGCCGAAGCCGACCAGCGCCCACAGCGAGATCAGCCGTGGCGCATCGCCCGCACGGGTGGAAGACAGCGCGTCGACCACGCGGCCGAACAGCACGGGTTCGAGGAAGTACACGCCGGCCAGCGCGAGGTTGGCCAGCGCCAGCGCGACCGCCAGCCTGCGTTCGGGGGCGAGCAGCGCGAGCACGCGCGCGTACAGTCGCAGGATGGGCATGGCGGGCAGCGCTCCTTGGCGGTCGGGCGGATCAGGGCCGTGTTGCCGATTTTGCCCGCATGCCTGCGGGAGCGCTGCTGCCGGATCCGCTCAGGCGACGGCCGCGCGCGCGGCACGCGGGTGCGGGCGCCTGCGGTACTCGTCGCACAGGTGCTCGACCAGGGCGCGGTGGTCCGGCAGGTCGTCGAGCGCCTGCGTGGCCGCCTGCCGGATCATGGCGAATTCCCGGCTGGCTTCGACGCCGCGCGGGTAGGCGCCGCGCAGGGGTTCCAGGTCGGTCTGGAACTCCATGCCGTAGAGCATGTATTGCCAGCTGGACACCAGGAACATTTCCAGGTCGCCGACGAAGTCGAGGCGGTGCGGCGGCCGGTGCCGCCATTGTGCCAGCTTGTCCTGCAGGCTTTGCGGGATGGTGGCCGGGTCGGCGTTGTCGATCCAGAAGGCCGAGTCGCGCCGTTGGCTCAGGCAGTAGTGCATCTTGATGAAATCGACGATGCGCTCGTAGCGCGCGGACATCATTTCATTGAAGTGGCGCGCCGCGCGGCCCATGTCGCCGCGGTCGCCCGGCAGCAGGTGGGTGAGCAGGTAGGCGCCCAGCTCGACCAGCGCGATGCCGGTGGACTCCAGCGGCTCCATGAAGCCGCCGGACAACCCCACCGCCACGCAGTTGCCGCGCCAGGCTTCCGGGCGGTAGCCGTTGTCGAAGCGGATGTGCATGGCCTCCTGGCCGTCGGCCGCGCTGCCCAGGTAGCGGCGGAAGGTTTCCTCGGCCCGCGTCGCGTCGACGTGCCGCGAGGAATACACGTAGCCGACCCCGCGCCGCTGCTGCAGGCCGATGTCCCAGACCCAGCCCGACTCCTGCGCGGTGCACAGGGTGAACGAGGGGATGGGCGCGTCGGGGCGCGGGTAGGGCGCCTGCATGGCGACCGCGCGGTCGGTGAACAGCACGTCGCTGCAGCTGCGGTACGGCGACTGCAGCGCTTCGCCGATCAGGCAGGCGCGCATGCCGGTGCAGTCCACGTACAGGTCGGCCTCCAGCTCGCCGAGTTCGGCGGTGACCAGCCGGGCGATGCCGCCGTTGTCGTCCGGCACGGCGCGCTCCACGGTCGCCACGTGCCGCCGGATGCCCAGCGCCTGCTGGCCGTGTTCGGCCAGCAGCATGGCGAAGCGGCCGGCGTCGAACTGGTAGGCGTGGTTCATCGGACCGAGATAATCGGCGTCGCGTGCGCGCTTGGGCGCGCGCGAGCGGTCGACCAGCAGGCTCTGCATGGTCACCGCGTCGGCGAAGCCCAGGCCGGCGGGCGCCGTGCCCAGCAGCCAGTACGGCAGCAGCTCGGGGCCGCCGGGGCGCTGGCTGGGCACGCTGAAGGGGTGGAAGAAATGTTCCCTGCCGGGCGTGCCGGGTGGCCGCACCCAGTGGCGGAAGCGGATGCCCTGCTTGTAGGTGGCGCAGGCTTCGACCAGGAAGCGCCGCTCGTCGAGGCCGATGGCCGACAGGGTGCCGCGGATCGACGGGAAGGTGGATTCGCCGAAGCCGATCAGGCCGATGCGGTCGGATTCCACCAGGTGCACCTGCACGCTGGCCGGGTTGGCGGCGTTCACCGCCTTGGCCAGATAGCAGGCCGTCAGCCAGCCGGCGGTGCCGCCGCCCACCACGAGTACCTTGCGCAAGCGCTGCATGCCCGCTCCTTTGAAGAAGAAACGCCGGGCTCCGGTCGGGGCCCGGCAAACGCCATCCCGGGGAGGGTGGGCGGCGCCCCCGATCGGGCGGTGCCGCCGCAGAATGGCAAACCGTGGGCGGCGCGCGGTGGCCCGGCGCCGCCCGTGCGTCGCGTCAGAACGAAGTGCCGAACTGGATGCCGTAGGTGCGCGGGGCGAGGTACTCGGACACGTACTCGAAGCTGCCGTTGGGCATCAGGAAGCGCGAGGCGTTGGTGCGCACCTTCACGTCGGTGACGTTCTGCGAGTACACGCTGACCCACCAGCGGTCCTGCGGCTCGCTGTAGCGCAGCGACAGGTTGCCGAGGAAGTACGCCTTCTGCTGGTCGCCGCTGCCCAGGTTGAACGGGCTGAGCCACTGCATGCTCTGGTACTGGCCGCTGAAGCGCGGCGTCACGCGGCCGCCGTTGGACAGCACGAAGTCATGCTCGTAGATCGCGGACAGCGACACCGTCGGCGCGTGCGCCAGGTCGTTGCCGGTGATGTCCATGCAACTGGCGATGCCCGACTGCGGCGCGCACGCCGGCAGGCCCTGGTAGTCGTTGCTGCCGGCGTATTGCAGCGTGCCCAGCGTCTTCTTCGGGATGTACGAGAACACCAGGTTCGCGCGGTCGTACTGTTGCTGGAAGGCCAGCTCCGACTCGAAGCCGATCACCTTGGTGCTGCCACCCACGTTGGAGAAGCCCAGTCCCTGGTTGCCGTTCGGATAGGTGATCGGCGCGGAGAGCTGGAAGTTCTTGAAGTTCTCGTAATAGGCCGCGCTGTTCCAGGTCAGGTGGCCGTCGAGGAAGGAGAACTTGGCGCCGATCTCGTAGTTGGTCAGCGTCTCCGGCTTGTACAGCGTGCCGGCGTCCTCCGTGCCGCCGGACTTGTAGCCGGTGGACACGCTGGCGTACAGCAGGCCGTGCTGGCCGACGTCGGTGTCGATGCGGCCCAGCCACGTCCACTGGCTCTTGGCGTACTTGGCATCGTTGTAGGTAGACACCGCGAAACCGGTCGCCGGGCCGGGGATGGTGCTCGGCGCGATCGGCACCTGGGGCACGTCGGCATCGTAGTCCCAACCCCAGCCGCGGCCGTCGACGTTGCGCTTCTCGTCGTTGGACCAGCGCACGCCGGTGGTCAGGCGCCAGTGGTCGGACATGTGCCAGGTGGCCTGCCCGAAGATGGCGCTGGAATTCACCAGTTCCTCCGGCTGGATGAACGAACCCTGCCACGCCACCGTGCCGTATTGCGTGCCGTTCATTTGCGGGATGTCGAAGCGGATGCTGTTGTCTTCGTGCCCGTAATAGGCGCCGACGATCCAGTCGATGTCCTGCTCGCCGCGCGACTTCAGGTCGAGTTCGTGGCTGTAGCTCTGGTAGATGGAGGCGTTGGTGCGGTCGTCCTGGTAGACCCCGCCGGTGGTGAAGCTGGTGGGCACCTCCACGCCGACGTCCTGGTCGTAGTCGCTCTGCCCGGAGAAATGGTTCACGCCGGCGACGTAGCTCAGCTCCATGCCGTCGTTGATGTCCCAGTCCATGCGGCTGCGCAGCGTGCCGGAGTTGCGGTGCAGGTAGGGCGCCGTGTCGATCAGCGCGGACCAGAACGACTGGCCGGCGCGCGGCGTCTGCATCAGGCTGAGGTCGGGCGTGCCGCGGTCGGTGAAGTATTCGTAGGAGAGGTCCCAGCGGAACGAGTCGCTGGGCTGCCATCGCGCGCTGACGCGGGCGGCGGACTGGTTCTGCGAGTTGTACTTGGCGCCGTTGTGCTCGTACTGGCTCGGGTCGATGGCGCGGAAATTGGCCAGCGTGCCGCCCGAGGCGAGATAGGTCGCCTGCTGTTGCGCCACGCTGGGCAGTTCGGTGGCCGGGTTCTGGTAATCGACATAGCCGTCGTGCTGCTCGTGCACGATCGCCACGCGCATCGCGAAGGTGCTGCTGACCGGCAGGTTGATCGCCGCGCGCGTGCCCGACTGGCCGTAGTTGCCGGCCTCGATCTCGGCGTAGCCGGACACGTCGCCGCCGACGTCCGGCTTGGCCGTCTCGAAACTGATCGCGCCGGCGGTCGAATTGCGCCCCCACAGGGTGCCCTGCGGGCCGCGCAGCACCTGCACGTCGTCCATGTCCAGCAGCAGGCCGGCGGCGGCCTCGGCGCGCGCCGTATACACGCCGTCGACGAAGGTCGCGACCTCGGGGTCGGCGTACTCGGTCTTGGCGCTGTCGTTGCCGATGCCGCGCATGGTCAGGGTGACCACGCCGTGGTCGCCTTCCGAGGTGCCTTGCAGGCCCGGCACCAGCGAGGTCAGGTCCTGCACCGTCATCACGCGCTGCTTGTCGAGCGTGTCGGCGTTGATCGCGCTGACCGCGACGGGCGTTTTCTCCAGCGGGGTCTCGCGCTTGGTGGCGCTGACCTCGACGGTGGCGAGCTGCTGGACTTTCTTGTTCGCTTTCGCCGGCGCGGCCTGGGCGGTGGAATCCTGGGGAGGCGCGCCTTGCCCGGCGGCCTGGGCCAGGCACGGAGCGAGGGCGAGCGACATGGCGGCGTACAACGCTGAGTAGCGCAACTTCATTTTGGAACCCCTCTGTCTGTTCTTGACTGACGTATG
Organism: Rhodanobacter sp. DHB23; assembly: GCF_014842975.1. Lineage (GTDB taxonomy): Bacteria > Pseudomonadota > Gammaproteobacteria > Xanthomonadales > Rhodanobacteraceae > Rhodanobacter_A. The sequence continues at coordinate 253,091 of NZ_JACYXK010000029.1, read as the reverse complement.
TGCCGTCGGCAAGGCCGCGGCGGCTGGTTGCTTCATCCCCGAATGACAGCGCTGTCTATCTTGGATGTGACAGCGCTGTCATTCCATGCTAGCGCTGTCCTTCAGGCAAATCATGCTGCGGTGCGAAATGGAGGAATGATCAATTTTCATCAGCTGATTCCCCGTTTTCATATGCGAAGGGCGGGTAGCGTCCGCGCGATGCCGTGCCGGCATCGACGGCCCGGTTCGTCCGGGAGTCGCCCGGCCATCGGGCTTTGCGCGATGTGCATCCGCGTCGTTGCGCCAGGTTCCGCGGCACCCAGGTGAATGCGACCGGAGAAGCCGGGCGTGACGACAGCGATGGACTGCAAAACATGCATCCGTGCATCGCGGCCGAAGCCCGTGCCGGCGAGGGTGCGCGGCACGCGGCACGCGGCGCACCGCTAGCGCGGGCACCCGACCACGCGGTCGGCGTTGGTGCCCAACGCCGCGCCGGAGATCGCCAGGCGCGCACCCTTTTCCGCTTCGAGCACGAAGGGCGCCACGATGTGGTGCATGTCGGCGCCGGCGGCGCGCAGGCATTTCAGCGGGATACCGACGCGCTGCCAGCCCGCCGCTGCGGGCGCGTTGCCGAGCGCGACGCGGCCGCGGCAATCGTGGCCGCAGCCCATGCCTATCCACACCGACGCGGCGGATGGCGATTCCACGCGCAGCGTGGCGACCAGCATCACGTCGCCATTGGTCTGGCGGTCGAGGTCGATCGGGCTGGTGGACGCCACCGTGAGCGATGCCGCTCCATTCCAGTCGAGGCGGCGCGCGTCCTCCTGCGCCTTGTAGTCGATCGCCGTCATGCGCAGGTGGTCGTCCGCGGTGGCGGCCGGCGTTGCGCCCACCGCAACGACCTGGCCGTCCGCACCGGCGAGCGAGAGGGTGTAGCCGGCGGTGGCCTTGCCCTTTTCCAGGTAATCGTCCACGCGCCTCTCGTTGCCGCTCACGCCGGATTGCTCCGGCAGCTTCGGCAGGGTCACGTGGTCGGCGTAGGTGAGGCCGTAGCCCAGCGGGAACTGCGGCTTGCCGCCGGCCACGGCGGTGCCCGGCCAGGCGAACGCCAGCGTGCCGTGGAAGTCGTGGTCGATCGTTCCGTCCGGCTTGCGCAGCAGCACGTCGGCCACGCCGCCGCCTTCGCTGCCCGGCAGGCCCGCGGCGACGAACGCATCCGCCGCGTTGATCTCGCGATTCACCCACAACGGTCGTCCGCTGAGGAACACGGCGACCACGGGTATGCCCTGCGCGCGCAGGCCGCGGATCAGCTCGAGGTCGTGGTCGTCGCCGGGATGGAACAGCAGGTTGGCGATGTCGCCCTGGAACTCGGCGTAGGGCGATTCGCCGAACACCACCACGGCCACGTCGGGCTTGCGTTTGTAGTGGCCGTCGGGCGCGATCTCCGCCGTGCCGCCCGCCGCCTTCGCCTGTGCGGCGATGCCCGCCCCGATGGATTGCGCGCCGGGGAAATCGGCATTGCCCAGGCCCGTGCCCTGCCAGGTCAGCGTCCAGCCGCCGCTCTGCTGCGAAATGCTGTCGGCGCCTTCGCCCGCGACCAGGATGTGCCGGTGCGGGTCCAGCGGCAGCAGGTTGCCGTCGTTCTTCAGCAGCACCAGCGACTCGCGCACCGCGCGTCGCGCCAGCGCGCGATGCGCCGCACTGCCGACCACCTGGTCGGAATCGCGCGCCAGCGGCTGCGTGGACGGCGCGCCCGCGGTGAACAGGCCCATGCGGAACTTCACGCGCAGGATGCGCGCCACCGCGTCATCCACGCGCGCCATCGGGATCGCGCCCGACTTCACCTCGGCCAGCGTGTGTTCGTACAGGCCGCGCCAGCTGTCCGGCGCCATCAGCATGTCGGCGCCGTTGTTGTAGGCGGCAGGGCAGTCCACGTTGCTGCAGCCGGGAATCTGGCCGTGCGCGTTCCAGTCGCCGACGACGAAGCCCTGGAAGTCCATGCGCCGCTTCAGCACGTCGGTGAGCAGGCCCTTGTTGCCCAGCATCTTCACGCCGTTCCAGCTGGAGAACGAGGCCATCACGGTCTGCACGCCGGCGGCTATCGCCGGCGGGTAGCCGGCGGCGTGCGTGGCGATCAGCGTGCGTTCGTCGATCTGTGCGTCGCCCTGGTCCTTGCCGTCCTTCGTGCCGCCGTCGGCGAGGAAGTGCTTGGCGCTCGCGATGGCGTGCGCGTCGTCGAGGAAGTCGCGCGTGCCGGGCGTGCCCTGCAGGCCTTCCACCATCGCGCCGGCGTAGCTGGCGACCACGCGCGGATCCTGCGAATAGCCTTCGTAGGCGCGGCCCCAGCGCAGGTCTTGCGGCACCGCAAGCGTGGGCGCGAAGCTCCAGTTGAGGCCGGTGGCGCGCACCTCGGCCGCGGTGGCGGCGCCGATGGCGCGCAGCAGCGCCGGGTCGTGCGCGTTGCCCAGCGTCGAGTTCTGCGGGAACAGCGTGGCGCCGACGGTGCCGTTGTCGCCGTGCACCGCGTCGATGCCGAACAGCGGCGGGATCGCCGTGTGGCCGCCCGAGCCGTCCATCGCGGCGTGGTAGAACGCGTCGGCCAGCGCCTTCCATTGCGCCGCGGTGGCGAAGCGTCCGCCGCCCGGCTTGGAGTTGCCGCCGGCGAGGATGGAGCCGAGGTGGTACTGGCGCATCTGTTCCGGCGTGATGCTGGCGATGTCGGCCTGGATCAGCTGGCCGACCTTGTCCTCCACCGACATCTTCGCCATCAGGGCGGCGACGCGCTGCTCCAGCGCCGCGTCCGCCGGCAGCGGCCAGTGGGCCTGCGGCCACAGGGCCGGATGCACGGTGGTGGTGCCATCGCCCAGCGCGATGCCGAGGGGGGCGCCGGCCAGCGCCGCGGCAAGCAGGATTCGGGTCAATGGCAGGTATCGGACGGGCATGCACGCGCTCCTCTGGGGCGGCCACGGGGCCGCTCGCGAGGCGGTACTGTCGGGCAATTATGACAGCGCTGTCAAATCATGATGCGGCATGCCGCGCGCCGTTCGGGCGGGAGCGGTATCCGTGGACAGTCCGGGGAGGGATGCAGGGGGCGCCGGCGCGGCGCGATCAGCCCGGCGCGGCGGCGGTCGATGCGCGCACCTGCAGTTCGTAGGGGATCTGCACGAGCCGCCCCTTGCCGCGCCCGCGCAGCTGCTCCAGCAACTGCTGCGCGGCGAGCCGGCCCATCTCGCGGCTGGGTTGCCGCACGGTGGTCAGCGAGGGCCAGAGCTGGGTCGCCATCGGCGTGTCGTCGAAACCGCAGACGGAGAGGTCGCGCGGCACCTTGAGGCCGATTTCGTTGGCCGTCCACATCACGCCGGCGGCCATGTCGTCGTTCGCCGTGAAGATGGCGGTGGGCCAGCGCTTCAGGCTGAACAGCCGGCGTGCCGCGACCACGCCCGAGCCGAAGGTGAATTCGCCCTGCACGATGTACTGCGGATCGACCGCCAGGCCGGCGGCGGCCAGCGCGTCCTTGTAGCCGGCCAGGCGCCAGCGGCTGGCGCCGTGGTCGGCGATGCCGACCACGTGCGCGATGCGCCGATGGCCGAGGCCGACCAGGTGGCCGACCAGGTCGCTGGCCGCCCGCTGCTCGTCCATGAAGACGCCGACGATGCCCTTGTGGTGCATGGGCGAGATGCAGGCATGCGCCACGCCGTGCTCCTGCAACCGCGCCAGCAGCTTGCGGTTGTCGGTGAGCGGCGGCGTCAGCACGACGCCGTCGATGTGGTGGTCGGCCACCAGCGCGTCGATGCGGCGGAGGAAGTCCTGCCCATGCACGCGCAGCGGGCAGACCATCATGCTGTAGCGGTGCGCCTCGCAGGCCTCGAGCACGCCGTCCTGGATTTCGGCGAGGTAGGTCGACGCGGGGTTGTCGTTGTTGTCATACAGCATCGCGACCAGGAACGAGCGCCTGCCGGCCAGCCCGCGCGCGGCGGGGCTGGGGCGGTAGTTCATCGACTCCATCGCGGCCAGCACCTTCTGGCGCGTGGCCTCCTTGACCGAGGGTTCTTCGTTCAGGACGCGGGAAACCGTCTTCTGCGAAACGCCCGTGGCGCGCGCCACGTCTTCCAGCCGTACTCGCATGGTGGTCCGGTTCTCCTGCCGCTGCCTCGCAACGCGCGATGGCCGGATAGTCAGCCCCGCGCCGCCACCTCGTCAATGCGCTTCAGCATGTCGGCGGGATCCTCGTACACCCGCAGCGCGCCGGAGCGGGCAAGCTCGTCCTCGCCGTAGCCGCCGGAGAGCAGGCCCACGCCGATCGCGCGCGCACGCTGCGCGGCGAGCATGTCCCACACGCTGTCGCCGACGACGATGGCGTGGTGGATGTCCACGCCCAGCCGCTCGGCGGCGGCGAGGAACAGGTCGGGGTCGGGCTTGGCGTGGCGCACCTGGTCGCGCGTCACCACCGGCACCTTGGCCGGATCGACGCCGAGGGCGTCGAGGTTGTGCCGGGCGGTGCGCAGCTGTCCGCTGGTGGCGATGGCCCAGGGAATCTCCTGCCCGGTGAGGTAGGCCAGCAGTTCGCGCGCGCCGGGCAACGGTTTCACCGCGCCTTGCGCGTGCAGCCGGTTGAACGCCTCGGCGTGGGCATCGTAGAGCCGCTGGCGGCGTTCCTCGCTAATTTCCAGCCCGGTCTCGCGCAGCAGCACGCGGGTGAACAGGCCGCCGCTCATGCCGATGCGGCGATGGATGCGCCACACCGAGAGGTCGATGTCCTCGGCGTCCAGCGCCTCCTTCCACGCCAGCACGTGCTGGTAGACGCTGTCGACGAGGGTGCCGTCGAGGTCGAACAGGAAGGCGGTGTTGCGGCGTGACATGGCGAGTCCGTCAATTGGGGAGGTCTGGATAGCCGACTCTCTAACTCGTCATTCCGGCGAAAGCCGGAATCCAGTGTCGTCGGCTTCGACCTGGAAAATCACTGGATCCCAGCCTTACCAGCCTTCGGCTGTTGTGAAGCGCCTCGCCGGGATGACGACTTTAACTGCGCGGCTGCAGCGAATGCCCCGCCGCACGCAGCGCGATGGCCGCCGCGCCCAGCAGGCCGGCCTCGGGGTGGACGATCGCCAGCGTGGGCACGCGCTCCATCGTCTCGCGGAAGCGGCCCTTGGCCTCGAAGCGCTCGCGGAAGCCGCCGCGGTGCAGCCACGGCAGCAGGAAGGGCAGCACGCCGCCGGTGAGGTAGACACCTTCCCAGCCGCCCAGGCTCAGCACCAGGTCGCCGGCCACGCTGCCGAAGATGCCGGCCAGCGTTTCCACCGTGCGCACGCACAGCGGGTCGCTGCCCGCCTCGGCGTGCGAGGTGATGTCCTCGGGCGAATATTCCTCGGCCGGCTGGCCGGCGATGTCGGCCAGCGCGAGGTAGAGGTTGACCAGGCCGTTGCCGCAGATCATGCGCTCGTTGGAAACGCGGCCGAAGCGCGCGTTGAGCCGGTGCAGGATCTCCACGTCCTCGGTGGTGTGCGCGGCGAAGCCGGCGTGGCCGCCCTCGCTCTCCAGCACGATCCACTGCTCGTTGCGCCACAGCAGGCCGGCCACGCCGAGGCCGGTGCCCGGGCCCATCACCACGAAGGTCTGCGACTGCGGCTGGTCCAGCACCGGCGCGCTCAACGGGCCGACCGGCGACAGCGAGTCGGCGGACAGCAGCGGCACCGACATGCTCTGCGCCGCGAAGTCGTTGACCAGGTGCACCGCGTCCATGCGCAGCTCGGCCTGCAGGGCCTGCGCCGAAATCGCCCACGGGTTGTTGGTGACCTTCACCGTCTCGCCATTGGCGATGCGGCCCGCCGCGGCGATCACCGCCTGCGCGGCGTGGCCGCCGGTGTCGGCGAAATACTGCCGCGCGGCGTCCGCCAGCGAGGCGAAGTCCTTGACCCGGTAGCGCCGGATGCTGTCCATGCGCAGCGGCGTGGCAACGTCGTCGCCGGCCAGTGCGAAGCGCACGTTGGTGCCGCCCAGGTCGGCGAGCAGGGTGGGGGAATTTCCTTGGGGCATCGGAGGGGAACCTGCAGGGGGGCGCACGAGCACAAGCGGTAAGCGTGCCTTGTCAGGCCGGTGCGCGTCCACTGTGTGCCTGCGTATGGGCCAGGCCCGGGCAGGCGGCGCGGACCGCGGACCGGCCTCGCGGCCGCGGTTGCACGACGGAACAGCGCGGATTTTCAGGCTTGCGGGTGCTTCGCCGCAGCGCCCTTGCCCGCGGCGGCGGTCGCCTGCGCGGCCAGCGCGGCCAGCAGCTTTTGGCCGTCTGGACTGCCGAGCCCGGTGCAGGCGTCCCAGCCCGTGCCCGCGGCATAGGCGCCGTTGTCGCCCCGGGTGATGTCGTGGAAGGCCGACTCGCCGATCTGGTAGAGCGCGGCATGCACGTCGCCCACGGCGCGGCCCAGCGACTGGTTGCAGCGGGCCAGCAGCGCGGCCCACAGCGGCGCCACTGCGCTGGTGCCGCCGATCACCTGGTCCTGGCCGTCCACGCGTACCTGGTAGCCGGTGAGCGGATCGGCATCGCCCGCCACGTCCGGCACGCCGCGGCCCGCGAAGCCGTTCGCCGCCTGCGGCACCTTGCTGCCCTGCTGCCAGGCCGGCAGCGCGTAATTCGTGCTCACGCCGCCGCCGGTGGCGCCTTCGTTGGAGGCGGTTTCGTTCCACACCACCTCGCTGCCGATCGCGCTGGCGCTGGCGGTCAGCGTGGTGCCGCCGCAGGCCAGCGAGTACGGGCTGGAGGCGGGGAAATCCACGTGCGGCTGGCCGTCGCTTTCGCCGTCGCTGGAGCCGCTGTCGCCGGCGGCGACGGTCACCGAGACGCCCAGCGCGGCGGCGTCCTCCAGCGCGCTCTGCATCGCCGCCAGCGCGGCGGCGCTCCAGTTGTCCTCCGGGCCGCCCCAGCTGATCGAGATCACCGAAGGCTTGCGCGTGGTGTCGTGCGCGGCCTGCGAGATCGCCTCGTAGAAACCCTGGTCGGTGTTCGGCGTGAAGTACACCGCGATCGCCGCGCCCGGCGCCAGCGCGCCGACCACCTCGATGTCCAGCATCACCTCCGCATCGGCGTCGCCGCCGGGGCTGTTCTTGCCGCCGGCCACCGGGACCGCGGTCACCGTGGGCGGCGAGGCGATGCCCAGCCCGGTGAAGTAGGTGGTGAGGTCGGCCTGGCTGAAGCCGCCGCCCAGTTCGATCAGCGCCACGCACTCGCCGCTGCCATCGGTGTTCGCGGGAAAGTTGTAGAGCTGCCCGATCTGCAGCGGCGTGTAGCTCTGGTTCGGCGTCGCCAGCGGCCTGCGGAACTGCGGCTTCGCCACCGGGCGGTTGTCCAGCCCCAGCACGGCGATCACGGTCGGCGCGACGTCGGCCGGCAAGGTCGGCGGCCGGTCGCAACCCACCACGTACCCGCTCAGGCCGGGCCACTGGTAACGCCCCAGTTGCACGCCGAATGCGCGTTGCAGCGCATCCACCGAGCCGCTGAATTGCAGCACGCGCCGGTGCGGTTCGCAGCCGGTTTCCACCAGGCCCTGCGTGCGCGCGTGGCCGCGTATGCGTTCGATGTCGGCCGGGGCGGCGCCGCAGTGCGCGCCGAACTCGCCGCGCGGCCAGCGCGGGTGTTGCGGCCACGCCGCGGGCGTCGGCGCCGGCCCCATGCGGCGCAACACCAGGGTGATCGTCATCGGGTCAGGGCTGGTATGCGGACCGAGGAAGCGCGCTCCCGCGGGCAGCGGGCGGGTGGCGGGAGTGGCCTGGCGTGGGGACGTGTTCATGGGCATTGCCTCGCGTGGGGTCGCAGGCCAGCCTGCATGGGGCGATGTATGCATCGCGTATGTTTGATGTTGGTGCTTCGTAGGTTCGCGGTCTGCGGCGGGATCCGTGCCATGCGGCGCTAAAATGGGCGGATTCCCGTACAAGGCCATGCCATGAGCTACCCCGCGATCCGTCCCCGCCGCATGCGTCGCGACGCCTTCTCCCGCGCGCTGATGCGCGAGCACACCGTGCTGCCCGGCGACCTGATCATGGTGGCCTTCGTGATCGAGGGTGAAGGCCGGCGCGAGCCGGTGCCCTCGATGCCGGGCGTGGATCGCCTCTCCATCGACGAACTGCTGAAGCTGGCCGGCGAATGCGTGCGGCTGGGCATCCCCGCGCTGGCGCTGTTCCCCTCGCCGGGGCAGGGCGTGAAGAGCGAGGACGCGCGTGAGGCGTGGAACCCCGGCAATCTCATGCATCGCGCCACGCGTGCCTTGAAATCGGAATATCCCGGGCTGGGCCTGATCGGCGACGTGGCACTCGACCCCTACACCACGCACGGCCAGGACGGGCTGATCGACGCGCACGGCTACGTGATGAACGAGCCCACCGTCGAGGCGCTGGTGAAGATGTCGCTGGCGCAGGCCGAGGCCGGCATGGACTTCGTGGCGCCTTCGGACATGATGGACGGCCGCATCGGCGCGATCCGCGATGCGCTGGAGGAGGCCGGCTACATCCACACGCGCATCCTCGCCTACTCGGCGAAATACGCGTCCAGCTTCTACGGCCCGTTCCGCGACGCGGTGGGCTCGTCGGCCAACCTCGGCAAGGGCAACAAGCACACCTACCAGATGGACGTCGCCAACAGCGACGAAGCGTTGCGCGAAGTCGAACTGGATATCCAGGAAGGCGCCGACGCGGTGATGGTGAAGCCGGGCCTGCCCTACCTCGACGTGCTGCGCCGGGTGAAGGACGCCTTCGGCATGCCCACCTTCGTGTACCAGGTGAGCGGCGAGTACGCCATGCTCAAGGCCGCCGCGCAGAACGGCTGGCTGGACGAGAAGGCCGTGGTGCTGGAAACCCTCACCGCCTTCAAGCGCGCCGGCGCCGACGCCATCCTCACTTACTTCGCGGTGGACGCGGCGAGGTGGTTGCGCGGGGAGTGAGCCGAGTTCACTTGTGATGATGCTTTCGGAGTGGCATGAGGGATCGATGGTGGTTCGAGATCATGAAACACTTCAGGAGTTGGTTGGACGCGATCTGTCTGCTGTGACATTCCTGTTGGACTACTTGCAATTGTGGTTCGATGGCCCGGGCCTGAATGTGATGAACACTATGGAGGTGTCGTCAAATGGGATTGTGTCCAGGGTGGGGGACGATCAGTTCCGAAATTTGGTCTGCGATCAAATCTCACGCCATGTTTCGTCAGTTCGTCTGGACTCGACGCAGCTATCCATTGAATTTGGCGATGATCGGTTTGTCGTCTTGTTGGGAGATGAGCACGACAGCGGGCCAGAGGCGGTCTACTACCATGGATTTTCGAGTGGAAAATGGGGCGTGGTTAGACCAGATTTTGAGTAGGCTACCTACGATCAAGTAGCGCGCTTCAAGAACCTCCCCGCCAACCACTTCCGCACCGGCAGGTCGTACAGCTTCAGGCACGCAAACGCGATGGCGATGCTGGCGACGAAGACCGCAGCACCCGCCGCGCACTTCGTGCCGAAGGGCAGCGCCTCGTGTTCGCCCACCCATTCGGTGTAGACGTAGATCAGGCCGTAGTGCGTGATGTAGAGCGGGTAGGAGAGCTCGCCGAAGAACCCGGCGATGCGCGTGGACAGGCCGTCGACCCGGGGCGCGCCGGCGCCGATCGCCACGATGAGCGGGAACACCGCGATCACGCACAGCGACTCGTACACGCCGTTCAACCACAGCCGGTCGGCGCCGCCGAAGCGGGGCAACGCCAGCGCCACGATCAGCAGCAGGCTGCAGGCCGCGAAGGCATGCTTGACCTGGATGCGCCTGCCCAGCCGCATCAGCAGCATGCCGGCGAGGAAGGGGAACAGCAGGCGGGCGAAACCGATGTGCAGTTGCTCCGGATCGATGGCCCAGCCGCCGATCACATCGCCGCGCTTGCCGAACACGGCGAGCTGCACGAAGAACGCGGCGGCCAGCGCGACCAGCACGCCCAGCCAGCGGTTCGACAGCCTGCGCAGGCCGACGGCATACAGGATGTTGGCGAGGTACTCGAAGAACAGCGACCACGCGGGGCCGTCGAGCGGATGCATCTCGCTCCAGCCGCGGATGTCCATGGCCGGCGGCAGCGGCAGCAGGGTCCAGCCCACCAGCATCACCAGCAGCAGCTGCCACACCGGCGTGGCGGCGATCAGCGGAAACGCCGGGCCCGCCTGGAAGTAGAACAGCAGCGCGCCTATCGTCGTGCCCATGATCACCATGGGCTGCAGGCGGACCAGCCGGCGCTTGAAGAAATCCCAGGTGCCCAGCGTCGACCAGCGGTCGTCGTAGGCATAGGCGATCACGAAGCCCGACAGCAGGAAGAAGAAATCCACCGCCAGGTAGCCGTGGTTGATCGGTTGCGTCAGCGGATGGTCCGGCCTGTACGCCTCGCAGATGTGGAACAGCACCACCATCAGGGAGGCGACGCCGCGAAGCCCGTCGAGGATGAGGTAATGGTCCTTGCTTGCCCCGGGGGCTGCGGAGTCTCTTGCCATGTGCAATGCGCTGGGTGGCCGATGAGGAGTGGACCCTGGATGCTACAAGTTCTTGCGGGGCAACATGTCAGCAAAAAACCATCATTGCGACCTTGGTCACGCCGACGTGCGTCGCAGAATGGCGCGTCACGGAATCTCCACCGTTTGCTTATCAGAAAGGGACAGCATGAAAACGTGGCCAGTGTTCTTCGGTCTGCTGCTCGCATGCGCGGGCACGCATGCGGCGGAAGCGGCATGGCAACCCTCGGCCGGCCACGTGCAGCTGTCGTTGTGGCCGGGCACGCCACCCGACATGAAGGCGATGCCGGGACCGGAATACGCGGCATTGCGCAAGGAGCACCTGATCGCGGGCAAGCCATGGCTGGAGGTGGCCAACGTATCGCAGCCCACGATGACGGTCTATTCCCCACGCGGGAAAAACACGGGTGCCGCGGTGGTGGTGTTCCCGGGTGGCGGCTTCGAAGTGCTGGCCATGGATCTGGAAGGCACCGAGATCTGCGACTGGCTGACCTCACGCGGCATCACCTGCGTGTTGCTGAAGTACCGCGTGCCGGGCGCACCTTACGACTGGCACTGCAAGTGTCGCCCCGATGATTACGAAGTGCCGACGATGGCGCTGGAGGACGCGCAACGCGCGATGGGTCTGGTGCGCCTGCATGCGAAGGAATGGAGCATCGATCCGCACAAGCTCGGCGTGGTCGGCTTCTCCGCCGGTGGTTTCCTCGTGGCGGAAATCAGCACGCACTTCGGCAAGCGCCTGTACAAGCCGGTGGACGCGGCGGACAAGGAAAGTGCGCGCCCGGATTTCGCGATGGCGATCTACCCGGGGCACCTCGCGCTCGATGATGGCAAGTTGAATCCCAATGTACCGGTTACCCGCGACACGCCACCCACCTTCATCGTGCAGGCCGAGGACGACGACGTGGATGGCGTGCAGCAGGCGCTGACGTATTTCGCCGCGCTGAAAGCAGCCGATGTGCCGACGGAAATGCACATCTACGCGCAAGGCGGCCACGCCTTCGGCGTGCGGCACACGGACAAGCCGATCACCGCATGGACGAATCTTGCGGATGCGTGGATGCGCACGATCGGCGTGTTGCCGCGCTGAGCGTGCTCACGCGTACTGCGCGATGCCGTTGCCGAACGACCAGTTCTCCTTCGCCGTCTCCAGCAGGTTGATGAAGACGTCCTCGGGACGCAGGCCGGGATCGGCGGCGAGGTTCCCGGCGACGCGGCGGTAGAACGCCTGCTTCTGCGCCACCGTGCGCGTGTCGTTGCAGGCGATCTGCACGATCACCAGGTCGTCGCTGCGCGCGATACCGAGGTAGTTCGGGTCGCAGTCGAACTCCTCGGCGTCGTGCTGGTGGAGCAGGATGAAGCGGTCGTCCTCCGGCACGTTGAAGGTCTCGCGCATGGCGGCGTAGATGCCGTTGCGCAGGGCGGCGAGATGGGCCGCGGACTTGCCGCGGCGCAGGGAGATGCGGACGAGGGGCATGGGATTTTTCCGATGAGGGCAGTTGCGGGGGCGGTGTAGGAGCACCTTGTGCGCGAATGCTCTGGCTCCGGTCAGGCATCGAGGCCGTTGCGCACAGGGTGCGCTCCTACGGCTGTTCAAGGGCGGGAGTGGTTTGCGAGACATGGCCGACGCGGTAGAGCTGCTGTTCCTCGCGGGCGGGCCCGGGGGGCAGGCCTGGCCACAGGCGGAAGCGCAGCAGCGCCCAGTCGGTCGGGTTGCAGGCGGTGACCGCGGCGAGCGCGCCATCGTCCACGGCCGCGCGCGCCAGCGCGACTTCCGTGTCTTGCCGTTCCGCGAGGTCGGCGTGGCCGGGCAAGGTCAGGATTTCGCGCGTCGCGCAAAGCGCGCCGCGCAGGTGGCCGGCCACCTCGGCCTGCCACGGTATCCATGTGCGCACTGCAGGACGGCCGAAATCGTGCGACAGCGCCGCGAAGCCGGCGCCGTTGAGGAAGGCGTTCATGCCTTCGCCGTCGCGCCACAGGTAGAACGGTGCGTAGAGATTGTCGCGGACGGGCAGCGCGCGGTCGTCGCGCGCGGCGTACAGCCAGGCCTTGAACACGAGGCCGGGGAAGCCGTCCAGCAGGTGGCCCTTGTCGGCGATGCGGCGGCGGATGGCCGCCATGTCGTAGTCGGCGGGCAGGGTGATGGCGTATTGCATCGCGATCATGGCGCACGCTCCGCCTGCAGCTTGCGCAGCACGCCGATGGCCGAGAACGCGCAGGGCCAGCCGGCATAGAACGCGAGATGGGTGATCAGCTCGACCAGTTCATCGTCGCCGATGCCATTGTCGCGGGCCCGGCCGAGGTGGAACGGCAATTGTTCGGTGCGATTCAGGGCGACCAGCGCCGCCACCGTGGCGATGCTGCGTTCGCGCGGGCCGAGCTCCGGGCGCGCCCAGACGTCGGCGAACAGCGCGTCGTCGGTGAGGGCGGCCAGTTTCGGTGCGATGTCGCCGATGCCCTTGCGGGCGTAATGCGGGTCGTGGGCCATGTTGGCAGTCTCCGTGGGCATTTGACGGGAACCACGGTAGCGATCGATGATGATCCTGAAAATCGGGAAGTTTGGAACTAAGGATCCCGAAAAACAGGATCATTGGCATGTCCCGCATCAACTTCGACATCGATACGCTGCGCAGCTTCGCCACCGGCATCGAGCTGGGCAGCTTCGCGCAGGCGGCCGTGCGACTGAACCGGTCCACCTCGGCGGTGAGCGCGCAGCTGAAGAAACTGGAACAGCAGGCCGGCATGCCGTTGCTGCGCAAGGCCGGCCGCGGCATGACGCTCACCGAGGCGGGCGAGACGATGCTGGGCTACGCGCGGCGCCTGCTGGAATTGAACGACGAGGCCGCGGCGGCGATCCGCGGCGTGGAGCTGACGGGGCGCGTGCGGCTGGGCATGCAGGAGGACTTCGGCGAGAACCTGCTGCCCGCGGTGCTTGGCCGCTACGCACGGACGCACCCCAAGCTGCGCATCGAGGCGCGCATCGCACGCAACGCGGAACTGCTCGACGGCGTGAACAAGGGCAAGCTCGACCTGGCGCTGGCGTGGGAAGCCGGCACGGGCAGCCCGCATGCGGAACGCGTGGGGCGCTGGCCGATGCGCTGGATCGTCGCGGCCGATGCGCCGGCGGCGAAACGGCATCGGCGCGGCGAACCCTTGCCGCTGGTGGTGCTGGAGTCGCCCTGCCTGCTGCGCAGCGCCGCGATCGAGGCGCTGGATCGTGCCGGCATCGCCTGGCGGGTCGCCTTCAGCAGTGCCAGCCTCGCCGGCACCTGGGCCGCGGTGAGCGCGGGGCTGGGTGTGAGCGTGCGCACGACGCTTGGCCTGCCGGACAACGTCCGCGCGTTGAGCGCAAAGCAGGTCGGCCTGCCTGCGCTGCCCATGCTCGGGCTGGCGTTGCATCGCGCCGAGGCGAAGCCGCCAGCGGCGGTGGCGCAGCTGGCCGACATCGTCCTGCGCGAGCTGGCCGCGCGCTGATCGTCTCCGTAGGAGCGCACCCTGTGCGCGAATGCCCTGGTGCTTCGATCCAGGCCAAAAGCCATCGTGCACAGGGTGCTCCTACGATGGATTCATGCCTGTGGCGCTTTCAGTGCCCGTGCTTCGGCGGCACCAGCCTGATCTCGTACAGCTTCGGCCAGCACTTGCCGGTGACGAACAGGCGATCGTGCTGGGCGTCGTAGGCGATGCCGTTGAGCACGTCGTTGGTGGGGTCGGCCAGCGTGTCGGCCGGCGGTACGAGGCCGGCGAGGTCGATCCAGCCGACCACCTTGCCGCTGGCCGGATCGATGCGCGCGATGCGCGTGGTGAGCCAGACGTTGGCGTAGAGCTGGCCTTTCACCCACTCCAGTTCGTTGAGGTTGGCTAGCGGCTGGCCGTCGGCGGTGACGTCGATCCGGCCGACCTGCCTGAGCGTGTCGGGATCGAGGATGCGGATGGTCGGCGTGCCGTCGCTCATGTAGAGCCGCTTGCCGTCGCTGGTCAGCGCCCAGCCCTCGCCGGGATAGGGGAAGCGCGTCTGCGGCTGCAGCGTGGCGAGGTCGTAGACGAAGCCTTCGTGGTTCTGCCAGCTGAGCTGGATCAGCTTGTCCTTCCACACCGCGATGCCTTCGCCGTAGTCCGGCCACGGCGTCGGCGCGGACTGCAGCACCTTGCCGGTCTGCAGGTCCACCTTGCGCACGCTGGAGGCGCCGACCTGGCCGGTGCTCTCGTACAGATGGCCGTCCAGGTAAAGCAGGCCTTCGGTATAGGCCTTGGTGTCGTGCGGATAGCTGTGCACCACGCGGTAGCCGTAGACGGGGATGTCGTCCTGCGCATGCAGCGGGGCGACCAGGGCGATGGCGAGTGCGGCGATGGCGACGAGGGTTTTCATGGCCGTGGATGATCCCATGGACCGGTGGCGTGGGGCAGCACCGGGGATGAATGGTGGATGGAGCATATTGCCGGGCGCACGTTCCGTCGGGGCGATTCGCCGCCTGGCCCTTCCACGGGCTGGGCATGCCTCGAAGCACCCATTGCAAAACGTGCGGCACGGACACGCCGGCATCCACGCAACCAGCGTGGAATAATCAGGCCTCGCAAACGGACCGGAGCGCACGTGGACAGCCATCATTTCCTGCAGGTGGCCGTGGTGTTCCTGCTGGCCACGGTGATTGCGGTACCGCTGACCAAGCGCTTCAAGCTTGGCGCGGTGCTGGGCTACCTGCTGGCCGGCGTCGCGATCGGGCCGCAGGCGTTGCGGCTGGTGCCCGACAACGGCGGCATCGCCGCGATCTCCGAGTTCGGCGTGGTGCTGATGCTGTTCGTGATCGGACTGGAGCTGTCGCCGCAGCGCCTGTGGGTGATGCGGCGCTCGGTGTTCGGCACCGGCCTGCTGCAGGTGCTGGCGACCAGTGCAGTGATCGGGGTGGTCGCGTGGTGGTTGCTGGGCTTCACGCCGGGCGCGGCGTTGATCGTGGGTGGCAGCCTGGCGTTGTCGTCCACCGCCTTCGGGTTGCAGATACTCGGCGAGCGCAAGGAGGCCGGCACGGCCTACGGGCGGCAGGCGTTCGCGATCCTGCTGTTCCAGGACCTGGCGGCGATCCCGCTGATCGCCGCGGTGCCGTTCCTCGCCAGCACCACCGGCCACGGCTTCGACCTCACCGGCGCGTTGCGCACGGTGGGGGTGATCGTGGCGGTGGTGGTGGGCGGTCGCTACCTGCTGCGCCCGGTGTTCCGCTTCGTGGCGAAGGCGGATGCGGTGGAGGTGTCCACCGCCACCGCGCTGCTGGTGGTGATGGGCGTGGCCTTGCTGATGGAGGTGGCCGGCGTATCGGTGACGCTGGGCGCCTTCCTCGCCGGCGTGCTGCTGGCCGACTCGGAATACCGCCACGAGCTGGAATCCAACATCGAGCCGTTCAAGGGCCTGTTGCTGGGCCTGTTCTTCATCAGCGTCGGCATGTCGATGGACATCTCGCTGCTGTTGCGCTCGCCCGTACAGGTGTTGCTGCTGGTGGCCGCGTTGCTGTTGCTGAAGGGCGCCCTGCTGTGGCCGCTGGGGCGCATCGTGGGCGGACTGGAGCGCGGCGACGCGTTGCGCCTCGCGGTACTGCTGGCCTGCGGCGGCGAGTTCGCCTTCGTGGTGCTCAAGCTGGCCGACGAGCAGAAGCTGATCAGCGCGCGCCAGCACAACCTGCTGGTGCTGGCGATCACCTTGTCGATGGCGCTGACGCCGTTGCTGGTGGCGGCGCTGGCGAAGCTGCTGGGCGCGCACAAGGTGCGCAAGCCGGCGCGCGATTTCGACACCATCGTGGCGCACTCGCCGCGCGTGATCATCGCGGGCTACGGGCGCATGGGGCAGATCGTGTCGCGCGTGCTGCGCGCGGAAGGCATCCCGTTCGTGGCGCTGGACCACTCGGTCGAGCAGGTGGACCTGGTCCGCCGCTTCGGCCGCGGCAGCGACATCTTTTATGGCGATCCGGCGCGCCCCGAATTGCTGCGCGCCGCGCAGGCGGACAAGGCCGAGGTGTTCGTGCTGGCCAACGACGACCCCGAATCCAGCCTGCACGTGGCGCGCGTGGTGCGACGCATGTACCCGCACCTGAAGATCGTTGCGCGCGCACGCAACCGCCAGCACTTATGGCGCTTGATGGATCTCGGCATCGACGAACCGATCCGCGAGACGCTCTATTCCAGCCTCAAGATGACCAAGCAGGCGCTGGTCGCGCTGGGCCTGACGCCTGAGCGCGCGATGGACCGCGTGGAACGTTTCCGCCGCCAGGACGCCGAGCTGATCAAGATGCAGTACCTCGTCTACGACGACGAGGCCAAGCTGGTGCAGACCACGAAGGAAGCGCTGGCCGACCTCGACAAGCTGTTCGAGGCCGACGACGGGCCGGAGGCGCGCGAGGCGCGCGAGCGCGACGCGAGCACACCGTTGACGAGCGCGGACTGAAGGGCGGTTCGTCGCGCGGTCCCGCGCTGTCCGGGGGATCGCGGACAGGCTGCGGGATGGTCCCGGGCATGCAAGTTCTTGCCGTCAACGGGGCCTGCTGCGGGGCGTTCGGATGGGCATGCCCCAGGCCCCGCATCCTCTCGTCATCCGCTTCGGCCGGCTCGACGACGCCGTGTCGCTGCAGCCGCTGCTGCACAAGTTGCAGCAGCGCTACGACGAACCCTGCGACCTGTTCGCCATCGGCGGGTGGCCGGGGGAGCTGTACGCGGACCAGCTCGAAGTGGCAGACGTGTCCGCGCTGCGGGCGCCGCGCCGGCCGCTGCTACTGAGCCGCGAGCGCTGGCGCGCGATCGGCTGGCTGCGCCGGCGGCGCGATGCGCCGGTCTACGTGTGCGAGCAGCAGCCACGTGCGCTGCTGCGGATCCGGAGCATGCTCACGCTGGCGGGCGTGCCGGCGGAGCACCGCGCGTACCTGGCCGATACGCCCCCGCGCGAACACGAGCATCGGGTCGACCACCTGCTGCGCTTCGGCGACAGCACCCCACCCGCCTTCCACGGCCGCTGCAACGCCTTGGCGGTCGATCCCGGCGCCGCACCGCAGTTGCGGGTGGACACGGCGGCACGGGCCGACTGCGAGGGCTGGTTGCGGGGCCGCGGCCTGCATGGCCGGCCGCTGGTGCTGTTGCAGCCCGCCGGCACGCACGCCATGCGCTGGAATGGTATGCGCGCGACCGCGGACGGTGACAGGTCATGGCCGCTGCAGCATTGGGCGGCGCTGGCGTGGACGATCCTGGAGACGCTGCCCTCGGCGCGGGTGCTGCTGTGCGGCTGCCCGCGCGAAGCCGGATACCTGGAAGGCATCCGCGCCATCGCGGACAACGCGGCGGTGGTGTCGCTCGCCGACGAATTGCCGCTGGCGCGGCTGAAGGCCTTGCTGGCATGCGCGCACAGCATGGTGTCGGTGGATACGGGGCCGGCGCACCTCGCCGCTGCGCTGGGTTGTCCGCTGGTCGTGTTCGGTGCAGCCATGCCTGCGCAGCGGGTGCCGCGTGCCGCGCCCGGTGGCGTGGTGACGGTGCTGGGTGGCCCGCTGCACGGCACGCGGGTGGATGGGCTCGCCGTGGAGCAGGTCGCCGCGGCGTGGCGCGGCCTGCCGCTGCGCCACGCGCACTGGCGCGCGGTGGCCTGAACGGCTACGGCGGGACCGTTGGCGCCCGGGAGCGCGGGTGTCCGGGGCGTCCCCGGAGCGCCGTTACGCGATCGGCCGGTCCGGCGCCGGCATCACTCCGCCGGCTGCGCCGGTTGCCGCAGGGTCTGCCGCACGCTGGGGATCGCACTGGTGCGTACGGCGAGTTCGTGGGCGATGTCCACGAAGCCGAGCTGGCGTGCCACGTCGGCGGCGGTGCGGCCGAAGGCATCGGCGGCGGCGCGGTCGGCGCCGCGCGACAGCAGCACGCGGGCCGGCGCCAGCAGGGCGTGCATGGCGCAGGCATGCAGGGCGGTGACGCCACGCTGGTCGGCATGCGTCACGTCGGCGCCGGCTTCCAGCAGCACGGGCACCAGTGCGCCGAGGTGGGTGGCGTCGCATTCGCTGCCGGGGCGCTGCGAGGCGCCGAGCAGCAGCAGCAGCGCGGTCTTGCCTTCGCTGTCGGCGCGATCGACGGTGGCGCCGTGCCTGAGCAGCACGTCGAGCAGGCGGCGTGCGCGCAGGCTGTCGTTGTGCTCGAAGCCGTACTGCGCGGCGGCGTGCAATGCGCTGTGGCCCTGCGCATCGACAGCGTCGACGTCGGCACCGGCGGCGAGCAGCGCCTCGGCCAGTTCGGCGCGGCCCATCGCGGCGGCCACCATCAGCGCGGTGCTCTGGTTCGGCAGGCGCTGGTCGACCGCGGCCTTGCGTTCCAGCAGCAGCGCCGCGGTGTTCTCGCGGCCCGCGGCCACGGCGGCCGCCAGCGGGGTGATGCCGTTGGGAGTGGTAAGCACGGGATCGGCGCCGGCATCGAGCAGGCCGGCGGCGATTCCGGCATGGCCGGCGCCGCAGGCATGCAGCAGCGCGCTGGCGCCGTGCGCATCGACGGTGTCGACGGCGAAGCCGAGTTCCAGCAGGCGCTGCACGGCGGTCAGCGCACCGGCCTGCGCGGCCGCGGGCAGGTCGTCGGCGCGCAGCGGGCGGCGCGGGCGCGACCAGGCGCCCCAGTCCAGCCAGCGCTCGATGACGGGATGTTCCAGTGCCAGGCCCAGCGGCGTCTCGCCGTTGGCATCGGCGGATTCGGCGTCGGCGCCATGGGCGATCAGCAGGCGCACCATCGGCAGCGCCGCCTCGCCATGTTCCAGCGCGGCGAACAGCGGCGTGCGGCCGTCGCGGTCGCGGCAGTTCGGGTTGCCGCCGCGGGCGAGCAGGACCTGCAGCAGTTCGATCTGGCCGTTCGCCGCGGCAAGCTGCAGCGGCGTGCGCTCGCGTGCGTCGGGGCCGAATGGATCGGCGCCGCGTTCCAGCAGCGCCAGTGGCAGGGCCGCGCCCTGCGTGGCGCCGCCGAGGCGTTGCAGTGCCTGCGCCAGCAGGCCGGCACCGGCCGGTGTGGCACCCGCCTGCAGCAGGTCCTCCATGGCTTCGGTGGCGGCGGGGAGCTGCAGCAGCAGGGCGTCGAACAGGCGGCGCCCCAGCGGCGGCAGTGCACTGCCTTCGCCGTCGGCGACCATGTCCTCGTCGCCGTGTTCGTCGTCGAGCTGCTGTGCGGCGAGCCGCGCTTCGGCGTCGAGGCCGTGGTCCAGCAGCCAGCGCCGCGCCTGGCTCTGGCCGGGCTGGGCCAGGTCGAGATAGAGCTGGGCGAGTTGCGCCTGCGGCCACTCGCGCACGCGTGCGGCGAAGCCGGAGACGATGGCCCAATGGCCGAAGCGCAGCGCGTCGAGCAGGTGCGCCGGGGTGTCGGCGCCGCTGGACAGCACGGCCTGGCCGAGACTGGCCGGCAGCGGGGTTTCCGGATCGAGCAGGGCGACCAGGTCCCAGCGGCCGGTGGCGGCGGCGTGGTCGAGCGCGCTGCGGCCGTCGCTGCCGGGCGTCTTCGGTTCGGCGCCCAGCGCGAGCAGGGCGCGCACGGTGTCGGCGTGCGCGCGCGGCGACTGGCAGGCGAGGGTGAGTGCGTCGCGGCCGTGGCCGTCGCGCGCGCGTGCATCGGGCTGCGTTTCCGCGAGCCGCTGCACGATGCCCACCGCGCCGGCGCGCGCCGCTTCCATCAGTGCGGTGCTGCCGTGGTGGTCGGCCAGCGTGGCGTCGGCGCCGGCGGCGCACAGCGCGCGGGCGATCTGTTCGTGGCCCTCGGCGGCGGCGGCGATCAGCGCGCTGCGCCGGCGCGCGTCCACCGCGTTCACCGCGGCGCGATGCTTGAGCAGCAGCTTCACGCCGGCGGTGTCGTCGTCGGCGATGCCGGCGGCGGCCACCAGCGCGGGTTCGCCGTTGGCGGGCGCGGGCTTGGCGCCGCGTTCGAGCAGGAACTTCGCCAGCGTCCAGTTGGCGGCGCGGCAGGCCGCCGCCAGCGGGCTGGCGCCGGCCCGGTCCAGCGCGTTGATCGGCGCGCCGGCGTCCAGCAGCATCGCCGCCACCATCGGTTCCTCGCACAGCACCGCGCCGTGCAGCGCGGTACGGCCTTCGGCATCGGTGGCGAGCGGGTTGGCGCCGTTGGCGAGCAGGGTCATCACCGCTTCGGCGCGGCCGTGCAGGCTGTCGCGCGTGGCGGCGAGCAGCGGGGTGAGGCCACCGCTGGTGCGGTCGACGTCCGCGCCCTTGGCGATCAGCGCGCGCAGCAGGCGGGTGTCGGGCAGCAGCGCGGCGAGCATCAGCACGGGGCGCTGGTCGCGGTCGCCGGCGGGCGGCGCGGTGGCCGGGTCGGCGCCGGCCTCGACCAGGGCCAGCGCGCGCTCGATGTCGCCATCGCGGGTGGCGGCGAGCAGGGCGGCGGCCTGTTCCGGCGTGCCGGCAGTGCGTTCCTGTTCGCTCAACGGCGCGGCGACCGCCGGCGCGGCGGACCCGGCGGCGATCATGGCATCGGCATGCTCGGTGCGCCGGCGATGGCGGTCATGCTGCGCGCACAGCAGCGTGCGCAGCGTGCGGTTGGCCACGATCAGGCAGCCCAGCGGCAGCACCAGCACGCCATACAGGGCCAGCGCGGCGATGCGGATCTCCGACGGCAGCATGCCGTACAGGCCGCTCAGCGCAATGGCGCCCCAGGTCATCGCCAGCAGGGCCAACGCGGCGGGCAGGAAGTGGCTGAAGAAGCGTTCCTCGCGGGCGAGATGGCGGCCGAACATCAGGCTGCGCAGCGTGGCGGTGAAGATCCACGAGCCGTCGTGCTTCGCCGGGTAGGCGTCGTCCCACACGAACACCAGCCCGAACGCAGGCCACGGCCGCCACAGCACGGCCAGCGCCAGCACCAGGGTGGCGACCAGGGCCAGCGTGGCGGACAGGCTGTGCGACTGCGAGAGCGAGAGCATCGGCCACGCCACCAGCACGAACACGATCACCGCGTAGGCGGTGAGCATCACCAGGTGCGCGGCGCCCCGGCGCAGCACGGTGCGCGCGAAGCTGGGTTCCGGTTCGAAGCCGATCGCATGGCATACCGCGGCCATCGTCAGCGCGTTCGCCAGCAGCAAGGGGATCAGCGTGAGCGGGTGGGCGACCGTGCCGGCCAGCGCCACGGCGAGCAGGCCGGGAATGAACCAGGCGAGGGCCTGCAGGAATGGAGGGCGTCGGCGCGATTTGATTTGAGTCATCCCCACAGTATAGGAATCGGGATGGGGTCAGACGGTAACCTCGCGTTAACGCGTCGGCCGCGCGCTCAATCGTGCGTTGTGTCGCGCAGCGTCGCGCCGTAGGCGGGATGGCTCGCGCCGGTCAACGCATGCTCCGGCGGCAATTGCAGGTGCCAGCCCTGTCCGCGCAGGTGCGCGAGCACTTGCGCGGCGTCCTCGCGCGGCAGGCGTCGTTGCGCATCCAGTGGCAGTTCCAGCGCGAAGCGCAGTTCGCCCAGCCTGTTGCGCAAGGGCTCGGGCAGGATGCCGAAACCATCGCGTTCGGCCAGCCACACGTAGGTGCCGGGTTGGCGGCGGCTGGCGTAGACGTAGCACTGCATGGGGTGTCCCTGATGTTCGACGGCGGAAGCCGGGAATTATCCCCTGCGATTGCTGCGCCAGCACTTGCAACACATGGGACGAGCGGGCACAGTGCCGCGGAGTGATGTTAAACGCCCGTATGAATTTCGTGTGGGATCTGTCCGGCACGCGAACCGCCCAACTCCAATGATGCAGGAGCATGTGATGCACAAGTCCAACCGTCTTCTCCCGAACGCCACCCGTCCACTGGCGCTTGCCGCGCTCAGCACGGCCGTTGCGGTCGCCCTGGTCGCGCCGGGCATGGCCCATGCCAGCGCCTTCCAGTTGCACGAGAACACCGCACAGGGCTTGGGCCGCGCCTACGCGGGTTCCGCCACGGCCGGCGGCGACGTGTCGGTGGTGGAGAACAACCCGGCGGCGATGAGCGACCTCGACGGCACCTATGTGCAGGCCGACATCACCGCGGTCAATTTCAGCGCCAAGTTCAGCGGTTCGGCCAGCAACGCGATCGGCCAGCCGATCAGCGGCAGCAACGGCGGTGACGCCGGCACCACGCTGCCGGTGCCCGCGCTGGCGATTTCCACCAAGGTGAGCGACCGCGTCAACCTTGGCGTCGCCTTCGACGTGCCGTACGGCTTCCAGACCGAATACGACAGCAACTGGGTGGGCCGCTACGACGCCATCAAGACCCTGCTGCGCTCGTACGATTCCACGCTGTCCGCCTCGTTCAAGATCAACGACCAGTGGAGTATCGGCGCCAGCGCCATCGCCGAGCGCACCAATGCCCAGCTGACCAATGCGATCAACCTCAATGCCATCGGGCTGAAGGTGCAGCAGGGCATCGGCCAGCAGGCGGCGGCGGGCATCGCGCAGCTTCAGGCGGCGGCTGCCGCGGGCCAGATCACGGCGGCGCAGGCCCAGGCGGAGGCGGCAGCCATCGCCGCGGAAGCGCAGGCCCAGGCGGCGGGCGTGGCCGCGCTGCTCCCGCAGGGTTCGGACGGCTATGCCAACGTCCAGGGCAGCAATTGGGCGTGGGGCTGGCAGCTGGGTGCGTACTGGAAGCCGACCGCGAACGATCGCGTGGCGCTGGATTACCGCTCGCGCATCACGCACGACATCGATGGCACCGCCAACTTCAGTCTCGGCGGTGCCGCGGCCGGTTACAGCCTGGTCGAGAGCCAGTTGCCGGCGGGCAGCATCCCGTCGTTCCAGCACACCGGCGGCATGGCGCGCCTCACCAACCCGGCCACCGCCACCCTGAGCTACTGGCACCAGGAGTCGCAGTTCGGCATCGGCATGGACGCGTCGTGGACACAGTGGAGCGTGATGCGCGACCTCACGCTGGTCTACGCCAACCCGACGCAGCCGACCACCACGTTGCCGTTCAACTGGCGCAACACCTGGTACGTGTCGGTGGGCGGCGAGTACTACGCCACCGACAAGCTGACCCTGCGCGCCGGCGTGGCCATCGACCAGGCGCCGATGAACGCCGACAACCGCGATCCGCGCGTGCCTGACGCGGCGCGCCACATGGTCACCTTCGGCATCGGCTACAAGGCGACCGAGAACTTCCAGATCAACGCCGCCTATGCGCACATCTTCGTCGCCCACGCCGGCATGAATGGCTCGGTCGATTCCACCGGCGACATCCTCACCGGCAGCTTCGACGACTACGGCAACCTGCTGAGCCTGTCGGCGCAGTACAAGTTCTGACCGCCGCGCGATCGGGCCTTCGCCAGGAAACCTCCCCGCGTGAGCGGGGAGGTTTTTTCATGTGCGCGCCACGGGTCCTCAGCCGCGCTTGAGCAGCACGCCCAGCATCTGCCGGAAGCGCTTGCCGTAGGGCGGGTTGAGCAGGCCGGCGCCGTTCCAGCGCGCCTGGCGGAACACGGGTTTCACGTGCGAGAAGGTGCGGAAGCCGGCCTCGCCGTGGTAGCCGCCCATGCCCGAGGCGCCCACGCCGCCGAAGGGCAGGCCGTGCTGGGCGATGTGGTAGAGCGTGTCGTTGAGGGTGACGCCGCCGGCGTGGGTGCGCACGAGCACGCGGTCGATCAGCGACCGGTCCGTCTCGAACAGGTAGAGCGCGAGCGGATGCGCGCGCGCGCCGATGAAGGCGATCGCCTCGTCCAGCGTGTCGTAAGGCACCAGCGGCAGCAGCGGGCCGAAGATTTCTTCCTGCATCACCGGCATGTCGTCGCGCACGTTGGCGATCAGCACGGGCGGCAACAGGCGGCGCGCGGCGTCGGGCGCGGCATCGGTCAGTGGTTCGATCGAGGCGCCGGCGGCCTTCGCGTCGTCGCGCAGCACGGAGAGCCGCGCGTAGTGGCGGTCGGTGGCGATGCTGGCGTATTGCGCATTGCGCGCGAGGTCGGGATACAGGCGCGTGGCCGCCGCACGTGCCGCGGCGACGAATTCGTCCATGCGCGCGCGCGGCAGCAGCACGTAGTCGGGCGCGATGCAGGTCTGGCCCGCGTTGACCAGCTTGCCGAACACGATGCGTTCGGCCGCATGCTCCATGCGCGCGCCGGGGCCGAGGATGGCGGGCGACTTGCCGCCCAGCTCCAGCGTCACCGGCGTCAGGTTGGCCGCGGCCGCACGCATCACGTGGTGGCCCACCGCGGTGGAGCCGGTGAACAGCAGGTGGTCGAAAGGCAGCCCGGCGAAGGCCTGGCCGACGGCGGCGTCGCCGTTGACCACCAGCACCTCGTCGTTGCGGAAGTACCTGGCGACGAGTTCGGCGAACAGGGCGGAGAAGCGCGGCGTGTATTCGCTCATCTTCAGCATCACGCGGTTGCCGGCGGCCAGCGCATCCACCAGCGGCCCCACCGCGAGGTAGAGCGGGTAGTTCCACGGCACGATGATGCCCACCACGCCCAGCGGCTGCGGCCGCAGTTCGGTACGCGCGGGCAGGAACAGCAGGTCGGCGAAGCGCCGCTTCGGCCGCATCCAGCGCCGGCCGTGGTGCAGGGCGTGGCGCACGGCCGAGAGGCTGGGGAAGATCTCCAGCAGCTCGGTTTCTTCCGCGGGACGGTTGCCGAAGTCGGCGTGGATCGCCGCGGCCATGCCGTCGCGATGCGTGTGCAGCAGGCGCTCCAGCGCACGCAGGCGGGTGGCGCGCGCGGGCCAGTCCGGCAGCGGGTCGCGGGCCTGCGCTTCGCGCAAGCGGCGCAGGGAGGTATCGAGGTCGGACATGCTGGGCGAACCTTGGATGGGGCGGTTCGCGGTCGAAGCCGCTCCTACACGGCGCGTCGTAGGAGCGGCTTCGGCCGCGATGCGTCTGCGTCAGAACTTCACGCGCAATTCCGCGCCGTAGGTGCGCGGCGGGTCGATGACGGCCCAGGGCGTGCCGAACACCGTGGTGGTGAGGTTGGTGATGCCGATGTAGCGCTGGTTGAAGACATTGTTCACGAAAATGCCGACGTCCCAGCGCTGGTCCGGCGTCTGCCAGTCGAGGCGCGCATTGGAGTGCCGCTGCGCCGTGCCCACCTGGAAGTTCGGGCTGGTCTGGCAGGTGCCCTGGACTTCCGATTCGCCGTTGCAGCGGGTCTTGCTGCGGAAACCGTACTGGAAGTTGAACACCACGTTGCCGTTGGCCACGTTGTGCACGGTGTAGGCCATGCCGGCGGTGGCCGACCACAGCGGGTTGCCGGTGGGCTGGCCGTTGAGCACGGTGCCGTCCGGTGCCGTCGATTGCAGGTAGCGCTGGCTGATGTAGGCCACGTTGGCGTTGAACTTCAGCGGCTCGACCGGCTGCCATTGCGCCTCGAGATCGACGCCCTTGGCTTCCTCGTTGCTGACGCTGGTGGTGTAGTACGGGATGCCGGTACCGTTGGAACCCGGCTGCCCGGTGACGTTCGGGTTGAGCACCTGCTCCTGCAGGTTGTAGTAGCGGTAGTAGTACACCGAGCCGTTGAACAGCAGGTTGTACTCCGGCATCACCGTCTTGATGCCGGCCTCGTAGTTCCACACCTTCTCCGGCGCGAAGTGCGAACCGATGTCCAGGCTCTCGTAGCCGCCGGCCTTGTAGCCCTTGGCCACCGAGAAATAGGCCATCACGTCCGGGGTGAACTTGTAACTGAGCACCGCGCGCGGGCTGAAGTCGTTCCAGGTGTTGTGCGCGCTGACCAGGGTGCCGACGGGCGCGCCGCCGCTGGCGGTGAAGATCTCGTTGCTCTGGAAGGCGTTGAGCAGGGCGGAGGTGGGGATGCCGGCCATGGCGGCGGCCATGTCGAGGATGCCGGCCTGCTGGAGCTGGCTCAGCGTGTTGTCCAGTTGCGGTGCCAGGCGCGGGATGTTGAACCAGGTGAAGTCGCGCTCGTCGTGGGTGAAGCGCGCGCCGGTGGTCAGGTCCAGCTTGTCGCTGAGGTGCCAGATCACGTCGCCGAACGCGGCATAGGACTTGTAGTTGCCGTTGTTGTTGATCTGCTCGGTCCACGGGTCGCCCAGCAGGTTGTAGGGCAGGCCGTAGGCGTCGAGCATCGACTGGAAGTAGTGGAACAGCGTGCCGGTGGGCGTGCCCGTCTGCGCGCCGGTGTTCACCGCCAGCGTGTCGATGCTGTTGGTGTTGACGTCCACCTGGTTGCCCTGGCGCGCCTGCTCGCTGTACCAGCTCACGCCGGTGACCCAGTCGAGCAGGTCGTTGCTGCCGGCCAGCTTGAACTCCTGCGAGAACGCGTTGTTGTGCTCGATGTTGGCGGTGGCGAGGTAGGTGTCGATGTTGGCGGTGCCGTCGCTGTCTTCGAGGTTGAAGGTGTCGAAGTTGCGCCACGCGGTGGTCGAGGTCAGGCTGCCCCAGGCGAAGTTGTGGTCCACGGTCAGGGTGACGCCGTCGAAGCGGCGCCGCTCGTCGGCGCCCACCGCATCGTTGTAGAGCGGCGCATGCAGCGGGTTGAGATACGTCGATGGATTCGCCGGGAACGGCGGCAGCACCAGGCCGGAGGGTTGCTGCAAGGTGAAATCCGACAGCGGCACCAGGCCGACGGCCGCCTGCGGCGCCTGGTTGAGCTTCTCGTGGTCCCACGACAGCAGCACGCGGGTATCCGGCGTGAGGTTCCAGCGGAACACCGCGCGGGTGCCCCAGTCGCCGTTGTCGCCGTAGTGCTGGCCGGTCGCCTGGTCCTTGATCCAGCCGTCGCTCTGGTTGTCGTAGGCGCTGATGCGCAGCGCCATGTCGTTGTTCAGCGGGATGTTGACCAGGCCGTAGGCATAGCGCTCGCCGTAGTTGCCGTAGCGCAGCGTGGCATCGCCCTCGAACTTGTCGCTGGGCTCGTTGGTGACGATGGAGATCGCGCCGCCCGCCGCGTTGCGGCCGAACAGCGTGCCCTGCGGCCCTTTCAGCACCTCGATGCGCTGGATGTCGTTGAACGCCAGCATCGAGCCGCCGGTGCGGTCGGCATAGACGCCGTCCACGTACACGCCCACGGCCGGTTCGGTGCCGATGCCGAAATCCTCGGTGGTGATGCCGCGCAGGGTGTAGCCGGGCTGGGTCGGCTGGCTGGTGGTGACGACCAGGCCCGGCACGAAGTACTGCATCTGGCTGATGTCGGTGGCGGTGACGCTCTGGATGTCCTTGGCGGTGACGATCTGCAGGGCGATCGGCACCTGCTGCATTTCCTGCGTGCGGCTCTGCGCGGTCACCGTGATCTTGCCCAGCTCGGTGGTGCTCTTGTCGCTTTTCTGCGTGCCAGGCGATGGCGTGGCGTTTGCGGCCTGCCCGGTGCCGCCGTCCTGCGGCGCATCCGCGGCCAGCGCGGCCAGTGGCGTGCCGATCAGCATGGCGCCGCCGAGCAGCGCGAGGCGCAGTTGGACGGACAGTGGTCGCAGACGCATCGTCATAGCTGTTCTCCCCAGAACCTGGTGATGCATGGCGCCTTGGTCGCGCCGAGGTTTTCGTTCACCGCGACCGTGCTCAATGCACGATGTCGCAGTTCCCCTTGAGCGAAAGAATCCAGGCGCGGATCAAGGCCTCGCCTTCGCGGTCCACGGTGCTGCGGCCGATCTCCGGCATCATCGTGCCGGGCCGGGTGGAGCCGATGCGGTTCATGATGATCGACTCGTCCGGCTTGCCGGGCACGATGTCGAACAGGCGTCCGCCGGTGGCCGGGCCGGCCGCCTCGGGCGACTTGCAGATGCCGAGGTGGTGGTCTTCCGGCACGTCGGTGCCGAGCGAGAAGCCGGTGACGCTGGCCTCGCCGTGCGGGTTGTGGCACATCGCGCAATTGACGTCGAGCCAGGCGCGCGCGCGCGCATCGAGCGAGGCGCTTGGGTCGCGCCAGTCGGCGGCCTTCGGCACGTCGGCGAGTTTGGGCATGTCCATCAGGTAGCCCAGTGCGACCAGGTGTTCCAGCTGGTTCTCGCGGCCGCTGCCGTAGTCGTATTCGCGGTTCATGTTCCGCGCCTTGGGGCCGATCGGCAGGATGCTGCGGCCGATCATGTCGGCCTCGTGGCAGTTCACGCATTGGCCTTCGTCGGGCACCACGTAGTTGAAGTCCTCGCGCTGGTCCTGCGCGTCGACCAGGGTGAGCGCCTGCACGTCGCCGGTGCGCACCAGGGTGGCTTCGGTCTGCTGCGGGTTCCACACGTAGACGAAGGGCGTCCAGCCTTCCTTGCGGCGCACCAGCAGGCGCGTTTCCACCAGGTGCACGCTGGCAAGGTTCAGGTCCTGGCCGATGAAATCGCCGGAGTAGTCCAGCGTGCGCGCCACGTCGCTGAACTTGCCGTCGGCGGCGCGCGGGTAATAGAAGGTCTTGGTGACGACGGTGCCGACCGGGAAGTCGAAGGTGTTCTTCGCGTCGTACTTCGCCGCCACGCCCTTGGGCATCCACACCGTGCGCAGCTTGTGCACATAGTCGGTGAACAGCGGCGTGTTGAGGTTGTACGGCACCACGCCGGCGTTGAGTTCCAGCTTGCCGTCGCGGGCTTCGACCATGTGCCAGTCGCTGAGCCTGGGCGGCTTGCCGTCGGCGTGGAATTCCGCCGGCGGCATGCCGCGGTGGCAGCCGGCCAGCAGGAGCAGCGCCAGCAGCGCGGAGTGTTTCGCAAACTTCACCGGTACGCCCTCAGATCTTCGGCTCGGGGTTGAGCGTCACGCCCGGCAGCTTGTCCAGCGTGCACTGGAACGGCTTCATGTCGGTGTTCGGATGCTTGTAGCCGTTGGGGCCGTCGGCATCGACCACGCCGCTGACGTCCTGGATGCAGATGCGGTCCTGCGGCGGCAGCGTCTTGTCGGTGAATTTCGGGTCGCTGTAGCCGTCCCACAGCACGTCGGGGAAGTGGCCGCCGAGGCCGAACAGCGCGATCTTCAGCGTCTTGAAGTCCAGCCCGCTGGGCGAGTCGCCGCCGCCCTTGAGGCGGTTGCCGTACACGAAGATGCCTTTCGGGTACGGGTCGTAGTTGGCCGCCACGCCGGTCTTGCTGGCGTAGTTGGTGGAGTAGAAGCTGGAGATGATGATGTTCGCCGTCTTGTTGTCGGCGATGTCGTTGTCGAAGATCTCCACCTTCGGGTTGGAGTTCACCACCACGCCCGAGCCCGCCGGCACGCTGGCCACGGCCGAGCCGTTCGCCGCGAAGTTGTCGTGGTTGTTGGCGATCACCTGGTTCTTGTAGACGCGCGTGCCGCCGCCTTCCATCAGCAGGTCGGGCATGTTGAACACCAGGATGCCGCCGGAGTTGTTGGTGGCGGTGTTGCCGTACACGTCGGCGTTCACCGTGTTCTCGATCTCGATGCCGGCCACGTTCTGTTCCGCGCGGTTGTTGCGCACGATCACGTTGGTGGACTGGCCGACGTAGATGCCCGAGTCGGAGGCGCCGATCGCTTCGGAATCCTCGATCAGCACGTTTTGCGTCTTCACCGGGTAGATGCCGTACGGGCCGTTGCTGGTCTGCGAGCCGTCCGTCCACTGCGTGCGCACGCCGTGGATGGTGATGTTCTTGCCGTGGTTGATCTTCAGCGCATCGCCCTTGGTGTCCTCGATGGTGAGGTTCTCGATGGTGAAGTCGTTGGCGTTCACCAGCAGGCCCTCGGGGCCGACCACCTGGCCCTTGAACGAGAGCACGGTCTGGTCCTTGCCGGCGCCCTTGATGGTGACGCCGTCGGTGCGCAGGCTGAGGCCGCGGGTGAGGTGGTAGTGGCCGGCGGGAATGTCGATCACGCTGCCGGGTTTGGCATCCAGCAACTGTTCCTGCAGCTTGGATTCGAAGCTGGCATCGCCCTGGTTCTGCGGTGCCGGGGCCTGCTGGCTGCTGCAGGCGGCGAGTGCGGTGGCCAGCGCCACGGTGATGAGCGTCTTGCGCATGATCGTTGAACTCCCCATTCGAACGGCAGTGCGGATGCCGTCACTGTCCCGCAACACGTTGCGGTTGGGGAGGGTAAAACGGCCAAGGTATGGGGGGCAAAGCGGTCAGCGTTGGCCGCTGGAGTCGATCAGGCCGCGGCGCGGCGGGCTTCCTGCGGCGCCATGCCGGTCCAGCGCTTGAACGCGCGGCGGAATTCGCGCGGGTCGCTGAAGCCCACTTCGCCGCCGATCTCGGCCACGCTCAGGTCGCCGCCCTGCAGCAGTTGCAGGGCGCGTTCGGCGCGCACGCGGTCGTGGATCTCGCGGAAAACGCGGCCGCTCTCGGTGAGCCGTCGGCGCAGCGAGCGTTCGCTGAGGTTGAGCGTGCGCGCCACCTCGTTGAGCGTGGGCTGCTGGCGCAACTGGCTGCGCAGCAGGCGTTCCACCGCGGCGACGATTTCCTGGTGCGGCTCGCCACCGTCCGGCGTGCGTTGCTGCGCGCACAGCGCCAGCGCCTGCTGTGCAGTGAGCGGGTTGTAACCGGGCAGCGGACGGGCCAGCCATTGCGTGTCGAGCAGCAGCCGGCAGCGCGGCGCGTCGAAGCGCAGCTCGCAGCCGAACAGTTGTGTGTACTCGTCGGCGTGGCGCGGGCGCGGATAGGCCAGTTCCACGCGCAGCGGGCGCAGTTCGGCGCCGACCAGTTCGCGCGCGATCAGCGTGGAGCTGGCGAACAGCTCCTCGCAGAAGAACGGCAGCAGGCTGGCATCGTCGAACAACGGCAGCGCCACCATCGCCACGGCCTGTTCGTCCACCGGCTCGAACGCGAGGTCGAGCAGGCAGCCGCAGATCTTGTGGTAACGGATGCCCGACTGCATCGCCTCGCCGAAGGTGCGCGAGGTCATCATCGCCAGCCCGAGCAGGCCGAAGCCGCCGACGGTGCCCTCGCGGCCGATGCGCAGCCCGGCATCATGCACGCCTGCCGTACCCAGCGCGGTGAGCGCGCGATGCACGAACAGGCTGGCCTGCCGGTAGGAAACGCGCAGCGCCGGATCGGCGATCTGCGCGCGGTTCAGGGCCAAGCCGCCGAACCACGAACGGGTGTCCACACCACAACCGTCCGCGAGCTGGGTCAGGTAGAGCAGCTTGTTGGTGGGGAACTCCGCGGCGGTCAGGCGCGGATCGTCCGTCACCGGCGCGGCGTGCGCGCTGGAGTGGAAGCCGATCATGCCGGCGGGACGTGCCATGGTGCCGATGCTCCGCAAGGGCAGGCCGGGCGGCCTGCAGTCCGCACGTTCTAGCACGCTTGCGCCGCCGGCCGCTTGTGCATTGCGCAAGCGGCCGGCCGAAGAGCCGTCTTCCGATCAAGGCGCCGGTGGGGAAACGTCCTCGGCATTGCCGGTGCCGAGGATCGTTCCTTGCCGCGCAGATCGTTCAGTGCATGCCGCCGCTGGCGTAGAGCTTCTCGCCGGTCAGCCAGCCGGCGTCGTCGGACGCCAGGAACACCGCGATGGCCGCGATGTCCTGCGGCTGGCCGATGCGGCCCAGCGGCGTCTGCGTCACGGCATGTGCCGCGAAATCCGAGCCGATGAAGCCGGCGCTGTGGGTGCCTTCGGTTTCCACGATGCCCGGATTCAGCGCGTTGACGCGGATGCCGCGCGGGCCAAGCTCCCGGGCGAGCGCGCCGGTGATGCCTTCCACGGCGGACTTGGTGGCCGTGTACACCGCCGAGGCGGGCGGCGTGATGCGGCTGACCAGCGAGCCGATGTTGATGACGCTGGCGCCCTGGCCGAGGTGCTTCGCCGCGGCCTGCGTGGTCAGCAGCAGGCCCAGCACGTTGACGTCGAACTGCTTGCGGTAGTGCTGCTCGTTGATGTCCTCGATCGGCGCGAACTCGTAGACGCCCGAGTTGTTGACCAGGATGTCGAGGCGGCCGAAATGCTCGACCGTCTGCGCGACGATGGCCTGCGCGTCGGCGGCCTTCGAGACGTCGCCCTGCACGGCGAACGCCTTGCCGCCGGCCTTGGTGATCTCGGCCACCACGGCGTCGGCGCCGGCCTTGCTGGAGGCGTAGTTCACGGCGACGGCGGCGCCTGCGGCGGCGAGTGCCTTGGCGATGGCGGCGCCGATGCCCTTGGATGCGCCCGTGACGAGGGCGGTCTTGCCTTGGAGCTTGCTCATGGTGGATTCCTGCGAGTGTGCGGGTGGGGGGGATAGTTTGGGTTCTTTGTTCCTGTAGTTCAAGATATATGAACTATGGAACCAATCGTCAAGGGGCAGGTAAAATGCCGCCATGCGCCCGCTGTTCCACCCATCGATCGACGACGTCACCGTGGAGGGCATCCTCCACGCGCTGTCCGATCCCGTGCGCGCCTCGATCTATGCCAGGCTGGCGGGCCTGAGCTGCGCTGCGGCCTGCACCGCGTTCCAGCAGGCTGGCGACCGCGTCATCCCCAAATCTTCGCTGTCGCAGCACTTCCGCGTGCTGCGCGAGGCGGGCCTGGTGCGCAGCGAACGCTCCGGCGTGGAAATGCACAACACCACGCGCTGCGAAGAAATCGAGCAGCGCTTTCCCGGCCTGATACCCGCCATCCTCAACGCGCATCGCATGCAGGCCGGGGCCGGCGTGGGGCGGCGGAAATTGGTGGCGGCGAAGAAGGCAAAGAGCCGCTGAGCGTGTTGTCGCCGCAATCGCCGCAAATGTCGACAAAATGATTGGCGTGCGTCGGGTGGATGGCGCACGCACGTTGCGGCGTGCCGTCCCGATCAGCGCTTCGTCATGATTTGCGGTGCTGATTCACCCACTGCGTGATTTCGCTGGCCGTGGGGATGCCGTGATCGGTCTTGGTGGCCAGCGCAGTACTGACCGAGGCGGCGACCAGATGGCCTTGCGGGTCGATCAGCAGCAGGGCCGGGTAGGTCGAGACACCGAGCGCGTCGATCCATGCCTGGGCATCCACCAGGCTGGGGACTTGCAGCTTGCGCTGTCTGGCGAACGCCAGCGCGGTGTCGCGTGATTCGTAGGTCACCGTGAGCAGTTTGAAGTCTTTGTGTTGCTTCGCCAGCGCGTTGAGCGAGGGTACCTCGGCGATGCACGGGATGCAGTCAGCGAAGTAGAAGCTGAGCAGGGTGTAGTGACCCTTGAAATCCGCATTGGTCGCGCGCTGGCCCTGCGCGGTGTGCAGGTCGAAGGCGGGCAGCGCGTCGCCGGGCTTGAGCTTGAGCGACAGCGTGTTGGCTGCCGGTGCCTGATGGGCGGGGTTGATGCGCAGTACTACGTTGGATCGAGCGTCGACGTCCTTGGAGAACGACGCTCCAGGAGTACGGGCCTGACGCATGAAATCGTCGTAGCTGATGGGCCTGCCGCTAGTGTCGAGGAAGCTGATGTTCGCGTTGCTGGGCAACGCCAAGGCGGAAATCAGTTGCTGCTTCTGGGTGGCGGTTTGTGCGTAGGCGGCCGCGCCGACGAGCAGGCTGGCAAGCAGGCAGGCGATTGCAGGCAGGCGGGGCATCGCGGTTCCTTGTGGATGTGGAGCCGCGAGGCTAATACAGAGTGACGCGAGACAGGGGTTCCCCTCGCCCTCGACGGAATCGAGAGCGAGGGGGTAGTGCCTTACTCGCCGATGGTCAGCAGCGACGCGTTGCCGCCGGCCGCGGTGGTGTTGATGGTGAGCGTGCGCTCGCCGGCGAAGCGCAGCAGGTAGTGCGGGCCGCCGGCCTTGGGGCCGGTGCCGGAGAGGCTCTCGCCGCCGAACGGCTGCACGCCGACCACCGCGCCGATCTGGTTGCGGTTGACGTAGCAGTTGCCGACGCGGGCGTGGCTGCGGATGTATTCCACGGTGTCGTCGATGCGGCTGTGCACGCCCAGCGTGAGGCCGTAGCCGGTGGCGTTGATCTGTTCCACCACCTGCTTCAGCTCGCTGCCCTTCCAGCGCAGCACGTGCAGCACCGGGCCGAACACTTCGCGGGTGAGCGTGGCGAGCGCGGGGATCTCGTAGGCGCGCGGCGCGAAGAAGGTGCCGTGGGCGGCGACGTCGGCATCGAGCTTCGCCTCGGCGATCTTCTTCGCTTCCTTGTCCATGCGCGAGGCGTGGTCGACCAGGATCTGCTTGGCGTCCTCGTCGATCACCGGGCCCACGTCGGTGGTGAGCTGGCCGGGGTCGCCCACCTTCAGCTCGGCCATCGCGCCGGCGAGCATGCCGACCACCTTGTCGGCGATGTCTTCCTGCACGAACAGCACGCGCGCGGCCGAGCAACGCTGTCCGGCGGACTGGAAGGCAGAGGCGATCACGTCCTTGACGATCTGTTCGGGCAGGGCGGAGGAGTCGGCGATCATCGCGTTCTGGCCGCCGGTCTCGGCGATCAGCGCGGCGATCGGCGCGTTGCGCGCGGCGAGCGCGCGGTTGATCGCCCAGGCGGTTTCGGTGGAGCCGGTGAAGGCGACACCGGCCACGCGCGGGTCCTTGGTCAGCGCGGCGCCGACCACGGCGCCGTCGCCGGGCAGGTACTGCAGCACGGCCTCGGGCACGCCCGCTTCGTGCAGCAGCTTCACCGCGGCGTAACCGATCAGGCTGGTCTGCTCGGCGGGCTTGGCGATCACGCTGTTGCCGGCGGCGAGCGCGGCGCTGACCTGGCCGAGGAAGATCGCCAGCGGGAAGTTCCACGGGCTGATGCAGACGAACACGCCGCGGCCGTTGAGGAACAGCTGGTTGCTCTCGCCGGTGGGGCCGGGCAATTGTTCGGGCTGGCCGAACAGGCGGCGCGCCATGGTGGCGTAGTAGCGCAGGAAGTCGGCGGCCTCGCGGATCTCGGCAATGGCGTCCGGCAGGCTCTTGCCGGCCTCGCGCACGCACAGCGCGATGAATTCGGCGCGGCGCGCTTCGAGCTGCTCGGCGGCGTGCTCGAGGATCGCGGCGCGGCTGGCGGCCGGCAGGCGGTCCCAGTCGGGCTGGGCGGCGACGGCGTTGGCCAGCGCCTGGTCCACCAGCGCGGCGTCGGCGCTGACGTAGCTGCCCACGGTCTGGCGGCGGTCGGCGGGGTTGGTCACCTGTACGGTCGGGCCGTTGCCCTTGCCGCCGGGCACCAGCGGCTCGGCGTTCCACGGGCCGCACTTGGCGTTGACGGCTTCGGCGGTGGCCTTCAGTTCGTTGTCGTTGGAGAAGTTGATGCCCATGGAATTCTTCCGAAGCTCACCAAAGAGATTGACCGGCAGCGGGATGCGCGGATGGGGAATGGAGGCGAAGCGGCGCACCGTCTCGCAGGGATCGGCGACCAGCTCGCGCACCGGCAGCGTCTCGTCCACCACGCGGTTGACGAAGCTGGTGTTGGCGCCGTTTTCCAGCAGGCGGCGCACCAGGTAGGGCAACAGGTCTTCGTGCGTGCCCACCGGTGCGTACACGCGGCAGGGCACGTTGAGGTTCTGCGGGCCGATCACTTCCGCGTACAGGTCGGTGCCCATGCCGTGCAGGCGCTGGAACTCGAACGGACGCCCGCGCGCGATGTGATGCACGGCGGCGATGCTGTGCGCGTTGTGGGTGGCGAACTGCGGGTAGATCAGTTCCACGCCGGCGTCGAACAGCTTGCGCGCGCAGGCGAGGTAGGAGACGTCGGTGTTCGGTTTGCGCGTGTACAGCGGGTAGCCGGCCAGGCCCTGTTCCTGCGCGCGCTTGATCTCGGCGTCCCAGTAGGCGCCCTTGACCAGGCGCACGTACCAGCGGCGGTTGGCGGCGCGGGCGGTCTCGATCAGCCAGTCGATCACGAACGGCGTGCGCTTGGAGTACGCCTGCACCACGATGCCGAGGCCGTTCCAGCCCTGCAGCGAGGGATGCGCGAACACGTCGCCGATGATGTCCAGCGAGAGTTCGAGGCGGTCGGCTTCCTCGGCGTCCACCGACAGCGCGATGCCCTGCTTCATCGCCAGCTGCGACAGCTCCAGCAGCTTGGCGGTGAGATCGCGGCGGGCGATCTCGCGCTTGGCCACTTCGTAGCGCGGATGCAGCGCAGACAGCTTCACCGAGATCGACGGCGCATCGGTGTGGTTGGCGAACGGGCCGCGCGCGCCGATGCGCGCGATCGCGCGGCGGTAGTCTTCCTGATAGCGCTCGGCGGTCTCGCTGGTGAGCGCGGATTCGCCCAGCATGTCGTAGGAATAGCGGTACACCGCGTATTCCTTCTTGGCGCAGCGGTCCAGCGCCTCGTCGATGGTCTGCCCCATCACGAACTGGTGGCCCATGATGCGCATGGCCTGGCGCACCGCGAGGCGGATCGCCGGTTCGCCGGCGCGGCCGGCGAGGCGCTTCAGCGCGCCGGTGAAGTCGCGGCGGGTCTCCTCGGCGAGATTGACCAGGTGCCCGGTGAGCATCAGGCCCCAGGTGCTGGCGTTGACGAACAGCGATTCGCTCTGGCCCAGGTGCTTCTTCCAGTCCGCGTCGCCCAGCTTGTCGCGGATCAGCTTGTCGGCGGTGGCCTTGTCGGGGATGCGCAGCAGCGCCTCGGCCACGCACATCAGCAGCACGCCTTCCTCGCTGGAAAGGTCGTACTGGCGCATGAAGGATTCCACCGCGCTCTGGTCCTTGGCGCGGGCGCGCACGCGCGTCACCAGGCCGGCGGCGACGTCGATCACCTGCTCGCGCTCGACGGGCGGCAGGGTGGCCTGGGCCAGCAGGTCGTTGACCGCTTCGGTCTCGTCGCGCAGCCACGCGGCGGTGATGCGCGCGCGGGCCGGCTCGGCGCCGGCGGGGAGTTCGGGGCTGAGGATGGGTTGGGTCACGGTGGAACCGATGCGGTGGGAGGGGTGAAACGGAACGCGGGATTGTACGCCGTGCGCGGCCGTGCCGCCGCAACCGGGCCTCTGCATGCGGGGTGCGCCGCGCATGCCGGCAAACGGCACCGGCAAAACTGATCTGGCTCAAGCGCCTGCGGCATTCTTGCCCCTTGCGCCCATGCGACCTATCATCGAAGCGCTCTTGGCACGCCGGATCTCCATGATCGTGCTACGACCAGCCGCCGCCGGCTTGCCCCGCGTGTCGATATGGCTCAGGCCCAATCGCACGCTCAGCCGGCGCGGGCTGCGTCGGCTCATCATGCTTCTGGTGCTGCTGGCGCTGGCTGTCGCCGGCCTGGGCGCGTGGGTGGGGAATGTGTTCGCTCCACTGTTCGCCCTGGTCGAATCGGCTGCCGTGGCCGTCGCCTTGCGCGTGGCCTGGCGGGTTGGCCGCCGCGGCGAGCGCATCACTCTCGACGAAAGGTCGCTGGTGGTGCAGTCGCTGCCGGGGCGCCACTGCGTGCGTTTCCAGCCTTGCTGGGTGCGCGTGCGGCTGGACGAGGGGGATAACGGATGTCACCGCCTGCTGCTGTCGTCGCACGGGCGCGAGCTGGAAATCGGCGGGTTCCTTGCCGAACAGGAACGTGTCGAGCTGTTGCGGAAACTCAAGCTGCTGCTGGGCGAGGTCAACGGCCGGCGGCGCGGATAGGTTCAACAAAGGGCGAGAGCATGACATCTGGCAGCATCAGGACTGGCAGGGCCGAACCGGGCCGCGGGCTGGGCATCAGGCACGCCGTCGCGGCGGCCCTGGCACCCGCGCTGGCGCTGTTTGCCGGCTTCGCGCAGGCCAACCCCGAACCGGGGCAGCTCAACATGACGCGCGGCGTGACCACCTGGTCGGGCGAGCCGTACTTCCTCAACAACGTCGCGCTCGGCGTCTGCGTCGTCATCGGCATCGTGGTGTTCGGCGCGATGTTCATCGCCATGTTCCGCTTCCGCAAATCGCGCGGCGCGGTACCGGAGAAGTGGTCGCACAACACCACGGTCGAGATCATCTGGACGGCGATCCCGGTGCTGATCCTGATGGCGCTGGCGTGGATGGCCACCGGCGGGCTGGTCTCGTTCGCGGACACCACCGGCGCGCAGATGACGATCAAGGTCACCGGCTACCAGTGGAAGTGGCGCTACGACTACGTGGACTACCAGGGCAAGCCGGTCAGCAAGGTCGGCTTCATGTCACGGCTCGACGAGCTGAGCGACAAGACGCGCCAGCTGCACTCGGGCCTGGATCCGTATGCGGTGACCACCGACGGCTACAACACCTACCTGCTCAACGTGGACAAGCCGCTGGTGCTGCCGATCCACACCAAGATCCGCTTCGTCATCACCAGCGACGACGTGATCCACTCGTGGTGGGTGCCCTCGTTCGGCTGGAAGATGGACGCCATCCCCGGCATCGTCAACTCGGCCTGGACCAACATCAACGTGCCCGGCACCTACCGTGGCCAGTGCGCCGAGTTGTGCGGCCAGGACCACGGCTTCATGCCCATCGTGGTGAAGGCCGTTCCGCAGGAGGATTTCGCCAAGTGGCTGGCGGCGCAGGAGCAGGCGAATGCGCCGGCGCCGGCCGCGACGCCGGCGGCCGCCTCCACCGCCGCCGCGCCGGCCGGCCACGGCTGATCCGCCGCGAAGGCATCCGTATTCCGAAGAGCGGCCGCCCGCGGCCGCGCCATCGACAGACTTGAGGCAGAGGTGCGCAATGGCCCACGAAGCCACCCACGACCAGCACGACCACCACCACGCACCGCAGGGTTTCTTCCAGCGCTGGGTGATGTCCACCAACCACAAGGACATCGGCACGCTGTACCTGATCTTCTCGCTGACGATGTTCTTCATCGGCGGCAGCTTCGCGATGGTGATACGCGCCGAGCTGTTCAAGCCGGGGCTGGACCTGGTGCAGCCGTACTTCTTCAACGAGATGACCACCATGCATGCGCTGGTGATGATCTTCGGCGCGATCATGCCGGCCTTCGTCGGCCTCGGTAACTGGATGATCCCGCTGATGATCGGCGCGCCGGACATGGCGTTGCCGCGCATGAACAACCTCTCGTTCTGGATCCTGCCGTTCGCCTTCGCGCTGATGCTGTCCACGCTGTTCCTGCCCGGCGGCGGCCCGGCCGGCGGCTGGACGATGTATCCGCCGCTGTCGCTGCAGAGCGGCTCGCTGGCCTACGTGGTGTTCTCCATTCACCTGATGGGCATCAGCTCGATCATGGGCGCGATCAACATCATCGCCACCATCCTCAACATGCGCGCGCCCGGCATGGACCTGCTGAAGATGCCGGTGTTCGTGTGGAGCTGGCTGATCACCGCCTTCCTGCTGATCGCGGTGATGCCGGTGCTGGCGGGCGCGGTGACCATGCTGCTCACCGACAAGTACTTCGGCACCAGCTTCTTCAACCCGGGCGGCGGCGGCGACCCCGTGCTGTACCAGCACGTGTTCTGGTTCTTCGGCCACCCCGAGGTGTACATCATGATCCTGCCCGCGTTCGGGATCATCTCGGAGATCGTGCCGACCTTCGCGCGCAAGCCGATCTTCGGCTACCGCGCTATGGTCTACGCGATCGCCTGCATCGCCTTCCTGTCGTTCATCGTGTGGGCGCACCACATGTTCGCGGTGGGCCTGCCGCTGGGCGCGGACATCTTCTTCATGTACGCCACGATGCTGATCGCGGTGCCGACCGGCGTGAAGGTGTTCAACTGGGTGGCGACGATGTGGGGCGGCTCGATGACCTTCGAGACGCCGATGCTGTTCGCCATCGCCTTCATCATCCTGTTCACCATCGGCGGCTTCTCTGGCCTGATGCTGGCGCTGGTGCCGGCCGACTTCCAGTACCACGACACCTACTTCGTGGTGGCGCACTTCCACTACGTGCTGGTGACCGGCGCGGCGTTCGCGATCATGGCCGCCACGTACTATTGGCTGCCGAAGTGGACCGGCCACATGTACAACGAGTTCTGGGGCAAGGTGCACTTCTGGTGCAGCGTGGTGTTCGTCAACGTGCTGTTCTTCCCGCAGCACTTCCTCGGCCTGGCCGGCATGCCGCGCCGCATCCCCGACTACAACGTGGCGTTCGCCAACTTCAACATGATCAGCTCGATCGGCGGCTTCCTGTTCGGCGCCTCGCAGCTGATCTTCCTGGGCGTGGTGGTGCACTGCGCATTCTTCGCCAGGAAGAAGGCCGCCGACCGCGTTTGGGAAGGCGCCAAGGGCCTGGAGTGGACGGTGCCGTCGCCGGCCCCGCACCACACCTTCGAAGTGCCGCCGGTGGTGCGCGACGAGGAACTCGCGCACGGCCACGTGAATGACTGACCGGCAAGGGAGCGCAGGCATGGCCAGCCAGGTCGCGGAAGGGCAGCCCGGGCAGGCGCATCGCCACGGCGTGCGCCGCACCGTGGTGGTGTTGGCCATCGTGGTCGGCGCGTTCTTCCTGCTGCCGTTCGTACAGATCCTGTTGATGAAGTAGTCGCGGCGGCCCGCCGCCACATTGGGTGAAGCGGTCGCGGCATCCGCCGCTTCACGGGGAAACTCCACGGAGTCTCAGCATGTCCCAGCAGCACGACATCTACTACGTACCGAGCAAGAGCCAGTGGCCGATCGTGGCCGCGGTGGTGATGTTCATCACCGTCTTCGGCGCGGCGCACTGGCTGAACGCGGAGCCGGGCGAGAGCGGCTTCGGCAAGACGGTGATCACCATCGGCGCGATCGGCATCCTCGGCATGTTCTTCGGCTGGTTCCGCTCGGTCATCAAGGAATCGCTGGCCGGCAACTACAACCACCAGGTGGACACCTCGTTCCGCATGGGCATGATGTGGTTCATCTTCTCCGAGGTGATGTTCTTCGGCGCGTTCTTCGGCGCGCTGTTCTACATCCGCAACTTCTCGGTGCCATGGCTGGGCGGCGAAGGCCACGGCGTGCTCACCCACCAGTACCTCTACGGTGCCTACAGCGCCGCGTGGGGCGCGGCGGGCGGCAACGGCCCGCTGCAGGTCGGCGGCGCCTTCAGCGTGGTGCAGCCGTGGGGCCTGCCGCTGCTGAACACGCTGATCCTGCTCACCTCCAGCGTCACCGTGACCATCGCGCACCATGCGTTGCGCGCCGGCCATCGCGGCAAGATCCTCCTGTTCCTCGGCCTCACCGTGCTGCTGGGCGCCACCTTCCTGTACTGCCAGGCGCACGAGTACATGGAGGCGTACAAGGAGCTCAACCTCACCCTGCATTCCGGCGTGTACGGCTCCACCTTCTTCATGCTCACCGGCTTCCACGGCCTGCACGTGACCCTGGGCACGATCATGCTGGCGGTGATCTGGTGCCGCGTATTGAAGGGCCATTTCAACAAGGAACACCACTTCGGCTTCGAGGCGGTGGCGTGGTACTGGCACTTCGTGGACGTGGTGTGGCTGGGGCTGTTCCTGTTCGTCTACATTCTTTGACGCGACATCCTGTCGCGGAGAGCGAAGATCAAGAACCGGCCGTCTTTACCTCACGCGACATCCTGTCGCGGAAAGCGAAAGTCAAAAACCGGCCATCCGTGGCCGGACTTTTCAGAGAAGCGTTGCTTCGGATCGAGTTCTTGAACAAAAGAAGCCCGCCAATTGGCGGGCTTCTTTTGTCTTGCGATGGCGCGATCGTCGCAGGGCGGACGCGTGCGGGATCAGGCGGCTACAATCACTGGCCGACGTCGTGCGGTTGCAGCCAGCCCATCCAGATGCCGAACACGACCATGCCGATCAGCAGCAGCGACAGCGCGATGCGGCGGGTCAGCGCCCAGGCCATGCGCTTGTCGTCGTGCTTGTCGGTCATCATGTAGTACAGCGCCTGGCCGAGGCTGAAGATCACCACCAGCAACACCACCACCACCGCGTATTTGTAGATGGGGCCCACGTGACTGATCCGGTCGATTCTGTTGCAGCGAGTATAGCGACCGGAGCGCGCGTACCGTGCTAGGCGGGTTCCGCCGCCCGCCGTGGTGGGCCATCGCGCTGACCATGGCCGCGGCCGCGCTTTTCGTGCGGCTGGGCTTCTGGCAGCTGCATCGCGCCGCCTTCAAGGATGACCTGCTGCGACGCTATGCCGCGGCTGCCGTCGCGGCGCCGCAGGAGTTCGACCTGGTGGCCCTGCAGCCGCCGCCGGACGCCTATCCGCGGGTGCAGGTG
Source organism: Rhodanobacter sp. DHB23 (assembly GCF_014842975.1). GTDB lineage: Bacteria > Pseudomonadota > Gammaproteobacteria > Xanthomonadales > Rhodanobacteraceae > Rhodanobacter_A. The sequence goes on along the minus strand of NZ_JACYXK010000029.1, from coordinate 210,824 downwards.
CATGGCCGCTACCTCGCGGACCGCATCTACCTGCTCGACAACCCGAAGCACGACGACCGCGGCGGCGTGGAGGCCTACGTGCCGTTCCAGCCGCAGGGCGGCGATCGTCTGCTGCTGGTGGATCTCGGCTTCCTGCCCGGCAACGGCACCGATGAGGCACCGCAACTGCCGCCGCTGCCGCAGGACGTGCAAAGCCTGCGCGGCCTGTACCTGCCGCCGCCGGGGCACGGCATCGAGATGGGCGGCGATGCCTTGCCGCGGCAGGCGCACTGGCCGAAGACGACGATCTATCTCGACCTGGCCCAGGTCGCCGGCGACCTGGGCGACAAGCTGTATCCGCGCGTGCTGGCGCTGGATGCCGACCCGGCCTCGATCTACGTGCGCGTGCACGCGCTGGATTTCGGCGACATGCCGCCGGCGCGGCATCGCGCCTATGCGTTCCAGTGGTTTTCCTTCGCCATCGCCGTGGTGGTGATCCTGCTGGCGTTGAACCGCAGGCGCGGTTCGCGTCGTTCCTGATCCTTGGATGTCCCGATGAATGCCGTCGATCCCGTCGCGTTGCGCAAGAGCCGCCTGAAACTGCTGCTGGTCGCCTCGATCTTTGCCGCCCCCTTCGTGCTGGCGATGATGCTCACGTTGGCCGGCTGGCAGCCGACGGCAAGGGGCAATGGCCTGCCGATCAATCCGCAGCGCAACTTCGCGCAGGAGCGGTTGCCGGTGCAGCTCGCCGCTGGCGGCACGTGGGCATGGCGCGACAGCGAGCCGCGACTCACCCTGGTCGCGCTGCCCGGGCCGGATTGCGCCGCACGCTGCTACGACGCGTTGACCGCGATGGCCAAGGCGCGCGTGATGCTCAACCGCAACCAGTCGCGCCTGCGGCTGCTGTACGTGGGCACGCCGCCCGCCGATCCGCAGCAGCGCGCAGGCATGGCGAACTACTGGCAGCTTGGCGAGGATGTGGACGGCAAGCTGGCGCAGTGGCGTCCGGGCACGCCGGACAGCGTGGCCGCGCTGCTGGTGGAATCCGATGGCACGGCGCTGGCGAGTTATCCTGCCGGATTCGATGCCTCCGGGCTGGCCCAGGATCTGCAGAAGGTCATCAAGTAATGTCGTTGCAAGTGGGCAAAATCCTGCGCTGGCTGGCGCTGCTGGCGGCCGTGTTCGCGTTCGGGCTGGTGATGTTCGGCGCCTTCGTGCGGCTGTCCAACGCCGGCCTGTCCTGCCCGGACTGGCCCACCTGCTATGGCGAGGCGACCTGGCCGCAGCACGCGCAGGCGGTGGCCAAGGCCGATGCCGCGTTCCCCGACCGGCCCTATGAAGCGCACAAGGCCTGGCGCGAACAGGTGCACCGCATGCTGGCCGGCACGCTGGGCGTACTGGTGCTGGCGATGGCGTTGCTCATCGCATGGCGCGACTACCGCGCGCGCGTGAAGGTGGTTGCAGGCGCGGTGTGCGCCGCGATAGGCGTGATGACATACATGCGCGGCGACTACGCGATTTCGTCGGCCTTGTCCGCGATGGCGATCCTGTTGCCGATGCTGGCCGCGTGGCGATTGCGTGACAGCGGAGCGTGCCGGATCGTCGTGCTCGCGCTGGCCGTGATCATCTTCCAGGCCATGCTGGGCATGTGGACAGTGACCCTGTTGCTGAAACCCGTGGTGGTGACCGGGCACCTGCTGGGCGGCATGACCACGTTCGCGCTGCTGGGCTATGCGGCGGTGCGCCTCGCCGGCGTGGGCGCGGCGGACGACGCGCTGGCGGGCCTGCGCAAGCTGGTGATCCTCGGCATCGTGCTGCTGGCCTGCCAGATCGCGCTGGGCGGCTGGACCTCGTCGAACTACGCGGCGCTGGCCTGTGGCTTCGGCGACTCGGCATTCCCGCAATGCCTGGGGCAGTGGTGGCCGCCGGGCGATTACCACCAGGGCTTCATCGTGTGGCGCGGCATCGGCGTGAATTTCGAAGGCGGCATCCTCGACCAGGATGCGCGCACCGCGATCCAGATGGTGCACCGGATCGGCGCGCTGGTGGTGTTCTGCTACCTCGGCTGGCTGTCGCATCGGCTGGCGCGGCGCGGCCTGCGCTGGTGCGGCATCGTGGTGGGCGTGGCGCTGGTCTGCCAGGTGCTGCTCGGCATCAGCAACGTGCACTTCGGCCTGCCGCTGCCGGTGGCCACCGCGCACAACGGCATGGCGGCGCTGCTGCTGTTCACCCTGGTGGCGACACTGGCGCGCACGCAGCGCCGGCATGACGAGTCTGGAGTGGCCGCATGAGCGTGCTGGGCGAATACCTGCAACTGACCAAGCCGCGCGTGGTCGCGCTGCTGGTGTTCTGTGCCGTGATCGGCATGTTCCTCGCGGTGCCCGGCATCCCGCCGTGGCGCGCGCTGGTGTGGGGCACGCTGGGGATCTGGCTGGCTTCCGGCTCGGCGGCGGCGTTCAACCACCTGATCGATCAGCGCATCGACAAACTGATGGCACGCACCGCGCGGCGGCCGTTGGCCACCGGCCACCTCAAGCCGTGGCAGGTGCTGGTGTTCGCCATCGTGATAGGCGTCGTCTCGATGCTGGTGCTGGCGCTGCTGGTGAACGGCCTCACCGCCTGGCTCACCTTCGGCGGGCTGATCGGTTATGCGCTGGTGTACACGGCGTATCTCAAGCGCGCCACGCCGCAGAACATCGTGATCGGCGGCCTCGCCGGCGCGATCCCGCCGGTGCTGGGCTGGACCGCGGTGACCGGCGCGCTGCATCCGTTCGCGCTGCAGCTGTGCCTGATCATCTTCGTGTGGACGCCGCCGCATTTCTGGGCGCTGGCGATCTTCCGACGCGAGGATTACGCACGCGCCGGCGTGCCGATGCTGCCGGTGACCCACGGCGTGGCCTACACGCGCTGGCAGGTGCTGTTCTACACCGTGCTGCTGGTGCTGGTGACCCTGCTGCCGGCGATCACCGGCTACAGCGGCTGGCTCTACCTCGGCGGCGCGGTGGTGCTGGGCGCGGGCTTCCTGTACTACGCGATCCGCCTGCTGAACCCGCCGGACGAGTTCTTCGCGATGCGCGTGTTCAGGTACTCGATCATCTACCTGATGGCGCTGTTCGCCTTCCTGCTGGTCGACCATTGGGTGGCCGAGCCGTTGCGGCAGGGGCTGGTATTCAAGGCGGTGGGCTGATTTTCCCGTCATCCCAGCGAAAGCTGGACAAGCGCTCCGCGCGCAGAACGCTTGAAGGGCGGCCCCTTCGGGGCCAGCCTCCGGCTGTCCAACGCTCGCATGGTTCGCTTTTGTCCGGCTTTCGCCGGAATGACGAGCTTGATGCCGATTCGCCTTCCATGCGTTGACTCGATCCCTGCCGCACCGCAAAATAGGCGGGTCGCGCGACCGTGTCATCGTCGCCGGCATCCTGTCCTGACTAACCAAGGCATATGGACGTTTACCCTAGTCGCAACGTCGACATCCGCTCGCATCGGGTGCCGGCAATGCATAACAAGCTGAACGCCTGCGGCAGCCGCCAGCGGTCGGCCGGTCATTTCCTCGACTAGGAAGCGCCGGCCCATCCTCGACGGCGTCGCACGCCGCAACCGAGGAGATGGGCCCATGAAGCTCCTTCGCGATTTCTTCCGCCTGCGGACTCCCCGCCGCAGCCTGTCCGTCGCACGCCGCGACGCGCGTCGCCGCGTCTACGTGGTGACCGTGCCGGCGCCGCTGGCCGCGCCGGCCGCCGAGCCGCCGCGCCAGGCCGAGGCACGCGCCGCCGCGCCGTTGTCGTCGTCTTGTCATCTGCAACTGGCATCTAGCCACTGATGCGCATGCACGCGCCCCGCAGGTCCTGGCCTCCGCCAGTGCGGCGGGGGCGCGGTTCGTGTCCGGTGGTCGGCGTGGCCGCCACGGGCCATCCATCCGACGCGCCGTCCAGCTAGTCCGGCCCCTGCGCCGACACGCTGCCGCGGCGCACAACATCACGAAAGAGCCTGCTTATGCTCCCCAAGTGTTCCGCGTTGTCATCGAGTGGCCGCCAGGTGTTAGGGCGTGGCGCAGTACCTGACTGGCCGTCAGGTCAAGCCGTGCGCTGACGCATGGCGGCCACTCGATGGCAACCCGCAGGGCCGGGTCTGTTTGCCCGCATGCCGGCGTCATCACTCGGTCGTGGACCGACGTCCATTCCTTCGTTCTTCCTTGGCCTGCGCGCAAACAGTTCCCGGCGCGGAGCGTTTGGGGAGCATAAGCAGGCTCTAACCGGTAGCGATCCATGAGCAAGTCCTTCTCCCGCTCGACCGTCAAGGCTGCGGCCGCGGCCCATGTGCCTGCGGCGCAGGAGGCGTTCCGCGACAACGACAGCCTGCTGCTCATGCTCGAGACCTCGCTGCATGGCCTCGACGAGGAGAACATCACCGAGCGGCTGGACCGCGACGGCGCCAACGAGGTGTCGCACGAGAAGCCGCCGCACTGGTCGGTGCAGCTGCTGCGCACCCTGAAGAACCCGTTCATCGTGGTGCTGCTGATCCTGGCGGTGGTGGAGCTGGTCACTTCGCCGGACGATCCCTCCGGCCCGATCATCATCGGCGTGATGGTGGCGATCAGCGTGGTGCTCAGCTTCACCCAGGAATACCGTTCCTCGCGCGCCGCCGAGAAGCTCAAGGCGATGGTGCGCAACACCGCCACGGTGACGCGCCGCGCCTCGGACGGGCACAGCGAGCGCATCGAGGTGCCGGTGGGCGAGCTGGTGGTGGGCGACATCGTGCACCTGGCCGCCGGCGACATGGTGCCGGCGGACCTGCGCCTGCTGGCCGCGAAGGACCTGTTCATCAGCCAGGCCATCCTCACCGGCGAATCGTTGCCGGTGGAAAAGGCCGCGCCGGCGCAGGCGCACGCGGTGGAAGGCGGCGCGCACGGCGTGCAGCAGGGCAATCCGCTGGATTTGCCCACCGTGTGCTACATGGGCACCAACGTGGTCTCCGGCACCGCCACCGCCGTGGTGGTCGCCACCGGCACGCGCAGCTACCTGGGTTCGCTGGCGCACAGCATGAGCGGCCAGCAGGTGCAGACCAGCTTCGACCTCGGCGTGCGCAGCGTGAGCTGGCTGCTGATCCGCTTCATGCTGGTGATGGTGCCGGTGGTGCTGGGCATCCAGTGGTACAAGCAGGGCTTCCTCAACGCGCTGACCTTCGCGCTGTCGGTGGCGGTGGGCCTCACCCCGGAGATGCTGCCGCTGATCGTCACCGCGAACCTCGCCAAGGGCGCGATCGCGATGTCCAGGCGCAAGGTGGTGGTGAAGCGCCTCAACGCGATCCAGAACTTCGGCGCGATGGACGTGCTGTGCACCGACAAGACCGGCACGCTCACGCTGGACAAGATCGTGCTGGAGCGCCACCTCGACCTCGACGGCGAGGATTCGGAGGATGCGCTGGAATACGGCTACCTCAACAGCCACTTCCAGACCGGCCTGAAGAACCTGATGGACAAGGCGGTGCTGTCGCATCGCGACCTGGAGCCGATCGTCGCGCGCTACCGCGTGGTGGACGAGATCCCGTTCGACTTCCAGCGCCGCCGCATGTCGGTGGTGCTGGCCCAGGGCGACGACGGCAGGCACCTGCTGGTGTGCAAGGGCGCGGTGGAGGAAATGCTCTCCATCTGCTCCACCGAGCGCCGCGGCGACGAGATCATTCCGATGACCGACGCGCGTCGCCAGGAAATCAAGGCGATGACGCACCACCTCAACGAGGACGGCCTGCGCGTGCTGGTGGTGGCGATCAAGCAGGAGGAGCCGCACAGCCGCGCCTACGGCGTGGCCGACGAAGCCGGGCTCACCGCCGTGGGCTGCCTGGCCTTCCTCGACCCGCCCAAGGACACCGCGGCCACCGCGATCGCGGCGCTGCACCACCACGGCGTCGAGGTGAAGGTGATCACCGGCGACAACGAGGCGGTGACGCGCAAGATCTGCCGCGAGGTGGGCCTGGACGTGGCGCATTCCGCGCAGGGCCGCGACGTCGAGCCGCTGGACGACGACGCGCTGGACGAACTGGTCAGGCGCACCACCGTGTTCGCCAAGATGTCGCCGCTGCAGAAGGCGCGCGTGGTGGCGTCGCTGCGGCGCCAGGGCCACACCGTGGGCTTCCTCGGCGACGGCATCAACGACGCGCCGGCGCTGCGGGAGGCGGACGTGGGCATCTCGGTGGACACCGCCACCGACATCGCCAAGGAGTCGGCCGACATCATCCTGCTGGAAAAGAACCTGATGGTGCTGGAGGAGGGCGTGCTCGAAGGGCGCGTCACCTTCGGCAACATCATCAAGTACATCAAGATGACCGCCAGCTCGAACTTCGGCAACGTGCTGAGCATGATGGTGGCCAGCGTGTTCCTGCCGTTCGTGCCGCTGCTGCCGCTGCAGATCCTGGTACTGAACCTGCTGTACGACATCTCGCAGCTGTCGATCCCGTTCGACCGCATGGACGAGGAATACCTGCGCAAGCCGCGCAAGTGGGACGCCAGCGACATCGGCCGCTTCATGTTCTGGATCGGCCCGACCAGCTCGATCTTCGACATGACCACGTTCGCGCTGCTGTGGTACGTGTTCGGCGCGAACGGCCCGGCGCACCAGGACCTGTTCCAGTCGGGCTGGTTCATCGAGAGCCTGCTGACCCAGACGCTGGTGGTGCACATGATCCGCACGCGCCGGATCCCGTTCCTGCAGAGCGTGGCGGCGGCGCCGGTGCTGGGCCTGACCACGGCGATCATCGCGATCGGCATGATCATCCCGTTCACCGCCGTCGGCGCCAAGCTCGGCATGGTGCACTTGCCGGACGAATACTTCGGCTGGCTGGCCGTCACCGTCGTCGCCTACTGCGCGCTGACGCAGCTGGTGAAGGTGATCTACATCCGCCGCTTCGGGCGCTGGCTGTGATGTGAGCTGACCTGGAGGGGTCTGATCGGCAAGCTTCGTGCTCGTCGTTCCGGCGAAAGCCGGAACGACGAGCAAAAGCGGCGCTTTCTTGGCTTCGACTCCCTTGCTCACCAGAACGCGGCCATTCGTGGCCGCTCCTCGCGTCGCTTACTTTCGCAAGTTACGCTCAGCGCGAACGGGCCATGTCCCGATTCCATCCGGAGTCCATCATGAAAGGAACCCTGATCCTGCTGGACATCGCAGGCTACGTCGCCCTGTTGCTGTGGGGCACGCACATGGTCACCAGCGGCGTGCTGCGCGGCTACGGCAGCGCGCTGCGCCGCTGGCTGGGGCGTTACCTCAATCATCGCCCCGCCGCGTTCTGCTTCGGCCTGGGCATGACCGCGCTGCTGCAGAGCAGTACCGCCACCGGCATGATGGCCACCTCGTTTGCCGCGAACGGCTTCCTCGGCCTGGTGCCGGGGCTGGTGGTGATGCTGGGTGCGAACGTGGGCACCACCCTGGTGGTGCAGCTGCTGTCGTTCGACGTTGCGCTGGTGGCGCCGGTGCTGGTGCTGGCCGGCTTCGCGGTGTACCGGCGCAGCGACGACGCGCGCTTCGAGAACCTGGGCCGTTGCGCGATCGGCCTGGGCCTGATGCTGCTGGCGCTGCACATGTTGGTGGTGTCGATGGCGCCGGTGGAGGACACCGCCCTGCTGCGCACGGCGCTGCACAGTCTTGCCAGCGCACCGGTGCTGGCGATGCTGGTGGCGGCGCTGCTCACCTGGGCCTGCCACTCCAGCGTGGCCGTGGTGCTGCTGGTCGTCTCGTTGGCCACCACCAACGTGGTCGATGCGCAGGGCGCGCTGGCGCTGGTGCTGGGCGCGAACCTCGGCGGCACCCTGCCGGCGCTGTTCGATGCCGGCACGCCGGTGGCGCGTCGCCTGCCGCTGGGCAACCTGCTGGTGCGCGCCTTCGGTTGCGTGGTCTGCCTGCCGCTGCTGCATCCACTCACCGGGCTGCTGGCGCACCTGGGCGATTCGCCGGCGCGCATGGCGGTGAACTTCCACACTGCGTTCAACCTCGCGCTGGCGCTGCTGTTCATCCTGCCGGTGCAGCGGCTGGCGCGACTGCTGGTGCGCCTGCTGCCCGAGCCCCCGAAGCCGGCCGATGCCGGCGTGCCGCTCTACCTCGATGCCGGTGCGCTGGATGCCGCCAACGTGGCGCTGGCGAACGCCGCGCGCGAAGCCATGCGCATGGCCGACATGGTGGAGAACATGCTCAAGGGTCTGGTCGAGGTGTTCGGCAAGGACGACCGTGCGCGTGCCGCGGCGATCGGCGGCAAGGACGCCGTACTCGACCGCCTCGGCGTGGCGATCCGCGAATACCTCGCCGGACTGGGCAACGAGGCCTTGAACGAGGAGGACGGCGAGCGCAGCCAGGAGATCCTCGGCTTCGTCATCAACATCGAGCACGTCGGCGACATCACCGCCAACAACCTGATGGAGTTCGCCGCCAAGAAAGCCGCGAGCGGGCAGGACTTCAGCGCCGACGACATCCAGGACCTGGCGCGCATGCACGCGCAGGTGATGGAAAGCCTGCAGCTGGCCTGGACGGTGTTCCTGCGCAGCGACGTGCGCGCGGCGCAGCAGCTGGTGGCGCGCAAGGAGGTGCTGTGGCGGCTGGAGAACGAGATCTCCGAGCGGCACATCCGCGCCCTGCGCGAGCGCCGCGACGACGGCGGCGCGGGTGACGTCTACCTGCGCATCCTGCGCGACCTCAAGCGCATCCATTCGCACCTGGCGGCGCTGGCCTATCCGGTGCTGGAGCGCGCGGGCCTGCTGCAGGACCGCCTGCGCGTTGCCGCGCAGGCGGGTGCCGCACCGCGTTGAGTACTCAGCCCGCGGGGCGCACGTCCAGCGTCATCGCGTGGAAGTCCATCGTCACCACGCTGTGCGCGAAGAGCGGATTGCCCACGGTGGCCTCGAACAGGCCATCCGGCTGGTGCACCGGGTTCTTGCCCGAGCCCACGAAGTAGACCGTGGGGTTCGATCCGAGCAGGCGACGGTCGGCGAAGCCCAGGCTGCGGGCGGTCGAGCCCAGCATCTCGACGCCACCGTCGGTGTACCTGAACAGCCTGGGCGTGCCCTGCTTGTGCAGGTCCAGTCCGGCGAGCGCGGCGTCATAGACCACCATGGTTCCGGTGTACATGGTGTCGATCTGGGCACGCACCGGATGGCCGTCGACGGTGAAGGGCCCGCCGACCACGATGGGCGGCCCGTAATGGCCAAACCGGATCAGCTGCAGCGTGCCGGCGCTGCGTGCGGCCACGGTACCCGATGCGACGGGCGCGGAGATCCGCAGAAGATGGTGCGGGTAATCGATCTGCAGCACGCGATCCTTGAACGCGGTATAGGCCAGCGTGCCGTCGGCCGGCAGGGGGGCGGATCCGAAACTCGCGGGTCCGGTCACGGCGAACTCCACCGCCAGCGACGCCTTGCCCAGCGTGAGCACGTGCCGTCCGCCGTCCTGGAAGCCCGGCAACGGCTTGCCGTTGCGCAGTACCGGCGTCGATCGCCATCCCATCGACCTGGCGGCACCGTCCAGCATGATCGAGGCGGTGTCGCCGGTATCCAGCGCCAGCGTGCGCGGCTGCCCGCCGTCGATGCCGGCCTGGAAGCAGATCATGCCGTTGCAGTCATGGAAGGGCAGCACGGCGGCGAATTGCGGCGTGGCATCGGCGGCGCAGAGTGACGTCGCCAGCGGCATCGCGGCGATGGCAAGCAGAATCCTTTTGGACATGGCCAATACTCCTGCGTGGGGGAGTCGGCAGTTCAATGCGGCGACGGCGGCGGTGCCAGTGCGGGAAGTCATCGGCAGCCGCGCGGCGGTACCGCCGGCCGTGGCCGGCATGGCCGGGTGTTCGCCCCCGGACGGGCCTCAATCGTCCTGGCTGATGCGCCGACGGCTGTGTCGCCACCACAGCCACAGCACGCACAGCAGCACCAGGCCGAGCAACAGCCACATGCTGTTCTGGCCGCGCTGCATCCACTTCATCAGCCACACGTGGTTGTCGGCGCCGAAATAGCCCAGGTACACCCACACCGGCACGCTGATCAGCGCGGCGATGGCGTCGATCAGCAGGAAGCGCAGCAGCGACACCCGCCGCGTGGCGCCGGCGGACAGGTAGATGGTGGTGCGCATGCCGGGCAGGAAGCGGGCGACGAACAGCACGCGGTTGCCGTAGCGCGCGAACTTGTGCTGCACCACCTCGAAGCGTTCCGGAGGGAGCGCGCGCGCCACCCAGCGCCACTTCAGCATGCGCGCGCCGTAGTGGTGGCCGAGCATGAACACGGTGGCGTCGCCGAGCAGCACGCCGGCCATGCACAGCGCGAACATCACGTGCACGTTGGCGTAGCCCAGCCCGGCGATCACGCCGCCGGCGACCAGGGTGACGTCCTCCGGCAACGGCAGGCCGAGGCCGCAGATGGTCAGCGCGATCCACACCGCGACGTAGCCGTTCTCGGCGAAGATCGTGACCAGTCGTTCAAGCAGATCCATCAGCGTCCCTGCGGGGCGTGCAGCGTGCGTCGCGGCATGATCCCATACCCATGGACGACAAGCTTTCCGCAATGCGGCGTCCGGCCGGCACGCGGGTTCATTCCGGCGCGACGGCAGGCCGCACGCGTGCCGCCAGCAGCTCGCGCAGCTCGGCCTTCTCTGCATCGTCGAGCGGGCCGTTGCGCATCTTCGCGTGCAGCGTTTCGCGGCGCAGCGCCACGGCCTGCTCGTCCATGCGCAGCAATGCCTCCATGAATTCGGTGCGTTGCGCTTCCGGTTCGCCCACCACGGCGGCGGCCATCAGTTTCTGCAGCGCCGGGTATTCCGCGCGTTCGGCGAAATGCTCCACCAGCATGGCCGGGTTGATGCCGGGGCGGCTGCGCGCGAGGTCGAGCAGTTCGGCGAGCAGGGGGACGCCGGGCTTGTCCAGCCGCAGGAAGCGGTAGGGTTTCTCCACCTGATCCGCCATGCCGGGCTGGGCCAGCAGCAGGGCGATGGCGCTGCGCACCAGCGAGCGCTGCGTGTTCGCGGGTCGTTGCGCCTGTTGTGCGACAGGACTGGCCGCGAGACGCGCGCTCGCGCCGCTGCGCCGCTCCAGTTCCTGTGCCATCAGGTCGCGGAAGGCGCCATCGGGCAGCCGGGCGATCAGCGGCCGTGCGCGCTCGGCGAGCCGCGCGCGGCCGTCAAGGCTGGCCATGTCCACGTCGCGCGCCAGTTCGTCGAAGAAGTAGTCGGAGAGCGGCGTGGCGTTCTTCAGGCGCTGCCCGAAACCGTCCCTGCCTTCCTTGCGCACCAGCGTGTCCGGGTCCTCGCCATCGGGCAGGAACAGGAAATACGCCTGCCGCCCGTCGCGCAGCCGCGGCAACGCGGCATCCAGCGCCTTCCATGCGGCGGCGCGGCCGGCGCGGTCGCCGTCGAAGCAGAACACCACGTCGGGCGCGGCGCGGAACAGCAGCTCGGTATGCTCGGGCGTGGTGGCGGTGCCCAGCGTGGCCACCGCGATCGGCAGCCCGGCCTGGTGCAGCGCGATCACGTCCATGTAGCCCTCCACCACCACGATGCGCTGCAGGTTCGCGTTGGCCTGCTTCACCTGCCACAGCGCGAACAGCTCGCGGCCCTTGTGGAACAGCGGCGTCTCGGGGGAGTTGAGGTATTTGGGTGAGCTTTTTTCAGGAGTGCGGGCAGGGATGCCCGCTTCTTGATCTTCGCGCGAAGGACTCGCGCTCGAAGATCCGCTCAGTACGCGACCACCAAAGGCGATCACGCGCCCGCGGCGGTCGAGGATGGGGAACATCAGCCGTTCGCGGAAGCGGTCGTACCGGCTGCCGCGCTCGCCGGTGGAAACCATGCCGGCCTCGGTCAGCAGCTCCATCCGCCGCGGGCTGTTGCCCAGTGCCTTGGTAACGCCGTCGTAGCCGGCTGGTGCCCAGCCGAGCCGGAAGCGCGCGATGGTGTCGGCGTCCAGGCCGCGCTTCCTGCAGTACGCCTGCGCTTCGGCATTGCGCGGCAACTGCTCCTGGTACCAGCGCGCACTGGCGTCGAGCAGGTCGTAGAGATCGGTCTTGTCCTCGCGCGGGCGGTCGTCGCGGCCGCCTTCGCGCGGCACGGTGAGGCCCACCGACTGCGCCAGTTCCTCCACCGCGTCGGGAAACTCCAGCCGCTCGTAGTCCATCAGGAACTTGATCGCGCTGCCGTGCGCGCCGCAGCCGAAGCAGTGGAAGAACTGCTTGGCGGGGCTGACGTAGAACGAGGGCGTGCGCTCGTCGTGGAACGGGCAGCACGCGGTCCACTCGCGCCCGGCCTTCTTCAACGGCACGCGCCGCTCGATCACGTCGACGATGTCGACGCGGGCGAGCAGTTCGTCGATGAAGCTGTCGGGGATCAGGCCGCGCATAGACCGGGTAGTTTAGAGCCTGTTTACGATCTCCCCACGGTCCGTGCCGGGAGTCGTCCGCACACAGGCCATGGGGCGTAGCGGCCACGCAGGGGTGGCGCGCCGGCCAATCCGCGGCTGGCGGCGGGGAAATGCCGGCATCGCTGGTTAGCATGGACCGGGCTTCAGCGGGGAGACGAATGATGGCGGACATTCCGGAGGTGCGCTTCCGCGCGGCCACGGCCCAGGACGCGGCCACAGCGGTGCCGCTGATCCACAGTTCGGGTCCCGCCGCGTTCGACTACGTGTTCGCGGTGCCCGGGCGGAGCTCCGCGCTGGCCTTCCTGCATCGTGCCTTCGTCGATGGCGCGGGCGAGTTCGGCTGGCGCAACCACGTCGTGGGCGAGCTGGAGGGCGTGGTGGTGGCGGTCGGCGCGGGCTTCGGCGGCGAGGCGGCGCTGGCGTTCACGCTGGCGGCGGCGCGGCAGATCCTCGCGCACTACGGCCTGCGCCACGCGCCAGGCGTGATCGCGCGCGGCCTCAGGGTGGAGCGGGTGATACCGCCGCCTTCGCGCGGCATGCATTACCTCGCGCACCTTGGCGTATCGCCCGCGCTGCGCGGGCAGGGCATGGGCCGGGCGCTGATCGACGAACTGATCAGGCGCGGTGTGCAAAGCGGCCGCAGCCGCATGGTGCTGGATGTGGCGGCAAGCAACCCGCGGGCGCAGGCGCTCTACGCGCGGCAGGGGTTCGAGGTGACCGGCGAGCGGGCGTCCATGCTGGCCAATGCGCAGGGCACGGTGCCGGACCATCGGCGGATGGAGCGTGTGGTGGGCTAGAGGCTTCTTCCGCGGCGAGGAGGCCGATCCCGCGGTGGTGATCCATCCGGGCTTGCTTCGATCCAGGGTGGCCGCGGCGAGCACCCGCCGTTCATCCCGGCCTTCTCCCCGAAGAGGAGAAGGGGCGGCGGCGAGGTGCTACAGGATATGGAACACCCCGATCACGGCCAGCACGGCGATCAGGAACAGGATCACGAAGACCGCGAACAGGAATTTGGCGATGGTGGCGGCCGCGCTGGAAATGCCGCGGAAACCGAACAATCCGGTGACCAGCGAGATGATGGCGAAGATGATGGCCCACTTGAGCATGCGTTCCTCCTGCGGCCGGCAACGGGCCGCGTGCGAAAGGGTGCCGGGCGATGCCCTGACCCTTTCGCTTGTAGCAACGCATCCGTGAACGCGAGGCATGTGGGCAGCGCGTGGTCGCAGGCATCGCGGCGCGGCGGCTGCGCCTTGGCTGCGCTGGCTGTCGGCGCTTCAGCCGGCCAGCTTCGCCTTGATCAGCGCCGAGACCTTGCCCATGTCGGCGCGGCCGGCGGCCTTTTCCTTCACCGCGGCCACCACCTTGCCCATGTCGCGCGGCGAGCTGGCCCCGGTGGCGGCGATCGCCGCGGCGATCAGCGCGTCCAGCTCGGCGTCGTCGAGCTGGGCGGGCAGGTAGGTTTCGATCACCGCCATCTCGGCGCGCTCGACCTCGGCGAGGTCCTCGCGGTTGCCGGCGACGTACTGGCTCACCGAGTCCTTGCGTTGCTTGAGCATCTTCTCCAGCACGGCCAGGGTCTGGACGTCGTCCAGCTCGATGCGCTCGTCCACCTCGCGCTGCTTGACCGCCGCGAGGATCAGCCGGATCACGCCGAGGCGGTGCTTGTCGCCGCCGCGCATGGCGGCCTTCATGTCGTCGGTGAGCTGCTGCTTGAGCGTCATGGCGGGTGTTCCGGTGGATGGATTGGACATTTTACGGAAACGACAAAGCCGGCGTCGCCTTGCGGCAACACCGGCTGGTCGAATCCGGATGCGGGCGGCGGCAGCGAGCGGTCGCGCCAGCCGCGTGTCCTGCCTGCGCGGCGCGGAAGCGCCGCGGCAGACTCAGTACAGCCGGGTCTTGCGCGAAACGTCGCGCGACAGACGGCGCAGGTGGCGCTTCACCGCAGCGGCACGCTTGCGCTTGCGCTCCTGGGTCGGCTTTTCGTAGAACTCGCGCTTGCGGGTTTCGGCCAGGACGCCGGCCTTCTCGCAGGTACGCTTGAAACGACGCAGCGCGACTTCGAACGGCTCGTTCTCGCGGACTTTGACGTTGGGCATGGATACTCCGGGTGTTAATCTGTCCCGCTTCCGGGACTGTTGAATGCAGCGAGCCGCGAAGTATACCGTGACCGACCAGAGATTTTCAAAGCCCCAGCCGGAAGCCGCCGCCCGCCTGCCCGTGGCGGGCAAGCCGGTGCTGGGCATCGAGTCCTCCTGCGACGAGACCGGCGTGGCGATCCTGCGCTGGGAGCCGGACGCGCCGGGCCGCGGCCTGCTGGCCCACGCCCTGTACAGCCAGGTCAAGCTGCACGCCGACTACGGCGGCGTGGTGCCGGAGCTGGCCAGCCGCGACCACGTGCGCAAGCTGCTGCCGCTGGTGCGCGAGGCGCTGGCCGAGGCCGGGCTGACGCCCGCCGACCTCGGCGGCGTGGCCTACACCGCCGGCCCCGGCCTGGTCGGCGCCCTGCTGGTGGGCGCGGCGGCCGGGCGCGCACTGGCCTGGGCGCTGGGCGTGCCGGCGATCGGCGTGCACCACATGGAAGGCCACCTGCTGGCGCCCCTGCTGGAAGAAGACCCGCCAAAACCGCCCTTCGTCGCCCTGCTGGTTTCCGGTGGCCACTCGCTGCTGGTCCAGGTGAAGGCCATCGGCGAATACACCATCCTCGGCGACACGCTGGACGATGCCGCCGGCGAGGCCTTCGACAAGACCGCCAAGCTGATGGGGCTGCCGTATCCCGGCGGCCCGGCGCTGGCCAGGCTGGCCGAGCAGGGCAGGCCCGGTACGTTCCGCTTCTCGCGGCCGATGACCGACCGGCCGGGGCTGGATTTCAGTTTCTCCGGGCTCAAGACGCAGGTACTGCTGGCCTGGCAGCATTCCGACCAGGGCGAGCAGACCCGTGCCGACATCGCCCGCGCGTTCGAGGAGGCCATCGTCGATACGCTGGTCATCAAGTGCCGCCGTGCGCTGGAGGCTGCCGGTGCGCAGCGGCTGGTGATCGCGGGCGGCGTGGGCGCCAACCGCCGCCTGCGCGCGAACTTGGCCGCGGCAGGCGAAAGGGACGGTTTCCGCACCTATTTCCCGCGCCTCGCGTTCTGTACCGACAACGGCGCGATGATCGCACTGGCCGGGGCGATCCGGCTGGCCAGCGGCCAGCATCAGGGCGAGGCAGTCGAGGTGCGCCCGCGCTGGAACCTGGAAGACTTGCCCGCAGCCTGATGATTCGTGTCGTAGGAGCGCACCCTGTGCGCGATTGCTCCGATGTTCGATCAGAGCGAAAGGCAATCGCGCACAGGGTGCGCTCCTACGGCACATGCATGAGGCCGTGGCTCACCACTGCGTGCGGCCGGGCAGCAGGCCCTTCAACTCCGCATCGGTGAGGTTGCGCCACTGGCCGGGCTTCAGGTGTCCGAGCTTCACGTTGACGATGCGCACGCGGCGCAGCTGGGTCACACGGTAGCCGAACGCCGCCGCCATCAGGCGGATCTGCCGGTTCAGTCCCTGGGTGAGCACGATGGCGAAGCCGAACTTCGCGATCTTGCGCGTGCGGCAGGGCCTGGTCATCTGGCCGTGCACGCGCACGCCGCGCGCCATGCCGGCGAGGAATTCCTCGGTGACCGGCTTGTTCACCGCCACCAGGTATTCCTTCTCGTGGTTGTTCTCCGCGCGCAGGATCTCGTTGACGATGTCGCCGTTGCTGGTGAGCAGGATCAGTCCTTCCGAATCCTTGTCCAGCCGGCCGATCGGGAAGATGCGCTGCGCGTGGTCGACGAAATCGACGATGTTGCCCTTCACCGTGGCGTCGGTGGTGCAGGTGATGCCCACCGGCTTGTTCAGCGCGATGTAGGTGGCCTTCTTCGCGGCCGGCGTGGCGGCGAGGACGCGCGCCTTGACGAGCTCGCCGTCCACGCGCACCTCGTCGCCTTCCAGCGCCTTGGCGCCGGTGCCGACCGTTTCGCCGTTGATGGTGACGCGGCCGGCCACGAGCCATTCGTCCGCCTCGCGGCGCGAGCACAGGCCGGCTTCGCTGATGTACTTGTTGACGCGCATTTTCGAATCCCGATGTAGGAGCGCACCCTGTGCGCGAATGCCCCGATGTCCGGTCAGGGCGAAAAGCAATCGCGCGCAGGCTGCGCTCCTACGGGTATGGTTACGAGCGCAGCCCCACGCCGCGCTTCAGCAGGTGCAGCCCGAACGCGGTGAGCGCCACCACGAAGCCCAGCATCACCGCGAACGCCACGCCCACCTGCACGTCGCTGATGCCGAGCACGCCGTAGCGGAAGGCATTGACCATGTACAGGATGGGGTTGATCCGCGAGATCGCCTGCCACGGCTCGCCCAGCATCTGGATGGAATAGAACACGCCGCCGAGGTAGGTGAGCGGGGTGAGCACGAAGGTGGGCACCAGCGCGATGTCGTCGAACTTCTTCGCGTACACCGCGTTGACGAAGCCGGCCAGCGAGAAGATCACCGAGCCCAGCAGCACCGAGGCGAAGGTGATCAGCGGATGCTGCACGTGCAACGAGGTGAAGAACAGCGCGATGCACAGCACCAGCACGCCCACCGCGAGGCCGCGCACCACCGCGCCGGTCACGTAGCCGGCGAGGATCACCCAGTTCGGCATCGGCGACACCAGCATCTCCTCCACCGCGCGGCTGAACTTGGCGCCGAAGAACGAGCTGGAGATGTTGCCGTAGCTGTTGGTGATGATGCTCATCATCACCAGGCCGGGCACGATGTACTGCATGTAGCTGTAGCCGCCCTGGATGGTGCCGATGCGGCTGCCGATCAGCTTGCCGAAGATCACGAAGTACAGCGTCATGGTGATCGCCGGCGGGATCAGCGTCTGCGTCCAGATGCGCAGGATGCGCACGATCTCGCGGCGCACGATGGTGTGGAGGGCGACCAGGTTGGCGGCGGCGTTGCTCATGCGGCCTGCTCCTGGCCGTTGCGGCCCTGTTCCACCAGCCGCACGAACAGCTCCTCCAGCCGGTTGGTCTTGTTGCGCATCGAGGTCACCGTGATGCCGTGCGCGGTGAGCGCCGCGAACAGCGAGTTGAGGTCGTGGGTGCGGGCCATCTCCGCTTCCAGCGTGTGCTCGTCCACGCGGCGCAGGGTGACGCCAGGCAGTGCGGGCAGCTCACCCGGCACGTCGGTCACGTCGAACACGAAGGTCTCCACGTCCAGCTTGGAGAGCAACTGCTTCATCGTGGTGTTCTCCACGATGGTGCCGTGGTCGATGATCGCGATGTTGCGGCACAGCTGCTCGGCCTCCTCCAGGTAGTGCGTGGTGAGGATCACCGTGGTGCCGGCCGCGTTGATGCCGCTGACGAACTGCCACATCGAGCGGCGGATCTCGATGTCCACGCCCGCGGTGGGCTCGTCGAGGATCAGAAGCCTGGGTTCGTTCATCATCGCGCGGGCGATCATCAGGCGCCGCTTCATGCCGCCGGACAGGGTGCGCGCCTGCATCTGCGCCTTGTCCCACAGGCGCAGCTCCTTCAGGTACTTCTCCGCGCGCTCGGCGGCGATCCGCCGCGGGATGCCGTAGAAGCCCGCCTCGTTCACGCAGATGTCGAACGGCTTCTCGAACTGGTTGAAGTTGATTTCCTGCGGCACCAGGCCGATCAGCTTCATCGCCTCGTTGCGCTGGCGGTTCACCGAGACGCCGAACACCTGCGCGTCGCCGCCGCTGGAATTCACCAGCGAGGAGAGGATGCCGATCAGGGTGGACTTGCCGGCGCCGTTGGGGCCGAGCAGGGCGAAGAAGTCGCCGGGTTGCACGGTCAGGCTGATGCCCTTGAGGGCCTCGACGCCGTTGCCGTAGGTCTTGCGAAGGTTGTCGACGACGAGCGCGGGGGCGGAACTCATGGGCTGGCTGCACCGGAATGGGCGAGCCTTCTATTATAGCGGGCCGTTTTGCGCCGCCCGGCGCACGCACCGTTTCCGGAACATTATCCATGGCAGACCATTTCCAGCTACGCCTCGTCGACAGCCGCATGCTGGCTCCCACCGTGCGCCACCTCGTGTTCGAGCGCGTCGACGGCCAGCCACTGGCCTTCGTGCCGGGGCAGTTCCTGCAGATCCACTTCCACTACGACGACGGCGCACCCACCAAGCGCAGCTACTCCGTGGCCACCGTGGGCGACGGCAGCTCGCCCGTGCAACGCATCGAGATCGCGGTGAGCTACGTGGATGGCGGCGCGGCCACCAGGCTGCTGGGTGAACTGCCGGTCGGCGGCGTGATCGATGCCAGTGGTCCCTACGGCCGCTTCTGCCTGCAGGCGGGCGACGTGCACCCGCGCTACCTGCTGCTCGCCACCGGCACCGGCGTCACGCCGTACCGGGCGATGCTGCCGCAGATCGAAAAACTGCTGGCGCAGGGGGGGCGCGAAGTGGTGCTGCTGTACGGGGCGCGCAACGAAACCGAGTTGCTCTATGGCGAGGAGTTCGAGGACTTCGCGCAGAGCCACCCCGGCTTCACCTTCCACGGCTGCCTCAGCCGCCAGCCGCGCACCGTGCCGCGTGCGTCCGATCGCAGTGGCCACGTGCAGGGTGTACTGGCCGAGCTGGCGCCGTGCGCCGCGCGCGACATCGCCTATCTCTGCGGCAATCCCAACATGGTCGACGCGGCCTTCAATGCGCTGAAGGAGTCCGGCCTGCCGGTGCCGCAAATCCGCCGCGAGAAGTACATCAGCTCGCGTTGATGGGCACGCCCGGGCCGGCAAACTTCATGTGTCGCCTCAAGTTTGTCTGCGATGTGTCGAGAAACCCAAAGCTCGGGCGTCGAAGTCAAAACTACGTGAGTGTGAACTGGTTCGCATTTTTGCGAACAGGCTCGCCATGCCCCATCAAGTTGCCCGATCTGCGGCCGACAGCCCCTCGTGGCGCACGCTTTTGCGCGCCGACCGGGATGGCTCATGCGCAGTTGGAATCGCTGGATGCTCGGCTCGCTCATCGCCTTGGCGATGCCGGGCGCGTGGGCGCAAGGCGGCGCGCGCATCAATTTCACCGGTGTGGTGCTGGAGCCGACGTGTGCCGCCGATGCGATGCAGGTCGCCCCGGTTGGCGCTTTGCCGCCCCAGGCCATGCAGCCGTCCGGTCGTCTGGTTTGCGGCCAGACCGCGACCGACCCTGGCCGGACCTACTCGCGCACCGTGCAGGCCGTGGACGCGACGAGCATCGCCAATGACCGCCTGCTCGGCTACCTCGCCAGCTACGCGGTGGGGCCGGATGGCCAGTCGGCGGCGAACCTGGTGATACGTACCTACGACTGATCGCGGGTCCTGTGGTCGCCGCGTGGTCGCCCGGCCATCCGGTTCGATCCATGCGGGCGCGGTTACTGGTAGGTCAGCGTGTAGGTGGCCGTAGCGGTAACCAGGCCGGCGGTCGCTCCTGGTGCGGTCTGGTAGTAGCGAGCGTTGAATGGCAGATTCATGGTGCCGCTGGACGTTGCGCCCTCGGAGATCGCCGTGCCGAACGTGATGGGGTTGCCCTTGCCATCCAGAAGCTGCACGCCCACGTTGCCCGCATAGCCGTTGCCTGCAGTGGGTGCGATCACGCTGGTGGTGCCTGTCTGCTGGTTCGCGGTGGCCAGGGTGATGGAGAGGCTGGCGCCGGTCTGGCAGCTCAGCTGCACGTTGAACGGCGTCTGACCCGCAGTGGCGCCCGTGCCGGTGAATGCCGAGGCGAGAACCGCCGGCAGCGTCACCACGGTGGGATCGACGGCGACCGAACAGGCAGCCGATTTCACGGTGGTGCTGCCGAGAGCGAGAGTGGCGAAATATCCCTCGCTGGGGCCGATGCCGTAGACATACCAATTGAATTGCATCAGGTTGATGGCGTTGAGGGTGCCCGTTGTCACGGGGCCGGTCACGATCAACTGGGCGGTGAATGTCTCGCTCACGGATCCGCCGTAGGTGCCACCGTACGTGGAGCATGAACCATTCCCTTTGTACTGTATGCATTGCCAAGACGAACTCGGAGCGGTTACCGCCCCCGGCTCGAATCCCCGGGTGCTGCCTGGTCCGCCACGAACCCAGGCCCTGTCGTTGGCCTGGACGGGACTGGCGGTCAACTGCAGGGCCAGTCCCGGCAGGTTGGTGGCGAACATGATGCCGTTGCTGCCATTTGGATTGTCAGTGGCATCCGCAGGAGCGAGGTTGCCGGCCTGGATGGTGGCCGTGTCGCTGTAGTAGCTAGGTGCCGTCGGTTGGCTGTACGGGAGATTGCTGCACGTAAATGTCACGGTCACGGTGGCCGGCGAACCTACCAATGAGCCGACCGCTGGATTCTGGGGAACCGTGACCGCCGGAAGATCGAGGGTTCCCCCCGCAGATGTGCAACTGGTGGCCGCAGCCATTGCGCGCGGACCGCAGCCCATCAACATCACCAGTGCGAGCGTAAACAGTCCCAGTCTTCGCCAGAGGGAATGCGGATGAGTGACGACCAGCTTCATGGCGCGCTGCCTGTTGTTGTCTTTTGCGTATCCCCGCTGCCCGCGACACACGTCGCCTGGGTCTGTTGATACGTTTGCGTGTTCTTGCCGGACTTGGGCAGCGTATAGGAGAACGAGCAGGCGTGTGCCGCGCCCTGCTCATCGTCCCACTGCACGCTGAAACGCCCGCCGGCAGTGATGCCGCGCAGCAGCGCCATGCCGCCCTGCCCGACCACGCCCAGCGGTTGCGCCTTTGCGTCGAACACCTGTGCGCCGAACGGGACGGGCTGGCCGTCGGTCATGCGGATGCGCGCGATCACGGCATGGCTGGCCCGGCTCTTGAAGTCCACCCTCACCACCGCGCCCGCGTAGGGCGCCACGTCGGCGCTGGTGGCGTCCAACTGCACGCCCAGCGGCAGGCCCTGCGGATCGACCTGGATGGTGTCGAGCTGGTACGGGGTGAGGTAGGGCACCAGCGCGTAGCCCTCGTGATCCACGCTGAGGCCAGGCGCGTTGAGGATGTGCGCGCCGGTGGCGCCGGGCATGTGCACGATGGCGATGGTGTCGCCGGTCGGTTGGCCGAAGGTGATGCCGCCCGCGTGGACGACCACCGCGCCGTTGGCGCCGATGGACGCCTGCGAGTAGCCGCTGCCGTCGCCGACGCTGGCGTTGAACGTGGCATAAGGGCTGCTGTAGCCGGCGTTCGCGCTGTAGGCGTTGCCGGCGGCGCTGCCGCCGTGCGAGGCGGTGGCGCCGTAGGTGAACTGGTTCCACTGGCCCAGCGTGCCGTTGAGGGTGGCCTGTTCCTGGTTGCCGCCGTCGTTGTCGTGGCTGAGGTTGAACGAGATGCTGGGGGCGTGCGGCGTGTTGCCCAGCGGCAGGGTGGCGTTGAAGGACACCTGGTTGTCGTAGCCGCCCAGCGCCAGGCGCCCGCGGCTGACCGAGACGTTGTAGGCCAGGCGCCCGAGGTGGTTGTTGTAGCCCGCCTGGAACTGCGTGTCGTTGCCCGCCTGGTTCCAGTAGTTGTTGATCGAGGCGTTGGCGTAGAGCGAACCGCCGTTGCTCCCCAGTTGCTGGTTGAGCGTCAGGGTGAAGCGGTTGCGCTGCTGCAGCAGGCCGCGCGCGGTATACAGGGCATCGCTGTTGTAGGTGGTGCCGTTCAGCGCCGCGAGCTGGGCCGGCGTGAGCAGGCTCTGCACGGGCAGGCCGGCGATGGTCTGCACGTTGGTCGGCTGGTATTGCAGCGCGTCCATGCCGTGGTTGGCGTAGTCGCGCGCGGCCTCGGCGTCGCCCAGGCTGAGGAAGCCGCTGGTGGAATAGCGGTCGGCCGCCACGCTCAGCGAGGTGTTGGTTTCCGGGAGGACCTTGCTGTAGCTGATGCGGTAGCTCTGCCCGTTGTAAGTGCCGTAGCCGGGGATGCTGGCATGGGCTTGGGTGACGTCCAGCGCCAGCGCGCCGAAGCGCGTGTTGAGCGCGCCGCCGACCAGCGCCGCGGCGTAGCCTTCCGCCCCCTGCACGCCGGCATAGCCGGTGATGCGGTTGCTGAAACCGTGCTGCACCGCCGCCTGGATCACGTCGGGCCGATCCTGGAGCGTGGTGTCGCGCAACTGGCCGGCGGCGAGGTCGAAGCGGGTGACGCCGGGGCGCAACGACTGCGCCAGCGCGGCGTAGGGCACGGTGAAGCTGTGCTGGCGGCCATCGGCTTCCGTCACGTTCACCACCAGGTCGCCGCCGTAGCCGGTGGGGTAGAGGTCGTTGATCACGAACGGGCCGGGCGCCACCGTGGTCTGGTAGATCTGCACGCCGTTCTGGGTCACGGTGACCTTGGCGTTGGTGTAGGCCACGCCATGCACCACCGGCGCGTAGCCGCGCAGCGACTGCGGCAGCATGCGGTCGTCGGTGGCCAGCTGCACGCCGCGCAGGCCATAGCTGTCGAACACGGCGCCGTCGGTGTAGCTGTCGCCCACGCTCAGTTCGGCGCCCAGGCTGGGCAGCGCGCGCTGCACATAGGCGTCGATGTTGTGCCAGTGGCGCTGGCTGGGCTGGCCGGTACCCGATTGCAGCGTGGCGGTGCTGTCCTGGCGGAACTGCCACAGGCCGAGGTTGAAGCCGGAGCGCAGGCCCAGGTAGGTGCTGTCCTGGCTCTGGCCGCCGTTGCTGGTGCGGTAGCTGTCGAAGTTGTAGTTGAGCAGGAACGCCGGCACGCCCGCGTCCCACGAGGACGGGTTGACCCAGCCGCGCGGCCGCTGGTTCATGTAGGCCTGCGGCACGCTGGCGTCCATGCGCAGGTCGGACATGTCGAAGGACAGCGTGGCGCCGGGGATCAGCTCGCCCAGGCCCACGCAGGTACCCGACGCCAGCTTCGCGGCGGCCGCGGCTGCGGCGTCGGTCTTTGCCGGCACCAGGCCCATGCGGTCGAGCAAGTCGGTGCTGACGCAGGGCGCGGCGTTGGCATCGGCGGACGGCGCAGTGAAGCGCACGTCCATGCGCCCCACCCAGTTCTTGTTGAGGTAGATGTCGAGGTTGTAGAGGCCGGGCAGCACGGGATTGCCGTGCTCGAAGCGCGAGAGGTCGGCCGTGCCGCGGCCGGCGCCGGCCAGCATGCTGCGGTCGAAGTTGGCGAGGCCGCCTTCGGCGCTGGCGTCGGCCGGTGCGCTGGCATCGGCGGCTCCTGCCGGACGCGGATAACCCATGGCGACGCCCAACGCCAGGCCGCACGCCACCGCGAGCGCCGCATGGCGCCCGGTCGGGTGGCGACGAAGCGGGGCGCGCCGCAGGGTCACGGTGTCACGGTGCCCTTGTGGACGTCGGCCGCGCCGTAGTCGTCGATGGTGGTGAATGCGACGGGCGTGCCGGCGGCCGGTGCCTGCGCCAGCCCCTTGAGCGGCAGGCGCAGGTCGCCGAACGGCGCCACCATGCCGCTGGCGCCGTCGATGGTCTTGCCACCGGGACCGAGCGAGAGTTTGCTGATCGTGACGTAGTACGGCGTGGGGTTGTGCGCTTCCAGCGCGGCATCCGGGGTGCCGGCGGCCTTGAAGGTCAACTTGTCGGGTGCCTTCATCGCGTCGCCCGGCAGGCTGGCCGGGCGGTAGAACAGTTTCAGCCGCGAACGTATCGCGAACTGCAGGTAATTCTGGCCGGCGGCCTGCGGGCCACTGGGCTTGGGCGGCACCTCCAGCACGTTCAGCCAGAACAGCGACTCGCGGTCGGCCGGCAGCGGCTGGGCGCTCTGGGTGTAGATGATGCGCAGGTTCTGGTCCTTGTGCGCGTCCATGCGGAACAGCGGCGGCGTGATCAGGAAGGGCGAATTGGCGTTGTCCGGCGCCGAATTCAGGTCGCCCGCGTCGATCCATGCCTCGACCAGGGCAGGGTGGTCGCTGTCGTTGGTCAGGCGCACGGTGACTTCGTTCTGCTGGGCGGGAAGCACCACGCGGGTACCGCCCACGATGACGCTGGCATGGGCCGGGCCGATGCCGACGACGAGCGCGGCCAAGGCTGCGCCCAGGGTGCAGTAGAGGTTTTTCATCGAGGAATATCCCTGCCGGGCCGGATGCCGGGGGTGACGCGAAGGCGTGCCGCAGCCGGTTTCGGGCGGCTGCGGCACGCGGTGGCGCTTACTGGTAGGTGAAGGTCACGCTGGCGCTGGTGCTGACCAGGCCGGCCGTAGCTACGCCTGTGGCGTAGTACTGGGCGGCCATGTTGGTGCTGCCCGAGCCGCTGCTGAGCGAGACGGCCGGGGCATTGGTGTTGCTGCTGACGTTGATGACGCTGCCGCTGGTGCCGCCGGCCAGCAGCTGGACCTCGACGTTGCCGGCGCTGCCGGTGCTGGTGCTGTTCTTGAGGTTGCCGTC
Organism: Rhodanobacter sp. DHB23; assembly: GCF_014842975.1. Taxonomy (GTDB): domain Bacteria; phylum Pseudomonadota; class Gammaproteobacteria; order Xanthomonadales; family Rhodanobacteraceae; genus Rhodanobacter_A. Next base: position 186,149 of record NZ_JACYXK010000029.1, on the reverse strand, counting down.
GGAGGCGTTGTTGGCGCCGCTGGTGAAGCTCAGCTGGGCCTGGGTGGCGTTCGCGTCGCAGTTGCTGAGGTTGAGGGTGAAGGCAGTGGCGCCTGCCTTGGCACCGGAGGCGGCCAGGCTCGACACCATGACGGGGGTCAAGGTCACGGTATTGCCGGAGCCGTTGACGGTGACCGTGCAGGTGTCCTGCAGCACCTTGCCGTTGATCTGGATGGTGCCGGTGTTGGTGGTGGCTGCCTGGGCGGCCGGGACGAAGGCCAGTGCGCCAAGGGTGGCGACGAGGGCAGCGGAAAGAAGCGTCTTGTTCATGTGTTTCCTTGGACTTCCGGAGTGTTGGTGGAAAACGCAACAGCTTGGTCGATGTATCCGCGGCGGACTCGTGGCGAAAACCTTCCAGCAGTCGTTGGTGCAAGCTGTCGATGGGACGGGCAGCAAAGAGCGGGCCAAAGTGTGATCCGGTGCTCACTTTAGCTTCACGGATTAAAGTTTTTGGGATTGCTGCCGAGCCTCCGCGGTTTCCGGACGCCATGAAGGGGTGCTCTCTGGTGGAAAGATTGGGCGTCGATCTCTGCGTTCATACATTTAACTTGCTGAAATTGCTTTATTTTTATGGGCGTCGGCTAGGGTTTCCTCTGGCTGAACCTTAGTTAGCTCATGCGGCCATGAAGCGGGCTCGCGATCCGGTTTCGATGGCTGTCGGGGTCGGTCCAGCCGGCCGTTCCTGGTGCCCTTGCGCGTCGAAAAATGACCTTGTGTCACTTGTTTGACGCGATCGTGGTGCGCCAGGAAGCTTGTGTGTAAAGCACGCTTGACAGGCCGCGCGCGGCCGGTCTACGCTGCGCGTGTAAAGGGTGCTTTACACGATGACAGGGGGATCCAGTGCGCATGCCCACGGGTGGAAACAGGCCGCCGCTGCGGCGCTTCACGGAAAGGCAGTACCAGCGCCAGGTGATGGCAGCGATGATCCTGTACGTCGGCTTCATGCTGCTGGCCTGGCCTTGGGTGAAGACCACCGGCAACCTGCCGCTGAAGCTGCTGCTGGCATTGGCACCGGCGGCGCTCATGCTCTATGTGATCGCGCTGCTGGCGCGGCGCATCCTGCACAGCGACGAACTGGAGCAGCGCACCCATCTGGTCGCGCTCGGCGTGGCCACGGCACTGGTCGGGGCGGCCAGCCTGGTCGGCGGCTTCCTTGCCGCGGCGAAGCTGGTGCAACTGGACGGCATCGTGCTGATCTGGGTGTTCCCGTTGCAGCTGGTGGCCTATGGCATCACGCGCTGGTTGCTGGGCCGGCGCTATGGCCATGACATGGCCTGCGCCGAGAGCAGCTTTTCCTTCCGCCAGCGCCTGGCCTTGATGCTCGCGCTGGTGGCGGCCGTGGCGCTGGCGACATGGCTGCGCCACGACGATTTCGACATCGGCATGCTGGCCGGCATGGGCTCGGCCCTGGTGCTGGTGCTGGCATGGCAGGGCTATCGGTACTGGCGCAGGCGCCATGCCTCCCGCGGCGCATCGGACGGGGAGCCGGCGCGATGAGCGGCCGCCGCGGTTCCGTCCTTGCCGGACAGCAGGCACGCACGCTGCAGCAGCATTACCTGCGCGAGTTCCTGCCGGCCATGCTCGGCTACCTGGTCGTGCTGCTGGTTTCGGTCGTGGTGCTGCTGCGCGTCGACATGCCGGCCGCGTGGAGGGCGGTGGTGGCCCTGCTGCCGGTGGTGCCGATGGCGTTCGTGGTGCGCGCGATGCTGCGGCACATGCTGCGCCAGGACGAGTTGCAGCAGCGCATCGAACTGCAGGCGGTGGCCATCACCTGCGCGGTGATCGGGATGGCAACCTTCGGCCTCGGTTTCCTGCAGAACGTGCGCGTGCTGCCCTCGCCGCCATGGGCGATGCTGTGGGTGCTGCCGCTGATGATCGGCGTGTACGGCGTGGTCCGCCTCCTGCTGTCGCGCCGCTACCAATGAACAACCACGTGCGCGAACTGCGTGGCGAGCAAGGCTGGTCGCAGGCGGATCTCGCCGAGCGGCTGGAAGTGTCGCGGCAGACCGTCAACGCCATCGAGACCGGCAAGTACGACCCCAGCCTGCCGCTGGCGTTCAGGATCGCAAGGCTGTTTGGACGTCCGATCGAATCCATCTTTGAACCGGGAAGCGATACATGAGCATGAATTCCAGGAAGCGCATGGGCGTCATCGCGGCCGTGGCGGCCGCGATCATCGCCGCGAACCATGCCAGGCATAAATCACCGGAACATGAGGCACCGGCACCGGCACCGGCGCAGGGCGCGGCGTCCGCACAGGCGAACGTGAAGCCCGCGCCGCCGCGCACCTGGCAATTCGGCAAGCTGACGCTGACCGCCTGCGACCTAGGCCAACCGAACAGCGGCCTGAGCACGGCGGCATGGTGCGGCGCGCTGGAGGTGCCGGAGAACCGCGCCGAACCGCAAGGCCGCAAGATCGCGCTGAAGCTGGCGGTGCTGCGCTCCAGTGCGCAGGTCGCCAGTCCCGACATGCTGGCCTTCCTCGCCGGCGGCCCCGGGCAGGCGGCCACCGATTACGCCGGCCAGATCGGGGCGATGCTGGATCCGTTGCGCGCGCATCGCGACATCCTGCTGCTCGACCAGCGCGGCGTGGGTGGTTCCAATGCGCTTGACTGCAAGGCCGACGACAAGGCCGATGCGGACGACGGCGTCGGCTTCGACCCGGACAAGCTGCGCGCCGCGGCGGCCGATTGCCTGAAGCAGGTGCAGTCGCACGCCGATCCGCGCTACTACACCACCACCGACGCGGTGGAGGACCTGGACGAGGTGCGCCGTGCGCTGGGCGTGCCGCAGTTCGACCTGGTCGGCGTGTCCTATGGCACGCGCGTGGCGCAGCAGTACGCCATGCGCCATCCCGACGCGGTGCGCAGCGTGGTGCTGGACAGCACGGTGCCGAACAGCGTGGTGCTGGGCGAGGATTTCGCGCGTAACCTCGACGATGCGCTGAAGGCGCAGTTCGCGCGCTGCGAAAGCGATGCCGCATGCAAGCAGCGCTTCGGCAACCCGTACCAGACGCTGATCCAGTTGCGCGATGCGCTGCGCGCGAATCCGCACCCGGTCAGCTTCCGCGACCCGCAGAGCTACCAGACCGTGCAGCGCGTGCTCAGCGAGGACTCGCTGGTGAGCGTGGTGCGCATGTTCGCCTATTCGCCGGTCACCGCCGCGCTGCTGCCGCTGTCCATCGACGCCGCGGCGCACGGCGACGTGGGTCCGCTGCTGGGGCAGGCCAAGCTGCTTACCGTGGACATGGCCGATCTCGCCGGCAGCGGCATGTCGTACTCGATCATCTGCAGCGAGGATGCCGACCTGCTCACCGCCCGTCCGCAGGATGCCAACACCCTGCTCGGCACGCACATGGTCGATGCCTACAAGGCGATCTGCTCGGCATGGCCCAGGGGCACGCGGCCGGCGGACTTCCACCAGCCGCTCAAGACCGACAAGCCCGTGCTGCTGCTGGCCGGCCAGTACGACCCGGTGACGCCGCCGCGCTATGCCGACGAGGTGGCGAAGTCGCTGACGGACGCGCGCGTGCTGCTGTTCAAGGGACAGGGCCACAGCGTGCTGGCGACGGGCTGCGGGCCGCAACTGGTGCAGCACTTCGTCGAAAAGCTCGATCCGAAAACGATGGATGCGAGCTGCCTCGACCGCCTGCAACAGCAACCCTTCTTCATCGATTTCAACGGAGCCACCCCATGAGAAAGCCATACGTTCCGGCAAACGCCGTACTGTGGGCTGCGACGGCTATCGCCGCAGCCGTGCTCGATGCTCCGCATGTCTTCAGCCAGATCCTGTTGCCGCTGCTGGCCGTGTTTTCCGTGACGGCTGCCGGCCCGGACGCCTGCCTCAAGCGGGGTGGACGGCCGTGATCGAAGTCAGGGACCTGCACAAGGCGTTCGGCACGGTGAAGGCCGTGGACGGCGTCAGCTTCACCGCCCGCGACGGCGAGATAACCGGCCTGCTCGGCCCCAACGGCGCCGGCAAGACCACCACCCTGCGCATGCTCTACACGCTGACGCAGCCCGACAGCGGGCAGGTGCTGGTGGACGGCGTCGACGCCGCGACCGATCCGCTGGCGGTGCGCCGCGCACTGGGCGTGCTGCCGGATGCGCGCGGCCTGTACAAGCGGCTCACCTCGCGCGAGAACATCGAATACTTCGCGCGCCTGCACGGCATAGCCGAAGCCACGCTGCGCGCGCGCCACGACGCGCTGGTCGACGCGCTGGAGATGCGCGACATCCTCGACCGCCGCACCGAGGGCTTCTCGCAGGGCCAGCGGGTGAAGACCGCGATCGCCCGCGCGCTGATCCACGACCCGCGCAACGTGATCCTCGACGAACCCACCAACGGCCTCGACGTGATGGCCACGCGCGGCCTGCGCCGCTTCATGCAGCAGCTGAAGGCGGAGGGACGCTGCGTGCTGTTCTCCAGCCACATCATGCAGGAGGTGGCGGCGCTGTGCGACCGCATCGTGGTGATCGCGCACGGCCGCGTGGTGGCCGACGAAACGCCCGACGCGCTGCGCGCGCAGACCGGCGAAGCCAATCTGGAGGATGCCTTCGTGAAGATCATCGGAACCGACGAGGGCCTCGCCGCATGAACGCCGTCGCCTCGCAAGCGCGCCGCACCGGCGCCATGCTCACCGTGTTCCTCAAGGAGGTGCGCGAGAACCTGCGCGACCGCCGCACCGTGCTGAGCGCCTTCATCACCGGCCCGCTGCTGGGTCCGCTGCTGTTCGTGATGCTGATCAACATGCAGGTCAGCATGCAACTGGACAAGATCGACAAGCCGTTGCACGTGCCGGTGATCGGCGCGCAGTACGCGCCGAACCTGGTCGATGCCTTGAAGGAGGGCGGCATCGTTCCCGATGCGGCGGTGGCCGACCCGGGCCAGGCCGTGCGCAAGCAGGATGCCGACGTGGTGCTGCGCATCGCCGCCGGCTACGGCGCGGCCTGGCGCAAAGGCGAGCCGGTGCAGGTGGAGATGTTCTACGACTCCTCGCGGCAGGACACCAGCAGCGCGGTGGAGCGCGTGCAGAAACTGGTGGAGGCCTATGCGCGCCAGCAGGGCGCGATGCGCCTGGTGGCGCGCGGCATGTCTCCGGGGACCGCGTGGCCGGTGCTGGTCGCCAAGCGCGACCAGGCCACGCCACAGTCGCGCGCGGTGCTGCTGTTCGCGATGCTGCCGTACTTCTTCGTGATCGCGCTGTTCATCGGCGGCATGCCGCTTGCCATCGACCTCACCGCCGGCGAGCGCGAGCGGCAATCGCTGGAGCCGCTGTTCGCCAACCCGGTGGAGCGCTGGAAGATCCTGGCGGGCAAGCTCGCGGCGATCTGCGCGTTCTCCTGCGCCAGTCTCGCCATCACCGTGCTGGCGTTCGCGGTGGTGGGGCAATTCATCCCCGCCGAAAAGCTGGGCATGGAGCTGGATCTAGGCTGGCATTTCGCCGGCACCGTGTTGCTGCTGATGCTGCCGCTGGTGCTCTTGCTGGCTTCCCTGCAGACCCTGGTGGCGGCGTTCGCCAAGAGCTACCGCGAAGCGCAGACCTACGTCTCGCTGCTCATGATGGTGCCGGCGATCCCAAGCGCCGTGCTGGCCTTCCTGCCGATCAAGGCGCAGGCATGGATGTACGCGGTACCGCTGCTGGGCCAGAACCTCGGCATCATGCAGCAACTGCGCGGCGACGGTGTCACGCTGGACCAGCTCGGGCTGTGTCTCGCCGGCACGCTGGCGGCGGCGCTGGTCGCGGCAGGCATCACCGCGCAGTTGTACCGTTCGGAGCGCCTGGCGATTTCGGGCTGATCCACCCGTAGGAGCGCACAGGGTGCGCTCCTACGAGGCAGACGCGGGATGGCGCAGCACCCACTGCGCCACCGCCTGCGGATGTTCGAGCTGCAGGTGGTGGCCACCAGCCATGCGTTCGACCTCGATGCCCGGCACACAGGCGGCGCGCGCTTCCATCTGCGCCGCGGGCAGGTAGGGCGTGGCCGGTTGCGAGAGCAGCAGGGCGGTAGGCGCCTCGATGCCGGCAAGCAGGGCGTGGATCTGCGCTTCGGCCAGCCGGATCGCGCTGGGCCGCACGAGGCGCGGGTCGCTGCGCCATTGCCAGCCGCCAGCTGTTTCGCCCAGGCCGCGTTCGATGATCGGGAGGGCAAGCTCCGCGTCGAGTCCGCTGGCGATGGCGCGTGCGCTGGCGGCCTGCCCGATGCTGCGGAACAGGCGCAGCGCCTTGCCATCGGCGGGTGGCGCCGCCAGCGCATCACGGTAGCGCTGCAAGGTGTGCGTGCCGTCGTCGCCCAGCGGGCCCAGCCCTTCGATCAGGTGCAGGCGCTCGATGCGCGCAGGCGCGGCCGCCGCGACCAGCGAGGCGATGCCGGCGCCCAGCGAATGGCCGAGCAGGCTGCAGCGCGGCAGTTCCAGTGCGTCGAGCGTGGCCAGCACGGCGCGCACGTGGTCGAGGTAGTGGTAACCGGCGCCTGCGGGCAGGTGATCCGAGTGGCCGTGGCCCGGCAGGTCCAGCGCGATCAGGCGAAGGCCGTCCGCGAGCAATGGTGCCAGCGCGGTGAAACTGCCGGCGTTGTCCAGCCAGCCGTGCAGCGCGAGCAACGGCGGCGCCGACGCGTCGCCCCATTCCTGCGCGGCGAGGGTGAGATGGGGCAGTGCGATGCGGCGCTCGCGCGGTGCGGTCACGCGGGCCAGCCCTGCAGGTGCCGCCGTGCCAGCGCGGCAAGGCTGCGGACCTGTCCTGCGCCGTCGTTGAGCGCGGGGATGTAGCGCAGGCTGCCGCCACCGGCGGCGGCGAAGAAGTCGCGGTTCTGCATGGCGATCTCCTCCAGCGTTTCCAGGCAATCCACCGCGAAGCCGGGGCAGGCCACGTCGAGCCTGCGCACGCCTTCGCCGGCGAGGCGGCGCACGGTGGCGTCGGTATACGGCCCCAGCCAGCGTTCGCGGCCCACGCGCGACTGGAAGCACAGCAGTACCTGCGATTCGTCCAGCCGCAACCGTTCGCGCAACAGGCGCGCGGTGGTGCGGCATTGTTCGGCATAGGGATCGCCGAGCTGGGCGTAGCGCTCGGGGATGCCGTGGAAAGAGAGCAGCAACCTGTCGCCGCGGCCGTGCTCGGCCCACCAGCTTTCGATGCTGGCGGCCAGCGCCTCGATATGGCCGGGGTCGTCGTGGTAGTCGTTGACGAGGCGCAGCTCCGGCGGCCAGCGCAGCGACTTCATCGCGTCGGCCACGGCGTCGATCACCGAGCCGGTGGAGGTGGCGGAATACTGCGGATACAGCGGCAGCACCAGCAGGCGGCGCACGTCTTCGCCGTGCAGCCGCGCGATGGTCCGTGCCACCGGGGGCTCTCCGTAGCGCATCGCCAGCGCCACGCGCACATCCGGGCCCAGTTCGGCCTGCAACGCCTTCGCCAGTGCCTCGCTGTGCCAGCGCAGCGGTGAACCCTGCGTGTCCCAGATGCGCGCATAGGCATGCGCGGAGCGCCGCGGGCGCACGCGCAGGATCACGCCGTGCAGGATCGGCCACCACTTCCAGCGCGGGTAGTCGATCACGCGCGGGTCGGACAGGAACTCGGCGAGCCAGGGCCGCAGCGCCTTGGCCGTGGGCGCGGCAGGCGTGCCGAGGTTCACCAGCAGCACGGCAGTCTGAACGGATGCCGCGGCGGCGCGGGCGTAATGGCTTGCGGGGCCGTTATAGTGGTCGTGGTCAGGCATTGCGGTGTTGGCGACAAAACTGCCGCGAGTCTGCCACAAGCGCCCCGTTCCCACTCTCCCAACACGGAGCTGCCCATGTCCAAGAAGACATCCCTGTACCGCTTCATCATGCTCGGCGCGGCCCTGCTGCTGCCGGCGATGGTCGCGCATGCCGACGACGACACGCCGCAACAGCGCGCGCAGAGCGCGGTGCGCGTGCTGAACGACATCGAGCAGGCGCCGGACAAGTCCATCCCCAGCGACCTGCTCAAGGACGCCAAGGCGATCGCGGTCATCCCCGACGTGCTGAAGGTCGGCTTCGTGTTCGGCGGCCGCCGCGGCGAGGGGCTGATCTCGGTGAAGAGCCCGGACGGCACCTGGTCCAACCCCAGCTTCATTTCCTTCGGCGGCGGCAGCGTGGGCTTCCAGATCGGCGTGTCGTCCACCGACGTGATCCTGGTGTTCCGCACCGAGCGCGGCGTGGATTCTATCGTCAACGGCAAGTTCACCATCGGCGCCGACGCCAGCGCCGCGGCCGGTCCGGTGGGCCGCACCGCCTCGGCCGCCACCGACCAGCAGCTGAAGGCGGAGATCTATTCCTACTCGCGCGCGCGCGGCCTGTTCGCCGGCGTGGCGCTGGACGGCTCGGTGCTGAAGATCGACCAGGACGCCAATGCGGCGGTGTACGGGGCCGGCATCACGCCGCGGCGCATCTTCGAGGGCGGCGTGAGCAACGTTCCGCCGGACGTGGTGAAGTTCCGCGACACGCTGGAAGAGTACACTTCACGCTGACCGCCCTGTGCGATGATCGGCGGTTCCGGGCGGAGCCGTTTCCGCCCCGAAGCGCCTCGAGGAACATCATGGGTTTTGACAGCATCTGGCATTGGATCATCGTGCTCGTTCTCGTGTTGCTGATCTTCGGCACCAAGAAGCTCGGCAACGTCGGCTCGGATCTCGGCAACGCCGTGCGCGGCTTCAAGAAGGCCATGCACGGCGACGAAGGCGAGAGCGAGAAGGAAAAGACCAAGGAACAGTTGCGCGCCGATCCGCCGGCCTCGCCGGCGAGCGCCAGCACGCAGGACCAGCGCGACTCGCACGAGTCGAAGTAAGCGCGGCCGGGCTTTGCGGCGATGATCGAGATCAGCTTCGGCAAGCTGCTGCTGCTCGCGCTGGTCGCGTTGATCGTGCTCGGCCCCGAGAAGCTGCCCGGCGCGGCGCGCACGGCAGGCGCGTTGCTGCGCCGCGTGCGCAGTGGCTGGGACAGTGTGCGCGCCGAAGTGGAGCGCGAGCTGGAAGTGGAAGAAATCAAGCGCACCGCCCGCGAAGCCGCCGCCCGCGCCGAGGCTGCGCAGAACGAGTTCAAGGAAAACATGCAGCAGGTGCGCCAACCGGTGGAGGACGCGGCGGCGACGCTGAAGTCCGCGGTGGCGCCGGCGGCCGAGGAAGTCCTGCCCGGAGCGCAGCCACCGCTGCCGCTGGACGAGCCGCTCGCGACGAAGGAGTCCGCGCATGGCGGCTGATTCGGACGGCCCCGGCGACGACCTGCAGCAGGGCCTGTTCTCGCACCTGATCGAGCTGCGTTCGCGCCTGCTCAAGGCGATCGCCGCCGTGCTGCTGGTGCTGGTGGCGCTGGTGCCGTTCGCGAACAAGCTGTACTCGGAGCTGGCCGCGCCGCTGGTGGCGCGCCTGCCGCAGGGCGCGCACCTGATCGCCACCGAGGTGGCCAGCCCCTTCATCACCCCGCTGAAGCTGGCGTTCTACGCCGCGCTGTTCATCAGCATGCCGGTGATCCTCTACCAACTGTGGGCCTTCGTCAGCCCCGGCCTGTACAAGCACGAGAAACGCCTCGCGCGGCCGCTGCTGGTCGCCACCCTGGTGCTGTTCTACTGCGGCTGCGCGTTCGCGTATTTCCTGGTGCTGCCGGCCGCGTTCCGCTTCCTCACCGCGGTGACGCCCGCGGGCGTGGAGATGATGACCGACATCACCCACTACCTCGACTTCGTGATGCTGATGTTCTTCGCCTTCGGCCTGTGCTTCGAGGTGCCGGTGGCGGTGGTGATCCTCGCCGCGGTGGGCATCGTGGACATCGCCAAGCTGCGCAACGCGCGGCGCTACGCCGTGGTGGGCGCGTTCGCGGTGGCCGCGATCATCACGCCGCCGGACATCACCTCGATGATCATGCTGGCGATCCCGATGTGCCTGCTCTACGAGCTGGGCATCGTGGCTGTGCGCTGGCTGCTGCCGAAGAAGGCGGCGGATTGATGCATGGTGCGTCCCGTGCGCGAATTCTTCTGGTCACGTGGGCCATTTCGATTGCGCTGTGGGCCGGGTCGTCCGATGCCGCAACTACCGTGTCTCGAACCGCAGTCACGGACCTGCCGGCGTCGGCCTATGAGCACGCGCAGGCCCTGATCCCGCTGCCCGATGGTCGTCGCCTGAATCTGTTTTGCATGGGCGCGGGTACGCCTGTGGTCATCCTCGAGGCCGGCCTGGGGGATGACGACTTGAGTTTTCGGCGTGTGCAAGGACGCCTGGCTGCCGTCACCCGCGTCTGCAGCTACGACCGTGCGGGCATGGGTTTCAGCGATCCTTCGGACGCTCCCGGTACCGCTTCCCATGTGGCAAATGACCTGCATGCGCTGATCAGGCAGGCGTCGATACCTTTGCCGGTCATCCTGGTGGGGCATTCCAACGGTGGCCTGTATGTCGCCTTTTACGCCGCCGACTTCCCGCAGGAAGTCGTGGGCCTGGTGTTGATCGACCCGGACAGTTTCGGTCTGGATGAAGCGGCCAGGACAGTCCTCGACCAGCCGTGGCTGGATCGGTGGCGCGCCGGTACCCGGGACGAGATCGGGCAGGCACGCACTTGTGTCGCCCTGGCGCAGAGTGGTGCCTTGAAGAAGGCGCCAGGACGTTATCCGGATTGCATGGACAATCCGCCGAACGCCGATCCGGTGCTTCATCGACTGCTAGACGCGCAGTTGGCTCGTCCTTCCGAGCAGGAAGCGATATCGGCCGAGACACAGGACACCGATCCGCCACCGAACCGGGATCTGTCGGATGCCGAGCTGGCCTTCCAGCGCCTTCACTTCGACTTCGGCGACAAGCCGATCATCGTGCTGAGCGGTACGAACGAGCTTGGCGAGCTACCCCCTTCGCAACGGGCCAAAGTCGCGAAGGCGATGCTGGCGAACGAGGCCGCCATGGCCGCGTACTCCACGCAAGGCAGGCAGATCCTTGTCGACAGCACGTCGGAGTACCTGCAGACGTATGCCCCCGATGTGGTCGTGCGTGCGGTAACGGAGGTCGTCCGGAAAGTCAGGGCGCGCATTGCAGCACCCCAGGCCGGATTCGCGGTGCAAAAGAAATAGCGGTGCCCTCTCGCCCGGTCGTGGGTGAGAGGGTATTCCGTGGTCGCTATTGAACGCTCGTGGCCGGTGCCGGCGCAGCAACCGTGGCCGCCGTTGCGGGTAACGGCTCGACCTTCGCATTGTCGTCCGCGCGCAGCTTCAATCCGCCATCCTTGAAGAGGTCGCTGGCCACCTGGTAGTAGGCGATCGCGGTATCCACCAGATCCTGCTTCACCGGCACCACGGGCGTGGCGTCGCCGGTGGCGAAGTCCGGCTTCAGCTGTTCGAGGCGCTTGCGCGGTTCGAGGATGGTGAGCGTGTCGCCGCGCACGTAGCCCAGCTTCTCGTAGGTGCCAGGCAGGGCACGGCCCCGGTCGGGCGTCATCTGGAACACGTCCTGGCCGAAGAAGCGCGAGCGGTAGCTGAAGTCGAGCAGGCCGAGCAGGGTGGGCGGGATGTCGAGCTGGCCCATCAGTTCCTCCACGCGTTGCGGCTTGAACTGCTTCGGCGCGTAGATCCACAGCGGGATGTGGTAGTGGTTGATCGGGATGCTGGTCTTGCCGGCGCTGGAGGCACAGTGGTCGGCGGTGATCACGAACACGGTGTCGTCGAAGTACGGCTTCGCCTGCGCGCGCTTGATGAAATCCTCGATCGACCAATCGGTGTAGGCCACCGAACCTGGCCGCGACGGCGCCTGCCATTTCACGCGGCCCGCCGGGTAGGTGTACGGGCGGTGGTTGGAAGTGGTCATGATGTGCAGGAAGAACGGTTTGCCGGCGGCATTCGCCTCGTCCATCTGCTTCAGCGCCAGCGTGTAGAGGTCCTCGTCGGCCACGCCCCACACGTTCTGGCTGTGGATAGTCGTGCCCGGCGCGATGGCGCTGCGGTCCACCGTCTTGTAGCCGTTGTGGCTGAAGAAGTAGTTCATGTTGTCGAAGTAGCCGTAGCCGCCGTACACGAACTCCGACTCGTAGCCGCGCGCGTTGAAGATGCTGGCCAGCGAGAACAGGCCTTCGTTGTTCTTCTCGCGCACCAGCGAGTCGCCCGGCGTGGGCGGCACCGACAGCGACAGCGCTTCCAGCCCGCGCACCGTGCGGGTGCCGTTGGCGTAGAGGTTGTCGAAGAAGATGCTCTTGTCCACCAGCGAATCGAGGAAGGGCGTGAGGCCCTGCTTGTTGCCGAAGGTGCCGAGGTAGTCGCCGGACAGGCTCTCCACGCTGATCAGCACCACGTTGAGGTGCTTCTCGGGCCCCGCCGCATGGATGGCGCGGGTGAGGTCGTGCGGGTCGTTGCTGGTGAAGGTGGCGTTCGGCGCCTTGAGCTGTTCGCGCAGCAGCTTGAACGCCTCGTCGTCGGGCAGCGACTGGTAGAACTTCTTGTATTCGAGATGGCTGCTGCGGAACGCGGCGAAGAACTGGTAGATGCCGTTGCCGGCCAGTTCGTTGACGTAGTTGTTGGCGCTGCGGTCCTTCATCTCGCCGTTCACGCCGGCCACCGAGACCACCGTGAGCAGCAGCCACACCAGCGGCACGCGGGCGCGCTGCCACAGCGTGCTGCCGTCGTCGCGTGCGCGCAGGCCGCGACGGCTCAGCACGAAGGCCACCAGCGCCACCACCACCAGCAGCGCCAGCCAGGTGCCGATCGGATAGGACTCGCGGATGTTGCCGATCACCTCGGTGGTGTAGACGAGGTAGTCCACCGCAATGAAGTTGAAGCGTGAGCTGAACTCGTTCCAGAACACCAGCTCCGACGCCGCCACGAACAGCAGGCCGTACAACAGCACCAGGCCGAGCACATACAGGCCCCACTGCCCGCTGGCGCGGTTGTACGCCAGCGCCGGCATCGGCAGGAAGAACAGGAACACCGCGAGCACCGGCCACGACTCGTGCACATGCACGTGCCACAGCAGGAAGAACACGCCCAGCGTGGCCGCATACAGCGTCGCCATGCCGACGAGATACGCCAGCCAGCGACCTGCGCCCGCCACCGGTGCACGCCGCGTCGGCACCAGCCACAGGAACAGCACCATCGGCCAGGCCAGGTACACGAAGGTGACGAGGTCGTAGCCCAGGCCCACGCCGAACGCGTACAGCCAGCTCAAGGGATTGGGTGGCACGTTGTGGCCCGACATCACCAGCAGGGCGATGCGCGTGACGAAGCAGACGACGAGAAACGTGATACCCAGCCACCACAGGGGACGGAAGCGCTGGCGCAGCGGAGACGGGGAAAACAGGGCGCGCGACACGGGCAGCTCCAGGCGACGGGGAAGGCAGGCGGGGATCGGCACGGGTGGCGCCGCAAGGGCGTTATACCCGCATCGGCCTAGATGTTACATAGTTTCATTTCAGCGATTGCCCGGCGATGGCCGCGGCGCGCGCCCGTTCCATCGCCGCGCCTATCGCCGGGCCCGCCAATCCCTGCGCCACGAACGGTGCCGCGGTCACCGCCGCGGCGGCCTCGCGGGCCTGGCGCAGGTACGCGGCCTGCGGGTACGCATCATGCCCGTGGCCCAGGCGGCCGCGCTTGTCGGCGAGGCAGGCGGCGAGGAAGGTTTCCAGCCGTTCGGGCCGGCGCAGCGCGTCCAGTGCGACGAGCAGCTTCAGCACCGTGGCCGGCTTCAATTCCAGCGCGCGATGCGCGTTGAGGTGCTCGCGGCACACCACCTCGGCCAGCGCGGCGTGTTCGGCGGGTACCTTCAACCGCGCTGCCAGGGCGCGCAGCGGCGCCACGCCGCGCTGCTCGTGCATCACGTGGCGCGGCAGTTCGTCCACCGGCGTCAGTGCCTTGCCGAGGTCGTGGGTGAGCGCGCAGAAACCCACCAGGTCGTCGCCCGGCGCAATCGCCGCCGCCGCATCCAGCACCATCTCCATATGCACGCCGGTGTCGATCTCGGGGTGGAACTCCGCGCGCTGCGGTACGCCGTACAGTGCGTCGACCTCCGGGAACAGCACGCGCAGCGCGCCCGCTTCGCGCAGCACGCGCAGGAAGGCCGAGGGCTGCGGTTCGGCCAGCGCCTTGCGCGTCTCGGCCCACACCCGCTCGGGCACCAGGTGATCCACCTCGCCCTCGGCCACCATGCGTTGCAGCAGTTCCATCGTCTCGTCCGCCACGCGGAAGCCCAGTGGCGCGAAACGCGCGGCGAAACGCGCCACGCGCAGCAGGCGCACGGGGTCTTCGACGAAGGCCGGCGAGACATGGCGCAGCACGCGCGCCTCGATGTCGCGCGCGCCGCCGTAAGGATCGATCAGGATACCGTGTTCGTCTTCGGCGATCGCGTTGATGGTGAGGTCGCGCCGCGCCAGGTCCTGCTCCAGCGTTACCGACGGATCGGCCTGGAACAGGAAGCCGTGGTAGCCGCGGCCGCTCTTGCGTTCGGTGCGCGCCAGCGCGTATTCCTCGCCGGTCCGCGGATGCAGGAACACCGGGAAATCCTTGCCCACCGGCCGGTAGCCCAGCGCCAGCAGGTCCTCCGGGCACGCGCCCGTCACTACGTGGTCGCGGTCGCCCTCCGGCCGTCCCAGCAGCTTGTCGCGGACTGCGCCGCCGACGAGGTAGGTGTGCATGGACAAGTGGGCCCCGGTTTTACTTGCCTGCGGCCGTTGCCGCAGCCGTCGGAGCCTGCGTCGAACCCGCCGGCGCTGGCGTCACCGGCGCCGGGCAATCCACCGCCTTGCGCGGCGTCATGCTGTTCGGCAGGGCGTAGAGCTGGCCGATCGGGGTGAGGCGGCTGGATACCGGCAGGGCGTTGCCGTGCAGGCGCCAGTCGTACATCACGCTGTAGTCCATCACGCGCGCCACGTATTCGCGGGTTTCCTTGTACGGCATGGTGGCGATGAACAGGTCGGGGGCGAGCGCGCCGCGTGCCGCCAGCCATTGGCTCACGCGGCCGGGGCCGGCGTTGTAGGCGGCGCTGGCCAGCCAGGGCGCGCCGTTGAAGCGCTCGGCCACTTGCGCGAGGTAGCGCGTGCCCAGGGTGACGTTGGTCGCGGGGTCGTACAGGCTGTCGCCGCCGCTCCATGGCAGGCCGTTGCGCCGGGCCACCAGCGCGGCGGTGTCGGGCACGAGTTGCATCAGGCCGCGCGCGTCGGCGCCGGAGCGCGCGTCGGTCACCCACGCGCTTTCCGAGCGCAGGATGCCGTAGGCCCAGGCAGGGTCGATGCCGGATTGCCTGGCCTGCTCGACCAGGCCGATCTGGCTGTCCAGCGGCAGGCGCAGCGCGTAGTAGTGCATCAGCTCGCCGTGGTTGAGCGTGAACGCGGCGCGGTCGTACCAGCCGCGGGCGTCGGCGAGCTCGACGGCCAGCACCTGGGTGCGGTCGTCGCTGCCATCGAGGGCGAGCGTCCATTCGCGCCGCGCCTGTTTCGGCAGGCCCACGGCGAACAGTTCGAAGGCGCGTTGCAGGCCGGGTTGCGCCAGCAGGGCCTGTTGCTGCTGCGGGTCGTCGATCGGCGTGCGCGGGCAGATCGCGTAGGGCTGGTTGACTTGGTCGGCGGCGAGGTAGCCGAAGAACGTGGTCTGCTTCGCGAGGCTGGCGTAGATCGCCTGTGCCTGTCCGGCCTGCCCGGTGGCGGCCAGCGCGCGGGCGCGGAACCAGCGCCACTCGTCGGCCTGCTGCTGGTCCGCCGGCATCGCCGCGATCGCCGCCAGCACGGCGGGCCAGTCCTGCGCGGCCAGAGCCACGCGCACGCGCCATTCGCGGGTGGTGGCGGTCTGCGCGGTGGCGGGCAGGGCGATCAGCTGCTGCAGCGCGTCCGGGTCGTAGTCGCTGGCGTGGAAGGTTGCCAGTGCGCGCCGGACCGCGTCGCGCTGGCTGGCGCTGAAGCTGAGATGCGATTGCAGCTGCTGCCACGCTGCGTCGGCGTTGTCGGTGTCGCGCCGGGCCATGCTTTGCAGCGCCAGCGCGGCGGCCTGGCGCGCGCGCGCGGTGTCGGGCCAGTTCGCGGCGGCGGCCACGGCGGATTGCGGGTCGCGCAACGCCTGCGCCAGCCATTGCGCTTCCTGGTTCTGTGGCGCGGGCAGCCAGTTGGCCAGCGTGGCAATGGTGCCGCCCTTGCCGGTGTCGGCGGCGCGTTCGATGCGCGACCACAGGCGCGGCGTGGTCAGCAGGCCTTGGTCGTGCGCGGCCTGCAGCACCGGGTCGCAGGCACCGGGCAGGCTGGGCTTGGCCCACAGTGCCGCGAGGTCGCGATCGAAGTCGAGCGCCGCGCCGCTGGCCATGTGCGCCTGCAGGGCGTCGCAGGCGAGCGTGTCGTTGGTGCCGGGCTGGTACAGCGCGAGGAAGCCGTTCCAGTCCTGGCGTCGCGCCAGTTCCAGCAGGAAGTCGCGGCGCAGGTCCTGCGCGGGGATCAGGTCGGGATACCGGGCGAGGTAGGCCTGCACCGTGGGCAGGTCGACCTGCTGGATGTCGTGTTCCAGCGCGGCGGCGGGCAGGTAGGGATAGAGCGGATAGCCGCGCAGCTGCGCATCCCATGCGTGCCAGCCGTCGCCGCCCTGCTGGGCCGCGGCCCAGGCCTGCCTGAATGCGGCGCGCTGGGCGTCGATGGACGCGGCGGCGCGTGCGCCGAAGCAGGCGAGCAGGCTGCAGCAAGCCAGCAGCATGGTGAGGGAATGGCGCCGGGGTGCGGCCTTCGCAAACATGGAAACTCCTCGGTGATCCCCTGCGGCGGATTGTAGTGGATGCGGCCGAATGCGCCGCCGGGACCGCGGGCATGCCTGATAAGCTGGCGCACCTCGCTCCCGCCCGTTGCAGGCCCGCATGTCGTTTTCGCCCTCGTCCCGCGGCCGTCGCCCCGTCGCCTGGTTGATGCTGGCGCTGCTCGCCCTGCTTGGCGCGGCGTGGTGGTGGGCGGGCGGGCGGCCGGTGGCGTTGCCCGATGCGCCTTCGGCGCGGATCGCCTGCGTTTCCTATGCGCCGTTCCGCGAGCCGGGCGAGACGCCGCTCGATCCCGACGCCTTCGTGAGTCGCGCGCGCATCGAGGCGGACCTGAGCGCGCTGTCCGGACGTTTCGATTGCGTGCGCACGTATTCGCAGGGGCAGGGCTTGTCGGCGGTGCCGGAGATCGCCGCGCGCCACCACATGCAGGTGCTGATGGGCATCTGGCTGGGACGCGATGCCAGGGCCAACGCCGCGCAGATCGCGCTGGGCATCGCCACCGCGCGCAAGTATCCGCAGGTGTTGCGCGGAGTGATCGTGGGCAACGAGGTACTGCTGCGCGGCGAGTTGCCGGAAGCCGCGCTGGCGGCGGACATCCGCGAAGTGCGTGCGGCGTTGCCGCCTTCGATCCCGGTGAGCTACGCCGACGTGTGGGAGTTCTGGCTGCGCCATCCGCGGCTGGCCGATGCGGTGGATTACGTCACCGTGCACATCCTGCCCTACTGGGAAGACCAGCCGGTGCCGCCCGAGCGTGCGATCCGGCACGTCGCGGAGGTGTACGCGAGGGTGAAGCAGGCGTTTCCCGGCAAGCGCGTGATGATCGGCGAAACCGGCTGGCCCAGCGAGGGCCGGGCGCGACGCGGGGCCGCCGCCAGCGTGGTGAACGAGGCGCGCTACCTGCGCGAGTTCCTGCGCTACGCGTCCAGCGTGGACATGCCGTACAACGTGATCGAGACCTTCGACCAGCCGTGGAAGCGTGCACAGGAAGGCACGGTGGGCGGCTACTGGGGCATCTTCGACGTGCACGCGCAGCCCAAGTTCCCGATGCAGGGGCCGGTGGTCGAGGTCCGGCGCTGGTGGCTGGGGTGGCTGGCGGGTGCGGCGGGCGCGCTGCTGTTCGTGCTGTCGGGCCTGCGTCGCCGGCGCTGGCAGCGCGGGCATGGCTGGCTGGCGCTCGGGCTGGCCGGCTTCGCCAGCGGTACGGCGCTGGCGTGGCAGGTGCGGCAGATGATCTACGCGTGCCGCGATGCGTGGGAATGGTCGCTCTCCGTGGTTGCCTGCGTCGCCGCGCTGCTCACCGCCCTGCGGCTGGCGCAATGGCTGGCCGGGCGGCTGGCGGGCGCACCGTTCAAGCCCGCGCCGGCGGGCCGGTTGCGCGCTGCGTGGCTGTTCGTGCTGGCGCTGTACGGCTTGCTGATGGTGTTCGACGGCCGCTACCGCGATTTCCCGCTGGGCCTGTTCGCCCTGCCCTGCGCCGGCTACGCGTTGACGGCGTGGCTGGACGAGCGCCGGCGCATGCCTTCGCGCGAAGCCTTGTTCCTCGCCGCGTGGCTGCCCGTGCTGGCCGGCGTGGTGGTGGCGCTGGAGCTGGGCGAGAACCCGGTGACGTGGCTGTGGCTGCTGCTCAACCTGTCGATCGCCGCGTCGGTGTTCGCCGCGTGGCGGCGCGCGCGTGCCACGCCGGTTATGCTCGACGATCCCCGCTGAAAGGAGTGATGGACATGCGCCTCGACAAGCAACGCATCGTGGTGACCGGTGCCTTCGGCACGCTCGGTGCGGCGGTGGTGCGTGCCGCGCTGGACGCGGGCGCGCGGGTGGCGGCGGTCGACCGCGCGCCAATGAAAGAGCGGATCGGGGCGCAATGCAGTTTTGGTGGCGTGGATCTTTCCGATACCGCCGAGGCGAAGCGCGTCATCGATGCAGCGGCAGAGAAACTGGGCGGCCTTGATGCGCTGGTGAACATCGCCGGCGCGTTCCGCTGGGAGACGCTGGCCGATGGCGATCCCGACACCTGGGACCTGCTCTACCGCGTCAACCTGCGCACCGCGGTGGCGGCGAGCAAGGCCGCGCTGGCGCACCTGCCCGACGGGCGCGGGCGCATCGTCAACATCGGCGCGAATTCGGCGCTGCGGGCCGGCGCGGGCGTGGGCGCCTACACCGCGTCCAAGGCAGGCGTGATGCGCCTCACCGAGTCGCTGGCCGAGGAGCTCAAGCCGCGCGGCATCACCGTCAACGCACTGCTGCCCAGCATCATCGACACGCCGCCGAACCGGGCCGACATGCCCGACGCGGATTTCGACCGCTGGGTGAAGCCCGAGCAACTGGCGGACGTGATCGTGTTCCTGCTGTCCGACGCGGCCAGCGCGATCACCGGCGCCTTGATCCCGGTCACCGGGCGGGTGTGACCGCCGCCGGCGCGCCGTCCGCGCCCTGCAGGTGCACGAGGCGCAGGCTGCCGACCAGCAGGGCCAGCGCGCCCGGTTCGTAGTTGTAGAACTGGAGGGCGAACGCGCCCAGGGCGGCGGCCAGCCACGCCAGCGTGCGCGAACGACGCAGCAGCGAGAGCGCAGCGACGACGACGGCGGCGATGCCGTACGCGTCGTGCAGGAAGCCCGTCACCAGCGCCTGCCGCAGCGCGCACCACGCGGGTGCCTGGGCGGCCGTGCACCGTTCCGCCATCGCGGCCGGCTCGATCAGGCCGTAGCGCAGCCATGCCGCGCCGGCGCCGGCCAGCGCGACCAGCAACCATGGGACCAGGGTGCGTATCCTCATCGGTGTGCTCCGTGATGCGGGGGCAGGCGGATTTCCGCCGCCAGCGCGAGATGATCCGAAAACGCCTGCGGCAGCGTCCACGTCTTTTCCAGCGCCACCGTGGGCGAGGCGAGGATGTGGTCCAGCGCCCGCTTCGGCTTCCAGCTGGGGAAGGTGGGCGTGGCCTGCGCGGGCGGCTGCAGCCGCGAACGGGCGAACAGCTGGCGCATCTCGGGGCTGCCGACGTCGGTGTTGAGGTCGCCCATCAGCACGGCGTGCGGATGGTCCTCGAGGATCTCGGCGATGAAACCCAGTTGCCGCGTGCGCGTGACCATGCCCAGCGAGAGGTGGGCGATCACCACGGCCAGTGCGTGTTCGCCCGAGCCGAAGCGCACCAGCAGCGCGCCGCGGCCGCGGCCGGGCAGCGGGTAGTCGAGCACGGCACTGGGTTCGATGCGGCTGATGAGCCCGTTCGCGGTATGCGACAGCCCGGCCACCGGCCGGTTCGGCTGGTGGCTCCAGTACGGCATGCCGGCGGCTTCGGCGAGGTAGCGGGTCTGGTTGAGGAAGCCGGAACGCAGGCTGCCGGCGTCGGCTTCCTGCAGGCCGATCACGTCGAACTGCGGCAGCAGCGCGGCGAGGCTGTCGAGGTTGGCGATCTTGCGGCGCCCCGGCAGCACGGCATTGAGGCTGCGGGTGACGTATTCGCTGTAACGCTGCACGCTGGCGCCGGCGAGGATGTTGCAGCTCAGCAGGCGCAGGCGTCGTTCGACGGGGGCTGGTGCGGTACGTTCCATGGGGCTGTGTACGGTACACGCGCGGAGCCGCAGCGGGCGTGAATGTCCGCCGCGGCGCCGATCGGGGGGAGTTACTTGCCGGCCTTGTCCGCCGCGTCCAGTTCGCGCTTGGCCAGCCACTGGGCCACCGCGGAGAGCTCGTCCAGCGTCTTCACGTGGGTGATGCGGTACTTGCCGTCGATCACGATGCCGGGCGTGCCGTCCACGCCCCATTTCTGGATCAGCGCAAGGTCGGCCTTGAGCCTGGCGGTGGCTTCGTCGGAGCTGGCCAGGCGCATGAACTCGGCGCGGTTCACGCCCTGGCTGGCGTAGAAGTCGGCGAGGTCGTCCAGCGAGTTCAGCGGATAGTGCTGGGCGAACTTCGCCTGGAACAGTTGCAGGTGGGTGCGGTCCACCACGCCCAGCTTGTCCGCCGCGTAGTAGGCGCGCGCGAACGGCAGCCATTCGTCGCTGAAGGGAGCCGGCACCAGTTCGAACTTCACGCCGGGTGGCAGGGCCTTCTTCAGCTTTTCGGCGATGGGCGCGAACTGGGCGCAATGGATGCAGCCGTAGGAAAACACCTCGGCCACTTCCACCTTGCCGTCGTTGCTGTAGCGCTGGTAGGGCGCGGGCAGGGTCACGTACTGGTCGCCCTCGGTGTACGGCGCCGCTGCATCGGCGCTGGATTGCGCAGTGCAGGCGGTGGCCAGCAGCAGGCCGGTGACGAGGGTCAGGGTGCGCAGGTGGGCGAGGTACTTCATCGGGGGATGCTCGGCGGGGCGATGGGGAATAATGGGGGTCATGGCGCCGGCTTACTTGCCGGCGGCTTCCTTGGCCACCAGCCACTGGGTCAGCTCGATCGCACGCTGCACGCTATGCACGTCCGAGGGCGAGAAGCGGTACTTGCCGTCCACCACGATGGTGGGCGTGCCGCCCACGCCGTAGGCCTTCATGAGGTCGTCGGCCTGCTTCATCTTGGTGTTCACCGAGAAGGAGTTGGCCACCGCCACGAACTCCTTGGGATCCACGCCGTACTTGGCGTAGAACTTCGCGATGTCGGCTATCGTGGGCCATGCGCCCTTGGGCTTGGGCTGGCCGGTGGACAGGTCGTAGGTGGCCGTCTCGCCGGTCTTCCAGGTGGCGTCGAAGAAGGCGTCGTGCGCCTTGGCGCGCACGCCCAGTGCCTCGGCGGCGAAGAAGGCGCGCTGGTACACCGGCCAGTTCTCGTCGGGGCGGAACGCGGCGGGCAGGTAGTGCACCACGGCGTTCGCCGGCAGGGTCTTCTCGATCTGGTCCATCGCGCCGTGGAAGGAATTGCAGGCCGGGCAGGCGTAGGAGAACACCTCGACCACCTCGATCTTGTCGGTGGGGATGTACTTGGGCTGGGCCGGGTCGATGCGGAAGTAATCCTTGCCCTCCACCCACTGGCCGTTGTCCACGAACGGCTGGGCTGGCGCTGCCGGCGTGGCGGCCGCGGCGGTGGCCGCCGCCGCGGGAGCTGCCGCCGCGCTGGCGTCCGCCGCCGGGGCGGTGGTGGTGGCGCTGGCCGGAGCCGTGCCGGCCGTCGCCGGAGCGGTGGCCGGTGCTGCCGGCGCGGTCGCGGTCGTGCTGGTGGCGGCCGGTGCGGCGGTGCCGTTGTCGGTGGATTGGCCGCAGGCGGCCAGCGCCAGCACGGTGGCGCACAGGAACGGCAAACGCTTCAGCATGGTGTACCTCGGGGATGGACAACGTCGGGAGCGGGCGGGCCGGCGCGGGCCGGCGCGCCCGGGGATCGATCAGGGCGTGGCGGCGGGCGGCGGCGTCTGGTCGGCCGCGGTGGCCGGGTGCAGGCCTTCGACATAGCTGGCCACGGCGGCGATGTCGTTCGGGTCGAGCTTCCGGGCAATGCCGGGCATGATCTGCGAATGCACGTCCGTGCCCCAGGCGTCACCATCGTGCCAGGCCTTCAGCTGGGCTTCGATGTATTGCGCGTGCTGGCTTTGCAGCTGCGGGTACTCCGCGCCCGGATTGCCGCGGCCGTCGATGCTGTGGCAGGCCATGCAGGCGGGGATGCCGCGCTTGACGTCGCCCTCGCGGAACAACTGCTGGCCGTGCTCGACCAGCGCCTGGTCGGCCACGCCGGGCAGGGCGGTCTTGCTGGCGAAGTAGGCGCCGACGTCGTGCATGTCCTGCTCGGACAGCGGCGTGGCCATGCCCAGCATGATCGGGTTCTGCCGCTTGCCGCTCTTGAAGTTCTCGAGCTGGCGGACGATGTACTGCTCGCTCTGGCCGGCCAGCTTGGGGTACTGCGGGTCGGTGGAGTTGCCGTCCATGCCGTGGCAGGCGCCGCAGGCGGCGGCCTTGGCCTGGCCCGCGGTGGCGTCGCCGGGCTTGGTCGCGGCCTCAGCGGCGGCGGGTGCGGCCGGGGTGGCGGCAGTGGCGGCAGGTTGCGCGGCCGTGGCGGCCTTGGCCGGAGTGGCCGGCGGCTCGGCGGCGGCCTGCGCCATCGCCGTGCCCGCAGCCATGGCGAAGATCAGGGCCGCGGCAGAGCGCTGCGCTGCGGGTCGAAAACCTGCGAACCGAAAACCCATACACTTCCCCTCCCAGTAACTGTCGAAGGCTGCCATCGCCGGTCGGTATCGGCACCACGGGCAGAACCATCGGATTATCCCCATGCCTTCGCACTCCGGTCAAACCATGCCCAATCCGCTGCACGGCGCGCAATTCGTGCTCGCCGCCCACCGCGTCGACCAACTGCCGGCCGACCTCGGCGCCGAGGTGGCGTTCGCCGGCCGCTCCAACGCGGGCAAGTCCAGCGCGCTCAATGCGCTCACCGGCCACAAGGGCCTGGCGCGGACTTCCAAGACGCCCGGACGCACCCAGCAGATGGTGGCGTTCGCGTTGCCGCCGCTGGCGCAGGGCGAGGGCGAAGCGCCGCTGGTCGCGCGCCTGATCGACCTGCCCGGCTACGGCTACGCCAAGGTGCCCGAGGAGTTGCGCGCGCACTGGAAGCAGGAGATCGACGCCTACCTGCATCGCCGGCAGAGCCTGCGCGGCGTGGTGCTGATCGCCGACATCCGCCATCCGCTGAAGGAATTCGACCGGATGATGCTGGACTTCTGCTTCGCCACCGGCCTGCCTTGCCACCTCCTGCTGACCAAGGCCGACAAGCTCTCGCGCAACCAGGCCGCGCAGGCGCTGGCGGCGATGCGCAAGAGTTTCCCGGACGGCCTGCATGCCACGGCGCAGGTGTTTTCCTCGCCCGCCGGTACGGGCGTGGATGAAGCGCGCGAACGGGTGGCGGATCTGTTGCGCACACCGCGCCTGTAGGAGCGCACGGCAGAGTGCGCCAGGTTGCTACCCGGCGTGCTCCATGAACGCCGCGCACAGCGCCTCCATGCCGGTGCGGTCGTCCGCGTCGAAGCGCGCCACGTGCGGGCTGTCCACGTCCCACACGCCTAGCAGGCTGCCGTCGGCCTTCACCAGTGGCACCACGATCTCCGACTGCGACGCGGCGTCGCAGGCGATGTGGCCGTCGAACGCGTTGACGTCGCGTACCACCTGCGTCTGCCGCGTCTGCGCGGCGGTGCCGCACACGCCCCGGCCCAGCGCGATGCGGATGCAGGCCGGCTTGCCCTGGAACGGCCCGACCACCAGTTCGCTGCCGTCGTAGAGATAGAAGCCGCACCAGTTGAGCCCGGGCAGGCTGTGGAACACCAGCGCGGAGAAGTTCGCGGCGTTCGCGACCAGGTCGTGCTCGCCGGCGAGCAGGCCGCGTGCCTGCTGCACGAGGTCGGCGTAGTGCGCGAGCTTGTCCGCGTAGGCCTGCGTCTTCAGTTCGAACATGGCGTGGGTCCGGTGGCAAAGCACGTATTATGCGCGTGTCTCACGGAGAGGACTCTGCATGAGCCTGGTCGAGCATCGCGAAGGGATCGAGGCAGGACGGCTGGACATGTTCGTGGACGGCGCGTTCGCGTTCACCCTGACCTTGTTGGCCATCGGTGGCGAAACCATCCCGAATACGGCGGAAAAGCTGCTGCACATCCTGGCCGGCGTGCCGGCGGCGGCGCTGTGCTTCGCGCAGATCGCCTGGATGTGGCACGGCCACGTGCAGTGGCGCCACCTGTGCACGCGGTCCACGCGGACCGGCCTGTTGCTCTCGCTGCTGCTGGTGTTCTTCGCGCTGATCTTCGTCTATCCGCTGCACATGGTGTTCGGCTCGGCGTGCTATGGCCTGAGCGGCGGCGTGCTCTCCGGCGATGTCGCAGTGCAGCCCAACGATGCGCGGACGATGTTCGTCTGCTACGGCCTGGCCTATATCGCCATGGCCGGCACCCTGGGCCTGCTCTATCGGCACGCCGCGCGCCTGTGGCCGGCGGGCACCGGGGAACATCGCCAGGCTGGCATCAGGACGGTGATGTGGTCCATTCCGGCCGCGATCGGTTTGCTCTCGGCACTGACTGCGCTGTTGGTGCCGAAGGGGCTGCTGTCGCTGGCGGGTTTCGAATACGCCCTGCTGGGCCTGACCGGCCCGGTGATCACGCGGTACAAGCGCAGGTACCCTGAGGGATGAGCGCGGCGCTGTTCGTCGCCGGCACCGATACCGGCATCGGCAAGACGCATGCCGCCTGCACGCTGCTGCATGCGCTGCGCGCCAGGGGTTTGCGCGTGTGCGGCATGAAGCCGGTGGCCAGCGGCTGCACGGAGACGCCTGACGGATTGCGCAACGAGGACGCCCTGGCCTTGCTGGCGGCGGGCAGTGCGCCGTTGCCGTATGCGCAAATCAACCCGGTGGCGCTGCGCCAGCCCCTGTCGCCGCACCTGGCGGCGGCGCACGAAGGCGTGACGATCGCGCTACCGCCGTTGCGCGCCGCCTTCGACACCTTGCGCGCTGGGCACGACGCCGTGGTGGTGGAAGGCGTGGGTGGCTGGCGCGTGCCGCTGGCGCCGGGGCTGTTCGCCTCGGAGATCGCGAGGCAGTGGAACCTGCCGGTGATCCTGGTGGTGGGGTTGCGCCTGGGTTGCCTCAGCCACAGCCTGCTCAGCGCCGAGGCGATCCTGGCCGACGGCTGCCGCCTCGCCGGCTGGATAGCCAACCGCATCGACCCGTCGATGGAGGCGGTGGAGGAAAACCTGGCCACCTTGCGCGAACTGCTGCCCGCCCCCTGCCTCGGCGTGTTGCCGCATGGCGTGGGGCCCGCACAGGCGGCCGCATGGCTAGCCCCGGCCGGGCTGGTCGATTGAATTCACGTCCGGCATGCCTGCCCGTGCGCATGCTGGCGGGGACCCGCAGGGAAGAAGCCATGAACAGCCGCAACCACTATTACCTCACCATCGCCAACATCGCGCAGGCGCGCGGCAGCGACGCCGCATTGAGCTGGAGCGGCGCCGGTCCTGCCGACTTCGCCGCCGCGCTGGAGGAGGCGCTGCACAGCCCGATGCTGTTCGAGCGCTGGCGCGCGCGGCAGCCCGAGCCGGACGAAGTGGATCCCGCGCTGGGCGCCACCGATGCGCAGGCGCAGGTGCGCGCACGGGTGGCGGACCTGCACGTCGAGGTGGACGTACTCACCTGCCTGCCGATGAGCCTGCTGCGCCAGCGCCTGAACTGGCTGATCGGCACGGCGTGGCAGTTGCACGATGTGCGCCCGGCCTGAAGCGGGCGGCGGCTTCGCTGCACTGCGGCTGGCGGAGCCGTGGCGCTGTCGTTACATTCGGCGGTCGACGTTTCTTTCTGACCGCGCCTCGCGCGCACCGACCGGGAATACCCCATGCTCCGTCTACGTGCCCTCGTCATCGCCACCAGCATCGCCCTCGCCGCCTGCTCGCAGGGCCCGGACGGTGCCGGCCAGTCCGCACCGGCGCCGGCTTCCACCGCGCCCGCCAAGTCCGCGAGCACGGCCGCGCCGGTGGCCGACGTGAACGCCGCCAATCCGTTCTTCGCCGCCAGCACGCTGCCGTTCCAGGCACCGGAGTTCGACAAGATCAAGGACGGCGACTACCAGCCGGCGATCGAGAAGGGCATGGCCGACCAGCTCGCCGAATGGCAGAAGATCGCCAACGCCCCCGACGCGCCCACCTTCGAGAACACCTACGTGGCGCTGGAAAAGAGCGGTGCGCTGCTCGACCGCGTGATGATGGTGTTCAACGGCGTCACCAGCGCCAACACCGACGATGCACTGCAGAAGGTGCAGGAGGAAGAGGCGCCCAGGCTCGCCGCGCACCAGGACGCGCTGTACCTCGACAGCAAGCTGTTCGACCGCGTGCAGAAGGTGTACGACCAGCGCGACTCGCTCAAGCTCGATCCCGAGTCGCTGCGCCTGGTCGAGGTGACCTACCGCAACTTCGTGCACAACGGCGCCAAGCTGTCCGATGCCGACAAGGCCAAGCTGAAGGCGCTCAACCAGCAGGAATCCACGCTGGAGGCGCAGTTCAACAACAAGCTGCTCGCCGCCGCGAAGGATGGCGCGCTGGTGGTGGACGACAAGGCCAAGCTCGCCGGCCTGCCCGACGAGGACATCGCCGCCGCCGCGCAGGCCGCCAAGGATCGCGGGCTGGACGGCAAATGGGTGGTCGTGCTGCAGAACACCACCCAGCAGCCGGCGTTGCAGTACCTGACCGACCGCGACACCCGCAAGGCGCTGTTCGAGGCCTCGTGGAACCGCGCCGAGAAGGGCAACGCGGACGACACCCGCGACATCATCGAGCAGCTGGCGCAGCTGCGTGCGCAGGAAGCCAGGCTGCTGGGCTTTCCGAACTACGCCGCGTGGACGCTGCAGGACCAGATGGCGAAGACGCCAGAAGCCGCGATGGGCTTCATGGAGAAGCTGGCCCCCGCCGCGGTGGCCCGCGCCAGGCAGGACGCCGCCGAGATCCAGGCGCAGATCGACAAGGACCAGAAGGCGCTCAACCAGCCCACCTTCAAGCTGGAGCCGTGGGACTGGCAGTACTACGCCGAGCAGGTGCGCAAGGCCAAGTACGACATCGACGAGTCGCAGATCAAGCCGTATTTCGAGCTGGACAACGTGCTGCAGAACGGCGTGTTCTACGCCGCCAACCAGCTCTACGGCCTCACCTTCAAGGAGCGCAAGGACATCCCGGTGTACAACCCGGACGTGCGCGTGTTCGAAGTGTTCGACAAGGACGGCAAGTCGCTGGCGCTGTGGTACTGCGACTACTTCAAGCGCGACAACAAGAACGGCGGCGCGTGGATGGACAACTTCGTCGGCCAGTCCAAGCTGCTCGGCACCAAGCCGGTGATCTACAACGTCGCCAACTTCACCAAGCCGGCGTCCGGCCAGCCCGCGCTGCTGTCGTGGGACGACGTGATCACCATGTTCCACGAGTTCGGCCACGCCCTGCACGGCATGTTCGCCGACGAGCAGTACCCCACCCTGTCCGGCACTGCCACCGCGCGCGACTTCGTGGAGTTCCCCTCGCAGTTCAACGAGCACTGGGCCAGCAACCCCAAGGTGTTCGCCAATTTCGCCAAGAACTACCAGACCGGCGCGCCGATGCCGCAGGCGCTGGTGGACAAGATGCAGAAGGCCGGCAAGTTCGACAGCGGCTACGCGATGACCGAACTGGTCGCCGCCGCCATGCTCGACATGAACTGGCACATGCTCGGCGCCGACGCGCCCAAGCAGGACGCGGACAAGTTCGAGGCCGAGGCGCTGAAGAAGGACGGCGTGGACCTCAGCTACGTGCCGCCGCGCTACCGCTCCAGCTACTTCCTGCACATCTGGAGCAACGGTTATTCCGCCGGCTACTACGCCTACCTGTGGACGCAGATGCTCGCCGACGACGCCTTCGTGGACTTCAAGGAGCACGGCGGCCTCACCGCCGAAAACGGCCAGCGCTTCCGCGACATGATCCTCTCGCGCGGCAACACCGTGGAATTGTCCAAGCTCTACAAGGACTGGCGCGGCCAGGATCCGGACATCGAGCCGATGCTGGAGAACCGCGGGTTGAAGGATGCGCCGAAGAAGTAAAGCGCCGCGTCATGTACCAGGAAAAAGGCCGGCATTGCCGGCCTTTTTCATTGGCGGGATCAGTATGCGAATTCCTTGAACACCGGGTCCACGCTGCCGCCCCACGCGCCGTGGAACAGCTCCAGCTTGCGCTCGGCAGGCGTCTGGCCAGCCTCGACGATCTCGAGCAGCGGTTCGAGATAGATGCGTTCGTCGGCGCCATTGCGGTTGAGCTGCGCGCGGCGCTGCAGGCCGTGGGCGGCGATCTTCAACGTCTCGCGGGCCAGGTCGCGCACCGTGCCGTGGCGGAAGGGCAGCTTCAGCGCCTTTTTCGGCACACCGTTGCGCAGGGCGCGGCGTTCGGCCATGGAGAAATCCTTGACCAGGTCCCACGCCGCATCCAGCGCCTCGTCGTCGTAGAGCAGGCCCACCCACAGCGCGGGCAGGGCGCACAGGCGGTTCCACGGGCCACCGTCGGCGCCGCGCATCTCCAGGTACTGCTTCAGCCGCACCTCGGGGAAGGCGGTGGTGAGGTGGTCGGCCCAGTCCTTCATGGTGGCCTTCACGCCCGGGGCGGCGGCGAGTTCGCCAGCCATGAAGCGCTTGAAATCCTGCCCGGCGAGGTCGATGTAGCGGCCGTCCTGGTAGCTGAAGTACATCGGCACGCCCAGCGCATAGTCCACGTAGCGCTCGTAGCCGAAGCCGTCCTCGAACACGAAGTCCAGCATGCCGGTACGGTCGGGGTCGGTGTCTTCCCATACGTGCGAGCGGTAGGACTGGTAGCCGTTCGGACGTCCGTCCGTGAACGGCGAGTCGGCGAACAGCGCGGTGGCGATCGGCTGCAGGGCGAGGCTGGTGCGGAACTTCTTCACCATGTCGGCTTCGCTGGAGAAATCCAGGTTCACCTGCACGGTGCAGGTGCGCGTCATCATGTCCAGGCCGAGGTTGCCGACCTTGGGCATGTATTCGCGCATGATCTTGTAGCGGCCCTTGGGCATCCAGGGCATCTCGTCGCGCCGCCACTTCGGCTGGAAACCCATGCCGAGGAAGCCGACGCCCATCGGGTCGGCGATGGAACGCACCTCGTCCAGGTGCTTGTTCACCTCGCAACAGGTCTGGTGGATGGTTTCCAGCGGCGCGCCGGAGAGCTCCAGCTGGCCGGCGGGTTCCAGCGTGATGTTGGCCTTGTCGCGGACCAGCGCCACGGGGAATTCGCCTTCGCGGGCGATCTCCCAGCCGTAGCGCGCGGCGATGCCTTCCAGCAGCGCGCGGATGCCGCGTTCGCCTTCGTAGGTGGGCGGCCGCAGGTCGTCGGTGCGGAAGCCGAACTTCTCGTGCTCGGTGCCGATGCGCCAGGCCTCGCGCGGCTTCTCGCCGGCGGCGAGGTAGTCGATCAGCTGCTGGCGCCCTTCGATGGGCGTGCTCTTGACGGCGCTGGGGATGGACACGGGCGCGACCTCGCGGGGGGGAGCACCGACTATGGAGGCACCGCGTGGCGGCGAAAAGGGGTTGACGGAAAATTTTTGTACGGGGCGGTACAGGAGATTGCGGTTGGCGAGCCGCGGGGATTGAAAACGACAAGGCCGGCACGAGGCCGGCCTTGTCGCTGATGCCTGCGGAGGGAAGGGCCCTCAGCGCTTCATCGAATTGAAGAACTCGTCGTTGGACTTGGTGTTCTTCATCTTGTCGAGCATGAACTCCATCGCGGCCAGCTCGTCCATCGGGTGCAGCAGCTTCCGCAGGATCCAGATCTTGGCCAGCATGTCCGGCTCGATCAGCAGGTCCTCGCGGCGGGTGCCGGAGCGGTTGATGTCGATGGCGGGGTAGACGCGCTTCTCGGAGATGCGGCGGGACAGGTGCACTTCCATGTTGCCGGTGCCCTTGAACTCCTCGTAGATCACCTCGTCCATCTTGCTGCCGGTGTCGATCAGCGCGGTGGCGATGATGGTGAGGCTGCCGCCTTCCTCCACGTTGCGCGCGGCGCCGAAGAAGCGCTTCGGGCGCTGCAATGCGTTGGCGTCCACGCCGCCGGTGAGCACCTTGCCGGAGCTGGGCACCACGGTGTTGTAGGCGCGGGCGAGGCGGGTGATCGAGTCGAGCAGGATCACCACGTCGCGCTTGTGCTCGACCAGGCGCTTGGCGCGCTCGATCACCATCTCGGCGACCTGCACGTGGCGCACGGCCGGTTCGTCGAAGGTGGAGCTGATCACCTCGGCGCGCACGGTGCGGGCGATCTCGGTCACTTCCTCCGGGCGCTCGTCCACCAGCAGGATGATCAGGTGGGCGTCGGGGTGGTTGTACTGGATCGCCTGCGCGATGTTCTGCAGCATCATCGTCTTGCCGGACTTCGGCTGCGAGACGATCAGGCCGCGCTGGCCGCGGCCGATCGGCGCGACCAGGTCGAGGATGCGGCCGGTGATGTCCTCGCTCGAACCGTTGCCGCGCTCCAGCTTGAAGGCCTTGCGCGGGAACAGCGGGGTGAGGTTCTCGAACAGCATCTTGTTCTTGGACGCCTCCGGCGGGTCGCCGTTGATGTCGTCCACGCGCAGCATCGCGAAGTAGCGCTCGCCCTCCTTCGGATGGCGTACGCGCCCGGTGATGTAGTCGCCGTTGCGCAGGTTGAAGCGGCGGATCTGGCTGGGGCTGACGTAGATGTCGTCGGGGCCGGCCAGGTAGCTCTCGTCGGCCGAGCGCAGGAAGCCGAAGCCGTCCTGCAGGATCTCCAGCACGCCTTCCGCCCAGATGCCGCCGCCGGAGCGGGCGTGCGCCTTGAGGATGGAGAAGATCACGTCCTGGCGGCGCGCGCGCGCCACGCCCTCACGGATGCCCAGCGACTCGGCGTAGGCAATGAGCTGCGGCGCCTTCATGCGCTTCAGCTCGGTGAGGTTGATCAGGCGGTCGTCGGCGCCCGGGTCGGCGTTGTCGTCGTCCACCGGCAGGCCGTGCGGGTTGTTGTAGCGCGGATTGTTGCCGCCGCCGCTGCCGCCTTGCTGCGGGCGCTGCTGGTTGCGTTCGTGGCGGCGGCGACGGCCGCGGCCTTCGCGGTCGTTGCGGTTGTTGTTGCCGTTGTTCTGGCCCTGCTGCTGTGGGTTCTGCGGCTGGCCGCCTTCGCGCGCCTCGGGCGTGGCGGAAGCGTTGGGCTCGCCGGCAGGTGCAGCGGCTGGCGCCGGTGCCGGGGCTGGTGCGGGCGCCTCGAACAGTGGCGCAGGTGCGGCGGCTGGCGCTTCGCCGGCGGACTTGGCGCCGCGCGGCTGGCGTCGCGGTGTGCGCGGACGCGACTCGGTCGGGGTCTCGGCGCCGCCGGCGTCGTTCGGGATGGTGCTATCGGTATCGGACACGGGCAAACCTCACGGGGCGCCGTTGGGAAACAGGAGGGAAGTGTGCGTCGCGCCAGGGAGGGCGCAGGGGGATCATGAGGATCCCGACGGACGCGGAGGGCAATCTAGCATCCGCCGCGCGTGGCCGTAAAGCACTGCGCGCGGCGGACGGCGAAGGCGATCAGATCGCCTTGTCGATCATCTGGGCCAGTTGGCCCTTGCTGACGGCGCCGATCTGGGTGGCCTCGACCTTGCCGTTCTTGAACACCATCAGGGTGGGGATGCCGCGCACGCCGTAGGTGCGGGGCGTCTTCTGGTTGTGGTCGATGTTGAGTTTCACCACGCGCAGCTTGCCCTGGTACTGGCCGGCCAGCTCGTCGAGGATGGGTGCGATGGCCTTGCACGGGCCGCACCACTCGGCCCAGAAATCCAGCAGCACGGGGGTGTCGGACTGCAGCACTTCCTGCTCGAAGGCGTCGTCGCTCACATGTGTAATCAGGTCGCTCACCGGGATCTCCGAAAGACGGGAGGAAGGAAGGTTCGGCGACCGCGCGGCCTGCATCGGCTACACTGGGGCGCCCAAGAAGCGCGGGTCGAACCGGGAAAGAGGGGCTTGGCCTGACGGCCTGGTGCCTCATTGCAACGTAACTCGGGGCGCGATTCAAGCGATTCAAGGGCGGCAACGGACGGTTCCGTTGACATAGGCGAGGCGACTCAAGCGCTTGCGGGGCAAACGCGGGCATCCGGGTTCGTCGAGTCCTTTCACCTATGCCAGCGGGACTGCCGGTTGCGCCCAACGACCCGGCGCTGCGTATGTATCGCCACGCGCCGCACATCCCACCGCTCCGCACGCGCTCCCCGCGACCGGAGCCGGGCCGGCCCACGCCTGCGCCCGCATCCCACCGGCTTTCCATTCCATGTCGCAAACCGTACTCACCGAAACCTTTTTCGCCAACTTCGAACTCCACCCCCTGTTGCAGCAAGGCCTGGCCGACGCCGGCTTCACCCGCTGCACGCCGATCCAGGAGCTGACCCTGCCGGTGGCGCTGACCGGCCGCGACGTCGCCGGCCAGGCGCAGACCGGCACCGGCAAGACCTGTGCCTTCCTGGTCGCGCTGATGAACCGCCTGCTCACCACGCCCGCCGTGGCCGAGCGCAAGGACAGCGACCCGCGCGCGCTGGTGATCGCACCGACCCGCGAACTGGCGATCCAGATCGACAAGGACGCGCGCAACATCGGCCGCCACACCGGCCTGAAGACCGCACTGATCTACGGCGGCGTCGACTACGACAAGCAGCGCCAGCAGCTGCACGACGGCTGCGACATCATCATCGCCACGCCGGGCCGCCTGCTCGACTACTACAAGCAGCAGGTGTTCGGCTTCAACGGCGTCGAGGTGATGGTGATCGACGAGGCCGACCGCATGTTCGACCTCGGCTTCATCAAGGACGTGCGCTTCATCTTCCGCCGCCTGCCGGCGCGCGAGCAGCGCCAGGTGCTGCTGTTTTCCGCCACGCTGAGCCACCGCGTGCTGGAGCTGGCCTACGAGCACATGCACAACGCCGAGAAGCTGGTGGTGGAAAGCGACAACGTCACCGCCGACAAGGTGCGCCAAGTGGTGTACTTCCCGGCCAAGGAGGAAAAGCTGCCGCTGTTGCTCAACCTGATCGACAGGCACCAGCCCAAGCGCAGCATCATCTTCGTCAACACCAAGGCCGCCGCCGAGCGCGTCACCGAGCGCGTGAAGCGCCACGGCTGCCGCGTCGGCGCGATCTCCGGCGACGTGCCCCAGCTCAAGCGCCAGAAGCTGCTGCAGCGCTTCCAGGACGGCCAGCTCGACATCCTGGTCGCCACCGATGTGGCCGCGCGCGGTCTGCACATCCCCGCGGTCAGCCACGTGTTCAACTATGACCTGCCGCAGGACGCCGAGGACTACGTGCACCGCATCGGCCGCACCGCGCGCCTAGGCGCGGAAGGCGACGCGATCAGCTTCGCCTGCGACCTCTACGCGATGAGCCTGCCGGACATCGAGACCTACATCGGCCAGGCCATCCCGGTGGCGGCCATCGAGCCCGAACTTCTGGTGATGCCGAAGCCGCGCGAGATCGATGCCGAGTTCGCCGCGAACGCCGCCGCCGACAGCGCCGCGTTCGGCGACCGCGTCGAGTCGCGGCACGACGACAAGAAGGACGGCCGTTCGCGCCGCAGCGGCGGGCGCGGTGGCGAACGTGGCGAGCGCGGGCCGCGCGAAGGCCGGCCGCACGATGCGCGGCCGCCGCGTGCGCCGCGCGCCGACGCGCCGGCTGCCGAAGCTGCGGCTCCTGTCGCAGCGGTGGCGAACGAAGCCGCCGCGGCCGGCGCAGCCGGCGAGGGCGAGCGCAAGCGCCGCCGTCGCCGTGGCGGCCGCAACCGTCGCCGCGAGGGCGAAGTGGCGGCCAACGCCATGCCGGGCAATCCGCAGGCGGCGCCGGGCGAAGGCGGCCGGCCGCCACGCGGGGAGCGTCGACCGCGCGAACAGAATGCGGTGGAAGGCGCGCGCCCCTCGCGCCAGGTGGCCGCGACCGTCGCCGAACCCGCGCACCCGAACAAGCCCAGCCTGTTCCGCCGCCTGACGCGCTTGTTCACGGGCCGCTGATCGCCCGCTCCTTCCCCTCTCCCACTTGTGGGAGAGGGTGCCCCGCAGGGGCGGGAGAGGGCCCGGGCGGAGCGCAGTGCCGAGGCAAGTCCGAAACCTTCTCCCCGGCCCCGTTCCCAGAGGGAGCAAACCGGCGACCTTGTGCCCCGCATCCCTTATCCTTGTCGTCGATACGGCAGGCGAGGATGCGCGGTGATCCAGTTCGACCAGGTGAGCAAGCATTACGCGGGCGGCCACGAGGCGCTCTCGCAGCTTTCCTTCACCGTGCCCACGGGCGAGATGGCCTTCGTCACCGGCCACTCCGGCGCGGGCAAGAGCACCCTGCTCAAGCTGCTGGGCGTGATCGAGCGGCCCAGCCACGGCACGATCTCGGTGGGCGGACAGAACCTCGCCAAGGTGCGTGGCCGCGGCATTCCCAAATTGCGCCAGCGCATCGGCATGGTGTTCCAGAACCATCGCCTGCTGATGGACCGCACCGTGTTCGCCAACGTCGAATTGCCGTTGACCATCGCCGGCATCGCGCGGCAGGAACGCGGCCGGCGCGTGCGCGCGGCGCTGGAGAAAGTGGGCCTGCTTTCCTATGAGCGCCAGTTGCCGGCCACGCTGTCCACCGGCGAACAGCAGCGCGTGGGCATCGCGCGCGCCATCGTGGGCCGGCCGTCGTTGCTGATCGCCGACGAGCCCACCGGCAACCTCGATCCGCAGCTCGCGCTGGAGATCATGGGCCTGTTCGCCGAGTTCCAGCAGGTGGGCACCACGGTGCTGATCGCCAGCCACGACCTGCCGCTGATCAAGCGCATGCGCAAGCGCGTGGTGGTGCTGGACCATGGCCGGCTGGTGGCCGACCTGGCCGCCGAGGAGGTGCTGTGACCATGGATGCCGCCAGCCACCCGCGCAACGAACCCAGCCGCACCCGCAGCGTGTCCAGCTGGCGTGAGCACCACGGCTGGAGCGCCGCCGACAGCCTGCGCCGGCTCGCCGCGCGTCCGTTCGGCAGCCTGCTCACCATCGCGGTGATGGGCTTGGCGCTGGCATTGCCGCTGGCGTTCTGCCTGCTGCTGGGCAACGTGCAGCAGATGGGCCGGGCGCTGGGCCAGGACCAGGCGATCAACGTGTTCCTGCAGCCGGACCAGGGCGAATCGCAGGTGCAACTGCTGGCGAAACAGGTGGGCGACCGTTCCGACGTGGCGGCGGTGACGGTCAAGACGCCGCAGCAGGGCCTGGACGAGTTGGCGAAGCTGCAGGGCTTTTCCGGCGCGCTCGACGCGCTGGAGCAGAATCCGCTGCCCTACGTGCTGATGGTGCAACCCAAGCCTGGTCTCGATGCGCCGACCGTGGAACGGCTGGTCGGCGACCTGCGCGACCTGCGCAGCGTGGCCCAGGTGCAGGACAGCGGCAGCTGGCGGCAGCGGCTGGATGCCCTGCTCGGCGTCGGCGACCGCGTGGTGCTGGCGCTGGCCCTGATGCTGGCGGTGGCCGCCCTGCTGGTGGTCGGCAACACGGTGCGGGTGGACATCGCCAGCCGCAGCGAGGAGATCGGCGTGCTGCTGCTGGTGGGCGCCAGCGGCGCCTTCGTGCGCCGCCCCTACCTGTATGCGGGCATCTGGTACGGCCTGTTCAGCGGCATCCTTGCCGCGCTGCTGGCATTGGCGATCGAATTCGCGTTGAGCGGGCCGGTCGCGCAGTTGAGCCAGGCCTATGATGGCAAGCTGCACATCAGCGGCCTGCCGCTGTGGTTGTTGCTGGCAACGCCGGTGGCCGCCGCGGTGCTGGGCTGGCTGGGCGCGCGGCTGGTCAGCGCGTGGCAGTTGCGCAAGGCGGCCTGATCGGGGGCAGGGGACGGGCATGAACACGAACATCAGCAACCGTTCGGCAGGCACGGCGCCACGCGTGCTGGTGGTCGACGGTTCCCGCATGGTGCGGCAGATGATCGCCCGCGTGCTGACGGCCGAGCTCCCGGGCGTGGAGGTGGTGGGCTGCGGCAGCGGCGGCGAGGCGCAGCAACTGCTGGGCGAGGGCGTGTTCGACTTCATCACCACCGCGCTGCGCATGCCCGACATGGATGGCCTGGAACTGGCGCGCTTCGTGCGCGAATCCGCGCCGCAGGCCTACGTGCCCATCGTGGTGGTTTCCGGCGACGTGGACGACCGCCTGCACCGGCGCACGCTGGGCGAGGACGTCACCGACTACTTCGACAAGTCGCTGGGCTTCCAGGCGCTGGCCGAGTTCATCCGCGGCTACGTGCGCCCGGAGGGCAGCGCGGAAGGCGAGGTGCTGTACGTGGAAGACAGCCGCGTGGTCGCGCTGGCCACCCGCCGCATGCTGGAGAAGTACGGCCTCACCGTGCACCACGTGGTCAGCGTGGAAGACGCGCTGGCGATGCTGGAAACCGCCAGGGTGCGCGGCGAAGTGGGTGCCGACGTGGTGCTCACCGACGTGAGCCTGAAGGGCGAGCTCACCGGCGGCGACCTGCTTGAGCGCATCCGCAACCACTTCGGCTACGGCAAGGGCAAGCTGCCGGTGCTGGTGATGACGGGCGACGAGAACCCGGCCAACCAGGCCGCGCTGATCAAGGCCGGCGCCAACGACCTGGTGGAAAAGCCGGTGGACGAAAAGCTGCTGGTCACCAAGCTGCTGTTCCAGTTGCGCGTGGCGCGGCACCTGCGCCAGCGCGGCGCCGCCGCATGAGCGAGGTGCGGCTGGAGCCTTCGTGGAAGGCGCGCATCGGCGCCTGCCTGCAGCGGCCCGAGATGCAGGCGCTGGCCGAATTCCTGCGCAGCGAGAAGCGCGCGGGCAAGGCGGTCTATCCGCCGGGCGCGGAGATCTTCGCCGCGTTCGACCACACGCCGTTCGACGCGGTGCGCGTGGTGATCCTCGGCCAGGATCCGTACCACGGCCCCGGCCAGGCGCATGGCCTGTGCTTCTCGGTACGCCCGGGCGTGCAGACGCCGCCGTCGCTGGTGAACATCTTCAAGGAAATCGACCGCGACCTCGGCATCGCCCCGCCCGACCACGGTTGCCTCACGCCCTGGGCCGACCGCGGCGTGCTGCTGCTCAACGCGGTGCTCACTGTGGAGCGCGGGCTGGCCGCCTCCCATCAGGGCAAGGGCTGGGAAGGTTTCACCGACGCGGCCATCGATGCGCTCAACCGCGAGCGCGAAGGCCTCGTGTTCATGCTCTGGGGCAGCTATGCCCAGCGCAAGGGCCAGCTCATCGACACGCGCAGGCACTGCGTGCTGAAAAGCGTGCATCCCTCGCCGCTGTCGGCGCACCGCGGCTTCCTCGGCTGCGGGCATTTCTCCGCGGCCAACCGTTACCTCGAGGCGCACGGGCAGGCGCCAGTCGACTGGTCGTTGCCGTCGCGCGCTGCGTTGCCGGGTTGATTACCCGGTCACTTCAGCCCACATGCGCAGCAGGTTCGCGTGCGAGCGGCTCACGGCGTCGAAGGCCGTGCTCTTGCCCTCGCGCCCGAAGATGTCGCGCTTGGCGCTTTCCAGATCCCACAGCAGTTCGCGCCGGGCCGGGTCGCGCACCATGCTCTGCACCCAGATGATGGCCGCGTCGCGTGCGCCGCGGGTCACCGTGCCGACGTGGTGCAGGGTGTTGGCCGGGTAGGCGATGGCGGCGCCGGCCTCCAGCTTGAATCGGTGTTCCATGCCGCCGCTGGCATGCGTCACCAGTTCGCCACCGTCGTAGCTGCGCGGATCGGAGAGGAACACGGTGATCGCGATGTCGCTGCGCACCGCGTTGCCCATGCTGCCCATGATCGGGGAGTCGACGTGCGCGCCGTACTCCATGCCGCCGGCATAGCGGTTGAACAGTGGCAGGGTGCTCGCCGCCGGCAGCAGCGCCGCCTGCAGCAGGCCATGGCGGTGGAAGGCGGTGCGCACGATGTCGGCCATCCGCGCGTAGTTCGCACTGCCGGTGTCGATCTGCTGGTTCTTCTTCACGGTGCGCGCCGACCAGCCGGCCGTGGCGGCGCCGTCGACGAAGGGAGCGGATTGCAGTTCGGCGCGCAGCGCGGCCAGTTCCTGCGCGGTCAGCACATCGGGTACACAGACGATCAAGCAGATTCCCCTTGTGGCGTGGCTTCTCCCGGCATTGTAGTAAGCGCCGCGGCCACCCCGCGACCGTTTTCAAGCCCTGCCCAACGGCCCATGCCCGGCAGGGCCGCGGGGTGCAGGATGGACAAGCAGCCCATATTTCTGTACGATTCGGTTCACTAAAGGCCGTGAACTATCCGCGGCTTTAGCACTCCAATCACCAGAGTGCTAACCTGAAGTCCTTGTACCGGAGGTTTCCCATGTCCCAAGCCTTGGCGACCATCCCCTCGACCTTGCCCAGCGTGGTCGGTAGCCTGGATGCCTACATCTCGGCCGTACACCGCATCCCGGTGCTGAGCCAGGACGAGGAGCAGGATCTGTCGCGCCGCTACAACGCGCAGGAAGACCTGTCGGCGGCGAAGAAGCTGGTGATGTCGCACCTGCGTTTCGTGGTGCACGTGGCGCGTGGCTATTCCGGCTACGGCCTGCAGCTCGCCGACC
This sequence comes from Rhodanobacter sp. DHB23, assembly GCF_014842975.1. Lineage (GTDB taxonomy): Bacteria > Pseudomonadota > Gammaproteobacteria > Xanthomonadales > Rhodanobacteraceae > Rhodanobacter_A. Next base: position 147,440 of record NZ_JACYXK010000029.1, on the reverse strand, counting down.
TGATCCAGGAAGGCAACATCGGCCTGATGAAGGCGGTGAAGCGTTTCGACCCCGACCAGGGCGTGCGCCTGGTCAGCTTCGCGGTGCACTGGATCCGCGCCGAGATGCACGAGTTCATCCTGAAGAACTGGCGCATCGTGAAGGTGGCCACCACCAAGGCGCAGCGCAAGCTGTTCTTCAACCTGCGCAAGAGCAAGAAGCGCCTGGGCTGGATGAATGCCGAGGAAGTGCGCGCGGTGGCGCAGGACCTGGGCGTGCCCGAGGCCACGGTGCGCGAGATGGAATCGCGCCTGTCCGGCCGAGACATCGGCTTCGAGGCCCCGGCGGATGCCGAGGACGACGCCAAGCCGGCGCCGGAAGCCTTCCTGGTCGATGAAGGCGCCGACCCGTACGACAACCTGGCCGAGGCCGACCAGAGCGACAACCAGCTCAACACCCTGTCGAGCGCATTGCGGAACCTGGACGAGCGTTCGCGCCACATCATCCAGCGCCGCTGGCTGGACGAGGACAAGGCCACGCTGCAGGAACTGGCCGACGAGTACGGCGTGTCCGCCGAGCGCATCCGCCAGGTCGAGGCGAACGCGATGAAGAAGATGCGCGGGCTGTTCGCGGCCTGATCCAATGAGGTAACAGACAACGGCCCGCGATGCGGGCCGTTTCGTTTGCTCCTCCCCCTGCATGCAGGGGGAGGTTGGGAGGGGGTAAGGTTGCCGAAGCAAAGGCACCCCACCCCGACCCTCCCCTGCTAGCAGGGGAGGGCGCTGAAGCTGACGCCACCCCGGATTCCGCGATGCCCCGCATCCTGGTCATCGAAGACGACGAAGTCACCGCGCGCGAGATCGTCACGGAACTCGCCGCGCACGGCATGGTGGCGGACTGGATAGCCACCGGTCGCGCGGGCCTGGAGCACGCGCTGGCCGGCGGCTACGACCTGATCACGCTGGACCGCATGCTGCCGGGCATGAGCGGCATCGACGTCATTACCGCATTGCGCGAGCGCCGCGTGGAGACGCCGGTGCTGATGATCAGCGCCTTGAGCGAAGTGGACGAGCGCGTGCGCGGCCTGCGCGCAGGCGGCGACGACTACCTCACCAAGCCGTTCGCGCCGGACGAAATGGCGGCGCGGGTCGAGGTGCTGTTGCGGCGGCATCAGCCGCAGGCGGAGAATCGCCTGCGTGTGGCCGACCTAGAACTCGATCTGGTGCGGCACGTCGCCTGGCGCGACGGCCAGCCGCTTTCGCTCTTGCCCACGGAATACCGGTTGCTGGAGTTCCTCATGCGCAATTCCGGCCAGGTGCTCAGCCGCACGATGATCTTCGAGCACGTCTGGGGCTTCCATTTCGACCCGGGCACCAACGTGATCGACGTCCACATCGGCCGCCTGCGCCGCAAGATCGACGTCGCGGGCCTGCCCGCGCTGATCCACACCGTGCGCGGCTCGGGGTATCGCCTTGCGCCCGCTGATTGACGTCTGGCGCTCGGCCACCTCGCGCCTGATCCTGATCTACGGCGCGCTGTTCGTGGTGTGGAGCGTGGTGCTGCTGGGCGCGATCCAGTGGGAAAGCTCGCGCTACCTCACCCACGTGCTCGACGAGATCGTGTCGCAGCGCATGCAGTACCTGGGGCAGATGGACGAGGCGCACTTGCCGCAGGCGGTGGATGCGGCGGGCACGCTGGATCCGCACGGCATCATGTCGGCCGGGTTGTTCGACACACAGGGCAGGCCGTTGGCCGGCAACATCGCCAGCCTGCCGCAAGGGTTGGTGGCGGACGGCCGGATGCATCTGCTGCCCAAGGGCGTGCTGCGCATGGATCGTCTGCGCAGCGACATCAGTGCACGCGCGATGGGGCAACGTCTCCATGGCGGCGAACTGCTGGTGCTGGCCAAGGACACCAGCACCATCGACGGGCTGGGCGCGATCATCCGCCGCACCCTGTTGTGGGGCCTGTCGCTGACGGTGATCCCGGGCCTGCTCGGCGGCCTGCTGCTCAGCCGCGGCCCGGCGCGGCGCATCCGCGCGATCCAGCTGGCCACCGAACCGATCCAGCGCGGCGACCTCACCAGACGCCTGCCGGTGAGCCGGCGCGGCGACGAACTGGACGTACTGGCCGGCATCGTCAACACCATGCTGGGCGAAATCGAACGCCTGATGGGCGAGGTGAAGGGCGTCTGCGACAACATCGCGCACGACCTGCGCACGCCGCTGACGCGCCTGCGTGCGCGGCTCTACCGCGCCCAGCAGCAACTGGACGGCAGGCCCGAGGCCGAATTGATGGAGGCCTGCGTGGCCGACATCGATGCGGTGCTGACGCGCTTCCGCGCCCTGCTGCGCGTGTCCGAACTGGAAGACCGGCATCGCAGCGCGTGCTTCAGCGAAGTGGACCTGGAACGCGTGCTGCAGCAGGTGCACGACTTCTACGCGCCGCTGGCCGAGGACCGCGGCCTGCGCTTCGTGCTGGAACTGGCGCCGCTGGTGCCGCTGCGTGGCGATGCGCATCTGCTGTTCGAGGCCTTCGCCAACCTGGTCGGCAATGCGATCAAGTTCACCCCCGCCGGCGGTCGCGTGCTGCTGCGCGCGCAGATGGAGCGCAATGGTCCCCGCGTGGACGTGGTGGATGGTGGTCCAGGCATTCCCGCGGGGGAGCGCGATTCGGTAACGCGGCGCTTCTATCGTGGCGACAACAGCCGCAGCACGCCGGGCTCGGGGCTGGGGTTGAGCATCGTCAGCGCGATCGTGCGCCTGCACGGCTACGCGCTGGAGATCGGCGACGGCGACGGTGGCGGCGCGTGCATCAGCATGCATTGCCTGGCGGAGCCGGCGGTCGAGGCAGCGTAAGCCATCAAGCCCCTCTCCCACTTGTGGGAGAGGGGAGCAGGGCGGGTACATGAAATTATCTTCATGAGGCTGGGCGCCCCTCGCGTGGGAAAATTACCGCGATGCAACATCGGCGCTCGGAATCCCCAGCATGCTAGATCTAGTCCGGATCGCGCTCTCGCGACCGTATACCTTCGTCGTCCTCGCCCTGCTCACGCTCATCACCGGCACGCTCGCCGCCATGCGCATGCCGGTGGACATTTTCCCGAGCATCAACATCCCGGTGATCGCGGTGGCCTGGCAGTACACCGGCCTGCCGCCCGACCAGATGGCCGGGCGCATCGATACCCCGTTCGAGCGCGGCCTCACCACCACGGTGGACGACATCGAGCACATCGAGGCGAACTCGTACACCACCTTCGGCATCATCAAGATCTTCTTCCACCCGGGCGCGAACATCGCGATCGCCAACGCGCAGGTCACCGCCTTCGCGCAGACCATGCTGAAGCAGTTGCCGGCGGGGGCGACGCCGCCATTGATCCTCAACTACAGCGCCTCGACCGTGCCCATCATCCAGCTGGCGCTGTCGGGCAAGGGCCTGAACGAGCAGAACCTGACCGACATCGGCATCAACCAGGTGCGCACCCGGCTGGTGACGGTGGAGGGCGCGGGCATTCCGTACCCGTTCGGCGGCAGGACGCCGCAGGTGATGTTCGACCTCGATCCGGCCGCGCTGCAGGCGCGCGGACTCACCGGCAACGACGTCGCCAATGCATTGGCTGCGCAGAACCTGCTGACGCCGGTGGGCACGCAGAAGGTCGGCAGCACCGAATACGTGGTCAACCTCAACAACGCGCCGTCGGGGCTCGAAGACCTCGCCAACCTGCCGATCAAGTCGGTGAACGGCGCGATGGTCTACATGCGCGACGTGGCCAACGTGCACTTCGGCAGCGCGGTGCAGACCAACATGGTGCACGTGGACGGCAGCCGCTCGATCCTGCTCAGCGTGTTCAAGAGCGGCGCCACCTCCACGCTGGACATCATCAGCGGCATCAAGAAGATGCTGACGGAGCTCAAGCCCACCTTGCCGGACGCGCTGCAGGTCAAGCCGGTGGGCGACCAGTCGGTGTTCGTCAGTGCGGCGGTGACCGGGGTGATCCGCGAAGGCGTGATCGCGGCGGCGCTGACCAGCCTGATGATCCTGCTGTTCCTCGGCAGCTGGCGCTCGACGGTGATCATCGCCGTGTCGATCCCGCTGGCGGTGCTGGGCTCGGTGGCGATCCTCGCGGCGCTGGGCCAGACGCTCAACATCATGACCCTGGGCGGCCTGGCGCTGGCGGTGGGCATCCTGGTGGACGACGCCACGGTGACCATCGAGAACATCAACTGGCACCTCGAGCACGGCAAGGACGTGGAAACCGCGATCATGGACGGCGCGGCGCAGATCGTGACGCCGGCCTTCGTCTCGCTGCTGTGCATCTGCATCGTGTTCGTGCCGATGTTCTTCCTCGAAGGCGTGGCGCGCTACCTGTTCGTGCCGATGGCCGAGGCGGTGATGTTCGCGATGGTGTGCTCGTTCATCCTGTCGCGCACGCTGGTGCCGACGATGGCGAACTACCTGCTGAAGGCGCATGCGCCGGGCGTCGGCGCGCATGGCGACGACAGCCTGCACGCGCCGTCGCGCAATCCGCTGGTGCGCTTCCAGCGCGGCTTCGAGGCGCGCTTCGAGAAGATCCGCGTCGGCTACCACGGCATGCTCGGGCTGGCGCTGCGCCATCGGCGCGTGTTCGTGATGGGCTTCCTCGCCTTCGTGGTGCTGTCGTTCGGACTCACGCCCTTCCTCGGCCGCAACTTCTTCCCGTCGGTGGATGCCGGCCAGATGCTGATCCACGTGCGCGTGCGCGTCGGCACGCGGCTGGAGGACACCGCCGCGCAGTTCAGCCACATCGAGCAGTCGATCCGCCAGATCATCCCGGCGCAGGACCTGGACACGGTGGCCGACAACATCGGCGCGCCGTTCCTGTCCTCGATCAACACCGTCTACAACAACACCGGCACCATCGGCGAGCAGGACGGCGACATCCAGATCGCGCTGCGCGAAGGCCATGCGCCGACCGACGACTACGTGAAGCGCCTGCGCGAGGAGCTGCCGAAGCGCTTCCCCGGCGTGACCTTCGCCTTCCTGCCGGCGGACATCGTCAGCCAGATCCTCAACTTCGGCACGCCCGCTCCCATCGAGTTGCAGGTGCGCGGCCGCAACTTGCCGGAGGATTTCGCCTATGCCAACAAGCTGCTGGCGCAGATCCGCCGCGTTACCGGCGTGGCCGACGCGCGCATCCAGCAGTCGCAGTCGCTGCCCACGGTCAACGTGGACCTCGACCGCACGCGTGCGCAGTACACCGGCGCCACCGCGCGCGACGTCACCAACAGCATGGTGGTGAACCTCGCCGGCAGCAGCCAGGTGGCGCCGACCTACTGGCTCAATCCGCAGAACGGCATCACCTATCCGATCGTGATGCAGACGCCGCAGTACCGCCTGGACTCCGCCGCCGCGCTGGCCGACATGCCGGTCAACGCCACCGGCGGGCCGACCACCGTGCTCGGCGGCATCGCGGACATCAAGTACGGCCGCGCCGACGCGGTGTTCTCGGAATACGACATCCAGCCGATGGTGCAGATCTTCGCCAGCACGCAGGGACGCGACCTCGGCGCGGTGGCGGCGGACATCCAGAAGATCATCGCCGCCAACGCCAAGGACGCCCCGAAGGGTTCCACCATCGTCCTGCGCGGCCAGGTGCAGACGATGAACAGCGCGTTCTCGGGCCTGCTGTTCGGCCTGCTCGGCGCGATCGTGCTGATCTACTTCCTGATCGTGGTGAACTTCCAGTCCTGGGCCGATCCGTTCGTGATCATCACCGCACTGCCGGCCGCGCTGGCCGGCATCATCTGGATCCTGTTCGCCACGCACACCACGCTGTCGGTGCCCGCGCTCACCGGCGCGATCATGTGCATGGGCGTGGCCACGGCCAACTCGATCCTGGTGGTGAGTTTCTGCCGCGAACGCCTGCACGAGCATGGCGACGCGACGCGTGCCGCGCTGGAAGCCGGCTTCACCCGCTTCCGCCCGGTCTGCATGACCGCGCTGGCGATGGTCATCGGCATGCTTCCGATGGCGCTGGCGCTGGGCGAGGGCGGCGAGCAGAACGCGCCGCTCGGCCGCGCGGTGATCGGCGGCCTGGTGTTCGCCACGATTTCCACCCTGCTCTTCGTCCCTGTCGTGTTCAGCATCATCCATCGGCGCTATGGCCAGAAGCATGCGCCGCAAGGCAACCCCGGAGTAACCCATGTCCCAGCTTGATCCGCACACCCAGCCGCAAGCCGCCGCACCGCGCGGCTTGCGCACGGCTGGCATCGCCGCCGCCGTGGTGGCCGCGGTCGTCGTCGTCTATGGTCTGGTCAGCCGCGTCCACGGCACGGAACAGATGCACGACTGGACACAGCAGCAGGCGCTGCCGGTGGTCACGCTGGTGCAGCCGGAACTGGCCGCGGGCCAGTCCAGCCTGCAACTGCCGGGCCGTCTGCAGGCCTTTGTCAGCGCGCCGATCTACGCGCGCGTCTCCGGCTACCTGAAGAGCTGGAACACCGACATCGGCGCGCACGTGAAGAAGGGCGACCTGCTCGGCACCATCGAAACGCCCGACGTCGACCAGCAGCTCGCGCAGGCGCAGGCCAGCCTCGGCGTGGCGCAGGCCAACGCCAAGCTGGCGCAGATCAGCGCGAAGCGCTGGCAGGCGATGGCCGGCACCGACGCGGTCGCGCAGCAGGACATCGACCAGCGCACCAGCGCGCTGAACGCGGCCGAGGCGCAGGTGAAGGCGGCACAGGCACAGGTGGACCAGCTCGAAGTCGAGAAGGGCTTCGCCAGGCTGGTCGCGCCGTTCGACGGCACGGTCACCGCGCGCGACACCGACGTGGGCGCGCTGATCAACGTCGGCAGCGGCGCCGGTCCGGAGCTGTTCGTGGTGTCCGACACCAGCAAGCTGCGCCTGTACGTCAATGTGCCGCAGAACTACGTGCCGCAGGTGCCGAAGGGCACGCACGCGGTGCTGCGCGTGCCGGAGCATCCGGGCCAGACCTATACGGCCACCGTGCTCGACTCGGCGGGCTCGGTCAACGCTTCCAGCGGCACCACGCTGATGCAGCTGCTGGTGGACAACGGCAAGGGCGCGCTGATGCCCGGCGGCTTCGCCAGCGTGGAGCTGGACCTCGGCGCGGCGCACAACGACCTCAGCGTGCCGTCCAGCGCGCTGGTGTTCAACGGCAAGGGCATGCAGGTGGCCACGCTGGGCAGCGACGGCAGCGTCACGTTCAAGCCGGTGACGGTGCTGCGCGACGACGGCAAGCACGCCGTGATCGGCTCCGGCCTCGATGCCGGCGACAAGGTGATCGACAGCCCGCCGGACGGCATCGGCACGGGCGACCACGTGCGCGTGGCCGAACAGCAGCAGGCAGGCGATTCCCATGCGAAGGGCTGACCGCTTCCTGCTCGCGCTGCCGATCGCCGCGGCGCTGGCCGGCTGCAACCTGGCGCCGGCCTACAAGGTGCCGGTCACGCCGGTCGCCGCGCGATACAAGGACACCGGCCCGTGGGTGCAGGCGCAGCCGGCCGACCAGCTGCCGCGCGCGGACTGGTGGTCGCTGTACGGCGACCCGCAACTCGACCAGCTGCAACAGCACCTGCTCGCCAGCAACGCCGACCTCGCCGCCGCGCTGGCGCACTACCAGCAGGCGCAGGCGCTGTTCCGCGAAGCACGTTCCGGCTATTTCCCGCAGATCGGCGCCAGCGCGGGCGGCGTGCGCCAGCGCCAGTCCGACACCGCGCCGATGCGCAGCCCCACGGCGCCGGCGGAGTACGACACCTACAGCGCAGGCGCGCAGCTCAGCTACGAAGTGGACCTGTGGGGCCAGGTGCGCGACACCGTCGCCGCCGGCCGGGACGAGGCGCAGGCCGCCGCCGCCGATCTCGCTTCCGTGCAGCTCAGCCTGCAGGCGCAGCTCGCCGACGACTACCTCGCGCTGCGCGGCATCGACCAGCAACTGCAGCTGCTGCAGCAAAGCATCGATGCCTACCGGAAGGCGCTGCAGCTCACGCAGACCCTGCACGGCGGCGGCATCGTCTCTGGTCTGGACGTGGCGCGTGCGCAGACGCAGCTGTCCACGGTGAAATCGCAGTGGGCGCAGACCGCGGCGCAACGCGCGCAGATGCAGGATGCAATCGCCGTGCTGGTGGGCGAATCCGCCTCGCAGTTCAGCCTGCCGGCGCAGACCGCGAGCATCCCGCTGCCGCAGGTTCCGCTGGCCGTGCCGTCGACCCTGCTGCAACGGCGCCCCGACATAGCCGCGGCCGAACGCCGCACCGCCGAAGCCAATGCCGAAATCGGCGTGGCGCGCTCGGCCTACTTCCCCTCGCTGACGCTGGACGCGCAGGGCGGCTTTCTCAGCAAGGCCTACGGCGGACTGCTCACCGCACCCAACCACGTCTGGGCGCTCGGCCCCTCGTTGCTGCTCGACGTCTTCGACGGCGGCAAACGCAAGGCGCAGGTCGCCGCCGCCAGGGCCGCCACGGACGAAGCCGGCGCGAAATACCGCGGCGTGGTGCTGGCTGCGTTCCAGCAGGTGGAGGACAACCTCGCCCTGCTCGACCGCCTCGGCGCCGCGATGGTCGACCAGCAGGCCGCTTCCACCGCCGCGCAACACTCGCTGGACCTGGCGATGAAGCAGTACAAGGTCGGCGCCGCCAGTTACCTCGACGTGGTGCAGGCGCAGACCGCGGCCCTGCAGGCGCAGAGCGGCGTGCTGACCCTCGGCACGCAGCAGTTGCGCGCCAGCGTGCAGCTCATCCGCGCGCTGGGTGGCGGCTGGTCGCGCGAGCAGTTGGCGCAGAAGCCAGCGCAGGGCGGCGACAAGGCAGCCGGCGGATAACATCCCCGGCTGTTCGATGCACGGGGAGTGCCGTCAGCCTCGATCCGTGCGCTTGTCCTGTCCGGTGATGATCCGCGCGTGCCGAGCCTGGGTCCAGTACGCCATCGCCCAGTCCAGCATCACCACGAGGCGGTTGCGGAAGCCGATCAGGAACCAGATGTGCGCGCCCAGCCACACCCACCAGGCGAGCACGCCGGACAGGCGCAGCTTGCCGAACTGGGCGACGGCCGCCATGCGGCCGATGGTGGCCAGCGCGCCGGTATCGCGGTAGCGGAACGGCATGGCCTGCGCGTCGTCGTGCAGGCGCGCGGCGATCAGCTTGCCCGCGTGTTCGCCCATCTGCTTGGCGGCGGGCGCCACGCCGGGCACCGCGTGGCCATCCTGCTGCACGCTGGCGAGGTCGCCGATCACCAGCACCTCGGGATGGCCGGGCAGGCTGAGGTCGGGTTGCACCAGCACGCGGCCCGCGCGATCCAGTGGTGTGTCGAGGCAGCGGCCCAGCGACGAGGCGGCCACGCCTGCGGCCCACAGCACGGTGCGCGTGGCGATGCGTTCGCCGCCCAGTGCCACGCCCGTGCCGTCCACGGCAGTCACCGCCTGGCCCAGGCGTACCTGCACGCCCAGCCGTTCGAGTTGTCGCTGCGCCTTCGCCGACAGCGCGGGGTCGAACGCAGCCAGCACGCGCGGGCCGGCTTCCACCAGCAGGATGTTCGCCGCGCCCGGTTGTGCGCGGCGGAACTCGCCGGCCAGCGTGTGCCGCGCGATCTCGGCCAGCGTGCCGGCCAGTTCGACGCCGGTGGCGCCACCGCCCACCACCACGAAGTTGAGCCAGGCCTGGCGGCGGGCGGGATCGTCTTCCTCTTCGGCGCGCTCGAACGCGGTGAGCACGCGGCGGCGGATCGCCAGCGCGTCGTCCAGCGATTTCAGCCCCGGCGCATCGGCGGCCCAGTCGTCGTGGCCGAAGTAGGCGTGCGCGGCGCCGGTGGCGACGACCAGCCAGTCGTAATCCAGTCGCTCGCGCGTGAGCTGCACGTGGCGTTGCGCGAGATCGATGCCGGTGACCTCGTTCATCAGCACGGTGACGTTGCGCTGGTGGCGCAGGATCTGCCGCAGCGGCGCGGCGATCGAAGGCGCCGACAGGCCGGCGGTGGCAACCTGGTACAGCAGCGGCTGGAACAGGTGGTGGTTGTGCCGGTCCACCAGGGTGATGCGCGCCGGTGTGCGGGCCAGGGCCTGCGTGGCGGTGAGCCCGCCGAAGCCGCCGCCGAGTATCACGATGTGGGGCAGTGCATCGGGCATGGAGTGACTCCTTAATCCGGTGCTTCGAAACCCGCTCTTATCCAGCCTCGTGCCAATTCACCCAATGCAATCCCGGCACGCGCGAAAACTCGCGTTCGTTGCGCGTCACCAGCGTGGCCTGGTGGCGCAGCGCGGTGGCGGCGATCAGGGTGTCGTGCGGACCGATCGGCGTGCCGGCGGCTTCCAGTGTCGCGCGGATGCGGGCCGCATGCTGCGCGCACTCGCTGTCGAACGGCAGCATCTGCATGGGTTGCAGCAGTTGGGCCAGCGCGGCCAGGCGCGGCGTGGCCGCCTCGGCCGGCAGGCGCAGCAGGCCATAGCGCAGTTCGTATTCCACGATGGCGGGCACGCCAATCTCTGCGGGACGGAGGGCTTGCAGCCGCCCCACCACGCTAGCGTCGCCACGGAAGTAGTAGCTGATGGTGTTGCTGTCCAGCACCAGCATGCTCAGAAGCCCAAGCGCGGCATGTCGGCCACGCTGGGCGCATCCTCGCGCAGCGGGAAATCGGCGAAGCGTCCGGCCAGTGCCAGGCAGTCTTCCGGCCATTCGTGGGCCGCGTATTTGCGGATGGCTTCGGCCACCCAGCGGCTCTTGGACAGGCCGCTGGCCTGTGCGGCCTCGTCCACCAGCGCCTGCGTGGCGTCGTCCAGATACAGGGTGATTTGGGACATGGTGGCCTCCAGGAGGTTTCCAGATTATATGTTGATTATAAGTGTTCAGGGTTGCGCATTCAATCGAGAAGGGGCGCGGATCAACGTCCGCCGGCTGCCGATCAATGGCCCGGCGAGCCCCAGCCGGGCGGCATCACGATCAGCAGCGCGCGCTTCTTCCAGGAGTCCGCATTCCGGATGTCGTGCCAGAGCAGGCCGATTTCGCCGAAGTAGGTATCGGTGAAATCGTTGGGCTTCTGTGGGCGACTCAGGCCGTATCGGGGCCTGATGTCGGGAATCTCGCGGCGCAGCGTGCCAAACAGCTTGTCCCAGATCGGCAAGGTGTTGCAGTAGTTCGTGTCGATGTATTCCGGGTTGCTGGAGTGGTGGACGCGATGGTCCGAAGGCATCAGCAGCAGGGTGTCGAGGAAGCTGCCGGATTTGCCGGACGGCCAGAGTTCCTCGCTGCAATGGATCAGCGAGCCCCAGCAGGAATCGATCACCATGCACAGGATCAGCAGTTCCATCGGCACGCCGAGGATCGAGCAGATCGCCGTGCGCACGAAGTTCGCGTAGGTGCCCTGCAGGAAGAACGCGGCGAAGATCACGCCGAGGTTCATGTGGGTGGGGGCGTGGTGCGGCGAGTGCAGCACCCACAGCAGCCGCACCTTGTGGCAGGTCCAGTGGTAGACGAAGTGGCTCAGCTCCCACACCACGTAGGCATAGAAGAACCAGCCGATGCGCAGCGTCGCGGTGAATGGCGCGAGCGCGGCGAAGTGCCGCTGCGTCCACAGGAACACGTCGACGTTGACCAGCAGGCCGATGATCCAGTTGAACACGTACATCAGCACGGGGATCTTGTAGGCCCCGTAGAGCCTGCCCGGCGAGCGATGCCAGGCCCAGACCAGGAAGGCGATCTCGCACAGCAGGATCGCGGGGAAGATCGGCGAGACCACCGCCTCGATGCCCTGGATGCTCTCGAACGAAGCTAGCGTCAGGTGATGCGTGGACCTCAGCGTCTCGATGCCGCCAAGGCCGAAAAAGTTGACCAGTGCTGCGGGCAGTTGCATGCGGCCTCCCATCGTCGTCCGACCGATGCTAGTGCGGCACGAAATTAGACGGGGTGAAACTGCACGATCAGTAGAGGTCGATCGGATCCACGTCCAGCGACCAGCGCACTTTGCGTGCGCAGGGCAGCTGCGCGAGTCGTATGGCCCATGGGCGCAATGCGGCGTGGAGGTCTCGGCGGCTGGCGGCTTCCAGCAGCAGCTGCCCGCGCTGGCGACCAGCACGCAGCGGCATCGGCGCGGGCATCGGGCCGGCGACCTGCAGGCCGTGGTCGATGGGCAGGGCGGCAGCGGCATCGGCGAGGAAGGCATCGACAGCGCTGCGCTGCGTGGCTTCGGCGCGCAGCAGCGCCTGGTGCGCGAAGGGCGGCAGCATGCCTTGCCGCCGTTCGGCGAGCAGGGCTTGCGCGGCGGCGGCATAGCCCTGCGCCAGCAACTGGCGCAGCAAGGGGTGATCCGGGTGATGCGTCTGCAGCAGCACGCGGCCGGGCTTGGCGGCGCGTCCGGCGCGTCCGGCGACCTGCACCAGTTGCTGCGCCAGCCGTTCGCCGGAGCGGAAGTCCACGCTGAGCAGACCCTCGTCCACGCCGACGATGGCGACCAGGGTGAGGTTGGGCAGGTCGTGGCCCTTGGCCAGCATCTGCGTGCCGACCAGGATCGCGGGCTTCGCCTCGTCGCGCAGGTCGCCCAGCAGTTGCTCGAAGGCGTCGCGGCGCCGCGTTGTCTCACGGTCGATGCGCAGCACGGGCACGTCGGGGAAGCGCGCGGCCAGCGCCTCTTCCAGCCGCTCGGTGCCCTGGCCCTGCGGCTTCAGTTCGGTGGCGTTGCAGCTCGGGCAGGCGGCGGGGATGCGCGCGTGGTGGTCGCAGTGGTGGCAGACCAGCGCGCGCCGCCCGGCGTGCAGGGTCATCGGGCGCTCGCAGCGCGGGCAGTCGGCGTGCCAGCCGCAGGCGTGGCAGTACAGCACCGGCGCGTAGCCGCGGCGGTTCTTGAACACCAGCACCTGTTCGCCGCGCGCCACGGTGTCGGCCACCGCGGCGAGCAGGGTGGGCGAGAGGCCGTGTTCCAGTCGCTGCGCGCGCATGTCGACGATCTGCACCGTGGGCGGCCGCGCCGCGGCGGGGCGCGCGCGCAGGTGCAGCGCGCGGTAGCGGCCCGCCTCCACGTTGGCCAGCGATTCCAGCGACGGCGTGCCCGAACCCAGCAGCACCGGCACGCCCAGCGCGCGCGCGCGCACCACCGCGAGGTCGCGCGCGTGGTAGCGGAAACCTTCCTGCTGCTTGTAGGCGCCGTCGTGCTCCTCGTCCACGATCACCAGCCCGGCCTGCGGCAGCGGCGTGAACACCGCCGAGCGGGTGCCGAGGATCACCCTAGCCTCGCCGCTGCGCGCGCGCAGCCAGGCGCGGGCGCGTTCGCCGTCGGCGAGGTTGGAGTGGATCACTTCCACCGGCACGCCCAGGCGCTCGCGCAGGCGGCGCAGGGTCTGCGGGGCGAGGCCGATCTCCGGCACCAGCAGCAGCGCCTGCCGGCCCTGCGCCAGCACGCGTTCGATCAGCGCGAGGTACACCTCGGTCTTGCCGCTGCCGGTGACGCCGTCGAGCAGGAAGGGCTGGTAGCCGCCGAGGCTCGCCGCCACGGCGTCCACGGCTTGTTGCTGTTCCCCGCTGAGCGCGGGCGCGTGGCGCGTGGGCGGGTTCGTGCCGGCGCTGCGTTCGCCGCGCGCCACGAGGCCGGCGGCGAGCAGCCGGCGCGCCGCGGCGCGCCAGTCGGGCAGGCAGGCATCCAGTTCGGCCGCGCTCAATGCGCCCGCGGCGAGTTCGGCGAGCAGGGCGCGACTGCCGCCGCGCCGGCTGCCGGCATCCAGTGCGCTGCGCCCGGTGGTGGTGAGCGACCAGCATTCCTCGCCCAGCGGCGGCAGCGGCTTCGCTTCGCGCAGCGCCAGCGGCAGCGCGTTGGCGTAGGCCTCGCCGGGTGCGGCCAGCCAGTAGTCGGCGGCCCAGGCCAGGGTCTGCATCAGTTCGGCGTCGAGCAGGGGCGTGTCGTCCAGCAGGCGCAGCGCGCGCTTGAGCTTGCCTGCACCGATCGCGGCTTCCACGCCCGTGGCCACTACCACACCGACCGTCTGGCCACGGCCGAACGGCACCAGCACGCGGCAGCCCGGCTGCACGTCGTCGCCCGCCGCGGGCGGCAGGTAGTCGAACAGGGTGGGCAGGGGCACCGGCAGGGCGACGCGCAGGACGGCAGGCATCATGGCGGGCAGTTTAGCGGTGGGGTCAAGCTGCCGAAGGGTGGATTCCCGGGACACGGATCCAGTGGTGCGGAGCTTGCGGGTACTTTCTGCCTGGGGGTCGAGGAACGAGTCGCAAGTCACTCTTCGGCGCAGGTTTTTCCGCTTATCCACAAAGCCTGTGGAAAAGTCTGTGGATGAGGCGGGGACGAGGGGCGCCGAAGCGCATGGCGGCGCCCTTCGCGACGGTCTGGACATGTTTTGGTCATGTTGAAAACGTTTTTTATATCAATGACTTGCAAATCCGTGTCAGAAGGTCTTCACAAGGCGACCGGGTCGCCGCGGATGCCTTGACAGTTACTTGACGCTGTGCAAAACCGCGGCCGGGCGGCCTGCGATCAGTGCGCCAGACCCAGCCCCAGCGCACAGAACAGCACGAAGCCGAGCAGCCAGAAGTAGAGCCAGCCGATGCACCAATATTTCAGCAGGGTCATCGGCCAGCCCTGCCGGTAGATGCGCTTTTGCATCAGCAGCAGGTAGATCGGCGCCCACCACAGCAGGGCCGCCCGCAGCCAGCGCAGCGGGTGGTCGACCCAGGCCGCGTGCGGCACCAGCCAGCCGTCCAGCATGGTCAGCAGGATGAGCATCAGCAGCCACAGGAACAGGAAGGCCTGGCTGTGCAGCGCCACGATCAGCTGCTCCATGTAGAGCCGCCGCTTGAACACGTAGAACAGCTTGAGCAGCAGCGCGAACACCGGCACCAGCACCAGCATGGCGCCCGGCAGCTTGCCGAAGACGCCGGTGATCATGCGATCCCGGGCGGCCTCCCTGCCTGCCTCGTCGCCGTGGGTGGCTGCGTACATGTTGTCGTTGATGTGCTGGGCGACCGCATTCAGCCGTTCGTTGGCCGAAACGGGCAGCCAGGAAATCCGGAAATGCTCCACCCGATGCGGGAACGGCGACTCCGGTGTCGCGGAGGAACTGGCGGCGGCCGGGAGCGGCTGGGCATGCAGTTCGGCCAGTCGCTGGTCGGCGGCCGCGCGCAACTGCTGTTTCGCGCTGCCCACCGCGGCGGCGGCCGCGTCGCTGCCGAAAGTCTGCACGGCGTCGAGGGCATTGATCTTGTCGTCGAGCAGTTCGCGCACCTTGTCCGCGCTGTCGGCCTGCGCGAAGTCGCTGCCGCGGTCGTTCAGCACCTTCTGCTGGTGCTTGGCGAGGCCCTGGTCGATCACTTCCGAGGTGGCCAGGTGCAGCGCGAAGAAGCACAGCAGGCTCAGCACGAACATCAGCCGGAACGGCGCGATGTAGCGCACGCGGCGGCCGGCGAAATATTCCAGCGTGAGGAAGCCGGGCTTGAGGAACAGCGGCGGCAGCGTGTGCACGATGCGGCTGTCGATGTGCAGCACCGTCTCCACGGTTTCCTCGACCATGTGGTGCATCGGCTTCAGCACGCTGTGCACGGACTGGCCGCACTCGTGGCAGTACTCGCCCGCCAGTGGCGTGCCGCAGTTGGCGCAGTGCAGCCCTTCGTGGCTGACCAGGGATTTCATCGCGTGCCCCTCTTGGCATTGCAGCCTGCGATCTTGGCACAGCATGCGGCATGTGCCGACTCTGCTTTGGCTCGTCATCCCGGCGTAGGCCGGGATCCAGTGGCGATTACGCTCGCCCATGCATCATGGCTACTGGATTCCGGCCTGCGCCGGAATGACGGGCAAAGCCGGATGGCGCCTCGGCTAGAATGGACGCGTCATGAGACCTTTCCGTCCCGAGCGTGCCCGCGTGCGGCACGAAATCGGCGCCACCGTGCGCCTCGCCATTCCGCTGATCCTGGCGCAGCTCGCCGCGGTCGGCAGCAACGTGATCGACGCGGTGCTCTCCGGCCACGTGGGTGCCCACGTGCTGGGCGCCGTGGCGGTGGGCGCCAGCATCTGGTCGCTGGCCATCGTCAGCGGCATCGGCATGATGATGGCCGTGCCGCCATCGGTGGCGCAGCTGGATGGCGCGGGACGCCGCGGCGAAGTGGGCGCGGTGTTCCGGCAGGCGCTGTGGCTGGCCGTGGCGATGGGCGCGCTGCTGTGGTTCGCGGTGCGCCACGCGGGGCCGCTGATCGACTTGATCGGCGTGACGCCCAGCCTGCGCGGCGACGTGCTGCGTTTCCTGTCCGCGATCAGCTGGGGCGCACCCGCGCTGACCTGCTATTTCGCGTTGCGTGGCCTGTCCGAAGGTCTGTCGCTGACGCGCCCGTCGATGTACTTCGGCTTCGGCGGCCTGTTGCTGCTGGTTCCGCTGGGCTATGTGCTGATGTTCGGCAAGCTGGGCATCCCGCCGCAGGGCGCGCATGGTTGCGGCATCGCCACCGCCACGGTGCTGTGGCTGGAGATGGCCGGTTTCGCCGTGTACGTGACGAAGCATCGCAACTATCGCGGCCTGAACCTGCTGGAGCATTTCGAATGGCCCGACTGGCGGCGCATAGGCGCGCTGCTGCACGTGGGCGCGCCGATGGCGGTGACCCTGCTGGCCGAGGGCGGCCTGTTCGTGGCCACCGCGCTGATCATCAGCACGCTGGGCGAGGACGTGATCGCCAGCCACCAGGTGGCGCTCAACGTCGCCACGCTGTTCTTCATGGTGCCGCTGGGCCTGGCGATGGCGATCACCGTGCGCGTGGGCAACGCGGTGGGGCGCGGCGACGCGCGCGGCGTGCGCTATGCCGGCTTCTGCGGCATCGGCCTGACGCTGGCCTCGCAGCTGGTATCCGCCACGATCATGCTGGCGGTGCCGCATTTCATCGCCACGCTGTACACGCACGATGCGAAGGTGATCGCGCTGGCGGCGCAGCTGATCGTGCTGGCCGGGCTGTTCCAGTTCTCCGACGGCGTCCAGGTCGCCTCGAACGGCGCGCTGCGCGGCCTCAAGGACACCCGCGTGCCGATGGCGATCACCCTGTTCGCCTACTGGTGCGTGGGCATGCCCGCCGGCTGGTGGCTGGCTTTCCACCACGGCCTGGGCGCGCGCGGCATGTGGATGGGCCTGATCGCCGGGCTTTCGGTGGCGGCGGTGATGCTGTTCGTGCGCTTCTGGCGCAGTGCGCGGCGCGAGCGCTGGCGGGCGCACCTGTCGCCGTCGGCAGGGGTGGCGGCGCAAGCCTGACGCGCCGCCACGCGAACGGCTACGCTAGCGGCCACCTGCAAGGAGCCCGCAACGATGCCGCCACCGCCCATGCCCTCCCGCCCCTCGCCGCCGCCCGTGCCGCCGCGCCGCAACGGTTTCTGGGCCGCGCTGTGCGGCATCGGCCGCGGCATCAACGTGGTGCGCCTGCTCATCGTCAACGCGGTGTTTTTCTTCTTCCTGTTCATCGTGCTGCTGCTGGTCATCGGCGGCGTCGCCGCCGGCCGCGGCAAGGGCGCCGTGCTGGACGGCAGCGTGCTGGTGCTGGAACCCGAGGGCCAGCTGGTCGAGCAGTACAGCGTCGACCCGCTGCAGCGCGCGCTGGCGAAACTCTCCGGCGACAAGTCGCAGCAGGTGCAGTTGCGCGACCTGGTGGGCGCCATCGACGCCGCGGCGAAGGACAGGCGCATCAGCCGCATCCTGCTGCTGCCGGACGAGCTGCATGCCGGCGGCTTCGCCGCGCTGCGCGAAGTGGGCGCGGCGCTGGACCGCTTCCGCGCCACCGGCAAGCCGGTGCTTGCCTGGGCGGCGAACCTCGACCAGGGCCAGTATTACCTCGCCGCCCACGCCGACCGCGTGCTGCTCGATCCGCAGGGCGGCCTGATGCTCACCGGCCTGGCCAACTACCGCCTGTTCTACAAGGACCTGCTCGACAAGCTGGGCGTGGACGTGCATCTGTTCCGCGTGGGCGAGTTCAAGAGCGCGGCCGAGCCGTACATCCTCGATCACGCCTCGCCCGCCTCGAAGGAAGCCGACGGCTACTGGATGGGCGGGCTGTGGGACGAATACCTCGCCGAGGTGGCGAAGCTGCGCAAGCTCGATCCGGCGACGCTGCGCGCCGACGTGGACGACCTGCCGCAGACCATCGGGAGCACCCAGGGCGATCTCGCGCAACTGGCGCTCAACCAGCACCTGATCGACGGCACCGCCACGCGTGCCGAGCTGATCGCGTCGCTGCGCGAGCAGGGCGTGCCCGCCGCGAAGAGCGGCCGCGGCTTCCGCTCGGTGGACCTCGCGCATTACGCCGCCGACGTGTCGAACGGCGCGGACCTGTTCGCCTCCGGCGTGACCGTGGTGGTGGCCGAAGGCGAGATCGCCGGCGGCAAGCGGCCGGCGGGTTCCATCGGCGGCGAATCCACCGCCGCGCTGATCCGCGCCGCGCGCGAGGACAAGCGCACCAAGGCGCTGGTGCTGCGCGTCGACTCTCCCGGCGGCGAGGTGTACGCCGCCGAGCAGATCCGCCGCGAGGTGGCGCTGACCCGCGAAGCCGGCATCCCGGTGGTGGTGTCGATGGGCGACGTGGCCGCCAGCGGCGGCTACTGGATCTCGATGAACGCCGATCGCATCTTCGCCGAGCCCAATACCATCACCGGCTCCATCGGCATCTTCGGCATGTACTACTCGGTGCCGAACACGCTGGCCAAGTTCGGCGTCCAGAGCGACGGCGTGGCCACCGGGCCGATGGCCGGCGCCTTCGACATCACCCGCCCGCTCGATCCCAGGGTGGGCGCGGTGATCCAGGCCATCATCGACAAGGGCTACCGTGATTTCGTGGGCGGTGTGGCCAAGGCACGCGGCAAGGATTTCGAGGCCATCAACGCCATCGCGCAGGGCCGTGTGTGGACGGGCAGCCAGGCACTGGAACGTGGCCTGGTCGACCAGCTCGGCGGCCTTGGCGACGCGGAGGACGAAGCGGCCAGACTGGCGAAGCTGGGCACGGATTATTCCGTGCACTACCAGCAGGCGCCGATGGGCGCGTTCGAGAGCTTCCTGGTCGGCTTCAGCCAGAGTGCCAGCGTGGAGTTGCTGCAGGGCTGGGGCCTGCGGTTGCCGCCATGGTTCGCGCAGGTGCATGCGCTGGCGGCGCCGGAGTTGTCGCTGCTGCGTGATGCGAAGGCCGGCGCGCCGAACGTCTACGCCTACTGCTTCTGCAGCACCCCGCAGTGAATGAGCTGTAAGGAGCGCATCCTGTGCGCGATGGCTCTGGTGCTTGATCGAAGCAAGAGCATCGCGCACAGGGTGCGCTCCTACAGGACGGCGGCCTCGTACCACTCGCCGTGCCGCGTCACGCGTACCGGCATGCCGAACGCCTCGCCCAGCGCCTCGCCGGTGAGCGTGGCGGCCTTGTCGCCTTCGCGCAGCGTGCGACCGTCCTTCAGCAGCAGCACCCGGCCGATCTCGGGGATGATTTCCTCGACGTGATGGGTCACCAGCAGCAAGGTGGTGCCGCCGCGCGCCAGCGCGCGCAGGGTCTCCAGGAAATGACGGCGGCTGGCGATATCCAGCCCGGCGCAGGGTTCGTCCAGCAGCAACGCGCGCGGGCGATGCACCAGCGCGCGGGCGATCAGCACGCGCCGCGCCTCGCCGGTGGACAGGCTGGCCATCTCGCGGCCGACCAGGTGGCTGGCCTCCGTCCGGGCCAGCGCGGCGTTCGCACGCTCGCGCATGGCGGCAGTGATTTCGTGGTCCAGCCATAGCCCGCGCGCGGCAAAGAAGCCGGAGACCACCGCGTCGAACACCTCCAGCGGCGTGTCACTGGTGTATTCGCGCTGCAGCGCCGGCGAGACGATGCCGAGCAGGCTGCGCAGTTCGGCCACGTTCCAGCGGTCGCGGCCGAACACGCGCACCGGGCTGCGGCCGTCGCCCGGCGCCAGCGGGTAGAGCTGGCGTGCGACCAGTTGCACCAGGGTGGACTTGCCCGAGCCGTTGGCGCCGAGGATGGCCGTGTGCTGGCCCGCTTCGACGCGCAGGCTGAACCGGCCGAGCGCCGGGCGGTTGCCGCGCAACACGGTGGCGTCGTCGATCTCGAGCAGGGGCGGTGCGGCAAGGCTGGCATCCATGCGCGGAACGATGCCGGCAAATGCCATGGCGCGCAAGTATTTGGCCGTCAAGACGGCCAAACGGCAATCACTGCGTCTGCGCCTCGATCTGCTTGTTCTGGTCGGCGGCCTGCTTGTCCACGATCTTCTGCACGTCCTTGGCGCGCTGTTCGTCGGCCTTCATCGCGTCCCAGGGCGCGGCAACGTGGCTGCTGGACGCGGCGGCGGGCTGCGCGACCGGTTCCGGCGGCTTGCCGGAACAGGCGGCGAGGGTGGACAGGCACAGCAACGGCAGCAGGATTTTCATCGCGGGGGCCTCCCAATGGCAGGTGCCGAGTGTCCCGCCGGGACGTCCGGCGGGCAAGCTTCCTGTAAGCTCGTTGCATGAACAGTCGCATCGACGCCTGGCAACTGCACGGCCACACTGCCCTGGTCACCGGCGCCAGCAAGGGCATCGGCTACGCCACCGCGCGCGAGCTGGCCGGACTGGGCGCGAACCTGCTGCTGGTGGCGCGCGACGAGGATTACCTCGAACAGGTGCGCGTGGAGCTGGCCGACGAGCACGCCGGCATCGCGGTCCACGCGATGGGCGCCGACCTGGCCGATGCGGAAGACCGGCTGGCGGTGTTCGACTGGGTGGCCGACCTCGGCGTGCCCTTGTCGCTGCTGGTCAACAACGCCGGCGGCAACGTGCCGAAGCAGGCGCTGGAATACGGCGACGACTACCGCGCGATCTTCGAGCTGAACCTGTTCGCCGCCTTCGAGATGTGCCGGCTGGCGCACCCGCAGCTGGTCCAGCACGCGAACGCGGCCATCGTCAACGTGGGTTCGGTGTCCGGCGCCACCCACGTGCGCACCGGCGCGCCCTACGGCATGAGCAAGGCCGCGCTGCACCAGCTCACCCGCAACCTCGCCGCCGAGTGGGCGGTGGACGGCATCCGCGTCAACGCGGTGGCGCCCTGGTACATCCGCACCCAGCGCACCGACCCGGCGCTGGCCGACGAGGATTACCTGGAGGAGGTGCTGGACCGCACGCCGCTGCGCCGCATCGGCGAGCCGGAGGAAGTGGCCGCGGCGATCGCCTTCCTGTGCCTGCCCGCGGCCAGCTATGTCACCGGGCAGGTGCTGGGCGTGGACGGCGGCTTCCTCAGCTACGGGTTCTGAAACCCGGCGTGCCGTTGGTGGTGCAGGAGCGCAGCCTGTGCGCGAATGCTCCTGCTCCGATCAGGCGCCCGAGCCATCGCGCACGGGGTGCTCCTGCCGCGGCATCAGAAATCAGGCTCGTGTTCCTCGGCGGCGAAGCCCAGCGCCACCGCGCCCTCGCCCACGTTGACCATGCCGGTGATGCTCATCGGCGCCTCCAGCAGGGCGACGCCGCATTCCTCGCAGGCCGTGCGCAGCTTGTCGTAGCCGGGCAGTTGCGCCAACACGGCCAGATCGCCGCCATAGCTCACGCATACCATCGGCACGATCAGGCCGGCGCGCACGCGGGCGGCGGCATAGTCGAACAGCTGCTGCGCGCCCTGCTCGAAGCCGCGCGCCTTGCCCACCGGCCCGGTTTCGCCGCGGAAGCAGCGCAGGATGGGCTTGATGTCCAGCGCCGAGCCCAGCATCGCGCTGACCAGGCCCACGCTGCGGTCGTTCTTCTTCTTGGCGCGCGCGCGCAGATAGTACAGGTCGCGCGGCATCAGGTAGCCGTAGGTGTGGCTGGCGATGTGGTTGAGCCGCTCGCGGATCGCCGCCGGCGGCATGTCGGCGGCGATCAGCCGCGCCGCCTCCCATATCGCCGGTGCCGTGCCGGCGAACAGGTTGCGCGTGTCGATCACCCGCATCATGAACTGGCCCGGGATGCCGGCCTGCTCGCGCATCTCGCGGTAGTTGCGCAGCACGTTGAAGCTGGCTCGCGTCACGTTGTCGTGGATCGGGCTGCGCGTGGCGGTGACGGTGAGGCAGAACACGCAGTCGTACTCGAGCACCAGGCGTCCCAGGAACAGTTCCTGCACCTCCTCGGCCGTGGTCGGCTCGGTTTCCGCCGAGTGGCTGCGGCTGCCGAGGCGGCGGTCGATGAAGCGCTGCACCTCGGCCGGGTCGCGGTTGTCCGTGAAGGTTTCGTCGTCCACCCTGATGGTGACCGGCATCACCACGATGCGGTGCTGTTGCAGGAAGTCCTGCGGCAGATCGCAGGAAGCGTCTATCGTCAGTCCCATGCGCATGTGTCGTGGCCCTGTTTGTGTGGCGATCGCAACATAACACGGTGCAGATCGGCGGGCAGCGTACATAATGAAGGCAGACTCCAGGAACCCGCCGGCGTGGCGTCGCCGGTCAGCTTCCGCCGGGCCGGCGGAAGGACACATCCGACAAGGCAATACCCCATGAAGGACAAGCACGAGATCGTCGCCAACTGGCTGCCGCGCTACACCGGCACGCCGCTGGAGCAGTTCGGCCAGTACATCCTGCTCACCAACTTCGGCCACTACGTGGACCTGTTCGCCGACTGGCACGGCGTGGAGGTGCACGGCCGCGACCGCCCCATGCCCAACGCCACCGCCGACGGCATCACCCTCGTCAACTTCGGCATGGGCAGCCCCAACGCCGCCACCGTGATGGACCTGCTCGGTGCGATCAGGCCGCAGGCCGCGCTGTTCCTCGGCAAGTGCGGCGGGCTCAAGAAGAAGAACCAGATCGGCGACCTGGTGCTGCCGATCGCCGCGATCCGCGGCGAGGGCACCAGCAACGACTACTTGCCGCCCGAGGTGCCGGCCCTGCCCGCGTTCCAGTTGCAGCGCGCCGTCTCCACCATGATCCGCGACCTCGGCCACGACTACTGGACCGGCACCGTCTACACCACCAACCGCCGCGTCTGGGAACACGACGAAGCGTTCAAGGAGCGGCTGCGCCAGACGCGCAGCATGGCGATCGACATGGAGACCGCCACCATCTTCGCCGCCGGCTTCGCCAACGAGATCCCCTGCGGCGCGCTGCTGCTGGTGTCCGACCAGCCGATGATCCCCGAAGGCGTGAAGACCGAGGCCAGCGACCGCAAGGTCACCGAGAAATACGTCGAGGCGCACATCCGCATCGGCATCGAGGCGCTCAAGCTGGTCCGCCGCAACGGGCGCAGCGTCAAGCACCTGCGCTTCGAGGAGGATGGCGAGGGGGAGTGAGGCAGGTCCACCCGGTCATGCCCGGCCTGATCGGTGGCAAGCCCAACCAGTGCCACGCGTCTGGCTTGAGGGGTCTGGCCCAGGCGAGGTCGGAAGTAGATTTCCGGCGCGTCATTCCAGCTTTCGCTGGGATGCGATGACGAGCGAAATCGGAGGTTTCCTGGTTGGCCACATATCTCATGGATGCTGATTTTGCTCGTCATCCCAGCGCAGGCTGGACAAGCGCATGGCGCGCAGAACGCCCGCATAGCTCGCTTTTGTCCTGCCTGCGCAGGAATGACGAGCAAGAACCCGGTTGATCAGACCTTCCTTGAGATGGCGAAGGGGGATCCGTCGAGGGTTTGGTCTTGCCCGGCATGAAGAAGCCTCTGGTCGGATCCCATCGCCAGCCGGGCGAGGCTGACGGAGATGATATGCATGGGAAGCATAAGGTCGCCGGGCCCTGTGCCTGCTGCGCCTTCGCCTCGATTCGTCTGTCCGCTGGAGCTGGGGCAGTGCCTTGTCCACCGCATGGACATTCCGCAGGGCAGGGTGTCACCCGGATACATCTTGTGATGCATCGGCGTTCGCGGGATGCGCGATGGTTTCGCGCAGGAACCCGGTGGCTCTGGCGGCTTTAACCGTCCGTCGGCAAGTGTTGCAGTGTCGGGGACCAACAGTGGCGCCCCTGTCGCATGAAAATGCGGTGTCGCCTGCCCGGCTGGAGCGCGTGCCTTGCCGGCATCTGCCGGCAACAGGCTGGTGGATGTGCGGATTGCTGTTTGATCTTCGGTCGATTCAGGCGTGCCCGGGCACAGGGAGGCTATTGCCACTTTCAAATGTACTGTTGGCGCCAAATTAATACGCCGATCACGCAATAAATTTCGAATCGATTATTTGCAACACCTCGTAATTTTTTGCCTGCGTACGCAATTTCTTGAATGTTGACTTTGTGTTAGCGGAATGCGTAATGTCGGCCAGCAAGAAGCAGCATTGCGGCGAGTGTGGCAGTGGCTGTGGCTTTAGGTATGCCCCGCTTCAATTGCGCCATGGCCCAGGTCATGGCGACGTTCAAGTGGAAATCGCAGCCGCTCTGCTTTCTCGCTTTGAAGTAGTCATTTTTACCGGGGAGTTTCTGATCTCATGAATATCCAGAAGTTCAATAGCGAAACGCGTCGTTCCGTATTGCGCCGCACCGCGCTGGCCGTGGCCATCGTCGCCGGCGTCGGCATGACGGGCCAGGTGCTGGCGCAGGCCACCACCGGCTCCGTGTTCGGTACCGCGCCGGTGTCGGCCGGCGAGACGGTGCGCATCGTCAACAACCAGACCGGCCTGACCCGCGAAGTGGCGGTCGGCAGCGACGGCCGCTATGGCGCCAACCAGTTGCCGGTGGGCGACTACACCGTGTCGTTGATGCAGAATGGCAGCGTGGTGTCCACGCATGACCACGTGCAGGTGAGCGTGGCGGGCGGCACCCCGGTGGCGTTCTCCGCCGCCAGCAACAATGTGCAGAACCTCTCCAGCGTCACGGTCACGGCCAACTCGTTGCCGGCGATCGACGTGTCTTCCACCCGCCAGACTTCGGTGATTACTGCGCAGCAGTTGAAGACTCTGCCGGTGGCTCACAGTGCCGAAGACATTGCAATGCTGGCTCCGGGCGTGAGCTTTGGCGGCGCCTCCTTGGGTACAGGCCCGACGGGCGAGCCGCTGGTTTCCATGGGCGGCAACACTGTCGTGGAAAATGCCTATTACCTCAACGGTTTCAACACCACCGATCCGATCGGTGGCTCGGGTGGTGTTGAGTTGCCGTTCTTCGCCATTTCCGAACAGCAGACCATCACTTCCGGCTACGGCCCCGAATACGGTCGTTCAACCGGTGGCGTGATCAGCCAGATCGGTCAGCGTGGCAGCAACGACTGGCATGCCGGTGTATACGTATCCTGGCAGCCGTCTTGGGCACAGGGCAGCTTCGACAACGTCTATTACAGCAACCCAAATACGCCGGTCGGTGCTGAGACCAGTGCTGGCAAGCCTTATCTGAACCCCACTCAGGGCACCACGAACTATCCCGCCGGCTATGGTCAGATCGACTACGGGAAGAGGCAGAACAGCAATTGGGAGACGGTGTATGACGCTTACCTCAGCGGCCCGCTGATCAAGGACAAGCTGTTCTTCTTCATCACGGCTGAATGGCAGCACGACAGCATCGGGCAAGGCGTGGGGAACAATGGCCTGACGTCGCCGTCGGGTTTCTATCAGTCAGAGGCCACGAAGTCGCCGAAGCTCTACGGCAAGCTGGACTGGAACATCAACGACAATAATGTGCTGGAGTTCACGGGCGTCCAGACCCAGCAGGACGAGACCAGCAGCAACTTCTACAACTACAACTACTCGAACCAGAGCATTGGTTCGTTCTATGGTCCGGGTGTAACGACCAAGAACACCTATAAGATCGGCATCCTCAAGTACACCTCGTACATCACCGATGACCTCACGCTTGAATTGCAGTACGGCGTGATGACGGGGCAGTACTACAGTGCCTTCGCTGGTGGTGATGAAGCGCCGGTGTCTTTCTCGGGAGTCCCTGTACCGGCGGGCGTCACCGTCCCGAACCTGGTCGATACAACCATCGCCAACGCGGATCACACCACCAAGACCGCCAACCTGCGTGTCGACTTTGACTGGAAGGTCACGCCCGATCACGACATCAAGTTCGGTATCGACAACATCCAGTACCGTGACGATCACGACGGTTTCGAGACCCTTGGCGGCGGTAGCTATACGTATACCAGCGGCCTGCCGCCCTACTCGGGCGTCAATGGAGCGCCTTACGTCAATGCTCCCGTGGTGGGCAACTACGTCACGGAGAATTTCTTCGGTTCGGACGTGAATCTGGCTGTCCGTCAGAAGGCACAGTACGTGGAAGACCGTTGGCAGGTTACGCCCAACCTGCTGCTTGACCTTGGTCTGCGCAACGACCAGTTCGAAAACCTCGGTCCGACGGGTATTGCCTATGTGAGGGAAACCAGCCCGCAATGGGCGCCACGCCTGGGTTTCAGCTGGGACGTGTTCGGCGACAGCTCGTTCAAGGTCTTCGGTAACGCAGGTCGCTACTACCTGGCCTTGCCGGCGGGTCTGGCGACGCGTAACTCGGCGATGGGCACGATCAACGGCGAAGTCACCTATACCTATACCGGCGTCAGCGCGACTGGTGTTCCGACCGGGCTGACCCCGCTTCCCGTGGTCTTGGCTCCGGGTGTGACAACGCCAGGGTACTACTCGCCGGATGGTGAGAATGGCGTCCCCGGCAGTGGCAAGGACTATGCCTCGACCAACCTCAAGCCGGAGTATCAGGACGAGTTCGTGCTGGGTTTCCAGAAGATGCTCGGCGATAGCGGTCTGGTGCTTGGCATGCAGGGAACCTATGAGAGGACGGGTAACTTCATCGACGACACCGATATCTTCGACGGTGCCGCTGGTGCCCTGGTCAATCCGGGCAAGACCAACTACATCCCGCAGGCCGATGGCACGCTGTATGTCTGGAATCCGAACACGGGACAGGGGGTCACGCAAGGCTTCCTTGCTACGTACCCGGTGTCGCCGTCGCGCAAGTACTATGCTCTGGATACCTATCTGGAACATACGTGGGACGGCAAGTGGTTCGGCAAGATCGACTACGTGTTCTCCAAGTCGTACGGTACCGACGAAGGTCCGACCGATACCGCGACGGGGCAGACCACGAACTCTCAGGGCAGCCATTTTTCCGGTAGCACTACGGCGAACTGGGATTACACGGACATCGAGGCGAACACCAATGGTGATCTGCCCAATGACCATCGCCACACGCTCAAGGCTTTCGGCTCCTATGCCATTACGCCGGAGTGGATGGTCAGCGCCACCGTCATCATCCAGTCGGGTTCGCCGAAGGTCTGCTTGAGCGGTTACGGTCCCACGATTGATCCGGACCTGTATGGCGGCCCCTATGAGCACTTCTGCGGTGGTGTGCCGAGCGGAATCTCGGGCGTGGTGGACGCCAGTGGCCATCCTGTGGGTACCGGTGGCCAACCGTCTGCTCCGGGCGCCAGTGGCTTTACGCCGTGGACCCATCAGCTCAACCTGAGCGTGACGTACACGCCGGAGTGGGCGAACAAGCACCTCACCCTGCAAGCGGCAGTGCACAACGTGCTCAATGAGCAGAAGCCGACGCTCTACACCAGCGGTTACGCCATCGATCCTGGTGCCCAGGGCAACGGAGTGTCTGTGTACAATCCGATCTACAACACTCCGATCGCGACGGAAATGCCGCGTTACTTGACGCTTACTGCGAAGTACGAATGGTAAGCCGCACTCTCCAACCTCATGTCGTCGTAGCGCCGGCATGAGGGAAAGAGATGCATAAACCAACAAGGCCGCCGGGCAACCGGCGGCCTTGTTTTATGGTGTTTGCCTTGGCAAGTGCCCTCGTTCGTACGTGGAACGAAGAAGCCATGTAAGGATCAGGCCATCGGGATGCCTGTCGTGATGGGAGTGTCCGTCTCGGACTTTGTACACGTTTCTCGTGTTACTTCGACAACTGCTCCCGCAGCAATTGCAGCCACTCATGATACGGTGTGCTGTGTGCCGTATCCGCGCGAATAGGTTCGCGCACTTGGGCTGCACTTGCCGTGCTGAGCACTTCGCGCCTGGTTCGATGGGGCGTAAGGCATGCAACGTCGAAGGAGAGGTCGCAGAAGGCGAGTAGGCGACGGATCTGTGTCTCGGGTTCTTGCACCAGGGTTTCGTAGGGGAAATCCAATATGTGCTTTGGATAGCGCGTTAGCCAGAACGTGCTGAGGCGGCTGTAGTCGCGGTAATGCTCGGCCATCTCGCCAAGGTCGTAGCTGTAATGCACGCCGTGTCGGAACAGGTGGCGGTAGCAGGAGAAGCAGGTTTCCACCGGGTCGCGGTGGCAATGGATGATCTTTGCACCGGGCAGCATGCGGCGTACGGCGCCCAGCAACGGCCAGTTGGTGACGTTCTTGTCGGTGAAACGCGGGCGTTGCTCGCGCCAGCGCGCGGTGCGGGTGAGGTAGTCCTGACCCAGCCGGTGCCAGTCATCGGCTGTGGCTGCGGCTACCCATTGCGGAAAAGGCTGGCCGCGCCGGTTCGATTCGTCTTCGATCACCTGCGGCAGGTCGGAGATCTCGTTGGCGCCCTCGACATCGGGATGCGTCGCGAGAATGTGCTCGACCAGCGTGGAGCCCGAGCGCGGCATGCTGGCGATGAAGATGACTTCGTGCCCCAGCGCGGGGCTTGTCGGTACAGGCGGAGGGGGACTGAAGGCTTGCATGATGCGGTCGATTCGCGTGCGTTCAGCGACAGCATCCCACTCCACCTGCCGTCGCTTGTCCGCGTTGGCCTGGCGCAGCGCTTCAAAAGCGCCGGCATAGTCGTGTTGGTCCTCTAGCGCGCGGAACAGGCTGAAGCCGAGCAGTACCCTCGTGTCGGACGGCAGATTGGGCTGGTATAGAGCGTGACGAAGCAGATCGATGTCGGCAGGCCCCAGCGACTCGGTTTTGAGGTTGGCCAGCCCGTGCCATGCCTCGGCACGATCGGGTTGCAGGCGCAGCACGTGCCGATATTCGGCTACGGCGCGGGTGATGTCGCCTTGCATGGTGGCGATATCAGCCACGCCGATGCGGGCTAGCACGTGCTGTCCGTCCAGTGCCAGCGTGTGGCGAAAGGCCTCGTTGGCATCGCGCAATTGACCCTGCTGCTTCAGTGCCTTGCCGAGGTTGTAGAGGTGCTTGGCTTGCCGAGGTGCCAGTTCGCAAGCCCGGCGCAGGTGGGTCAAGGCTTCGTCCAGTGCGCCGGCATCATGCAGAGCGCAGCCCAAGTAGGTTTGCATGTTCGCGTCGCCGGGACGCTGCGCAACGGCCTTGCGCAGGAAGCCGGCGGCCTTGGCGGCGTGGCCGCCCATCAGGCAGGTGACGCCGTACAGGAACTGCGCGTCGGCAAGCCCGGGATCCGCGGCCAGGGCTTGCAACAGCGCACGCTCGGCGGCGGGCAGCTTGCCCTGGCTCAGCGCCGTGCCTGCTTCTGCCAGCAGCTGGCCGATGCCGGCCTGGGTGGGGGTCTGTCGCTGCATGGCGGTCGGTATCTGTTTACGGAGGTGGCTGTCGGGTGTCTGGATCGCCGCGATGGCATCGATCGGCTTCAGTCGCTCGCGGGCAACAGGCCCGCGGCGCGCAGCCGGTCGCGCAATGGATCGAGCCTGTCGCCGTAGCGCGGGGCGCGGGCGGTGCCGCCGCGCAGCGGCTGGCGTACCTGCGCCGAGCTGATCGTCAGCACGGTGCGGGGGGTCCGGTGGTGGGCGAGGCAGGCGGCGTCGAAGGGAAGGCCGCAGGCCTGCAGCAGCCGGCGGATCTGCGCCTCGGCATCCTGCGTCAGCGCTTCGTAGTCGTGGTCGAAGTATTGCCGCGGGAAGCGTTGTCGCCACAGCGCGGCCAGCCGCGCGTAGCCGGCGTAGTAGTCCACGATGTCGTCCAGGTCGTAGCTGTAATGGATGCCGGTGGCGAACAGTTGGCGGTAGCAGGCGAAGCAGGTTTCCAGCGGATCGCGGCGCGCGTTCACCACGCGGGCGCCGGGCAACATCGCCAGCGCCGCGCCGACGAAGGCCCAGTTGCCCACGTTCTTGTCGGTGAAGCGAAGGTGGCGCCGGCCCCAGTGGCGCGTGCGTTCGAGGTATTCCGTGCCCAGGCGGTGCCAGTCGGCGGCGGTCGCCGCGGGAACCCACGCCGGGAAGGGGCAGCCGCGCCGCGCCGATTCCTCGTCGAGGAGCTCGGGCAGCACGGGGATCTCGTCGCCCCCGTCGACTTCCGGGTGCGAGGCGAGGATCTGTTCGACCAGCGTGGAGCCCGAGCGCGGCATGCAGGTCACGAAGATCACGTCCTGGCCGAGCGAGTCATCCAGCGGGCTGGGCAGCGGCTGTGCGAAGGCGCCCGCGATGGCTTCCACGCGGGCGCGTTCCTCGTCGCGGCTCCAGTACAGCTGGCGCCGCCGCATGGCGTTCGCCTCGCGCACCACGTCGAAGGCGGCCGGGTAGTCGGCCTGGTCCTCCAGCGCCTTGGCGAGGGTGAAGCCCACCAGGATGCGTTCGTCGTCGGGCAGGCCGGGCTGCCGGAACAGGCCACGCAGCCGGACCGCGTCGCTGCCGTCCAGCTGCTCGATCTTCAGGTTGCCGAGGGCGAACCAGGCGTCGACGTTGTCAGGGTGCCTGCGTAGTGTTTCGCGCAGCGTCGCAACGGCGGCGGCCGTGTCGCCGAGGTTGGCCAGTACCGTGGCCAGCGCATTGCGCGCCCTGGCGTAATCCGGGGCGAGCTCCACTGCGCGGCGCAGTGCTTCGGATGCAGGCTGCATGCGGGCGGAGACCTGCAGCGCCCGGCCGAGGTTGTACCAGGCCGCCGCATCCCCGGGGGCGAGTTCGCAGGCGCGTTGCAGGCTGGCCAGCCCGGCGTCGGCCTCGCCGGTTTCGAACAGGGCATTGCCCAGGGTCATGTGGATCGTGGCGTCGCCCGGGCGCACGGCGAGCGCATCGCGCAGGTGGCCGATGGCCTGCGGGTTGTCGCCGTCGATCAGGGCGGCGACGCCCAGCAGCCGATGGGCTTCCGCGTCGTCCGGCGCCAGTGCCTGCGCCTGGGCCAGCCAATGCCGGGCGGACGCGGTCTGGTTGGAGCCCAGTGCCCGGCGCGCCTCGTGCAGCAGCCGCTGCACGCTCGGGCCGTCCGGCAGTCCGGAGGATGGTGCCATGGATGGGGTCATGGGCAACCCGCTCCGCCGGAGGATGGGTTCAGGCGACGCCCGCGACCCACGCTTCCATCCCGCCTGCCACGTTGTGCACGTTGCTGAAGCCGTGCGCGGCGAAGCGCTCGGCCACGCCCTGGCTGGAGATGCCGCGCGTGCAGACGAAGGCGAGCGCGGTGTCCTTGGGCAGGCCGGCCAGCGCTTCGTAGCCTTCGTCGTCGAGGATGCGCGCCTGCGGCAGCGGGGCGAGCTGGGCGCGCGCAGCGGCGGGGCGCACGTCGACCAGGGTGATGTCGCCGGCGGCGAGGCGCTGCTGCAGTTCCTGCACGGTCAGCGACTTCACTTCCTGGGCGCCCGGGAACTTCAGGCTGAGGCCTTCGCCCTGCACGGTGGACACCCAGTCGATCACGATGCCCTTGGCGCGCTGCGCGCTGGCGGGGTCGAAGTGCACTTCCAGGCCGTTGGCGTGGGCCACGATGTCGTGCTCGCTGGCGGGGGCGAGCTGGAAGCCGGCGCTGTGGTCGGGGCCGATCTCCAGGTGCAGCGCCAGGCCCTGCGCGTTGGCGGTGCCTTCGCGGATGGCCTTGGCGGCGGCGTCGGTGATGGTGATCTGCGGCGGCGTGCGATCCGGCGCGGCGAGGCCGAACAGCGCGTGCAACTCACCGCTGCCGTACATCTGGCGGATGATGTCGGCGCCGCCGACCAGTTCGCCTTCCACGTACAGCTGCGGGATCGTCGGCCAGTCGCCGTAGGCCTTGATGCCTTCGCGGATTTCCGGGTCGTCCAGCACGTTCACCGTGTGGTATTCGGGCAGCAGTTCGTTGAGCGTGTTCGTCGCGGCGGCGGAGAAGCCGCAGGCCGGCGCATGGCGGTTGCCCTTCATGAACAGCACCACGCGGTGGCTCTTGAGCAGGGATTCGATGCGTTCGCGGGTGGCGGGGGCTAGGGACATGGGGGAGGCTCCGGCAAAGAGGGTCAATGATACTGCCAAAGCTCTTCAAGCCCCTCTCCCGCTTGCGGGAGAGGGGTTGGGGAGAGGGTGCTTTTCAGCCATGCTGCAAGCCGTGGGCTCTCCCAACGGCCCCTCTCCCGCAAATGGGAGAGGAGAGTCGTGCTAGGCCGCCAGCATGCCGCGCGCCACGGGCAGTGCGGCTTCGGCCCACAGCGCGTATTGCGCGGCGGAAGGGTGCAGCCCG
Source organism: Rhodanobacter sp. DHB23 (assembly GCF_014842975.1). GTDB lineage: Bacteria > Pseudomonadota > Gammaproteobacteria > Xanthomonadales > Rhodanobacteraceae > Rhodanobacter_A. The sequence continues at coordinate 115,293 of NZ_JACYXK010000029.1, read as the reverse complement.
TCGTCGGCGAGCAGGGTGGGGTGATGGCGCGAGATGGCCGTGATGTCCACCCAGCGCGTGTCCTGTCGCAGGGTTTCCTCGCGTGCGGCGGCGTTGTAGGCGTCCAGTTCGGCGGCGATGCGCGCGGTGTCGCGGCCGCTGTCCCGCGCGAACGGGGTGACGCCCCAGTCGGGGATCGACAGCACCAGCGTGCGTCCGGCCCGCCCACCGGCCAGCGTGACCGCACGCTGCAGCAACTGGCGGAACTCGCCGCGGTAGTCGTCCACGCTGCGGCCGCGGTACTGGTTGTTGACGCCGATCAGCAGGCTGACCAAGCCGTAGGGCGGCGCGAAGGCCGCGCCATCCATCGCGGCGGAAAGCTCGTCGGTGGTCCAGCCGGTGGTGGCGAGGATGGCCGGTTCGGCGAGCACCCTGCCTTCGCCACGCAGCATGGCGGCCAGTTGCATCGGCCAGCGGTCCTCGGCCGGCACGCCTTCGCCGATGGTGTAGGAGTCGCCGAGGGCGAGGTAGTTCAGCGGCATGCGAGTCTCCTGCGCTTCCTTCTCCCTGCGGGAGGCAAATCGGCAGGATTGCCGATTTGCACGGCGAAGCCGCCTGAAAGGTGAGGCACATGGACGTGCCGGATGAAGGTGGCCCGGAGGAGGGCCGGATGAGGGTTCGGGCGCGCAACTGCCCTCTCCCCAACCCCTCTCCCGCAGGCGGGAGAGGGGCTTGAAAGCATCACGCGGCGGCGACGCGGCGCGGCTGCTCCGCCGCCATGCGCGCCAGCACCTGCTCGATGCGTGCGAACACCTCGCGCAACTGGGCCGGCTGCGGCAGCAGGGTAAGGCGCAGGTGGCGGCTGGACGGCACGTTGAAGCTGGAGCCGGGCACCACCAGCACCGATTCCTCTTCCAGCAGGCGCAGCGCGAAGGCGTTGTCGTCGAAGGCGGGGATGGCGTCGATGCGGATCTGCGGGAAGGCATACAGCGCGCCGGCGGGCGAGACCACGTCGAGGTAGGCGCTGGCGGCCACGCCATCGAGCACGGCCTTGCGCGCCTCGTGCAGGCGGCCGCCCGGCGCGGTGAGCGCGGTGATGGTGGGCGCATCCTGCAGCGCGGGGAGCACCGCCCACTGCGCGGTGACGTTGGCGCACAGGCGCAGCGCGGCCAGCAGCTGCAGCGCGTCGCGGTAGTCGGCGCTGCGCGCGTGCTCGCCGGAAAGCGAGAGCCAGCCCACGCGGTAGCCGCAGGCGCGATGCACCTTGCTCAGGCCGCCGAAGCTCACGCAGGGCAGTTCGCCGGCGACTTCCGCCAGCGGCTGGAACGGCGTGCCGTCGTAGAGGATCTCGTCGTAGATCTCGTCGGCCAGCAGCAGCAGGTTGTGCCGCGCGGCCACCGCCACGATGCGTTCCAGCAGCGCGCGCGGGTAGACCGCGCCGGTGGGGTTGTTCGGGTTGATCAGCACCAGCGCGCGGGTGCGCGGCGTCACCAGCGCCTCGATCTCGTCGGGGTCGGGCAGGTGGCCGTTCTCCGCGAGGCAGCGGTAGTAGCGAGGCTTGCCGCCGTTGAGGATGGTGGCGGCGCTCCACAGCGGGTAGTCGGGGCTGGGCAGCAGCACTTCGTCGCCGGGTTGCAGCAGGGCGCGCAGGCTGAGGTCGATCAGCTCGCTGACGCCGTTGCCGATGAAGATGCGCTCCACGTCCACGTGGCGCGCACCCCGTGCGCGCTGCTGGGCGGCGATGGCCTCGCGGGCGGCATCCAGGCCTTGTTCGTGGCCGTAGGCCTCGCTGTCGCGCAGGTGGGCGGCGATGGCTTCGCGCAGGTGCGCGGGCGTTTCGAAACCGTAGCGGCCGGGGTTGCCGATGTTGAGCTTGATGATGTCGCGGCCGGCGGCCTCCAGTTCGCGTGCGCGCCGGGTGAGTGCGCCGCGGATCTCGTAACGCACGTCCGCCAGATGCGTGCTGGGTTTGATCGAAGCCAACGCCGGAGTCCTCGGTATCCTGGGCCGGCGCATGGCCGGGTCATCGTCGATCCTAGCAGCGTGGTGCGGTGCAGCGCGAGCCGTTGCGCGGGCATTTCCGGGGCAAGGCATAATCGGGCCACATGTCGAAGTCCCCAGACTCATGAGCGATGCCGAAACGATAGAGCGGCTGCGGCGCATCGGCTGGCGCGGCGAAGCCCTGCCCGCGGCGGGCCGCCGGCTGGCGCGCGTGGTGGCGCAGCATCGCGCCGGCTACGAACTGCACGACGGCGAGCAGAGCTTCGGCGCGCAGCCGGCCGGGCATTTCCTGAAGCGCAGCCTCGATCCCGGTGAACGGCCGGCGGTAGGCGATTTCGTGGAGATCGAGCCGGGCCAGCCACCACACATCGTCGCCGTGCTGCCGCGGCGCACGGTGCTGTCGCGGGCCGCCGCGGGCGAGCGCTACGCGCGCCAGGTCATCGCCACCAACATCGACTGCGTGCTGGTGCTCACCGGGCTGGACGGCGACTACAGCCCCGCGCGCATCGAGCGCTATCTCTCGCTGATCGAGGATTCCGGCGCACGGCCGGTGGTGCTGCTGAGCAAGACCGACCTGCACGAGGACGCCGCCGAGCGCATCGCCGAACTGCGCGCGCGGCTGGCGCCCGGCACGGCGATCCACGCGATCAACGGCAAGGACGCGGCCAGCGCGGCGCAACTCGCGCCCTACCTGCAGCCGGGCGACAGCGCGGTGCTGGTGGGTTCCTCCGGCGCGGGCAAGTCCACGCTCACCAACACCCTGCTCGGCATCGACAAGATGGCCACCGGTGCGGTGCGCCACCACGACAGCCGCGGCCGCCACACCACCACGCACCGTGCGCTGCTGCAGCTGCCCACCGGCGGCTGCCTGATCGACACGCCCGGCATGCGCGAACTCAAGCTCACCGGCGAGGAAAACCTCGACCTGTTCGCCGACATCGAGGAGCTGGCCGAAACCTGCCGCTTCGCCGACTGTGGCCATGGCAGCGAACCTGGTTGCGCGGTGCAGGCGGCACTGGACAGCGGCGAGCTGTCGCCGGAGCGCTGGCGCAACTACCTCAAGCTGCGCGACGAGCGCGAAGAGCAGGCCAGCACGCTGGAGGCCAAGCTGCGCCGCCAGCGCGGCGGCCGGCCGATCGAGCGGCCGCATGCGCAGCGTGGGAAACGGGAGCGGGAATGAAAGTCCATGCACGAACTACTGGTCTGCCGCCCCTCTCCCGCTTGCGGGAGAGGGGTTGGGGAGAGGGCGCTTTTGCGGTGCATGGCAAGGCCATGCCCTCTCCCCCGGCCCCTCTCCCGCACGCGGGAGAGGGGAGATGAGCGACGCGCCCGACCTGCAATGCATAGCCGCCCTCGACCAGCGCCTGCTGGCCGCGGTGAAGGGCATCCAGATCCTGCCCACGGTGGCATGGCCCGCCTCGCTGGAGAACCGCCTGATCGCGGATTTCACGGCAGGCCGCTTCGCCTTGCCCGAGGTGCAGTACCAGCGGCCCGACCTCGGTGCCGCGCGCACCGAACTGGAGGCCATCGAACGCGAGGCGCTGGAGCAGGGCGGTGCGCTGGGCGAATATCTCGCGCGCACCGCCGAGTCGTGGCGCATCGCGGCGGAGATGCTGGAGGTGGCGGGCTCGGCGCAGGTCACCGAGCCGTCGATCCTGCTGTATGGCCGCCCCGGCGACATGATCCCCGGCAGCGGGCGCAGCAACCTCGATGCGGCGAGGTATTTCGTGGAGCTGTCGGACGAACTGGGCGCCGGCCTGGCCGCCGACGATGCCTGCGCAGGCATCGACGCCGAGGTCCTGCGCGACGAGATGGCGCACACGCTGGACGATTTCTTCGGGGCGGGCCGGGTGAAGGTGGAGGTCGATCCCGAGCTCACCGCCAAGGCCGCCGCCGGCGCCACGCGCATCCGCCTGCGCGGCGGCGCCAGCTTCAACGAATACGACCGCCACCAGTTGCTGGCGCACGAGGCGCTGGTGCACACGCTCACCGCGCTCAACGGGCGCGAGCAGCCGCTGCTGGCCTCGCTGGCGCGCACCTCGCCGCGTGTCACCGCCACGCAGGAAGGCCTGGCGGTGTTCGCCGAGCTGATGTCCGGCGCCATCGACATCGCGCGGCTGCAGCGCATCAGCCTGCGCATCCTCGCCATCGAGATGGCGCTGGACGGCGCCGATTTCGTGGAGGTGTACCGCTTCTTCCATGCGCGCGGGCAGGGCGTGGCGGACAGCTTCCACTCCGCCCAGCGCGTGTTCCGCGGCGTACCCACCGGCGGCGGCGCGGCTTTCGCCAAGGACAACGTGTACCTCAGCGGCCTGCTCACCGTGCACACCTTCTTCCGCTGGGCGCTGAAGGAGCGGCGGCTGGAGCTGTTGCGCCACCTGTTCGCCGGCAAGCTCACCCTGTCCGACGTGGTGGCGCTGCAGCCGCATTTCGAATCCGGCGCCATCGTGCCGCCGCGCTGGCTGCCGCCGTGGATGCAGCATGTGCATGGCCTGGCCGGCAAGCTGGCGTTCTCGGTGTTCGTCAACGGCATACGCATGGGCAAGGTGCATGCCGACGAGCTGTCGCTGGGCGTCTAGCCGGCGACCCGGTGCTACCATGGCGCGCGCCGGTCCACGGCCCCCCAAACCCCACGAAAAGCCCCACCCATGGCCCATCCCGACGACCTGCGCCGCGCCGCGCTCGAATACCACCGCCATCCGCGCCCGGGCAAGATCCAGGTCAGCCCGACCACCTCGCTGCTGACCCAGCGCGACCTGTCGCTGGCCTATTCGCCGGGCGTGGCCTATGCGTGCGAGGCCATCGTCGAGGACCCGAACGCGGCCAGCGAGCTGACCGCGCGTTCCAACCTGGTGGCGGTGATCACCAACGGCACCGCGGTGCTGGGCCTGGGCGACATCGGCCCGCTCGCTGGTAAACCAGTCATGGAAGGCAAGGGCGTGCTGTTCAAGAAGTTCGCCGGCATCGACGTGTTCGACATCGAGCTGGCCGAGCGCGACCCGGACAAGCTGGTGGACATCATCGCGGCGATGGAGCCCACCTTCGGCGGCATCAACCTCGAGGACATCAAGGCGCCGGAATGCTTCGTGGTCGAGCGCAAGCTGCGCGAACGCATGAAGATCCCGGTGTTCCACGACGACCAGCACGGCACCGCGATCATCGTGGGCGCGGCGGTGATCAATGCGCTGGACGTGGTGGGCAAGAAGATCGAGGACGTGAAGCTGGCCACCACCGGCATGGGCGCGGCCGGCATCTCCTGCGTGAACATGCTGGTGGCGCTGGGCCTGAAGCCGGAGAACATCCTGGCGCTGGACCGCGACGGCGTGCTGCATACCGGCCGCACCGACCTCGACCCGGACAAGCAGCGCTACGCGCGCGACACCGGCAAGCGCACGCTGGCGGAGATCGTCGAGGGCGCGGACATCTTCCTCGGCCTGTCCGCCGGCGGCATCCTCAAGCCGGAGATGGTGGCCACGATGGCGGAGCGTCCGATCATCCTGGCGCTGGCCAATCCCAGCCCCGAGATCATGCCGGAGGACGCCAGGAAGGTGCGTCCGGACGCGATCATCGGCACCGGCCGCTCCGACTACCCCAACCAGATCAACAACGTCCTCTGCTTCCCCTACCTGTTCCGCGGCGCGCTGGACGTGGGCGCCACCGCGATCAACGAGGAAATGAAGATCGCCTGCGTGCGCGCCATCGCGCGGATGGCGCGGATGGAGGCGGGCGACCTCGCCTCGGTATATGGCGGCGAGGCACCGACCTTCGGCCCGGACTACCTGATCCCGCGGCCGTTCGACCCACGCCTGGTGGTGGAGCTGTCCTCCGCCGTGGCGCAGGCGGCGATGGACTCCGGCGTGGCCACGCGGCCGATCACCGACATGGAGGCGTACAAGGAGAAGCTGGGCCAGTTCGTCTACCGCACCGGCCTGCTCATGAAGCCCGTGTACGATCGCGCCCGCGCCGACCAGAAGCGCGTGGTCTACGCCGAGGGTGAGGAAGAAACCGTGCTGCGCGCGGTGCAGACCGTGGTGGACGAGAAGCTCGCCTTCCCGATCCTGATCGGTCGCCCCGAAGTGATCGAGATGCGCATCCAGCGCCTCGGCCTGCGTTTGCGCCAGGGCGTGGATTTCGAGCTGACCAACATCAACGACGACCCGCGCTACAACGAGTACTGGCAGCAGTACCACGCGATGACCGAGCGCCGTGGCGTCACGCCGGACGCGGCCAAGGCCCTGATGCGCACGCGCACCGCGCTGATCGCCGCGATGATGGTCGAGCGCGGCGAGGCCGATGCGCTGATCTGCGGCCTGGTCGGCCGCTACCACAAGAAGCTCGGCTACCTGCGCAGTGTGATCGGCCTCGACCCGGGCGTGTCCTGCACCTCGGCGATGACCGGGGTGATCAACGACAAGGGCGCGTGGTTCTTCCTGGACACTCACGTGCAGGCCGACCCGTCCGCCGAACAGATCGCCGAGGCCACGCTGCAGGCGACCTACCGCCTCAAGCTGTTCGGCATCGAGCCCAAGGTGGCGCTGCTGTCGTACTCCAACTTCGGCAGCTACGACAGCTCGAGCGCTGCGAAGATGCGCAAGGTGCGCGAGATCCTCAAGGCGCGTGCGCCCAGGCTGGACATGGACGGCGAGATGCAGGCCGACACCGCGTGGGACGAGGCGATGCGCAAGCGCGTGTTCCCCGGCACCACGCTCGGCGGCCGCGCCAACCTGTTCGTGATGCCCAACCTCGACGCCGCCAACATCGTCTACAACATGGTGCGCGTGATGACCGACGGCGTGGCGATCGGGCCTATCCTGATGGGCGTGAACAAGCCCGCGCACATCCTCACCACTTCATCCAGCGTGCGCCGCGTGGTCAACATGACCGCGATCGCCGCGGTGGATGCGCAGATCCGCGCAAAGAATTGAGGTTGGCGTCGAAGGAGGGGGCTTCTGCTTCCTCTCGCCTCCGCCTGACTGGCATCGAGCCTCGGTCGTGCAATGTCCTGTCTCCCTCCCCTGCGTGCAGGGGAGGGGCAAGTCAGCACACAGCCGAGACTCGACGCTGACCAGGCCCTTTGGGGGAGCGGGAGAAAGCCTCCGGCCATGCGCCGCCGCATGGCCTCCCTAGACAGACGTCCAACTGGCAGCGCCCAGCCGCGAAAGCTAAACTCGGGCGTCGGCCCGTCGCATCCCCTCGGCGGCCGCTTCCCCTTAGGCATTGCGCCGCTTGGCGCCGCGGAGAATCTCCCATGGATCAGCTCGACGACATCCTCAGCCAGGATCTCGATCCCACCGAAACCCGCGAGTGGATCGACTCGCTCAACGCGGTCATCAACCACGACGGCACCGAGCGCGCGCACTTCCTGCTTGAGCAGATGGTCGATTCGACGCGGCGCGCCGGCGGCTACCTGCCGTTCGACCCCACCACCGCCTACGTCAACACCATCGCGCCGGCCAACGAGGCGAAGATGCCGGGCGACGCGGCGATGGAATGGCGCATCCGCACCCTGATCCGCTGGAACGCGATGGCGATGGTGGTGCGCGCCAACCGCAAGCCGGGCGAGCTGGGCGGGCATATCGCGAGTTTCGCTTCATCGGCCACGCTGTACGACGTGGGCTTCAACCACTTCTGGCGCGCGCCCAGCGCCGAGCATCCCGGCGACCTGGTGTTCCACCAGGGCCACTCCAGCCCCGGCATCTACGCGCGTTCCTTCCTGGAAGGCCGCATCGGCGAGGACCAGCTCGACCTGTTCCGCATGGAAGTGGCCGGCCACGGCCGCGGCCTGTCCTCCTACCCGCACCCGTGGCTGATGCCGGACTACTGGCAGGTGCCCACGGTGTCGATGGGCCTGGGCCCGATCCAGGCGATCTACCAGGCGCAGTTCTGGAAGTACCTGGAGCACCGCGGCCTGATTCCCAAGAGCGACCGCAAGATCTGGTGCTTCATGGGCGACGGCGAGACGGACGAGCCCGAATCGCTGGGCGCGATCTCGCTGGCCGGCCGCGAAGGCCTGGACAACCTGGTCTTCGTGATCAACTGCAACCTGCAGCGCCTGGACGGCCCGGTACGCGGTAACGGCAAGATCATCCAGGAGCTGGAAGGCGTGTTCCGCGGCGCCGGCTGGAATGCCATCAAGGTGATCTGGGGCAGCTACTGGGATCCGCTCCTCGCGCGCGACAAGAACGGCGTGCTGCGCAAGCTGATGATGGAAACCATCGACGGCGAGTACCAGGCGTGCAAGGCCTTCGGCGGCGCGTACACGCGCGAGCATTTCTTCAACAAGTACCCCGAGACCCGCGAGATGGTCGCCAACCTGTCGGACGACGACATCTGGCGCCTCAACCGCGGCGGCCACGACCCGCACAAGGTCTATGCGGCCTACCACCAGGCGGTGAACACCAAGGGCATGCCCACGGTGATCCTGGCCAAGACGGTGAAGGGCTACGGCATGGGCGCGGCCGGCGAGTCGCAGAACCCCACGCACCAGCAGAAGAAGCTGGACAACGACGCCGTGCGCCACTTCCGCGACCGCTTCAACATCCCGGTGACAGACGACAAGCTGGCTGAAGTGCCGTACTTCCATCCCGGCAAGAACTCGCCGGAAGTGGAATACATGATCGAGCGCCGCCGCGCGCTGGGCGGTTTCCTGCCGCAGCGCCGGCGCCACGCCGACGCCAAGCTCAAGGCGCCGGAGCTGTCTGCGTTCGAGCAGATCACCAAGGGCACCGGTGACCGCGAGATCTCCACCACCATGGCGCTGGTGCGCGGCATGAACCTGCTGCTGCGCGACAAGCAGATCGGCGAGCGCATCGTGCCGATCGTGGCCGACGAGGCGCGTACCTTCGGCATGGAAGGCATGTTCCGCCAGATCGGCATCTACGCGCCGTTCGGCCAGAAGTACCGTCCGCAGGACGCCGACCAGCTGCTGTACTACCGCGAAGACCAGAAGGGCCAGGTGCTGCAGGAAGGCATCTCCGAGGCCGGCGGCATGGCTGCGTGGATGGCGGCGGCCACCAGCTACAGCATCAGCAACCAGGCGATGCTGCCGTTCTTCATCTACTACTCGATGTTCGGCTTCCAGCGCATCGGCGACCTGGCCTGGGCGGCCGGCGACATGCGCGCACGCGGCTTCCTGATCGGCGGCACCGCGGGTCGCACCACGCTCAACGGCGAGGGCCTGCAGCACGAGGACGGTTCCTCGCACCTGATGGCCGGCGCGATCCCGAACGTGAAGTCGTACGACCCGACGTTCTCGTATGAAGTGGCCGTGATCCTGCAGGACGGCACCCGCCGCATGGTGCAGGAGCAGGAAGACGTCTACTACTACATCACCGTGATGAACGAGAACTACAGCCACCCCGACCTGCCGCAAGGCGTCGAGGAGGACATCATCAAGGGCATGTACCTGTTCAAGGACGCCGGCAAGCCGAAGAAGGGCGAGACGCGCGTGCAGCTGCTGGGTTCGGGCACCATCCTGCGCGAGGTGATCGCCGCCGCCGAGCTGCTGGAGAAGGACTTCGGCGTGACCGCCGACATCTGGTCCTGCCCCAGCTTCGTCGAACTGCGCCGCGACGGCTTCGACGCCGAGCGCTGGAACCGCCTGCATCCGGAAGCGGAGCAGCGCGTGCCGCATGTCACCGGCCTTTTGCAGGGCCGCCAGGGTCCGGCCATCGCCGCCACCGACTACGTGCGCGAATACGCCGACCAGGTCCGCGCCTTCCTGCCCGACGGCATGCGCTACACCGTGCTCGGCACCGACGGCTTCGGCCGCTCGGACACGCGCGAGCACCTGCGCGGCTTCTTCGAGGTCGACCGTTACTGGATCGCCCACGCCGCGCTGGCCGCGCTGGCGAAGGACGGCAAGGTCAACGCCAAGGACGTGGCGCGCGCGATCAAGGAATACAAGCTCGACCCCGAGAAGCCCAACCCGACCACGGTGTGAGTGGCTTGAAGCAGGACGAGAAAACCCGCCGAAAGGCGGGTTTTCTTTTTTCCTTTGGCGTGCCCGGCAAGCGGCGCCTCAGTCCCCGTCGTTGCGGCGCAATACCTGGCGCAGCAACAGCAGCGCGCCGACGGCGCCGGCCACGATCGCCACGGTGGCGACCGGATGGCGGCGCACGTGGCGTTTCACGCGCCGGTAGCGATAGCTGGTCTCGTCGGCCAGGGCCTCGGCTGCGCGTGCGACCCGGCGCCGGTAAGCGTCGCCGTCGAAACGTGCCGCCGCGCTGCGTCCGCGGGCGACCCAGCCGCCGAGTTCGTCCATGGGGCTTTCGAGATCGCGTGATCCGCTCATGGTGGTTTTCCTTGATTCGTCGAAACCACACTGCCAGTCGTCGCGTTAGCCGGTCGTGTACGCGTTTTGGAACAGGCTCCTACTCCGACAGCGTGCGCTGGATCGCTTCCAGCGCGTGCCCGCGCGTCTCGACGCCATGGCGTGCCAGCAACCAGCCGGCCGCGGCCATCGGCAATGCAATCAGCAGCGCGGACAGCGCGAAGTGCGCGAACAGCCCCAGCACGCCCAGTGCCGCGCCGAGGATGCCGCCGAACTTCGAGCTGGCGGCGATCAGGCCCGAACCGCTGCCGCGCAGGTGCACCGGATAGATTTCCGCCGCGTACGGAATCATCGTGGCGATCACGCCGCCGCTGCTCAGCAGCAGGCCCGCCGTGGCGGCGATCATCGGGATCTCGGCCTGCGTGCCGCTGAAGGCAAGGGCGCAGAACGTGGCCAGCGACGCCGCGGTCAGCGCGATGAACAACACCAGCGTGCGGAAACTGCTCCAGCGCTGGTACAGCCACACCACGGCGGCCGTGCCCGGCACCGCCAGCAGCGCCGAGCGCGCCAGCAGGGCGCTGGCGGCGTGGGCATCCATGCCGAGTTTCGCCAGGTTTGCCGGCAGCCACAGCAGGAAGCCGAAGTTCACCAGGCCCCACGCCAGCCCGCAGGTGCACAGCGCGAGTGTGAGCCGCGCATGCCGGCCGCGCAGCAACTGGCGCAGGTCGGCGACCGGATGCGCGCTCTCCAGGATCGGCGGATCGCTGTCCACGCCGCTGGCGTCCTCGCGAACCGCCGCCGGCGAGCCGGCGAAGCGGGCCAGCACCGCGCGCGCCTGCGCGTGCAGGCCGGCGTCGGCGAGGAAGCGCGGCGATTCCGGGATGTAGCGGTTGATGAAGACGATCAGCGCGCCGGTGGGCAGGTTCAGCAGCCACAGGGCGCGCCAGCTGAAGGTGGGTTCCAGCGCACTGGCCGCGCCCGAGGCGGCGAGGTAGCCGGCCGAGGTGCCCAGCCCGCCCAGCGCCACCAGCAGCCAGCCGCGGTGCGCGGCGGGCACGGTCTCGGCCATCAGGGTGAAGGCGATCGGCAGCATGCCGCCGGCCGCCGCGCCCATCATGAAGCACATCGCCAGGTTCCAGCCGAACGACGGCATCGTGCCGCAGATCGCGGTGCCCATGAACAGCAGCGCCGACAACAGGATCGCCGCGCGGCGACCGAACAGGTCGGCCAGGCGGCCCCACACCAGCGAGCCCAGCGCGGTGCCGGTGAGCGCGAACAGCGCCAGCCAGCCGGCCGTGGTCATGGCGATGCCGTATTCCGCGGTCACGCCGGGCATCACGAAGGCCAGCGAGGCCGGCTTCATCACGTCGATCGCCAGTGCCACCGCCAGCGACGCCGCGAGGACCCAGTGCGCGCGGTTCAGCGGCACGCTGTCGGCCACGTGCAGGTGCGGCCGGTCGCCATGCCCGTGCCGGTTGCGCCGCAATTGCGCCAGCCGCGGCATCAGGCCGTAGCCGGCCAGCAGCACGCCGCCGGGGATCAGCACCATGCCGACCAGCATGCCGGCGTCCATCGGCATGCCGGCGAGCCGGTAATGCATCGGCGCCGCCATCAGGAACATCGGCATGTGCAGCAGCACGCCGGCCGCCACCGCGACGCAGCCCAGCCAGAACGCGAGTGGATGATGGAAGCGCAATTCGTTGGACATGGCGACTGGCGGGTGGACGACAATCGCGAGCTTAGCAGCGGCGCCGCCGCCGCGATGCGATCAGCGCATGGCCAGTCACGGCCGGAATTCGTCGCGCACCTGCGCGCTGCACAGGCGGCGGATGATCCAGCCGAACAGTACGCAAAACACCAGCGCCATCAGCGTGCCGAACACCTGCGCGACGCGCATGAAGCCGTGCATGACCGCGCCCGCATCGGCGGGCATGCCGGCTGCGCGCGTGAAGGCGTCCATCGAGCCCATGAACCACCACTGCCATGCCAGGCCGAACAGCTGGTAGGCGATGGCGAAGCCCATCAGGCCGATGAACAGGCGACGCGCCCATTCGTGCCGCAACAGCAGGCCGATGCTGGCGACCAGGGTGGCGGACGAGACCAGCAGGAAGCCACGGAAGAACCACGCCATGTGCCCGAACATCCACTGCGTTGGCGCCGGCAGGCCCGGCGGCTGCGGTGGCATGGGATGGGCCTGCATCTCCGGCAGGAACAGCAGCTGCAGCATCAGGTTCTGCAGCAGGGCGATCAGCGTGGCGAAGCCGGCCAGGCCGATGAACACCCAGGCCAGCACGGTGACGAAGGTGGAGCGCAGGGGTGGTGGTGTGGACATGCGCGACTCTCCATGGTGGGCATGACGGCCGCCAGCATCGCGGGTTTGCGCGCGCCGGGCAACGGCCCTGCGCAGTCTCAGTATCGCCAGCTCCGGAGGTCCGTGTTCGGGGGCGCGTGGCCGTCGATGTAGCGGGTGATGTCCTCGATCAGCTCCTTGCCGCGCGGCCCCCAGCAATGCGGTGCCATCGGCTGGTAGGTGACGCTGCCGCCGAAGGCGGGATCGTGTGCGCTGCGCAGGAAGGCATCCATCTCGCGCACGCCCATGTTGAGGTTGTAGGTGTCCATGTCGCCGACGTAGATGTGCAGCTTGTCGGCCAGCTTCGGCCCCAGCTCGGGCCAGTGCGTCTGCAGCAGGTGGCGCAGGTCGAAGTGCTGCTTCCAGTACGCCGCCACCGCATGGTCGATGTCGCCGTTGCGCTTGTTCCACAGCCGCTGCGGATAGCCGTCCGCGCCGAGCGGGCCGAAGGCGGCCTCCCAGATGTCCCACTGGCCACCGGAGCGGTCGTGGTCGCCCACCGCCAGCTCGTACCAGTTCTCGTCCTTCATCATCGCCGTGGCGTTGCCGTCGGGCAGGCGCGTGTCCACGCGCTCGACCTTCACCCAGCCCTTGTCGATCCAGTAGGCGTTGGCGTCGTCGTAGATGTTCACCACTTGGTGATAGCGGAAATCCAGCGCATCCGGGCAGGAGGCGAACGCGCCACCGTAGTAGTCCGGATGGAACACGGTCTGTGCCACCGTGATCCAGCCGCCGGTGGAGCCGCCTTCGAGGATGCGCGCCCAGGGTTGCTCGATGGTGCGGAAGCGCCGTGCGATCTCCGGCAGCAGCTCCTGGTGGATGGCGTCGTCGTAGGGGCCTTCGTTGGCCGAGTTCACCGCGTAGGAGTCGTCGTAGTACGGCGAGGGGTGCTGCAGGCTCACCATGATGTAGCGCGGCGTGCCGTCGGCCAGCCAGTAGTCGCGGAAGCCGCTCTTCGGACGGTCGAAGCCGCCCGGCGCGGCGGTGGAGAAGTGGCCCTGCTCGTAGATCACCGGATAGTGCAGGCCAGGGTGCTTGTCGTAGTCCTTCGGCAGCAGCACGGTCGCACCCAGGTAGATCGGCTGGCCCCACCACGCGCTGAGCAGCTTGCTCTTGATGCGGAAGCGCTTGACCTGGGCCGTGTCCTTCGGAAACGGGATCGGCGCGATTACCTGGTCGGCGACCAGGTGCAGCGGCTCATGCGCGGCCGGGTCGTAATGCACCTTCACCGGCTTGCCGTAGAGGTTGCCGGGCGAGTGCTTCCAGTCCTGGCCTTCCCACTGGTCCATGTGCAGCCACACGGTGTGGCCGTCGGCGCGCTTGAACTCGGTGTAGACGTTGACGAAGGGCTGCATCCAGTAGTCGCCGGCGGGCAACTGGCGCAGGCTGGCCAGCGGCGCGCCGAAATCGTCGGCGTCGATCGCCACGGCCTGGCCCGGCGCCAGCGCGACCACGTCATGGCCGAACAACGGCACGCCAGTGACGTCGGCCTCCTCGATCGGCGGCTTGTCGGCATCGCGGCTGATCGCCACGTAGACGCGGCCGGTCACCGGCTGTGCGTGTGCCTGCGCGCTGAAGCTGACCAGGATGCGCGGGCCGTCGTCGGCCGCGTAGGCGGCGGGTGCGAGGGCGGACAGGGCGAGCGCGGCGATGGCGGCGCGGAGGATGGCGAGTGCGTTCATCCGCCGATCCTAGCGGTCCGCGGCGGCGGCGCCCACTGCCTGCTAGATCGATTCGGCCGTGCCCGGTGCTTCGCTGGCGGGCGCTTCCAACTGCAGGCTTTGCCGCCGTCGCAGGCCCGGGAACATCGCCATCCACAGGCCCACCACTACCAGCGTGCCGATGCCGCCGAGCACGGCGGAACCCATCGCGCCCACCCACGCGGCCAGCATGCCGGACTCGAATTCGCCGAGCTGGTTGGAGGTGTTGATGAAGATCGAGTTCACCGCGTTGACCCGGCCGCGCATCGCGTCCGGCGTGTCCAGCTGCACCAGCGAGCCGCGGATCACCATGCTCACCATGTCGAACGCACCCAGCGCGAACAGTGCGGCCAGCGACAGCCACAGGTTCGCGGAAACGGCGAACACCAGGGTCGCCACGCCGAAGCCCGCCACGGAGGCGAACATGGTCATGCCCACGCGCCGCCGCAGTTCGTGCTTCGCCAGCCACAGCGACATCAGCAGCGCGCCCACCGCCGGCGCCGCGCGCAGCAGGCCCAGGCCCCACGGGCCGGTGTGCAGGATGTCGCGTGCGAAGATCGGCAGCAGCGAGGTGACGCCGCCGAGCAGCACCGCGAACAGGTCCAGCGAAATCACGCCCAGCACGTCCTTGCGCTCGCGGATGAAATGCACGCCGGCGAACAGCGTCTTCAGCGTGGCTGGTTCGCGTCGCGGCGGCGCCTGCTCATAGCGCAGCATCGCCATCGTCGTCGCGGCGACCAGGTAGAGCACGGCGGCGCCGAGGTACACCACGCCTGGCCCAGCCGCGTAGAGCAAGCCGCCCACCGCGGGGCCGAGGATGGTGGCCATCTGGAAGGCCGAGCCGCTCACAGCCACCGCGCGCGGCAACAGGGCCGGCGGCACCAGCGCCGGCAGCAGCGACTGCATCGAGGGCGACTCGAACGCCTTGGCCACGCCGATCACGAACACCAGCGCGAGAATGCCGGCCTCGTGGATGCGCCCGCTGAACGTCAGCGCGGCCAGCAGCACGATGGCCGTCCATTCCACGATCTGCCCGATCAGCACCACGCGCCGCCGTTCGAACTGGTCGGCCACGTGCCCCGCCGGCAATGCCAGCAGCACGGAAGGGATGAACTGCACCAGGCCGATCAGGCCGAGATCGAAGGCGCGCCCGGTGATCGCATACACCTGCCAGCCCACCGCCACCGACAGCATCTGGAAGCCGAAGCCGGAAGCGATGCGCGAGCACCAGAACTGCACGAAGGCGGGGTGGCGCAGCAGCGAATCGGAACGTGGGGACATGGAGCGGGCAGGGCCGAAAAACCGCCAGTCTAACCGGGCCGCCGGATGTACAAGCGGCCCATCACGATCCCTGCGACTCAACTGACGATGCGGCGCGATCAGCCCGTGCGCGTAAAGCCGTCCGCGCTCCAGTCCTCGCTGCCGACGCCGTGGTGCACAAAGAACAGGCCGTCGGGGTCGTACTTGCGCTTGGCCGCGGCGAGGCGCGGATAGTTGTCGCCCCAGAATCCACGTTGCCAGTCGCGCAGGAAATAGTCGCTTTCCGAAACGTAGGAACCGGCGCCGGGTGCCACGGCGCGGATGGCGTCCATCGCCTGGTCGATGGCGGTCGCTTCGTGCCGCGCCTTGGCCAGGTCGGGCTGCGCGCCCGGCATGCCGGGATACGCCGGCGGGCCGCCGTTGGCGCAGATCAGCAGGGCGAATGCGTCGAGCACCTGCGGATGGGTGGCGGTGTCGCGGGCACGGGCGAGCGTGTCGGCCGGTGCGCCGGCCAGCCCTTTGTTGAAATGCAGGGCGAAACCCCAGTGCTCCGTAGCGTTGAACAAGGCCTCCGCCAGCTGCGCCTGCCGCCCGGGTTCCAGCAGTGAGGCCGGCAGCCAGGCCGACTGGTAGCCGTGGATGAACCAGCCGGCCTGGTCGTGGTCGCCGGACCACAGGTAGTGATGGCGGGGTGCGCCCGGCCGATTGTCCGGCACGATGGCGTCCGGCAGGTGTTGGCGCAGGAATTCGGCGTCCCAGAGATGTCGGGCCGGCAGCACCAGCGCCTGGAACGGCTTGGTGACGTGGCAATCCTTGCGGGCGCGCACCCAATCGAGGAAGGGCACCCAGGTCTGTTCGGCCTGTTGCCGGGTGAGCCCCTGGAACATCATCGAGACCTCGAAGGTGTCGCCACCGTAGAACTTCATCTGCTCGCCCCAATGCGGGTTGAACAGCGCGCGCTGGTAGAAGTCCATCGCCTCGGCGATCAGGGCGCGGTAGGCCGCGTCCGAGTCGGCCTTGACGGTGAGGTTGATGCCGCCGAAGAACTCCGGCAGCTCGAAGGTGCGCAGGGTCAGCCGCGTGACCACGCCCAGGCTGCCGCCACCACCGCCCTTGAGGCCCCAGAACAGCTCCGGGTTGGTGCGGGCATTGGCGATGCGCACCTGGCCATCGGCGGTGACCACTTCCGCCTCCAGCAGGTTGGACGCCGCGCTGCCCCAGCGCTTCGAGAGGCTGCCGAAGCCGCCGCTCTGCACCAGCCCGGCCACGCCCACCGTGGTGCAGCCGCCGCCCTGCACGTAGCGGCCGCCGCGGGTGGTCACGGCGTTGTAGGCGTCGATCCACATCGCACCGGCTTCCACGCTCACCGCCGGCAGCGGTGCCATGTGGCCGGCGCAATCTTGCGGCACGAAGGCGTCGTGCAGGCTCACCTGGTTCATGTGGCGCGTCCACACCAGCAGCGAATCCGGCGCGTCCGAAGTGCCCTGGTAGCTGTGGCCACCGCCCTTCACCACCAACCGCAGGCGATGCCGGCGCGCGAAGTCGACGGCTGCCACCACGTCGGCGGTGCTTTCCGCCGCCACCGCATAGGCGCTGGGTTGCGAAGCCCAGGCATCGGCCCAGCCGCTGGTCTGGGTCAGCGTGGGGTTGTCGCCCATAGCGAATGGGTTGTCCAACTGCTTCAGTGCCTGCGACGCCTCGCCATGGGCGAACGGTGGCTCCAGCTTCAGCAACCGGCCGCCGACCTGCCGTTTCAGTTGTTCCCATTCCACGGCCGCGGGCCAGCCCGGCTGGCCCGGGCGTACCCGCGAGCGCAAGGCGGTCGCGAGCGTGCCGACGCCGCGCGCCAGGGTCGTGCCGCCGCGCATCAGCAAGGGCAGCAGGGGAAGGGTGACGGCAGCCTTCAGCAAGTCGCGCCTTTTCATCGTATCGCTCCGGACGGGATGTGAGGTGGCCAGCATGGGCCGGTATCACCGCCAATCCCAGCGTGCGGTGACGGATCGCGGGCCGTCGGGGACGAATCGACTTCGACGTGGGACGGGATGCGCGGGGATCTTGCCGTGGCCACGTAGAATCGCCGGGATGAACGAACAGGCGGATGTGGGATACAGGGATTTCCAGCGTTGGCACACCTCGGTCGAGGTGGCCTTCTGGGTGGCGCTGTTCACTCTCAACACGGTGTTCAACTGCATCGTTGCGCAGATCGACGATGCCCGCACGGCGGCTTGGGAGCCATGGGTGAGGGAATCGAGCAGCGCGCTGCTGGTCCTGCTGCTGATTCCCTTCGTCAAGGTGGCGGAGCGGCGCTGGCCATTCCGCTTCGATACGTGGCGCCACAGCCTGCCGTGGCATCTGCTGGCCAGCGTGGCGTTCAGCCTGGTGCACGTGGCCGGCATGGTCGGGCTGCGCAAGCTGGCTTACGGGATGGCCGGCCACCACTACCATTTCGGCGCGTGGTGGCCGAACTTCGGCTACGAGTACCTGAAGGACATCCGCAGCTATTTCACCATCGTCGCGCTGATCTGCCTGTCGCGGCTCTGGCTGCTGCGCCAGCAGGGCGAGGCGAAGCTGCTGGCCGAACCGGACGACGGTCCGCCGGTGGAGCCGGTGGAGCGGCCGGAACGTTTCCTGGTGCGCAAGCTGGGCAAGGAGTTCCTGCTCAACGCCAGCGAGATCGAGTGGCTGCAGGCCGCGGGCAACTACGTGAACCTGCACGTGCGCGGGCGCGACTATCCGTTGCGCAGCACCATGGCCGGCATCGAGGCGCGGCTGGACCCAGCGCGCTTCCTGCGCGTGCATCGCGGCTACTTCGTCAACCTCGACTACCTCGCCGAGATCGAACCGCTGGAAACCGGCGATGCGCGCCTGCGCCTGCGCGATGGCACCACCATTCCGTGCAGCCGCCGTTATCGTGCCGCGCTGCGCGAACGCTACGGCGGCCAGCCTGCCGCAGGCGAATGAGCTTGCGCCGCGGCGCGTGATCGTTCCAAGCTAGCCGCTGGTTCCACCCCGGATGATTCTCCGATGACACCTGCCTCGCCACGCCCGCGTTCCGCACTCGCCGCCCTTGCCGGCGCGCTGCTCCTCGCCGCCTGTTCGCAGGGTGGCGCGCCTGCGCCGGATGCCGCGCAACAACAGGCGCAGGCGCAAGCCAGCGAGGCGGCGCAGAACCTCGCTACCTATCGCCAGTTGCTGGCCATGCACAACGACCAGATGGCGGCAACGATGGGCGAGGACATCGTGCAGCGCTTCCCCGGCAGCGCCGCGGCGAAGGAAGTGCAGCAGACCCTGCCCGACGTCGAGAAGCGCTGGAAGGAGAACAGCGAGAAGACGCGCCTCGCCGCGCTGTGGCAGTACCAGGTGGCGCCGATGGAAGGCGGCACGCAGTCCACCGCATCGATCTACGAAAGCCAGCCCACCGACGTGCGCGTGCGGCTGGTGCTGCGCCGGCACACCAGCTGGGGCCAGAGCGCGTTCCTGTACAGCGATGCCCACGGCTTCGTCTGCAAGGGCGATTGCACCATCGCCGCGAAGTTCGACGACAAGCCGCACCCGATCAAGGCCTATGCGCCGCCCACCGGCGAGCCGGCGCTGATGATCCGCGACGACAAGGGCTTCATCGCCCTGTTGCAGAAATCGAGGAAGATCAGCCTGCCCGTCACCATGCAGGACGGCGAGAAGAAGGTGGAACTGGTCTACGAGGTGGGCGGCTTCGTGCCCGACCAGTGGCAGGCGCTGCCGAAGAAGGGCGGCAAGAAGTAGGAGCCTGTGCAATAGCTCCGCGGGCCACGTGGAGGCATGGGGCAGGCCCCGGCAGGTACACCCGCCGACCGCTCGCGCGTTACAGCACGCATCGACGATGAGGAGTGCCGCCATGTCCCGCAAGACTTCGTGGATGGTCGCCATGCTGGCGATGCTGCTGGGCGCATGTTCCAGCGTGCCCTATGCGCAGCGGATGGCCCAGCGCCAGGCCGCCTATGCGGCGGCCGCCGGTGCGCCGGTGCGCAGCTTCCACTTCTACAACCTGTATTCGTGGGAGTCGTTGGGCAATGACCAGTTGGCCGTCTATACGCAGGCCAACCGCGCCTGGTTGCTCGACGTGAACGCCTGCCCGAACCTGGCCTTCGCCAATGCCATCGGGCTCACCTCGTTCGCCGGCGACGTGTCGGTGAATTTCGACAAGGTGCTGACCGGTCGCGGCTACCCGCCGTGCTTCATCGCGAAGATCCGTCCGGTCGACGTGGCAAGGCTCAAGCTGGAGCAGCAGGCACAGCGCAAGATCGACGCGGTGCCGCGCGAGCAGGCGGCCACGGCGCAGTAGGCACCCGTCGGCGTTCTCGAGAAGCTTCGCGCCGCCATCGAATGGCTGCAGGGTGGATCGAGATATTGGGCAGGCGGCAGCGCCGCTCAACGCACCACGGTCACCGGCACGTGCGCCCGCGCCAGCACGTTGTCGGAAACCGAGCCGACCAGCCAGCGCGCCAGCGCGCCACGTTCGGTATGCCCGATCACGATGTGGTCGATGCCGCGCTGGGCGACCTGGCTGAGCAGCACGTCGCCGGGGCTGCCGTGGGTGAGCTCGATGTCGACGAGGCGGGCGGTGTCGGGATCGAGCGCGGCCAGTTCGTCCTTGAGCTCCTGCATGCGCTGCGTGCCGGAGTCGGTCATCATCAGGGCGCAGGTGTCGCCGCCTTCGGCCACCTGCAGCACCGACACCACGCGCACCCGCCCGCCGCAGCCGCGCGCCAGTTCCATCGCGAAAGCGAAGGCGCGCCGTGCCGCGTCCGAACCATCGTAACCGACCAGCGAATACTTGGGCATGCCCGCTCCTGTCGCGGTGGACGAGTGTGGCATGCAGTGTGGATGCCATTGCGTTAGCGAAACATCAACAAGATGAACGGAGGCGCGTGGAGCTCACGTCGTCGTCACGATGCGGCGCCGAGGCTGCATCGTGCGTTCCCGCCGAGACCTGGCCGGATCGCGACGATCCCGCAAACCTAGGAGACGACAATGAGCAAGCGCACCCTCGCCTTGACCGCCGCCCTGTTGCTGGGTTCGGGCACCTTGGCAATCGTGCCGGCCGTGCCCGCCCATGCCGCCGAGGCGAACGTGAAATGCCACCTCGACTTCAACCTGTCGGGCTGGTCGATCCTCTACAAGCATGCCGAAGGCAGCGGCACCGTGCACTGCGACAACGGACAGCAGGCCGCGGTGAAAATCGCGGTGATCGGCGGTGGCCTCACGGCCGGCAAGTACCGCATCGACCACGGCACCGGCGACATCACGCACGTGCGCAACATCGACGACGTGTTCGGCGGATACGCGCAGGCCGGCGCGGAAGCCGGCGTGGTGAAGAGCGGCACCGTGCAGGTGCTGACCAAGGGCACCACCTCGCTGGCGCTGGCCGGCCATGGCGAAGGCATCAACCTCGGCGTGTCGGTCGGACGGTTCACCATCAACCGCCCCTGAGCACCGGGTTCATTGCGCAAGCGAAGGGCGCCGTGCGGCGCCCTTCGCTTGCGTGGCGGCGTACACTGGGCGTTGCCCTTCCTTCCCTGGAGTACCGCCATGCGCCGCCTGTCAGTGTTGCTCGCCTTGACCTTGCTGTGCGGCCTGCTCGCCGCTCCCGTATTTGCCGACGAGGCCCTGCCGCAGGCCGGCACCGCCGCGCCGGCCTTCCGCCTGCAGGACCAGAACGGCCATTGGCGCAGCCCGGCCGATTACCAGGGCCATTGGCTGGTGCTGTATTTCTATCCCAAGGATTTCACGCCTGGCTGCACCACCGAGGTGTGCACCTTCCGCGATGACGTCGCCAAGCTGCGGCAGGCCGGCGCGTCGGTGGTGGGCGTGAGCCTGGACGACGTGAAATCGCATGCGGATTTCGCCGCCAAGTACCACGTGCCGTTCCCGCTGCTCGCCGATTCGGACCGCAAGACGGCCACCGAATACGGTGTGCTCAACAGCATGGCGGGCATGCACTACGCCAAGCGCACCACCTTCCTGATCGATCCGCAGGGCAGGATCGCCAAGGTCTACGTGGACGTGGATCCCAAGGCGAATTCCAGCCAGGTGCTGGCCGATCTCGCCACCTTGAAGCAGGCCGGGCATTGATGCCGGTGGCGGCACCTGCCGGGCCGCGCGGTTTCGCGGCCTGGCGCGTGGTGGTCTGGCTGCTGTTGCTGCTCGCGGCGTTCGGCTGCGTGCAGTACGCCGGCCATGCGCAATTGCTGTGGGCGCAACGCGTGGACCTGTCGCCTGCCGACAGCGCCGCGATGCACCGCATGCTGGCCTGGGACATCGGCTATTTCGCGGCCGCGTTCGCGGTCATCGTGCTCTGCGCCGGTTGCATCCTGCGCCAGGCCTGGGCGCGCGCACCGTTGCGCGTGGCCTGTGGTGCGCTGGCGCTGTGGGCGCTGGTCGGCGGCGGCATGATGCTGGCGCAGTGGCCACAGTTCGACCGCGCCAGTGCCGACGCGCTGGTCCAGTTCGGCAGCGATGAAGTGATGCACAACGCCGTGCTGCATGCGCGGCGCGTCTATCGCATCACGCTCGCACTGAAAGCCGTCGCGGTTCCGCTGCTGGGGTGGCTGGCGTGGAAGTTGGGTACGCCGGCCGTGGGCTTGCAGTTCCAGCGGCGCCATTGAGACCTGGAAAGGGTCGCGGGCGCCCACGGTTGGACGACGGGCTGATCCCGGGCAGTGCCGATGCCATGCCGGCTGGTGGCGTCGATCGGCTCGGGCAGGGTCTGCATCCTGCGGGCAGGGCGGAAGCACGCGTGAACCGTCGCGCGTTCAGCACGGGTTGACTTGCCGGCAGGTATCGCTGTGCCACTTCGTCCGTGGAATCCGCTCGATGTGCTTACGCCACCTGTCGCTTTGCCTCCTGCCGCTGCTTGTCGCATTGCCGCTGCACGCGCAGGATCTGGCCACTACCTGCCATGCCACCAGCAGCTATGACGTGACGTTGCGGCCGGACAGCCTGCTGTTCGACCGCCCCTCGCCCGCGCCCACGCGGGTGGAGTTGAACCAGGGCGCGTTGCGTGTGGATGGCGCGGTGGTGGGGTTGAACGCGGAGGACCAGGATCGCCTCGCCCTGTTCGAGCGCGACCTGCGCGCGCTGGCGCCGCGCGTGCGCACGGTGGCCCGGCATGGCGTGGACATCGCGGTGCAGGGCCTGCACGAGGAAGCGGCTGGCATGGGCCTGGGCGCCGATGCGCGCATGCAGCTCGATCAGCGGCTGGCGGCGGATGCGGCCAGCCTCAAGCAGCGCATCGGGGCCAGCAACAGCACGAAGGATTGGCAGGGCGACGCGATGAACCAGTACGTCAGCCGGATCGAGAGCGACCTGCTGCCCCTGATCGCCGGCGACCTCGGCCAGCAGGCGCTGAATGCCGCCATGGGCGGCGACCTGCAGACCGCCGCCGATCTGCGCGACCGCGCCGCGGACCTTGCCACGCAACTGGAGCCGCGCATGCGCCGGCGGATGCAGGCGTTACGGCCGCAGATCCTGGCGTTGTGCCCGGCGATCCGGCAGCTGTCCGAGTTGCAGCAGGGCGTGCGCGACAACCGCGGCCGTGCGCTGGACCTGTTGCAGATTGGCGGGTGAGCAGGCTTCGCGCGCACTTTCGCCAGCGACAAAGCGGCTCCCCCGGTGGCGCGGGCCGGCAGAGATTCAGGTGAGCTGGATCGTGTGCCATGGGGCGTCCGGAACTGCCTTGTTCACCGCTCCGGCGCACGTGGTCGACGAGCCCTGCAAGCCGGCACGCGGCCGCGGATTAATCTCCGGCTAAGTAGCCATGAATGAGGATGGCCCATCCATCCCGGCATCCGTCCGCGGCGACCATGGCCATGAATCCCGTACGCGCAACCTGCAACCAGCTGATCCGCCGCAGCGTCGACTTGTGCCGCCTGTATCGCCATGCCGCGCTGGCGGTGAACGAGCCAGGCCTGCGCGTGGTGCTGGTGGAGGAGGCGCAGGCGCTTGCTTCCGTGATCGTCGAGCTGCAGCACGGAATGGAACTGGCCGGCGGCAAGCCGCGCACCAACGGCAGTTGGCGCGCCGCCTTGCGTTGCCGCCTGGTGGGCAGCATGGCGCGGGCCAGCGCGCGGCGCGACCACGTCTGGATCCGCGCCCTGGCGCAGGACGAGAGCGCCTTGCTGCAGGCCTTCGAGCATGCGATTGGCGTGCTGCCGGAGGAGTTCGCGCGCTGCCTGCGCCGGCAACTGCCGCGCCTGCGCGGCATCCATCTGGACATGCACAACCTCGCCGGCGCCACGCATTCCTGACCGTGCGCCCGATGGCGTACGACTACACGAACGTCTGCAGCACGCCCACCGGATCGCCGGTCGTCGACTGGCGTCGCCGCCGATCCGGGCGGGTTAGCTTGCCTGACCGGGCGCGCAGCGCCTACGCATGGAGGACGCGTGATGCATCGTCAGGCATTGGCCGGCCTGCTGGCCTTCACCCTGTTTGTCGTCGCCACTGGCGCCGTCGCCTCCGACAGCCTGCGCGTCGGCAACCGCGTGCTGGTGGTGGGCGACAGCGCGGCCACCGTGACCGACCTGCTGGGCAAGCCCTCGCACAAGTCGCGCCGCGGCGGCGGGCAAGGCAAGGGGCGCCGCGGGAAACGCACGCGTGCGGCGCCCGGCAATGCGGCGCCGGGCGAGCAATGGCAGTACCGCCGTGACGGCCATGTGGTCGTGGTCACCCTGGTCGACGGCCGCGTCAGCGACATCGACGAACGCAGCCACTAATACTCCACGCGGGTTGCGTGGAGGCATTGAACAGGCTCTGAGCCCGCCAGGCTTTACTGCATCGTCACCGGCTTGCGGTTGTCGTCCGGCACCCGGTCGACCAGCTCGTTGTACGGATCGATGCCGGCCATCGCGGGCTTGCCGTCCACGGTCACCGTGATGGTGCTGTCGCCGTCGGGCAGCATGCGCTTCTCCAGGTACAGCGGCTTGCCGTCCTTGCCGTCGCCGGGCGAGGCGGCGAACACGCCGATGGCGATTGGGATGTCCGGCGCGGCAGCGACTTCCTTGCCCTTGCCATCGGCATGGACCATGCCGGCGTGCACCTTCATCGTCACCTCGTATCTGCCGTCGGGGAGCTTCTTCGCGGTGGCGCCGAGCATGCGGTCGTCGAACAGGGTGATCTTCCAGAAGAAGTCGTCGAGCAGCGGTTGCCATGGCGACCCCAGCCCGGCGGACAGCGCACCCATGAATTCCTTCGAGGTGGTGTAGGGCGGCTGCTGGAAGCCCTTGTCGACTAGGAACTGCTTGAGGATGGCGTCGAGCTTGTCCTCGCCCACGTAGTCCTGCAGCGCATAGAAGATCACCGAGCCCTTGTTGTAGTGGATGTACTGCTCGTTCTCCACCTTCGCCAGCGGCTCCTCGGCCACCTTGTCGGTGCCGCGGCCGGCCAGGTACTTGTCCAGCTCGTACTTGAGGAACTTGCGCATCTGGTCGGCGCCGTATTTGTGCTTCATCACCATCAGCGCGCTGTATTGCGCCAGCGATTCGCTCAGCATGGTCGAGCCCTGCATGTCCGCGCCGATCACGCGGTGCGCCCACCACTGGTGCGCCACTTCGTGCGCGGTCACGTAGTACACGTAGTCGATCTGGCTGGGGTCGCGCAGGTCGGCGATGAAGCCGATCGATTCCGAGAACGGGATGGTGTTGGCGAAGCTCTGCGCGAACGAGGCGTAGCCGGGGAACTCCACGATGCGCAGCTGCCTGAACTGGTAGGGCGTGTAGTGGGCGTCGTAGTAGTCAAGCGAGTCCTTCACGCTGGCGATCATGCGGTCCACGTTCCAGGCGTGGTCGGGGTTGTAGTAGACCGAGATGGCCACGCCCTTCCAGTCCACGGTCTTCACCGCGTAGCGCGCGGACAGGTACGCGTAGAACGGCAGCATCGGCTGCTGCATCGTGTAGTGGAAGTAGCGGCGGTCGCCCTGCGTCCATTCCTTCACCAGCGTGCCGGGGGCCAGCGCGATCTGGTCGGCGGCGGTGGAGACGGTGGTGTCGAAAGCTATCCAGTCCGCGTCGTTGGCGATGTAGGTGTTGGCGCGCGCCTTTTCGTCGCCCAGCGGCGGCATGCGCGGTACGTTGGGCTTCAGGCCATACTTCCGGCGGTCGTTGCGGTCGGTGAGCTGCCCATCGGTCTGGTAGCCGAAGTGCGGCAGCACCGCGCTGTTGAAGAAGCTGCCGTTGTGCACCAGGAAGGTCTCCCCGGTGCCGTTGGTGAAGCCTCCGGGGGCGTAGTCGAGGTCGAAGTCGAACGGCATCGATGCGCCGGGCGCCAGCGGCGTCCTGAGCTTGTAGATGGCCACGCCGAGGCGGTGGTCGAAGCTCGTCGTGTCGTGCGGCGCGAACGCGAGCGTCTTCGGCTCGAAGCCGTCGGCGTAGTTCACCAGCAGCTCGGTCACCGGCACGTCGTGCTTGTTGACCAGGGTGTAGTGCGCATGGATATGCAGTTGCCGCCGGTACGGGTGGATGTCCACCTCGGCCTTCACCGCGGTGATGCGCGGTTGCGGCAGGTCGGCGTACTTCGCGTACTGCTTCTCGTAGTCGGCGTGCTCGCGCTGCCGCGCGGTGCCGTTCTGGTAGTGGTTGAGCACGTTGGTGTTGTAGAAGATCCAGCCGCCGAGGCCGGCGAAACCCAGCAGCGAGCAGGCCAGGACCACTGCCAGGGCCGGGTGCAGGCGCGCGCGGGCCTCGCGCAGCCGCTCCGCCCAGCCGGTCCCGGTGCCGCGCACCCACAGCAGCGCGGCCAGCACCAGCAGCGCCAGCGCCAGGCAGGCCCAGTAGGCGTAGAACCACAGTGCGCCGACCAGGAAATGGCCGAAGCCGTTCAGGTCCGAATACGGCACGTCGGGCGCGCTGGCGTAGTTGTACAGGTTGTGGTCCCAGTGCAGCCACGGCAGGGCGAGCTGGCTGACGAACCAGACGATCACCAGCAGGTAGCCCACGTAGCGGTTGTTGGTGGCCACCTGCAGGAACAGCGCCAGCACCGCCAGCAGCACCAGCGGAATCGCCTGCAGCGCCAGCGTGCCGAGATAAAGCCCGGGCTCGATGTGCGTGTAGCCGTGGCCCAGCTGCCAGCCGATGCCGAACACCGCGCCGGCGAGCATGTACAGCGCGATCACCGCCAGCAGCGCGCCCAGCTTGGCGGCCAGCGCGATCCAGTCGGGCAGCGGGAACGCGTCGCTCACCTCGGCGCTGTGCTGGCTGCGCTCGCGCCACACCAGTTCGCCGGCGTAGAACATCACGATCACGTACAGCAGCCAGTGCGTGCCGCCGACGACCATGTCCAGCACGCTGTGCGTCACCGGGTAGGTGGCGGTGCCGTAGATGCGCCCGCTCAGCGCCAGCGCGAACGCCAGGTTGACCAGGCCGAACACCACCATCACCAGGAACGGCACGCCGCGCAGCACGCTGCATGTCTCGAACGTCGTCAGTTGCCGCAGCTGGACCAGTCGTGCGCGCCAGTTGCTGGCCAGTCGCACCTTGGGCAGGTCCATCGAACTGGCCATGAAGGCGGGGCGCAGCATCGGCGGTTCGGCGCGTTTCGCGCGGCGGCGCAGCCGGATGCCCTCGCGGTCCGTGCGGAACAGCGCGAACGCGGTGCCGGCCAGCACCGCGGAGACGCCGACCCACAGCAGCCGGTTGAACAGCAGCAGGCCATCCAGCGATGGCAACTGGTGGTTGGTCTGCTCCGGCGCCCAGTAGCGCGTGACGATCTGCAGCGTGCGGCTGCCGAACGGATCGAGGATGGCCGCCAGCGTGTAGTGGTTCACGTCCTGCGTGAGCAGCCGGGCGATGGACAGCAGCACGATGAAGGCGATGACGCCGATCAGCGTGGCCAGCAGCGAACGCGTGGCGGTGGCGAGCAGGAACAGCGCCGCGGCGATGAACAGCAGGTTGGGCAGCACCAGCACGCCGAACCCCCACGCGTAGCCGCGCCAGTCCGGCGGGCCCAGCCGTGCCGCGTCGATCCACGGCATGCTGCCGCCCGCGGCCAGCGCCAGCGCGCACAGCAGCATGATCGCCGCCATCACCAGCAGGCCCGCGGCGAAACGCCCGCCCAGGTAGTCGCGCTTGCGCAGCGGCGTGGAGAACACCAGCTCGGCGGTGCCGAGGTCGAAATCGCGCAGCGCGGCGCCAGCCACGAAGGCGGCGGCCAACAGCATGCACAGCGGCGCGAGCGCGTTGAGCAGGCGCACGATCACCAGCGGGGCGTTGCGCAGCACGTTGCCGCTGGCGCCTCCCGCCATCACCGCGTCGGTGCAGGTGAGCACGAAGGCCAGCGCCGCAAACACCGCGGCGATGATCCAGAACAGCGGCGCCTTCAGCTGCTGGCGCAGTTCGAAGCGGAGGATCTCGAAGAACATGGCGGGTCCGTCCGTCAGGCCGCGCGGGTGGTGGCCTGCGCGCGCAGGCGGCCGAAGTAGACGTCTTCCAGGTCCGGCGCCACCGGTTCGAAGCCCGCCTCGGGCCGTTCGTCGGCCAGCACGTGCAGCAGGGTGCGGCCGCCGGCGAGGCGGGTGGAGAGGATGTTCATGCGGGCGCGGTAGCCGTCCAGCTCGGCCTTGTCGATGCTGCGCCGCCAGACCCTGCCCTCCAGCGCACGGATCGCCTCGAGCGGCTCGCCGGCGAGCAGCACCTGGCCCTGGCCGATGATGGCCATGCGCTGGCAGAGGTCGGTGACGTCCTCGACGATGTGGGTGGAGAGGATCACCACCACGCGCTCGCCGATCTCGGCCAGCAGGTTCAGGAAGCGGTTGCGTTCCTCCGGATCGAGGCCGGCGGTGGGCTCGTCCACGATCACCAGCCGCGGGTCGCCGATCAGCGCCTGGGCGATGCCGAAGCGCTGGCGCATGCCGCCGGAATAGGTGCCCAGCTTGCGCCGGCGCACGTCCCACAGGTTCACCTGGCGCAGCAGCGCCTCCACCAGCTCGCGCCGCTCGCCCCGGGCGGTGACGCCCTTGAGCACCGCGAAGTGGTCCAGCATCGCCTCCGCGGAAACCTTCGGGTACACGCCGAATTCCTGCGGCAGGTAGCCGAGCAGGCGGCGGGTGGCCTCCTTGTCGGCCAGCAGGTCCAGCCCGTCCAGCCGGATGCTGCCTTCGTCCGGCTCCTGCAGGGTGGCGATGGTGCGCATCAGCGAGGACTTGCCCGCGCCGTTCGGCCCCAGCAGGCCGAACATGCCGTTGGGGATCTCCAGCGAGATGTCGCGCAGCGCGCGCACGCCGTTGGCGTAGGTCTTGGACAGGTGGCTGATGCTGAGCATTGGGTGGCCTGGTTCCATGGGCTGGCCAGTGCAGTGTGGGCCAGCCGGGCGGGGCCGTGCATGGGCTGCAGGTCACGGGGGAGGGCGCTCGCGCATTGCATACGTATGCGCATGTGCGGGCGCGGCGAAAGTAGTGCTTCCGCCGGATGCCTCGTTCGCTATCATGCAAGTCTTGCGGCCGCTTCCTGTCCCCCTCGCGGTCTGCCTTCGCCATCCCCAGGAGACACCATGGCCATCCAAGAAGCCCGCGTACCCGACATCGGCGGCCACGACAACGTGCCGGTGATCGAGGTGCTGATCAAACCCGGCGACCGCGTGGAGAAGGAGCAGAGCCTGATCACGCTGGAATCGGACAAGGCCACCATGGAAGTGCCGGCGCCGTTCGCGGGCATCGTGAAGGAAGTGAAGGTGAAGCTGGGGCAGGAGGTTTCCGAGGGTGCGGTGATCGCGCTGATCGAGGCCGAGGGCGCCGCCGCTGCGCCCGCCCCTTCGCCTGCGCCCGCTCCGCAGCCGGCCGCTGCAGCCAGCCCCGCCCCGGCCGCCGCCGTATCCGCGCCTGCGCCCCAGGCCGCCGCAAGTGGTGGCGTGCGCGAAGCGCGCGTGCCCGACATCGGCGGCCACAGCGGCGTGCCGGTGATCGAGGTGCTGGTGAAGGTGGGCGACCACGTCGCCAAGGACCAGGGCCTGGTCACGCTGGAATCGGACAAGGCCACGATGGAAGTCCCCGCGCCGTTCGCCGGCGTGGTCAAGGAAATGAAGCTGAAGCTGGGCGACGAGGTTTCCGAAGGCGCGCTGATCGCGTTGATCGAGGCCGAAGGCGCTGCTGCCCCGGCACCCGCGGCACCGGCTCCCGTGCCCGCTCCGACCCCGAAGGCGGAAGAAAAGCCCGCGCCGCAGGGCGGCCGCAGCGTGCTGCCCGGCAACCCGCCGGAAGGCGACGTGCCGCCGCAGGTGCGTCCGCCGTTCGACGCCAACATCGTGATGCCGGGCGATGCGCCCTACGCCAGCCCCGCGGTGCGCGCCTTCGCGCGCGAGCTGGGCGTGGACATCCAGCAAGTGAAGGGCAGCGCGCGCGGCGGCCGCATCGTGCGCGAGGACATCAGTGCCTATGTCAAGCACGCGCTGGCCTCGGGCGCGCGGCCGGTGCAGGGCGGCGCGGCCGTCGCCGGCGGCGGCGGGCTCAACCTGCTGCCGTGGCCGAAGGTGGACTTCAGCAAGTTCGGCGCGGTCGAGGAGAAGCCGCTTTCGCGCATCCAGAAGATCTCCGGCGCCAACCTCGCGCGCAACTGGGCGATGATCCCGCACGTCACCCAGCACGAGGACGCCGACATCACCGAGCTGGAAGCCTTCCGCAAGAAGCTCGGCGAGGAGAACAAGGACCTCAAGATCACCCCGCTGGTGTTCCAGATGAAGGCGGTGGTGGCGGCGCTGAAGGAGTTCCCGCAGTTCAACGCCTCGCTGGACGAGACCGGCGAGAAGCTGATCCTCAAGAAGTACTACCACGTCGGCATCGCGGTGGACACGCCGGACGGCCTGGTGGTGCCGGTGATCCGCGACGTCGACAAGAAGGGCCTGCTCGACCTCGCCCGCGAGCTGGGCGAGATCTCCAAGAAGGCGCGCGACAAGAAGCTGGGGCCGAACGACATGTCCGGCGGCTGCTTCTCGATCAGCTCGCTGGGCGGCATCGGCGGCACCAGCTTCACGCCGATCGTCAACGCGCCGGAAGTGGCGATCCTCGGCGTCTCCAAGTCGGCGATCAAGCCGGTGTGGAACGGCAAGGAATTCGCGCCGCGGCTGATCCTGCCGCTGTCGCTCTCCTACGACCACCGCGTGATCGACGGCGCGCTCGCCGCCCGCTTCGCCGCCTTCGTGGCCAAGCAGCTTGGCGACATTCGCCGGCTCTTGCTCTGACTTTCATCCCCTCTCCCCCGTCAACAGATTGGTGAACGGGGGAGAGGGTTGGGGTGAGGGGCTGCCCTTGGCGCCACCTCCCACGCCTCCCAGATTCAAGGATTCCCCATGGCGAACACGATAGAAATCAAGGTTCCCGACATCGGCGGCCACGACAACGTGCCGGTGATCGAGGTGCTGGTGAAGCCCGGCGACACGGTGGCGAAGGAACAAAGCCTCATCACGCTGGAATCGGACAAGGCGACCATGGAGATTCCCTCCAGCGCCGCCGGCGTGGTGAAGGAAATGAAGGTCAAGCTCGGCGACGAAGTGTCCGAGGGCGCGGTGATCCTGGTCCTCGAAACCGCCGATGCTGCACCTCCCCCTGCGAAGGCCGATGCCTCGCTCCCCTCTCCCTCCGGGAGAGGGGCCGGGGGTGAGGGTTCGGTCTCGCCGGGCGCTTCCGCAAGCCCCGCTCCCTCTCCCCAACCCTCTCCCCAGCGGGGAGAGGGGGCAAACGCGCCGCAAGCGGCAGCTTCCACTGGAAAAGCGGCCGACATCGAGTGCCAGCTAGTCGTCCTCGGCTCCGGCCCCGGCGGCTACTCCGCCGCGTTCCGCGCCGCCGACCTCGGCCTCGACACCGTGCTGGTGGAGCGCTACGACACGCTGGGCGGCGTCTGCCTCAACGTGGGCTGCATCCCGTCCAAGGCGCTGCTGCATGCCGCCGCGGTGATCGACGAGGCGGAAGCCATGGCCGCGCACGGCGTCACTTTCGGCAAGCCCAAGCTCGACATAGCCAAGCTGCGCGACTTCAAGGCCAGCGTGGTGGGCCAGCTCACCAAGGGCCTCGCCGGCATGGCGAAGCAGCGCAAGGTGCGCACCGTGGTCGGCACGGGCAGCTTCGTGTCGCCGCACGAGATGGAAGTCCAGACGGCCGAAGGCGTGAAGCTCGTCCGCTTCGCGCAGGCGATCATCGCCGCCGGCTCGCAGTCGGTGAAGCTGCCCGCGTTCCCGTGGGACGACGAGCGCGTGATGGATTCCACCGGCGCGCTGGAGATGAAGGACGTGCCCGGCAAGCTGCTGGTCGTCGGCGGCGGAATCATCGGCCTGGAAATGGCCACGGTGTATGCCGCGCTAGGCAGCGAAGTGACCGTGGTCGAGTTCATGGACCAGATCATCCCAGGCGCCGATGCCGATCTCGTCAAGCCGCTGGCCAAGCGCCTCGGCGGCAAGCTCAAGGGCATCCACCTCAAGACCAAGGTGACCGAGGCCAAGGCCGGCAAGAAGGGCATCGAGGTCAAGTACGAAGGCGAGAGCATCCCCGAGACCAGCGTGTTCGACCGCGTGCTGGTGGCGGTGGGCCGCTCGCCCAACGGCAACAAGATCGGCGCGGACAAGGCCGGCGTGGCGGTGACCGACCGCGGCTTCATCAACGTGGACACGCAGCTGCGTACCAACGTGCCGCACATCTTCGCGATCGGCGACATCGTCGGCCAGCCGATGCTGGCGCACAAGGCGGTGCACGAGGCGCACGTGGCGGCGGAAGTCGCGGCGGGCCACAAGGCGCATTTCGATGCACGCGTGATCCCGTCGGTGGCCTTCACCAATCCCGAAGTGGCCTGGGTGGGCGTCACCGAGCGCGAGGCCAAGGAGAAGGGCCTCAAGGTCGGCGTGGGCAAGTTCCCGTGGGCGGCCTCCGGCCGTGCCATCGGCATCGCGCGCACCGAGGGTTTCACCAAGCTGATCTTCGACGAGGCAACCCACCGCATCGTGGGCGGCGCGGTGGTCGGCGTGAATGCGGGCGACCTGATTTCCGAAATCGCGCTGGCCGTGGAGATGGGTGCCGAAGCCGCCGACATCGCGCTCACCGTGCACCCGCATCCGACGCTGGGCGAATCGGTGGGCATGGCGGCCGAGGTCTTCGAGGGCACCATCACCGACCTCTACATCCCGAAGAAGAAGTAGGACCACGCTCCTGCGCAAAAAGCCCGGCTCCGGCCGGGCTTCTTGCGTGGTTCCTCAATGTGCTGCGGCAGGCATGCCGGAGTCGGGTGCCAGATCCGGAACCACCGCATGGATCCGCTGCGCGAGTGCCTGCAGGCCGTGCGTGGCTTCGCTGGCGACGCC
This sequence comes from Rhodanobacter sp. DHB23, assembly GCF_014842975.1. Lineage (GTDB taxonomy): Bacteria > Pseudomonadota > Gammaproteobacteria > Xanthomonadales > Rhodanobacteraceae > Rhodanobacter_A. The sequence goes on along the minus strand of NZ_JACYXK010000029.1, from coordinate 82,424 downwards.
GCACATCTGGTTGACGACATGCAGCAGGTCGCGTGGCTGGTAGTCGCCGGTACGTACGTCGAGGAGGACGTTCTGCATTTGCGGGCCGTCGAAGATGGATGGCACATCCATGAATATCAGCCGGGTGCTTGCTTCCTGTGCGGCATAGACCGCTGAATAACTGCGCAGGCGGTCGACCGCGATCCAGCCCGCCGACTGGTTGGCCACGGTCACGTCCCACGCCTCGCGGCGCAGCACTGGCCAGCGCCAGTCCAGATCGATGCCTTCGGGTGCCAGCTGATGGATGTGCTGCTGGATGGTGTCTGGCGCGGCATGCGATGCCACGTCCGCCTGCAGCTGGTCGCGCAGCTTTTCCAGGAACTGCATGCGGGCGTTGTCGTGGGCGATGTCGGTGTCGATGTCGGCCAGGTTCTGCCGGATCTCGGTTTCGATCTGCGCACTGGCCGTGGCCGCCGCGTGCGCGTGGTGCATGTGCTCGATCCATGCTTCCAGCCCCAGCGCGGTGAGGATGCTGAGCACGATCATCAGGTAGTGCTTGGCGAAATCCCTGAAGGACGCCAGGCGGCTCTCCATCGGTTCGATGTGCATGGGTTCTCCGGCGCGGACTTGGTCGACTGTGAAGCGTAACGGATTGCCCGAAGGGGTTGCCGCGCGCGACATGCCCGGGGCCTGCGGTGCGTTCAGTCGTGCGCGCCGCTCTCCGCTTCCTTGCCGAGCGCGTCGACGAGATGGCTTTCCAGTTGCTGGAGATGCGACTGGGTTTCCATCGAAGTGTGCAGCATCTGCCGCACGGTGCCGGCGAACTCCAGCGGGTCGACGGGCGCGCCGAAGTCGATGCGCGTGCGCAGCCGTTCCATGGCCGGTACGTCGAGCAGGGCGATGCCGTCGTGCGAGACCCAGTTCGAGGTTTCGCGCAGGTCGGCGTAGGCCTGGGAATAGCGGCGTAGCCGCGCATCATCGATCCAGCTGGCCGACTGGTTGGCTACGGCCACATCCCAGGATTGCGAGGAGAAAGTCGGCCAGTTGATGCTGAGCTGGAAGGCATTCTTCTGCGTCTGGATGTGCTGATTGATCGTCGCGGCAGGCAGGTTGCCGCGGATGTCCCCGCTGACTGTCGCGTCGAGCTGCTGCAACGGGGTGATCAGCCGGTCGTTGGTCTTGATCGATTTGCGTATATCCGCCAGGTTCGCCAGCAGTTCGGTGCGGATGTGCTGGCTGGCTTCCTCGGCTGCACGCGCGTGGTGCGCGTGCTCGATCCATGCCTCCAGCCCCAGCGCGGTGAGGATGCTGAGCACGATCATCAGGTAGTGCTTGGCGAAATCCCTGAAGGACGCCAGGCGGCTCTCCATCGGTTCGATGTGCATGGGTTCTCCGGCGCGAGGGTGGTCGGCTATGGCCATGAAGCGTAGCCGATCATCCGGCGCTCAGCCGGTCGCGGCGTGCCTCGGCTTTTGCCACAACCCCAGCAGCCACGACACGCCCAGGCAACTGCCCAGCGCCAGTATCCAGCTCGTCGCGGGTGCGCCGGATGCAGGCAGCAGTTGGCGGAACGCGGGCAGCCAGGCACTGCCATAGTCGGCAACCACCACGCCGGCCGCCACGGCCAGGGCGGCGACGAGCGCGCCCATCAGCACGAATTCGATGCGCGAATCATCGGCTCCGCCACGGGCCGGCGCAGCGGCGACCCGCGCCGCCATCTGCCGCGCGAAGTCGTCCGGCAATGCCGATGGCACGGGTTCGCGCAATGCACGCGCCAGCATGCGGTAACGGCGCACGCGTTCGTCGCCGTTCGAGGGGTCGAGGCCAAGGCGCTCCGCGTGCAGCGCGCGCTCCTGCGCCTGCCATTCGCGCTCCTGCGCGGGGTTGTTGAAGGGAGGGATGTCGTGGTTCATGCCGCAACTCCTGTCCGGTTTTCCAGCGCCTCGCGCAGGCGCAGGCGTGAGCGGAACAAGTGGCTCTTGATGGTACCCCCGGCCAGCCCGGTGATGCGGGCGATCTCGGGTATGGGCAGTTCGTCGAGGTAGTACAGGGTGAGCACGGTGCGCTGCAAGGGCGGCAGCGCGTCGATGGCTTCGTGCAGGTGGCGCCGGGTTTCCTCGCCCACGCAGGCGGCTTCGAGGTCGAAGCCGTCGCCGATGTTTTCCAGCAGCGCGTTGCCTTCGTCGTCGTCCTGCGGTTCGACCAGCGGGATGCGCTTGTGCTGCAGGTGGCGCAGGGCGATGGTGTAGGCCACGCGGCCGATCCAGGATTTCAGCGCGCTCTCGCCGCGGTACTGGTGCAGGCACTGGTGCACACGCAGGAAGGTGTCCTGGCACAGCTCGCGCGCGTCCTCGGGGTTGCGCACCATGCGCTGGATGATGTGCCAGCACAGGCCCTGGTACTCGCGCACGAGGCGCTCGAACGCGCCGGGCCGGTTGGCCAATACGGCGTCGACCAGGGCGAGGTCCGGGTTGTCGGGGCTGCCTTCCATCCTGCAAGGGATACGCGCACCGCCGGGACGGTTGCAAGTGGCTGGCTGCAACCGTCGCGCAGGTGACCGTATCCATGCTTCCGACAGCCAGGCATTCCGCCGACGCTTCCAAGGAGAACCCCATGAATTTCGGCGACTTCATCCCGATCAGCCTGTTCATCTGCATCGCCTACGCGATCAAGGTCTGCGTGGACGCGATGGTGCGCAAACGCATGGTGGCCACGGGCGGTTCGGCCGAATTGGTCGCCTCGGTGCTGCGCGACGAGGAGCTGCGCCGCCGCCATTCCTCGCTGCGCTGGGGCATCGTGCTGCTGTCGGTGGCGCTGGGCTTCGGCCTGATCCAGTGGTTCGGCTGGCAGGAGATCACACCCGGCCTGGTGGCCGTGCTGGCAGGCGCCACCGGCCTCGGCAACCTGGTGTTCTTCGCGGTGTCGCGCAAGCTCGGCTGAAACCGCTGCGGGGCGGGCAGCGCCGCATCGCCGGCATGCCCGCGTGGGCCGCGCGCGGGATGGGCGCGCGGCCCCCTGCCCGCCACGCCGCGGGCGAGCGTGACCAAGGGCAGGGTGGTTCTCCGCCGGTGCCATGCTAAGTTGGGCGGCGACGGGTCGGGGAGACCCGCGAACAGGGAGCAGCACACGTGTCCACGCCCAGCGTCAGCGTCGAATCGGTGACCAAGCGGTTCGCCGGCCATACCGCGGTGAGCGATCTGTCGTTGCAGGTGCCGTCCGGCGGCATCTACGGCCTGCTCGGCCCCAACGGCGCCGGCAAGTCCACCACCATCCGCCTCATCATGAGCATCCTGCAGCCGGACGAGGGGCGCATCGCGCTGTTCGGCGACGGCCGCAACAGCCGCGACCTGTCGGCGCGCATCGGCTACCTGCCCGAGGAGCGCGGCCTGTACAAGAAGATGAAGGTGCTCGACCACCTGGTGTTCCTGGGCGAGGTGAAGGGCATCGCGCGCAATGATGCGCGGCAGCGCGCGCAGGCGTGGCTGGAGCGCCTCGAGATCGCCGGCTGGGCGCAGAAGAAGGTGGAGGATCTCTCCAAGGGCATGCAGCAGAAGGTGCAGTTCGCCGGCTCGCTGCTGCACGAGCCGGAGCTGGTGATCCTGGACGAGCCGTTCTCCGGCCTCGACCCGATCAACGCGCAGGCGATGAAGGACATCGTGGTGGAGATCGCCGCCGGCGGCCGCACCGTGCTGTTCTCCACCCACGTGATGGAGCAGGCCGAGCGCATGTGCGACCGCGTGGCGATCATCGCGCGCGGCAAGCTGGTGGTGAACGGCACCGTGGCGCAGGTGAAGGCCGACTTCGGCGGCCGCCACGTGGCGCTGGGCTTCGCCCACGACCGCCACCAGGCCGATGCGATCCTCGCCGACCCGCGCCTGGTGGCGCGGCTGGACGACTACGGCGCCAGCGCCGAGCTGAAGATGGCCGACGGCGCCGATCCCGGGCAGTTGCTCGCCGCGCTGGTCGGCGCCGGCGTGGGCCTGCGCCGCTTCGAGGTGGTGGAGCCTTCGCTGCACGCCATCTTCGTCGCCAAGGTCGGTGCCGACCCCGATGCCACTCCCTTGCCTGCCGTCGCCGGAGCCAGCGCATGAACAAGACCTTTGCCGTGATCCGCCGCGAGTACGTGGAGCGCGTGCGCACCAGGGCCTTCCTGATCTCCACCCTGCTGCTGCCGGTGTTCATGCTGGCGATGGCGGTGCTGCCCGTCCTGCTGATGAGCGGCGGCGACCACGGCAGCCGCGTGGCGGTGGTGGACGCCTCCGGCAGCGGCCTGGGCCAGCCGGTGGTGGCCGCGCTGGATGCCGCCACCTTCGACGACGGCAAGGCGGCCAGGCCGCGCTACGAGGCGACGCTGTTCCCCGCCGACGCCGCCAGCCTCGGCCAGGTGCGCGACGGCCTGATCGCCAAGGCCGGCTTCGCGAAGGGCAAGGGGCAGGACGGCTGGGACGGCGTGCTGGTACTCGACGCCGACACCCTGGCCAGCGGCAAGCTGCACTACTACGGCGACAACGTCAGCTCGCCGGATGGCATGAACCGGCTGCAGCGCGAAGTTTCCAAGGCACTGGCCGGCGTGCGCCTGGCGCATGCCGGCGTGGACCAGGCGCTGGTCACCAAGGCGATGGCGCCGGCGGACATGGACACCGCCAAGGTCACCGACGGCAAGCTCACCGGGCAAAGTGGCGAGGCTTCGTTCGCGCTGGCCTATGGGATGGGCTTCCTGCTCTACATCGCCATCATCACCTACGGCAGCCGCACCCTGGTCTCGGTGATCGAGGAAAAGAACTCGCGCATCATGGAAGTGCTCACCTCCTCGCTCACCCCGTTCCAGATGCTGATGGGCAAGGTGCTGGGTGTGGGGCTGGCCGGCCTGACCCAGATGGGGATCTGGGTGGGCACGGCCTTCGTGCTCGGCAGCCAGGGACCGCACCTGGCCGGCGCGTTCGGCATGGGCGCGGACGCCGCGGGCAAGTTCGTCATCCCCAGCATGCCGCCGGCGCTGCTGGTGGTGTTCCTGCTCTACTTCACGCTGGGCTTCCTGATCTACGGCTCGCTGTACGCGGCGATCGGCGCGATGTGCAACACCATCCAGGAGGCCCAGCAATACGCGGTCTTCGTCACGATGAGCATCCTCGTGGGCTTCATGTCGATGTTCGGCCTGATCAACGACCCCGCGGGCACGCTGGGCACCACGATGTCCTTCATCCCGCTGTTCGCCCCGTTCACCATGCCGGTGCGCTGGTCGATGACCGCGGTGCCGCCAATGCAACTGGCGCTGTCGCTGGGCCTGATGGTGGTGGGCCTGCTGGCCTGCGTGTGGCTGGCCGGGCGCATCTACCGCACCGGCATCCTGATGTACGGCAAGAAGCCGACCTGGGGCGAGCTGTGGCGGTGGATCCGGGCGTGAGGCAGGGATGCGTCGGAGCCCCATAGGGACATCACGATGATTCAACAGGTCTTCTTTGCCTTCCTCTGCTCGCTGGCGGCCGGGCTCGTGCTCATGCTTCTTGCAAGGCTCGGCCGCACCCGTTCCAATCCCGGGGCTGTCGCGGGAATCGTGCTGGGCATTCCGTTGGCCGTCGCAATCCAGCTGGGTGCGGGCCTGGAGCAACGCTGGCACCCGCTGGTGTCCGGTCTGTCGATCGGACTCTGTGGTGTCGTGTTCGGCTGGATTTGGCGTAGCCGCAAGAATGGGGCCTGACCAAGTGGAAGCGCGTACCGCACGCCGCTTGACTCAAACGTTGGCCATGGGGAAGCAGCAGTAGCACCATGAATCTACAGTCGGCGGAGTCCACCAGCGTCCTTGCCTGCAAGCTCAGCGCCGCTCTCGATGCCCAGCTGGCGAGCATCCGGCACGACTGCGCGCCCGAAGAATTCAAGCGGCAGCGTCGTCTGTTCGGGGCCGCAATGGCAGGCCTGCTCGACATCGCCAACGCCATCTATCGCGAGCATCCTGGCCTCAAGCCCACGCAAATGGGCGGTCCATACGTTCTGCCGGATCCTGTTCTTGCGCAAAGCGTCGCCCGGCTTCTTCGCGATGCCTAGCACTTCGTCGAGGCAGCTGCTGCGCGCCACCTGGCCCCGGCGTCACTCGAACAGTTCGTACTGCGCCACATACTGGTCGGCTTCCACGAACCCGGCCAGGCCCACGCCGACGAGGCGATAGAGCGCGTCGGCAGGGCGCTCCACCCGCTCGCGCAGCGCGCAGGCGATCTCGGCCAGCTCGTGTCCGGACGCCGGGCGCTGTGCAGGCGTGAGGCTGCGCGTGAGCGTGTGGAAATCCGCGGTTTTGAGCTTGAGCACCACGGTGCGCGCGATGCGGCCATCGTCGGCCTCGCGCTGGTGCGCGGCCCAGGTCTTTCCGGCGAGCCGGCGGATGTGCGGCTCCAGTTCGTCCAGCGTGAGGTCGTGCTCGAAGGTGTCCTCGGCGGACACCTGCAGGGTGGGGCGGTCGGGCGTCACCGGGTGCTCGTCGATGCCCAGTGACAGCTCGTGCAGGCGCCGGCCCCAGCGGCCGAAGCGTTGCTCCAGTTCCTCCGCCGCGAACGCGCGCAGCTCCCCCACGGTGGCCAGGCCCAGCGCGACGAGCTTGCCTTCCATCACCTTGCCCACGCCGGGCAGGCGGCCGATCGGCAGCGGCGCGAGGAAATCCAGCACCTCGCGCGGGCGCACCACGAACAGGCCGTCGGGCTTGCGGAAGTCCGAGGCGATCTTGGCGAGGAACTTGTTCGGCGCCACGCCGGCGGAAGCGGTGAGCTGCGTCTCCTCGCGGATCGCCGCGCGGATCGCCTCGGCGGTGGCGGTGGCCGAGGGCAGGCCGGTCTTGGTCGCGGTGACGTCGAGGTAGGCCTCGTCCAGCGACAGCGGTTCGACCAACTCGGTATGCCGCGCGAAGATCTCGCGCACCTGCCGCGACACCGCCTTGTAGCGCGCGAAGTCCGGCGGCACGAAGATCGCCTGCGGGCACAGCCGCTCCGCACGCACCGCCGGCATCGCCGAGCGCACGCCGAACTTGCGCGCCTCGTAGCTGGCAGCGCAGACCACCGAGCGCGCGCCCTTCCACGCCACCACCACCGGTTGCCCACGCAGCGCAGGGTCGTCGCGCTGCTCCACCGACGCGTAGAACGCGTCCATGTCGACGTGGAGGATCTTGCGGGAAGGCGTGGGCAAGGGGCGGGGATGGGCAGTGCGGGTGCGCGTGATTCTAGAACGCGCCGATACCGCCGCGCCGGCGGCACCGGCGCGGACCGTCACTCCGCGCGCACGTACATCCACGCCCGCAGGCCGGAGGCGAGCACCACGGCTGCGCGGCGGTAGTCGTCCACCTCGTAGGCGTCCGCCTGGGCCAGCTCCCGTGGCGTGAGGCGGAACACCACGCCGCGCACGAAGTCCGCCGGATCCGCGCTGGGCACCGCGATGGGATGCTGCGCGGCGCCACTGGTGGCGACGACCTGCGCGTTGCGGATCGCCAGCTGTTCGAGGCGATAGCCGGGCAGCGCGTCGGGCACGCCGTCGAGGCGGCGGCCGAAGATGGCGAGCTGGACCGCTTCGCTTTGCAGCGTGCCGTAGGAGAACAGCAACGCGTCGGCACGGACTTCCATCAGCTGCGCTCCAGCGTGCGTGGTGCGTTCGTGCGGCGCAGCGCCGCCAGCCGCGCGGCCACGAGATGCGCCAGGCGTTCGGCGGCATCGGGCCGCCCGGCAAGGAACAGCGACGGCTCGATCAGCTCCAGCTCCATCAGCAGGAAGCGGCCGTCCGCGACCACGCCGTCCACCCGCGCGTACACCGCCTCGCCCAGGTCCAGGCTGGCGCAGGTCGCCAGCACCTGCCGGGCCGCAGCCAGCGTGGCGGTCTCCGGTTCGGCGGCTTCGGTGCGGCCGCCGTGCTCGTTCTGCACGCGGTAGTCGCCCCGGGCCGGCCGCTTGACGACGGCGTGGCTGAACGTGCCGCCGAAGAACAGCAGCGACCATTCGCCCTGCTCGACCACCGCCGGCACGAAGGGTTGCAGCAGGTAATCGCCGGGCGGCAGTTCCCGCACGGCCTGCCCGAAGGCGGGATCGCCCACGGTGCCGCGCACCGTGCGCCACGCGCCGCCGCTGACGCTGGGCTTGACCACCATGTCGCGGCCTTCGGCTGCGGCCAGGGCTGCGCCCAGCCCGGCGTGCGCGACGAAGCGGGTGGGAATGGCCGGCACGCCCAGTGCTTCCAGCTGCGCCAGGTAGCGCTTGTCGCTGTTCCAGCGCAGCAGGCGGCTGTCGTTGATGGTGGGCACGCCCAGCGCGTCGAGCCGGTCCAGCCAATGCAGGAACTGCGCATGGTGCTTGAAGTAGTCCCAGACGGTGCGGATCAGCACGGCGTCGTGGCGCGACCAGTCCACGGCGGGGTCGTTCCACACGCAGGGCGTGGCGTGCACGCCGAGGCCCGCGAGCGTGGCGGCGAAATGCGCGTCGTCGGGGTGGATGCCCGGATGGTCGGCGTCGGTGGCAAGGGCAAGCTGAATGGACATGAGAACCCTCTGTGTCGAGGGCGCCCTTGTCTCGAAGATCGCGGGCCGAGCGTGGCGGATGGCTCCGTCGCAGCACCCCTCGGCGCGGACTGCGCGGCGTGGATCGCCGACGCAACAGGGAAGCGTCGCGCAGGCGACGCATGGCGCATATTCTTCGGTCGCGCGGGGACGGCTGTCAATCGCACGGGCGTATGCTGCGTGCCTGAACCCGCTGCGCGACGGAGCCCCCGTGCCGATTGACTGGATCCATGCCGGTGCCACCGTGCTGGCCTCCTTCCTCGCCTCGCTGGTGGAGTGCGTGGAAGCCTTGACCGTGGTGCTGGCGGTGGGCGTGACGCGTGGCTGGCGCAGCGCGCTGGCGGGCTGCGCCACGGGTTTGCTGGTGCTGCTGTTGCTGGTCGCGCTGCTGGGCCACGCGCTCGCCCGCGTTCCCCTGCACGGTTTCCAACTGGTGGTGGGCGCCCTGTTGCTGCTGTTCGGCATGCGCTGGCTGCGCAAGGCGGTGCTGCGCGCGGCCGGCGTGCTCGCCCTGCATGACGAGGATGCGATCTACCGTCGCGAGACACAGGCGCTGGGCGGGCAGGGTGGTGCGCGCCCCGGCCTGGACAGGCTCGCGTTCGTGGTGGCGTTCAAGAGCACCGTGCTCGAAGGCATCGAGGTGGTGTTCATCGTGCTCGCCATCGGTGCCGGCCGCGCCGACCTGCTGTGGCCGGCCAGCCTCGGTGCGCTGGCCGCACTGCTGGTGGTGGTGGCACTGGGCGTGGCGCTGCACCGGCCGCTGGCGCGGGTGCCGGAGAACACGCTGAAGTTCGCGGTGGGCGTGCTGCTGTGCGCGTTCGGCACGTACTGGGCCGGCGAGGGCATGGGTTACGCGTGGCCGGGCGAGGACGGCGCCATTCCCGTGCTGGCGTGCGCCTTCCTCGCGGCGGCCGCGCTGTGCGTGGCGTGGTGCCGGCGCACGACACGGGAGATCGCCCGATGAGCTGGCTGCGCAGGTTGCTGGTCGAACTCTGGGGCCTGTTCGTCGACGACGGCCGCTACGCGCTGGCCATCGTGGCGTGGCTGCTGCTGGCGTGGCTGGCCTTGCCGCTGCTGCAACTTGGCGGTGGCTGGAATGCGGCGGTCCTTGCCGCGGGCCTGCTCGCCATCCTCGTCGAAAGCGTGTTGCGCCGCGCGCGGCGTTGAGCCGCGGATCTGGCGTGGGCTACGTGGCGATATTGGACAGGCCCTACGCCTCGTCGTCCCAGCGCACATCGATGGCATCGCCGTCCACCGAGCCCCAGAACGTGCCCAGTCGTATCCAGGCGCGGCGGATGCGCTGGGTGGATTCGTCCAGTACTTCCACGTGGTAGAGGGTCTGGGCCCTTGATGAGGTGAACCACAGCGACAGCGGCGGGATGCCAGTACGCCTCTTGCTCAGGATGAGCAGGTTGTTGGCGCGCGCCCAGTCTTGCAGCAGGGACTGCACGGCGCGGTAATGCTGCCATGCCCAGAGGCCGGCGATGACGCCGCCAACCGTGGCTAGCAGCAGCGGTGCGGGATGGGACATGGCGTTCGATTTCCCCCTGAGACTCGGCACAGGGTGCGCCGGCCGGCCAGGTTGCGCAAGCCATGGCATGAGCGGCATCGCGCATGGATGTTCAGTGGCCGGTCGAAGACGAGACGATCAGATAGGTACGCGTATCTGCCGGTCCGCCGTGCAGCAGAAGCGCGGCCCCGTGATCGACGTGAATGCCATCGGTCAACGGCGGCATTGCCACGGCTTGAAGCAGCGCCTGCGTCAGCGCGTCGTCGCGACGTTGGCGTTGGATCATGCCGGGCAGCCAGGCAAGCGCGAGCAGGGCCAGCGCACAGGCGCCGGTCGCCACGGGGAGCCAGGGCCGGATGCGCGCGCGCTTCGGCACGTGTCGCGTATGCAGGCTGCGTTGCAGGCGTCGCAAGCCATCGGGCGGCGGTGTGAGTTCGGGCAGCAGATGTTCGAGTTCACGCATGGTCGGGTTCTCCGAGCAGGATCTTCAACCGCTCCATGGCGTGGTGCTTGCGTGAGGCCACGGTACCGGCGGGGATGCCGAGCACCCTGGCGATCTCCGCGCCGCGCAGGCCGCTGAATTCGCTGAGCAGCAACACATCGCGGGATACCTTGGGCAATTCGCGCAATGCCTTGCGCAGGCGGCGCGTGGCGAGGAAATCCGTGGGTGCGCCGCCTTCGTCCGGCGGCGGCGCGGTCTCGTCCAGCGGCTCGTGCCGCCACAGCTTGCGCCAGCGCAGCCGGTTGCGCGCAAGGTTGAGCGCGGTCGTCCAGAGCAGGGCGTCCAGCGTGGTCTCGTCCACGCCGGTGCGGCGCTCCCATACGCGCAGGAAGGCGTCGTGGATCACGTCCTGGCAATCCTGCGCCTGCCATAGCTGGCGATACAGGACGTTGTACAGCGGCCGTTCCAGCCGGCGATAGCTGGCGTAAAGCGCGTCCTCGCGCAGCGTCATGCGCTGGGCTCAGTCTTGGGTGTTCAGGCGATCCACGCGCATCACGAGCAGGCGCATCACGAGTTTGTCGGTGCAGTTTGCGGTTGAGGTGTTGGTGGATGGTTGCGGGCAGGCACCGGGTGCCTGCGCCAGCACGATGTACTGGCCGAACGTGGCGTCGATTTGCGTATTGATCTCGCGGAGCCCGTTGCTGGAGAAAGAATCTTGATAGTCGAGTTGCAGCTTCGCCGTCCCGCCGTCAATTGCATTGACACGGAGAAGGTAGACGCGTTGACGCGCTGGGTCGTCGGAGGTGGTCAGCTTGCTTTTATCGTTGCCATTGCTGACCAGTGATGCTGCCTGGTCGAGATGAAAGTGCATCGGCCCCATGGCCTTCTTCAGCGAGTCGAGGCTGCCGGCCAGATCCTTCAGGGCAGGGTCGTCATTGCCAGCGCCGGTTTCGCCATCGATTACCCAGAAGTGTGTGACCACCTGTGCTGGGGCTGCCGCTGGCGCTGTCGTTTTGCTCAAGGTCTCGATGACGCCACCGACCGATTCCTGCATGTCTGCTGGTGCAGCGACCAACAGTTTGCCTGGCGCGGCGACGGTAATGTTGGCACCGCCGGATATCGCCGCGCTGATGAGGGTGTCGCGTATCGACTGGGTGCGATCAGGCGGTACGGTGTAAAGCTGCAATGTGACGTTGGGTGTTGCTTTGTCGCTGATGGCCGTACTGGCACCGTGCCCTTGGCAGCCAGCGAGTGCAAGCAGGGCCATCGCACCGATGGCGGCGCATCGAATCTCGGGTTTCATGGATATCCCCTCGCGGCGGGCCCGATGGCCGCCTTCCCGACTGTATACACGCGAGCGTGGATTTTCTTCATCGCCGTCGCCGCCGGGGACTGGCCTAACCACGCCCGCCATGCCAAGGTTGCCGGATGACGAACGAAACCAACTCCCCTGCCTACCTGCGCCGGCTCGGCGTGTGGGACGGCGCGATGATCGTGGTCGGCGGCGTGATCGGCGCCGGCATCTTCCGCACGCCGGCGACGGTGGCGGAGCGCACGGCGTCCGGCCTGCCGCTGCTGGCGGTGTGGGTGCTGGGCGGCCTGCTCACGCTCACCGGCGTGCTGTGCTACGCGGAGCTGGGTTCGCGGCGACCTTACGCGGGCGGCATCTACCTCTATATCCGCGAAGCCTTCGGTTCGTTGCCGGGCTTCCTGTTCGGCTGGGCGATGGCGCTGATCAACTACCCGGGCAGCGTGGCGGCGGTGGCCACCACCTTCGCCGATTACTTCTGCAAGGCGCTGGACCTGCCGTTGCCGTGGGTGAAGCCGGTGGGCGTGGCGGCGATCGTGTTCATCGTGGGCGTGAACCTCACTGGCATCCGCGCCGGCGCGATGATGCAGAACATCTTCGCGGTGCTGAAGCTGGCGGCGATCGCGATGCTGGTGGCGGTGGGCCTGGTGCTGGCGCATGGCCATCTTGGCGGCGTGCTGGCGACGGATACCGTGCATCCGGTGCCCGGCGGCGCCTTCGTGGGCGCGTTGCTGCCGGTGCTGTTCACCTATGGCGGCTTCCATTATCTGAACGACCTCGCCGGCGAGGTGCGCGACCCGCAGCGCACGCTGCCGCGCGCCCTGCTGCTCGGCATGCTGGGCGTGGTGCTGGCCTACGTGCTGGCGAACGTGGCCTACCTCACCGGCCTGGGTCATGCGGGGCTGGCCGCCAGCTCCGCGCCCGCGGCCGACCTGATGCGCCGCTTGTTCGGCGAGGCCGGCGCGAAGGTGATGGCGGTCGGCATCGCCTGCTCCACCTTCGGCTATTGCAGCATCGCGATCGCCGGCGGCGCGCGCGTGATGCAGACCATGGGCGCGGACGGCATGCTGTTCCGCGCGGTAGGCTACATCGATCCGCGCACGCGCACGCCGCAGGTGGCGCTGGCGGTGCTGGGCGCGTGGACGGTGGTGCTGGTGCTGTGGGGCAACTTCGGCCAGCTGGTGGACTACACCGCGGTGGGCGAGTGGCTGGGCCACGCCGTCGGCATCGGCACACTGTTCTGGTACCGCTGGAAGTTCGTGGACGAACCCGCGCCGTACCGCGTGCCGCTGTTCCCGCTGATGCCGCTGGTGTTCGTGCTGACCGTGACCGGCGTGATCGTCGCCACCGCGATCTCCTCGCCGCACGATGCGGGCATGAGCCTGCTGATCATCGCGCTGGGCGCGCCGGTGTACTGGCTGTGGCAGTGGTGGCAACGGCGCTGAGTTGCACATCGTTTGTGCTGAGCACGGGCCCGGAATTCCGAGGCCGGAGGGCCGTTTCGACTCCGCTTGCCGATGCAGGCTGTGTTCGGCGCGAGTGGAAGATTGAGCGTCGCCGCCAAACAGGTGGTGCAATCGTCCATAAGGGGGAGTCATGAATCGGATTCGACTCTGCATGCTGGTTCTGGCGCTTTTCTTTGGATCGGCACATGCCGCCGGGGTGACGCCATGCAGCCAGCAACAGTTGCTGGCCTATGCACCTGATGCAAGCGAGGTGAAGATGCACCGGTCATTTGCCGCGCCCGTCATCAGCTACCCCTACGGCACGAAGATGGCCGGGTGGGGATGGCGGCTCGCCGTCCGGGTCGATGAAGCAGGACGGGTTGCCTGCTACGCGACGAAGGACCAGTTCGGCGACGACTTGCCCATGAATGCGGCGCGGCAGGCGTTCCTCGACGGGCTGGCTGGATGGCGCTATGCCCCCTTCGTCAGGGATGGCTCGGCGACTGCGGCCATCGTTGTCGAGCAGGTTTCCGAACAGGAGTCGCCCGGGAGGCATCTGCCGCTGCCCGGCGTGCCGTTGGTCGAGGTGCATGTCGCCTTGGGACGTTCCGGCTGTTACGGATCGTGCCCGCGTTACCAGGTGGACATCCGTGGTGACGGTCGAGTCGCGTATCAAGGCGATGCATACGTCGATGTCATCGGCCGGCACGAATACAACGTGCCGGCGGCGGACGTGGCGAAGTTGGTGGACAGCCTGCGCGCGAAAGACATCTGGTCGTTGCGTTCGAGCTATCGTGCGCGCATTACCGACAACCCCGACTACGAATTGATCCTGACCATGGGCGGGCAGGTGCACAGGCTCGACGATTACGTCGGCCAGTCGGCTGGCATGCCGGCCGCGGTCAGCGAGTTCGAGGATGAGGTCGATGCGGTTGCACATTCCGCGATGTGGACGCATCTGTCGCGGGAAAGCCTAGAGCGCCTCAAGGCCGAAGGGTTCCGTTTCGATTCGCGCGACGGCGCGGATTTGCTGGCTCGCGCGATGGCGAATCGCGATTCGCGTGACGATGGCGCCATGCTCGAACTGGTGAAGCTCGGCGCGCCGCTGGATGGCAGTGCATTCGACGCGCCGTGGCTTCGCCAACGCGGCGGTACGGTCCTCGACGATGCGTTGAGGAACCATCGAAGCCAGGCGCTGGTGGACGCCCTGGTTGCCGAGGGCGCCTTGACGACGGATGGCCGCCCCGACCAGAACAAGATCGACGCCGCGTTCCGCGAAGCGATCGAGGGCGGGAGGTTGGCACTGGTACAGCGGATCTGGGCCGTTGCCGGCACGCAAGCGCATCCATCGCTCAGCTTCAAGGACGTCGAGGGCAAAATCAGCAGGCAATCCCCCGTGACCCTGCTGCTTTCCAGACCCTACGACGATGACTCCTGGGAAGGCCTCGCCATCGCCCAATGGCTGGCCGCGCAAGGGTGCGATCTCAAGGCGAAGGCAACCAATGGCCGCACGCTGCTGCATATCGCGGCCTCGGCGAACGATGCGGGTTTCGTGCGCTACATGCTGGATGCGGGCGTGGGTGCGTCGACGCCGGGCGAATACGGTCTGCCGGCTCTTGGCAGTACGCAGAACGAGGACGTCGCCATGATCCTGTTGCAGGCCGGTACCGATTTTTCGCGCATGGACGACACGAACCACCAGTTCCTGCGTTATGCGCGATCCAACCACTGGGCACGCGTGGTGGCCTGGTTGAAAGCGCATCACGAGGGCTGATGCCGCCCGCTGTTCGCGTGGTCGCTTTTGCCCGGCATGCGCAGGCGGGATCATCCGATAATGAGCGCTTCGCACCGAGATGGAGCCGCCCATGTGCCTGATCGCCTTCGCCTGGCAAACCCACCCCCGCTGGCGGCTCGTGCTGGCGGGCAATCGCGACGAATTCCACGCGCGGCCCAGCGCGGAACTGGCGCGCTGGAACGACTCGCCCATCGTCGCCGGCCGCGACCTCGAGGCCGGTGGCACGTGGCTGGGCGTGACCGATGCGGGGCGTTGCTGCGTGGTCACCAACGTGCGCGACCCGCGCGATCCGCAGCACGGTGCGTCGCGCGGCCTGCTCGCCACCGACTATCTCGCGGGCGGTGCGGATGCGACGGCGCATGCGCAGGCGCTGCTGGGCGCCGCGGCGGGCTATCGTCCGTTCAATCTGCTCACCTTCGATGCGCAGGCCGCGTTCTATCTCGGCAACCGGCCCGAGCCGCGCGCGCAGGCGGTGGCGCCCGGCGTGCACGGCCTGTCGAACGCGGACTTCAACACGCCGTGGCCGAAGACGCGCGCCTTGATCGCGCAACTGGAGGCATGGCTGGCCGCCGGCCACGACGAGGATTTCGCGCCGCTGTTCGCCGCGCTCGCCGACGAGCGGCAGGCGCCCGACGCGGAGTTGCCCGACACCGGCGTGGGCCTGGAGCGCGAGCGCTGGCTGTCCGGCGCCTTCATCCGTGGCGAACAGTACGGCACGCGCGCCAGCACGGTGGTGGCGCTGGCGCGCGATGGGAACGGCGTGATCGTCGAGCGGCGCTTCGGACCGGAGGGCCGCTTCCTTGGCGAAAGCCGGTTGGGCATCGGTGTGGCCGCCGCCACGGACTGAGGCACTGCGCCTACGGCGCATGGCGTGCGTCGCCAGCTGACGGCGCGTGCCGCCGCAACTAGCGTCATGCTCCCGTCACGGTTGGAGCGAACGCATGCGCATGGCCTGCCTGTTGCTGATGCTGGTCGCGTGCCCCTTCGGCGTGGCGCATGCGGACGATTGTCCCGACTGGCCGCCCGGGCGGGCGCGCGGGGAAATGGCGGCGCTGCGCGAGCGACTGGACGGCTGGAACCACGCCTATCGCGTCGAAGGCCGTTCGCCGGTGAGCGATGCCGTGTATGACCAGGCCGAGCAGCAGCTCGCGGCATGGCGGCGGTGCTTCCCGGCACAGGCGCCGGCGCCGTTGGTGCACCTGGCGGACGACGGCGGCCGCGTAGTGTCGCCGGTGGCGCAAACCGGCCTGGCCAAGCTGCCGGATGCCGCGGCGGTGGAGGCATGGATGCAGGCGCGCGGCCATCGCGACCTGTGGGTGCAGCCGAAGGCCGACGGCGTGGCGGTGACGCTGCTGTATCTGGACGGCCGTTTGCGGCAAGCCAGCAGTCGCGGCGACGGCCTGCATGGCTCGGACTGGACGACGCTGGCGCAGGCCATCGATGCGATTCCCAAGCGCCTGCCGGACGCGCCGTCGCGCGTGGTGCTGCAAGGCGAGCTGGTGTGGCGCCTGCCTGGCCACGTGCAGGCCGGGGCAGGTGGCGTCAACGCGCGTTCGGCGGTGGCCGGCGCCTTGGCGCGCAACGTGCTGGATGCCGCCACCGCCGCGAGGATCGACCTGTTCGTGTGGGACTGGCCCAGCGGCCCGGCCGACATGCCGGCGCGGCTCGCTGGCCTGCGCGCGATGGGCTTCGCCGACAGCGCGGCGCTCACGCAGCCGGTGTCCGGCATCGACGAGGTGCAGCGCTGGCGCGAGCAGTGGTATCGCCACGCGCTGCCGTTCGCCGCCGACGGCACGGTGCTGCGCCAGGGCCATCGCCCGCCTGCCGACACGTGGAAGGCCAGCCCGCCGGACTGGGCGGTGGCGTGGAAATACCCCGCCGCCACCGCGCTGGCGGAAGTGCGCGCGGTGACGTTCCCCGTGGGGCGTAGCGGGCGCATCACGCCGGTGCTGGAACTGGCACCGGTGCAGCTCGACGACCATCGCGTGCAGCGCGTGAGCGTGGGTTCGCTCGCGCGCTGGCGCGAACTCGACATCCATCCCGGCGACCAGGTGGAACTCGCGCTGGCAGGATTGACCATCCCGCGCCTGCAATCGGTGGCGTGGCGCGCGACGCAACGCGTCGCGGTGGATGTGCCGGACCCCGCGCGTCACGGCCCGCTCACCTGCTGGCAATCCACGCCCGGTTGCGAGGCGCAATTCCAGTCGCGGCTCGCCTGGCTGGGGGGCAAGCAAGGTTTGCGCTTGCAGGGTGTCAATGCGGGCACGTGGCAGGCGTTGACGGAGGCTGGCCTGGTCCATGGCCTGCTGGACTGGTTGGATCTCGTGCCGGCGCAACTCGTCGCGGTGCCGGATGTGGGCGAGCACCGGGCTGCGGCGCTCGCGCAAGCGTTTGCCGAAGCGCGCGGGCAGCCGTTCGGCGACTGGTTGCATGCACTGGGCGCACCCGACGGCGCGGTGGACGCCGGCCAGGACTGGGCCACGCTGGCCGCATTGGGCGAAGACGATTGGCGTGGGCGCGGCACCAGCGCATCACGCGCACGTCAGCTCGCGGCGTTTTTCGCGCATCCCGACGTGCGCGCGCTGGCGGCGCAGTTGCACGCGGCTGGTGTGCAGGGGTTTTAGGTGTCCTGCAGCAGCTCTCCGTCCACGTAAAACCAGCGCCCCGCTTCGCGCACGAAACGGCTGACCTCGTGCTGGCGCTGCGCGCGGCCGCCGCCGAGGCGGTAACGGGCCACGAATTCCACCGTGGCGTGTTCGTCGTCGCTGCGTTGCTCGTTGCCCACGTCCAGGCCCAGCCAGGTCGGCGCAGGCTGCTGCGCGGCGAGTCGCAGCGAAGCGGGACGGGTGTCGGCGTGCCAGGTGGCCAGCAGGTAATCCTCGCGCTTCAGCACGTAGGCGCTGTAGCGCGAGCGCATCAGTTGCGCGGCATTGGTGGCCACCGCGCTGCCGTCGTGCAGTGGACCGCAGCAGGTGGCGTAGCCGGCGGGATTGCCGCAGGGGCAGGGGGTAAGCGTGTCGATTGCCTTCATGCCGTCTTTGTACACGAGAGCCTGCCCCATATCTCCACCTGGCTCGCATTGCCTTGCCGTGGCCGTCAGGTGGTGGCGCGTGGCGCAGCGCCTGCCTGGCTGGCAGGTC
Organism: Rhodanobacter sp. DHB23; assembly: GCF_014842975.1. GTDB lineage: Bacteria > Pseudomonadota > Gammaproteobacteria > Xanthomonadales > Rhodanobacteraceae > Rhodanobacter_A. Next base: position 64,283 of record NZ_JACYXK010000029.1, on the reverse strand, counting down.
AAGCCGCGCGCTGCCGCATGGCGGCCACGGCAAGGCAACCCTTCCTCGCTCCTCCACGCGGAAAGAGCACATGGATGTGCTCGGCTTTGGGGAGCGAGGAAAGCCGAGTCCATCCATGGACTCTTCCCGCGTGCGGGTCGGGTCTGTTTGCCCGCATGCCGGCGTCATCGCTCAGTCGCGGACGGACGTCCACTCCTCGCTCCTCAAAGCCGGCGCCATCCCTGGCGCCTCCCCGCGTGCCTTCGCTCTTCCTTGGCCTGCGCACAAACAGCTCCCGATGCGGGCCAGGTGGAGATATGGGGCAGGCTCTTGGCGTCGGCGCGCAGGCTCTTGTTGATCCGGACCGGATCGGGTGCGAGGTACATGCCCTCCGACTCCGCTCCGCTTCGCCACGCCCAGGGCGAACGGGAAAATCTACCTGTTTGAATGATGCCGGGTGCGCTGCCAGACGCGGCAGCGGTTGTTCGCCGGCATTGCCACGTCGTCGACCAGCGTGAAGCCCACGGCTGCGGCCAATCCGTCCACCGCTTCGGTGTCGCGGATGCCCATGTGCGGGCCGCGCGCCTTCAACCACTGGTCGAACGCGGCATTGCTGTCGCTGGTGTAGTGGCCGCCGTCATTGAACGGACCGTAGATCACCAGTCGCGCGTCGTCGGCCGTGACGGCTTGCAGTTGCGCGAACAGTGCCTCTACCTCGTGCCAGGCCATGATGTGCAGGGTGTTGGCGCTGAACATCGCGTCGAACGGGCCGCGTGGCCACGGTCCAACGACGTCGAGTTCCAGTGGCGGCGGCGTGTTCGGCAGCGAGGCCTCGTCCAGCCAGCTGTGGATGCCCGGCAAGTTCTCAGCGCGCTCCGAACATTGCCAGTCCAGCCAGGTCAGCGCAGCGGCGAAATGCACGGCGTGCTGGCCGGTGCCGCTGCCGATCTCCAGCACCCGCCGCCGATCGGCAAAGTGCCGGCGCAACACCTCGAGGATGGGTTCGCGGTTGCGCTCGCAGGAGGGGGCGTGGGGCTTGTCCACGCCCATGCCGTCAGGCCGGGCGGCCGCGCAGCACGCGGGCCGGCAGCATCAGCAGCGCACCGAGGAAGGCGAATACCGCGCCCACGGTGATGCCGACCAGCCGCAGCGGCAGGCAGATCAGCCACACGATGGGATACAGCACCAGCGCCAGCAGCGCGAGCGGCCAGCAGAACACCAGCAGCAACAGCCAGAGCAGGAAGGCGGCCATGGCACGACCTCACGGGGGGGCAGAGGGATGCACTCTAGCGCGATCTGCAGGCGGCTGCGCAGATGGCTTTCGGCATACCTGCAGGCGCTCACATCACTGGCTTCACGCCGATCAGCAGCGCGTGCAGCCAGAGCGCGAAGACCGCCCAGGCCACCACGCCGGCGACGACGGTGATGACGGTGCCCTTGAGCGTGCCGGGCGGATAGACCGCGCCCTCGCGGCGATCGCGCCGGCGTGAGGCGGCGAACAGCGCCACGGCCCACAGCAGGAAGGCGCCGAACAGCACCACGTCGTGCAGCATGCCGGTGGCGAGCAGGTGGCCGAACGCCCAGGTCTTCACCGCCAGCACCTGCGGATGGTGCAGGCGCGCCTTGATGCCGTTGCGCGGCACCCGCGCCGCGGCGAGCAGCACGAAGGCCACCAGGGTGAACAGCGCGTTGAGCCGCATCAGCCACGCCGGCGGCGTGTACAGCAGCACGGGTTCATGCCGCGCGAGCCCGAAGCCCCAGCAGATCAGCACGAAACCGACGATCGCCGTCAGCGAGTACAGGAGCTTCCACTTCTTCTCGCCGAGGCGGGCGATCTGCCGCTTGCGCCAGCCATCAGCAAAGATGCGCAGCGAATGCGAGCCGAGAAACAGCACGAGACCGAGGATCAGCACGGACATCGCGGTACTCCGGGGAAGGCGACCGGTCGAGTATAGGCGCCCGCGTGACGTTTTCGCGGCAAGCTTCAGGCAAGGATTTCGACACGCACGGCCAGCGCCAGTGCATCTGCATGCAGGATGATCGCCCCGCCGGTCGCTGCCGGCGGTCGCCACGCGTCGCCTGCCTGCAGGCTGCCATCGGCGCAGTCGAGGCACCCGCGCACGCAATACACCAGCACAATGCCGGCATCGGCTTGCCGCGTACCTGCGCCGTGCCATGCCTCGATGCCGCCGCGCGCCCGACCGCGGCGCAACATCAGGTTGAAATCGTGGCTGGGGCCGCCAGCCAGCGTCACGTCCACGCCGGCTTCGCCGGGAAAGGCGAACGGTGCGCACGGCGTGGTGAGCGCATGGCTGCGGCCATCGTCCAGCGTCATCGTGAAGCCGTCACCGGCCAGCAGGGCGATCACGCGATCGATGCCGGGAAACGCGGAGAACGGTGCGGCGCTGTCCACCTCGGCGAGGCTCACCCGCCAAAGGAAATCGTCCATCCCAGCGCCGGACGGATGGACGGCCAATTCCCGGGTGCGGCCGCGGCCGTTCTTCCATGGCATCGCGGGGCAATCGGCGAGACGGACGATGCTCATGCGCTACCTCTCGATCACGCGCCGGAACGGCGGCAACGCGCGCAGCATGCCCGCGCCGTAACGCTTGGTGACCACCCGCCGGTCCAGCAGCACGATGCGGCCACTGTCGCTCTCGTTGCGGATCAATCGTCCGCAGTACTGGGTGAGCAGGCGCGTGGCCTCGGGGATGCTCACCTCGATGAAGGGATTGCGCCCGCGCGACTCCAGCCATTCCGCGTAGGTGGCGCCGACCGGGTCGGTGGGCACGGCGAACGGCAGCTGGGTGATGACCACGGTCTCGCACAGCTTGCCGGGCAGGTCGAGGCCTTCGCCGAAGCTGGCCAGGCCGAACAGCGTGCTGCCTTTGCCGGCTTCCACGTCGCTGACGTGTTCGGCGATCAGCTGCGTCTTGCCCAGCGAGCCCTGCGCGCGCACCTTGCGCACCTTGTCGATCGGCAGGCGCTGCAGCACGCGGTCGAGCTTGGCGCGCGAGGTGAACAGCACGAGGTTGCCGGCGTTCCAGTCGAGGTGGTCGGCCAGCCAGTCACTGATCGCCTGCGCGTGCTCCTCGCGCGCATCGGGCAGCGCGTCCATGGCCGGCACTTCGAGGCTGGCCTGCGCGGCGAGGTCGAAGGGCGAAGGCAGGCTGAGCGTGGCCGCGTCGTCGGGCAGGCCCACGGCATCGGCGTAGCCGCGGAAATTGCCGCCCGCGCTCAGCGTGGCCGAAGTCAGCACCACGCCGCTGGCGTTGCCCCACAGCACGTTGCGCAGCAGGCCCGCGGCGGATACCGACGAGGCGTGGCAGATCAGTTGCTGGTCGCCGGTGAGGGTGACCCAGCGCGCCAGCGGCGGCGCCTGCTCGGGATCCTCCGCGGCCCAGGCATGCCAGCAGGAGGCCTGCTTGCCGATGCGCTCCAGCGCCATGCCGAGCTCGCGCGAGAGCGCTTCCTGGGTGGGGCCGCCGTCGGTCATCTCCACCACCGCGCGGCGTACCGCGGCGAGCCAGCGCTGCACTTCGGCGGTCTGCAGGCTGAGCAGGCGCGCGTGTCCGATCCAGGCCTCGGGCAGGCGGCCCAGCGAGCCGCGGTACATCGGCTCGCTTTCGGCGGGATCGGGCAGCCAGCCGAGGCGGATTTCCTTTTCCAGCGCTTCGAGCGAATCGCTCAGCTCCTGCAGCTTCGCGTCGCCGGCGTCCAGCGTGAGCTTGCCGAGGTTTTCCTTGTCGGTAAGCGAATAGGCCGCGTGCACCTGCCGGCCGAGCCGGCTCAGCTGGCGCACGCCGACGGCCATGTGCACGTCGGAGGCGCCGCGGTCGATCGCCTTGCCGGGGATGTGGTGGGCCTCGTCGAACACGTACAGGGTTTCGTCCGGGCGCGGCAGGATCACGCCGCCCCAGCCGTCGTCCTCGCCCGGCATGGTGAGGTCGGCCAGCACCAAGTCCTGGTTCGCCACGATGATGTCGGCGTCGTCCACCGCGCGGCGCGCGGCGAAGAACGGGCAGATCATGAACTGCCCGCACTTGCGGTTGGTGCAGCCGCCGGCGCTGGTGGTGAGCATGGGGCGCAGCAGGTCGCCCACCGGCTCGGGCGCGGCGTCCATGTCGCCGTTCCACTCGCCGTCGTCGAAGGCCTGGGCAAGCTTGGACAGCGCCTGCTTGTCGCGTTCGGCGGGCGGCCTGCTCCACAGCGCGAGGTCGGCGTCGAAGCCGAGACTCGATTGCGCCGGGCCGGCGAGGCTGTTGCGCGCCATCGCAAGATTCCGCGGGCACAGGTAGCGGCCGCGGCCCTTGGCCAGGGCCACCTTGGCCGCGTGGCCGGACAGCTGCAGGTAGAGCGGGATGTCGCGCTCCACCAGCTGCTCCTGCAATGCCACGGTGGCGGTGGCGATCAGCAGCTTCTTCTTCTGCGCGCGCGCCACCTCGTGGCCCGCGATCAGGTAGGCCATCGACTTGCCGGTGCCGGTGGGCGCCTCGATCGCGGCGACGCCGCCTTCACCGGCCAGCGCCTTGGCCACCTCGGCGATCATCTTTCCCTGCGAGGCGCGCGGACGGAAGCCGGGCAGGCCGTCTTTCAGGCGCGCATAGGCGGCGCGGATGGCGTCCTTGGTGGTGTCGGCGAGCATGCGGGGTTCCGGAGCGGGCCGGTCATTCTAGCGATTGGGGTGGGCGGGGGTGTGCTGTGCGCTGCGCCGGCGGAGCGCTACCATCGTGCCGAGGGAGCCATCGGCACATGAATCCGTACCGCGAGTCGCATGCCACGATTCCGAGCGAAGCCGACCAGTTGGCCTGGCTGGGGCGGCTGGTCGTCGCGCCCACGCCGCAGGCGGTAGCCGAACTGGTGGTGGAGCTGGTCCGCAGGTGCCCGGACTGTCGCGATGCACGCGTGTGGTGGCTGGAGCACGGCGAATGCCGCGGCACGCCCGGCGCACCGGATGCGCAGGACGCGGCGCGCATGCTGGCCGTGCTGCGCGACGAGGCCGATGCGCCGCTGCCCGCCGACGGCGAGCTGATGCTGTGGCTGGCGCCGGGTGTCCCGGCGGTGTTGTGCGTGTTGCATGGCGATGCCGAGGCGGGCCCGGCGTTGCGCGTGGGGCTGGAGCGCTGCCTGGTGCTGGCCGGGCGGCAACTGCAGCAGTTGCTGGCACTGACCGAGCTGCACGATTCGCACCGCCAGCTGGAGCGCTCGGAACACCTGCTGCGTGCGCTGTTCTCCATTGTCGACCTCGCCGGCGCCGACCTCGACATGCCCGAGTTCCTGCGCGGCATCCACGCCATCGTCGGCACGCTGATGTACGCGGAGAACTTCTTCATCGTGCGGCACGACCCCGACGGCGGCACGACGCGTTTCCTGTACTACGCCGACACCGAGGACGCCGAAGGCCCCGACATCGTGCGCGAGGACTCGCTGGAGGCGATGCGCGGTTCGCTGACCTGGCACCTGCTCACCCTGGGGCGGCCGCTGATGGGCAGCACCGAGCAACTGGCCGCCCAGATCGGCGTCCCGCTGGACGTGATGGGCCCGGACAGCGTGGACTGGCTGGGCGTGCCGATGCTGCGCGGCGGGCGCACGCATGGCGCGCTGGTGGTGCAGAGCTATCGCCAGGGCATCGGTTATTCCGACGAGGACCGCGCGGTGCTCGGCTTCGTCGCCGAGCACGTGCTCACCGCGCTGGAACGCCGGCGGAACAAGGACGAACTGGAAGGCCGCGTATTGCAACGCACCCGCGAACTGGCCGCCGCCAACCGCGAGTTGCAGGAGGAGGTGCTCGAGCGCCAGCGCGCGGAGCGCCTGCAGTCGGTGCTGTTCCGGCTGGCCGAGCTGGGTACGGCCGACCTCGACGAGGAGGCGTTCTATCGGCGCGTGCACGCCGAGGTCGGCAGCCTGCTGGACGCGTCGAACTTCTACATCGCCTTGCTGGACGAGCAGCGGCAATGGCTGGATTTCCCGTATTTCGTGGATGCCGGCGTGCAGAGCTCGTTCAGCCTGCCGCTGGAGCGCAGCCTCACTGCCTACGTGCTGCGTACCGGCCGGCCGTTCCTGGGCAGCCGGCGCGAACTGGATGCCCTGGCGCACGCGGGCGAAGTGGTGCCGCATCACATCGGCAAGCCATCGGCCTGCTGGCTTGGCGTGCCGTTGCGCACGGGCGAGACGGTGATCGGCGTGGTTGCCGTGCAGGGCTACGGCGACCAGACGCGCTTCGATGCGGCGGACCAGGAACTGCTCAGTTTCGCCGCGCTGCAGATCGCCAACAGCATCCACCGCCGCCACGCAGCCGCCGCGTTGCTGCAGGCCAACCTGCAACTGGAGCACCGGGTGGAGGGGCGCACCCGCGAGCTGCGCGAGCAGATCGTCGAGCGCGAGCAGGTGCAGCGGCAACTGCGCCACGAGGTGATGCACGACCCGCTGACCGGCCTGCCCAATCGCGGCTTCCTGCGCGAGCGGCTGGGCGAGCGCCTGGCGCGGCGGTCGGCGGGCGCGCCGTGCGCGCTGCTGTACCTCGACGTGGACCGCTTCAAGGTCATCAACGACAGCCTCGGCCACCTGGCCGGCGACGCCTTCCTGCAGGCTGTGGCGAACCGCCTGCGTTCCTGCGTGAGCGCGCCGGACGTGGCGGCGCGGCTGTCCGGCGACGAGTTCGCGATACTGCTGGACGCGGTGGCCGAGCCGGCCGTCGCCGAGCGCATGGCGCACGGCGTGTTGCAGGCGCTGCGCCAGCCGCTGTCGATCGGCGGCCGCGAGCTGGAGCCTTCCGCCAGCGTGGGCATCGCGATCGCCGCGCAGCACGAGCGGCCCGACGCCTTGCTGCGCGACGCCGACATCGCGCTGTACCGCGCCAAGCAACTGGGGCGTGGGCGCTACGCGCTGTTCGACGAGACGATGGCGCGGAGCGCGGTGGATGAGCTGGCGCTGGAGGTCGAGCTGCGCCACGCCCTGCAGCACGGCGAGTTCGTGCCGTACTTCCAGCCGATCTTCCGGCTGGACGACGGCGAGGTGGTGGGTCACGAGGCGTTGCTGCGCTGGAACCACCCGCGCCGCGGCGTGTTGCCGCCGGGCGACTTCGTGCGCGTGGCGCAGGATTGCGGCCAGCTGGAGGCGATCGACTGGCAGTTGTACGGCAAGGTCTGCGAGCGCATGGCGCTGCCGGATGCGGGCAAGGGCTTCGTGACCATCAATGTCTCGCCGCTGCACCTGCGCCACGTGGATTTCGACCGCCGCTTGCTGCAGTTGCTGGCGGACAGCGGCCTGCCGCCGGAACGCTTGCTGATCGAGCTGACCGAGGACGCGCTGCTGGAGGATCCCGTGCAGGTGCGCGCCACGCTGGAGCGCCTGCGCGCCGTCGGCGTGCAGGCGGCGCTGGACGACTTCGGCACCGGCTACTCCTCGCTGGGCTACCTGCACACCTTGCCGCTGGGCAAGTTGAAGATCGACCAGATGTTCGTGCGCGAACTGGATACCGCCGGCGGCGCGGGCGCCAACACCGTGGTGGCGGCGATCCTCGCGCTGGCCACCCGTGCGCTGGGCATCGACGTGATCGCCGAGGGCATCGAGACCGGCGCGCAGCGCGATGCGCTGCGGGCGATGGGCTGCGAATTCGGGCAGGGCTTCCTGTTCAGCCGCCCGGGCCCGCAGCCGCATGACGGCTAGCGGGCGGCGCGCCTTCCAGGGCGTCAGCGGGTGCCGCGCACCACGATGGTCTTGCCTGAGACGTCGATCATGCCCTGCTCCTCGAGCTGCTTGAGCACGCGGCCGACCATCTCGCGCGAGCAGCCCACGATGCGGCTCACTTCCTGGCGCGAGATGCGGATCTGGGTGCCCTCGGGGTGGGTCATCGCGTCCGGCTCCTCGCACAGGTCGAGCAGGGTGCGCGAGATGCGGTTGGTGACGTCCATGAAGGCCATGCGGCTCACCTGGCGCGAGGTGCGCAACAGGCGGTTGGTGAGCTGGGCGCCGATCGCGAACAGGATCTTGGGGCACTCCTCGGCGAGCGGGCCCTTCATCAGCGTGAACAGTCGCTCGTAGCTGACCTCGGCCATCTCGCACACGGTGCGCGTGCGCACCACCGATTCGCGCTGCGACTGCTCCACGAACAGGCCCATCTCGCCGATGAACTGGCCACGGCTGATGTAGGCGAGGATCAGCTCGCGCCCCTGCTCGTCCTCGGTGCATACCGCCAGCGAGCCGTCGATCACGTAGTAGAGCGTGTTGGCCGGGTCGCCGGGGCGGATGATCGCGGTCTTGCTGGGGTAGCGGCGGCGATGGCAGAGCGCGAGGAAGCGCTCCATCGAGGCCGGGTCCGGGGCGAAGGCGAGCGGCGCCTGGGAACGTTCGAAAGCCTGTTGTAGCTGGTATTTGAGCAGCGCCACTGTGCTGGGTTCCCCTTGATTGGGTGGCTTCCCCCACCTGATCCGGCCATTATGGCAAACGCGGGCGTGTTGACGCAGGTTCTGTTTTCCGCAATTTTGCCGCATACTTCGCAGTCTTTCGCTCGTGGCCGTCGGCCGCGGGTGTTCGCCGGGTCGCGGGAGACAAGGGTCCCCATGGCCCGAATTCCCGCGGGGACCCTTGGTGCTAACCCGCCTCATCTGCTGGCCGTCGCCCGGCCATGGAGAGTCGTCGTGGTCAAGCCGTTGCCCCGCCTGCGCCTGCAGGGTTTCAACAACCTCACCAAGGCCCTGAGCTTCAACATCTACGACATCTGCTACGCGGTGTCGGAAGAACAGCGCCAGCGCTACATCGAGTACATCGACGAGCAGTACGACGCCGACCGCCTCACCCAGATCCTCACCGACGTGGCCGAGATCATCGGCGCGAACATCCTCAACGTGGCCCGCCAGGACTACGACCCGCAGGGTGCCTCGGTCACCATCCTGATCTCCGAGGAGCCGGTGGTGGAGAAGCTGGGCCGCGACTCGATCGCCGGCGCCGTGGTGGCGCACATGGACAAGAGCCACATCACCGTCCACACCTACCCCGAGACGCACCCGCACAACGGCATCGCCACCTTCCGCGCCGACATCGACGTGGCCACCTGCGGCGTAATCTCGCCGCTGAAGGCGTTGAACTACCTGATCGACAGCTTCGAGTCGGACATCGTGGTGTGCGACTACCGCGTGCGCGGCTTCACCCGCGACGTGAAGGGCAAGAAGCACTTCATCGACCACAAGATCAACTCGGTGCAGGACTACCTGGCGCGGCACATCCGCCAGAAGTACGAGATGTTCGACGTCAACGTGTACCAGGAAAACATCTTCCACACGAAGATGCACGTGAAGGACTTCGACCTCGACACCTACCTGTTCGACGCCCACGCCGACGACCTCTCGTTCAAGGAACGCCAGCGCATCGAGTCGCTGCTGCGCCGGGAGATCGAGGAGCTGTTCCACGGCCGCAACCTGATGTAGAGCCGGGATTCGGGATGACGGGATTCGGGATTCGATAAAGCAGTGTCGCCGCGAGCTTGAGGCTCTTCCGAATCCCGAATCCCGAATCCCGTCGCTGGTGAGCTGAGCTCACCAGCGATACGCCACCGTCTTCATCACCATCGAGCTGGCCTGCATCAGCTGCGGGACCGGGAACGGCAGGTCGATGCCGCCGCGCGCCTGCGCAGCTTGCGCGTGGCGCACCTCGTCCGCCTGCATCTGCGCCAGCACGGCGCGCGAGCGCTCGTCCTGCGCGGGCAGTCGCTCCAGGTGCTCGGCCAGGTGCGCTTCCACCTGGCGCTCGGTTTCCACCACGAAGCCCAGGCTCACCGCGTCGCCGGCCAGCGCGGCCAGCGCGCCGATCGCGTAGCTGCCGGCGTACCACAGCGGGTTGAGCAGGCTGGGGCGGCTGTCCAGTTCCTTCAGGCGTTCGGCGCACCACGCGAGGTGGTCGGTTTCCTCGGCGGCGGCGTGCAACAGGTGCTCGCGATTCCCGTCGTGGCGCGCGAACGCGGCCTGGCCGTCGTACAGCGCCTGCGCGCAGACCTCGCCGGTGTGGTTGATGCGCATCAGGCCGGCGGCATGGCGGCGCTCGGCGTCGTCCAGTTCCGCGTCGGCGGTGCCGCGTGCGGGCGAGGCGCGGTTCGCCTCCGGTGCGCCGGCCACGGTTTCCAGCGCGCGTTCGATGCCGGCGAGCAGGCGGTCCAGCGGGCTGAGCGTGCGTGCGTTCATGGGGAGTTCTCCAGTTGCTGCGCCAGCAGGCTCAGCGGGTGCTGCGTGGTCCACTGCGCCGCCTCGTCGCCAGCGGCGAGGTGCAGGCGGCAGCCGATATTGGACGACAGCAGGCGTGCCGGCGCCAGCGTGGCGAGTGGTCGCAGCGTGGCCTCGCGCAACTGCGCTGCGCGCCCGGGAAATTGAAGCAGATGGCTGCCGGCCGCGCCGCAGCAGCTTGGTGGCCGCGGCAACGACACCACGTCGAGCTGCGGCACGCGGCGCAGCAACTGCAGCATCGCGGCCTCGCTGCGTGCCACGTTGGCCTGGGTGCAGGGCAGGTGCAGCGCCACCCGCAGCGGCAGCGGGCGGAAGCGCAGGCGTTCGGCGCGTTCGGCCAGCAGGCTCAGCGGGTCGAGCACCGGCACGCCGGACAGGGCATGGCGCAGCGTGCCGAGGCAGCCGGGCGTCACGCTCAGCAGGCGCGTGGCGCCGCTGGCCCGCCAGGCCTGTCGCACGCGTTCGGCAGCCTGTTCAGCCGCCGCGGCTTCGCCATCGTGCAGATCCATCGCGCCACAGCAGAAGGCCGGCAACACGTGGACCCGGTAGCCGGCGGCGCGCAGCAGGGTCAGCGCGGCCTGCTGCGCCTCGGCATCCTCGACGCTTGCCACGCAACCGGGGAACAGCGCGAGCTCGGCGCCGGCCGCATCGCCTTGCGGCAAGGCCGCAGGCGGCGTGCCCGGCAACATTTGCAGGGCCACGCGCCATGGCGATCCGGTCGGCAGGCGTCGCGCCAGGGCGCCAAGCCAGTGTGCTGCACCCAGCATCGTGCCGACCCGGCGCAGGCCGCGCAGCAGGCCGGGGCGCTGCAGCAGGCCCAGCAACCGGCGCGGTCGCTGCGGCGCCGGACCCAGCAGGGCGCGCGTCTCGATCAGCAGTTCGTCGTAGCGCACCTCGGCCGGGCAGGCCCGCTGGCAGCCCAGGCAACCCAGGCAGTGGTCCAGGTGGGCGCGCAGTTCCGCCGTGGGCTCGGCCGCGCCGCGGGCCAGCGCGGCGGCGATGGCGATGCGGCCGCGCGGTGATTCCGCCTCGCTGCGATCCAGCGCGTAGGTGGGGCAGGCCGGCAGGCACAGGCCGCACTGCACGCACTGATCAGCCAGTTCCGCGATGCGTTTGGGGGGCTGTTCAAGTGCCATGCCGGGCATGCTATCATCGCCGGCCCACAGCCCACCCACTCGGTGGACTTGCGCAGGCGGTGACAGCTTCGCTATCATTCCGCCTCTTTGCTTCACCGATCTAATGTGCAACCGCCCTCGCTGGCGGCATACGGGTATCTCGAGATGAAAACTTTCAGCGCCAAGGCAGAAAGCGTCAAGCGCGACTGGTTCGTGGTGGACGCCACCAACAAGACGCTCGGTCGCCTGTCGACCGAAATCGCGCGTCGCCTGCGCGGCAAGCACAAGCCTGAGTTCACCCCGCACGTGGACACCGGCGACTACATCGTCGTGGTCAACGCGCAGAAGGTGGCCGTCACCGGCGCCAAGCTCGACGACAAGATGTACCACCGCTTCACCGGCTACGTCGGCAACCTGAAGACCACCAGTCTGAAGGACATGCTGGCCACCCACCCGGAGCGCGTGATCGAGATCGCCGTCAAGGGCATGCTGCCGAAGAACGCACTGGGCCGCGAGATGTACCGCAAGCTCAAGGTGTACGGCGGCGCCGAGCACCCGCATACCGCGCAGCAGCCGCAGGCGCTGGAAGTTTAAGCTTTATTGCGCAGTCCCTGCGCGTGAAAGCGGCCATCCATGGCCGCACTTTTCAAGAGTAAAACCATGGCGATTCAGCAGAATTACGGCACCGGCCGCCGCAAGACCTCCGCCGCCCGCGTGTTCCTGCGCAAGGGCACCGGCGCGATCGAAGTCAACGGCAAGTCCCTCGACCAGTTCTTCGGTCGCGAGACCTCGCGCATGATCGTGCGCCAGCCGCTCGAACTGACCCAGAACACCGACAAGTTCGACATCAAGGTCACCGTTGAAGGCGGCGGCATCACCGGCCAGGCCGGCGCGATCCGCCTCGGCATCGCCCGCGCGCTGATCGAGTACGACGAAAGCCTGAAGTCGCCGCTGCGCAAGGCCGGCTTCGTGACCCGCGACGCCCGCGAGGTCGAGCGCAAGAAGGTCGGCCTCCACAAGGCCCGCCGCGCCACCCAGTTCTCGAAGCGCTAACCGCGCTTCGACGTGCGGCGCTCCAGGTCAGAGCGCGCCGCACGGCAAGGGTTTTGGGAGATCGTCTAATGGTAGGACTGCAGACTCTGACTCTGCCTATCTAGGTTCGAATCCTAGTCTCCCAGCCAACATCAAGGCTCCGCTCCGGCGGGGCCTTTTTGTTTCTGGGACTGCGCAACGAGTTGAGGCATTGGGAGTACACACCCAAACGGTGCCTATCGGACATCCATTGCACAATGTGACGGTCGTCACTGTTATGGTTTAATACCGTTGGCACCTGACAGTGCCAACGTGTCGACGGTACTGGCTACACCATTCCCTGATCGCCGGAGAGTGCTGCATGAGCATCGTCTTCAACATCATGGAAGACGCCCGTGGCCTGTGGCGCGTCTGTCGCGAAGATGTGTCTGTCCTCGAAGATCTTTCCTTCGCAGCGGCGATCAAGCACGCGCGCCAATTGGCTCGCGACGTGCATGCCAGCGCCCGGGTGACTACCAAGGTCGTCCTTTCATCTCCCGAGTACGAAGTGATCCTGGTACAGCATGCGCGACCGGCCGATCCATCGGAACCGTGGCAGTTGGACAACGAGTCGGTAGCCGCCTGACGAGCATTGGCTCTCGATGCGCTCTGGCCTGCCTGGCCGGTCGATGCCATTCACACCAGGCTGGTCGCCACCCCAAACCCCACCGCCATTACCGCCGCCACCGCCAGGCATGCGCTCCCTGGCCGCACCCGATGTGCATCCGTCCGCGGCGTCAGCCGCCACATCAGCACCACCCCCGCCAGCATGTCCGCGACCAGCGCCCAGCGCAGCAACCCCGAGTCGAGCAGCGCGCGGAACGGCGGATGCAGGTGACCTTCATGCGCAGCGACGCCAACCACCAGCAGCAAGCCGAGCAGCGTCCACAGCAGGCAGGCGAGGTAGACGCGATTGAACACCACGTTGCAGCGCTCGGTCCAGCGCAGCACCGACCACGCGATCAGTGCGCAGAACAGCGCGCCGATGCTGCCGTAGAGCACCCACCACACCAGGGAGCTGACGAGGGTGAGCAGGGCATTCATGCGACGTGCTTGAAGCCGAGGCGGCGCAGCAGCTTGGCCATCAGCCAGGCCGGGCCGATCAGCAGGTAGGCAAGATCGGTGAGGAAGCTGGGCTTGCGGCCTTCGAACTTGTGGCCAATGAACTGGCCGATCCACGCCACCACGAACACGCCGACGGCGAGCCAGCAGAGATGCGCCACGCCGAGCTGCGCGTACAGGAGGTTGGTGAGCAGGCCGAGCAAGGCGAACGCGACCAGCAACGCCAGCGCCAGCACGCGTGCGCGCCTCCAGTACCAGTAGAACGCCAGCACCATCACAGCCACGGCCCAGGCGCCGGGGCGCAGCCAGGTCTGCGGCACCGGGATCGCCCACAGCAGCGCGATCACCGACCACACGATGGGCGGCACGCAGCACCAGTGGAAGACCTGGTTGACGTGGTTGCGGTGGTCGTTGCTGTAGCTGTCCAGCCAGTCCTGCATGCTGCGCGGGTTTGCGGCTTGCGTGGTCATGGTGCGCTCCCCTCGTGGATCAGGGATGCAATAGCAGCACGGCGAAGGCGGGTGTCGCAAGCCGGGCTGGTCGTAGGAGCGGCTTCGGCCGCGACTTGCGCTACGTGATCGCGGCTGAAGCCGCTCCTACGGATCGATCAGGACAGCTTGATGCCCGCCAGCCGCTCCAGCGCCTCGGCGTACTTGGCGGCGGTGCGTGCGATCACTTCGTCGGGGATCACTGGGCCGGGCGGGGTCTTGTCCCAGCCCTGCGCCTCCAGCCAATCGCGCACGAACTGCTTGTCGTAGCTGGGCGGGCTGATGCCGACCTGGTAGCTGTCGGCGGGCCAGTAGCGGGTGGAGTCCGGTGTGAGCATCTCGTCCATGACATACAGCTTGCCGTCGGCGTCGGTGCCGAACTCGAACTTGGTGTCCGCGAGGATGATGCCGCGCTCGGCGGCGTAGGCAGCAGCCCAGCGGTAGATCGCCAGCGTGGCGTCGCGCACCTTGTCCGCCAGTTCGCGGCCCACCTTGTCGACCATCACGTCGAAGCTGACGTTCTCGTCGTGGTCGCCCACGGCGGCCTTGGTCGACGGCGTGAAGATCGGCTCGGGCAGCTGCTGCGCCTGCTGGAGGCCCGCGGGCAGCGCGATGCCGCACACCGTGCCGGTCTTCTGGTAGTCCTTCCAGCCCGAGCCGATGATGTAGCCGCGCGCGATCGCTTCCACCGGCACCGGCTTCAGGCGGCGCGTGACCACGGCGCGCTTTTCGTAGAGCTTGAGATCGATGCCGGGCGGCAGCACGTCGGCCAGCGGCACGTCCAGCAGGTGGTTGGGGATCAGGTGCGCGGTCTTGCCGAACCAGAAGTTGGAGATCTGCGTGAGCATCTCGCCCTTGCCGGGAATCGGGTTGGGCAGCACCACGTCGAACGCGGAGAGACGGTCGGTGGCCACCATCAGCAGGCGCTGGTCGTCCAGCGCGTAGACGTCGCGCACCTTGCCGCGATGGATCAGTTCCAGGCCGGGCAGGTTCGATTGCGGCAGGGTGGTGGGCACGACGGCGGTTCCGTGGGACGAAGGGGGAACGCGCATTGTAGCGGCTGGCGTCGGCGCCGCCGCGGTGTGTAGCGGGTGGCGCTGCTAGAATTCGCGGCTTTCGGCCTCAGATCCCGTCGATGCGCATCCTGTTGACCACGGTACTCTGCCTCGTCGTCGCCCTTCCGGGCCTGGCGCAAACGGTGTCGCCCAGGCCGGCGCGGCTGGGCCTGTGTGCGGCCTGCCACGGCGAAACCGGCATGGCCGTGGTGCCCGGTGCGCCCAACCTTGCCGGGCAGCGGCTGGATTACCTGCGCGCGGCGCTGAAGCACTATCGCGACGGCAGCCGCGAAGTGCCGGTGATGCGTGCCGCCGTCGGCCCGCTCGGCGATGCCGAGCTGGACGCGCTGGCGCGCTGGTACAGCGCGCAAGTCCCGGTGGCGGCCAAGCCATGAGCTTCGGCTACACGCTCTGGTTCGGCTTTTTCGGCCTGCTGATCGGGCACCTGCCCGGCGCGATCACCGGTGCGGTCATCGGCTTCGTGTTCGACAACCTGCGCCACAGCCAGCGCAAGCAGGCCACGCCGGAAGCGGGCGGTTTCGTCGGGCCGCTGTTCGCCCTGCTCGGCGCGGTGGCGAAGTCCGACGGCCGCGTTTCCGAGGCGGAAATCGCCATCGCCGAGCGCATGATGACGCGCATGGGGCTGGACGCCGCGCAGCGCCAGCAGGCCATCGCCAGCTTCAACGCGGGCAAGCAGCCCGAGTTCGACGTGGCGCCCACCATCGAGGACCTGCGCCGCTGGGCCGGCCTGCGGCGCGACCACGCCTTCCCGGTGCTGGACGTGGTGATCGACACCGTGATCGCGGAAGGCAATCCGCCGCCGGAGAAGATGGCGATACTGCACCAGCTCGCCTTCGCCCTGCGCGTCAGCGACATGGAACTGATGGCGCTGATGGCGATGAAGGGCTATGCATGGAACGCGGGCGGCGCGCGTGGCCACGGCGGCCAAGGCTACGGCGGTGGCGGCTACGTGCCGCCGCAGCGCAATACGCAGGGGCCCGATCCCTATGCCGTACTCGGCATCGATCGCAACGCCGACGACCGCGCGGTGAAGCGCGCCTACCGCAAGCTGATTTCCGAACACCACCCCGACCGCCTCGGCGACCTGCCCGAGGCGATGCGCAAGCAGGCCGAGGCGCGCGCCAGCGAGATCAACGCAGCCTACGAGCGCATCAAGGCGGAAAAAGGCTTCAAGTAGGAGCACCCTGTGCGCGAAAAGCCGACGAAGCGGCGACGCCGTAAACTCCCATCGCGCACAAGGTGCGCTCCTACCCGCAGAGCCGACGCCATGAGCAAGCAGAGTCCCGTCATCGCCCCCTCCATCCTCGCCGCCGACTTCGCGCGGCTGGGCGAGGACACCGCCGCGGCGCTGGCCGCGGGCGCGGACTGGGTGCATTTCGACGTGATGGACAACCATTACGTGCCCAACCTCACGATCGGCCCGATGGTGCTGCAGTCGCTGCGCAAGTACGGCATCGCGGCGCCGATCGACGTGCACCTGATGGTGAAGCCGGTGGATCGCATCGTGCCCGACTTCGCCAAGGCCGGCGCCACGCTGATCAGCTTCCACCCCGAGGCCAGCGAGCACGTCGACCGCACCATCGGCCTGATCAAGGATTCCGGCTGCAAGGCCGGCCTGGTGTTCAACCCGGCCACTTCGCTGGATTGCCTGGACTACGTGCTGGACAAGCTCGACCTGGTGCTGATCATGTCGGTGAACCCCGGCTTCGGCGGCCAGAAGTTCATCCCGATGGCGCTGGAGAAGCTGCGCCGCGTGCGCCGGATGATCGACGAGCGCGGCCTGCCGGTGCGGCTGGAAGTGGACGGAGGCGTCACCGCGGAGAACATCGGCGCCATCGCCGCCGCGGGTGCGGACACCTTCGTTGCCGGCTCGGCGATCTTCCACGCCAAGGACTATCGCGCCGAGATCGCCGCGATGCATGCCGCCATTGGCTGAATCCACGTGGCAGGCGGCCGGGAGTCGCCGGTAGCGGTTCCGGGCGTCGCGCCAGCGATGGCGGGGAAGGTCGCGGGCGCAAACAAAAAGCCCCGGCGCGGGGGAGGCCGCACCGGGGCAAACGTCATTGCATGACGTGCGAGGAGACACCATCGACCGACGCCGTGGTGCGGATACGGTCACCGGGGAGGGGGCGATACCCGTATCCGCACCATCCACGGCAATGGAAGGCGTCGGTCGATAAGTCAGACAGGCCCCCACCCGATTGGTTCCCGAAAAAATCACCGCGAGCGATTTTGCCCTCATCCGGCGAAGGTTGGGTGGGCGCGGAACGCGCAGGGTCAACAGACTGGCCCCGGAAAAGCACGCGCTGCGAGCCATTGCGGTGCCCTCGTTCCTCGCCGGGAGTGGCCGGATACTGATCTTCGCTGGAGTGACGAGGCCGGGGCGATGGCTGCAAAAAAATCCCCTCGCTGGGAGGGGATTGAAGGAGCCATCACGGTTGGAGGAAAGCCTGGGCGGAAAGGGCCGTCGTGCCGGGCGTTCGTGCCCCGCGGCCGGCGCGCTTCCCTGCGCGCCGGTCGCACTCCGGCCCTTCCACGGGATCTCAGTGCAGCCCCATGAGCAGGCCGAGCAGCAATGCGCCCAGCGCCAGCGTCACGCGCAGCGGCTCGAAGCTGCGCAGTTCAGCGTTGGGGTCGCGGTCGGCGGCATCGTTGCGGGTCATGGGGGCGTTCCGGTGGGGGTGGAGCCATTCCACGCCCGGCCGCGGCCGCGGGAGCGGCGGGCTTGGGCCCGCTTGCCGCCGGTTTGTGGCAAAACGCGGGCAGCGGTGGCTTGCGGCTTGCGCCATCGGCGCGCACATAGCACGCTGCGCCATCGCATCGCAGCATCGAAACAGGGAGCCGCCCATGGGCCGCAGCATTGCCATCGTCGAGGACGAACCGCTGATCCGCGCCAACTACGTCGAGGCGCTCAACCGCTTCGGCTACGACACCCGCGGCTACGGCTCGCGGCAGGAGGCGTCGAACGCGTTCGCGATCAAGCTGCCGGAGCTGGTGATCATCGACATCGGCCTCGGCGACGAGCCGGAGGGCGGCTTCGACCTGTGCCGCGAGCTGCGCGCGAAGTCGGCCACGCTGCCGATCATCTTCCTCACCGCGCGCGATTCGGACTTCGACGTGATCTCCGGCTTGCGCCTGGGCGCGGACGATTACCTCAGCAAGGACACCAGCCTGCACCAGCTCGCCGCGCGCATCGCCGCGTTGTTCCGCCGCATCGAGTCGCTGAAGGCGCCGACGGCCAGCGAGACGGTGATCGAGCACGGTCCGCTGAAGATGGAATCCGAGCGCATGCGCATCACCTGGGACGGCGCGGAAGTGCCGCTCACCGTCACCGAGTTCTGGATGGTGCACACCCTGATCCGCTTCCCCGGCCACGTGAAGAACCGCGACCAGTTGATGCGTGAGGCGGAGCTGGTCGTGGACGACGCCACCATCACTTCGCACATCAAGCGCATCCGCAAGAAGTTCATCGCGGTGGCGCCGGAGTTCGACGCCATCGAGACGGTGCATGGCGTGGGCTACCGATGGAGGCCGTGAGCGTGCGCCGTTGGCTGGCCTTGATCCTGCTTCTTTCCTGCACGTTTGGTGCGACGGCGCAAACCGGCGACGACATGCTGGCCCACGGCGCGCGCGATGGCGATGCACCGGCATGGGCGATCGCGGTGGCGAGTCCGCCGGCCTGGACGCGCGATTGCTGCATGTACGCCAAGGCCATCGGCGTCGATGCCGTGCTCTACCAAGGCGAATGGACGGGCAAGCCCGAGCGCGTGATGGTGCTCAACACGTGGACGCGCAAGCTGGCCACGCTGGCCGACGAAGTGGCGACCGACCGCAAGCAATACCTGCAGCGCGATGCCAGGGGCAAGGCCACCGATATACGCATCGACAATCCACGCATGCCTTGCGCAGGCGTGTTGTACCAGGGCGGTGACCGCATCGACGACGTGGTGGTGTTCTGCGATCCGGGCCAGGCCAGTGGCATCCGCTTCAGCTGGTCGATGAGCTTCGCCGACGGCGACGCCATGCAACGCGCGTTGCTCGACGCCTTCATGCAGGTGGCGACCGGCGCGCGCTACGAGCGTTACGTCGAACCGAAGAAGCGATGAACCTCCGCCGCAAGCTGCTGCTCGTCGCGCTGTGCACGCTGGCGTTGCCGGTGGCCGGCTGGTTGTACGTGCGGCAGATGGAGGCGCTGCTGCGTGAAGGGCAGGCGCAGGCGCTGATCGCCTCGGCGCGCGCGGTGGCGCGCAGCCTGGTGGCGACGAATGCCCCGCTGCCGCAGGGCGACGCGGCCTGGTACGTGGAACAGGCGGTCGACCCGATCACCGTGGACGGCTATGGCGACGACTGGGCGCCCTTGACGCCGTGGAGCCAGCCGTTCGGCACGCGCGGCAAGCTGTTGCTGGCCGAGGATGCGAACGGGCTGTACCTGTACGCCGAGGTGCGCGACACCCGGCGTACCCGTGCCGACGCGGTGGATGGCGCCAATGCGCTGGCGGTCGACCACCTCAACCTGGTGCTCGGCAATGCAGCCGGCACGCAGCATTACCTGCTGGAGAGCGACGCGCCCGGTGCGATCACGGCCAGGGCGCTGGATGCGCCGGTGGCCGGCCTGCCCGCGGAGTTCCCCGCGCAATGGCAGGAGGACGGCAGCGGCTTTCGCGTCGAGTTGCGCCTGCCGCGCAGCTTGCCCTTGCTGACGCTCGGCATCGGCGCCTACGTGGCGGCGGACGGCGGCGATCGCATGGCGGCGGAAGCGCGGCCGCTGCTGGTCTATTCGCCCGCGCTCGCCAGCGAGCTCGCCAGCCTCGCGCCCGACCACACGCAGGCGCGCGTGCTGTCGCCGCAGGGTTGGCTGCTTGCGCGCAGCGGCAGGCTGGACGCCGCGCTCGGCGCACAGGGCCAGCCGGGCTGGTTCGCGTCGCTGGTCTACCGAGCGCTGCTGGCGGCCCGCCTCGAGGATGCCAACCTGTGGGCGCAGGACGTGCCGCGGCTGGACACGCCGGAAGTGCTGCAGGCCCGTGCCGGCCAGCCGGTAAGCGTGTGGCGCAGCGGTGAGGAGCGCGGCAGCGTGGTGCTTTCCGCGGCGGTGCCGATCGAACAGGACGGCAGGCCCGCCGGCGTGCTGCTGCTGGAGCAGGCCAGTCGCGCGGTGCCGCTGCTGGCGAATCGCGCGCTGTTCGGCCTGCTGCTCACCAGTTTCGGCGTGCTGCTGGTGGCGGGCGCGATCCTGCTGTTCTTCGCCACCCGCCTGAGCCTGCGGCTGGGGCGCCTGCGCAACGCGGCCGAGCGCGCGCAACTGTCTGATGGACGCCTGGACGGCCTGTTCGAGCGCGGCCGTTTCCCGATGACCGATGCGCCGGACGAAATCGGCGACCTCGCGCGCAGCTTCGAGAAGCTGTTCGAGGCAGTGGGCGGCTACACCGACTACCTGCGCACGCTGGCCTCCAAGCTCTCGCACGAACTCAACACGCCGCTGGCCATCGTGAAGTCCTCGCTGGACAACCTGGAGCACGCCGAGCTGCCGCCGGATGCGCAGCCCTACCTCGCCCGTGCCCGCGACGGCGTGGCGCGGCTGGGGGCGCTGGTGCGCGCGATGAGCGAGGCCAGCCGCATGGAGCGCGCCATCGCCGCCGCCGAGCCGGAGGACGTGGACCTGCGCGAGGTGGTGCGCGGCTGCGCCGAGGCTTATCGCCCGCTGGCCGGTGCCCGTCGACTGGACTGCATGCTGCCCGAGGCGCCGTTGCGCCTGCATTGCGCGCCCGAGCCCATCGCGCAGGCGCTGGACAAGCTGTTCGACAACGCGCTCTCGTTCACCCCGCCCGACGGCTGGCTGCGGCTGAGCCTGCACGCCGCCGACGATGGTGCCGAGATCGAACTGGCCAACCAGGGGCCCGTGCTGCCCGCGGCGATGCAGGGGCGCCTGTTCGACTCGCTGGTCAGCCTGCGCGACAAGGCCACCCCGGGCGATGCGCCGCACCTCGGCCTGGGCCTGTACGTGGTGCGGCTGGTGGCCGAGCGCCACGGCGGGGTTGCCAGCGCGCGCAACCTTGACGACGGCAGCGGCGTGGCCTTCAGCCTGCGCCTGCACGGGATGCCGCGGCAACGACTGTAGCGGCCACGGGATGGACGTCCATACGTAAACCCGCGCCGCCCTGCTATCGTGTGCAATCCGTCCCCGTCTGGATCGTCCGTCCGTGATCTCCCGTAGCGACTTCGACGCGCTGGCTGCGCAGGGCCACACCCGCATTCCGCTGGTGCGCGAGGTGTTTTCCGACCTCGACACGCCGCTGTCGGTGTACCTGAAGCTGGCCGATGGCCCGTACACCTTCCTGTTCGAATCGGTCGAGGGCGGCGCTACCTGGGGTCGTTATTCCATCATCGGGCTGCCGGCGAAGCGCGTGTACCGGTTGCGCGGGCACGAACTGGAGGTGGAGGATTCGGGCGAGGTCACCGAGCGTCGTCACGTGGCCGATCCGCTTGCCGAGATCGAAACGCTGCGCCAGCAGTACGACGTGCCGCGCCTGCCGCAGTTGCCTGCGTTCAGTGGCGGCCTGGTCGGCTATTTCGGTTTCGAGACCATCGGCTATATCGAACCGCGCCTAGCGCAGTGGGATCGCGCCGATGAACTGGGCACGCCCGATGTGCTGCTGATGCTGGCCGAGGAAGTCGCGGTGTTCGACAACCTCAAGGGCCGGCTGTACCTGATCGTGCACGCGGATCCGTCGCAGCCGCAGGCCTATGCCGCCGCGCAGCGCCGCCTGGATGCACTGGTGCATCGGTTGCGCCAGGGCGGCGCGGCGTATCCGCAGCTTACGCAGTCGGTGGCACTGGACGAGGGCGATTTCACTTCCTCCTTCACCAAGGAGGAATTCGAGGCGATGGTCGAGCGCGCGAAGGAATACATCCGCGCCGGCGACATCTTCCAGGTGGTGCCCTCGCAGCGCCTGAGCGTGGGCTTCAACGCGCGGCCGGTGGACGTGTACCGCGCACTGCGTGCACTCAATCCCTCGCCCTACATGTACTTCGTTGATCTCGGCGGCACGCAGATCGTGGGTTCCTCGCCGGAGATCCTCGCGCGGCTGAAGGACGGCAAGGTGCTGGTGCGCCCGCTCGCCGGCACGCGCAAGCGCGGCGCCACTGAGGAAGAAGACCAGGCGTTGGAAGCCGAGCTGCTGGCCGATCCCAAGGAACGCGCCGAGCACGTGATGTTGATCGACCTCGGCCGCAACGACATCGGCCGGATCAGTGAGACCGGCACGGTGGAAGTGAGCGAATCGTTCGCGATCGAGCGTTACTCGCACGTGATGCACATCGTCTCGCAGGTACAGGGCACGGCGAAGCCCAACCTGAGCTACATGGACGTACTCAAGGCCACCTTCCCGGCGGGCACGCTCAGTGGCGCGCCGAAGATCCGCGCGCTGGAAATCATCCAGGAGCTGGAGCCGTACAAGCGCAATATCTATGCCGGCGCGATCGGCTGGATCGGCTGGTGGGGCGACGCCGACACTGCCATCGCGATCCGTACCGCGGTGATCCAGGACGGCCGCCTGCACGTGCAGGCCGGCGCCGGCATTGTCTACGACTCCGATCCCGCTGCCGAGTGGGAGGAGACGATGAACAAGGGCCGCGCGCTGTTCCGCGCCGTGGCGCAGGCGGCGAAGGGGCTGTAGGCGCATGCGTTCGCGGAACCTTGTTGCATGCGTTGCGTTGGCGCTGGTGGTCGCGCCAGTCGCCTCCGCGCGTGACGGCTGGCCGGACACGCCACTTGCGCGCACGCAGGCGCTGGCCGAATTGCAGACGCTCAACGCCGAGTTGCTGAGCCATCCCAGCGCCACGTTGACCCTGGAGCACTGGTGCGGCGCGCATCATCTGGCGACGCAGGCGAAAATCGTGGCGCATCGCGTGCAGGGCGCGGACAAGCCGCTGCCGCCGGATGGGCGCACGCTGCTCGGCATCGGTGCGGATGAGCCGGTGCGCTATCGCCGCGTGCAGCTGGCCTGCGGCAACGTTGTGCTTTCCGATGCCGACAACTGGTATGTGCCGTCGCGACTGACGGCGACGATGAACCGGCAGCTCGACACCACCGACGTGCCGTTCGGCAAGGTGGTGCAGCCGCTGCACTTCCATCGCCAGACGCTCTCCGCCGAGCTGTTGTGGTCGCCGTTGCCGCAAGGCTGGGATAGCGGTGCCACCTTGCCGCCGGCAAGCAGGCAGCCATTGGCGATTCCATCCCACGTGCTGCAGCACCGCGCCTTGCTGTACACGCAGGACAACCAGCCTTTCAGTCTGGTGGTGGAGAGCTACACCGCGAGCGTGCTGGTTCAGCCTTGACCGGCCGGCGCCTGCGCCGGCGATGACGGTGCGGTGCAGGTGTTCGTGGTCGGCTCGATCTGCTGTGCGAGGTTGTAGAGGATGCGCAGGTCCTGCGCGTCCAGCGTGTCGCCTTCCATGCCGCGGAAGTGGTGGTGGAAGGACTGCACGGCGGCGGTGCGGTCGTCCAGCGCGTAGCCGACCACGGCCATCGCCATCCACGGGTCGAAGCCGGGCGGCGGGTCGCACAGCGGGCCGCTAGGCCAGCGACCGAAGCCGGCTTCGGCGAGTTGCTGCCACGGGAACAGCGGGCCGGGGTCGTCCTTGCGCCCGGGCGCGAGGTCCTCGTGGCCGATGATCTGCGTGGGCGGGATGTGCAACCGCGTGGTGAGGTCGCCCAGCAGGTGCAGCAGGCTGGCGATCTGCGGCTGTGCGAACGGCGAGTGGCCGTCGTTGTCCAGCTCGATGCCGATGGAGGCGGAGTTGAGGTCGGTGATGGTGCCCCAGCGTCCCGGTCCCGCCTGCCATGCGCGCAACTGGTCGGGCACCAACTGGTAGATGTGGCCGTCGCTGCCGATCAGGTAGTGCGCGCTTACCGGGCCGCCGCTGTTGCGCGTGCGCAGGGTATCCAACGCCTCCTGCGCGGAGTGCTCGTCGGTGAAGTGCAACACGATCAGCACGGGCCGGCGGGTGTCGTAGTTCGGCGACGGCATCCAGGTCGCCAGCGGATTGCGCGGCGGTGCGCTGGCGCAGGCGGCGAGCAGCATGGGCGCGACCAGCAACGCGGCAAGGCGGATGAAGGCGAAGCGGCGGCGCGGCGTGTCGTGTGAGGCATGCATGGATGCAGTGTCCCGATGGATGCGTCAGTGTTGCAGGAACGGTTCGGCAATCGCCAGCACGGTGCGGTAGGGCTCGGGGTCGTTGCGGTTGCTGAGCAGGATCACCGTGAGGTGCTGCTTCGGCCAGCGCACGATCACGTTGCGGAAGCCGATGCTCTCGCCGGAATGCCACAGCGTGTCGCCGGTGATGCGCCAGCCGAAGCCGTAGCTGGCTTCGTACGGCTCGCCAACGACTTTCACGTGCGGGCTGAAGGCGAGCTTGCGCGAGGTGTCGCTGAGCAGGCGGTCGTCGTAGAGCGCGGCATCCCACTTCGCGAGATCGTCGATGTTCGAATAGATGCCGCCGTCGCCGCGCGTGGCGCTGGTGAGGTCCTGGTCGGTGCGCTGCCAGTGGCCGTCGGTCTCGCTGTAGCCATAGGCGCGGTTCGGTACGTTCTTGGCGTCGTGCACGTAGAGCAGGGTGTGGTCCATGTGCAGCGGTTGGAAGATCCGCTGTGCGAGGAAATCCTGCAGGTGCTGGCCGGACGACTTTTCCACCACCAAGCCGAGCAGCACGTAGCCGGTGTTGCTGTAGCGATAGGAAGTACCGGGCGGGAAGTAGCCGTGCGTGGTGGCGGCGACCATGTGCAGCACGTCGTCGTCGTTGAGCTGAGCGGTACGGCCGGGCGGCACCAGGTCTTCGTAATCGAGCAGGCCGCCGGTGTGGCTGAGCAGTTCGCGCAGCGTCACCTGGTCGGTGAAGGCGGGCAGCACGGGTAGCCAGTGGCGGATCGAATCGTCGAGCCTGAGCTTGCCGTCCTGCGCCAGCAGCAGGATCGCGGCGGCGGTGAACTGCTTGGTGACCGAGGCGAGGCGGTAATCGGTGGCGGACGTGGCGGCGACGTGCCGTTCAAGGTCTGCCATGCCGTAGCCGCGGTCGATCAGCGGCTTGCCGTCCTTGATGACCAGCAGCGCGGCACCGGGCACGTCGCCGGTGTAGGGCTGCATCAGCTGGTTGGCGTGGTTGATGGCGTCGGCGGTGGAGGCGCTTGCGGTGCTGGCGGCGAACATCGATGCGACGAGGGTGGCGGCGAGGCGCATGGCGGTTCTCCGGGCGCTGAAGCTTGAGCTCCTCTCCCGCCGGGAGAGGGGGTGGGGTGAGGGTTCGGGCGGAGTTGGGCGTTGCGCTTCGCCCGAACCCTCTCCCGCCTGTCGGTACCCTCTCCCGGAGGGAGAGGGATTCAATCGTGTGAAGTGTGGCAAGGGTGTAGCGTTCATTGCACCGGCACGTCGTACAGCGTGTGCGGAGTGGGCTCGGGCGTGAGCGTGTAGTGCCACCATTCCAGCGTGTAGTTCTGGAAGCCTTCGCGCTCCATGGCCGTGCGCAGCAGCAGGCGGTTGGCGTGTTGTTCCGCGCTGATGCCGGGTGCGTCGGTGTGGGCGCGCACGCCGAACCAGTCGAAGCCGGTGCCCATGTCCAGCGGCGTGCACTGCGTGTCGCTGGTGTCGCAGCGTTCCATGGTGAGATCGGTGGTGGCGCCGCGGCTGTGGCCGGAGACGGGGGCGATGTAGTCGCCCAGCAGTTGGGACTTGTCCAGCTCCGGATAGTGGGCGGCCTTGGTGCGCTGGTCGGACAGGTCGTGTGCCCAGCGCACGAAGTCGGCCACCGCGCGAGCGGGTCGGTAGCAGTCCCACAATCTCAGCCGATAGTGCTGTGCGCGGAGCTCGTGTTCGACCCGCGCCAGCGCCTCGGCGGCGGGGCGCAGCAGCAGGCACTTGGGCGCGAGGTAACCATCCACCGGCCGGCCGACGAAATTGTCGCTGCCGGCGTACTTGATGTCCTCGGCGATGTCGGGCACCAGGCTGCGGATGTCCACCAGGTTCGCTTCCGCCGCGGTTTTCGCGGGCGAGAGCTGTGGCGGTGGTTCGTCGGCTTGCGCCGCGAACGGCAGGGCGAGCAGAGCGGCAAGCAGCAGCGGCTTCATGGGCAATCCCCGGTGCGCACGAAATGCAGGTCTTCGTAGTCGGAACTGAAGTCGCCGAGCGCGTCGACCTTGGCCATGGTCAAGGTAGCGGGCTGTCCGTCTCGCGCGGGATGGAAGTCCAGCCACGCGTCGGGGTCCATGCCATGGTTGCTCCAATGCACCAGGTCGCGATTGCCGAGGCGCATCACGTCGCCATTGAGCCGTGGCGACTTGGCGACGGCGAAATGCACGCGCTCGCCGCTCGGGCACAACACGAGATCGCCCAGCCACGGATCGCGATAGCGCCCCGTCCACGCAGCCAGGGCCGCGGGTGCAACAGGCGTGGCCTTCGAGGTGTCGGGCGCGGCGGCGCGCCGGGTGGCTTGCTCGTCGGCGCGTTGCTGCGCGTCGGCGTACCAGGTGACGTCGTGCGCGTCGTCCGGCTTGGTGAAGTGCTTGAGCAGCGCCTCGCCCAGCACGGTGCGCGCGGATTCCGCCTCGCCGTTGATGAGGAAGACGAAGCCGTCCTTCCGGTCGGGCAGCAGCATCAGTTCGGAATACATGCCGTCCAGCGTGCCGGTGTGCCACACCGTCCAGGTGCCGTCCACGTCGGTCATGCGCCAGCCGTAGCCGTAGGCCATGATGTGGCTGTTGTCCCAGTCGCGGCGCTGTTGGGAGACGGGGATCAGCATGTGCGGCGATTGCAGCACGTGGCGCTGTTCCGCCGACAGCCACTGCAATTGAGCCGGCGTGGGCACCAGCCAGTTGCGCGCCCAGGCCAGCATGTCGTCGAGGTCGCAGCGGATGCCGCCGGCGGGCGCGGAGGTGATGGCGGGGATGACCGGGTTGTCCGACTGCCGCGGGATGTTGCGGCTGTCCTCGCGCGCGTGCGGTGCGGCCACGTCGCCCACGGTATCGCGGTTCCACTCGCCGACCTGGCAGCGCGAAAGACCCAGCGGCTGGAACACCTCGCGATGCATCAATGTCTCGTAGGGCGCGCCGCCCGCGGCGGCGGCGACCTCGCCGGCCACCACGTAGAGCAGGTTGTCGTACTCGTACTTCGAACGGAAGCTGTAGCCGGGCTTGATGTAGCGCAGGCCGTGGATGATGTCGGCGCGGGTGTAGCCGTTCGGCTCCGGCCACAGCATCAGGTCGCCGCCGCCCTCGGGCAGGCCGCTGGAGTGCGTGAGCAGGTCGGCCACGCGCATGTTCTTCGTGACCCACGGGTCGTACATCTGGAAGCCGGGCAGGTACTTCGTCACCGGGTCGTCCCAGTGCAGCTTGCCCTGGTCGACCAGCCGGCCGAGCAGGGCGGTGGTCATCGCCTTGCTGTTGGAGGCGATCTCGAACAGCGTGCGCGGGGTGATCTTCTGCCCCGAGCCGGCGACGGTCTCGCCGCGGGTGGCGACGTAGACCACCTTGCCGTTCTCGATCACGCCGAGCGCGATGCCCGGCAGGTGGTAGCGCGCGACCACGGTGTCGAGGATGTGGTCGTAGGTGCGAGCTTCGGGTGTTGTGGCGACAGGTGTGGTCTGCGCAGCGAGGGTGACTGTGCAGGGCAGCGCGAATGCGAGAGCTAGGAGTGCCTTGCGCGGCCATGCGGGATGGCGGCGAGGTTGGCCCATCACCCCAACCCTCTCCCCTGGGGGGAGAGGAGGCTTCGTGCGCGCAATGTGCTTCATGTCGTCTCCCACTGGCTGGCGGACTGTTCGCCAGCGAGCATTTCATCCAGTGTCTGCCGCCGGCGGATCAGCGCATGGCGGCCGCGGTCGAGCAGCACTTCGGCGGCCAGCGGCCGCGAGTTGTAGGTGGAGGCCATCGAGGCGCCATAGGCGCCGGTGCCGCGGATCATCACCAGGTCACCCGCCGCGCAGGCGGGCAGCTCGCGCGCCTGCGCGAAGGTGTCGCCGGTCTCGCAGACCGGGCCGACGATGTCGTACACCGCTTGCGGTCGCGCCTCGTCGGACACCGGCACGATGTCGTGCCAGGCGTCGTACAGGCTGGGGCGGGCGAGATCGTTCATCGCCGCATCCAGCACCAGGAAATCGCGCGCCTCGCCGTGCTTGATGCGCAACACGCGCGTCAGCAGCACGCCGGCCTCGGCCACCAGGTAGCGGCCGGGTTCCAGCAGCAAGCGGCCCTCGAAGCCGGCGAGTGCTTCGCGGATCACCGCGACGTAATCCGCTGGCGCAATCGGCACGTCGCCATCGCGGTAGCGCACGCCGAGGCCGCCGCCCACGTCGATGCTGGCGACGGGATGGCCGGCGTCACGCAGTTCGCGCCAGAACGCGGCCACGCGCTGCAGGGCCTGGCGATACGGTTCCAGCGACAGGATCTGCGAGCCGATGTGGACGTGCAGGCCGTCGAGCTGCACATGCTTCAGCGTGGCGCGCGCGTCGAACCAGCGGCGTGCCTCGGCAATGCCCACGCCGAACTTGTTTTCCGACTTGCCGGTGGAGATCTTGGCGTGGGTGAGCGCGTCGACGTCGGGGTTGATGCGCACCGCTGCGCGTGCCATCGCGCCGTGTTCGCCGGCGATGCGCTCGATGGCATGCAGCTCGTCCAGCGATTCCACGTTGAAGCGCTGGATGCCGGCGGCCAGCGCCTCGGCGATCTCGTCGTCGTTCTTGCCCACCCCGGAGAACACGATGCGTTCGGGCGGGATGCCGGCATGCAGCGCGCGCTGCAGTTCGCCGGCGGACACGATGTCCGCACCCAGTCCCGCCTGTGCCATCAGTTCGAGGATGGCGCGGTTGCTGTTCGCCTTGACCGCATAGCAGATCATCGCATCCATGCCGTGCAGCGCCGCCTGCAGGCCACTGATGCGCTGGCGGATCGCGTTGGCCGAGTAGGCGTAAAGTGGCGTGCCGAGTCGTTCGGCGAGCGTGACAAGGTCCACGCCGTCGAAATGCGTGGAGGGCAGGGTGTCCAGGGTGAGTGGGTTCATTGCGGAGTCTATGAAGGGGTCAATGCCGATCGACCGGCGACCAGTCGAAGCCGTAGTTCCACTGGTCGTAGTAGAGGTTGCCGCCGCTCCACTCGACTTCGCCGCGCTGCGAATCCACGTTGTCGGAGCGGAACGACTGCTTGGCCGGCGTGAAGCTCTGGCCGAAGTCGCTGTTGAAGGCGACGCGCCAGGCATCCAGCCCACCGAGGTAGAACCACTCCAGCGCGTCGTCGCCGGGCTTGGCTTGCGCGCCCGGATGCAGGCGGCCGAAGGTGACGTCCATCGGCACCCAGCCGTAGGGCGCGAGGTAGAGCTGGCCCCAGTCGTGGATGTCGTTGTAACCGCCGTCGGCGAAGATCGCGCCGGACTGCCAGCGCGCCGGTATGCCGTTCAGGCGCAGCAGGGCGATCAGCAGCATGGTCTGCTGGCCGCAGTCGCCGTGGCCCGCGTGCAAGGTGTAGTCGCTGAGGTCGGGGATGGTGGAGTACTCGCGCGCGCCGGCCCACGGGATCTCGTCCACCGCGGCGAACAGCTTCTGCGCGATGCGGTAGGGATTCTTCTCGTCGCCCACCACCTGCCGCGAGAACAGGCGCAGCTGCTCGGTGAACACCAGGTGCGGAGCGCGCTCCGCGACATAGGGTGCAAGTTCCGGCGTGATCGTCGCGGGCACCAGCTTGGCCGGATCGATCGCGTGGTATTGCGCGGACAGCGTGACTTCGTAGGTGACCGAGAAGATGGTGGGCTTGCCGGCCTGCGCGGCCTTTTCGAAGTACACCGTGCGCATCGGCGCGGCATCGGGCGCGATGGCGTGCTTTGTTGGCACGCTGCTCACGTAGCGGATGTCGTCCTGCTGGCCCGGCAGTGCCTTGGGGTAGGGAATCCACGCGCGCACGGTCTTGCCGGCCGGCACTGCGTCGGCATCCACGGTGAGCGTCTGGGTGATGCGCACGCGGTGCGGCAGCACGCTGCTACGGCTTTCCTGCAGCGATGCGGTGCGCACTTCGCGGTGGTAGTCGTTCAGCACGCCCATCGGGTCGTCGTCGAACGGCGCGGGATGGGCGCGGCGCGCGGCGGCCCCGGCGCTGAGGCGGAAGATGTTGGAGGCGTCGCGCTTGAAGTACATCACGCGGCCGTCGATCACCATGCGTTCGAGCAGGCCGTGCTCGTCCCAGTCGCGGAATTCGTCGTCGCGCAGGTCGGGCACCTGCTTGCGGATGCGCGCCTTCAGCGCGTCGGCATCGAGCGAAAAGTCGTAGCGGATGCGGCGCATGCGTTCGCGCTGGAACAGCAGCGCGTCGCGCGTGATGGCGTCCAGCCCGGGCTGGTTCAGTGCCTGCGTGATGTCGGCGTCGGCGGCCTGGAACTGGCCGGCGTCGACCAGGGCGGCGATGCTGGTTGGCGTGTCCGCGGCCCAGGCCATCGCGCATGGTGCGGCCAGCAAGGCCAGTGCGAGCAGCAGGCGCGTTGCCCGGCGTGGAGTGCTTGCCACATTCGCCATTTGAAAGAGCTCCCCGCGATGCTTCCCCAACGGGTTGTGTAGCACGCTTGCAAATGGTGGTCAATAATTTATGCTGTTGATGAAAGTTATTGGAATCAAATATTCCTTGGTGTCATGGCATCGCCGTGCCGCCGCTCCCGGCGATGCGCAGGCGAAGGGGTGAAACGATGAAGCGTCCGGTTCTTGCAGCCTTGGTTCTTGCCCTCGCGGTGACCAGCGTGCCGTTGCCGGCGCGCGGCGTGCCCGCGAGCAGCTTGCCGATCCCGCCCAGCGGCGTGCTCGGCGTGGGCGATGCGCAACTCACGCCGGCGTTCTGGATCGGCCTGCAATCGCAACCCGACCGGAACATCTTTACCCGCGCGGAGATCGACGCGCAGAACGCGAAGCTGTTCAAGCTCGATCCCACCATGCACGACCTCGCGGCATTGCCCGCCACGCTGCCGCGTGCGCAGGTGGCCGCATGGATCGAACACCTGTCGAAGCGGCCCACGCACGCGCTGTACGACGAGCGCGGCCAGCCGGTGCCGACGACTGCGCTGGACAAGATCGAAAACGATATGGCGCTGGACACCATCCCCGCGCAGACCACGGTGCGTTACGGCTTGGTGGTGGAGCGCGCCGCGCTGCGCACCTTTCCCACCACGCTGCGCGTGTTCAGCAGCGACGACGACCACGACATCGACCGTTTCCAGGAGAGTGCCGAATTCCCCGGTACGCCGGTGGTGATCGTGCATGCGAGCCGCGACGGCCAGTGGCTGTTCGTGGTGAGTCCGCGTTACGCGGCATGGATGCAGAAGCAGTACGTGGCGGAAGGCGCGAAGGACGTGGTGCTGGCTTACGCCGCGAAGACGCCGTACCGCATCGTCACCGGCGCCAGCGTGCGCACCGTGTTCACGCCCGAACAGCCAGAGGTGTCGCAACTGCAACTGGACATGGGCACGCGCGTGCCGCTGCTTGCCACGTTGCCGCCCGACCAGCCGGTGAACGGCCAGACGCCGTATGCCGCGTACACGTTGCAGTTGCCCATCCGCAAGGCTGACGGCAGCATGGCGCTGGTGCCCGCGCTGCTGCAGAAGAACACCGACACTGCCGCCGACTACCTGCCGCTGACGCCGCGCAACCTGATCACCCAGGCATTCAAGTTCCTCGGCGAGCGCTACGGTTGGGGCCATTCGTACGACGGCCGCGACTGCTCGGGTTTTGTCTCCGACGTGTACCGCAGCCTCGGTGTGCAGATGCCGCGCAACACCGGCGACCAGGCCAAGAGTCCCGCACTGGAACATCGTTTGTTCACCGACGCCGACAGCCACGCGGTGCGCCTGCAGGCGGCGATGCAGCTGCAACTCGGCGACTTGGTCTACATCCCCGGCCACGTGATGATGGTGCTGGGCCAGTGGCAGGGACAGCCGTGGGTGATCCACGACGTGCTGGGCATGAGCTACCTCAAGCCGGACGGCTCCGTCGCGCACGTCGACCTCAACGCGGTGTCGGTGACGCCGCTGCTGCCCATGCTTTATGGCAAGGACGGTTCCACCTTTATCGACCACATGACCAGCATCGTGCGCATCCGCCGATGAATTGTTTGCGCGTCCAATCGCGGGCTCTGTTTCTCCCCTTGCCTGCTGGCGGGAGAGAGGTTGGGGGAGAGGGCGCTTTTGCTGTGCCATCGCAAGGTTCAAAGCGGTTTCGGTCGCCTGTCGGCGCCCGAGTTACTTTCTCTTTGCGTGGCCAAAGAGAAAGTAACCAAAGAGAAAGGCCACCCCGGTTGGCGCTTGCCGGGCGTCCTGCCCGGCAAGTCCGTGAGGCGTGGCCGGGCTTTTCGGCCGGACTCCTGTCCGGTCGAAAAGGCGAGTCCATCCTTGGACTCGCCCGCTGCGCGGCCTTGTCGTCCCCGCCTCACCGCCGCCCAGGGGCCCCGGAAAAGCAGGCGCGCATCGTGCGCGCCAGAAGCAAAAGCCAAAGCCAAAGCGCCGCAAACTTGCGGTGCTTTGGCTCTTTTGAAAAGTGCGCGCTGGGAGCGCGCTGCTTTACCCGGGGCCCCTATGGCGCGGCGGGCGGGGGGAGGAAAAGTCCGCAGGATGGCCGGCAGGAAGCCGGCCAGTTTTCCGCCGGTACATGGATGTGCCGTCGGAAAACCCCGGAACCCGCCCGCGCACCCGCAGGGCAGGATGCCCGAAGGGCGCGCCATCGGGGTGGCCTCTCTTTTGGTTACTTTTCTCTGGCCACGCAGAGAAAAGTGACTCGGGCGCCGACAGGCGCTCGAAACCGCTCTGTCTACGCGACACGCGCACACGAATACAAAACGCACCCACCAAGGATGAAAGCCATCCCATGAAAATCACCGACATCCAGTTCGGCATGCTGCGCGTCCCGCTGAAGACACCGTTCAAGACCGCGCTGCGCACCGTCAACCAGGTCGAGGACATCGTGGTGATGGTGCACACCGACACCGGCCACGTCGGCTACGGCGAAGCGCCGGCCACCGCGGTGATCACCGGCGACACCCACGGTTCGATCACCGACGCGATCCGCCACTACATCACGCCGCGCCTGCTCAGCCAGGACGTGGCCGAGCTCAACCGGCTGACCCACCTGGTGCAGTCGGCGATGGAGAAGAACACCAGCGCCAAGGCGGCAGTGGAGATCGCGCTGTACGACCTGTGGGGCCAGCTCTACGGGGCACCGTTGTACAAGCTGCTGGGCGGCGGCGACCCGGTGATCACCACCGACATCACCATCAGCGTGGACTACATCGACAAGATGGTGGCCGATTCCGTCGCCGCGGTGGAGCGCGGCTTCGAGTCGCTGAAGATCAAGGTGGGCAAGGACATCGGCGTCGACATCGAGCGCGTCAAGGCGATCTACGCGGCAGTCGAAGGCCGCGCGCTGCTGCGACTGGATGCCAACCAGGGCTGGACCGCCAAGCAGGCGGTCTACGCGCTGCAGACGCTGGAGGATGCCGGCATCAAGCTGGAGCTGGTCGAGCAGCCGGTGAAGGCGCGCGACCTTGAGGGCATGCGCTACGTCACCGAGCGCGTGCATACGCCGATCATGGCCGATGAAAGCGTGTTCGGGCCGATGGAAGTGATCGACCTGATCCGCCTGCGCGCCGCCGACATCATCAACATCAAGCTGATGAAGACCGGCGGCATCTCCAACGCGATCAAGATCGCGGACATCGCCGCGCTGCACGGCGTGGAGTGCATGATCGGCTGCATGCTGGAAACCTCGATCAGCGTGGCGGCGGCGGTGCACGTGGCGGTGGCGAAGTCCAACGCGATCACCAAGGTGGACCTGGACGGACCCTCGCTGTGCCAGTTCAATCCGGTGGACGGCGGCGTGATCTTCAACGAGTCCGAGATCTCGGTGACCGATGCGCCGGGCCTGGGCATCCGCGAGATCCGCGGGCTGGAAACCGGCGCCGGGGGCTGACATGTCGCCGCTGGTCAAGATCCGCTCCGAGCGCGACCGGATGTCGGCGGTGGAACGCCGCATCGCCGATTTCGTGCTGGACAATGCGCAGCTGCTGCGCGACTACTCCTCGCAGCAGCTCGCCAACGCGCTGGGCATCAGCCAGTCGAGCGTGGTGAAGTTCACCCAGAAGCTGGGCTTCAAGGGCTATCCCGACCTCAAGTATTCGGTGGGCGAGGCGATCGCCCGTGCCGACAATGGCGACGAGGTGGAAACCGCCGCTCAGGTCCGTGGCGAGGTTGGCGAGTCGTTGGCTACCAGCCTGTGGCGGCGCAAGTCCGAGGCGGAGGAGGCCACGCGACTCATCAATCCGCCACAGACGCTGGCCGCGGTGGTCAAGGCCATGGCCAAGGCAGCTCGCGGCGGCAAGCTGTTCCTCATCGGCCTCGGCGAGGACGACATCCATGCACGCGCCTTCGCCTACAAGCTCGCGCTGCTCGGTCTGCCCGTGGTGCACAACTTCGACCTCGCGCGGATGACCGCCAATGTCTCCGCCGCCGGCCCCGGCGACGTGCTGCTGGTGTTCTCCGAACACGGCAACCAGCCGGCGCTGTGCAAGATCGGCCGGCATTTCCGCGAGCGCCGCGGCCTGCTGGTCAGCGTGACCCGGCACAACGCGAACCCGCTGCGCGCGCTGGCTGACGTGGCCCTGCTGGTATCGGCGCACGACGAACGGCCGTACATCCAATCGCTGCTTTACCAGTCCGCGTTGCAGCACCTGCTGGATGTTTTGTTCGTGCAGCTGTGCGAGGGCGACGACGCGCGCCACGCGCAGCTCGTTGCCAACCTGGAACGCATCCAGCAGGTGCTGGAGTCGTGAATGGACGTCCGGACGTCTACCCGTGCCTCGGTTCTTGTTCCCTCTCCCGCAAGCGGGAGAGGGGTTGGGGAGAGGGGCTTTTCGTTGGAGTCATCGCTGTCATGCGTAATCCCTTCATCCCCTTGCTGATCGCCGGACTGGCCCTCGCGGGCAACGCCGTCGCCGCGAATGATCCGACCGCCGCCTGGTCCAACGCCGGGCAGATGGTGCTGGTCACCGTGCCTGACTGGAACACCATCGAGGGCACGCTGCGCACCTACCAGCGTGACCACGGTGGCGCGTGGCACGAAGTGGGCAAGGCGCAGCCAGTGGTGATCGGCCAGAGCGGTTCGGCTTGGGGTCTCGGCCTCAGCCCGCGGGAAAGTGACGGCCCGCAGAAGCACGAAGGCGATGGCCGCAGCCCGGCGGGTGTGTTCCGCATCGGCACTACCTTCGGCTACGCGGCGTACACCGACACGGCGATGCCGTACCTCGCGCTCAGCGCCACCGACTACTGCATGGACGTCAGCGGCACGCCGCTCTACAACCGCATTGCCGATACGGCGAAAGTCGGCGAAGCGGCGCTCAAGGGTTCCAGCGAGCCGATGCGGCGCGACCTGCATTTCCATGGAGACCAGGCCTACCGCATCGGCTTCGTGATCGAGCACAACCCGGACGGCGTGGCGCACGGCGGCAGCTGCATCTTCGCGCACCTGTGGTCGTCGCCCACCACGGGCACCACCGGCTGCACCGCGATGACGCCCGGCACCATGCAGCGCCTGCTGGCGTGGCTGAAGCCGCAGGAGCACCCGGTGTTCGTGTTGCTGCCGCAGGACGAATACGCGCGCCTGCGCCACACGTGGCAGCTGCCCGGCGTGGGGGCGGGCCAATGAGCGCCACCACCCGTGTGTTGCTGGGCCTCGCGGCCGGCGCGCTGGCCGGTCTGGTGCTTGCCACCTGGGCTCCGGGCTGGGCCGTGCGGGCGGCGGATGTTGCCCAGCCGATCGGCCACCTGTGGTTGAACGCCTTGCAGATGACGGTGGTGCCGCTGGTGCTGGCACTGGTGGTGGTGGGCGTGAACACGGCCAGCGATGCGGCGGCTTCCGGGCGCATTGCGCGGCGCACTCTCGTCGCCATCATCGTGGTGCTCGCGCTCGGCGCGGCGGTCGCCGCGCTGCTCGCACCGCCGCTGCTGGCGCTGTTCCCGCACAACCCGGCCTTGGGCGAAGTGCTCAGCGGCCACGCCGCCAATGCACCGGTGGCCGCCGCGCCGGGTTGGGCCGACTGGTTCGAGGGCATCGTGCCCAGCAACGCGCTGATGGCCGCGGCGCAGAGCGCGATGCTGCCGCTGGTGGTGTTCGCGCTGTTCCTCGGCTTCGCGCTCACGCAGTTGCAGCCGGCGCGGCGCGCCCTGTTGGTGGAGTTCTTCCAGGCCATGGCCGACGCGATGATCGCGATCGTGCGCTGGGTGCTGTGGCTGGCGCCGTTGGGCGTGTTCGCACTGATCCTCGCCGTCTGCGCGCGCGTCGGCTTGGGCATGGTGCGCGCGCTGGGCGTGTTCGTGCTGCTGGAGATCGTCCTGCATCTCACAGTCACCGTGTTGATGCTGCCGGTGGCGGTGTTGTGGGGTGGCGAACGGTTGCGGCGTTTCGTCGTCGCGCTGGCGCCGGCACAGGCGGTGGCAGCCAGCACGCAGTCCTCGCTGGCCTCGTTGCCGGCGATGCTGGAGAGCGCGGAACGTCGGCTCGGCTACCCGACCCAGGTCACCGCGCTGGCGTTGCCGATGGCGGTGTCGCTGTGCCGGCTCACCAGTCCGGTGCAGTACATCGCCTCGGCCTGCTTCATCGCCTGGGCCAGCGGCATCCACCTGGGGCCGGCGCAGCTCGTGGCAGGCGCGGCGCTGGCGGTGGTGATCAGCCTGGGGTCGGTGGGTCTGCCCGGCCAGGTCACTTTCATGGCGACCAACCTGCCGGTGGCGCAGGCGATGGGCGTGCCGGTGGCGCCGCTGGGCCTGATGCTGGCGGTGGACGCGCTGCCCGACGTGTTCGCCACGCTGGGCAACGTCACCGCCGACCTCACCGTGACCAGCGTGGTGGCGCGGCAGTCGCGCAACGACACCTCCAACGCTTCCCCGGTGAACGGGGAAGGCGAAATGAAACAGGATTGAACATGCAGGCGAACGACTTCGACGCCATCGTCATCGGCGCGGGCATGGCCGGCACCTCGGTCGCATGGTTCATGGCGCCGCACGCGCGCGTGCTGGTGCTGGAGCGCGAGGCCTGGCCAGGCATGCATTCCACCGGCCGCTCCGCGGCATTGTTCAGCGAGACCTATGGCTCGGCGCAGGTGCGCGCGCTGTCGCGCGCCACGCGGCCGTTCCTCGAACATCCGCCGGCAGGCTTCGCCGAACATCCCATTCTGACCCAGCGCCCCACGCTGGTGATCGGCAGTGCCGAGCAAGCCGATGACGTGCGCAGGATGTACGAGGAAAACCGCGTGCACATCCCCGACCTGCGCCTGCTCGACGCCGCCGAAGTGCAGGCGATGGTGCCGGTGCTGAAACCGGAAGCCGCGCAGATCGGCATGCTCGAACCCGGCGCGGCCGACATCGACGTCAACGAACTGCACCAGGGCTTCCTGCGCGGCCTGCGCCAGCGCGGCGGCACGCTGCGCGTCGATGTGGCCATCCGGTCGATCAGATGCGAACAGGGTCAGTGGCAAGTTGATTGCGGCGAAACGGTGTATCGCGCGCCGCTGCTGCTCGACGCCGCGGGTGCATGGGCGGACGAAGTGGCGCGCCTCGCCGGCGTGGTGCCGCTGGGCCTGCAGCCGAAGCGGCGCACCGCCTTCCTGTTCGAGCCGCCGAAAGGCCTGGACACTTCGCACTGGCCCTTCGTGATCGACGCGGAAGAGAGCTTCTACTTCAAGCCCGACGCCGGCCTGCTGCTGGGTTCGCCCGCCAACGCCGACCCGGTGCCGCCGCACGACGTGCAGCCGGAGGATCTCGACATCGCGCTGGGCATCGACCGCATCGAGCAGGCCACCACGATGACGATCAACCGGCCGACCCGCAGCTGGGCCGGCCTGCGCAGCTTCGTCGGCGACACCGGCGACCTGGTGGGCGGCTTCGCGCCGGACGCGGAGGGCTTCTTCTGGGTGGCCGCGCAGGGCGGCTACGGCATCCAGACCAGCGCCGCGATGGGCGAGGCCTGCGCGTACCTCGCGCTGGGCCGCGCATTGCCGGCGCATCTGGCCGGGGCCGGCATCGCCGCCGGGATGCTGGCGCCGCGGAACGGGACGCGCTGAAGCCGCTGCAAGGCGGCGCCGACGCCCGCGATTTGGCCGGTTATACTGCGAAATCCCCGACGGTCGCCGCGCCGTCCTGCCCGCAGGCCCGCCATGCTGCTGATGATCGACAACTACGACAGCTTCACCTTCAACCTCGTGCAGTACCTGGGCGAGCTGGGGCAGGAGGTCAAGGTGGTGCGCAACGATGCGCTGGACGTGGCGGGCATCCGCGCGCTCAAGCCTTCGCACATCATGATCTCGCCCGGACCGGGCACGCCGGACGATGCGGGCGTGTCGCTGGACGTGCTGCGCGGGTTGTCGGGCGAGATCCCGGTGTTCGGCGTGTGCCTGGGCCACCAGGCGATCGGCCAGGCCTTCGGCGGCAAGGTGATCCGCGCCAAGCAGATCATGCACGGCAAGACTTCGCCGGTGCGCCATCGCGGCCAGGGCGTGTTCGCCGGGCTGCCGGATCCGTTCGAGGCCACGCGCTACCACTCGCTGGTGGTGGAGCAGGGCTCGTTGCCGGATTGCCTCGAAGTCACCGCATGGACGGAAAACGCGGACGGCAGCCTCGACGAGATCATGGGCCTGCGCCACAGGACCCTGCCGGTCGAGGGCGTGCAGTTCCACCCCGAATCCATCCTCACCCAGCACGGCCACGACATGCTGGCGAATTTCCTCGGCCTGCCGCAGCGGAAGCTGGCGGCATGAGCGGGCGCGCCATCACGATCACGCCGCAGGAAGCCCTGCAGCGCACGATCGAGCACCGCGAGATCTTCCACGACGAGATGATCGCGCTGATGCGCCAGATCATGGCGGGCGAGGTGAGCCCGCTGATGACCGCGGCCATCGTCACTGGCCTGCGCGTGAAGAAGGAGACCGTGGGCGAGATCACCGGCGCGGCGCGCGTGATGCGCGAGCTGGCCGAGCGCGTGCCGGTGGGCGGCGACGACGCGCACCTGCTCGACATCGTGGGCACCGGCGGCGACGGCGCGTCCAGCTTCAACATCTCCACCGCCTCGATGTTCGTGGCGGCGGCGGCGGGTGCGCGCATCGCCAAGCACGGCGGGCGCAGCGTGTCGTCGAAGTCCGGCAGCGCCGACGTGCTGGAGGCATTGGGCGCGCGCATCGACCTCAAGCCCGCGCAGGTGGCCGAGTGCCTCGCCGAG
This sequence comes from Rhodanobacter sp. DHB23, assembly GCF_014842975.1. Lineage (GTDB taxonomy): Bacteria > Pseudomonadota > Gammaproteobacteria > Xanthomonadales > Rhodanobacteraceae > Rhodanobacter_A. The sequence goes on along the minus strand of NZ_JACYXK010000029.1, from coordinate 25,011 downwards.
ACCGGCATCGGTTTCATGTTCGCGCCGAACCATCATCCGGCGATGAAGGTGGTGGCGCCGGTGCGCAAGGAAATGGGCGTGCGCACGCTGTTCAACATCCTCGGGCCGCTGACCAATCCGGCCGGCGCGCCGAACATCCTGATGGGCGTGTTCCATCCCGACCTCGTCGGCATCCAGGTGCGCGTGCTGCAGCAGCTCGGCGCGCGGCGCGCGCTGGTGGTGTGGGGCCGCGACGGCATGGACGAGATTTCGCTGGGCGCGGCCACCCTGGTCGGCGAGCTGCGCGATGGCGTGGTGCGCGAGTACGAGGTGGAGCCGGAGGACTTCGGTTTGGCGATGGCTTCCAGCCGCAACCTGCGCGTGGCCGACGTGGCCGGGTCGAAGGCGATGCTGGAGCAGGCGCTGGCCGGCGAGCGCGGCGTGCCGCACGACATCGTCTGTCTGAACGCAGGCGCGGCGCTGTACGCGGCGAACGTGGCCGCCTCGATCGCCGAGGGCATCGCGCTGGCGCGCGCGACGATTGCCAGCGGCGCCGCACGTGCGAAAATGCAGGCCTTCGTGGCAGCGACGCAACGGTTGGCCGACAAGCTGTGATAGCTTGACGGCGCGGCGATGTTTGCGCCGCCACGATGCTCCGGCCCCCGCATCCCCCCGAGTGCCATGACCGACATCCTCAACCGCATCCTCGCCCGCAAGGCGGAAGAAGTCGCCGAACGCCAGTCGCGCCTGCCGCTGGCCGAACTCGCCGCGCGCATCCACGACCTGCCCGACACGCGCGGTTTCGCCGCGGCGATCGAGGCGAAGATCGCCGCCGGCCAGCCCGCGGTGATCGCCGAAGTGAAGAAGGCCAGCCCCAGCAAGGGCGTGATCCGGCCCGATTTCGACCCGGCCGCCATCGCGAAGAGCTACGAGAAGGGCGGCGCGGCCTGCCTCTCCGTGCTCACCGACAGCGACTTTTTCCAGGGCAGCGAGGCCTTCCTGCAGCAGGCGCGCGCGGCGTGCTCGCTGCCGGTGCTGCGCAAGGACTTCATCATCGACCCGTACCAGGTGCACGAGGCGCGCGCGATCGGCGCCGACTGCGTGCTGCTGATCGTCTCGGCGCTGGACGACGACGTGCTGCTGCAGCTCTCGCTGCAGGCCGCCGAGCTAGACCTCGACGTACTGTGCGAAGTGCACGACGAGGAGGAGCTGGAACGCGCACTGGCATTGCCGGTGCCGCTGATCGGCGTGAACAACCGCAACCTGCGCAATTTCGAGACCTCGCTGGAGACCTCGCTGCGGCTGCAGGAGCTGATGGAGTACGACCGCGTCCTCGTGGCCGAGTCCGGCATCCGCACGCCGGCGGACGTGGCGCAGTTGCGTGAAGGCGGCATCCACGCCTTCCTCGTCGGCGAGGCCTTCATGCGCGCCGAGGACCCGGGCGCGGAACTGAAGCGACTGTTCGGTACGAAGTAATGTCCATGCAGACAGGGGATGCGCCGCCGTCCGCGACGGCCGATGCCGGCTTGCCCGCGCCGCGCGTGGTGCTGTTCGACTTCGACGGTGTGCTGCTGCACGGCGACGCGTTCGGGCTGTTCATCCGCAGCCGCTACCGGCGTTCGTGGTGGCGCCGGCTGCTGGTGCTGCCCTGTCTGCCGTGGCTGCTGCTGGTGCTGCCGTTCTCGCGCCGGCTCGCCCTGCGCACCCTGGTGCATGTCGCGCTGTTCGGTACCGGCGAGCAACGCTACCGTGCGCAGGCCCAGGCCTGCGCGACCGAACTCGTGCAGCATTCGCGCCGCTTCAACCGCGACGCGCTGCGCCAGTTGCGCCGCCACCAGCAGGCCGGCGACCGCGTGATCGTGGTGACCGGCTGCGAACAGGCGCTGGTGGGCGGCATCCTCGGACAGCTGGGCCTGGGCGATGTCGAACTGCTCGCCTCGCGGCTGCGCCCCGGCTGGTCGGGCATGCGCACCGGCTTCCACAACATCGGCGCGAACAAGCTCAAGGCGCTGGCCGCGCACGGCGTGCGCGCATGGCAGGTCGCCTACACCGACTCGCTGATGGACGTGCCCATGCTCAAGCCCGCGGCCGAGCCCGTGCTGGTCAACGGCACGCCCAAGCTGTGCAAGAAGATGGATGCCGCGCTCGGGCGCGTGGTCGGTCGCGTCGAGTGGCAATGACGCGCCTGTAGGAGTGCACCCTGTGCGCGAATGCTTTTGCTCCGATCAAGCATCGGAGCCATCGCGCACAGGGTGCGCTCCTACAGTGTTTCCGCTTAATCGTTGGCGATCGAAAGCGCCACCGCCTCCGCCACGCGTATGCCGTCCACCGCGGCGGAAAGAATCCCGCCCGCATAGCCCGCGCCTTCGCCGGCCGGATACAGGCCGCGCGTGTTGAGGCTCTGCAAGTCGTCGTCGTTGCGGCGGATGCGCACGGGCGACGAGGTGCGCGTTTCCACACCGGTGAGCATCGCGTCGGGCAGCGCATAGCCGCGGATCTGGCGGTCGAACGCGGGGATCGCGGCACGGATCGCCGCCACCGCGTAGTCGGGCAGCGCGGTGGAAAGATCGGTGAGGTGCACGCCCGGCTGGTACGAGGGCAGCACGTCGCCGAAGGCGCGCGAGGGCTTGCCCACGAGGAAATCGCCCACGCGCTGGCCCGGTGCGCTGTAGTCGCCGCCGCCCAGCGCGTACGCATGCGATTCCCAGTGCCGCTGCAGCGCGATGCCGGCCAGCGGACCCTCGCCGTAGGGCGCGTAGTCGGTGGGCGTGATGTCGCAGACGATCGCCGCGTTCGCGTTGCGCTCGTTGCGCGAGTACTGGCTCATGCCGTTGGTGACCACGCGGCCCGGTTCGCTGGTGGCGGCCACCACGGTGCCGCCGGGGCACATGCAGAAGCTGTAGACGGAACGTCCATCCTTGCCGTGGTGCACCAGCTTGTAGTCCGCCGCGCCGAGGATGGGGTGGCCGGCCTGCGGGCCGAAGCGCGCCTGGTCGATCAGTGACTGCGGGTGCTCGATGCGGAAGCCGATCGAGAACGGCTTGGCTTCCACGTAGACGCCGCGCGCATGCAGCATCTCGAAGGTGTCGCGCGCGCTGTGGCCCAGCGCCAGCACCACGTGGTCGCTGCGCAGTTCGCTGCCGTCGGCCAGCCGCACGCCACGCACGTGGCGCTCGCCGTGCGCACCGGTTTCCACCAGCAGGTCGTCCACGCGTTGGCCGAAGCGGATCTCGCCGCCCAGCGCCTCGATGGTGCCGCGCATGTTTTCCACCATCGTCACCAATCGGAAGGTGCCGATATGCGGCTTGCTGACGTAGAGGATTTCCTCAGGCGCGCCGGCCTCGACGAACTCGGTCAGCACCTTGCGGCCGTGGTGCTGGGTGTCGCGGATCTGGCTGTGCAGCTTGCCGTCGGAGAACGTGCCTGCGCCGCCCTCGCCGAACTGCACGTTGGAATCCGGGTGCAGCTCGCGCTTGCGCCACAGGTCCCAGGTGTCTTTCGTGCGCTCGCGTACTGCCTTGCCACGTTCCAGCACGATGGGGCGGAAGCCCGACTGCGCCAGGATCAGCGCCGCGAAGATGCCGCAGGGGCCGAAGCCGATCACGATGGGCCGGTGCTCCAGCTTCGCCGGCGCCTGCGCCACGAAGGTGTAGCTGGTGTCCGGCGTGGGCTGCACGTGGCGGTCGGCGGCATGGCGCGCCAGCAGCGCGGCTTCGTCGGCCACGTCCACGTCCAGCGTGTAGATCAGCGCGATGGCGCCGCGCTTGCGCGCGTCGTAGCCGCGGCGGAACACGCTGAAACCGCGCAGTGCCTCGGGTCGGATGCCCAGCTTTGCGCGGATCGCGGCGGGCAAGGCCTCCGCAGGATGATCCAGTGGGAGCTTGATGTCGGTCAGTCGCAGCATGCGCGGTGCAGTTGTAGGAGAGGCTCCCATTTTCACATGCTGCTTCGGCCGGCGGCGGAGTTGCTTTGTCGCGCCAGGCTTGGAAAGGCGGGGTGCCCGCATCTCCTGCGGGCACCCGGTCGGGCTCGGTTACTTGGGCGGCTGGCGGCAAGCCACTGGCAGTTGCCTTGACGGAATGTCGCCGCCGCAGGACCAAAGGACGGCGTGATTCTGCACATAGGGTGACAACTCGAGAGTGAGCGGTGCCGCATGCGGTTTGGCTACAAGGGTGGCGATCAACACGCCTTGCGGAGCCAGCGAAATGGACGACACGGCTTTATCGCCAGCGAATGGCGCCATGCCCATCTGGTCCAGCGATTCGGGCCATTGGTGCTGGACGGTGGCGTAGCGCACCACCGCTTCCCGGTACGGTGCGGTGTCTACATACGCCGTGGTCGCCTCGGTACGTACGATGTAGTCCTGATAGGCAGGTATGGCGATGGCCGCAAGAATGGCCACGTAGCACACCATGACGATGCCGCCGAATGGCCCCAGCCCTGGAATGCGTGCCAAGAACAGGCTGAGCAGGTAGGCGAAGACATTGCGCCCGCCGAGCCTTGGCTTGCCTTGTCCGGCAATTGCGCGCAGCCAGGCCTGACGTTTGTTGAGCCACGGGTAATCGCTGCTCAGTTCGTGCAGCGACATCCAGAACCCCGGCCGTTCGGCGGCGCTGCGGCTGTACTCCTCCAGGTCGACCTGGCGCCAGCGTCGCTTGCCGGCAGCCAGCGCCGCGAGGCCGTACTGGGCGTCTTCGGGTTGCGCGCACACGGCGAGGCCGTGACGGTCGCAGGTGTATTCACGGGCCCGTGCATATGCCGCCCCGAGCAGTGGCAGCCACAGTGCGGGCGCGAGGATTTTCCCCCACGTCAGATGGTGCATGCGGATGTGGCCCAGTTCGTGGCCGATGTAGAAATTGAGCGCCTCCGGGCGGTCGTCCATGCTGTCAACGATGTCGGACAGCAACACCACGAAGTTGCGCCCGAGGAATCGTGTGGCGAAGGCATTGAGAACGCCGCTGCCATTGATCAGATAGGCCTCCGGAACCGGCATGCCCAGTTTGCTGGAGCAGGCGGAGATGCGGTCGTGGAGATCGGGCATCTGTCTGGCGCTGATGCGGATGCCGTTTCCTCGCAGATGCGCAATCAGCGCAGAGTGGGCCGCCAGCAGGAACAGTGCGATGAGGGGGACGTAGATCAGGACGATGCCGAAGGTGGCCACCAACAGTGCCAGCCAGATCAGTGCCGAGAGCACCAGCGCGATCGCGCGCAGCTTCCGCTCGTTTCCATAAACGAGTTTGTCCATATTTGAAGTCCCCATTGGATGCGCATTGCACGCCGGCGCAGCGTATCCGACAAACTCCGGTTTGAGTAGGGCGGCGCATGCTGGCCGGGGAGTCTGCATTGGGGCCAGCAAACCCGTTGCTGGTGGAGCAGTCTGCGGAAGTGGAAACCCGTCGTGGTTCCCACCCCTTTCCCTCATCGCCCAAGGCAGAGCCATCCATGGCTCTTCCCTTCACTGCGTCCCGAAGACGGGAGGGCAGTCGCCCTTCAAAGCGCGCCGGTGAAATCGGTCTTGCCGATCTCCACGCCCATGCCGCGGAACAGGTTGTAGGCGGTGGTGCAGTGGAAATACAGGTTGGGCTGGATGAACTGCAGCAGGTAGGACTGGCCGTCCAGGTTCAGTTCGCCGTTGCGCATCTTGAGCTGGATCGCGCGGGCTTCGCTGCCGTCGATCTATCCGGCCTTGAACGATTGCACGTAGGCGATGGCGCGATCGACGCGGTCGAGCACTTCGGCCATCGTGGCTTCGTTGTCCTCGAAGCTCTTCGGTTCCTCGCCGGCGAGGCGGGCGGTGCCGCGGCAGGCCATGTCGCAGGCGATCTGCACCTGCTTCACCAGCGGCAGCATGTCGGGGATCAGGCGCGTCTGCAGCAGCACGGCGTCGGTGACGCCCTTGGCCCTGGCGTGTGCCTCGCCCTTCTGCAGCACGTGGCGCAGGTTGGTGAGCGCGCGGACGAAGACGGGTACGGAGGCCTGGTACATGGAGAGGCTCATGGGATGTGCTCCAGTGGTTCGGGGGAAGAGGGGGCGGCCGTGAACGCCGGCGCGGCGTGGCGTGTGGCGCGGATCGCCACCAGCGTGGCGGCGACCAGCAGCAGGGCGGCCAGCACGAAGGCGGCGCCGGGCAGGTGTTGCACCGGCGCGTGGTCGCTGATGAACAGCGCGAACAGGTTGGCGAACATCGCCGGGCCGAAGATGCCGGCCAGGCTGGCCAGGCTGGTCAGCGCGCCCTGCAGGCGGCCCTGTTCGTGCGGATCGACCTGGTGGGTCATCATCGATTGCGCCGGCGGTCCGGCGAGTCCGCCGAGGCAGAACACCGGGATCGCCAGCAGGAACAGCCATGGCGTCGGCGCGAGGCCGAACGCGAGGTAGCCCAGCACGCACAGCGGCAGGCCGATCAGGATCATCCGCCGCTCGCCGAGCTTCGGCATCAGCCGGCGCACCAGCACCGCCTGCACGAGGCCGCTGCACACGCCGACCAGGCCCAGCGTGTAGCCCGCGGTCTGCGGACCCCAGTCGAAGCGGTACTGGATGAACAGCACGTAGGTGGAGTTGAGCGAGAACTGCGCGAGGTTGAGCAGGAAGAACACCGCGGCCAGCGTGAACACCTGCGGGTAGCGGCGCAGCAGCACCACCGCGCCGAACGGGTTGGCGTGGCGCCAGTCGAAGCGCGGCGAGCGGCGTTCCTTGGGCAGCGATTCGGGCAGCACGAAGAAGCCGTAGCAGAAGTTGAGCAGCGACAGGCATGCGGCCACCCAGAACGGCAGGCGCAGATGCCAGTGGCCGAGGAAGCCGCCCAGCGCCGGGCCGATGATGAAGCCGATGCCGAACGCCGCCCCCAGCATGCCGAACGCGGCGGCGCGCTTCTCCTTCGGCACGATGTCGGCGATGTAGGCATTCGCGGTGGAAAAGCTCGCCGCGCAGGCACCCGAGAACAGTCGTCCCACGAACAGCAGCCAAAGCGTCGGCGCCAGCGCCATCACGATGAAATCCACGCCGAGGCCGAAGCTGGAAATCAGGATCACCGTGCGCCGGCCGAAGCGGTCCGACAACGTGCCCTGCACCGGGGAAAACACGAATTGCATGGTCATGAACAAGGCGGCGAACCAGCCCACCCAGGATGCCGCCTTGGCGATGTCGCCGCCGATCAGGCCTTCGATCAGGTGCGGCAGCACCGGGATGACGATGCCGAACGCCAGCATGTCCAGCATCACGGTGACGAAGATGAAGGCAAGCGCGGCCTGGTGGCGCGGCGTGTGGGCAGTGGGCTGGTTCATGGCATGTGCGGTGACGGCAGACGCGGAACGATAGCGCATCGCCGCGCGTTGCGGCCTGGCCTGCGGCGGAATGTCAGCCCGGCGGCGCCGTGAGTTCTTGCGCGTCCAGGCAGCCGTTGCGATGGCGATCCAGCTTGTGGAACTGGCGGCGCAGGTTGTCCTGCCATGCCTTCAGCGTCACCGGCTTGCCGTGGCCGCCGGGAAGCTCGTCCGGTTCCAGCACGCCGTCGTGGTTGCGGTCCAGTTGCTCGAAGCCGCGGCTCATGTAGGCCACGTATTCCGATTCGCTCACGCAGCCGTTGCCGTCGGTGTCGAACTGGCGCAGGTAGGCATCGCGCGAATCCTGTGCCGCCGCGACGAGTGGCAGCAACAGGCACAGCGCGGCAGGGAAGTGGCGAAGGTGGCGCGTGGCGGAAGGCATGCGCGGCAGTGTGCGGCATGCCACGTGGCCGCGTCGAGGTCGAGCGTGCGTGGCCTGCCACCGGGACGCAGGATGTGGCGCCACGTGCGTGCTAACGCCCTTCGGGCACGGACGATGGCGCCGGGGACGCCATCGGGTCGGCCTGCACCGGCGAGGCGTCGCCGACGGCGGCGACGACGCGGTTGCGCCCGGCGCGCTTGGCGTCATAGAGCGCGCGGTCCGCGCGCTGGATCAGGTCGTCCACGCTGGCATCCCCGGACCGGTACGCGGCAATGCCGATGGAAGCGGTGACGCCTGCGATCCCGGCATCGGGCACCGACGGCATGGCGGCAATGGCCGCGCGCAGCCGTTCCGCCAATGCGATGGCCTCGGCCACGCCCGTGTCCGGCAGCAGCACCAGGAACTCCTCGCCGCCCATGCGGCCCAGCACGGCCGGCGGTTGCAGCCGCCAGCGGATGCCGGCGGCCAGGGCGGCCAGCACGCGGTCGCCGGCGACGTGGCCGAAGTTGTCGTTGATGCGCTTGAAGTGATCGACGTCGATGATCAGCGCGGCCAGCGTGTTGGGGCGATCCGCGGCGCGGAACAGCCGCAGGGATTCCTCGTCCAGCGCCAGGCGGTTCAAGGTGCCGGTGAGCGGGTCGGTGCGCGCCAGGCGGCGCAGTTCGGCCTGCACCGTCTCGTTGTACATCAGCAGGAAGCCGATGCTGGCCAGTACCGGTTCCACCGCGCTGTAGATCATCTGCGCCGCGTTGGCCGGCGAATAGCTGAGCAGCCCGGCGTCGGCGGGCTGGGTGGCCAGCTCGACCAGCCGGGCGATCCAGGCCGCCAGGGTGCCCAGCAGGACCAGCAGCATCACCCGCTGCGCCGTCGAACCGCCGCGCTGCAGCGCATGCCGCAACGGCCACGCCAGCAACAGCAGGTAGGCGCCCAGCGCCAGCGAGGCGATGTACACGCGCATGCGGAAGTCGGGCGCGACCACGCCGAACCAGGCGATGCCGAGCCAGCCGGCCAGGCCGATCGCCACCAGCAGGGCCAGGCGCTGCGGTGCGCCGAGCAGCAGGCGCAGCGCGCGTGCGGTCTCGGCATAGGCGACCATCAGCACGCCGTTGGCGAGCACGATCGACAGCCAGTCGCTGGCGTGCCCGCGCAGTCCCATCAGCGCCCAGCCGACGACCTGCAGCAGCAGGACGGTGCCCCAGATGCGCAGGCTGGTGCGGGCGACGCCGGCGTAGGCACGCGTGGCGGCGAGCAGCAGGGGCGCCAGCAGCAGCGCCTGCAGGGCGCCGAACAGGGCGATGGTGGCCAGATCGATGCGCACGTTATCCGGAGTGGCGGGGCCGGAGCCGGGATGGTGGCTGCGGGGGAAGCAGCGGTTATCGGCAGCGGTGCGGCATGCTTCAGCGCATCCCGCCGTGGATGCCGATGAACTGCAGGAACTCGGCGCGCGTGCGCGCGTCGTCGCGGAACGCGCCCAGCATCTGGCTGGTGACCATCGACACGCCGCGCTTGTGCACGCCGCGGGTGGTCATGCACTCGTGGCTGGCGTCGATCACCACCGCCACGCCCGCCGGCTGCAGGTTCTCCTGGATGCAGTGCGCGATCTGCGCGGTGAGCTTCTCCTGCACCTGGAAGCGGCGCGCATAGCCTTCCACCACGCGCGCCAGCTTGCTGATGCCGACCACGCGGCAGGTCGGCAGGTAGCCCACGTGGGCGCGGCCGACGATGGGCGCCATGTGATGCTCGCAGTGGCTCTCGAACTCGATGTCGCGCAGCACCACCATCTCGTCGTAGCCCTCGACTTCCTTGAAGGTGCGCCGGAGGTAGTCGGCCGGATCCTCGCCGTAGCCGGAGAACCAGTCGCGGTAGGCCTTCACCACGCGCTTGGGCGTGTCGAGCAGGCCTTCGCGTGCGGGATCCTCGCCGGCCCAGCGCAGCAGGGTGCGCACGGCTTCCTCGGCCTGCTGCTGGGTGACGTCGTCGTTGCTCATGGTGTTTCCGGGGATCGGGTGAAAGCGCATTTTAGCGGCAAGCGGGTCACGCCGCCGGCGGTTCGCCGAACAGGCGGCGTTCCAGCCGGTTGAACAGCACGGTCGTAAGCAGCGCCGCGATGGCGCCCAGCATCACTTCGCCCAGCCGGAACAGCGCGAATTGCCAGAACGCGCCCTGGTGCGGCACCAGCATGATGATCGTGGTGGTGGTGCCGCTGATGCGCCCCGCCGCGCCCAGGTTGAAGGCCGCGCACAGCACCATGCCTATCATCACCGCCAGCACGTAGGTGGAAAACTGGTCGTGGCCCAGCGTGGCGACGGCCATGCCGATCAGGCTGCCGATCATCGCGCCGAGGAACTGGTCGCGCGTGGAGTTGCGCACCTCCGCGTAGCTGCTCTGGCTCACCGAGATCGCGGTGATCGCGGCCCAGTAGCCTTGCTGCAGGCCCAGCGCGATCGCGCCGAAATAGCCGAGGCTGGCGGCCACCACCGCGCACAGCGCGTGCACGGTGCCGAGCATCAGGCGCTGGCGCGGCGGCAGCGCCTTCCACAGCCACAGGACCTCGTCGGTCAGCAGGTCGAACTGCCGGCGGTGTTCGGCGAGCGGACGCTTCGGCCTGTTCATGCGTCTTCATCCGTCCCGTTGTCGGCATCGTCGTCGACCGCGGCGTCGCCGAGCAGCCGGGTCGCGTCGTCGGCGGAGAGCGATTCCACGCCGCGCAACCGCCGCTCGATGGTGCGGGTCTTCTTGCCGGCGTCGCCGATGCTCTTGCTCACCGTGTTGAGCTGGCGCTCGGCCTTTTCGAGGATGTTCGCGAACTTGCCGAACTCGCTCTTCACCGCGCCGAGCAGTTGCCACACCTCGCTGGAGCGCTGCTGGATCGCCAGCGTGCGGAAACCCATCTGCAGGCTGTTGAGCAGCGCGCTCAGCGTGGTGGGGCCGGCCACGGTGACGCGGTGTTCGTGCTGCAGCGACTCGAACAGGCCGGGCCGGCGCAGCACCTCGGCGTACAGGCCCTCGGTGGGCAGGAACAGGATCGCGAAGTCGGTGGTGTGCGGCGGTGCCACGTACTTGGCGCGGATGGTGCGGGCCTCCTCGCGCACGCGGCGTTCCAGCGCGGTCGCGGCGAGATTGGCGGCATCGGCGTCGGCGCGCTCCTGCGCGTCCAGCAGGCGCTCGTAGTCCTCGCGCGGGAACTTGGCGTCCACCGGCAGCCACACCGGATGCTCGCGGTCGGCCCCGGGCAGGCGGATCGCGTACTCCACGCGGTCGTTGCTGCCCGGCACGGTGGCCACGTTCGCCTCGTACTGGTCGGTGATCAGCAGCTGTTCCAGCAATGCGCCCAGCTGCACCTCGCCGAGGATGCCGCGCGTCTTCACGTTGCCCAGCACGCGCTTCAGGTCGCCCACGCCGGTGGCCAGGCTCTGCATCTCGCCCAGGCCGCGCTGCACGGCCTCCAGCCGCTCGGAGACCAGCTTGAACGACTGGCCCAGCCGGGTTTCCAGCGTGCTCTGCAGCTTCTCGTCCACGGTGGCGCGCATCTTTTCCAGCTGCGCGGCGTTGTCCTCGCGCAGCGTCTTGAGCTGGCCTTCCAGCGTGCCGCGCACCTCGCCCATGCGCTGCTCGTGCTGCGCGCCCAGCGCGGTGAGGCGCTGCTGCTGCTGTTCGCCGAAGCGGTCCAGCGCCTGCGCGAGCTCCTCGCGGCTCTTGCGCGCGTCCTCGGCGAGGCGCTGCGCCAGCGACTGCAGGCCGGCGCTGGTGCCGTCGGTGAGTGCGGCGAGGCGCTGGCCGAAGCCGTCGATGCGTTCGGCCTGCTGGCGCGACATGCCGTCCAGCTGTTCGTTGACGTGGCCGCGGAAGCGCTCGAAGCCCTGCTGCAGTTCCTCGCGGCCGCTGCGCTGCTCGTCGCGCAGGCTGCGCTGCAGGCGTTCGTTGTCGTCCTTCAGCGCGTCGAGCTTGCCGGCCACGCCGGCGTCGCCGCGGCCGCGCAGCAGCAGCGCGACCTGCAGCGCCAGCAGCAACAGCGCGAGCACGACGAGGAGGATGAGCAGGGTTTCGCTGGAAGGCATGGGCAGGTTTCGCTGGAATCGGATGCGGCAGGGATGTTCTGATCTTGCCCGTCATCCCGGCGCAGGCAGGAATCCAGTGTCTTCAGGGTGTTGAACGCAAAGGCGCTGGATTCCTGCCCGCGCAGGAATGACGAGCAAGAAGCCGATTGATCGGGCTTCTCCTAAGTGTACGTCCTGGCGTCGCAACACCTGCGATTCACGCGGCTTTCGCCATGGCGGCGCATGATGGCCGAATGCATTCCGGATGGGAGCTGGTCATGGAACACATGCACGATTACCTGATCGTCGGCGCCGGCATGGCGGCGGATGCGGCGGCGAAGGCGATCCGCGAGGTCGACACCACGGCGGATGTCGGCATGGTCGGCGAGGAAACGTCGCCGCCGTACCAGCGCCCGCCGCTGTCCAAGGCGCTGTGGAAGGGCGACAGGACGCTGGCCGACATCGACCTGGGTACTGCGGCCAGCGGCGCGAAGCTGTATCCCGGGCGGCGTATCGTGGCGCTGGACCGCGCGGCGCACGTGGTGCGCGACGGGCAGGGCGACAGCTACCGCTACCGACGCCTGCTGCTCGCCACCGGCGCCACGCCGCGGCTGCTGCCGTTCGACGGCGGCGACCGCGTCATCCATTTCCGCACGCTGGACGATTACCAGGCGCTGCGCCGCTACGCCCGGCCCGGTGCGATCATCGCGGTGATCGGCGGCGGCTTCATCGGCGCCGAGCTGGCCGCTTCGCTGTGCGGCGTCGGCTGCAAGGTGAGCATGCTGTTTCCGGATGCGCACATCGGCGCGGGCCGCTACCCCGATGGGCTCGCGCGTTACCTGGACGACTACTACCGCCAGCACGGCGTGGACGTGCGCAGCGGCGTGCGGGTGAACGGCGGCCGCCCCACCGACGGCGGCGTGGAACTGGACCTGTCCGACGGCAGCCTGCTGCGGGTCGAGGCCGCGGTGGCCGGCCTCGGCGTGACGCCGAACGTTGCGCTGGCCGAGCAGGCGGGCCTCAAGGTGGACAACGGCATCGTGGTCGACGCGCAGCTGCGCAGCAGCGATCCCGGCATCTGGGCCGCCGGCGACGTCGCCAATTTCTACAACCCCGCGCTGGACAGGCGCCTGCGCGTGGAGCACGAGGACGCGGCGCTCGGCATGGGCCGCTGCGCCGGCCGCGCGATGGCCGGCATCGCGGACAGCTACGACACTTTGCCGTTCTTCTATTCCGACCTGTTCGACCTGGGCTACGAGGCGGTGGGCCTGCTCGACACGCGGCTGGAGGTGGTCGAGGACTGGCGCGAGCCCGGCCGCGAAGGCGTGGTGTATTACCTCGAACGCGGCCGCGTGCGCGGCGTGCTGCTGTGGAACACCTGGGGCCAGGTGGATGCGGCGCGCGCGCTGATCGCCGAGCCCGGGCCGTTCGATGCGGCGTCGTTGCAGGGACGCTTGCCGCGCCAGGCCTGAATTCCCGTCGTAGGAGCACCCTGTGCGCGATGGCCTTGGTGCCTCGATCAGGGCGAAAAGCATTCGCGCACAGGGTGCGCTCCACGGCGTTTCCGCAACATCACTCCACCCGGCAGAACACCGCCTTGAGGTAGCGGTTCTCCGGCACGTCGGCGCGCACCGGATGGTCGGCGCCGGCGCCGCGCACGTCGAGTATCTGGATCTCGCGGCCGGCGTTGAGCGCCACGCGGCGCAGCATCTCCAGGAAGTCCGCCTCGCCGACCAGGCCGGTGCATGAACAGGTGAGCAGCAGGCCGCCGGGCGGGATCACGTCCAGCGCGAGGCGGTTCATCGCGAAGTATTTCTTCAGCGCGTCGAACACCTTGTTGCGGTCGCGGGTGAGCTTGGCGGGGTCGAGGATCACCGCGTCGTAGTGCTCGCCGCGCGCCACCGCGGCGCGCAGCCAGTCGAAGATGTCGGCCTGCTGGAAATCCACCGCGAGCTTGTTCGCGGCGGCATTGGCGCGGGCGATCTCGAGGATGCCGGCGTCCATGTCCACGCCCACCGCCGCGCGCGCGCCCGCGGCCATCGCATGCACCGCGAAGCCGCCGGCGTTGCAGCACAGGTCGAGCACGCGGCGGCCGCGCGCGAGTTCCGCGAAGCGCCGGCGGTTGTCGCGCTGGTCGGCGAAGAAGCCAGTCTTGTGGCCCGCGCCGGGCGCGGCGTGGAAGGCAAGGCCGTGCTCGTGCACCGCCACCGGCGCGGGCGGCTCGCTGGCGCGGCAGTCGAAGGACTCCTGCTTCTGCACGTGCGTTTCGGCGAAGCCGTAGATGCGCGCGCCGGGAAAATGCGAAAGCAGTGCGTCGCGGATAGCGTCGCGGAACTTCCACATGCCGGCGGCGAAGTATTCGACGACGAGGATGTCGGCGTAGCGATCCACGATCAGGCCGCTGAGGCCGTCACCCTCGCTGTGCACCACGCGCCAGGCGTCCGTGGCCGTGTCCAGTTCCAGCCATTCGCGGCGCAGCTTCACGGCGCGGGCGATGCGCGCGCCGACCCAGTCGGCGTCGATGGCTTCGGCGGGGTCGGCGGTGAGCAGGCGCAGCGCGATGCGCGCGTGGCCGTTCCAGAAGCCGCGGCCGACGAAGCGGTCCTTCGCGTCCAGCACGTCCACCACGCTACCCGGCGGGATGCGCCCCTCGGGCTTGTGCACCTGCGCCGACCACACCCAGGGGTGGCCGGGCGCGCGGTCGGATTTCAGGCGGATGGTGGGCAAGGCGGATGCGGTGTCGGTCATCCGCACATGATAGCGGCACCGCCGCGCTTGCCGGTTTCGCGGGAAGGTAGTCTGATGCGTCGATGACGCCGGAAGGGAGCGTGGTGATGGGAATGGAGCGTGCGCGCGGGTGGCTGGTCCTGCTGGGTGGCGTGCTGGCGTTGGCGGGGTTCGCGGCTTCGGCCCAGGGCGATGGCAAGGCCGGCACGGCGCTGGATCCGCTGCTGAAGATGGAGGGCATCGACGGCAGCTACGCGGTCGCCTATCGCGACGTCGACGGCAAGGTGATGGCGAAGGCTGATTTCGTCGCCGCGGTGATGCAGAAGTCCATGACGTTCGACGTCAGGCGCGATCCGGCCAGGCGCACGGCGGAGTTGCGATTGAATGCCGCCGATTCGGTGCAGGCCAAGGAGCTCAGGGCGCAGACGGCCGCCATGGCGAAGACGAGCGCGCAGGGCCATGCGCTCGAGCCGGGCCAGCCGTTGCCGGCGTTCCGCCTGGCCGATCTCGACGGCCACGTGGTCGACAATGCTTCGCTGCATGGCCACGTCACCCTGGTGAACTTCTTCTTCGCCACCTGTGTGCCGTGCATCCAGGAGACGCCCGCGTTGAACGCCTATGCCAGGGCGCATCCGCGGATGCCCGTGCTGGCGGTGACGTTCGACGATGTGAAGACCGCCCGCGACTACGTCGCCGCCCACCGCTTCGGCTGGCCGGTGCTGGCGGACGGCATGGATTTCATCCAGGCGATGGGCGTGGACTCCTATCCGCAAGTGGCGCTGGTGGGCGCGGATGGTCGTTTGCTGGATATCCGCTTCAGCGGCTCGATCCACGAGGGCGACGGCACGATCACGCCGCGGGATCTGGATCGCTGGGTCGCGGGCGTGCTGGCGAAGCAGCCGGCGAAGTAGCCGCTTGCTCCCCTCTCCCGCTTGCGGGAGAGGGGCCGGGGGAGAGGGCGGCCTTGCGGGAAAAGCGCCCTCTCCCCAACCCCTCTCCCACGAGTGGGAGAGGGGCTTCATGCGTCAGACCGGCTCCAGCCAGCCCCACTTGTCGTGGGTCTTGCCGTTGAACAGGCCGAAGAACAGCTCCTGGATGCGGCGGGTGACGGGGCCGGCATGGCCGGCGCCGACCTGCTTGCCGTCGACCGCGCGGATCGGGGTGACTTCGGCGGCGGTGCCGCACATGAACACCTCGTCGGCGAGGTAGAGGTATTCGCGCGGGAGGTCGCGTTCGACCACTTCGATGCCGTCCTCGCGCGCCAGCGTGATCAGCGAGTGGCGGGTGATGCCGGTGAGGATGGAGGCGCTGGCTGGCGTGGTGTGCAGCGCGCCGTCGAACACCAGGAAGAGGTTCTCGCCCGCGCCTTCGCTGAGCAGGCCGGTGGAGGCCAGCGCGATGCCTTCGCCGAAGCCCAGGCGGCGCGCCTCGCGCGCGATCAGCTGGCCGGACAGGTAGTTGCCGCCGGCCTTGGCGCCGGCCGGGATGGTGTTGGGCGCGAAGCGCTGCCAGCTCGACACGCAGGCGGTGATGCCCTGCTCCAGCGCCTCCGGCCCGAGGTAGGGGCCCATCGGCCACGCGGCCACGGCCACGTCGATCGGCGTTTCGGCGGAGAGGCCGAAACCGCCCAGGCCGCGCCATGCCACCGGGCGCAGGTAGGCGGCGGCGAGGCCGTTCTTCTTCACCACCTCGCGGCAGGCGGCGGCGATCTGGTCGCGGGTGTACGGCACGGCCATGTCGTAGATCTTCGCCGAGTGGAACAGGCGGGTGAGGTGGTCGGTGAGGCGGAAGATCGCCGCGCCGTCCGGCGTGGCGTAGCTGCGGATGCCCTCGAACACCGAGGAGCCGTAATGCAGCGCGTGCGACATCACGTGGGTGGTGGCCTCGGCCCACGGCTTGATCGCGCCGTTCTGCCAGATCCAATCGGGGTACTGCTGCGCCATGGGAACTCTCCGTGGGGGACTGCCCATGATAAACCCCAGCCCCGCGTGCCGATGTTTGCGGCGCAGCATGCCGCGGGGGAATTCCGGTGTGCCGGTGCGCTCCCGGCGGCGGCTTCAGTCCACCTGGCGCAGCCACAGGCAACCGGCCTGGCGGGTGATCGCGAAGCCGGCGGTGCCGCCGTCGTCGGTGCGCAGTCGCAATGCCCTGGCGGGTGGCACCGTGGAGGATGCGGGGGGCGGGAGGCCGTCGGCCGACTCGTTGTCGAAGTGGATTTCCAGCAGGGGCTGCCGTACCAGCTGGGCCAGCGCGCGCAGGTCGCCCGTGGTCGAGCCGTTGCCGTAGCCGCCCCACAGCATCAGCCCGGCGAGCCGGTTGGGATCATGCGCGGCAAAGGCGTCGACCACGCGTTGGCGCAGCTCCGCCGCGGTCGCGGCGCAGCGCTGCAGCGGCGCTGGCGCACCGGGCGGCGCGAGGCTTGCGGCTGGCGCCGGCGCGGCCTGTTGCGACGGGCACGGCTGGTCGGTGAACAGCGGGTTGCCGTGCGCATCCACGCAGCGATGGATCGTGCCCTGCGCCTGCGCGGCCGTGGCGAGGATGCAGAGCGTCAGCAGGAGCAGGGCGAATGCGCGCATCGCGCAAGCATAGCGATGCGCGGCCCGGGCAAGCGTGAATCAGTCCAGCTGTTCCAGCACCGCGCGCGTGGCCCTGGCGCGGTTCAAGGTATAGAAGTGCAGCGCCGGCGCGCCGCCGTCCAGCAGGCGCCGGCACAGCTGCGCCACCACTTCCGCGCCCAGTGCGCGCACCGACGCGGCATCGTCGCCGTGCGCCTGCATGCGCTTGGCGATCCAGCGCGGGATCTCCGCGCCGCAGCCGTCGGAGAAGCGCTTCAGCTGGGTGAAGTTCGCGATCGGCATGATGCCAGGCACGATGGGCACGCGCACGCCGAGCCGGTGCGCGTCGTCCACGAAGCGGAAATACGCGTCCGGGTTGAAGAAGTACTGGGTGATCGCGCCGTTCGCGCCGGCCTCCACCTTGGCCTTGAAGTGGCGCAGGTCGGCCAGCGCGTCGTCGGCCTGCGGGTGGGTCTCCGGGTAGGCCGCCACTTCGATATGGAAGTGGTCGCCCGAGTGCTCGCGGATGAAACTCACCAGTTCCGCGGCGTAGCGGAAATCGCCCGCGCTGGCCATGCCGGAGGGCAGGTCGCCGCGCAGCGCCACGATGCGGCGATAGCCCGCCGCCCTGTAGCCGTCGAGCAGGGCGTGGATCTCCGCGCGCGTGCCGCCCATGCAGGACAGGTGCGGCGCCACCGCGTAGCCGTGCGCCGCGTGCAGGTGCGCCACGGTGTCGCCGGTGTAGCTCAGCGTGGAGCCGCCGGCGCCGAACGTGACCGACGCGTACTCGGGTTGCCACGCCTTCAGCGCCTGCGCGGCCTGGTCCAGCTGCGCGCGCTGCTCGTCGGTCTTGGGCGGGAAGAATTCGAAGCTGATGGCGGGCATGGGGGTTCCCGGTGAATGTATTGGATGATTTTATACGTCCATCGCGATGAAAAGATAGACGTCCAAACGGCAGGATGGAAATCATGGTTCCCGCTGCATTCCCTTCGTGCCCGTGGACGAAGGGCGGATGGGGTGCCTTCAGCCCCCGGGAACCGGGAAGCCTTCCCGGCCGACGCCCGCCAGCGGGCAAGGAGAGGGCGCCACGTGCGTTACGCTTTGCTTTTTCCATCGGCCCGGCCATGTCCATCATCCTCACACCCTTCGCCAGTGCCCGCCTGTTTCCGCGCGAGCCGCGCGGGAACACCATCCAGGACTGCACGCCCGAAGAGTTCCAGCGCCGTCTCAACGACGAAGCGCCGTTCAAGCAACTCGACGGCTACGCGCCGTTCTGCAAGCTGCACGTGCACCGCAACTGGACCTCCACGCGCTGCCTCACCGCACCGGTCACCGACGCCAACCGCCACCTGCTGCGCTCCGCCTACGAGGCGCGCACCAGGGCCGAACTGCCGGTGCTGGTGCGCTGGTTCGAGGGCGTGCAGCCGCCGGTGGCGGACTGGCTGGTGGTGATCCTCTACAGCCGCGAGCAGCTCGCGAAGGAAGGCGAGCCCATCGACGCCGACTGGGGCATCGTCGGCTGCCTCTACACGATGGAACCGGAGGAGATCCCGATGGCGCCGATCACCATGTTGCGCAATGCGCTGGGCGTGGAAGAGGGTGGTTCCGGCGTGCCGCTGGACCGCGAGGCGTATCGGCGTGCGGTGGCGTTCTGGGAAAACAACGCGAACTGGCGGCCATAGCGCCGTCGTTGCCAACGGCCTGTCGGCCGGATTTCCGGGTTGCCCACGTGGGTTTTCACTGGCCCGGGATGGGTACGGAAACAAGCCGCCGCACCATCGGCCATGAACCCTGCGGCGTGTCGCGGGCCTGCGGCCCGAGACACGCCCAACCGTGCTGCTTCAGTCCTGATCGGGCCTGGCTTCGCGGTAGCCCGCGGGGACCGCCATATTGAAGGTGCCGGCATCCAGCGGCGGATCGACGGTCACGTGGACGCGCTGGCTCAGCACATGGCCGTCGCCGACCTCGACTGCCCGCGGCACGCCATCGGAATCGGCCCAGAGGGCAATGCGCATGCCCTGCACGTCGAGCTGCCAGCCATGGGTGACGCGGCCGTCGATCACGCGCTGACCGGGCAGTTCGGCCGCGTTGCCCTGGAATTGCCGGATTGCATCCAGCCACTTCAGCGCGGCATCCGGGGTCGGCCTGGCGTCCGCCGGCAGGAGGGTCACCAGCGCCATGCGCGGACCATGCAGCAGCGTCAGCACGCGATGCCCGGCGGCATTCACCACCACGCTGGTGGTGTCGCCGATGTCGGTGCGGGCATCGCCGCCGCGGTCCATCCGCACCTGGATCGTCGGCATCGCCATGCCTTGCGATTGCTGTTCTATGGTCAGCGCGAGGGTGTGGAAGTCGCGCAGGTGCTTGAGTGCCACCTCGAAGGCGACGCTGCGCGACGTCGGCATCAGCGCCAGGGTGAGCACCAGGCAGGCGGTGGCTGCGGTCGCCAATGCACCGATCCAGCGTGCAGGGTGCAGCTTGCGCGGGCGGACACCGGCGAGGCGCCGCTCGAGCTTCGCCTGCGCGGCGTCGAGCGCAGCGGCGGGCGGATCGCAGGCCAGCGCCTGCAGATGACGGGTCAGGGCGGGGGACAGGGTCGGTTCCATCACAGCACCTCCGGCGCGTGGCGCGCCTGGTCGTTGAGCAGGGATTCCAGCGTCTGCGCAGCCCGGTGCAGGCAAACGCCGACATGGTTGGGGGTAAGGCCGGTGGCGTGGGCAATCGCCGCGGTGTCGAGGCCGTGGACGTACCGCAATACGAAACACTCGGCATGCTGTGGCTTGAGCCGGGCCAGGGCAGCCCGCAGCTGCCGCGCGCGCTCGGTCTGCGCGGCCGCTTCCTCGACCGTATCGATGGTGGCGGGCTCGGTAGCCTTCCACAGTGGGCGCAGCCGACGCCAGCGTTGCCGGCTGCGCAGGCGGTCGATCGCCTGCCGGGTAGCCATCGCGGCGAGGTAGGCCGGCCACGAGGCGACGTCGGTCGGCGGCTTTTCGATCAGGCGCAGGAACACGTCCTGCTGCACGTCCTCGGCCTGGCTGGCATCGCCGAGCACACGGTACGCGGCGAGATACACGGCACGGCCGTAGCCACGGGCGAGGGCGTTCACGTCGGGCGGTGCGATGTCCGTCATGGGTTCGCCTCCGCGGGAAAGTGAGAGGGGCATGGTGCGTCTCCGGGTGGGTTCACCCATTCAGACGCGCCGACCGGCCCGATTCTTACAGCAGCAGGCGCCGGAAACGACGAAGGGCGCATAGCTGCGCCCTTCGCCTGTCCGTTCCGGAACGGAGCCGCCGATCAGTAGCGATAGTGGTCCGGCTTGTACGGGCCTTCCACCGGCACGCCGAGGTAGGCGGCCTGCTCGGCGCTGAGCGTGGTGAGCTTCACGCCGATCTTCTCCAGGTGCAGGCGCGCGACTTCCTCGTCGAGCTTCTTCGGCAGGATGTAAACCTTGGCCTCGTAGTTGTCCTTGTTCGCCCACAGGTCGATCTGCGCCAGGGTCTGGTTGGAGAACGAGTTGGACATCACGAAGCTGGGGTGGCCGGTGGCGCAGCCCAGGTTCACCAGGCGGCCTTCGGCGAGCAGGAAGATGCTGTTTCCGTTCTTGAAGGTGTACTTGTCCACCTGCGGCTTGATGTTGAGGCGGGTGGCGCCGGAGGCGTTCAGCGCGTCGACCTGGATCTCGTTGTCGAAGTGGCCGATGTTGCAGACGATCGCCTGGTCCTTCATGCCCTGCATGTGGGCGAGGGTCAGCACGTCCTTGTTGCCGGTGGTGGTGACGTAGATGTCGCCGCGGCCCAGCGTGCTCTCGACGGTGTTGACCTCGAAGCCTTCCATCGCCGCCTGCAGCGCGTTGATCGGGTCGATCTCGGTGACCACCACGCGGGCACCATAGGCGCGCAGCGAGTGCGCGCAGCCCTTGCCGACGTCGCCGTAGCCGCAGACCACGGCGACCTTGCCGGCCAGCATCACGTCCATGGCGCGCTTCAAGCCGTCGGCCAGCGACTCGCGGCAGCCGTACAGGTTGTCGAACTTGCTCTTGGTCACCGAGTCGTTGACGTTGATCGCGGGGATCAGCAGCGACTTCGCCTCGGCCAGCTGGTACAGGCGGTGCACGCCGGTGGTGGTTTCCTCGGACACGCCCTTCCAGTCGGCGACGACGCGGGTCCAGTAGCCCGGGCGCTCCTTGGCGACGCGCTTCAGCAGGTTCTTGATGACCTGCTCCTCGTGGCTGCCGGAGGCGCTGTTGACCCAGCTCTCGTCGCCCTTTTCCAGCTCGTAGCCCTTGTGGATCAGCAGAGTCACGTCGCCGCCGTCGTCGACGACCAGCTGCGGGCCGAGGAAGCCGCCCTTGCCGTCGGGGAAGGACAGCGCGTCCAGCGTGCAGTCCCAGTATTCCTCCAGCGTCTCGCCCTTCCACGCGAACACCGGCGTGCCGGTCTTGGCGATGGCGGCGGCGGCGTGGTCCTGCGTGCTGAAGATGTTGCACGAGGCCCAGCGCACGTCGGCGCCGATGTCCTTCAGCGTCTCGATCAGCACCGCGGTCTGGATGGTCATGTGCAGCGAGCCGGTCACGCGCACGCCCTGCAGCGGCGTGGAGGCGGCGTACTTGCGGCGGATCGACATCAGGCCCGGCATCTCGTGCTCGGCGATGTCCAGTTCCTTGCGGCCGAAATCGGCGAGGCCGATGTCGCGGATCTTGTAGTCGTGGGTGGCGGCGTTCATCGTGGATCTCCGGTTGATCGAGCGCCGTTGCAAGGACAGGCCGTCGAGCCTGGCCGTGCATGTCCACGGTCGCAGCGCCCCTCGACGGAAGCCGAAATTATAGCCGCGTGCCGTAGCGGCGTCCTTCGCGGGCGGGCATGCCGCGGGGACGGCGCGCCGATGACGGAAAGTCATATGCGGCATTGCAACAATCCGGCCGGGATATGCGCTAGTCTCGAAGACCCGTTTCCTGCGAGCCGATGTCGTCACGATGAACGCTTCCCGCAGTCCCGAGCCCGCCTTGCCCGATGCCCCGCTGCGCGACGACGTGCGCCGGCTCGGCGCCCTGGTTGGCCGCATGCTGGCCGAGCAGGGCACGCCGGCCTTCCTCGACGAGGTGGAGCGCGTGCGCATCGCCGCCATCGCGCGCCGGCAGGAGGGCGCGCCGCTGGCCGGGCTGACCGCGCCGCTGGCCGGGCTCGACGCGGCGCATGCCGAAGCGCTGGCGCGCGCCTTCGCCACCTACTTCAACGCGGTGAACATCGCCGAGCGCGTGCACCGCATCCGCCGCCGCCGCGACTACCAGCGCGAGGGCGGCGCGCCGCAGCCGGAATCGCTGCGCGACGTGCTGGAGCACCTGCAGGCGCAGGGCGTGGCCGCGCAGGAATTGCTCGACTGGCTGCTCAGGCTGGAAGTGGAGCCGGTGTTCACCGCGCACCCCACCGAGGCGGTGCGCGCCTCGCTGCTGGAGAAGGAGCAGTCCATCGTGCGCGCGCTGGTCGACGGCTTCGACGCCGGCCGCACGCCGCAGGAGCGCGGCGAGGACGAGGAACGCATCCACATGGCGCTCACCGCCGGCTGGCAGACCGCCGAGGCTTCGCCGCTGCGGCCCAGCGTGCAGGACGAGCGCGAGCACGTGGGCTTCTACATCGCCGACCCGATCTACCGCATCGTGCCCGCGCTGTACGAGGCGCTGGCCGACGCGCTGCAGGCGGTGTACGGCGTGGCGGTGCCGCTGCCGCGCCTGCTTTCCTTCGCCACCTGGGTGGGCGGCGACATGGACGGCAATCCCAACGTGGGCGCCGACACCATCACCGCCACCCTCGCCAGCCAGCGCACGCAGGTGCTGGACCGCTACATCGGCGACGTCGCCGCACTGGCGCGTTTTCTCAGCCAGACCGACAGCCGCGTGCAGGTCGATCCGCGCCTGCGCCAGCGGTTGGACGAGGCATGTGCGCGCTACCCGCAGGCGGCCGCGCACATCAAGCCGCGCCACGCCGACATGCCTTACCGCAGCCTGCTCACGGTGATCGGCGCGCGGCTGGAGGCCACGCACGAGGACGGGCATCCGGAGGCCTATGCCAGCGCCGACGAACTGCGCGACGACCTCGAGCTGATCGCCGCCAGCCTGGTCGACCATTGCGGCCTGCACGCCGGCGCCTACGCGATACAGCGGCTGGTCTGGCGCGTGCGCAGCTTCGGCTTCCACCTCGCGCGGCTCGATGCGCGGCAGGACTCGCGCGTGCACGACGACGCGCTGGGCGCCTTGTTCAACGATGCCGAATGGCCGCAGCGCGGCGTGGACGAACGCGTGGCCGCCTTGCATGCGCACCTGCGCGGCGAACGCGATTTCGTCGCCAGCGAGGACAGCGTGGCCACGTCGCTGCGCGCCGTGTTCGCCGCCCTGCGCGATGCCCGCCGCCGCTATGGCGCGGAAGCCACCGGCCTCTACATCATCAGCATGGCGCGCTCCGCCGCCGACGTGCTGGCGGTGCTGGCGCTGGCAAGGCATGGGGGACTGGCCGAGGCTGCCGGATCTTCGCCCTCTCCCCTCCGGGGAGAGGGCTGGGGTGAGGGGGCGGCCTTGCCGGAAGCTGTCGTTGATGCGAATGGCACTAGCCACACTTCCGCGAGCACCCGCCCCTCACCTCAATCCTCTCCCCAAAGGGGAGAGGAGGCGATCGCAAGAAGCGTGTTGTCTGATAAGAGCGGGGAGGCGAACGCGAAGAGCCATGTCCCCCTCGACATCGCTCCCCTCTTCGAAACCATCGCCGACCTGCAGAACGCCCCGGCCACACTGCGTGCGCTGCTGGCCGACCCGCTGTACCGCGCCCATCTCGCCGCGCGCGGCGACCGCCAGTGGGTGATGCTGGGCTATTCCGACAGCGGCAAGGACGGCGGCACGCTGGCCTCGCGCTGGGGTCTGCAGCGGGCGCAGGTGGAGCTGCTGGAGGTGGCGCGCGAGCACGGCATCGTGCTGGCGTTCTTCCACGGCCGCGGCGGCTCGGCCAGCCGCGGCGGCGCGCGCATCACGCCCGCGCTGCTGTCCTCGCCGCGCGGCTCGGTGGCCGGCCGGCTGCGCGTCACCGAGCAGGGCGAGGTGATCCACCGCAAGTACGGCATCCGCGCGCTGGCGCTGCGCAACTTCGAGCAGACCGTGGGCGCGGTGCTGCGCGCCAGCCTGCGCCCGCGCGACGAGGATGCGCGCGAGGCGCAATGGCGCGAGCGCATGCACGCGCTGTCCGCGCGCAGCCGGCAGGCCTACCGCGCGCTGGTCGAGCGCGAAGGCTTCGTGGACTACTTCCGCAACGCCACGCCGATCGACGTGATCGAGCGTATGGCACTGGGCTCGCGCCCCTCGCGCCGGCGCAGCATGCGCGGCGTGGAGGACCTGCGCGCGATCCCGTGGGTGTTCGCGTGGACGCAGTGCCGCTCCATCCTCACCGGCTGGTACGGCCTGGGCAGCGCGCTGGAGTGGGGTGCGGCCGAATACGGCGAGCAGGCGCTGGCGGAGATGGCGCGCGACTGGCCGTTCTTCGCCAACGCGCTGGACGACGTGGAGATGCTGCTGGCCAAGTGCGACCTCGACATCGCCGAGGCGTTCTCGCAACTGGCCGGCGAACTGCACGAACCGTTCTTCGCGCTGATCCGAGCGGAGTTCGAGCGCAGCCGCCACTGGGTGCTCAGGCTCAAGGGCGCGGGCGAACTGCTGCAGGGCGATCCGCGTCTCGCCGCATCGATCCGCCTGCGCAACCCTTACATCGATCCGATGAGTTTGCTGCAGGTGGACTTGCTCAAGCGCTGGCGCGCGGATAACCGCCAGGACGACGCCTTGCTGCGCGCGCTGGTGAGCTGCGTGAACGGCGTGGCACAGGGTCTGCAGAACACCGGCTGAGCGGTTGCGGTAGGAGCAACTGTCTTCACTCCGCCATCGGCGTTCTCCATTCAGCGCGGTCACGCGCCATGGCGTTGAGGCGGGTGAGGAGGACGCGCATACAGGCGGTGATGGCGACCTTGGCGCACTTGCCGCG
>NZ_JACYXK010000010.1 GCF_014842975.1 Rhodanobacter sp. DHB23 | reverse complement strand
GCGGCAAGTGCGCCAAGGTCGCCATCACCGCCTGTATGCGCGTCCTCCTCACCCGCCTCAACGCCATGGCGCGTGACCGCGCTGAATGGAGAACGCCGATGGCGGAGTGAAGACAGTTGCTCCTACAGATGCGTCTGCAGTTGCGCCGTGGCGAGTGCTCCGCTGATGCCTTGCCGGCTGCCGTCGGCCCGGATGATCTCGGTGCGCGGCGTCTCGCCACCCCAGTCCGGATCGATCAGGAAATCGAGGCGCCCGGGCGAGGCCTCGGTGTAGGCGCGTGCGGGATAGCCGTCCATGTGCGCGGCCTTGAGCCGCGCCGCGATCGCCGCGCCTTGCGCAACGCTGTCGGTGGCCACGGTGACGAGTTCGGTGTCGTGCGGATGCGCGCGCTGCCACTTCGCCAGCACCTGCATGTTCGCCTCGCAATAGGCGCAATCCAGCGACCAGATCGCCACGATGCGCACGCCATGCGCAGGCGGCTTGAGCAGCGCCGGCACGTCGGCGGCGGCAAGCGGCACGAGCGTGCCGGCGCGTGCGAAGGCCGGCAGCGCCAGCAGGAGCAGGGCAACGAGGAAGGGGCGGCGCATCAGCGTGCCCCGAGCGGAACCAGGCGGAAGCCGTCCGCGGTGTTCCACGCGACGAAGGCCTGGCCCTGTTGCACGAGCAGTTGCGGCGAACCCACGGCGGCGGTGGAGGTGGCGACGGTGCGTGCCGCGTCGAAGTGCAGGCCGCCGTCGGTGGACACGCGCGACACCAGCGCGTAGCCGTTCGCATCCGCCTGGTTCCATGCCAGCCACACGGTCTTGCCGTGCACGGCCACGTCGGCGTGGCCGGCGCCGGGGCCGGCGAGTTTCAGCACATGCTGCGGCGGATGGCCGGGGTCGAGCTGGCCGTACCGGATCGCGGGGCCGTGGCTGGCCTCGTACCACACGGCGTGGCGCGTGCCGGCGTCGTCGACGGCGAGGCCGGGGCCCTGTTCCGGGCAGGCGGCGATGTGCCAGTCGCTGAAAGTGGCGCGCCCGGCATGCACGGGGCCGCCGTCGGTGGGCAGCGGGGCGTAGGCGTGGTCGCGGATGTTGTCGCCGAACACGCCGCGGAAGAACGCGGCGACCTCGCCGTCCGGCGTGCGCGCCAGCGCGATGCGGCAGCACTCGCAGCTGTTGTCCATCACCTTGCGCTCGGGCACGAAGGTCCGGCCTTCGTCGCCGGACCAGCTGTAGTAGACGGCGGCACCGAGGTAGGGCTTGCCCTTGGCCTTCGCCGCTTCAAGATCGCGCTTGTCGATCCAGGCGAGCAGCACGCGGCCCTGACCGTCCACGGCCAGGGCGTCGAAGCGATGGGTGATCTCGGCGGCGTCGTGGTGCACGGTGACCGGTGCGGAGAAATGTGCGCCATCGTCCAGCGAACGGGCGAAGCGCACGAAGCCCGTCCACGGTTTCGCGCGCGGCTGCGACCAGCTCACGTACAACTCGCCCCTGGGGCCGAACGCGATCTTCGGCCGGTTCTCGCCGGAGTCGTAGATCGGCTCGGCGACGGCATTGACGTCCACCGGCGCGCTCAGCGTCTTGCCGAGGTCGTCGGAGTGACGCAGGCGCACATGACCGTTCGCCGCATCCACCACCCACAGGCGGCCATGCGCGTCGAACGCGGCGCTGGCGCCGAGTCCGGGGCCGTTCGACATGTGCATGCCGGGCATGTCGTGGGCGGCGACGGTGAAGCAGAACAGGCAGAGCAGGGCGGGGATCAGTTTGCGCATGGTGGATCGTGGTGTTGGATTCGTCGTAGGAGCGGCCTTCTGCCCGGCCTCTCCCGCAGGTGGGAGAGGGAGGAAGCGGTGGCTACAGCTCCCAGCGCAGCTCGCCAAACCAGGTGCGGCCGGCGTAGGGATGGTAGACCCAGTAGTGCTCGTTGGTGAGGTTGTCCACGCCCAGCGAGGCCGTCCATTGTGGCGCGAAACGCCAGCGCAGCTTCGCGTCGAGCACGGTGAAGCTGCTGACGGCGCCGTAGGTGTCGAGGGTGTCGTTGTTGTTCAGGCTGCTGTACTGGCGGCCGGAGCGGCGCACGCCCAGCGAGGCGTTCCAGCTCGGCGCGAAGCGCCAGTCGGCGAACAGCGTGGCGCGCAGGCGCGGGATGCGCGGGAAATCCTTGCCGTCGGCTGCCGGATATTGCCAGTCACGCAGGGTGGTCGCCTGGTTCCACGCGGCGCTGGCGCTGAGGTCCAATCCACGCATCCAGACATCGGCGAGCACCAATTCGCCCTCGACGCCGCGCGTGCGCACGCTGGCGATGTTCTGCACGCTGGTGACCGGCACCGGCAGGGTGATATCGGTCTGCGTGTACAGCGTGTCGGCCACGCGGTCCTGGTACAGCGACACGCGCCAGTGGCCCTGCGGCAGGCTGCGGATCAGGCTGAGGTCGGTGGACCAGTCGCGTTCCGGCTGCAGGTTCGGGTTGTTGTTGACGATGGCACCGTTCGAGATCGAGCCCTGGAACAGCTCCTCGACGGTGGGGTAGCGCACGGCCTTGCCGAAGGACAGGCGCAGTTGCCAATCGTCGGCCACGTCCCAGTTCAGCGAGGTCTTGGGCGAGAAGTCGCTGCGCTGGCGCGCGGGGTAGGCGAGCAGGCTGCCGGCGTTGGCGAGCAGGCCGTCGTAGGCGCGCCATTGCTCCCAGCGCAGGCCGGCGGTGAGCGACCAGGCCTGGGCGAAGCTCCACGCGTCCTGCAGGTAGAGCGCGCGCGTCTGCGTGCGCCCGGCGTAGGCGCTGATCGGCGCGCCGTCGGCCGGGCCCAGCCAGTCGCTGGCGGCCTGCACGTGCGAGTCGAGCACGTAGCGGTCGAGGTGCGCGCCGGCGTACAGCATGTTCGCGTCACCCAGCGGGCCGGAGCTGCGCAGGTCGACGGTGCTCCAGCCGGAACCGCCCATGTCGGCCACCGAGCCGGGGCCGCCGTAGGCGCTGGACGGCGATGAAGTTGTGGCATCGTGCTGCAGGTCGTGCTGGTAGTCGTAGCGGCTGGCCACGGCTTCCCAGCGCCAGTCGTTGTCGAAACGGCCGTCGAGCTCGGCGCCGTACAGCACGTGGGTCTGGTCGTAGGAACTCGGCGCAAGGCCGCTGGCGGGCAAGCTCCAGAGCTGCCCGTCGGCGAGGATGCTGCCGGTGTAGACCGGCTGGCCGGCGGCATTGCGGATCAGGCTGCGGGTGGCGTCGAAGGCATCGTTGTGCCACCAACCGAGGGTGAACAACGCGTTGACGTGGTCGGTGATGTCCACGCCCAACTGCAGGTTGGCCTGGGTCTGTTTGGTGTGCTCGATGGTGTTGGCGCCGTAGACCAGCCGCGGCGTGCCGTTGGGGTTGCGGTCCAGCGTGGCGCCGTCCACCGGCACCGCACCGGCCGCATTGCCGCCGGCCTGCGCGGTGGCGTACTGCATCGGCTGGCCGTGGTTGTCGAGCTGGTTGAGCGAGAGCAGCCAGCGCCAGCGACCCTGCTTGTCGCCGAGCACGCCGGCGAGGCGATGGCCGTCGTAGTGGCCGCTCGTGCCGTAGCGGTCGCCGAAGTCCTGGCTGAAATATTGCGAGTCGACGCTGGCGATCAGCTTGTCGGGCAGGCGGGTGTGGATCAGCACCGTGACGCCCATCGCGTTGCCGGGGTACAGCGCGGAATAGGGGCCGTACAGCACGTCCACCGCGCCGATTTCCTCGGCAGGCACCATGCCCCAGCGCGGCGCGCCGTCCCAGCCGTTGTCCATCAGGTCGGAGAGCAGCAGACCATCGGCGTAGAGCAGGCTGCGCGCGCTCTGCAGGGTGCCGCTGTCGCGGCCGCCGAGGGTGGCGTTGGGGTCGCCGATGTAGCGTTCGCGTACCTGCAGGTTGGGCGCGTAGCGCACCACGTCGGCGCTGCCGACGATGTTCTGCTGTTGCAGCTGCTTGCGGTCGATGTGCACCTTCACGCTGGGCGTGTCGATCACGGCGCTGTCGCTGGCATGCACCTGCACGGGCGACAGGGTGGTGGCCTGCGGCGGCTCGTCGGCAAGCGCCGGGGCGCCCGCGGCGCACAGCAACAGGGCGATGGGGAGTCGGGGGTTCAAGCGGAAACTCTGGACCAGGGTCAAGGCTTGCCAGCTTAGACGCCTTTCATGACGGCGCCAGATGGCGCGTTGTCGCAGTCACGGAGCCGTTGGACAGGCGCTCAGTCGCTGCCGCCGGGCCGTTCGCGCACCGGGTGCTTGCCCAGCTTGCGCTGCAGGGTGCGGCGGTGCATGCCGAGGCGGCGCGCGGTTTCGGAGATGTTGCCGTTGCACTCGGTGAGCACGCGCTGGATGTGTTCCCACTCCAACCGGCGCAGCGCCAACGGCGCCTCGGGGGCGTCCGGCACGTCCTCGTCGTCGCTATCCGCGTGGCCGTCGCCGTCGAGCAGGGCGCGCACCACGGCGTCGGCGTCCACCGGCTTGGCGAGGTAGTCGTGCGCGCCGCGCTTGATCGCCTCCACCGCGGTGGCGATCGAGGCGTAGCCGGTGAGCAGCAGGATGCGCATGTCCGGCACCAGCGCATGCAACTCGGGGATCAGCCGCAGGCCGTTCTCGTCGCCCAGCTTCAGGTCGAGCACGCAATAGCGCGGCTGGTGCTGGCGGGTCAATGCGCGCGCGTCGCCGGGGTTGGTGGTCGCGATCACTTCGAAGCCGCGCGAGGCCAGGGCACGGCCCAGCACGCGCACGAAGGTGGCGTCGTCGTCCACCAGCAGCAGCGGATGCGCGGTGGCGGATGCGGTGGACTCGTTCATGTGCGTATTTTCGCCGCAGGCGGCGCCGGCCGCACGCGGCGCGGGTGCGGCTCAATGCCGCAAGACGGCCGCCAGCGGCAGGCGCAGGCACACCATCGCGCCATCGCCGGTATTGCGCGCCAGCAATTCCCCGTGCAGGCGCTCGGCGGTGGCTTCGGCGAGGGTGAGGCCGATGCCGAGACCGGCCTGCTTCTGCGTGTGGCCCAGTTGTGCATTGCCCTCGGTGCTGGCGAAGCCGGGGCCGCGGTCGAACACCGCGAACTGCAGCCAGTCGCCTGCGCGCGCCACCTGCAGCAGCACTTCGCGCGAGTCGTGCTCGGCGGAGGCGTCGGCGGCGTTGTGGAGCAGGTTCAGCAGGGCGTGGCGAAGGCCGGGCGGCACGTGCAACGGCACGTGCGCGAGGTCTTCGTCCAGCTGCAGTTGCAGTTCCGCCTCGGGGCGCAGCAACTGGAAGCGTTCGGCGCAGCCGTGCAGGAACTGCGCCATGTCCAGCCGCTCGGGCTCCTGCGAGAGCTGCGCCTGGCCGAACGCCACCATCTCGCGCAGGATGTCGCGGCAACGGTCCACCTGGCCTTCGAGCAGGCTGAGGTCCTCGGCCAGCGCGGCGTCGTCGGCGTGCTCGCGGCGCAGTTCCGGCAGCAGCGTGCGCATGGTGGAAAGCGGCGTGTTGAGCTCGTGCGCCGCGCCCGCCGCCTGCGTGGCGATGGCGAGGATGCCCTCGTCGCGCAGGGCGCGCTCGTGCGCGCGCTGCATCGCCAGCTGCTGCATGCGCAGCGCGCGCGCCAGCCGGTTGATGAAGAAGCCGAGCAGCAGGGCGGTGACCACGAAGTTCACGCCCATGCCGACCACGTGCAGCCCGAAGCCGTCGTCGTGCATGCTGTCCAGCATCGGCAGCGGCACGTGCCAGCGCATCAGCAGCAGGTACGCGGTGCCGGCGATGGCGGCCACCGCGAGCGTGGTGCGGATCGACAGCGCGGCGGCGGACAGCGCGATCGGCACCACCAGCAGGGTGGCGAAGGGGTTGCTGCCGCCGCCGGTGAAGTACAGCAGCGCGCCCAGCACCAGCGTGTCCACGCAGATGTGGGCGATCGTCTCCGCCTCGTGCATCGGCCACGGCTGGCGCAGCCGCCAGGCGGCCAGCACCGAGAACACCGAGAGCAGGCCGATGCAGGCCAGCAGCGGCAGCAGCGGTATCGGCAGCCGCAGCCACAGCGCGCAGACCAGCACGGCGATGCTCTGCCCGCCGATCGCGCACAGGCGCAACCAGGCCAGCGTGCGCGCCAGCGCGAACGGTCCGATGCGGTTCTTGAGGGAGCGATGCGGCATGCGATGCCGTCCGGTGCCGCCGATCCGCCGCATGCGGCGGACCGGCGGGGTGGATCAGGGCGTGTCGAATTCCTCGCTGCGCACGGCGGGCAGCGGCTCGTGCTGGGCAGCCACGCCGGCGTGGCTGGTCGACAGCTTCTTCATCAGCGGCAGCACGGCCAGTGCGATCACGGTGCAACCCACGCCGACCATGCCGAGCTTGTTGAACAGATTGGTGTAGATGTCCAGCGACTGCACCGGGTCGGTGAGGCCCTCGGGGATGTGCGCGTAGTTGGCCACCACGCTGCCGAGGTACTGCGAGATGCCCGAGGCCACGAAGTAGGCGCCCATCATGAAGCCGCCCATGCGCTCCGGCACGTAGCGGGCGATCATCGCCAGGCCGAGGCCGGACACCAGCAGTTCGCCCAGCGAGTACAGGCCGTAGCCCCACACCATGATCCACGAGGACACCTGGCCGTTCACCGCCCAGTGCGCGCCGACGCCGTAGACGAAGAAGCCGGCGGCTACCGCGGCGAAGCCCCAGGCGAATTTGGCGGCGATCGAGATGTCCTTGCCGATGCGGCCGAGGCCGTTGTAGATGAACACTAGGACGGGGCTCAGCAGCACGATCCAGATCGCGTTGAGGTTCTGGAACTGCTCGGGGATCCAGTTGAACAGGTGGATGCCGAACACGTCGAACGACAGGTTCACGTTCTTCTGCGCGAACAGGTTCAGCGAGGTGGACATCTGCTGGTAGAAGATGAAGAAGAAGATCGTCTGCACCACCAGCACCAGCGCGGCGATCAGGCCGGCGCGCTCGTCGCGGTGGCTGGAGGAGATCAGGTAGCCGAAGATGCACAGCAGCACCACGCCGGCGGCGTACACGCAGATGCGCGCCACCGTCTCGCTGTGCAGGATGAAGGCGGATACGAACACCAGCGCCACGGCGGCGCCCAGCACGCCGGCGAGGCGTTTCAGGTTCACCGGCTCGTGGTCTGCGGGCGAGCCGATGTGCTTCAGCGTACGGCTCATCAGCGCGTAGTTGGCCAGACCCAGCAGCAGGCCGATGGCGCACACGCCGAACGCGGTGTGCCAGCCCCATTCGTCGCTGTAGTGCTGGCCCACGTAGTCGCGGATCCACGGCGTCAGCGTCATCGAGATCATCGAGCCGACGTTCACCGCCATGTAGTAGATGGTGAAGGCGCTGTCGATCTTGCTGTCGTCGCCCTCGTAGATCTTGCGCACCAGGTTGCCGGCGTTCGGCTTGAACAGGCCGTTGCCGACGATGATCACGCCCAGCGCGAAGTACAGGAAGTTGGCGTTGTCGGTGGGAATCCACAGCAATGCATAGCCCAGCATCAGCACCATCGCGCCGATGCGCATGGTGCGGCGGGTGCCGACCAGCTTGTCGCCAACCCAGCCGCCGATCGCCGGCGTCACGTAGATCAGTGCCGCCGCCGCGCCCCACACCAGGTTCGCCTTGGTGTCGACGAAGCCCAGCTTCTTCATCATGTAGGTGACCATCAGCACCTGCATGCCGTAGAAGCCGAAGCGCTCCCACATCTCGATCAGGAATACGGTGCTGAACGACCGTGTTTGCGAAACGGATGGATTCTGGATTGCCATGCAACGGTTCCGTGCTGAGGAGTACAACGGCCGCGCAAGCGCGACCGGCGAGTCGCGGCGCCGGACGACACCACAACCGCCGAAGCGTACCCCATCCGTCGCGCCCGCTTCGTTGCAGCGCAATATCCGGCGTGCCGTCGCGCGAGCGCGGGACCGGCCTGTGGCATCATTGCCGTTTGCCCCGCGCTGCGGGCATCACTCGCCGGAGACTCGCTTCCCATGCCAGGCCACGGATTCCGCGGCGACCCGCGCCAACTCTGGAAGGCCTTCCGCTGGTCGATGCTGGGCCTGCGTGCGGGCTGGCGGCACGAGGCTTCGTTCCGGCTGGAAGCCATGCTGGCGGTGGTGCTGATCCCGCTGGGCCTGTGGCTGGGGCAGGGGGCGCTGGAGAAGCTCGCCCTGGTGGGGCCGGCCTTCCTGGTGCTGTCGGCCGAGCTGCTCAATTCCGCGGTCGAAGCGGTGGTGGACAAGGTCAGTCCGGAATTCCACGAGCTGGCCGGCCGCGCCAAGGACATGGGCTCGGCGGCGGTGTTCCTGCTGCTGGTGCTGATGGTGCTGAGCTGGGGGCTGGTGCTGGGCTTGCGCTGACTGCACTGCCGCCCCTCCATGCATGGAAGGGCGGCCCCTGCATTTTTGCAATGCCCGACCAGCGTGGCGGGGCTTGCCCCACAGCTATTGCAGCTTGCCCACGGTGACGGTGCCGGTCATTTCGGCATCGCGCTCCTTGAAGTATTCCGCGGGATCCCAGTACCACTTGGCGTCGGCGAGGTTGCCGCAACCGGTCATCGGCAGGCCGGCGATGGTGTTGGCGCCGCAGGCGGGCATCGGGCCGTCGTGGAAAAGTTCGGCGGGCGTGATGCTGGCGATCGGGCCGATCTGCGCGCCGAGATAGGAGCCGGTGAGGTGGGTCATGTCCCAGCGCATGTGCTTGATCATGCGCGGCTTCGCGCTGGCGTCGCCGTACTCGGGATAGAGCTGCTCCACCAGTGCCTTCGCCTGTTCGCGCTGGGCGGCATCGAGCCCGGCCCACACGGCATCGCGGGTGGCCAGGAACTTCGGGTATTTGCGTTCCGCGGCGAGGGCGATCCACGCGAAGGCGGCCACCGGATCCTTCTTCACGCCTTCGCCGTTGAGATACATCAGGCCGATGCTCATCTGCGAGAGCTTGTCGGCGAAGCGTGCGCCGACCAGGAAATACTTCATCGCCGCCTGGTAGTCGCCGGCGGCGTAGTGCTGCATGCCGGCGAATTCGCCTTCCAGGTCCGGGTGGCCATAGGTGGGGGTGTTGCCCATCGCGTCCAGCAGGTCCCGCGATGGCTTGTCCTGCATGTCCTCGGGCGGTGCGGCGTGCTGCTGTCGTGCGTTCGCCGCGGTGGCGGCCAGCAGGCCGATTCCCAGGCTGGCGATCCGGCAAATCCATGGTTTCATGACGGTCTCCTTGACGTCCTGCTGGATGCGGGCAATGCGCGTGCCCGATGCCGGCCAGCCTACTCGCGGGCGCGTTCGCAGGAAAGTGCGATTGCGCCGGGGACTGGCGGATGCTGCAATGGCGCCTTCACCGGAACGGAGACTCCTCATGAAACTGCTGCGCAATCTCGTGCTGTTGCTGCTCGCCATCGGCCTCGGCGGCTGCGGCTACAACGCCATGCAGCGCCAGGACGAGGCGGTCAAGAACGCATGGTCGGAAGTGCTCAACCAGTACCAGCGTCGCGCCGACCTGGTGCCGAACCTGGTCGCCACGGTGAAGGGTTATGCCCAGCACGAGGAGAAGGTGTTCACCGAAGTGGCCGACGCGCGCGCCAGGGTGGGCAGCATCCAGGTGACGCCGGAGCTGGCGAACGATCCGCAGGCGCTGGCGAAGTTCCAGTCGGCGCAGGGCCAGCTCGGCAATGCGCTGTCGCGCCTGATGGTGGTGAGCGAGAACTATCCGACGCTCAAGGCCGACGGCCTGTTCCAGAACCTGCAGGCGCAGTTGGAGGGCACCGAGAACCGCATCACCGTGGCGCGCCAGCGCTACATCGAGTCGGTGCAGCAGTACAACACGCTGATCCGCACCTTCCCCAACAACCTCACCGCCAAGATGTTCGGCTACACCGTGAAGCCGAACTTCAGCGTGCAGAACGAGCAGGCGATCTCCACCGCGCCCACGGTCGATTTCGGCGGCCCTGCGCCGGCGAACGCCGCCTCGGCGCATTGAAATGATGCCTCGCCGCCCGCGGGCGCCGTGGACATGGTTGCTGGCAGTCGCGCTGCTGCTGCCGGCCCTGCTGCACGCCGACGCCGCCGTGCCGAAGCTGGCGCGGCACGTCACCGACCTCTCCGGCACGCTCAGTGCGCAGCAGGTGGACCAGCTTGACGCGCAGTTGGTGGCGCTGGAGAAGTCCAAGGGCGCGCAACTGGTGGTGCTGATGGTGGGCAGCACCCGGCCGCAGGACATCGACGCCTACTCGCTGGACGTGT
The DNA here is from genome assembly GCF_014842975.1 of Rhodanobacter sp. DHB23. Classification (GTDB taxonomy): domain Bacteria; phylum Pseudomonadota; class Gammaproteobacteria; order Xanthomonadales; family Rhodanobacteraceae; genus Rhodanobacter_A. The sequence goes on along the minus strand of NZ_JACYXK010000010.1, from coordinate 7,726 downwards.
CGATGGCGAACAAGGTGGGCCGCAAGGGCATCGACGACGGCGTGCTGCTGCTCATCGCCAAGGATGACCGCCAGGTGCGCATCGAGGTGGGTGCAGGGCTGGAAGGGGCGATCCCCGACGCGGCCGCGGCACGCATCATCCGCGAATACCTCGCGCCGAAATTCCGCAGCGGCGATTACTACGGCGGCATCAGCGACGCCACGGGTGCGCTCACCCAGTTGATCGACGGCGAGCCCTTGCCGCCACCGGTACAGGGTGCTTCGCACGAGCGACGTGGCCTGGATCTCGACAGCCTGCTCGGCGTCGGATTCTTCGCGTGGATCTTCCTGCGTGGCGTGCTGGGCCGCACGCACGCCTTCGTGCGCGCGCCGCTGGGCGGCCTGGTCATCGGCGGCCTGTTCTGGCTGATGGCTTCCGTGGGCATGGGCATTTTCGGCGGCATCGTGGGTGGGCTCCTGATGCTGCTGCCTGCCGGTGCCGGCCGCTCGATCGGCGGTGGCGGCTGGGGCGGTTTCGGTGGCTGGGGTGGTGGTGGCTTCGGTGGCGGCGGCGGTTTCGGCGGCGGTGGCGGGTTCAGTGGTGGCGGCGGCAGCTTCAACGGCGGCGGCGCCTCGGGGAGCTGGTGAGATGGGCCGCCTGCAGCGTCTCCTGGTGAACCTCGGCGAAGGCTGGTTCCGGTTGCACCGGCGCTTTCCTTCCAGCCTCCTCGACGAGATCGCCACGGCGGTCGGCGCAGGCGAGCGCAGGCATCTGGGCGAGGTCCGCCTTGCCGTGGAGTCGCGGCTGTCGCCGCTGGCCGTGCTTGCCGGGCTGGACTCGGCCGCGCGCGCCAGGCAGGTGTTCGGGCAACTGCGGGTGTGGGATACCGAACACAACAGCGGCGTACTGGTCTACGTGCTGCTGGCCGAGCGCCGCATCGAGATCGTCGCGGACCGCGGCATTGCCCGCCACGTCTCGCCCGGCGAATGGGGTGCGGTGTGCGGGCACATGCGGGAGGCCTACGCGCGCGGCCAGTGGCGCGAGGGCAGCCTGCGCGGCATCGAGGCCGTGCACGCCTTGCTGGAGCGCCACTTCCCCGCCGACGGGAAGCCGCGGCAGGACGAACTGCCGGACCGGCCGGTGCTGCTCTGACGCTTGCCGCGCCCGTCATGGGCGCGGCAAGGAGCGGTGCCGGATTCAGGGCGCCGTGGCGCCCGGGCCGATGTACTTGGCCAGGAACGCCTGCATCAGGTTCAGGCGGTCCACGTTGTTGGCCTCCGTGTAGAAGCCGTGGCCTTCGCCGGACTTGCTCATCCATTCGTAGGGCTTGTGCGCGGCATCCAGCGCGGCGCGCATGGCCTTGGCCTGGGCGAACGGCGCGCGTTCGTCGGCCTCGCCGTGGATCAGCAGCACGGGTACGTCGATCTGCTCGGCCAGCTTGTCGGGCGAGTTCGCCGCCAGCGCCGCGTCGTCCTTGCCGATCACCGCGGTGAGGTAGTTCTTGCCGAAGGTGTCCGAACCGATGCTGCCCTTCTTGTACATCATCGCCAGGTCGTAGACGCCGGCGTAGCCGATCGCGCACTTGAACAGCTTCGGTGCGCGGATCGTCGACATCAGTGCCGAGTAGCCGCCGAAGCTGCCGCCGTACACGCAGACCCGGTCCGGATCGGCGTATTGCTGCTGCTCCGCCCACTTCACGCCGTCGATCAGGTCCTGCTGGATGCGCGTGCCCCATTTCAGGTAGCCGGCCTGCTGGAAGTCCATGCCGCGGCCGTCGGAACCGCGGTAGTTCACCTGCAGCACCAGGTAGCCGCGGCTGGCGAGGAACTGCGCGTCGCCGTCGAAGAACCAGTCGTCGCTGACGCCGTGCGGGCCGCCGTGCGGCAGCAGCACCATCGGCAGGTGGCTCATCGGCACGCCATTGGGCATGGTGAGGATGGCTTCCAGCTCCACGCCGTCGCTGGCCTTGAAGCGCATCGGCACGCGCTCGGCCATCTTCGCCGGGTCGATCCACGGCGCCGCCGCAAACAGCTTGACCACCTTGTAGTGCTCGGTGTCGATCAGGTACCAGGTGCCCGGGTCGCGATCGCTGCTCACGCTGAACAGCAGCTCGCGGCCGTCCTCGCTGAAGTTGATGAAGTCGACGAACTCGCCGGGGAATTTCTGGCTGATCGCCATGTACAGCTTCGCCGCCGGAAGGTTCGGGTCGACGTAGATCGGGCGCGGCGTGCCGGTGGCGGTGATGATCGCGAACGGCTGCAGCGGCGGCGCGGTCCACTGGACGTTGTGGACGCTGCCGAAATCGTCCTTCGCCAGCACCTTGCGCCCGCTGCCGTCCAGGCGTTGCTCGATCAGGCCGGAGGGGCCGCCGTCGGCGCTGTACATGGCGTAGACGCCCTGGCCGTCGGGCGTCGTGGCGAAGGGGGCGAAGTACCTGCCTGCCTGTGCCTGGCCCAACTGGGCCCAGCGATTGCCAATGGACTGGTAGGCCACGTAGTCGAAGCTGGTGTTCGTGCCGTAGGCGAACTCCGGCTTGCCGTCGGGGCCGACCAGGAAGTCGAGCTGGCCCACGCCGATGTCCCCGATCAGGTGCCGCACGTTCTTCGTGGCGTCGACGTCGTAGAGCCGGCTGCTGTCGCCCTCGTTCCACGGATGGGCGCCGAGGTAGAAGTGGCCGTTGGCCTTCTGCGGCAGGCCATCCACCGAGCCCCAGCCATCATCCGCCTGGCGGGTGTCGCCACGGGTGCCGTAGCCGGACTGGTAGCCGAACAGGTAGTCCTGGTGCTTGCCGTCCACGTCGGTGGCGAGGATTTCGCCGGTGGCCTGGGGCTCGTCGATGGAGCCGAACTGCTTGCCCTTCTCCACGACCAGCCGGGTCGCGCTGACCCATTCCACGTCGAACGGCACTTCGTACTTGGGCATGCGCAGCATGCTGGCCGGATGGCTCATGTCGGCCACGGCGAAGATCACCACCGAGTGGTTGTCGCCGTCGTCCATGCGCAGCGCGATGTACTTGCCGTCAGGCGACAGCCGCGGCATCGACAGGTTGGCGTGCCGGGCGAATGTTTCCACTGGAATCAGGTCGGCCGCGGTGGCGGCAACCGGTACACACAGACACGCCGCGACCAGCGCGGCATGCAGCTTGCGCATCGACATCATCCTTGCTCTCCCCCTTGTGGTGTGAACCGGCGGCGGTGGATGCTCCCCTGCACCAGGGCTGACCGGTTGCCCGGCAGTGTAGCCGGCGGATCGCGGCATGTCCCGCTACACTGGCGGCCTTGTCCGACCTGATGCCGTACCGCATGACGCAGCCCTTCGTCGTCGCTATCAACCCCGTCGCCTTCCATCTCGGCCCGGTGCAGGTGCACTGGTACGGCTTGATGTACCTGGTGGGATTCTTCAGCGGCGCGCTGCTGGGCGAATACCGCCGTCGCCGGGGGCGGCTGCCGGTGACGCGCGACGCGCTGAGCGACCTGTTCTTCTACGCCATGATGGGCGTGATCGTTGGCGGGCGCATCGGCTACATGCTGTTCTATTACGCTGGCGGTCCGCGCTGGATCTGGACCGATCCGCTGGCGCTGTTCCGCGTGTGGGATGGCGGCATGAGTTTCCACGGCGGCCTGCTCGGCGTGCTGGCGGCGGGGCTGTGGTGGTCGCGCCGGCAGCGGCTGCACTTCATGGACACGGTGGATTTCGTGGCGCCGCTGGTGCCGATCGGCCTGGGCCTGGGCCGGTTGGGCAACTTCATCAACGGCGAGCTGTGGGGCAAGCCCACGCAGTTGCCGTGGGGCATGATCTTCCCCAACGCGCATGCCGAAGACGTGACCTACGTCGCCACGCACCCCGAGTGGCAGGCACAGTTGCAGCAGTTCGGCGGCCTGGTGCGGCAGCCTTCGCAACTGTACGAACTGGCGCTGGAAGGCGTGGTGATGTTCACCGTGCTGTGGCTGGTGTCGATGAAGCCGCGGCCGCGTTATCTCGTTTCCGGCCTGTTCGCGCTGATGTACGGCTGCTTCCGCTTCGCGGTGGAGTTCGTGCGCCTGCCCGACGCCCAGCTCGGCTACCTCGCCTTCGGCTGGCTCACCATGGGGCAGATCCTTTCGTTACCGCTGATCGCCGTGGGCCTGTGGCTGCTGTGGCTGTCGCGCAACGCGCCCACGCTGCGCCTGCACGAAGTGGCGATGCCGGCGAAGGACGGCCCATGAAGGCCTACCTCGACCTGCTGCGCCACGTGCTCGACCACGGCGCGGAGAAGGCCGACCGCACCGGCACCGGCACGCGCAGCGTGTTCGGCTGGCAGATGCGCTTCGACCTCGCCGAAGGCTTCCCGCTGGTCACCACCAAGAAGCTGCACCTCAAGTCCATCGTCCACGAGCTGATCTGGTTCCTGCAGGGCGACACCAACATCGCCTACCTGAAGCGGCACGGCGTCAGCATCTGGGACGAATGGGCCGATGCCGACGGCAACCTCGGTCCGGTCTACGGCAGGCAATGGCGCGCATGGCCGACCGCCGACGGGCAGGTGGTGGACCAGATCCGCTGGGTGGTGGACGAGATCAGGCGCAATCCCGATTCGCGCCGGCTGATCGTCAGCGCCTGGAACGTGGGCGAACTGCCGAAGATGGCGCTGCTGCCCTGCCACTCGCTGTTCCAGTTCTACGTGGCGGACGGCAAGCTGAGCTGCCAGCTGTACCAGCGCTCCGGCGACATCTTCCTCGGCGTGCCGTTCAACATCGCCAGCTACGCGCTGCTCACCCACATGGTGGCGCAGGTCTGCGGGCTGGGCGTCGGCGACTTCGTGCACACGCTGGGCGATGCGCACCTGTACAGCAACCACGTCGAGCAGGCGCGGCTGCAGCTGACCCGCGAGCCGCGTCCGCAGCCACGCCTGGTGCTGAATCCCGACGTGCGTGCGCTGGAGGATTTCCGCTACGAGGACATCGCCATCGAGGGCTACGACCCGTACCCGGCGATCAAGGCGCCGGTGGCGGTGTAGCTGCGGGTTTGCAGTCGCCCGCGCAACGGAACCAGACCGTTTCGCGCGGGTAGTCCAGCGTCATCACGAAGTGCCGGAAGACGTTGGCGCCCACGGCGCCCGACACGATGCGGTCCGTGTACTGGGACATTCCTCCATCCGTGGCTCCGAAATTTGCATCGGCGCGCTCGGTGAACCAGACCGGGCCAACTGTCCAGCCGGCAATTTCGACCTTCGGAACTTCGATCAGGCGCGTGGCTTGTTCAGGGCCGCCCAGATCGTCGCCTTTATCGACCACGCGCCAGTCCGGATGTGCCTTGTGCCAGCGTTCCAGCACGCTGGTGGTGATGTAACTGGCAACGCCTTCGCCATTCACGGTGGGCGTGCCGCTGGCTTTTTCGCCCGCGGCGGTGGGATGCGCAGTGGCGCCGGTATCCAGCAGCATGTCGAGCGGTCGACCGTCGACGCGGATGACGATGCGCGGCATGCCCGAGATTCGCTGCCCTGCGTCGTCGCGCCGGAAACCCAGTGCAGTTGCATGGGCCGATGCGTCGGCATGCCAGTCGGCCGCTTCCAGCGCGAGCCGGCGAGCGGGATAGTCGAATGTCCACGTGCGGCCTGGCAGGTAGCCGGAGCCGAGCTGCCCATCGGTATCGTAGTCGTCCGCGAAGACCAGCAAGGTGGCAGTTCCACCGCATGCCATCCTGGCTGGCGGAGGCAGGCCGGCGCCAGGCGTGTAGTCGGGAACGCGCGCGACCGGAATCTTTCTGCCACCGTCCGCCATGCAGGCGACGGGTGTCAGGTGCAGGCGATCCGCCGCTGCCTTGGTGAGCCAATACATGCCGCCGTCGCCGCCACCGCCGGTATCGACCAACAGCTTCAGCTTCTGCCCGTCCATCGTCTCCGGCACCGCATAGAAATGCCCCGCCTCGTACACGGTAGGCAGCACCTGCGCCACGGCGGGCATGCCGCCCTTCGGTGCAGTAGCCAGCGCCGTGGCCAGAAAGCCCATGATGATCGGCATGCTCGTCGTCTCCCTGAATGGCTACAATGGGCGGTCAGCACGGGAGGCGTAGCGCGTCGCCCGTGTACCGCCCAATTTGCCACATTCACCCCCTGGAGCACCGATGGCCATTTCGCTGATCGCCGCGCTGGACGAGAACTTCGCCATCGGCCGCAAGGGGCAACTGCCTTGGCACCTGCCCGACGACCTGCGCTGGTTCAAGCAGCTCACCCTGGGCAAGAACGTGCTGATGGGCTACAACACCGCGCTGTCCATCGGCCGTGCGTTGCCGGAGCGCACCAACTACGTGCTGTCGCACCGGCACGAGGCGCCGTTCCCCGGCCAGATCACCGTGCGCTCGCTCGACGAGGCGCAGGCGCATTGCAACTACTCCGGCCTGCTGGTGATCGGCGGCGGCCAGGTGTACCGCGAGGCCTTGCCGCAGGCGCGCCGCATGTACCTGACCTGGGTCGGCGCGGCGGTGGAGGGCGCGGACACCTTCTTCCCGGGCGTGCATTTCAGCGACTGGACCGAGGTGTCGCGCGTGCACCACAAGAAGGACGCCGAGCACGCCTACGACTTCGACATGGTCGAATACGTCCGCGGCAGCTGATCCTGCGCGCCTGTCCCGTGCTTCCCCCATGAGTGGCGCGCCGCTGCATGTGCTGGCCGGCGCGTTGCGCGACCGTGCGGGTCGCGTGCTGCTGGCCGAGCGTCCCGCCGGCAAGCATCTGGCCGGCATGTGGGAGTTCCCCGGCGGCAAGCGCGAACCCGGCGAGGCGCCGCTGGCGGCGCTGGCGCGTGAGCTGGACGAGGAGCTCGGCATCGCGCTGGTCGAGGCCGGGCCGCTGATCCGCGTGCCCTGGCGTTACCACGAGCGGGAGTTGCTGCTCGACGCGTGGTGCGTGACGCAGTGGCGCGGCGAGCCACGTCCGCTGGAAGGACAGGGCCTGCAATGGTGCCAGCCGATGCAGGTGGATCCGGCGACGCTGGCGCCCGCGGATCGCGCGATCCTGCAGGCATTGCGCCTGCCGCCGCACTACCTTGTCACGCCTGCGGATGTGTCGCCGTCGGAGCGAGCCGCATGGTTCGGACGCATCGTGTGCGCCATCGAATCCGGCGAGCGGCTGGTGCAGCTGCGCCTGCCGCTGTGGCCGCGCGAAGCCGTGCGTGAACTTGCCGCGGCGCTGCTGCCGGCGGCGCACGCGCATGATGCGCAACTGCTGCTCAATGCGGACGTGGACGGTGCGCTGGCGCTCGGTGTCGGCGTGCACCTGACGGGCGCGCAACTGGCTGCGCTCGATGCACGCCCGCTGCCGCTGCGGCAAATCGTCGGCGCCAGCTGCCACGATGCCGCGCAGCTGGCGCAGGCGCTGCAACTGGGCGTGGATTTCGCCACGCTGTCGCCGGTGGCGGTCACCGCCAGCCATCCCGATGCGGCCCCCCTGGGTTGGGATGCTTTCCAGTCGCTGGCCGAAGCCGCCGCGATGCCGGTGTATGCGCTGGGCGGGATGTCGCCGGCGCAATGGCCGCGTGCGCGCGCGGCGGGTGCGCAGGGCGTGGCGGGGATACGCGGGTTCTGGAGCGGGCTGTAGGAGCGCGCCCTGTGCGCGAATGCTCTTGGCTCTGATCGGACATCAAGGCATTCGCGCACAGGGTGCGCTTGTGTCTGCCCAAATCCGTAAAGTGGAAGCGGAGAGCGATGTGCGGCACGCCGAAGGCGCGCAGTGTTGGAAGCACGAGTAGGAGCCCGAGCGGCCGCACATCGA
>NZ_JACYXK010000013.1:30402-43826 GCF_014842975.1 Rhodanobacter sp. DHB23 | reverse complement strand
CTCGTCCACGGACACATACGAAAACATGCCAAGTTGCTGGATATCGGCTCCGCGCACAGCCACGACCTGATGATTGATGGGAACTATGATTGTCGCTGCTTCGGGGCGTTTCTCAACAGCCTGCTAGTGCGCCGGCGCCCAATGTGTCATCAATAGATACTCAGGAAAATGTCAGTACATCTGGCGGTCTAATTTATTCAAATACAGAGACAACTTCCACGAGCGGGTCGGTGAACGCGTCGGTTACTGGGGTAGGCGCCCCTGTCGAGCTTTCGAATGCTTCAATCAATGTTGCGGCAAGTTCAACTGCCACGATTCAGGGTTCCAGCAACACAGTGCAATGCAGTGCCAACGACACCCTGAGCAACACCGGCACCAACAACACCTATAGCTTCACCAGCGGCGACATCCTCAACACCACCGTCAACTCCACCGGCGAAACCCTCACCGGCACCGGCTACACCCTGAACGCGACCGGCCTGTTCTCGGGCAGCGCCAGAGGCACGGGTGACACTTTCAACCTGGCTGGCAGCACCGGCAGCACGCTGGCCCTTTCCGGCACTGGCCAAGTGGTCACCGGCGACGCCGGCAACGCGGTGAATCTGGCCGCCAGCACCTCGGCCACGATCAGCGGTGCCGGCACGGTGGGGTTGGATGGCGCGAACGACAGCCTCACCCTGGACACCACCGGTGTCACGCTGGACAGCGCAGCCGATGCCACCGGCGAAACGATCACCGGCAGCGGCTTCACCCTGAACGGCACGGCCGGCGAGTTCACCGGCACGGTGACCGGCTCCGGCAATGTCTTCAACCTGGATGCCAACAGCAACTCGTCGTTGACCCTGGATGGTGCCAACGAAAACGTGCTCTCCAACGGCAACAGCGTGACGCTGGGGGCTAGCAACAGCAGCGGCACCATCACAGGCTCAGCGGTGGACGTCACAGTGGCGGACGCGGGCAGCACTGTAACGATTGGTGGTAATGGCCAAGCTGCCGCGAACGCGCAGGTCGACAATGTGAGCTTCAACGACAGCCAGGGGGGCACCCTCAACGTAGAGGGCAACTCCCGTGTAAATGTCGACGGCAACTCGGACCTCACCCTCAACGCCGGCACGAGCGATGATCTCGGCCTTGACAGCGGCACCGGCCAGACCGTGAATGTCAGCGGCACCGGCAGCCAGGTCTGGCTGGGCGGCAATGGTCAAGGTGCCACTTCGGCACAGGACGATTATGTGAACTTCAGCGGCGGCGTAAGCGGCACCGTGAATGAGTTCGACAATTCGCGACTGGATATCACTGGCGGCAGTTCGGGCCTCACTCTCAACGTCGGCAACAACGATCTGCTCGGTTTGGGTACGGGCGCTGACCAGACGATCAACGTCTCAGGCACGGGCAGCTCGATTTGGATCGGTGGCAACGGCGAGAACGCCACGACTGCGCAAATTGACACGGTGGATTTCACCAATGGCCAAGGCGGCAGCATCAACGAAACGAACAACTCGCGATTGAACGTGGATGGCGGCTCCGGCATCACCGTCGATGCGGGCACGGACGACCTTCTCGGCCTGGGCGGTGGTACAGACCAGACAGTGGACGTTTCTGGCACGGGCAGCTCGATTTGGATCGGCGGCAACGGCGAGAACGCCACGGCCTCGCAGATCGACACGGTGGACTTCATCAACGGCCAAGGCGGCGGCATCAACGAAACGGACAACTCGCGATTGAACGTGGATGGCGGCTCCGGCATCACCGTCGATGCGGGCACGGATGACCTTCTCGGCCTGGGTGGTGGTACCGACCAGACAGTGGACGTTTCAGGCACGGGCAGCTCGATTTGGATCGGCGGCAACGGCGAGAACGCCACGACTGCGCAGATTGACACGGTGGACTTCATCAACGGCCAAGGCGGCGGCATCAACGAAACGAACAACTCGCGATTGAACGTGGATGGTGGCTCCGGCATCACCGTCGATGCGGGCACCGACGACCTTCTCGGCCTGGGCGGTGGTACCGACCAGACAGTGGACGTTTCAGGCACGGGCAGCTCGATTTGGATCGGCGGCAACGGCGAGAACGCCACGACCTCGCAGATCGACACGGTGGACTTCACCAACGGTCAAGGCGGTACCGTCGATGAACTGGCGAACTCGAATCTCAATATCGGTGGTTCTGCGGTTACGGTGAACCTGTCGTCCGATGATGATTTGGCATTGGCCAGTGGAGCCAGCGGTGATGATGTGCTGGGTTCGAACGCCGACATCACGGGCACGGGCATTACCGATCTCACCCTGGATGGCGACGACGATGTCTTCAAGGGTTCGGCAAGTGGCCTCGATGTATCGGGTACGAGTAGTGGCGACGACATCTACCTGAGCAACACCACCATTGATGTCACCGGCAACAACTCATCCGTCGATATCTTTGGATCCAATGATCGCATCGTAGGCGCCACCGACGACACGTTTAACGTCACGGGCGGCGACGACTCGGTCGATGCCACCGACAGCGATATCAATTTTGATGGCAGCTACAGCGGTGACACGATAGCCGGGAGTGGGGACGATGGTTCGTACGGTTCTTCTGGCGGATCGGGGGGTGATGGCGGCGGCGGTGGCGAATACGGTGGCTATTACGGCTTCACGACCTGGAAGGGCAAGGCCCCAACTGCCACGATAGCCAATCAGTATGCGGGCAAATCTGGCACGGTGTATGAGAAGGCTGCCTGGGCTGACAAGACGCTGACTTGGAGCTTCGCTGCACCGACGCAGGGTGTGGGTTCTACGCTGAGCGATGCCATCAGTGATCCCAGTCAACAGGCCGCCGTAGAGCAGGCGTTCCAGACCTGGGCGCAGGCTTCGGGGCTGAACCTCATGCAGGTGGCATCCGGCAAGTCGGCGGATATTGAGGTGGGATTTGGCGATCTCGACACCAGCACGACCAACCAGATCGGCGTGACGCACCTTCAGGGTGCGAACGGCAATCTGACTGGTGCGTTGGTGGAACTGGAAGATCCCTCGCAATCGCCGCTGACCACGGACAGCAATGGACAGTTGGCTTATGCAAATACGGACGCCACGTTCGAGCAGGTGGTCCTGCATGAGATCGGTCATGCGCTGGGCCTGGCTGATAGCGATCAGGCCGGCTCGATCATGAATTACCTCCTGGATGGCACTGACGCCAGTCTTGGCTCGATGGACCTCGCGGGCATCAGCAACCTCTACGGTTATGGCTCGAATACAGGAACAGTCGCCGCTCAAGCGTCCGCCAGCGGTCAACAGTGGTCGCAGCTGGTGCAAGCCATGGCCACGTTCGGCGGCGAAAGCATGGGCGAAACGGGTACGGCTGCTGCGGATATGGATTTGTACAAGCCGCAGTTGGCCGTGGCACTGCACGCACAGGCGGCGTAAGACATGCCGCCGCACGCCAAGGTGCATGTGATTTCCGGTTTGCCTCGGTCTGGATCGACCTTGCTCTCAGCACTGTTGCGGCAGAACCCGCGCTTCCATGCGGGCGTGAGCAGCCCGGCCTGCTCGTTGATGACGGCAGTGCTGCCCCGGATGAGCGGCACTGCCGAGTTCGCCCCTTTTTTCGACGAAGAACGGCGAGGCAGAGTGTTGCGCTCGTTGTTCTGGGCTTATCACGACACGCCACCGGAAGATGGCGTGCTCTTTGACACCAATCGCTCGTGGACCGCGCGTATGGGCCTGGTGGATCGGCTGTTTCCCTCGGCCCGTGTCATTTGCTGCGTACGAGATGTGCCGTGGGTGATCGACAGTATGGAGGCGATGGTCAGGCGCAACCCGACGCACACGTCGCGAACCTTTGATGCCAAGGTGGCGCGGAACATCTACGGCCGGGTCGAGCAGTGGATGGAGCCTCAGCGTGGCTTGATCGGCGCGGCCTGGAGTTCTTTGCGTGAGGCATGGTTCGGCGAGCATGCGAACAAGCTGGTCGTGGTCCGCTACGAGTCATTGACCCGGCAGTCACGCGAGACGATGGACCAACTCTATCAAGCGCTGGGTGAGGCTTCTTTCCAGCACGACTTTGACAACGTACTCTACGACGAGGAGCAGTACGACGCTGGCCTGGGCACGCCGGGCCTGCATACCGTGCGTCGGCAGGTGGCCTTCGTCGAGCGACCGACCATCCTGCCGCCGGACATCTTCTGCCAATACGCCGACAATGCCTTCTGGCTCAACGAGAAGTTGAATGCCAAGCGTGTCCTGGTGATTTGACGCCAAGCCTTTTCCATCATCTGTACGCCAAGGCGCTGACCTGTTCTGCGCATGGCTTCATTTCGTTGTATTTGGTGGCTTCAAACTTCCTGTACCTCATGGTCGAAGTCACTGTAATCCGCAGCATGTAGCCGGAGGCGTCGCCCGCGCCGATCACGAAGCGGCCCAGCCCGATCTCCGGCACATGGCCAATCGGGCGGCGGTGCATAGGCGCTACCGGGTCCGGGAACGCGCCACTGCGGACCACTCCGCTACGGCAGCACCGGAGCGGGATCGCCATATACGATGCCGCGCCCGCCGGTGCCGAAATACACGCGACCGAACAGGCGCGGGTCGCCGGTGATCATGCCGATGGCGCCGTAGCGGTGGGCATCGTCGTCGATGCGTTGCCAATGGCGACCGCCATCGATGGAACGGAAGATGCCCTGCTGCTCTCCCCTCCTGCCGGCGGCATACAGCGCGGGGGACGCATGGCCCGGAGCCGCCATGCCGAAGCCGAAGGCGTCGACGCGGGTCAATTCATCCATGCGGTCCAGCACCGCGCCCCGGTCGTCGCCGCGGACCATGCCGTCGCGGCCGGACAAATAGACCTGGCCGGCGGCGCCCGGCGCGGCTTGCAGCCGCAACTGCGCCGTGGCCGCCGCGAACCTCCCTAGCGCACCATCCAACGGCACGAAGCTGGCACCGCCGTCCCTGCTGGCGTAGACGACGCGCTCCCGCGCATCGACGGCGTAGAAGCGCCGCGGATCGACCCGGTCGGCCACCACGCGGCAATGCCCCTGCAGCCCGGCGATCACGCTCCAGTGCCGACCGAAGTCGGTGGTGAGATAACCGTGTCCTGCATCGCGCGGAAACCACAGCACGCGACTGCCGTCCGCGGCGATGGCGATACTGCCGCCGCCGGGGCCTTGCATGCCCGCGGGTTCGCTCGCGAAGCTTTTCGAGTGCAGGCCGCCATCGGTGGAATACGCCGCACGGACGATCGAGGGAACCGGCGGCCGGAACCAGCCGCTGCGCACGATGAGGTCCGGCTGGCCTGCGGCATAGGCGATGTCGTCCGCATCGGTATAGCGCGGCGGCGCGGTGAACTGGGGCGGCGCCGCGTCGAGGTCGTCGTGGCGGTAGCCATCGAGGTCGTACAGGGCGCTCAGCAGATGCGCACCGGCCGGCGGGCTGATGATCGCCTTGGCGACGACCTCTTCCAGCCCGTCGTCGAGGAATTGCCAGTGCACGGTGCCGCCGCGGTCGACCTGGGTCAGGTCATGCGTGGCCCACACGCCATAGCCGGTGACGAACCAGGCCTGATCGGGATCATGCGGGTCGATGGCGATGGACGCGATCCAGTGCGGAGTGTGCTCCTCCAGCCAGGGCGGGTGGGCGGTATCGAAACGGGAGCGGGCGAACACGTCCACCCAGTGGCGGCCGCCGTCGGTGCTGCGGAACATGACGTCGCGCGGGGTGTAGTGCGCGAACGTCGCGGTCATGACCACGTCCGCGGCGGACGCGTCCACCGCCACCGCGTTCCAGCCATAGCCACTCGGCTGTCCGGCGGCGCGCGGAAGCGGCGTGATGTCCGTCCACTGCCCGCTCGCCGGCACGTATTTCCACACGGCGCCATCGTGCATCCGGTCCGGCCCGGGCTCGTCGCCATAGGTCAGGTAGTACGCACCGTCGCGTGCGCGCTCCATGTGGTTCGGGCGCAGGCCCGTGGGCTGGCCTGGCACGGCCGACCAGTGCCCGCCGCCATCGGTGCTCCTGTAGAGCGCGGTGCCGCGCGTGGATACCCCGGCATACAGGACCCGGCTCGGGTATCCGGGCCGGCCGCTGGCCGGGTCGAACACCACGAACACGATGCCGACCGGCTTCGTGCGCCCGCCGTGTCCCGTTGCATCAGTATCGATGCCGGCGTCGGCGACCGGGAAAGCGCGGACCTTCGTCCAATACGCGCCACGGTCGGCACTGCGCCACAGGCCGGCGGCGCGCGAGCCCAGGTACAGCACGCGGCCATCGTTGGGATCGACGGCCAGGCGCTCGCCGTCGTTGCGCCCCGGCTCGTTGCCGCCCACCGGGAACGGCAGATCGCTTCGCGTGAAGTGCGCGCCGCGGTCCGCGGAAGCCAGCACGGCGCCGTTGCCGGCCGAGGGATCCGCATAGGTCCCCGTCAGCAGGTACAGCCGCCCCGCGTCCTGCGGATCGACCGCCATGCTTTCCACGCCATAGAGGTTGTTGTCCGACGCCGGCAGCCAGTCCAGCAACGGCAGCCATCGCGCATGGCCCGCATCCCACCGGTATGCCCCGCCGACATCGGTGCGCGCATACAGCGTGCCTCGTGCCGACGGCTGGTACAGCAAGCCGCTGACGAAGCCGCCGCCGCCGATGCGCACATTGGCGAATCGATAGTCCAAAAAAAGCTCGCCGGCATGCACAGGCATGCCGGCGAGGGGAGCAAGCAAGCAGACAAGCAGGCAAGCGCATGCCCGGCCGGTCCGCACCTTCATCAGAAGTTCGCGCGGAACACGAGTTCGTAGCGACGATCCGTCATGAACAAGGCACGCGTGTACAGGTTCCAGTCCACGTAGCCGTTGATGTACGTGGTCGGCCCCATCAGCACCCTTTGCACGGTATTGGTGAGGTTGTTCGCCTGCAGGCCCACCTGCATGTTCTTGTTGATGTGGTAGAAGACCGAGGCGTCGAGCTGGCCCGAGGAAGCATTCCACATCGGCAGGTAGGTATCGCCCGAGTCGACCGACGTGATCAGGTAACGGCTGCGCCACGACCAGGCCACGCGGGCCGACCAGTCGCCGTTTTCATACATGCCGGTGATGTTGTAGTTGTGCGGGGACAGGCCCTGCATGGGCAGGCCCGGGTTGGTGACGACATCGCCGGCCGCGCACGAGCCATTGCCGTGGTTCGGATCGCACGAGGTGGTGTTGTAGACCTTGCTGCTCTGCAGGAAGGTGTAGTTGGCCTGCACGCCCAGGCCCTTGAATACGCCCGGCAGGAAATCGAAGAACTGCGAGTACCCCACTTCGGCGCCCTTGACGGTGCCCTTGCCCGCGTTGGTGGGACCGCTCACCGCGACCGGCACGCCATCGATGGTCTGGTTGTGGACCTCGGTGGTGGTGTAGTTCGCAAGGTCCTTCTTGAACAGCGTGGTGTACAGCTCGCCGGTGGGCGCGAAGTACCACTCCAGCGCGGCGTCGAACTGGTTGGCTTCCAGCGGCTTCAGGTCCGGGTTGCCGCCGGAAGTGGCGGTGAAGCCGGCGAACTTGGACGGCACCGTGCTCGAGCCACCCGAAGTCCACGAGGTACCGATGACCATGTACGAGTTGAGCTGGCTGATGGTGGGGCGCGAGATCGCCTTGGCGGCGGCCAGGCGCACCTGCAGGTCATTGGTCAGCTTGAAGCGCAGGTTCAGGCTGGGCAGCACGTTGTGATAGTCGTAGGCACCGTTGATCGGCGTGGTCATGCCGTTGAACAGCGCCATCTGCGCCGGCGAGATGCTCGCGGAGTTCTGGATGCTGTCCGACGACGGATAGGTCACCGAACCGTTGGCGGCCAGGCTGGTGCGGACGAAGCGCAGGCCGATGTTGCCATCGAAGGGGATGCCGAGCGCGGTGTCGTTGCCGAAGTACATCGTGGCATAGGCGGCCTGGGTCGATTCGTGCATGTAGTCCGCGCTCATGCCCGAGGCCGGGGAGCATCCATCGGTCGCCGCGGTGTAGAACTGCGGGCACCAGCCACCGCCGCCGCTCAGTTCGAGCGCGCGCAGCGCCGAGACCGCCCCGTAGTAATTGCCGACCAGCGCCATGCTGGGGAAGATCAGGGTGGTGGGCACCTTGGTCTGGCCACGGAAGAAATCGCCCAGCGAGAACTGCTGTTCCATCCATCCCGGGACGTTGTTGGTCCAGTCCAGCGGCTGGGTGCCGTTGTTGTAGATGGAGGCGCCCTGCCACACCTGGCTGATCGGGCCCCAGTTGTAGCTGCTGCTGTTGTTGTTGCTGTAGGTGTCGTGGCTGGTCGCACGCACGCCGACCTTGACGTACTGCAGCCAGTTGCTGTCCGGGAAGTCGTATTCGAGGTCGGTGCGGAACGCACGCTCCATCGCGTAGTCGTATTCCAGGTGGTCCAGCGCCGCGCCGAGGTAGTAGTTCTGGTAGTTGGTCAGGCTGTTGGGATTGGTGGTGTTCGAGGGGATCGTCGCGTAGGCCGGGTTGGGCAGCAGCGTCATGCTGGGCGTGCCGCTCACGTTCACGTTGGCGGGCGGCATGAAGAACTGGTTGTAGACCGTGAAGTCGATTTCGTTGGAAGTGGACTTGACGAACTGCACCGCGCCCGACCAGATCATGTGGTCGTTGAGGTTGTACTTGAACGTGGTGGACCAGTCGGTGGTGCGCGTGAACTGGGTCTGCTGGCGGGTGAGCGCGTAGTAGTTCGGGCCGCCGATCGGTGGGTAGCCGGTGTTCAGCGTCGCCTTGGCCGTCGGGTCGTAGCCCTGCCACGAATTGGCCACCATGTCGCCGTCCTGGTAGACGCCGTCGCCGTTGTAGCTGAAGGACGTCCCCGGCACCGGCACCATGTTGTAGTAGTTGCCTTCGTTGGCCTGGACTTCGTGCTCGGTCCACTGCAGGTTGTAGATGGAGCGGAAGAAGCGCGTGGCGAGTTCCAGGTCGTTGTTCGGGCGCCACTGGAACGCCGCGTACAAGCCGGTGCGCTTGCGCTGCATGTCCATCTGGTAATAGTTGATGTCGCCCGGGATGGCCACGTTGCCGCTGGCCGAAGTGGGCTCGCACGGGATGTTGCCGCAATTGCCCAGGCTGTTTTCCGGCTCGAGCACGTACGGGTTGACCTGGATGCCGTCGGTACGCGAGGACAGTTCGGAGTGGGACACGTCGAACAGCGCGCCGAATTCGCCGAAGTCGTCGCTGTGCCAGCGGTTGCTGTACAGGAACGAGGTCGAGGGCTTGGTCTCCAGCGACATGTCGCCCCGGTTGAGGCCGGTGGAGAAGCCGATCACCTGGCCGGGCGCGTCGAACGGCATGCGCGTGCGCAGGTCCACCGTGCCGCCGATACCGCCTTCGATGAGCTCCGCCGACGGGTTCTTGTAGACGTCGACGCCCTGCATCAGCTCCGCCGGGACGTCCTCGAAGCTCAGCGCGCGGCCGTTGTTGGCCGAGAAGCTCTCGCCGCCGTTGAGCAGGCTGGCGACGTAGGGAAGGCCACGCACCAGCACGCTGCTGCCTTCGGCGGACGGATGGTCCGGATCGTC
Organism: Rhodanobacter sp. DHB23; assembly: GCF_014842975.1. Taxonomy (GTDB): domain Bacteria; phylum Pseudomonadota; class Gammaproteobacteria; order Xanthomonadales; family Rhodanobacteraceae; genus Rhodanobacter_A. Next base: position 34,322 of record NZ_JACYXK010000013.1, on the reverse strand, counting down.
GTCGGCCAGGTAATGGTCCACCGTCACGCCACTGATGCGCTGCAGGGTCTCGGTCACGCTGCGGTCGGGCAGCGCGTTGATGTCGGTCGCGGTGACGGAATCGACGATCTGGTCGGCGTTCTGCTTCAGCGACTGCGACGACTCCAGGCTCGCGCGGATGCCGGTCACGGTGATGCCGGCCAGGTCCTGCGCGTCCGTCTGGTCGCCCGTCTTGGTCTTGTCGTCCTTCTTCCCCTTGGCCGGCTTGGCATCGGCCTTGGATGCGGCCGTACCGGATGCCGGCGCCGCGGCAGTGGCCGGGTTCGTGCCCTGGCCCGCGTCCTGTGCATGTAGTCCTGCCGGGGCATACGCCAGGGCCAGGCCCAGTGCGATGGCACTGGTCAGCCGGAGGATGGGCAACGAGCCCATCGGATGCGTATGCGTGCGCCACTGTGACGATGGCAGCGATTGCGTCTTGCCTATCATGTCGACGATCCCCTCTTGCATGTTGGTCTTCTGGCGACGCGAGTCGCTCGTTGTTTTGATCTGCGCGATGACGCCCGACATGAAATGTCCGGCGACGCCCTCCGCATCCATACCCCATCCAGTGCCTGCGTAGTGGATAGGATGGCCGTGTAGCGGACAATTACGAAATTGCAAGCATCGACTAATGTTTCTTCATATGCAGTTGCCGCAATAAATCAGCCAAAGCCCTGGCGCCGCATCGAGCGCAACGCCGATATGCTGTAAAGCAACACATACAAAACTGCAGTTTCAAAGCGCAAAAGCAAATATTCGAATTGCACTGCATCATGCGATTTTTTGCTCGCTCCCGTCCCCTTCCGGAGAGCACCGCATCCTTGTAAGCCCAAGGTATTTCATTTAGCTTTTGGTAGCGCTACCACTTTTCTTGCCGTCGGAACCCCTTTCATGAGCCTTGTCGTTGGCATCGATGTCGGCACGCAGAGCGTCAAGCTGGTCGCCTACGATCCGGCCGTGCGTCGCGTCCTGGCCACCCACGGCAAAGCCATCGACCTGATCGCCGACGACGCGGGCAGCCGCGAGCAGCATCCGGCGTGGTGGCTCGATGCAATCCGCACCTGCTTCGCCATGCTCGATCCGGCACTGCGCGCCCGGGTGGCGGGCATCGGCGTGTCGGGCCAGCAGCACGGCTTCGTGCCGCTGGATGCGACCGGCAAGGTGCTGGCTCCCGCCAAGTTGTGGTGCGACACCAGCACGCAAGCCGAGTGCGGGGAGATCATGCACGCGGCGGGCGGGGCGCAGCGCTGCATAGCTCTTGCCGGCAACCCCATCCTCGCCGGCTACACCGCCTCCAAGCTGCCGTGGACGCGCAAGCATCGCCCGGATGCCTATGCGCGGCTGGCCAGCATCCTGCTGCCGCACGACTACGTGAATTTCTGGCTCACCGGCGAACGCTGGATGGAATACGGTGACGCCTCCGGCACGGGCTGGCTGGACGTGCGCACGCGGCAATGGTCCGTGCCGCTGCTGGCCGCCACCGACGCGCACCGCGACCTGTCGGCCTGCCTGCCGCCCCTGGTCGACCCTGCCGCCAGCTTCCCCCTCGCGCCCGCCATCGCCGACGAGCTGGGCCTGCCGCGGAACGTGCGGGTCTCGGCCGGCGGCGGCGACAACATGATGGCCGCCATCGGCACCGGGAACGTCGCCGCGGGCGTGCTGAGCATGAGCCTGGGCACTTCCGGCACGCTGTTCGCCCACTCCATGCACCCCGTGGTGGACGATGCGGGCAGTTGGGCCGCGTTCTGCTCGTCCAGCGGCGGCTGGCTGCCGTTGATCTGCACGATGAACTGCACCGTCGCCACCGAAGCCGTGGCGAAGGCATTCGGTTTCGGCACGCGCGACGGCGATGCCGTCATGGCCGGCACCGCACCCGGCGCCGGCGGCCTGGTGATGCTGCCGTTCTTCAACGGCGAGCGCACGCCCGAGCTGCCGCATGCGCGCGCCAGCCTGTTCGGCATGGACCCGGGGAATTTCGACCGCGCCAACGTCTATCGCGCAGCCATGGAGGGCGCCACCTACGCGCTGCGCAACGGCTACGACCTGTTGCAGGCCGCGGGCATGCGCTTCGACGCGATACGGCTCACCGGCGGCGGCAGCCACAGCGCCGCCTGGCGGCAAATGGTGGCCGACGTGTTCGCGTTGCCCGTGGAAGTGCCGGTCCAGGCCGAGGGCGCGGCGCTGGGTGCCGCGTTGCAGGCGCTGTGGGCGTTGCAGGAAGCCGTCGCCCCCGGTGCCGATCTCGCCGCGATCGCGCGCGAACACGTGCAACTCGACGACGCGCTTTCCGCCAGCCCCGACGCACGGTCGGTGGCGGCCTACCAACCAGGTTATCGACAGTTCCTGCGTCACCTCGATGACGCCAGGACCTCGCATGCGGAGCATCCGCCAACGGGCGGCTGATCCATTTTCTTCCACGCCACATCGTCCATCGACAGGAATTGAACCATGAGCTCCCCTTTCATCGGCAAGCGTGAATATTTCCCGGGCATCGGCAGGATCCCGTTCGAAGGCCGCGAGTCGGACAATCCGCTGGCCTTCAAGCACTACGACGCCGGCAAGAAGATCGGCGACAAGACGATGGCCGAGCACCTGCGCTTCGCGGTGTGCTACTGGCATACCTTCTGCAATGCCGGCCACGACCCGTTCGGCCCCGGGACCCGGCACTTCCCGTGGGAAGCCGGCTCGCCGCTGGCCACCGCCGAAGCCAAGGTCGATGCGGCGTTCGAGTTCTTCTCCAAGCTGGGCACGCCCTACTGGTGCTTCCACGACATCGACCTGTCGCCCGACGCGGACGACATCGGCGAATACGAGAAGAACCTCAGGCACATGGTCGCGCTGGCCAAGGAGCGCCAGCAGGCCACCGGCGTGAAGCTGCTGTGGGGTACCGCCAACCTGTTCTCGCATCCGCGCTACATGAACGGCGCGGGCACCAACCCCGACTTCCGCGTGGTCTCGCGCGCCGCCGTGCAGGTGAAGAACGCGCTGGACGCCACCGTGGAACTGGGCGGCGAGCACTATGTGTTCTGGGGCGGCCGCGAAGGCTATGCGACCCTGCACAACACCGACATGAAGCGCGAACTGGAGCACTTCGCGCGGTTCCTGACGATGGCGCGCGACTACGGCCGCAGCATCGGCCTGAAGGGCAACTTCCTGATCGAGCCCAAGCCGATGGAGCCGATGAAGCACCAGTATGACTTCGACAGCTCCACCGTCGCCGGCTTCCTGCTGAAGCATGGCCTCGACAAGGACTTCAAGCTCAACATCGAGGCCAACCACGCCACGCTTTCGGGACACACCTTCGAACACGACCTGCAGGTGGCCTCCGACCACGGCCTGCTCGGCAGCATCGACGCCAACCGCGGCAATGCGCAGAACGGCTGGGACACCGACCAGTTCCCCACCGACCTGTACGATGCCGTGGGCGCGATGCTGGTGGTGCTGCGGCAGGGCGGCCTCGAGGGCGGCCTCAACTTCGACGCCAAGGCGCGCCGCGAATCCACCGACATGAGCGACCTCTTCCTTGCCCACATCGGCGGCATGGACACCTTCGCGCGGGGCCTGGAGGTGGCGCATGCACTGCTCACCCGCTCGCCCTGGGAGAAGTGGCGGCAGGAACGCTACGCCAGCTTCGACCAGGGCGAGGGCAAGGATTTCGCGGGCGGCAGGCTCACGCTGACCGACCTCACCGCGCTGGCCGCGAAGGCGGGCGAACCGCCGCAGACCAGCGGCAAGCAGGAGCGCTACGAGAACCTGCTCAACCAGTACCTGGTGCGTTGACCAACCAGGCGCGGCGGCCCCCGCGGGGGGCGTCGCGCCGCGGCGTGTGGGGGGGCCGGCAACAAGGCGCCCCGGCACCCTGGCGCACCAAACCCCGGGGGCCCCCCAGCCGGGCCCCACCC
>NZ_JACYXK010000013.1:0-30392 GCF_014842975.1 Rhodanobacter sp. DHB23 | reverse complement strand
GTTCCTCTACACCACGTCCACCCTGCTCGTGTTTCCTCCCCCCCACGGGGGGGCGCCGCCGGGGGGGGCCCCCCCCCCGCCTCTTCATGTGGCGGGGCCGGAAACAAGTCGCACCGGAACCTTTGCGCAAAAAACCGAGGGGAACCCCATGCATGGCACCACGCTCGCACCGGCCGCGATGGCCGGCGACCGCAGCACGGAAAACACGCGTTTCATCGTCCTCATCAGCTGCGTGGCGACCATCGGCGGCTTCCTGTTCGGCTTTGACAGCGGCGTCATCAACGGCACCGTCGACGGCCTGAAGCAGACCTTCCAGTCGGGCTCGGTCGGGGTGGGCTTCGAGGTGGCGTCCATGCTGCTGGGCTGTGCCTTCGGCGCCTTCTTCGCGGGCCGCCTGGCCGACCACTGGGGCCGGCGCACCCTGCTGATCGTGGCGGCATTGCTGTTCCTGCTCTCGGCGACGGGCGCGGGCGCGGCGACCGGCTCGGCTTTCTTCGTGACGGCACGGGTGATCGGCGGCATCGCGGTCGGCGCCGCCAGCGTGATGTCGCCGGCCTACATCGCCGAAGTGGCCTCGGCCCGCTACCGCGGGCGGCTGGCCTCGATGCAGCAGATCGCGATCATCAGCGGCCTGTTCTGCGCCTTCCTGAGCAACTACCTGCTGGCCCGCGCGGCCGGCGGCTCCACCGCCTCACTCTGGTTCGGCCAGATGGCGTGGCGCTGGATGTTCTGGGTGCAGACCATCCCGTCGATACTGTTCCTGCTGCTGTTGCTGACCATTCCCGAAAGCCCGCGCTTCCTGGTGGCAAGGAGGCGCACGCAAGACGCGTTGGCCGTGCTCACCAGGCTCTACGGCGAGGAAACGGCGCAAGCCACGCTTGTCGACATCGATGTCTCGCTGTCCGCCGACCACCACCGGCCGCGGCTCTCCGACCTGATCGACAAGGCGCGGGGCAAGCTGCGTCCCATCGTCTGGGTCGGCGTGGGCCTCGCCACCTTCCAGCAACTGGTCGGCATCAACGTGGTGTTCTACTACGGCGCGGTGCTGTGGCAGGCGGTGGGCTTTTCCGAAAACGACGCGCTGCTGATCAACGTGATCTCCGGCGCGCTGTCGATCGGCGCGTGCATCGTCACGATCTTCCTGATCGACCGCATCGGACGCAAGCCGCTGCTGTGGATCGGCTCGCTGGGCATGGCAGTCGCGCTCGCGCTGGTGACCCTGGCGTTCGCCAGCGCCTCGCTGGACGCCGCCGGCAAGCTGGCCCTTTCACCCGCCATGGGCAAGTTGGCGCTGGTTGCCGCCAACGCCTACGTGTGCTTCTTCAACCTCTCCTGGGGCCCGGTGATGTGGGTGATGCTGGGCGAGATGTTCCCCAACCAGATCCGCGGCTCGGGACTGGCCGTGGCCGGCGCGGCGCAGTGGTCGTCGAACTTCCTGATCACCGTCACCTTTCCGGCGCTGCTGGTCGGCATCGGCCTGGCCGGCGCCTACGGCATCTACACGGTGGCGGCGATCCTGTCGCTGTTTTTCGTGCTGCGCTGGGTACGCGAGACACGCGGCAAGCCACTGGAGCAGATGGAAGGCTAGGAGCGTGAGCGGCAGAAATGTTCGAGGCGAAAAGCGCTGCCTGCGAGGGCAGTTTTTCGACGATTCGCCGGCCCATAGTGGTTCTATGGGCCAAGAAGCGGCGGAAAAATGGACCGCAGGCAGCGCTTTGCAGCCCGAACGATTTCTACCGCCCACGCTCCCAAGGCTACACCGAGCCCCGCTTGACCAGCATATGCGCGACCACCTGATCCACGATGCCCTTCGCCCCCTGCTTGCCACGGATCACGCGCAGCAGGATGTCGATCGCCGAGTCGGCCATCGCCGCGATGGGTTGGCGGATGGTGGTCAGCTCCGGCCACACGGTGGTGGCCGCGGTGGTGTCGTCGAAGCCGGCGACGGCAAGATCGCCGGGCACGTCCAGCCCGCGCCGGTGCGCCACCGAGACGACCGCGGCCGCCATGTCGTCGTTGCTGGCGATGATCGCGCTGGGCGGATGGCGCCGCGCGAGCAGCTTGCCCGCCGCGCGCAGGCCGGAGCGGTAGGTGAAGTGGCCCTGGTGCACGAGCGTGCGATCCGGCTTGATCCCGGCGTCGTGCAGGGCGGCCAGGAAGCCCTCGTAACGCAGCTGGCTGGCGGTCTGGCTGGGGTCGCCCTTGATGTAGCCGATGCGCGCATGGCCCTTGGCGATGAAATGGGCGGCCATCTCGCGGCTGGCCTGGAAATCGTCGATACGCACGTTGGAGACGCCCGCGCACGGACGGGCGGAGGCGATCGCCACCACCGGCACGCCGGCGCGCAGGAGTTCGGCGACCACGACTTCCGACTCGCACAACGGCGGCGGCAGGATCACGCCGGACACGCTGCGCGCCAGCGCGCGCGCCGCCGCACGCTCGGCGTCCGGCTCCCGCTCGCTCCATGCCTCGATGACCAGCTGCGCCGAGTTGCGGGTGGCGCCACGCAGCGCGCCCACCAGCAATTCGCGCAGATAGCCGGCGCTGGGGTTGGAGTAGATCAGCGCGATGCGCGTGCCGTGCGCGGTCGCCAACGCGCTGGCGGCGAGGTTGGGCGTATAGCCCAGTTCGCTCACCGCGCGCATCACGGATTCCCGCGTGGACGGGCGCACGTTGCCGACGCCGCTGACCACGCGCGAGACCGTCATCGGCGAAACCCCCGCGCGCTTGGCCACTTCGGCCAGCGTGACGGCGTGGCTCTTGCGGCGACCCGCTTTTTTCTTGGTCCTGTGCAAGGCGTTTTCCCTGGAGTGTCCTGCGGGCAGGCGCCCGTGATGTCGTGGGCCATTCTGCGCACAAATGCCGGCCGCGTGGTAGCGGCGACAAACACGAGTCCAGGCGGATGGCCATGACGACGCCACGGTCGCGCGCCCTGCTTGCCCGCCTGCTCACGCTGCTCCTGTCGGCCCTTGCCGCGGTCGGCGCACGAACCGCCCGCGCCGAAGACGGCTACGAACTTTGGTTGCGCTACCACCCGCTGCCCGCCGCGCAGGCCGCGGCCTATCGGGCGCACGTCGTGGAACTGGCCATGTCCGCGGGCACGCCCGCTGCGCAAGCCACGCGCGACGAGTTGCTGCGCGGATTGGGCGGCCTGCTCGGCGCGGCGCCCAGAATCGGCAGCCAGGCCGACCAGGATGGCGCCCTGCTCGTCGGCACGCCGGACTCCTCCCCGCAGTTGGCCCGGCTCGGGCTCGACACCCGCGCGCTGGGCCGCGAGGGTTACCTGATCAGCAGCGTGAAGGTGGACGGCCATGCCGCCATCGCCATCGTCGGCAACAGCGACGTCGGCGTGCTGTACGGCGCGTTCCGCTTCCTGCGCCTGCTGCAGACCGCGCAGCCGCTCGACCACCTGGACATCCGCGACGCGCCGCGCGTGCAGCTGCGCATGCTCGACCATTGGGACAACCTGGACGGCAGCGTGGAGCGCGGCTACGCCGGCGCCTCGATCTGGGACTGGTGGAAACTCCCCGGCTACGTGGATCCGCGCATCACCGACTATGCGCGCGCCAACGCCTCCATCGGCATCAACGGCGCGGTGCTGAACAACGTCAACGCCGACAAGCTGAGCCTCACCACGCCGTATCTCGCCAAGGCCGCCGCGATCGCCGACGTGCTGCGCCCCTATGGCATCCGCGTCTACCTGAGCGTGCGCTTCTCCTCGCCGATCGAACTGGGCGGACTGAAGACCGCCGACCCGCTCGATCCGGCCGTGGCCGCATGGTGGCGTGCCAAGGTCGACGCGATCTACAAGCTCATCCCCGACTTCGGCGGCTTCCTGGTCAAGGCCAACTCCGAGGGACAGCCCGGTCCGCAGGACTACGGCCGCAGCCACGCCGACGGCGCCAACATGCTGGCCGCCGTACTGGCGCCGCACGGCGGCGTGGTGATGTGGCGTGCCTTCGTCTACTCGAACAAACAGCCGGACGATCGCGCCAGGCAGGCCTACGACGAGTTCAAGCCGCTGGATGGCAGGTTCCGCAGCAACGTGATCCTGCAGGTCAAGAACGGTCCCATCGACTTCCAGCCGCGCGAGCCCTTCCATCCGCTGTTCGGCGCGATGCCGGATACCGCGCTGATGATGGAGTTCCAGGTCACCAAGGAATACCTGGGCTTCGCCACGCACCTGGTCTACCTCGGCACGCTGTTCCAGGAGACGCTGCAGTCCGACACCATGGCGCGCGGCAAAGGCTCGACCGTGGCGCGCGTGATCGACGGCTCGCTCTACGCCGGCACCGCCCATGCGCACCGCCTCACCGCCATGGCCGGCGTGGCGAACATCGGCAGCGACCGCGACTGGTGCGGCTCCACGTTCAACCAGGCCAACTGGTACGCCTTCGGGCGGCTGGCGTGGAACCCGGACGACTCCGCCCGCGCCATCGCCGCAGACTGGGTGCGCATGACCTTCGGCAACGACCCCGCCATCGTCGCGCCCATCGTGGGCATGATGATGGGGTCGCGCGAGGCGGCGGTGGACTACATGACGCCGCTCGGGCTGCACCACCAGATGCACGAGGGCGACCACTACGGCCCCGCGCCATGGGATGCCAGCGAACCGCGCGCGGACTGGCGGCCGGCGTACTACAACCGCGCCGACAAGGACGGCATCGGCTTCGACCGCAGCTCGCACGGCAGCGATGCCGTGGCCCAGTACGCGCCGCCGGTGGCCGCCGGCTTCGATGACCTCGCGCGGATCCCCGACAGGTACCTGCTGTGGTTCCACCACCTGCCCTGGGACTACCGCATGCGCTCGGGCCGCACGCTGTGGGACGAGCTGGTCCTGCACTACAGCCACGGCGTCGACGCGGTGGCCGCCATGCGCGTGACGTGGCGCAGCCTGGCTGGCCACATCGACACCGAACGCTATGCGAAGACCAGCGCCTTCCTGGCCATCCAGCAGCGTGAAGCGCAATGGTGGCGCGACGCGTCCATCGCCTATTTCCAGAGTCTCAACGGCCTGCCGCTGCCGGCGGGCATCGCACCGCCCGCGCATCCGCTCAAGTACTACCAGTCCCTCTCCTTTCCATTCGCACCGGGATACAACTCATGGTGAAGCCCATGCCATCTCGCATCGCGCAGCCGCGCCTGCTCCTTCCGTTGCTGCTTGCCGGCTGCTGCCTCGCCACCGGCACGCAGGCCGGCGACGCGAAACCCGCGCTGCTCGCACCCCTCTTCCAGGATCACGCCGTACTGCAGCGCGGACGCCCGATTCCCGTCTGGGGCCATGCACAACCGGGCGCCCAGGTGCAGATCGATTTCGCCGGCCGGCACATCACCGCGCGCGCCGACAGGCACGGTGGATGGCAAGCGCAGCTCCCCGCGGAGCAGGCCGGCGGCCCGTACACGTTGCAGGCACGCTCGGGCACCGCCACGCAGACGATCGGCGACCTCCTGGTCGGCGACGTGTGGCTATGCAGCGGACAGTCCAACATGGAGCTTCCCGTGCGGCGCACCCTGAACGTCGACAGCGAGGTCTCCGGCGCGAACAACGATTCAATCCGCATGCTGCGCGTGCCGCCCAGCGCGATGCCCGCGCCACAGGCCGGCTTCGGCGGCCCCGCGGCATGGCTCCCCACCACGCCGGCCAACGTGCCGGAGTTTTCCGCCGCCTGCTATTACTTCGCGCGCGAACTGCAGAAGACCGAGAAGGTGCCGCTGGGGCTCATCAACGCCTCGCTGGGCGGTTCGCGCATCGAGGCCTGGCTGAGTGCCGCCGCGCTGCGCAAGGCGGATGGCGCCAGCGACGCGGAAGCGCTCGACGTACTGGCGCAATACGCACGCGATCCGCGCACGGCAAACGCGCACTGGGGCGAGCTGTGGGCCGCGTGGTGGCGCGGACTGCCCGCCGCCGCCAGGGCCGAGCCGGCCACCGACGACCAGCCCTGGCAGCCCGGCGCACCCGGTACCGGCTGGCGCAAGGCGCCGCATGCACTCGGCGATTACCAGCAATGGGGCCTGCCGGAACTGGCCAGCTTCAACGGCATGCTGTGGTACCGCACCACGGTCAGGCTGACTGCCGCGCAAGCCGCCCAGGCCGCGACGCTCTGGCTCGGCAATGCCGACGAAATCGACGAGACCTGGGTGAACGGCCGCGGCGTGGGCAGCAGCTACGGCGGCGCGGATCGCCATTACCCGCTGCCGGACGGACTGCTGCATGCGGGTGACAACCTGGTCACGGTGAACGTGCTCAACACCTACGCCGGCGGCGGCCTCGTCGGCCCCGCCGCCACGCGCGCGCTGCACTTCGCGGATGGCTCTTCGGTGCCGCTCGACGACGCCGGCTGGGAATACCGCAAGGTGCCGCTCAAGGCCGGCACGCCGCCGCTGGCGCCCTGGCTTTCGGCATCCGGCATGACCACGCTGTACAACGGCGTGATCGCGCCGCTGGGCGACTACGGCCTGCGCGGCGCGCTCTGGTACCAGGGCGAGTCGAACACCGGCGAGGCCACCGCGTACCGCGCGCAGCTGGAGGCCCTGCGCGAGGAGTTCCGCGGCCAGTTCGGCGCCGGGCTGCCGCTGCTGGTCGTGCAGCTGGCCAACTACGGCGCCATCCCGACGCACCCGGTGGAAAGCGGCACCGCCGAACTGCGCGAGGCGCAGCGCCTGGTGGCGCAGGAGGACGCGCACAGCGGCCTTGCGGTCGCCATCGACATCGGCGAGCACAGCGACATCCACCCCGCCAACAAGCAGGAGCTTGGCCGCCGCCTGGCGCGCGCGGCGCTGCACGTGGTCTACGGCCAGGCGCCCGCGCCCTCCGGCCCGGTTCCGCTGTCGGCAAGACGCGAAGGCGATGCCGTGCTGGTCAGCTTCGGCGACGTCACCGGCAAGCTGCTTGCCTACGGCGGCCCCGACCTGCTCGGCTTCGAACTGTGCGGCGCACAGGCGGACAGTTGCCGCTACGCCAAAGCCGAGATCCGCAACGCCACGCAAGTCGTGCTGCACGCCCCGGTGGCCGATCCCGTCCGCGTGCGCTACGCATGGGCCGACAGCCCGCTGGTGAACCTCTACGACGAAACGGGTCTGCCCGCCGGGCCGTTCCAGTTCGACGTTTCCGCCGCTTCGAATTGAGCACCAGCATGAAACCCATGACCGGGTCCGCCGGTGTGCTGCGTGCGATGCGCGCCGGCCTCATGGCGGCGTGCATGTTCCTCAGCGTGGCCGGACACGCCCAGCAGGCGGCCCTGTTCGACCGCTTCGAGTACAGCGGCCACGACGCCTCTTTCGCGCAGCCGCTTCCGTCGGGCAGCTATCGCAATCCCGTGCTCGCCGGCTTCAGCCCGGACCCGGCGGTCGCGCGGGTGGGCGACCGCTACTACCTGGCCAACTCCAGCTTTGCGTATTTCCCCGGCATCCCGGTGTACGAGAGCGGCGACCTCGTGCACTGGACCTTGCGCAGCCACGTGGTCGAACGGCGCGACGAGATGGATTTCGACGGCGTCGACATGTCGCGCGGCATTTTCGCGCCCTCGATTTCATGGCACGACGGACGCTTCTACGTCATCGCCGTGGCGATCGACCGCGGCGGCACCTTCATCGCCAGCGCACGCGACGCGGCCGGCCCCTGGTCGAACCCGACCTGGCTGCACGGCATCGGCGGCATCGATCCGTCGCTGTTCTTCGACGACGACGGCAAGGCCTACGTGGTCTACAACGACGTGCCCGCCGAGGGCTCGCGCTACCCCGGCCACCGGGCGATCTGGATACAGCCGTTCGACATCGCCCGCCTGGCCCCGGTCGGGCCACGCGGGATGCTGCTCGATGGCGGCGTCGATCCTTCGGCGCATCCGATCTGGATCGAAGGCCCTCATCTCTACAAGCGCGATGGCTGGTACTACCTGATGTGCGCCGAAGGAGGCACCGGCCCGCAGCACTCCGAAGTGGTGCTGCGCAGCCGCAGCGTGTCGGGCCCCTATGTTGCCTACGCGCAAAATCCCATCCTCACCCAGCGCGACCTGCCGGCCGACCGCGCCAACCCCATCGTCGATGCCGGCCATGCCGACCTGGTGCAGATGGACGACGGCAGCTGGTGGTCGGTGTTCCTCGCCAGCCGCGCCTACGGTGGCACGCACTACAACACCGGCCGCGAAACCTTCCTGCTGCCGGTGACGTGGAAAGACGGCTGGCCGGTGATCCTGCCGCACCACACGGCCATTCCGCAGATCGTCCCCGGGCCGCATGCCATGCCGCACGATGTCGCGCAGGCCCCGCACAGCGGCAACTTCACCTGGCGCGACGATTTCGACAAGCCGGTGCTCGATGCCTCATGGCTGTACGTGCGCGTGCCGAAGCAGGGCTGGGCGGACGTGCTTTCGCATCCGGGCAAGCTCGCGATCCATCCCCTGGCCGACGACCTGGACACGCCACGCAACCCTTCGTACCTGGCGCGGCCACAGCAACACATGGATTTCGACGCGAGCGTCACGCTCGAGGTACCAGGGCAGCAAGGCATCGAAGCGGGCATCGCCACGTTCCAGAACTCGCACGACTGGTTCACCCTCGGCGTCCGACGCGATGACGGCACGCTTCATATCGTGCTGCGCCACTGCCGGGGCGACGACAAGAAGTCGCTGGCATCCGTCGACGTCCCGGCAGGCACCAGGACGCTTTCGCTGAGGATCAGCGCCGACGGCGGCGACTATGCCTTTGCCTACCGCGCCGGCCAGGATTGGCAATGGCTGCTGCGCCACGTGGACGGCACCGTCCTGAGCACCGATGTCGCAGGCGGCTTCATCGGCACCACGATCGGCCCCTATGCACGGCTGACCCACTCTCCCTGACCAGGCCATCCCATGCCGACACCTTTTCACAAACTGTGCGTGGCGACGATGGCCGCCATGCTGGCGGCGGGAAGCATTCATGCCGACACCCGCACGGACCCGCGCCCCTGGCTCGACACCCGCCTCGGCTTCGAGCAACGCGCGGCCGACCTCGTGGCGCGCATGACGCTGCAGGAAAAGGTGGCGCAGATGCAGAACAGCGCGCCCGCGATCCCGCGCCTGGGCATCCCCGCCTATGACTGGTGGAACGAGGCCCTGCACGGGGTGGCGCGCGCGGGACAGGCGACCGTGTTTCCCCAGGCCATCGGCATGGCCGCCACCTTCGATCCCGCGCTGCTCCACGCGGAAGCCGACGCGATCAGCGACGAGGCGCGCGCGAAGTACAACCAGTTCCAGCGCCTGGACCAGCACGGCCGCTACGAAGGACTCACCTTCTGGTCGCCGAACATCAACATCTTCCGCGATCCGCGCTGGGGCCGCGGCCAGGAAACCTACGGCGAGGACCCCTACCTCACCGCGCGCATGGGCGTGGCGTTCGTGCTCGGCCTGCAAGGCGACGACCCGCGCTACCGCAAGCTCGACGCCACGGCCAAGCATTTCGCCGTGCACAGCGGGCCGGAATCGACGCGCCACGAAGCCGACGTGCAGCCCACCGGGCGCGACCTTTACGAGACCTACCTGCCGGCTTTCCAGGCCCTGGTGCAGCAAGGGCACGTGGACGCCGTGATGGGCGCCTACAACCGCGTCGACGGCGAGCCCGCCACGGCGAGCAAGCGCCTGCTGCAGGACATCCTGCGCCGCGACTGGGGCTTCAAGGGTTACGTGGTCTCCGACTGCGATGCCGTGGCGGACATCTACACGCACCACAAGGTCGTGGCTACCGCCGCACAGGCTTCCGCGATGGCGGTGAAGCACGGCGACGACCTCGATTGCGGCACGACTTACGCGGCGCTGGTCGATGCCGTGCACCAGGGACTGGTGAGCGAGGCCGACATCGACACGGCGGTGACGCGCCTGTTCGCGGCCCGGATGCGCCTGGGCATGTTCGATCCCCCCTCCATGGTGCCGTGGTCCAGCCTGCCCTACTCGGTGAACCAGGCCCCCGGGCACGATGCGCTGGCACGCCGGACGGCGGACGAATCGCTGGTGCTGCTGAAGAACACCGGCCTGCTGCCGCTTTCGCCGGACCTCAGGCGCATCGCCGTGATCGGCCCCACCGCCGACAGCGTCAGCGCCCTGGTCGGCAACTACAACGGCACGCCGGCTGCGCCGGTGACCATCCTGGCCGGCATCCGCGCGGCGCTGCCGCAGGCGCAGGTCACTTACGTGAAGGGCAGCGAGCTGGTGCAGGGCATGGGCCGGCCCGACGGTGCCGAGCTTGTCGCATCGACCTACCTGCGCCCCTCGGCCACAAGCCAGGAACACGGCTTGACGGTGGAATATTTCCGGAACGGGGATTTCAGCACGACGCCGGTGCTGAGCCGCGTCGACGACAGCATCAACTTCCATTGGGGCCATGCCACTCCCACGGATGACATGGTGATGCAAGGCGAACTTGCCGCCGACAAGGCGCTGTCCGGCAATGGTTTCGGCGTGCGCTGGAGCGGCCTGCTGCTGCCGCCGGTTTCCGGCCGCTACACCCTCGACGCGCTTGCGGCCGACGGCTTTCGCGTTTACCTCGATGGCAAGCTGGTGTCCGATGGTGGGCAGGCAGGCGACAACGTCCCTGCGCAGCAGCACGTCGCACTCGACCTCAAGGCAGGCAGGCCTTACGACATACGTATCGAGTACACCCACGATCCCCGCAACGGCGAGGTGCAACTGGCGTGGCAACTGCCGCATGCCTTGCCGCCGTTCGATGAAGCGCTCGCCGCCGCGCGCAATGCGCAGGTGGTGATCTTCGTCGGCGGCCTGACCGCCGAACTGGAGGGGGAACAGATGCAGGTGGACTACCCCGGCTTCGACGGCGGCGACCGCACCAACCTGCGCCTGCCCGCCACGCAGCAAGCGCTGCTGCAGGCGCTGCAGGCCACCGGCAAGCCGGTGGTGCTGGTGCTCACCGGCGGTTCCGCGCTGGCGATCGACTGGGCCCAGGCACACGTGCCGGCGATCCTGCTGGCGTGGTATCCCGGCCAGCGCGGCGGCACGGCGGTGGCCGATGCGCTGCTGGGCAACACCAACCCCGCCGGGCGCCTGCCGGTGACGTTCTACAAGGCCGACACCGTTCTTCCCGCGTTCGACGACTACCACATGGAAGGGCGCACGTACCGCTACTTCAGGGGCGTCCCGCTGTATCCCTTCGGATTCGGCCTGTCCTACACGCACTTCACCTATTCGGATCTGCACCTCACGCGACAGCGCCTGGGTGCCGACGAGTCGCTCACCGCCACGGTGACCGTCACCAACGGCGGCGCGCGGGACGGCGACGAAGTGGTGCAACTCTATCTGCGCGGACTGGGCACGCCGCACCAGCGCGCCACGCGCGACCTGCGCGGGTTCACCCGGATCCACCTCAAGGCCGGCGCCAGCCAGCAAGTGCGCTTCACCGTCACGCCTTCGCGCGACCTGCGTTACTACGACGCGGCCACGCATGCCTATGCCGTCGACGCCGGGCAATACGAACTGGAGGTCGGCGCCTCGAGCGCGGACATCCGCCAGCAGGCATCGTTCGAGGTAGGGCGCTAGGAATCCGCACGGCGGGAAGGCCCGGGGCGAAAAGCACCTGTCCGCATCCGGCACATGCCGGCCTTCGCGCCGCGGCTTGCCAGGACCGGGGGATGGAAGCCGAGCCACCGCGAATGCCGGTGGCGATTGCCGCGGAATGCGCGGCGGCCGCCGCCGGGTTACTGCGCCGCCGCCCGCGTCGCGCGCACGTAGTCGCGCAACCAGACCAGCGCCGGCCGCTCGCTGCCGTCCTTGCGGATCAGGTAGGCCCCCTGCTTGTCGCGCCACAGCCCGGGCCGAAAGCCCCACAGCGTGATGCCCTTCACCGCCGGGTCGTTCCAGAACACCGGGAACACGCGCTTGTACTCGCGCAACTGCACCGCGTCGTCGCGGCCGTCGACGTCCATCTCCGTGATGTAGATCGGCAGGCCGGTCGCGGCCAGGGTGTCGAGGTTGGCCCGCAGCGTCGACGCCGGCGTGCCATGCGTCACGAACGCATGCGCCTGCAGGCCGATGCCGTCGATCAGGTGCTCGCGCTGCAGCAGCTCGACGATCGCGCGGTAGCGCGCCGTGCTCTTCGCCGAGTTGATGATGCTGTAGTCGTTCATCAGCAGCCTGGCATGGGGGAAGCGTGCCCGCGCCATGCGGAGCGCCTCGATCACCCAGTCCCAGCCGGTGGTTCCCTTGCCGCCCAGCGCCCCGAGGTAATCGCCGCCGTCCTTGTGGCGGGTGGCCGGCGGATGATGCAGGGGCTCGTTGACCACCTCGACGAAGTCCGCCCCGGGATAGCGCGCCGCGGCGGCATCCATCCACTTCCCGATCTCCTCGCGTTGCTGGTCGGGCGGCAAGTGCCGCATCCACTCCGGCTGCTGCTGCCCCCATACCAGCACATGCAGGTGGAACAGCATGCCGTGCGCCTTGGCGAAGTGATAGGCATCGTCCAGGCCCGTCCAGTCGAACTGGCCGCGCACCGCTTCCACGCTGCCCCACTTGCCCGCGTTCTCCGGAGTGAGCTTGTTCCAGTAGCGGTCGAAGTCCTTCGACTGCGCAGCGCTGTACGCGCTGCCGAGGAATTTCTGCTGGCCGGCCGCCAGCGGTGCCTGCTGCGCCCGCAGGGCGGCCGGCGACAACACCAGCAAACCGAGCAATCCAAGGATGATCTTGCGCATCGCCAGTGTCCCCCGCCAATTGTGGTAGCGCTACCAATCATGGCACATCCGCCGCCGGAGTCACATGCCGGACGGCATGCTTCCGCGCGCTCCCGCCACCCGCCGGCCGGCGCCACGAAATGTTGCCGTGCAGCGTGTTACCGAAAACTGTTAGCGCTACCTTTTCGACTCCGGTGCGACGCCAGACAGGCAGGCACCGGGAGGCGGCCCAGGCGGGCCGCATGGGGATCACCACACGGCCCAACCGCGACCAGGCGGACCGGCGTCCAGCAGGCATTCGGCACGCATGAGCAAGCACAATCCGCACGCATTGTCCCCGGTTGAGAAGCTCGGCTACAGCCTCGGCGACCTCGCCGCCAACCTGATCTTCCAGACGCTGGTCAGCTTCCTGGCCTTCTTCTACACCGACGTGTACGGCATACCGGCCAATGCCGCGGCCACGGTGATCTTCGTCGTCGGCCTGCTCGGCGCCTTCGTCTTCACGCCACTGGTCGGGCTGGTCGCGGACCGCACGCATACCCGCTGGGGCAAATTCCGGCCATGGCTGTTGTGGACGGCCATCCCGTTCGGCGTGTTCGCCCTGCTCGCCTTCACCACGCCCCGCTTCGGCGAGCACGGCAAGGTGGTCTATGCGCTGGCGACCTACACGCTGCTCATGGCCGCCTACATTTCCAACAACCTGCCGTACTCGGCGCTGAGCGGCGTGCTGACCGGCAACATGGACCAGCGCAACAGCCTGTCCTCGTACCGCTTCGTGGCGGTGATGATCGCCCAGTTCATCATCCAGGTCCTGCTGCTCCCGCTGGTGCTGATCCTCGGCCACGGCGACAAGGCCATCGGCTTCGAGCGCACGATGGCGCTGTTCGCGGTGGTCGGCACCGTGTTCTTCCTGGTGGCCTTCTTCACCACGCGCGAGCGCATCGTGCCGGAGGCCGCGCACCGCACCAGCATCAAGCAGGACGTCGCCGACCTCGCCGGCAACCGGCCATGGCAGATCATGCTGGTGCTGACGGTGCTGGTGTTCATCGCCCTCGCCCTGAAGGGCGGCATGTACGTCTACTACTTCAAGTACTACCTCGACGGCGGCGAGCTGGCGCGCTTCCTGGACGCGTCCGGCTTCGACCGCTTCATCGCCGGCCTGAACGGGTTCCTGAAGGGCATCGGCCTCACCGGTTTCCAATGGCCGTCGGACGCCCCCACGTCGGCGTTCAGCCTGTTCAGCGCGGGCGGCATCGTCTGCATGATCGTCGGCATCGGATTCTCGCGCCGGCTGGCCGAGCGCCACGGCAAGCGCAACGCGTTCGGCGGCGCGCTGCTGGTCGCCACGCTGTGCCTGCTGTCCTTCGTCCTGTATTCGCCGCAGTCGGTGGGCCTGGTCATCGCCACCTACATGCTGCATGGCTTCTTCTACGGCATCACTACACCGCTGCTGTGGGCGATGGTGGCCGACGTCGCCGACTACTCGGAATGGAAGAACCACCGGCGCGCCACGGCGATCGTGTTCTCCGCGATCCTGTGCGGGCTGAAGGCAGGCCTGTCGATCGGCGGCGCCCTGGTGGCGCGCATCCTCTCCGCCTACGGCTACGTGCCGGGGCAGGCCGTGCAATCGGCCGCCACGCTGCACGGCATCAAGCTGTCCGTCAGCGTGTACTGCTCCATCCCGTTCCTGCTCGGCGTGGCCTTGCTGTTCCTGTACCGGATCGACCGGCGGACCGAGACGCGCATCGAACAGGAACTGGCCACGCGCCGCGCCGCGCGCGCCGGCACCTGATCGACCACTCCAGCGAACTCCCCCCATGTCCGACGCCCCCGATCCCTCCGAACTCGACCGGCTCCGGCAGCGCGCCGTCTCGCAGCCCCTGGTCACGCACCTCTATACGGCCGACCCGTCGGCGCACGTGTTCGAAGGCAGGCTCTATGTCTACCCGTCGCACGACATCGAGGGCTGCGTGCCGTTCGACGACCTGGGCAGCCATTTCTGCATGGAGGACTACCACGTCTTCCGGCAGGACACGCCGACGGGTGCCGCGGTGGACTGCGGCGTGGCGCTGCACGTCAGGGACGTGCCATGGGCATCGCGGCAGATGTGGGCGCCGGACGCCGCGTCGAAGGACGGCACGTACTACCTGTACTTTCCCGCCAAGTGCGCCGATGGCCTGTTCCGGATCGGGGTCGCGACCGGCGACCGGCCGGAAGGCCCGTTCAAGGCCGAGCCCGAGCCGATCGCGGGCAGCTACTCCATCGATCCCGCCGTGCTGCATGACCAGGACGGCTCCCACTACATGGTGTTCGGCGGCCTGTGGGGCGGCCAGCTGCAGGGCTACCGCGACAACGCCTACGCCTCCACCCACGCCGAACCGGCCGACGACGAGCCGGCGCTGGGTCCCCGCATCGCCCGGCTCAGCGGCGACATGAAGCAGTTCGCCGAGCCGCCGCGCGAGATCGCGATACTCGACGAGCACGGCGAGCCGCTGCGCGCCGGCGACCATGCACGACGCTATTTCGAAGGACCGTGGCTGCACACGTACCGGGGCAAGTACTACCTCTCCTACTCCACCGGCAACACGCACCTGCTCTGCTATGCCACCGCCGACGACATATATGGCCCGTACACCTGGCAAGGCGTGATCCTCACCCCGGTGGTGGGCTGGACCACGCACCACTCGATCGTGGCGTTCCAGGGCAGGTGGTGGCTGTACTACCACGACTCGCTGCTTTCCGGCGGCATCACGCACCTGCGCTCGATCAAGGCGACCGAACTGCACTACGACGAGGACGGCCGCATCCTCACCCTGCATCCCTATGGCGACTGAGCAGCCGGCCGATGCCGCGCAGCAGCCGTTGCCGCCCGGCGAACTGATCCACATCGGCAACGAGGCGCTGGCGCTCGGCATCGCCCCGCACGCCGGCGGACGCATCGCGCAGATCAGCTGCGACGGCGTCGCGTGGCTGAGCAGTTTCGACCGGACCCATGCCGCGATCGCCTGGGGCAGCTATCCCATGCTGCCGTGGGCCGGACGCATCCGGCACGGCCGCTTCCGCACCGGCGGCACCGTTCACCAGTTGCCAGTCAACCTGGGCGCGCATGCCATCCACGGCGTCGGCTTCGCGATGTCCTGGGACGTCACCGCGCACGCACCGGCCTGCGTGGAGCTGTCGCTGGCCCTGCCTGCGGACGAACGCTGGCCCTTCGGCGGCGTCGCCCGGCAACGCATCCGCGTCGAAGGACGCGTGCTGCGCCTGGAACTCGGCGTCACCGCGGGCAGCGGACCCATGCCCCGGCCGGTCGTCGGCTGGCATCCCTGGTTCCTCAAGCCCGACGCCATGGATTTCCATCCCGAGGCAGCCTATCCCCGCGACGGCGAAGGCATGGCCATCCACCCGACGCAGGCTCCTCCGCCCGGCCCCTGGGACGACTGCTTCATCAACACGCGACCCGTGCTGCTGCACCGCGCGGGGCAGACGCTGCGCCTGCGCTCGGACTGCGACCACTGGGTGGTCTACGACGAGCCCTCCCACGCCACCTGCGTCGAACCGCAGACCGGCCCACCCGACGCCTTCAACCTTGCCCCGGCCGTTCTTGCGCCAGGCGCGACCGTGTCGGCATGGTTCGAGCTGGAGTGGCTGAGCGACGCCCGCCCGGCAGATCCGTGATCGAACCGCGGCCCTCCATGCCGCCGCACGCCTACGTACGTGCCTCCGCTGCCAGCGGCAGCCACAACCGCGCCAGCGCGCCGCGTGCATCCTCGCGCGCGGCCAGCGTCACGCCACCCTCGTGCGCCTCGGCGATCTGCCGCGCCAGCGCCAGCCCGATGCCGGAGCCGCCGGGCTTGGTAGTGAAGAACGGCACGAACAGGTTGTCGCTGGGCGGCGGCCCGGGGCCGTCGTCCTCCACCTCGATCACGGCGCGCTCGCCCTCGCGGCGGCAACGCAGGCGCACGCCGCCGGCGGGCAGCGCCGCCTCCACCGCGTTGCGCAGCAGGTTGATCAGGGCCTGCTCGAGCTGGTCGGGGTCGGCCTCGACGACCAGCGGTTCGCCCGCTTCCACGCCCACCGGCAGGCGCTGTTCCAGCTTCGCCAGCTTGGCCAGCAGCGCGGACAGTTCCACCGTGCGTGTCTGCGGCGGTGGCAGGCGCGCCAGCCGGGTGTAGCTGGCGAGGAAGCGCGCCAGTGCCTCGGCGCGATGGCCGATCAGTTCCAGCCCGCCGCGGAAATCCTCGCGCCAGTCGTCGGGCAGCGGATCGCGCGCGGCAAGCGTGGCCAGCGTGCCGGCCATCGACTGGATCGGCGCCAGCGAGTTGTTCACCTCGTGGCCGAGCACGCGCAGCAGGCGCTGCCACGCCGCGCGCTCCTCTTCGCGCAAGACGCGGCCCACGTCGTTCACCACCAGCAGCTGCCCGCCGCGGCCGCCGCTGCGCAGCGCCGCGTGGCGCACTTCGAAACGACCGCTGCGCCCGGGAAACACGTGCGCGAGCAGGCGCGCGGACGGCCCTTCCAGCAGCGGCGCCAGGCCAAGCTCCGCCGCGCTCAGCCCGAACAGGCGATGGCGTTCGGCATCCAGCAGGCGCTGCGCCGCCGGGTTGAGCAGGCGCAGCCGCCGGCCCTCGTCGAACACGAACACCGCGCTGTCCAGCGCCGCCAGCGTCTTGCCGAGCAGGTAGGAGGATTCCTCGAACTCCAGCCGTTCCTGCTGCAGGCGCTCGGCCAGCGCGTTGATGTCGTAGACCGCGTCGCCCAGCACGCCGCCCTGCACGCCGCGCAGGCTGTAGTCGCCCTGGCGCAGGGCCTCCAGCAGGCCGGACAAGGTGTACAACGGGAACACCACGCGGTGGTATTGCCAGCGCACCAGCAACAACGTGGCGGCCGCGGCGATGGCGACGGCAGTCCAGCGCAACGGCGCTTCCCACGGCATCCATGCCAGCGCACAGGCGGCGAGCAGCGCCGGCGTCGCCATCGCGAGGCTGCCGAGCAGCACGCGCCGCTCGAAACGCGGCATGCGGCCCGCGCGCTTGCCGGCCGGTTCAGCCGACATCGCCGCCGGCGTCGCGCAGGTCGTGCTTTTCCAGCCGCCGGTACAGCGACTGGCGGGTGATGCCCAGCGCATCGGCGGCGCGCTGCAGGTTGCCGTCGAAGCGTTCCAGCGCGCGCTGCACCAGGTGCGCCTCGGCCTGCTCCAGGGTCATGCCGTCGAGATCCGTGGCCGCCTGCTGCGCGGCGGATTCGCCGAAGGCCAGCACCGCCGCGCCCACCTCGTCATGTTCGGCCAGCAAGGCGGCGCGCTCCATCAGGTGCTGCAGCTCGCGCACGTTGCCGGGCCAGCGCCACGCGGTCAACGCGCGTTCGGCGGAAGGCGCCAGCCGCAAGCCGTCGCGGCCATAGCGCTGCGCATTGCGCGCCAGGAAACCGCGCGCCAGCGGCAGGATGTCCTCCACGCGTTCGCGCAGCGGCGGCAGCCGCACCTCCAGCGTGTTGAGCCGATACAGCAGGTCGCGGCGGAAGCGGCCTTCAGCCACCTCGAGCGCGAGGTCGGCATTGGTGGCCGAGACCAGCCGCACGTCGACCTTCTGCGTGCGCGAGGAACCCAGCCGCTCGAACTCGCCGTCCTCCAGCACGCGCAGCAGTTTCGGCTGCTGCGCGGCCGGCACGTTGCCCACCTCGTCGAGGAACAGCGTGCCGCCATCGGCCAGCTCGAAGCGGCCGATGCGCTCGCTCTTGGCGTCGGTGTAGGCGCCGCGCACGTGGCCGAACATCTCCGACTCGAACACGCTCTCGGCGATGCCGCCCATGTTCACCTTGACCAGCGAACGCGCCGCGCGCGGCGAACGCTGGTGCAGCAGTTGCGCGACCACGCCCTTGCCGGTGCCGTTCTCGCCCAGCACCAGCACGTTGGCGTCGCTGGCGGCGACGCGCTCCACCAGCGCCAGCACGCGGCGCATCGCCGGCGACTCGGCGACGAAATCCTCGCCGCCCTCGCCGCGCAGCAGCGCGTTCTCCGCCTCCAGCCGGCGCTGCCTGCGCGCGCCTTCGGCCAGTGCGACCTGCGCACGCAGCACGCTGACCAGGCGCGTGTTGTCCCACGGCTTCTCGACGAAATCGGCGGCGCCGCGGCGCATCGCCTCCACCGTGAGCGGCACGTTGCCCCACGCGGTCATCGCCACCACCGGCAGCTCGGGCGCGAACTGGCGCAGCTTCTCCAGCAGGGCCAGCCCTTCCTCGCCCGAAGTGGTGTCGCGCGAATAGTTGCAGTCGATCAGCGCGCAGGCGAACTCGCGCCGGCGCACCGCGTCCACCACCGCCGCCGGATCGGCCACGCCCACGCTGGCGATGCCCTCGGCCTTCAGCAGCAGACGCAGTGCCTCGCGCACGTCCGCCTGATCGTCGGCGATCAGGATGGTGGGAAGTGAATCAGCAGGCATGTGCTATCCAGAATCCGGGCAGTGATAGTATCCATTCGCCGCCATGCACACCGCATCACGCGGGAATGTGCACCGTGGCGTGGCCAAGTATCCCGCGCGAACCCGACATGAAGCCCTCCGTTGCCCTCGAAGCAAAGCGATCCGCCATCCGCGATGCGGCTGGGCGCTTTCGCTCGACCAACATCCGGGTCTTCGGCTCGGCGCGGTTCGGCACGGATCGCGAAGGCAGCGACCTCGACCTGCTGGTCGATCCCCTGCCGGGCGCTACCCTGTTCGATCTCGGTGGCCTGCAAGTGGAACTTGAGGAAATGCTGGGCATTCCGGTCGACCTGCTCACGCCGGGCGACCTGCCCATGGCTTTCCGCGAGCGCGCCCTTGCCGATGCCGTGCCGGTATGAGCGGGAACCGTCTCGTCGATTATCTGGATCACATCGCACAAGCCGCACAACAAGCGTGCAACTACGTCGAAGGCATGGACCGGCGGACCTTCCTCGCGGATCGTCGCACGCAGCAAGCCACCATCCTCAATATCATCGTCATCGGCGAAGTCGCCACGCGCCTGCTGCAAGGTCACGTTGCGTTTGTCGAACGCCACCCGCAAATTCCATGGCGCAGTATGAAAGGCATGCGCAATCGCATCGCCCATGGCTACTTCGACATCAATCTCGACGTGGTCTGGGAAACGGTGCAAACGGCCCTGCCGGAACTGCTCGGACAAATCAGCGCCATCCGGGCGGATGCCGCAACATGGCCCGACGACGACAGCAAGTGAGTTTCTCAGCTCACTCATAACGCAACGCCACCGCCGGATCGACGCGCAACGCGCGCAGCAGCGGCACCAGCGCGGCGAACGCGGAAACGCCGATCACCAGCAACAGCACTGTCGCGAACACCGTCGGATCGTGCGCGCGCGTGTGCAGCCCCGGATTGGCCAGTTCGTTCGACAACGGCACGGCCAGCAGCAACCCGATGCCCAGCCCAAGCCCGAGTTGCCATGCCAGCTGCTGCGCCACCGTGCGCGCGATGGCGCCATGCCCGGCGCCGATCGCGCGGCGGATGCCGAGCTCGCGCGTGCGTTGCGCCACCGAGAACGCCAGCACGCCGTACAGGCCCGCGCCGGCCAGCAGCAGCGCGACCACGCCCAGCGCCGCGAACACCTCGGTCAACACCAGCATCCTGACACGCGATATCGCCATCGCCCTTGCCTGGCTGTACATCGCGTGGACGGCCACTTGCGGGTCCACCTCGCGCACCACGGCGGCCAGTTGCCGTGCATAGGTTTCCGCATCGGCATGCGTGCGCACCGCCAGCCCCATGCCGCGGCGCAGCGGCCCCTGGCCCGCCGACTGCTCCAGCGGCAGCAGCAGGCCGGGCAGTGGCCTCTCCAGCGCGCTGTCCAGCTGCAACGGCTCGATCACGCCGACGACGGTCAGCGTGAGTGCCTGCTCGCGACCCGGCCACAACACCAGCTTGCGGCCCAACGCATCGCCGTGCGGCCACATCGCCTCGGCCATCTTGGCATCGACCACGGCTACCGGCGTGCTGTCCGCGCGGTCGCGCGCATCGAAGAAGCGCCCCGCGCGCAGGCGTACACCGTAGGCGGCGAGGAAGTGCGGATCGACAATGCCCATCTGCACCCGCGGCCAGCCATTCGACGGCTGCGGCTGGCCCGGCAGCGACACATCCTCGTGGCTGCCCAGTGCGGCGCTCGGGATGGTGTCCGAAGCGGATGCATCGATCACCGCGGGATCGCTGCGCAGGCGTTCGACCACGGTATCCAGCAAACGGATGCGCTGCGCATCGTCCGCATAGCGTACCGACGGCAACTCCACGTCCGCAGTGAGCACCTGCGCGGCATGCGCGGCGCCCACCGAACGCTCCGCCAGCAGCCCGCCCAGCGCCCGCACGAACGTGCCCGCGCCCACCAGCAACACCACGGTCAACACCACCTCGGCCACCACCAGCACCTTCGCCACCTGGGCGAAGCCGCTGCCGGAACCTTTGCTGCCGTCGCGCAGTGCGTCCTGCAGGTCGGCGCGCGCGGCGCGCCAAGCGGGTACCAGCCCGGCCAGCACGGTACACAGCACGGCCACGCCGAAGCCGAACAGCAGCACCCGGCCGTCGATGCCGAAGCGGAGGAACATGTTTGGCGGATTGTCGCTGGCGATGAACACGCCGACCAGCCAGCGATTGCCGAATTGCATGATCGGCACGGCCACCGCCAATGCCGCCACGCTGAGCAGCAGGCTTTCCACCAGCGCGCCCAGCATCAAGCGTGCGCGGCCACCGCCCAGCGCGCTGCGCAGGGCCAGTTCGCGGCGCCGGTTCAGGGTCTGCACCAGCTGCAGGTTCGCCACGTTGACGCAGGCCAGCAACAGCACCAGCGCGGTGGCGCCGAACATCATCCACACCCAGCCACGGACGTTCTCGGGCATGAAGCTCACGGCCAGCGGCTTGACCGTCAGCGACGGCCCGCGCTGCTCCATCGGCATGGCGAGCTGCATCGCATCCGCCCGCGCGGCGAGTTCCGCGCGTGCCTGCGCCAGGTCGATGGACGGCAGCAACCGGGCCACGCCGTGGATGTCGAGATACTGTTGCTGTTTCAGCCGCAGCGGCATCCACAAACGACTGGCCTGCGGAAAGCCGAAATCCGCAGGCAGCACGCCGATCACCGTGACCGGCTCGCCGTTCACCTGCGCCACGCGTCCCACGATGCGCGGATCGGCATGGAAATCGTGCCGCCACAGCGACTCACTCAGCAGCACCACGGGCGCCCCGCCCGGCACTTCGTCGGAGGCAATGAAGCCGCGACCGAGGATGGGCTTCACGCCCAGCAATTCCATCATCGAGGCGGTGAGCAGGGCGCCGCGCGAATAATTCGCGCCGCCGCCGCTGTCCAGGTTGAAGCCGGTGGTGGCATAGGCGCCCAGCACATCCACGCTGCGCAGATGCCCCTGAAGCTGCAAGTACTGCTCGCTGTCGATGTCGCCGATGCCGTTGCCGTCGAACGACTGCTCGCCGATCGCCACCAGCCGGTCCGCCTGCGGGAACGGCAGCGGCCGCAGGATCATCGTGTTGACCAGGCCGAACAGGAACAGCACCACGCCCAGGCCCACGCCCAGCATCCCCACCGACAACAACGCATAACCTGGGCGCCGCATCAGTCGCCGCCATGCCTCGCGGAATTCGCGCACGATCACCATCGTCACTCCCCCCTCAAGGCGCGCATCGGCGCCACGCGCGCCGCACGCAGGGCCGGCAACAGGCAGGCCAGCAGACCGGCCACGGCGAGCACCACGCAGACACCGAACATCGCCACCGGATCAAAGGCGCTGCCGCGACCCAGCAAGCTCATCAGCAGCACCGCCATCGCGTGCGAGGCGCCGAGCGCGATCGCCACGCCGATCACCAGCCCCACCACGATCTGGACCAGGCCGCCACGCAGCACCAGGCCAAGCAGGCGCCGCGGCGCGGCACCCAGCGCCATGCGCACGCCGAACTCGCGCTCACGCGCCGCCACCGCCACGGCCATCACCGCATACAGGCCCGCCGCCGCCAGCAGCAGCGCCAGCGCGGCGAACAGGCCGATCAGCCACAGGCTGAGCCGCGCGTTCTGCGTGGTGGCCTGCACGATGCTGTTCATCGAGCGCAGGTTGGCGATGGGTTGCTCGGGCGCGATTTCCACCAGGGCTGCGCGCACGCCGGCCTGCCAGTCCATCGGGTTGCCGTGGCCGTGCAAGGCGAAGCGCAGCGGCTCCAGATGGCGGAAGATCGTCATGATGTGCGCGGGCACCTGCGCCAGCGGCATGTACACCACCGGCTGCCGCGGCTGCAGCGCACCGCGCTGCATGGTGCCGCCCACCACACCGACGATGCGCGCCGGCCAGACAACGTCGCCATCGTCTTTCACGTCGATGATCTTTCCGATGGCATGGCCACCGTAATACGCATCCGCCAAGTCCTGACTGACGATGGCCACCTGTTCGCTGCCCGCCGTGTCGTCGCGCGCGAAGTCACGTCCTTCGCGCAGCGGTATGTCGAACAACGTGAAGAAGCCGGAACCGATGCCGTGGTACTGCGCCACGAACTCCTTGTCGTCCGGTGTACGCATGGCGGCCTGCAATTGGCCGTACATGTCGTCGCTGACGGGCAAGTTGGTGGTGACAGCCGCATCGGTAACGCCCGGTATCGCCTGCATCCGCTGCACCAGTCGCCACGACAGATTCCACACCGAGGCCACGTCCGGGTAATCGGCCTGCACCGGAGCCAGATCGAACGTGAGCACGTTGTCATCGGCAATGCCCAGCTGCAATTGCGATGCATCGTAGAGTGCGTGCATGAACACGCCGGCCGCGCACAACAACACCGCGGCCAATGCCACCTGCGCCACCACCAACACGCGACCCAGACGACCGCTGCGCAGGCCGATGCCGCTGCGGCCACCTTCGCGCAATTCGTCCACCGAGGCCGTACTGCGGCTACGCCATAGTGCCAACGTTGCCGACAGCAAGGCACCCAGCAAGCCAACGACCAAGGCCAAGGCCCATGACGCCGCGCCGATGCTCAAGCTGCCGCTCCACAGCCATTCGGCGGGAATGAAGCCCTGCAGCAAGGCCAACCCCACAGCGGCGAGCGCCATGCCCAGCAAGGCACCCATGCCGCCCACCAGCAGACCTTCGGCCAGTGCCGGCAACATCAGGCGCGGCAACGATGCACCCAATGCGCTACGCACTGCGGCGTCATGACTGCGCGACAACGCGCGCAGCAACATCAGGTTGGTGAGGTTGACCAGTGCGATCAACAGCACCAGCAATGCACTGGCGAGAAACAGCAACAGCAGCGGCCGCGCATCCTGTTGCATGACCGTGGCCAAGCTTTCGGCACCGAAACGCGGCTTCTTCCAGTTGCCGCCCATCGCCATGTCGCGGTACATCGCGCGCTCACGCGCATCGACCTGTGCGGAAACCGCAGCGATGTCAGTGCCGTGGGCCAGTCGTGCGATTGCGATGGTGCCGTTGTGGTCGTAGTCGTGGCTCGCCTGCGGCAGCGCGATCGGCAGCATCACATCGCCCGGCCCCAGCACCGTGTTGAAGCCCGCTGGCAACACGCCGACGATGGTGCGTGGCACGCCTTCCACGCTCAGGCTGCGACCAATCACATGCATGTCGCCACCGAAGCTGCGCAGCCAGAAGCCGTGACCGAGGATGACCACGGGCGGGCCATTCGGGCGATCTTCCTGCACGTCGAAGTTGCGCCCCAGCACCGGCTGAAGGTCCAGCGTGGGCAACACGCCGCGATCTATGTAATTCACCGGCACCTGAGCCGGCGCGCCCGCGCCGGCCACGTTCACCGTCGAGCCTGGGCGTTCCAGCCCCAGCGCCGTCACGCCGTCGAGCTTGTCCAGAAACTGGTACTCGTGTGGCGAGATGCCGCCGGGATGGCCGTTGTCGTGCAACTGGCCCAGCATGGCCAATTGCCCCGGCTGCGGTACCGGCAACGGGCGCCACAAGGTGTTCTGGATCAGCGCGAACACCGCCACGCTGGCACCGATGCCCAACGCCAGCACGCCGCTCGCCAGCAACAGGAAGCCGGGGCGGCGCAGGCTGGCGCGCCACGCACGCCAGATTTCGGTGAGCCAGATGTTCATGCGCGAGCTTCCTTTGGCATTGTTTCATTCCCCACGCAAGGCGTGCATCGGCGCCGTGCGGCCGGCACGCACGGCAGGCGCCAGGCAGGCCAGCACGCCGGCGACCGCCAGCACCACGCATGCGACGAGGACAGCCCAGGGATCGAACACGCTGCGCCCCAGTTGCACCACCACCGCGCGCAGCACGCCCGACCCTGCCGCGCCCAGCACGATGCCGGCCGCAAGGCCGAGCACGATCTGCAACAGGCCGCCACGCAACACCAGCAGCAGCAGGCGGTGCGGTGACGCGCCCAGCGCCGCGCGCACGCCGAATTCGCGTTCGCGCGCCGCCACGGCCACCGCCATCACCGCGTACATGCCCACGCCGGCCAGCAACAACGCCAGCGCGCCCAGCAGGCCGACCAGCATGAGGTTGAATTCCGTGTCGGCCGTGGTGTCGTGCACGATCCACGCCATGCTGTGCACGTTGTTGATCGGCTGGTCAGGCGCCACCTCCGCCACAGCCTGCTTCACCAAATCGCGGTAGCCATCGGGGCTGCCTTGCACCTTGATGGCGAAGCGCAGTGGTTCATACGTGCTGAACACGCTCCATACGCCCTCCGGCATCTGCGCCAGCGGCAGGTAGAGAATGGGCGTCGCCGCATCCGGATCTTCCGGACCGAACTGCCAAGTGCTGGCCACTACGCCCACGATGCGCGCCGAAAGCATGCCTGCGCCCTCGCCGCGCTGGATGACCTTGCCCAGCGCATGGCCGTGGTAGTACCGGTCGGCGAATTTCTGGTTGACGATGGCCACCGCCTCGCCGCCTCGCACGTCGGCATTGGCGAACAGGCGCCCTTGCAGCAGGCGTATACCGAACACCCCGAAGAAATCCGGGTCGGTGGCATGGAGTTGCGCGTTGAATTCCTCGCCGCCCGGCACATGCAGTTCGCCCATGGCCCACTGGCCGATGAAATCTCCCGCCGGCAGGTTGGTGCCCGCCGCGGCCTGGCGTACGCCCGGAATCTGGCGCAGGCGTTCGACCAGCCACCGCGAGAGGACGCTCGCCGAAGCCGCGTCGGGATAGGTCGCCTTGACCGGCGCAAGCTCGAAGGTGAGCACACCGCGCGCATCGAAGCCGAGATCAATCTTCGCGTTGTCGATCAGGGTACGCAGGAACACGCCGGCCGCACACAGGAGCAGCGAGGCCAATGCCACCTGCGCGATCACCAGCACGCGGCCCAGCAGACCGCCGCGGCGACCAAAACCGCTGCGCCCGCCTTCGCGCAGGCTGTCCATCGACAGTGCCGCATGCCCGCGCCACAGACCCAGCACCGTGGCAACCAGCGCGCCGAACAGACCCACCGCGATGGCCAGCATCCAAGCCGGCCAACCAAGACTCAGGCCGCGTGGGTGCATCCACTCCACCGGCATCCAGTCGACCGGCATCCACGTACGCAAGGCCGTCAGTCCCAGCACCGCCAGACCCTGACCGAGCAACACGCCGAGCAGGCCGACCAACACGCCCTCCGCCATCGAAGGCAACGCCACGCGCCACGGCGATGCGCCAAGCGCGCCGCGCACGGAAGCGTCGTGGCTACGCCCCATCGCGCGCAGCATCATCAAGTTGGTGAGGTTGACCAGCGCGATCAGCAACAGCAGCGCGGCGCTGGCCAGCCACATCAGTGAAGTCGCGCGCTGATCATGGTGTTCTGCGGCACCGAGATCCTGCGCACCAAAGTGCGAGCGCAGCCAGTAGTCGCTGCCGTACACCTTGTGACCTTGCGCGACATAGAACGCATGCAGCCGCGTATCCACTTGCGTCGCCAATGCGTCTCGCGCAATACCCGGCGCCAATCGCGCCGCGACCATGTAGTCGAGCGAATCATTGGAGGTGTTCGCATCGAACGCCGTTGGCAGCGCGATCGATGCCTCTCCCAAGTCGAAACTCGCCGGCAACACGCCGACGATGGTGTGCGCCTGGCCCTCCACCTGTAGCGTCTTTCCAACCACCGCCGGATCACCACCGAAGCGGCGCAGCCAGAAGCCGTGATACAGAAGCACCGCCGGCGGGCCACCCGGCTGGTCTTCCTGCCCATCGAAGTTGCGCCCAAGCATGGGCCGCACCTGCAATGTGGAAAGCAAGCTGTGATCGAATGTCTGCGCCTGTATTTGCACCGGCTCGCCATAGCCGGCGATGTTCGTGGCCGTGCTCTCGCTCTTGAAGATGCCCAGCGAGGCAGCGCCCGGCAGGCCGGCCAGTTGCTGGTATTGCTGCGGCGACGCGCCATTGACATTGCCTTGTTCAAGACGCCCAAGCGCTACCAGCCGATGCGGTTCCGGATAAGGCAAAGGCCGCAGCAACACGCCGTCGATCAGCGTGAACACGGCGCTGGCCGAACCCACGCCCAGCGCAAGCACGGCCGCCGCCAGCAGCAGGAAACCAGGCCGGCGCAAGCTGGCGCGCCATGCCTGCCAGATCTCGGCGAGCCAGACGTTCACGCACCCACCTCGATACGCTGGCCGATCAGTGCGTCGAGGCGCGATTCGTCCTCGCGGCGCAGGCGGTCGAAGGTTTCCTCGTCGACCACGCGGCCGTCGAACAGGCGCACCTTGCGCTGCGCGAGTTCGGCGTAGCGCGCGTCGTGGGTGACCATGCAGATGGTGGCGCCGCCCTTGTGCAACTCGTCGAGCAGGGCCATCACCGCTTCGCCGTTGCGCGAGTCGAGGTTGCCTGTCGGTTCGTCGGCGAGCAGGATCGCCGGCTTTCCGACCAGCGCGCGCGCCACCGCCACGCGCTGCTGCTGGCCGCCGGAGAGTTGCGCGGGATAGTGGCGCATGCGGTGCGCCATGCCCACGCGCTCCAGCGCCTCCTGCACGCGCGCGCGACGCTCTGCGTTGTCGATGCCACCGCGATAGGTGAGCGGCAACTCGACGTTCTCCTGCACGGTGAGGTCGCCGATCAGGTTGAAGGCTTGGAAGATGAAGCCGATCTCGGCGTTGCGGATGCGCGCGCGCTGCGCGGCGTTGAGCCCGGCGACGTCATGGCCGTTCAGCACGTAGCTGCCGCCGCTGGCGGTGTCGAGCAGGCCGAGGATGGACAGCAGGGTGGTCTTGCCGCAGCCGGAGGGGCCGGAGATGGAAACGTACTCGCCGCGCGCGACGGTGAGGTGCACGTCGCTGAGCGCGTGGGTCTCCACCTCGTCGGTCTGGAACACCTTGCGGAGGCTGGCGAGGGTGATGACGTTGGCGGGGTTGGTCATGGGCTTGTCCATTCTTTGAGGCTTTGGTTTCCCTTCTCCCCCTGGGAGAAGGTGGCCCGGAGGGCCGGATGAGGGTTCGGGCAGGGCGCGGCATACGTCTTCGCCCGAGCCCTCTCCCCTGCCCCTCGCCCAGAGGGAGAGGGGTTCCGTTTGTCGCGCCTACTTCAACTTGATGCGGTCGTACTTGTCCCACTGGCTGGCGTCGGAAAGGATCACCCGGTCGCCGGCCTTCAATCCACGCAACACCTGCACGCGGTCCACCGAGGCCGCGCCGATGCGCACCGGCACGCGCGTGGCGGTGTCGCCATCGGCGTCGAGGCGGAACAGGCTGAGGTCGGCATCGGCCTGCGCCAGCGCGGGGCGCCCCACCGAAAGCACGTCGTGCAGTTGCGCGATCAGGATGCGGCCGTCCACCGAGAGGTCGGGCCGCGCGCCGGGCGGCAACTTGCCGGTGAGCGCCACGTCGACCTGCACGCTGCCGTTGCGCACGGCGGGATCGATGCGTTCCACCTTGCCGTCGACCAGGCCGTTGTGCGTGTCCACGCTCACCGCCATGCCCATCGCCACGTCCTTGGCCTGCACCTCGGGCACCTGCAAGCGCGCGATCAGCACGTCGGGCACCGCCACGCGCGCGAGGTTGGCGCCGGCGGCGACCTGCGCGCCCTCCTGCACCGCCACTTCCTGCAGTACGCCGGCGATGCCGGCCCGCACCTGCAGCGCGTCAACCTGGCGCTGGCGCAATTGCAGGTTGCTCTGCTGCTGCACCAGCGCGGCCCGTACCGCGTCGATCTGCGCCTTCATGCTGGCGGCGAACGCGGCCACGCGCTGCTGCTCGATCTGCATGCGCCCGTTCAACTGCTTGAGCGCGATCTGGCCCTGCTCGTACTCCACCTGCGGGATCACCTGCGCCTTGATCGCGATGGTGTCGGCCTCGGCCTTGACCTTGGCCGAGGCGTAATCGGACTGTGCCTGCGCGAGGGCGGAACGCTGGTCGAGCAACTGCGATTCGAGTTCCGCGCTCTTGGCCGCGACCTCGGCCTGGGCCGCGGCCACCTGCGCCTGCGCGTTGCGCAGCGCGTCCTCGGCCTGCGGATCGGAAAGCTGCATCAGCACGGTGTCCGGCTGCACCGGCGTGCCCGGCCACACCAGGATCTTCTCCACCTGCGCCGGCGTGGCGGCGGCCAGCCAGCGGATCTCGCGCGGCACCAGCGTGCCGGTGGCGCGCACTTCGCGCAGCATGTCGCCCTGCTGCACGGCGTCTATCCACAGGCTGCCGCGATCCGCCGTGGGCAGCGCCGGTCCCAGCCGCCAGACCAGCACGGCCAGCGCGGCCACGGCCAGCACGCCGCCGCCCGCCATAAGGCGCAGGCGGCGGCGCTTGCGGATGCCATAGATCGGGTTCGCGATATCCATGCGTGGTGCATGGCAAGCGACGTGCCAACCTGCAGTCGCGTGGAAAAGCCTTGCGGATCAAGGGCGCACGCCGATGTACACGCTGGCCATGGCGATGCGCCGTCCGCATCCGGATCGCCGTGTCCGCAAACGGACACCCGGTCGCGATCAGTCCGCCTCGCGCTGCCGGTGCAGGCCCGCCTGCATGATGCGGTCGGTCCACGCGATGCCGATGGCCGAGAGGATGAACACCGAATGGATGATGGTCTGCCACATCACCCCCACCGGGGTGAGCGTGGCGCACTGCAGCCCCGTGGCGGCGTCGCTGCCCTCGGCGATGGCGGCCAGCTCCGCCGGCGAACAGAACGGCATCCCCTGCAGCGCACCGGCGGCGATGAAGGTCTTCAGCAGGTGGATCGAGGAGATGCCGATGATCGCCATCGCCAGTTTCACCTTCAGCACCGAGGCGTTGACGTGGCTCAGCCACTCCGGCTGGTCCGGGTGGTTCTCCAGGCCGAGGCGCGAAATGAAGGTCTCGTAGCCGCCCACGATCACCATCACGAGCAGGTTGGAGATCATCACCACGTCGATCAGGCCGAGCACGATCAGCATGATCTCCTGCTCGCCCAGCTTCGGCGCCTCGCGGATCAGGTGCCACAGCTCCTTGCCGAACAGGAACACGTAGACGCACTGCACCACGATAAGGCCGAGGTAGAGCGGCAACTGCAGCCAGCGCGCGTTGAAGATCAGCAGGGCCAGCGGGTTGAGCTTGGGGGCGGAGCGGTCGGACATGGAGGGCTCCCGGTGGGCGCACCAGCGTAGCCGCGCCGCGCCACGGCTGCCAGCAGCGGTAGGAGCGCACCCTGTGCGCGATGGCTCTGGTGCTTGATCGAAGCAAGAGCATCGCGCACAGGGTGCGCTTGTGTCTGCCCAAATCCGTAAAGTGGAAGCGGAGAGCGATGTGCGGCACGCCGAAGGCGCGCAGTGTTGGAAGCACGAGTAGGAGCCCGAGCGGCCGCACATCGACC
>NZ_JACYXK010000011.1 GCF_014842975.1 Rhodanobacter sp. DHB23 | reverse complement strand
CGGCGCGGCGACGGGCGCACGCTGCGGCGCAGGGGCCGGCTTCGCCACCGGCGCGGGCGCAGGGGCCGGCACGGCGGCACGGGACGACGCCGGCGTGGCCGGGCGTGGCGCGGATGACGCCTTCGCGTCCGGCTTCGCCGGCGGCTGGAGCGCCACCAGTTCCGGCAGGCCGTGCTTGGCCGCCTCACGCACCAGCCCCTCGTCGTAGTCGACCGCGGCGATCACCTCGATGCCGCTGTCCAGGCGTCGCGTGGACAGGATCACCGCATCCGAGCCCTGCTCCTCGCGTACTTCGCGCATCGCCTGGCGCATGTCGGGCGCCACGAAACGTTTGATCTTCATGTGTTGCTCCGCGAGAGGGATTCGGCGGACGAGGGTCGAGATTCGGTAAAAGCCAGATCGCTACAAACCCGCCGCGCACCGCTTTCCGAATCCCGAATCCCGTCTCCCGAAATCCCGGTTCTTACCGCCCCAAGGCCTGCACCAAGCGCACCCGACGGTTGTCGGGCACCTCGTTGTAGGCCAGTACGTGCAGGTTCTGTGCCACGTGACGGGTGAAGCGTGCGAGCCATGGCCGCAGTTGCGGCGCGACCAGCAGCACGGCCGGTTCGCCGCTCATTTCCTGCTTGCGCGCGGCCTCGGCCACGCCCTGCTGCAGGCGGTCGGCCAGGCCAGGCTCCACCGCCGCGCCCGCCATGCCGCCGCCGGAGACCGAGCCGAGCAGGATCTGCTCCAGTTCCGGCGCCAGCGTGACCACCGGGATCTCGGTGCCCAGCCCGGCGATCTCCTGCACGATCTGGCGGCCCAGCGCCACGCGCACGGCGGCGGTGAGCACGCCGGGATCCTGACTCTGGCCGGCGTTCTCCGCCAAGGATTCGACAATGCCGCGCATGTTGCGGATCGGCACGCGTTCGGCCAGCAGGTTCTGCAGCACCTTCACCACCACGCCCAGCGTGAGGCGCTTGGGCACCAGGTCCTCGACCAGCTTGGGCGCGCTCTGCGCCAGGCGGTCGAGCAGTTGCTGCACGTCCTGGTGGCTGAGCAGTTCGTGCGCATGGCCCTGCAGGATGTGCGACAGGTGGGTGGCGATCACGGTGGCCGGATCGACCACGGTATAGCCGTAGCCCTGCGCCAGCTCGCGCTGACCCAGCTCGATCCATACCGCCTCCAGCCCGAAGGCCGGGTCGCGAGTGGCGATGCCCGGCACGGTGCCGTGCACCTGGCCCGGGTTGATCGCCAGCAGGCGGTCGGTATGCACCTCGGCCTCGCCCATCGGCACGCCCATCAGCATGATGCGATAGGTGGTGGGGCCGAGGTCGAGGTTGTCGCGGATGTGCACCGCGGGAACCAGGAAGCCCAGCTCCTGCGACAGCTTGCGGCGCACCGACTTGATGCGCCCCATCAGCTCGCCGCCCTGGTGCGTGTCCACCAGCGGGATCAGCCGGTAGCCAACCTCCAGGCCCAGCGGATCAACCGTGGTGACGTCCTCCCAGCCCAGCTCCACGCGCTCGGAGGGCGCCGTCGGGGCCGGCGCCGCCGCGGTGTCGGCGGCCAGTTGCTGGCGCGTCTCGCGCTGGCGCTTGGACAGCAGCCACGCCGCGCCGCCGCACACGCCGCCCAGCAGCAGGAAGGCGAGGTTCGGCATGCCGGGGATCAGGCCCATCACGATCAGCACCGCCGCCGCCACCGCCAGCGCGCGCGGCTGGCCGAACACCTGGCGGGCCAGTTGCCGCCCCATGTCCTGCGCCTTGGAGACGCGGGTGACGATGATCGCGGTGGCCACCGACAGCATCAGCGCCGGCACCTGCGCCACCAGGCCGTCGCCGATGGTGAGCAGGGTGTAGGTCTGCGCCGCCTCGCTGGCGGACAGGCCGTGCTGCATCACGCCCACGAAGAAGCCGCCCACGATGTTGATGAGCAGGATCAGGATGCCCGCGGTGGCGTCGCCGCGCACGAACTTGGAGGCACCGTCCATCGAGCCGTAGAAGTCCGCTTCCTCGCGCACTTCCTGGCGGCGCTCGCGCGCCTGCTCCTGGTTGATCAGGCCGGCGTTGAGGTCGGCGTCGATCGCCATCTGCTTGCCGGGCATCGAATCCAGGGTGAAGCGCGCGGTCACTTCCGACACGCGGGTGGCGCCCTTGGTCACCACCACGAAGTTGATGATGGTGATGATCGCGAACACCACCAGGCCCACCGCGAAGTTGCCGCCGATGACGAACTCGCCGAAGGCCTCGATCACCTTGCCCGCGGCGCCGGCGCCGTCATGGCCGTGCAGCAGCACCACGCGGGTGGAGGCGATGTTGAGCGCCAGCCGCAGCAGCGTGGCCATCAGCACCACGGTGGGGAACGCGGCGAACTCCAGCGGCCGCATCACGTAGACCACCGCCAGCAGGATCACCAGCGACAGCGCGATGTTGAAGCTGAACAGGATGTCGAGCAGGAACGGCGGCAACGGCAACATCATCATCGCCAGCATCACCAGCATCATCGCCGGCGCGCCAAGCCCCCGTCGCGCCAGTTGCTTGAAGCTGCCCAGTACCTGCGTGCCCGTCATGGATTTGACTCGTGCCTGTTAGCGATAAGGCCCCATGAGATCCGGATCGACCTCGGGGTTCGGTGCGGCCGGCGGCGCCTCGCCATGCGCCGCAGCCTGCTTGAGCTGGTAGACGTAGACGAGTACCTGGGCCACCGCCACGTACAGCGCGGCGGGGATCTCCTGATCCAGTTTGGTGGTGGCATACAAGGCTCGTGCCAGCGGCGGCGCCTCGACCAGCGGGATGCGGTGGCTGGCCGCCACCTGGCGGATCTGCATGGCCAGCACGTCCACGCCCTTGGCGATCACCCGCGGCGCGCCCATGCGGCCGTCGTCGTAGCGCAGCGCCACCGCGAAGTGGCTGGGGTTGACCACCACCACGTCGGCCTTGGGCAGTTCCTGCATCATGCGGCGGCGCGCCTGCGCCATCTGCACCTGACGGATGCGGCCCCTGATCTCGGGGCTGCCTTCGCTCTCCTTCATCTCGTCCTTGATCTCCTGCCGGCTCATGCGCAGCCGCTTGCCGTGGTCGTACTTCTGATACACCGCGTCGATGCCGCCGATCAGCGCCAGGATGCCGCCGAACCACAACGCCGCCTGCCCCATCAGGCCCATCGCCTGCGTGATGCCGGCCGCCACCGAACCACGCCCGGTGGTCTGCAGCGCGTCCTGCCAGTGGCGCAGCAGCAGCGCGAGCACACCGCCGATGAAGATGACCTTGAGCAGCGCCTTGCCCAGTTCCACCAGCCCGCGCATCGCGAAGATGCGGCCCAGCCCCTCGATCGGGTTCAGCCGCTCGAACTTCGGTTCCAGCGCCTTGCCGCTGAAGTTGATCCCGCCCAGCAGGGTGGGTGCGAGCAGCGCCGCCACCAGCGTGGCCAGCGCCACCGGCGCGAACAGCGACAGCGCTTCGTGCAGCGCCGCGCCCAGCGTGCGCTGGGGCAGCGCGTCGGAGAACAGGGCCTCGCGCGAATAGCCCAGGCCCAGGGAAAAAATGCGCTGCGCATGCTCGAACGAGCGTTCGCCGCCGGCCATCAACGCCGCCACGCCGGCCATCACCACCGCCGCGCCGGAAAGGTCGCGCGATCGCGGTACGTCGCCCTTTTCGCGCGATTCCTTGAGCCGCTTTTCTGTCGGCTGTTCGGTTTTTTCCTGGTCGCTGTCGTCGGCCACTGCTCAGCTCCCGCTCACGAGCCCAGGAGTTGCCGCATCAGCTCCCATGCATCGGCCTGCAGGGCCTCGAACGCACCGGGCAGGCTGCGCAGCGAAAGCCACAGGGCGACGAAGCCCAGCGTCACCGTGATCGGGAAACCCACCGCGAACAGGTTCATCGCCGGCGCGGCGCGGCTGATCGCGGCGAAGCCGATGTTCACCACCAGCAGCGAGGTCATCGCCGGCAGCGCCACGCGCACCGCGCCGCCGAACAGCTGCGTGCCGAAGGCCAGCACCGCGTGCAGGCCGCCGGCGTCGATCATCGATGCGGACGACGCACCATGGAAGCTGCCGGCGAGCAAGGCGATCAGTTGCAGGTGGCCGTCCATCGCCAGGAAGATCAGGCTCGCCAGGGTCAGGTAGAACTGGCCCAGCACGCCGGTGCTGCCGCCGGCCTGCGGATCGACGTCCTGGGCAAAGCTCAGGCTCATGCTCTGCCCCACCAGGTCGCCGCCGAACTGCACCGCGCCGAACACCAGCTTCAGCACGAACCCCACCGTCGCGCCGATCACCACCTGTCCCGCCAGCGTGACCACCCCGGCGATGCCGACCACCTCCACCGTGGCGGGCGCGAGCGGCGCCAGGATCGCGGCAAGCATCAGCGCCAGGCTCAGCCGCACGCGCGGCAGCATCGCCGAGGAACTGAACACCGGCGCCAGCAGGAACAGCCCGCCCACGCGCGCCAGCGCCCACAGGAAGCGGCCCAGCCACGGCAGCAGCAGGGCCACGTCCAGCGTCGTCACCGCACCACCCCGGCCAGGCTCTCGATCACCTGCGTGGTGTACTGCACCAGCAGGTGCAGCATCCACGGCCCGGCGATCAGCATCACCAGCGCCATCGCGATCAGCTTGGGGATGAAGGAAAGCGTCATCTCGTTGATCTGCGTGGCCGCCTGCACCACGCCGATCAGCAGGCCCACCAGCAGCGCCGTGAGCAGCAAGGGCGCGGCCACCAGCATCGCCACGTACAGCGCGTGCTGGCCGATCCCCATGATGGACTCGGGCGTCATCGGCGCAGCCCTTTCCGCACGTGACAAGCCGTCATGCCGCGGCTTCCGGCGCGCACGATGCACGACTGCTTTCCATGAAACCCTTCGGCGACGGCAAAAGCCCCTCTCCCCCAACCCCTCTCCCGCAAGCGGGAGAGGGGAGTGATGTGTGTGGCGGCGCTCATGTGTAGAAGCTCCCCGCCAGCGTGCCCAGCAGCAGCGTCCACCCATCCACCAGCACGAACAGCATGATCTTGAACGGCAGCGAGATGATCGTCGGCGACAACATCATCATGCCCATCGACATCAGCACGCTGGCCACCACCAGGTCGATGATGAGGAAGGGGATGAACAGCAGGAAGCCCATCTGGAACGCGGTCTTCAGTTCCGAGGTGAGGAAGGCCGGCATCGCCACCGTGAACGGCACGTCGGCCTTGCTGGCGTAGGGCTGCGCGCCGGAAAGCTTGGTGAACAGCGAAAGGTCCGCCTCGCGGGTCTGGTCGAGCATGAAGCGCTTGAACGGCGCGGTCGCCGCGGGCAGCGCCTGCTCGGCGCTCATCTGGCCGCTCATGTACGGCTTCACGCCGTCGTCGTAGGCGCGGTTCAACACCGGCGACATCACGAACAGGGTGAGGAACAGCGCCAGTCCCAGCAGCACCTGGTTGGGCGGCGTGGACTGCGTGCCCAGCGCCTGCCGCAGGAAGCTCAGCACGATGATGATGCGGGTGAACGACGTCATCATCAGCACGATCGCCGGCAGCATGGTCAGCACCGTGAGCAGTGCCAGCATCTGCAGGGACAGCGTCCAGTTCCTGGTGCCGTCCGGCGCCTCGCGCACGCTCAGCACGGGCAGGCCCGTGTTGCCCAGGCCCGGCGGGCTGGCCGGCATCGTCAACGCCGGCGCGGATGCGGCGCCATGCACCGCCTGCGGCGCGGCCGCTGCGCACAGCGGCAACAGCAGCAGGACGAGCGCGAGCAGCCAGCGCGTGCAGGACAGGCGACCGGCGCTCACGACTTGCCCTTCCAGCGCGACAGCAACTGCGCGATGTCGGGAACCGCCGGCAGCGCCGGCGGGTCGGCCTCGACCGGCGCCGCGCCCTCGTAGACGTGCAGGGTGCGCATGCCGCCCGGGCCCACGCCCACCAGCAGGCGCTTGCCGTCGGCGTCGAGCAGCAGCACGCGGTCGCGCGCGCCCACCGCCATCGTCTCCACGCAGCGGATGCGCCGGCCGCCGGGCCGGCTGCGCGCCTGCAGGCGCCGGCTCAACCAGCCCGCCACGAAGATCAGCGCCACCACCGCCACCAGGCTGAGCAGCACGCGCAGCAATTCGCCGCCCACGTCGACGTCCGCCGCCGGCAACGCGGCCGGCGCCAGCGCGGCGAAGCCGTTCCCGATTGTCGATAACCCGGCCACGATCCCGGTCACCGCAACTTGCGCACGCGCTCGGCGGGGCTGATCACGTCGGTAAGGCGGATGCCGAACTTCTCGTTGATGACCACCACCTCGCCGTGCGCGACCAGGGTGCCGTTGACGAACACGTCCAGCGGCTCGCCGGCGGCACGGTCCAGTTCCACCACAGAACCCTGGTTGAGCTGCAGCAGGTTGCGGATGCTGATGCGGGTGCGCCCGACCTCCATCGCCAGGGTCACCGGCACGTCCAGGATCATGTCGAGGTTGACTTCGCCATTGCCGGCGGGGCCGCCGCGCAGCGCGTCGAACTGGACCGGCTCGCCGGCGTCGTCGGCCACGGTTTCATTGGACTGGTTCATGCGGTTTCTTCTCTGCTGGTCTGCTCGCCGGCGCTACGCATTTCGCGTCGCCCGACCTGGGTTTGGAAGCGGATGGCATTGCGGCCGCCGGACTGGCCGTAGCGGCCGCGGAACAGCGGCACGTCCTCGGCGTACACGGTGACCAACTCGGGCAGCTGGACCGGGATCACGTCGCCGGGACGCAGGCGCAGGAAGTCGCCCACCGTGATCTCGAGGTCGAGCAGTTGCGAGCTCAGCGGTACCTCGGCGTCGAGCACCTCGTCGCGCAGCAGCTCCGCCCAGCGGTCGTCGCGGTCGACGCGGTCGCTCTGCACGCCGGCGTCGAGCAGGGTGCGGATCGGCTCGATCATCGCGTACGGCAGGGTTAGGTGGATCTCGCCGCCGCCGCCGTCGAGCTCGACGTGGAAGCGCGAGACCACCACCGTCTCGGTCGGGCTGACGATGTTGGCGAACTGCGGGTTGATCTCCGAGTTCTGGTATTCGAACGACAGGCCCAGCACCGGCGCCCAGGCCTCGACCATCGCCGTGAACAGCTCGCCCAGCAGGATCTGGATCACGCGGTTCTCGGTGGCGGTGAAGTCGCGCCCTTCGATGCGCGCATGGAAGCGGCCGTCGCCACCGAAGAAGTTGTCGATCACGCTGAACACCAGCCTCGGCTCGAACACCACCAGCGCGGTGCCTCGCAGCGGCTTGATCTTCACCAGGTTGAGGTTGGTGGGCACCACCAGGCCGTGCACGTATTCGGCGAACTTCACCATCTTCACGCCCAGCACCGACACCTCGGCGGTCTTGCGCAGCACGTTGAACACGCCGGTGCGGAAGTAGCGGGCGAAGCGGTCGTTGACCATTTCCAGCGTGGGCAGGCGACCGCGCACGATGCGATCCTGCTGGGTGAAGTCGTAGGACAGCACCGCATCGCGCGGCAGCGGCTGGTCGCTGCCGGTTTCCACCGCGCCATCGGTCACGCCGTCGAGCAGCGCGTCGATTTCGTCCTGTGAAAGCAGGTCGCTCATGGGCGCGATCCTTACTGCATCACGAAGCTGGTGAAGTACAAGGCATCGATGCCGGGCTTGCCGGTGCGTTCCTTGACGATCTTCTGCACGGTCGCCAGCGCCTGGTCCTGCAACTTGCGGCGCCCGTCGGCGCTGCTGATGACCGAGAAATCCTGGTTGCTGAACAGCGACACCAGCGCGTCACGGACCACCGGGCTGGCGTCCTTCGCCGCATCGAGCGCCTTCTGGTCGTGCGACATCAGCGTCACCGCCACCTGCAGGTAGCGCAGCGAGTCGCCGTCCTTGAAGTTCACCACGAAGGGCGGATCCAGCGGCAGGTACAGATCGATCTTGGAGGCCGCCTCGGCGGAGGCCTGCGCACGGGCGGCGCTCTCCATGTGCCAGAAATAGCCACCGCCAGCCAACGCCAGCACGGCCACCGCGCCGATCACCACCAGGAGTTTCGACTTGCGTGGCGCCGATGCTGGCGCTGCCTGTTCTTCGTCGGCCATGGAAACCTCGATGCATTCGATTGTTGGGGATGCGCGCATCGGCGCGCCTGCGGAGTGGAAGCAATCCGCGTGCCATGCATGTTATCCCTCACCATGGCTCGTTCGTGGCCATCGCTGCAGGGAAAACGGAAGCGACGGCGCTTTCTTGACGCACGCCGTGATTTCGCCGCGTCGCGTTGGCGACACCTGCCATCGGACAGCGTGGATGGCACCAGGTCGACGCCGGTGCCGTGCGAAGCACGGATTGCACCGCGCATGCCCGCCGATGTTCAACCGCCCCCTATCCCCTGCGATGTGACTGCCCAAAGGCTGCAGTCTCTCTCCGTCCGCGTGTGGAGCATGCGAAGGGGAGCGCCCCGGATCGCCGGGACCGCCAAGAGGTAAGGACATTGCCCGACCCGCTGAAACCCTGGACGGGCTCGCAACGTGCGGGACGCCGCAGCTCAGCCCCGCGAGCGGCGGATGCGGCAATCGCCCAGCGACTTTGCCGCCAGTCCCGCCCGGCCCCCGCCGATGCCCCTGCGCACAGCATCAAGAGGCCCAGGGCAGGCTCTCAGGCGAAGGCGTCGAGCAGGCCGATGCGGCTCGTCATGGCGACGGGCAGGGACACGCCCTGCACTTCGCCGGCCTCGTCGCCGGAAGTGGCCGACGCGCCGCCGCCCTCGCCACGCGG
This sequence comes from Rhodanobacter sp. DHB23, assembly GCF_014842975.1. GTDB lineage: Bacteria > Pseudomonadota > Gammaproteobacteria > Xanthomonadales > Rhodanobacteraceae > Rhodanobacter_A. The sequence continues at coordinate 36,622 of NZ_JACYXK010000011.1, read as the reverse complement.
ATGCCCACCGTTGCCCTGCTGGCCCACTTCGGCATGGCCCAGCGAGAGGCCATGGCGGCTCAGCATGCTGTCGAGCTGCGGCAGGCTTTGCTGCACAGCCGTGACGGCCGCCGGATGCTGCGCGCTGAACACCACGTCGATGCGGCTCTGGTTCACGGTGACATGCACGTCCAACGACCCCAGGTCCTGCGGATTCAGGCGGATCTTCGCCTGCTGGATGCCTTGCTGGCCCAGCCACATCACCTGCTGGCCGAGTTCGCCGGCGAAACCGGCGCTGCCGGCCGGCGACGACATCTGCAACTGCGGCGGCGGCGCCTGCACATTGGCCGCCTGCATCGTCAGGGGAGCGCTGGCGAAGGCCAGCGCATCCAGCCCGGGGCTGCCCTTCTGCGTGTCGTCGCCCGTTCCCGTCGACGAGCCGCCTGCGGCATTGAACAGGCTGGAAAAGTCCGCGAGTGCCGCGGCATGGCCCGCCGTGGCGCCCGTTGCGGCATCGGTGGCCGCGGCCTGGCCGTTCGCGCCCAGGGCCTGCTGCAGCATGGCCGCCCTGGCGTGCCCCGACGACGATCCATCCGCCGAAACCGCGCCGTCGTCCGCATCTGATTGCGCACCCGCCGTGTTGCCGTTCACCTGGCCAAGCATGGCCAGCATGGCGCCCGCCAGCGAGGCCGCGCCTTCGTCGTCGGTCGTTCCGGTTTTCGCCCCGGACGCCTTCGGTGCGACGTCGCCCGTTCCCTCGCCGTCCTGCGTGCCCTGGGGCATCGCCGCCAACGTGGCATCGGCCAGCGCGGCATCCGCCGCCTGTCCGTTCGCGGCGGCATTCGCCTTGGACGACGCGCTTGCCGGCGCCGCGCCCGCCGCTGGCGTTGCAGACGCCGGGCCTACCGTTGCCATGTGCGACTCCTGCGCGGGCTTCGCCGCCGTGGAGGGTGGATTGCCTTGTTTGCTCGCCGCTGGCGGCGTATTCGATGCCCCGGACGACGATGCACCGCCGGATGAGGGATAACGCATGGCCTGCAGTTGCTGGCCAAACGCCGTGCCCTGCGCATCACTGCCCGGCATAGGGACCGGTGCGCTGGGCGTGCTGGGCGCGGCGGGCATCGGGGGAAGTACGGCTGGTGCTGCCATGATGCAAGGTCTCCTCTGCCGGAGGCGGGTGCGGGATCGCGCAAGGCGCGTCAGCGCGGCCGCCGGTGCTGCATGCGTTCGTCGATCTCGGCCTGCTCGCGCCGGTCCTCGGCGCGGCGTTCGTGTTCCTGGTGCTGCGCGATCACGCTGTCCAGCGCGCTTTCGCGCGCATGCGCCTTCTTCCAGTGGTCGCGCATCTGGTCCAGCCGACGCCGCTGGCGGCCCACCTCGGCGACCTGCTGGGCAATCGCCTGGTCGATGCGCGCGACGAACTGCTGGCGGTTGAGCAGCGCGCTGACGCTGACCGCGCCTTCGCCCACGCCGGCGTATTCGCGCCGGTAGCGCTCGAGCTCCTCGAGCTGCTGCTCGGCCTTGGCCAGCGCCTGCTGCTGCGCGGCGAATTTCCCCAGCGCATCCTCGGCCTTCTGGCGGGCCTGGTCCGCGGCCGGTTGCAGGCGTTCGGAACGCGGCGTCATGCGACCACCCGCTCGGCAATCATGGCCAGCCGCTCGATGGCTTCGGCCAGCGTCACCGGCTCATGGACCTCCTGCTGCAGGAAGTCGCGCAATTGCGGCCACATCTCGATGGCCTGGTCCACCTGCGGGTCGGAACCCCGCTGGTAGGCGCCCACCGCGATCAGGTCGCGTTGCTGGCGGTACGCCGAGTAGACCCGGCGGAAACGCTGCGCCGCCTGCAGGTGCTCGCGCGACGCCACCTGCGGCATCACGCGGCTGATCGAGGCTTCGATGTCGATCGCCGGGTAATGGCCGGCCTCGGCCAGGTCGCGCGAAAGCACGATGTGGCCGTCGAGGATCGCGCGCGCGGCGTCGGCGATCGGGTCGTGGCGGTAGTCGTCGCCCTCGGTGAGCACGGTGTAGAACGCGGTGATCGAGCCCTTGCCCTCGGCATCGTTGCCCGCGCGCTCGACCAGCGCCGGCATCATCGCGAACACGGACGGCGGGTAACCCTTGGTGGCCGGCGGTTCGCCGATCGCCAGCGCGATCTCGCGCTGGGCCTGCGCGTAGCGGGTCAGTGAATCCATCAGCAGCAGCACGCGCATGCCGCGGTCGCGGAACCATTCGGCGATGGCGGTGGCGTACTGCGCGCCGCGCAGGCGCTTCAACGGCGGCGCGTCGGCGGGCGCGGCCACGATCACCGCGCGGCGGCGACCTTCCTCGCCCAGGGTGTGCTCGACGAACTCCTTCACCTCGCGGCCGCGTTCGCCGATCAGGCCCACCACCACCACGTCGGCGTTGGTGTAGCGGGTCATCATGCCGAGCAGGGTGGACTTGCCCACGCCGGAACCGGCGAACAGGCCCAGGCGCTGGCCGCGGCCCACGGTGAGCAGGGCGTTGATCGCACGCACGCCCACGTCCAGCGGCGCGTCGATGGGCTTGCGCGCCATCGGGTTGATGGGTTCGCGCTTGAGCGCGGCGTGTTCGTCGACGTCGAGCGGCCCATGGCCGTCCAGCGGCAGGCCGTCGGCACCCACCACGCGGCCCAGCAGGTGCAGGCCCACCGGCAGGCCGCCGCTGCGCACGAAGGGGCGCACACGCGCATTCGGCAACACGCCGCGCATGTCGTCCACCGGCATCAGCAGCAGGCGTTCGTCGGCAAAGCCGACCACTTCGGTTTCCAGCTTGTCGCCATCGGCGGCATCGACCAGGCAACGCGCGCCCAGGGCGGCCTCGCAGCCTTCGGCTTCCAGGGTCAGGCCGACCACGCGGCGCAGGCTGCCCTCCACCGTCAGGGTATGCGCGGCCTCGGCGCGCGCGGTCTGCCGCGCGATCTTCCGTCGCCAGCCCTCGTTGCACGCGGCAGGATCGACGGCGGCGCTCATGCGGCGCCGCCTGCCGGCTCCGCGGCTTCGCCGAGCACGGCATCGACCATCGCGGCGAGTCGGGTTTCCACCCGTGCATCCAGCCGCGAGTGTTCGCTTTCCAGCCGGCAGTCGCCGCGCTCCAGCCCGGGATCGGCCAGCAGCTGCCAGTGGCTCTCGGCCGAGCCCATGCTCTGCAGCAGGGCCAGGTCCAGCGGATGCAGGTGCACGCGCAGTTCGCGGGTCGCCGCCGGCAGCGCATTGGCCGCCTCGCGCACGGCGCGCGCGATGAGTTCGGGGGACAGCTGCAGCTCGCGCGCGATCACCCGGCTGGCCACCACCATCGCCAGCCGCGTCAGCTCCTGCACCACCTGTTCGTCGAGCGCCTGCAGCGGGCGCGTCGCCGCCACGCACACGGCATCGAATTGCGCCACGCGCTGGCAGAGCTCCTGCCGTGCCGCAGCACGGCCTTCGGCCAGCCCGGCGAGGCGGCCTTCGTCGCGCGCCTGTTGCTCCAGCGCTTCCAGGTCGCGCACGGTGGGCTGCGGCGGCGCCTCCTCGGCGGCCGCCTCGGGTTCAGGTGCGGCATCGAAGCTCGGCATCTCCCAGCGCCGGAATTCCGCCTTGGCATCGTGGATCATGGCGACCATCAGACGTACTCATCCCCGCCGCCGCTGCTCAGGTTGATCTGGCCGGCGTCGGCCAGCTTCCTGGCCGCGGCCAGCACTTCCTTCTGGGCGGCATCGACTTCGCTCAGGCGCACCGGCCCCTTCACCTCGAGGTCGTCGCGCATCATGTCGGCGGCGCGCTTGGACATGTTGGAGAAGATCTTCTCGCGTATCCCGGGCTCGGCGCCCTTCAGCGCCGTGATCAGGATGCCCGAGGGCACTTCGCGCAGCAGGGTCTGCATGCCGCGGTCGTCCAGGTCGGCGAGGTCCTCGAACACGAACATCAGGTCCTCGATCTTCCCGCCCAGCGCGCTGTCCTGGCCGCGGATGGCCGTCATCAGCTCGGCTTCGCGGCTGCTGTCCATCGCGTTGAGGATGTTGGCGGCCGCCTTCAGGCCGCCCACGTTGGCGGACTTGAGCTTCTTGGTGTTGCCGTTGAACTGGCGTTCCATGATCTCGTCCAGCTCGTTCAGCGCATGCGGCTGCACGCCGTCGAGCGTGGCGATGCGCATCACCGCGTCGCTGCGCGTGCGCGGCGGCAGGTAGCCGATCACCTCGGCCGCCTGGTCCGGCTCCAGGTGCGCCAGCACCAGCGCGATGATCTGCGGGTGCTCCTGGTTGATCATCTCGGCGATCGCGCGGCTTTCCATCCACTTCAGCGATTCCAGGCCCTTGCTGCTGCGGCCGAGCAGGATGCGGTCGATCAGGCCGCCGGCCTTGGTCTCGCCCAGCGCGTTGGTGAGGATCTTGCGGATGTACTCCTCGGTGCCCACGCCTAGCGAGGTCTGCCGGCCCATGTCCTCGTCGAGCTTGTCGAGCACGTGTTCGACCTGCTCGCGCGACACGCTGGACAGTCCCGCCATCGCGGTGCCCACGGCCTGCACGTCGCGCGCGCTCAGGTGCTTCAGCACTTCGGCCGCGTCCTGCTCGCCAAGCGTGAGCAACAGGATCGCCGCGCGCTGCGCGCCGGTGATGGCGGGATCGGAGCGGTTAGTTGCCATCTTCGTTCACCCAGTTCCTGACCACCTGCGCCACTTGCTTGGAGTTTTCGCCCACCATGCGACGGGCATGGCCGACGCGCTGCTCGTAGGCCTGCGTCGGCGTCACGTCGAGGCGCGCGTGCGCCGGCTGCTGTTGCTGGCCCGGCCCCGCCGCCTGGCCGTCGTCGCCCACGCGCACGGACACCGTCGGCATCGGCCTCGGCAAGGCGGCAGCCTCCACCCTCGCCGGCGTGCCGCGCAACAGGCCCTTGAGCAGCGGGCGCAGCAGGCCGAACGCCACCAGCAGCGCGATCAGCACGCCGACGCCCTGCTTGATGAGGTCCAGCATGCCGGGGCGGTCCCAGAACGGAATCGACGGCCCGTTGTCCGGCGTGGCGATGTCGTGGAAGGCCTGGTTGACCACGCTGACGGTGTCGCCGCGCGTGGCGTCGAAGCCCACGGAATTCTTCACCAGGTCGGTGAGGTGCTGCAGTTCCTGCGGCGTGAACGGCACGCTCTTCGGCGCGGCCTTGGCGCCGTTCGCGGCGGGGGCGCCGCCACCCAGCACCTTGTTGTCCACCACCACCGCCACGGTGAGGCGGGCCAGCCGGCCGGCGGGATCGCTGACGTGGCTGATGGTGCGGTCCAGTTCGAAATTGCGCGTGGCGCTGCTGGAACTGGAGCTGTCGCGACTCGCCGAGGCCGTGGCGCTGCCTGGCGTGGCCGCGGTGCCGGCATTGGGACGCGCGGCAGTGGGTTGCGCCACGGTCGCCGGCGGCTGGTTGCTGAGCGCGCCGGGGATGCCGTTGCTGGCATCGCCGCCGGTGTGCTGCTCGCTGCTGACCTGTTCGCTGCGCAGCGCCGGGTTGTCCGGGTTGTAGGTCTCGGTGGCCTTCTCGCTCTGGCTGAAATCGAGGTCTGCGTTGACCTGCGCATGCACCCGGCCAGGACCGACCAGCGGCGTCAGCAATTCCTCGATGCGCTGGGCATAGGTGTTCTCGATGCGCGTGGCCAGGCGCAGGCGGCTGTCGCCCGCCGCACCCGCGGCGTCCACGCTGTTGCTGGTGAGCAACTGGCCCTGCTGGTCGACCACCGAGACCTGGCCGGGATCGAGGCCGGGCACGCTGGACGCCACCAGATGCACGATCGCCGCCACCTGCCCGGGGTCGAGCGAGCGGCCCTGGTACAGCGTGAGCAGCACCGAGGCACTGGCCTCGTGGTTGTCGCGGATAAAGGGCGAAGGCTTGGGCAGCGCCAGGTGCACGCGCGCGGCGCGCACCGATTGCAGCGAGGCGATGGTGGAGCCCAGGTCGTTCTCCAGCATCTGCTGGTAATGCGTGCGTTCGGCGAGGTCGCTCATGCCGAACGGCGAGTCGTTGTTCGCCTGCGCGTTGATCGCGGCGCTTCCCTGTGGCAGTCCCTTCGCCGCCAGCCGCAGGCGCATGGCGCCGAGGTCGGAGGCCGGCGCCATGATCGAGGAGCCATCGTCACTCACCTTGTACGCGACGTTGGCGGCCTGCAGCTCCTGGGTGATCGCGGCGGCGTCCTTCTGGTCCAGCCCCGCGTACAGCAGGCCGTAGTTCGGGCCGCGCGACCACAGCACCACCGCCACGCCCAGCGCCACCGCCGCCGCCACCGCCACCAGCAGCACGAGCTGGCGCGCCGCAGGGTTGCGGGTGATCTGCTTGAGGGAATCCAGGCGCACGCCGGAGCTGTTGCTGTCGGTCGTCGCGATGGCGTTGTCGGCCATGCTTCTGCTCGTCTGTCAGGCTGTCGGTGGTCGAGGCAACGTCAGAACGACATGTTCATGATGTCTTGGTAGGCCGAGACCAGCTTGCTTTGCACCGAGACCGCAGTGCGCAGCGAGAGGTCGGCCTTCTGCAGCGCGACCATGGTGCGGCCGAGGTCGGCACCCGGATCGCCGCGTTCGTAGCTCGCTGCCATGCGCCCCGCCTCCATCTGGCTGTTGCCCACGGCGGCGATGCCCTGCTTGAGCAGCGCGGAGAAATCCCCGGGGCCACCACCACTGGGTTGCACCGCCTGCACGGCGGTTTCCGGCATGCGCACCTGCGCCGTCATCTGGCGCATCTGGGCAAGCAGGTTGTTGACGTCGATCGTGCTCATGGCGTGGATCCATGCCGCTGGAGGGAGACGGAATCCCGTCGCGAGACGGGTTCCAACATGGCAAATGCACGAGCCGTGCCACGTACCGCGCCGGCGGCGCAGCAGCGCTTACGCCGCGATGCCGCTGGCCTGCAGCCCGTACTTGCGCAGCTTCTCCACCAGTGTCGTGCGCTGCATGTGCAGCAGTCGTGCGGCATGCGCCACCACGCCGCCGGTGGCGTCGAGCGCCTGGCGGATCAATCCCACCTCGATGTCGGCGAGGTGGTCCTTCAGGTCGATGCCTTCCTCGGGCAGCAGGCGCAGCGACTCGTCCACCGGATGCACGCCAGCCACGGGCGCCAACGGCAGCTTTTCCTCCATCAGCGCCAGCAGGGCCGTGCCCTGCGTCTCCTCGACGGCGGGTCCATGGCGGTATTTCGGCGGCAATTCGCTGGTGCGCACTTCGGCATGCGGGCACAGGATCGCCATGCGCTCGACCAGGTTGGCCAGCTCGCGCACGTTGCCCGGCCAGGCGTGCTCGCGCAGCGTCTTCATCGCGCCCGCGCTGAAGTGCGCCACGCCGAGGCCGCGGGCGGCCAGGCGGTGATTGAACTCGTCGATCAGCACCGGCAGGTCTTCCAGCCGCTCGCGCAGCGCCGGCAGTTCCAGCGGGAACACGGAGAGGCGATAGAACAGATCCTCGCGGAAACGCCCGTCGGCGATGGACTGCTCCAGGTCGCGGTGGGTGGCAGCGATGACGCGCACGTCGCAGCGCTGGGTCTTGGCGCCGCCCACGCGCTCGTACACACGTTCCTGCAGCACGCGCAGCAGCTTCACCTGCATCGGCAGGCTCATGTCGCCGATCTCGTCGAGGAACAGCGTGCCGCCTTCGGCCAGTTCGAAGCGGCCCTTGCGGGCGCTGATCGCTCCGGTGAAGGAACCTTTCTCGTGGCCGAACAGCTCGCTCTCCAGCAGCTCGGCGGGGATCGCGCCGCAGTTGATCGCCACGAAGGGCTTGTCGCGGCGCTGGGAATGCTCATGGATGGCGCGCGCCACCATCTCCTTGCCGGTGCCGGACTCGCCCAGCACCAGCACAGTGGAATCGAACGGGGCCACCTGACGGATCAGCGCATTGACGTGCAGCATCGGCGTCGAATGGCCCACGAAACGGAGCGCGCCGGACTGCCCGCCCAGCAGGCGCGCATGGATGCCGCGCAGCGCCTCGGCCATCTGCTCGTAGCGCAAGGGGAACTCCACCAGCGCGGCGCGGGAACCCGGCACCGGCTTCGCATAGCGCGCGGCCAGCGGCGCGTCGGCGGCCACCAGCATCGGCACGCGGCCTGCCGCATCGCCAAGCAGGGCCAGCTGGCGCCCGACCATCGCCTCGTCTGCGTCGCTGCCTACGTATGCACCTTGCCAGGCATGGGTGGATGCGTCGACCGACCGGCACTCGGCTGCACACTGCGGACGGTAACCAAGGAAGTGGAGCGCCGACATCACGGCATCCGCACGAGCCGCATCGGACTCGACGACGAGAAAATCGAATTTTTGCATGACCCCTGGTCCTTAATTCCAACATCTATAAAAACCCACCATGCGTTCCCTCGTCTTCCTGCGGGGTGGCGCGGATCTCTTCAAGTGTCGGCGTTCCATCGCGGGCACGCCGAGTGGGAAGCATCAAAGAGGCCAACTACATGGAAGGACACGACAACAATCCGTCGCGCGACGTCAAAATATCGTGTAGGGCCGCTTGCCACATGCGCAGCCGTTCGGCGCAAACGCATGATGTGGAAAGGTTTCGACAAACCGCCACAAGCGTGACGCGGACAACCGAAGTCGTATGACGCGTGTCGAAAAAACCTACACGCGATCCGTCATTTCGTGATGACAATCACACTATTGGTGACGTTAGTCATCGCCACTCAGCCGAGTTGTTGACGCGCACCTGCCACTTTGCGTCGGTGGTGACGAAATACGAGTCGCTCGATGGCGTCACTCGTCGCGTCGTTCTGCTTCACGAATTCCACGTAGCTTCGACTTTCGTCGATTTTGCGTGAAGGGCGACCCGCCAGTTCCAGCGGAAGGCTGCGGCAGGCGTCAAAGCGCAGGCGCAACAACAGGCCTTCGCCCGAAGGCAACAATGCGGATGGCAAGACGGCGCCGATGGCATTGAAGCGCAACGCCTGCCGCGAAGGCAGCGAAGCACCGGGTGCCAGCATCTGGTTCACTATCTCCACCAGCGCGGTGAGCTTGGCATCCATGCGCAACATTTCCTGCATCAGCGGGTTGTCGTCGTCGCCGAGGTCCAGGCGACGTTCTTCCAACGCATCCAGGGTGGCCAGGGTATTCGCGTTGCGCTCGGCCAGGCGCTGCAACTGCTCCGGCGACGGCGGCCAGGCCAACGGCACGCAGTCGACGTGCAGGATCTCTTCGCTGCTCAGGCGTTGCTCGAATTCTTCCCAGCTGCTGGCAGTCATGATGGTTACGCCTTGGTAGGGTCGACAAGCCGTTCTGTCGCTGCAGCAAGATGCCCGCCGGAAGCCCGCCAATCAAGCGCCCCGTCCGTACCGGGGTCAGCGGCCCAGGCCAACGTACGTGTTCAAGGCCCGATGCGCGTAGCCGTGCCGGCTCAAGGTGTCGGCGATCTGCGCGCGCGCGCGGGCGGCCAGGCCCAGCATTTCCTCGTTGCACGCCAGCAATTGCTGCAGCAATTCGCGGCTGCGGTCGTCGCGCGGATGGCTGGCGCGAAGCAAGGGCGCGCGCTCCACTTCCATCCTGGGCAAACTGTCCCACTGGCCCTCGCGCGCGGCGGCCAGCATGGCATTGCTGACCTCAAGCGCTCGTTCCAGCGAGGCATGGCCTTCGCTCATGCGGCGTTTCCGGCGCGGCTGGCGAGGTAGCTGTCGCGAATGCCGTTCCAACCCCTGCGCACCGGTTCCAGCAGGTCCATGCATTCGGCCAGCGCATCCTCGTCGTTGTTCAATTGCGCGAACAGCAGGCGGCGGGTGATGTAGTCGTAGAGCGAGTCCAGTCGCTGCGCCACTTCACCGCCGGCCTTGTGGTCCAGGCTGACGCGCAGCTCGCCCACGATGGCCACCGCCTTGGTGACGGCGGCGCCCTTGGCGGACACGTCGCCGCGGCGCAGATGCCCGCGCGCCTGCGCGATGCGTTCGATCGCGCCATCCAGCAGCAGGGCGATCAACTGGTGCGGGTCGGCGCTTTCCACCCGGCCGGCAAGGCCGGTCTGCTGGTACAGCGCGCTGGCCTGGCGCATGTAGGCATTCGTCACGGGACGACCTCCGTCAGCCGTTCGTAGAAGAGTTGTTGTTCAGCAGCGCATTCAGCGACGTGGTGATGGAGCTGCTGGTGTTCTTGAGCGTGGACATCAGCGTATCCAACGCGGTGTATTGCTGGCGCAGTTGGGTCGCGTAGGCGGTCATGCGCGCGGTGAGCGCCGTCTGCTCCTGGCTCAGGTTGGTGAGCTGTGACTGGATGCTGCTGACACGCGTGGCGATGATGCCGCCGCTGCCGCTGAAGCTGGTCAGCGCATTGCCCAGCGTGGTGGCGTAACCGTTGGTGCCGGCGAACAGGTTCTGCACCGCGCTCGGGTTGCTCTGGATCTGGCTGCTCAACTGGTTGCTGTCCACGCTGAGCGTGCCGTCGGCATTGCGCGTGACGCCCAGCGCCGCCAGCGAACCGATGCTGTTGCCCGCCACACCGCCGCTCAGGATGCTGTTGACCTGGCGCTGGATCGACATCAGCGTGGAGTCGCCCAGCAACACGCCAGCCTGCTGCGTGGTCGGGTCATAGCTGTTCAGCGAACTGACCGTGGAGGCATAGCTGTTGTAGGCGGAAACGAAATTGTTGACCGCCGTGGTGATCGCGGTGGGATCCTGCGCCACCGTCAAGGTGGTGCTGCCGGTCGCCGCAAGGCTGAGCGTGACGCCCGGCAACGCGCTGCTCACCGTGTTGCTGGCGCTGGTCACGGCGATGCCGTCGATGCTCAGGCTGGCGTCGCTGGCCGCGCTGCTCGGCGTGTTCAGTGCGGAGGCAAGGCTGCTCAGGCCACTACTGCTGTCGGAACTGGCGGTCACGGTGAAGGCGTTGGCCACGCCGGTACTGGTGGAGGTCAACAACAATTGCTGGCCATTGGTGCCGCTGACCACGGTAGCCTGCACGCCCGGGTTGCTGCTGGAGCCGTTGATTGCCGAAGCAAGGGTGCCAAGCGAGTCGCCCGCGCCAACCGCGATGTTCATCGCGTTGCCGCCGACGGTCACCGTCAAAGTTCCGGCGCCCACCGCGGCGCCCGAGGCATAGGCACTGCTGACGCTCTTCTGCGCGGTAGCGAGACTGTTCACCACCACGCTATAGGTACCGGGCTGCGCACTGGACTGGGTGGTGACGTTGCCCACAGCGGTGTTGCTGAGTGTGGAATCGTAGGTTGTATAGGTGGTGACGCTGCCCAGCGTGGTGAGCGCATCCTGCATGGAGCTGAGCGCGCTGCTGAGCGCGGTCAGCCCCGCCTCCTGCGATTGCAGCTGCGTGGTCTGGTTGCTGATCTGTTGTTTTGGGCCGGCGGCCTTGGCGTTCACCAGCGCGTTGATGATCGAGTTCACGTCCAGCCCTGAACCCACGCCCAGCGAGCTGAGGATGGCTGTGCTGCCCGCACTGCTGTAACTGCCGCTGCTGGAGCCGCTACTGCCGGCGTAGTTGCCGGAGCTGGCGTAGCTACCGCCGCTCGTACCGCTGCTGGCACCGGTGCTGCCGGTATAGGTACCCGCCGTGGTGGACCCGACGCTGGAGATGGAAGTCATGGTGGTGTTCCTTTAATCCGATCCCGCCCGGCGGGGGTACCTGGGCACGGTACCAAGGTCACGATCCAAAGTTCTCAGGCAAAACTCACGCCAACGCATGGGTTTTACCGGGGAGCCTTGCACCAATGGCGACCCGTCGCCGGGTCGCCATGGAGTGGAGCCGCCCGCAGGATGCGGTGCGGGCGGTTCCGGTGCGCTGTTATTGCAGGAGCTTCAGCGCCATCTGCGGGTTGGAGTTGGCCTGCGCCAGCACCGAGATACCCGCCTGCTGCAGCACGCTCGCCTGGCTCAACGCCGCTGTTTCGGCCGCGAAGTCCGCATCTTGAATCGTGGACTGCGAAGCCTGCAGGTTGGTGGTCTGCGCCGACAACGTGGAGATGGTGGACTGGAAGCGGTTCTGCACCGCGCCCAACTGGGTGGCGAAGTCGCTGACCGTGGACAGGGCCGAATCGACCTGGGAGATCAGGGCATTGGCATCGGAAACCGTCAGCACGTCGCCATTGGCCAGCATGCCGGTCGATCCGCTGGTGGCAGCGGAAATGGCAGTACCTGAGGTGTAAGCACCCGAGGCAATGCCGGCCACACCGCCCGACGTGGCATTCGTCGTCAGGCTGCTGCCGCTTGCTACGGCATTCGCGTCAAACGAACCACCCGCCACGCTGATGCTGGTGTTGGTGACGCTGGAGAAGATGTTGATGCCGCCATTGCCGTCCACCGCCGCATTCACGGCACCGCTGGTCTGGGAGTTGATGGCATCGGCCAGCGACTGTGCACTGGTGGCCGTACCCGACAACGTGATGCTGCCGGTGGTGCCGTTGGTACCAGTGAAGCCGATGGTGACGCCGCTCAGCGACAAGCCGGTGGCGACGCCACCAGAGGTTACGAACGCACCGCTCAGGTTGCCCGAATCGAAGGCCGCAATACCGCCCATCGCGGCAGCCTGCACGTTGGTCTGCAGGTTCACGCTGATGGTCTGGCCCACATTGGCGCCCACCTGGAAGGTGGTGTTGCCCAACGCGCCGTTCAGCACGTTGGCGTTGTTGAACGTGGTCTGGTTGGCGATGCGGGTGATTTCCGACAAGCGCTGCTGCACTTCCTGGTTCATCGACGCACGATCGGTGGCGGAATAGGTGCCGTTGGCAGCCTGCACGGCCAGATCGCGGATGGCGTTGAGGTTGGAGGTGACCTGGTCCAGGGCGCTGCCGGCGGTCTGCGCCAGGTTGATGGCGTCCGAGGCGTTGGAGCTGGCCTGCTGCAGGCCGCCGATCTGGGTGGTGTAGCGGTTGGCGATCGCGTAACCCGCCGCATTGTCGGCGGCGCTGTTGATCTTGAGGCCCGAGGACAGGCGCTCGGTGGCCTGGTTCAACGCGTTCTGCGAGCTGACCAGGTTGTTCTGCGCCTGTAACGAGGCGATGTTGGTGTTGATAACCAGTGCCATGGGGTGTCTCCTGAAAAGGTCGGTCTTGAAGCTGTCGGATACGTTCTCCGGCGGTGCTCCTAAGACCGGAGTGCCAACCGCCTCATGGGAAGTTTCGGCGCTGACACAGGGTTCTTGAGGGATATTTTTCGTTGGCACGGAATGTGCGCCGAAGGCTTTAAAGCCCTTTCCCTCAAGGGGTTGGGATGCGAGTTCAGGCTAAACGTATCGTTGATCCTGATCGCAAGTTTCCATCCACATACCTCATCCGAACCCGCGCCAGCCTGTGGAATTCACCCCTGAGGGAGCGGTGTTCACTTGGCCGTGTCTACGCAAATGAAGGAGTAAGCCATACCCGTTGGCACCATGTTTGCTGCCGACCCTTGGATATAGTCCATCCGACGGAAAGCCGGCGGCGCATGCTCGCACCACTCGGCCTTACAGGGCGGCAAAATTGGAACTACCGACGACCCGACGCGCACAGGAACCCGCATCGATGCAGATTGAAGAACGCCTCGCGCAAAACCACGCTCGGTTCCAGCGTATGCTCGATGAGGTCGAAGCGTGCCTCGCTGTCGACAACCTCGAACAGGCCATCCAGGTCGCAGGCGAAGCCGCCATGCTGGCATGGCTGAAAGGCTGCGGCATTTTCGCGTCGCCCCGGCTTGAAGCCCTCTTGATACGCATCGGACAGGCCATTCCCTCCGAAATGCCACGCAAGCGGGAAACCGGCCGGCAACGTCACGTGCTCACGGTGGTTTCGCGTGCATTTGGCACTGGCGGCCATACGCGGCTGGCATGCCGGTGGATTGCGCTGGATCAACACTCCAGACACACACTGGTGATCACCCGCCAACACGACACGCCGATCCCGACCGTGATCGAGGCTCTCACCAACAATCACCAAGCCGCACTAGACCTACTTCCGACAAACTCCCATGTAGAAGCCGTGCGCGCTTTGCAACGCCATCTGGCTGACGCTGACTTGGTGGTGCTGCACATACACCCTGACGACCCACTGGCTGCAGTGGCACTAGCCGGCATGGATTCGCCGCCACCGGTGCTGTTCGAGGATCACGCAAGCCATGCATTCTGGAATGGTGCAACCGCAAGCAATCTTGTTGTCTCGTTGACTGAAAGCGCTACGCGCATATCCATAACGCGCAGGGGCGTACCTATATCACACATCGGCTGGGCACCCATCCCGCTCGATCTCGCCGCGCTCGATCAATCGCCTGGCATCGACATCCGCGAACAGAATGGCATTCCGCAAGATGCTCCACTGCTGATGTCCTGTGGCTCAGCCTACAAATTCATGCCCATCAACGGCGTCGCGCTGGCCCATCTGTTGCCCCCTTTGCTGGATGAGCGGCCTGACGTACATGTGCTGCTGGTCGGGCCAGCTGCCGACCCTGTGGGCACGCAACTCGCTACAGACTATCCTGGGCGCGTACATCTGGCTGGTAATATCACCGAGCCAGATGTGTTGCGGGCCACCTATGCCGCCTGCGACATCTACCTGGATGTTGTCCCGTTCCCATCGAACACCGCCCTTTGCGAGGCGGCGGCCCTGGGCAAGCCTGTCCTGAAGTTCGCGCCACAGGCATGGACCGATTGCGGCTTCACCGTGGACATGGACGCCATCCCTCAGCCGCTCTACGTCTCGCGCGATGCCGATGATTACCGCCAGAAGCTGCGCGCCCTGATCGATTCGCCGACTCTGCGCGCCGAACGCGGCAAGCTCATGGGCGACATGCTTCGCCTGTGCCACGGCGATGCGCTGTTCCAAAGCCAGATCGAGGTGCTTTACAAGCGGGCGGCTGAGCTCCCCCGCATAGAGCTGGACGAGAGCATCACCTCTTCCCGCGTGGAATTGATCGACATATTGCTCGGCAAGCTAGCCGACAACATGACCGAGGCTTCGCAATCGACTACCGCGAATGCCGCCATCGAGTTCAGCCCACTCTCTCCGAACGAGTATTACCGCCGCTGGCTGGGCACACAACAGTTGTCCGCCCATCGCATCGTGGCAGCGCGAACACGCATTGATGCCACGTGCAGTTTCCATGTGGTGATCGCCAGCACAGGCGACGCCGGACAACTGGAACGCACACTGCACTCGCTGGAACGGCAGTCGCTGCCAGCACAGACCATTACCGTGCTGGGCGAATCTGTCGCCACCCTGCCTGGAAGCGTCACAACACACTCGCTGGGCACAGGCTGGGTCAACGCGTGCAATGAAGTCGCCGCCACCAGCACTGCCGAATGGCTGCTCCCGCTGGAAGCTGGCGACGTACTGGCCGACGACGCGCTATTGCTGCTGGCCGACAAGGCCACGGCATGCTCCGGTCTTTCGTGCTGCTACGCCGACGAGGACACCCTTCTGCCCGAAGGCCCGGCAGCGCCCATCCTCAAACCGGACGTGAACCTTGACCTGTTGCGCAGCTACCCCTACACGGGGCACATGCTGGCCATGCGCCGCGAGCAGCTGCTTGCGATTGGCGGGCTGCAAGCGCAAGCCGGCGCGATGGCTACATACGACCACGTGTTCCGCTGCATCGAGCAATTCGGGCTGGGCAGCATCGGCCATCTTGCCGAACCTATCCTGCATTCGGCGGTTGCGTTCGGCACCTGGCTAGCCGAACCGGACACCGACCTGCTGGGCAAGCAGGCGTTGGCCGGCCATCTCGAACGTCTCGGCATTGCGCACGAAATCCATCCGGGCGTACTGGCCGGCTCCCATCGCATCAATTATCTGCATCAGCGCCAGCCGCCTGTCTCCATCATCATCCCCACGCGCGACCAGTTGCCGATGCTCAACGGCCTGATCGACAGCTTGCTCGCCAAGACAAGCTACACGAACTACGAACTGCTGATCGTGGACAACGACAGCCGCGAGCCGGCGGCCTGTGCCTATCTCGACGGCATCGAGCGCCTGAATAACCCGCAGTTGCGCGTGCTGCGCTGGCCGCATCCGTTCAATTATTCCGCCATCAACAACTTCGCCGCCGCACAAGCGCGTGGCGAATACCTGATCCTCCTCAACAACGACACGGCCATATTGCATGCGGACTGGATAGAAACGCTGCTCAACCACGCACAGCGACCCGAGGTGGGCATCGTCGGCGCCAAGCTTCATTACCCGGATGGACGCATTCAGCATGCCGGCGTGGCCCTTGGCCTGCGCGGCCCCGCTGACCATCTCTATATCGGCGAAGCAATGGATGCCCCCGGCTACATGCATCGGCTGCACGTGGACCAGAACTACACCGTCGTCACCGCCGCCTGCCTGATGATCCGCAAGTCGGTATACGACCAAGTCGGCGGCCTGGACGAGAAAGACTTCAAAGTCTCCTACAACGATGTCGATCTCTGCTTGAAGGTACACAAGGCGGGCTATCTCACCGTGTGGACGCCTTATACGCGCTTGATGCACGAAGGTAACGTCAGCCAGACCAAGGTAGACAAGACCGCCAGCGAAGCCAAGATCGTGCGCTTCAAGGGCGAACAAGAGGCGATGTACCGCAAATGGCTGCCACTGCTGGCGCGTGACCCCGCCTACAACCGCAACCTGGGTCTGGCCGGTAACGGTTTCGACCTCGCCGAAATGCGCGTCAGGGCATGGCAGCCCTTCGAGCAACCCGCCCTGCCCAACCTGTTCTGCATCGCCGCCGACGACACCGGCTGTGGGCAGTACCGCATCATCCAGCCTTTCCATGCCATGCAACGCGCCGGGTTGGCCGAGGGCATGATCGGCAACATGCACCTTCCACCAGTCATGATGGAACGCTATGCCCCGACGTCGCTCGTGCTGCAACGCCAGTACACCGATGGTCAGGTCAGCACCTTGCGCAACTACCGCGAGTTCATCCGTGCCTTCAAGGTGTATGAACTGGACGACTACCTGCCCAACGTGCCGCTCAAGAGCATGCATCGCGGCAACATGCCCAAGGACATCTTGAAATCCTTGCGCAAGGCGGTGTCACTCACCGACCGTTTCGTGGTATCCACCGAACCATTGGCCGAAGCCTTTGCCGATCTGCATAGCGACATCCGCGTGGTGCTAAACCGCTTGCCCGTGGACTGGTGGGGTGATCTGCGCGGTGCACGACGCAATGGCGCAAAACCCCGCGTCGGCTGGGGTGGTGGCAGTAGCCACCGTGGCGACCTGGAGCTGATCGCCGACGTGGTTCGCGACCTGGCCGACGAAGTGGAATGGGTGTTCTTCGGCATGTGCCCGGAAAAATTGCGGCCGCACGTGCACGAATATCACGATGGCGTGCCGATCAGCCAATATCCGGCCAAACTGGCCTCGCTCGACCTCGACCTCGCACTGGCGCCGCTGGAAGACAACCTGTTCAACGCCTGCAAGAGCAATCTGCGCCTGCTCGAATACGGCGCGTGCGGCTTCCCGGTGGTTTGCAGTGACATCGTGTGCTACCGCGGCGACTTGCCCGTGACGCGCGTGCGCAACCGCTACAAGGAGTGGACGGATGCGATCCGCGTGCACATCAACGACCTCGACGCTACCGCTCGCATGGGCGAAGCGCTGCGCGAAGCGGTGCATCGTGACTGGATGCTTACCGGCGGCAATTTGGTTGCCTGGCGTGATGCGTGGCTGCCGAGCTGACCTAGCCAAAACATATCGGCCATCCAGCCACATATCGCCAGAATCTCCGAGACAGACGCGATGAATTATTTTCTGCATCCCAACGGTCTTTGCGAATCCCTCCACGTGGGCGAAGGCACCCGCATCTGGGCATTCGCCCACATTCTTCCTGGCGCGAAGATCGGCAACGACTGCAACATATGCGATGGTGTATTCATCGAAAACGACGTGGTCGTCGGTAACAAAGTGACCATCAAGTGCGGCGTCCAACTGTGGGATGGCATAACCTTGAAGGATGAAGTATTCGTCGGACCCAACGCCACTTTCACCAATGACCGCTTCCCGCGCAGCAAGGCTTATCCGGCAACGTTCTCACGAACCGTAGTGGAGTGCGGGGCGTCCATTGGTGCCAATGCAACGATTCTTCCCGGCCTGCATATCGGTCGCAACGCCATGGTTGGCGCAGGAGCCGTGGTGACCCACTCCGTGCCCCCCAATGCCATCGTCGTCGGCAATCCCGCGAGGATCGTCGGTTATGCCGGCGCTGAAACCCTGGCACCACGGAGGGCTGCGGCGAGTACACCGGCACAGGTTGCCCGACCATCACGCGTACGCGGCGTATGCACGCATACGTTCAATGTGGCCGCCGATTTACGTGGCAGCCTTTCGGTCGGAGAGTTCGAGCGCGAAATTCCTTTTGCCGTGAAGCGCTACTTTCTCGTTTACGACGTTCCTTCGATGGACGTTCGAGGCGAACATGCCCACCGTCAATGCCATCAGTTCCTGATCGCCGCGCGCGGTAGCGTGCACGTTGTTGCCGACGACGGCAGGAACCGCGAGGAATTTGTCCTTGATCGTCCCAGCCTAGGCCTTTATCTACCGCCCATGACTTGGGGCATCCAGTACAAATACTCCACTGATGCGCTGCTTCTCGTGTTCGCCTCGCACATCTACGACCCCGACGACTACATCCGGGAATACGGAGTGTTCCTCGAACTCGTCACGCATGATGGTGAATCCGATCACTCCATTGGCGAACAATGACGAAATCATCACGTCGTGCATACTGGTCGTGCATAGCAACTCATCCGTAATCTTGCCATGCATTGCAGGCATCAATCACTTTGCTCACTTCGACATCATCAAGTTCGGGGAAGCAAGGCAGACTCAGGACGCTGTCGCATAAATTTTCTGTCACCGGCAATGTAGGCATATGCCCCATGCGAACCATGATTTCTTGGCGCGTATCGGCAGTCGGGTAATGCACTTCGCTCGCGACATTCATGCTCGCAAGATGCGCCTGCAGTCCTGTCCTATCTGCACTGCGCACCACGTACAAGTGCCCCGCATATTCCTCACCAGCGACTGCCGGCACTTGAATGCAGGGGTGAACGATACCTCGCGAATAAGCCTCAGCGATCTCACGACGGCGTGCATTCCAGCCGTCAAGTTGTGGCAGCATCACTTGCAGGAATGCTGCCTGCATTTCATCCAATCGGCTGTTGCGCCCACCGGCTAACTCGTTTCGATACTTCCCCGACCAACCATACTGGCGCAGTTGGCGCACCCGTCCAGCCAGCACCGGATCGCTCGTGACCACGGCACCACCATCGCCCAGCGCCCCCAGATTTTTGGTGGGATAAAAGCTGAAACAGGCCACGTCACCGTAACTGCCAGCACGACGACCATCCTCGCCCTTGGCCCCATGCGCCTGAGCACAATCCTCGACCACGGGGACGCCGTAAACTTGTGCCACTTTGAGCAGATGCGACATATCCGCGAGCCGCCCATACAAATGCGTCACTATAATCGCGGCAGGACGGGGATCCGCTTGCTTTAACAAACGCTCAAGGCATGCCGGATCGATGGTGGCGGAGGATGCTTCCACGTCCACATAGCTCGGCATCGCGCCACAGGCCATAGCAGCAGTCGCGCCATACATGCCTGCATTGGCGACCATCGCCACCGTGTGACCGCGCGTCACTCCTAGCGCACGCAACGCCAGCTCTAGGGCATCGGTGCCATTCGCCACCCCGATTGCTTCACTGACTCCGCAATAATTGGCGAACGCAGACTCGAATGCCTTCGTCTGGGGGCCAAGTACGAAGTAGCCGCTCGCAATCACTTGCCTGGCCACCTCGCCCAACTGCTCAAGAAACGGTTCCACATGGCGAGTCAGGTCATTGACTGGCACTTTCGTTTCAAGCGCCAACGCCCCAGCTTCAGTGGCACGTGCAATGACGGAGGACTCACGCATCATTGGATGTAATTGAACAGACTCATCCCCTGCACCTTCGCGAACACCTGCTGCGAGGCCTGCAGTGCGGTGGTCTGCAGCTCCAGCTGGCTGATGGCGCTGGCCATGTCGGTGTCCTGCACGCCGGAGAGCACGGTCTGGTAGGTCAGCGTGAGGCCGCTGTAGGCGGTCTGCTGCTGGGTCAGGCGGTTCAGGCGGCCGCCCACGTCGGTCTGGGTGGCGGAGATCTGGTTCTGCGCCTGGTCGAGCGATGCCATCTGCTGGCTCAGGGTATTGCTGAGCTGCGTATTGCTGGTACCGGTGCCGTTCAACGCGTTGATCATGTTGGTCAACGTGGAAAACACGTTCTGCGTCTGGCCGGATTGCACGCTCACCGTGTCGCCGGCATTGGGCGTGCCGCTCAGGGCGATGCTCATGCCGTTGAAGCTGATGCTGCCGCCGTCCTGGTAGGCGCCGGTGGCCACGGTGTTGCCGCCGGCGTCGGTGGCCGTCCAGTTGCCGGCGGCGTCGAAGCTGATCGTGTAGTTCACCGGGCCGGAGGCGGTGGCCGCGGCCCATTGCGTGGCGTTGGTAACGCTGTTGGCGCCCACCAGCAGGGTGCCGGTGTTGCCGGCCGCGGCGCTGGCGGCGAACGAGCCGTTGCCCTGCGGGATGTTCATGAACAGCGCGGCGCCATTGTCGCTGTCGGGCAGGGTGAGGCCGCTGCCGATGCTCACCATCTGGTTGGAGCCGTTGCCGTTGTAGGTCACCGAACCGTCGTTGTTGAGCACGAACGGCGTGGTGGTGGTGCTGGTGCCCGCGAACAACGCGTTGCCGTTGGCGTCCGAGGTGTTGGCCAGTTGCACCAGCTGCGCGCGGATCTGCACCAGTTGCGTGGCCATGTCCTGGCGATCGGACGATGACAGCGTGCCGTTGATGCCCTGGATCGCCATCGAACGCGCCTGGTTGAGCAGCGAGTTGAAGGAGTCGAGCGTACTGCTCTCGGTGGAGAGCCGCGCATTGGCGTTGTTGATGTTGGAGGTGTACTGCGTGTTGTTGGCCAGCACGTGATTGAGCGACACCACTTCCGCGGCGCCGTTGGGGTCGTCGGAGGCCAGGTTGATGCGCTGGCCGCTGCTCACCTGGTTCTGCGTGTCGGCAACTGCCGCCTGCTGGCTGAGCATGGAGCCCAGCGCCTGCTGGTACATCCAACTGGTGGAAACCCGGATCATGGACACGCTCCCACTTAGGCCTGGATGGCGGTGATGAGGCTGGAAAACAGGGTCTGCGAGGTGGAGATCACCTGCGCGGAAGCCTGGTAGGCCTGCTGGTACTTGATGAGGTTGGCCGCCTCCTGGTCCAGGTTGACGCCCGCCAGGCTCTGCTGCGCGCTGGTCGCCTGGTTGTAGAGGCCGGTCTGGGTGGTGAGGTTGCTGGACGCCATGCTGCCCGCCAGGCCGATCTGGTTGGTCAGGTTGGCATACGCCGCCACCGTGGTGGTCTTGCCGCCGTCGAGCACGCCGACGTCGCCCAGCCCGGCCATGGTCAGTGCGTTGGAGTTGTCGTTCAGGCCGCTGCTGTTCTCGGCCACGGCGAAGCTGTCGCCGCTGGCCGGGGTGCCGCTGAGGTTGAGGCTCCAGCCGTCGAACTGGATCGGCGTGCCGCTGGTGTAGGTCCCCGTGCTGGTGTTGCCCGCGCCGTCGGTGACGGTGTAGCTGTTGCCCGCGCCGAACGTCACCGTGGCGCCCGAGAACAGGTTGGCGTTGGTGCTGTCCGACACGTTCACCGAACTCACCGTGGCGCCGCCGGTATTGGCGCTGGCGGGCGTGCCGACCAGTGCCGCCGCCGCCGCGATGGCGTTGGGGTCGCTGGTGGCCACCGAGATGCCGGACGCCACGTTCTGGGTGGGCAGGATCTGGAAGCTGTCGCCGACCTGCGCATTGCCGGACACCGAGAAGGTGAGGCCGTTGGCGGACAGCGTGCCGTCCGCGTTGGCGGTCATCGCCACCGAACTGCCGCTGGTGGTGGCGAGCGACCAGCCGTTGACCGAGGGCGAGGCGTTGCTGCCGGTGTAGGTGAGGATGTAGTTGTCGTTGGTGAGCGAAGAAATGTCGCTCACGCTGGCGCTGACCGAAGCCGTGCCCAGGTTGGCCTTCATCGCGGCCACGCTGGGATACGGCACCACGAAGATCGGCTGGCCCTTGGCGCCGGTCAGGGTCAGGCCGTTCGCCTGCTGCTTGTTGACGCTCTGCGCCACCGCCAGCGCGGTGCGCCCCAGCTGGTTCTGCGCCGCATCGAGCGTGTTGGTGCGGTACGACAACAGCGCGCCCAGCGTGCCGCCGGAAAGGCTGTTGGTGATGTCGGTGCCGCTGGTGTTGAGCACGTCGGTGGTGCTGGTGTCGTAGGGGCTGCTGCCCACCTGGAAACCGTAGGAATAGCTGCCGCTCACCATCACCTGGCCCGATGTGCTGTAGATGCTCAGCGTGCCGTCGGGCTGCGCGGCGACGGAGATGCCGGTATCGCCCGCCAGCTGGTTGACCAGCTGGTCGCGCTGGTCGAGCAGCGAGTTGGGCTGGCTGCTGCCGGCCTGGCTGATGCTGGTATTGAGCGTCGCGATCTGCTGCACCAGCGTGTTGATGTCGCTGACGGTGCTGGAAATCTGCGTGTTGACCTGCTGGCGCTGCTGGTCGAGCTGCTGGCCAAAGGTGTTGAAGGCGGCGGTGAGCGTGGAGGCGTCGCCCAGCAGGGCCTGCCGCGGGGACAGGTCGCTCGGCGAATTGGCCACGTCGTTGAAGCCGCCGTAGAAACTGTCCATCGCGCTCTGCAGGTTGCCGCTGTTCTGCAACAGGCCGTTCAGCGCGGTGGTGAGGTTGGTGGTGGTGGTGGCGCCCTGCATCGAGCTGTTGCTGCTCCACAGCGCCTGTGTGAGGTACTGGCTGTAGGCGCGCTGCACGCCGATCACGTCCACGCCGGTGCCCATGGTGTAACGGCCGTTGTTCTGGCCCACCATGTCCACCTGCTGGACGCTCTGCTCGCTGTAGCCCGTGGTGCTGGCATTGGCAATGTTGTTGCCGGTGACCTGCAAGGCGAGCTGGGCCGCATTGAGCCCGGTGACACCGATGTTTAACAGGCTGGACATGGCCGAGACCTCCGGAATTCGACTACTGGATCGGCAGGCTGGCCGGAATCTTTAGGGCCGGGCCATGACCCGCGCCGGGAGCTGTTTGCACGCAGGCCAAGGAAGAAGGAGGAAGTGGACGTCCGTCCACGACCGAGCGATGACGCCGGCATGCGGGCAAGCAGACCCGGCCCGAAGGGTTGCCTTGCCGTGGTCATGGCCCGGCCCTCAAGGCTGCCAGCGCTTCGTTCATCTGCGAACTGTGGGCGATGGCGCTGATCTTTTCGGCGTAGCCGGGGTCGGTGGCATAGCCGCCGCGCGCCAACGCGTTGGCGAAGCCCCGCACGTCGTCGCCGTGGCCCTTCGCCGCGGCGTAACGCGGATCGGAGGCGATCAGCGTGGCGTAGTCCTGGAACGACTGCGCCGGCGAGTTGTAGGCGCGGAACTGGGCATGCCGGCGCACCGCCACGCCATCCTCGTACTCCAGCGTGGGCACGCTGACCTTCTGGCCGTCCCAGCTGCCGCCCGCCTTCATGCCGAACAGGTTGAAGCTGGTGGAGCCGTCGGAGCTGCGCGGCATGTGCTTGCCCCATTGGGTCTCCAGCGCGGCCTGGGCCAGCACGGTACGCACCGACACGCCCAGCTTCTGCGCCGCCGCCTCGGCATAGGGCGCCAGCGCGCGCACGAACTCCTGCGCGTCCTGCGGCAGCCATTTCATCGCGCTGCGGCCCAGCTCGCGCCCGGCCTCCACCACGTTGGCGAGGCGACGCTGGAACTGGTCGGCATTGGCCGGCAGCTTGGTGGGGTCGCCGATGCCGTCGGGATCGTCCGCCGAACCGCCTGCGCCGCCCGTGGCACCCGTTGCCGACGCGCCCTGGCCACCCAGTTGGTGAACCAGCATCTGCGCGATGCCCAGCCCCTTGCCGCTCTGCGACAGGCTCACCGAGAGCTGCTGGTCGAACAGGTCGCGGTAGGCCTTGCCGGCGTCACTGTCGCCCAGCGCGCTGCCGAGGCTGTCGCTGGCCTCGCGCATGGACTTCAGCATCATCTGGGTGAACAGGGCCTCGAACTGCTTGGCCACTGCCGGCAACACCGCCTTGCTGTCGCTCTGCGCCTGCGCGCGCAGCTGGTTGAACCCGGACAGGTCGGTCCAGGTGCTCAGCGAGGTGTTGGCGGGCAGCGCGGCGTCGCTCATGGCCAGAGCCTGCCCATGGCTTCCAAGCGTCCCGCGCCGGGAGCTGTTTGCGCGCAGACCAAGGAAAAGGGAGGAAGTGGACGTCCGTCCACGACCGAGCGATGACGCTGGTATGCGGGCAAACAGACCCGGCCCGCAGGGTTGTCATCGAATGGCCGCCATGCGGCAGCGCGCGGCTTGGCCTGATCGCCAGTCAGGCCGGCGCCACGCCCTACCACCTGGCGGCCACTCGATGACAACACGGGATGCTTGGAAACCATGGGCAGGCTCTCAGATGACCACCAAGTCCGCATGCAGCGCGCCAGCCTGCTTCAGCGCCTGCAGGATGGAGATCAGGTCGCTGGGCGAGGCGCCCACCTGGTTCACCGCGCGCACGATGGTGTCCAGGCTCACGCCCGGGCCGAACTTGAACATGTGGCCGCCGTCCTCGCTGACCTGCACGTTGCTGGAGGGAACCACCACGGTCTGACCCTTGCTGAAGGCCCCCGGCTGGCTGACCTGCGGCTGCTCGCTGATGGTGACCTGGATGGAACCGTGCGCCACCGCCGCCGCGGAGACGCGCACGTCCGAACCGATCACCACGGTGCCGGTGCGCGAGTTCACCACCACCCGTGCGGGCGGGTCGCCCGGGGTTACGTCCAGGTTCTGGATGGTGCCCAGCCATGCCACCTTCTGGGTCGGGTCCTGCGGCACGCGCACGTCCACCGTGCCGCCGTCCACTGCGCGCGCGGTGCCCGAACCGTAGGTGCGGTTGATCGTGTTCACGATGCGCGAGACGGTGGTGAAGTCCGGCGTGTTGAGGTTCAGCCGCAGGTCGTCCGTGCCCGCGAACGCGGAGGGCACGCTGCGCTCCACCGTGGCGCCGCCGGGGATGCGTCCGCTGGCGGAGATGTTCTTCTCCACGCTGCTGCCGCTCTTGCCCTTCGCGGTGATGCCGCCCACCACCACGCTACCCTGCGCGATCGCATAGACGTTGCCGTCGGCGCCGCGCAGCGGCGACATCAGCAGCTCGCCGCCGCGGATGCTCTTGGCGTTGCCGATCGAGGCCACGGTGACATCGATGGCCTGGCCGGGCTTGGCGAACGGCGGCAGCTCGGCGGTGATGGTCACCGCCGCCGCATTCTTCAGCTGCGGTGCCGTCACGCCCGCCGGGATGTTGACGCCGAACTGCTGCAGCATGTTCTCCACGCTCTGCGTGGTGAACGGCGTCTGCGTGGTCTGGTCGCCGGAGCCGTCCAGGCCCACCACCAGGCCGTAGCCGATCAGCTGGTTGGTGCGCACGCCGCCGACCGAGGCGAGGTCGCGGATCTTGTCCGCGCGGGCGGGAACGACAGGCAGTGCGAGCAACACGACGGCAAGCGCCAGCACGGCGCCCTTGACGCCCGCCCCCCGCCGGAGCGGGGGACGCGGCTGGCGGAGGGGCTTGGACAGGCAACGCTTGATGAAGGCCAGGGCAGCTTCCCGCGACCGCATCCCCTCCCCCCAACCCTCTCCCCGGCGTGGAGCGGGAGCAAGCGTGGCGCGCGGGTTCGCACGCTCGTTCCAGGCGGTGACCTTCAGTGTGTTGGGCCCATGGCGTTTCATTTAGAAGGGCATCCACTTGGAATTGAAGAAGCGCGACAGCCAGCCCTGTGTGTTCGCATCGGCCAGGGTGCCGCGGCCGGTGTAGGAGATCTGGGCGTCGGCGACGCGGGTGGAGGGCACGGAGTTGTCCTGCCCGATGTCCTGCGGGCGCACGATGCCGGCGATGCGGATCAGTTCCTGGCCCTGGTTGATGGTGAGCCACTTCTCGCCGCGCACCATCAGGGTGCCGTTGGCCAGGCGCTTCACCACGGTGACGGTGATGTTGCCGGTGAGCTGGTTGCTCTGGCTGCTGGAGCCGGTGCCGTCGAAGCTGCGGTCGCCGTCGGTGGCCACCGTGGCGCCGTTGATCGTGCGGCCGAGGATGGTGGGCGCGCCGAAGCTGGTCTTGTCGGTCTTGCTGGTGCTGGTGCTGGCCTTCTTCACGGCCTGCGTGTTCTCCACCAGCACGATGGTCAGGACGTCGCCGGTGCGGTGCGCACGCGAATCGGAGAACAGCTCCATGCCCTGCTCGTCGTGGTAGATCGAGCCGTCGGCGGGCGGCGCCGATTGCGCCGGCTCCGGCGGCGTGGCGGCCCACATCGCGTCGTCGCGCTTCTGCTTCTGCATGACGGCGCAGCCCGACAGCAGGAGCAGCGCGGCGGCGAGGACGGGATACGGGAAAAGGGCCGTGGTGCGCACGATGGCCAGCCTCACATGTTGGTGGTGAGCGTCTGCAGCATGCTGTCTGCGGCGCTGATGGATTTGGAGTTCATCTCGTAGGTGCGCTGGGTCTGGATCATGTCCACCATCGCCTCCACCACGTTGACGTTGGAGGACTCCAGCGAGCCCTGCAGCAGGGTGCCCATGCCGTTCACGCCGGCCTGCCCGGTCTGCGGCGTGCCGCTGGAGGCCGTTTCCTCGTAGAGGTTCTGGCCCACGGACTGCAGGCCCGCCGGGTTGATGAAGTCGGCCATCTGCAGCACGCCCACCTGCTGCGGCGCGGCCTGCCCCGCCAGCGTGACGCTGACCGTGCCGTCGGTGCCGATGGTGATGCTCTGCGCACCCTGCGGGATGGTGATGGCCGGCTCGATCGGGTAACCGTCGGCGGTCACGATCTGGCCGTTGGCGTCGGTGTGCAGGGAGCCGTCGCGGGTGTAGTCGGTGGTGCCGTCGGGCATGGTCACCTGCAGGAAGCCGCGGCCCTGGATGGCCACGTCCAGCGCGTTGCCGGTCTGTGCGATCGCGCCCTGGGTGAACATCTTTTCGTTGGCCACCACGCGCACGCCGGTACCCATCAGCAGGCCCGAGGGCGACTGCGTCTGCTGCGTGGTCTGCGCGCCGGGCTGGCCCAGGTTCTGGTACATCAGGTCCTGGAATTCCGGGCGCGAAGACTTGAAGCCGGTGGTGCTGGCGTTGGCCAGGTTGTTGGAGATGGCATCCAGGTTCGTCTGCTGCGCATCGAGGCCGGTCTTGGCGATCCAGAGGGAGGAGAACATGGGATGGCTCCGCTAAAAATGGCTTGAATCAGTCCGACTGCAGCAGCTTGATGCTGTCGTCGGCGTCGTCTTCGGCGGTCTTGATCGACCGCACCTGCATGTCGTACTGGCGCGACAGCGAAATCATCCGCACCAGCTCTTCCGACGGATTGACGTTGCTGCCTTCCAACGTGCCGGACACCAGCTGCACGCCGGGGTCGGCATCGGCGCTGCTGCCGTCGTTCATGTGCAGCAGGCCGTCGGCGCCCTTGGAAAGCTGCGAGGGGTCGGGATTGACTAGCTTGATCTGGTCGATCTGGTTGAGCGAACTCGGCGCCTGCCCCAGCGGCACGGAGGAAATGGTGCCGTCGCCGCCGATCACGACCTGGGTGCTGGCGGGAACGGTGATCGGGCCGCCGCTGCCGATCACCGGATTGCCGGCAGCGTCGGTGAGCGTGCCGTCGGCGGCCAGTTGCAGGCTTCCGGCACGCGTGTAGGCCTCGCTGCCGTCCGGCGCCTGCACCGCGATCCAGCCCGAGCCGCTTACCGCCACGTCCAGCGGGCGGCCGGTCTGCTGCAGGGTTCCCTGTCGTTCGTCCCGCCCGATGCCCTGCGCCACGGCGTTGATGCGCGAGGGGCTGCCCGGCCCCAGCACCGGCAGGCTGCGGAACGCGTCGAGCTCGCTCTTGAAGCCGGTGGTGCTGGCATTGGCCAGGTTGTGGCTCACCACGTCCTGGGCCCGCATGATCTGCGTGGCCCCGGTCATGGCGATGTAGACGGAACGATCCATGGTGACCTACCTCGGCGGGTTTACCGCGAGACGGCGCTGAACAGCGTGGAGGCCAGCGTGTCGTCGGTGGACAGCACCTGCGCATTGGCCTGGTAGTCGCGCTGCGCCTGGATCATGTCCACCAGTTGCGCGGTGGTGTCGCTGGTGTTGGATTGCTCCAGCGCACCGGACTGGATGGTGCCGTACTGGCCGCTGCCCGCCGTGCCCATCACCGCCGTGCCCGAAGCCGTGCTGGCCGCCCAGCTGGCGCTGCCGAGCTGGGTCAGGCCCTGCAGGTTCTGGAAGTTGGCCATCGCCAGTTGGCCCAGCTCGCTGCTCTGGCCGTTGGAGTAATTGGCGGTGACGACGCCCGTGCTGTCGACGTTGATCGAGGACAGCGCGCCGGCGGTGTAGCCGTTCTGGCTGATGGTGCCGGCGGCGTAGGCGGAGCCGTACTGCGTGGTCTGGCTGAAATTGATCGACAGCGCCTGCGCGTTGGCGCCGTTGCCGTAGTTCAGCGAGTTGAAGTTGACGATGCCGTTGGCCGGCGTGGTCAGCGTGCCGGACGAACTGAAGGTCAACGCCTGCGTACCGGCGGACTGGCCGTCCACGTACAGGTTCGCGTCCCAGGTGTTGGTGCCGGTCTTCACGTAGTAGACGGTGGCCTGGTGCGACGAACCAAGGCTGTCGTACACGGTGAACGTGGTCGAATTGTTGAAGGTGGCGGGATTGGTGGGGTCGAAGGCCAGCGTCGGCGCGGTGGCATCCGCCGGCAGGTTGGAGGTGATCGTCGCCGTGCTGGTGGGCGTGGCCGCGCTCTGTGCGGTGACCAGGTTCAGGTTGGTCAGCGTGCTGGTATCGACGCTTTTGCTGGCGGCGCTGTAGGGGTAGACCTGGACCTTGTAACCGTCCTGGGTGACCACGTTGCCGTTCGCATCCTGCTGGAACGCGCCATCGCGCGTGTAGGCATAGCCGTTGCCGGTATTCACCACGAAGAAGCCGTTGCCGCTGATCGCCATGTCCAGGCTGTTGCCGGTGGTCTCGATGTCGCCCTGGGCGAACTGCTGCGCCACGCTGGTCAGGCGCGTGCCGCTGCCCACCGCGGTGGCGCTGAGGTTGACGCCGCTCACCGCGTAGATGTCCGCGAACTCCGCGCGCGACCCCTTGAAACCGGTGGTGTTGGCGTTGGCGATGTTGTTGGCGATCACGTTGAGATCGGCCTGTGCGCCGTTCAGGCCGCTGAGCGCTTGGTTGAGTGCCATGACTTCGTTACCTCGTTGGAAGGGTTGTTGTCGGCGATCAGTTGATCTGCGCGATCGAACTGAGCGGCACGCCGCCCACGCCGTTTACCTGCACGTACGTACCCACACTGCTGCCGCCGTAACCGACGCCACTGACCGAGCCACTGGCATAGGTGGAAAGCGCGTTGCCGCTCTGGTCCGCCGCCGTGATGCTGTAGGTTCCCGCCGGCACCGGGTTGCCGCTGTCGTCCGTGCCGTCCCAGCTGAATTTGGCCAGGCCGGCCTGCTGGGCGCCCAGGTCGATCGTGCGCACCTCCTTGCCGCTGCCGTCCTTGATGACGAGCTGCACGTCGGAAGACGCATTGGTCACGCCCACGGCCCCGCCCAGCGCACTGCCGGCGTAACTGAGGTTGTCGGACGGCACCAGCACGTTGCGCCCCACCAGGCCGACCGAGCCGAGCACCTGCGAGGTCTGCATGGCGCTGGCGACCTGGCTGGAGAGGTTGCTGACCGTGGTGTTGAGGCTCTGCGTGGAAGCCAGCTGGCTGAACTGCGCCAACTGCGACACGAACTGGGTGTTGTCCATCGGATTGGTGGGGTCCTGCGCCTGCAGCTGTGCGGTAAGCAGCTGCAGGAAGTCGGCCTGGCTCATCGAGCTGCCGAGCGCGCCGCTGAGGGAGCTCGTGCCGCTGCTGGTGCTGCTGGTGCCCGAATAGCCGTAACCAGCCGCGCCGGCGGAGTTCGTGGTGTTGGTGTTGATCGTGGTCATGGCGGGAGACTCACTGGCCCAGGGTCAAGGTCTTGACCATCAATTGCTTGGCGGTATTCATCACCTCGACGTTGTTCTGGTACGAGCGGGACGCCGAGATCATGTTCACCAGCTCATCCACCGGGTTGACGTTGCTGCCGTAGACGTAGCCGTCGGCATTGGCCAGCGGGTTGCCCGGTTCATAGCGCTGGGGGATCGCATCCTGGCTTTCGGTGATGCCGAGCACCTGCACGCCCGCACTGGCGCCGGCATCGGCATTGCTGTTGCCCTGGCCGTCGCCGAACTGCGCGAGCTGCTGCTTCTGGATGGCGGCGAACAACGGCTCGCGCGAGCGGTAGGCGCCCTCGGGAGTGCCCGACACGCTCTCGGCGTTGGCCAGGTTGCTGGCCACGGTGTTGAGCCGCAGCGACTGCGCGGCCATGCCCGAACCGGCCACGTTGAAGATGGAATCGAGTGACATCAGCTCTGCCCTCCGGTGATGGCGGTGCGCAGCATGTGGATCTGCGCCGTGATGAAGGAAAGACTGGCCTGGTAATGCACGCTGTTCGCGGCGAAATCGGCCTGCTCGACCTGGGCGTCGACGGTGTTGCCGTCCATGCTGGGTTGCGTCGGCACGCGATACGCCAGCGCCGTGCCGCCGGCGGGCGCGTTGCCGATCTGCCCGGCCGAGGTGGTTTCCAGCTGCAGGTTGCCGCCGGCCTGGTTGCCGGCCGCAGCCAGCGCCTTGCGAAAATCGATGTCGCGCGCGAGGTAGCCGGGCGTGTCGGCGTTGGCCAGGTTGTTGGCCAGCACTTCGGCACGGCGCTGCCACAGATCCATCGCCTGGGTATGAATGCCAAACAAGTCTTGTGGGATGGTGCTCATCGGTCTGCTCCGCGTGCGATTGCCGCACGGAGCAGGAGGCAAGTTGCATGCCACTACGCCGGAACCCTTGCCACGACTGGGCTGGCGGGGTTTGCGCCACGCCACCGCGAAACGGCGCTCTGAGTGAAGTCGGATTGTTGACGCCCGCAGGGCGTCGGTTTCAAGGCATCAGCCCGGCGCCGCATCCGCCGGCAGCAGTTCGAATACTGCCTGCGCCAGCAGGTCGGGCTGGAACTTGGCGACGAAGGCGTCAGCCTTCACCTCTTTCACCATCGCCTCGTTGAAGCCGCCGGACAGCGAGCTGTGCAGCACCACCTTCAACCGGCACAACTGGGGGTCTTCGCGGATCGCACGGGTCAGCGCGTAGCCGTCCAGGCGCGGCATTTCGATGTCGGACACCACCAGCTTCACGCCCTCGTCCGGGGCGCCCGCGGCCAGCTTGCGCAGCTTGTCCAGCGCTTCGCGGCCGTCCTTCGCCACCACGCACTCGATGTTCATCTGCTTGAACAGCGCCACCAGGCGGCGGCGGGCGATCAGCGAATCGTCCGCCACCAGCACCCGTCGCGGCGACAGCACGCGGGCATCGGCAAGGCGCTGCATCTGTATGGAAAGGTCGGCCGGCGTCGAATCGATGCTGGCCAATACCTGCTCCACATCCACCACCGCCAGCAAGGCGCCGTCCAGCCGGGTCACCGCGTTGACCCGGTTGCCGAAGCCCAGCGCAGCAGGCGGTGCGGCCAGCTTGTCGCCATCGCACTGCACCATGCGCTGCAGGTCGGCGACCAGGAAACCCTGCACCGAGCGGCTGAATTCGGTGACCATCAGGTGCGCCGAGGCCTCGTCGCGCAACGGCGGATAGCCCAGCGCTGCGGCCAGATCGATCACCGGGATGGTCTGCCCGCGATAATCGCAACTGCCCGCCAGCAACTCGTGGACGCCCATCATGCGTTCCAGCGGCGGGCGGCGCATCACCTCGCGCACCTTGAACACGTTGATGCCGAACAGTTGCGCATCGCCGAGCCGGAACAGCAACATGGCCACACGGTTGTGGCCGGCCAGCCGGGTGTGTTGCTCCACTTTTTCCAGCAGCGTGCCGCCCATGCGGTCTCCTCAACCATTTGATCGCCGCGCGCAGCGCGCCCTACGCGCACGGTATCGACCACCCCACCCCCGGCTTGAGCCGTTGTCGTGGCACACGGCTTGCTTTCTCAAGACTCGGCGGGTTTGGCCGATGCAGTGCCCGGCACTGGTCTGCCGCCCCTCGACATTCAAGGTGATATTCACCCCATGAGCCTGATCTGGATCCAGCACCTCGCCCCCCTGGTGGAAGCCGCTGCCGCCGGCGACGACGCACGGCTTGCCGCACTGCGCCGCCAGTACCCCCGTGCGGCGCAGGTGCTGGCGCCCTTGCTGGCGCGCGTCGCCAGCCGCCCACCCGCGACCGTGGCGCTGCAGGCCGTGGAGCAGCAGAGCCTGGTGCTGGCCGCCGTGCAGCAACTCGCGCGCGAGCAGGCTTCGCTGGGCAAGGCGGCCGACGATGGCCGCAGCGGCGTCGACAGCTTGACGGAAGGCAGCGCCGGCATCTCGACGGCCCTGCAGCAAGTGGGCGCCGAGCTGGAGCAGGCCTGCAAGGCCAGCGTCGCCGGCAACGGCTCGGTCAGCGAGCTGGATGGCCAGCTGCGCCTGCTGCGCAGCGCATTGGCAGCCATGAACCGCAACCAGAGCAAGCTGGCCGAGCAAGTGGAGCAGATCCGCAAGCTCACCACCTCCGTGCAGGAAATCGCCCACCAGACCAACCTCGTGGCGCTGAACGCGGCGATCGAGGCCGCGCGCGCCGGCGAGGCCGGCCGCGGCTTCGCCGTGGTCGCCGACGAGGTCAAGCAACTGGCGGAAAAGACCTCCCTCACCACCGCCGAGATCGAGAACGTCACCAGCTCGATCGGCGACTTCTCGACGCAGTTGAACGGCGACGTGCAGCACAGCCTGCAGCAGCTGGAACGCGCGCAGGCTGGCGCGGCGCAGTCGGGCAGCACGCTGGATTCCGGCAACCAGTCGCTGCAGGCGGCCAGCGAGCGCGTGCGCAAGCTGCAGCAGAGCAATGACACCCAGCACGCCCGCGCCACCAGCGCGCAGGCCGCGCTCGGCTCCCTGCAACGCCGGGCCGGCGAGGCGCGGCGCCAGTCCGATTCGCTGCAACGCGCCGCCCTGCTCTCCCACCGGTTGAGCCTGGACTGGCTGGAAACCGGCAGCGGCAACGACCCGGGCAGCCTCAGCCTGATCGTGCGCGAAGCTTCCCTCAACCTGCGCCAGGCCGCCGAACTGGCCCTGCTCGATCCGGCCGCGGTCGATCGCCGCTGGTTCGACACCCACGCGATCCGCTCCAGCGTCGAACGGCTGCGAGCCCTGCAGCCGCACCACCCGGCCGCGGCCGGCCTTGCCAGCGCCGGCGCGCAGTTGTGCGAGCAGGGCACCCGCTTCGTCGCCCTGCTCTGCGACGGCGAAGCCGCGCAGGCCAGCGCACTCTCGCAGCAGATCGATCCCGCCCGCGATACGCTGCTGGGGCAGCTCAATACCCTGCTGGCGGACGCATGAGCGGACTCCATGCCAGCATCGGGCTGTTTGCGCTGGCATGGCTTGCCGTGGCGTGGCCGGGCGTCGGTTACGCCGCCGCCGCGTCGCCCGATGCCGTCCGGGCCGCCGCCGAACGTGCCGTGCAGGCCCGTTTCGACCTGCCCGGCAATCGCGTGGTGGCCCAGGCTTTGCCGCTGGATCCCCGCCTGCGACTGGCGAGCTGCGACCAGCCGCTGCGTGCGGAACTGCCCGACGCCGTCCGTCCCGCACCGCGCCTCAGCGTACCCGTGCAATGCCCGCAGGCCGGCTGGGCCGTGCGCGTGCAGGTGCAGGTGCAGCTGTTCCACCATGTCCTGGTGACCAACCGGCCGTTGCAGCGCGGCGACGGACTGGACCCGGCGGACGTGCACGTCGAAGAGCGTGACCTGACCCGGCTGGGCTATGGATACATCGACACCTTCGACCAGCTGACCGGGCGCAGCCTTGCCCGCGCCCTGCCCGGCGGCAGCGTACTCACGCCGGCCGCACTGGGCGGACGACAGACGGTGCGCGCGGGCGATCATGTCCAGGTACTGGCCCAATTGGGCGACATCGTCGTCCGTGCGGACGGCATCGCCCTGGGCAGCGGCGACAACGGCGCCCGCCTGCGCGTGCGCAACGAAAGCTCGGGCAAGGTGGTCGATGCCATGGTGCGCGGCCCCGGCGAAGTGCAGGCCTTGCCCTGAGGACCAACCATGCCTTCATCTATGCGCCTTCACCCTCTAAAGTTCCCATACGGCCGGCCGATGCAACGGCTACAGGGGCACTCTGAAACGAGTACGGACACATGAATACGACCATTTCAAACAATGGCTTGCCGAAACTCCAGCAGACCACTGGCCCTGCCAGCAGCAGCCAGGCTGCGGATTCTTCCTCCGCAGCCGGTTCCGGTGCCCCTGTTGCCCAGGCCGACGACCAGCTCAAGCTGACCGACTCGGCCAAGGCCTTGCAGCAGGCCTCCCGCACCAGCGCCACCGAAGTCGACTCACAGCGGGTCGAGCAGGTACGGCAGTCGCTGGCCAATGGCAGCTACAAGATCGATGCAGGCCGCATCGCCGATCGCCTGGTCTCCATGGAACGGCAGCTCGGTGGTGCGAGCAAGGCATGACTTTGCCCCTGCGACCCGAACTCGACCAGGCCATTGCAGCCGTGCTGGGTGACATGCGCCTGGCATTGGAGCTGCTCGCGCAGGCGCTTGAAGACGAACGCGCCGCGCTTGTTGCCGCCGATACCGTGGCACTTGGCCAGGCGGGGACGCGCAAGCAGGCACTCATGCAGCAACTGGAGCAACTGGATGCCGAGCGGCGTCACCTTGCAGGCGAAAGCATCGAGGCCAGGCCGGATCCAGCCTGGCCCTCCATCGTGCAATCGCTGCAGCATTGCCATCAGCTGAACCAACGCAACGGCAGCATCGTCAACCAGCGGCTGCAGATGGTGCGCCAGGCGTTGGCCGTGCTGACCGGGACGGATGGCGGCAAGGGGCTCTACGATCGCAGCGGCGAACTGCATACCACGGGACGCTCGCGTCCGCTGGCAGCCGCCTGAAGCGAGGCTGGCATACCACCGCCGGACACGCGGCTGGTTCAACAGCGAGCCATCGGCCACGGCTCGCCCAATCGACAAACGCGACGCCGGATCAACCATGAGCTCCTCCCCCACGACAACCGCTCCTGCCGCAGCCGCCACCTCCCGGGGCTACGACGGCGCATCCCCGCAGTTGCCGGTGTTGCGCGTTCCGCTGCTCAACCGCGAGCGCGACCTGTACGCCTACGAAATCCTGTTCCACCGCGAAAACGGCGACGAACAGGAATTGCTGCGCAGCATACTGGCGATGATCACCGACGGTGCCTTGACCCGGCTGGTCCGCGGCAATCGCGCGTTCCTCAACCTGCCGGCCGAATTGCTGCCGGAAGATGCCGACGTGTTGCTGCACCAGCCACGCATCGGCGTGGTGCTGCAGCCCCATGCGGCCAACGACGACGCGCTGATGGCGCGCCTGCAGCTGATGGCGCAGCGTGGCTGCCAGTTCATGCTGGACATCGGCGACATGGAACCCGGCCGCGATCCGTCGTCCGAGGCACTGCTGCAGATGGTGCAACTGGTGCGCCTCGACGCCGCCCTGTTGTCGCCGGAATTGTTCGCCCAGCGCGTGAAGAGCCTGCATGCCCGTGGCTTGCACGTCGTCGCAGGCCATGTGAACGACCACGCGACCTACGAACGCTGCCTCGAACTGCCGCTGGAAGCGATCCAGGGCCGGTACCTGCTGGTGCCGCAGCCGATGGCCGTGCCCGTGCTGACCGCCAACCGCCTCAGCATGCTGCGCCTGATGGGCGCTCTGCACGAAAGCAACCCCGGCCCGGTCGAACTCGGCAACATCATTCGCGATGACGCCGTGCTCAGCTACAAGCTGCTCAGCTGCGTCAATTCAGCCTACTTCGCGCTGCCGCGGCAGCTGAAATCGGTGCAGCAGGCCGCGATCTTCTTCGGCGTCGCCCGCATGCGCAACTGGATCGACACCATGGCCATGTGCAGCATGGACGATCGCCCTCCGGAGTTGTTGCGCGCCGCGCTCATCCGCGCCCACATGTGCGAGGAACTGGCCCAGGGCATGCCACACGGCAGTACCGAGATGGCATTCACCGTCGGCCTGTTTTCCTTGCTGGACACCCTGATGTGTGCACCGATGGAATTCCTGCTGACCCATCTGCGCCTGGTGCCGGAGATCAGCGATGCACTGACCGGCCGCGGCGGCCCCTTCGCCACGATCCTGCAACAGATCCTTGCTTGGGAAGCCAACGAGTTGACCAGCGCGCAGGTGCCTCCGCAACGGATCCAGCGACTGGCCACGGTTTACCTCAATGCCACCCAGTGGGCCGATCAGGTCTACGCCAGCGCTAACGAAAAGAGCGCGTAACAGCGGCTTCTGCGCAGACTCCCGCCCATCCCGTGCCCCATTCGTTGCAGTCGCAGCGGATGGATCGTCCGTGCGCTGAATCAGCCCCCCAAGCAAGCCCACGCCATCATCCCGTCTCCTTGAGGGACAGGTTGTGCGTGCTTGAGGGGCGAAGTCAAATGAGAAGAGTGGCGCAGGCTTGCTGCCATGCACGCGGAGAACGGTTATCGACGTGTACGAACAAGCGCGCGCTCCGAGCGGGCCGGTGGCGGCCGATGGAATAGTGATGATAGGCGAAGGGCGGCGGCGGGGTGGCGGGTTCGGTCCAAGGGTAGGCCGCAAAAGCAAACA
>NZ_JACYXK010000012.1 GCF_014842975.1 Rhodanobacter sp. DHB23 | reverse complement strand
AAGGCGTCCACACAATTCACCTGTGCACACTGTCAAAGATCCAATCACCGCGGAGCTTTCCGCTTCAGGACATTTCGTCCCGGTGAGCCGCCTACTATACATCGTCTTTTCGGTCCGTCAACACCCTCGAAGAACTATTTTTCTGCGGGGTGGGTGGCGCACCGTGCCGATGCGGCAGCGGGGCGCGAATAGTAGGCAGCCCCCCCCATATTGGCAAGCACTTTCTTCGAAGAATTTTTGCTCTTTCGCACAAGTCATTGATCTTGCGCGAAACAAACTCCGAAATCGCGCCTGACGATCAACCGCCGGTCAATCGCACCCGAGCAAAGTTGCGCTTGCCGACCTGCAGCACGCCTTCGAATCCTGCGGCGAATACGCGTTGCGCGTCCTCAACCACTTCCGCATTGATGCGTACCGCCCGCTCCTTGAGCTTGCGGCTTGCCTCGGAGTTGCTCGCGGTGAGTCCCGCTGCCGTAAGCAAGGCCGGCAGGCGCAGGCCCTCGGCCGGCACAACGACTTCGGTGAGCGGCAGCAGCGAAGTGTCACCTTCGCCGCGGACCACGGCATGCCAGCCCGCAACGGCCTGTTCGGCAGCAGCCGCATCGTGGAAGCGCGTGGCCAGTTCCCGTGCCAGACGCAACTTCACGTCGCGAGGATTCAGGCCACCGCTCTCGATGGCTTGCTTGAGCGCCTTTGCTTCATCGACGCCGATCTCGAAGCTGAGCAGGTCGATCCACTTCCACATCAACTCATCGCCGATCTTCATCGTCTTGGTGACGATGTCGATCGCAGGCTCGTCGATGCCGATGTAGTTGCCCAGCGACTTGGACATCTTGTTGACGCCGTCCAGGCCCTCGAGCAGCGGCATGGTGAGCACGATCTGCGGCTTCTGCCCAAAGTGCTCCTGCAGGCCACGGCCCATCAACAGGTTGAACTTCTGGTCGGTGCCGCCCAGCTCGACGTCGGCCTCCAGCGCCACCGAGTCATAGCCCTGGGTCAGGGGATACATGAATTCGTGGATGGCGATCGGCTGCTGCGCGGCATAGCGCTTGGCGAAGTCATCGCGCTCCAGCATGCGCGCCACGGTGTGCTGCGCGGCGAGCCTGATCATGTCGGCCGCACCCATCTTGCTGAACCACTCGGAGTTGAAGCGCACCTCGGTGCGCTCGCGATCGAGCACCTTGTAGACCTGCGCAGCATAGGTCTCGGCGTTCTTCAGCACGTCCTCGCGGGTGAGCGGCTTGCGCGTGGCGTTCTTGCCGGTGGGGTCGCCGATCATGCCGGTGAAGTCGCCGATCAGGAAGATCACCTGATGCCCCAGATCCTGGAACTGGCGCATCTTGTTGAGTAGCACGGTGTGCCCCAGATGCAGGTCCGGCGCGGTGGGATCGAAGCCGGCCTTGATGCGCAGCGGGCGACCCGCCTTCAACCGCTCCAGCAAATCCTCCTGCTTGATGATTTCGTCGGCGCCACGCGCAATCGTGGCCAACGCCTGCTCAGCTTCGCTCATGCATTCCTCGGAGGTTATGGTTGCCATGACAGCCATTGGGGCGATGGCAATCACGTTTCAACGTTAATTGTGCGTTAATCGAAAACCAAGCGCAAACCCTTGATGGGAAAGGGATTGACGCACTTGTCACACGACGTCTATGTTACGCGGGATTGTTACTTTGTACGACGAGGTCCGCGCAGCATGAGTGGGAAAATCCGGGGGGGGCTCCGCGCACGCAAGCAGGCCATTTGCCGCAAGGCACAGCGTCGCCACACCAGCTTCTACGAGCGCTGCGCGCACTGGTCGTTCGATCGTTCGGAATCCACAGCGCCGATCCACTGGCACCGTGAACGCTGGGTGCTGGCCGGCACCGCGCTGATGGCGACCCTGCTCTCCGGCCTCATCATGCCGGCATGGGCCACGGCGATGAGGCCTGCGTCCACGGCCGAGGCACACACCCTGCTGCCGCTGGCGTTGCCGAAGCCCGATCCGATTCCGCAAGCCGCCGCCACGGTGGACGACTGGCAAGTGGTGCGCGTGCAACCGGGCCAGACGCTGTCGGACATCTTCGGCAGCCGCGGCCTGAGCCTCACCGACCTGCAGAAGGTGATGGATGCCGCCGGCGATGCGAAATCCGCGCTGCACCACATCCATCCTGGCGAGGAGTTCGACTTCCTGCTCGGTCCCGGCGGCAGCCTGCGCGGCGTGCGCTTCGACAAGGACCAGGCCAACCGCGCCATCGTGCGCCTCGACGGACCGGAGCCCGCACTTACGCTGCAACCGCGCGACATGGACATGCGCGAGCAAGTGGCGCATGGCGTGAT
Source organism: Rhodanobacter sp. DHB23 (assembly GCF_014842975.1). GTDB lineage: Bacteria > Pseudomonadota > Gammaproteobacteria > Xanthomonadales > Rhodanobacteraceae > Rhodanobacter_A. The sequence continues at coordinate 54,172 of NZ_JACYXK010000012.1, read as the reverse complement.
CCGCAGCAGTCTGTACGCCGCGGGCGACCAGGCCGGCCTCAGCGCATCGATGGTGGGCAAGCTCGCCGACCTGTTCAAGTACGACATCGACTTCGTGCAGGACCTGCGCGAAGGCGACAGCTTCACCGTGATCTACGACGACATCTACCGCGATGGTGCGCGCTACGGCGAAGGCGACATCGTGGCCGCCGAGTTCGTGAACCAGGGCAAGCGCTACACCGCCTACCGCTTCAGGAAGGACGACGGCAGCTACGGCTGGTTCAGCGAGGACGGCCGCCCGCTGCAGAAGTCGTTCCTTCGCATCCCGGTGGATTTCACCCGCATCTCCTCCACCTTCAGCGCCGCGCGCATGCACCCGATCCTCGGCCTGATGCGCGCGCACAAGGGCGTGGACTACGCCGCGCCCACCGGCACGCCGATCCACGCCGCCGGCGATGGCGTCATCAAGTACCGCGGCTGGGAAAACGGCTACGGCAACTTCGTGCTGATCCAGCACAACAAGGACATCAGCACCGCCTATGGCCACATGTCACGCTTCGCCGCCGGCGAACGCGTGGGCTCGCACGTGAAGCAGGGCGAGATCATCGGCTACGTGGGCATGACCGGCCTGGCCACCGGCCCGCACCTGCACTACGAATTCCGCGTGGACGGCGTGCAACGCAATCCGCAGACGGTGACCCTGCCCAAGCCCGAACCGTTGCCCGCGGCGCAACTGGCGAAGTTCAAGGCCACCGTGGTGAAGCCGGAAATGGCGCGCCTCGACCAGATCGACCAGCACATCAAGCTGGCCCGCAGCGACACGCCTGCCACCAACAGCGACAACTGAGCATCGCATCCGCGTGAGTGACACCCCACCGCTGTACCTCGGCCTGATCTCCGGCACCAGCGTCGATGGCATCGATGCCGCGCTGGTATCGTTCGAGCAAGGGCAGCCGCGCCTGCTCGCCGCGCGCACGCATCCCTGGCCGGCCGCGCTGCGCGAGCGGATCCTCGCCGTGGCGCAAGGTGAAACCGCCATCGACCTGGACGCCTTCGGGCGACTGGACATCGCGTTGGGTCACGGCTTTGCCGAGGCAGCACTGGTGTTGCTCAAGGAAAGCGGTACGCCCGCCGCCGCCGTGCGCGCGATCGGCTCGCACGGCCAGACCTTGCGCCATCGCCCCACCGGCGAGTACGCATTCACCCTACAACTCGGTGACCCCGCCACCATCGCCGAGCGCTGCGGCATCGACGTGGTGGCGGATTTCCGCCGCGCCGACGTGGCGGCCGGCGGACAGGGCGCCCCCTTGCTGCCCGCCGTGCATGCGATGCTGCTGGCACATCCCGGGCACACCCGCGTGGTGCTCAACCTCGGCGGTATCGCCAACATCACCGTGCTGGGTGCCGACGGACACGTCACCGGCTTCGACACCGGCCCCGCGAACGGCCTGATGGATGCGTGGTGCCTGCGCCATCGCGGCGAAGCGTTCGATCGCGATGGCGCATTCGCCGCCTGCGGCAAGGTCGACGACACATTGCTCGATGCCCTGCTGGCCGATCCCTATTTCACGCTGCCGCCCCCCAAGAGCACCGGCCGCGAACACTTCCATCTCGACTGGCTGGCCACGCATCCGCGCGTGGCGACGCTGGCACCAGCCGACGTACAGGCCACCCTGCTCGAACTCTCCGCGCGCAGCGTGGCCGAAGCCATCGCGCGCCATGCACCGGATGCGGAAGACGTGCTGGCCTGCGGTGGCGGTGTACACAACGATGCGCTGATGCGCCGGCTTGCCGATCTGTTGTCGCCACGCACGTTGGCCAGCACGGCCGCATTCGGCGTCGACCCGGACTTCCTCGAAGCCACCGCGTTCGCCTGGCTGGCCCGGCAACGCCTACTCGGCCTGCCCGGCAACCTGCCCGCCGTCACCGGCGCACGCGGGCCTCGTCAGCTCGGCGCGATCCACGCCGCGCCGCGCTGAACCGGCTCGACGCTCAATCGGGAGACGCGCGGCGCCGCCGAAGATGGGTAAATTCCGAGAATTCCCAACGACGGAAGGCGATCAGCGCACCGCACCCGTCGCGGGCGCTCAATGGAAGCCGCGCATCCGCGCGCGCCAATTGCTCGAACTCCTCGATCAATCGGGCCATCGAGGCCTGCAGGCGTAGCCGCGAGCCCTCCGACAGCGTCGCGCCGACGAAATGAAACGCGTCGCTTGCGCCACCGAAGCTCTCGTCGAAAAACTCGGGCAGCACGCGCGCGACGAAATAGCGGTGCACCGGTCCGTCCTTGCGCCATGAAAAGTTGCGCGCGGTGAGCTTGCGGATGCGGGTGGGCGGGCGATAGTCGATGATCTCCAGCGCATCGAGCTTCAGCAACAGCGAAACCAGTTCGTTTTCATCGACCCTGAAAGTCGCCCTGATTTCGTCGAAGCGCCAGTTGTTGAGGATGAGATAGGTCGTCAGCAGCAGCTTGGGGTCGGCGACCAGGGCCGACTCCTGCTTTCGGCTGAGCTCGGTTACCGCGGCCGGAGCGGAACGTTCGTTGCGGATCAGGTCTTCCAGGCTCAGGCCCAGCAGCTCGCAAATGCCATCGAGCCGCTGCAAGCTGAAGCCGCCACGACTGAGGTCGCGCTTGATGGTGGGTTCGCTCACCCCAAGCCGGGCGGCAAGCTCGCGATATGTCATGCCGCGATGGCGCAACTCGCCGCGGATGGCCTGCACGAGAATGGCGGAAGCCGACATGTCCATGCTCTTGATACCGATTCCACACAAAGTATCATCATTCGATACCGCACGGCTCGCGTCATCGTCGTCTGGAACGGCGGCATTGCCTGCTGGCGCGCGCTTGGCGCAAGGTGGCTCCACATGCCGGCGCTCCATGCCGGCAAACACGGAAGGGAGTCGATTCACATGCTATCGGTGCAGATCCTCGGCACGGGCGAGTACCTGCCCAGCCATCGCGTGGACTCCTCGACGCTCGACATCCGCTGGAACAAACCCGCCGGCTGGACGCTCCGTCACGCCGGCATCGAGTGCCGCCATTACGCCGCGGATCACGAAACCACCTCGCTGATGGCCGCACGCGCGGCGCAATCCGCGCTGGCGGCGGCGGGACTGCAGGCGAACCAGCTCGACTGCATCGTGTCGGCATGCAGCGTGATGGAACAGGCGATTCCCTGTTCGGCCGCGCTGATCCAGCGCCAGCTCGGCCTCGGCGAAAGCGGCGTCCCCGCGTTCGACGTCAACGCCACCTGCCTCAGTTTCCTCGCTGCGCTGGACACCATGAGCCTGGCCGTTGCGGCAGGGCGCTATCGCCACGTGCTGATCGTTTCCAGCGAAATCGCGTCGGCCGGCCTGCGCGAGGAGGATGCGGAAACATGCATGCTGTTCGGCGATGGCGCGGGCGCCGTGGTGATCGGCCCGGCCGCGGCGCAAAGCCGTGCCGGCATCAAGGGGGCGCATTTTGAAACCTACTCGGCCGGCGCGGAGCTGTGCCAGGTGCGCTCCGGCGGGACGCGCATCCGGCCGCGCCAGGACATGCAGGCATTTCTCGATGGCGCCTGTTTCGAGATGAATGGCCGGCACACCTATCGCATGGCCGCGCAGCGGCTGCCGGCCTTTCTCGAACGCCTGCTTGCCTGCGCCAAAATCCAGCTACACGAAATCGACCGCATCGTCCCGCACCAGGCCAGCGCCAAGGCGCTCGCGCATCTGGAAGCCCTGCTCGGGCTGCCCGCGGGAAAACTGGTGCGCGTGCTGGCCGAGCGCGGCAACCAGATGGCGGCCTCGATTCCGGTGGCGCTGCACCACGCCGTCACCTCCGGCAGGGTCCGGCGTGGCGACACCATTGCGCTGGTCGGCTCGGGCGCCGGCCTGTCGTTCGGCGGCACCATCCTCGTTTACTGACATGGCACGCGTACTCGTCACCGGCGCATCGGGCTTCATCGGTTCGCACGTCGCCCACGCGCTTTCGGCCGGGGGCCACGACGTACTTGCGATCGGCCGCAACAGGTCGCGGCTGGCCGTGTTCGCGGGCACGCCGATTGCGGTCGATACGGCGGACATCGCCAGCGACCCGCTGGGAAACCTCGTTGCGAGCCGCCACGCCGTGGTGCACTGTGCCGCGCTCTCCTCGCCCTGGGGGCCGCGTGAAGCCTTCCAGCGCGCCAATGTGCAGGCCACCCGGCGCCTGCTGGAGGCCGCGGACCAGGCCGGCGTCGAACGCTTCGTGCATTTGTCATCGCCCAGCATCTATTTCCGCCTGGCGGATCAATTCGACATTCCCGAAGCTTTCGTGCCGCCCAGGCGCTGGATCAACGCCTATGCGGAATCGAAATGGCAATCCGAACAATGCGTCGCCGACGCGCGATATGCCCGCATGTCGCGCGTCGTCCTGCGTCCCCGCGCGGTATTCGGCGAAGGCGACCAGGCGATCTTCCCCCGCATACTCCGCGTGGCCAATCGCGGCTGGTTTCCGCAGATCGGCGACGGTCGCGTGCTGATCGACACGACCTATGTCGGCAATGTCGCCGATGCCGCGGCCGCGGCCTTGGTCTCCCCGCGTCACGCGGAACCACAGGTGTTCAACATCACCAACGGCGAACCCATGCCGGTACGCGAACTGCTGGACCGGCTGTTCGCCTCGCTGGACATGAAGGTGCGGACCGTGCGCCTGCCACGCCGTGCCGCGGTGATGCTGGGCGCGCTGGCAGAAGGCGCGGCCCGCCTGCGGCCCGGACAACCCGAACCCCGGCTGAGCCGCTACGGCGTCGGCGTGCTCGGTTATGCGCAAACCCTGGATATTTCGCATGCGCGGCGCGTACTCGGCTACCGGCCGCGCGTCTCCATCGACGAAGGCATCCGGCGTTTCAGCCAGTGGTGGAGCACACATGACGCACATTGAGTGGCGCACCTACGAAGCCGGCCACTGCATGCATCCGCAATGCGGCACGCGGCGCGGCGGCATGTGGAAGATGGCGCGCTTCCCCGCCCTCGCCTTCCTGCTGCGCCATCCGGCACATGGCGCCATGCTGTTCGACACCGGCTACTCGCGGCATTTCTTCGATGCGACGCGCCATCTGCCGGAACGGCTCTACCGCACGGTAACGCCGCCACGCCTGGACGAAACGGAAAGCCTGCGCGACCAGCTCGCCCGCGATGGCATCGACGTACGCCACCTGGCCACCGTGATGCTCTCGCACCTGCATGGCGACCACATCGGCGGACTGCATGACTTTCCGCACTCCACCATCCTCTGCTCGCGGGAGGCCTGGAACGACCTGCAGGCGCGCGGCCGGCTTGGCGCCTTGCGCCGCGGACTGCTTCCCGCCCTGTTGCCGACCGACTTCCCGCAGCGCGTGCGATGGATCGAAGAACTTCCGCGCATCGCCCTCGCCGGCTCCTTCGCCGCATTCGGAACCGGCTACGACCTGTGGTCCGACGGCAGCGTGCTGGCCATTCCCTTGCCTGGCCACGCAGCCGGACACTACGGCCTGCTGTTCCACACCCCGGACGACGGACAGGTATTCCTGATTGCCGATGCGGCATGGTCGTCCCGCGCCTTGCTCGATGGCGTCCCGCCGCCCTCCGTCGTGACGTCATGGCTGGGCGACACGCCAGCGTACCTTGCCACGCTGGCGCGCCTGCAGAAGCTGCGGCAGTCCGAGCCGGACCTGCGCATCGTCCCATCGCACTGCGAGGAGCACAGCCCACGATGAGCCGATGGACGGACACGATGGGCGTGGCACTGAAATACCTGCACGCCCGCCGGCTGCAGAAGCTGCGCACGCGAGAACAGATCCTGGCGCACCAGCAACGCCGCTGGCAGGCGATGCGCACACGCGTCGCCGACGCTTCGGCGTTTTATGCGCCCTGCCGGAGCCTTCCGCTGGAACAGTGGCCATTGATGGAAAAGCGTGCGTGGATGCGCCACTTCGACACGATCAACACGGCCGGCATCACGCTGTCGCAAGCCTGCGCGCTGGCAGAACGGGCGGAACGCACGCGCGATTTCCGGCCCGCCCTTGGCGACGTCAGCGTCGGCTTGTCCACCGGCACCTCCGGTGCCCGCGGCGTATTCCTGGCCAGCAACGGCGAACGCCAACGCTGGGCCGCGACCATGCTCGCCAAGCTGCTGCCGGAAGGGCTGCTGGCGCGTGCACGCGTGGCGTTGCTGCTGCGCGCCGGCAGCAACCTCTACGACACGATTGGCGGTGCGCGGCTGCAATTCCGTTACATCGACCTGCTGCAGCCATTCGAGGCGGTACTGCAGCAACTGCAGGACTACGCCCCGACGATCCTGGTCGGCCCTGCGCAGGCGCTGGCGCTGGTGGCGCAGAAGCAGCAGCGGGGCGATGCCCGCATCGCACCGCATCGCGTCATATCGGCGGCGGAAGTGCTCGATCCGCTGGATCAGGCGTCGATGGAACGGACATGGGGCGTGCGCATCGAGCAGATCTACCAGGCCACCGAAGGCTTTCTCGGCCAGACCTGCGCATACGGGACGATCCACCTCAACGAGGACTGCGTCATCGTCGAACGCGACTGGATCGACCGCGCGCAACGCCGCTTCGCGCCCATCGTCACCGACCTTTACCGCTTCACTCAGCCGGTGATCCGCTACCGCCTCAACGACATCCTGGTCGAACGCGCGGCACGCTGCCCTTGCGGATCGGAGCACATCGCGCTGGAGCGCATCGAGGGGCGCGAGGACGACGTGGTTTGGCTGCATGACGAAACGCGATCCGGACGATCGCCGGTTTTCGCGGACGGCCTGACACGCGCCATCCTCAACGCCGACCCGTCCATCGTGGACTACCAGGTCGAGCAGCTCGACGCGGACATCCTGGGCATCGCCACCGAACCCGCCACCGACGACCGCCGACGACAGGCCATCCTTGCCGCCCTGGCAACCCTCTTCGCGACCTTGCGCATCGCCATGCCTGACATCGTGTTCCGCGACATGCCGGCGCACGGCCTCGCCAGCAAGCGCAGGCGCGTGCGAGGGCTTCCGGCACCGCGGGGGCATGCCGATGCGTAAAGTGCTCGTGCTCGGCGGACGCTCGCCGGTGGCGCTCGATCACGCCAGGCGCTTCGCGGCGCAAGGATGGCAGGTGGTCATCGGCGACAGCGTGCCTTGCCGCATGGCGAGCTGGTCGCGCGCCGCGCACGATCATGCCGTGCTGCCGTCGGCGCGGTATGGCATACGCGAATACGCGCATGCATTGAACCGCACGATCGAAACCCATGGCATCGACCTGGTGATCCCGACCTGCGAGGAGGTGTTCTACCTGGCGCGTGTCCGCCCGGCGTTGCCGTCGCACGTGCGCGTGCTGGTGGACGACTTCGGCAAACTCGCCATGCTGCACAGCAAGTGGCGCTTCCTGGAAGCAGCAAGGCATTGCGGGGCCGTCGTTCCGGACAGCGCCCTCGTGAACGGCATCGATGAAGCTCGCGATTGGGCCGGCGGCCGGCCAGTCGCGATCAAGCCGGAATTTTCGCGCTTCGGCGTGCACGTGCGCCTCTATCCCGATGGCGTGCCACGCGACGCGAAGCCATTCGAACTCGATGTCCCATGGGTGGTGCAATCGTTCTGCCGCGGACAAGAGCTGTGCTCCTACAGCGTCGTCGACCGCGGACGCTTATGCGCCCACGTGACCTATCGACCCAGCTACCGCATCGACGCCAGCTCCAGTTACGTGTTCGAGATTTGCGATACGCCGGGCATCGAGGCCTTCGTCGCCCGCTTCGCGCAGAAGATCGACTACACCGGGCAACTCTCGTTCGACTGGATCGTATCCGGGCAAGGCGAGCTTCAGGTGCTGGAATGCAACCCGCGCGCGATCAGCGGCGTGCACCTTTTCGCGCCGGACGATGCCTTGCCGGCGGCCCTGATGGGGGAAGCGGTCGACTGCGTCAGGCCGGGCACGCGCGAGATGCGCATGATCGCGGCCGTGATGCTTGCCGCCGGCATCTGGCATCCCCTGCGGCGGCGCCCGCTTCGCGAGTGGTGGCGCGACTTTCGCCAAGCCCGCGACGTCATCGCCGTCGCAGGCGATCGCATGCCGCTGCTGGGCGGGCTGCTCGACCTGGCCTCGTACGCCCATATCGCCGCACGGCAGCGCTGCAGCATGCGGCAGGCATCCACGCGCGACACCGAATGGGACGGCGAGGCGCTGGATACGCCATGAGCGCACTGCCCTGCGTCGCACTGGACGAATTCAACGCCAGGTCCGCATCGTTCTTGCGGATACACCGGCAGTCATCCAGCGAAGCGTTCATCCGGAACGTACGCACCCGCGTCGACTCGGTGCAGGCGGGAGAAGCATGCCTGCCCGTCACCATCAACCATGCCGAGGCCGGCAACGCCTGGGTCTGCTCGCCATACACCACCTATTGCAGTTACGCGCAGGTGGAGACGGCGCGGCTTGGCCGTCCCGCGCTGACCGCGCCGTTGAACGGGCTTGTCCGCTGCACGGGGACGTTGCTGCAGCGTGCCGAGATCGACCGCGCGGTCGCGATCAACAACTGGCTGGTTTCGACCAACAGCTACCCGCGATTGCAGGACGTCGCCATCGACCAGGCCATCGACGAGGCGATTTCGCGCTGGCCCGGGCATGCCGTCTGGTTCCGCTCCCTCAACGAACTGCATCATGCCGACTGGCTGGAGGCACTGGCGGCGCGCGGAGGCGTATTGCTGCCGAGCCGTCAGGTCTACCTGTTCGAGAACGTCGCCGAACTGGCCCGGCGACACGCCGACCTGAAGCGCGATCTTGCCCTGCTGCGGCGCGAAGGCGGCCCGGCCTGCGAGCAGATAACGGTTGGCGACGAGGATTTCGTGCGTGCCGAGCAACTGTACGCCGACCTCTATATCCACAAGTACTCCGCGCTCAATCCGCAATACCGGCACACATGGATCAAGGCGTGGAGCGACGCGGGCCTCCTGCAACTGTTCGGCCTGCGCGGCAGCGACGGCGTACTGCAGGGCGTGTCCGGCCTGTTCGGCTTCGGCAACCTGATCACTTCGCCCATCGTTGGCTACGACACCCGGTTGCCGCAGTCGCTGGGCCTTTACCGCCGGCTGGCCGCCTGCGTGTTGCGCGAGGCCCTCCACCGGCAGTGCCTGGTCAACCTCAGTGCCGGCGTCGCGCACTTCAAGCGCCAACGCGGCGCGCGGCCGGCCATCGAATACAGCGTCGTGTTCGCGGGGCATCTCCCTGCCGGCAGGCGCAGGGCGATCCACGCGCTGGGCTGGCTGGCGCGCAACGTCGGCATCCCCATCATGCGGAGATTCAAACTATGAGCGCGTGGGCCTCGCACCTGGATCGCCGCTGGTTTGCCGTGGCGCTGTCGGCCAGGGTCGGACGCAAGCCGGTCAGGGTCATGTTGCTGGACCGCCCCATCGTGCTTGCGCGACTCGATGGACAGCTCGTGACCGGTTTCCAGGACCGCTGCCCGCACCGCCACGCGCCGCTCTCCCAAGGCCGCGTGGTCGAGGGCACGCTGCAATGCCCGTACCACGGCTGGCGTTTCGATGCGCAAGGTGCGCTGCGCGAATTGCCCGGCGCTCCGCCCGGCGGCTGCATCCCGGGCGTACGCGCGCAAACGGTCCCGGTCGTCGAGCACGATGGCCTGGTCTGGGCGCGCCTTGCCGCGACGGGCGACGAGGACATTCCCGCGCATGCCCGCATGCTCGCGCCGGAGAACCGGCGATTCCTGTGGCAGACCACGTGGCACGCGCACATCGTGGACGCGCTGGAAAACGTGCTCGATCCACTGCACACGCATTTCGTGCACACGGGCCTCGTGCGTCGCAAGGGCGCTCGGCAGGCTGTCGACGTACGCCTGCGTGCCCATGCGGAGGGCTTCGAGGTGGATTACGCCGGGGCAAGCACGCAGTCGGGCCTGCTCTACCGTCTGTTCGAGTCGCCCCGCGAAACCGAGCGCTCCACCTTCAGCATGCCCGGCACGGCGCAGATCCATTACCACTACCGCAACGGCAGCCGCACCTGCATCTCCATGCATTTCAGCCCGGAAACGCACGACCGCACACGCCTGATCGGCATGTTGCACCTCGACGGCCGGCGCGTCCCGGCCTGGGCGGTGCGGGCATTCGTATGGCCCTTCATCCGCAGGGTCGCCATGCAGGACAGCCGCATGCTCGCCTTGCAGGCGGAGAACAGCCGGGCGTTTCCCGACCGCAAGGACGCAGTCACCCGCTTCGACGTGGTGCGCCGGCGCCTGCAGGATGCCTGGAGCGAACAGCGCGATGCGGCCCGCGGGAAACCCGAAGACAGCAGCACCGTACTCATGCTCTAGTCGCCGCAGGCCACTTCGCCCAGGCGCCGCAACGGGTCGCCACGGGCGACCGAAAGCGCCTGCACCGTTTCGTGGAACACCGCCTGCTCGGTGGCATTCCACGGGCCGGCCAGCATGGCGAGTTCGTCGCCATCGACCGACGTTTCGGCAAGCTGGCCGTTCTCGGCGGCACCGAGGCCACGCCGCAGCGCGTGCAGCAATACCTCGTTGATGCTCCATTCGCGCGCCTTGGCAAAGGAGCGGATGCGTTCGGCCAGCAGATGATCGACTTGGCGTATCACGAGATCGGGCATGGCACCGTCGCTTCGTTGTCCGCCCCCTGTGCCGATGATCGTCGCCGCCCGCAGCACAGCCGGCAACGGGCAGCACGGCGATTCGTGGCGCAGTTCGCAAAGCGCCTTCAGCTTTCGTTGGCGGAAGGCGCGGCAAGCGGATCGAAGCGCCGCCAGAGACAGGCGAACAGCAGCATCGCCGGAAGCACCGAGACCACGGTGATGGCGAAATATCCGCCGTAGCCGATGACGGTGACGATGCCACCCGCAAAAAAGCCGAGCGCCTTGCCCGGCAAATTCACCAGCGAACTCAATAGCGCGTACTGCGTCGCGGTGTGCTGGCGGTTCACCAACATGGAAAGGAACGCCACCGATGGTGGACCCAGCATGGCTTCGAAGAAACTCTGTCCGGAAATCGCCAGCGCAAGCATCGAAAGGTGGCCGGGATGACTGGCAAGCAACAGGTACAGCAGGTTGCTGACCGCACCAAGCACGATGCAGCCGCCAAGCGATCGCCACGCCCCCCATCGCGCCACCGCCGCGCCGCCCGCGAAGGCACCGATGATGCCGATCCAGACGCCGTAAATCTTGGTGACGGCGCCGATCTCGGTCTTGCTGAAGCCCATGTCGCGCATGAACGGGTTGAAGATGGTGCCGATGGACTGCTCGGGCAGCTTGAACAGCAGGATCAGCAGCAGCGTGAGCCCAGCGACGTACCAGCCGTAGCGGCGGAAGAAGTCCACGAACGGATCGATCACGCCTTCACGCAGGGCATTGCCCCAATTCGAAGAAGCAACGCGGACAATCTCCGGCTCGCGCATGGCCAGCGTGGTCGTCACCGGCACCAGCATCGCCACCGCCATCAGCACATAGACCGAAGACCACGTGATGTGGTCGGCAAGAATCAGCGCCACCGCGCCGGACAGCAGGACACCCAGCCGGTAACCCAGTACATATGTTGCCACCAGCGCGCCTTGCGCCGAGGGCGGCGCGATTTCGATGCGGTAGGCATCGATGGCGATGTCCTGCGTGGCGCCCATGAAGGCGACGAACAACGTGACCGCGACGAACAACGGCAACTGTTTTGGCGTCAGCGCCGCCATCGCCAGCAAGCCCACGGTAACGCCGAGCTGGGCAAGCAGCAGCCATCCACGCCGCTGACCCAGCCGCCCGAACAACGGCAACCGCCAGTGATCCAGCAACGGCGCCCACAGGAACTTGAGCACATAGGTCATGCCCGCGCTGGCGATCATCGTGACGTCTTTCAGCGCGATTCCGTTCTCTTTCAACCACAGTGAAAGCGTGACGGACACCAGCAGGAACGGCAGCCCGGAGGAAAACCCGAGCAGGCACAGCGTCCACGCGGACGGCTGCGAGAACGCCTGCCACACCGACGGCTTGCGCGATGCCGCCGCGGCCTCAGTCGGCATAGTCGACGGTGTACGGCGCGTGGTCGGAGAAGCGTTCGTCGCGGTAGATCGCGCAACGCTCCAGGCGCTGGCCCAGCGCGGGCGTGACGAGCTGGTAGTCGATGCGCCAACCCACGTCGTTCGCGCGCGCATTGCCGCGATTCGACCACCACGTGTAGTCCTGGCCTTCCGGATGCAGGGTGCGGTAGCTGTCCACCCAGCCGCGTTCGACCAGGCCGTCCATCCAGGCGCGCTCCTCCGGCAGGCAGCCGGAGTTCTTCTGGTTGGACTTCCAGTTCCTGATGTCCTTCGCGCTGCGCACGATGTTCCAGTCGCCGCACAGCACGTAGTCGCGGCCATTCGCCAGCCACTCGTCGAGGATGGGAGCGAGCCAGTCCATCGCCTTGAACTTGAACTGCTGGCGCTCCTCGCCGGAGGAACCTGACGGCACGTACAGCGAGACCACGCTGAGCTTGCCGAAGCGCGCCTCGACGTAACGGCCTTCGTTGTCGAATTCGTCCCAGCCCAGCGCGGTGCGCACCTCATCGGGCTCGCGCTTCGCGTAGATCGCCACGCCGGAATAGCCCTTCTTGCTGCTGGCGTCGCGGTAGAAGCAATGATGGCCGCCGGGCCGGAACATCGGGTCGGCGAGTTGGTCTTCCTGCGCCTTGGTTTCCTGCAGGCAGACCACGTCCGCGCGCTGCTGGCGCAGCCATTCGAACACGCCCTTGGTCGCGGCGGAACGGATGCCGTTGGCGTTGAGGCTGATGATGCGCATGCACGACTCCCGGAGCGATGCAGGCATGATAGCAACCATGCCCGCGCCGCCCATCCTCCGCGTCCAGCCCGTCACCGCCGAATTGCGCGAGGCCGTGCTGCGCCTGCACGCGCGACCGGAACAGGACGATTTCGTGAGCCCGCCCGCGCGCACCCTGCCCGATGCCGAGCAGTGCCCGGGCAGCCAGCCGATGGCGATACTGCTGGGCGATGCCGTGATCGGCTACTACCGCATCGAGCGCAGCGCGCGCAGCCTCGCCGGGCGCGACGCGGATGCGGAGGCGCTGGGCCTGCGCTCGTTCCAGCTGGATGCCGCGTGGCAGGGCCGCGGCCTTGGCGCGCGGGCGCTGGGCGTACTGCTGGCCGACCTCGCGCAGCGCCATCCGCAGGCGCGCCGCATCGTGCTCACGGTGAACTGCAGCAACGCCGCGGCACTGGCGCTGTACCGGCGCGCGGGCTTCGCGGACAGCGGCACGCGGTACCATGGCGGCCGCTCCGGACCGCAGCACCTGCTGTGGCGCCACCTGCCCTGACGGAAGTTCCCATGCACGACTACCAGCGCGACTTCATCGAACTCACCCTGCAGCGCGAAGTGCTGCGCTTCGGCGAATTCACGCTGAAATCCGGACGGCAGAGCCCGTACTTCTTCAACATGGGGCGCATCGACAGCGGTGCCGCGCTGGGCCAGCTCGGCCGCGCCTACGCCGCCGCGGTGGTGAACGCGGGCATCGCGGTGGACATGCTGTTCGGCCCCGCCTACAAGGGCATCGCGCTGGCCGCCGCCACCGCCATCGCACTGGCCGACCGGCACGACCGCGACCTGCCCTGGGCCTACAACCGCAAGGAAGCCAAGGACCACGGCGAAGGCGGCGTGCTGGTGGGCGCGCCACTGCAGGGCCGCGTGCTGATCGTGGACGACGTGATGACCGCCGGCACCGCGGTGCGCGAGTCGCTGGCGCTGATCCGCGCGCATGGCGCCGAGCCGGCCGGCGTGCTGATCGCGCTGGACCGGCAGGAGCGCGGCCAGGGCGAACTCTCCGCCGCGCAGGAAGTGGCGCGCGACCACGGCATCCCGGTGATCGCGATCACCAGCCTCGCCGACGTGCTGGCCTATGCGGGCGAACGCCCGGAGCTGGCCGCCGAGCATGCCCGGCTCGTGGCTTATCGCGAACGGTACGGTGCACACGGCTAAAGACGACACCGGCACCTATATATACTGCCGGCCACGGGGAGATTCATACATGCGCAAGCCACATGCCATCCTGTTCGCCGCCGCGCTGCTTGCCAGCGCCTCGGCCTGCGCCCAGCAAGGCTCGGACAGAAGCCTGCGCTACAAGTGGATAGACGGCCAGGGCGAGATGCATTTCAGCGACAGCCTGACCCAGGATGCGCTCAAGTTCGGCTATTCGGTGGTCAACGACCAGGGCCTGGTGGTGCAGCGCGTGCAGCGCCAGCTCACCCCGCAGGAACGCGACGCCGCGCAGAAGCTGGCCGCGCAGCAGGCGGCGGCCAAGCGCGTGGCGGACGACCGGGCCCGCGCCGACGAGCAGATGCTCAACAGCTATCCCGACGAGGCTTCGTACAAGGCTTCGCTGCAGCAGTCGCTGACGGGCATGGATCAGCAGATCCACACCAGCAAGCTCAACCTGCGCAGCCAGGAGCAGGCGTTGACCGAGCTGCTGGGGCGCGCCGCCGAAGCCGAGCACAACAAGCAGCCGGTGCCGAAGTTCCTGCAGGACAGCATCGCCAAGCAGCGCGGGGTGGTGAGCGACCTGCAGGCGCTGCTGCAGCACCAGCAGGCGCAACGCGACCAGGCCGAGCAGCAGCAGACGCAGCAACTAGCGCATTACCGCGCCTTGCAGCAGGCCGCGCAGCAGCAGGAGCACTGATGGCCGGCCCGGCTGCCGCGCAAAGGCCCGGCAACGCCGGGACCTTGCCGGCGCTCAGAACGGCATCTTCAACCGGTAGTCCACCGCAATCAGCCGCTTGCGGAACGCCAGCTGGATGCGCTTGAGCGCCTCCGGCGTATCGGCATCGAAGCGCAGCACCAGCACCGGCGTGGTATTCGACGCACGCACCAGGCCCCAGCCGTCCGGCCAGTCGGCGCGCACGCCGTCGATGGTGATGATCGTGGCGTCGTCGAAATCCGCCTCCGCCTTGAACTTCTCCATGAAGCGGTAGTGCTCGCCCTCGGCCATCTCGATCTTCAGCTCGGGCGTGGAGACGCCCTTGGGCAGGGTGGCGAAGATCTCCTCCGGCGTGCGCTCTTCGAGGTCTCCGGCGAGGATCTCCATCAACCGCGCGCCGGCATAGATGCCGTCGTCGAAGCCGAACCAGCGCTCCTTGAAGAAGAAGTGGCCGCTCATCTCGCCGGCCAGCTCCGCGCCGGTCTCGCGCATCTTGCCCTTGATCAGCGAGTGGCCGGTGCGCCACATCAACGGGCTGCCGCCGGCCTCGAGGACCTGGCCCTTGAGATGCCCGGTGCACTTCACGTCATAGATGATGGTGGCGCCCGGCTGGCGCGACAGCACGTCGCGCGCGAACAGCATCAGCAGGCGGTCGGGGAAGATGATCTCGCCCTCCCTGGTCACCACGCCGAGGCGGTCGCCGTCGCCGTCGAAGGCCAGGCCGAGATCCGCGCCGGTCTGCTTCACCGCGAGGATCAGGTCCTCGAGGTTGTGCGGATCGGAAGGGTCGGGATGGTGGTTCGGGAAGGTGCCGTCCACGTCGCAGTACAGCGGCACCACCTCGCAGCCGATGCCGGCCAGCACCTGCGGCGCCACCGCGCCGGGGATGCCGTTGCCGCAGTCCACCACCACCTTGAGCCGGCGCTCGGCCTGCACGTCGGCGACGATGCGCTCCAGGTAATCCGGCAGCACGTCGAGCTGGCGCAGGTGGCCGCCACCGCCACTCTCCAGCGCGTTGCCGGCAATGCGCCGGTACAGGTCCTGGATCGCGCCCTCGGACAGCGTCTGGCCGCCGACCACGATCTTGAAGCCGTTGTAGTCGGGCGGATTGTGGCTGCCGGTGACCGCGACGCCGCAGCCGGTGTTGTAGTGGTAGGTGGCGAAGTACACCACCGGGGTGGGCACCGCGCCGAGGTCGATCACGTCCACGCCGGCCTCGCGCAAGCCGTCGGCCAGCGCACCCGCCAGCTCCGGGCCGGACAGACGGCCGTCGCGACCCACCACGATCTCGGTGAGACCCTGCTCGCGCATCAGCGTGCCGATGGACTGGCCCAGCAGGCGCGCCACGTCGGCGTCCAGGGATTTGCCCACCACGCCGCGGATGTCGTAGGCGCGGAAGATCGTCTGATCGACCTCCACGTTGGCCGCTGGCCCGGGCGCGGGCTTCGCTGCCGGCGCGGCCGCCGCCGCGGCGGCAAGCTTGGGGATCACCGGCTCGGGCAGCGCAGCCTTGCGTGCGGCTTCCTGGGCCTGCCTGAACTCCTCGATGTCGATCTCCTGCGCGTGGGCCGGCATGCGGCGCTGGCGCCACCACAACAGGTAGAAGCCGCCACCCAGGCCCGCCAGCGCCAGCAACGCCGCCAACGGCCACGAGCGCGGCAACACGATGAAAGCCACGGGCGTGGCCGCGGCCACGCTGAACGTGCTGCCCGGCACCAGCGTGGCGACAGGTTCCGCTTCGGCGCCTGCGCCGCCATGCGAATAGATGCGCATGTCGGCATTGGCGTCGCCCTGGCGTAGATCCAGCCGCCCGCCCGCAGGCGACGCGGCATCGAAAACCTGCTGCACCGGCGTGAACGGCAGCTCCACCCACAGCCAGGCCTGCAACGGCTTGCCCAGCGGCAACACCACGCTCAGGCGGCGGTCGCCCACGCCCTGCGTCACGCTCTGCACCGGCGGCAGGCCATCGGCGGTTTGCGCCGCCATCAGCTGCGCCGCCTTCGCATAGCCGAACTCGCGGAAATTCGCGTGCACCACCTCGTCGAGGTTGCCGTTGTAGACATCCACCTGGCGGGCCTGCGGCAACTTCGCCCGCAGCGCCGCCGCCAGCGCGGCATGGTCGCCCTGCAGCAGCGATGGATCCAGCGACGTCGCCGCCTTCTGCACCGTGTCGCGCTGCCCGGCGACCACCTGCGCCAGCTTCTGCACCACCTCGTCGCGCGCCTGTTGCACGCGCGCGGCGGCATGACCCTCGTCGGCGATCAGCCAGAACTGCCAGGCGCAGAACGCTCCGAGCAGCACCATCAGCGTGCCCAGCGCCAGCGGCAACAGGCGTGGCAGGTCCAGTTGTGCGCGCCAGCGCGATCCGGTTGTGTCACTCATCGCCATCCCCACGGCTCCCCACTTCGCGGTCCGTCCCCACGACGAACCGGATCACTTGATGCCCGTCGAGCCGAAACCGCCGGCGCCACGGGCGCTGGGCGCGAAGTCGGCCACGATGTTCAGGCGCGCCTGCGCCACCGGGACCAGCAGCAACTGCGCGATGCGGTCGCCCACGCCGATGGTGACCGGCTCGCGGCCGCGATTCCAGCAGGAAATCATCAGCGGGCCCTGGTAGTCGGCATCGATCACGCCGACCAGGTTGCCCATCACCAGGCCCTGCTTGTGACCCAGCCCGGAACGCGGAACGATCAGCGCGCACCAGCCCGGGTCGCCGATGTGGATGGCGATGCCGCTGGGCACCAGCGCGCTGTCGCCGGGCGCCAGCGTGAGCGGTGCGTCCAGCGCGGCACGCAGGTCCATGCCGGCGCTGCCGGCGGTGGCTGCCCCGGGCAGCGGGATCGTATCGCCCAGGCGCGGGTCGAGGATCTTCAGTTCGACATCCAGCATCGCCGCGCTCACCCGCGCACCGCGCGATAGCGTTCGGCCACGCAGGCCACCAGTTGCCGCGCCAGCTCGGTCTTGCCGGCGCGCGCCAGCGCCAGCATGCCGTCGGCCCAGTACACGTCCAGCGCGTTGTCGGCGGTCTCGAAGCCCAGCCCGTCGCCGACGCGGTTCGCGGCGATCATGTCCAGGCCCTTGCGTTGCAGCTTGTCCTGCGCGTAGCGCGCCACGTCATGCGTTTCCGCCGCGAAGCCGACCAGGAAGGGATGCCCAGCCCGCGCCGACAGGCTGCCGAGGATGTCGGGGTTTTCGGCCAGTTGCAGCACCAGATCCGCGCCGGCCTGCTTCTTGAGCTTGCGCTCGGCCACTTCGGACGGCCGGTAGTCGCCCACCGCGGCGGCGGCGATGTAGATCTGCGCCCGCGTGCAGGCATCGAGCACGGCCGCATGCATCTGCGCCGCGCTGCGCACATCGATGCGACGCGCCACGCCCG
Source organism: Rhodanobacter sp. DHB23 (assembly GCF_014842975.1). GTDB lineage: Bacteria > Pseudomonadota > Gammaproteobacteria > Xanthomonadales > Rhodanobacteraceae > Rhodanobacter_A. The sequence goes on along the minus strand of NZ_JACYXK010000012.1, from coordinate 36,135 downwards.
TTGGCGTGGCCAGGCCCACCGGGCCGGCCACCAGGGTCACGCACGCGCCCGCCTCGGCGGCAGCCTGCGCCACCGCGAAGCCCATCTTGCCGGAGCTGCGGTTGCCGATGAAACGCACTGGATCGATGTCCTCGAAGGTCGGACCGGCGCTGACCACAACGTCCATGCCGGCCAGCGAACCGTTGCCGAACGAGGCAGCCAGCGCGTCGCGCAATTCGTTCGGTTCCAGCATGCGGCCCGCCCCCACGTCACCGCAGGCCTGTTCGCCCGACGCCGGACCGAGCACCTGCACGCCGCGCTGGCGCAGCTGGGCGACGTTCGCCTGCACCGCCGGGTGCGCCCACATCTGCTGGTTCATCGCCGGCGCCACGGCCAGCGGCGCGGCGCTGGCCAGGCACAGCGTGGTGAGCAGGTCGTCGGCATGGCCGTGCGCCAGCCTGGCGAGGATGTCCGCGCTGGCTGGCGCGACGAGGATGCGCTCGGCCCAGCGCGCCAGCTCGATGTGACCCATCGCCGCCTCGGCGCCTTCGTCCCACAACGAGGTGCGCACCGGCTGGCCGGACAATGCCTGGAAGGTGGCCGCGCCCACGAAGTGCTCCGCTCCCGCCGTCATCGCCACGCGCACCTCGGCGCCGGCTTCGCGCAAGCGGCGGACCAGTTCGCAGGACTTGTAGGCGGCGATGCCGCCGGACACTCCCAGCAGGATGCGGCGTTGGGCAAGACTCATGTAGGCAGGGCCTGACGTACGGGCAGACGGTTAGCTTACCGGAATCCTGCCGCACGACTGCTGCCTGCATCGCAGCCGCGCCGGCACTCTCACTGCATGAGCATCCGTGACTGGCCCCTGGGCGAACGACCCCGCGAAAAACTGCTGGCGCGCGGCAGTGGTGCGCTGTCCGACGCGGAGTTGCTGGCCGTGCTGCTGGGCAGCGGCGTGCGCGGCAGGGACGCGATCGCACTGGGCCGCGATCTGCTGCTGGAAGCCGGCAACCTCGGCACCCTGCTCGCCCGGCCAGACAAGTCCGTACGCACCACCGGGCTCGGCCCGGCGAAGCGCGCGCGCATCGCCGCGGCGCTGGAGCTGGCACGCCGCAGCCTCGCCGAGCAGTTGCACGCGCAGCCCACGCTGGGCAACCCGCGCGACAGCGGCAACTACCTCAGCGCCCGGCTGCGCCACCTGCCCTACGAAGTGTTCGGCTGCCTGTTCCTGGACAACCGCCACCGCGTGCTGGCCTTCGAGGAGTTGTTCCGCGGCACGGTGGACGGCGCCAGCGTGCATCCGCGCGAAGTGGTGCGTGCCTGCCTCATGCACAACGCCTGCGCGGTGATCTTCGCCCACAACCATCCCAGCGGCGTGGCCGAACCCAGCGCGGCCGACTGCGCGATCACCCGCGAGCTGCGCGAAGCCCTGCAACTGGTGGGTGTACGCGTGCTCGACCACCTAGTGATCGGCCATGGCACGCCCGTGTCGATGGCGGCACGCGGGCTGATCTGAGCGGGATACTTTTGCGATCCTCCCTGATCGCTTGAATCAAACGGGTGGCCATCCCCGGCCGCACTCTCAGCACAAACAAAAAAAGCGGCGCGGGATGAGCCGCGCCGCTGGTGCCGATTCGGGGAGTTGGAGAGAGCGGCATCTCCGGTGTACCGGTCGGGAGGGGAGTTTCCTACGGCACGCAGCCAGTGTGGCAGCGCCGCATGACACGTCGATGACGATCCGGTGCCCCAGCCGTGCCCGCCAAGTGCCCATTGACTTATGCACACAGCCCTGTAGCTGGCACTTGCACCCAGCAGCGCAGGCGCGACCTCAAACATGACTTATAACTCACTGTATTAATTGTTTTTTTGTAAAAAAGCGCGAAGCAAATGCGCGAACAACGGCCGATCCGCCGTACACGGCCATACTTTCCCCACAGACTTATCCACAAACCACGCCTTGCGACGCAACATGCGGCCCCGGCTTCCGTAGCGGCCGCGTGGGTTGGCCTCTCTGCTACGATTGCCGGTTCCATCCCGGAACCACCGCGCCCGTGAAAGCCCAGCTGCACGAACTGATCCTCGGGGCCATCCACGCCCTGCAAACCCAGTCCGCCCTGCCCGCCGAGCTGGCGATCCCGGGCTTCGTGATCGAGCGCACGCGCAGCCGCGAGCATGGCGATTTCGCCTGCAACGCCGCGATGCTGCTGGCAAAAGCCGCCCGCGCCAAGCCACGCGAACTGGCCGAAAAGCTGGTGGCCGCGCTGCCGGCCAGCGACCTGCTGGCCAAGGTGGAGATCGCCGGTCCCGGCTTCATCAACTTCTTCCTCGCCGCCGGCGCCAGCCAGTCGCAGGTGCGCCGCATCCTTGAACAGGGAACGGGCTACGGCCGCAACGCGCAGGGCGCGGGCCGCACGGTGGGCGTGGAGTTCGTCTCGGCCAACCCCACCGGCCCCCTGCACGTGGGCCACGGGCGCGGCGCGGCGATCGGCGACTGCCTGAGCCGCCTGCTGGAAGCCAGCGGCTGGAACGTGAAGCGCGAGTTCTACTACAACGACGCCGGCGTGCAGATCGCCAACCTCGCCATCTCGACGCAGGCGCGCGCGCGTGGCCTCGCGCCCGGCGACGCCGGCTGGCCGGAGGACGGCTACCGCGGCGACTACATCGCCGACGTGGCCAGGGCCTATCTGGCCGGCGAAAGCGTCGCCGTGGAAGGCCACACCGTCACCGGAACGAAGGACGCGGCGGACCTCGATGCGATCCGCGCCTTCGCGGTGGCCAGCCTGCGCCGCGAACAGGACCTGGACCTCAAGGCCTTCGGCGTGGCCTTCGACGTGTACTTCCTGGAGTCCTCGCTGTACGCCGACGGCAAGGTGGAGGAAACCGTGCGCGAGCTGGTCGCCCACGGCCACACCTACGAGGAAGGCGGCGCGCTGTGGCTGAAGACCACCGACTTCGGCGACGACAAGGACCGCGTGATGCGCAAGTCCGACGGCACGTATACATACTTCGTGCCGGACGTGGCCTATCACCTGTCGAAATGGCAGCGTGGTTACGAAAAGGCGATCACCGAGCTGGGTTCCGACCACCACGGCTCGCTGGCCCGCGTGAAAGCCGGCCTGCAGGCGCTGGATTGCGGCATCCCCAAGGGTTATCCCGACTACGTGCTGCACCAGATGGTCACCGTGATGCGCGGCGGTGAGGAAGTGAAGATCTCCAAGCGCGCCGGCAGCTACGTCACCTTGCGCGACCTGATCGACGAAGTGGGCCGCGACGCCACGCGCTACTTCCTGATCTCGCGCAAAAGCGATTCGCAGCTGGTGTTCGACATCGACCTGGCGCGCTCGCAGACCAACGACAACCCGGTCTACTACATCCAGTACGCTCACGCCCGCGTGTGCAGCGTGCTGCGCCAGGCCGGCGAGAAAGGGTTCACGTTCGATCAGGACAATGGCCTGGCGCAACTCGCGCGGCTGGACAACGAACACGAGCAGGCGCTGCTCACCGAGCTGTCGCGCTATCCGGAAGTGGTGGAAGCCGCGGCCTCGAACCTCGAACCGCACCTGCTCGCCGTGTGGCTGCGCGAACTGGCGAACGCGTTCCACACCTACTACAACTCGCACCAGTTCCTGGTCGACGACAAGGACCTGCGCGACGCCCGCCTGGCCCTCGTGGTGGCGACCCGGCAGGTGCTGCGCAACGGTCTGGATCTGCTGGGCCTGGGCGCCCCGGAGAGCATGTGATGGCAGCACGCAAAGGCAAGGGCAGGCAGGCGGTACGCAACAGCGGCGGCGGATTCCCCACCTGGGCCGCGATCCTCGTCGGCTTGCTGATCGGCGCGCTGGCGGTGGCGGTGCTGATGCGCCACTCGCTGCTGCCGATGGCGCCGAAGGATGGCCCGCAGGCCAATCCCCAAGCCACCGCCGCGGCACCCAGCGATGCCGGCGCCGTGGCGCCGGGCAACGCCGAGACTGCGCCGAAGAAGCCGCAGTTCGACTTCTACTCCGTGCTGTCGGAGAAGGAAGTGCGCATCCCGGATGCCGAGCTCAGCGCGCAGGCCAAGGCCGAGCAGCAGAGCCAGCGCGCCGCCGCGGCCACGCCGGCGGCGCCGGCACCGGCACCCGCGACGCAGCCGGCAGCACCCGTGAACGCACCCGTGGCCACCCAGAACGTGGAAGCGGCACCCGCCTCCGCGGTGCCGCAGCCGACCAGCGGCGGCGGCTATCTGCTGCAGATCGGCGCCTTTCCCGATGCGGCGAAGGCCGAGGCGACCAAGGCCCAGCTCGCCATGCAGGGTTTCGTGGCCAACGTGCAGAGCGTCACCGTCAACGGCCAGACCTTCCACCGCGTGCGACTGGGGCCGTTCCCCAGCGCCAGTGCGCTGGAGGCGACCAAGCAACGCCTTGCCAGCGCCGGCATCAGCTCGATCGCGCTGAAGGAAGGCAAGTAAGCCACCCCATTCGCCGAGGCACGACTGCATGAGCACCAAGACCGCCTGGATCACCGGCGCCACCGCCGGCTTCGGCGCCGCCACCGTGGAACGCTTCGTGGCTGGCGGCTGGCGCGTGGTCGCCAGCGGGCGCCGCGCCGAGCGCCTGCAGCAACTGGTGGATGCGCACGGCGCCGACAAGGTGCACGCCGTCGCCTTCGACATCCGCGACGAAACCGCGCTGCGCGCCGCCATCGCTGGCCTGCCGGAGGCCTTCGCCGGCACCGACCTGCTGGTGAACAACGCCGGCCTCGCGCTGGGCACCGCGACGGCGCAACAGGCCGATCTCGCGCAGTGGAGGCAGATGATCGATACCAACGTCACCGCGCTGGCGACGATGACGCACCTGCTGCTGCCGAAACTGATCGAACGCCGCGGCGCCATCGTCAACATCAGCTCCATCGCGGGCAGCTACCCGTACCGCGGCGGCAACGTGTATGGCGGCACCAAGGCCTTCGTCAGCCAGTTCTCGCAGAACCTGCGCGTGGACCTGCACGGCACCGGCGTGCGCGTCACCTCGATCGAACCGGGCATGGCCGAAACCGAGTTCACCCTGGTGCGCACCGGCGGCGACCAGGCCGCCTCGGACACGCTCTACGCCGGTGCGCATCCCATCGTCGCGGACGACATCGCCGACACGATCTGGTGGGTCGCCAACCTGCCGCCGCACCTCAACATCAACCGCATCGAGGTGATGCCGGTGAGCCAGTCGGCGGCGGGGCTGCAGGTGCATCGCGGCTGAAAGCCTGCCCGCGACCTGCCGGCACGCACTGCGCGCAGACGTTGGGCAGGCACCAGGGCGTCAGCCCTGGTGCACGTCGTGCGCCACGAACGGCTGCTCGGGCGACGGCACCTCCAGCCACGCGGGGTGGGCCAGCGTGTGGCGCATGTCGTCGAGGCCGCCCTGCCAGTGGCTGCGCATGCTGGCGGCGCTGAACTCGTAGTCCTTGTAGTGCCCTTCGTAGGGCTTGTCGCGGTAGATCAGGTGGACCAGGTTCACCAGCGCACCGCGCGCCTCGCATTCGGCGCGGCGATACGCGGGGTCCTCGCGCCGCCCGGGCGGCACCAGCGCCATCAGTTCCTTCAGCAGGCGCTGGCGGCGGCGGCTCTCGCCCATGTACTCGGTCATCAGCCGGGTGCGGCTGGAATACTGGATCTCCTTGCTGCGCTCGGCCACGCCGGCCATGTCGCGCGGCAATTCGCCCTGCGCGCTCCACAGGTCGACCTGGAACACCAGCATGTCGCGCTGCGGCCGCTCGACGAGCACCTTGTACAGCGGCGTGTTGGAAACCACGCCGCCGTCCCACCAGAACTCGCCGTCGATCTCCACCGCGGGGAAGCCCGGCGGCAACGCGCCGGAAGCCATGAAGTGCTCCGGCCGCAGGCGCCCCCTGGTGTTGTCGAAATAGGTGAAGTTGCCGCTGCGCACGTTCACCGCACCCACCGACACGCGCATTTCGCGCGCATCGTTGATGCGGTCGAAATCGGCCAGCCGTTCCAGCGTCGCGCGCAGCGGTGCGGTGTCGTACCAGCTCGCGGTGGCGGGCGTGGCATGCGCCTGCAGGAACGGCGGCGGCACGCGCGGGCTGAAAAAGCCGGGCTGGCCTTCGACCAGCGCGCGCCACGCGGCGAGGCCGCTGAAGCCGGCCTGCACCGGCAGCGGCCACTGGGCGGCGTCGAACCATGCCGACGCCGGCCACATCGCCGGCTGGCAGATCGCGTCCCAGAACGCATGCAGGCGCTCGACGCGGCGCTCCGGCGGGTTGCCGGCGATGACCGCCGCGTTCAACGCGCCGATGGAGATGCCGGCGATCCAGTCCGGGCGCAGCCGCGCCTCCTCCAGCGCCTCGACCACGCCGGCCTGGTAGGCGCCCAGCGCGCCGCCGCCCTGCAGCACCAGGGCCACGCAGGCGTAGTCGCGCGCCACCTGCGCGGCAAGCGACTCCGGCGCCGCGCCCGCGACGCGGCTCACTGCATGTACCAGCCGTGGCTCACCACGATGCTCTGCCCGGTCAGCGCGGCGCTGGGGAAGGTGGCGAGGTAGAGCGCGGTCTGCGCGATGTCCTCGACCGTGGTGAACACGCCGTCCACGGTGTCCTTCAGCATCACGTTCCTGATGACTTCGGCTTCGCTGATGCCCAGCTCCTTCGCCTGCTCCGGGATCTGTTTCTCCACCAGCGGCGTGCGCACGAAGCCGGGGCAGATCACGTGCGAACGCACGTTGTGCGCCGCGCCTTCCTTCGCCAGCGTGCGCGCGAGGCCCAGCAGGCCGTGCTTGGCGGCGACGTAGGGCGCCTTGAGCTTCGACGCCTCGTGCGAGTGCACCGAACCCATGTAGATCACGATGCCGCCGCGGTCGCCCGGGTACATGTGGCGCAGCGCGGCGCGCGTGGTGAGGAAGCCGCCGTCGAGGTGGATCGCCAGCATCTTCTTCCAGTCCGCGTAGCTGAACTGGTCGATGGGGTTGATGATCTGCACGCCGGCGTTGGAGATCAGGATGTCCAGATGGCCGAACGCCGCGACGACCTTGTCGGTGCCCGCGTCCACCGCCGCTTCGTCGGTGACGTCCATCGCCACGCCGATGGCCTTGCCGCCGGCCGCGTTGATTTCCGCGGCGACGGCGTCCGCCGCCTGCTGGTTGATGTCGCAGATCGCCACCGCGGCGCCGTTCTTCGCATACAACTCGGCGATCGCCTTGCCGAGGCCGCTGGCCGCACCGGTGATGAGGGCGACCTTGCCGTCGAGACTGCTCATGGGGAGGACTCCGTGGTGGGGACTCCCGCATTGTAGGCGCAGCACGCCCTGGTGCCATTGGGCCTTGGTGCTGCGTCGAACGGAGCTATCCGGCGAGGTTGGCGCGCCCGGTCGAGGCGACGCGCAGCCACGGCAAGGCCAGCGCGCTTGCACCGAACACCAGCGCAAAAGCCAGCGCGATGCGGACGTCCAGGTGCGCCACGCCAAACCAGCGTCCGCTGGCCAGCGGCAACGCGGCGCCGGCCAGCATGCGCAGGCCTTCCGCCCACCACGCCCAGCGCCGGCCTTCCATCAGTGCGCCGAGCACGCACAACCCGGCCAGCAGCCAGGCCGCGTAGAGCAGCAGCGTGGCCAGGTCCGTACTTTCCGTGATGCCCAGGAACTGGGTGACCATCCCCAGCAGCAAGGCGAACTGCAGCAGTACGTAGGATTTCAGCGCCACGCCCATCGGCGGGTCGTAGCGTTCGGTCGGCATCGCGAAATCCGGCCTGGGGAAGCGCGCCGCCACGTCGGCGGGGCGCCAGCCCGGCGGCTTGATCCACACCAGGAGCTTGTCGCGCCGGCGGCGCGCGTGCCAGGCATCCTGCGCACTGCGCCAGTACACCTCGGCATTCGCCCACAACGGATTCCAGCTGCGCAGCGGCGAGCGCGTGCCGTACACCGGCGGGTCGGCGTCGTTCTCTTCCACGAAGCTGCCGAACAGGCGATCCCACAGGATCAGGATTCCGCCGTAGTTCCTGTCGAGGTAGCGGTCGTTCACCGCGTGGTGCGCGCGATGGTTGGAGGGCGAGCAGAACACGCGGTCGAACCAGCCCAGCCGGCCGATCTGTTCGGTATGCACCCAGAACTGGTACAGCAGGTCGACCAGCGCCACCACCACGAACACCTGCACCGGCACGCCGACGATCGCCAGCGGCAGGTAGAAGATCCAGCCGAGCAGCGGCCCGCTGCCGGTCTGGCGCAGCGCGGTGGAAAGGTTGTAGCGCTCGCTCTGGTGGTGCACCACGTGGGCGGCCCACAGGATGTTCACCTCGTGGCCCATGCGGTGCAGCCAGTAGTAGCAGAAGTCGTAGGCGAGCAAGGCGCCCACCCAGACCGGCACGCTGTCGGCAGGCAGGTGGAACAGCGCGAGGTGTTCCGCGCACCACGCATAGATGCCGATGGTCAGCAGCTTGGTGAACACCGCCACCAGCTGCGAGACCACGCCGAGGCCGATGCTGTTGACCGCGTCGTTGCTGGCATACGCATCGCGCCCGCGCAGCCTGGCCACCAGCAGCTCGATGCCGATCAGCAGGAAGAACACCGGCGTGGCCCAGGTGATGATGAGTTCCTGCGTGTTCATGCCCTGCCCTCGCGTTCCACGCCCTGCACCGAACGGGCGATCCACCACAGCGCCAGATAGTACGTCGCCAGCACCCACAGGCTGGCCAACGGCAACGGGCCGCGGAAGCGGCCCCAGGCCAGCACGCTGTCGCTCAGCATGAACGCCAGCGCGCCTCGCGCCGCCAGCCGCGCCGGGGCGTCGCCGCGCAACGCACGCGCCACCGCCTGCCCGCCCATGCTGCACAACACCGCCACGTAGACGACCACCGGCACGCGCAGCGGCGCGGCGATCACATTCCACAACAGCGCCAGATTCGCCCCGCCATAGGCAAGGCAGGCCAGCAGCGGCCATGCCGGGGAGGCGAAGCGGCTGTCACCGAGCAGGGCCGCGATGAAGCACGCATGCCCGGCGAGGAACGCCAGCAGCCCCGGCACGAACAAGTCGCCCGGCAGCATCAGGAACACATCGCCCGCCAGCGAACAGGCGATGCCCGCCAGCACGAAGCGCCGATAGCGCATCGACACCGCCGGGCACGCACGCCACGCGAGCGCGAAGATCAGCGCGGTGGCCAGCGGCTTGGCGCACCAGTGCAACCACAGCCAACCGGAAGCGTGCGAAGCCAGCAGCGCGCCGACGACCGCGGCAGCCGCGGCCAGCAGCGTGGCGGCGGCCAGCCGGCGCGAAGCCGATGCGTCCGGCGCTTCACTCATACACGTGCAGTTGCCGGAAGATCCAGGCGTAGTAGGAAGCCAGCAGCGCCTTGTCCGGGCAGTCGTCGAAGCGGCCCTGGCAACGCTCGCGCAACGCGGTGGCGGCGGAGAAGTAGGGATCGGCCGGCAGGCCCGCGGCCTCCAGCACCATGGTCGGCAGGAAGGCGATGTCGAGCGCGGGATAGCCCGGCAATGCCGGACCGGCGAAGTTGCTCTTGACCATGTAGTAGGTGAGGAAATCCCGATCCGGCACCAGCGCGGGCGGCAGCGTGCGCTTGAGCGGGCGGATCAGGCCGTCGAAGGACGGCTGGTGGTCGCCGAAATGCACCAGCACGGTGGGCTGGTCGCGGTCGAGGAAATCGTGCTCCAGACCCTGCATCGCCACGTCGGAATCGTGCAGGCGCCACAGGTAAGTGTCGAAATCCAGCGCGCTTTCGTCCTTGCTGCCCAGCCCCTGCACCATGCCGCGCCAGGGCAGCGGCAGCTTGTTCATCGGGTTGTCGTCGTGCGGGCCATGCTGGTTGATCGTGAGGATCATCACGAACACCGGCTGGCCCGGCTTCTTCACCTTGTCGTACACGCGCTTGGCGGCGGCGAACATCTGCGCGTCGGTCTCGTCCCACTCGTCCAGCCCCAGCTCCTCCGCGCCGTAGAGGTGGTCGAAGCCGTAGGCGCGGTACGCATCGCGGCCGTTGAGGAAATCGCTGTTGGTGGGATAGATCGCGATGGTGAGATAGCCCAGCCGGCGCAGCAGGTCGGGCAGCGTGGCGCGCACGTGAGGCGCCAGCACGAAGGGCGCGTACATGCCGCCCTTGCCGAAGATGTCCTGCGGCAGGCCGGTGTGCACGGCAAACTCGCTGACCCAGGTGCCGCCGCCCCAGGTGTGCGTACGCAGCAGGCCGGTCCCGCGCGTGCGCGCGTCGGGCTGGAACAGCGCGAACTTGCAGCCCGGCACGGCGCAGGCCGTGTAGATCGAGGGATCGAAGGTGCTTTCCTCCAGCACCTGCACGATGTCGGGATACGGTGCCGGCCGCGTGCCGGGCTTGGCGCTCGCCGTGGCGGCCCACTCGCGCTGCGCGCTGGCGTCATCGGACATCGCCGGCACCGCAACGCCGCCGTCGTTGATGTTGATGAAGAAATTCGTGAGCTGGGCGTCGTCGGAAAGCTTGTCCCAGATGTCGCGGTTGTGCAGCCCCGCGAACGGCCCTTCCGGCAGCAGGCATGCGCGGAACGCCACCGCGCACAACAGCACGCCACCGATGCGCCAGGCCGCCCTGCCCCAGCCACGCCGTTGCGCGGACAGCGGACGATCCAGCCGCCACGCCAGCACCAGCAGCAACGGCACCAGCAGCAGCACGCCCACGCCCAGCAGGTACAGGTGCGGGTAATGGCGCAGCGTGGCGATCAGGCTGGAACGTGCGTAGTAGACGAAATCCGCCGGCATCAGCGCCGTCTCGAGGTAGTTCTCCTTGAGTCCGGAGATGAAACGCAACGCGAAGAACAGGCCGCCGCCCAGCAGCAGCGAAAAGGCGAGGCGCAGGGTCGCGCACAACAGCGCACCGGTGACCAACAGCATCAGCACCAGCACGAACAGCTTCTGCAGCGGCTGCGGCTCCGGCCACACCGTCGCCCAGGCGCAGCCCGCGAAAGCCAGCGCGGCAAGCACCCGCACCACGCCATTGCGCGTGAAACGCGACGGAAACCGGACCATGTGGCATGCCCCCTGAAGGCAACCCGGCGGATGCCGGGCCGTCATCTTACGGGGATGGGGAGGGTTGCGCGCGGGGATGGGGAACGGGCGTTCAGCCGGGTGCTCGCGAGAACCACTTGCTTTCGCACTTTGGCTCGCCTGCGGCGGGCTTTCGATCGCCTACCGGCGACCGAGTCACTTCTCTTTGCTGGCCCACGCCACCGCAGGAGCGGTGGCGAACGGCGAAGCCGGCCCGAAGGGCGGAGGACAGGATGCCCGGAGTCAAGAGAAGTAACCAAGAGAAATGGCCTGGCTTAATCCGCCGGAATTACAAGCCTGTTGTTTCGAGGATATTGGAACCACATTACGCGACACGCCCATTGCCGCCGCCATGCCTCGCCGTATCTGGAAGCTGAGGCACAAAGGCCAACGATGCCTTTTGCCGCTTTGCTCTGGCCGTTGCTTCTGCGCGCAGGAGCGCGCTGCTCTTCGGGGCCCCTATGCGGCGGTGAGGCGTGGACGAAAAGGCCGCGCAGCTGGCGAGTCCATGGATGGACTCGCCTTTTCGACCGGACAGGAGTCCGGCCGAAAAGCCCGGCCACGCCTCACGTACTCGCAGGGCAGGATGCCCGGAGAGCGCTGCATCGGGGTGGCCTCTCTTTTGGTTACTTTTCTCTGGCCACACAGAGAAAAGTAACTCGGGCCGCGGCAGCGGCTCGAAACCGCTTTGAAACTTGCGCAAGAGCAAAGGCCCCTCTCCCCTACCCCTCTCCCGCAAGCGGGAGAGGGGAAATGCAGGGTGTCGCGGGCACCCGCCCCTCACCCCAACCTCTCTCCCGGATGGAAAAAGGAGGCAAGCGCGTCAACCTGACACACGCGCCGGCAACGCACGACGCGCACGACGCCTTTCGGCACTACGCGCGCGCCACGCCTTGAAGCGCGCGCCGAGACAGGAGAACACCACGTACAGCGCCGGCGTGCTGAGCAGGGTCAGGCTCTGCGAGATCAGCAGGCCGCCGATCAACGCGATGCCGAGCGGGCGGCGCAACTCGCTGCCCTCGCCCAGGCCCACCGCGATCGGCACCGCGGCGAGGATCGCGACCATGGTGGTCATCATGATCGGGCGGAAGCGCACCAGGCAGGCCTCGTGCGCGGCCTCCAGCGGCGTCTTGCCATGCTCGCGCTCGGCGACGAGGGCGAAGTCGATCATCATGATCGCGTTCTTCTTCACGATGCCGATCAGCAGCACCAGCGCGATCTGCGCCACCACCGACAACTCGGTGCCGGTGATCCACAACGCCATCAGCGCGCCCACGCCCGCCGCCGGCAGGGTGGACAGGATGGTCACCGGGTGGATCAGGTTCTCGTACAGCATGCCCAGCACGATGTAGACGGTGAGGATGGCCGCCAGCACCAGCAGGGACATGCCGTTCTGCACCTCGTCGAAGCGGCGGAAGTCGCCGCCGAGGTTGAGCTTGATGTCGCCCGGCATGCGCATGTTCGTCACCGTGGCCTGCACGATGGCCATCGCCTCGCCCATGCTCGCGCCGGGGGCGAGGTTGAAGCTGAGATCCATGGTGGTCTGCTGGTTCTCGTGCGAGATCGACGAGGGCGCCAGCCCCGGCACCTGTCTGGCCATGGCGGTGATCGGGATCATGGTGCCCGAGCTGGATTTCACGTAGATCTTGTCCAGCGCTTCCGGCGTGGCAGTCTGGTTGGGCAGCGCGTTCACCACCACCGAATACTGGTTGATGTCGGAGTAGATGGTGGACACCTGGCGCTGGCCGAAGGCGTCGTACAGCGCGCCGTCGATGGTGCCCAGCGACACGCCCAGCCGCGCCGCGGTGGCGCGGTCGACCACGATGTTCTGGCGCAGGCCCTGCTCGTCCACGTCGCTGCCCACGTCCTGCAGCTTGGGGTTCTTCTTCAGCTCGTTGACCAGCCTGGGCAACCACTCCTGCAGCTCTTCGAGGCTGTCGCCCTGCAGGCCGATCTGGTACTGCGCCCCCTGGCTGGTGCCGCCGCCGCCGGCGCTGGGCAGATCCTGCAGCGGGCGCAGGCGCAGGTTGAGGTCGGGGTATTTCGCGGCCTTGGCGCTGAGCCGCGCCAGCACCGTGAACATGTCGTCCCTGCGGCCCTGCGCGCGGGTCTTGAGGTCGATGTTGAACGAACCGCTGGTGCCCTGGCGGCTGCTGCCCAGGCGCGTGCCCACGCTGGCCACGTCGGGGTCGGCCAGGATCATGTCGGTGAAGCGCTGCATGCGATCCACGCTCTGCCCGAAGGACACCGTGGCGCTGGACGTGGCGCGGCCCCAGATCAGGCCGGTGTCCTGCTGCGGGAACAGGCCGGTCTTGACCACGCCGAACAGGAAGAAAGTGAGCCCGATCAGCACCAGCGGCATCAGCGCGAACGCCAACGCGTGGCGCAGCGAGATGTCCAGCGCGCGGCTGTAGATGCGCTGCATGCCGGCGTGGAAGCGATCCAGCGCATGGCCCAGCCGCGACGGCTTCTGCGCCTGGTCGTGCCCGTTGAGGAACAGGCCGCACAGCGCCGGCGTGAGCGTGAGCGACACCAGCGCCGACATCACGATGGCCGCCACCAGGGTCACCGCGAAGTCGTGCATGAACATGCCGGTCATGCCGCCGGCGAACAGCAGCGGGATGAACACCGCGACCAGCGAGGCGGTGATCGAGACGATGGTGAAGCCGATCTCCTTCGCGCCCGCCAGCGTGGCCTCCATGCGCGTCATGCCGGCGTCGATGTGGCGGATGATGTTCTCGATCACCACGATGGCGTCGTCCACCACGAAGCCGATCGCGATCACCAGCGCCAGCAGGGTGAGGTTGTTGAGCGTGAAGCCGAGGATGTACATCACCACGAAGCCGCCGGCCAGCGACAGCGGCACGGTGAGCGCGGCGATCAGGGTGGGCGCCAGCCGGCGCAAGAACAGCGCCATGGTCAGCACCACCATCGCCAGCGAGATCAGCAACGTGGCCTGCACTTCGTGCAGCGAGGCGCGGATGGTGGCCGTGTCGTCGAAGAACGGCGTCAGCTTGGTGCCCGGCTGCAGGTAGTTGCGCAGCAACGGCAGCTGGTCGCGCACTTCGTCCACCGTGGAGATCACGTTGGCGTCGGATTTCTTGAACACGTAGATCAGCAGCGCCGGCTTGCCCTGGAACGAGGCGGACTGGTAGGCGTCCTGCGTGCCCTGGTAGACGTGCGCCACGTCGGACAGGCGCACCGGCGTGGCGTTCTTCATCGCGATCACCAGGTTCGCGAAGTCGTCCGCCGTGTGCAGCTGGGCGGTGGAGCTGATCGCCATGGTGGTCTTGCCGTTGGACAGGAAGCCCTCCGGTGAGGTGACATTGGCGGCGGTGAGCGCATTGCGCAGGTCGTCCGGCGACAGCGCCATCGCGTTCAACGCGCGCAGGTTCACGTCCACGCGGATCGCCGGCGTGGCGGCGCCGGCGATGTCCACCTCGCTGACGCCCTTCAACTGCCGCAGCCGCTGCGCGAGCAGGGTGTCGGCGAGGTTGTACAGGTCGCCGGCCGACTGCGTCTCCGAAGTCAGCGCGATGGCGATGATGGGGTCGTCGTTCGGGTTGGCCTTCTCGTAGCTGGGCGCCACCCCGGCAGGCAGGTCGGGGGTCGCGGCATTGATCGCGGCCTGCACGTCGCGCGCGGCGGAATCCAGGTTCACGCCGCCGTTGAACATCATGAAGACGAAGGTGCTGCCTTCGGAACTGTGCGAGTTCATCATCTCGATGCCCGGCACCTGGCCGAGGTGCCGCTCCAGCGGCGCAGCCACCGTAGAGGCCATCGTCGTGGCATCCGCACCGGCCTCGCTGGCCTGCACGAAGATCGCGGGAAACTGCATGTCCGGCAGCGCCGACACGCCCAGCAGCATGTAGCAGATCAGGCCGGCGACGAAAACGCCCGCCGCCAGCAGCGAGGTGCCGATGGGACGGCGGATGAAGATGCCGGAAATGTTCATGCCCGGCACCGTGTTGGGAAACTTTGGTTCATCGTGTTGCTCAACGTGCGTTCTCTTTGCCCGTCACTCCGGCGAAGGCCGGAGTCCAGTGACGATACGGCCCGGACAGGCGATGCAGCCACTGGATGACTCGCTACGCTCGCCCCTTCGGGGCCGCCGTGCGTACGTTCTGCGCGCTGCGCGCTTGTCCGCGCCTGCGCCGGAATAAGCGGAAGAACTCACCGCGCACTACCGGCCTGCGCATGCGCCAGCGCACGCCGCTCGCGGCGTTCGCGCAGCCAGTCCTGGAAACGTTCCATGTACAGGTAGATCACCGGCGTGGTGTACAGCGTCACCAGCTGCGACAGCAGCAAGCCGCCGACGATGGACACGCCCAGCGGCCGGCGCAGTTCCGCGCCGATGCCGTTGCCCAGCGCCAGCGGCAGCGCGCCCAGCATGGCCGCGGCGGTGGTCATCATGATCGGGCGGAAGCGCAGCAGGCAGGCGCGGTGGATCGCGTCACGCGCGTTCATGCCGTGGCGCTGCGCCTCGATCGCGAAGTCGATCATCATGATCGCGTTCTTCTTCACGATGCCGATCAGCAGCACGATGCCCACGATGCCGTCCACCGACAGGTCCATGCCGAACAGGATCAGCGCCAGCAGCGCACCCACGCCGGCCGGCGGCAGGGTGGAGATGATGGTCAGCGGGTGGATGTAGCTCTCGTACAGCACGCCCAGCACGATGTAGATCACCACGATCGCGGCGAGCAGCAGCAGCACTTCGTCGCCCAGGCTGTTGGAGAACTCCGCCGCCTTGCCGATGAACTCGCCGCGCAGCGTGGGCGGGAAGTTCAGCTGCGACTCCACTTCGTGGATCGCATCGACTGCGTCGGACAGCGAATAGCCCGGCGCCACGTTGAACGACAGCGTCACCGCCGGCAGCTGCTGCTGATGGCTGATCACCAGCGGCGCGCTGGTGGCCTGCGCGCTGGCCAGCGCGGACAGCGGGATGGTGCCGCCCGCGCCCACGGTGAAGCCCACGTTGCCGGTGTTGCCGATGCCGGACGGCGTGGCGGAGTTGCTGGAGGTGAGCTGGCCGAAGCTGGTGGCGTTGCTGCCGGTGAGCGCGCCGTTGCCGTTGCCGCGGACCGTCAGCTGGTCGAGCAGGCCGGTGGTGCTGCGGAACTGCGGCGCCACCTCCAGCACCACGCGGTACTGGTTGAGCTGGGTGAAGATGGTGGAGATCTGGCGCTGGCCGAAGGCGTCGTACAGCGTGTCGTCGATGGTCTGCACCGGCACGCCCAGGCGGCTGGCCTTGTCGCGGTCGATGGTGAGCTTGAGCGAGTTGCCCTGGTTGGCCAGGTTGCTGCCCACCTCGGACAACTCGGGCCGCTGGCGCAGCGCCTGGGTCATCGCGGTGGCGTACTTCGCCAGCTCCGCCGATTCGGTATCCGACAGCGAGTACTGGTATTCGGTGGCGGACACCGTGCTGTCCAGCGTCACGTCCTGCACCGGCTTGAGGTAAAGCGCCACGCCGGGGATGCCGGCCACTTCGTTCTGCAGGCGCGGCAGGATCTTGTCCAGGCCGTCGCGCTGGCCGCGGTCCTTCAGCACGATGGAGAGCTGGCCCTGGTTGAGCGTGGGGTTGATCGTGCCGGCGCCGATGAAGGCGGCCACGCCGGCCACCGCGGGATCCCTGCGCAGGGCCTCGGCCACCGCCTGCGTGCGCTGCTCCATCGCCGGGAACGCCACGTTCTGGTCGGCCTCGACCACGCCGGTGATCATGCCGGTGTCCTGCTCGGGCAGCAGGCCCTTGGGGATCGCGATGTAGAGGAACACCGTCACCGCCACGGTGGCGAACGCCACCAGGATCATCAGCTTCTGGTGGTCGAGCACCCAGTCCAGCGACTGCTCGTACACGCCCACGATGCGCGCCCACACGGTGCGCCTGCCGGCGGCGAGGTGGCGTTCGTGCGCGTCCTCGCCCTCGGGCAGCTGGTCGGGCCTGAGCAGGTAGGCGCACATCATCGGCGTCAGCGTCAGCGACACCAGCATGGAGATCGCCACCGCGATGGTCAGCACCCAGGCGAACTCGTGGAACAGGCGGCCGGTGACTCCGGGCATCAGCAGCAGCGGCAGGAACACCGCGATCAGCGACACGGTCAGCGACAGCACGGTGAAGCCGATTTCCTTCGCGCCCAGCTCGGCCGCCTCCTGGCCGCTCTTGCCCTGTTCGATGTAGCGCACGATGTTCTCGATCATCACGATCGCATCGTCCACCACGAAGCCGGTGGCCACGGTCAGCGCCATCAGCGAGAGGTTGTCCAGCGACATGCTGGTGAAGCTCATCACGCCGAACGTGCCGAGCAGCGACAGCGGCACCGCCACCGACGGGATCAGCGTGGCCCACAGCCGGCGCAGGAACACGAAGATCACCGCCACCACCAGGAAGATGGTCAGCAGCAGGGTGAACTGCACGTCCTCCACCGAGGCGCGGATGGTGACGGTGCGGTCGGCGAACACGTCGAGGTGCACGTCGGCCGGCAGCACGGCGCGCAGCTCGGGCAGGATCTGGCGGATCTGCTTGACCGTCTCGACGATGTTCGCGCCCGGCTGGCGGCGGACGTCCAGCAGCACCGCCGGCTTGCCGTTGGCCCACGCGGCGAGCTGGTCGTCCTCCACGCCGTCGACCACGCTGGCCACGTCGGAGAGCTTCACCGGCGCGTTGTTCTTGTACGCGATGATGGTGCTCTTGTAGTCGGCGGCGTCCGCGAGCTGGTCGTTGGTGCCGATCGAGTAGCTCTGCGTCTTGCCGTTCAAGGTGCCCTTGGGCGCGTTGACGTTGGCCTGGGTGAGCGCGCTGCGCACGTCCTCCAGGGTCAGGCCGAGGTTGGCCAGCTGCGCGGGGTTCACCTGGATGCGCACCGCGGGGCGCACGTTGCCGGCGATCGAGACCAGGCCGACACCCGGCACCTGCGACAGCTTCTGCGCGAGGATCGAGTCGGCGTAGTCGTTGACGTCGCGCAGCGGTCGGCTGTCCGACTGCAGCGACAGGGTGAGGATGGGCGCGTCGGCCGGGTTCACCCGGTTGTAGATCGGCGGGTACGGCAGGTTGCTGGGCAGCACGCCGCGCGCCTGGTTGATCGCGGACTGCACGTCCTGCGCGGCCACGTCGATGTCGCGGTTCATGGCGAACTGCAGCACGATGGTGGACAGGCCCGCGGACGAGTCCGAGCTCATCATGGTGAGGCCGGAGATCTGCCCCAGCTGGCGTTCCAGCGGCGTGGTGACCAGCACCGCCATGGTGCTGGCGCTGGCGCCCGGGTACTGCGTGGTCACCACCAGGCTGGGCGCCTCGATCTCGGGCAGTGCCGACACCGGCAGCTGGCGGTAGCCGAGGATGCCGAGCAGCAGGATCGCCACCATCAGGAGCGAGGTGGCGATCGGGCGGCGGATGAAGAGCGTCGAGAATCCCATGGGTATCCGTGCTGCTGTCGGGTGGCGTCCTGCTCGCGTGGCGCACGGGCGCCGCGAGGTGGTGCGGCGCCCGCCGCGGCGGCGGGCGCGTCTCAGTCAGTCATCAGTGGCCGCCGCGACGACCGCCCTGACCCTGCTGCTTGGCCTTCTTGAGCTCGGCGTCGGTGGGCGCCGGCGGCACTTCGCCGGGCTTGAGCGGAGTGACCTTGCTGCCGGGCTTGAGGCGGAACTGGCCTTCGGTGACCACCTGCTCGCCCACGTTGAGGCCGCTGCCGACCATCACGTGGCTGTCGCCCACCTCGCCGGCCACGACCACCGGCTGCATCTTGACCGTGTTGTCGCCCTGCACCTGGTAGACGTAGTCGCCGTCCGGGCCGCGCTGCACCGCCTCGGCCGGGATCACCAGCGCGCCGTCATCCACGCGCACCTGCAGGCGCACGTTGACGAACTGGCCCGGCCACAGCGCGTTGCTCGCGTTCGGGAACTGCGACTTGAGCTTGAACGTGCCGGTGGTGGTGTCGATCTGGTTGTCGATCACCTGGAGCACGCCGTCGGTGGCCACCGGGGTCTTGTCCGTGCGGTCGAGCGCGGCCACCTGCAACGGCGCGGCCTGCTGCGCCTTGCGCACCATGTCGAGGTTCTGCTCGGGCAGCGGGAAGATCACGTAGATCGGGTGCAGCTGGGTCAGCGTGACGATGGTGCTGGTGGTGGTCACCACGTTGCCCGGGTCCACCGCGCGGATGCCGGCCACACCGTCGATGGGCGAGGTGATGCGGGTGTAGTCGAGGTTCACCTTGGCGCTCTCGGCGGCGGCGCGGTCCTGCACCACGGCGGCCTGCAGCTGGCTCACGTTGTTGCGGTAGGTGTCCATGTCCAGCGCCGCCACGTAGCCGCTGGCGACCAGCGCCTGGTTGCGCTTCAGCGTGCTCAGCGCGGTGGCCAGCGAAGCCTCGTCCTGCTTCTGCTTGGCCAGCGCCTGGTCATACGAGGCCTGGAAGGTGCGCGGGTCGATCTCGGCGAGCAGGTCGCCCTTCTTCACCTGCTGGCCCTCGGTGAAGTCGAGCTTGATCAGCTGGCCGCCCACCTGCGGGTTGACCGAGATGGTGTTGAGCGCCTGCACCGTGCCCAGCGCGGTGAGGTAGACCGGCACGTTCTCCTTCGCCACCGGCACCACGGTGACCGGCACCGGCGCCTTGTCCTTGTCCCCGTCCATGCCGCCGGGGCCGCCCGCACCGCCCGGCTTGTGCAACAGGCGCACGGCGACGATGGCCAGCACGACCACCGCGACGACGATCAGCGCGATCTTCCAAAAACGCGACATGCAGAAAACTCCCGAGGTGGATGCGGTGCCGACTGGGGGGGACCCGTGCCGACGCGGCTGCGGTCGGCTGATTGTGGCAAAGCATAGGTGCAGTGCAACGAAACGGAACAATGCCAGTGGTCAGGGGTGGGGCATGACCGATGGCACGGAGAGATGCAAAGGCAGGCAAATGACAAGGACCACCGCCACCGCCGCGGGGCTTGGACAAACGTCCGCCGCCACGGTTCCAAACTTGCCGGCGGCATCGTCTATACTCCGGACGATGCACTTGCCCGCCGCACTACCGCCGTGCCGGGTGCGGGCGCATGGCGGCCATCGGCCTGCCGGGTGCCGCAGGGGCCTTCCGCACGATCATCGACTTGGAGTACCTACGTGAGCGGTTCCATGAACGATTCCGACCGTGGCTTCATGCGCCAGTTCGCCAAAATGATCAGCGGACTGCTGGCATTGACCGTGCTGCTGATCCTGGTCGCGCTGGCCATCTACAACCACGAACCCAAGGAAGTCGACCCGAACGTACAGGCGCAGGTCGACGCGCGCATCGCGCCCGCCGGCGCGGCGTACGCCGGCAACACCGGCCGCGCCGCCATGCAGGCCGCGGCCGACGCCGCCGCCAAGGCCGCCGCCTCGCAGGTCGCCTACGGCGGCACCACCGACGGCAAGACCATCTTCGACAACCTGTGCACCAGCTGCCACACCGCCGGCGTCGCCGGCGCGCCCAAGGTGGGCGACAAGGCCATGTGGGCACCGCGCATCGCCGAGGGCCTGGACACCCTGATCAAGCACGCCACCGACGGCTACCACGGCCCCGACGGCAACTTCATGCCGGCCAAGGGCGGCAACCCTGCGCTTACCGACGCGCAGGTGAAGGCCGCGGTGACCTGGATCGTTGGCCAGGCCAAGTAAGCCCAGCTTCAATCAGGTCAAAGCAAACGCCGCCCTTGGGCGGCGTTTTCGTTCGCTCCTCTCCCGCCTGCGGGAGAGGGTTTGGGAGAGGGCCCACCCTCGCGGCGAAATTGCTTTGATCCCCCCTCTCTACAAAGTACAAGCGGAAAGAAAACCCCTCACCCCTCCGCGTTCTCCCCGACCCATTCCCGCGCAAACTCCCGCAACCGCGGAAAGAACGCCCCGAAATGCCCCCGCAACGGCGCATCCAGCGCTACCAGCAGCGGCAGCATCCGGCCCAGCGGGTTGTCCCGCCGCAACCGCCCGGCGACGCCGTCCAGCGCCCGCCCGATCTCCTCGCGCCGCGCATAGCCCGCCGGCAGGTCGTGCGCATCCATGTAGGCGCGGAAGCGGCGCAGGGCCGGCGGCAACTGCGCATCGTGGCGCCACAGCAATTCGCGTGCGGCATCCGAGAAGGCCGCCAGCGGCATGGCGCTCCAATGCGCGAAATCGCGCGCCAGGCAATGGTCGAACCACAGGTCCAGCGCAATCCCGGCATAGCGCCGGTACGGCGGCGCGAAGCGCGCCCGCGCGGCCGCCACTTCCGGATGGCGGTCGGTATGGCTGTCGATGGCACGGTGCAGCCGGATGCCCAGCGCCACGCGCGGCGGCAGCGCCGGATCGGGCACGCCATGCACGAAGTCGCCGAGCAGCCCCCCCAGACGCAACGCCTCGTCGTCGCCGGCGAGCAGCAGGTGCGCCAGATGGTTCACCGAACCTCGCCCGTGCGTCGCCGGGGGCGGACGGCCGCGCCGGCGGCTATCATCTTCGGCATGACTCCCACCGCGCTTCCCGACGACCCCGCCAGCTTCCCCGACCAAGCCGCCAGCTTCGCGCTCACCGGCCCGGCCGGCAAGCTCGAGGTCCTCACCGACCTGGCCGAACGCGCCGATGCGCGCCGCGGCGTGGCCGTGGTCTGCCATCCCAACCCCGTGCAGGGCGGCACCATGCACAACAAGGTGGTGACGATGGTGGAGCGCGCGCTGCGCGAGTCGGGGCTGGACACCGTGCGCTTCAACTTCCGCGGCACCGGCGCCTCCGAAGGCAGCTACGACGACGGCATCGGCGAAAGCGAGGACCTCGCCGCCGTGGTGGCCTGGCTGCGCCGCGTGCGCCCCGGCGACGCGCTGTGGCTGGCCGGGTTCTCCTTCGGCAGCTACGTCACCATCCGCAGCGCGGTGCGGCTGCAGGCCGACGCGCTGGTCAGCATCGCGCCGCCGGTGGGCCGCTGGACGATGGGCGACGCCCTGCCCGCCTGCCCGTGGCTGGTGGTGATGGGCGAAGCCGACGAAGTGGTGGAGCCGCAGGCGGTGTTCGACTGGATCGCCGCGATGGACAGGCCGCCCGAGCTGATCCGCATGCCCGAGGCCGGCCATTTCTTCCATCGCCGCCTGATGGACCTGCGCGGCGCGGTGAAGCATGCCATCGCCGACTGGCTGCCGCCGCCACGCGGCTGAGCGCGGCGGGCCGCCCTATAATCCGGCCACTCCCACCCCAGAGGGCAATGTCATGAAACGATGGATCGTATTGGCGGCCGGCCTGTTGCTCAGCTTCCAGGCGCTGGCCGCGGACACCGTGCGCTTCGGCTCCAAGGTCGTCACGGTCGGGGACTCGGAAGAAAAGGTGACCGCGATCGCCGGCGCGCCCGTGAGCAGGACCGAAGTGCAGAACGTCTACGGCGCCGTGCTCGCCTATCGGCTCGACTACGTGCAGGGCAACAAGACCGTGCAGATCTACGTTGCCCACGGCCAGGTGGTCGACATCAAGGAAATCTTCTGAGCGCATCGCGGCGGCACGGGCCGTCGATGCCGGTGACCGCCGCATGAGCGAAACCCTCTCGCCCGCCCCCGGCGTGCGCTACCAGGAAGGCGTGGCCGCGCACCGCTGGGAGTCCGATCCCACCCAGCTCGCGGTGCTGCCCGAGTTCGACCGCCTGCATGCCGCGCTGTGCGCCGCCGCGCCACGCGACGGCGGCCTGTTCGGCCGCCTGAAATCGCTGCTCGCCAGCGAACCCGCGCCGGCGCCGCAGGGCTTGTACCTGTGGGGCACGGTGGGCCGCGGCAAGACCTTCCTGATGGACCTGTTCGCCGCCAGCCTGCCACGCGGCACCGTGCTGCGCCGGCACTTCCACCGCTTCATGCAGGAGGTGCACGAGCGCCTGCGCGAGCTGGGCGAACGCCAGGATCCGCTGGCCGAAGTGGCCGCCGGCCTGGCCGCGCGCTGCCGCGTGCTGTGCCTGGACGAGTTCCTGGTCAGCGACATCGGCGACGCGATGATCCTCGGCCGCCTGCTGGAATGCCTGATCGCGCGCGGCGTGGCGTTGGTCACCACCTCCAACACCGCGCCGGAAAACCTCTACCGGGACGGCCTGCAGCGCGCGCGCTTCCTGCCGGCCATCGCCCTGCTGCAGCAGCACTGCCACGTGGTCGAGATGGCTTCCACGCGCGACTGGCGCCTGCGCGCGCTGGCCCAGGCGGCGGTGTACTACACGCCGCCCGGCGCCGAGGCGCAGCGCGCGATGGAGCGCATCTTCCGCGGCCACGCCCAGGGCACCACCGTCGAGGGCGGCTTGCTGGAGGTGAACGGCCGCGCCATCCCGCTGCGCAAGCGCGCCGACAACATCCTGTGGTTCGACTTCGCCGCCCTGTGCGAAGGCCCACGCGCGGTAGCCGACTACATCGCGCTGGCCAAGGCCGGCCCCGCGGTCATCGTCTCCGACGTGCCGCAGTTCAACGCCTACAGCGAGGACGCCGCCAAGCGCTTCGTGCAACTGGTCGACGAGTTCTACGACCGCCACGTCAAGCTCATCCTCTCCGCCGCCGCCCCGATCACCGAGCTGTACGACGGCGAGCGCCACCGCGCCGAATTCGGCCGCACCGAGTCGCGCCTGATCGAGATGCAGAGCGAGGCCTACCTGGCGCTGCCGCACCGCGTCGACTGAGCATTGCCACCCCACCGACGGCGCAGTAGCCTGCCATGGCTGCACCATGCGGTCGCGCATACAGGGGGATGGGACGATGGAAATCTCGCGGGGTTTGCCCTCCGTCGGGCAAACCGACGCCGATCACGCGCCGCCGGGCGGCGCTGCCGCCGAGCAGCACGCCCTGCCCGGCTTCGAAGCCGTGGCGCGGCTGGCGACCCATGCGCTGGGCGTGCCGCTGGTGGCGCTGCTGCTGGGTGATGGCAGCACCTTCTGGTACACCCCGCCCGGCCAGTCGGGCACGCTGGCGCTGGACGACACGCTGCTGGCCGCCTGCCGCAGGATCGCGCACCACGGTGTCGCCGAAATCGTGGCCGATGCCCGCGAAGATGCCCGCTTCCTTGCCCCCGGCACCGACCCGGCGCACGCCACGGTCGGCTTCTTCGCCTGCGAGCCGGTGTTCGGCCTGGACGGACAGCGGCTGGGCGTGCTGTTCGTGGTCGACCGGCGCCCGCGCCTCGCCCTGGCCAACGGCGAGCAGGCCGCCCTGCGCGACGCCGCGGCCCTGGCCGGCACCGGCGCGGCATTGCGCAGCTACCTCAACCGCATCGACCCTTCCACGCGGCTGCCGCATCGCTATGCGTTCTTCGCCGACCTCGCCGCGCAACTGGCGCATGGCGTCGGCACGGCCTGGCTGACGGCGATAGAGATCGCCCCCGTGGCGCGCTTCAACGCCTTCGTGCGCGCGATGGGCCATACCTATGCCGACGCGCTGGTGCGCGCCACCGCCGAGCGCGTGCAGGCGTGGACGACGCCGGGCATGCAGCTCTACATGGTGGCGCCGACCCGCCTGGCCGTGCTGCTGCCCGGTGCGCATGGCGCGCCGTCGCCCGCGCGGCTGGACGCACTGGTCGCGGCGCTGCGCGAGCCGGTGGATTGCCTGGGCATCACGCTCAGCCTGCAGCCCGGCGTGGGCCTGCTGGAGGTCGAGGCGCACGAACTGCGCGGCGGCGACCCGCTGCGCCGGGTGATGAACGCCTCGTGGATCGCCATGGGCACGCCCAGCGGCTGGACCGTGTACAACCGCAGCGACGACGAGCGCCAGCGGCAGGAATTCTTCCTGGTCACCGAGCTGGCGGCCGCGCTGTCGGACGGCACGGAACTGGAACTGCACTACCAGCCGCGCGTGGCGCTGGAAAACAACCGCTGCGTGGCGCTGGAGGCATTGGCGCGCTGGCGCCATCCCACGCTGGGCCCGGTATCGCCCGGCACCTTCGTGCCGCTGGCCGAGCAGGCCGGCCTGATCCGCGGGCTGACCGACTGGGTGTTCGACCACGGCCTGGCGCAGCTGGCCGCCTGGCAGCGCGAAGGGCTGGACGTGCGGCTGTCGCTCAACGTCTCCAGCATCGACCTCGACGCCACGCTGGAATCGCGCCTTGCCGCGGCGGCGCGGCGCCACGGCGTGCCGCTCAACCGGCTGGAGCTGGAGTTCACCGAGGGCACCGCGATCTACCACAACGAACTCACCCGCAACGCCCTGGTCGCCCTGCGCGAAGCCGGCGTGGGCATCGCCATCGACGACTTCGGCATCGGCTACAGCAACCTCGACGCGCTGCGCCGCATGCCGGCCAGCAGCCTGAAGATCGACCAGTCGCTGGTGCGCGGCCTCGGCAACCGCCGGCACGACGCCGCCATCGTGCGCGCGATGGTGGCGCTGGGCCACGAGCTCGGCTTCCGCGTGGTGATGGAAGGCGTGGAAACCGCCAGCGTGCTCGCCGCGGTGCGCGACATGGAGTGCGACGAAGTGCAGGGCTACCACATCGCCATGCCGATGCCCGCCGCGGAAGTCGCCGGCTGGCTGCGCGGTCAGGCCGCCCGCGACGGGGCGAGCTGCTAAGGTTCCGGCAGCCCGCCGCTGCAGGAACCACGCACGCCATGTCCACCGTCCTTGCCCTCGCCCTGCTGCTGGGCGCCACGCCGGCCACCGCCGGCGACGGCGATTTCGAATCGCGCGTGCACGCCGCGAAGATGGCCGAGGCCGCCGCCAGCGGGCCGGCCTACCAGAAGACGCTGTGGGGCCATATCGACGGCTCCACGGCGGCGGCCTACAAGGGCTGCCTGGCCACTTCCAGGAACGACAAGTCGCCGTTCACGCTGGTGCTGGACGTGGATGCGCACGGCAGGCCGCAACACATCGCGGTGCAGCCGGCCACGCCGACCGCCAACTGCATGGCCGCGCATTTCGCCGGCCTGGCGCTGCCCGCGCCGCCGGCGGCACCCGTGCCGTATCCGCTGGAGATCGACTTCAGCGTCGCGCCCTGAACACGGAGCCCTCCCACTCGTGGAAGGGACGCCCTGCGTGATCGCAGGAACCCTTGAACAGATGCCAGGAAAAGCTTGCGCCGCAGGCGGAAGCCGACGGCTTCAAGAGGCCTTGCAACGGCCGTCAGGCGACCGTCGTCGCATGCGATTGCCGGTAACGCTTGTGATGCACCAGCAGGCCGGCGAAATAGACGATGTAGTAGCCCACCAGCAGGCCGATCAGCAGCATCGTCAGCGGGCTGGCCTGGTAGCCCATCTGCATGTCCGTGCCGGGCGGTGCGCTGGCGGCCAGCGCGCTGGCCTGCTGCATCTGCGGCGTCAGCGCCATGAAGCGCCACACCAGCCGGCCCAGCAGCAGCGCGGTGAGCACGGCGCCGATCCACGGGTTCGGCACGTAGCAGTCGCCCTTCACCGGATCGGTCTCGAAGCGCGTCAGGCGCAGGCCGGCGAAGCCCAGCGCCGCGCCGGTCACCGCACCGCCGAGCAGGCCCTCGGCCAGGCGGATGTCACTCAGGCCGGCGAGCATCAACAGGCCGCCGATCACCGCGAAGATCGCGATCCGCGCGACCATGCGTCCGCGCCGGATCGGCTGGCGGCCGAAGTTGCGGCTGATGCGGCGCCAGATCAGCAGGGCCATCAACGGCACGATGATCACGTAGTTCATCAGGTGGGCAGGCATGGGTTGCGTCCGTGGCTGGAGATGCGGGCAGCCTAGCCGCACCGCGCGCGCCGCGCGATGGACGAAGGGCATGCATGCCGGCCGCCGCACGGACTGCAGGGACATCGCTCGCCGGGCGGCCCACGCACACCGCTCTACAATGCCACCGATCCGGTCCGCCCTCCCCGACGATTCCCGTGCCCGACATGGCCACCCCGCTCCCATACCGCCAGCAGCTGCTGGACGACCTCGACCGGCTGGAGCGCCGCATCGCCGAGGGCGACCCGTCCGGCGAGCTGCGCCTCGGACGCGCCGACCTGCTGGCCCGTCTCGGGCGCGAAGCCGACGCCAGGGAGGCCTATCTCGCCCTGCTGGCGGTGATGCCGGGCCATTCCGGCCTGCTCAACAACCTCGGCACCCTGCTCGACGGCCTGGGCTATACCAGCGCGGCCCGCACGCTTTATCGCGAGGCCGTCAAGCATCACCCCGACCATCCGACCGGACTGATCAATCTCGGCACCTCCCTGCAGAAGGCGCAAGCATTCGAGGAAGCCCGCGTCCATTTCGCCGCCGCCCTGGCGCTGGCTCCGGACAGCATCGAGGCCAACCGCGGCATGGCGCATACCCTTGCCGGGCTGGGCGACGAGGCCGCGGCCGTGCCTTATCGCGAGAAGGGATTCCGCCAGTGTCCGACCCTGGCCTATCCCTATCGCGGCGAGGCCGCACCCATCGAACTGCTGGTGCTGGGTTCGAGCGTCGGCGGCGCGGTGCCGATCCGCCAGCACATCGACGACCGCCTGTTCGCGACCACCGTGCTGTTCGCCGATTTCGCCGATCCCACAGCGCCACTGCCGCCGCACCGGCTGATCTTCAATGCCATCGGCGACGCCGATCTCGCGGCGGCGGCGCTACGGGACGCGGCGGCCCTGGTGGCGCGCAGCACGGCCCCCGTCATCAACCGGCCCGAGGCGGTCCTGGCCACCGGCCGGGCCGGCAACGCCGGGCGGCTGGCCACCATCCCGGGGCTGATCACGCCGAACATGGCGATGCTGCCGCGCGCCTCCCTGCCCGACGCCGCCGCGATCCTGGCCGACCACGGCATCGCCTTTCCCTGCCTGCTGCGTTCACCGGGTTTCCATACCGGGCACCATTTCGTCCGCGTCGAGCGGCCGGAGGACCTGGCCACGGCGACGGCGAAGCTGCCGGGCGAAATGCTGATCGCGATCGAATATCTCGACGCCAGCAGCACCGACGGCAAGATCCGCAAATACCGCGTGATGATGATCGACCATGCGCTCTATCCACTGCATGCCGCCGTATCGCACGACTGGAAGGTGCATTACTTCAGCGCCGACATGGCCGGGAGCGCCGCGCACCGGAGCGAGGACGAACGCTTCATCACCGCCATGGAACAGGTGCTGACCCGGGACCAGTTGCGTACCCTGGCCGACATCGAACAGGTCCTCGGCCTCGACTATGCCGGCATCGACTTCGGCATCGACCGCGCCGGCCACCTGCTGCTGTTCGAGGCCAATGCGACGATGGTGGTCAACCCGGTCGACAGCGACCCGCGCTGGGACTATCGCCGCGCGCCGGTGCAACGGGTGATGGACGCGATCCGTGCCTTGCTGCGCGCCCGCGCCGCCTAGGAACCTCGGACTTTGCCCGTCATCCCAGCGAAGGCTGGCCCCAAAGGGGGCGAGCGCAGCGAATCATCCATTGTCTGTAATTCTGGAATGCAAAGGCACTGGATTCCTGCGTTCGCAGGAATGACAAGCAAGAACCTGATCGAGCAAGAACCCGATTTAAGGAGGGATTACTTGGCCTTGCCCTGGTTGGCGACGGCGGCCATCTTCGCCTCGATCGCCGCGGCGTCGCCGAGGTAGTAGCGCTTCAGCGGCCTGAGCTCGGCATCGAACTCGTACACCAGCGGCACGCCGTTGGGGATGTTCATCTCCACGATGTCGGCGTCCGAGATACCGTCCAGATACTTCACCAGCGCGCGCAGCGAATTGCCATGCGCAGCCACCACCACGCGCCGGCCGGCCTTGATCGCCGGCGCCAGCACTTCGTGCCAGTACGGCAGCACGCGGGCCACGGTGTCCTTCAGGCATTCGGTGTCGGGAATCTGTTCGGGCTTGAGTGCCGCGTAGCGCGGGTCGTGCACCGCCTCGTTCTCGTCGCGCGCCAGCGGCGGCGGCGGGATGTCGTAGCTGCGGCGCCAGACCTTCACCTGCGCGTCGCCGTACTTCGCCGCGGTCTCGGCCTTGTTGAGGCCGGTGAGCGCGCCGTAGTGGCGCTCGTTGAGGCGCCAGTCGGTATGCACCGGCAGCCACGACATCTCCATCGCGTCGAGCACGCCCCACAGGGTATGCACCGCGCGCCTCAGCACCGAGGTATGCGCCACGTCGAACGCGTAGCCCTCGCGCTTCAGCAACTCGCCCGCCTCGCGCGCCTCCTGCTCGCCCAGCGCGGTGAGGTCCACATCGGCCCAGCCGCTGAAACGGTTGTCGAGGTTCCACTGCGACTGGCCGTGGCGGATCAGGACGAGCTTGTGCATGGCGTTGGCTTCTCGGCGGGGAAGTCCGGCATGGTGCCACCATGCCGAAGGTCACGCCAACCCTTTGCGGGTGCGCTGCATCCCATGAGGGTCATTCCCACGAACGGAGTCATGCCCATGCGCCGCATCCTGCTTCCCCTCGCCCTCTCCACGGCCATTTTCGCGGCCCTCGCCGCGCCACTGGCGGCCACCGCGGCGGACAACGACATCAGCAAGGTCAACGGCACCGTGCAGGTGGACGCCGGCCAGCACGCCGGCGATGTCAGCTCGGTGAACGGCAGCGTGCACATCGGCGACGGCGCCGTGGTGCAGGAAGCCAGCACCGTCAATGGCTCGGTGGATCTCGGCGCGCAGGCCCATGCCGCCAAGCTGGGCACCGTCAACGGCGCGATCCGGCTCGCCACCGGCAGCCAGGTCGACGGCACGGTCGAAGCCGTGAACGGCGCGATCAGCCTCGCCCGGAGCGCGCAGGTGAACGGCCACCTGTCCAACGTCAACGGCGGCATCACCCTCGACGCCGCGCATGTCGCCGGCGGCCTGGAAACCGTGGCCGGCGATATCACCGTGGGCGCCGGCTCGCACGTCGAAGGCGGCATCCTGGTCGACAAGCCGAACAACGGCGGCTGGTTCCACTTCGGCAACGACCGCAAGCCGACCATCGTGATCGGCCCGCACGCCGTGGTGCAGGGCACGCTGGAGTTCCGCCGCGAGGTGGTGCTCAAGGTCAGCGACAGCGCGCAGATCGGCGCGGTGAAGGGCGCCACCGTGGAGAAGTTCAGCGGCGCCGCGCCGTAGGCAGCGACCCGATCTTCGTCGCCGGCTGCGGCGGCTTGCCTGGCAAGCCGCCGCAGCCGGCATGGTTACGCCATCGCCCGTACCGCATCCGCCTGATCGCCATGCGCCATCCTCCGGATGGCCCGCAGGGAACCGCCATGAACATCCGGATCGCCATCGCGGCCCTTGCCGCCGCGGTGCTGGCCGCCTGCGCCAGCACGCCCATGGACCACGATGCCCTGCGCCAGCATGCCGGGCGCCATTGCCGAGTCCAGGCCACCGTGTCGCCGGTTTATGCCATCGGCAGCACGGGCACGGACATGCGCAACATCGCCTATGTCCGCTGCATGCGCAGCACCGCCAGCCCAAAGACCGAGGCCTGAGGCGCGGCGGCAGAAGCATCGGCGCGGAACGGGCCTGCGGTATTACGGCGCTGCCGCCACCTGCTGCCCGCCACGGGTGAAGCTCATCGGCAAGTCGCCGCTGAAGCCATCCGGATGGTCGGCAGGCACGGCGAAGCGCCAGCGACGCACGGTGTCCAGGGCATGGGCATCGAGCACGGGATCGCCGCTGGACTCCGCCAGCGATGCCGCGGCGACGCGGCCACTGCCGTCGATGGTCAGGTGCAGCAGCACGCGGCCCTGCAGGTGGCCTTCCATCTGCGACCACGACACCGGCATCTGCGGCATGGACACCGGCACCAGTTCCGGCGGCTGCACCGCCGGTGCAGCCTGCGCGACGTCCACCACGGGTGGCAGCACGGTGCGATGCGCCACCGCCACGGCATGCGGCTGGCTTGCCGCATGATGGCGTGCCACGCGCGCAGCGGGGTGGTGCGCCGCGGGCACGAAACCCGCCACGCGCTCGCTGGGGCCGGCCCAGCCGGTGTTGAAACCGCACAGCCATTGCGTACCGGCAATGCCGATACCCAGGGCGAGCAGGCTCAAGGTGGTGGTGGTGCGCAGACGCAGCATCCGGCCTTTATGCCCCAGCGCGGTCGAATCACGGCTGAAGGGACCGCCCGTGGGAGCGCATCCTGTGCGCGATGGCTCTGATGTTTGATCGAAGCCAAGAGCCATCGCGCACAGGGTGCGCTCCTACGGAATCAGCGTTCGAGGATCGCGGTGACGCCCATGCCGCCCGCCGTGCAGATCGAGATCAGGCCGCGGCCCGAGCCCTTCTGCTCCAGCATCTTCGCCAGCGTGGCGATGATGCGCGCGCCGGTGGCGGCGAACGGGTGGCCGGTGGCGAGGCTGGAGCCATGCACGTTGAGCCTGGCGGGGTCGATCGCGCCCAGCGGCGCGTCCAGGCCCAGCCGGTTCTTGCAGTAATCCGCGCTCTCCCACGCGCGCAGCGTGCACAGCACCTGCGCGGCGAAGGCTTCGTGGATCTCGTAGAAGTCGAAGTCCTGCAGGGTGAGGCCGTTGCGCTTCAGCAGGCGCGGCACCGCCACGGTAGGGGCCATCAGCAGGCCCTCGCCGTGCACGAAATCCACCGCGGCCACCTCGGCGTCGCGGAACCAGGCCTGCACCTTGAGCCCGCGCTGCGTGGCCCATTCCTCGCTGGCCAGCAGCACCGCGGCGGCGCCGTCGGAGAGGCCGGTGGAGTTGCCCGCGGTGAGCGTGCCCTGGCCCGAGCTCTTGTCGAACGCGGGCTTGAGCGCGGCGAGTTTTTCCAGCGTGGTGTCGGGGCGCAGGAAACCGTCGCGCGCCAGGCCGCGGAACGGCACGATCAGGTCTTCGAAGAAACCCGCGTCGTAGGTGGCGGCCAGCTTGCGGTGGCTGTCCAGCGCGAGCCGGTCCTGCGCCTCGCGCGTGACATGCCACTGCTTCGCCATCTGCTCGCAGTGGTCGCCCATCGACTTGCCGGTGCGCGGCTCGGCCACGCCGGGGAAGGAGGGCTTGAGTTCCTTCAGCGAGAAGCGGTGCAGCGCCACCTTCAGCTTGTCCAGCGGCGTCTTGGCGCGATTGATCGCCAGCAGGCGCTTGCGCAGGCGCGTGCCGAACACGATGGGCACGTCGCTGGTGGTGTCCGAGCCGCCGGCGATGCCGGCCTCGATCTGGCCCGCCGCGATCTTGTTCGCCACGATGATGGCGTTGTCCAGCGATGTGCCGCAGGCGCGCGCGGTGGTGATGCCCGGCGTGGTGGGCGCCAGGCCGGAGGAAAGCAGCGCCTCGCGCGCGATGTTCCAGTCCGAAGGGTGCTTGATCACCGCGCCCAGCGCCACCTCGCCCAGTTCCACCCCGTGCAGGCCGTAGCGCTCCACCAACGCGCCCAGCACCTTCACCGACATGCCGAAGTTGCCCACGTCGGCATAGGCCGTGTTGTTGCGGCAGAACGGGATCCGCACGCCACCGATCACACCCACGCGCCGTTGCATCTGTTCCATTCCGGGAAAATCCAGCAAAGATTGCCTGCAAGGCTAACCCGCCCCGCCACGGCGCGGAAGCGCGGCGCGTCGCGCAAATGGCATTTCGTTCACCGGAGCAGCCCCGCACCCAGGCCGGGCGCGCCTCGCCCACTTGCTAGAATCGCGCTTTTCCCTCGCGGATTTCGCTGCCGTGGAAGCCTCCACCCTGATCGCCCTGCCCATCGTGCTCGCGCTGGAACCCGTGGCCGGCGCCGCGCCGCGCGCCACCCTGAGCCGCGACGAAGCGGACGAACTGGCCAGCCTGGTCGCCACCGACCTGCACGCGTTGCTGCCGCAGGTGGCGCAGGCGCGGCTGGTGCTGGCCGGCGCGCTGTTCGACCCGGTGGAACTGCTGCGCCCCGGCTTCCCGGCATGGGCCACGCTGGACGAACTCGGCCGCCGCGTGCCGCGCGCCGGCGTGGCGCAGGTGGTGGCCTTCGGCAGCCACGACGGTCGCATGCCGGCGCAGCCGCTGGAACCCTCGCCGCACTACGCCGACGGCCCGATGCGCCTGCTGCCGCTGTCGCTGCTGGCGCCGGAGGAACTCGCCGAGGAACTCGCCGAACAGATCGAAGTGCAACTGGTCGGCCGCGGCGAAGCCGGCGCGCATACCGCCGACTGGCTGATGCGCACGCTGGGCGTGCGGCTGGAGCACGCGCGCTACCTCAGCCGCAACGACCTGCTGGCGCTGACCTGCGTGCAGTACGAACACGTCAACCTCGCGCCGCTGTGGAGCCTGCTGGAAGTGGCCCTGCTCACGCCGTACCGCGAGGAAGGCGTGCTCAGCGCGCGCGGCCTGGCGCTGCACTACGAAAACGGCCGCGTACTGGCGCAGTCGCCTGCCGAGTGGCTGGCAGCGCAGGGCGGCGAGGTCACGGAACGCGCGCACGACTTCGCCGGCATCGTGTTCGAACTGCGCCAGTACGCCGCCCTGCTCGACGCCCACGCGCTGCCGCTGCGCCTGCAGTCCGCGCCGGACGGCGAAGGCGATGCCGGCTGGCTGCTGGAGCCCGTGGCCGACGCCGACCCGCGGCACGAAACGCCACGGCTGTATGCCCACGAAGCACCCGGCCTCGGCGTGGTGGCGGTCACCGCCGCGCAATTCGGCGCAGGCAGCCAGCCGCGCGTGCTCGCGCACGGCTACCCGCTGCAGCCGCGCGCGCTCGGTCCGCTGCTCGCCGCGCTCGCCGCCCGTTACGGTTGCGCCGCCGAGCTGCAGATGCCGGGCCGCATCGTGCTGGACGAACACGGCCAGCTCGCGGCGCCGTCTGCATCGCTGCACTGAGAACATCCGCTCCCATCGGAAGATCAGGTGTGCGGCGAAACCCGGCCCGCTTTTTCCTTCTCCCTGCGGGAGAAGGTGGCGCGCAGCGCCGGATGAGGGTGCGGGCGAAGCGCGTGGACAAACTTGGCAACGAACTTCAACAGCGCGCCATGCCCGAACCCTCACTCCAACCCCTCTCCCGAAGGCCTGATTAGCGTCGAGTCTCAGCGGCAAGCCGATTTGCTCCTCCCCCTGCTTGCAGGGGGAGGTTGGGAGGGGGTGAAACCCTGCGAAAGACTCTCATGGATGGCTTTCGCAAGAGCCTGACCCCACCCCAGCCCTCCCCTGCATGCAGGGGAGGGAGACCGAACATGGCACGACTGAGACTCGACGCTAATCAGGTCCCGAAGGGAGCGGGGCTCTATAAATGCAACGCCTCAAAGCACCTGCTCGTACATCTCGTAATGGCAGCGGTGCATGCCAAGCCGCTCGTAGGTGGCCTGCGCGCGGGCGTTTCCCGTCTCCACGTACAGGCGCAGGCTCGCCGCCCGTGCCGCGCGGGCGCGGCGTGCCACCTCGGCGTACAGCATGCGGAACGCGCCATCGCGGCGCGCCTCCGGCACCACGTACACGCTCTGGATCCACCAGTAATCGCCGTTGCGCCAGTCGCTCCACTCGAACGTGACCATCAGGCCGCCCACCGCCACGCCATCCCGCTCGGCGACCAGATAGAAGCCGCGCTGGGGTTGCTCGAACACGCCGCGCACGCCACGCTCCAGCACTGCCGCATCCAGCTCCAGCCCCTCGGTCTCGCGCGCCATCGCCGCGTTCCAGGCGCACAGCGCGGGCACGTCGGCGGCAGTGGCGGGTCGGATCGACAGCGTCATTTCGGTGCTTCCGGCAAGGAGCAAGACGCTATCGTAGCGCGTGCCGCACCGCAGCCATTCACCGGTCCAGCGGACTCAACACACCGTGGCCGCCACGGTTGAGCACGTGGGTATAGATCTGCGTGGTCGACACATCCTTGTGCCCGAGCAGCTCCTGCACCGTGCGGATATCGCTGCCGGACTCCAGCAGGTGCGTGGCGAACGAGTGGCGCAACGTGTGCGCACTCACCGGCTTGGCGATGCCCGCCTCGCGGCAGGCCTTCTTCAACGCGCGCGCCAGCATGCCGTCGTCGAAATGGTGCCGGCGTTCAGTGTCGTCACGCGGGTCCACCGAGCGCCGGGGCGCGGGAAACACGTACTGCCAACCGAACTCGCGCGGCGCCGACGGATACTTGCGCGCCAACGCGAACGGCAGCCATGTCGCACCGAAACCTTCGTGCAAATCGGCCTGGTGCAACTGGCGCGAACGCTCCAGCTCCAAGCGCAGGGGCTCGATCAGCGAGCGCGGCAGCATCGTACGGCGATCCTTGCCGCCCTTGCCGTCGCGCACGGTGATCTCGCCGCGGTCGAAATCCACGTCCTTCACGCGCAGGCGCAGCGCCTCCATCAGGCGCAAGCCGGCACCGTAGAGCAGGCAAGCCAACAGCCGCGGACGGCCATCCATGTACGCCAGCAGCCGGGTCACCTCCTCGCGCGACAACACCGTTGGCACCCGTGCCGGCCGCTTCGCCCGGGTCACCCCATCCAGCCACGGCAACTCGACCCCAAGCACTTCGCGATACAGGAACAGCAAGGCAGACAACGCCTGGTTCTGCGTATTGGCCGCGACCTGATTGCGCACCGCCAATCGCGAAAGGAAGGCCTCCAGTTCCGCTGCGCCCATGTCGCGCGGATGGCGCTTGCCATTGGCCAGGATGAAGCGGCGAATCCAGCCCACGTAGATCTGCTCCGTGCGCAGGCTGTAATGCTTCACCCGCAATACCCGCCGCACCTCGTCCAGCAACCGCGGCGCCTTGGCAGGAGTCCCGTGCGTATCGCCGTTTTCGGGGTGATAAGACATACAAGCCTCGTTTCGCGAGATACGCACACGAGCGTGCCCCTGCGCGGCGACCGAAAGGAGCCGGACAAGTGCATGATTGCTTGTAGGATTTCTTCCCTTGACGAAATGGGAGCCAGCGCGGAGCATCCGTGCATATGCCCCGATCCGGGGTCTACTAAGCGTTAGGCATCCAGAGATATGCGCGTCGAACTTGCCTTGCTGTTCAACGACGAGCTATTGGGTCGTGGCAACGTATCAGTTACTCCCATCGAGCAAACAGATGACTTGGGCGTGTTCAAGGCTTCGCACAAACTTCTTGAGGGTTCCGCCATCATCATCCTCTCCGACTTCACAGAAGGGGTAACACTGCGCAAGTCCACTCTGGACATGCCCATCCACGAGTCAAGTGATTGGGAAAGCATCGACCTTGCGGGGTACACGCTCGCGTTCCGGTGTAGGCTCGATGCCTAACATTTCGTTCAAGGCGGACGGCTTCGCCGCCGCTTAACTCAGGCGTTAGGCCTCTATGAGCATTGTCTCACTCATTCTTATCGCCGCAGCTGTTAGCCCCAATGTCACATCGTTGCCAACCGGTCAGGCCATTGTAAATATCTGCTGGGATGGGCACTCCCACGTTCAA
>NZ_JACYXK010000015.1 GCF_014842975.1 Rhodanobacter sp. DHB23 | reverse complement strand
CGCGCTCGTCCACGGACACATACGAAAACATGCCAAGTTGCTGGATATCGGCTCCGCGCACAGCCACGACCTGATGATTGATGGGAACTATGATTGTCGCTGCTTCGGGGCGTTTCTCAACAGCCTGTTAAAAGATCTTAATTGCCTCCGTCCCTTGTGATGGGTGACTTTCTGGTGAGTTGGGTGTGCAAGCCACACCTCGACTTCGGTCTGGACATTAGATAATTTCAACGCGAGGGAATTATGTCATTGCAACGCATCGGTGCTACGGGGGCGCTAATACTATTGGTTGGTTGTGCGCCGGTGAAGCATGATCCTGTGGTGGTTCCCGTAACCATTGTTAGTCGAGCACAGGCGCACTACCCGATCCTGGCGATTCGGGAGGCTCATGAGGGGACAGTCGTTGTCCTTGTTCTGGTTGGTGCGAATGGACAGAACATGGACATGCGGATAGACAAGAGCAGCGGATATCGTGAACTTGATAGAGCCGCCCTTGCTTGTGTGCACGAGTGGGTGTTCAGGCCAGAGACGGTCGACGGCGTGCCAACCCAATCTTACGCACGAATCCCGGTTAGGTTCGATTTCGGCGCGCAAAGGAAGCAAATTCAATTGAATGCGGCCAATCGTCCAATACTTCAGTACTTCCCGAACTCCACCACGCTGTCCTCACCTCCACCCCCATCTCAACATTAAGGTGGGGAAGGATTAAGGGAAGGGCCTCTGGCAGATCAGAAACGGGCGCATAGTGCACTTTCTAACCGAATAAAAGGGGGTGTGGCTAATAAAGTAGGGTGCGGCTGGCTTGAAAGCTGCTACTACGCATCGCCGAGTAAAGCGAGTCCGCCGCAAATCATGCTCAGGCAATGGCGACGGACGCGTGCCACGCCCGTCGCAATGGACCTCACCCTCCGGTCGCGTAATGCATGTACATTGACTGGATGCCGACTCGGCCGGGACCAGTAAACCGATTGAGGATCAGGTTCATGCCGCCTAACAAGCCGCTGGTCAGGCGATCGACGCGCGTTTCCATCCTCACTGAGGCGTCCTTGTACAGCCAACCACCTGGCTCGATGTCGATCGACTCGCCTGGTTTCAGTACTTTCTCGAATACGTTGCCGTAGCCATGCAACCACAGGACGCCATCGCCGGCGTGGCTGTGGAATTTGTCGATGAAGAAACCGGTGCCGCCGAACATCATGTTGGCCACGCCCTTCACCCGCTCGAAGCTGTAGTCGATGCTGCTGGTGGCGGCCAGGAACTGGTGTTCACGCACATGCAACTCGCGGCCCTTTTCCATATGCATCGCCAGAATGTGGCCAGCGCCGTCGCGGCTGAACGCGATCATGCCGTCGCCACTGGTTTCGGTCACAAATACCTGCATACCGGCCACCATGCGTTTCAGCGCACCAGGCATGGGCTTCAGGCCAATGTTCACCGTGGGGTGCTTCCACAGCAGGATGTGATGTTCGAAGTAGACCGATGCATACAACACATCGACGGTGAGCACGGGCACCAGCTCGCCACCGAGGTGATAGGTGACGCCACCGAACGTTTCGGATTCGGCGCTGCTTGGCATCAATCTGGGTAACTCTGCCATGGTATTTCCTTATGGGCTGGTGAGTGAGCCTTGCTGCAACTTGGCCAGCATATAGCCAAGAGCGAGATCAGGTTTGCTTACCTGGATGGAAAGATGCCGACGTCAGTGTGCGTTCCGTCAAGCTGCCGCGTACCGCGACAACTTGGGTAGGTCGTGCAGCCCCAGAACTGGTCGTTTGTTCGTCTGTTGATACGTTGCACCATCGCCTTGCCGCACTTCGGACAGCAGGGGGATGCTTCGGCTGGCGTGGGTACTGGCGCCTGGAGCGCGGGTTCCGTGGTTGCTGTCTGGACGCCACGAACCAGATCGAGCAGCGCCGCACCGGTAATCAGTTCTATCGGTTTGCCTTCGGCGAAGCGTTGCGCGTCCGGGGTGTAGGTGCCTACTGCGACAATCTTCACCGCCGAAGCCTGATGGTGGGCGAGCAACCCGAACATCTCGCGGACAACTTTCACATCGACGCGTTGGCTTTTCCAGCGCTTGCACTGCACTAGAGTCAGCTTGCCCTCTCTGCGCAGCAGCAGGTCGACGCCGCCGTCCGCACCGCCGAGCCCGGTTTCCTGCACGGTGTACCTCTGGCGCCGGAACGCCTCGCCCACCAGCAGCTCGAATTGGCGCCAGCTCAGCGCGCGAATGCTGTCCAGACTCGTCTGGGTCTCCAGCAAGCGACGGCGCCGTTGGGCGCCGATGTAGGAGGCGAGCGCCGCCAGCCAACAGATGACGAGCACGATCCAGGCGAACGGTGTGTAAGCACCGTTGGAAAGCTGCCTCCCCATGTTGGCGAAAATCACGTTCTGGCTGGTGCTCATCATCCAGCCGATGCCGTATCGCACACCCACAAAGCCGATGACGCCCAGCACTAGGGGGACGGGCCAGGGCATCGCTGCCAGTAGTTCGAAGCCGCCATTCTTGCGCTTTGCCATGCTCCTCTCCTTCCGTTGGAATGCACCAACCAAACGAAACAGGCCGCCTCCGGCTAACTGATTCTAGCCTTCTGGGCGAATAGTTCGCGGTGGCGTGCAAGGTAGTGCGCTTGCTCAGGACGAAAGCGCTCGACCTGTTTATTTGGATCAATGGCCCAGCGGTCGAGGACATCGCGCGCAAGGGCACGGTGTACGCGCATCTGTCCATCGTCCTCGAAGGTGATCCATTGTTCGTCGAACAAGGCATCCACGTGTGGCGATAGCAATATGCCGTTATGGCCGCTCAGGCGCTCGCTGTTGGACGCTTCCCGCCACGGCTTGATGTGGCTGGCGATCAATAGATGCGTGTCGGTGACGCCAGTAACCCGGCAGGCACCCTCCAGCAGAATCACTTGCTTCCGGAAGAAGCCCTGGCCGATACGTGCCTTGGCGAGCTGCAGGCGTTGGGTTTCCGGCACGGAGGTGTCGTCCTGGACTTGGCGAATGTCGTCCAGCACGGTCGCGTTGGGCTCGCGCTCAACCACATAAGTGGCAGGCACGTCTGATTCACGAACTCCGGGCGTGTCGAGCATTGCCATCAAGACGTGGCCGAGCGCGTCGGAGATCGCCGCCAGATAGCAACCTTGGTTGCCGTTGCCATTTTTCTGCAGCGGGGAATGGCGCTCGGGCAGCATCGGCCCGATCGATTCGATCGCTTGCTTCGGGCTTAGTGGCCGCCGTGCCGGAACAAAGTCCACTTCAACCAGCCAACCCTCATTCGACCAGTAGGAACCAACGTCCCCGAACTCGATTGGCTTGGGACTCGGTGACGCAGCCTCGATCACTCGCCCGACGGCACCGATCCGCCCGTGTGCGTACGAAAAGATGATGTCGCCCGGCCGGACGAGCTTCATGTTCTCGTAGGTCTGGTTGAAGGCGCCGTTCGTGTTTCTGTACGGCGACCACAGGTACCCGCCACGAACTTCGTGGTCGCGGGTTTGCTTGTGGTTAACCCACCAAAAGGCCATTGGATTTCCCCTTGGCCCAGGTTAACCAAAACCCGGACCGGAGTGCACTCCCCTGACAGCGTGTGGCTGGCCCAGGAAAAGGAGTTAGGGGCTTGTAGTGTTCTCGACGCCCAGTCCATGACGATTTGCGTTATATGACGGATAGCGTTATGGTTTGCCCGTGATCAGAAACTTTGCCGACAAGGAAGCGGAAAAGATCTGGGGCGGAACGCCTTCCCGGCGCCTGCCTGCCGATATCCAATCCGT
This sequence comes from Rhodanobacter sp. DHB23, assembly GCF_014842975.1. Lineage (GTDB taxonomy): Bacteria > Pseudomonadota > Gammaproteobacteria > Xanthomonadales > Rhodanobacteraceae > Rhodanobacter_A. Next base: position 86,457 of record NZ_JACYXK010000015.1, on the reverse strand, counting down.
GGCGCGCCGCAAGCTGCGCATGTTGGCAAACGCTTCGGTGCTGGACGATCTGCGCATTCCTCCGGCCAATCGGCTGGAAGCCCTGAAGGGCCAACGCAAAGGGCAGTACAGCATCCGCATCAACGATCAATGGCGCGTCTGTTTCCGATGGATCGACGGCGACGCCCAAGACGTGGAAATCGTCGACTACCACTGACGCCAACGAGTCGATCATGAAGAGCCTGCCCAACATCCATCCCGGCGAAGTGTTGCTTGAGGAGTTCCTGACGCCCATGGGCATCAGCCAGAACGCCTTGGCGCGCGCTGCCGGCGTGCCGCCGCGTCGCATCAACGAGATCGTGCTTGGCAAGCGCGGTGTCACGGCGGATACCGCCGTGCGTCTGGCCGCGGCCTTGGGGACCAGCGAGCGCTTCTGGCTGGGGCTTCAGGCGGACTACGATCTGGAAGAGGCTCACCGGACGCTCGGCAAGGCTGTCGACCGGATCGAGCGGATTGCGGCGTGAGTATTCAAGTCCCGGGCGCTGCAAACCGAAAATTCGGGGACAGGGCGCGCCTTGTCCGTCCCCTTTGGTTGCCCCTCGTCCATCGGAGGCCGAACGTTCGCCTGCCTCAGGGTTTCGCAGCGACCGGTGGCGAACGCCCGAAGCTGCCGGCGTCGCCGGGGAATACCACCGGGCTCTCGTAACCGTCGGCCGAGACCGACGACACGCCGAAGAACCAGTCGTCGATCACCACGTCCCTGAGCACGTAGTGGTCGACGTCGCCCACTGCCTGCGCGTGCTGCCATTGTGGCGCAGTGGTATCGCGCCAGTGCACGCGGTAGCCGGCGGCGCCCGGCACCTTGCGCCAGTCCAGCGTGGTGTCGGTGGCCAGCGCGCCGTGGATGTCCACGCCGCCGGGCGGCGCGGGCGCGCGGCTCAGCGCGGCCATGGTGATCGCGTTGAGCGCGGTGACGCGTGCGAGATAGCGGAAGTCGATGCCGTCGATGGTGTCGCCGTAGCGCACGCCCTGTTCGGTGCGCAGGTCCTGGTGCTGGCGGGTGTAGTCCTCGTGTGCCTCGGTGACGCGCACCGCGGGGTAGCCGGCCTCGAGGAACGGTACTTGGTCGCCGCCGCGGCCGTAGCGGTCGGTGCGGTAGACCATGTGCACGCGGAAGTCGGGCAGGTAGCGGTCGGCCAGCCCGGCCATGGTGCGGGCGAGGTTGCGCGAGGGCGAATCCACTTCGCCGCCGTGGTAACGGCGGTACGCCGCCTGCGCCGGCGTCTCGTTGGTTTTCGTACCCTCGGAGAACACCCGCACCACGGTGTTGTCGATCACGCCGTTCTGGCCGCGGCTGTTGCCCACGATGTCGTTGTTGAGCTCGGCCTCCACCTGCCAGCCCTGTGCCACCGCGTAGTCGGCGAGCACCTTGCCGCCGTACAGGCCCTGTTCCTCGCCGGACAGCGCGGCGAACACCAGGGTGGCGCGGTTGTCCTGCTTCGACAGCAGTCGTGCCGCCTCGATCAGGGCGGCCACGCCGGAGGCGTCGTCGTTGGCGCCGGGCGCATCGCTGCGGCTGTCCATCACGTCGCTGACGCGCGAATCCAGGTGCCCGGTGATCACGATCACGCGTTGCGGGTCGGTGCTGCCGCGCTTGATCGCCACCACGTCCATCACCTCGGTGGGTCGCGGGACGCGCTTGCCGGTGAAGGCCTGCGTCGGCGTGACCACGTCCAGGCAGTCGCCACAGTCGCGTGAGATCGCCTCGAAGCGCGCCTTCACCCAGCGCCGCGCGGCGCCGATGCCGCGGCTGTCGGACTGCGTGCCGGATAAGGTGTGGCGGGTGCCAAAGCCCACCAGTCGCGTGATCGTGGCGCGCAGCTCCGTTTCGCTCGGTGCGGTCGCCAGTGCGTGCAGCGCGGGCTGTTCGCGCGGCACCGGGGGCGATTCGGCGGCATGGATCGACGTGGTGGCGCACACGGCGAGCCAGCACCACACCGACGGGATTCGACGCATCAAGGCAGCTCCCTGGATGAAGGTTCGGGCCGGCGCGCTTCGCGGGCCCTGCGGCCGCCGCGGGTTGGTCGGCACGGGCGATCACGGTATCGCAATTTCATGCCTGTTGCCGGTTGGGCAATCGGCAGGAAAAGCGGCGGGGCTGGCCGATTGGATCGTGCGCGGGCAAAGAGAACGAAGTCCCCTTTGTCCGTCCCTTTGTCCGGGGTTTTCAGCAACCGCCGACTTCAGGTTCACTTCCCGCCCAGGGGCATGTGGTAGCCGATGCGCAGCCGGACGCTGGCGTAGCGTGAAAGCCAGAGGCGGAGTGCACTTTCCAACGCTCGAAAAGTGCACTCCGTCGCCCGGTTTCTCTGTACGATGCCGTCGACGGATACCGTCGAATCCGCAAGACGGCTCGACCACTGAACGCCCGCGCCACGCGGGCGTTCTTTCGCACTGTGGGTTGGCATCAGGGGGATGCACGATGTGGCGCTATTGGCTGGCGTGGTTGCTGGTTTCGGTGTCGTTCGCCTGTATCGCGGAAAGCGGTACGAAGACCATGGACTTGCTGCGGCGTCCTGAATACGAACGCGTGGCGATTTCCCCCGACGGGGCACTGCTGGCGATTGCCCATCGCGAAGACGACGGCACGATGGTCACGATCCTGCGGCGCTCGGATCTCCAGCCGGTCAAGCAGATCAGTCCGGGCAAGCAGGGGGAGATCGAGAAGCTGGCGTGGCTGGGATCCGACCGCCTGCTGATTGCGGCGAATCGCGACATCGGGCCTTATCACGCGCCCATCTTCGACTCCGTGCTTTATCTGGCGGACATCCACAAGAAGCATCCGCAGCTGTTGCCGGCGAATTTCTCCGGCACGGTGGACGGGGACGATCGCCACTTCCTGGTCCTGGAGTGCAAGGATTTCAGCAAGGACCACGAGTGCCGCTACAGCTTGTGGCTGCGTGACATCGACCATTTGCTGGACGAGGGGAAGGAGCTGGCCGTGGCTCCCCTGGGCGATGCCTCGCTCATGATCGATCACGCCGGTACGGTCCGCTTCGCCTGGGCCTGGAGCAATACGGCGCGTAGCCAGCTCTACGTGCGCAGCGACGGCGGGCAGTGGTCCGCGCTCAACGACAGCGACGCCTCGCATGTCGCGGTGGTGCCGATCGGCATTTCCCGCGACAACCGGACGGCCTTTCTGGAAAGCACGCGCGCGGACGGCCCGGATGTCATCGAGCGCTATGACTTTGCCAGCGGCAAGCGCACCGAACTGTTGAGCGACCCGGTATCGGATCCGCTGCGCATCATTTTTTCCATGGACGGCAAGGAACCCATCGGCGCCTGGTTCGGCCCTGGCCTGCCACAGGCGCGTTACTGGGATCCCGACAGCGAGGACGCCAAGTGGCACCGCGCGCTGGTGAAGGCTTTCCCTGGCACGGTGGTCAACGTGACGGGCCGCACCGCGGACGGTTCGACCCTCGTGGTCGCCACCTACAGCGACCGGGACGAGGGCACGTGGTATCTGCTGGACCGGACGACGCACAAGGTCACGCAGTTGTTCCAGGCCATGCCATGGCTGGACCCTGCGCATCTGGCTGCGATGGAGCCCTTCGAGTTCAAGGCCAGGGACGGGCTGCCCCTGCATGGATTCCTGACGCGCGCCCAGGGCACGAACGGTCCGGCGCCCATGGTGGTGATCGTCCATGGCGGCCCTTACTTCGTGGCGGACGAATGGAGTTTCGACGAGGAAACCCAACTGCTGGCGGCGCACGGCTACGGCGTGCTGCATGTGAATTTCCGCGGCTCTAGCGATTTCGGCCAGCGCTTCATGCAGCTTGGCTATCGCCAATGGGGCAAGGCCATGCAGGACGACGTGACGGATGCCACCCGCTGGGCCGTCGCCCAGGGCGTGGCCGATCCGAAAAGGATCTGCATCTATGGTGCGAGCTATGGCGGGTACGCCGCCCTCATGGGGGCCGCGCGCGAGCCCGGCCTGTATCGCTGCGCGGTCGGGATGTCCGGCCCATACGACCTGAGCAAGCTGTATCGCTGGGGCGATACCCATCGCAGCGACTACGGCATGTACTACCTGCAGACGGTGCTGGGCATGGACAAGGCGGCCCTGGTTGCCGATTCGCCGATCTCGCGCGCCGCCGCCATCACGGTGCCCGTCCTGCTGGCGCATGGCGAACTGGATGGGCGCGTACCGATCGCGTATGCCTTTGCCATGCGATCCGCCTTGAAGAAGTCGGGGCATCCGCCGGAGTTCGTGACCTACGACTGGGAAGGGCACGGCCTCAACGACCCGGCGGACGAACAGGATTTCTATACCCGCATGCTTTCGTTCCTGGCCAGCAACCTGGGACCGACGCAGGGGAATGCGGGCGACGAATCGTCAGGGGACGGAGACGCAAAAGTGGGCGGGGGAGTTGAGCCGGGAAGCGGGAAAGGGGGCGGCGGTAATTGAAAGCGCTTGATGACCCCGTCCCCCCTTTTGTCTCCGCAACGGCAGCAGCCCATCCACCGGCAAGCCAGCCGGGCCAGGGCTCCCTGTTGCCGCCAGGAGTGGCCCTGACCCGCTTTGATCCCGGCTGGCGGCGGGTGCTATTGCCTACTTTGGAGGCTTAAGGCTGCGCTGCCGAGCTTGCCGCAGCGGGCGGTGCGGCCGTGGTCGCGCCGGCGGGCTGCGCGCCTGCAGCGAATTGACCGACCTGCAGGGCGAACGACGCCTGTTGCCCGGACGGCAGCGCCGCGGGATCGGCGTACACCTCGATCGTGTAGGTCGTCGCCGCCACCGTCGCCGGCGCGGACCAGGTGTTCGAGCCGGCCGTGCTGCTGTCGATCAGCTGTTTCGAGGTCGGGTCCTGCACCTTGAAATGCACCTGGGGGTTCTTCGAGACGAGATTGACCGAGACCGTCATGCCCGCGGCAACGGCAACGGTGAAGTCGTGCGCTGCGGCGCCAGCGGCCAGGCTCCCGTCCTGTTCCGCCCAGGGTTTGCCGGGCTGGAACGTCACGGCGGTCGTCGGGGGACGCAGGTCTTCGGCGCCGTATGCCCCGATCTGCAACGCGTATTTCGCGGTCTCCTCGCGCTTTGCCGCGTCAGGGTCCAGGTAGACCTGGATCACATACGTGGTGGCCGCCGCGTTGGGCGTCGACCAGTTAGGGGTGCCTGTTTTATGGGAGTCGAGCACTTCCTGGCCGCGGCTCTGGTCGGTCACCTTGAAATACGCGTTCGCATTGTTGCTGATGAGCTTGACCTGCAAGGTCTTGCCTGCCGCGACCGCCACGGCGTAGTCGTGCGCGTTGTTGTCATGGTCGAGTTTGCCGATTTCCTGCGCCCAGACACTGTTGGCCGGGAAGGTCACCGTGTCGGGCGTGGCGGCCAAGGCGGGCAGCGCCATGCAGGCAGCGGCCAGGCCGAGGCTCGCGGCCATGGTGGTGCTGCGGAGAAAAGGGAAGCGTGACATGCGTGGAATCCTCGCATCGTTGGGTATGCGGTGGTCAAACCGGGAAAGGTGTTCCCGACAATTCTTGATGACAGCGGGGCCTGGGGCAAGACCGGCAGGGGGCGGAGGCCATCAGGCAGCCGCAATAGGGGCAGGTTCACGGGTTCCGTGCACCTTGCCTGCAGGTGCATGGTTCCTTCTTGCATGCGCCGTCCCCATTGACGGGCATCACAGGGGGAGTGGCGGTCCCGCCCATCGCAAGGGACGGCTCCCGGGCGGAGTCATGTCCACAGCCTGGGCTGCTACTCGAAACCGGGATGTCGGGACTGGAGGAACTGGGTCATGGGACAGGCGTCCTGGCAAACCAGGCCTTCCTCGACTGGCAGGTTTCCATGGCGCGCCGGTAGCCTGCGCGCGCGCTGGTGCGGGCGATATAGGATCGCTCCATTTCGCCGAGTGCAATGCCTGCACCGTGCTGCGCCAGTTCCAGCGCGTACGTCACCGAGATGTCGGCAGCCGTGAACGTCTCGCCGGCGAGGTAGGGCGTGCGTGCCAGCTGCCGCGTCACCAGGCCCAGCCGGCTCTGGAAAACGTCCAGCGCCTGGCCGGCGCTCCAGTTCTGCCGCTCGGACTCCGGCGCGAAATTGCGCGCGCCGACGACGAAGTAGACGGAGGCCGCGAGGCCGGCTTCGCCAAGGTGCAGGAACTGCTGGTAGGCGGGGAACGCCGGATCGTGCGGGGCGGGCGCCAGCGGCGTGGGCCCGTGGCGGGCCATCAGGTATTCCATGATCGCGATGGACTCGACCATGGTGACGTCACCGTCCCGGATCGCCGGGATGAAACCGGCGGGGTTGATGGCCAGGAACTCCGGGTCCTTTCCGACGCCGGCCAGCAGGTCCACCGGCCGCAACCGGTAGGCGAGCCCCATCTCTTCCAGCAGCCAGACGACCCGGAAGCCTCTTCCTTCGCCAAAGACGGTGATCATCGCCAGTCATCCTCCGGTGGTTCGGCCTTGTCGGCCCATGACAGGATGACGAACGGGGCTTGCGAAAATCGACGTCGATCGCCCGCTCGTCACCCCGACGCATGCCGGGGCCCAGCGACTCTGGTTCGAAAGCCGAAGCCGATCCGATCCCATCGGGCATGACATGAGGGCCATGACCTCCGAGGTCATGGCCTTCATGTCATGCCATCGGGAGAATCGCGGCTCCCCACCAAGAGGTTTCCCCATGCGACCGATGCTGCTCGTTCCGGCAATGCTCTTGTGCCTGGGCGCCGCGCAGGCCACCGCAGGCGCGGCCACGGCGCCACCCGCACGACTCGACCATATCCTGCTGTGGGGGCGCGGCATCGACCAGGTCACTTCGGTCATGGCAGTCAAGCTGGGATTCCAGGTGCGGCCCGGACGCGATCCCGGCGGGGTCGCCAACCGGTATGTGCGGTTCGCCGACAGCGGCTACGTCGAACTGCTGGGCATCACCCGGCCCGATCCGGCCTTCGATCCGGGCATGCAGGAAGACCAGCAGGCGCTCAAGGGCGGGCCGGGCTCGCGCACCTTCGGCATTCGTTCCTCCGCGCTCGATGCGATCCACCGCTCGCTCGCGGACCTCCATTACGCGGTCACGCCGTTCTTCACCGGGCCCGACGGCGCGAAGCCGGGCTGGCGCCTGTTCGCGTTCGACCGGGCGCCGCTGTCGAGCAACACCTTCTTCATCGACTACGCGGCCGACTACGCGCCGGACCAGTTTGATCCCGCCAATGCCGGCGATTACCGCGTGACGCGCGAGCATCCCAACGGCGCACGGGAGCTGTCGGCGGTATGGCTGGTGTCGGGCGACGCCGACGCCGACCGTCGCCAGCTCGCGAAGATGGGCTTCGGCAATGCGGTGCCGGTGCGCTTGCCCGAAGTCGGCGCGGTCGGTTTCTGCGTGCCGGTGGGGCCGACGGCGTTGCTGGCGTTGCAGCCGGAGGGCGGCGGCATCGCCGCCGAGACTTTGGCGAACGGCGGACCGCGCGTGCTGGGCGTGAGTTTCGGCGTGGTGGATCTCGGGCGCGCGCAACGCTGGGTCGAACGGGGCTACGAACGCACGCTGGCGACGTATCGCGGCTTGTCCGGTGAATCCTTCCTGGCCCCGACGCGGGACGACCTGGGCCTCTCGGTCGAATTCCACGCGGTCGTGCCGGGCAGGGCGCCGTGTGCCGGCGCGGCCGCCCTGGACGGGGCGGCCGGGAACGGCGTCGGCGGCAAGGCCTGACGATGGTTGCACGCGAGCGGCGCGGCGCGTGCATGGGCCGTGTCGATGGTCGATGTGTCGGCGCGGCCAGACGCCATCGCGCATGGTTCGATTTCCGCGTGGCGACCTTCCCGGCATTTCCCGCATGCGTTCAAGGTGTCGTCGACACCTCTTGCGCCCAGGTCCATGCGGAAGTGCGCAGACCGGCTTAGTTGAATCGGCTTAGTTGATCAGTAGAACCAATCGGCGATGATCAGCCCATTGGTACCCTGACCAGTGCTAGGCCACCGGCCGGAAGCGGACAGGAGCGGACATTCGTAATCGCGTCGCACGCTATTTATTGACCATTTCAAACAACGAAAAATTGTCGCTCGATGTTTTCACAAGTATTCGGTCGGCTTCCGACGCGACAGCAATTGGCCACCCCTTAAACACACCGACCACATCGCCGTTGGATAAGTCAATCACTTCATATGATGATGGATCGCTACCTTTCCCAAGAGTTGCAAATTTCCCACCAAAAAAAACGTGCAGTGTTATTATTTCTCCGGAAAAGCCAAGTTCATCGCTCTTTGTCTCTCCATTAATGCTCCACCTTTCATGTTCATCGCGAGTAAAGGCGCGCACGTAAGCGATATTTTGTGAACCCAAATAAGCTCCGGTGGCACCGTAAGCGACAAACAAATCGTAGGCATTAGAATAACTAACATCTAAACTCTCGCCAGTTTGCCATACCTCGTTCTCCAGAGGGACTCTGAAGAGCTTCTTCACCATGCCGCTGGAAAGGGACACGGAATGTAGCATCTGGTGGTCGCCGACAAAAACAAGTTCTGTTGCATCTTTTCCTCTAGGCAACAACACGCCGGGCTGCTCAGAAGGACCCAAGGCCACTAGCGCGCGTGATGTCGTTGTTGCCACGTAGTAATCGTTAAATTCGATGCTTTGCATGATGTAGGTCGCCCCACCATGCGAATGATCGATGATGTCGCAGTCAGCATGTATTGGCAGCGGCACGCTCGGAATAGGGCATTGCCGGAGACCGGATTTCTCCCCCCCCAGTGATGCACATGGCCGTTGCAAAAATGTTCGTACATTGCAGCGCCGGCGAAACAATTCCAACTCTGGACGCGGCTTCGAAGAGAGTGGTGTGCGCGGCCTTGGCTTCGGCACCACCTCTTCGCCAAGTTACCGCGCTTCCATCGGCACATCGTAACGCGACGGCATCTCCTCTCTCGGACACTATGGCGTGGTTTGCGGGAAAGCCGTTATTTCGAGGCGACAGAGGGCTTGGACAATTCGTGAAAGATACTATCGCGGACAAATGAAAGCGATCTTTCACGATCATAGGATGCTGAATCGAGTTCGCGTACAGGAACATGCCCGCCGCGCAAAGGATTACGATAACGCAGACGCCTAACGTTGGTGTCAGCACCCTCATTATTGCCTCCCTTGTTGTTCAATCAATGTCGGCTCTGGGTCGATTTCCGCCGGTCGACGTGGATCGGCAGTTGATCATACTGGCCGACGGCCTGGTCATCGTCGATCGGTCGTGTGATGCATTCGATTCGGCGCGTGCACGGAAGCTGATGACACTCCTGGGCACCGGGCACTCAGTACGGATGCTGCCGGTAGAACTGCTCGAGTTGCCGATAGACGTCCGGCAGGTGCAGGCGCAAGGCCGCCGGGGTCTCGAAGAATTGCTCGCTGGCCACCGCGAAGAACTCGGCCGGGCTTTCGAGGGCGTACGGGTCGATCGGCAGTTCGGCTCCGTTGCGCCGCTGCTCCTGCAGCTGATCCCACGCACCGGTGAAGGCCCGCGACCACGCGCGGCGGTCCATGCGCCGGTGCAGGGGCGGGAAGCCGTTGGCGTTGCCGTTGAGCATGTCGAGCTTGTGCGCCATTTCGTGGATGACCACGTTGTGCCCCGGTTTCCTGCCGGCATCCAGCACGTCCGCCCACGACAGGATCACCGGTCCGCGCTCCCAGGCTTCGCCGGCCATCGCGTCGGCGGTCTGGTGGACCACGCCGGCGGCGTCGGTCTTCGCGCGGTGCGGGACGAACGCATCCGGATAGACGATGACGCTGTGCCAGCCGTCGTACCAGGCCAGGCCCAGTTTCAGGATGGGCAGGCAGGCGTGCGCGGCGAGCAGGACGCGGTCGGCGTCGTCCAGGTGCAGGCCCCTGGCCGGCTCCAGCGACTTGCTGTCCAGGAACAACGTCGCCAGCACGCGCAGCGCGGCCTGGTCGGAAGCGCCCAGCGCACGCGCCGCGGCGCAGCGCCGGAGCGCGTCCTGCCATAGCGGTTCGGCGATGGGATGCCGGGCGACGAGGCGTCGTACCCGCCAGTTTCTGATTTTGTCGAACATGGCCACATGCAGGGGATCCGTATGGCCAAGAGCATCAGGGCGGCGTGCGCTTTCTCAAGGAAGGAGCTTGAAGCGCGGCCATCCCTCCAACGCGGTCCGGGGGGCGCAAGGTCTTGCATGGCGGGGCGTTCCTCTCCGGGCAGGAACGCCCCGCCGCCCGCCGGTGGTTCTGGTATGTTGCGCGCGACAGCCACGCCTGCATGGCTACTGTTGCGGTACGGCCTTTCGCGTACCGCTGCCGGATCGTCCGCGATCGTGCACACGTGCCTTCGCGTTCCGTCAAACGGGGGGAACCATGGGCCACGACAAGTCACGCTCCAGCGTTTCAGTCGGCACGGTGGACTGGAACGATCCGCACCTGAGTTCGCTGCTGGAGAAAGCCGACAGCTGGCGGCTGGAGAACCGCAGCAGCCTTCCGCCGCAGGAAGTGCAGATCCACATCAACACGGACTGGGGGACGGTCAGCACGATCAGCAAGCCTGCGCTGATGGTCGCGAAGAACGAGACCACCATGGTGCTGGTGACCCGCTTTCCCGTGCCGCTGGGCGAGCGCCTGCGGATCGACAGCCAGCGGGACGATGGCGCCCATATCGCATGGGGCAAGGTGGTCGAAGGACGCGAGGGGCATCGGGCCGAAGACCACGAGCATGGTCTGTTCCTGAACTGGTTGCGCCTCGACTGAGGCGCCAGCGGGAAAGTGTGCCGGTGCCCCTGCCTGCAGGGGGCGAAGTGCGGGCGGGCTGGTTCGCCGCGACGCCTGCATGGTCCCCGGGCCTTTTGCCCGGGACCGCGGAAATCGGGAAGGTTTGCAACCGGTGCCGCAGGTACATGGTTGCTGCCCGCATACCCGACCTGCGGCTACCCGGCTGCAAGCCTTCCCGATCTCGCGCGACTATCTATGACTGCCGATACGCGCCGTGGTTCCCGCATGGAAACGCCGGAAGGCGCACGTCAGTGCCGACTCGCGCTCGCGGCAGCCGCCGGCGTCGACGACTCGGCCGCTGCACGCTCGGGCGTATCGGCCGGGCACCAGGTCTTGAGGCGCTTGCCTGCGCGGAACAGGTCGATGCATTCGCGCAACTCGGCCTTGAAGGCCAGGTCGGGCGTGTCGATCGGGCAGCCATCCGACAGCGGCTTGGTGTCGTTGTACTCGGCGATGCAGGTCGACAGTGACGGCGGCCTGGCCGGATGCGGATCGGTGGCCAGCGGTGGCGGCGGCAGGTTGAGGCGCTCGTCGCCATCCTTGGGCGAAGGGGGCGGCGGAGCCACGCCGCACAGCAGGTTGGAAGCCGTGCTGCGCTTGGTGGGATCGCACACGCTTTTGGCGATCGCCTGGATCGCATCGCCGATATGGCGACCCACCGCGCCGCCGGCCGTCTCGTTCGGTGGCGGGAAATATTTTTCGAAGCGGGTGGCCTTGTAGTGCATGTGGTTGCTGTCGTGCTGCATGATCCGGCGGTCGTCCGCGGGCTTGGGCGGCTTGGCCTCGGCGCTTGCGGTCGTCGGGGCGTCCGTCAGCGAGGACGGCAGCCGTATCGAACCATCCTGGGCGAACAGGCTGCCGTTGGCCGGCGCGGCCACGGAGGCTGTTGGCGCAGGGGCCGTCTGGTGGTCCTGCACGAGCATCGCGTCGCGACGCGATTTCTCGCGCGGCGCGGGGCGGACGGGCGGGCTTGCCGCCTGTTGCTGCGGTAGCGATGCGGGCGGCCTGGGGGGCGCAGGCGGCGTGGCGCGTGGCGTGCCGGGATGATCCAGCAATCGCACGATCAGCACCTGGTCGCGATCGGCAAGGAGCGCCGCCGGATGCTGCGGCCTGAGCTGCATCGCGTTCCACAGCATCAGTGCGAACGCGGCGTGCAGCGCCAGCACCGCGACCAGCACGAGCACCCGCGCCTGGCGCGTCAACGCCGGCTGTCGCCAGCGCCGGCGATCCAGGGTCGCGCGCGTTTCGCCGTCGAGCCATGCCAGGCCGCGTGCATGATCCCCTTCGCCGTGATGTCGGCCCTGCCCGGAACGTTCGATGACTCGGCCTCATTCAAGCGGATTGCCCGCGCGAACTTGCGCATGGCGTCGGTGCGTGTCGCGGCCGATCCCGGTAGACAGGTTCTTTCATCAAGGGTTCCCTGGATGCCGCGGTCTGGCGTGATGGACCGTCGACGCGCTGCACATCCGCGTGCCGGCCACCATGCTAGCCTCCGGCGTCCGTCCCACCCACTGCACCGGCGACTGCCATGCTGACCGTGCACCACCTCGACAACTCCCGCTCCCAACGCGTGCTCTGGCTGTTGGAGGAACTGGACGTCCCCTACGAGATCCGCAGGTACCAGCGCGATCCGAAGACGCTGCTGGCGCCGCCGGCGCTGCGCGCGGTCCATCCGCTGGGCAAGTCGCCGGTGATCGAGGACGACGGGCAGGTGATCGCGGAGTCGGGGGCGATCGTCGAATACCTGGTCGACCGCTACGACACGGGGCGGCTGGCGCCGCTGCCCGGCATGCCGGAAAGGTTGCGCTTCAACTACTGGCTGCATTACGCCGAGGGCTCGGCGATGCCGCCGCTGTTGCTCAAGCTGGTGGCTGCACGCATCGCCACGGCGCCGATGCCGTTCTTCGCCAGGCCGGTTGCGCGCAAGATCGCCGGCAAGCTGCAGTCGAGCTTCGTCGACCCGCAACTGGCCGTGCACCTGGAGTATGTCGACAACGAACTGGCGACTACGGGCTGGTTCGTGGGCGGCAGCTTCAGTGCGGCCGACATCCAGATGAGTTTCCCGATGGAAGTGGCGATGGCGCGCAGCGGCCTGTCCGGCAGGCTGCCGCACGTCGCCGCGTTCGTGGAGCGCGTGCGGCAGCGGCCTGCGTATCGTCGCGCGCTGGAGCGTGGCGGGCCCTACGCGCTGGGTTGATGCATCGGTCCGGGTCGATCGGGTCGAAGTCCCTTCCGGTCGCCGAACGGGTGCCTGTCGCGGCCGGGGAGGATCAGGGGCCTGGCATGTCGATTTCCCGCCTCCGCGTTCGTCGCAGGTGAGGGTCGGCTTGCCGATGGCTGCGGCAGTGGATGTCAGCGGGGAGCGATCCGGATCGAGTCGGACTTGAAGCAACCACACTTGCGTGATCAGACGGGAGAACCACGATGAAGCAAGGTACCGGCCGCTGGAGGATCGGCGTGACGCTTGGCGCGTTTCTGGCCATGGCCGCCGCCCAGGGTTCGCCAGCCCAAAAACCGCCACACGCCTATCCGGACATGGCGCCCCTGTCGCAATACCTGATGGCGGAGCGCAATGCGGAGATCGCCCTGGCACGCAGCGCGGCGCCCGCGGCCATTTCCGGGGCAGCCACGATCCTGGTGCTCGGACCCCACGGCTATGTCACGGCGGTCAAGGGCAGGAACGGCTTCGTATGCCTGGTCGACCGCTCCTGGACGGCGCAGTTCGACTTCCCGGAATTCTGGAATCCCAGATTGCGCGGGCCGATGTGCCTCAATCCACAGGCGGTGCGGTCCATCCTGCCGATGACCTTCAAGCGGACCGAGCTGGCGCTTGCCGGGCGATCCAGGGAGCAGATCATGGCCGGCATCAAGGCCGCGCTGGCGAGCAAGGCGTTTCCGCCGCTGGAGCCGGGTGCGATGTGCTACATGATGTCGAAGCAGGGCTACCTGAATGATGCGGCGGGGCACTGGGTGCCGCACCTGATGTTCTACACCCCGCTGGGTACGGACTGGGGCGCCGACTTGCCCGGCTCGCCGGTGATGTTGAACCCGCAGTTCCACGGCCTGCCCGAGCCGATAGACGAGTTCATGATACCCACCGGCAAGTGGTCGGACGGAACGCCCGCGCCGGTGATGTAGGTGCGGTACGGAACCTGGCGGTGCCTGGCCAGGGTGCATGGCGGTTCACGCATGCGCTTGCCGGCCGGTGCGTGGTGACCGATGCTCCGTCTGGCCGGCGGCGGGCACGCGCCGACGGCTTCCCATTCCCTGACGGAGCTTTCCCGCATGATCCACCGCATCGACGCCGGCCCGCGCATGTCCGAGGCCACCATCCACAACGGCATCGCCTACCTTGCCGGCCAGGTCGCCGAGGACGGCGGCGCGGACATCGAGGGACAGACGCGCCAGGTGCTGGCGGCCATCGATGCGCTGCTGGCGCAGGCGGGCAGCGACAAGACGCGCATCCTCCGCGCGCAGATCTTCCTTGCCGACATCGCCGATTTCCCCGGCATGAACCGCGTGTGGGACGAATGGGTGGTGCCCGGCCAGGGGCCGGCGCGGGCCACGGTGGAGGCGAAGCTGGCCAGGCCGCAGTGGAAGGTGGAAATCGTGGTCACGGCGGTGGTCTGAGACCCTGGGGGCGTGGTCCGCAACGGCGCGCCCCAGCCTGCCGCCGCCGCGGCCCTTGCGCGGCGGATGCGGATCGGGCGGCCGTGCTGGCACCGCATTCGCCGCGCCATCGATGGCGCATCGCCCCGAACATTGCGTTGGACATCGACGGCCGTTGCCCGACGGGAAGCGGAACGGGCACCGCGCCCATCGGCCAGGGCTGGCAGGCGTGCCGGCGGGTCCTGGCGGCCGCGAAAACTTTCGTCCTGGGACTTACGGCGGCGACCGGGAATGGCGGCACAATGGCGCCGTGGTTTCCCTGCCGGCGACAACCGCGGAGGCCGGTGGTTCGATGTTGCTGCGATGAAGGGGTGGTCGTGAACACTTCGACTTCCGAAACTGGCACCCGCGATTCCATCGACAAGATCGTCGAGTCGCTGTCGCATGCCGCCACGCTGGAAGAACTGGCGCGGCCGCTGCTCGAGTTGCTGGAAAAGGTGACCGGGCTGGAGTCCACCTACCTCACCAGCATCGACATCGAAGCGGGCCTGCAGTACGTGCTGTACGCACGCAATACGTGGCGCCTGCAGATTCCCGAAGGCCTCGCCGTGCCGTGGGGCGACACGCTGTGCCGTCGTGCGCTGGACGAACGGCAGCCGTATTCCGACGACGTGTGCACGCGCTGGGCCGATTCCGCGGCGGCACGCGAACTGGGCATCGTCACCTATGTGAGCACGCCGGTGCACACCGCCGACGGCAAGTTGTACGGCACGTTGTGCGCGGCCAGCGACGAGCGCAAGCCGCAGGTGCCGGGTGTGGCGCAGATGCTGGAGATGTTTTCCCGCCTGATCGCGCAGCAGATCGATCGCGAACGCATGATCCGCTCGTTGCGCCAGGCCAACGACGCGTTGGCGGTGACCGCACGCACCGATGCCACCACGCGGCTGCCCAATCGCCGCGCCCTGCTGGACGAGATGCGCCACCGCCTTCTCGCTGCGTCGGACAACGAGGTGCTGCTGGTGGCCTTCATCGACCTGGACGGCTTCAAGGCGATCAACGACAACCACGGGCACGATGCCGGCGACCGTTTCCTGATCGCTCTCGGCAAGTGCCTGCATGGCGCCTTGCGCGACGGCGATTTTGTCGCGCGGGTGGGCGGCGACGAGTTCGTGGTGCTGTCCACGGCGCGGCGCGAGGTCGCGGCGGCGGTTTCCGAAGCGGTCGGCATGCGGCTGCTGGCGGCGACCAGCGGCCACTACGCCCTGGACGATGGTCTGGAGTTCGACTATGGCGGCCCCAGCATCGGCGTGGTGGCGGCGGAAAGGCACGAGTCCGACATCGATGCCGTGCTGGCTCGCGCCGATGCGGCGATGTATGCCGTGAAGCGCCGGCGCAGGGACGGGGCTGGGCGCTGATCCGATCCGTGCGCCTTTCCCGGGCATGGGGCGCTCCGGCCCGGGCGCGTGTTCCGCGACGGAGCGATGGTGCTCCCGGTTCCTCTACGGCGGCATGGCGACGCGGGACCTGGATGGCGTAACGTCCCTTGTCCCTGCGGTCCGGTCAACGCACGCGCTAGCCGAGCAGTGCCTCGAACGCGTCCAGCGGCAGCGGCCGCGAGAACAGGAAGCCCTGGAACGCGTCGCAGCCCTGGGCCAGCAGGAACCGCCGCTGCGCCTCCGTTTCCACGCCCTCGGCGATCACCTCCATGCCCAGGCCGTGGCCCATCGCGATGATGGTCTGCGCCACCATCGCGTCGCTGGGGTCGTCCGGCAGGCGCGCCACGAAGGACTGGTCGATCTTGAGCTGGTCCAGCGGCAGGCGCGAGAGGTAGGCCAGCGAGGAATAGCCGGTGCCGAAGTCGTCCAGCGCGGCGTGGATGCCCAGCGCGCGCAGTTGCATGAGCTTGGCGGCGGAGTCGTCGAGGTCGTCCAGGATCGCCGTCTCGGTGACTTCCAGCTTGAGCCGCGTCGGGTCGGCGCCGGTGGTGACCAGCGCGGCGCGCACGCCATCCACGAAGTCGGCCTGGGCGAACTGCCGTGCGCTCACGTTGACGGCGAGCGACAGCCCGCGGCGGCGCGCATCGCTGGCCCAGGCGACCAGTCGCGCACAGGCCTGCCGCAGCACCCAGCTTCCCAGCGGCAGGATCAGCCCGTTTTCCTCGGCGATGGGAATGAACGCGCCCGGCGCGATGCGGGTGCCGTCGGGACGCGTCCAGCGCAGCAGCGCCTCGGCGCCCACGATGCCGCCGTGCCGGTTCACCTGCGCCTGGTAATGCAGTTCCAGCGCGTCGTCCGCGATGGCCTGGCGGAGGTCGGCGACCAGCGCCGCGTACTCAGCGAGTTCGTCCTGCATCGCCGGTTCGTAGCGGCAGGCCTGGTCGCGGCCGGCCGCCTTGGCGTGGTACATCGCCAGCTCGGCCTCCTTGAGCACCGCTTCGGAGGTGCCCTGGCCGGGCGCCAGCACGGTCCAGCCGATGCTGACGGTGACCACCACCGGCGTGCCGTCGAGCAGGAAGGGTTCGTGCAGGGCGCGGCGCAGGTCCTCGGCGCATGCGCCGGCCTGCGCCGGCGACATCGCCTGGCCGTTCGCGCAGGTTTCCAGCAGCGCGAAGGTGCCGCCGCTGAAGCGGCCGAGCGCGCGGTGTTCGTCCAGGCCATGGCGCAGGCGCTGCGCGATCAGTATCAGCAGGCGATCGCCGGCGGCATGGCCGCGCAGGTCGTTGATCCGCTTGAAATGGTCGAGGTCGGCCAGCAGCAGCACCCCGCCGGCGGCGGCGGATTCCAGCAGGTGCTGCAGGCGGGCGTGCAGGAAGTAGCGGTTGGGCAGGTCGGTCAGCGGATCGAAGTACGTCATGTGGTCGACGCTGGCATACGCTTCGCGCTCGCGCGTCAGGTCGATGATGGAACAGACGTAGTGGCTGACGTTGCCGTCGGTGTCGACCACGTGCGACACGGTCATCCGCGCCGCCTTGGGCTCGCCCTGCGCGGCCTGCAGCCACAGCTCGCCGTGCCAGACGCCGCTGTGCTCCACCTGCGCCCACAGCTGTTCGTAGAACGCGGCGTCGTGGTAGCGCGAACGCAGCACGCTCGCCGGCTGGCCGATCAGCGCCGCCGGGCTGTGCCCGGTGAGCGTGGTGAACGCCCGGTTGATCCGCTGGATGACGTGGCCGGCGTCCATCACCAGCAGCGCGTCCTGGGACTCGAAGGCCACCGCGGCCAGCCGCAGCTCGGCCTCCGCGCGCTTGCGCGCGGTGACGTCGCGCGCCACGCCGAGCGTGGCATAGGCCGCGCCGCCGGCGTCGAGCAGGGGGACGTTGATGACTTCGAACTGCCGCCATTCGCCGTCGCCGACCTCGGTCGACAGCACGTAGGTGTCCTGCGCGCCGCGGCGTATCGCGCGGGCGTCCATCGCACGCACTTCGGCCGCCTGGGCCGGCGGGAACAGCTCGGCATCGGTGAGGCCGGCCAGCCCCCTGCGCTCCACGTGCAACTGCTCGAACACGCGGTCGTTGCACACGCGGTAGACGCCTTGCAGGTCCTTCATCCACATCGCGTCGGGGTTGGCGTCGAACAGCGCGCGCAGCTTGGCTTCGCCTGCCTGCAGTTCGCGCGTGCGCGTGGCCACGCTGCGCCGCAACGCCCAGATCCACGCCAGCATCAGCATGCCCAGCGCAAGCGCCACGGCCAGGGCGATGACCACGATGCGAGCGTAGGGCGACGGCGGCGGCGACGCTTCCTGCAGCCAGCGCTCGCCCAGCGCGCGGTTCTCCTCCGGCGTGATGCTGGCCATGCCACGCTCGATCAGCTGCAGCATCGCGGTATTGCCCTTGCGCACGGCCACGTGGAAGTGGCCGGTGTCGAGCACGAACGCGCGGCTGAAGAGCCGCTGCGCGCCGATCTTGCTGAGGTAGTAGTAGGCGCGGTACTCGTCCATGCAGAAGATGTGCGGCTCCGTGCGGATCGCCGCCGCCACCGCGTCTTCGTATTCGCCGAATTGCCGCAGGTCGGCGAAGCCGAGTCCGGCCAGCGTCTTCGCGCAGGCGCTGCCGCGGCCCACGTTCATTGTCAGGCCGCGCAACGAAGCCGTGTCGCGCACGGCGGGCCCGCGCGAGCTCACGTAAATGCCCAGCGGCAGGGTGACGTAGGGCGCGGAAAAGTCGAACTGGGCCTCGCGCGCGTCGGTGTGGTAGATCATGTCGATCGCGTCGGCGCTGCCGGTCAGCACGTCCTGCTTGGCGGCGTTCCAGTCGATCAGGTCGAGTTCGACGTGGATGCCGGTGTGCTTTTCGAACAGCCGCCAGCGATCCGCCACGTAGCCGCTCACCTGGCCATCGGCGTTGCGGAACAGGTACGGCGAGTAGCTTCCCGGGGCGACTACCCGGATGTGCGTGGGCGCGGCGGGCGCAACCGCAGCCGGTGCCGCGAGCGCAACGCAGCACAGCCATGCGACGCACGCGGATCGTCGACCTTTCACGTATACCCCTGTATCCGGACGTTCCCGCCCCGCCGGCGACATCGGCCCATGCCGGCGGGCGCGCAAGCCGCATCCGTGGCGGCAGGTTAACCCGTATGCCGCGGACATGACGGTACGCTCTATGGCGTATCGACCATGCCGACGGCTTCTGAAGCGGCAGCCCGGACAGCCGGCGCGGCATATCCGCCCCTGCCGCAGGATGGCTCCTGCGATGGCAAGGGTTTGCGAAGGCGGCCCGGATCGCGGAAGGGCCGCCGGTCCGGATCAGCGACCGGTCGTCGCACCGCCTGTCGCGACCACCGGCAACAGCACGGCGCTGCGCCCGTCCGCGCCGTGCTCGATGGTCACCGTGGCCTTGCGGTAATCGGACGGCCTGGCGAACAGGATGTTGGGCACCCAGGTCTGCGGGTTGCGGTCGTACAGCGGGAACAGGCTGGACTGGATCTGCACCATGATGCGATGGCCGGGCTTGAACTCGTAGTTCACGGTGGGCAGGCGGAACCTGTACTCCTGCACCACGTTCGCCGGGATGGCTTCCGGGTCGGCGAAGCTCTTGCGGTAGCGGCCGCGGAAGATGTCGAGCGATACCGGCAGCTCGTAGCCGCCCATGTCCGGGTCGGTGGGATCGGTGCCGGGGTAGACGTCGATCAGCTTGACCACGAAGTCGCCGTCGCTGCCGGTGGTGCTGGCGAACAGGTCGGCGATCGGCGCGCCCTGCACGGTCACCGTTTCGGTCAGCACGGGCGTGGTGTAGGAGAGCACGTCGGGGCGCGTCTCGACGAAGCGCTGGTCGTGCACCAGCCAGGTGCGCCAGCGGTCCTCGTTGCCGGTGGTGATCGGGCGCGGCAGGTAGGGCACGGGCTTGGCCGGATCGGACACATAGCTGTCGCCGCCGCCGTCGGCCTGACCGAAGCCCAGGCCCATGTTGGCCTGCAGGTAGAGCGGGGTGAGCCGCTGCTCGCTGGCCGGCTTCCAGTCCGCGAAGCTGTCCCAGCGCTTCTCCACCGGGTTGTAGATCATCGCCGCGGGCAGCGGCGTGGCCAGCGGCGTGCCGCGCAGGTAGTGGTCGAACCACGGGATCATCACCTGCTGGCGGAACTCGGCGGTGGTGTCGCCGGGCCACTTCAGCGGCCCCAGGTTCCAGCCCGCGCGGTTGATCTGGCTGTGCCACCACGGGCCCATCACCAGGTGGTTGTTGCCGCCGTGGCCGGCCTTGTCCAGCGCTTCCCAGGCATGCACGGCGCCATAGATGTCCTCCTGGTCCCACAGGCCCTGCAGCCACATCGTGGGCACGTCGGAGGGATGCGCGGGCAGCAGCCTGTCCAGCGCCTGCAGTTGCCAGAACGCGTCGTAGGCCGGGTGGGCGGAGAAGCGGTTCCACCACGGCAGCTGCCTGAAGCCGTTGGCGACGGCGTAGTCGCCGGCCGAACCGGCTTCGAGGAAGTTGGTGTAGTCGTCGCTGTTCCCGCGCGGCACGGGTTCGCCCGAGCCCTTGGCGCTCATCTGCTCGGTGAAGTAGTCGAGGTTGATCTGGCGCAGGGCGCCGTAGTGGTACCAGTCGTCACCCATCCAGCCGTCGACCATCGGGCTTTCCGGCGCGGCGACCTTGAGCGCGGGGTTCGGGTGGAGCAGGGCCATCGCGACCGTCCAGCCGTCGTAGGACGAGCCGATCATGCCGATCTTGCCGTTCGACTCCTTGACGTTCTTCACCAGCCAATCAATGGTGTCCCAGGCGTCGGTGGTGTCGTCGGTGCTGGTCGGGTTGAGCGGCCCCATCGGCGGGCGCGTCATGATGTACTTGCCTTCCGAGCCGTATTTGCCGCGCACGTCCTGCCACACCAGGATGTAGCCGGCGTTGGCCCAGTCCTTGTCGCCCGACCATACCGCGTCGGCCATGCGCGGCTTGTCGCCTTCCAGGAAGCCGCTGGCGTTGTACGGCGTGCGCTCCAGCAGCATCGGCCGGTCGTGCGCGTTCTTCGGGATCACGATCACCGTGTGCAGCTTCACGCCGTCGCGCATCGGGACCATCACGTCGCGCTTGACGTAGTCGAAGTTGCCTTGCGGCGTCTGCCAGCCGGCCGGGATGTCCGACGCGGTCTGGATCATGTCGGGCGTGACCTTGGACGAGTCCTGGCCGGTCGCGGTCGGCGCGAACGCGGTGGCCGCCAGCAGGCAGGCGAGCGAAAGGAGCGCCGGGTTCAAGGCGGCAGTCTTCATGTCCGTGGAATCCTCGTTGATGGTCGCGTTGCGCAACCTAGCACGGTCGGACGACCCGTCGTCGCCACTGGCTTCGCGCAATGGCCCGGAGGGCTCAGAGCGCAAGCGTCTGGATCATTTGTTGCAGCACCTTGATGCGCTGCGAATAGGCGTCTTGCAGGCAATCCTGTTCAACGTCGGCCCCTGCCGTGCCCATCGTGAGCTCCCCTTGCAGCCTGCAGTCCTCCGCAACCCAGGCGCGCCATTGCTTTTGATCGTCCCTCAAGCTCGCGGTGAACAGGTTGGGGGCCGTTCCGGGAATCTTCTCGAAGCGCGCGTTCGCCGCCATCACGGCATCGAATACGCGCTTGACTTCGAGTGACTTGAGCTGCGTCTGCTTGATCTCGCAGTCGATCTGGGCGGCGTGGCTGTTGAAGTTTTGGCTGTCGCAAACCTGTTGTGCGGAGACAGGGCCGCTGGCCGTGATGCCCCATAAAAGAATGACCGCATATCGGCGCATACGCTCCCCCTTCATTGCATGTTCGCTGGTTGCAGGCAAAACCGGAACCATGTCGAAGGAAGTGTGGCGATGCCGGCTGGCAATGGCATGTCGACTTGAGGGCGAAAGCCTGCCTCTTGCCGCATCTGCCGCCACCCCGTCGTGCGTGGCGGCGGCAAGCCGTTCTTCGCTGGCGCGCAGTCGCGGCTGCGTCTTGCATCCGGCGATCTGGTCGTCGGGGGCGTGATCAGGCTGGCGTACGCTCCTGCCTGATTGCGCGACGCGCTTGGTCGGCAGCGCATCGGGTCCACTGCGCCGTATCTGGAAGCCGGGGGCCGGCACGCGCGCCATCCCGGCATGGACGATGGAGATCAGTCAGCTCAGGCTGGTGAGCTGGTATCCCACGTACAGCACCAGGAACAGCGCCAGCGCGACCAGCAGCGTGGTCAGCACGCGTTCGACCATGGTGCCGTGGTAGGGCGCTTCGGCATCGGCCTGGATCAAGCGGCCGTTGCGGTAGAAGCCACGGGTGGCGAGCAGGATCAGCACCGCACCGAGCAGGATCATGCCCAGGCCCAGCCATTCGGAAGCGCGCATGTGCAGGCCGTTGTTCAGCACCGCGCCGCGCGTCGTGTAGACGAGGAACACGTCGAAGCGTTCGATCAGGAAACCGAAGCCCATCAGCGACACCGCGGTGCGGATCCAGGCGAGGTAGGTGCGTTCGTTGGCGGCGAGGTCGCTGAAGTGGGGGATCATCGAAACTGCCCGCGCGGAATGGTGAGGCGAGTCTAGTCCGCGAAACCGCAGGCGAAATGCATTTCCCGGATTGATGCTTCAATGGCGCGTGCCGAGGTATGTTCCGGCACCGGGCGTGCCTCGCCGGCGCGGTGAAAAGCCGGAAGTCCACCAGGAGACGTGCCATGCGCAATCCGTTGAAATGCTGTGCCGTGATCGCCGCGACGCTTGCCGGCGCCGCGCATGCCCAGGGGACGTCCAGGGCGCCCGCCATCGAAGCGTTCGGCAAGGGTGTGCAGACCTATGCGTGCAAGGCTTCCGGCGCTGCCTACGCCTGGGCGTTGAAGGCGCCCGACGCGACCTTGTCGGATGCCATGGGGAAAGTGATCGGCAGGCACTTCGCCGGGCCGAGCTGGCAGGCCGGCGATGGCAGCACGGTGGTGGGCGAAGCCTTGAACGCATCGCCTTCGCCCGATGCCGGCGCCATACCCTGGCTGGTGCTGAGGGCGAAATCGCATGCCGGCAACGGCGTGATGGCATCGGTGCAATACGTGGTGCGCGCACGCACCGAGGGCGGCCTGGCGCCCGCTTCTGGGTGCGATGCAGGCCATGTCGGCAGCGAAGTGCGGGTGCCTTACAGCGCGGTGTATCTGTTCTTCCGGGGGTGAGCCTTTGATTCCCGCAGTGCCGACCGTCGTGGTGATGGGTGTCTCGGGCAGCGGCAAGAGCCACGTCGGTGCCGCGCTGGCGCACGCCCTGGGCGTGGATTTCGTGGAAGGCGACGACCTGCACCCGCCCGCGAACATCGCCAGGATGAGCGCCGGCGTTCCGCTGGACGACGCGGATCGCCGGCCCTGGCTGGAGGCGATTGCCGCCGCCATCGCGGTGCACCGCGGGCAGGGCGTGGTGGTGTCCTGCTCGGCCTTGCGGCGCCGTTATCGCGACGTGTTGCGCCACGCCGATCCGTCGCTACGCCTGCTCTACCTGCGCGTGCCGCGCGAGGAACTCGCGCGCCGCATGCGCGAGCGCCGGCACTTCATGCCGCCGGCCTTGCTCGACAGCCAGCTGGCGGCGCTGGAGGAGCCGGCCGCGGACGAGCGCGCCATCGTGCTGGAAGCAGGTACCGATCTGGCGGTCACGGTCGCATCGGCCGTGCGGGCGCTGTCGTCGGCAGGGTGACCGGTTTGAAAAGTGCGGCGCCGATCCTCCCGGACCTGCCCGTCTTGATGCCACGCAGGCTGGCCAGTCCGAAGGGCGCCTCGTCCGGCGTGATGTTGCAGATCCGACGTTGGCCTGGGTACCCCTGGAAACCCGTTCAAGATTTCCCGCGCACTTGCAAGGAAAGAGCCCCCATGAAATGTCGTCCGGCAATTCGACGATCCGCTTCCGGAAAAGCCACCCTGTTCAGTGTGGCCCTGCTTCTGCTGCAGGCCTGCGTGTCACCTTCGCATTCGACCGAAGCCCCGATACGGAATGTCACGGACGACCCCGCCGGGGTCGACTATGGCCCGCATTTCTCGCCCGATGGCCGCTTCCTGATCTTCGACCGCATGGCGCTGCTCGGTGGCGGTCGCTGGAAGACCTATATCGTTCCTTTCGAAGGCGGCACACCCAGGCCACTGTCCGTGGGTGAGGTTCCCGTGCAACAAACCCGTACCCGCTGGTCGCCGAAGGGCGATCGCATTGCCTTCACCGGAATCGGGCCGGGTGGTGCGGCAGCTACCTGGCTGATGGACAAGGACGGCTCCCATATCCGTCGTGCACCGTCGCCAGAATCGGGCAGCGCCTTTTATCCGAGCTGGTATCCGGACGGTCGACGTGTGCTGGAGATGGTCCACGACAACACGTTGCGTTCGGTCGACACCCGCACGGGCACCGTGGTCGAAATCGATACGACGCCTGCCTTGATGTTCGGCATGGCCTCGGTGTCTCCCGACGGGAAATGGATCGCCGCCGCGGCCCAGCTCCGCCAGGGACAGCCTTACGACCAGCGGGCGAACCAGATCTGGCTGATCGGCAGTGACGGGCATGCGCACCCGTTGATCGCCATCCCGCACCAGGGCCGCGCGCCTGCCTGGTCGCCGGACGGATCCCGTATCGTCTTTGAGAGCAACCAGGGTAGTCCCCGTCCGGCGTTCTATGCCACGTTCGTGGCGAACATCGACGGCAGCGGACTCAGGCGGCTCACCCCGTTCGAGCGGAACACCCAGCATCCGGTTTTTTCACCGGACGGGAAGTGGATCGCGTTTTCGGAGCGCACGCCCAAGCTCCTCGGCGCATACGCGCAAAGCATCGCGGTGATGAGGGCGCCATGACGGATGATGGCGGGCAACATCCGTTTCCGGAAGCAGGCCCGGCGGGCCTGCCGTCACTCCTGCGGCATGCCGCAGGAGTGATCCGGGGCACGCCTCACTGCGCGCCGCTGGCCGTGCAGGGCTGCGGCACGCCGGCCGGCGACGCATCCGCCGCCCAGCTGGCCGCGGCCAGCGTGGCCTTGCCGTCGCCCTGGAACGATGTCGCCGAATGCCCCAGCTGCAACTGGTAGTCGCCCGCGGGCTGCTGCCAGTGCTGGCTCTTGCCGTCGAAGTCGGCCAGCAGGCGCGGGTCGGCAGTCACCGTGAGATGCGCGGACTGGCCGGGCTTGAGGTCGACGCGGCACCAGCCGGCCAGCCGCCGCACTTCGCCCGAGCCGGGCAGGGTGACGTAGAGCTGCGGCACGTCCACGCCCGCACGCGCGCCGCGGTTGGTCACCGTGAACGAGGCGGTGAGCTTGCCGTTCGCCGCGTGCGGCGCGAAGCCGCTGTAGTCGAAGTGCGTGTAGGTGAGGCCGTAGCCGAACGGGAACAGCGGTTCGAGGTGCTTGCGCTGGTACCAGCGGTAACCCACGTCGGCGCCTTCGATGTCGTAGTCCACGTCCTGCGCGGGCTGGCCCTGCGGCGCCAGGCCGATGGCGGCGAGGCCGGCACCGGGGATGACCGGGCGCGGCAGCTGCGATTCGTCGCGCGGCCAGGTCACCGGCAAACGGCCGGCCGGATCCACTTCGCCGTACAGCAGCCGCGCGATCGCTTCGCCGCCGCCCGCGCCGGGGTACCACGCTTCCAGCACCGCGCCCACGCGGTCCAGCCACGGCATGGCGACCGGGCCGTTGTTCTCCAGCACCACGATGGTGTGCGGATTCGCCTTGGCCACGGCTTCCACCAGCGCATCCTGGTTGCCCGGCAGGGCGAGGTGCGGCGCATCGAAGCTTTCCGCCGCCCACTGCTCGACGAACACCACGGCCACCTTCGATTGCGCGGCCAGCTTCGCGGCGGCGGCGATGTCGTCGCCGCTGGCGTAGCTCACCGCACCGTGCGCGCGTTGCCGGATCGCCGCCAGTGGCGCGGAGGGCTGGTAGATGCGCGGGCCTGGCCAGTCGGTGGGGGCGAGGCCCGGTACCGCGTTGCCCTGCGGCGACTGCACCGCCGAGGAGCCGCCGCCGGTCAGCACGCCCTTGTCGGCGTGGCCGCCGATCACCGCCACGGATTGCGCGGCGGACAGCGGCAGCAGCGCGTCCTGGTTGCGCAGCAGCACCGCGCCGGCTTCCTCGGCGCGCTGCGCCACCTTGCGGTCGGCGTCGAAGTCGATGGGCGACTGCACGGCCGGATGGTCGATGGCGCCGGCCGCGAACAGGCTGCGCAGGATGCGCCGCGCCATGTCGTCGATGCGCGACTGCGGCACCTCGCCGGAAGCCACGGCGGCACGCAGCGGCTTGTCGAAGTACACCTCCTTGTCGAAGGTCTCGCCGGCCGATTCCTGGTCCAGGCCGGCCAGGGCGGATTTCGCGGCGCTGTGCACCGCGCCCCAGTCCGACATCACGTAGCCGGGGTAATGCCAGTCGCGCTTCAGCACGTCGTTGAGCAGCCAGTCGTTCTCACAGGCGTACACCGCGTTGAGGCGGTTGTAGGAGCACATCACCGAGCCCGGCTGGCCGGCGGCGATGGCGATCTCGAAGGCGAGCAGGTCGGACTCGCGTGCAGCGGCTTTGTCGATGTTCGCGCTCAGCGTGGTGCGGTCGGTTTCCAGGTCGTTGAGCGCGTAGTGCTTGATGGTGGAGACGACGTGCTGGCTCTGGATGCCGGCGATGGCGTTGCCGGCCATCACGCCGGCCAGCAAGGGATCTTCGCCCGCGTATTCGAAGTTGCGGCCGTTGCGCGGGTCGCGCACCAGGTCCACGCCGCCCGCCAGCATCACGTTGAAGCCGCGATGATGCGCCTCGTTGCCGATCATCGCGCCGCCGGCATGCGCGATCGCCGGGTCGAAACTCGCCGCCGTCGCCAGGCCTGAAGGCAGCGCGGTCGCGCCAAGCTTGTGCGGCTTGGCCACGCCGAGGCCCGCGTCGCTCTCCTGCACGGCAGGCAGGCCCAGCCGCGCCAGCGCGGGCTGGTAACCGGCCGAGCCCAGCATGCCCGGGGACATGACGTGGCCGTTCTCGGTGTCGCCGAATTCGGTGCGGATGAGCTGGAACTTCTCGTCCTGCGTCATCGCCTTCAGCGCCAGCGCGGCGCGCTGGTCGGGCGTCAGCCTGGGGTTCATCCACGGGTGCGCGTCGTTGCCGGCCGATGCGGCCGTGCATGCGCCGGTCAGCGCCAGCAGCGCCACGCCGATGAAGGAGGCTATGCGGGTCTTGTGGAGTGCCATGACGTTCCCTTCGTTTTGCGAGAAAAGCAGGTTGGAGGCATGCGCATCGCGGGCGCGGACAGGCAAGCATGGTGCACGATTTCCGCGGCACGCGTGCGCTGCGCATGCTTATGATTTTGGCAAGTACGGATTGCGATTCGATGCGGCGAGCGCGGCCCATGCCGTCGCGGCGAGGCAGGGCCGGTGCTCGTAGTAGGAATACAGCGCGGCGACGCGCGGTGCGGGCGTGGCGTAGAGGAAGCCGCCCGGCGAAGCCTGTCGCGCGACCACCGCGAGCAGCCGCTCCGCCCTGGCTTCGTCGCCGCTCCATCGATAGGCGAGCGCGGCCTGCGCGGTGCCTTCCGTCCACATCCCGTCGCGGATGTCGGTGAAGCCGAAGCCGCCTTCGACGGCATGCCTGCGCTCGACCCAGGCCAGTGCATGCCGCCATGTCGCCGGTGCGTCCGGCAGCAGTTGCGCCCAGACCTGCACGTCGAGGGCGGCAGGCGAGCGCAGCGGCGTCACGCCATCGCCCTCGGTGCCTGTCCAGAAGTGCCCGCTCGCGGCGTCCCACTGCGCATCGACGAAACCGCGGGCGCGGCTGGCCTGCGCGTTCCAGTCGCCGCCCGGCGCGGCGATCCGTTGCAGCCACGCGAACATCGCGGCGAGGTCGATGTTGTGCTCGGTCGATTTCCACGTCGCCTGCCGCGGCACCAGCAGGAAGGACTCGATGCCGCCATGGAATCCGGCCGCGCCGTGCGTGTCCGAGGCATGGGTCACGACCCAGTCGGCGAGATGCACGGCGGCATCGCGCCAGCGCCCCGCGCCGGTGGCGTCGTGCAGCGTCAGCAGCGCCAGTGCGGTCCACGCGATGTTTCCGCACGACGTGCCGTCCTGGTAGGCGCCGGAGTATTGCCGCGCGGCATCGACCCAGTGCCTTTGCCCTGCGTCCCACCATCCGTTCGGCAAGGGCTTGCCGTCCGCGACGGGGCCGGCGCGATAGGCGTCGCGCAGGCGCGTGTCGTGGATGGCCGCGAGCCGCAATGCCTCGCCGATGCGTTCGGCCTGCGGCCGCCTGCCGCACGCG
This sequence comes from Rhodanobacter sp. DHB23, assembly GCF_014842975.1. Classification (GTDB taxonomy): domain Bacteria; phylum Pseudomonadota; class Gammaproteobacteria; order Xanthomonadales; family Rhodanobacteraceae; genus Rhodanobacter_A. Next base: position 58,470 of record NZ_JACYXK010000015.1, on the reverse strand, counting down.
AGCAGGGCGATGACGGCGAGCGCGTTGTCGTAGGTGAACGCCGCCGAATGCAGGGGCGCAAGGTCGGGCGCGCCTTGCCCGCGGCGTCCGTCGTAACTGCGCAGCAGGACCGGGCCGTTCCCCGGCAAGGCATCGACGCGCGCGGCGATCGCGTTGCAGCTGCCGCGGGCGAGCGCGCCGACGCGGGTCGCCGCCGGATCCACGCCTGCCGTCGGCGGCGCCGTCGTTTCCGCATGGACCGGCGCCACCGCGGACAGGGCGAGCATCAGGCCGGCGAACAAGGCCGCCATTCCCGCTTGCGCGGGAACGGCGGCAATCGGGGAGGTCGTTGCGCCGCCGCCCGCCCCCGCCATGGCATGTGGTCCGGCATGCGCCATGGCGGGGAGCGGTCGCACGGGTCCGGTCAGAAGCTCGCGCGCAGGCTGAGGTTGTAGCGGGTGTCGTCGCGGAAGAAGCCCTTGGGCACTTCCAGGCCGTCGGTGTTGACGATCTCGCTGGTCTTGAACGTCGAGTTCAGGATGTTGGCCGCCTGCAGCGAGATCTTCACGTGGTCGTTCAACGCATAGATCAGCGAGGCGTCCAGCCGGCCCTGCGCGTCGGCCATCACCGGCAGGAACGGATAGTCCGCCTCCTGGCCCGTGATCAGGAAGGCCGAGCGCCAGTTGTAGGCGAGGCGTGCGGAGATCGGGCCTTTCTCGTAGTACACGGTGAAGTTGTAGGTGTCGCGCGACAGCTCGGACGGCGGCAGCTTGAGCTGGTTGACGCACTGCGTGGGCGCCACGTAGCCGGAGGGGCAGTAGTCGACCGCGCCGAAGCCCAGTCCGTGCGGCTTGATGTAGGTGTAGTTCATCTGCGTGCCGAAGCCGGACAGCCAGCCGGGCAGGAAGTCGTACTTCTGCTGGTAGGCCAGTTCCAGGCCGCCCACGCTGCCCTTCTGGTCGAGGTTGGCGAGGCCCGCCGTGTACTGCTCGGGGAAGCTCACGCCGTTGTTCGTCACCGTGGTGTCGACCACGTTGGTGATGTACTGGATGGTGTTGTTCAACTGCTTCCAGAACAGCGTGCCGGACACGGAGCCGACGTTGCCGAAATACCACTCCTGGGTGAGGTCGAAGTTGTGCGCCGTGATCGGCGTGAGGTAGGGGTTGGCGCCGGTGTAGCCGTTCGACAGGGTCGGCACGGTGCTGCCGTTGGTACCGTAGGGCAGCAACCCGCTGATCGTCTGCCCGGCCTGCAACTGGTTGAGCGTCGGCCGGTAGATCGACTCGGAGAACGCGAAGCGGGTGATCAGGTCGTTGGTCCAGCCGATGGCCAGGTTGAAGCTGGGCAGCCAGTTGCCGTAGGAGTGGCTGGCCGTGATCGGCGTGTACGCGCCGTTGGCGAAGCTCACGTACTGCTGTTGTTGCGCCGGCGTCAGCGCGCAGAACGTGCCCGGCTGCGGCGCGGGGCCGCTCGCGCTCTGCTGGCAGTACTCCGCGATGGTCTTGCCGTTGAGCGTCTGGTTCATGTTCGGCAGCAGCAGGAAGCCCGAGGCGTCGTCCTGCGTGTGCACGTAGCGCAGGCCGATGTTGCCGCTGATCTGGATGCCGCTCATGAAATCGGTGTTGTCGTTGCCGAAGTTCAGGCGCACGTAGGCGGCGTTGGTCTTTTCATCGTTGGAGGCGATTTCCTGCGGCAGGTAATACGTGCCCGGCACGAAGACGTCGCCCGCCACGTACTGCTCGCGCTGGAAGTTGGTGTAGTACGGGCCGCCGGCCATGCCGGGGTTCATCGCGAACCACTGCTGGTTGATCTGCGTCATCACGCTGGCCGCCTGCTGGAACTGCGTGAGCGGATTGAGATTGAAATAGGGCGCGACGATGCCGAAGTCGCCGCCGCTGAAGGCCGGCAGGTTGACGTGGTAGGGGGCGACGTCGCCGGGCGTGTTGGCCGCGGTCACCACGTTGATCCCCGGGCTCGGCGAGCTGACGGCCTCGTAGTTGTATGCCGAGTTCTGCACCACCTCGCTCTGGTCGGAGTGGCGGACGCCGAACTGCAGGTTGTCCAGGAAGCCCTTGTCGATGTCGAAGGTGCCGTCCAGGCGGAAGGTGCGCTGGTTGCCCCAGGAATGCTCCTCGTGGTCCTGCGCCGCCGCCCAGTAGGTGTTGTTGGGATTGCCGAAGTACTGCGCCGTCGTCTCGTTGGGGTCCGGCGAGAGGATGCTGATGCTGGGCACGTTGTTGCCGTGCAGGGCGATGTCCCAGTTCGCCATGGTCAACTGGCGGATGTAGTAATAGAAGTTGTCGTAGGTGGAGTTGGTGTCCTGCACGTCGGCGCTCAGGTGCAGCCGGTCGCTGACGTTCCATTTCAGGTTGAAGCTGTAGTCGTTGGTGACGTAGCGGTTGCGGTACGCCGTGCTGTCGAGCTGGGTGGGCAGGCCGCCGTACTGTGACGGGTAGTTGTACGCGCTGGGCAGCGCCGTGACGATGCCCGACTGGAACACGCCCTGCGAGTTGAACGTGGGGTAGGTGCCCGCCAGCGGGATGTCGCACTGGTTGGGATCCGACCAGGCGCAGCCATCCGTCGATGCCTGCAGGGTGTGCTCGTAGGCGGTTTCCGTGTCCGAGGCGCGGTCCCACTCCAGCGTGGCCTGCAAGGCCTTGTCCGGGCTTTCCCATTGCGCGGCGAACACGCTGCCGAAGCGCGTGCTGGTCTCGTCCTGCGTGCGCAGGTCGCCGCCGATCGGCACGTAGACGTACTGGCCGGGCGCCAGGCCGGGGAAGTCGTCGTTGCGCGAGCCGGGCAGGGTGCAGCCGTTGCAGCGGCGCTGGAAATCGACCAGCGAGATCGCGTTGTCGGCCTGGTCGATGCGGTCGTAGGCGATGTTGCCCAGCACGCCGAAGCGGCCGATGTCGGTGTCCCAGTTGTGGCTGAGCAGGGCGGAGACCTGCGGCGTGCCCTTCTTGTCCAGGCTGCCCCAGTAGTTGCCGACGGTGATGGACGCCTGCGTGTCCTTGGCGCTATCGAAGGGCTTGCGCGTGTTGAGATCGATCGAGCCGGCGATGCCGCCTTCGAGCATGTCCGCCGTCTGGTTCTTGCTCACCACCACCGAGCCGATCAGCTCCGGCGACACCGTGGAGAAGTTCAGTCCCTGGCCGCCGCCGGCGGAAAACACCGAGCGACCGTTGAACAGCGTGCTGGTGTAGGGCAGGCCCTGCAGGCTGATGTCGGAACCCTGGATGGAGAAGTGGTCCGGGTCGGCCGCGACGCCGAAGGCGCTGACGGCTATGCCCGGCACGCGCTGCAGGGCCTCGGTGACCGAGGTGTCGGGCAGGGAGCCGGCGTCCTGCGCCGAGATCGCGTCGACCACGGTGTCGGCATAGCGCTTGATCTCCTGCGCGCGGTTCAGGCTGCCCGAGTAGCCGTTGACGGTCATGCCGGTGAGTTGCTTGGCTTCCTTCTCGCTGGCCGTCGTGGTGGCGTCCTTCTTCTTCCTGTCCGCGGCCTTGGCGTCCTTCGTCGCGGCGGGCGCGGCCTGGTCGGTTTCCTGCGCGGCGGTCTGCGCCTGCAATGGGCCGGCCGCAAACAAGGTCATCGCGATCGCGAAAGGCAGCAGGCGCAGTTGCTTGGTGTTGCCTGCATGCGAACTCATGGACTGCTTCTTCACTTCGATATCTCCCCAGTGTTCAGTGAATGTCCGGCCGGTGCGTGTTCGCCCACCTGCGCCCCGGCCTGTTCCGCCCCTGGCCCGGAATCCAGGCCGTTCGCCCGGCCTGCGGTCGCAGAACGGACGCCGGGCCTGCATGCCCCGGCGGTCGCGACCGACCGGAGCAGCGGTCGCGGTCGCGAATGCGTGCAGCGGCAATGGCTGCAGGGCATGTCGCGGCGATCGCCGGATGGATGTCTCCCCCTCTCCCTCCGGCACTACGGTCCGTGGCGTTCGGGCTTTGGCGCGCATCGCAAGCTAGTCAAAAGTACCAGCGCTGTCAACATAAAATACCAGCGCTGGTACTTTTGGATGGAATGGATGGAATTCGGCCGACTGCGGGCCGCCCGCTTGGGGTAGCATGTGCCGCTGCAAGCCATACAGGGGCGGTATCTGCACATGCCGGCGAGAATCGAAGACGTCGCGGCGCATGCCGGCGTATCCACCAAGACGGTATCCCGCGTGCTCAACGGCGTTCCGAGCGTGCGCGCCAAGCTGCGCGCTCGCATCGAGGCCTCGATCCGCGCGCTCAGCTACGTGCCCAACGCATCGGCGCGCAGCCTGGCGGGGAACCGCTCGCACCTGGTCGCGCTGCTGTACGACAACCCGATGGCCGGTTCCAGCTACACCATGGAACTGATCGTCGGCGTGCTGCAGGCGTGCAAGGGGACGCCGTACAACGCCGTGCTGCACCCTTTCGACGCGGGGGAGGACCTTGCCGCGCGGATCGACGGCTTCGTGGCGCAGCACCGACCGGACGCGCTGGTGCTGGTGCCGCCGCACGCGAACAACGCCAAGCTGCTGCAACGCCTCGACGAGCTGGACATTCCCTACTCGACGATCTCCTCCAAATTGCGCCAGTCGCGCATCGACGTGGGCTTCGACGAGCGCCGGGCGGCGGCCGAGATCGTCGGGCACCTGGTTTCGCTCGGGCACCGGCGGATCGGGCATATCGCCGGGCTGCAGGGGCACGGCGCGCGCACCTGGCGGCTCAGCGGCTACCGCGATGCATTGCGCAAGGCCGGTGTCGCGTACGACGAGTCGCTCGTGGTGGAGGGGGATTTCGCCTTCGCCTCGGGCGTGGCCGGCGCCAGGGCGCTGCTCGACCGGCGGCGCCCCCCAACGGCCATCTTCGCGGCGAACGACGACATGGCCTGCGGCGTGATGCGCGAAGCCTACGATCGCGGCCTGGCCATTCCCGCCGACCTGTCGGTATGCGGCTTCGACGGCACGCCGGTGTCGCAGCTGATCTCGCCCGGCCTGACGACGGTGCACCAGCCGTGCCGCGAGCTCGGTTGCCTGGCCGCCGAGAGCGTGCTGCGGTCGATCCGCGATCCCGCCGGGCCGCAGCAGGCACGCGTGCCCTATCAGGTGCTGTTGCGCGCATCGACCGCTGCGCCCGGGAAACCGTAGTATTCCCGGGTGCCGGGGCCGGGCTCGAGCAGCGCCCGGCACTCGGAGCCATGGGGGCCATGACGGTGATCGACGACAAGGTTGAGGCGGCAGTGCGCTGGCTTCCCGCGACAGCCGGCGCGCCGGCGGCCGTGGCGCCGCAGGTGCGCCGCGCCGGCTGGCCGCTCATCGTGGTCTACGGCCTGGCCTACACGGGGCTGTGGATGGCGCTGCTGCCGCCCATCCTGGTGGGCCTGGCGATGCGCGTGCGCGAGATCGCTCCGGCGCATGCGACCGGTGGCCTGTCGCTGGTGGTGGGCGTGGGCGCGCTGATCGCGCTGTTCGGCAACCCGTTTTTCGGCCGCCTCTCGGACCGCACCACCTCGCGTTTCGGCATGCGCCGGCCCTGGCTGGTTGCCGGCGCCCTGGGCGGCGTGGCCGGGTTGGCGATCGTCGCGACGGCCGCGTCGGTTCCGCAACTACTGCTGGGCTGGTGCCTCACGCAGCTCGCCTACAACGCGCAGTTGGCCGCACTGGCGGCGATCCTGCCCGACCAGATCCCGGCGTCGCAGCGCGGCATGGTGTCGGGCATCGTGAACATCAGCCTGCCGCTGGGCATGGCGACGGGCACCTTCCTGGTGGCGTCCCTCGCGGGTTCCACGCTGGCGATCTTCCTGGTGCCGGCCGCGATCGCGCTGGCCGGCGCCCTCGTCCTGGTCTGGGCGCTACCCGATCACCGCCTGGCCGCGGCTGAGCGGCCACGCTACGGCTGGCGGGAATTCCTGGGCAGCTTCTGGATCAATCCGTTGCGCTTCCCCGATTTCGCCTGGGCCTGGGGCAACCGCTTCCTGCTCTACGCCGGCGTCGCGCTGTTGATGACGTATCAGGGGTTCTACCTGATCCGCCAGCTGGGCTGCGCACCGGCCGATGCGCCGCACTGGATCTTCCTGTCCACCCTGGTGCAGTCCTGCACGGTGGCGGCCGCCAGCGCCCTGGGCGGTGGCCTGTCCGACGCCCTCGGGCGGCGCAAGGTGTTCGTGTGCGGTGCGACGCTGGCCTATGCGCTGGCCCTGCTGATGATCGCCTTCGCCGCCTCGTATCCCGGGTTCCTTGCCGGCGTGGCGGTGGCCGGCATGGCGCAGGGCGTGTATCTCGCGGCGGATCTTGCCCTGGTGACCGACATCCTGCCGGAGCGCGAAACCCATGCGGCCAGGAACCTGGGCATCTTCAACATCGCCAGTGTCCTGCCGCAGTCGCTGATGCCGGCCATCGCGCCGGGCATCCTGTCCGCCGGCGACGGGAGCTACACGGCCCTGTTCGTGGTGGCGGCGGTGCTTGTCGCGTTCGGCGCCTGGGTCATCCTGCCGGTGCGCGACGTGCACTGATCCGCTAGAAGAGCGTCGGCATCGCTTCCAGCACGCGCAGCTCGTCATCGACGCACAGGATCTGCCGCCACTTGTCGAACGTCAGGCAGGGATGGGAGGCGCCGAACGACACGATGTCGCCGATGCGGAGGTCGGTGCCGGCGGGGATCGCCAGCATGGTGTGCTGGTCCATCACCTTGCGGGTCACGCAATCCTGCAGCGGCTGCGCCGGCGCGCCGGGGCGGTGCCGTTGCAGCGGGATCGGCAGGTCGGGGTCGCAGGAGATGTCGCGCTTGCCCATGGCGACCACGGCGAGGCCGGGTTCGGGCAGCGACTGCACGTGCGCGAACACGGCCAGCGCCGGTTGCAGCCCGCCTTCGAGTCCGGGGTGGCGGGCCTTCACCTCGGCCAGCGCATCGCGATACAGGCGGTGGTCGTGGACGACGTAGCAGCCAGGCCGCAGCACGGGCGTGCAGCGTTCGCGCAGGTCCGCCCGGTCGAACGCCTCGGCGATCAGGTCGAACCACTGCGAGCCCGCCGCGGTGACGATCGGCTTGCGGTCGGCGAACGCCTTCGAGTCCATGAGCCTGTGCAGGGTCGCGACCAGCCTCCCGGCGTAGGCGCGGACGCGGTCGGCGGCATGCTCGCCGCCGATCAGGCCCTCGTAGCCCTCGATGCCGCACAACGTGATGGCCGGTGCGGCCGCGATGGCATCGACCAGTGTCGCGAGCGCGGATTCGTCGCGCACACCGCAACGGCCGCCGGGCACGCCGAGTTCGACCAGCACCTGCAGGGCCAGGCCGCGCTCCCCGAAGAACCGGTCCAGCGCCGCGACGTTGGCCACGCTGTCAACCAGGCAGCAATAATCCGCGCCGCGCCCGATCAGGTCGGCGACGATCGCCATGTTGGGCGCGCCGACGAGCTGGTTCGCCATCAGCAGGCGGGTGACGCCGTGTTCGAAGGCCGTGGCGCACTGCGTGGCCGTGGCCAGCGTGATGCCCCAGGCGCCGGCGTCGAGCTGGCGCCGGAACAGCGCGGGCGTCATCGTGGTCTTGCCATGGGGCGCGAGCCGCGCGCCGTGCTCGTCGGCGAAGCGCTGCATCCAGGCGATGTTGTTGGCCAGCGCCGGCTCGAGGATCGCGGCGGCCGGCAGGCTCACGTCCTCGAGTAACGACTTGCCGGTGACGGGACTGCCTTTTTCCAGTGGCTGCATGCGTAGGGTCATGGGCTGCGGGTCGGTCGGGAGTTGGCGATCGGTGGCGTGGCGGCAAGCATTGGAACACGCGCCACCCGGGACGGTGCCGGCGAGGATGCCGCGTGGGGACGCTGCGCCGTCCGTTGCCATTCTGGCATCGACGCCATGCGCGAGGGCGGATGGAGATGCCGTCCGTGGCCCGTCATGGGATGGCTGTCTCCGTCGGCACCGTGATCGGTGGGGATGTTCCGCACGCCGCGGATCGAGCCGCCGGCCGGGCCGCATCGCCGCGGTGGCGTCGGTCGCTATGCGCCCTGCGCGTGCACCCATTGCACGATGCCTGCCGCCTGCATCGCGCCAGCCTGGCGCGCGACCTCGCGACCGCCCTTGAACAGCGCCAGGGTGGGAAGGCTGCGGATGGCATGGCGGGTGCCCAGCGCCGGTTCGGCGTCGGTGTCGACCTTGAGCAGGCGCACGCGCGGTTCGAGTTGCGCGGCGGCCTGCGCGAAGTGCGGCGCCATCATGCGGCAGGGGCCGCACCAACTGGCCCAGAAGTCCACCAGCACGGGGATGTCGTCGCGGGCGAGGTGTTTCTGGAAGCCGGCCGCGTCGACGGCCAGCGGGTGGCCGGTGAACAGCGCCTGGTGGCACTTGCCGCAGGTGGGCGACGCGCCCAGGCGCCCGACCGGCACGCGGTTCACGGCCTGGCAGTGCGGGCAGACGAGATGCAGCGGATCGTTCATGGCATGGCCCCGGGGCCGGATCTGGCGTTGCACGGGATATGGGGCCGGTGCCGTCGATCTCCACGGGCGTGGTGACCGGTACGGGCTGCGCGCCGTTCCTGCGCGCGCTGTCCGCCACCGTGTCCCGATCCCGCTGTCCCGCGGGTCGGCCGGCATGCGTGGGCGGATATGCCCAGCGGTCCTGCGTGCCGGCACGGGCGCCGAGGGGGCGGCATCTGACGAGTCCGGCACCCGCGTCAGGCGTCGCTCAACCGGCGCCTTGCCGGCTGCCCGCGGCGTGCAGTACGGGCGGTACCGGCAGCGTGGCGATGGTCGGGGCCGGCTGGCCGGCCGGCGCGGCCTGGACATGCGCGCTGCCTGCCGGTGCAGGCGCGGACGGCGTGTCAGGCTTCGGTGTCGCCGGTGCCGCACCGTCCTTGCCCGGCAGGAGGGCGCTGTCCACCATGCCGCTGGAAAGCGCCGCCGCTTCGGCCTGCCTGGTCATCACGATGATGCTGATGCGCCGGTTGACCGGGTCGCCGGGGTTGGCCTTGTCCAGCGGCACCGAGGCGGCCAGCCCCACCACGCGGCTCACCTTGTCGTCCAGCAGGCCACCGGCGATCAGCGCGCGGCGCGCGGCGTTGGCGCGGTCGGTGGACAGTTCCCAGTTGCTGTAGCCGTCGTTGCTGTCGTAGGACGCATCGTCGGTGTGGCCGGTGATGCTGATGTGGTTGGGCACGCGGTTGATGAACTTGGCCAGGTCGCCCAGTATCACCTGCGTGTAATCCTTCAGCCGCGCGCTGCCCAGGTCGAACATCGGCCGGTTGAGCTTGTCCACGATCTGGATGCGCAGGCCCTCGGGCGTGATGTCCAGCAGCAGCTGGTCCTTGAACGGCGCCAGCGCCTGGCTGTTCTGGATGGCCGCGTTCAGTTCGTCCTTCAGTTCCTGCAGGTGCGCGCGGTCGAGTTCGCTTGCGCGCTTTTCGATCTCGGCCTGCGAAGGGGTGCCGACCGGGCCGTTGTGGTGGTCCTTGCCGGGGCCGTGCGAGAGGTCCATCGCGCCACCGAGCTGGATCATGGAGTCGCTGGCGCCGCCGGGACCCATCTGGCCGGGCGGCGCCAGCGTGGCGTTGCCCGGCGTGGCGCTGGGGTTGCGGAAGTATTCGGAGATCGCCGCCTTCTGCTGGCGCGTGCCCACGCCGATGATCCACATCACGAGGAAGAACGCCATCATCGCGGTGACGAAGTCGGCGTAAGCCACCTTCCAGGCGCCGCCATGGTGGCCGTGGCCGCGCTTCTTCACCCGCTTGATGATGATCTGCGGGGGGATGTCGCTCATGCGCCGGCTCCGGCGTGCACCTTGCCGAGGTGCTCCTCCAGGTCCTGGAAGTTCGGGCGCGCATGCGCGGAAAGCACCTTGCGGGCGAACTCCACCGACACCTTGGGGTTGTAGCCGCGCAGGTTGGCCAGCAGGCCCACCTTGACGCACTCGAAGGCCTTGTTGTCCTCGCGCACGCGCGCCTCCATCGCCGCCGCCAGCGGGCCGATGAAGCCGTAGCACAGCAGGATGCCCAGGAAGGTGCCGACCAGCGCGCCGGCGATGTGCTCGCCGATCTGCGAGGTGTCGCCGGAGAGGTTGGACATGGTGGTGACGATGCCGAGCACGGCCGCCACGATGCCGAAGCCCGGCAGTGCGTCGGCCATCTTCGCCACCGCCAGCGCGGGCACCTCCGCTTCCATGTGGTGGGTCTCCACTTCGGCGTCGAGCAGCGTCTCCAGCTCGATCGCCTCCATGTTCCCGCCCACGATCAGGCGCAGGCAGTCGGTGATGAATTCCACCAGGTGCCGTTCGCCGAGCAGGCGCGGATAGGCGGCGAACAGCGAGCTCGACTGTGGGTCCTCGATGTGCGCCTCCATGCCGAGCAGGCCTTCCCTGCGCATGACGCTGAAGAGGTCGTACAGCAGCGAAAGCAGGTCCAGGTAGTCCTGCTGGCGGTAGGCGGGACCCTTGACCAGGGTCACCACTTCGCGCAGCGAGGCCTTCACCACCTTGGCGGGGTTGGCGGTGAGGAAGGCGCCGATCGAGCCGCCGAAGATGATCAGCAGTTCATAGGGTTGCCACAGGGCCAGCAGGTGGCCGTGCGACAGCACGTAACCGCCCAGCACGCAGCCGATCACCACCAATGACCCGACGAGTACCAGCATGTATCGACTCCGTATGACGCGCGTGTTGTTATCGACGGGGTATCGGTCGCTGCGCGTGGAGCTTGAGCGCGACGGCGCGTGGCGCCATCGATCGTGCGGGTGGCGTGGCTACGCCAGCGACCAGGCGACGTCCTGTCCGGCGCGGAACGGGATGCAGCTGCCGTCGGCGAAGGGCAGGGCGTCCGGCACGGTCCAGGGCCTGCGTTCCAGCGTGATCTTCCCGCTGTTGCGCGGCAGGCCGTAGAAATCGGGGCCATGGAAGCTGGCGAAGGCTTCGAGCCGGTCGAGCCCGCCGGCCTGTTCGAAGGCCTCGGCGTACAGCTCGATGGCGGCATGCGCGGTGTAGATGCCGGCGCAGCCGCAGGCCGCCTCCTTGGCCTCGCGCGCGTGCGGCGCGCTGTCGGTGCCGAGGAAGAAATGCGGGTCGCCGCCGGTGGCGGCTTCCACCAGGGCCTGGCGATGCGTCTCGCGCTTCAGCACCGGCAGGCAGTAGTGGTGCGGGCGGATGCCGCCTTCGAAGATCGCGTTGCGGTTGAGCAGCAGGTGGTGCGCGGTGATGGTGGCGCCCACGTGCGCCGGCGCCTCGCGCACGAACTCCACCGCGGCGCGCGTGGTGATGTGCTCCAGCACCATGCGCAGCTTCGGGAAGCGCGCGCGCAGCGGCACCAGGTGGCGGTCGATGAACACCTGCTCGCGGTCGAAGATGTCCACGCCGGGGTCGGTGACTTCGCCGTGCATCAGCAGCGGCAGGTCGTGTTGCTCCATCGCTTCCAGCACGGCCTGCACGTTTGCCAGGTCGCGCACGCCGGCCTGCGAGTTGGTGGTGGCGCCGGCGGGGTAGTACTTCACCGCGTGCACGATGCCGCTGGCCTTGGCGCGCGCGATTTCCTCCGGCGTGGTGGCTTCGGTGAGGTACAGCGTCATCAGCGGCTGGAAGCGCGTGTCCGCCGGCAGCGCGGCGAGGATGCGCGCGCGGTAAGCCTCGGCTTGCGCCAGCGTGGCCACCGGCGGCTTGAGGTTGGGCATCACGATGGCGCGGCCGAACTGGCGTGCGGTGTCCGCCACCACCGAGCCCAGCGCGGCGCCGTCGCGCAGGTGCAGGTGCCAGTCGTCGGGGCGGGTGAGGGTGAGGCGTGTGGCGGTCATGGGGACGGTTCGGCAGGCGGATCGGGGGCGCCATGGTATCGCGGGCGTGGGATGATGGTGCCGATGAGCAGCAGACCTGCCCCGGCGCATTACCTGCGCGACCTCGTTCGGCTGCGCCGCGTGCGCGACCGCATCGACCGCGAATACGCACAGCCGCTGGACGTGGAAGCGTTGGCGCGCGGCGTGCACATGTCGGCCGGGCACCTCAGCCGGCAGTTCAAGCTGGCCTTCGGCGAATCGCCCTACAGCTACCTGATGACACGGCGCATCGAGCGCGCGATGGCGCTGCTGCGCCGTGGCGACCTCGGCGTCACCGAGGTCTGCTACGTGGTGGGTTGCGCCTCGTTGGGCACCTTCAGCACGCGCTTCGCCGAACTGGTCGGCATGTCGCCCAGCGCCTATCGACGCGAAGCGGCGCGCGCAACGGTGGAATTGCCGTCCTGCGTCGCGCGGCAGGTGACGCGACCGGTCAGGACGCAACCGATCAGGAATGGAGAAGCGCCGGCCGATGCGTCCGAACTAGCATGATGGCTCCCTTCACTGCGAGTACGTCGCCATGGACATCAGCATCCACGCAAGCTTCCTCCCGCACGACGATCCGGACGCCTCGCTGGCGTTCTACCGCGACACGCTCGGCTTCGAGGTGCGCAACGACGTCGGCTACAACGGCATGCGCTGGATCACGATGGGCGCGGCCGGCCAGCCCGGCACTTCCATCGTGCTGTATCCGCCAGTCGCCAGTCCCGGCGTCACCGATGACGAGAAGCGCACCATCGCCGAGATGATGGCCAAGGGCACCTTCGCGACCATGCTGCTGGCCACGCCGGACCTCGATGCCGCCTTCGAGCGGATCCAGGCCAGCGGCGCGGAGATCGTCGAGGAACCCACCATGCAGCCCTACGGCGTGCGCGACTGCGCCGTGCGCGACCCGGCCGGCAACCTGCTGCGCGTGCAGGAACGGCGCTGAGATACCGACGAGGAGATCACGATGAGTCCTGCTGCAAAGAAGACCCCTGCCAAGACCGCCGCGGCGCCCGGCAAGAAGGCCAGCTTCAGCGCCGGGGAAAAAGCCGCGATGAAGGCCTATGCCCAGGAGCTGAAGGCGCAGGCACGCGCCGACCGGACCAGGGAGGACGGCGAGCGTGAGGTGCAGGCGGCGATCGCCGCGATGCCGGCGGCCGACCGTGCCCTGGCCGCGCGGGTGCATGCCCTCGTCAAGGCCCATGCCCCGGCGCTGGTGCCGAAGACCTGGTACGGCATGCCGGCGTATGCCCTGGACGACAAGGTCGTCTGTTTCTTCAAGGACGCGCAGAAGTTCAAGGACAGGTACGCCACCCTCGGTTTCAACGACAAGGCCAGGCTCGACGATGGCGCCATGTGGCCCACCGCCTTCGCGCTCACGGCCATGAACGCCGAGGTGGAGAAGCGCATCGCCGCGTTGCTGAAGAGGGCGTTGGGCTGAGCGCTGCGTTTCCGGCCGGCATGCGTGCGGCGGGATGTTTTCCCACACGCCCGGCGATCTCCCTAAGATGGGACTTTGCTCCCTGACCAAGGCAGTTCGCCATGCGCAAGGCTCTTCCGTGTCCGTACCGCGTCGTCCTGGGGTTGTTGCTCGCATCGTCGGCCCCATGGGCCGCAGCCGCCGACGCCGCGCCCATAGTGCACGTCGGTACCGGCAGCTTGTCAGGCATCCATGATGCCAAGGCTGGCCTGGACGAGTTCAAGGGCATCCCCTACGCTGCGCCACCGGTCGGCGCCTTGCGCTGGAAGCCGCCGCAGGCCGTGGCCGCGTGGAGCGGCGTGCGCGCGGCCGACCGCTTCGGGCCGCGCTGCATGCAGCGGCCGTTGTACGGCGACATGGTGTTCCGTTCCAACGGCATGAGCGAGGACTGCCTCTACCTCAACGTGTGGACGCCCGCACACCGGGACAAAGGCAAGCTCCCGGTGCTGGTGTACTTCTACGGCGGCAGCCTGCTGGCGGGCGATGGTTCGGAGCCGCGTTACGACGGCGCCAGCCTCGCGCGGCGCGGCATCGTCACCGTCACGGTGAACTTCCGCCTCGACGTGTTCGGCCTGCTCGCCTTGCCCGCGCTGGCCGCCGAGTCGCCGCAGCATGCCAGCGGCAACTACAGCCTGATGGACATGACGGCGGCGCTGCGCTGGGTGCAGGACAACATCGCCGCGTTCGGCGGCGATCCGGCGCAGGTCACCATCGGCGGCGAGTCGGCGGGCTCGATGGCGGTGTCGGCGCTGATGGCCTCGCCGGCGGCGCAGGGGCTGATGCAGCGCGCGATCGGCGAGAGCGGCGCGGTGCTCGGCAACCTCAAGCCGATGCCGCTGGCCGAGGCCGAGCAGAAGGGCACGGACTTCATGCGCAAGGTGGGCGCGCGCTCGCTGGCGGACCTGCGCGCGATGCCGGCGGACACGTTGATGAAGGCGCTGGGCAGTTCGGACAGCGGCGGCTTCGACATGACCATCGACGGCGCCGTGCTGCCGCGTTCGCCGGAGGACATCTACGCCGCCGGCGGGCAGGCGCACATCCCGCTGCTGGTCGGTTCGAATTCGCAGGAAGGTTTCTATGCGGCCCTGCTCGACCAGCAGGCGCCCACGCCGGCCAACTACCGCGCCGGCGTGCGGAAACTGCTGGGCGCAGAGCACGTGGACGAGGCGCTCAAGCTGTATCCGGGCAACGACGAGGCGGAAGTGAAAGCCTCCGGCACCGCCTTGTCGGGCGACCAGTTCATCGCGTTCTCCACCTGGCGCTGGATGGACTGGCAGTACCGCACCGGCGGCGCGCCGGTCTATTACTACTACTTCGGGCAGCCGCGCCCGGCGAAGCGCGACGGCAGCGCCGGCCCGGGCACCGGCGCGGTGCACAGCGGCGAGATCGAATACGCGCTGGGCAACCTGGCCGGCAACAAGGTCTATGCCTGGACGGATACCGACCGTCGCGTCTCGGCCACGATGGAAGGCTACTGGGCCAACTTCATCAAGACCGGCGACCCGAATGGCGCGGGCCTGCCGTACTGGCCGGCGGTGGCGGCGCAGGACGGCGGCCTGTTGCGCCAGGTGATCGGCGCGGATACGCACGGCGTCGTCGACCGCAACGCGGCGCGCTACGAATTCCTGCAGCGCGTGGAGCCCGACGCGCACCTGTGACGATCGCGGCACGGCGACGGCATCGCGCACGGAGCAAGCGATCCGGTGGGGCTGGCTCCTGCCGGGCTGCCACGCCGGATCCGCCACGCGGCAGCTGAGCGTGACTGCCCGAACCGGATCGTCCCCGATCCCGTCAGTAGGGCCGCGTGCGCTTGCCGCCCGTGCCGGCAGCGGCGGCCTGCATCTCGACGCTCAGGGTGAAGGTGCGTTGTTCGTCCGGCTGCATCGCGCCGACGCCCACCAGCTTGCGCGCGATCTCCTCGCCGCGTTCGTTGCGGATGGTCAGCACCATCGAGTATTCCCACGCGCCGCTGTCGGGGTTGCGGAAGCTGCCTTCCACGCGCAGCGGCACGGCTGCCGCCGCCGTGGCTGCGTCGGTCGATTCGCTGAAGCGCAGCTTGTGGCGGCAGGCGGGGCACACGCTCGCACTTTCGAGGATGGTCTCCCGGCAATGCGGGCAGCTGCGCGTCGCCCCGGCCGTGCCCGGGCGTGCGGCGGTCACGAAGCGGTGCCGCCGTGCCCGCGGGAGCCGTCCTTGTCGTCCCAGCCGAACTCGACCTGGCCGCGCATGCGCGAGCCGGCCGCCACGCTGAGCGATGCGGCCTTCAGGTCGCCGCTCAGCGCGCCGCTCTGCAGCAGCTCCACGTGCACCGCGGATTCGATGTTGCCGACCAGCTCGCCGGCGATGGTGACCTTCTCCGCGCGCACGCTGCCGGTCACCCTGGCGCCGGCCTCGATGGTGAGGTCGCCGCGCACGTTGATGTCGCCCTTGAAGCTGCCGGCGATGCGCACGTGGCCCGCGCCTTCGATCTTGCCTTCGATGGTGATGTCGGGCGCGATCAGCGATTCGGCCTTGGGCTTGCCGGGTGCGGCCACGGCCGCGGGGGCCGGTCGGGGTGCCGGTTGCACCGGTGCTGCCGCTTCGGATCGGGTTTCCGGGATGTCGAGGCGCGCCTGATCCGCGGTTTCGGGTGCCGCGTTGCTGGGGGACTTCACGGGCTCTTTCCACAGGGCCATGGCGGGGCTCCGGTTTGCTCGGGGGGAGATCGAGCGTACCCCCTGGGCGACGGCGATGGAAACCGCGGCAGACAGCCCGTGTTCATGGCGCGGAGGCCGGCGTGCCATCGATTGGCGCGGGCAGGCGGCCGGGTTCAGCGCCGCGTCGCCAGCACTCCGTCCAGGGTCAGCTGGGGCTTGAAGCCGGCTTCCTGCAGCCGCTGCGCCACTTCGCGCGGCACGTCGCGGCCGCTGGTGAGCTTGTTCGGGCTGCCGGTGTAATGGAACAGGCGGCCGCCCCGGCGCAACACGCGGGCGAGTTGCCGGTAGAACGCGAGCGAGTACAGCTCGCCCGCGATGCCGAAACGCGGCGGGTCGTGCAGCAGCGCATCCACCGAGGCGTCGGCGAGCTGCGCGATGGCCTGCGACACGTCCGCGTGGACTAGCTGCAGGCGCCCGCCGCTGGCAGGCGCCGCCGGGTCGGGCGACCACGGGTTCAGCGTGCGCAGCCACAGCACGTCGGGATTCTTCTCGAAAGAGCGGATGTGCGCCGCGCCCGCGTCCAGGCAACAGGCGGCGAAATAGCCCATGCCGCCACAGGTATCCAGCACGGCCTTGCCGCGCGGCTCGACCAGCGCCACCTTGCGGCGCGCGTCGTCCAGCGGCGACTCCTTCGAGGTGGGCAGCATCTTGATGCCGTCGATCTCGAAGGTGGGTACGTTCCACTCGGTGGGCACCAGCTTGATGAGCGAACCGGAGAAGCGCGCCGCCGCCGCGAACGCTTCGCCGTCCCAGTAATGGATGGTGCGGTCCTTCAGCGCGGCAGGCCAGGGGTAGCTTTCGCCGCGCCATTGCCAACCGTCCGCCTGCAGTGACGCGGTGCCGCTGCCGTACCCCAGGTCCAGCGAGCCGTGCCATTCGGTTGCGCCGGCGTCGCGGGCGGCAAGCAGCGCGTCGGCGGTGGCGCGGGTCAGCAGGGGGCCGGTGTAATGCGGCACGGCGGGCGATCCTGGTGGATGGTCGCGCATCGTAACGCAGGCATGGCGCCGGCCGGCATCGGGCTCCTTTCCGCTTTCCTCACGGTGGCCGCGCCATAGTCGGCGGACTGCGGCGCGTGCCGCGACGTTCGGGAGTCGTGCCATGACGAAGTGTTCCATGCATGCATTGCCGGCCCTGCTGCTGGCGCTTGTCCTGCCGATGGCGGCCCAGGCAGCCGATGCGGGTGGCGCGGCGTCGAAACAGGTGGCGACGGCCGCCGCGCACGCCGGCATGGCGCTGGGGGCGGCGGACCTGGCGACCGCGCATGCGCATCTGCATCACGTAGTGAACTGCCTGGTCGGCGCCTCGGGCAAGGGCTTCGACGCCAAGGCGGAAGATCCCTGCAAGGGCATGGGCAACGGAGCCATTCCGGACGCCAAGGGCGACGTCGCGACCTTGGACCGCCTGAATGCGGCGCTGGCGCAGGCCGAGCAGGGCCTGAAGGCGGCCTCGCTGGATGCCGCCCATGCCGACGCGAAGCAGGTCATGGAGACCCTGCAGGCGAAATAGCCGCCTGCGCCCATGGCGTGCGTGCATCGGTCACGCGCACCGCGCAGACTGGCCGAGCCGTGCGCGCCATGATCCCGATGCGCCGCGCACGAATGTCCTTATCCCGGTGGAGCAATCGAGCATGAGCACGATCAAGGTGGCGGTACTGGTGGGCAGCCTGCGCAAGGCGTCGATCAACGCGCGGCTGGCGAAGGCGGTGGCGCGGCTGGCGCCGAAGGAATTCGTCTTCGAGCACGTCCGCATCGACAACCTGCCGCTGTACAACCAGGACTTCGATGCCGACTATCCGGCCGAGGCGCGGCGCCTGAAGCAGGAGATCGAGGCCGCGGACGCCTTGCTGTTCGTCACGCCGGAATACAACCGCGGCATACCCGGCGTGCTGAAGAACGCGCTGGACATCGCCTCGCGCCCCTGGGGCACGAATTCCTTCGCCGGCAAGCCGGGGGCGGTGATCGGCGCCTCAATCGGCTCCACCGGCAGCGCGCTGGCGCAGCAGCACCTGCGCAACGTGCTGGCCTATCTCGACGTGGCGACGATGGCGCAGCCGGAGGTGTACGTGCAGTTCAGGGACGACGGCCTGATCGACGCCGAAGGCCATGTCGCGAACGACGACACGCGGAAATTCCTGCAGGCGTTCGTGGACCGCTACGTGGCGTGGGTGAAGCGGCACGCGTGAGCCCGGTTCCGCGGGCGCGCTCCCGGTGCGGGCAACCGCATGCCGGGAACGCGCCGGCATGCGCCGCGCGTGCGGTCACGCCTTGCCGTGGAACAGTTCCCGCCCGATCAGCATGCGCCGGATCTCGTTGGTGCCCGCGCCGATCTCGTACAGCTTGGCGTCGCGCAGCAGGCGGCCGGCGGGGAACTCGTTGATGTAGCCGTTGCCGCCCAGCGACTGGATCGCCTCCAGCGCCACCTTCACCGCGTTGGTCGAGGCGTTGAGCAGGCAGGCGGCGGGATCGATGCGCGACTTCACGCCGCCGTCGAACTGCTGCGCCACCATGTAGGCGAAGCCGCGCGAGGATTGCAGCGCGGTGTACATGTCGGCCACCTTGGCCTGCATGATCTCGAAGGTGCCGATCGGCGCGTTGAACTGCTTGCGCTCGCGCACGTAGGGCAGGGTGAGGTCCAGCGCCGCCTGCATCAGGCCGATCGGGCCGCCGGAGAGCACCAGGCGCTCGGTGTCCAGGCCGCTCATCAGCACGCGCACGCCTTCGTTCACCTCGCCCACGATGTTCTCGGCGGGGATCTCGCAATCCTCGAACACCAGCTCGCAGGTGTTCGAGCCGCG
The DNA here is from genome assembly GCF_014842975.1 of Rhodanobacter sp. DHB23. GTDB lineage: Bacteria > Pseudomonadota > Gammaproteobacteria > Xanthomonadales > Rhodanobacteraceae > Rhodanobacter_A. The sequence goes on along the minus strand of NZ_JACYXK010000015.1, from coordinate 39,773 downwards.
CATGCCGAGCTTGTCCAGCTTCTGCGCGGTGGAGAAACCCTTCATGCCCTTCTCGACGATGAAGGCGGTCATGCAGCGGCTGCCCGCCGGACGTGGCGCGGTGCGCATGTACACCAGCAGCACGTCGGCGTCGGGGCCGTTGGTGATCCACATCTTCGAGCCGTTGGCGACCCACGCGCCGCCCTTCAGCTCGGCCTTGCAGCTCATCGAACCCACCACGTCGGAGCCGGCGCCCGGCTCGCTCATCGCCAGCGCGCCCACGTACTCGCCCGAGCACAGCTTGGGGATGTACTTCTGCCGCTGCGCCTCGTTGCCGTTGTGGAAGATGTTGTTGACGCACAGGTTGGAGTGCGCGCCGTAGGACAGGCCCACCGAGCCCGAGGCGCGCGAGATCTCCTCCATCGCCACCATGTGCGCGAGGTAGCCCATGCCGGTGCCGCCGTATTCGGTCGGTATCGTCATGCCGAGCAGGCCCAGCTCGCCGAACTTCTTCCACAGGTCGGCCGGGAACAGGTTGTCGTGGTCGATCTGGGTGGCGCGCGGGGCGATCTCCTTCTCCGCGAAGGCGTGCACGGTGTCGCGCAGCAGGTCGATTTCTTCGCCGAGCGGGAAGGGGCGCATCGCAGGCTCCTGATTGTGGGTTCCAAGCCGGCGAATGGTAGCGCGTCAGGGTGGATTCGCCCTGACGCGATGCACCAGCGGGCGGGCTTTCCTGTGCCCCTGGGTGTGGAAGCGGCATACCGTTCAGCCCGGCCTGCCGCTGGCCGGAATCGCCCGCCGGGCGATGCAGGCCGCTTCCGGTGAAACGAGGGAAGCCGCGGCGGCATCGACTCAACCGTGCCGGGGTTCCGTTGCATGGGGGTGGGACAACGCACCGGCATCGGGCGGGCTGAACACGGCGAGCCGCGCCTCCGCCAGCACGCCGGGTGCTTCGATGCGGCAGGCGAACATGCCCATGCCGCCCTCTTCGTGGAGATCGCGCCGCGCCTCGACGCGCAACAGGCTGCCGGGTGCGAACGTCGCCACGTTGCAGTTGTAGCGGCGCGTGCCGAGCAGGAAGCCGGGTCGCACCGGCGTGCCGTGTTCCCGAGCCTGGCAACCGGCCCAGGCGGCAATGGCCTGGGCCATCAGCTCCACGCCCACCCATGCGGGCAAGGCGCCGTCGGCATCGTGGAACAGGCCGCGCGCCGGTACGACGCGGCTGCAGCATGCATGCCCGGGACCGTGCTCCAGCACGGCGTCGAGCAGGATCATCTCGCCAGCGTGCGGCAGCAGTTCCGCGATGGCGTCGGGTGTCGGGACGGGCGGTGCCATCGGGACATGGTCGCCAGCCTGGCGTTCCTGCGGCGCAGCCAGCACGAGGCGGCCGGTGGAATGCTGCCGCTCGCCGTCGTGGAATGCGAAGTGCAGCCTGCCGCGTGCACCGTCGTGGCGTAGCACCAGCGTCGTGTGCTCGCCCGGTTGCATGATGTGTTGGAACTTGAGCGCCTCCATTTCGTGGCAATGCGGCGAGGTCCCCAGGTGCGACGCGGCCAGTTGCAGTGCCCAGCCGACCTGCGCCACGCCGGGCAGCACCGGCGCCTGCGGGAAGTGGCCGGGGAAATAGTCGAGATCCGCGGGGACGGCCAGCTGCAGCGTGCAGTTGTCGCCATCGCGCTGCTCGTCGAGGATGGCCGGAGCGGTGCGCGTGCTCACGTGCCCACCCGCAGACGCCTGCGCAGCAGCCACTCGCCCGCGAACAGCACGCCCATGAGCAGGTAGGCGAGCAGGCCGTTGTACAGCGTCCACCACGCCAGCGGCGCCCACAGCGTGAGCGCTGCCGACACCGTGGCGTTGAACACGAAGAAGCCCACCCACACCCAGGTGACCTTGCGCGTGTAGGGGATGGCCGCATCCGGCAACCCGGGGTCGCTGGCGCGCGCAATGCGTTCCACCACGGGCGGGCCGACGACGAGGCTGAGGCCGAAGGCGGACAGCAGGAACAGGCTGATCAGGGTGGGATACCAGCGCAGCAGGGAGGATTCGCCACCCACCGCCAGCAGCACGCAGTAGCCCAGCGCCACGCCCAGCATCCAGCGTCCGCCCGGTTCGCGCCACAGGAAGGGGGCGCGCAGCAGCCACGCCGCCGCCAGCACCAGTGCGAACGCGCGCGGCGACACCGTCGTCATGCCGGCATAGACCAGGAACGGGTACAGCACGCCGACCAGCGGCAGCAGGATGGAACCGGGTTTCATGGTGTTGCCGCTGGAAGCATCGAATCGTCCGGTGCGCGGATGGCGTCGCGCGTCTGCAGGCGCGAGGATGCCATTGCCGGCCCCGAAAAGTCGCGAGCCCGGGAAAATCCCGGGCTCGCGTTGGTTGGCACTATCGGTGCGGCGGCAGGTGGTCAGTTGCTGCCCTGCACCTTCATCGCGCCGCCGGTGCCCGGGCCGCCCTCGATGTTCTGCGCCTTGTAGTTGCGCACGGAGCGCACGAGGTTGTTGTACGAGTCCATGAAGGCCGCGACCACCACCTTGCCCTCGGCCGTGTTGGTGTAGGCACCCAGGGCACCCACCGCCGACACGCCGCCCAGGGCGCCGAAGCCGCCGAAGTCGATGTTCTTGGCGCTGCCGGCCGCGGCGGCGATCTGCACGCCGGAACGGTTGTCGTCGAGGATCAGCATGGTGCTGGCCGACTTGGCGTGCATGCTGCCCGCCGCCGCACCCGCGACCAGGCCGCCCACTCCGGGAATGAGGCCGGCGAGACCGGCCGCCGCGCCGCCGGCGTTGTTGTTGGAGAAGGTCACCGACGGTACCAGCGTGTAGTCGGCCGACACCATCTGGCCGCCGTGGTAGTTGGAGTTCTGGCGCAGCTCGCCGGCCTTGGCCAGCTCGCGTTCCTGCATGGCGGCGTTCAGGCCGGCGGCGCGGTCCACCACCATGAAGCAGTTCGACTGCTGGATCATCAGGCGCAGCACCGGCGTGGTGCCCGGCAACTGGTACTGCGTCGTCAGGATCTGGTACCAGTTCTCGCCGGTGTGCTCGTCGACGGCCACGGTGCCGAGCGGCGTGGGGCAGTGCTCGAGCTGCGAATTGGCGCCCTGGGCGTTGCCGCCTGCGGCGCTGCCGGAGGCGACGGTGTTGTCTCCACCCATCTGCATGGTGGCGCAGGCGGAAATGGCGAGCGGCAACAGGGCGGCGGCGAGGAGGCGGGGCAGCTTCGTGTTCATGGGTCAATCCCTTGCGTGAATTTGTGGGCGACGAGCAAGGGCGCGCTTGTCTGGACGAGCGCGCTCGAAGGAGCCATCCGCAAGTCGTTCCCCTGTTCGGCGCTACCGGCATTGGTGCCGGCAGGGCGCGGCCAGACTATCCGAGAGCCTGTTGGACGGGTTGTAGGGGAATTCTGATTTTCCGCTGCCCGGTCGCGATCGACGCGGTATGCGTGGAGGCAAGGCCGTGCATGGGGATGCATCGGCGCGGGCTGTCCATGATCGCGTGATGACGTCACGCCTTCGGACGCGTGACATGGGCCGACCGGCTTGCCGGCACCAGCAGCGCGGTGAAGGCGATGCCGAGCAGCAGGGTAAGCCCGAAGTCGCGCAGCGCGGGCATCGAGCTCAGCGCCAACAGGCCGAAGGAGAGCAGGGCGGTGAGCGCGGAAAGCAGCACGCTGGCGTACATCGCGCCGGGTTTGTCGGCGGCGTGCGGCTCGCCCTCGTGCAGGAACACGGCGTAGTTTGCGCCCACGCCCAGCACCAGCATCAGCGCCATGCCGTGGAACAGGGTCAGCGGCTGGCCGAGGTAGCCCAGCGTGGCGAGCGTCAGCGCGATGCCCAGCACCGGCGGGGCCAGCACCCGCGGTGCGCGGCGCCAGCCGTAGCGCCAGCCGAACACCGGCACGATCAGCAGCATCGCGGCGAACAGCCATGCGCCGGCATAGCCGCGATAGCGGCCGAACAGCTTCGACACGCTGGCCGGCTTGTCCACCAGCTGCACGCCGGCCAGGCCGGCGCCGGCCCGTGCCAGCGTGGCCTCGCCGACACTGCCCTGCGGCAGTACCAGCGAGGCGCAACCCTGCGCGTCGCAGCCCATCCACAGCGGGCGGAACGGCGTGGACAGCGGCGTCTTCAGCCAGTCGGCCAGTCGCAGCGGCATGCCTGGCCATGCGGCGAGGTACGCGGCCATGGCATCGGCGCGGAAGCCGGTGTCGACGAGCGTCTTGCGCAGGCGCGCTGGATCGTCGAACAGCCTGGCGAGCAGGGCGTGGTCGCGTGCCTGCCGCGCCTGCGAAGGCACCATGCCGGCGAGGCCCGTCCAGCCTTCGAGGCTGCCGTCGTCCACCAGCGCCTGCAGGCGCTGCTCCAGGGCTTCCTCGCGTTGCAGGGTCTGCTCGGTGTCCCTGCCTTGCACGAGCCAGAACTGGCTGGCGTTGCCCAGTCCGCTGATCTCCCGGATCCGCTGCTCCTGCGCCGTGAGTCCGGCAGGCTGCGCGATCAGGTGGTGCACGTCGTCGTCGTGGTGCAAGTGCAGCCAACCGGGCGACGCGAGCAGCAACAGCAGGGCGGCGAGGCCCGCGCCGCGCCGGCCGCGCGCGGGCGCGGCCAGCATCCGCTGCATGGCGTGGGCGCCGCGCACCAGCGCGGGCGTGACCGGCCTCGCCGGGCGTTGCAACAATGCGGGAAGCAACCAGAACACGCTGGAACAGGCGGCGATCATGCCGCTGATCGCGAACACCGCCATCTGGCGCAGTGCCGGGAACGGCACCAGGCCCAGCAGCGCATAACCCAGCAGCGACGTGCCCAGCGCCAGCAGCAGCGCGGGGCGCACCTGCCGCAGTCCTGTGCCGGCCTGCCATCGCGCGCCGGCGTTGGCGCGGGCGCTCAGGTACTGGATCGAATAGTCCACTGCCTCGCCCAGCAGCGCCGCACCGAAGACCAAGGTGAGCAGGTAGAGCTGGCCGAACACCAGCAGCGAGACGGTGGTCGCGGCGACCACGCCCACGGCCGTGGAAAGGAAGGCGAGCAACAAGGCTCCGGGGGAACGGAACGCGCCGAGCAGCAGCAGCGCGATCCCCAGCATGGAGATCCAGCCCACCCGGTCCACGTCGCGCTTCGCGTCCGCGCGGGCGGCGGCGGCGTAGAACACCGCGCCGGTTTGCAGCACCCGTGTGCCAGGGTAGGCGTCCTCGACCTGCCGTTCGGCCACGCGCAATGCATCCAGGGTGCGGTGCTGCACGTCGTCGTCGTAGGAGGAGCCCTTGAGCGTGGCGGTGACCAGCACGTAGGTCGCGTCGTCGCGGTGCGCCACCAGCAGGTCGTCTTCGGGCAGCAGCGGCGAGCGGCTCCATGGCTGTTGCGCCAGCCAGTGCTGCAGCCAGCCGAACGGATCGTCGGCCAATGGCACGCCCACGCCGGTGAGGAACGGCTCGTTGAGCCGCTGCGCCAGCGCCTGCGCGGGGTCGAAGCTGGATTGCGCAAGCGCGGCGCGGTCGGCGTCGGCGAGCAGCCAGTCGCGATGCGCGAGATATGGGGCGATCAATTGCTGCAGATCGAACGGCGGCAGTTCGGCGGCGATGGTGCCGAACACTCCGTGCGCGGCCAGTGCCTTGCCCAGCGCACGGGCGGCATCCTTGGCGCGGGCGTCGTCGCCGTTCGAGACCAGCAGCACCACGCGGTCGCCATTGGCGTGGGCGAGTCGTTCCACCGTGGCTTCGGCCAGCGGGTTCTGTTCGGTGGCCGGCAGCATGGCGAGCAGGTCGGTCTGGATCGGCGGCTTGCCGCGGCCGAACAGCAGCCAGGCACCCAGCCCGGCGATCATCAGGGTGGCGACGGCGAACAGGCCGGCGCGCAGCTGCAAGGCCCGTGGCGTCATGGCCGGCCGAGGAGTGCGCGCCTTTCCAACGCGGTGAGCGGGCCGGCGTCGCGGGTGTGCTCGAAACGGATCTCGGTGCGGCTGCCGTCCTGCATGGCGATGGCGATGCCCTGCAGGTAATCGCTGCCGGCCAGGGTGATGCCGGCCAGCACCTGCGCCATGCGCGCCTGTTTCGGCACGAAGCGCAACGTCCATTGCGCGGGCGTGCCGCTGGCTTCCACGTTGAACTGGCGCCGCGCCTCGTCCAGCTTGCCGCCCAGCAGGCCTTGCAGCATCTGCGATACCTGGCTGATGCCGCGGTCGCCGTGCATGGGCGTGGCCTTGCCGTCCGCATCGATGCGCACGTTGCGGTTGCCGGTGAGCGCCAGCGTTTCCCGGTAGGGCGTGGTGGTCTGCCACAGCATGCCGTGCCCCAGCACGAACAGCAGCTGGCCCGCGCTCACCTGGGGCTTGTCCAGCGCGGGATTGCTGCGGGTCTGGGTGAAGTCGGCGCGCACGGCATCGTGCCGGCCCAGCCCGGCCAGCACGTTCTGCAGCAAGGCGTCATCGGCCTGCGCGCGGACGAATGGCGCAAGCAGGCAGAGCAACAGCAGGATCACCGGGCGACGCATGCGCTTCCTCCGTATCGGCCATGCAGTTTCGGGCAACGGGGCGGGATTTTGAACCCGCCCCGAAACGGACAGGCCGCCTTGCGGCGGCCTGTTCGCTGGAACCCGCGGCGGAGCAGCCGGCTTACTGGCCGCGCATGCGACCCTGGAAGCGGGTGCCGCCGTTGCCCATGTGCGGCAGCTTGATCCTGCCGATCGCGTTGATGCGCTCCTCGGCGAGGCGGTCGGCGGCCTTGTAGGTGGGCACGCCCTGGGTCTTGCTGATCTCGAAGATGCGGCCCAGGTTGTAGTAGATCGTGCGCATCATGCGCATCGCGCGCTCGCGGTTGTAGCCGTCGATCTCCAGCGACACGTTCATCACGCCGCCGGCGTTGACCGCGTAGTCCGGCGCGTACAGCACGCCGCGGCGCTGCAGCTCGTCGCCGATCTCGTCGGTGGCCAGCTGGTTGTTGGCGGCGCCGCAGATGATCTTCGCCTTGATGCGGTCGATGGTCTGCGCGTTGACGGTACCGCCCAGCGCGCACGGCGAGTACACGTCGGCGTCCACGTCGTAGATCTCGTCCAGGCCCACGGCCTCGCAGCCCAGCTCGTCGACGCAGCGCTGCACGGCGTCCTTGTTGATGTCGGTGACGAACACCTTGGCGCCCTGCTCGCGCAGCAGCTTGATGAACTCGCTGCCGACGTGGCCGCAGCCCTGCACGGCGAAGCTGTACTTGCCCACGTCCTCGTTGCCGTGCTTGAAGTTAAGCGCGGCCATCAGGCCCTGCAGCGTGCCGTAGGCGGTGAACGGCGAGGGGTCGCCCGAACCGCCGTGCACCTGGTGCACGCCGGTGACGTACTCGGTCTCGCGGAACACGTATTCCATGTCGTTGACGTCGATGCCGACGTCCTCGGCGGTGATGTAGCGGCCGTTGAGCGAGTTGACGAAGCGGCCGAACGCGCGGAACAGCGCCTCGGACTTGTCCTTGCTGGGGTCGCCGATGATCACCGCCTTGCCGCCGCCCAGGTTCAGGCCGGCCACGGCGTTCTTGAAGGTCATGCCGCGCGACAGGCGCAGCACGTCGTTCACCGCCTCCTGCTCGGTCTTGTACGGCCACATGCGCAGGCCGCCGAGCGCGGGGCCCAGCACCGTGTTGTGGATCGCGATGATGGCCTTCAGGCCGGCGTCCTTGTTGTGGCAGAAGACGACTTCTTCGTGACCCGTGTGGGCGATGGTTTCGAAAATCATTGGTACGGCGACTCCGTGGAAAGGTGCCCGGGGGCATCCAGGAATGGCGGCATCTCGCGATGGCCGCCAGGGGGACTGCAACGACGCGGCCACGCCACCCCGAGCGGGTCGGGACGACGAACCAAGTCGGACATTCTAGTACGCCGGTCCGCGCGGGCCGTGCCGCGACGCAGCACGTCGGGTTTCCGGTCTCCCGTCAATCATGAATGAAAGATGAATGATTCTGGCCGGCATGAACGCCTTTCAGGGTTGGTTGCGCATTGGACAGTGAGGGGAATTCCCGGCGGCGTCGTTTCGTCGCGCAGGGGGCCAGGCTCGACCGGAACCCGGGGGCGCGCGAGGTCATCGCGCGCCCCCGGGTTCCCGCGGCAACCGCGTGCAGGGAAAGCCGATACCTCGCATCCAGGCAGTACCTACGTCCCGGGAGACTACGCATGGCCAAGCAGAGCAGTCAGAAGTTCATCGCGCGCAACCGTGCGCCGCGGGTGCAGATCGAGTACGACGTCGAGGTCTACGGTGCGCAGAAGAAGGTGCAGGTGCCGTTCGTGATGGGCGTGATGTCCGACCTGTCCGGCGCGAACAACGCGGAGTTGCCGGCCATCGAGGACCGCAAGGCGCTGGAGATCGACGTGGACAACTTCGACAGCCGCCTGCAGTCGATGAAGCCGCGCGTCTCCTTCGCCGTGCCGAACACGCTCACCGGCGAGGGCAACCTCAACGTGGACATCACCTTCGAGAGCATGGACGACTTCTCGCCCACCGCCGTGGCCCGCAAGGTCGGTGCGGTGGCCAAGCTGCTGGAGGCGCGGACCCAGCTCGCCAACCTCGGCACCTACATGGACGGCAAGGCCGGAGCTGAGAAGCTGATCGCGCAGGCCATCAACGATCCGGCGCTGCTGCAGTCGCTGGTGTCTGCAGCCAAGCCCGGCGACGCCGGCAAGGACGGGGAATAAACCATGGCAACCGAGAAACTGGCCGAACAGGGCGGCGAAGTCCAGACCCTGGTACCCGACGATTTCGCCGCGCTGCTCAGCAAGGAGTTCAAGCCCAAGAGCGACCGCGCCAAGGAAGAGGTGGAGTCGGCCGTCCGCACGCTCGCCGAGCAGGTGCTGAACAAGGCCGACATCGTCTCCGACGACGTCACCCAGACCATCAACGCCTACGTGGCCGAGCTGGACCGCAAGATCAGCGAGCAGCTCAACCTCGTCATGCACCATGCGGACTTCCAGAAGCTGGAAAGCGCCTGGCGCGGCCTGCACTACCTGGTCAACAACACCGAGACGGATCAGCAGCTGAAGATCCGCGTGATGAACATCTCCAAGAAGGAGCTGGGCAAGACGCTGAAGCGCTACAAGGGCACGGCGTGGGACCAGAGCCCGATCTTCAAGAAGATGTACGAGGAAGAGTACGGCCAGCTCGGCGGCGAACCCTACGGCTGCCTGATCGGCGACTACTACTTCGACCACAGCCCGCCGGACGTGGAGCTGCTGGGCGGCATCGCGCAGGTGGCGGCGGCCGCGCACGCGCCCTTCATCGCCGCGGCCAACCACACCCTGATGGGCATGGACAGCTGGAGCGAGCTGGCGAACCCGCGCGACCTCGCCAAGATCTTCTCCACGCCCGAGTACGCCTCGTGGCGCTCGCTGCGCGAGTCGGACGACGCCAAGTACCTCGGTCTGGCCATGCCGCGCACGCTGGCGCGCCTGCCTTACGGCGTCGCGACCGACCCGGTGGAGGAATTCGATTTCGAGGAGGACACCTCGGGCGCCGACTCGTCCAAGTACACCTGGCAGAACGCCGCCTACGCGATGGCGGTGAACATCAACCGCTCGTTCAAGGAATACGGCTGGTGTTCGCGCATCCGCGGCATCGAGTCGGGCGGCGCGGTGGAAGGCCTGCCGGTGCATACCTTCCCCAGCGACGACGGCGGCGTGGACATGAAGTGCCCGACCGAGATCGCCATCACCGACCGCCGCTCGGCCGAGCTGGACAAGATGGGCATGATGCCGCTGGTGCACCGCAAGAACTCGGACATGGCCGCCTTCATCAGCGCGCAGTCGCTGGCCAAGCCGGAGGAATACGACGACCCGGATGCCACCGCCAACGCCGCGCTGAGCTGCCGCCTGCCGTACATGTTCGCCTGCTGCCGCTTCGCGCATTACCTGAAGTGCATCGTGCGCGACAAGATCGGTTCGTTCTCCAGCCGCGAGTCGATGCAGAACTGGCTGACCAACTGGGTCATGCAGTACGTCGACGGCGACCCGACCAACTCCAGCGAGGAGACCAAGGCGCGCAAGCCGCTGTCAGCGGCGGAGGTGGTGGTGGAGGAGGTGGAAGGCGCACCGGGGTACTACACCTCGAAGTTCTTCCTCAAGCCGCACTACCAGCTGGAAGGCCTCACGGTGTCGTTGCGGCTGGTGTCGCGGCTGCCTTCGGCGGCCAAGGCCTGAGCTGTCCCGGCAGGGGCGTGGCCGCGACCTGCGGCTGCGTCCGCCGGATTCGGGAGAGGAAAGGCCGGTGCCGCGGCATCGGCAAACACCGGGCATCGTCTGCGCGACATCGCGATGAAGGCGGCGACGGACGTGTGGCAACCGGCGGGGACGACCCGGCCGGGCGGATCAATTCATCAACAGGCGATCGAGGAGAAGGTTCATGGCATTCGACATGCACATCAAGTTCGGCTCGGGCAAGGTCAAGATCGAGGGCGCGTCCAACCACAAGAAGCACAAGGGCGAGGTGCCGATCCTGGCGTGGTCGTGGGGCGTCAGCAACACCGGCGACCTGCACAGCGGCGCGGGTTCGGCCAGCGGCGGCAAGGCGCACGTGCAGGACATTTCCGTCACCAAGTACGTGGACGGCTGCTCCAATGCGCTGCTCAACGCCTGCTGCACCGGCGGCCGCATCGATCAGGCCTGGCTGTACGTCACCAATGCCACCGGCGAGCAGACCGACTTCCTCACCATCGAGCTGAGCGAAGGCGTGTTGATCACCTCGGTGTCCACCGGCGGCAGCGGTGGCGAGGACAAGCTCACCGAGAACATCACCCTGCACTTCGGCAAGTTCAAGTACTCGTTCCAGCCGCAGGACGACAAGGGCGGCAAGGACGGCGGCACCAAGGACTTCACCTTCGACATCCAGCAGGTGGCCAGCGCCTGAGCCTGACCGGCTACTTGCAGTCGCCTCGTTTGGCCGACCCCTCAAGCACGGAAAGTGGACATGGCTGCGGAAAACTTGCTCAAAGAAGGTCGGTTGGACGAGGCGCTGCAGGGCTTGACCGCGCAGGTGCGCGGCAACCCCGCAGACGCCAAGGCGCGGGTGTTCCTGTTCCAGTTGCTGGCCCTGCTGGGCCAGTGGGAGCGGGCGCAGAACCAGTTGAAGGTGAGTGGCGAGCTCGACCCGCTCAACATGCTGATGGTGGAGGCCTATGGGCGCGCCCTGGCCGGCGAGCTGGATCGCCAGCAGGTGATGGCCGGTGCGCGTTCGCCCATGGTGATCGGCGAGCCGGCGCAATGGCTGGCGCTGCTGTTGCAATCGCTGAAGCTGCAGGCGGAAGGCCGGCACGTGCAGGCGCAGCCCCTGCGCGAACAGGCCTTCGAGCAGGCCGACGCGGTGGGCGGCGAGATCGACGGCACGCCGTTCGAATGGATCGCCGATGCCGACTCGCGCTTCGGGCCTTGCCTGGAAATGATCGTCAACGGCGGCTATGCCTGGGTGCCGTTCACGCGGATCAGGAAGCTGGAATTCGACGCGCCCGCCGACCTGCGCGACAAGGTATGGGCGCCGGTGCAGGTGACGTGGAGCAATGGCGGGCAGGCGGTGGGCTTCGTGCCCAGCCGTTACCCCGGCACCGAGCGCATGCAGGACAGCGAACTGGTGCTGGCGCGCCGCACCGACTGGGTCGACCTCGGCGACGAATGCTTCGCCGGCTCCGGCCAGCGCATGCTGGCCACCGACGCGGGCGATTACCCGCTGTTGGACATCCGCAGCATCACCTTCAACGCGGCCTGAAACCATGGCCGAGCTCACCACGCAGGAACGCCTGCAGCCGTCGCTGCTCGACCGCCTCACCGACGACGAACCGGGCAAGGCCGACGAGAGCCGCGAGAAGCGCGTGATCTCGGCCACGCGCCTGCGCGACTGCGTGGCGCGCGACATGTCCTGGCTGCTCAACTGCGTGAACCTGCGCGCGGACGCCGAACTGGCGGACTACCCGGAAGTGGCGACCTCCGTGCTCAACTTCGGCATTCCCGACCTCACGGGGGCGGCGCTGTCCGGCATCAAGGCCGACGCGCTGCAGCGCCAGGTGCGCGACGCCATCCTCGCCTTCGAGCCGCGGCTGACGCCCGGCACGCTGAACGTCACCGTGCAACTGGACGACAAGCGCATGGACCGCCGGTCGCTGGTGTTCAACATCGCCTCGGAAATGTGGGCGCAGCCGATTCCGCTGAACCTCTACCTCAAGACCGCGGTGGATCTGGAGACGGGCCGCTTCAACGTGTCCGAGAGCTTCGGTTGAGAGCGGGAGCCTGCCCATGACCCGCAAGCATCCCGCGTTGTCATCGAGTGGCCGCCAGGTGGTAGTGCGTGGCGCCGGCCTGATTGGGCGTCAGGCCGGGTCGCGCGCTGCCGCGTGGCGGCCACTCGATGGCAACTTTTGCCCGCTCCGCGAGGCCGGGTCCATCCAGGGACTCCCCTCGCGTGCGGGCCGGGCTGGTCTGCCTGCATCCCGGCGTCGCCACGCGGCCGTGGCCGGACCTCCACTCCCAGCCCTTCAGCGCCGCGTCCATCCAGCGACTCTTCCCGCGGGCCCTCGTTTCTTCCTGGCACGCATGCAGACGGATCCCGGCGCGGGGCGCCCGGGAATCATGGGCGGGCCCTAGCATGGACCCGCGCCTGCTCCGCTATTACAACCGCGAGTTGCAGCACGTCCGCGAGATGGGCGGCGAGTTCGCGCGCGAATACCCGAAGATCGCCGGCCGGCTCGGCCTGGAAGGCTTCGAATGCGCCGACCCCTACGTGGAACGCCTGCTGGAAGGCTTCGCCTTCCTCGCCGCGCGCATCCAGCTCAAGCTCGATGCGCAGTATCCGGTGTTCACCCAGCACCTGCTGGAGATGATCTACCCGCATTACCTCGCGCCGGTACCTTCGATGGCGGTGGTGCAGTTGAACCCGGACACCAAGGAAAGCGCACTGGCCGCCGGCCCGGTGGTGGCGCGGCAAACCGCCTTGCGCGGGCTCACCGGCCACGACGAGCGCACCGCCTGCGAGTACCGGACCGCGCACGACGTGACGCTGTGGCCGCTGGAGCTGTCCGAGGCCAAGTACTTCGAAACGCCGGCCGCGCTGGCCGCCGCCGGGGTGTCGCTGCCGCCGGACCGTGTCGTGCGCGCCGGCCTGCGCCTGAAATTCACCGTTACCGCGGGCGCGCAGGCGAACATGCTGGCACTGGACGAGTTGCCGCTGTTCATCGCCGGCACCGACGAGTTGCCCAAGCGCCTGTACGAGCAATTGCTGGGCAACGCGGTGGGCTTCCTGGTGCGCACTCAGGGCGCGGGCGGACTGGTCAGCGAGTTCCTCGGCGCGGACTGCATCCGCGACAAGGGGTTCGCCAACGACGAGGCCCTGCTGCCCTACACGGATCGCTCGTTCAGCGGCTATCGCCTGCTGCAGGAATACTTCGCCTGTCCCGAGCGTTTCCTGTTCGCGGTGTTCACCGGGCTGCGCCCGGCGCTGGCGCGCTCGCAGGCGTGCGAGTTCGAGATCGTCGCGCTGTTCGAGCGCGGCGTGAGCCGGCTGCACAACGCGGTGGATGCGAGCAACTTCCGGCTGTTCTGCACGCCGGCGATCAACCTGTTCCCGCGCCGGGCCGACCGCATCCACCTGCAGCAGGGCAAGGCCGAGTACCACGTGCTCGCCGACCGCACCCGGCCGATGGATTTCGAGATCCACAGTGTTTCCGAGGTCGAGGGGTTCGGCGACAGCCAGGAGCCGGAGCAGCGCTTCCAGCCGTTCTACGGCAGCGACGAGCGCACCTGGCACAGCCGCACGGCGGCGTTCTACACCACCCGGCGCGAACCGCGCCTGCTGTCCGCGCGCCAGCGCCTGCACGGCGCGCGCTCCAGCTACGTGGGCAACGAGGTGTTCATCGCGCTGGTCGATGCCAACGATGCGCCGTACGGCTCGCAACTGCGCCAGCTGGGCATGCGCCTGCTGTGCACCAACCGCGACCTGCCGCTGCAGATGCCGGTGGGCAAGTCGCACACCGATTTCACGCTGGACACCGGCGCGCCGGTGACCTCGATCCGCTGCGTGGCCGGCCCCACCAAGCCGCGCGCACCGGTCGCCAGCGGCGAAACCGCATGGCGGCTGATCAGCCACCTGCAGCTCAACTACGTCTCCCTGCTGGGCGACAGCGGCGAGGACGGCGCAGCCGCGCTGCGCGAAATGCTCACGCTGTACTGCGACGAGTTCGACGCAGGCGCGCGCCGGCAGATCGAGGGCGTCAAGGCCGTGGCGGCGCAGCCGGTGGTGCGGCGCATACCGGTGCCGGGGCCGATCAGCTTCGGCCGCGGGCTGGAGATCACGCTGACCTGCGACGACGGCGCCTTCGAAGGCACCGGCGCCTTCCTGCTCGGCACGGTGATGCAGCACTTCTTCGCGCGGCACGTCTCGGTGAACTCCTTCACCGAGACCGTGCTGCGCACCCTGGAACGCAACGAGGTGGCCCGATGGCCGGCACGGCTCGGCAAGCGCCAGATCCTGTAGCGCCGGCGCGCATGGAGTTCGAGCGCGCGCTGCGGGAGCGGCCGGAGGGCTTCGAGTTCTTCGAGGCGCTGCGCCGGCTCGAGTGCGCGCATCCCGGGCGTCCGCGGCTGGGCGAATCCGCCAAGCCGTCGGAAGACGTCGTGCGCCTGTGCCACACCCCGTCGCTGGAGTTTTCGCCGCGCCCGGTGGATCGCTACGAAGCCGCCGGGGACGGCAGGCCGGCGCGCCTGCACGGCTTGTTCCTCGGCCTGTTCGGGCCGAACGGGCCGTTGCCGCTGCACCTCACCGAATACGCCATCGACCGCCGGCGCAACGCGAAGGACCCGACCCTCGTCGCGTTCGCCGACATCTTCCACCACCGCATGCTCAGCCTGTTCTACCGCGCCTGGGCCAGCGCGCAACCCACCGTGCAGCTCGACCGCCCGGGCGAGGACCGCTTCAGCCTGTACATGGGCGCGCTGGTCGGGCTTTCCACGCGCGGGCTGGAGGGGCGTGACGCGCTGCCCGACCAGTACAAGCGCTTCTTCGCGGGCCGCCTGCAGGCGCAGGCGCGCAATGCCGAAGGGTTGCGCAGCCTGCTGGTGCATTTCTTCGGCATCCCGGTGCGCGTGCTCGAGTTCGTGGCGGGCTGGATGCGCCTGCCGCACGAAGCCCACCTGCGGCTGGGACGCTCCCTCGAGGTGGCTGGCCTGGGCCGCACCGCGGTGATCGGCGAATACGTGTGGGGGTCGCAGCAACGCTTCCGCCTGCGCCTTGGCCCGCTCACGCGCGTGCAGTTCAACAACTTCCTGCCCGGCGGCGAAGCGCTGCGCCAGCTGGTGGCGGCGGTGAAGACCTACGTGGGCGAGGAAAAGGCCTGGGACGTGCAACTGGTGCTCAGGCGGGCCGAGGTGCCTGGCACCAAGCTGGGCCTGGGCGGACGCATGGGGCTCACCACCTGGATCGGCGAGCCGCAGCGGGATGTCGATGCGGATCACGTGGTTTTGCGGCCGGTCGGCTAGGGCGGCGGCCGGCGTCGTTCTATTGGAATTCCATTACCCCGATGTCGCCGCAGTGCGTTCGTCGGGACCATCACAGGGGCAGGTCCATGGCAGAAATCAGTCGCAGCGCGCTGTTCGGCAAGCTCAACAAGCTGGCGTACCGGGGTATCGAGAGCGCCACCGTGTTCTGCAAGTTGCGCGGCAACCCGTACGTGGAGCTGGTGCACTGGATCCACCAGATCCTGCAGTTGCAGGACTCGGACCTGCACCGCATCGTCAAGCAGTTCAACCTCAACCCGTCGAACCTGGCGCGCGACGTCACCGACGCGCTGGACCGCCTGCCGCGCGGCTCCACGAGCATCTCCGACCTTTCCAGCGACGTGGAGGAAGCGGTCGAGCGCGGCTGGGTGTTCGCCACCCTGATGTTCGGCGAGGCGCAGGTGCGCACCGGTTATCTCATGGTGGGTGTGCTGCGCCTGCGCCACCTGCGCAACACGCTGCTCGGCGTGTCGAAGGAGTTCGAGAAGGTCAAGCCCGAGACCCTGGTGGAGAAGTTCGCCGAGGTGGTGGCCGGTTCGCCCGAGGACGGCCAGAACGCCAGCGACGGCTTCAAGCTGGGCGGCGCGGGCGCGCCGGGCGAGGCCAGCGGCGCGATGAGCCCGGCGCAGATGGGCAAGCAGGAGGCGCTCCGGCAGTTCACCGTCGACCTCACCGAGCAGGCGCGCAGCGGCAAGCTCGATCCCATCGTCGGCCGCGATGACGAGATCCGCCAGGTGGTCGACATCCTGATGCGGCGCCGGCAGAACAACCCGATCCTGGTCGGCGAGGCCGGCGTGGGCAAGACCGCGGTGGTGGAGGGCTTCGCCCAGCGCATCGTGCGCGGCGACGTGCCGCCCTCGCTCAAGGACGTCGAGCTGCGCACGCTGGACGTGGGCCTGCTGCAGGCCGGCGCCAGCATGAAGGGCGAGTTCGAGCAGCGCCTGCGCTCGGTGATCGAGGAAGTGCAGGCCAGCCCGAAGCCGATCATCCTGTTCGTCGACGAGACCCACACCTTGGTCGGCGCCGGCGGCGCGGCCGGCACCGGCGACGCCGCCAACCTGCTCAAGCCCGCGCTGGCGCGCGGCACCCTGCGCACCATCGGCGCCACCACCTTCGCCGAATACAAGAAGCACATCGAGAAGGATCCCGCGCTCACCCGCCGCTTCCAGACCGTGCAGGTCGACGAGCCCAGCGAGGAGAAGGGCATCCTGATGATGCGCGGCGTCGCCAGCACGATGGAGAAGCACCACCGCGTGCAGATCCTCGACGAGGCGCTGGAAGCCGCGGTGAAGCTGTCGCACCGCTACATCCCCGCGCGGCAGCTGCCCGACAAGGCGGTGAGCCTGCTCGACACCGCCTGCGCCCGCGTGGCGGTGAGCCAGCACGCCGTGCCGGCTGAAGTGGACGACACGCGCAAGCGCATCGAGGCGCTGGAGACCGAGCTGGCCATCATCGGCCGCGAGAAGACCGTGGGCGTGGAGGTGGCCGAGCGCGAAACCTCGGCCAACGAGAAGCTGGCCACGCAGAAGGCCAGGTTGGAGAAGCTGGAAGCCGACTGGCAGGCCGAGAAGGTGCTGGTCGAGCAGATCCTCGCCCTGCGCGCCAAGCTGCGTGGCGACGTCGCGCCGGTGGAAGGCACCGGCAGCAAGCTGGAAGCGGCGGCCAATGCCAAGGCCGAAGCCGTCGCCGCGCCGGAAGCGCCTGCAAGCCTCGATGAAGCCGAACGCGCCAGCACGCTGGAGCAGCTCAAGGCCCTGCAGGCGCAGCTGGCCGAGCTGCAGGGCGAGAGCCCGCTGATCCTGCCCACCGTCGACTACGTGGCCGTGGGTTCGGTGGTGTCCGACTGGACCGGCATCCCCGTCGGCCGCATGGTCAAGAGCGAGCTCGAGACCGTGATGAACCTGGCCAGGCTGATGGGACAGCGCGTGATCGGCCAGGACCACGCGATGGAGATGATCGCCAAGCGCATCCAGACCAGCCGCGCGGGCCTCGACAACCCCAACAAGCCGATCGGCGTGTTCATGCTCGCCGGCACCTCCGGCGTGGGCAAGACCGAGACCGCGCTGGCGCTGGCCGAGGCGTTGTACGGCGGCGAGCAGAACGTCATCACCATCAACATGAGCGAGTTCCAGGAAGCGCACACCGTCTCCACGCTGAAGGGCGCGCCTCCCGGCTACGTCGGCTACGGCGAGGGCGGCGTGCTCACCGAGGCGGTGCGCCGCAAGCCGTATTCGGTGGTGCTGCTGGACGAGGTGGAGAAGGCCCACCCCGACGTGCACGAGATCTTCTTCCAGGTGTTCGACAAGGGTGTGATGGAGGACGGCGAGGGCCGCCGGATCGACTTCAAGAACACCCTGATCCTGCTCACCACCAACGCCGGCACCGACATGATCGCCGGCCTGTGCAAGGACCCGGAACTGATGCCGGAGCCCGAAGGCATCGCCAAGGCGTTGCGCGAGCCGCTGCTCAAGGTGTTCCCGCCGGCGCTGCTCGGCCGCCTGGTCACCATTCCGTACTACCCGCTCAGCGAAACGATGCTGGGCGAGATCGTGAAGCTGCAGTTGGGCCGCATCAAGAAGCGCGTCGAAGCGCGCTACAGGATTCCGTTCGAGTACGACGACGAGGTGGTGAAGCTGGTGGTCAGCCGCTGCACGGAGAGCGAATCGGGCGGCCGCATGATCGACGCGATCCTCACCAACACCATGTTGCCGGACATCTCGCGGGAGTTTCTCAATCGGATGATCGATGGCGTGCCTGTGACGGGGGTTAGGGTCGGAGCAGGGGATGCCGGGTTTTCGTATGCGTTTGCTTGAGGTGGCGATTCATAAGCGAACCTGACCTCGTTTCTGATAAGCGTCGGGTGGAATGGTTTTTCTTATAACTGTGTTGGAAACCCGCCATGAAAATCCGTTTCGAACCATTCGGCAACTCCTGGCCGCCTCGGAAATCTCCGGTAACCCAGAAATTCACCGAGCAGGAGAAGGCGAAACTTGAGGAGGGCGTCAAGGTCGCCATCGAATGCTCCACCCTGGCCGTTGAGAGCATGAACGACGATTTCAAGCGGGCGCAGAAATTGTTGAAGGTTTTCTTTGCCAGGCCGGCAGACCTCGATCGGCTCAAGGCGGGCCTCAGGAAGATGCACGATTTCCTGACGGACGACGGTCGCACGATTACCTTCGTCGATGCGCGGGGGCAGAGCGAGAAGCTGTTGCGCCTGTGCGAGCGTGCGGTAGCCGGCGTGCCCGGGCGCCATGGTGCGGTCGAAACCGTGCTGGAGGGCACCCGGGTAGTGCCCATGGGGGCTGGCGACTACGCGTACGTGAAGACGCTTGCGGACAAGGATTCGAGTGCTGCGACCGAAGCGCACACGGGGTCGGGGATGCGCATCTACATCGGGGAGCGTGGGTTCCACCCATCCAAGGTCACCAAGGATACCGCCGAAACGGTTTACCACGAGATATGCCACAAAGTGCTGGGTACCGTGGATCACGCATACAAGGTTCCCGACTGCGCGGCCCTGGCAAATACCGACCGTGCCATACAGTGCGCCGATAGCTGGGCCTTGTTTGTCACGGCGTTTCAGTTCACCTGGCCGGATCTGGACTGGGACCCTCGCGACCTGATCGTAACCCGGCCCCGGAGCAACGCCGTCAGCGCCACGCCGCCCGCTACCGTCGGGCGTCCCCGCAGCAACGCGATTTCCGGCCCGCCGCCGGTATGGACGCCTGGAAAGAAATAGCCCTTCCTCCGGTCGGAATGGGCGCGCTCCGAAGAGAGACTGGATGACTTCCTGCAAAAAGGGCGGACTTCCATGAGGCTCGGCGAGGGTGTGATGGAAGGTGCCAGCGGCGGTCGGCTCGACGGCGTGGGTCTTTCGATCCTGTCGATCGCTGGTGCAGAAACACGGAAGCAGAGTCAGGTTCGCTCATATCTTTGATGCTTCACCCGGAGGTGGTCCCACATGCCTGCTATTCAATACAGTTCGCTTGGCGGAACAAAGAAGGTCAACGAGATCGTGATGGCGGGCAGCCACGACGCGGCCATCACGTCCGGCGGCGCCAGGGCGCAGACCCAGGAGCGCTCGATCTACGCGCAGGCATACCGCGGAGTGCGGATCTTCGACGTCCGCATCGCCGGACAGCGGGTTGGCTTGTCCGGCGCCAAGCTCTCGGCCTTCCATGGCAAAAACACACCGTCCACGGTCAGCAAGACGGTGGGCGGCGTGCAGAGGAATATCGACGTGACCCGCATGGTCCTGGGCGACTGGGGCATGGATCTGGACGAGATCCTGTCCAGCGCCAAGCGCTTCGTGACGAAATTCCCGACCGAATTCCTGATACTGAAATTCGACAAGTCCTCGAACTACGAAATGATCCTCGAGGCTTGCCGGACGAAGTTGAGGACCGCGTTGTACACGAAGCCGGGCAATATCGCGGACCACACGCTGAGCCATATGGCGGGAACCGTCGTCTGCGCCTTCATGCCGGATGGCTTTGCGGAGCTGCAGAGGGCGGGCAAGGGCATCGCCGATGGCGCGGCGCAGATCGTGAACCTCTACCCGAACGGACAGATGCCGGACTCGATCAACGGACTGGTCTACTTCGGCAAGGGAGGGACTTCGATCGTCCAGCCCAAGAAGTACGCATTCAGCGCGCCGGTCAAGGGGAAGTTCCTGCAGAACATCGACAAGCAGTCGCGGATCCTGGCCGACGCCAATACCCAGAACCTCTCGCGTGACGTGCTGCGCATGATGTACTGGACGCAGACCGGCATGGTGAGGAGCATCAAGGGTCGCGACGAAAAGGCCTGGACAACGGGGTCGAAGGACCGCCTCAAGCAGTTGTGGGCCGACGGCGGCTACGACTACATGCGGAACAACGTGCCGCGTGCATTCGGCCTCGAGTCGCACGCTACCGACTTCAAGCTGTACCTGCCAAATTTCATCATGATCGACTTCGCCAACAAGGACAAGGGCGAGACCATCTATGGCCTGAATCTCCTGTCGAGGGCGGAGATCATCCAGTTGAATGCCAACCTGGGGTGATGGCGTTCCGTGCTTGAAATCCTTGGAGGCTGACGATGCGGGTCGACAATAAAAAATTCGACAACAACACGATCACCTATGCCGTAACGAGCAAGTTCAAGCAGCAGGGCGGGCCTTCCAGGACCGTCATCGTCACCCTGTTTTCCAGGGCGACCCAAAACACCTTTTACGACAAGCACGTATTGCCGGTCGGCGAGTCGTCAAGGCAGACATGGAGCGATCGCAAGGGCTCCATGGATAACGCCGGATGGAACTATCAAAGTGTCGTCAACTCGATAAACAAGGGGATATTCACCGGTGCGAACAGGTCGACCTTCATACGATTGAAGAACATCGATGTAAAAGTGATGGTGTATCGCCTGGCGAAAGCCCTTCTTGAAAATTACCTGCAGGGCGCGTGGCCCGGGGGTGCCGGCACCTATGCCTTGCACCTTCCCGTGGAGGCCGTGTTTGACGAGGCCAACAGCGTCGTCAGTTATGACGGTGCTGGAAACAAGAACTACGCACGATCCATCCTGATGGGGGCGACGTTGGTGTCGATCAACGGGAACGACCTGAATTTTGATTTGAACCATTGCGGCGGGAATGGTTCGGTTTGAAAAGAAGGTGCAGGGGCGGATTTTGCACGCCGACGCGGGTCCAAATTGACGAATCCGGAGCATCGTTATGCCTTCCACCCCTCTAAGTCGCGCCGAATTCACCGCCCTTGGCGAACTCGCCAAGGCGCGCCGCCAGCTGATGGTGAACATGTTCGGCGGCACCAGGCTCAAGTTCGGCACCACCAGCGCGCTGTCGTCGGGCAAGTCGCTGCTGTCCTCCGGCAAGTCGCTGAAGTCGGGAATCGGCAAGCTGGCCAAGGGCGGCGGCGCGGCGAGCAAGACGGTCGCCAGCGTGCCGGGCATGAAGGAGGCGTTCCAGAACTTCATGGTCCAGTGCGCCGACGTGGACAACCTCCACGAGGTGATCGAGGCGATCGGCAGCGAGGCGATGCATGAACTGGTGGCGGAGGTTACGCCCTTCCTCGGCGTGGTCACCAGCTCGGTGAAGCTGGCCAAGGCCGGCAAGGCGGTGGCGGAGGACGGCTACCACCTCTACAAGAGCGACGACTACAAGCGCGGCTTCCGCATGGGCGACCCGTATGCGGCGGCCGAGGCGATCCAGGTCATCATCAAGCGCGACCTGGCCCAGCATTCGGTGAAGCTGGCGCAGCAAGCCGCCGCCACCGGCGCCAAGATCGGCGGCCTGTTCGCGGACTTCGGCACCGCGACCACCGCGGCCATCGGCGTGGCCAACACGCTGGCCAGCATCGGCCTGCAGCTGTTCTCCCTGGGACTGGACATCAAGGACATGCGCGCCGGCAACAAGCGGCTGGCACAGCCCAATTCGCTGGATCTCACCGTGTTCAACGATTGCCCGGTGCTCGGCTGCTACCTGCTGACCTGCGCCGACACCTCGGCGGTGGCCAACATGTTC
The DNA here is from genome assembly GCF_014842975.1 of Rhodanobacter sp. DHB23. Lineage (GTDB taxonomy): Bacteria > Pseudomonadota > Gammaproteobacteria > Xanthomonadales > Rhodanobacteraceae > Rhodanobacter_A. Next base: position 17,787 of record NZ_JACYXK010000015.1, on the reverse strand, counting down.
ATCGCCGACATCGGCCTGCCCGGCTGGATGGACCGGATCGAGGCGATGAAGAAGAAGCAGATGGACCCGCTGCTCAAGATCGCCAGCAAGAACATCAACAGCTCGCGGCTGCAGCTGGAAGGGCTGGCCTCCGACAAGGGCACGCATGTCAAGAAGGGCTTCTTCGCCGGCATCAAGAGCAAGGCGATCAAGCAACTGGGCCTGTCCTGAGCGCGGCCTCCCTGACGGGGGCGCCGAACAGGGCGACGCCATGACACGAATCCCCGGTCGATTGCGCATTGGCTTGGTGGAGAGGAGGAATCCCCGATGCAGCCAGCCGCCCGCCTTACCGATCTGCACGTCTGCCCCATGCTCACCGGCCCGGTGCCCCATGTCGGCGGCCCGATTTCCGGGCCCGGCGCGCCCACGGTGCTGATCGGTGGCCTGCCGGCGGCGCGCATCAGCGACATGGCGGTCTGCGTGGGACCGCCGGACACCATCATCATGGGGTCGCCGACGGTGCTGATCGGCGGCATGCCGGCCGCGCGCCTGGGCGATTCCTGTGCCCATGGCGGCACCATCGTGCTGGGGTGCTTCACGGTATTGATCGCGTGAGCCGGCGCGCGGGCCGGAACCCGGCGAATGTCCTCGTCCGTCCGCCTGCCGGGGCGGCGGCGCAACCTGCCTGGCGCATCGCGTTGCAGCAGGCGATGCAGGCGCACCAGGCCGACGAGCTGGCCACGGCCGAGCGGCTGTACCGCGAGGTGCTGGACCTGCGCGTGGCGCAGCCCGACGCGCTGCATTACCTCGGCGTGCTGTGCCACCAGGACGGGCGCAGCGACGAGGGCGTGGCATTGATCCGCACGGCGTTGCGGATCACGCCCAGGCACCCGGACGCGCACAACAACCTCGGCAACATCCACAAGGAATGCGGCCGCCTGCGCGAGGCGGAGGCCTGCTACCGCAGGGCGCTGGAGTGCGACCCGCGGCATCACAATGCGCTGAGCAACCTGGCCGTGGTGCTGGAGGCGCAGCAGCGCCCGCTGGAGGCCTTCGCGGTCTTCGAGAAACTGCTGGAGGCGGCGCCGCGCTTCGCACAGGGCTACTACCTGCTGGGCCTGTTCCTGCGCAACAACGCGCAGGGCGTCGAGCACGTCGAGCAGTCGGTGGGTTGCTTCCGCCAGGCGTATGCACTGGAGCCGCGCTTCGTGCAGGCGCTGGAGGCGCTGAGCGTGTCGCTCTACACGCTGGACCGGCAGGACGAGGCCGCACAGGTATACCGCGACTGGCTGGAGCGCGAACCGGACAACCCGGTGCCGCGCCACATGCTGGCGGCCTGCGGCGGGGCCGCGGCGCCGGTGCGCGCGGACGACGACTATGTTCGCGACACGTTCGACAGCTTCGCCGAGAGTTTCGACGAGCAACTGCTGAAGAACCTGGACTACCGCGCGCCGGAGGTGCTGGCCGCCGCGCTGGCCGCGGTGTTGCCGGCGCCGGCGGCGTCGCTGGACATCCTCGATGCCGGCTGCGGCACCGGCCTGTGCGCGCCCTTGCTGCGCCCGCATGCGCGGCGACTGGTCGGGGTGGACCTGTCGGGCGGCATGGTGAAGAAGGCGCGCCTGCGCGGTGGCTACGATGCCCTGGAAGTGGCCGAGCTCACCGCCTACCTGCAGCAGCACCGGCAGGCCTGGGACGTGGTGCTGTCCGCCGACACCCTGGTGTATTTCGGCGAGCTGGGTCCGGTGGCCGCCGCCGCCCATGCCGCCCTGCGGCCGGGGGGCTGGCTGGCCTTCTCGCTTGAGGCGGAAGAGGGCGACGACGACCGCGCCACGCTCAGCTCCAGCGGCCGTTACTGCCACACGCGCCGGCACGCGCTGCATGCGCTCGGCCAGGCCGGCTTCGGCGACATCCGCATCGCCGGGGACAGCCTGCGCAAGGAGTGCGGCCAGCCGGTGCGCAGCTGGGTGGTGATGGCGCGCCGGGAGGCGTGACCGCCGCGCCATCGCGTGCCTTCCGTCGCGGGAAAAGGCCATCGGGTCAATCGCTTGCGGCCGCGTCCCGCGGATTTCCGGGCGCATGACGCGAAATGCCGCCGGAATGCGCATTACAGGGGGAAGGAGTTCCCATGCCGCCCTTTGATCGCCATGCCCATCCGCCCGTCCGTCCGCCCTCCCGCGCGCCGTTGCCGCGTGCCGGCGGCACGGTGTCCTGCGGGAGCGGCGCCGGCAACCGGCCATCGCCATTTCCCGGGAGCGTAGTCGCATGAGCGAGCCCATCACCATCACCTCCAGCAAGTGCGACGATCTGTTCTTCATGGACATGGAGGCGCACGAGCAATTGGGCGAGCTGTTCCGCTACGAAGTCCGCTTCGGAAGCCAGGACGTGCAGATCGACCTGACCGCGCTGCTGGGTTCGTCGATGACGGTGACGCTGGAGTTGGACGACGGCTTCGAGCGCCACTTCAACGGCATGGTCTGCGAGGCATCGCAGCATGGCTTCGACAAGGTCGAATCGCTGGTGTACGCGCAATACGCCGTGACGCTGGTGCCCACGCCATGGTTGCTCGGGCAGATCGTGGACTGCCGCATCTTCACCGACCAGGCCGTGCCGGACATCGTGAAACTGCTGCTGCAGGAGTCCGGCTACACCGACGTCAAGCTCAGCCTCACCGGCAACTACGCCAAGCGCGAGTACTGCGTGCAGTACCGCGAGGATTGCCTGAGCTTCATCCAGCGCCTGATGGAGCAGGAGGGCATCTACTACTTCTTCACCCACGAGCAGGGCAAGCACACCATGGTGCTGGCCGATGGCGTGGGGGCGCATTCCGCCGCGGGCAAGTTCGACAAGGTGCCGTTCGTGCCCGGCGCCGACGACGTGCTGAGCAACGCGGCGACCGTCACCGCGTTCGGCGCCGTGCGCGGCGTGGACGCCGCCACCGTCAAGCTGACCGACTACAACCCGCTGACACCCAAGGCTTCGCTGCTCGCCACCCAGGTCAGCAGTGGCAACAGCCCCGCGGTCAAGCACAGCGCCTTCGACTTCCCCGGCGCGCACGGCGATGCGGGCCTGGGCCAGCACTACGCCAGCATGCGCGCCGAGGCGGTCACCGCGGCGCGCTCGCGGTACCACGGCATGACGTCGTCCTGCGCCGCATGCATCGGCAACCTGTTCACGCTGGGCGACAACCCGCGCGGCGAGCTCAACCAGGAATACCTGCTGACCGGTACGGAGATCCACCTGCAAGGCGGCGGGCGTGCCTCCGGCAGCGGCAGCCTGCTCGAGTTCCATTGCGACTTCCTGGCGCTGCCGGGCAGCGTGCCGTTCCGCACGGCGCAGCGCACGGCCAGGCCGAAGATCGCCGGCCTGCAGACCGCCACCGTCACCGGCAGCGACACGGACGAGGACATCGCGGTCGACAAGTACGGCCGGGTGCAGGTGAATTTCCACTGGAACATGCCGGACAAGCCGAACGCGAAGTGCTCCTGCCCGGTGCGCGTGGCTTCGCCTTGGGCCGGCAAGGGCTGGGGCGCGGTGAGCCTGCCGCGCGTGGGGCAGGAGGTGGTGGTGAGCTTCCTCGAGGGCGACCCGGACCGCCCGCTGATCATCGGCAGTGTCTACAACGCCGCCAACACCGTGCCCTACGGACTGCCCGACAACAAGACCCAGAGCGGCATCAAGAGCCGCAGCCTGCTCGGCGGCGCCGACGACGCCAACGAGTTGCGCTTCGAGGACAAGAAGGGCGAGGAGGATTTCTTCATCCACGCGCAGAAGGACATGCACGAGGAGGTGGAGCACGACCACGTGGTCACCATCGACCACGACGAGACGATCACCGTCAAGAACGACCAGACCACCACCGTGAAGCACAACCAGGCGCTCACGGTGGAGAACGACCAGACCACCGAAGTGAAGCACGACCAGACACTGACCGTGGACAACAACCAGACCGCCGAGGTCAAGAACAACCAGACGCTGACCGTCGACAACGACCAGACCGAGACGGTCAAGCACAACCGCAGCGTCACGGTGCAGAACGACGACAGCCTGAGCGTCACCGGCAACGGCACCTCCAGCATCGGCAAGAAGTTCTCGCTCACCGCCGGCACCGAGATCGACCTGGTCTGCGGCGCCGCCAGCATCACGCTGAAGAGCTCGGGCGAGATCGACATCAAGGGCGTCAACATCTCGATCTCCGGCGACGCCACGGTGAAGGTGGCGGGGCAGGCCTCGGTGGACATCGGTTCCGGCGCCAGCGTGAAGGTGCACTCGGACGCGATGATGGACGTGGAGGGCAGTGCGATGACCACGGTGAAGGGGGCGATGCTGCAGCTCAACGCCGACGCCATGGCGAAGCTGGGTGGTGCCATCACGATGATCGGCTAAGGGGGAGCCATGTCAGCGATCATGCAAGCATCGATGCAGATGGGCCTGTCGCCGGGGGCCATGGCGCATCTGCGCCAGGAGATGACGCCGCAGGCGGCGGTGCAGTCGCTGCTGGACGCCGGCGCGGTGCCGGATGCGCTGAAGCTGCTGGCGCGGCTGCTGCCCAAGCGCTACGCGGTGGCGTGGCTGTGCCAGTGCGCGCGCGACCAGCCGCTGGAGCTGGAGGACAAGGCCGGCGCCTCGCTGGCGGAGAAATGGGTGCGCGAGCCCACCGAGAGCAACCGCCGCGCCGCGTTCGAGTTCGCCAACTCCGGCGGCTACAAGTCGCTGGGCGCGTGGCTGGCCGCGGCGGCGGGCTGGTCGGGCGGCAGCCTTGCGCCGGCGGTGCAGGAGCATCCGGTGCCGCCGCCGGAGCACCTCACCGCCTGCGCCACGGTGGCGGCGGTCAACCTGATGGCGGCGCTGGTGACCGAACGCTTCGCGGCGCGCCGCGCGGAGTTCATCGCGCGCGCGCTCGGCCTGCTCGGCACCGGCGATGCGGCCGGCGCGGAAACCAGGGGAGCGTGAGCGTGTCGATGCAGACACTGACATTGGCGGTGCTCGGCCAGCAGGCCGCGCAGTTCGGCAGCCGCAGCCAGAGATCCTTCCCGGGCAGCGGCGGCAGCATCGGCCGCTCCGAGGATTGCGACTGGGTGCTGGGCGCGCCCGGCGTGTCGCGCATCCACGCGATGGTGCGCTGCCTGAACGGCGTCTACTTCATCGAGGACCGCAGCACCAACGGCATGCTGCTCAACGGCGCGCCGATGCCCAAGGGCGAACCGTCCGCGCTGAAGGAGGGCGACCGCCTGCAGATCGACACCTTCGAGATCTCGGTGCAGCTGCAGGCCCCGGCCGCGCCTGCGCCGGCCCCCGCGCCGGCGGCCCCGCCGGTGGCTGCGGCGATGTCCGGCGATCCGCTGCTGGATTTCGGCCTGTCCGACCTGCTCGCGCCCGCCAGCGCACCGGTGGCCGCCGCGGGCCCCAGCCTGATACCGGACGCGGCGGGCGTCATCAGCGGCGACCTCGACCCCTTGAGTTTCCTCGACGCGCCTTACGCGCCGGCCGCGGCGCCCGCGGCGCCGCAGTCCGAGCCCATACCGAGCTGGAACCACACCGCGGGCATGGCCGACCACTTCCGTCCGCCGATCACCGACGTGCAGCGCCAGGCGCAGATGCTGCCGGAGGACTGGGACCTGACGATGGGCGACCTGGAGTCCGTGCCGGAACCGGCCGCGGGTTCCGCGCCACCCGTAGCGGCGCCCGCCGCGCCGCCGGTCGCGCCGCCCATCGCACCGCCGCCGGCAGCACCGTTCGCCGCGCCTGCCGCGGTTCCGGTGGCGGCCACCGGCCTGCCGCCCGAGCTGGAGCAGATCCTGCACATCGTCGCCGACGGCGTGATGGACGTGCTGCGCGCGCGCGCCGAGATCAAGAACACCTTCCGCCTGCCGGTGACCATCATCCAGCGCTCGGAGAACAACCCGCTGAAGTTCGCGCCCACGCCGGACGAGGCGGTGCAGCGCATCCTCGCGCCGACCGGGCCGGCCTTCCTGTCCGGCGGCGCCGCGTTCCAGGACGCCTTCGAGGACATCCGCTGCCACCAGATGGCGATGCTGGCCGGCGTGCGCGCGGCGTTCGAATCGCTGCTGGTGCACTTCAACCCGGACCGCTTCGAGCACGAGGCCGACGGTGGTGCCAAGCGTGCGGCCTTCGGCGGCAAGGGCCGCTACTGGGACCGCTACCGCGAGCACTTCGAGGAGCTGATGGGCAATCCCGACGAATGCTTCCGCCGGCTGTTCGGCGACGAATTCGCGCGCGCCTACGAGGAACAGCTGGCGCGGCTGAAATCGGCGCTGCGGGCAGGGCAGGCGCGACGCCCGTAACCCGCGGGCCGGCGAGAACCACGACAAGCGAGCGAACGCATGACGCAGAACAACAAGGTGGTATGGAGCGAGGGCCTGTTCCTGCGGCCGCAGCACCTGCAGCAACAGGAGCGCTACCTGGAGCGCTTCGTGGAATTGCGCGCCGGCAACCTGCGCCCGCATGCCTGGGGCTTCCACGAGCTGGAACTGGAAACCGACCTGCTGGCGATCGGCAAGCTCGGCATCAGGCAGGCGCGCGGCGTGTTCCCCGACGGCACGCCGTTCGCGATGCCCGGCGACGATCCGCTGCCGCCGCCGCTGGACGTGGACGCTAACTGGCGCGACCAGACCGTGTACCTCACCCTGCCGCTGCGCTCGCCCACCCAGCCCGACAGCGGGCGGCCCGAGGCGCCGGCGGAGAAACTGTTCCGCTTCCGCGTGCGCGAGGCCGAGGTGCGCGACGCCTCCGGCAGCACCGACGGCACCACGCCGCTGGAAGTGGGCGGCATGAGCGGTCGCCTGCTGCCGCAGTCGCAACCGATGGAGGGGCTCACCCGCATGCCGCTGGCGCGCATCGTGGAATGCCGCACCGACCGACGCGTGATGCTGGACGACGCCTTCATGCCCACCGGCCTGTCCACCCAGGCGGTGCCGCGGCTGGTGACCTTCCTCACCGAGCTGCTCGGCCTGCTGCACCAGCGCGGCGAGGCGCTGGCCAGCCGCGTCGCGCTGACCGACCGCGGCGGCGCGGCGGAGATCGCCGATTTCCTGCTGCTGCAGGTGGTGAACCGCTGCCAGCCGCTGATCGCGCACCTGGCCGAGGCGCCGCTGCTGCATCCCGAAGAGCTTTATCGCACGCTGGTGACGATGGCCGGCGAACTGGCCACGTTCACCGCGCCGGGCAAGCGCCCGGGCGCGTTGCCGCCGTACCGCCACGAAGCGTTGCGCGAGAGCTTCGAGCCGCTGATCGCCGCGCTGCGCGCCAGCCTCAGCGCGGTGATGGAGCAGAACGCCACGCCGATCCCGCTGCAGGAACGCAAGTTCGGCGTGTGGGTGGCGGTGGTGCCCGACCTCACCCTGCTGGACAACGCCGCCTTCGTGCTGGCGGCGAAGGCCGACGTGAAGTCCGAGGAACTGCGCCGGCAGTTGCCCGCGCAATCGAAGATCGGCCCGGTGGAGAAGATCCGCGACCTGGTGAACCTGCAGCTGCCGGGCATCCCGGTGTCGCCGATGCCGGTGGCGCCGCGGCAGATCCCGTACAACGCCGGCTACCTGTATTTCGAGTTCGACCGCCACGCGGCGATGTGGCGCGAACTGAAGACCTCCGGCGGCATCGCGTTCCATTTCGGCAGCGGTTTCGCGGGGCTGGACCTGCAGCTCTGGGCGATCAGGGGAGGTTGACGTGAATACTCCAAGGGGCCCGCAAGACGACGACGCGATGCGCGACGCCACCGTGGTGCGTCCGCGCGGGGCCACGCCCGCAGCGACGCCAGCGCCTGCGCCATACGCACCGCCACCGGCCGCGCCCGCCTACGCGCGGTCGTCCGCACCGGCGCCTGCACCCGCCGCGCGCGCCGCGCAGGCCACGCCGGCCGAGATCAGCGCCTTCCTCGGCGGCGGCATGAACCCGCTGGTGCAGGCGGCCAGCCCGCTGCTGCTGCTCTCGGTGCAGCTGCGCCACAGCGCCACGCCGCCCGACGCGGCGAACCTGCGCGAGCAGACGATGGCGCAGGTGCGCAAGTTCGAGGCGCACACGCAGCAGGCGAACATCCCGCAGCAGACCGCGCTGGCCGCGCGCTACGTGCTGTGCGCGATGCTGGACGAGGCGGTGCTCAACGCGCCCTGGGGCGAGCAGAGCGGCTGGTCGCAGCAGACCCTGCTGGTGACCTTCCACGGCGAGTCCTACGGCGGCGCCAAGTTCTTCCAGATCCTGGAGCGGCTGTGCGCGGATTTCTCGCGTCACCTCGACCTGATCGAGCTGATGTACATCTGCCTCGCGCTGGGCTTCGGCGGGCGCTACCTGATCGAAGCGGGCGGCCGCGCCAAGCTGGCCGACATCCAGGAAGACCTGTACCGGCGCATCCGCGAGCAGCGCGCGCCCGCCGCGCAGGAGCTGGCGCCGCACTGGCGCGGCATCCAGGACCGGCGCAATCCGCTGATCCGCTACGTGCCGCTGTGGGTGATCGCGGCGGCGGCGGCCTGCCTGCTGCTCGGCGCCTTCCTGTATTTCCACGCGCGGCTGAACACCCTGTCCGCGCCGGTCAGCGCGCAACTGGCGCAGATCGGCCTGGAAAGCGCCACGCCGCCGGCCATGGCGCAACTGGACAAGACCAACCCGCCGCCGACGCATCCCACCCTGAAGCAACTGCTGGCGCCGGAGGAGCAGGCCGGCCGGCTCGCCATCGTCGAGCAGGGCAACGGCCACGAGCTGGTGCGGCTCTCCGCCACCGGCATGTTCACTTCCGGCGGCGTGGACGTCGCCGATGCGGCCTTGCCGCTGCTGCACAAGATCACCGCCGCGCTGAACCAGGTGCCGGGACGGGTGATCGTGGTGGGGCATACCGACGACCAGCCGATCCGCTCGCTGAAGTTCAAGGACAACTTCGCGCTCTCCGCGGCGCGCGCGAACGCGGTGCTCAAGGTGCTCAGCGACGGCCTGGACAGCCCCGGCCGGCTCGAGGCCAGCGGCGCGGGCGACTCCAAGCCGATCGCGCTGCCGCCGAACCTGCCGGACAACCGCGCGCGCAACCGGCGCGTGGAACTGATGTACATCCCCGAGGGTTGAGTCCGTGGCCAAGTTCCTCAGCGTGTTGAAAAGCGGCTGGTTCATCACCCTCGTCGGCATCCTGCTGCTGGCGGTGCTGATCTGGCTGGGCGGCCCGTACCTGGGCATCGGTTCGTCGCAGCCGCTGGCCGGCGCGGCCGCGCGCTTGCTGCTGATCGTGCTGATCGTGGTGGTGTGGCTGGCGATCCTGCAGATCCGCGCCTGGCGCGCGCGCGGCAAGGCGCAGCAGATGTCGGGCGAGCTGGCCGGGCAGGGCGCGCAGGGCGACGACCGCAGCAGCGCCGAGCGCAACCAGTTGCAGGCGCGTTTCCAGGAGGCGGTGGACACCCTGCGCAAGACGCGCCGCGGCGGCAACCTCTATGCCTTGCCGTGGTACGTGGTGATCGGCCCGCCGGGTTCGGGCAAGAGCACCCTGCTGCAGAACTCCGGGCTCAACTTCCCGCTGTCCGAGCGCTTCGGCAAGGAGGCGCTGCGCGGCGTGGGCGGCACGCGCAACTGCGACTGGTGGTTCACCGACGAGGCGGTGTTCCTCGACACCGCCGGCCGCTACACGCTGCAGGATTCCGACCGCGACGCCGACGCCTCGGCCTGGGCGGAGTTCCTCAAGCTGCTGCGCAAGTACCGCAAGCGCCGGCCGATCAACGGCGTGGTGATCGCGATGAGCATGTCCGACCTGCTCACGCTGGACGAGGCGGGGCTGGCCGGGCACATCCAGGCGATCCGCCGCCGCCTGGAGGAGCTGGCCACGCACCTGCGCATCGGCGTGCCGGTGTACCTGAGCTTCACCAAGTGCGACCTGGTCGCCGGCTTCGGCGAGTTCTTCGACGACCTCCCGCCGGAACTGCGCAGCCAGGTGTGGGGCTTCTCGTTCCCGATCGAGGCCACCATGGACGGCAGCGCGGCCAAGCGCTTCGGCGAGGAATTCGACCTGCTGCTGCGCCAGCTCGACACGCGCATCCTCGATCGCCTGCATGCCGAGCGCGACCGCAACCGGCGCGCGGCCATCCTCTCGTTCCCGCAGCAGCTGTCCGCGCTGCGCGACATTGCGAAGCGCTTCGTGGAAGGCGTGTTCACCGGCCACACCTATGCCGCGCCGCCGCTGCTGCGCGGCGTCTACCTCACCTCGGGCACGCAGGAGGGCACCCCGATCGACCGCATGATGGGTGCGGTGGCGCGCACCTTCGGGGTGGACGCGGCGCAACTGCACGTGCCGGGCGCGCAGCGGCGCACCTTCTTCGTGGAGCGGCTGCTGAAGGAAGTGCTGTTCGGCGAGTCCGGCTTCGCCGGCACCAACCCGGCGCTGGAGCGGCAGAAGGTGCTGCTGCAGGTGGCCTCGTATGCCGGCGTGCTGCTGCTGACGGCGCTGCTGGTGGCGGGTTTCTTCACCAGCTTCGGCCGCAACCGCGGCTACCTCGCGCAGGTGCAGGCCGCGCTGCAGGCCTACCCGGCGCAAAGCGACGTGGATGCGGCGACCACGCAGAAGGAATACTTCGCCCGCGTGCTGGCGCGGCTGGAAGGCCTGTCCGCCGTGCAGGACGCGGCGAACAAGTACAAGGGCCAGGTGCCGATGGGCATGCGCTTCGGCCTCTACCAGGGCAACGCGGTGGGCGACGAGGTGCACGACGCCTACCTGCGCGAGCTCAACGGCCTGCTGCTGCCGGGCGTGGCCGCGCAATTCCGCAGCGGGCTCACCGGCAACGCCGGCGATCCGCAGGCGCTGTACTACTACCTCAAGGGCTACCTGATGCTGGGCGAGCCCGCGCACCAGAACGCCGACGAGCTGGTGGCGCTCACCGACATCGAGTGGCGCAAGGTATTCCCGGGCGACACCGTGCTGCAGCAGGCGCTGGCGAAGCACTTCCACGCCCTCGTGGACGAGCCGGGCCGGCTGCGCGCGCTGGGGCTGGATCCCACCCTGGTAGAGCAGGCGCGCAACACGCTGCGCACCGCCGACCTGCCCACCCTGATCTACGGCAACCTCAAGCTGGGCGCCGGCAACACGGACTATCCGCCGCTGCAGCTGGACAAGTCGCTGGGCCTGCTCGGCAGCGTGTTCCTGCGCAAGAGCGGCGCGGCGCTGTCCGTGCCGATCCCGGCGCTGTACACGCAGCCGATGTTCCAGTACGAGGCGAGCAAGGGCGTGGCGCAGGCGGTGGACCAGTTCGCCAAGGACGACTGGGTGTTCGGCGCCAGCAAGATCGACGCGCTGCAGAAGGCCCGCCTCACGCAGCAGGTGATCGCGCTGTACGAGCAGGACTACATCAAGGCCTGGGACGACCTGCTCGCCGACCTCGCGCTGCAGCCGGTCGCCAGCATCCAGGACGCCAGCGCGATCGCCGCCAAGCTGTCCGGCCCCAGCTCGCCGCTGAAGGCGCTGCTGAACACGGTGCGCGACAACACCAGCGACATGCTGAAGGCGCCGCCGCAGGACGCGGAGGGCAAGGCCGTGGCTGGCGCGGAGCAGGCAGCGGAGAAGAAGGCCGAGCAGAAGCTCACCCAGAACGCGCTCGCCCGCGCGCTGGCCTCCTCGGGCGGTGGCGCGCCTGCCGCGCCCGCGGAGCAGCCGGGCGCGGCGATCACCGCGCACTTCGCCACGCTGGACCAGCTCAGCGCGGGCGCGCCGGGCGCCGCGCCCATCGACCAGACGCTGGCCGCGCTCGACCAGTTGGGCAAGACCCTGCTGACCATGACCGACTTCAGCAACGCCGCGGGCCAACCCAATCCGCAGCTGCTGCTGGCGCAGCAGCAGGCCGCGCAATTGCCGGCGCCGGTGTCCGGCTGGGTGGCCTCGCTCACCGGCAAGAGCGAGTCGCTGGTGGCCAGCGGCACCAAGGGCGCGCTGGGCGACCAGTTCCAGCAGGCGGTGGGCAAGGATTGCGCCAGCTTCGTGCGCGGCCGCTATCCGTTCGCGCCGGACAGCCGCACCGAGATCCCGCTGCAGAACTTCGGCGAGCTGTTCGGCAACGGCGGCAGCTTCGACGCGTTCAACAAGCAGACCCTGGCCAAGCTGGTCGACGCCAGCGGCAGCAACTGGCAGTGGAAGACCGGCCCCGGCGCGGTGGCCGGCCCGCCAGGCCTGCTGGCGCAGGCGCAGATGGCCGACGACATCCGCCAGATGTATTTCCGCGCCGGCAACGTGCCCGAGGTGGATTTCACCGTGACCGCGCCGCAGCTCGACGCCGGCATCGCCAAGCTGGAGTTCGACGTGGACGGCCAGAAGTTCGCCTACCAGCCCGGCGCCGCCAGCAGCATGGCGATGAAGTGGCCGGGGCCGCAGCCGGGCCACGTCACGGTGTCCGCCTGGGATGCCTCGGGCACCCTGCTCAGCACCTTCGACTACCAGGGCGACTGGGCGTTCTTCCGCGCGCTGCAGGCGGCGAACCTGCAGAAGCAGTCGGACCTGCGTTTCCTCGCCAGCTTCAATTTCGGCGGCCACGTGGCGAAGCTGGTGATCCAGGCCGGCAACCTGAAGAACCCGTTCCTCAACACGGAAGTGCAGCGTTTCCGGTGCGGGGGATGACCGCATGCCGAATCCGACAGGGGTGGGATTCTTCGGCAAGCTTCCCGGTACCGGGGACTTCGTGCAGCGGCGGCTGCCGGCGTCCTTCGTGGACGCGTGGGACCACCATTTCGAACAGGCGGTGAGCGCCAGCCGCGCGCAGATCGGCGACGACTGGGCGCAGGCCTGGCAGGATGCCGCGGTGTGGCGCTTCGTGCTGTCGCCGGGCATCTGCGGCGAGCAGGCCTGGGCCGGCGTGACCGGCACGGCGACCGACAGGGTGGGGCGCTGCTTCCCGATGGCCATCGCCGCGCCGCTGGCGAATGCCGCCGCCAGCGCCGTGGCCTTGCGCAACGATGCATGGTTCGACGCCGCTGAACGCGCGCACCGCGAGGCGCAGGCGGGTGGCGAGGGCGTCGATGCGTTCGATGCGCGCGTCGCCGCGCTGCCGGATCCGCTGGTCCCGGGCGCCGCCGCGCCGGCCGCGGTGCCGACGCTGGACTGGCAGGGCGCCACCCACTGGCGTCTGCCGTTGCCGTCGCTGGTCGACACCGGCTGGCTGTGCGCGTTGTGGGCCGAACTGCCGCCCGGCCATGCGTTGTGGTGGACGCTGGGCGCGCCGCGCATGCCGGCCAGCGTGCTGGCCACCCGCGGCCTGCCCGAGCCCTCCCTGTATGCCGGCATGCTCGATGTGGCGCACGCCGGCATGCCCCGGCAGGCGACGGCGGCCACCGATGCCGCGCCGCGCGTGGCGCGGCCATCCGCCACGCCGCCGGTGCGCCTGCCCGACGACCTCTCCGAATTGTTCGCCGACCTGGCGCCACGCCTCGACGACATCGCCCAGAGCACCAACGAACCCGACCCGGCGGAAGTCACCCAGCGCGCCGCGGGCGTGGGCGGCGCGCGCGTGCTGCATCGCTACGACTGCGCGCTGACCCTGGTGGTGGCCGACGACGGCGCGCCCGACCCGCGCCGCCAGGCCGCCGCCACCGTCAGCGAATTGATCGGCCGCTTCGTGCCCAGCGATTTCGTGGCCGGCATGCAGGCGCTGCGCACGCGCCTGCTGGTGCTGCACACGCGCCTGCGCCAGATGGCCGCGGGCCACGCCACGCCGGTGCAGGAGGACGGCGCGGTGATCGCCGTGCGCGTCACCGGGCGCTGGGCCGACCTGCTGCGCATCGGTACCGCCAGCGCATGGCACTGGCGGGCCGGGCAGTTGCATCCCTTGTTCGCCGGCGGCGAACGTCCCGCCGGCGATGCGGAACTCGGCGGCGAACTGGACGACCTGCTGTTCACCCGCACCTCGCCGGTGGCGCCCGGGCTGGGCGCGTCCACGCAACCGATCTGCGACGAGATCGTCTGCGAGATCGACACCGGCGACCGCCTGCTGTTGCTGGCCACCCGCCAGCTGGCCGAGTTGCCCGCGCCCGTGCTGGCCGAGGCCTTGGCCCTGCCGTCGCCGGATGCCGCTTGCGCGCGCATCGCCGCCGCCGCCGGCCTGGGTTCCCACGCGGCCGCCTGGCCGTTGGCCGTGATCGAGGTGCAGCCATGACCCTGCATTACCAGTCCGTCGGCCGCACCGAGACCGGCAAGGTGCGCCGCCACAACGAGGACTCGATCCTGGTGCGCGACGACGTCGGCCTGTGGGTGGTCGCCGACGGCCTGGGTGGCCATGCCGCCGGCGACTACGCCAGCCAGATGATCGTCGAGCGCCTCGGCCGCCTGCCGCGCAACGGCAGCGTGTTCGACTTCATCGAGTCCATCGAGGACAGCCTGCAGCAGACCAACGCCGACCTGGTCGCCACCGCGCTGGAACGCGGCAGCGACATCATCGGTTCCACCGTGGTGCTGTTGGTGCACGACAAGGACTTCATGCTGTGCGGCTGGGTGGGCGACAGCCGCGCGTACTGCAACGAGGACGGCCAGTTGCGCCAGATCACCCGTGACCACGTGCACGGCGCCAAGGACGACGTCACCCAGTTCGGCGGCGCGTCGTCGCCGCAGGCGGGCGCCGGCGTGCTCAGCCGCGCGGTGGGCGCCGAGGACCGCCTGTACATGGATTGGGTGGTGGCCAGCAACCGCCCCGGCACGCAGTTCCTGCTCTGCTCCGACGGCATCAACAAGGAGCTCGGCGACGAGGAACTCGACGTCGAGTCCCGCAACCAGCCCGAGCCGCAGGCCCTGCTGGCGCGCCTGTTCGACCTGTCGCTGCAGCGCGCCGCGCGCGACAACATTTCCGCCGTGATCGTGCGCCTCCAGGACTGACCAGACATCCCATGACTTCCATTGCCGACCTGATTGCCGACTACGAGGCCAAGCGGATCACGCTGCCGGGGCTGTTCGACGCGCTCGCCGCGCGCGGCGAACTTCCGGACGACGTCGTGCGCGGCGAGCACGCGCTGCTGGAGGCGATGACCGCCGACGGCCGCATCGAGCCCATGCTGTCGCGCGCACTGGCCGCCAAGCTGCGCAGCCTGCATCCGACCGCGTCGGCGCCTGCGCCGGAACCTGCGCCGGCCGACGACGGCGACGTGACCAGGGTGCGCGTCTCGCCGCCGCCGGCAGCACCGCCGGGGGACGCCGACATGACCGTGGTGCAGCCTGCCTCGCGGCCGCCGGCATCCGGCGGCAACGCCGACGCCACCGTGGTCGCGCCCGCCTCGCATCGCCCTGCCGCCGACGCGCCGCCGCTCACCTCGGTCACCGGCACGCAGGGCACCTCGTCCAGCAGCAGCTTCAACCGCTCCAGCTGGGAAAAGGTGGCCGGCGCCGAGAGCGGCGAATTCGCCAGCGTGGGCATGCTGCTCAAGGGCCGCTTCCTGCTCGAGCGCGAGATCGGCCGCGGCGGCATGGGCGTGGTCTACCTCGCCCGCGACGAGCGCAAGGTGGAGGCGCGCGACCGCGATCCCTACGTCGCGGTGAAGGTGCTGAACGACGAGTTCCGCCGCCATCCCGACTCGCTGATCGCGCTGCAGCGCGAATCGCGCCGCGCGCAGTTGCTGGCGCACGACAACATCGTGCGCGTCTACGACTTCGACAAGGACCGCACCATCGTCTACATGACGATGGAGTACATCGACGGCACGGACCTGCGCACGCTGATCCGCGAGCGCGCCTTCAACGGCATGCCGCTGGCCGAGGCGCGGCCGCTGATCGAGGGCATGGGCTGGGCGCTGAAGCGCGCGCACGCGGCCGGCATCGTGCACTCCGATTTCAAGCCCGGCAACGTGATGGTCACGCGCGACGGCGTGGCCAAGGTGTTCGACTTCGGCATCGCGCGCGCCGGCAAGCACCTCAACGAGGCCACCGGCGAGGAGACGGTGTTCGACGCCGGCACGCTGGGTGCGCTGACGCCGGCCTACGCCAGCCTGGAGATGATCCAGGGCAAGGAGCCCACGCCCTCCGACGACATCTACGCGCTGGGCTGCGTCACCTTCGAACTGCTCACCGGCAAGCACCCGTTCGACAAGCAGAGCGCCGAAGTGGCGCTGAAGGAAGGCCGCAAGCCGCCGCCGGTGCCGGGCCTGACCCGCCGCCAGTACAAGACGCTGTGCGATGCGGTGGCCTTCCATTCCGAGGACCGCCTGCAGACCGCGAGCGCGCTGATCGAGGGCATGCGCGAGATCGGCCTGCGCGAGCGGCTGGGACCGTGGCTGGGCTACGGCGCGGTCGCCGCCGTGGTCGTCGCCGGCGGCACCTGGGGCGCCGTCAGCTACCTGCACCAGCACCACATCACGCGCGTGATCGCGCGCTTCTCTGCCACCGATTCGCACCGCTACGCGAACGAGAACGAGGCGATGGCGGCGCTGCGCAGCCTCGACGAGGACGACCGCAAGCGGCTGGTGCTGGACCAGGGCGACACGATCCAGAACTACCTGCTCGCGCGCATCGACGCCTACTGGAACCCGGCGCAGGGACGCTACAACTTCCCCGGCGCGCAGCACGTGTTCTTCGTGCGCGACCAGCTCAAGCTGTACTCGCCCAGGCTCGACACGCGGCGCAGCGAAGTCACCCAGCAGAAGAACGACCTGCTCAACACGCTGGATACCGAGTTGTCGCAGCGCATCGCCGCCGGCGCGATCTTCGAGAACCAGCCCGACAACGCGGTGGCCACGCTGGACCGCATCCGCGCCATCGACCCGGACAGCGCGCTGCTGCACAACGCCGAGCTGGAGCTGAAGTACGACATCGCGATCGGCCAGTCGCTCAGCGCGAACCACGCGGACGAGGCGCGCCAGCAGCTTGCACTGGCCACCCGGCTGTTCCCGGACTCGGCGCGCCTGAAGCAGCGCGGGGCGCAACTGGCCGCGCTGGCCGCCGCCGCCGCGCCGGTCGCGCCGGCGCCGGGCACGGCAGTGCAGGGCATCCCGCAGGCGCGCAGCGCGCTGGCCGCGCTGGTGGCCGCGCCGTCGGCCAGCGCGCAGTGGGAGCAGTCGGTGGCGGCCGCGATGGCGGCGTTGCACAACGACACCTCGCCGGAAACGCGCAAGCTGGTGGATGCGCTGGGCAGCGCCATCGCCGGTAGCGCGGGCCAGCAGACCGACGCCATGCACCTGCCGCAGGACCTGGCGCTGGTGAACTTCGGCCTGCAGTACGCGCCGCAGTCGGCGCCGCTGCTGGCCCAGCGCGACAAGCTGGCCGCCCTGCAGGCGCAGGCGCAGGCGCAGCTCGACCAGGAAGCCGCCACCGCCGAAGTGGCCACGCGCATCGAATCCGTGCGGCGCGCGGCAGCGGCCGACGACAGCGCCAAGGCGCTGGAATCGCTGACCCGCATCCGCAGCCTGCAGCCGGACAATCCCTTCCTCGCCAAGGAGGGTCCGCAACTGGTTGCGCAGGCCTACCTGGGCCAGGCCGACGACCAGTTCCTGCACGGCAAGTACACCGCCGCGGCCAACCTGCTGGCGCAGGGCCAGCAGGCGCTGGGCAACCGCGGCGACCTGCGCGACGCGCAGGCGCGCTATGAACTGGCCGCGGCCCTGCTCAAGGCCAATGGCCAGCCGCTGGCCGATGCCGACTACCAGCGCCTGCGCAGCCAACTGGCGGCCGCGCGCAAGGCCGATGCGCAGGGCCTGGCCGGGCTGGAATCCTCCCTCAAGCAGCAAGGCCACCTGCCGCAGGGCAGCTTCGCGGCGCTGCTGGACAGCCTCAAGCCCGGTACGGCAGCGGCATCCGCCGCGCCCGCGGCTCCCGCGCCGGCCACGCCTGCGCCGGCGCTGCCCGGGCAGGCGCCGGCCGTCGCCGCG
>NZ_JACYXK010000017.1 GCF_014842975.1 Rhodanobacter sp. DHB23 | reverse complement strand
GGCGAGTGGTGGAATCCCTCGCCGACCTGAGGAAACGTGCGTCCGGGGGGCGCCATTACCGGGGGTTTTCGATCAACAAAATCGATCGATCGGCTTGGCGATAGGGGTTTCTCAACAGCCTGCTAACCCCGCCGAACGGGTGCTGGCTATCGGAAGCTTTCTACACAAATCAACGATTTCCCCTGATCATGCCGTCTATTCCCGCCGTCTAATCCTGCAGTCTTTCCCAGGGACGGCCATGCCGCGATCCTCTCACCGGCGGGCGGCACCGGCAAGCGCAGATGCGTCCGTGGTTTGGGCGTGGCGTTGCCCATGTGGGCCATCCATCACTGGCAGGCGGTTTGATGTTTCGAGGCGTCGCGCATGGCCCGGTGGCGACAGTGCTGATGCCTGTGGTTCCCCGCAGCCCAAGCGGCCATGCCGCCAAGCCTGTAAAATGCCCGCTTCGCACGGGCGACCGGTCCGTTTAGGAACACACAGAACATGAAGACCATCGAAGGCGATTTCGCCACGCCCAAGGGCCGTTTTGCCATCGTCGCGGGCCGTTTCAACGGCTTCGTCGTGGAGCCGCTGGTGGCCGGCGCGCGCGATGCGCTGGTGCGCCATGGCGTGAAGGACGACGCGATCGACCTGGTCCGCGTGCCGGGTGCGTGGGAGATCGCGCTGGCTGCGCACAAGCTGGCGACCTCGGGCAAGTACGCAGCGGTGATCGCGCTGGGCGCGGTGATCCGCGGCTCCACGCCGCATTTCGACTACGTGGCCGGCGAATGCGCCAAGGGCCTGGCCAAGGCCGCGCTGGATTCGGGCGTGCCGGTGGCGTTCGGCGTGCTGACCACCGACAGCATCGAGCAGGCGATCGAGCGCTCCGGCACCAAGGCCGGCAACAAGGGCGCCGACGCGGCGATCGCCGCGCTGGAGATGGTCAACCTGTACGGCCAGCTGTGATGAACCAGCGTCCGGAAGGCATCGATCTCGCCGCGCGCTCACGCGCCCGCCGCCGCGCACTGCAGGCGCTGTACGCGTGGCAGCTGTCCGGCAGCCACATGAACGCGGTGATCGAGCAGTTCCGCCACGAGCAGGACATGGAGGTGGCCGACCTCGACTACTTCGAGGACCTGCTGCACGGCGTGGAGCAGCACGTCGCCGAACTCGACGCCTCGCTGCGCCCGTTCCTCGACCGCGAGGTGGCCGAGGTCGACCCGATCGAGCGCGCCGCGCTGCGCCTCGCCGCCTACGAGCTGAAGCACCGTCCCGACGTGCCGTATCGCGTGGTGATCAACGAGGCGATCGAGGTCACCAAGCGCTTCGGCGCCGACCACGGCCACAGCTATGTCAACGGCGTGCTGGACAAGCTGGCCGCCGAGCTGCGCGCGGTCGAAAAGCGCGGCTGATGGGCGCCGGCGCCCGGACGGAAGATCGGGTGCCGGTGCTGGAAACCGCGCGGCTGCGCCTGCGCGCGCATCGTCCCGACGACCACGTCGCCTGCACGGCGATGTGGGCCGATCCGGCGGTGGTGCGCTACATCGGCGGCCGACCGTTCACCGCCGAGGAGACCTGGCGCCGCATGCTGGGCTCGCGCGGCATGTGGAGCATGCTCGGCTTCGGTTATTGGGCCGTCGAGGAAAAGGCCGGCGGGCGCTATCTCGGTGACATCGGTTTCGGCGACTTCCGCCGCGACATCGAGCCCTCGCTGGCGGGCATGCTGGAGTTCGGCTGGGTGCTGTCGCCGCAGGCGCATGGCCGGGGCTATGCGAGCGAGGCGGTCGCCGCGGCGACTGCCTGGGCCGATGCGAACCTGCCGGGCATGCGCGCCGTCTGCCTCATCAGCGAGGGCAACGCCGCCTCCATCCGCGTGGCCGCGAAGGCCGGCTTCCGCGAGTGGCGGCGCACCAGCTACCACGGCGAGCCGGCCCTGCTGTTTGCCCGCTGAGTGTAATCACGATCTCGCCATGGCTGGCCGTGCAGGAGCGCACCCTGTGCGCGAAGGCTTTGATGCCCGATCAGAGCCAAAAGCATGCGCGCACAGGGGGCGCTCCTACACGGCGCGGATCACGCGGAGGTCGTAGACGGGCTCCAAGATTCACTGCGCCGGGCAATCGCGGCTGTTGTCGGCGATGCCGGCGATCAGCCAGTGCCCGTCCACCCGCGCCAGGTTGAACACGTCGGTGCCGCAGTGGTGCGGCTTGCCGTCGAGCAGGAAGACGTAGGGCGCCCAGACCACGGCGAGGTCGTCGTCCACGCGCACCTGCGGGTCGCGGATGCGCTCCTCGATGTTTGCCTTGCCCGGTTTCACGTGGTCGACGAAGTCGCCCAGCGCGATCTGTTCCGGCTTGCCGTGGCGCATCAGCGTGGCCATGCCCGCGGGCAGCACCTGTGCGCGCATGCCGGCCTGGTCGTAGCGCGACATCGCGGCGAAGAAGGCCTGGACCGGTGCCAGCACGGCCGCGTCGCCGGTTGCGGATGGCGATGCCGCCGCCAGCATCGGCGTAGTGGCAAGCAAGGCGAGCGACAGGACGGCGGGAGGGCGGCGGGCAGGGCGCATGGTGGCGGGCTCCGGCAGGGTGGAGGTGCATCAGCCTCGCATGCATGCGGTCCCGGCACATGCGCCGCAGGTCACGGGCTTGCGCCGCGCGCGTGCGGATGCTCTGCTCTGGGCCCGCCCACGCCGCAGATCCGCCATGGAATTCCGCCTCATCGACCGTATCCGCGAGCGCGCCGCGCAGGGGCGCGAGGACGTGCGCCTGGGCATCGGTGACGATGCCGCGCTGCTGGCCGTACCGGCAGGGCAGGAGCTGGCGGTGGCGATCGACACCCTGGTCGAGGGCGTGCATTTCCCGGTGGGCACCGCGCCGGCCGACATCGGCTGGAAGGCGCTGGCGGTGAACCTGTCCGACCTCGCCGCGATGGGTGCGGTGCCGGCGTGGGCCCTGCTGGCGCTGACCCTGCCGCAATCCGACGCCGCCTTCGTCGACGGCTTCGCCGACGGCTTCGCGCAGCTGGCGCAACAGCATCGCCTGGCCCTGGTGGGGGGCGACACCACGCGCGGCCCGCTCACGCTCAGCGTGGCCGTGCACGGCTTCGTGCCGCCGGGACAGGCGCTGACGCGCGCCGGCGCGCGCACGGGCGACGCGGTGCTGGTCACCGGCACGCTGGGCGATGCGGCGGCGGGCCTGCGCTGCCTGCAGGCGCCGATCCAGGCGGACGTCCGGACGTCCATGCGCGACGTGCTGGTCGAGCGCCTGAATCGCCCGGTGCCGCGGGTGGCGGCGGGGTTGGCATTGCGTGGGCGCGCCAGCGCCTGCCTCGACGTATCCGACGGCCTGCTCGCCGACCTCGGCCATCTCTGCGCAGCCAGCGGCGTGGGCGCGGAGATCGACGTGGCCCTGCTGCCGCGCTCGCCCGCCTTGCTGGGCCTGTTCGACGCAGCCGCCGCGCGCGACTTCGCGTTGGCTGGCGGCGACGACTACGAACTGTGCTTCACCGTGCCCGCCGCGCGCGTGGCCGGGGTGCAGGCCGACCTGGCGCGGCTGGGCTGCGGCGCCACGCGCATCGGCTGCATCGTGGCGGGCGAGGGCGTGCGCGTGCGCGACGCGGACGGCCGCTGGCTGGAACCCGGGCGCGCAGGCTGGGATCATTTCGCCGCATGAATGCCCCCGTCGAACGCAGGACACTCACCGCCGCGCAGCGCCGCGCGCTGCTCGCCACGCCCGCCGGCTGGATCGCCAGCGGCCTCGGTTCCGGCCTCGCGCCGGTGGCGCAGGGCACCTTCGGCTCGCTGGCGGCGATCCTGCCGTGGCTGCTGCTGCGCGGGCTGTCGCTGCCGCTCAACCTGCTGGTGATCGCGCTGGGTTTCGCGCTGGGTGTGTGGGCTTGCGAGAGGGCCGGCCGCGCGCTGGGCGTGGACGACCATCGCGCGCTGGTGTGGGACGAATTCGTCGGCCTGTGGATCGCGCTGCTGCCCGCGCTCGTGGCGCCGTGGTGGGCAGTGCTTGCCGGCTTCGCGCTGTTTCGTCTGTTCGACGTGTGGAAGCCGTGGCCGATCCGGGTGTTCGACCGTCGACTCAAGGGTGGTCTGGGCGTGATGGTGGATGACGTGATCGCCGGCGTGTTTGCAGCGGCGGTGCTCGCGCTGGCGCTGCGCCTGTTCCACTGAGGCGCTTCAAGCCACACAGCCGAAGCCGCGCAGGGTGGTCTCGACGGCCTGGTCGAGCGGGGTATGCGGTTCCTCGCCCAGGCATGCCAGCAGCCGGCGGTTGTCCAGCTGCAGCGGCTCGCGCCACAGGTAGCGCATCTCGCGCAGTTCGCGCAGCACCACCACGAAGGGCGCGGCCAGCCAGGTCAGCCACCAGGGGAAGGCGCGCAGCGGCAGCGTGGCGTTGCCGGTGGCGCGGCGTACCGCGGCGAGCAGGGCGGCGGCGTCCACGTGATGGCCGGCGAAGTGGAAACGGGCGTGGCGTTCCAGTCCGCCCTCGCGCTCCAGCAGTCGCGCCACCGTTTCGCCCACGTCGGGCAGGTAGGCCCAGGCGTGCGGCAGGCCGCGGCGCCCCGGGTACAGCAGGCTGCGCGCGGGCCGGCCCGGCTTGATCATCGCGGCGAACCAGTTGTTGCCCGCGCGCGGCCCGAAGAAGTCGCCGCAGCGCAGGACCAGGCTGCGCACGTCGGCGGCCTCGGCCAGCCGACGCTCCATCGCCACGCGGATCGCGCCCTTGCGGGTCAGCGGCTGCTGCGGAGCGCCCTCGGCCAGCAGGGGGAAGGCATCGGGGCCGTAGTTGTAGACCGTGCCCGGCAGCACCAGGCGTGCCGCATTGGCGCGGGCCGCGGCGAGGCTGTTGTCCAGCATCGGCAGCACCAGCGTGTCCCAGTCGCGATAGCCCGGCGGGTTCACCGCGTGGACCAGCACATCCACGCCGGCGGCGGCCTGCATGACGTCGTCGGCCTGCAGCGCGTCGCCTTCGCGCCAGTCGATGCGTGGGTCGAGGCCGGGGCGGGCAACGTTGCGCACCAGCGCGCGTACCGTCCAGCCGCGCCGCAGCAGGGCCGCGGCAATCTCGCCGCCCGCGCCACCGGTGGCGCCGATGATCAGGGCTGTATGTGTCGTGTTCATGGCATGGCTCCCGTGTGAATGGGATCAGCCTGACGCGTGGCACCATATTTGAAAATTGCCTAATAACTAACGTCTGCTATAAATAAATGCATGGATACCGACGAGCCGGGCTGGGACCTCTACCGCTCCTTCCTCGCCGTGGCGGGCGAGGGCAGCCTGTCCGCGGCGGCGCGCATGCTGGGCATGACCCAGCCCAGCCTGGGTCGGCACGTGCGGCAACTGGAAACGATGCTTGGCGTGGCCCTGTTCACCCGTTCGCCGCAGGGGCTGGCGCTGACCGAGCTGGGTGCCGAGCTGGCCGAACACGCGCGCGGTATGGCCGCGGCGTCGGCCGCGTTGCGGCGCACGGCCTCGGGCAGCCGGCAGGACGCACGTGGCGTGGTGCGCATCACCTGCAGCGAAGTGATCGGTGGCGAAGTGTTGCCTGCGATGCTGGCCGGATTGCGCCGGCAACAGCCGGGCATCGTGATCGAGCTGTCGCTCTCCGACGCGACCGAGGATCTGCTGCGCAAGGACGCCGACATCGCCGTGCGCATGCTGCGGCCCAGCCAGGCTGCGCTGGTGGCGCGGCGCGTGGGCGCGATCGGGTTGGGGCTGTTCGCACACCGGTGCTACCTGAAGGAGCGCGGCACGCCGCGCACGCTGGCCGATCTGCGTGCGCACGCACTGATCGGTTTCGATCGCGAGACGCCGGCCCTGCGCGCGATGCGCGGCCGCGTGCCGGGCGGCGAGGTGTATGCGCGCGAGCATTTCGCATTGCGCACCGACAGTCCGTTGGCGCAACTGGCTGCGCTGCGCGCCGGTTACGGTATCGGCGCGTGCCAGCGCGCACTCGCCCGCCGCGAACGCCAACTGGTGCCGGTGTTGCCCGAGGCATTCGGGCTGGATCTGGATACCTGGCTGGTGATGCACGAGGACCAGCGCACGAACCGTCGCGTGCGGCTGGTCTACGACTACCTGTTCGAGGCGCTGGCCACCTACGTGGCCGAGGGCGCCTGAGGCGGGATCACTTCTCGTTGTGCCCGGGTCCGTAGCTGCGATCCGGGCCGCGATACGCCGCCACGCGCGCAAGCCGTGGCGTGTCGTAGGCGAATTCCAGCAGCACGCGCAGCCGGGTCGTGCGCACCGGATCGAAGCGCACGAGTTTCTTGTGGCCGATGGTGGTGCCCCAGCTGAGCGGCTGCCACGCACTGCCGTTCCAGGTTTCGACGCAATGGTTGGCGATGCCCTGGCCGAGGGCGATGGCTTCGCCGAGTTCCAGCGTGTCGAATTCGACCGCATGCGGCAGTTCGATTTCCAGCCATGCGTTGCGCACGCTGCGGGCGGCGCTCCAGTACGCGTCGGGGCTGGCGTCGAGCACGCTGGAGGCGGGGTGCGCGATGTCGCTGCTGCTGGCCCGCACGCTGCCGCCCTGCAGTAGGTTGGTGGCGAGCAGCGCGGTGCGTTTCGTGGTGAAGCCCTGCAGCGCGGCGATGTCCGCCGCGTCGAACAGGCCGTCGCGGTTCGGCGGCACGTTGAGCAGCAGCTTGCTGTTGCGGCCCACCGAGCTGAAGTAGAGATCCATCAGGCCGTCGGGCGAGCGCACCTGGTCGTTTTCCTCGGCGTGCCAGAACCAGCCGGGTCGGATCGACACGTCCGATTCGCCGGGACGCCACGCGCTGCCGTGCGGATCGCCATGGCCGAGCAGGTCGCCCACCCACGGGCGGTCGTAGCCGGGCCAGGGCACGCTGGCGGGGTCGATGCTGGACCAGCAGGTTTCGCCGGCCACGCCTTTCTCGTCGCCGATCCAGCGCACGTCGGGGCCGGCGTCGGAGAACATCACCGCGTCGGGTTGCAGCTTGCGCACGGTGGCATGGATGCGCGGCCAGTCGTAGGCCTGCTTGCGGCCGTTCGGGCCTTCGCCGTTGGCGCCGTCGAACCACACCTCCACGATCTTGCCGTAGTGGCTGAGCAGCTCGGTGAGCTGGGCGATGTAGTAGTCGTTGTAGGCCTCGCCGCTGCCGTAGACCTTGGCGTTGCGGTCCCATGGCGAGAGGTAGAGGCCGGCGCCCAGGCCCTCGGCACGGCAGGCGTCGGTGAACTCGCGCACCACGTCGCCCTGGCCGTTCTTCCATGGACTGTTCTTCACCGAATGCTCGGTGACGGCGGAGGGCCACAGGCAGAAACCGTCGTGGTGCTTGGCGGTGAGGATCATGCTGCGGAAGCCGGCCTGCTTCGCCGTGCGCGCCCATTGCCGCGCGTCGAGCTTGCGCGGATTGAAGATCGCCGGCGACTCGGTGCCGTCGCCCCATTCCTTGCCGGTGAAGGTATTCACCGTGAGGTGCACGAACATCGCCAGTTCGTCGCGCTGCCAGTGCAACTGCTGTGGCGTGGGGCGCGGGCGCGGCCCGTTGGTGGTGGGCGAAGGGGCGGCATCGGCACGGCTGGTACGCATGGCTAGCGCACTCATCGAGGCGACGGCCGAGCCGGCGAGCAGGAAACGGCGACGATCCATGGAACAAGCCTCCACTGGTGGATGCCGTGACGTTGGTGTCAGGTATGAACACTATATTCAAATATGAAGTCAGCGGCACGCCGCCTGCCTTGCCGGCCCGATGGCTGCGCCCGCACGGAGCGCAAGGCTTGCATCGAGCGGACGCGACGACGCAGCATGCGAAGGATGGTCAGGTGCCGATCATCCCCGCCAATCGATGGAGTTTCCCCATGCAATACCGCCGCCTCGGTCGTTCCGGCCTGCCGCTTTCCGTCCTCTCCTTCGGTGCCTGGACCACCTTCGGCAAGAGCGTGGGCCGTTCGCTGGCGCGCGAGATGCTGGCGCTGGCGTGGGATCGCGGCGTCAACTTCTTCGACAACGCCGAGACCTACGGCAACGGCGTGGCGGAGTCGCTGATGGGCGACGTGCTGGCCGACCTGCGCCTGCCGCGCGACAGCTGGTGCGTGTCCAGCAAGGTGTTCTTCGGCGCGCACGACCATCCGAAGCCGACCCAGCGCGGCCTGTCGCGCAAGCACGTGATCGAGGCCTGCCACCAGGCGCTGCAGCGCCTGCGCGTGGACTACCTCGACCTCTATTTCTGCCATCGTCCGGATCCCGAGACGCCGATCGAGGAAACCGTGGCGGCGATGGACCTGCTGGTGCGCCAGGGCAAGGTGCTGTACTGGGGCACCAGCGAGTGGCCGGTGCAGGCCATCGTCGAGGCGCATCGCGTGGCGGAGGAAAACCACCTCGCGGCGCCGGTGATGGAGCAGCCGGAATACAACCTGCTGCACCGCGAGCGGGTCGAGGTGGAATACGCGCCGCTGTACCGCGACTACGGCATGGGCACCACGATCTGGTCGCCGCTGGCCTCGGGCCTGCTCAGCGGCAAGTACGACCGGGGTGTGCCGGCGGATTCGCGGCTGGCGCAGCCTGACTACGCGTGGCTGCAGGAGCGGGTGCTGGGCGATGGCGGCGAGCGCGTGGCGAAGGTGCGCCGCCTGCGCCCGCTCGCCGACGAGCTGGGTTGCAGCACCGCGCAACTCGCGATCGCGTGGTGCGCGGCGAATCCGCATGTGTCCACGGTGATGCTGGGCGCGAGCCGGCTGGAACAGCTGGAACACAATCTCGGCGCGCTGGACGTGCTGCCGAAGCTGGACGAGGCACTGCGCCGGCGCATCGCGCAGGCGGTCGAGTGAGCGCGGCAGGCGATCGCTGTCGTGACGGTTGACGTCTTAATGAGAATCATTATCATCAACTCCGACTGAACTTCACTGCGGAGTCGCCCATGTCGATCGCCACCACCTTGAGCCTGCCGACCGTCGCCAGCCGGCTGACCCGTCCGTTGTCGCGTCTTTCGCTGCACCCCGCCGCTGCCGGCACGCCGCCCGTCGTGCGCCGCGTCAGCAGCCAGTCGTTGCTGGATGGCGGGCGCGAGCTGGTGATCCAGCACGAGGGCAGCGAGTACCACCTGCGGCTTACCCGCAAGGACAAGTTGATCCTTACCAAGTAAGGCTTGCAGCAACGCTCCCGTGTGGGGCGTGGTTCGATGCAAGCCCGTGCCCGCTCCCCCGGCCCCTCTCCCGCGAGCGGGAGAGGGGAGCCAGATCATCGCCAGCCGTTGCGCACGTTCCGGTCCGCGCAACCGCAAGCCATCCGACAGTGGAGAGTGCGATGCCCGGTTGGCTGGCTACCCGTCTTGCCCAGGTCTGTCCGCGTGCCGTCGGCGCCGAAGTGGAGTGCCGCTGGCTGCGGATCACGCCGCGGCTGCTGGCGCGGCGTTTGCCGGCCGCGGGGCCGGTGCTGTATCTGCCATGCGCGGTGCCAGCGTTGGCGGATGCGGCCACCGGCCTGCTGGCGGGATGCCGCGAGCTGGCACCCTTGCTGTGCGTGCGCTGGCTGGTCGCCGCCTGTGCGATCGGCAGCGACGGCCCGCACGAATGGCTGGAGTGCCGCGCCCGCGATGGTCGCCTGTGCGCCCGCCTGCATCTGTTGCCCGACAGCGACTACCTCGGCTGGGATGCCTTGCTCGCGGCAGGCATGCCGGTGCATGCCGTGGGTGGCCAGCGCCGCGGCGACGGACGCATCGCGGCGGCGCAACTGCTGGATTTCCGTTGCCGGCGGCTGGCCGGACTCGAGCTGCTGGAGGCGCTGCCTGCGGCGCGGGTGTCCGCACTGGGCGGCGGGATTGCGCGCGACATCGCGCACGCCGAAGGGTTGGCGCTGGGTTGCCAGGCAGCTGATCGATTGGCTTCTTGCTTGTCATCCAGCTCTTGCTGGGATGACGGCAAAACCAGAGGTCCCTCAACCGCGCGGGCGGCGCAGGTCGTCGGCGTCAACGGTGTGGAAATGCCGCTTGAACGCGACCTCGCCGTCGCGCGGCTCCTGCAGTTCGCGGGCGTAGCGGTGGCCGGCGTAGACCGCGTGCGCGATCAGGCCCGGCGCCTCGGCGTCGCCGATGCAGCGCAGGCTGCGGATGCCGGCGTCGGTCCACTCCGCCTCGCGCTGCTTCAGCGCCTGATACAGCGCGTCGTCGGGCAGGCGGGCGGTGACGGCGACCACGGCGTCGCAGGCCAGCTCGCGGCGCCGGTGGGTCCAGACGTCCTCGACGAGGAGCGTGCCGCCGTCGTAGCCGACGACGTCGTGCGACACCATCGCTTCGATGCCGAGCTGGGCCATCCGTTTGCGGACGTGCCGGTAGTCGAGCGTGTGCTGGCTCCACGGCGCGATGCTGTCGTCCGGGGTCAGGTGGACCACCTCGCAGCCGTGCCGGCGCAGCAGTTCGGCCGCCACGCTGCCGTGGTAGTAGCCGTCGTCGTCGAACACCACCACGCGGCCTTGCGGCAGGCGGCCGTCCATCAGGTCGTCGGGCGTGAACACGCGCGGGTTGCCGGCGAAGCCGGGAATGTCGAAGCCGTTGCTGCGGCCGTAGCCGTCGCGGCGCCAGTGGCAGCCGGTGGCCAGCACCACGTGCCCGGCGCCGAAGTCCAGCACGTCCTGCGCGCCCAGCACCGAGTCGAGGTAGACCGCCACGTTCGCCAGCTTGCCGATCTGGCCCACGCGCCAGTCGCGCACGCGCGCCCATTCGGCCAGCCCCGGCAGGCGCGACTCGCGCGTGACGCGTCCGCCGAGTTCGCGGCGTGCCTCGGCCACGCTCACGTCGCAGCCGCGCTGGCCCAGCGCGCGCGCGGCCTCCAGCCCGGCGGGGCCGGCGCCGACCACCAGCACGCGCGCCGGCGTGCGCACCGGCGCGATGCGTTCCGGGTGCCAGTCCTTGCGCCATTCCTCGCCCATGGTCGGGTTCTGCGTGCAGCGGATCGGCGAGATGGTCATGTCGCCGGAGACGCAGATGTTGCAGCCGATGCATTCGCGGATGTCGTCGGCGCGGCCCTCTTCGATCTTGCGCGGCAGGAACGGGTCGGCGATCGACGGGCGTGCGCAACCGATCAGGTCGAGCACGCCGCGCCTGAGCTGCGACACCATGGTGTCGGGCGAGGTGAAGCGGCCCACGCCCACCACCGGCTTGCCGGTGGTCTTCTTGACGAAAGCTATGAAGGGTTCCTGCGCGCCCTCGGCGGCGAAGCGCGAGGGCACCGAGTCGTTGTACCAGGCGGCGAGGTTCACGTCCCACAGGTCGGGCAGTTCGGCCAGCATGCCCACGATGTCCTGCGCCTCGGCCAGCTCCACGCCGCCGGGGCCCAGCCCTTCCTCGACGGCGAAGCGCAGCGCCACCGCGCAGCGGTCGCCCACCGCTTCCTTCGTGTCCTGCAGCACCTCGCGCAGCAGGCGTACGCGGTTCTCCAGCGGGCCGCCGTACTCGTCGCTGCGCCGGTTGCGCCGGCGCTGCAGGAAGTGCATCGCCAGCGAGAGGTCGTGCGCGGCATAGACGTAGATGATGTCCATGCCGGCGCGCTTGCCGCGGATCGCCGCCTCGCGGTGCCAGCGGCGGTATTCGCGGATGTCGTGCAGTGTCATCGCGCGCGCCTGGTGCGGATAGCCGTACTTGGTCGGCTGCGGCGACGGCGCGATCAGCACCTCGCGCGAATACAGGTTCGACGCGGTGGGGCCGTTGTGGGTCAGCTCCAGCGCGGCCAGCGCGCCGTGTGCGTGCACCTTGTCGCACATCAATGCCAGCGCGGGGATGTCGCGGTCGTCCCACAGCCGCGCCTCGACGTAGGGCGTGAGGTCGCCGCTGGGGTGGATCTCGCATTCCTCGGTGGACACCACCGCCCAGCCGCCCTCGGCCTTCACCTCGCGCATCGCCGCGTGCGCCAGCGGCATCGCGTGGCCCATGCCGTTGCAGTGCGGCACCTGGAAGAAGCGGTTCTTCGCGGTGACCGGGCCGATCCGCACCGGTTCGAACAGGACGTCGTAGCGCGGATCCCTCATTCGGGCATCGCCCCGGCCACGGCGCGGCGGCGCAGGCGCATCAGCGCGTACAGCGGCAATCCCGCCGCGACCAGCCCGATCGCGCACAGGAAGGGGCCGCGGCCCGCGCCGACGAAGGCAAAGGCCACGAACAGCACGCAGACCAGCGCGGCCAGCAACGCCCCCTGCGAGGCGCAGACCTCGTGGCGCCGGCGCCACAGCACCATCAGCGCCAGCGCGCAGCACAGGTAGAGCGGCAGGTTGGCGGCCGTCCCCAGCAGGGTGAGGAAGGTGAAGGCGGACACCAGCGACTTGCTGTAGCTCATCGCTATCATCGCCGCGGACAGTGCGCCGGTGACCAGCAGCGAGAGCGTCGGCGTGCCCCGGCGGTCGTGGCGCGCGAGCACGGCCGGCAGCACGCCGTGGTCGGCCATCGTGCGGGTCAGCTCGCCCACCAGCAGGGTCCAGCCGTTCAGCGCGCCCAGCCCGCTGATCGCCACGAACAGCGCCAGCCAGCGTCCCGAGCCGGCGGCGGCGAAGCGGTCCATCACCAGCGCGAACGGTGCGCTGGTCGCGGCCAGTTCCGGTTGCCGGATCAGCAGCAGCGGTATGGCCGAGACGACGACATAGACCAGCGCGGCGAGCGCGGTGCCGATCATGGTCGCGCGCGGGATGGTGCGTGCCGGCTCGTCCACGCGCGCGGCCGGCACGCTGGCCGATTCGACCCCCAGCATCGCGAACAGGGCGATGCTGGTGGCCGCGGTCACGCCGCCCAGGTTGATCGGCGTGGCGGGCAGGTGCGCGGTGTAGCTGGCCGGCGAGGTCAGCAGCAACCAGCCGCCCAGCAGGGCGATCGCCAGCATCGGCAGCAGCTTCAGCGCGGTGGTGAGGATCTGCACGCCGCCGCCGGTACGCACGCCGCACAGGTTGATCGCCACCAGCGTCCACAGCAGGCCCTGCGCGAACCACATCGGCGGCAGCGCGCCCAGCGCCGGGAATGCCGCCACCAGGTAACCGACCACGCCGGTCGCCAGTGCGGCATTGGTGATCCACACCGATACCCAGTACGCCCACAGCGACAGGTAGGCCGGCAGGTCGCCGAGCGTGTGGCGGATGTAGCCGTAGGGACCGCCGGCATCGGGCAGGGCCCGGGCCAGAATCGAAAACACGCGGGCCAGCGCCAGCGCTCCCGCCAGCACCACGGCCCAGCCGATCAGCGCGTTGAAGCCGTAGGGCGCCAACGCGGCGGGCAGCACGAAGATGCCCATGCCGATCACGTTGCCGATCACCAGCGCCGTGCAGGTCCAGAAGCCGATCTTGCGTTCGCCGTGAGCGGCGGCGGTTGCGCCGCCGCTCATGCGGACTCCCCGGCGGGTCCGGCATAGGCCGCGCGCAGCAGGTTCTGGAAATGCCAGACGCCGCTCTCGCGCTTAGGGTTCAGGCGGCCGGGCACGTAGCGGCCGGAGGCCAGGCCCTTCTGCACCGCCTCGCAGATCGCGATGTCCTCGTGCTGCACCTCGTCGCTGAAGCCCTGGTCGGCGGCGATGCGCGCCTGGGCGCCCGCGTCCTGCGCGTAGTAGTAGTCGAACACCACGCGGCAGCGGTCCGCCCCCAGCGGCAGGATGCGGTTGGTCTGCAGCCGCCCCGGCATGATGTTGAGCATCACGTTGGGATAGACGAAGTAGTAGAACGCCTCGCCGTCGCCGTAGATCCCGCTGCTGTTGCGCAACGGCGAGGATTGCAGCGAGTGCCACGCGGACAGCTCGGTGTCGTAGGCGCGGTAGTCGAGCACGCGCGACAGGCCGGGGTGCACGTGCGGCAGGTGGTAGCCCTCGAGGAAGTTGTCGACGTAGACCTTCCAGTTGCATTCGATGTCGTAGGTGTCGCGGCGCAGGTAGCGCATCGCCGCCAGGTCGATCGGCGCGATGCGTTCGGCGATGCCGCCGTAGACCGCGTCGAACGCCGGCACCTCCGTGTCCAGCGCCACGAACACCAGGCCCTGCCACTCGTGCACGCGCAGCGGCGGCAGGTGGATGTCCTCGACGCGGAAATCACAGGCGTCCTGCATCTCCGGCGCGCTGCGCAGCTGGCCTTCCAGCGTGTAGGTCCAGCCGTGGTACTTGCAGTGCAGGGCGCGGATGCCCTTGCCGTCGCACAGCGCCAGCGGCCCGGCGCGATGGCGGCACACGTTGGGGAAGGCGCGCAGCACGCCGTCCTGCCCGCGCACCAGCAGCACGGGCACGCCGGCGACCTGTTCGACCACGTGGTCGCCCGGTTCGGCCAGTTGCTCCTGGTGGGCCACCAGTTGCCAGCTGCGCGCGAACACCGCGCGCTGCTCCATCGCCAGCACCGCCGCGCCGGCGTAGTAGCGCGCGGGCAGGGCGTGCGCGCGGTTGAGTTCCTCGACCTGGGTGTCGGCAGTCATGGCGGATTGATTCCCCGGATGGCATGGGCGCGACGGGCCATCGTCTTCGGGGCATCCATGCTCCGCGCGTTCCGGCAGTGTATGTCCGATCCCGGCGCGCGTGTCCACCGTCGCGGCATCGTCGCCATGCCCCTATCTGCCGGCCGGACCGGGGTGCTAGATTGCCGTGAACCTCGTGAGGAGCCGCCGTCGCCCATGCCATGCGTCGTGTTGCTGTCGTGCCGTGCGGGAACCGCCCCGCACCCGTTGCCCGCGCCGCCGCGGCAAGCCCGCGCATGACGGAGGCCGCCGCCACCGGCACGCTGGAGCAGGCGCTGGCCCACGCCGCACGACTGCTGGAGCGCGATCCGGTGCTGGCGACCGAACAGCTCGACGGGATACTGCAGGCGGCTCCCGGCCATCCGGTCGCATTGCAACTGCTGGCGACGGTGCGCTCGCTGCAGGGCAACCTGCCCGGTGCGCTCGAACTGCTCGTGCCGTTGGCGCGCGCGCAACCGGACCGGGCGGCGATCCAGTTCGACCTGGGGCAGGCGCTGGCGCGCTGCGGCCGCGGCGAGGAGGCCATCGCCGCGCTGCGCCGGGCGGTGGCGTTGCAGCCCGGGTTGCCGCAGGCCTGGCGCGTGCTAGGCGATTGCCTGATGGCGGCCGGCGAGCAGGCCGCCGCCGACGTGGCGTACGCCAGCCACGTGCGCCATTCCACCCGCGATCCGCAATTGATGGCCGCCGCCGTCGCCCTGGTCGAGAACCGCATTCCCGAGGCCGAGCGGATGCTGCGCGCGCGCCTGAAGCAGGCGCCCACCGACGTGGCGGCGATCCGCATGTTCGCCGAGGTCGCCGCCCGGCTGGGCCGCAACGAGGATGCCCTGCACCTGCTCGAACGCTGCCTGGAACTGGCCCCCGGCTTCGGCGAGGCGCGCCGCAACTATGCGCTGCTCCTGCATCGCAGCAACCGGCCGGAACAGGCGCTGGCCGAGATCGAGCGCCTGCTGGCGGCCGATCCCGGCGATGCCGGTTGCCGCAACCTGAAGGCGGCGGTGCTGTGCCGGGTCGGCGACTACGAACCGGCCATCCGCATCTACGCCGAACTGGCGGAGAGTTACCCGGACACGCCGAAGCTGTGGGTGAGCTACGGCCACGCGCTGAAGACCGCCGGGCATCTCGAGCGCGCCATCGCCGCCTACCGGCGCAGCCTGGAGCTCAAGCCGTCGTTCGGCGAAGTCTGGTGGAGCCTGGCCAACCTCAAGACCTTCCGCTTCGGCGCCGACGAACTGGACGCGATGCGCCGGCAGCTGGCGCGCGCCGACCTGGCCGAGGACGACCGCCTGCACCTGGCGTTCGCCGTCGGCAAGGCGCTGGAGGATGCCGGCGAGTACGAACCGTCGTTCCGCCACTACGCGCAGGGCAACGCGATCCGGCGCGCGAAGCTGGACTACAGCGCCGACGACACCAGTGCGCGCGTGCGCTGCATCCGCGAGCGCTACACGCCGGATTTCTTCGCCGCGCGCGCCGGCGCGGGCCATCCCGCGCCCGATCCGATCTTCGTGGTCGGCCTGCCGCGCGCCGGCTCCACCCTGATCGAGCAGATCCTGTCCAGCCACAGCCAGGTCGAAGGCACGATGGAGCTGCCGGAGATCATCTCGATCACGCGGCTGCTGCGCCAGCAGGGCGACGCCGACGACGCGATGCCCTACCACGCCGCGCTGGCGGCGCTCGACGCCGATGCGCTGCGCGCGCTCGGCGAGCGCTACCTGGCGCACACCCGCATCCAGCGCAAGACCGCGGCGCCGCTGTTCATCGACAAGATGCCGAACAATTTCATGCACATCGGCCTGATCCACCTGATGCTGCCGAACGCGAAGATCATCGATGCGCGCCGGCATCCGCTGGCCTGCGGCTTCTCGGCTTTCAAGCAGCACTTCGCGCGCGGGCAGGAATTCAGCTACGACCTCGCGGACGTGGGGCGCTACTACCGCGACTACGTGGCGCTGATGGCGCATTTCGACGCCGTGCTGCCCGGGCGCGTCCACCGCGTGGTGTACGAGCGCATGGTCGACGACACTGCGGGCGAGGTGCGCCGGCTGCTCGACTACTGCGGCCTGCCGTTCGAGGACGCGTGCCTGCGCTTTTTCCAGAATCCGCGGCCGGTGCGCACGGCCAGCTCGGAACAGGTACGCCAGCCGATCTATCGCGAGGGAGTGGATCACTGGCGGCATTACATGGCGTGGCTGGAGCCGCTGGCATCGACCCTGGGGCCGGTGCTGGCGAGCTATCCGGAAGCGCCGGAAGGGGAGTGGCAGTTCGACAACTGATCGACCATCGTGGATTTGCCTGGGGAGGGTTTATGCACACGAACAGATGGAAACGGACCATGGGGACGCCGCGGGCCAGGGTGGCCCGGCTGCCGCTGGCGGCGGCGATCTGCCTGGCCATCGCCGCACCGGCCATGGCGCAGGACGCGGGGCAGGCGGCCGGGCAGGGCGGCACCGCGAATGCGGCGGCGAAGCCGGCGGCTACGCCGGCGAAGAAGCCGAAGACCACCACCCTGAGCGAGGTCACGGTGACCGCGCAGAAGCGCGTCGAGAACCTGCAGAAGGTACCGATCAGCATCAACGTGCTGGAGAACGACCAGTTGCAGGCGCTGCAGGTGCAGAGCTTCAAGGACTACGTGCAGTACCTGCCCAGCGTCGATTTCCAGGAGGGTGGCGGCGGCATCGCCACCGGGCCGGGCTTCGCCTCGATCTACATGCGCGGCGTGGCCAGCGGCGGCAACACCAACCACTCCGGCTCGCAGCCCAGCGTGGGCGTGTACCTGGACGAGCAGCCGATCACCACGATCCAGGGCCCGCTCGACATCCACATGTACGACATCGCCCGCATCGAGGTGCTGGCCGGCCCGCAGGGCACGCTGTACGGCGCCAGCGCCGAGGCGGGCGCGTTGCGCATCATCACCAACAAGCCCGACCCCAGCGGTTTCGCGGCGAACTACTCGCTGGATACCGACACGGTCACGCACGGCGGCATCGGCGGCACCGTGGAGGGCATGCTCAACATCCCGCTCAGCAGCAGCGCGGCGATCCGCCTGGTGGGCTGGCACGAGCACGACGCCGGCTACGTCGACAACGTGGCCGGCACGCGCACCTACCCGACCTCCGGCATCACCATCAGCAACGCGGACAATTGCGTGCCCAGCACCACGCTGCAATGCGTGGGACATGCACGCAACGACTACAACGACGTCAACACCAGCGGCGGCCGCGCCGCGCTCAAGGTGGACCTGGACGACAACTGGACGATCACCCCGACCCTGATGGGCCAGCAGACCATCTCGCACGGCACCTTCGCCAGCGACCCGGCGGTCGGCTACCAGGAGGTCACCCACTTCTACCCCGAGTACGTCGACGACCGCTGGTGGCAGGGCGCGCTCACCGTGCAGGGCAAGATCGGCGACTTCGACCTGACGTACAACTACTCGCACCTCAAGCGCAACCAGGAGGAAGCGACCGACTACAGCGACTACTCATTCTGGTACGACACGCTGCAGGGCTGGGGCAGCTACATCACCGACAACAGCGGCCAGCTGATCAATCCGTCCGAGTTCATCACCGACCGCGACCACTACACCGACAGCAGCCACGAGCTGCGCATCGCCTCGCCCAGCGACGACCGCCTGCGCCTGGTGGCCGGCGCGTTCTGGCAGAAGGACAAGCACGACATCATGCAGGACTACCAGATCAACGGCCTGGCGTCCTCGCTGTCGGTGCCCGGCTGGCCGAACACGATCTGGCTGACCCGGCAGGTGCGCTACGACTACAACGAGGCGGTGTACGGCGAGCTGTCCTACGACTTCATCCCCGACACGCTCACCCTGACGGTCGGCGAGCGCTACTACCGCACCAGGAACAACCTGTACGGCTTCTACGGCTACAGCACCGGCTTCGATCCCGGCTCGAGCTACGGGCAGGCCGGCTGCATCAGTTCGACGCCCTTCCTCGGCGCGCCGTGCCTGGACTTCAACAAGTCCGTCAGGGACAGCGGTTCGCTGGGCAAGGCCAACCTGACCTGGAACATCTCGCACGACGCGATGATCTACCTCACCCGCTCGGAGGGCTTCCGCCCGGGCGGCATCAACCGCGCGGGCGACACGCCGCCCTACCAGGCGGACTTCCTGACCAACCTCGAGTTCGGCTGGAAGACCTCCTGGCTCGACAATCGCCTGTCGTTCAACGGCGCGGTGTTCCGCGAGAACTGGAACAACTTCCAGTTCAACATCCTCGGCCCCAACGGCCTGACCATCATCAAGAACGCGGGCTCCGCGCGCATCGACGGCTTCGAGTCGCAACTGGTCTGGCAGGCCACCTACCACCTCAACCTCAGCGCCGGCGTCGCGTTCTACGACGCCAAGCTGACCTCGAACTACTGCGGCTTCACCGACAACGCCGGCAACCCGGTCACCAACTGCCCGGCCGGCACCATCAACCCGCAGACCGGCGACGCCGTGAGCGGGCCGCAGGCGCCCACCGGCACCCGCCTGCCGATCACGCCGCGCTTCAAGGGCAACCTCGTCGGGCGCTACACCTTCGATGTCGGCGACAACGACGCCTATGTGCAGGGCGCGCTGGTGCACGTGGGCCAGCGCAGCACCGACCTGCGCGTGGTGGAGAACGGCCTGTTCGGCGACCTGCCGTCGTACAACCTGGTCAACCTCTCCGCGGGTTTCGAGAAGGGCAGCTGGACGGCCAGCCTCTACCTCAACAACGCGTTCAACGCGCATGCGGCGCAGTACAAGTTCGCCGAGTGCGGCGTGGATATCTGCGGCGCCCACGGCGCCTCGGCGCTGTATCCGGACGGACAGGTCTACACCGGCTACAGCCAGCCGCGCACCTTCGGCGTCCGCTTCAAACAGGACTTCTGACCTTTCGCCGCGAGGCGGCAGGTCAGTGCGATCCATGGATGGATCGCACGCCGGCCAGGCGCTTGCGCCTGGCCGGCGGAGCGAAGCCCGGACGCAGTCCGGGCGCAGCAAGCCGGGAAAATGCAGTCCTGCACTTTCCTTGCATCAGGCAAGCAGCTTCAAAATCCCCCAGGCCACGGGCTTCGGCACCTGCCGGGCTTTTCCGCGCCCGCCCGCCATGCCCTGTCCGTTGTCCGCGCAGTGTCCGCGGACACTGGTCTTTTGCGATGCATCGATTGCAAGTGTCTAAAAGAAAAAGCGTTTTTCCGTGATTACGGGTTGGCACGTGGATTGCTGAGTACGGATCGGGGCCGCACTGTCCGCGGCCGGGGAATACACGATGATCCGCGACACCTCCGCGCAAGACCGCATCGTCGAGGTCAAGCCCAACCGCAAGCGCCGCCTGCTGTTCATCGGCGGCGGCGTGGCCTTGCTGGTGGTGCTGGCGCTCGCCATGCCCGGCATCCTCCGCCTGTTCTCCGCCGATGCCTCGGTGAGCGCATCGCGGCTGGCCTTCGCCACCGTCGAGCGCGGGCTGTTCGTGCGCGACATCGCCGCCGAGGGCAAGGTGGTGGCGGCCAACAGCCCCACGCTCTACGCCACCTACGGCGGCGCCGTGAAGCTGCTGGTGCACGCCGGCGACGTGGTGAAGAAGCGCCAGGTGCTGGCCGTGGTGGACAGCCCCGAGCTGCGCAACAAGCTGGCGCAGGAGCAGTCCAAGGCCGACGGCATGCAGGTGGACTACCTGCAGGCGCAGGTGGACGCGCGCACCAAGCGCGGCGACCTGCAGAAGGCCTACGACAACGCGCAGATCGACGCGAAGAGCGCCGCCAACAACCTCGACCGCGAGCAGAAGGCCTACGCCGCCGGCGCCTCCACCGGGGTCGCGGTCGACAAGGCCAAGGACGACCTGGAGAAGGCGCGCATCGCGCTGGACCATGCCAAGGCCGACCTCGGCATGAACAACGACAGCCTCAACTTCAACATCCAGGCGAAGAAACTGGCGCACGACAACCAGATGCTGGTGGTGCAGGACCTGCAGCGCCAGGTGGACGACCTCAACGTGAAGTCGCCGGTGGACGGCCAGGTCGGCCAGCTGTTTATCGCGCCGGTGGCCACCGTGGCGAAGGACGCGCAGCTGCTGAGCGTGATCGACCTCACCGCGCTGGAAGTGGAAGTGCAGGTGCCCGAGAGCTTCGCGCGCGACTTGGCCATCGGCATGGGCGGCGAGATCAGCGGCAACGGCACCACCTGGAAGGGCCTGGTCAGCGCGATCTCGCCCGAGGTGGTGAACGGCGAAGTGGCCGCCCGCGTGCGCTTCGAAGGTTCCACGCCGAAGGAACTGCGCCAGAACCAGCGCCTGTCCGTGCGCATCCTGCTCGACAAGCGCGACAACGTGCTGACCGTGCAGCGCGGCTCCTTCATCGACGAATCCGGCGGCAGCTATGCCTACGTGGTCAAGGACGGCATCGCCACCAAGACCCCGATCCGCGCCGGCGAAAGCAGCATCGACAAGGTGGAGATCCTCGACGGCCTGAAGGAAGGCGACCAGATCGTGATCTCCGGCACCGACAGCTTCAAGGGCGCGCAGCGCGTCGCGATCAGTCGGTAACCGCAATACCCCCTCCCCTGCGTGCAGGGGAGGGTTGGGGTGGGGTGCTCTTGTCGCACGCCACCGAGAGCACCCCCTCCCGACCTCCCCCTGCAAGCAGGGGGAGGGGAAGAAAGAAGAACCATCCACCACCACCGAGGAACGTGAACCATGCTGAAGATGACCCACCTGTCCAAGGTCTACCGCACCGAAGTGGTGGAGACCTACGCGCTGCGCGATTTCAACATCGACGTGAAGGAGGGCGAGTTCGTCGCCGTCACCGGGCCGTCCGGCTCGGGCAAGACCACCTTCCTCACCATCGCCGGCCTGCTGGAAACGTTCACCGGTGGCGAGTACCACCTCGACAACATCGAGGTGAGCCAGTTGAACGACAACGCGCGTTCGAAGATCCGCAACGAGAAGATCGGCTTCATCTTCCAGGCGTTCAACCTGATCCCCGACCTCAACGTGTTCGACAACGTGGAAGTGCCGCTGCGCTACCGCGGCATGAAGGCGCCGGAGCGCAAGCAGCGCATCATGGACGCGCTGGAGCGCGTGGGCCTGGCCTCGCGCTTCAAGCACTATCCCGCCGAATTGTCCGGCGGCCAGCAGCAGCGCGTGGCGATCGCGCGCGCATTGGCCGGCTCGCCGCGCCTGCTGCTCGCCGACGAACCCACCGGCAACCTCGACACGCAGATGGCACGTGGCGTGATGGAACTGCTGGAGGAGATTCACCGCGACGGCGCCACCATCGTGATGGTGACGCACGATCCCGAACTGGCCGCGCGCGCGCAGCGCAACGTGCACATCATCGACGGCCAGGTGGTGGACCTGTCCGAGGACCCGCGCTTCCACGCCAGCGTGGCCGCCGCGCGCGGCAACGCTGGCCAGGCCTGAGAGCGCATGGCCGTCCACGAGTCCGTCAACCGCGAGTCCCGCCCATGCGCCTGAAGCTGTTGCCCGTGATGCTCCTGCTCGCCGCTGCCCCGTTCGCGGGGCAGTGCGAGGACTTGATGGATGCCTACCGGCAGGCCGTCGCCAACGATCCCGTGCTGGCCACCGCCGACGCCCAGCGCCTGCTGGTGGCCGAGGGCGTGCCGGTGGCGCGCGCGGCGCTGCTGCCGCAGCTGTCGGCCGGGCTGTCGCTCGACCAGATCCGCGGCGGCGGCAGCCAGACCACCGA
Organism: Rhodanobacter sp. DHB23; assembly: GCF_014842975.1. Lineage (GTDB taxonomy): Bacteria > Pseudomonadota > Gammaproteobacteria > Xanthomonadales > Rhodanobacteraceae > Rhodanobacter_A. The sequence continues at coordinate 69,544 of NZ_JACYXK010000017.1, read as the reverse complement.
CAACAACGGCAACATCGTGGAGACCAGCGGCAGCGGGCACACGCGCGACCGCAACCTCTCCGGCAACCTCAGCCAGCCCATCCTCGACCTGTCCGCCATCGACAACCTGCGCGCGGCGGGCGCCGCCAGGGACTCGCAGGAGCAGACCTATCAGGCCGCCCTGCAGAACCTCTACGTGCGCGTGGCCTCGGCCTATTTCGGCGTGCTGCAGGCGCAGGACATGCTGGACATCGACCGCTCCTACGAGGACTCCTACAAGACGGAGTTCGAGCAGACCTCCGCGCGCTTCAAGAACGGCCTGTCGATGGAGGCAGACGTCAACCAGACCAAGGCGCTCTACCTGTACTACAAGGGCGTGCGGATCGGCGCGGAAGACGCCCTCAAGGATGCCCGCCGGGCGCTGCAGCAGATCACCGGCAAGCCCACCGGCGAGCTGAAGAAGCTGCGCGACGACCTGCCGATGCAGGCGCCGCAGCCGAACGACGAACAGGCCTGGGTGGACGCGGCGCTGAAGACCAACCCGGCCGTGCTCGCCGCGCGCTACGCCGTGACCAGCGACGAGCACAAGGTGTCGGCGGCGCGCGCCGGACACCTGCCCACGCTCACCGCGGGCGTGGGCTACAACAAGTTCGGCCAGTGGTCGAACAGCATGCCGGGCACGGCCGCGTACGGGCCGGCCACCACCACCGTGGGCCTGACGCTCAACATCCCGCTGTTCAGCGGCGGGCTGGTCCATGCGCAGGTGAAGCAGGCGCTGTACCAGCGCGACGCCGACCTCGGCACGCTGGAAAGCCAGCGCCGCCAGGCCGCGCGCGACGCCGCCAACTATTTCAACCTGGTCAAGGACGGCATCGAGCAGGTGAACAGCGCGCGCGATTCCGTGGACGCGGCGCAGAAATCGCTGAACTCGATGCGCGCGGGCTACACCATCGGCACGCAGTCGATGACGAACGTGGTGTTCGCGATCGAGTACGTGGCCAATTCGCAGTTCCAGTACGCCGCGTCCCGGTACCAGCTCGTGCTCGACAAGCTGCTGCTCAAGCAGGCCGCCGGCACCATCGACATGCACGACCTGGAAGCAGTGAACGGGTTGCTGCAATGAGCGATGCACGCGCCATGCCCGGTTCTTTTTCCCCGCTCTCCCCGGGAGAGGGTGCCCGAAGGGCCTGCCCCGGGCTTGATCCGGGGACGGGAGAGGGTGCGGGCGGAGCGCGGCGCCCCACTCCGACCGGACCCTCACACCAATTCCTCTCCCGAAGGGAGAGGGGCTCGATGGCAGGGGGCTGAGCGATGTTTGCCCACTACTTCGAGCTCGGACTGCGCAGCCTGCGCCGCAACCCGGCGCTCACCGCGTTGATGGTGATGGCGATCGGCTTCGGCGTGGCCGCGTCGATGATCACGTACTCCGTGTTCCGCGCGGTGTCGGGCAATCCGATTCCGGGCAAGTCGTCGCAGTTGTTCATTCCGCAGGTGGACGCCTGGGGGCCGCAGCAGAACCTCGCGAACAACGAGCCGGCAGAAGCCCTGGGCTACATCGACGCGATGGCGCTCTTGCGCGCGCATGCGGCAAAGCGCCAGACCATGCTGTACCAGGTGCAGCTCGCGGCGATGCCGGATGGCAACCGCGACCTGCCATTGACTGCCAACGGCTACGCCGTCACCAGCGACTTCTTCAGCATGTTCGACGCGCCGTTCCGCTTCGGCGGCGGCTGGAGCGCGCAGGACGACGACGCGCGCGCCACCGACGTGGTCATCAGCGGCGCGCTCAACCAGAAGCTGTTCGGTGGCGTGAACAGCGTGGGGCGCACGGTCGATTTCAGCGGCCACGATTACCGCGTGGTGGGCGTGCTCGACCACTGGAACCCGCGTCCGCGTTTCTACGACCTGTTCACCGGCGCCAACAGCTTTGCCGACGAGCCGGATATCTACATGCCGTTCGCGCGCGCGCTGGATCTGCACATGTATACCGCCGGCCGCAACAGTTGCCGTGGCACGATCAGCTTCACCAATTGGCAGGCCTACACGCAAAGCAACTGCGTGTGGATCACGTCGTGGGTGGAACTGGACAGCCCCGCCGAGGTGACTCGCTACCGCGACTTCCTCACCCACTACGCCGCCGGCCAGCAGCATGCGGGCCGTTTCGACTGGGCACCCAACGTGCGCCTGCGTGACGTGGTGCAGTGGATGGACTACGAAAAGGTGGTGCCGCCGGAAAGCCGCATCGCGCTGGTGGTGGCGCTGGGCTTCTTCCTGATCTGCCTGGTCAACACCATCGGCCTGCTGCTGGCGAAGTTCATGCGCCGCGCGGGCGAGATCGGCGTGCGCCGCGCGCTGGGCGCCACGCGCGGCGAGATCTACGAGCAATACCTGATCGAAGCCGGCACGGTGGGACTGGCCGGCGGCGTGCTGGGCCTGCTGCTCACCGCGCTGGGTGTATCGGGCGTGGGCATCCTGTTCCAGCCGCAGATCGCACGGCTCGCGCACCTGGATGCTTCGCTGGTGGGCCTGACCCTTGTCGTCGCCATCGCCGCCACCGTGCTGGCGGCGTTCTACCCGGCATGGCGCGCGGCGCGCGTGCAGCCGGCGTGGCAATTGAAGTCGAGCTGAGGAGGCGGCCATGAACTTGCAGATTCGCCCCGTCCTCATCGCGCTGCGCCGGCACAAGGCGGGCACCGTGCTGATCGCCCTGCAGATCGCGTTGACGCTGGCCATCGTGTGCAACGCACTGTTCATCATCCACCAACGGTTGGCGAACCTCTCCGTCGTCAGCGGCGTTGACGAGGCCGATGTGTTCGTCATCACCAACCAATGGGCCACCGATAGCCCCACGCCGCAGGTGGATGCGCAAGTGAAGGCCGACGTGCTGGCGCTGCGGCAACTGCCCGCCGTGCTCGACGCCACGCCGGCCAGCGGCTACCCGTTGCAAGGCGGCGGCTGGGACAACCCCGTCACCATGACGCCCGAACAGATCAAGCCCAGCACGGACTCGGCGGTGTATCTGGGCGACGAGCACTTCATCGACACGCTGGGCCTGAAGCTCATCGCAGGGCGCAATTTCCGTCCCGACGAAGTGACGGTGTTCGGCACGCAACAGGCCATCTATCCGCCCACGGTGATCGTGAGCAAGGCGCTGGCCGACAAGCTGTTCCCCGATGGAAACGCGCTGGGCAAGGGCATCTATCCGATGAGCCCCACGCCCACCACCATCATCGGCATCGTCGATACGCTGCAGCGGCAGGGCGTGGACCAGGACAGCAACACCTATGCGGGGCAGTCGCTGATCTGGCCGCTGCGCTCGGCCGATTCGCGCGGCGTCTTCTATATCGTGCGCGCCAGGCCGGGCCAGCTCGCCGACGCAATGCGCGAAGCGCCCAAGGCGCTGATCGCACTGAGCCGCCAGCGCATCTTCGATCCGCAGAACGGCATCCAGGACTACGCCACCATCCGCCGCAAGGCGTACGACAGCGACCGCGGCATGGCGATCCTGATGGGCATCATCAGCGTGGTGCTGCTGGCGATCACCGCCGCGGGCATCGTGGGCCTCACCAGCTTCTGGGTCGGCCAGCGCCGCAAGCAAATCGGCGTGCGCCGTGCGCTGGGAGCGCGGCAGAGCGACATCCTGGTGTATTTCCTCACCGAGAACTTCCTCATCAGCACGGCGGGCGTGGTGCTGGGCGCGGTGCTCGCGATCGCCTTCAACCTGTGGACGGAGACCCGTTTCGCCATGGCACCCATGTCGATGACCTACGTGGGCATCGGCGTGCTCGTGCTGCTGTTGCTGGGGCAGGGCGCGACGTTCGCGCCGGCGTTGCGCGCCTCGCGCGTGCCGCCGGTGGAAGCGACGCGCTCCGTATGAACGCGGATCGACACCAGGCGAAGGGGTAACAGGGAACTCGCATGCTTGCGTACTACCTGCAACTCGGACTGCGCAGTTTGCGGCGCAACCCGGTACTGACGACGCTGATGGTGCTGGCCATCGGCTTCGGCATCGCATCGTCGATGACGACGTATGCGGTGTTCCGCGCGGTATCCGGCAACCCGTTGCCGTCCAGGTCGTCGCAGCTGTTCGCACCGCAGATCGACATCTGGGGGCCGCAGAGCCGTGCGCAGGGAGTGGATCTCCCGGATGCGCTCAGCTACACCGATGCGACGGCGCTGATGCGCGCGCGCAAGGCGCGGTACCAGACGGCGATCTACCCGGTCGGGCACACCGCGATCCCGCAGGATGCCGGCAGCGAGCCGTTCGCGGTCGACGGCTACGCCACCTATGCCGACTTCTTCCCGATGTTCGACGCGCCCTTCATCTACGGCGGAGGCTGGGACGCGGGCCAGGACGATGCGCGCGCTTCGGTGGTGGTGATCAGCAGCCAGCTCAACCAGCAGTTGTTCGCGGGTGCCGACAGCGTGGGACGCACGGTGCGCCTGGACGACCACGACTACCGGGTCATCGGCGTGCTGGCGGACTGGAACCCGCGGCCGCGCTTCTACGACCTCGACAACAACAATGGCTTCGCCGACCCGCCGGGCTTCTTCGTGCCTTTCACGCTGGCCGTGGACCTGCAGACGGAAACCCGGGGCAACAACAACTGCTACGGCAGCACCGGGCGCGCGCCGGGCTGGCAGGGCTGGCTGCAGTCCGATTGCGCCTGGGTGTCCTTCTGGGTGGAGCTTCCGGATGCCGCCGCGGTGCAGGCGTACCGGAATTTCCTGCAGGGCTACATGGCCGAACAGGACCGCCTTGGCCGCTTCCGCTGGTCGCCTTACTACACCCTGCGCGACCTCACGCAGTGGATGGACTACGAACAGGTGGTGCCGCCCGAGACGCGGATATCGTTGCTGTTGTCGCTGGGTTTCCTGCTGGTGTGCCTGGTGAACACCGTAGGCTTGATGCTGGCCAAGTTCATGCGCCGCGCGGGGGAGATCGGCGTGCGGCGCGCCCTGGGCGCTTCGCGGCGCGAGATCTGGGCGCAGTTCCTGGCGGAGGCCGCCATCGTCGGCGTGGTCGGTGGCCTCGTCGGCGTGCTGTTCACCGGCATCGGCGTGCTCGGCATCGGCCTGGTGTTCGAGCCGGATATCGCCCGGCTCGCCCATATCGACGTAAGCCTGGTCGCCCTGACGCTTGCCTGCGCGCTGGTCGCGACGTTGGGCGCCGCGTTCTATCCCACGTGGCGAGCCGCCCGGGTGCAACCCGCGTGGCAGCTGAAGTCCAATTGAGGCGACGACGATGCAGATCCGTCCCATCCTCGCCACGTTGAAGCACCACAAGGCCGGCACCTTGCTGATCGCGATGCAGATCGCGCTGACCCTGGCGATCGTCTGCAACGCGCTGTTCATCATCCGCCAGCGCGTGTCCCACCTGTCGCAGCCCAGCGGCGTCGACGAGGCGAACGTGCTGGTGGTCCTCAACGAGTGGGCCGGCAAGCCGTCGCCCGGCGAGATCGCGTCGCTGATGGCGGCCGACGTGGATACGCTGCGCAGGCTGCCGGGCGTGGCGGATGCCTATGCCAGCAACACCTATCCCCTGAGCGGCGGCGGCATCGCCTTCGGCATCGGCCATTCCCCCGACAAGCTCAAGCCCGTATCGACCACCGCGATCTATTTCGCGGACCAGGACGCATTGCCGACCCTGGGGCTGAAGCTGGTGGCGGGCCGCAACTTCCGCGCCGACGAGATCGGCCAGGTCGACCGGCACGGCGATATCCAGCCCGGCGCCATCATCGTGACGCGCGGGCTGGCGGACCGCCTGTTCCCCGATGGCTCGGCGCTGGGCAAGACCGCCTACATCAGCAGGCAGCCGAGCACCATCGTGGGCATCGTCGAGCGCCTGCAGTCGCCCTGGGTGGACAGCGGCATGGCCGAGTGGGCCGACTGTTCGACCCTGGTCCCGTACCGGCAGCTGACCGCGGCCACGCGATACGTGCTGCGGGTGCGGCCGGGGCAGCTCGAAGACGTGCGCCGCCACGTGCGCGCGGCGCTGTATGCCGCCAACCGCATGCGGGTGATCAGCCCGAAGGACGGCGTGCGGACTTTCGCCGAGATCCGCGCGGATGCCTACAAGAGCGATCGTGGCATGGCGATCCTGATGGGCGTCATCAGCGTGGTGCTGCTGGCCATCACCGCGGCCGGCATCGTGGGGCTCAGCAGCTTCTGGGTCGGACAGCGCCGCAAGCAGATCGGCGTGCGCCGTGCGCTGGGCGCCACGCGGCACGACATCCTCGGTTATTTCCTCACCGAGAACCTGCTTATCAGCACGGTGGGCGTGCTGGTCGGCAGCGTGCTCGCACTGGGCCTGAACCTGTGGCTGATGAAGCAGTTCGAGCTGGCGCGGATCGCGCCGGGTTACGTGGTGGCGGGCGTGGTCGTGCTGCTCCTACTCGGACAGGGTGCCGTGCTGGCCCCGGCGCTGCGCGCCTCGCGCGTGCCGCCGGTGGAGGCGACGCGCTCGGTGTGACGTTCTTAACCTCCTTTCCCGTTTGCGGGAGAGGGGAGTCGAAACTTGAGGAGAGAATGAAATGTTCGCCTACTACCTCGACCTGGCCCTGCGCAGCCTGAGACGCAGCCCCGGCCTCACCGCGCTGATGGTGCTCGCCATCGGCTTCGGCGTGGCGGCCTCGATGACCACGTGGTCGGTGTTCCGCGCCGTGTCGGGCGATCCGATCCCGTGGAAATCGTCCAGGCTGTTCGTGCCGCAGCTCGACATCTGGGGGCCGGACAGCCGCAAGAAGGGCGGCTACGACGACATCGCCGACGCGTTCGACTACACCGACGCGGTGGCGCTGATGCGCGACCACCGCGGCAAGCTGCAGTCGGCGATGTACCAGGTGTCGCCCTCGGTGGTGCCGGCGGACGCCACCAAGCATCCGATCAACGTCACCGGCCATGCGGTGTTCGGCGAGTTCTTCCCGATGGTGGAGGCGCCGTTCAAGTACGGCAGCGGCTGGGGCGCGCAGGACGACGCGAACCGCGCGCACGTGGTGGTGCTCAGCGACAAGCTCAACCAGAAGCTGTTCGGCGACGTCAACAGCGTGGGCAGGAGCGTGAGCATCGAAGGCAAGGATTACCGCGTGGCCGGCGTGGTCGCCAAGTGGAACCCGCAGCCGCGCTACTACGACGTGGTCAACACCGGCGGTTTCGTCGGCGACGGCGCCGAGGACGTGTTCCTGCCGTTCAACACCGCCATCGACGTGGGCATGCCCAACAACGGCAACACCAATTGCAGCGAGATCCCCAAGGGCTCCGGCTTCGTCGGCCTGCAGCAATCCACCTGCGTGTGGATCGCCTACATGGTCGAGCTGGACAGCGCCGCCGACGTGGACAGCTACAGGAACTACCTCGACGGCTACATGCGCCAGCAGAAGCAGGCCGGCCGTTTCAACTGGGCACCCAAGTACGAGCTGCGCGACCTGCCCGCATGGCTGGACTCCGAGCACGTGGTGCCCGACGACACCAAGGTGTCGCTGCTGGTGGCGCTGGGCCTGCTGATCGTCTGCCTGGTGAACACGGCAGGCCTGCTGCTGGCGAAGTTCCTGCGCCGCAGCGGCGAGATCGGCGTGCGCCGCGCGCTGGGCGCGCCGCGCGCGGCGGTGTACGCGCAGTTCCTCACCGAGGCGGGCATCGTCGGCGCGGCGGGCGGCGTGCTGGGCCTGCTGCTCACCGGCGCGGGCGTGGCCTGCGTGGGTTGGGTGCTGCCGAAGGACATCGCCGCGCTGGCGAGGCTGGACGTGTCGCTGCTGGCCACGACGTTGCTGCTGGCGGTGGTCGCCACCGTGCTGGCGGGCTTGTACCCCACCTGGCGCGCTTCGCGCGTGCAGCCGGCGTGGCAATTGAAGTCGAACTGAGCGGTCTGCTGATCCCCTCTCCCACGGGCGGGAGAGGGTGCCCGACAGGGCGGGAGAGGGTCCGGCTTTTTGCGGCATCACAAAAAGCGCCCTCTCCCCCAACCCCTCTCCCGCCTGCGGGAGAGGGGAGCCAACAAACAATGAGGGTTCCCACATGACCATTCATCCCATGATCTCCGCGCTGCGCAAGCACAAGGCAGGCGTGGTGCTGATCGCCCTGCAGATCGCGCTGACCCTGGCCATCGTCTGCAACGCGGTGTTCATCATCGGCCAGCGCATCCAGCGCGTGAACCGCCCCACCGGGCTCAACGAACAGGATCTGTTCCTGGTCAGCCAGCAATGGGTGGGCGCGCCCGCCGGCGACGACGCGGACAGCATCCAGAAGCTGGATGCGCTGCAGCGCGAGGACCTCGCCACGCTGCGCGCGCTGCCCGACGTGGAATCGGTGACGCCGACCAATTCGCTGCCGCTGCTCAACTCGAGCTGGAACGGCTCGGCGTCGATCAACGCCGACGCCAAGCTGATCGGCGGCAATGCGCGCACCACCTACTACTTCGGCGACGAGAACTTCCTGCGCACGCTGGGCCTGCACCTGGTCGCGGGGCGCGACTTCAATGCGGGCGACGTCATCAACAAGGGTTTCCGCAACACCACCGAGCCCGGCATGATCCTGGTGACCAAGGCACTGGGGGACAAGCTGTTCCCGAAGGGCGATGCGCTCGGCAAGGTCATCTACCTCGACGGCAGCGGCACGCCGAGCACCATCATCGGCGAGGTCGAGCGCCTGCAGGTGCCCGCCACCGGCGGCTGGGTCAGCGCCTTCACGTGGAACGCGACGATCGAGCCGGTGCGCCTCAACGCCAATTTCTCCCGCTATGCCGTGCGCGCCAGGCCGGGCCGGTTGCAGGCGGCGATGCGCGAGGTGACGCCGGCGCTGTACAAGGCCAACCCGATGCGCGTGCTCGACGACGACAGCGTCAAGTCGTTCGCCGACATCCGCAAGGAGGCCTACCGCGCCGACGTCGGCATGGCCGCGCTGATGGGCGTGATCTGCCTGATCCTGCTCGGCGTCACCGCCGCGGGCATCGTCGGCCTCACCAGCTTCTGGGTGGGCCAGCGCCATCGCCAGATCGGCGTGCGCCGCGCGCTGGGCGCGCGCAAGGCGGACATCCTGCATTACTTCCAGATGGAGAACCTGCTGATCGCCGGCATCGGCGCGGTGGCCGGGGTGGCGCTGGCGATCGGCCTCAACCTGCTGCTGATGAAGCACTACGAGATGGACCGCATGCCCGTGCTCTACGTGCTGGCCGGCGTGGCCATGGTGCTGGCGCTGGGGCAGGGCGCGGTATTCGCCCCCGCCCGCCGCGCTTCCAACGTGCCGCCGGTGGTGGCGACGCGGGCGGCGTGATGGTTCTGCCCTCTCCGTGCGGGAGGGGTGCCCCGTTCCCTTCCCCCACTTGTGGGAGAGGGGCCGGGAGAGAGGAGGTGGGGTTGCCGTGACGCCAGAGCGACCCTTCCCCAACCCCTCTCCCGCAAGCGGTTGAGGGGAGTGAAGTGTGGCTTCTCCGCAAGGAGAGGGGGAACCAACGAAGGAGTGGGCATGTTCGGCTATTACCTCGACCTTGCGCTGCACAGTTTCAGGCGCACGCCCGTGCTCGCCGGCCTGATGACGCTGGCGATCGCGCTGGGTATCGGCGCGTCGATCACCATGCTGGCGGTATTGCACAACCTGTCGGGCAATCCGCTGCCGGGGCGCAGCGACGCGCTGTTCCATCCGCAGGTCGATCCCCGCCCGGCCGATCTGCCGGGCGCGAAGGACGAGCCGCCGGACGACCTCAGCTATCTCGATGCGGTGAACCTCTACCAGCTCGGCGTCGCGCCGCGTCGCGCGCTGATGAGCAGCAACTGGCTGCCGGTGCGCAAGGATGCGCAGGACAGCCCGCTGGCGATGGTTACCGACCGTGCCACCACCGCCGACTTCTTCGCGATGTTCGGCGTGCCCTTCATCTACGGCTCCGCCTGGTCGGCGCAGGACGACGCCAGCCACGCGCAGGTGGTGGTGCTGTCGCGGGCGATGAACCAGCAACTGTTCGGTGGCGAGGACAGCGTGGGCAGGAACCTGGTGATCGCCACCAAGACCTTCCGCGTGGCAGGCGTGGTCGACGACTGGAACCCGCAGCCGCGCTTCTACGACCTGAACGACGGCGCTTTCGGCAAGGCCGAGCAGATGTACCTGCCGTTCTTCACCTGGCTGGACCTGCCGCAGGACTACGGCTACGGCCCGATGGACTGCTGGGGCAACGACCCGAACGCGGGCATGCACGACCCGAAGGCGCAGCAATGCACCTGGGCACAGTTCTGGGTGCAGCTGGATACACCGGCGCAGGTGGCGGGCTACCGCGCCGCGCTCGTCCAGTACAGCGCGCAGCAGCATCGGCTGGGGCGTTTCCAGCGTCCGCCGAACGTGCGGCTGGCCGGGCTGGTCGACTGGCTGGATTACAAGCGCGTGATCCCGGTGACGGTGCGCATGCAGACCTGGATCGCCTTCGGCGTGCTGCTGATCTGCATGGTCAACACGGTGGGGCTGATGGTGGCCAAGTTCCTGCGCAAGTCGGGCGAGATCGGCGTGCGCCGCGCGCTGGGTGCCTCGCGCCGCATGGTGTTCCTGCAATGCCTGGTCGAGGCCGGGGTGGTGGGCGTGGCCGGTGGCCTGCTCGGCCTGCCGCTGGCCTGGCTGGGCCTGTGGATGGTGCGCCAGCAGCCGGTGAGTTTCGCCGCGTCCGCGCGTTTCGATCCATCCATGCTGGGCGCGGCGCTGGCGCTGGCCGTGCTGTCGGCGCTGGCTGCCGGCGTATGGCCGGCGCTGCGCGCTTCCCGCGTGGCCCCCGCGCTGCAGGTGAAGTCGCTATGAGGATCCACCGGCAGATACGTCCCATCCTCGCCGCCCTGCGCAGCCACCGCGCCGCGGTGGTCCTGCTGATGCTGGAGATCGCGCTGACCATGGCGGTGCTCGGCAACCTGGTGTTCATCGTGTACGGCACCATCCAGCGTTCGCACGAGCCGACGGGCGTGGCGGAGAGCGAGATCGGCCTGATCCAGAGCATCGGCGTGATCGGCCAGGACAACCCGGGCACGGTCGCGGGCAACCTCGCGGCGATGCGCGCCGCACCCGGCGTGGCGGATGCCGCCTACGGTTCGCTGCCGCTGTGGTGGGTGGACCACAACCCGCTCTTCCTCGATGCATCGCGGCAGCATCCCGCGCTGCATGCCTATGAGTTCCAGGGCAGCCAGCACCTGAACAGCACGCTGGGCCTGCGCGTGGTGCAGGGGCACGACTTCGACGACGGCGAACTGCCCGACGCCATGGACGTCTACATGGGCAAGGCCACCGCGCCGATCCCGGCGCTGCTGACGGAATCGCTCGCCAGGCGCCTGTACCCGGATGGCAGCGCGCTGGGCCGCATCCTTTACGACGGCACGCACGGCCTGCGCGTCATCGGCATCGTGGACCACCTGCGGGGCGAGCTCACCGGAAGCGCCGGCGACGACGATTCGCTGGTCTACGAGTACCACGTCAGCACCCAGGACGTGGGCGGCGGTTTCCTCGTCCGCAGCCAGCCGGGCCGGCTGCCCGAGGCGCTGCACGCCGCTGCCGCCGCCCTGCAGAAGGCCAACCCCGGCCACGTGCAGAACAAGCTGTACACGATGGCCGAACTGCGCGAGGGCTACTTCAGGAGCTCGCTCGCCGCCGGCCGCATGCTGGTGGCGATCATCGTCATCCTGCTGGTGGTGACCGCGCTGGGCGTGAGCGGGCTGGCCAGCTTCTGGGTGCAGCAGCGGCGCCGGCAGATCGGCATGCGCCGCGCGCTGGGCGCCACGCGCGGCGACATCCGGCATTACTTCCAGGCCGAGAACTTCCTCATCGTCACCGGTGGCGTGCTGCTTGGCGTGCTGTTCGCCTATGCGCTGAACCTGTTCCTGATGCAGCGCTTCGAACTGCCCCACCTGCCGGCGCATTACCTGCTGGTTGGCGCGGTGGCGTTGTGGCTGCTCGGCCAGCTGGCGGTGCTCGGCCCTGCGCTGCGCGCTTCAAACGTCCCGCCGGTGGTGGCGACACGGTCGGTTTGAGTTCTTCCCTCTCCCGCTTGCAGGAGAGGGAGATCAAGAAGGAGTGCGGCATGTACGGCTACTACCTCGATCTGGCACTGCGCAGCCTCAGGCGCAACAAGGTGCTCACGGCGCTGATGGTGTTGACCATCGCGCTGGGCATCGGCACCAGCATGACCACGTTGACGGTGATGCACGTGCTGTCGGGCGACCCGATCCCGCAGAAGAGCGCGCAGCTGTTCCGCGTGCGCATGAATGTGTTTCCCGATGATCGTTTCCGCGCGGGCGACGACGTGCCCGACAACCTGGCCCGGCGCGATGCCGAGGCGCTGTTGCACGACACGCGTGGCGATCGCCAGGTGGCGATGTCGGCCGGCTCGATGGCGGTGACGCCGGTGCAGGGCGATCCGCAATGGGTGCAGGCGCGCTACACCGGCGCGGGTTTCTTCCCCATGTTCGACGTGCCGTTGCGCTACGGCCACGCGTGGGGGCCCGACGACGATGCCAATCGCGCACGCGTCGCAGTGATCTCCAGTGCGTTGAACGAGCAGCTGTTCGGCGGCAAGGACAGCGTGGGGCAGACGCTGAAGGTGGGCGACCAGGGGCTGCGCATCGTCGGGGTGCTGGGCGAATGGGACATGAATCCGCGTTTCTACGACCTGAGCAACGGCCAGTTCGGCGACAGCGAAGACGTGTTCATGCCGTTGTCCACGGCGGAGGACATGAAGCTGAGCGCCAGCGGAAACATGTGGTGCTGGGGGAACTCGAACGACATGCAGGCGGCGGACGCGCCCTGCCTGTGGTTGCAGTATTGGGTGCAGCTGGATACGCCGGCCAAGGTGTCGGCCTACCGCCAATACCTCGGCAACTACATCGCCCTGCAGCAGCAGGCGGGCCGCTTCCACCATTCCGGCCAGGCCGATCTGCGCGACGTGATGCAATGGCTGGACTTCAAGGGCGTGGTGCCCTCCGACGTGCGCCTGCAGATGTGGCTGGCGCTTGGGTTCCTCGGCATATGCCTGCTCAACACCGTGGGCTTGCTGCTGGCGAAGTTCCTGCGCCGCAGCGGCGAGCTTGGCGTGCGCCGCGCGCTGGGTGCATCGCGGCGCGCGATCTTCCTGCAATGCCTGATCGAGGCCGGTGTGGTGGGCCTGGTCGGCGGCGTGTTCGGGCTGGCGCTGGCCGGGCTCGGCATGCTGCTTGTGCGCCACCAGCCCACCGACTACGCGGCGTTCATCCATATGGATCTGCGCATGCTGCTGGGCACGTTCGTGCTGGCCCTGACGAGCAGCCTGCTGGCCGGCCTGCTGCCCGCATGGCGGGCGATGCAGGTGGCGCCCGCCGCCGCGATCAAGTCGAATTAGGAGAGCGCCCATGCACTTCCGCCACATCCTCAGCGCGCTTGGCCGCCACCGTATCGCGGTATGCCTGCTGGTGCTGGAAATCGCCTTCTCCTGCGCGGTGGTCTGCAACGCGCTGTTCCTGATCGGTGCACGGCTGGATCGCATGCATCGACTCACTGGCGTCGATGAGGCGCACCTCGTGGAAGTGGGGGTGCGCAGTGTCGCGCCCGGTTCGCCGGAGGCGATCATGGCGCAGACGCGCACCGACCTCGCTGCGCTGGGCACCATTCCCGACGTGGCCAGCGTGTCCATCATCAACCAGACCCTGTTCGGCGACTCGTTCAGCGGAAGCGGCGTCGGCCTCAGCGACGCGCCCAATGCGCCGACCATCACGGTGACCCAGTACTTCGGCAACGCGCAGCTGGCTGGCACGCTGGGCCTGAAATTGGTCGACGGGCGCTGGTTCAAGCCGGACGAATTCGTCAGCGACGAACAGCTGGAAGGCGGCGGCGCCACCGTGCCGGTCATCATCACCCGTGCGCTGGCCGAGCATTTTTTCCCGGGCCAGTCGGCGGCCGGCAAGGTGATCTATGCCTTCGGCACCAACCGCGTCGTGGGCGTGGTGGATCGACTGGTGCAGCCGAAGGATTACGGGCCTGCGGAGTCCTACGAATACGCCATGCTGTTCCCGGTGAACCTGTCGTATGCGCAAGGTGCCTACCTGCTGCGCGTGAAGGACGCGTCGCAGCGCGATGCGGTGATCCGCACTGCCTTGCAGGCATTGAAGGGCGATGGCCCGTTGCGGCTGGTGTCGCCGAAGAACGCCCGGACGCTGGAAGCGGCGCGCGCCAAGTACTACCGCAACGACCGCGCGATGGCCTGGATGCTGGTGGGCGTGTGCCTGCTGCTGTTGATCGTCACCGCAGTCGGCATCGGTGGCCTGGCCAGTTTCTGGGTGGCGCAGCGCCGCCGGCAGATCGGCATCCGTCGCGCCGTCGGGGCGACGCGCAGCGACATCCTGCGCTACTTCCAGACCGAGAACTTCCTGATCGCCACGCTCGGCATCGTGCTGGGCATGGTGCTGGCCTACGGCCTCAACCTGGTGCTGATGCTGCATTACGAACTGGGGCGCCTGCCGGGTTGGTATTTCCCGGTGGGTGCCGTGACGCTGTGGATCATCGGCCAGCTGGCCGTGCTCGGCCCCGCGTTGCGCGCGTCGCACGTGCCGCCGGTGGTGGCGACGCGGAGCGTGTGACGGCTTTGAAGCCTCTCCCTTGAAGGGGGATTTGGAGGAGAAACAGAGATGTTCGGTTACTACCTCGACCTCGCCTTGCGCAGCCTCCGGCGCAACAAGGCGCTCACCGCGCTGATGGTGCTGGCGATCGCGCTGGGCATCGGTGCTTCGATGACCACGCTTACCGTGCTGCACGTGCTGTCCGGCGATCCGCTGCCGGGGCGCAGCGGGTCGCTGTATTACCCGCAACTCGACCCCCGTGACGGCCATGGTTACCTGCCAGGCAAGACGGAGCCGATGGATCAAATGGCCTGGATCGACGGCATGAACCTGCTGCAGGCGAAGCGCGCGGACCGGCAGGCGCTGATGACCGGCGGCGATGCGGCGATACAGCCCGAGAACGGCGCGTTCGATCCGTTCTACGAGGACATGCGCTTCACCACGGCAGGCTTCTTTCCCATGTTCGGCGTGCCGTTCGAGTATGGCCATGCCTGGGGCGAGGCGGAAGACGATGCGCATGCGCGGGTAGTGGTGATCAGCAGCCAGCTCAACGACAAGGTTTTCGGCGGCGGCGACAGCACCGGCAAGACGCTGCGGCTGGATGGCTCGGCCTTCCGCGTCGTCGGCGTGATCGGCGACTGGCACCCCAATCCGAACTTCTACGACCTGAACCGCAAGAACTACAACGAGAACGAAGGCGTGTTCCTGCCGCTGTCCACCTCGCAGGACCTCGGCATGGCCCACGACGGCAGCGTCGACTGCTGGGGCAACGGGGGCTCCGGCCAGGCGCCGGACCATGACTCGCCTTGCGCGTGGCTGCAGTTCTGGGTGCAGTTGGACAGCCCGGCCAAGGTCGCCGGGTACAAGGAGTTCCTTCTGCACTACGCCGAGCAGCAGAAGGCGCTGGGGCGTTTCCAGCGGCCACCGAACGTGCGGCTGCGCAACGTGATGCAATGGCTGGCTTACCAGCAGGTGGTGCCCGACGACGTGCGCCTGCAGGCGGGGCTGGCCTTCGGTTTCCTGCTGGTATGCCTGGTGAACACGGTGGGCCTGATGCTGGCGAAGTTCCTGCGCCATGCCGGCGAACTGGGCGTGCGCCGTGCGCTGGGTGCCTCGCGCCGCGCGCTGTTCGCGCAGCTCCTGGTGGAATCCGGCGTGGTCGGGCTGGTCGGTGGCGCGGGCGGCCTGCTGCTGGCGCTGGCCGGCCTGTGGCTGGTGCGCCGTCAACCGGCGGAGTACGCGTCGCTGGCGCATCTCGATCCGATGATGCTGCTGGCCACCTTTCTGCTGGCGCTGGGTGCGAGCCTGCTGGCCGGCCTGCTGCCCGCGTGGCGCGCCTGCCAGGTGACGCCTGCCCTGCAATTGAAGAGCAATTAATCCGCTTGCCCTGCACGCGGGAGCGGCCGTCGATGGCCGCACTTCTCAAGAAAACGCTCCGCTTGGGGCATGAGGCGACACCATGGAATTGCGACCGATCCTTTCCACCCTGCGGCGGCACAAGACCACGGCGTGGTTGCTGATCCTGGAAATCGCGCTGACCTGCGCCATCGTCTGCAACGCGGTGTTCCTGATCGGCCAGCGCCTGCAGCGCATGGATCTCCCCAGTGGCATCGCCGAGCACGAGCTGGTGCAGATCCAGCTGGGCCACGTCGGCAAGAACGTCGATGCCAAGGCGCAGACGGAAGCGGACCTGGCCGCCTTGCGGCAGATTGCCGGAGTACGGCAGGTGGCGGTGGCCAACCAGTTGCCCTTCAGCTTCGGCAGCGACTCCAACGGTAGCCTCATGCTCGATCCGCGCCAGCAACAGAAGACCGCGCAAGTCGCGGAGTTCATGGGAGGGCCGGGTCTGTTGCCCACCCTGGGTGCGCAACTGGTGGCGGGACGCGATTTCCAGCCCGGCGAGTACGTCGATTTCGATGCGGCGGTGCAGGCGTTGCACGATGGCGACGCGCGTGGCCTGCCGCAGGAGATCATTCTCACCCGCGGGCTTGCCAAGCGCCTGTGGCCAGGGCAGGACGCATTGGGCAAGACGGTCTATTTCGGCAACAACCTGCCGTTCCGCGTCATCGGCGTGGTCGCGAGCCTGGCGCGGCCGAAACAGCTGGAGCAGGGCGTCCAGTACAGCACGGTGCTGCCGATAAGCATGACGGCGGCCGACGGTTCCAGCTACATCCTCCGCACGTCGCCGCAGGAGCGCGGAGCGGTGCTCAAGGCCGCAGTGGCCAAGCTCAAGCAACTTGATCCCAATCGCGTGGTGCTGGTGAAGCGCACCTACGACGCGGCGCGCCGCGAGTATTTCGCCGACGACCGCGCGATGGCCGGCATCCTGGTCGGCGTGATCGTGGCGCTGCTCACCGTCACCGCGCTGGGTATCGTGGGCCTGGCCAGTTTCTGGGTGGGGCAGCGCCGCCGCACGATTGGCGTGCGCCGTGCGCTGGGCGCCACGCGCGGCGACATCCTGCGCTACTTCCAGACCGAGAACTTCCTGCTCGCCAGCTTCGGCATCGCGCTCGGCATGGTGCTGGCCTACGGCCTCAACCTGTTCCTGATGCTGCATTACGAACTGCCGCGCCTGCCCGGCATCTACCTGCCGGTGGGCGCGCTGGTGCTGTGGGGCATCGGCCAGCTTGCGGTGCTCGGTCCCGCGCTGCGTGCGTCGAACGTGCCGCCGGTGGTGGCGACGCGCAGCGTGTGAACTCTTCCTTCTCCCGCCTGCGGGAGAGGGCTGCAATTGAGGAGAAGCGGACATGTTCGGTTATTACCTAGACCTGGCCTTGCGCAGCTTGAAACGCCACCGGGTGCTCACCGGATTGATGGTGCTGTCGCTGGCGCTGGGCATCGGCGCCTGCATCACCACCACGACCGTGCTGCGGCTGCTTTCGGGCGATCCGCTGCCGCAGAAGAGCGACCGGCTGTTCTATGCGCAGGTCGATCCCAACGCCAAAGAAGGCTATATCGCCGGCCAGACCGAGCCGCCGGCGACGATGACCTACGTCGACGCGATGTTCCTGCTGCACGCGCACCGCGCGAAGCGGCAGGCGGCGGTGGCGCTGACCTCGGGCAAGATCGCGCCGCAGCGGGCCAACGAGCGGCCCTTCTACAGCGACGGAGTGCAGACAACGGCGGATTTCTTCGGCCTGTTCGATGCGCCGTTCGAGTACGGCAGCGGCTGGACGGCGGCGGACGACGAGGGTGGTTCCCGGGTGATCGTGATCGCGGGCTTCCTCAACCAGAAGCTGTTCGGCGGCGCCAACAGCGTGGGCAAGACGATCCGCATGAACGACCACGACTTCCGGATCGTCGGCGTGCTCAAGCCGTGGTCGCCGCAGCCGCGCTTCTATGCGCTGGACCTGGGCGGCCATGACTACGGCGGCGATGGCGATGCGATGTTCCTGCCGCTGAAGACCGCCATGGACCTGAAGATGGGGCCGCAGGACATCGAGTGCTACAACGCGGTCACCGATGTCGACAACCTCGCGGCCGCGCCGTGCATGTGGCTTGGCATGTGGGTCGAGCTGCCGGACCAGGCGGCCGTGGCCGACTACCGGACGTTTCTCGCCAACTATGCGAAGCAACAGGTGGCCCAGGGTCGCTTCAGCCGCGACGAGACCGCGCTGCTGGATCTGATGGGCTGGCTGCGCGACCAGCAGGTAGTGCCCGACGACGTGCGGCTGCAGGCCGGCCTGGCGTACGGCTTCCTGTTGATCTGCGTGCTGAACACGGTGGGCCTGCTGCTGGCCAAGTGCCTGCGCCGCTCGCGCGAGATCGGCGTGCGTCGTGCGCTGGGCGCCACGCGCGGTGCGATCTTCGGCCAGTTCATGGTCGAGGCCGGCATCGTCGGCCTGGTCGGCGGCCTGCTCGGCCTCGGCTTTGCCGAGCTGGGCCTGTTCGGGATACGCCACCAGCCTGCCGAGTACGCCAGCCTCGCGCACCTGGACCTGTCGATGTTCCTGTTCACCTTCGTGGTGGCACTGGTGGCCAGCCTGATCGCCGGGCTGCTGCCCGCATGGCGTGCCTGCGCGGTGGCGCCGGCACCGCAACTCAAGGCCAGCTGAGGAGATACCCATGGAAATCCGTCCGATACTCGCCAGCCTGAGCAAGCACCGCATCCCGACCGTGTTGATCGTGCTGGAGATCGCGCTGACCTGCGCCGTGCTGTGCAATGCCGTGTTCATGATCGGCCAGCGCGTGAGCGCCATCCGCCTGCCCAATGCCATCGACGAGCACAGCCTGAGCATGGTCGGGCTGAGCGGCACCGACGAGAAAACCGCCGGCAGCGACATCCCGCGCAACCTCGCGGCGCTGCGCGGCATTCCCGGCGTGCAGGCGGCAGGGGCAATCAGCACCTTGCCGCTCAGCCACAACAACTGGGGATGGAGCTTCGGTACCTCGCCGGATGTGTCCGTCTTCGACAAGAAGACGGTCAACTTCTCGCTGTTCTTCCTCGGCGAAGGTGCCGACAAGGCGTTGGGCCTGCGCCTGCTGGAAGGGCGCTTCTTCAACGCCGACGACTACGCGGACAGCTCGTTCGGCAGCGCGCCCCTGCCGGAGACGCACGTGACTCTG
The DNA here is from genome assembly GCF_014842975.1 of Rhodanobacter sp. DHB23. Classification (GTDB taxonomy): domain Bacteria; phylum Pseudomonadota; class Gammaproteobacteria; order Xanthomonadales; family Rhodanobacteraceae; genus Rhodanobacter_A. Next base: position 50,456 of record NZ_JACYXK010000017.1, on the reverse strand, counting down.
GTGACGCACAGCATCGCGGAGCGCATGTGGCCCGGGCAGTCGGCGCTGGGCAAGACCTACTACACCACGTCGCATTACTACACCGTGGTCGGCGTGATCGCCGACGTGCTGCGCCCGAACATCGATGGTCCGGGCGAGGCGGCCAACTACTACAGCGCCTTCTTCCCGATGAGCGCGGAAGGCTCCAAAGGCAACCTCCGGCGCTATGTGCTGAGCAGCGCGCCGGGCGACCGTGATCGTGTGATGCGCGCTGCGGAGCAGAAGCTCGACGAGCTGAATCCCAACGGCGTGACCAAGAGCGCGATCTACTCGGACATGCGCGACCAGTACTTCGCCGACATGCGCAGCATGGCGTGGATGCTGGTGCTGGTCTGCGTCGTGATGCTCGCGGTGACCGCGTTCGGCATCGTCGGCCTCACCAGCTTCTGGGTGGGGCAGCGGCGCCAGCAGATCGGCATCCGCCGCGCGGTGGGCGCCAGCCGCAGCCACATCCTGCAGTACTTCCAGACCGAGAACTTCCTGCTCAGCGGCGCCGGCGTGGTGCTCGGCATGTCGCTGGCCTACGGCATCAACCTGTACCTGATGCGGCACTACGAAATCACGCGGATGCCCTGGTACTACCTGCCGGTCAGCGCGATCGCGCTGTGGGTACTGGGCCAGCTCGCCGTGCTCGGTCCAGCGCTGCGCGCAGCGAACGTGCCGCCGGTGGTGGCGACGCGGAGCGCGTGAGTTCCCCTTCTTCCGCCAGCGGGGGAAGGAAATGCAACAAGGAGAAACGGAAATGTTCGGCTATTACCTGGACCTGGCCTTGCGCAGCCTCAAGCGCAACAAGGTGCTCACCGTGCTGATGGTGCTGGCCATCGCGGTGGGTATCGGCGCGTCCATGACCACGCTGACGGTGATGCACATCCTGTCCGGCGACCCGCTGCCGGGCAGGAGCGCGCACCTGTTCTATGCGCAGTTGAATCCGGACATCGCCCGGCCACATGCCAAGGAGCCGGCTTACGTAATGGATTACCACTCCGCGATGGATCTGTGGGGAGCACATCGCGCCGACCGCCAAGCGTTGATCGTGAACAGCGCGATCAAAGTAGTCGCGCCGGAGTCCGCCGTGCCGCCACTGCAGCTGGACATGCTTTCGACCACGACGGATTTCTTCCCGATGTTCGGCGTACCGTTCCACTATGGCAGCGGCTGGAGCGCGGACGATGACGCGCAACATGCGCGGGTAGTGGTGATCTCCGACGATCTCAACAACAAGCTGTTCGGCGGTGCCAATAGCGTGGGCCGCACCCTGCGTCTGGGTCGCAGCGACTTGCATATCGTCGGCGTGCTCAAGCCGTGGCGGCCTGCGCCGCTGTTCTACGAGGCATGGGGAAACTACACCAGGCCGCAGGACGTGATGACGCCGCTGACCTCCGGCCTGGAGATCAACGACGGCCATTTCATGCAGTTCACCTGCTGGGATATGCCATCCACGCCAGGCCATCTGCAGAATGCACCATGCGAATGGGTTGGGCTGTGGGTGCAACTGGACGATGCCGCCAAGGTGTCCGCGTACAAGCAGTTTCTGGGCGATTACGCCGCGCAGCAGAAATCGCTTGGCCGCTTCACCAGCGGCGTCACGCGTTTGCGCAGCCTGATGCAGTGGCTGGATTACCTTGGCGTGGTGCCGGACGACGTGCGCCTGCAAAACTGGCTGGCCTTCGCCTTCCTCGCCATCTGCCTGTTCAACACCATTGGCTTGTTGCTGGCGAAGTTCCTGCGTCGGAGCGGCGAGATCGGCGTGCGCCGCGCCTTGGGCGCGAGCCGCGCGGCGATCTTCGCACAATGCCTGGTGGAGGCGGGGCTGCTTGGCCTGCTCGGTGGCATCGGCGGCTGGCTGCTGACGATGGCGGGCCTGTGGTTGGTGCGCCGGCAGCCGACTGACTACGCCGACCTCATCCGCCTCGACCTGCCGATGTTCCTGGCCACGTTCGCGGTGGCGATCGCCACCAGCGTGCTGGCCGGCGTGTTGCCAGCGTGGCGTGCCTGTCGCGTCGCGCCGGCGCTGCAACTGAAGGCTTTGTGATGCGCACTCCCAACCAGAGCGCTTTCCATAAAGGTACCGCCACCATGCAGATCAAGCCCATTCTTTCGGCACTGCGCAAACATCGCCTCGCCACGCTGCTGATCGCGCTGGAAGTCGCGCTTGCCTGCGCGGTGTTATGCAACGCTTGCTTCCTGATCGCCTCGCGCATGGAGGCGATGAACATCCACAGTGGCGTGGACGAGGCCGCACTCGCACAGATCACGCTGGATTGCGACGACTGCAATGCAAACGACGTCAATGCGCGCGTGCTGTCCGGCCTGGGTAAGTTGCCCAGCGTGCAGTCGGTGAGCGTGATCAACGCGGTGCCCTTCGGCAACCATGCCGGCACCGCAGGCATCACACTGGACGCGGCAGGCCAGCATTCCGGTGGCGTGGTGGATTTCTATGTCGCAGGGCCGGGCAGCTTCGAGGCGCTTGGCCTGCAAGTTGTAGCCGGTTCGGCGCCTGCGCAGGGCGATTTCCAGGCCGTCGAAAACTTCCTGCCGGCGGACGCCTCCGTATGGGTGACGCGCGCGCTGGCCGGGCATCTGTGGCCGGATGAATCGCCGCTGGGCAAGGAGTTCTGGATGGGCAAGTACCACTTTCGCGTGGCCGGCGTGCTGGCGCATTTCGCGCGACCAGGTGGCGGCGAGGGCGGGCCGTCCACGCGCGAATGGTCGGTGTTCGTGCCGGCATTGCCCGGCAAGCAACTCACCAACAACTACCTGTTACGTGCCGACCCGGCGCATTTGCAGCAGGTATTGCGCGATGCGCGTGCGGCGATCGCCAGCATCGTTCCCGAGGCCGTGCTCGACCAGCAGGCCAGTCGCACGATTGGCGAATTGCGCGATAGTTACTTTCAGGCGGATCGCGCGATGGCCGGCATCCTGGTCGGCGTGATCGTCGCGCTGTTGCTCGTCACCGCACTGGGCATCGTCGGCCTCGCCAGCTTCTGGGTGGCGCAGCGGCGCAAGCAGATCGGCATCCGCCGTGCGATCGGCGCCACGCGCGGCGACATCCTGCGCTACTTCCAGACCGAGAATTTCCTGATCGTCACGTTCGGCATCGCGCTCGGCATGCTGCTGGCCTACGTGATCAACGCGGTGCTGATGAAGTTCTACGAACTGCCGCACCTGCCGCTGTACTACCTGCCGATGGGCGCGCTGGCGCTGTGGGTGCTGGGGCAGCTCGCGGTGCTCGGCCCGGCGTTGCGCGCGGCGGCGGTGCCGCCGGTGGTGGCGACGCGGTCCGTGTGATTTTCCATGGGCGGGGGAACCCGCCACCAATCGTTGACCTTGATGGAGTGATGCATGAAGAAGATTCGGCGGGCAGTCGGTGCCCTGTTGGCTGCGGCCACGCTCGTGACGGCAGGTGTCGCGGGTGCCACCGCGGCGGAACAGGATGCCGCGCATTGGATGACGCGAGCCCAGGTCACCGGCGTCATCGCCGCCAACCAGAAGATCGTTTCGCAGAACGGCATCCAGGAGCAGATCAAGGTACGCATCAACGGTATCGACCAGTGGCTGACGATACGCGGCCGCGATCTCCGCAACCCCATCCTGCTGGTGCTGCACGGCGGCCCGGCATCGCCGGACATGCCGCAGGCCTGGACGTTCGAGTCGCCGTGGCAGGACTACTTCACCGTGGTCGAGTGGGACCAGCGCGGCGCAGGCAAGACCTATGCCGCCAATACCGAAGCGCTGATGGCGCCGGGCATGAGCATCGAGGGCATGACCGACGATGCGGCCCAGGTCGTGGACTACCTGCGCCAGCGCTTCCACAGGCAGAAGATCTTCGTGATGGGGCACTCCTGGGGCAGCGTGCTGGGCGTGGAACTGACGCAGCGCCACCCGGACTGGTTCTACGCCTATATCAGTGTGGGCCAGGTCGTGAACATGCGCCGCAACGAAGAGGACGGTTACGCCTTCGCCATGCGCGAAGCCAAGGCGCACGGCAATGCCGCCGCCGTGCGCGAGCTGGAAGCGATCGCGCCCTATCCGGGGCTGAAGGGCATCACGCTCGACCAGATCAGCGTGCGCGACAAATGGGAGATGTACTACGGCGGCCTCGCCTGGGGGCGCCAGGACTACCAGTTCGCGGCGGATACCTGGGACCTGTCGCCCGACTACAGCGCAAGCGACGTCAGCGCCATCGGCAAAGGCAGCGTCTTCTCGCTGAAGCACCTGCTCAAGCCGCTGCTGTCGGTAGATTTCGACCGCACCACCCGGTTCGGTTGCCCCGTGGTGATGTTCGTCGGCGCGCATGACAACACCACGTCGCACACGTTGGCCGAGCAGTGGTTCGACAAGCTGCAGGCGCCGTCCAAGCGGCTGGTGGTGTTCGCCGATTCGGCGCACATGATCATGCTGGAGCAGCCTGGTCGCTTCCTGATCCACCTGGTGGACGACGTGCTGCCGTATGCGCAGAAGGCGGGCGACGCGGCGCCGGCCGAGACGGTGCGCGACCACTGATCCGGGGGGCGGCCGTGATGCCCTGGCATCGCGGCCGGCTGCGTGGGATGGCCGTGGTACATACACACATGGAGATGCGATGTTCACTTATTACCTCGACCTGGCACGGCGCAGCCTCAGGCGCACGCCGGTCCTCACCGGCCTGATGGTGCTGGCGATCGGCCTGGGCATCGGCGCGTCGATGACCATGCTGACGGTGCTGCACGTGATGACGGACGACCCGATGCCGGGGCGCAGCGCGCAGTTGTACACGCCGCACCTCGATCCGCTGCCACTGGATCACAAGCGGCGCGGCGACGGCCCCGACCCCACCGCCGACCTGACCTGGCCCGATGCGATGGCGCTGCTCGCGGCGCGGCGCGGCGTGCGGCAGGCGGCGATGGCGGGCGGTTCGCTGCTGCTGCGGCCGGAGCGGGCAGGACTGCGGCCGTTCTACGTGGCGGGACGCTATGCCACGGCGGATTTCTTCGCGCTGTTCGGCGTTCCGTTCGAGCGCGGCGGCGGCTGGAGCGCGGCGGCCGACGCGGCCGACGCGCAGGTGGTGGTGCTGAGCGACGCGTTGGCGCGCAAGCTGTTCGGCGCAGGCAATGCGGTCGGCCAGACGGTGCACCTGGGCGAGCACGATTTCCGCGTGATCGGCGTGACGGCGGATTGGGCGCCGAAGCCCTTGTTCTATGCCGACCAGACCGGCACCCAATACAGCGACGCCGACCTGTTCTTCCTGCCGTTGTCGGTGGCGGTGAGCCAGAAGTTTCAGGTCAGCGGCAACCAGTCCGGCTGGGGCAAGGGCGATTCGATGTCGCTGACCAGCGCGAACATGAGCTGGCTGCAGTTCTGGGTGCAGCTGGATACGCCGGCACAAGTCGCGGCGTATCGGCAATACCTGGTCGACTACTCCGCGCAGCAGAAGGCGCTGGGCCGTTTCCAGCGCCCGCCGACGAACGCGAAGCTGTACGGCTTGATGGGCTGGCTGGCGCACGAGAACCTGGTGCCCAACGACGTGGACCTGCAATTGTGGCTGGCGCTGGGCTTCCTGTTCGTGTGCATGCTCAACATCGTGGCGCTGCTGCTGGCCAAGTTCCTGCGCCGTGGCGGCGAGATCAGCGTGCGCCGCGCGCTGGGCGCCAGGCGGCGTGACATCTTCGTCCAACTCGGCATCGAGTCGGCGCTGATCGGCGTGGCCGGCGGCGTGCTGGGCCTGGCCATCGCGCAACTCGGCCTGTGGAGCATCCGCCAGCGCCCGGACGACTACGCCAGGCTGGCGCAGATGGACGTGCCGATGCTGCTGGGCACGCTGGCGCTGGCCGTCGTCGCCAGCGTTCTGGCCGGCCTGCTGCCGTCGTGGCGCGCCTGCCGGGTGGCGCCCGCGCTGCAGTTGAAAACCATGTAGTAGCGCGCCCTGCGCGCGATGGAGCCGGCGTCGCCGGCTCCCGTCCCGGAGAAAACACGATCATGCAAATCCGACCGATCCTTTCCACCCTGCGTCACCACAAGCTCACCGCCATCCTGCTGACCCTGCAGGTGGCCTTCACCTGCGCCATCGTCTGCAACGTGGCCTTCATGGTGGCCAAGCGCGTGCAGCGCATCAGCGTGCCCACCGGCATCGCCGAGAACGAGCTGTCGGCGATCTCCAGCAGTGGCATCGAAAAAGGCGAAAACATGCAGGCGCGGCAGACGGCCGACCTGGCGGCCCTGCGCGCGATTCCCGGGGTGCGTTCCGCCGTGGCGGTCAGTTATTCGTTGCCGCTGAACCAGAGCGAGTCGTCCAGCGGCATCTGCCCCAGCAAGCAGGCGCTGGACCGGGCGATGCAGCTCAATTCGATCGACGGCAGCGGTTGCGTGCAACCCGCCTCGTACGACGGTACGCCGGGTTTGATCGCCACGTTGGGCCTGCAGCTCGTGGCGGGGCGCGACTTCCTGCCGGACGAGTACGTGGGCAAGGGCAAGCCCGCGGTGGCGATCATCACGCGCGCATTGGCGCAGAAAATGTATCCGGGGCGGCCGGCGCTGGGGCAGAGCATGTACGACGGCGACCACTTCATCCGCGTCGTCGGCATCGTGGATACCCTGCTGCGGCCGGCCTTGCGCAAGCCGGGCGTCGACGGCGACAGCCTGATCTGGCCGCAGCGCCCCGACGGCTCCGGCGTCACCTATGTGCTGCGCAGCGCCCCGCAGGACCGCCAGCGCGTGCTCAAGGCCGCCGAGGCCGCGTTGCTCCAGGCCAGCCCCAACCGCATCATCGCCCCCGGGCAGATGCAGACCTACACGCAGATCCGCCGCGCCTATTTCCAGCGTGACACCACCATGATCGGCCTGCTGATCGCCTCCGCGCTGGGCCTGCTGTTCGTCACCGCGCTGGGCATCGCCGGGCTGGCGAACTTCTGGGTGCAGCAGCGCACGCGCAGCATCGGCATCCGCCGTGCGATAGGGGCGACGCGCGGCGACATCCTTCACTACTTCCAGACCGAGAACTTCCTGATCGTCACCGCCGGCGTCGTGCTTGGCGTGGTGCTGGCGGTGGTGCTGAACCTTTTGCTGATGACGCACTACGAATTGCCGCGCCTGCCGCTGTGGTACCTGCCGATCGGCGCGCTGGCGTTGTGGGCGCTGGGCCAGCTTTCGGTGCTGTCGCCCGCGCTGCGCGCGGCGGCGGTGCCGCCGGTGGTGGCGACGCGCAGCGTGTGAAGTTTTCCCCTCTCCCGCCTGCGGGAGAGGGTGCTTGAAGGGCGGGAGAGGGCAGGGCGGGGCGTGACATTGCGCGCTGGCCAAGCCCCCTCCCCCGACCCCTCTCCAGCAAGCGTGAGAGGAGAGAGCTCAACGAAGGAGTGACGGATGTTCGGCTACTACCTCGACCTGGCCTGGCGCAGTCTCGGGCGCAACAAGGTGCTCACCACGCTGATGGTGCTGGCCATCGCGCTGGGCATCGGCGCCAGCATGACGATGATCACGGTGCTGCACGTGATGACGGCCGACCCGATCCCGGGGCGCAGCGGGCAGCTGTTCTATCCGCAGGTCGATCCACAGGGCATGGAGGGCTACAGCAAGGCCAGCGATCCGCCGGACCAGTTGACGTGGCTCGATGCGATGAGCCTGCTGCATGCGCGCAAGGGCGTGCGCCAGGCGGCGATGTCGGCCGGCCGGGTGACGGTGGTGCCGCCACAGGGGGCGACGCACGCCTTCATTGCGGATGCCCGTTACGCCACGGCGGATTTCTTTCCGATGTTCGACGTGCCGTTCGCCGATGGCGGCGGCTGGGCGGCCAGCGACGACGACAAGCATGCGCGCGTGGCGGTGATCGCGCGCGAGCTGGCCGACAAGCTCTACGGCACGCCGCATGCGGTGGGCCAGTTGCTGCGGTTGGGCAAGTACGACTTCCGCGTCGTCGGCGTGCTCGACGACTGGAACCCGGCACCGCATTTCTACGATCTCTCGATGGGCAGCTACGCCAAGCCGGAACAGGTATTCCTGCCGTTCGAGACGGCCATGGAGCTGAAGCAGGGCACCCAGGGCAGCATGATGTGCTGGGGGGATTTCCCGACGGACGGCGACATGACGAAGGCCAACGGGTGCGCCTGGGTGCAGTTCTGGGTGCAACTGGACACGCCGGCGCGAGTCGCCTCCTATCGCGACTTTCTCGCCGGCTACTCGGAACAGCAGAAGGCGCTGGGCCGTTTTGCGCGACCGCCGAACGTACGGTTGCGCGACGTGATGCAATGGCTGGACTACAACCACGTGGTGCCGGGCAGCGTGCAGCTGCAGACCCTTCTGGCGCTGGGTTTCCTGCTGGTGTGCCTGGTCAACACGGTGGCGATGCTGCTGGTGAAGTTCCTGCGCCGCGGCGGCGAGCTCTCCGTGCGCCGCGCCATGGGCGCCTCGAAACGCGCGGTGTTCGCGCAGTTGCTGGTGGAGGCTGCGCTGGTCGGCCTGGCGGGTGGCGCCGTGGGGCTGCTGCTGGCGGCCTTCGGCTTGTGGGTCGTGCGCCAGCAGCCGGTGGAATATGCGGCGTTTGCGCACATGGACGGGGCCATGCTCGCCGCCACCTTCGTGCTGGCCGTGTGCGCCGCCTTGCTGGCGGCCTTGTTCCCGGCATGGCGGGCCTGCCGCATCGTGCCGGCCCGCCTGCTGAAGACACAATGAGGACGTGAGCATGCATCCCATCGTTTCCGCCCTGAAGCACCACAAGACCACCGTCGTACTGGTGGCGCTGGAGATCGCGCTGACCTGCGCCATCGTCACCAATGCGCTGTTCCTGATCGGCGACCGCGTGGCGGCCATGCGCGTGGTCACCGGTGTGGCCGACCATGAACTGGTGTGGGCGCGCACCACCGGCCTCGACCTTGGGCAGGACACCAGGATGGGCGCCGATATCGATGCCGACCTGGCCGCCCTGCGCGGCATGCCCGGCGTCGAGTCGGTGGCGATGGCCAACACGCTGCCGTTGAGTCGCAACTACATGAGCGTGGGAGCATGGCGCCGCCCCGGCGACAAGAAAAGCGAAATCGACAACGTGGTCGAGTACGCGGGAACGCCCGGCCTGCTGCATACGCTGGGCATCAAGCTGTCGGCGGGGCGCGATTTCCTGCCGCAGGACTATGTGCCCTACACCCCTGGCCTCTTTGGCAGTCCGGACAGCAAGGCGCCGCCGCCAACGGCCGCCATCGTCACGCACACGCTGGCCGAGGCGCTCTGGCCCGGCGAGAACCCGCTGGGGAAAACCTTCTGGCTGGACAGCGACGGCAAGGAGCCCGTGCAGGTGGTGGGGGTGACCGGCCATCTGCTCAATCCGCGCATCACCAAATACCAGGGCGCGGACCGCAACATGATCTTGCCGTCGACCAGGCTGGTCGGTGGCGTGTACGTACTGAACGTGAGGCCGGACATGCGCGGCGCGGTCGCGCGCGACCTGCCCGGCGTGCTCACCCGCATCGACCCCGCGCGCATGGTGAAGGCGGAGATCTACGCCGATACCATCGCGGACTACTACCACGGCGACCGCGCCATGGTCTGGGTCCTGCTGGTGGTCACCGGCTGCCTGCTGGCGCTGACCGCACTGGGCGTGGTGGGCCTGTCCAGCTTCTGGGTGCAGCAGCGCACGCGGCAGATCGGCATCCGCCGCGCCATCGGCGCCACGCGGCGCGACATCCTGCGCTACTTCCAGTTCGAGAACCTGCTGATCGTCACGATGGGTATCGCGGTCGGCTCGCTCGGCGCGGTCGGGTTGAACCTGTGGCTGATGCGGCGTTACGAGCTGGCGCACATGCCGCTGGCGTGGCTGGCCTCGGGCGCCGTCGTGCTGTGGTCGCTGGGGCAGTGCGCCGTGCTCGGTCCTGCGCTGCGCGCGTCGCGCGTGCCGCCGGTGGTGGCGACGCGGACGGTGTAGGAGCGCACCCCGTGCGCGAATGCCCTTGGCTTTGATCCGGCATCAAGGCATTCGCGCGCAAGGTGCGCTCCTGCGGAAACGAAATGAAGGAGTGATGGATGTTCGACTACTACCTGCGCCTGGCCCTGCGCCGCTGCCGGCAGAACGTGCCGATGGTGCTGCTGCTGGTGCTGACCATGGCCATCGGCATCGCCGCGTGCATGACGGCGATGACCATCTTCCGCGCGCTGTCCGGCGCGCCGTTGCCCGGCGTCAGCCCGTACCTCTACGTGGCGACGATGGACGCGCGCGAGGAAGTGGACAAGGATAACCCCGACTACAAGCAGCCCGACAGTCTGCTCAAGCTGGTCGACGCCAGGGTCCTGGTGGACGCGCATCGCGCCGTGCAGCAGGTGGCGGTGGCGCAGAGCCTCACGCTGCTGGGCGACATGGACGGCAGGAAATCCGAGCAGGCCTATGGCCTGATGGCCTACGGGCTGGCGGTGCAGGCCCTGGGCGTGCCGCTGCGCTACGGGCGGCCGTGGACCGAGGCCGAACTGGCCGCGAATGCGCCGGTGCTGGTGATCGACACGCACGTGGCGCAGAAGCTGTTCGGCACCGAGGACGCCGTCGGCCGCAGCGTCATGCTGGGGCAGCGCAGCTTCCGCGTGATCGGCGTGTCCGGCGAATGGAAGCCGCGCGTGCAGATCTTCAACCTGGCCGAGAACGCCGGCAGCGTGATGGGGCAGGAGGAGAACTTCTTCGTGCCGGCGCAGGCCGCGCTGGACGCGGGCGTGGGGCCGCTCATCGCGGGCGAATGCGGCAAGGGGGCGCCGGTGGTCAGCTTCCAGTCGGCGGCGGTGGCGCAGTGCCGCTGGATGGAGACCTGGGTGCGGCTGGACACGCCGTCGCAGCTGGCCGACTACGGCCGCTTCCTTGCCGGTTACGCGGATGCCCAGCACGATGCCGGCCGCTTCGCCTATCCGCCGCAGGCGAAGCTGTACGGCACGCAGGCGTGGATGACGCTGAACCGCGTGGTGCCGGACGACGTGCACCTCAACCTGATGCTGGCGGGCGCCTTCCTGCTGCTGTGCCTGGTCAACGTGGCGGGCCTGCTGGCCGCGCGCTTCCTGCGCCGGCAGGGCGACGTGGCGATCCGCCGCGCGCTGGGCGCCTCCAGGCGCGACGTGTTCGTGCAGCACCTGGTCGAGACCGGGCTGCTGGGCCTGATCGGCGGCGCGCTGGCGCTGCCGCTGACCTGGCTGGGGCTGTGGATCGTGCGCATGCAGCCGGTGAGCTACGCGGAGGCCGCGCGTTTCAGCCCGGGCGTGTTCGTCATCCTGTTCGCGCTCTCGGTGGGCGTGGGCCTGCTGGTCGGCATCCTGCCGGCATGGCGCGTGTGCCGGCAGCCGCCGGCGTTGCAGATCAAGATCGCGTAAGGGAACCGCCATGCGACACATCATCAAGCCGCTGTTCCGCCATCGCATGATGCCGCTGCTGGTGCTGCTGCAGGTGGCGCTGGCCTGCGCCATCGCGTGCAACGCGCTGTTCCTGCTGCAGCAGAAACTGGTGCCCATCGTGTCCCCGGACGGCGTGGGGAACCCGGATCGCCTGATCGTGGCGTGGAACATCGCGCCGCGCGGCCAGCCCTGGCCGACCAGCCGACTCGACCAGGTCGCGGCGGAACTGCGCGCCATTCCCGGAGTGGGCTCGGTCAGCGTGGCCGGCTCCTTCCCGATGGAGACCGTGGCGCAGATGAACGGCGGCGTGTACGGCGAAGGCGCCCACCCGGCCAAGGCCGATACCGCGGTCTACATCGGCACCCATCTGCGCGACACGCTGGGCCTGAAGCTGGTGGCGGGGCGCGACTTCAGCGCCGCCGAGGAAGGCGTGTCGTACAAGGGCATGGGCCTCGACGAGAACGGGCCGGCGATCATCACGCGCGCACTGGCGGAGCGGCTGTTCCCCGGTGGCGACGCGCTGGGCCATGTGCTGCGCCTGGGCGATGCCGCGGACGCGGGACGGCGCACCGTGGTCGGCGTGGTCGAGCACCTGATGCGCAACAAGTTCGGCCAGGACGACCGCGAGGACATCGACTACAGCATGCTGTTCCCGAGCATACCCACGAACTGGCCGATGCCGATATTCGCGCTGCGGGCGCGCTCGGCCGCGGAGGTGGACGGCGTGCTCAAGGCGGCCAAGGCCACGCTCAAGCGCGAACTCGGTCCCGAGATGATCCAGGGCATCGACCCCGCCTACGAGATGTACGGCGACATGCGCGAACGCCAGATGGCGCAGCCGAAGGCCGCGGTGTGGCTGCTGTCCGGCGTCAGCCTGATCGTGCTGCTGGTCACCGTGGTCGGCATCATGGGCCTGACCAGCTACTGGGTGCAGCAACGCACGCGGCAGATCGGCATCCGCCGCGCGCTGGGCGCGCGCCGCGGCAACATCCTGCGCGACGTGCAACTGGAGAACCTGCTGGTGGTGGGCGGCGGGATCCTGCTCGGCATGGCGCTGGCCTACGCGATCAACCTGTGGCTGATGCACCACTACGAGCTGGCGCGCCTGCCGTGGACCTACCTGCCATATGGCGCGGCGCTGATGCTGCTGCTCGGCCAGCTCGCCGTGCTGTCGCCGGCATTGCGTGCCGCGCGCGTGCCGCCGGTGGTGGCGACGCGGTCGGTGTAGGAGCGCACCCTGTGCGCGATGGCTCCGATGCTTGATCGAAGCAAAGGCAATCGCGCACAGGGTGCGCTCCTGCAGGCACGAGACAAAGGGGGATGGATGTTCGGCTACTACCTTGAAATCGCCGTGCGCAGCCTGCGCCGCAGCATGGGGCTCACCCTGTTGATGGTGCTTGCCATCGGCTTTGGCGTGGGTGCATCGATGACGGCCTACGCGGTATTCCGTGCAGTATCGGGAGACCCGATCCCATGGAAGTCATCCCGTTTGTTCGTGCCGCAGATCGACGCATGGGGGCCGGCGGAGCGTGGCGGGAGCGGCGAGCCGCAGGATGCGCTGGCCTACGCCGATGCGATGGCCCTGATGCGCGATCACCGTGCCGCACGGCAATCGGCGATCTATGCCGTAGCCCCTTCGGTGCTGCCCACGGACGCCAGCCGCACGCCGATTCCGCTGGATGGCTTCGCGGTGTATGGCGAGTTCTTCCCGATGCTGGATGTCCCGTTCGAATACGGCAGCGGCTGGGGCTCGGGGGACGATGCGCGCGGCGCGCCCGTGGCGGTGATCGGCGATGCGCTCAACCGCAGGCTGTTCGGCGGTGCGAACAGTGTGGGCAGGACGGTGGGCATCGACGGGCGCGGCTACCGCGTGGTCGGCGTGATGAAGCCATGGAACCCGCAGCCGGCGTTCTTCGACGTGGTGGACACCGGCGGTTTCGGCGGCGACGGCCCCGATCTGTTCCTGCCCTTCCAGGCCGCCATTGCAGCCGGCATGGAGAACGCCGGCAGCACCAACTGCCCGAAGGGCGGCACGCCGGCCGCGCCGGGTTTCGCCGGCCTGCAATCGTCGGCCTGCACGTGGATCGTCTACATGGCCGAACTGGATGATGCGGCGGCGGTGCGCGGTTACCGGCAATACCTCGACGAGTATGCGCGCGAACAGCAGCGGCTCGGCCGCTTCGGCTGGTCGCCCGACAACCGGCTGCGCGGCCTGCGGGCCTGGCTGGACCACGAACACATCGTGCCCGACGACACCAGGGTATCGATGCTGGTGGCCCTGGGTCTGCTGTTGGTGTGTCTGCTCAACACGGTGGGGCTGCTGCTGACGAAGTTCCTGCGACGCAGCGGAGAGATCGGCGTGCGCCGCGCGTTGGGAGCCTCGCGCAGCGCGGTCTGCATGCAGTTCCTCGCCGAGGCCGCGGTGATAGGCATGGCCGGTGGAATGCTTGGTCTGTTGCTGACCGGGTTCGGCGTGCTTGCGGCCGACCAGGTGCTGCCCATGGACCTGACCGGCCTGGCGCATGTGGACGTGAGCCTGCTCTTGCTCGCCGTGGCGGTGGCCGTGCTGGCGACCATGCTGGCCGGCCTGTATCCGGCGATACGGGCTTCGCGCGTGCAACCCGCGTGGCAGTTGAAGACGCAATGAGGGGAATGCGATGAGACTGCACCCGATCCTCGCCGCCCTGCGCCCCCACAAGACCGGTGTCGGGTTGATCGCGCTGCAGATCGCGCTGACCCTGGCGATCGTCTGCAACGCGACCTTCATCATCGGCCAGCGCATGGTGCGCATCGATCGCCCGACCGGTGTGGCCGAAGCTGGCCTGGTCCGCATTTCGCAACAATGGCTGGACGCGCCGGTGGGCGACGATGCCGCCGCCGTCGAGCAACTGGACGCCATGCAACGCACGGATCTCGCCGTGCTGGGCGGCCTGCCCGATGTCCAGCAGGTCGCGGCCTCCGCCAGCATGCCACTGCAAGGCATGATCTGGAGCGGCTACCTCACGCTTGTGCCGCAGCCGACAGCGCCGAACGTGCAGGCGGCCTACTACTACGGTGACGAACATCTGCGCAGCACGCTCGGCCTGCAACTGGTTGCGGGGCGCGACTTCACGGCCAGCGAAATCCAGCACCGCGCGATCCGCGGCACGGCCGGTTCGTCCGTGGTCATCGTGAGCCAACCGGTGGCGGATGCGCTGTTTCCACGGGGCGGCGCGCTGGGCAAGACGATCTACCAGGACGGCAAGCCGGCGACCATCGTCGGCATCGTGCGGCGGTTGCAGACGCCGACGCTGTCGGCCTGGGGCAGCGGCTGGTCGTACAACTCGGTGCTGGAGCCGATGCGCCTGGACGGTGCCGCGGCCAGCTATGCGCTGCGCGCGAAGCCGGGCCGCGAGCAGGCCGTGATGCGCGAGGCGCGCAAGGCGTTGCTGGCGGTCGATCCGATGCGGCTGATGCCGGACAGCTGGGGTGTCCAGCCGTTCTCCGAAATCCGGGCCAAGGTCTATCGTGCCGACCGCGGCATGGCGCTGTTGATGGGCGCGATCTGCCTGATCCTGCTGTGTGTCACCGCCGCCGGCATCGTCGGCCTCACCAGCTTCTGGGTGGGTCAGCGGCGCAAGCAGATCGGCGTGCGCCGTGCATTGGGTGCGCGCAGGATCGACATCCTGCGGTATTTCCAGCTCGAAAACCTTTTCATCGCAGGGATGGGCGCCGCGTTGGGCCTGTTGCTGGCGATTGGTTTCAACTTCTGGTTGATGCACCGCTACGCGCTCGAGCGGTTGCCCACCGCCTACGTGCTGGCCGGCATGGTTGCCATGCTGCTGCTGGGGCAGGCGGCGGTGTTCGTGCCGGCGCGGCGGGCATCCCGCGTGCCGCCGGTGGTCGCCACGCGCAGCGTGTGATGTGCGCAGAATTTCATATACGTAGGCCAATCGTCATGGCAACCTTTTCGACCGGAGCCGCATCCATGCGGACATGTGCAGGAAAAGCATGAGAACCGTACTGATCGTCGACGACAACCCGGCCGTGGGCGAGGCGCTGTCGCTGCTGCTGTCGCTGCACGACATCCGCCCGCTGGTGGCGCTGAACCAGGCCGAGGGGCTGGCGGCGCTGGAGCGCGAGCGGGTGGACGTGGTGATCCAGGACATGAACTTCACCGCCGACACCACCTCGGGCGAGGAGGGCGTGGAGCTGTTCCGCGCGATCCGCGAGCGGCACCCGGACCTGCCGGTGATCCTGCTCACCGCGTGGACGCACCTGGAGACCGCGGTGGAACTGGTGAAGGCCGGCGCCGCCGACTACCTCGCCAAGCCGTGGGACGACAACAAGCTGCTGGCTACGGTGGAGAATCTGCTGGAACTGTCCGAGTCCACGCGCGAGGCGAGCCGCGCGCGGCGCGAGCGCCGCCGCCGCCGCGAAGTGCTGCAGAACACCTATGAACTGGATGGCCTGGTGTTCGCTTCCGAGGCGATGGCGCGCACGCTGGACCTGGCCTGCCAGGTGGCGCGCGCCGAGGTGCCCGTCCTCATCACCGGGCCGAACGGTGCGGGCAAGGAGCGCATCGCGGCGATCGTGCACGCGAACTCGCTGGTGAAGAAGGGCCCGTTCGTGGCGGTGAACTGCGGCGCGTTGCCGGGCGAGCTGATCGAGGCCGAGCTGTTCGGCGCCGATGCCGGTGCCTATACCGGCGCGAACAAGGCGCGCGAGGGCCGCTTCGAACTGGCCGACGGCGGCACGCTGTTCCTCGACGAGATCGGCAACCTGCCGCTGCCTGGCCAGATGAAGCTGCTGCGCGTGCTGGAAACCGGGCAGTTCGAGCGGCTCGGTTCCGGCCGCACGCGGCAGGCCAAGGTACGCGTGCTCTCCGCCACGAATGCCGACCTCAAGGCGATGATCCGCGCCGGAACCTTCCGCGAGGATCTGTATTACCGCCTCAACGTGATCGAGGTGAACCTGCCGCCGCTGTCCGAGCGCACGGACGACGTGCTGCTGCTGGCCGAGCATTTCCTTGCCGGCCGCGCCACGCTGGGCGACGCCGCGCGCGAGGCGCTGCTGGCCTATCCGTGGCCGGGCAACGTGCGCGAGCTGAAGAACGCGATCGAGCGCGCCGCGCTGCTGGCCGGCGGCAAGCCGATCACGCCGGAGCTGCTCAATTTGCCGCAGGTCGCGCCGGCCGCCGCGCGCAACCTCGACGAACCCAGCCGCGAGGCGGTGGAGGGCGCGTTGCACCAGGCCGAAGGCGTGGTGAGCCGCGCGGCGCAGTCGCTGGGCCTGTCGCGCCAGGCGCTGTACCGGCGCATGGAGCGTTACGGGCTGACGGCGCCGGCATGAGTTGCCTTTTCTCCCTTTGGACGCGGGGAGCAGGCATGGGTGGCCGTGTCTTGAGGAGCGAGGAAGAGGGGAGGGGATGAGGAGGCGGTCGAGGTGCGTTGCCGATGTCTTGTGCAAGTCATCGGCGTTTCGCTCCGCCCGAACCCTCACCGCCCAGCAATCCCCTCTCCCGGAGGGAGAGGGGATTGCTGGGCGGTGTTCCCGTGTGTGCCGGGATGGTGGCAGGGGTGCCATACCTCCCTTGTCGCTGCCGCAGGTTGCGACGAAACTGCCGCGAGTAACCACTGGGAGCACATCATGCGTATCCTGAAGTTCGTTGCCTTGCCGCTCTGCCTGTCCGCCTTTGCCGCGTCGGCGCAGACGACGACCGCTTCCGACCAGTGGGCTCCCGTCACGCCTGCCGCCAGTGTCGTTTCCGACGGCAACCATGCGGCGCACGCCGGCGACGCGGCGGCCAGGCCTTCGCCGTTCAAGTTCAAGGAGCCGCGCAAGACCTGGGAGAAGGAGCCGCCGCCGCCGCGCGCCAACGACCAGGAGACGGTGATGGGTACCCAGCACGCATGGATGAACGGCCAGCCGCCGGTCGCCTGCGCACAGACGCCGCACGACCCCGCATGCCGCTGATGTGGCGCCACCTGAGCTCGCTGCAATTCCGGCTGACCGTGCTGCTCGCGGTGGCAGCGGTGACCGGTGCGCTGGTCTACGTGGGGCTGACCCAGTGGCCGCTGCCGCAATTGATCGGCTGGCTGCACAAGGACCTGTCGGTGTCGCTGCGCACGCCGGCGCAGATGGGCGTGTATGGCGGCCTCGTGGTCAGCGTGCTGGTGCTGCTGCCGCTGGCGTGGTGGCTGGCCTACCAGGTGATGTCGCCAGTGAGCCGGATGCTGCGGGCGCTGGAGGGCGCGGTGGCGAGCTACCGCGACGGCGACTTCAGCTTCTCCATCGCCACGCGCCGCAGCGACGAACTGGGCGAGCTGATCCGCATGCACAACGCGCTGGGCCAGACCCTGCGCGACCAGCGCCAGAGCCTGGTGCAGCGTGAACTGCTGCTGGAGACGGTGGTGCAGAACACGCCGGTGGCGCTGGTGCTCACCGACGTCGGCGGCCGCGTGGTGTATTCCAACATCGCCTCGCGCCATCTCTTCAACGACGGCAGGAGCCTCAACGGCCTGGACTTCGCCGAGGTGCTGAAGACCGCACCGGAGGCGCTGTCACGCGCGGTGGAAAGCGGCGAGGATGCCCTGCTCAGCGTGGAGCTGGACGGCACCGAGGAAACCTTCCACCTGTCGCAGCGCGCGTTCCGCCTGCAGGGCCGGCCGCACCGGCTGCACCTGTTCCGGCGCATGACGCGCGAGCTGTCGCGGCAGGAAGTGGCGACGTGGAAGCGGGTGATCCGCGTGATCAGCCACGAGCTCAACAACTCGCTGGCGCCGATTTCCTCGCTGGCGCATTCCGGCGCGGAGCTGGCGCGCCGCGGCGACCTGGAACGCCTGCCCGGGGTGTTCGCCACCATCAGCGGGCGCGCCAAGCACCTGCACGGCTTCATCGCCGGCTACGCCAGCTTCGCCAAGCTGCCGGCGCCGCAGCCGCAGGTGGTGGAGTGGGAGCCGTTCCTTGCCTCGCTGGCGCTGCATTGCCGCTACCAACTGGCTTCGCCCGTGCCCACGCATCCCAGCCGCTTCGACCCGGTGCAGATCGAGCAGGTGCTGATCAACCTGATCAAGAACGCGCACGAATCGGGCAGCGCGGAGGACGAGGTGAGCCTCGCCATCCTCGACGTCGGCAGCGAGCTGCGCATCGAGGTGGCCGACCGCGGCCCCGGCATGAGCGAAACCGTGCTGGCGCAGGCGCTGCTGCCGTTCTATTCCACCAAGCGCTCCGGCACCGGCCTGGGCCTGGCGCTGGCGCGCGAGATCGCCGAGGCGCACGGCGGGCGCGTGCTGCTCGCCAACCGCGAGGGCGGCGGCCTGCGCGTGAGCCTGCGCCTGCCGCAATACGGCGCACGCTAGGCGGGAACCGGCAGGAGCGCACCCTGTGCGCGAATGCCCTGATGTTCGATCGGAGCAAAAGCCATCGCGCACAGGGTGCTCCTACGATGGCGGGTGCGCTCGCCTATACTGCAGGCCTCACTGGGAAGAGGGGCAAGTCATGGGATCGGTTCTCGCGTTGGTCATCGTGGTGCTGGTGGTGGTCGCCCTGCTGAAGATGGTGCGCATCGTGCCGCAGGGCTACGAGTGGACGGTGGAGACCTTCGGCAAGTACACGCGCACGCTCGAGCCCGGGCTGCACCTGCTGGTCCCGGTCTACCAGTCGGTCGGGCGCAAGATGAACCTGATGGAGCAGGTGCTGGACGTGCCCTCGCAGGACGTCATCACCAAGGACAACGCCGTGGTGCGCGTGGACGGCGTGGTGTTCTACCAGGTGCTGGACGCCGCCAAGGCGGCCTACGAGGTGGCGCAGCTGGAACAGGCCGCGCTGGCGCTGGTGATGACCAACATCCGTACCGTGCTCGGTTCGCTGGACCTGGACGAATCGCTCAGCAAGCGCGACGAGATCAATGCGCGCCTGCTCAAGGTGGTGGACGAGGCGACGCATCCGTGGGGCGTCAAGGTCAACCGCATCGAGATCAAGGACATCGCACCGCCGCGCGACCTGGTGGACGCGATGGCGCGGCAGATGAAGGCCGAGCGCGAGAAGCGCGCCAACATCCTCGACGCCGAGGGCTTCCGCCAGGCGGCGATCCTCAAGGCCGAGGGCGAGAAGCAGTCGGTGATCCTTGCCGCCGAAGGCGAGAAGGAGGCCGCCTTCCGCGCCGCCGAGGCGCGCGAGCGCACGGCGGAAGCCGAGGCCAAGGCCACGACGATGGTGTCCGAGGCGATCGCCGGCGGCAACGTCAATGCGCTCAATTACTTCGTCGCCAACAACTACGTCGAGGCGCTGAAGGCGATGGCCGCCTCGCCCAACCAGAAGATGCTGCTGCTGCCCATCGAGGCCACCGGCGTGATCGGCGCGATGGCCGGCATCGCCGAGCTGGCCAAGGAGTCGCTGGGCCAGCAGCAGGCGGCGGCCAAGGTCGTGCCGCCGCCGCGTTGAGGAAAGGCGCCCGCTCCCCCGGCCCCTCTCCCGCAAGCGGGCGAGGGGAGTCTGCGGTCCGAGGGGTTTTGCTCCCCTCTCCCGCTTGCGGGAGAGGGGAGGGGTTGGGGGAGAGGGGCTTTTCACGGAGGAACCAGGCATGAGCCATCTGGACCACGCCAAATCCCTGCGCTCGACCCAGACGCCCGCCGAAGAACGCCTGTGGTATCACCTGCGGGCACACCGCTTCCTCGGTCTCAAGTTCTAGCGACAGAAACCGCTCGGCCCCTACATCGTCGATTTCGTCTGCATGGAATGCATTCCTGGTGGTCGAGCTGGACGGCAGCCAGCATGGCGATCAAGTCGCCTATGATCGTGGGCGTGAGGCGTGGCTGGCGGGGCAGGGTTTCACCGTGCTGCGCTTCTGGAACCACGATGTATTGAACCGGACGGAAAGCGTGCTCGAACGAATCAGGCAATTCGTCGAGGGCGTGCCCTCTCCCCCAACCCCTCTCCCGCAAGCGGGAGAGGGGAGTTGAACGGAAACCTCCCATGCTCGGACAGATCGCAACGCACTACCTGTGGTGGATCCTCGCCCTGCTGCTGATCGCGGGCGAGGTGATGATGCCCGGCTACTTCCTGCTGTGGGTCGGCATCGCGGCGGCGGCGATGGGCGTGCTGCTGTGGCTGTTCCCGGGCCTGGGCCTGCTGGCGCAGGCGGTGTTGTTCGCCGTGCTGGCGCTGGCCGCGTGCCTGGCCTATGCGCGCTGGCTGCGGCCGCGCGTCGAGCGCGATGCGCCCGGCGGCGAACGGCTCAACCGCCGTGCCGAGCAGATGGTCGGCCAGCGCTACGAACTGGTCGAGCCCATCGTCAACGGACGTGGCAAGGTGCGCGTGGGCGACGGCCAGTGGCTGGTGAGCGGGCCGGAGGACCTGCCGCTGGGCAGCACGGTGGAGGTGGTGGCGGTGGATGGCACCACGCTCAAGGTGCGTGCGGCCGCATGAGCGCATCGCCCGTGAGCGTGCACCCGCCGGTCACCGCGGCGTTGAACACGCGCATCGCCTTCCTGCTGGAACTGGCGCGGCGGCTGCACCAGTACGGCACCTCGGCGCCGCGGCTGGAGATGGCCATCGACCTCTGTGCGCGCCGGCTGGGCCTGCAGGCCGACGTATGGTCCAGCCCCACCGCGATCATCGTTTCCTTCGCGGACCTGGCGCAGGGCAACGAGGGCGTGGCGCAGACCACGCAGGTGATGCGGCTGGCCCCCGGCGACGTGAACCTGGCGCGCCTGTGCGAGGCGGATGCGATCGCCGACCGCGTGATCGCGGGCGAGCTGGACCTGCGCCAGGGCTGGCGCCTGCTGCGTGCGCTGGGCGCGCCGGAGTCGCGCAAGGCGATGGTCAACACCGTGGTCAGCTACGGCCTCTCCGCGGCCAGCATCGCGGCGCTGTTCCTGCACAGCTCCTGGGCCGACCTCGTGGTGGCGGCAGTGATCGGCATGCTGATCGGCGTGATCACCCTGCGCGCGGCCAGCCGGCCGCGGCTGGCCGCGGCCAGCGACGCGATCAGTGCCATCGTGGCGACCGCGGTGGCGATCCTGGTCAGTGCCTTCGTGGTGCCGCTGTCAATCAAGTCGGTGGTGCTGGCTGCGCTGATCATCCTGGTGCCCGGCATGTCGCTCACCACGGCGGTGCGCGAGGTGTCCAGCGGCCACCTGGTATCCGGCATGGCGCGCATGGGCGGCGCCACGGCGACCCTGCTCAAGCTGGTCTTCGGCACGGTGGCGGCCAGCGAGGTCTGCGACGCGCTCGGCATCCATGCGCGCGATTTCGCGCTGCCGCCGCTGCCGGAGTGGGCCGACTGGCCGGCCCTGCTGGTGGCCGCGGTGGCGTTCGCGATGCTGTTCCGCGCGGCATGGCGCGACTGGCCGGCGGTGATCGTGGCGGTGATCGCCGGCTACCTCGCCACGCGCTGGGGCGGCGAGTTCTCCGGCCGCCTGCCCAGTGCGCCATTCGGCGTGTTCGTCGGCGGCCTGCTGGTCAGCGCATTGTCCAACCTGTATGCGCGGCAGTGGCGGCGACCGGGCGCGGTGATCCGCGAGCCGGGCATCCTGCTGCTGGTGCCGGGCAGCGTGGGTTTCCGCAGCGTCTCCTTCCTGCTCGAGCGCGATACCAGCCTGGGCATGGATACGGCGCTGCTGCTGGTCACCCTGCTGGTGTCGCTGGTGGCGGGCCTGCTGTTCGGCGAATTGCTGGTGTCGCCGCGCCGCTCCCTGTAATCAGCCACCGGTCGTATCCCGAATAAGCTGGAACAAAAACGCCGACCCGGAAGTCGGCGTTTTCGTCAAGAGTGCGGCCAGGGATGGCCGCCCGTTTGATCTCCGCGATCACGGATGATCGCAAAGCATCGAATCAGACCAGCAGGTCCTTTTCCTTCTTGCCGGCCTTCAGCGCGTCGTTGAACCAGCGCGGGCGCTTGCCGCGGCCGGACCAGGTCTGCTCGGCATTCGCCGGGTTGCGGTACTTCGGGGGCACCACGCCACCGCTGCGGCGCTTGCCGCGGGTGCCGCCGAAAATGTCGTCGAAGCTGTAACCCTCGGCCTTGATCAGGGCGTGGATCTTTTCGCGCAGCTTGACGACCTTTTCCTTTTTCATTTCGTGCTGGCGCGACTGCGCCTTGCTGATCAGGTCGTTGAGCTGGTTGTGGTTGAGGTTCTTGATATCGATGGCGGCCATCGGAGACTCCAGTGACAGGATGGATTTAATGCGATCCGGATGCGCGCAGACGGGCATTGCCGGTGCGGTCGCCATTTTTACCCGAATAAATGCCATTTTGCAAAAGACATGGCGTCGCGAATTGGCCGTTGCGCGCATTTAGGCAATTAGCCGGGATAATCCGTGGCGCGGGCACGAAAGCAAACGGCCGCGCGAGGCGGCCGTTTGTCGTTGCATTTGAAACCGTTTTCAGTCGAGCATTCCCAGCAATTCGTCGCGCGTTACGGCGCGGCTTTCCGCTTCGTGGCGCGCGCGGTATTCCAGCGTGCCGGCGGCGAGGCCGCGTTCGCTGACCACCACGCGGTGCGGAATGCCGATCAGTTCCATGTCGGCGAACATCGCGCCGGGGCGCAGGCCGCGGTCGTCCAGCACCGTCTCGATGCCGCGCGCGGCGAGCTCCTGGTACAGCGATTCGCCCGCGGCGGCGATCTCCGGGTTGCCCTTGGGATTGATCACGCACACCGCCATGCGCCACGGCGCCATCGCCTCCGGCCAGACGATGCCGGCCTCGTCGTGGCGCTGCTCGATGGCGGCGGCCACGATGCGGCTGATGCCGATGCCGTAGCAGCCCATCATCATCACCTGGGCCTTGCCCTGGTCGTCCAGCACGGTGGCGCCCAGCGCCTCGGCGTACTTGCTGCCGAGCTGGAACACGTGGCCCACCTCGATGCCGCGGGCCAGGCGCAGCGTGCCCTTGCCGTCGGGCGAGGGATCGCCCTCGACCACCTGGCGGATGTCCTCGACGCGCGTGATGCGCGCGTCGCGCTCCCAGTTGGCGCCGGCATGGTGGGTGCCGTCGGCATTGCCGCCGCAGACGAAATCGGCCAGCACGGCCGCGCTGCGGTCCACGATCACCGGGATGGTTCCCGGCAGGCCGGCGGGCCCGATGAAGCCGGGGCGCGTGCCGGTGGCGGCGAGGATCTCCGCCTCGCTGGCGAGCTCGACCTCGTCGGCCAATTCGGCCAGCTTGCCGGCCTTCACTTCGTTCAATTCGTGGTCGCCGCGCAGGCACAGCGCCACCAGCCCGTCGCGGCCTTTCACCAGCAGGGTTTTCACGCATTGCGCGGGTGAAACGCCGAGGAATGCGCTGACCTCGGCAATGGTTTTCTGGGCGGGCGTGTCGACGCGCTGCAATTCGGCGCGGGCGGCGGGGCGCGAAACGGCCGGCGCCAATGCCTCGGCCTTTTCCACGTTCGCCGCGTAATCGGAACCGTCGGAAAACACGATGGCGTCCTCGCCCGAATCGGCCAGCACCTGGAATTCGTGGCTGGCATTGCCGCCGATCGCGCCGGTGTCGGCCTGTACCGCGCGGAACTGCAAGCCCAGCCGGGTGAAAATGCGCGAATAGGCGTCGTACATCGCCTGGTAGGTTTCGGCCAGCGATTCCTGCCCGAGATGGAAGGAATACGCGTCCTTCATCAGGAACTCGCGCGCGCGCATCACGCCGAAGCGCGGGCGGATCTCGTCGCGGAACTTGGTCTGGATCTGGTAGAAGTTGACCGGCAGTTGCTTGTAGCTGTTGAGTTCGTTGCGCGCGTAATCGGTGACGACTTCCTCGGCGGTGGGCGCGTAACAGAATTCCTGTTCCTTGCGGTCCCTGATCTTCAGCAGCTGCGGACCGAATTTCGCCCAGCGGGCGGTTTCTTCCCACAGCTCCTTCGGCTGGATCGTGGGCATCAGCATCTCGATGGCGCCGGCGCGGTTCATTTCCTCGCGCACCACGTTTTCCACCTTGCGCAGCACGCGCAGGCCCAGCGGCGACCAGGTGTAGAGGCCGGAGGCGAGCTTGCGGATCATGCCGGCGCGCAGCATCAGCCGGTGGCTGGCGACCTCGGCGTCGGCGGGTACTTCCTTGACGGTGGCCAGGTGGAATTGGCTGAGGCGCATGCAGGCGGTTTCCGGCGTTGAAAGAGCCGGATTATAGCCGTGCGGAACCGTTCCGACGGTTCCGCAAAACAGGCGCCGCTTCCGATGTGCCGGGTTATGCGCTACGCGTGAAGCGACTATTTGCCCGAGCAATACTGCTGGTATTGCGCATTGGCGGTATCGACCTGCTGCTTGCGCTGCGCGTCGTCCAGCACGGCAGGCTTGCCGCCCTGCTGCATCACCACCGGGCCGCTGCCCTGCAGGGCGGCGAGGTTGGACTTCAGCGTGGCACACAGCTTGGCGCGGTTGTCGGGCGTATCGGCCATCGGCGCCGCGGGCGCGGGAGCAGGGCTGTCGGCCGGAGCGGGCGTGTTGTTGTCGGTGGCCGGCTGCTCGGCCGGCGCGTCGCCGTTGGCGGATTCCACCCCGCCGGCCAGCTTCACCTGCTGGTACTTGGTGCCTTGCGCCGGCGCCGACTGCGAGTAGTGCACCGTGCCCGACGCATCGGTCCACTTGTAGATTTGCTGGGCGGTGGCCAGCGGGGCGAGCAGCAGCAGCGCCACGGCGATCAGCGAACGGGACATGGAGTTCTCCGGTGGACCGGGGCTCCCCGCCCCGTCAGGTGCATTAGTAGAACTCCCGCGCCGCCAGGACTCAAGCGGGCGATGGCGGGGAGCCTGCTCGCTGCCTTCCCGGCGCGGGCCATGCGAAGGCATCGAACAGGCTCTAAACTGCGTGCAACCTGTCACGGATAGCTCCATGAGCGACTCGCTGCCCGCCCGCCAGCCCCGGCACCGCGGCATCTACCTGCTGCCGAACCTGTTCACCACCGGGGCGATGTTCGCCGGCTTCTACGCGATCCTGGCGAGCATCGGCGGCCATTACGCCGACGCGGCGGTGGCGGTGTTCGTCGCCGCGCTGCTGGACGGGTTGGACGGCCGCGTGGCGCGGCTCACCGGCACGCAGAGCGAGTTCGGCGTGCAGTACGACTCGCTGTCGGACCTGGTGAGCTTCGGCCTGGCGCCGGCGCTGGTGATGTACACGTGGTCGCTGTCCACCCTGCGCGACTTCGGCCCGCTGTGGGGCAAGCTGGGCTGGGCCACCGCCTTCATCTACGCCGCCTGCGCCGCATTGCGGCTGGCGCGTTTCAACACCCAGGCGGGCGTGGCGGACAAGCGCTATTTCCAGGGCCTGGCCAGTCCGGCGGCGGCGGCGGTGTGCATGTCCTTCGTGTGGACGATGGACAAGTTCGGCATACCGGGCGCCGAGCTGTGCTTCATCACGCCGGGGATCGCCGCGGTCACCGGCCTGCTGATGGTCAGCCGCATCCGCTATTTCAGCTTCAAGTCGCTGCCGCTGGGCGACCGCCAGCACGTGCCGTTCGGCTGGATCGTGGCGGCGCTGCTGATCCTGGTGCTGCTGTACCTCGATCCCCCGCGCGTGTTGTTCGTCGGCTTCAGCATCTACCTGTTGTCCGGCCCGGCGATGACGCTGTGGGGCCTGGCCGCGCACCGCCGGCGCGCACGGCGCGGGGGCGCCTGATGTCCGCCGTCGCGCACCGCGGGCGCGTGCTGCGCGCGCTGGGGCTGGAGCCCTGGCAGCGCCGGCAGCCAGTCGATGGTGAGGCGCCGGCCGTGGCGGACGAGGCACCGCCGATGGCCGTCGCCGGCGCCGAGTGCGTAGTGCTGCTGCCGGCGGCCTGCGAGGCGCGCGAACTGGACCTGCTGGGCCGTGCCCTGACCAGTGGCGGCGCGGCATTGGCGCGCGCCGCGCGCGTGCGGGTGCAGCCCGGGGCGGCGGAGGTCGACGTGCCGCAGGCCCGGGCCTACCTGGCCTGCGGCGAGGCACAGGCGCACGCGCTGGGCCGCAGCCTGCCGATGCAGGTGACGTCGCAAGCGCAGATCGTGCTGGTGGACGAGCCGGCACGGCTGCTGGGCGACGCCGCGGCCAAGCGGCGCTTGTGGATCGCGTTGCGCACCCTGCGCCGCGGTCTTGCGACGGGGCAGTAGGCGCGCGATGGTCGCGGTGGCCAGGCCGGCCAGCCACATGCGCCTGATGCGCATGGACGACCTCGATGCGGTCGCGGCGGTGGAGCAGGCCTCCTACGATTTCCCGTGGACGCGCGGCATCTTCGCCGACTGCCTCAGGGCGGGGCACCCGTGCTGGGTGCTGTGCATCGACGAGGAGGTGGCCGGCTACGGTGTCCTCTCGGTGGGCGCGGGCGAGGCGCACGTGCTCAATATCTGCATCGCTCCCGTGCACCGGGGGCTTGGCCTGGGGCGCCACCTGCTGGGGCGGTTGCTGGACGTGTCGCGCTGGAGCGGTGCGCAGCGCGTGTTCCTGGAGGTGCGGCCCTCGAATCCGTTGGCCAAGGCGCTGTACGAATCGGTGGGCTTTCGCGAGATCGGCCGCAGGCCGCGCTACTACCCCGCGAAGGATGGGCGGGAGGATGCGATCGTGATGGAGTTGCCCGATATGGCCGGATCGCGCACCTAGGCCGCGTCGCGGCAGGAGCGCACCCTGTGCGCGAATGCTCTTGGCTCCGAACGGGCGTCAGAGCCATCGCGCACAGGGCGCGCTCCTGCGCGCGGTGGATTCAGCCGGCCAGCTTCTCCGCCTGCTCGCGCATCGCCGCGAGCTGGGTGTTCCAGTCCACGATGCGCTGGCGCTCCTGCGCCACCACTTCCGCTGGCGCGTTGGCGACGAAGTTCGCGTTGCCTAGCTTGCCTTCGCACTTCCTGATCTCGCCTTCGACGCGGGCGATCTCCTTGGCGAGGCGGGCCTTTTCCGCGCCCAGGTCGATCAGGCCGGCCAGCGGGATCAGCACGCGCAGCGAGCCGACCACGGCGGCGGCGGCGGCGGGTTCATCCGCGTCGGGCGCTATCCAGGCGGGAGATTCGGTGCGGGCGAGGAAGGCGATCTGCGCGGCGAACTTCGCGGCGCGCGCGCGATCCGCGGCCTCGCCGCCGGCGAGCAGCAGCGGGATGGTCTTGCCCGGCGCGATGTTCATCTCAGAGCGGATCCTGCGGACGCCCGAGAGCACCGCCTTGAACCACTCGATCTCGGCGGTGGCCGCGTCGTCGGCCGTGAAGTCCGACGCCTGCGGATACGCGCATTGCAGAATGCTCTTCGTTGAAGAGTCCGGCAGGGATGCCGGTTTGTTCTTTGCGCTCATGGAGGAGCGCACAAGTGCATGCGAAACTTCTTGATAGATCTCCTCGGTGATGAAGGGGATCACTGGATGCAGCGCGCGCAGCACCGCTTCCAGCACCACCAGCAGGGTGTGGCGGGTGGAGGCGGCGGCTTCGGCGTCATCGCCATTCAATGCGGGCTTCGACAGTTCGAGGAACCAGTCGCAGTACTCGTTCCACACGAACTCGTAGAGCGCCTGCGCCAAGTGGTCGAAGCGGTACGAGGCGAAGTGCTGCTCCGCTTCCGCCAGCGTCTGCCCGAGGCGCGTCAGGATCCAGCGTTCGGCCTCGGTGGCCGGTGCCAAGCCCCTCTCCCCCCGGGAGAGGGGTTGGGGTGAGGGTTCGGCCGTGCCGGGAGCTCGCGCTCCGCCCGAACCCTCTCCCGGCGCATCCGCGCCACCCTCTCCCGCAGGGAGAGGGGAGACGTTCATCAGCACGAAGCGCGCGGCGTTCCACAGCTTGTTGCAGAACGCCTTGTAGCCTTCGGCGCGCTTGATGTCGAAGTTGATGGTGCGGCTGTAGCTGGCCAGCGCGGCGAAGGTGAAGCGCAGCGCATCGGTGCCGATCGCCTTGATGCCTTCGGGGTATTCCTTGCGGATGCGCTTCTCCACCTTCTCGCGCACCTGCGGGATCAGCAGCGACCGGGTGGATTTCTCCACCAGCGGTTCCAGCGCGATGCCGTCGATCAGGTCCAGCGGGTCCAGCGTGTTGCCCTTGGACTTGGACATCTTCTGGCCTTCGGCGTCGCGCACGATGGCGTTGATGTACACCTCGCGGAACGGCACCTGGCCGGTGAAGTACCTGGTCGCCATCACCATGCGCGCGACCCAGAAGAAGATGATGTCGAAGCCGGTGACCAGCACTGCGCTGGGCAGGAAGATCTTGTCGGCCTGCCAGTCGGCGACGACTTCGCCGCGCTCGTTCTTGACCGGGCCATCGGCCGGCCAGCCCAGCGTGGAGAACGGCCACAGCGCGGAGGAGAACCAGGTGTCGAGCACGTCCTCGTCCTGCTTCAGTGCGCCCACCGGTGGAACGGCGGCATGTGCGCGCGCGTCGGCCTCGTCCTCGCCCACGAAGATGTTGCCGGCCTCGTCGTACCACGCCGGGATGCGGTGGCCCCACCAGAGCTGGCGGCTGATGCACCAGTCCTGGATGTTGTCCAGCCATTGCGTGTAGGTGGTGGTCCAGTTCTCGGGCACGAACCTGATCTCGCCGGAACGCACGGCGTCCAGCGCGGGTTCGGTGATCGCCTTGCGGCCGCCCGGACGGCCGTCCGCCTGGACGTCCGAGGTGAGGTCGACGAACCACTGGTCGGTGAGCATGGGCTCGATCACCGCGTCCGAGCGTTGGCTCACCGGCACCTGCAGCTTGTGCGCCCTGGTCTCGACCAGCAGGCCGGCGGCTTCCAGGTCGGCCAGCACGCGCTTGCGGGCGTCGTAGCGGTCGAGGCCGCGGTAGGCCTCCGGCGCGTTGTCGTTGACCTTGGCGTCCAGCGTGAAGATGGTGATCGGCGCCAGCTTGTGGCGCTGGCCGATGGCGTAGTCGTTGAAGTCGTGCGCCGGGGTGATCTTCACGCAGCCGGTGCCGAATTCGCGGTCCACGTAGTCGTCGGCGATCACCGGGATCTGGCGGTTCGACAGCGGCAGCGTGAGCGTCCTGCCGACGAGGTGCGCGTAGCGCTCGTCCTCCGGATGCACGGCCACGGCGACGTCGCCCAGCATGGTTTCCGGACGGGTGGTGGCGACGACGATGCTTTCGTCGCTGCCGGTGACCGGATAGCGGATCGACCACATGTGGCCGTCACGCTCCACATTGTTCACTTCGAGGTCGGAGACGGCGGTGCCCAGCGCCGGGTCCCAGTTCACCAGGCGGTTGCCGCGGTAGATCAGCCCGGCGCGATACCACTCCACGAACACCTTGCGCACCGCGGCGGACAGGCCCTCGTCCATGGTGAAGCGCTCGCGCGACCAGTCGGCGGCGGCGCCGATGCGGCGCATCTGGTGGGTGATGGTGGAGCCGGATTCCTCCTTCCACTGCCACACGCGCTCCACGAACGGCTCGCGGCCGAGGTCGTGGCGCGTCTTGCCCTGCGCGGCGAGCTGGTTTTCCACGATCTTCTGCGTGGCGATGCCGGCATGGTCGGTGCCCACCTGCCACAGCACGTTCATGCCGCGCATGCGCTGGTGGCGCACCAGCATGTCCATCACGGTCTGCTGGAACGCGTGGCCCATGTGCAGCGTGCCGGTGACGTTGGGCGGCGGCAGCAGGATGCAGTAGGGCTCGCCCGGGCCGCCCGGCTTGAACGCGCCGCTGGCTTCCCAGCGGGCGTACCACGTCGACTCGATCTGGGCGGGTTCGAAGCTCTTTTCCATGGGGACTCGCGTTGGCACGCACCGGCCGGGTGCGAAATCTGGCGTCAAAGCCATGAATTGTACGGGGCGGGGGCAGGGCTGACAAAACGCCGATGCCGCCGGCAACCCAGCCGCCAGGCGGCCATGGCTCAGGGTTCGACCAGCTCGCCGCCCCAGTCGGCGGGATCCACATCGGCCACCGTCTGCGTGAACGTCCACAGGTGGCCGCCGATGTCCATGGCCGAATACTGGCGTTCGCCAAAGGGCCAGCTGGCCGGCTCGCGGACGATGCGCGCCCCCGCGGCGACGGCATGCGCATGATGTGCGTCGGCATCTTCCACCCGCACCATCACGGATTGCCGCGGCGGCCGTTCGTCGCTTTCCGGGCCGGCATCGCTGGCCACCATCGCGCCGTCACCGTAGACAAGCTGGATGCGATGGTCGCCGATGCGCAGCTTGGTACGGAGCCCGAAAGCCCGGCACAGCCAGTCGGCGGCCTCGTGCACGTCGGCATAGCCGAGCACGGGGATGATGGTGGCGTTGGGGACGGATCGGTTGGTACGCATGAGTGGACCTCGATGCGGGGTGGCGACTTCAGCCAGGTGCCGTGGCGACGCTTCCTCCGGGGATCATTCCAGCTTTCGCGCGATGACGTAAGTGGCGATGGCACAGGCGCTGGCGACGTTCATCGAGGAATTACCGCCGCGCATCGGGATGTGCACGGTGGCGTCCGAGGCGTCCAGCAGCGACTGGCAGACGCCGGCGCTCTCGTTGCCGAGGACCAGGCAGATGCGCTCGCCGGGCGCGATGGCGAGCTTGGCGAGGTCGATGCTGGTCGAACTGATTTCCAGGCTGACGATGCGGTAGCCGGCCTGCTTCAGCGCGGCCACGACCGGCAGCGGATCGTCGGCCTGCTCGAACGGCACGCGTTGCTCGGTGGTGCGCGCGGCCTTGCGTGCCTTCGGGTGCGCCGGCGTGCAGGAGCCGCCGGTCAGGAAGATCTTCTCGATGCCCAGCGCGTCGGCGAGACGGAACAGGCCGCCCACGTTCGCGGGTCGCCGCACGTCGTGCGCCAGCAGGCAGAGTGCGTGCTTCGCGGGCGCGGGCTGGTGCGTGCGGTGGCCGAGCTGCGTGTTCGACATGCCTGGAGGCGGCTGGTGGGGTTGTGTAGGAGCGCACCCTGTGCGCGATTGCTTTTCGCTCTGATCGAAGCGCCAGAGCCATCGCGCACAGGGTGCGCTCCTACGGAGGCGCAATCAGGCGTGGCGGTGCCGGTTGATGTCGTCGCGCAGCGCCTGCGCGGCGGCGCGCGCGGCCTGCGCGAAGTCCTCGCCGTTGCCGGCGTAGAGGATGGCGCGCGAGGAGGAGATCATCAGGCCGTCGCCGCCGGCGGTGAGGCCGTGCCTGAGCACGGCTTCCAGGTCGCCGCCCTGCGCGCCGATGCCGGGCACCAGCAGGGGCATGTCGCCCACCACGCCGCGTACCCGGCCCAGTTCCTCCGGCCAGGTGGCGCCGGTGACCAGGGCGCAGTTGCCGTTGGCGTTCCAGTCGCGGGCGATGGTTTCGGCCACGCGCAGGTAGAGCGGGGCGCCGCCGCAGTCCAGCGCCTGGAAGTCGGCGCCGCCGGGGTTGGAGGTGCGGCAGAGCAGGATCACGCCCTTGTCGGCGCGGTCGAGGAAGGGCGCGATGGAGTCGCGGCCCAGGTAGGGGTTCAGCGTCACCGCGTCCGCGCGGTAGCGCTCGAACGCCTCGCTGGCGTAGTGCTGCGCGGTGCTGCCGATGTCGCCGCGCTTGGCGTCGAGGATCACCGGCACGCCGGGGTGCTTGTCGTGGATGTGCGCGATCAGGCGCTCCAGCGCTTCCTCGGCGCGCAGCGCGGCGAAGTGCGCGATCTGCGGCTTGTAGGTGCAGACGAGGTCGGCGGTGGCGTCGACGATGGCGCGGCAGAACTCGAAGACCGCGTCAGGATGGCCCTTCAGGTGCGCGGGGAATTTCGCGGGTTCCGGGTCGAGGCCGACGCAGACCAGCGACTGGTTGCGGTTCCATGCGTTTTGCAGGGATTGCATGAAGTGCATCACAGGCTCCGTTCCAGGTGTTTCCCTGCTCCCGCCGGGAGAAGGTGCCCCGCAGGGGCGGATGAGGGTGCGGGCGGAGCGGGGCGATGGAGCTTTCCGGTCGAGTCGGTGGTGCGCTCCGCCCGGACCCTCACTCCAACCCTTCTCCCTCCAGAACCTGATCAGCGTAGAGTCCCAGCGGTGAGCCGATTTGCTCCACCCCCTGCTTGCAGGGGGAGGTTGGGAGGGGGTGAAACCTTGCGAAAGACGCTCATGGATGGCTTTCGCAAGCGCTTGACCCCACCCCAGCCCTCCCCTGCACGCAGGGGAGGGAGACAGAACATGGCACGACTGAGACTCGACGCCAATCAGGCCGACAGCAGAGGGGCTTGAAGCCTGCTCAGGCCAGTTTCTTGTACTTCACGCGGTGCGGTTTGGCGGCCTCGTCGCCCATGCGGCGCTTCTTGTCCGCCTCGTACTCGTTGTAGTTGCCGGGGAAGAACTCGACGTGCGAGTCGCCTTCGAACGCGATGATGTGCGTGGCGATGCGGTCGAGGAACCAGCGGTCATGCGAGATCACGATCGCCGCGCCGGGGAATTCCAGCAGCGCGTCTTCCAGCGCGCGCAGGGTTTCCACGTCGAGATCGTTGGACGGTTCGTCGAGCAGCAGCACGTTGCCGCCCTGCAGCAGGGTCTTGGCCATGTGCAGGCGGCCGCGTTCGCCGCCGGACAGGCTGCCGACGATCTTCTGCTGGTCGGTGCCCTTGAAGTTGAAGCGGCCGATGTAGGCGCGCGACTGGATCTCGAAGTTGCCGATGGTGAGGATGTCCGAGCCGCCGGAGACTTCCTGCCACACGTTGTTCTTCGGGTCGAGCGCGTCGCGCGACTGGTCGACGTAGGCCAGCTTGGTGGTGTGGCCCAGCTTCACCTCGCCCGAGTCCGGCGTTTCCTTGCCCATGATCATCTTCATCAGGGTGGATTTGCCGGCGCCGTTCGGGCCGATCACGCCGATGATCGCGCCCGGCGGCACCTTGAACGACAGGTCCTCGATCAGCACGCGGTCGCCGAACGACTTGGTGACGTTTTTGAACTCGATCACTTCCTGGCCCAGGCGCTCGCCCGGCGGGATGAAGATCTCGTTGGTCTCGTTGCGGCGCTGGTAGTCGACCGAGTTCAGCTCCTCGAAGCGGGCCAGGCGCGCCTTGCCCTTGGACTGGCGGCCCTTGGCGGCCGAACGCACCCACTCCAGCTCCTTCTCGATCGCCTTCTGGCGCGACTTCTCCTGGTTGGCTTCCTGCTTCAGGCGCGCGTCCTTCTGCTCCAGCCACTCGGTGTAGTTGCCCTTCCACGGGATGCCGCGGCCGCGGTCGAGTTCGAGGATCCACTCGGCGGCGTTGTCGAGGAAGTAGCGGTCATGCGTGACCGCCACCACGGTGCCGGGGTAGTCGTGCAGGAACTGCTCCAGCCAGTCGACGGATTCGGCGTCGAGATGGTTGGTGGGTTCGTCCAGCAGCAGCATGTCGGGCTTGGACAGCAGCAGGCGGCACAGCGCCACGCGGCGCTTCTCGCCACCGGACAGCGGGCCGACCTTGGCGTCCCACGCCGGCAGGCGCAGCGCGTCGGCGGCCACTTCGAGCTGGCGCTCCAGCGCGTGAGCGTCGTTCGCGGCGAGGATGCCTTCCAGCTGTTCCTGTTCCTTGGCGAGCGCGTCGAAGTCGGCACCTTCCTCGGCATAGGCGGCGTAGACCTCTTCCAGCCGCTTCTGTGCGTCGAGGATCACCGACACGCCTTCCTCGACCACTTCGCGCACGGTCTTTTCCGGGTTCAGGTCCGGCTCCTGCGCCAGGTAGCCGACCTTGGTGCCGGGCTGCGCACGCGCCTCGCCCTGGAAGTCGGTATCCACGCCGGCCATGATCTTCAGCACGGTGGACTTGCCCGCGCCATTGACGCCGAGCAGGCCGATCTTCGCGCCGGGGAAGAACGACAGCGAGATGTCCTTGATGATCTGGCGCTTCGGCGGGACGATCTTGCTGACCCCGTTCATGGTGTAGATGTATTGCATGGGTGCTCCTCAGGGCAGCCCGCAGGCCGTGATGGCGGGCTGGGTGGGCAAGGGGAAACAAAAGACCCCCAATTATCGCCGATAGCCTCTTTCCCCGCCATCGCGGGCTGGCAAAATGCCGGCTTCACGCTTTGCTCGTCATTCCTGCGCAGGCAGGAATCCGGTGTCCTTGCACTCACGATCCGCCGGCGCTGGATCCCGGCCTCCGCCGGGATGACGAGCAAAGCCAGGTAACTGGACCATTTCACGTCAATCCCGGATCCCATGCCGATGCCCGCCGCCTGGTCGCTGCCCCTGCTCATCCTCGTCTCCTTCGCCGCCGGCGTGCAGAATGCGCTGGCGGGCGGCGGCTCGTTCATGACGTTCCCGGCGCTGCTGTTCGCCGGCCTCGATCCGCGCATGGCGAACATCGCCTCGACCATCGCGCTGTTCCCGGGGCAGGTGACCACCGGGCTGGCGGGTCGCAGGCAGGTCTCGGGCGCCGAGGGCCTGTCGTTCCGCACGCTGTTCTGGATCAGCCTGGCCGGCGGTGCGGCGGGCGCGGTGCTGCTGCTGGTGACGCCGGTCAGCGTGTTCACCCGGCTGGTGCCGTTCCTGGTGCTGTTCGCCACCGTGGTATTCACCTGGGGCAGCTTTTTCCGCAAGCCGCGCAAGGAGGGCGAGCCGCCGGCGCTGGGTCACAAGGCGGCGCTGGCGGCCCAGGTCGGCATCGCCATCTACGGCGGCTACTTCGGCGCCGGCATCGGCATCCTGATGCTGGCGGCGCTGACCGCGGCGGGACTGGGCGTGCGCGTGGCCGCCGCCACCAAGAACGTGCTGGCGGCAGTGATGAACGCGGCGGCGGTGGTGATCTTCATGGCGCAGGCGCATGTACTGCCGTGGCTGCTGATCGCCTGCGTGGCGGTGCCGGCCATCGTCGGCGGCCAGATCGGCGCCTACCTGCTGCGCCGGGTCAACGAGAAGGTGCTGCGCGTGGTCGTGGTGTGCATCGGCGTGGCGCTGACCGTGGGGCTGTTCGTCAGGCAGTAAACCGCGTCCGGACGGCCATACGCAGCCTGTCGCGCCGGCTGCGCTATCATGGGCGGCCATTTCCCATCCCCGCATTCACGAGGTTCGAATGTTCCCGAAGGACTGCACGATCGCCGGTTACGACCCCGAACTGGCCCAAGCCATCGCCGACGAAGGCCGCCGCCAGGAAGACCACGTCGAGCTGATCGCCTCCGAGAACTACGCCAGCCCGCGGGTGATGGAGGCGCAGGGCTCCAAGCTCACCAACAAGTACGCCGAAGGCTATCCGGGCAAGCGCTATTACGGCGGTTGCGAGTACGTGGACGTGGCCGAGAAGCTGGCCATCGAGCGCGTGAAACAGCTGTTCGGCGCCGACTACGCCAACGTGCAGCCGCACTCCGGCTCGCAGGCCAACCAGGCGGTGTACTTCGCACTGCTGCAGCCGGGCGACACCATCCTCGGCATGTCGCTGGCGCACGGCGGCCACCTCACCCATGGTGCCAAGGTCAACCTCAGCGGCAAGATCCTCAACGCCGTGCAGTACGGCGTGGACGCCAACGGCATCGTCGACATGGACGAAGTCGAGCGCCTCGCCGTCGAACACAAGCCGAAGATGATCGTGGCCGGCTTCAGTGCCTACTCGCAGGTGATGGACTGGGCACGCTTCCGCGCCATCGCCGACAAGGTCGGCGCCTACCTGTTCGTGGACATGGCCCACGTCGCCGGCCTGATCGCCGCGGGCGTGTACCCCAGCCCGCTGCCGCATGCGCACGTGGTCACCTCCACCACCCACAAGACCCTGCGTGGCCCGCGCGGCGGCATCATCGTCGCCAGCAAGCAGGGCATGGGCGAGGCGGCCGAGGAGATCGAGAAGAAGCTGCAGTCCATCGTCTTCCCCGGCATCCAGGGCGGCCCGCTGATGCACGTGATCGCGGCCAAGGCGGTGGCGTTCAAGGAAGCGCTGGAGCCGGCCTTCAAGGACTACCAGGCACAGGTGGTGAAGAACGCCAAGGCGATGGCGAAGACCATCATCGAGCGCGGCTACAAGATCGTCTCCGGCGGCACCGAGAACCACCTGATGCTGATCGACATGATCGGCAAGGGCGTCACCGGCAAGGATGCGGAGGCCGCGCTGGGCAAGGCGCACATCACGGTCAACAAGAACGCCGTGCCGAACGACCCGCAGAAGCCCTTCGTCACCTCCGGCCTGCGCGTGGGCACGCCCGCGGTCACCACCCGCGGCTACCAGGAAGCCGACTGCGTGGACCTGGCCAACTGGATCTGCGACGTGCTCGACGCGCCGAACGACGAGGCGGTGATCGCTGCCGTGCGCGGCAAGGTCGAGGCGCAGTGCAGGAAGTACCCGGTGTATGGTTGAGAGGCCGGGATTCGGGAGACGGGATTCGGGATTCGAAAGAGCCCGGGTCTCGCGAGCTTCCTGCTTTTCCGAATCCCGTATCCCCAATCCCGAATCCCGTCGCTGAATGCATTGCCCCTTCTGCCAGCACGAAGACACCCGCGTGATCGATTCGCGGCTCACCGAGGACGGCGCCACCGTGCGCCGTCGCCGCGAGTGTCCGCAGTGCGGCGAGCGCTTCAACACCTTCGAGACGGCGGAGCTCAAGCTGCCGGCGATCGTGAAGAGCGGCGAGCGGCGCGAGGCCTTCGATGAGCGCAAGCTCAGGGTGAGCTTCGAGCGCGCGCTGCAGAAGCGCCCGGTGGCCAGCCACGACGTGGACAGCGCGGTGCGCGAGATCGTCAACGACCTGCGCCGCAGCGGCGAGCGCGAGGTGCCATCGCGCCAGCTCGGCGAACTGGTGATGCGCGAGCTGAAGAAGCTCGACCAGGTGGCCTACGTGCGCTTCGCCTCGGTCTACCGCAAGTTCGAGGACGTGCAGGCCTTCCTCGAGGAGATCGCGCGGCTGGAACACGACCTGCCCGAGCTGGAGAAGCTGCAGTTGTCGCTGCTGGCCAGCGAGCGCTCCGAGCCGCGCCGCCCCCGCAAGGGCTGAGCCGCATGCTTGTCTCCCTCTTCCCTCCGGGGAGAGGGTTGGGGTGAGGGGCCAATCTGGCCTCGACGCATGTTCGAAGCACGCTCCGATGCAGCATTATCGCCAGCCTCGTCCCCTCACCTCAGTCCTCTCCCCGGAGGGGAGAGGAAGACAAGCATGAGCTTCACCGCCACCGACCACCAGCACATGGCGCATGCATTGCGCCTCGCCGAACGCGGCCTGTGCACCACGCAACCCAACCCGCGCGTGGGCTGCGTGATCGCGCACGGCGACGAAGCGGTCGGCAGCGGCTGGCACCAGCGGGCGGGCGAACCGCACGCCGAGGTGCATGCGCTGCGCGAAGCCGGCGAACGCGCACGCGGCGCCACCGCCTACGTGACGCTGGAGCCCTGCGCGCACCACGGCCGCACGCCTCCCTGCGCTGATGCCCTGGTCGCCGCCGGCGTGGCGCGCGTGGTGGTCGCCGCGGAAGACCCATTTCCGCAGGTGGCCGGCCGCGGCCTCGAAAAGCTGCGCGCCGCCGGCATCACCGTGGATACCGGCCTGCTGCGCGACGAGGCGCGCGAACTCAACATCGGTTTCTTCAGCCGCATCGAACGCGGCCGACCTTTCGTGCGGCTGAAGCTGGCGATGAGCCTGGATGGCCGCACTGCGCTGGCCGGCGGCGAGTCGAAGTGGATCACCGGCGAAGCCGCCCGCGCCGACGTGCAGCGCTGGCGTGCGCGCAGCAGCGCCATCCTCACCGGCAGCGGCACCGTGCTGGCCGATGACCCGCGCCTCACCGTGCGGTTGAACGACAGCTTTTCCCTCTTCCCTGCGGAGAGGGTGCCGGGTGAGGAGTGGGAACCCGCGACGCCCCCCCACGTGCCACCCTTGCGCGTGATCCTCGACCGCCACCTGCGCACCCCTGCCGGCAGCCACGTCCTGGATGATTCGGCCCCCACGCTGTTGCTGCACGGCCCGGAAGCGACCTGCACGGGCGACCGCTTCGCCGGCGTCCGGCTCGCCACGGTGGCGGAGCGGGACGGCATGCTCGACCTGCACGCCGTGCTGGCCCTGCTGGCCAAGCGCGACTGCAACGAGGTGCATGTCGAGGCCGGCCCGACCTTGTGCGGCGCCCTGTTCGCGGCGGGCCTGGCCGACGAGCTCCTGCTCTATGTCGCACCCATCCTGCTGGGCGACACCGCGCGCCCGCTGCTGGTGCTGCCGCCGCTCGCCGACATGGCCGCGCGCTGGAAGCTGCGACTGGTCGACCAGCGCATGCTGGGGTCGGACATGCGCCTGCGGTTTCGCCCGGAACGTTGAGGGGTGGCCGCGTGCACGCAGCGTTCCGCCGGCGTGCCAGGGCGGCCAGGGCGGCCAGGGCGGTGATGCTAGAATGCGCCGGCCGGTTCGCCGGCATTGCACGACGTCTTCAGGGCGGGGCGGAATTCCCCACCGGCGGTAGGCCTTCCGAGGCGAGCCCGCGAGCGCCTTCGCCACCCGGCGAAGGGTCAGCAGATCCGGTCGAATGCCGGAGCCGACGGTCAGGCCAACCCGTTCGCCGGGGTGGTCCAC
The DNA here is from genome assembly GCF_014842975.1 of Rhodanobacter sp. DHB23. GTDB lineage: Bacteria > Pseudomonadota > Gammaproteobacteria > Xanthomonadales > Rhodanobacteraceae > Rhodanobacter_A. The sequence continues at coordinate 11,816 of NZ_JACYXK010000017.1, read as the reverse complement.
AGTCCGGATAAAGAGAAGACGGTTCGACGCGCGGCTTGCCGTGCGGCGGCCTCATGCCTTGAGGCGTTCTCGCTGTCACCACACGGAGAACGTTTCATGATTCGATCCATCGCAAGCACGACGGCCGCCTTCGCCAGGAAGGTGCGCTGATGTTCACCGGCATCATCCAGACCGTGGGCCGCATCGCGCGGCTGGAACCGCGCGGCGGCGACCTGCGCCTGCACGTCGATACCGCCGACCTCGACCTCGACGACGTGCAGTTGGGCGATTCCATCGCCGTCTCCGGCGTGTGCCTGACGGCGGTGGCGCTGGAAGCGCGCGGCTTTGCCGCCGACGTCTCCAACGAAACGCTGTCGCTCACCACGCTGGGCGGGCTCAAGGCTGGCGATCCGGTGAACCTGGAGAAGGCGCTGCGCCTTGCCGACCGCCTGGGCGGCCATCTGGTTTCCGGCCACGTCGATGGCCTGGGCAAGGTGGCGGCGGTGACACCCGATGGCCGCTCGCAGCGCTGGACCTTCGAGGTGCCGGCCAGCCTGGCGCGCTACATCGCCGCGAAGGGCTCGGTGTGCATCGACGGCACCAGCCTCACCGTCAACGAGGTGGGCGGCAACCGCTTTGGCGTCAACCTGATCCCGCACACCGTCGAGCGCACCACCTTCCACGCGAAGCGCGCGGGCGACGCGGTGAACATCGAGGTGGACGTGATCGCGCGCTACGTCGAGCGGCTGATCAGCGGCGACGCGCCGAAACTCGACGAGGCCTTCCTCAAGCAGCACGGCTTCGCTTGACGCAATAACCCCTCTCCCGCCGGGAGAGGGGTTGGGGTGAGGGTTCGGGCGGAGCGCGACGCTTCGCTCCGCCCGAACCCTCATCCGCCCCTTCGGGGCACCTTCTCCCGGCGGGAGAAGGAACACACCACGGATACCCCCATGTCTTTCAACACCATCCCCGAAATCCTCGACGACCTGCGCGCCGGCCGCATGGTGGTGATCCTCGACGACGAGGACCGCGAGAACGAAGGCGACATCGTGATGGCCGCGCAGATGGTGCGGCCCGAGGACGTCAACTTCATGGTGCGCGAGGCGCGCGGCCTGCTGTGCCTCACGCTCACCGAGCAGCGCACGCGTCAGCTCGGCCTGCGCCCCATGGTCAGCGACAACACCTCGCCGTACCACACCAACTTCACCGTCTCGATCGAGGCGGCCGAGGGCGTCACCACCGGCATCTCCGCGCATGACCGCGCGCGCACGATCCAGGTGGCGGTGAAGAGCGATGCGCAGCCGCAGGACCTCTCCCAGCCCGGCCACATCTTCCCGCTCACCGCGCAACCCGGTGGCGTGCTCACTCGTGCCGGCCATACCGAGGCGGGTTGCGATCTCGCGGCACTGGCCGGGTTGGAACCGTCGGCCGTGCTGATCGAGATCCTGCACGAGGACGGCTCGATGGCGCGTCGTCCCGAACTGGAAGTGTTCGCGCAGAAGCACGGCCTGAAGATCGGCACCATCGCCGACCTGATCCGCTATCGGCTGGAAACCGAGAAGACCGTGCAGCGCGTGCACGAGGAAGACGTGGACACCGAGTTCGGCCCGTTCCGGCTCGTGGCGTATCGCGACGCGATCCGCCACGGCCTGCACTACGCCCTGGTGCGCGGTGCGGTGGACGACGGCGCGCCGGTGCTCAGTCGCGTGCATGTACGCAACACCTTGTCCGACGTGCTGCATCTCAAGCGCGACGACCTCGGCCTCACCGTCACCAGCGCGTTGCGTCGCATCGCCGACGAGGGGCGCGGTGTGCTGCTGGTGCTCTCCGGCGAGGACACGCCCGACGCACTGCTGGCCCGTCTCAAGCGCCAGCCCGCCACGCTGGCGCCGGAGGATGCGCAGCAACAGGAGTGGCGCCAGCTCGGCCTCGGCGCGCAGATGCTGGCTGACCTCGGCGTGCACAAGCTGCGCGTGCTGGGCACGCCGCGCAAACTGGTGGGCCTCGCCGGTTTCGACCTCGCTGTGGTCGAGTACGTGTAGGAGCACCCTGTGCGCGAATGCTCTTGGCTCCGATCGAGCACCAGAGCCACCGCGCACAGGGTGCGCTCCTGCGGAATTGCCCGCGGCGTGCCAGTTGCCGGCCATGTCTTGCGCGTCGCCTGCCCGCATAATCCGGGAACCCCTGCCGACCGACCATGACCATGCCCGCGACCCGCGTCCGATTGATCGCCCCTTCCGGCTACCCGCACGACCGCGCGGCGATGTCGCGTGGCGTGGCACGCCTGCGCGAATCTGGCTGCGCGCTGGAAGGCCTCGAAGTATTCGAACGCACCGAATTGCGCTACGCCGGGGGCGATGCCGAACGCGCCGCCGACATCAACGCGTTGGCCGTGCTGGACACGCTGCCCGACATCGCGCTGTCGATCCGCGGTGGCTACGGCGCCACGCGCCTGCTGGAGCATTTGCACTACGACGCGCTGCGCGAACGCTTGGCAGGCACGGGCACCGTACTGGTGGGGCACAGCGATTTCACCGCGATCCAGTTGGCGTTGCATGCGAAAAGCGGCCTGCTCAGCTTCGGCGGCCCCATGCTCGGACCGGACTTCGGCGCGGAGACCCTGAGCGGAGTGACCCTGCCGCATTTCTGGCGCACGGTCCGTTCGGCGCATGGCCATGCCGAGTGGGCCAGCAGCGGCGAGCACGCGCTGGATCTCGCAGGCCCGCTGTGGGGCGGCAATCTCGCCATGCTGTGCAGCCTGTTGGGCACGCCGTATTTCCCGCGCATCGACGGCGGCATCCTGTTCGTGGAGGACGTGGGCGAGCCGCCGTTCCGCATCGAGCGGCTGCTGTACCAGTTGCATCTGTCCGGCGTGCTGGGGCGGCAGCGTGCCCTGATCCTCGGCGACTTCACTGACTGCCGGCCCAGTGCCTACGACAACGGCTACGACCTCGCGGCAGGCTTCGCGCAGATCCGTCGCGTGGCCGGCATTCCGGTGCTGGACGGCCTGCCGTTCGGCCACGCACCGGACAAGTTCACCCTGCCGTTTGGCGTACCGGCACGGTTGCGCGTGGATGGTGGCGCGGCGCGGCTGGATTTCTCCGGCTACCCGCATCTGGCGTAGGAGCGCACCCTGTGCGCGAATGCTTTTGGCTTTGATCCAGCATCAGAGCCATCGCGCACAGGGTGCGCTCCTACCGGGCCGCCGCGAGTGCGAGGTAGCGCCGGTGCAGCGTCGCCACAGCCGCATCCAGCGCCGCCTCGTCGCCACTGTTGTCGATCACGTCATGGGCCAGCGTGAGCCGCTGCTCGCGGTTGGCCTGCTGCGCCAGCATGCGCAGGGCCAAGGCCTCGTCGATGCCGTCGCGGGCTATCAGCCGGGCCAGTTGCAGTTCCACCGGGGCATCGACCAACAGCACGCGGTCGACCCAGCGGTAATGCCCGATGTTCTCGACCAGCAGCGGGATCGCCAGCAGGCAGTACGGCGCCGTGTCGGCCAGCGCCCGTTCGTGCAGCCACTGGCGCACGCGCGGATGGACGATGGCCTCCAGCGTCCGTCGCGCCGCGGGATCGGCGAACACATGGCGGCGCATGGCGGGGCGATCCAGCCGGCCTTCGGCATCCAGCACCCCGTTGCCGAAAGCGGCGACCACGTCGGCCAGCCCTTCGTTGCCGGGCGCGACCACGTCGCGCGCGGCCACGTCGGCGTCGTGCACCGGCACGCCCAAGGCGGCGAAGCGCCGCGTCACCGCGCTCTTGCCGGCGGCGATGCCGCCGGTGAGGGCGATGATGTAATTGCTCATCGCAGGCCCGTGAGCCGCAGGTAGGCGTGCAGCAGGCTGTCGCCGGCCACGAACCACACCCAGCCGGCCATGGCGATGAAGGGGCCGAACGGCATGGGCGCGCCGCTTTCGTGGCGGCGCAGGGCGATCAGGCCGCCGCCCACGATGGCGCCGACCAGCGAGGAGAGCAGCACGATGGGCAGCAGCGCCATCGGTCCCATCCACGCGCCCAGCGCGGCCAGCAGCTTGAAGTCGCCATGGCCCATGCCTTCCTTGCCGGTGAGCAGCTTGAACAGCCAGTACACGCTCCACAGGCTGAGGTAGCCGATGACCGCGCCGACGATGGCGCCGGACGTGGCGACGAACGTGGCCTTCAGCGCCAGCAGCAGGCCCAGCCACAGCAGCGGCAGGGTGAGCTGGTCGGGCAGCAGCTGCGTGCGGAAGTCGATGCCCGAGAGCGCGACCAGCGTCCAGGTCAGCACGAGCCCGGCCAGCGCCGGCCAGGTCGGGCCGAGTTTCCACACCACGATGGCGCTGAGCACGCCGCTCAGCAGTTCCACCAAGGGGTACTGGATCGAGATCCCCGTCTTGCAGTAGCGGCAACGTCCGCCGAGCAGCAGCCAGCCGAACAGCGGGATGTTGTCCGCCGCCGAGAGCGGATGCTTGCAGTGGGGGCAGTGCGAAGGTTCGCGCACGATGCCGGGCGGCAGGGCTTCGTCGGTGGCTTCCAGCTCCAGCACGTCGCGCGCCTCGCGCCGCCATTCGGCGGCCATGCGCTCGGGCAGGCGCAGTATCACCACGTTGAGGAAGCTGCCCACCAGCAGGCCGAGCACGGCGGCAAGGGCGATCCACGCGGGTAGGGGGAAATCGGGCATGCGCGTCGGATGGCGGCTGGGGGCGCTCGAAGCTTACGGTGTCGCATGCAGGAGCGCACCCTGTGCGCGAATGCTCTTGGCTCCGAACGAGCGCCAGAGCCATCGCGCACAGGGTGCGCTCCTACCGCAACAAGAGGATCAGAACGTGCCGGCGAGCTTGAAGATCGGCAGGTACAGCGCCACCACCATGCCGCCCACCACCACGCCCAGGATCACCATGATCATGGGTTCGAGCAGGGTGGAGAGGGTGTCGACCGCGTTCTCGACCTCTTCCTCGTAGAACTCGGCGACCTTGAACAGCATGTTGTCCAGCGCGCCGGATTCCTCGCCGATGGCGGTCATCTGCACCACCATGTTGGGGAACAGGCCGGTCTGCTTCATCGCCAGCTGCAACTGGTGGCCCACCGAGATGTCGTCGCGCATCTGCTTAACGGCATCGCCGTAGACCACGCTGCCGGTGGCGCCGGAGACGGAGTCCAGGGCTTCCACCAGCGGCACGCCGGCGTGGAAGGTGACGCCCAGGGTGCGGGCGAAACGCGCGATGGCCGATTCGCGCATGATCTTGCCGAATACCGGCAACTTCAGCGTGACACGGTCGAGGAAATGGGCGAACTTCACCGAACGGCGCTTGCCCTCAATCAGGCCCACCACGCCGCCGATGACGATGACGATGATCAGCAACCACCAGCTCTTCATGAACTCCGAGGCGCTGACCACGAACTGGGTGGGGGCGGGCAGGGAGGCGCCGGCGTTCTTGAAGGTGTCCGCGAAGACCGGCACCACGAACAGCAGCATGATCATGCTGACGGCAAAAGCCACTGCAACCACCATGATGGGATAGAACAGCGCCTTCTTGATCTTCTTCTTCAGCGCCTCGGTGCGTTCCTTGTAGGTGGCCACGGTGTCCAGCACGGTGTCCAGCACGCCGGAGGCTTCGCCGGCGCGGACCAGGTTGCGGTACAGCTCGTCGAACTGTACCGGGTAGCGGCCCAGCGCCTCGTGCAGCGCCTGGCCGCCCTCGAGGCCCTGCTTCACGTCCATCAGGATGTTCTTGAAGCGGACGTTCTTCTGGCCGTCGGCGATGATGTCGAAGGACTGCACCATCGGCACGCCGGAGGTCATCATGGTGGCGATCTGGCGGCTGAACACCGCGACGTCGCGCGGCGTCACCTTGCTGCCCGCGGCGCCGAACAGCGGCTTGGCGCGCTCCTTCACGGTCTGCGGGTTCATGCCCTGGCGGCGCAATTCGGCCTTCACCAGCGAGGCGTTCTTCGCCGGCATGTCGCCCTTCATGAGCTTGCCGCGCTTGTCCAGCGCCACCCACTCGTAGACGGTGAGCTTGCTGACCGCACTGCGCTCGGCGCCGAGCGCGCGCGTGTCTTTCTTTACGGTTGCGGGTGCCGTAGCCATGCGCTGTTCCCCTGTGGTGCGTTCCGGCAGGCAATCTGGGCCGCGGAACCGTTCCGATACCGTAGCTTACGTCATTTTCCTGCCTTAAAACCGTGGCGTCCGCCGCAGCTTCGCGGTGTGAAGTCCGCGTGGCTGTCCTGTAGGAGCGCACCCTGTGCGCGATGGCTCTTGGCTCTGATCAAGCACCAGGGCCATCGCGCACAGGGTGTGCTCCTACGGGGCGGCAACGTCAATCCTTGGTCACGCGGTCGATCTCGGTGAGGCTGGTAAGGCCCTGCTTAACCTTGAGCATGGCCGAGGCACGCAGGTCGTTGATGCCGGCCGCCCGCGCGACCTCGGCTATCTGCAGCGCATTGCCGCCCTGCAGCACGATCTTCTGGATCTCTTCCAGCATGGGCATCACCTGGTAGATGCCGACGCGGCCCTTGTAGCCGTCGTTGCACTCGTCGCAACCCACGGCTTCGTAGAGGGTGAACCCCTCGTCGATTTCCTTCTGGGTGAAGCCGGCGGCCAGCAGGGCCTGCGGCGGCAGGTGCTGCTCGCGCTTGCAACTGTGCAGGCGGCGCGCCAGGCGCTGGGCGATGATCAGGGTGACCGAGGAGGTGATGTTGTACGGCGCGATGCCCATGTTCATCAGGCGCGAGATGGTCTGCGCCGCGTCGTTGGTGTGCAGGGTGGAGAGCACCATGTGGCCGGTCTGCGCGGCCTTGATCGCGATCTCGGCGGTTTCCAGGTCGCGGATCTCGCCCACCATGATCACGTCCGGGTCCTGGCGCAGGAAGGAGCGCAGCGCGCTGGCGAAGGTCATGCCGCGCTTGGCGTTCTGCTGCACCTGGTTGATGCCCTCGACGCGGATTTCCACCGGGTCCTCGGCCGTGGAGATGTTGCGTTCGGCGGTGTTGAGCATGTTGAGGCCGGTGTACAGCGACACCGTCTTGCCCGAGCCGGTGGGGCCGGTGACCAGCACCATGCCGTAGGGCTTGTGGATGGCGTCGACGAACAGCTTCTGCTGGTCCGGCTCGTAGCCCAGCTTCTCGATGCCGATCTTCGCCGCCGCGCCGTCGAGGATGCGCAGCACGATCTTCTCGCCGAACAGCGTGGGCAGGGTGCTGACGCGGAAGTCCACCGCCCGGCTCTTGCTGAGGTTGAGCTTGATGCGACCGTCCTGCGGTACGCGCTTCTCGGCGATGTCGAGCTGCGCCATCACCTTCAGGCGCGAGGCGATGCGGCTGGACATCTTCAGCGGCGGGCTGGCCACCGCGCGCAGCATGCCGTCCATGCGCAGGCGCACGCGATACTGGGTCTCGAACGGCTCGAAGTGGATGTCCGAGGCGCCGCGGCGGATCGCGTCCACCAGCACCTTGTTGACGAACTTCACCACCGGCGCGTCGTCGTTGGCGTTGGCGTCGATGCCGGTCGAGCCTTCCTCGCCGTCGCCGCCTTCGGTGTCCAGGTCGCCGAAATCCTCGCCACCCATGTCCGGCATCACGTCGTGCATGCTGCTGAGCGCGACGTCGATGGCGCGGTTGAGCTGGGCGCGCTCGACCAGGATCGGCTCCACCATGCAGCCGGAATGGAACTTGATCTCCTCCAGCGCATTCAGCTGCATCGGGTCGGCGATGCCCACGAACAGGCGCTTGCCGCGCTGGAACAGCGGCAGGGCCCGGTGCTTGGTCAGCAAGGCCTCGCTGACCAGGTTGACCGGCAACTGCGCCGGATTCATCACCGTCACGTCCAGCATCGGCATGCCGAACTCCTGCGAAGCCAGCCGCAGCAGGCGCAGGCCATCCACCAGGTTCTGGTCCAGCAGCCACGAGGTCAGCGTGGCCCGCTGCTGGGTGCTTTCCTGCACCGCGCGACGGGCATCCGCTTCCGGCAGCAGCCCTTCGGTCACCAGGCGACGGGCAAGCCCGGTCAGCCCCGCGAGCGGCGTTTGCATTGTCGATGACATGGATGGCGCCCCCTTGGTCTTTCGCTGCGGCCGAATCTACCCCAGTCCACCCCGCAGGTCATCCGTGCGGTCCGCCGCGGTCGTGGCGCGGGCTTCACGTTATGATTCACGGAGACCAGGGGAACACACCGTTGAACCGCCTCAGCATCATCCTTCCCGCCAAGAACGAAGCACCGGCGCTGGCCGAGCTCCTGCCGCGCCTGCGTGCCGCGCAGCCTGCCGCCGAGATCATCGTGGTGGACGACGGTTCCACCGACGACACGCGCCGGGTCTGCGCCGAGGCCGGCGTCGCCTGCCTCTCCTCGCCGTACCCGATGGGCAACGGCGCGGCCATCAAGCGCGGCGCGCGCGCAGCCCGGGGTGACGTGCTGGTATTCATGGATGGCGACGGCCAGCACGACCCGGCCGACGTGGCGCGCCTGCTGGCCAGGCTGGAAGAGGGGTACGACATGGCGGTGGGCGCCCGCGACTGGGGCAGCCAGGCCGGCGTGGGCCGCGGCGTCGCCAACACCCTCTACAACTGGCTGGCCACCCGCATGACCGGGCACCAGGTCGTCGACCTTACTTCCGGTTTCCGGGCCGTGCGCGCGGACAAGTTCCGCGAGTTCCTTTACCTGCTTCCGAACGGCTTCAGCTATCCCACCACCAGCACCATGGCCTTCTTCCGCAGCGCCTACCCGGTGGCCTACGTGCCGATCAAGGCGGCGCAGCGGGTGGGCAAGAGCCATATCAAGCCGATCAAGGACGGCGTGCGCTTCCTGTTGATCATCTTCAAGATCGCAACGCTGTACTCACCGCTCAAGCTCTTCGCACCGGCTAGTGCAGTGTTCTTTCTGAGTGGATGTGCCAACTATGGTTGGACTTTCTTGCACGAAAGCCGACTTACCAATGGCAGCACATTGCTATGGAGCGCCGCGGTGATCGTGTTCTTGATCGGACTGGTATCAGAACAGATCACGGCGCTGATGTATCGCCGAGATGCTTGACTTGCCAAGGCCCCGTATTCTGTTAGTCACTCGCAATCTTCCCCCGCTTGTGGGGGGGATGGAACGGCTCAACTGGCATATGGCAGATGAGCTTTCGCGTCATGCGGATGTTCGAATTGTTGGTCCCGTGGGCTCTGCGGCCATTGCACCGATAGACGTGACGATTGATGAGGTGCCGTTCAAGCCATTATGGAAGTTTCTGATCCATGCACAGTGGCAGGCATGGCGCGTGGCCCGTGTTTGGAGGCCCGATGTGGTTCTGGCTGGTAGTGGTCTCACTGCCTTGGCGGCATGGTTCGTGGCGCGGGCAAGTGGTGCGCGCGCCGCGGTGTACGTACACGGGCTGGATCTTGCCGTACGCCATCCAGTGTATTGCTGCCTGTGGCGGCCAGCTTTGCGCTGCATGGATCGTGTGATTGCCAACAGTCGACCTACTGCAGTGTTGGCACAAGGCATTGGCGTGGAGCCTGAGCGTATCGGCATCGTACATCCAGGTGTTGATCTACCTGTTGCTGCAATTCATAAGCTTATGGTCGCAAATTCTGCTGGAATTTATGGTGCGCAAGAGCTTGATAGAGATGCAGATAGGGCGATTTTTCGACAGAATCATTGCCTTGGTAGTCGCCCCGTGCTGCTCTCTGTTGGTCGCCTGTCTACGCGAAAGGGGCTGCGCGAATTTGTTACTCATGTACTGCCGCTCATTGTTGCTGTTCATCCTGACACCTTGCTGTTGATAGTGGGCGGTGCGCCCGAGGATGCGTTGCATGCACAGGCGCAGACACCACAAAGCATTCGGGCTGCAGCCAAGCAAGTAGATGTGGAAGGAAATCTGCGCTTTCTAGGTACGATTACCGACTACCAAGTACTTGGTTCAATCTACCGTGCTGCAGACGTACACGTGTTTCCCGTGCGTGATATTCCTGGTGATCCGGAAGGATTCGGTATGGTGGCAGTGGAGGCGGCGGCTCATGGTCTGCCTACGGTAGCTTTTGCCACAGGCGGTGTAGTTGATGCAGTCGCCGAGGGCAAATCGGGTTATCTAGTGAACAGTGGCAATTATGCCGCTTTCGCAGAAGCGACTCTCCTCACTTTATCCATGCGCGGAGCCTTGTGTGGGTCATGCATGGCTTTTGCTGAGCAATTTGCGTGGCCGCAATTTGGCGATCATATAAGCGGACAGCTCGCAGGGTTGCGAGGTTGATTCATTTTTAGGGGGTATTTTTATTCAGGCCGGGGCGTGAATTAGTCATAACCCTCATGTGCGCGGAGCTTGTATTAATTTTCTCTAGCAGGCTGTTGAGAAACATCTCGCAGTCGCGACAATGATAGCCCTCATCAATGATCGGGTTGTCACGGTGCGCGGAGCAGATATCCAGCAGTTGGGCATGTTCTCGTATGTATCGGTGGACGAGCGCGTGCCAGGCGATCATCCGATCCGCAAGCTACGCATGCTGGTCGACACGATCCTGAAGGAACTCGACGAACTCCTGGCGTCGCGCTATGCACCGGGTGGCCGCCTCTCGATTCCGCCGGAACGGCTACTGCGGGCCTCGCTGCTGCAGGTGGTCTACAGCGTGCGCAGCGAGCGGCTGCTGATGGAGCAGTTGAACTACAACCTGCTGTTTCGCTGGTTCGTGGGCCTGAATATCGACGACCCGGTGTGGGACCACTCCACGTTCTCGTTCAACCGCGACCGCTTGTTCGACGCCGAGATCGCTCAGCGGTTCTTCGCGCACACGGTCCTACTGGCCCGGCTGGGCGAACTGGTCAGTGACGAGCACTTCTCGGTGGATGGCACGCTGCTGGAAGCCTGGGCCTCGCACCGCAGCTTCCGTCCCAAGGACGGTGCGGACGATGGGGATGGAAGCGACTTCCGTGGTCAGAAGCGCAGCAACGACACGCATGCCTCCACCACTGACCCGGACGCGCGGCTGGCCCGCAAAGGTCAAGGTCAACAGGCACGTCTGGCCTATCTGGCCAATGCCTTGATGGAAAACCGCCACGGCTTGCTGGTGGGCGTGGACGTCCGTCACGCCACGGGCACGGGAGAGCGCGATGGCGCTTTGGCCTTGGTTGATGCGCACCTGCATCGTGGCGCGACGCTGGGTGCCGACAAGGGTTACGACGTGCGCGACTTCGTCGGCCAGCTGAAGCAGCGCGGTATCAAGGCGCACATCGCCCGCAACACCGCCAACGGTCGGCGCAGCGCCATTGACGGGCGCACGGCGCGTGGCAAGGGCTACGCCATCAGCCTGCAGGTGCGCAAACGCATCGAACAGGGCTTTGGCTGGGTCAAGACCGTCGGCGATCTACGCAAGCTGCCCCTGGTCGGTTTGGCGAAGGTCAGCGCCTGGGTGCACTGGAATTTTGCGGCCTACAACCTGATCCGGCTCGGCGGTATTGGTGAGTGGTGGAATCCCTCGCCGACGTGAGGGGACGTGCGTCCAGCGACGACAACGCCATGCCATGGCGGCCGTTTCATGATTCACCGAACCTATTGTGCGATCGCTGGATGGGTGCTTCTCAACAGCCTGCTAGCAGGCTGTTGAGAAACCCCTATCGCCAAGCCGATCGATCGATTTTGTTGATCGAAAACCCCCGGTAATGGCCCCCCCGGACGCACGTTTCCTCAGGTCGGCGAGGGATTCCACCACTCGCCGATACCGCCCAGCCGGATCAGGTTGTAGGCCGCGAAGTTCCAGTGCCCCCATGCGCTGACCTTAGCCATCCCGACCAACGGCAACTTGCGCAAATCACCGACGGTCTTGGCCCAGCCGAAGCACTGCTCGATGCGTTTACGCACCTTCAAACTCATGGCGTAGCCCTTGCCGCG
>NZ_JACYXK010000016.1 GCF_014842975.1 Rhodanobacter sp. DHB23 | reverse complement strand
GCTCGTCCACCGACACATACGAGAACATGCCCAGTTGCTGGATGTCGGCTCCGCGCACGGAAACGGCCTGATGATTGATGAGGGCTATGATTGTCGCCGGTGCGGGGGGTTTCTCAACAGCCTGCTAACCAGTCATTCAAGCGGACGGCTCCGCCGCCGCTTAATTCCAGCGTTAGGTCGCTATGCGCATCCCCTTAGATACCATCGGAGAAATCCGGAACAGTGAAAGAGCCGAGCATCGAGTGTTGGTCTCAGGTGATGCCGAGGGCAGGGATGGCTTGTTTATTTACGAGTGGTGGGTTGGTTCAAACGGCCCCAATGCGAACAATGCGTTCGATTCTTGGGTCGCTGATCGACAAGAGCTTCAACAATTTTTCAAGGAGACCGGCTGGGATGTTGCGTGGTCGACCTAACATCTCGTTCAAGGCGGACGGCTTCGCCGCCGCTTAACTCCAGCGTTAGATGCCACAGGAGGGTCTATGTTCAACTGGTTTAAAAAGAAGGGATCTGGCCCAGATTTTTCTTCCCTCAATTCGCGTGAAAAGGTTGAGGCTGCCACTCGAAGCGGCGACCTAGTCCCGATGCTCTTAATGCCCAAGGAATTCGGCGGCCCAGATGCCGGCCCAAACGTAGTGTTTGTTCCTGCTTGGGCCGCTCAACAAAAGCAGAGAATCGACATCGGCACCATTCTCCCGTTAGCGCAAGATGGGAAAATCAAGCAATACTCGGCCAAACCGTCATACAAGGGTGACAGTTTTGTTCCGTCCGTAGTTACCGTGCACGCTCATGACCCTTCTGACTTCACTGCAACCATTGAGGTTTGGTGACGACGTGGCGTCTAACTACTCATTCAAGGCGGACGGCTTCGCCGCCGCTTAATTCAAGCGTTAGACCTCACAGGGAGCGTCTCGATGATCGAAACCATTTTGATTGTTCTGGGTCTTGTCGTCGTGGCCTATGGTTTCATCGGTCTCGTAGGGGTCTGGCTCGTTCCAACCATCGGTAACTCGCCCCTCTATGGTCCGGGCATGCTCACCGGGCGCACAGAGCCCACCCGCACCTATAAAACGATCATGTCCCTTTGGAATCTGTTTATTGGTGCGTATCTCGTTTCGTCGTCTTCGGGTCATCGCACGCTAGCCTTTGTTTTCTGTTTGCTCTTCTTGTTATGTGCAGTCACATCCATGTTCATTCGGTTTCGACAAAACAAATAAGGTCTAACATCTCGTTCAAGGCGGACGGCTTCGCCGCCGCTTAACTCCAGCGTTAGACACAGGGAATATTGCGTGATGAGCGATACAAGCCAATCCATATCTGGCGCAGGTCACGGCAGCACTGGATGTAGTTCACCACGACACACTCTGGCCGAAAACCACTAAATATTCAGCAAGTTTCGAAGCTAGATGCCCTAGGAGAGACCGGATTTATGATCATGTCAGGAATGCAAATTGCTCGACTTGTTGCAGTAGGAACAACTCTTCTATCTACTGCAATAGGGCTTATATTCACATCTAAATCCATGAAAGGAATGAGCCACGGTTCGTGCCCCGACCCGGACAGCTTTGATGGCAAAACTTTATCGGGAAGCTCCGGCAATGTTCGAGGCAATGAATTCACTGGAATCTTGAGATTTCAAGTAAACGACAAAGCACTGCTGGTGAGTTCTTCATTCCCTCCTCGCTTCGCGACGCTTCTAACTCTGTCTAAACTACACGGCGTGTGTAAGCGTAGTTTGTTTTTCAAGTACGTTTATCTGACATATGAAGAAGATGCGTCGTTCAAAATGAGAATATCGAAATCCATCGCGGATCAAATTCAAAAATATTCATATGGAAGCTGGCTGTATAGCTAACACCTCGTTCAAGGCGGACGGCTTCGCCGCCGCTTAACTCCAGCGTTTCGCGCGTTCTTGTAGGGCAGTAAGGCTGCCTTGACTGCGAACTGCAAGGCCGCGATCCGTGGCTGCAGCCCGTACGCCAAGCAACACCGCCCCCAGTGGCGCGCCCCGGCGCTCAACCACCCACTAAACCTGGCGCGCCTCCGGCAGCCAGCGCCTGGCCGCTCCAGGTACGGCTAGACCGTTGCGGCAGAAAAGCCCCTCTCCCCAACCCCTCCCTCGCAAGCGGGAGAGGGGCATTGCGGGTCAGGCGCCGGCCAACGCCAACCGCAACGTGCGCAACAGCTTTCGCGTGGTGACCGGCTTGTCGAGCACGTGCAGGCTGGCCAGGGGCGGCAGTTCGTCGGGGTTCGGCGGCGCGTCCGGGCGCACCAGCATCACCACGGCGCCGTCGTAGCCCTGCTCGACCAGTGCGGCCAGCGTGCGCACGCCGGTGAGCAGGTTCATGTCCGCATCCATCAGCACGAGGTCGGGCAGGCCGTAGGCGCCGATCCATTGCAAGGCGGCGGTGCCGCTCTGACTGGCGCTGGCCTGGTAGCCCCAAGCGTCCAGCGTGTCGGTGAGCAGGGAGAGTTCGCTGGCGGCCTCGGCCACCACCAGCACGAGCTCGCCCAGGCCTTCGAGATCGCTGCTGTCGCCGCCCGCCTCGGCGACGTCCGGCGCCTCCTGCAACGGGATGTAGAGGTCGAAGCGCGTGCCGCGGCCCGGTGCGCTGTCCACGCGCATCACGCCGCCGTGGCTGGCGACGATGCGGCGGCAGGACAGCAGGCCGAGGCCGGTGCCGCTTTCCTTGGTGGTGAAGAACGGCTCGAACAGGCGCGCCAGCACCTCGCGGCTCATGCCGGTGCCGCTGTCGGTCACGCTGAGGCGCAGGTGCTGGCCTGGGCGCGGCTGTTCGCCCTGTTGGAAGAAATCCGCCTCCAGTTTCTGCTGCGCCGTCTCGATGCGCAGCTCGCCGCCGGCCGGCATCGCCTGGATCGCGTTGAGGCAGAGGTTGAGCAGGCATTGCTGCAGTTCGGTGTGGTTGCCGGCGAAGCTGAGCTCGGGCGCGTCCACCGCCACCTGCATGCGGATCGCCCGCGGCACGCTACCCTTGAGCAGCAGGCCCAGCGCATCCATCAGCGCGCCGAGGCGCACTTCCTCGGCGCGGCGCGCGCCGCGGGCGAAGGAGAGCATGGACTGCACCATTTCCAGCCCGCGCTTGCCGCAGTCGCGCACCAGTTCGCCCAGCCGCGCGAGCTGCGGGTCGTCGCCGCGGTCGCGCAGGCTTTCGCCGGCCAGCAGCAGCGGCTGCAGCAGGTTGCGCAGGTCGTGGCTGAGGCCGCCGGCCAGCATGGCCAGGCTCTCGAAGCGTTGCGCGCGGATCAGTTCCGCTTCGGCGCGCTGGTTGGCGCGGTGCTCGGCGGCCTCGGCCAGCGCGCGGCGCACGGCGCTGGCGAGGCGCGCCGGGTTCTGCTTGAGGATGTAGTCGGTGGCGCCGTCGCGCAGCGCCGCGATGGCCGCCTCCTCGCCCAGCGTGGCGGAGACGTAGATGAAGGGCAGGTCCTCGTCGCGCTGGCGCAGCAGTTCCAGCGCGCGCCGGCCGGAGAAGCCCGGCAGGCTGAGGTCGGACAGCACGATGTCGGGCGCGAACTCGCCCAGCGCGGCGAGATAGGCCGCCTCGTCGTCCACCACGCGCGCCTCGTGCGGCAGCGCGTCGTCGGCCAGCTCGACCAGCACCAGCTCGGCGTCCTCGCGGCTGTCCTCCACCACCAGCACGCGAATGGGGCGGGCGTCGCGGCCTTGCGGACCATGCATGGGCAGCATCTCCTTCGTTCGCGGTCTCAATCGTATTCGGGCGCCTGGTTCAGCACCGCCCAGAACTGTCCCAGCGTGCGCACGGCGGTGAAGAACTGGTCGACGTCCACCGGCTTGATGACGTAGGCGTTGACGCCGAGGTCCCAGCTGCGCGCGAGGTCGCTTTCCTCGCGCGAGGAGGAAAGGATCACCACCGGGATGCGCTTCAGGCGCTCATCGGCGCGCATGCGCTTGAGCACTTCCAGGCCGTCCATGCGCGGCATCTTGATGTCCAGCAGCACCACGGCGGGATTGCCCGGTTCGCGCGTGGCCCAGGCGCCGCGGCATTGCAGCCAGTCCATGCATTCCACGCCGTCCTGCAGGTGCACCACCGGGTTGGCGAGGTTGGCCTCGCGCAGCGCGTCCAGCGACATTTCGGCGTCGGCCATGCTGTCTTCGACCAGCAGGATGGTGCGGATATGGCGATTCATCACTCAGAGTCCCTCGTTGTGTACGCCGGACAGGTCGCGCGCCGGCAGCGAAAAATGGAAGCGTGCGCCGCGGTCCGGCTCGGCCTCGGCCCAGGCACGGCCGCCGTGGCGGGCGAGGATGCGCCGCACGTTGGCGAGGCCGATGCCGTTGCCGGGGAAGTCCGAAGCGCGGTGCAGGCGCTGGAAGACGCCGAACAGCTTGTCGGCGTACTGCATGTCGAAGCCGGCGCCGTCGTCGCCCACGGTGAACTCGTAGTCGCCGTTGCGGCCGCGCTGGACGTCCACCGTGATGTGCGCGACCTCGCGCTGGCCGGTGTACTTCACCGCGTTGCCGATCAAGTTCTGCCACACCGTGCGCAGCATGTTCTCGTCGCCCACCACGATGGGCAGCGGCGCCATCGACCAGGCGATGCGCCGCTCCGGCACCTCCGCGGTGCACAGCGCGCGCGCCTCCTCGGCCAGCGACTGCATGTCCACCGGCTGCAGGCGCAGCGCGCCGCGGCCCAGGCGCGAGAACACCAGCAGGTCCTCGATCAGCTGCCCCATGCGCTGCGCCGAGCCGCCGATCACGTCGAGGTAGTGGCTGCCCGTCTCGTCCATCTGCTCGCCGAGGTGCTGGCGCAGCTTGCGCGCGAAGCCGGCGATGTGGCGCAGCGGTGCGCGCAGGTCGTGCGAGACCGAATAGCTGAAGGCCTCCAGTTCGCGGTTGACGTCGGTGATCTGCGCCACCTTGCCCTCCAGTTGGTGGTTCAGCTCGTTGACCTTGTGCTCGGCCAGCGCGCGCGCGGTGACGTCGCTCACGGTGAGCAGCAGCGCCTGCGCGTCGCTGTCCTGCTGCTGGATGCGCCGGGCGTTGATCACCACGTGCCGGTCCACGCCGTCGGGGGTGTGCTGGACGACCTCGTAGTCCCACAGCTCGCGGTCGCGCAGCAGCACGTCGTTGAGCCGCTGCAGCAGGGCGCCGTCGCTCCATGCGCCGCTGCCGATCTGCGGCAGCGACAGGGCGCGCTGGTGCTTCGGATCCAGCCCGTACAGCTCGGCGAAGGCGGCGTTCACCAGCAGGCTGCGCAGTTGCTCGTCGAACAGCGCGATGGGCTCGCGCACCGCCTGCACGATCAGCTGCGCGCGCAGCACCGCACGGCCTTCGCGGGTCTCCGCCAGCTGGCGCTTGCCGATCTGCCGCTCGGAGGTGACCACCACCACGATCAGCAGCAGCAGCTGCGCCAGCGCGATCAGCCCGAGCACGAACTGGCTGCGGCGCACCTGGTGCTCGACGTCGCGGCTGCGCTCGACCAGCAGGCGGTCCGCGGACTGCGCGATGCCGTCGATCAGCATGTGCATGCGGAACAGGTCGCTGGCGTCGCGCAGCGACTGCCGCGCCCCGCCGGCGTCGCCCTTGTGCATCCGCGCCAGCGCCTGGTCCACCAGCGTGACGCGGCCGTTGACCACGCTCTCCAGCGCGCCGATGCTCACCTGCTGGTCCGGGTTGTCGATGGTCAACGCATGCAGCCGGCCCAGCAGTCCGGGAACCTGGTCCTTGGCGCCCAGGGCGCGCTGCTCGGTGGCGGTATCGCCATCACCGGCGAGGATGCGGTAGCTCGCCGCCTCGCTGTCGCGGATCAGGTAGGCGATGCGGTAGGTGAGCGCCTTGATCGTATTGGCATGGTTGAGCCAGCGGTTGGCCTCCTGCGTCTGCTCGGCCATCACGCGCATGGCGAGGTACGGCAGGGCCACGATGACGACCATCGCGAGCAGGAGGCCGGCGAAGCGCCAGCGTGGCAGGCCTTGGGCTTTCATCGGACACGCGACATCGGCGACTCCCGATCGGCTGGGCCCGGCTCCCCGCGGGCACTCTCCCTATTCTGCGCAGGTTTGCCGGCGACGGCCAGCCCGCGGGCGATGCTGGCCAGGAATCCCCGGAAAGCCCCGGGCCTGATTGGCGTCGAGTCTCAGCGTGCCATGTGCTGTCTCCCTCCCCTGCGTGCAGGGGAGGGTTGGTGTGGGGTCAAGCTCTTGCGAAAGCCATCCATGAGCGTCTTTCGCAAGGTTTCACCCCCTCCCAGCCTCCCCCTGCAAGCAGGGGGAGGGGCAAATCGGCTCACCGCTGGGACTCGACGCCAATCAGGCCCCCGGGGAGAAGAGCCCGCGTCATCGCGGGGACAAGGCGATTCGGGGCGCGGGTGACGCAGGCATACACCCCTGGTGCCGTCCACGCGGAGGTTTCCGGCGAGGCCTCACTGCTGCCACGGGCTCATCGATGCCGGTCGTGCCGCGGTCGCCGTGCCCCACTGCCTGTTCGGCTGCGCCTGCATCACGAAGCGCAGTTCGCCGCCGGCGAGGATCTCGCCGTGGCGCAGGAAGACGCGGTCCAGCGGCTTGCCGTTGAGCGTGACCGATCCGACGTACGGATGCGCCGCATCCATGTGCTCGGCCACGATGGTGAACGCGTGCCCGTTCGGCAGGTGCAGCACGGCCTTCGGCACGAAGGGCCGGCCGATGGCGTATTCGTCGCTGGCCGGCGTGACGGGGTAGAAGCCCAGCGCGGTGAAGATGTACCAAGCCGACATCTGGCCGAGGTCGTCGTTGCCGACCAGGCCGTCCGGCGTGATGCCGTACTGGCTGTCCATGATCTGCTGCAGCCGCTGCTGCGTCTTCCACGGTGCGCCGGCGTAGTCGTAGAGGTAGGCGATGTGGTGGCTGGGTTCGTTGCCGTGGGCGTACCAGCCGATCAGGCCGGTGATGTCCTCGACGTTCTTGAAGATCGCCGGGTCGACCTTGGCGTCGAACAGCTGATCCAGCTTGCTGACGAACTTCGCGTCGCCGCCGTAGGCCGCGACCAGGCCCGCCACGTCCTGCGGCACGTACCACGAGTACTGCCACGCGTTGGCCTCGGTGTAGTCGCTGCCGTAGGCCGCGGAGGCGGGATCGAACGGTGTGCGGAACTGGCCGTTGCTGAGCTTGGCGCGCATGAAGCCGGTCTGCGGATCCCACACGTTGCGCCAGTTGGCCGCGCGCTTCTCGAAGGTGGCGTAGACGTCGTGCTTGCCCAGTGCCCCGGCCATCTGCGCGATGGCCCAGTCGTCGTAGGCGTATTCCTGGGTCTTGGAGCCGGCCTCGGTTTCCTTGTCGATCGGCACGTAGCCGAGCTTCATGTAGTCGGCGAGGTCGCCGTAGTTGCCATAGGTGGCGGTGGACACCATCGCCTTCAGCGCCTGGTCCGCATCGAAGCCGCGCACCCCCTTGATGTACGCGTCGGCGATGATCGCCACCGCGTGGTAGCCGGTCATGCACCAGGTTTCCAGGCCCTGGTACGCCCACACCGGCAGCATGCCGAACGGACTGGCCTGCTGCGCGGCGATCAGCGAGCGGATGAACTGCGTGCTGAGGTCGGGCCGCAGCAGCACCATCAGCGGTTCCTCGGCGCGGTACACATCCCACATGGACCAGCTGGAATAGAAGTCGAAGCCGGCGGCCTTGTGCACCTGGTGGTCGGGGCCGCGGTACTCGCCGTTGACGTCCATGCTCAGCGTGGGCGCGAGCATCGCGTGGTAGAGCGAGGTGTAGAAACCGGTGCGCTGCGCCGGCGTGCCGGTCACGTCGATCGCGGACAGCGCCTTGTTCCAGGCCGCGGTGGCATCGGCGCGGCGGGCGTCGAAGTCCCAGCCCTTGCCGTCCCGGTCGAGGTTGGCGACGGCGTTCGCCTCGCTCACCGGCGAGATCGCCACCTTCACCAGCAGCGGCCGATCCAACTGGCCGAAGTCGAACACGCCTTCCAGCGCGCGGCCGTTCTCGGCGTCGCGGTCCTCGGGCTGGTTGCCCGGGCCCTTGAAGCCCTTGTAGGGCACGTCCGTCTCGCGGTCGTACAGCGTGCGCGAGGCCATGGGCTGGTTGAAGCGCATCGCGAAGCACAGCTCGCGCCCCGGCGCCCAGCCGCGCGTGGTGCGGCAACCCGTCACCGTGCCATCGTCGTGCACGCGCAGGTCGGCCCACAGCACCTTGCCCGGGTAGTCGTAGATGCTGGGACGCAGGTCGAGCAGCAGGTGCGCCGGCTGGTCCTTCGGGAAGGTGTAGCGGTGCCAGCCGACGCGCGTCGAGGCGGTCAGCTCGGCGCGGACGCCGTAGTCGCCCAGGGTCACCGCGTAATAACCCGCCTGCTCCACTTCGCTGGCGTGGCTGAAGCGCGAGCGGTAGCCGCTGCCGGGCTTGTCCGCATCGCCCGGATCGAGCTTCACGTCGCCGGCGACCGGCATCACCAGCACGTCGCCCAGGTCCGAGTGGCCGGAACCGGAAAAGTGCGTGTGCGAGAAGCCCACGATGGTGGGATCGCCGTACTGGTAGCCCGCGGCCCACTTGTAGGCGTGCTTGAAGTCCGGCATCGCGGTATCGGGCGAGAGCTGGATCATGCCGAACGGCACGGTGGCGCCGGGGAAGGTGTGGCCGTCGCCGCCGGTGCCGATGCGCGGATCGACCGCGGCGGCGTTGCCGACCGCGGCCGTCGCGGCCAGTGCGCCGCCGCTGGACAAGGCCAGCGAAACCGCCATCGCGAGTGCCGGACAGAATTGCTTGCAGCGCTGGTTCATGGATGCCTCTTTGAAGTGCGTGCCTGGTTTCCGCGATCGAAGGAGGCTTTGGTCTTTTGCCCGTCGATCTTTTGCTCGTCATTCCGGCGAGGAGCTTCACAACAGCCGAAGGCTGGTCAAGCCGGAATCCAGTGACTTTGCATTCAAGCTAAGGCATTGCAGGCACTGGATGACTCGCTTCGCTCGCCCCTTCGGGGCCGCCCTTCGGGCGTTCTGCGCGCGGAGCGCTTGTCCGGCTTACGCCGGGATGACGGGCAAAGGCACCGGGATAGCGGGTAAAAACCGGTCAGCCGGACTTCCACAAGGAAACCGCAAAAATTTGTATCGTTCCAAGCCGGGGACGCTACCATCGCGGCACGGACTTGTGCATGCTGCATCGCGGAAGCGCTGGCGCCCCGCATACGCTACATTTTGATCGTTCCAATACCCGTCAAGACGAGCATGGCCACGGACAGCACGCCTCACGCCAACCGCAAGATCACTCTCGCCGACATCGCCGCCGGTTGCGACGTGTCGCGCGCCACCGTGTCGCTGGTGCTGCGCGGCAGCCCGCTGGTGAACAAGCTCACCCGCGCCCGCGTCGAGGAGGAACTGCGCCGCCAAGGCTACGTGTACAACCGCGCCGCGGCCAACCTGCGCCGGCGCATCTCGTCGAGCATAGCGCTGGTGCTCAACGACCTCGCCAACCCGTTCTTCGCCGAGTTCGCCACCGGCGTGGACGAGGCGCTGGGCGGCGCCGGCTACGTCACCCTGCTGGGCAGCACCGGGGAATCGATCGCGCGCGAGCAGGCGGTGCTCGGCTCGCTGCTGGAGCACGACCCGGCCGGCGTGATCCTTTCGCCCGCGGAAGGCAGCGACGCCGGCCAGGTGCTGAAGACCATCGGCATGCGCACGCCGCTGCTGCTGTTCAACCGCGAACTCGGCGGCAAGGCCTCGTCCGACGCGCCGTGGGACCGGCTGATGCTGGACAACCAGCGCGGCGCGCGGCTGGCCACCGAGCACCTGATCGCGCTGGGCCAGCGGCGCATCGCCTTCTTCGGCGGCCACGCCGGCTCCAGTTCCTGCCAGCAGCGCCACGCCGGCTACGTCGAGGCGATGAAGGCGGCGGGCCTGCCGATCGAACCGCACTGGCGCATCGAATGCGCGCCGAACCGCGTGGACGCGGCGGCGCAGTGCGGCGCGCTGTTCTTCGACGCGCCCGCGCCCACCGCGGCGGTCTGCTACAACGACGCGGTGGCGCTGGGCCTGATGCTGGGCCTGTACCAGCGCGGCATCCGGCCCGGCCGCGACTTCGCCGTCACCGGCTTCGACGACATCGCCGAAGCCGCGCTGAGCGCGCCGCCACTCACCACGCTGGCCTCGATGCCGCGCGCGCGCGGCCGCCAGGCCGCCGAACTGCTGCTGCGCCGGCTGGGCGAGCCGCAGGCCGATCCGCAGCGCACCGTGTTCCCGGTGCAACTGGTGGTGCGCGGCAGCAGTTGCCCGCCGCCGGCAGCCTGATCTTCCACCTGGGGAAACGCATGGCCTTTGCTTCCGCGCCACAACCTTCGCCCGCCGCCAGCGGCAACGCCGGCAGCGGCCGCTATACCGATTACCCGGCGGCGATGATGGCCTGTTCGGTGATCTTCTTCATGTGGGGCGCGCTGACCAGCCTCAACGACATCCTGATCCCGCACCTGAAAGCGCTTTTCACGCTGAACTATTCGCAGGCCATGCTGGTGCAGTTCGTGTTCTTCGGCGCGTATTTCCTGATGGCGCTGCCCGCCGGCAGGCTGGTGGAACGCCTTGGCTTCAAGCGCGGCATGGTGGCGGGGCTTGCCGTCGCGGGCATAGGCGCACTGCTGTTCTCGCCAGCGGCAGAATGGCAGAGCTATCCGTTGTTCCTCTTCGCGTTCTTCGTGCTGGCCACCGGCATCACCGTGCTGCAGGTGGCGGCCAATCCCTACGTGGCCCTGCTCGGCCCCGCGCGCACCGGCTCCAGCCGGCTGACGCTGGCGCAGACGCTCAATTCGTTCGGCACCGCCGTGGCACCGTGGGTGGGCGGCCTGCTGATCCTCTCCGGTGTCATGCTGAGCGCCGACCAGGTAGCTGCACTGCCCGCCCTGCAACAGGCGGCCTACCGCGCGCAGCAGGCGCATGCGGTGCAGATGCCTTACCTGGTGCTGACGGCCGTGCTGTTCCTGCTGGCCGTGTTCGTGGCGCTGTTCCGCCTGCCGCCGCTGGCCGAAGCCAGCGAGCAGGCGGGTGGCCTCAGGCACACGCTGGGTGACGCGCTGCGCGTCCCGCACGTGAAGTACGGCGTGATCGCGATCTTCTGCTACGTGGGCGCGGAAGTGGCCATCGGCAGCTTCCTCATCAACTACCTCGCACAGCCGGATATCGGCGGCATGACCGAACAGCAGGCATCGCGCTACGTGAGCTTCTACTGGACGGGCGCGATGATCGGCCGCTTCCTCGGCACCTTCCTGCTGGCATGGCTCAATCCGCGTCGACTGCTGGCGGTGTTCGCCGCCATCGCGGGCGTGCTGGTGCTGGTCAGCATGACGAGCCAGGGCCACGTGGCGATGTACAGCATCGTCGCGGTGGGCCTGTTCAACTCGATCATGTTCCCCACCATCTTCGCGCTGGGCATCGAGCGGTTGGGACCGCTCACCGACAAGGCGTCCAGCCTGCTGATCATGGCCATCGTCGGCGGCGCGCTGATCCCGTGGCTGCAAGGCGTGCTGGCCGATCACCTGGGCGTGCACCACGCCTTCGTGCTGCCGGTGCTTTGCTACGCCTTCATCCTGTTCTACGGCCTGCACGGATCGAAGATCCGTGACGCCATCCAGAGGTAATCCGCACGATGCATTCCGTACTCTGCTTCGGCGAAGCGCTGATCGATTTCCACGCCGAAGGCCGCGACGCCCACGGCTACCCGCGCGCCTTCGTGCCGTTCGCCGGCGGCGCGCCCGCCAACGTGGCGGTGGCGGTGGCGAAGCTGGGCGGCGCGGCGCGCTTCGCCGGCATGCTGGGCCAGGACCTGTTCGGCGACTTCCTGCTCGACAGCCTGAGGCACGCCGACGTGGACACCCGCGACGTGGCACGCACCGGCGAAGCGAACACCGCGCTGGCCTTCGTGGCGCTGGACGCGCACGGTGACCGCAGCTTCAGCTTCTACCGGCCGCCCTCGGCCGACCTGCTGTTCCGCCCCGAGCACTTCCGCGCCGATGCGTTCGACGACACCGCGGTGTTCCACGTCTGCTCCAACAGCATGACCGAACCGGCCGCGGCGGAAACCACCCGCGAAGGCATGCGCCGCGCGCGCGCCGCCGGCGCGCTGGTGAGCTTCGACCTCAACCTGCGCCCGGCGCTGTGGCCGCAGGACGTCGACGCGCGCGCGCAGGTGTGGCCCGCGCTGCAACTCGCCGACCTGGTGAAGCTCAGCGCCGAGGAATTCGCCTGGCTGGCGGTGGACGGCGCAGACGCCGTGCTGGAACGCCTGTGGCAGGGCCGCACGCGCCTGCTGGTGGTCACCGACGGCCCCGCCCCGCTGCGCTGGTTCCACCCCGATGCCGAGGGCGAACTGCCCGCCTACAGCGTGCCGATGGTGGACAGCACCGCCGCGGGCGACGCCTTCGTGGGCGGCCTGCTGCAGCAACTGGCCGAGCAGCAGGTCGGCGCACGCGACCTCGACGCGCTGGTCGCCACGCTGCCGCGCCTGCACGCCACCCTGCGCCATGCCGCCGCCGCCGCCGCGATCGCGGTGACGCGGCAAGGCTCGTTTGTCTCGCTGCCGACCACCGGCGAAGTCCTCGCCTTCATGGCATCACATTCCTGAGTCCCGCACCCATGAGTTCCGTCCTGCCCGCCACGCCGCTGCCCGACTTCAACTCGCCCGCCTTCCTGCGCCGGCACATCGCCGACACCATGGCGTTCTACCACCCGCACGCGATCGACCCGGCCGGCGGCTTCTTCCACTACTACAAGGACGACGGAGCCATCTACGACCGCAGCCACCGCCACCTGGTGAGCAGCACGCGCTTCGTCTTCAACTACGCGATGGCGGCGATCGAGTTCGCCGACGACGCCACGCTCGCCGCCGAATACCGCGACGCCGTGCGCCACGGCCTGCGCTACCTGCGCGACGTGCACCGCAACGCGCAGACCGGCGGCTACACCTGGACGATCCGCGACGGCAAGGCGGAAGACCGCACCAACCACGCCTACGGCGTCGCCTTCGTGCTGCTGGCCTACTCCAGCGCGCTGAAGGCCGGCATCGCCGAAGCCGCCGCGTGGATGGACGAAACCTGGGACCTGCTCGAACGCCGCTACTGGGACGCCGGGGCCGGCCTGTACCGCGACGAGGCCGATGCCGACTGGCACTTCAGCAGCTACCGCGGCCAGAACGCGAACATGCACATGTGCGAGGCGATGCTGGCCGCGTACCAGGCCAGCGACGACGTGCGCTACCTCGACCGCGCGCTCACGCTGGCCGACCACATGACGCGCCGCCAGGCCGCGCTGGCCGACGGCCTGGTGTGGGAGCACTACGACACGCAGTGGCGCATCGACTGGGACTACAACAAGGACAACCCCAAGCACCTGTTCCGCCCCTGGGGCTTCCAGCCCGGCCACCAGACCGAATGGGCCAAGCTGCTGATGATCCTCGAGCCGCTGCTGCTGGAGCGCAACCGCGAGGAGCGCTGGATCCTGCCCGTCGCACGCCACCTGTTCGACACCGCGGTGAAGCACGCGTGGGACGAGAAGCACGGCGGCCTGTGCTACGGCTTCGCGCCCGACGGCAGCGTGTGCGACGACGACAAGTATTTCTGGGTGCAAGCCGAATCGCTCGCCGCCGCCGCCCTGCTGCACGCCCGCACCGGCGACGCCGGCTACGCCGCGTGGCACGACAAGCTGTGGGCGTATTCGTGGCAGCACTTCGTCGACCACGAATACGGCGCCTGGTACCGCATCCTCACCCGCGACAACCGCAAGTACAGCGACGAGAAGAGCCCCGCCGGCAAGGTGGACTACCACACCATGGGCGCGTGCTACGAGTTGCTGCAGTTGCACGGGCGCTGACAACGGCGCCCGGGCCCAGGATCCATCCACCCCTCGGCGCCTGCGCCGGAGGTGGCCGACACAGGGGCCCGGACGGGGCGAATGTGCACGACGCGGCGCCATCGACGCAGCCGGCCTGCCCTGTCCCCGGGGATGATGCTGCAAGGCACGGATAATCAATTGATCCGGCGCCAGACCATCCCGCGGCATTCAAACCCGGCCGGAGCCAAAAGCACCAGACGACATGCCGCCATAGGCATAAAGCCATGGCCGGTAAAAAGCATGGCCATTCGCGGAAATGCCGGCAAGCATCGGAATGTGCCGGATACAAGATTCGCGGCCCTTGATTAAGGTCCACTCGATTTACTTCTTGCTTCGTGAATCAGAAGAAATCCATTGCCCATCACGAGTGCGCTGGCGGCCGTGCGTGGCCATGCAGGGCGAATGCAGGCCATGACGTCTGCTGAAGGCGCCAACCCGATACCGCATCGCGTCATAATCGCTGCATTGCACAAAATTTAGATCAATACAAATTCCTATTGACAGCGGTTCTTCCGTTGTTTTATCTATGTTGAGCGCGTTATAGCGCCCTAAAATTTAGATCGATCTAATTTTACGAAGGAAGGGATTTGGGGACGGCGTGGCAATTGTTTCGCCTGCGGCATATGCCCTTCGACTGAGTCGGCCGGCATAAATCCCGGAGAGCGGTACCAAGGGTCATGGCGAAAGCCATGGCCAAGGGTGGTTTTGTGCCCCCTGAAACATCGGATAAGGGGGATTCCATTAACACTTAAGCCAAATGGCGAGCGAGGGGAGTCACATGTATCGCAAGAGGGTTCTATCCACAGCAATCGTCGCGACGCTGATAATCAGCGGATCAGCCCATGCGCAGGCAATCACGGGCGGCGTCTATGGCAGCGCGCCCGCGGGCAAGAACGTGGTCGCCGAAGTGACCAATCCGGCGACGGGTTATGACAACAAGGTGCAGACCGATGCCAGCGGCCATTACACGGTCACCGGCCTGATGCCCGGCGACTACGTCGTCAAGCTGCTGCGCGACGGCCAGGTCGTCGACCAGCTCGGAGTCACCGTGCATGCCGGCTCCAACAGCCCCGCCATCTTCGCGGCCACCGGCAAGAACGTGACCAACCTGAACTCGGTGACCGTCACCGCCAGCCGCCCCGCGGTCAACGCGATCGACGTCACCACCAGCCAGCAGGTCCAGACCTGGACCTCCACCGACGTCAACCGCCTGCCACTGATCAACCCGGATCTCGTGGGCGTCGGCTCGATGCAGTCGAACGTGGCCGCCATCACCAGCTCGCACGGCAATGCCCCACAGTTCAACGGCGCGTCGGGTACCGAGAACCGGTACTTCATCAACGAATTCAACATGACCGACATGCAGCAGGGAGCGATGCCGGACAAGATCCCGAACGAGGCGTTCCAGAGCATCTCGACCGTCGACGGCGGCATGGATGCGAAGTACGGCAGCTCCATGGGCGGCGTCATCAGCGGCACGATCAAGCAGGGCACGAACGACTTCAAGGCCGGCGTCGACCTGTCGTTCACCCCAGCCACCGGCGTGCTGAACGAGAACCTCAAGAACACCTACAACCTCAACGGGCAGATCGCCAACAACAACCAGGGCAACCACTGGTCGCCCAGCCTGCTGCAGGACTACTGGGCGTCCGGCGCCCTCATCCAGGACAAGCTGTTCTTCTACGCACTGGGCGAGATCGAGCCGAACAACTACGGCCAGGGCGTGCAGGGCTCGACCCCGACCACCCAGGTCGACGGTTCGAACAAGACGCTCAACACCAACCGCAACAAGCAGTTCCTGATCAACCTCACCTGGGACATCGCGCCGGGCCATACGCTGAACGTCTTCGGCGATCGCCAGACCGCGTACCAGGCAGACTCCCAGTATCCGCTGGCCACTCCGTATGACGCTGCCAGCGCCGCGCCGACGCTGGCGAACTGGGGCGGCAACGCGTGGCACGACAAGATGCTGGTCGCCAACTACCACGGCCAGATCACCGACACGTTCTCCGTCACCGCGATGGCGGGCACCTCGCAGCAGTACTTCTCCAGCTACAACCTGTACGGCATCGACGTTCCCAACATCACGTACCACAACCCGGATACGGGACAGAACACCAGCCCAGCGGGCAACGGCGCCGGCAGCGCCTACATCCTGAAGTACCGCATGATGGGGTCGCGCATCGACTTCACCTGGGACGTGACCGAGAACAACGAGGCCACCTTCGGCGCCGAGCAGTACAGCCCCAGCATGGCGCAGTCGAACATCCCCAACCCGAACACCTGGACCTACAACTACTGCAGCACGGCGACGGGCCCCACGGAGCCCTGCGTCATCAACGGCCAGACCGTCAATCCGGCGACGGGGCAGACGTTCGCGCCGGGCACGAAGTACGTCACGTCGAACTACGCGCCGCGCATCTACTACAACAGCTCCCCCACCTACGGCTATTACCTGGCCGACAGCTGGCACTTCGCCGACAACTGGACGGCCTATCTCGGCGGGCGTTACGACAACTACGCCATGACCGACAACATCAACGTGAAGATGTACAGCAAGGGTGACTTCACGCCACGCGTCGGCGTGGCCTGGGACGTCCACGGCGACTCCAGCCTGAAGATCGGCGCCACCGCGGGCGAGTACAGCGAAGGCATCCCGCTCTACTTCAATGCCTACGGCGGCACGCCCGGCCAGGGCTACATCCACACCAACACCACCTACGTGTACACCGGCATGGCCCCCGATGGCGTGCCGACCGGCCTGACCCAGGTGGGCACGGTGCAGGGCAGTTCCGGCAGCGGCCTGCATTACCTGACACCCGACCAGTTCATCTCGCGCACCACGCAGAACGCCAAACTGCGCCAGTTCGAGGTCTACGCACAGCAGAAGCTGGGCGACAACTGGACCGCCGGCGCGACGCTGTTCACCAGCAAGCTGATGGGGCTGCCGAACATCGACGGCAACACCAGCCAGCTAGCCGCCTACCTGGCCGCGCATGGCTATCCGAACGCCAGCCTGCTGGGCCAGTACCTGATCACCCCGGGCAAGGACATCACCATCCCGGTGCAGCTCAACGGCAGCAACAGCCCGCTGACCATGTACACCTTCCCGGCCAGCTACCTCGGCTATCCGTCGCTGCATCGCCGGATCTACCAAGCCAGCCTGACCCTGGACCACGCCTACTCCGATGACGAGCCGTACTACCTGAGCGCCTCGTACACCTGGCGTCACGAGTTCGGCAACACCGATGGCACCACCGACTACTCGCAGAACGGCACCGACAACACCGGCGCCACGGGCTACGACGGCGCACTGTCGTCCGCAGCCTTCCTGCAGGGCGCGAACGGAAACCTTTCCGACGACATCCCGTCGACGTTCAAGGTCTTCGGCTACTACAAGTTCGCCCACTACGGCGAGTTCCTGAAGGGCCTGCGCCTGGGCGGTGCGCTGACCTACTACCAGGGCGGCCCGATCGACTGCCTGTCCAACTATCCGTACCCTAACAGCACGGACATTGGCAGCGGCCAGACCGGCAACACCAATGCGTTCTACTGCAACACCCTCGCGAACGCGCTGAACAACAACCCGAACTCGCCCACCGTCATCTACCCCAAGGGCAGCTATGGCCGGCTGCCGGCGTACAAGCAGGTGGACCTGGACGTCGGCTACGACTGGGCCTACGACAAGAACGCGTTCTCGCTGGACCTGAAGGTGCTGAACCTCTTCAACAGCCAGACCGTGACCGCGTACAACAACCAGATCCAGACCGGCGGCGGCCAGTACAACCCCCTGTTCATGTCGCCGAACAGGTTCCAGGCCGGGCGTGTCGGCGAACTGGTGTTCCGCTGGCAGTTCAACTGATGGCCTGACGTCGTACCTCGCTTGACACCGATGCCCCCATGTCCCAGACATGGGGGCATCTTCGTTTCACCCGCAGCACGTCCCGGAGACGATTTTGAACACGCTATTGCAAGGCCTGGATCCCGCTGCGGCCAACCGCGTGATCGCCGCGGCGCAGGCACTGGAGATGCAGCGCCCCGACCAGGCCATCGGCCAGTTGGGCCCGGTGCTGGCCAGCCATCCGGATCATCCCGAAGTCCTGCGCCTGCAGGCGAGCCTGCTGAGCCTGCGCGGCGAACACCGCACGGCCTTGCACGCGATGCGGCGTGCGCTGGAGCAGCGCCCGCGCGTAGCCCTTTACCACAACGCCTATGCCATCCTCCTCGCGGATGCGGGCGAGCTCGAGCAGGCGATCGCGTGCCTGCGCCAGGCCTGCGGGCTGCAGCCGGGCTTCGTGCTGGCCTGGTACAACCTGGGCCTGTTCCTGACCCGCAGCGCGCACTTCGACGAAGCGAAGCAGGCCTTGCGGCATGCGGTGGAGCTGGCTCCCGCCTATGCGGCGGCACGCGCCCAGCTCGCCGACCTGCTGCGCATGGACAATTGCCGCGACGAAGCCATCGCCGAGTACCGCAGGCTGCTTGCCGAGCAGCCATGGACGGGCATGGCCTGGTGGGGCCTGGCGGAGATCAAGACGCTGCGGCTGGAGCAGACCGACAGCGATGCCATCCGGCGCGCCTATGCGCACCCGCGCGCCACCGACGGCGATCGCGTCAGCATGGGCTTCGCGCTGGCCAAGGCATTCGACGACCAGGGCCGCTACGCCGAGTCCCTGCAGGCATTGGCTGCGGCCAACGAGCTGGCCCGCAGGCACAGGACATGGAATGCGGCAGGCTTTGCCTCGACGATGGCCGCGATCCAGGCCACGCCCTGCCACGCCGATGCCGGGCAGGAGCTGGGGTCGGAAGTGATCTTCATCGTGGGCATGCCCCGCTCGGGATCGACGCTGATCGAGCAGATCCTCGCCTCGCATTCCAGGGTCGAGGGCGCCGCGGAACTCGCCGACCTGCCCCTGCTGATCGCCGAGGAATCGGCCAGGCACCGGAAGCCCTACCCGAAGTGGTTGCCGGACATGAGCGCCGATGACTGGCGGCGGCTGGGGCGGCGCTACCTGGAGCGCACCGCACGCTGGCGCCGGCAGCGCCCGGTGTTCACCGACAAGCTTCCCAACAACTGGATGCATGTCCGCATGATCCGCGCGATGCTGCCGGCGGCGCGCATCGTCGTCAGTCGCCGCGACGCGCTGGAAACCTGCTTCTCGTGCTATCGGCAATTCTTTCCCGGCAACGACTACACGCGTAGTTTCGCCGACCTGGCCGCGTACTGGCGCAGTTTCGATGCCGCCGCCAGCCACTGGGCGAAGGAAGCGCCGCGGCACGTCCACCAGCACGTGTACGAAGACCTGCTGCGCGATCCCGCCGGCAGCATCCGCGAGCTGCTCGCATTCTGCGGCCTGCCGTTCGAGGAAGCCTGCCTGCGCTTCAACGAAACGCAGCGCGCCGTCGGCACCCCCAGCGCCATGCAGGTACGGCAGCCGCTGCGCACCGATACGGCGCGCGCGCCACGCTATGGCGAGCTGCTCAATCCCTTGCGCGAGGCGCTGGGGCTTGCGTGACCGGCGCCGGACGGGCCTGCGGACAGCCTGCGGGGATGGTACGGCCGGCAAGGAAGACAGCTTCGGTGCACCAATGCAAGTAAAAAAACGCCCCGGTCGAAACCGGGGCGCGGGGGAAAGCCCAACCTGAGAGGGATCAGTTGAGCTTGTAGTCAAAGGTCAGGAACAACTCACGACCGTCGTACTCGCTGCCGGTCTGTCCGGTCGTGACGAACTCGAAGCCGCCGGCGTAGTACGGGATCGTAGAAACCCTGTTGAAGATGTTCGACACGGTGAAGGTCAGCTTGGTCTCCGGGTTGATCTGCCAGCCAAGCGAACCGCTCCAGGTGATCCACGCCGGCACGTGGCCGTAGTAGATGGTGTCGTTGACGTTTACCCCGCCGATCTGGCAGACGCCGGTATTGACCGTCGTCCCGTCGCTGCTGACGTAAGTCACCGGGCTCGGCTGGATGCCATTGGCCAGCGTGTTGCAGTTGCCGTAGCCTGGCGCGCGCATGCGGCCATCGCGCACGCCGGAGATCGACGCGTTCCAGTCGCCCTTCTGCCAGGTGCCGATCCAGGTGGCCCTGCTCGCCACATTGTTGTAACGAGTGTTCAGCAATGGGTCGGAAGCCAGCACGCGCTGCTTGTACGAGAGGTTGTCAGTGTAGTTGACGCTGGTGGTGAAATTGCCGTAATCCTCGGTATCCAGCCTGTACTGCAACGAGGCATCGACACCGCTCACGTACAGCGAGGCCTCGTTGATCGGGCCGGATTGCACTATGGTGAGTTGGCCTGCCGCATTGCGCTGCACATCCGCTATCACCATCTGGCAATACGGCGATCCCGGTACGTGCGCGGTGTACGGCGACAGACCCGTTGAGCCGTCCGGCTGATAGCCGGTAAGGCAGCCAGCCGAGTCCTGGAGCACGGTATTCTGGCTGATGTACTCGATGGCGTTGCTCACACCCATGTGCCAGTAGTCGGCAGACACCGACAGACCCTGCACGCCCGGAACCTGCCACACGAAACCATAGGTCCAGGAGTGGCCGGTCTCCGGCACCAGGTTCGGGCCGCCGACCGTTTTCGCGTAGTACCACTGCGACTGGGGACGTTGAATATTGCCGTTGCACCAGGTGCTCGAGGTGTTGCCCGCCTTGATGGCGTTGATGCACTGGTAATAATCCTCGTAAATGCCTTGCGGCTCGACGGAGCCGCCCTGGTAGATCGCCTCCATGTCCGGCGCCTTGAAATTGGTGCCGTAGCTGCCGCGGATCAGCAGGCTGTCGAGCGGCCGCCATTCGAGGCCGGTGCCCCAGGTGCGGGCAATGTCGGCGCTGCTGGCGTCGTGGTACTTGTCGAGGCGGCCGGAGATGGTCCAGGTCAGCGAGTTCAGGATCGGCACGCGGAACTCGGTGCCCAGCGAGAGGCGCTGGCGGCTGCCGCCGCCAAAGTTGTCGTTGTAGAAGGGATCCACGAAGGTCGCGCCGTTGGCCTCGCGCGGATCCGGCGACAGCAGGAAATCGTTGTCCGCAGCTTCCAGCACGGCTGCCCAGCCCACCGACTCGTCCACCCACGGGAACTTGAACAGGTCGCCGTTGACGAGGAACTTCGCCTGGTTCAGCGACGACTCCGCCGTGTTCTCGCCGCTGACCCCGAACTGGCTGTACTGCTGCGGCGTGATGGGGTTCCAGAAACGCTGCCAGTTGATGGCATAGATGGGCAGCCCACCGGCGGTGGTACCCATCTGCGGCCCGAGGAAGAAGTTGTTCATGGCCGCCTGGTCCATGCCCGTGAAGTCCTCGCGCACGATGTACTTCTGGCTGTTGAGGCTGAAGTCCCAGTTGAAGTTGCCGTCGAACATGGTGCCGCGCAGGCCGGCGGTGATGTTCCAGTTCTGCTCGCGGTCGTGGGTATTGGCGGACGTGCCGATTTCCTGCGCGGTCAACTGGCGGTCGAGCGTGTTGATGGTTTGCCCCGTGCTCGAGTCATAGAACGGGCTGTTGTAGCCGAAGAAGGGTAACTGGGTCTGGGAGATACCCACCGAGTCGTACAGGGCCGCCGAGCCGTAGAGTTGCAGGCCATTGCTGAAATCGTACTCGCCGGCCAGGTAACCGTTGTTGGTACGGCTGCCCGGCGTCAGCACCCAGTTCTGGAACAGGTTGGGCTGCGAGCAGAAGGAGCCGTTGTCGGTCGTGCCGGTGATCTGGGTGCCGTTGGTGCTGACGCTGTGCGACTGGCTCAACTGCGAGTTGCTGAACTTGTTGCAGGTGCCCGCCGGCGGCGTGATGTACTGGCCATTGCCGTTCGTCGCGGAGAGGGCGATGGCGCCGGCCGTATCGTACTGGTAGCCGAACATGCGGTCGGCCGCGTTCCAGGCACCATAGCCTGCATCGGACACCGAATCCTGGTACGGACGATCGCTGCCCCACAAGGCCGTACGATTGGACTTCTCCACGTTGTAGAGGATGTGCCAGTTCTCCCCGGACTTGCCGCCGAAGAAATTGATGTCGCCATAGCGGCGGCCGCCACGAGTGGCACCGCCGCCGGTGACCTGCAGGTCGTCACCCTGGTAGTTCTTCTTCAGGATCACGTTGACCACGCCCGCCACCGCATCCGAACCGTAGATCGACGAGGCGCCGGAGGCCAGGATCTCGACATGGTCGATCATGCCGCTGGGCAGGTTTGCGTAGTTCTGGAAGCTGCTCTGCGCGCCCAGCGGCTGCGGGTAATCCACCACGCGAATGCCGTTGATCATCAGCAGGCTGAAGCCCGCACCCAGGTTGCGCAGGTTCACCGGGCGCGCATTCACCGCGGTGGCGCCCCAACTGGCCGGATCCTGCGGCGGCTGGCCCATCTGCGGCAGCGAATCCAGGAATTCCCACAGCGTGGTGAAGCCCTGCTGCTTGATCTGAGTGCCGGTGATGATGACCACGGGCGCGTCGCCCTCGACTTCCACGCGCGGGATCATCGAACCGGTGACGGTGACCGTCTGCAGGTTCTTCGCCTTGCCCTGGTCGGGCTGCTGAGCGCTGGACGAATTCGACGACGTGGACTGGGCGCCGCCGGCCGAAGCCGTCTGCGCCTGCACGGCGAGCGGCGACAGCAGGGCGATGGAAAGCGCACTCACTAGCGTGGTACGACGCAATGCGATGGCATGACGCATGGGAACCCCTCCCTCAAATATGTTGTTTGCCGTTGTCGCAAGGCCTGACGGAAACACCCCTGATCCGCCCGGCCCTGCTTGGTTTCTCTTGCCGCCCCTGACCCGCTTGGATCGAGTCAAATCCCAGCGGGGCCAGGTCACGATCTTGTTCGTGGAGCCCTGCAAATCGACGCGCAAATTTGTGCGCCCACATGCAGGCCGGAAATCCTTGTCGTCATTTAGATCGATCCATATATGAAGCTATCATTCACCCATGAACGATGCAAGCCGCATTGCAATATGGTGAAGCTTTCCTTTCCCCTCTCCCTCCGGGAAAGGGTGCCCGAAGGGCGGGAGAGGGTTCGGGCAGAGCGGAAGGCTGAAGGTCCTGGCAAGTCCGAACCCTCTCCCCCGGCCTCATCCCACAAGCGGGAGAGGGGAGACAGGCGGATCAGTTGCTGGTGATCGGCTTCACTTCGTCATGGAACAGTTGCACCGGACCATCCAGCGTGAGCGCCAGCACGGTGACCTCGGAATCCAGCGTGGCGGGCGGCACGGTGACGTAGAGCAGGCCGGGCACCTTGCTCCAATAGGCCTTGCCCACCACCTGCGTATCCAGCGTGGTGCCGTTGCCGACCACGCGCGCGTGCAGCACGCGGTTCACCAGGCCCTTCACCAGCACCGGTCCGTTTGGACGTCCATCCACGAACAGGTACAGCGTGCTGCCATCCTTCGACAACGTGCTGGAGCCGGCGTAGTAGTCCTTCGGGATGCCGGCCTGCGTGCCGTAGATCGCCTCGGCATTCTTGTGCGTCCAGCGGCCGATCTGCTTCAGCGTGTCGACTTCCTGTTCGGGGATCGTGCCGTCGGCGCGCGGGCCGATGTCCAGCAGCAGGTTGCCGCCCATGCCGATGGTGTCGGCGAGGATGCGGATCAGCTGGTTCGCGCTCTTGAAATGGTCGTCGTTCGGCTGCCAGCCCCAGGAGTTGTTCATGGTCATGCACAACTCCCAGTACTTCTGCGGCGGCGGCGTGATCGGCACGCCCTGCTCCGGCGTGGCGTAGTCGCCATAGCCGGCGAGGCGGGAGTTGATGATGGCCATCGGGTTGCGCGCCAGCAGCATTTCGCGGTCCTGCTTCGCGTGCCACTCCTCGGCGCTGTGTTCCCAGTCGCCGTCGAACCAGTACAGGTCGGGGTTGTAGCGCTGTGACAGGTCCCTCAGCTGGCCCTGGTAGTACTTCACGAAGCGATCCCAGCGAGCAGGGTCGGCCTTGGCGTCGTAGCGCGACTCGGCCTTGGTGAAACCCGGGTAATCGGGATACGACCAGTCGATCAGCGAGAAGTACAGGCCGACCTTGACGCCGTCCTTGCGCAGCGCCTGCACGAACGGCCCGACCAGGTCGCGCTTCGCCGGCGTGTCCTTCACCACGTTGATGCCCTGCGCGGTGTCCCACAGCGCCACGCCGTCGTGGTGCTTGGCGGTGAGCACCGCGTAGCGCGCGCCGCTCTCGCGGATCAGGTCGGCCCAGGCCTGCGGATGGTAGTTCGCCGCGGTGAAACCCTTGAGCTGCTGCATGTAGTGGTCGTGGCTGACGTAGCCGTCGAAGAACGACCACGACTCGTCGATGCCATCCACCGCGTAGATGCCGTAGTGGATGAAGATGCCGAACTTCGCATCCGCGAACCACTGCATGCGCTGTGACTCGGTGGGCGCGGCTTCCGAAGGCGCCGCTGCGACGGGTGGCGTCGCAGCGTACGTGGCGGGACTGGCGCATACACAAGCGAGCAGCAGGGCAAGTCGCTGCCCCAATCCGTTCGGTCTGAGCGAAGCGCCGCAGGTACGGAGTCGAAGCCACCCGGCGAGGCTGCGCTTCGACTGCGCTTCGCTACGCTCAGGGTGAGCGGTGAAAGCTCGTCGCATCGCTCAGCCCTCGCCCTTGCCGGCCAGCTGGCCGAACGACGGTGGGCGGTCTTCCGCCGCGGCGCCGAACTGCTTGTTCGGCTTGTCGCCCATCTCGAACACCAGCGTGCCACCGGCAGTGAGGTCCTTGTGGTCGATCCAGCTCTTCGTCCACGGCTGGCCGTTCCAGGTCACCGACTGGATGTAGGGCTTGCCCGGGCCGTTGCCCTTCGTCTCGACGACGAGCTTTTTGCCTTCACCCACCATCACCTCGCCGCGGTCCACCAGCGGGCTGCCGAACACCCACTCCGTGCTCACCGGATCGACCGCGTACAGGCCCAGCGCGCTCAGCACGTACCACGCGCTGATCTGCCCGCAGTCGTCGTTGCCGGCGGTACCGTCGGGCAGCGGCGGGTACATGGTTTCCAGCAGCGAGCGCACGCGCGACTGCGTCTTCCAGTGGTTGCCGGTGTAGGCGTAGAGATAGGCCACGTGGTGGCTGGGTTCGTTGCCGTGCGCGTACTGGCCGACCATGCCAGCGATGTCCGGCGGCGCATCGGCGGGCAGTTCGGAGCTGGTGGTGAACAGTTCGTCCAGCTTGCGTTCGAACGCGTCCACGCTGCCGAACATCGGCATGTAGCCGTACAGGTCGTGCTGGTTGAGGAAGGTGGCTTCCCACGGGTTCGACTCGGTGTAGTCGCGCCACTTCTCGAAGTGCCCCATCTCGCGCGGATCGAACGGCTCGATCCACTTGCCGGCGCTGTCGCGCGGGCGCATGAAGGTGAGCTTGGTGTCGAACACGTTGCGGTAGTTGCGCGAGCGCTTGCGCAGCGTCTCGGCATCCGCGTGCTGCCCCACGCCATCGGCGAGGCGCGCCATCGCCCAGTCGTCGTAGGCGTATTCCAGCGTCTTGCTGACCGCCTCGCCCTCCTTGTCGCTGGGGATGTAACCCATCTTGCGGTAGTACGGCAGGCCGCGCCAATCGTCGTCGAAGGCGCGCTTGCGGAAGACCGGCCACGCCTTGTCGAAGGCGATGCCGGTGAAGCCCTTGGCCTGTGCCTCGGCAAGCAGCACGATGGAGTGGTAGCCGATCATGGTGCCGGTCTCCACGCCCTGCAGCGGCCAGATCGGCGGGCCTTCCGGGCTTTGGTTCGCCTGGCGGATCAGGTCGTTGGCGAAATCGGGCACGCGCTCCGGCTGGAACAGCGTGTACAGCGGATGCAGCGCGCGGTAGATGTCCCACAGCGAGTACGCGCTGTAGGAATGCTGCCCCTGCGACAGCTGGTGCACCTGGAGGTCCATGCCGCGGTAGCGGCCATCGACGTCGCTGAACAGCGTGGGGCCGAGCATCGTGTGATAGAGCGCGCTGTAGTAGGTCTTGAGCACGACCTCGGACGAGCTTTCGATGCGGATGCGCGAGAGTTCCTGCTCCCACTGCTGCGCGGCGGCGCGCTGCACGCGATCGAAATTCCAGTCGGGGATTTCCGCTTCGAGGTTGCGCAGGGCGCCATCGATGTCCACCGCGGAGATGCCCACCTTGACCAACAGTGGCGCCTTTGCGGCATTGTCCAGGTGCAGTGCAACCTTGAGGTTCGTGCCCTTGGCCTCGGTCGCGCCTGAGGCGAGCGGCTTGTCGTCCGAATACAGGCCGGCGTGCGAGAACGGCCGCGACAGCTTCATCGCGAAGTAGATGTAGCGGCCATTCGCCCATTCGTGCACGCGGCGACCGCCGACCAGGGTGTCGTTGCCGACCAGGCGCAATTCGGCATCGCTGACCTTGCACGGCGTGTTCATGTTGTCCTGGCAGCCATGCGCCAGATCGACCAGCAGGTGGCCGGGGCCGCGCTTGTGGAAGGTGTAGCGGTGCAGGCCGGCACGCGCGGTCGTGGTGAGCTCGGCGAGGATGTCGTGGTCGGTGAGGCGCACCCGGTAATAGCCGGGCACCGCCTGCTCGGAACCCTTGTCGTAGCGTGAGCGGTAGCCCTTGCCCGGATGCGCCACCACGTCCGCCGTGAGGTGCGGCCCATGCGCCGCGCCGTCGAACTTGGAGTAGTACAGCTCGTCGGGCAGGCCGCGCGCGCCGGGATCGAGCAGCACCTCGCCCTGCGCGGGCATCACCAGCACGTCGAGCATGTCGCCGCAGCCGGTGCCGCTCAGGTGCGTGTGCGAGAAGCCCATGATCGAGCCATCGGCCTGGTGGTAGCCCGAGCAGGCGTCCCAGCCGTAGGTATTGGTATCGGGCGACAACTGCACCATGCCCCACGGCAGCGTGGGGCCGGGAAAGGTATGGCCGTGGCCACCGGTGCCGACGAAGACGTCGACATGCTTCGATACGTTGTTCTTCGGCAGGCTGGACAGGGACAGTGCCCCCGCACCGGCCTGCGTGCCTGTCGCGGCCAGCGCGCGGCGTGCGTCGAGGCCACCGAGCAAGGTCAATGCCGTTGCGCCTTGCAGGAATCGTCTGCGGGTCACCATGGTCGTGGTCTCCTTCGGGGATGTGGAGGTGCGGCGGTTACCGCAGCAGTTCGGGGTGGTGGTCGGCCAGCCCGGCGATCAGCTCGCCGAACAGGCTGTTGGCCCAGGCGAACCAGGGCCGCGTGAATTTCGCCGGATCGTCCTGATCGAAGGCCTCGTGCATGAAGCCGGTGCCGGCGTGGGTGGTCTTGAGCCAGTGCAGGCACTGGCGGATCTCGCCCGCGTCGCCACTGGTCAGCGCGCGTACCATCAGCGACATCGGCCAGATCATGCGCAGGCCTTCGTGCGGGCCCCCGATGCCTTCCGCTGCCGTGCCGCGGAAGAAATACGGATTGCGCCCACCCCAGGCGCGCGCACGGGTACGCCGGTAGCGTGCATCGTCGCGCGTGCAGAAACCGAGATAGGGCAAGGCCAGCAGGCTGGGCACGTTGGCGTCGTCCATGAACAGCTGGTTGCCGTAGCCGTCCACCTCGTAGGCCCAGAAATCCTCGCCGGCCTCGCTCATCACGGCGTACTTCTCCAGCGCCGCCTGCACCTCGGCGGCCAGCGCCTCGCAATCGGTGGCGAAGGCGGCATCGCCATGCAGGGCGCGCGACATCTCCGCAAGTTGCCGCAGCGAGACCACGGCAAAGGCATTCGCCGGCACGAACAGCGGATAGATGCAGGCGTCGTCCGAAGGCCGGAACATCGAGCAGATCAGGCCCACCGGCAACGCGGGATTGCCGTAGCCATCCAGCGGCACGGTGTCGGTGGGCACCGCCGACCCGCGCTGGAAATGGTACGGCCCCGGCCCGTGCTTGCGCTGCTCCGTACGGAACGTCGCCAGCACTGAATGCATCGCGGCGCGCCAGTCGTCGTCGAACGGCACGCGGTCGCCGGTGGCTTTCCAGTAGCCGTGGGCGATGCGTATCGTCCAGCACAACGAGTCGATCTCCCACTTGCGCTCGGCCACGCCGGGTTTCATGTCGGTGAGGTCGTGCTGCGCCCAGCTCAGGTTGGTACGCGCCTGCGGATCGGGCATGAACGCATTGGCATAGGGATCGATCGCGATGCAGGCCGCATGGCGATGGATCAGCCCGCGGTACAAGCGGCGCAAGGATTCGTCCTTCGCCGCCAGCGGCAGATACGGCCACACCTGCGCGGAGGAATCGCGCAGCCACATCGCGTCGATGTCGCCGGTGATGACGAAGGTGTCCGGCTTGCCGTGCAGCGTGCCGATCTGCACGGTGGTGTCCAGCGTGTTCGGGTAGCAGTTGCCGAACATCCACTTGAGTTCGGGATCGCCGATCTTCGCCTGCACGCGCGCGATCTCCGCTTCCACCGCGGCGCTGGTGAACTTGCGCTTGCCCGGCGGCGGGCGACGGTCGGGCCGCGCCTGCGCCGTGCCGGCCATGGCGAAACGCGACGAGGCCAGCGCGACGGCGCCCGCCCCCATCAGCTTGAGCATGCCGCGCCGGGAAAGCGTATCCAGGGTCATGGCGCCAACACCTCGTTGCCGTTGATGGTGAATGCGGATGCGACACCCGCGGCATCGCCGGGCTGGCCACCGCCGATGAACACGTGATAGAGGCCTGGCTCGACGGTGCGCGTGCCTGCCGCATCCACGCTGCTCACGTCGCGCGGCGACAGCGTGAAGTCCACGCGCCGGCTTTCGCCGGGCGCGAGATGCACGCGCTGGAAGCCGACCAGCGCATGCCGCGGCGTCAGCGGCGATGGCGGCGCATCCAGGTAGACCTGCACCACCTCGTCGCCCGCGCGCGTGCCGTCATTGCGCAGCTCGGCGCTCACCTGCAGCGTGTCGCCGGCCTTCAGTGCCTGCGTCGACAACGTGGGCGTGGCATAGGCGAAATGCGTGTAGCTGAGGCCGTAGCCGAACGGATACAGCGGCGTGCCGCGGAAATAGCGGTACGTGCGCCCCTGCATCGCGTAGCTGGTGAACGGCGGCAGGTCCTGCACCGAACGATAGAACGTCACCGGCAGGCGTCCACCCGGATTGGTGTCTCCGGCCAACGCCTGCGCGATCGCCGTGCCGCCGGCCTGCCCCGGATACCACGCGGCGAGGATGGCGTCGGCATGCTGCTTCGCCCAATCCAGCGCCACCGCGCCACCGGACATCAGCACCACGACCAGCGGCTTGCCGGAGGCCGCAGCATGTTCCAGCAGCATGCGTTGCGGCGCCGGCAGGGCCAGCGAGGTGCGGTCGCCGCCCGCGAAACCGGGCACCTCGATCTGCAGCGCCTCGCCTTCGACATCCGGCGACAGGCCGACGAAGGCGACCACCGCATCCGCCGCGCGCATCGCGCGATCGGCTTCGGCCAGTTGCATCGCGGGCGGTGCCAGCCACTGCAGGCGCACACCGCTGTCATGGCCGCGATGCAGCAGTTCCATGCGCAGCGCATGCGGCTTGCCGTCGGCGAAGTGCAGCTTCGCCTGCATGTGCTTGTCGTCGCCGTCATCCGCGAGCACCGGCTTGCCGTCCACGAACAGGCGCACGGCGTCGTGCGTATCACAGTCGAAGCAGCGATCCACGTGCGCGACCAGCGTGTAGTCGCCCGGCCCCGGCGGCAACAGCTCGCCGCTCCAGCGCACGGCATAGTGATCGACAGCCAGGCCATCGGCCGGAGGCGCGCGATCCCAGTCGAAGTCGATCACGCGGTCGGTGCGCGAGAGTTTCGCCGCGCCGCTGAAGTCCGCGTTCGCGTAATACTCGGCGCTGAGGCCAGCCTCTCCGCCCGCCGTGCGAAACGCGGTCTCCGGCACCGCAATCGGCACGCCGGCTGCCACCGGGGCACCCTGCGCATAGCTCACGGCTTCGTTGCCGAAGCGTTCGCGCAAACCTTGCAGCGGCGTCACCGGGGCACGCGCCACGCCGTGGTAGTTCGCCTCCAGCGTTTCCAGCGTGTCGGCATCGGGGCCGATCACCGCAAGGCGCAGGCCGTTGCGCAACGGCAACGTGTCGCGGGCGTTCTTCAGCAGTACCAGCGATTCCTGCGCGGCCTGCAGCGCCAGCTTGCGATGCGCGGCGCTGTCGACGTCGTTCGCACCGAAGTGTGCATACGTCTCGTCACCGCCGAGTTCGCCGAGGCGGTAGCGTGCGGTGAACAGCCGTACCAGCGCAGCATCCAGCGCGGACTCGGGCAGCTCGCCCTTGCGCACTGCGGCGGCAAGGCTGGCGTAGGTGTGGCCGCAGTCGAGATCGGTGCCGGCGCGCAGCGCCGCCGCGGCAGCCTGTTCCTCGTCGGGCTTGTAGTGGTGGAAGGACGAGATGTCGCCCACCGCGTCGCAATCGGATACCACGTAGCCGGTGAAGCCCCAGTCCTTGCGCAGGCGCGTGTCCAGCAACGTCGCGTTGGCGCACATCGGCACGCCGTCCAACGCGTTGTAGGAACACATCACCGAACCGGCGCCGCCTTCGGTGACGGCGGCGCGGAACGCCGGCAGGTAGGTATCTTGCAGGTCATGCGGTGACACCACTGCGTTGAAACTGTCGCGACCGGTCTCCGGCCCGCTGTGCGCCACGAAGTGCTTGGGCGTGGCGATGGCACGCGGATGCTGCGCATCGTCGCCCTGGATGCCATGCACGAAGGCCACCGCGAGGCTGCCGGTGAGGAAGGGATCCTCCCCGTAGGTTTCCTGACCGCGGCCCCAGCGCGGATCGCGGTCGATGTTGATGTTCGGCGACCAGATCGTCAGGCCCTGGTAGCGCGCGTGCGCCTTGCCAGCGCCGACCATGTTGAAGCGGGCGCGCGACTCGACCGACACCGTCGTTCCCACCGCCTGCAACAACGGCGCATCCCAGCTTGCGGCCAGGCCGATCGCCTGCGGGAACACGGTGGCGTAGCCGTCGCGGGCATGGCCATGCAGGCCCTCGTTCCACCACTCGTAGGCGGACACGCCGAGGCGCGGGATCGCCGGCGCGTCGTTCTGTAGCTGCGACACCTTCTCCGCCAATGTCATCTTTGCCACCAGCGCCGACGCGCGCGCCACCGCGCTCTGCGTCTGCGCGGCAGCGCCTGTCGCCGCCAGCAGCAACGTGAGAGCCGCGACACTGGCGGTGCGTTTCGTCATGGCGTGGTTACCGTGGCGCCATACAAGCTGCGCACCGTCAATGCACGCCGCAAGACCGCTGCATCGGCCATGCTGTCCACCTGCAGCGTCACCGATTCGCCGGGCAGCAGGTCGAAGGCGTTGTCGGACAGCCGCGCGTCGGGATCGGCCTCGCCGAAATCCACCCAGACCTCGCGTGCGAGATGCTGCGCGCTCACCGTGACGCTGTGGCCATCGGCGGAAAGCGTCGCCTTCAGGCCGGGATCGGGCAACGCCAGGTTCTTCGCGTCATCGAACCAGACCAGATGGCGCGAAAGCAGCTTGCCGTGGTCGAGCAACTCGAACACCGCCACCGTGTGGCGCGGATCGCCGCCGTGCAGCAGCTGCGCGTCGGCGTAATCGCCGGCCGGCGTGCTGGCCAGCGCCGCGACGTGCGCGGGCTGCGTGTGTTCCCACAACGACTTGCCATCCATGTCGAGCACGCGCACGCGGAGTTCGGCATCGAACGCCTCGGTGCGGTCGGAGACCAGCGACACCTGCGTCTTGCCGTTCTTGCGGATCGCCACCACGCGCAGTGGCGCATAGAAACGTTTCGCGTGGTACTGCAGCGCCTTCCAACGGCCGTAGTAGTCGATGCTGGCCCAGGTGGCCCCGGG
The DNA here is from genome assembly GCF_014842975.1 of Rhodanobacter sp. DHB23. Lineage (GTDB taxonomy): Bacteria > Pseudomonadota > Gammaproteobacteria > Xanthomonadales > Rhodanobacteraceae > Rhodanobacter_A. The sequence continues at coordinate 76,190 of NZ_JACYXK010000016.1, read as the reverse complement.
CCATACGTCATTGAGCTGCCAGTACAACGAACCCATGCTCTGCGGGCGCGAGGCGCGCAGGTGTTCGGCGGCCAACTGGATGCCTTCGGCCTGCATCACCTGGCTGAGGTAGACCAGCGACGCGAAGTCCTTCGGCTTGCCGTAGCCGCGCTCCACGTACATCAGCAGGCGCTGGTTGCCCTTGCCTTTGTCGAACTTCTGGTGTGCGCGCAGCACCGGCGAATCGATGTCGAGATCGCCCGGTTCGAGCACGCTGCGCAGCGTCGCCATGGCCGGGAACGACTGCAGGCCGTATTCGGACTGGAAGCGCGGGGTGACGTCGAGATAGGCCGTCGGCGGCAACGCCTTGCCCGACCACACGTTCCAGTAGTGGTAGTCACCGTTGTCCAGCACGTTGGCCTGCTCGTCGTAGTCGCTGCTGGGCGTGCTCGGCCAGTACGGCACTTCGGGCGACTGCGTGGCTACCACGTCGCGCAGCACATGGTCGAACAGTTCGCGCATGCCCTGCACGATGCGCTGCACTTCGGCCTTGGGCAGGGTGGCTTCGAGATGCGCGCCGCCGCCCCAGGTCTCCCACGCGGTTTCCACCTCGTTGTTGCCGGCCCACAGCACGATGGAGGGATGGTCGCGCAGGCGGTCCACCTGCTCGATCGCCTCGATGCGCGTGTTGTCGCGGAAGGCCTTGTCGTAGGGCGGGATCGCGCCGCCGAACATGAAGTCCTGCCACACCATCAGGCCCAGCCTGTCGGCCTCGGCGTAGAACGCGTCGTCGAAGTAATAGCCGCCGCCCCAGAGGCGCAGCATGTTCATGTTGGCGTCGCGCGCGGACTGCAGCATCGCATCGATGCGCGCCGGGGTGACGCGGTTCGGGAACATGTCCTGCGGGATGACGTCGGCGCCCTTGGCGAAGATGGGCACGCCGTTCACCACGAACGCGAAGCTCTTGCCCCACTGGTCCTTCTGCCGGCGCAGTTCGATGCTGCGCAGGCCGGTGCTGCGGTCCGCGCTGGCCACGACCTGTCCATCCATGGCCACGTCGACGTGGAAGTCGTACAGGTTCGGCGCGCCGTAGCCCACCGGCCACCAGCGTTGCGGATGGGCGATCTGCAGCGGCAGCGCGATGTGGTTGTCGCCGGCCCTCAGCGCGATGTCGCTGTCCTGCGATTGCGTGCTGCCGTCCGGCGCGCGCCAACGCAGCGTGGCCTTGGCCTGGCCTGCGGCATCGGCGTGGATGTCGAGTTGCGCCTGCAGTTCTGCGACGTCCGCGGTGACCTTCGGTTGCGCGATGTGGAAACCGGCGAGGCGCAGCGCGTCCCAGCTTTCCAGCTTCACGTCCTTCCAGATGCCTTCGGTGACGATGCGCGGGCCCCAGTCCCAGCCGTACTGCCACGCGGCCTTGCGCACGTAGTTCGCCGTCTGCTTGCCTTCAGGCTCGTCGCCGAAGGCCGAATCGAACTCGCCCGGCAGCGCATACGGCTGCTTCAGCAACCAGGGCTGCAGGCGCGCGATCGGCGAATGCAGGGTGACTTCCAGCGTGTTCGTGCCCGCATGCAGCCACGCCTTCACCGGCACGCGCCAGCGGCGGAACATGTTGTCGGCGGCGAGCAGCTTGTGGCCGTTGAGCGAGACGTCGGCGAAGGTGTCCAACCCGTCGAACACCAGTTCCACATGCTTGCGCGCCAGCGTGGCCGCGTCCACGGTGAACGTGCTGCGGTACTGCCAGTCGGACAGGCCCACCCACTGGATCTTCGCCTCGTTGTCGCGCCAATAGGGATCGGGCACCAGCTTCGCGGCGAGCAGGTCGGTCTGCACGGTGCCGGGCACGGTGGCAGGCAGCCACTGCGCGGCGGCCGGATGGTCGGCGACGTGCTTGTCGCCGGGCAGCAGGCGGAACTGCCAGCCGCCGTCCAGCGATTGCGTCGCCAGCGTCGAAGCCATGCCCGGCAAGGGCAAGGCCAGCGCCAGGATCGCCAGTACCGGCAACAGGCTGCGGCATGCCGGCATGCATCGCGTCCACCGCTTCTTCATCGCCCACCCCTCTTCAATGTCGCCGCGCGCCGGTGTGCGACCACGCCGGTCGCAGCCAAATTTAGATCGATCCATGTGGACGCTAGCACCGACCCGATCCCGGCGCATGCCGCAACGCAAAATCCGTGAACGCAATCGCACGACCGGGCGGCTTCAACCGATCCAAAGCGCCCTGTCTCCGCATGCACGAACGGCGATGGCACCGCATGAATACGTATGCACCGGGCTGGCTGCTGCACTGCGATGCCACCTAACCTCGCGGAGTCACCCCGTGCAGGACCGTACCCTTGCCGCCCGTCTCCACCCACCGCGCGCCAGCGCAGCAACAGCCCGAGCTGTCGTTCCGGCAGATCTGGAACATGTGCTTCGGCTTCCTCGGCATCCAGTTCGGCTTTGCGCTGCAGACCGCCGACGTCAGCCGCATCTTCCAGACGCTGGGCGCCTCGTTGGAGCAGATCCCTTCGCTGTGGATCGCCGCGCCGCTCACCGGCCTGATCGTGCAGCCGATCATCGGCCACTACTCCGACCGCACCTGGACCCGGCTGGGGCGGCGGCGCCCGTACTTCCTCGCCGGCGCGCTGCTGTCCACGCTGGCCCTGCTGTGGATGCCGAACGCCGGCGTGCTGTGGATGGCGGCGATCCTGCTGTGGCTGATGGACGCCAGCTTCAACGTCGCGATGGAGCCGTTCCGCGCCTTCGTCGCCGACCAGTTGCCGGTGCGCCAGCGCCCGCAGGGCTACCTGATGCAGAGCTTCTTCATCGGCACGGGCGCGGTGGTCGCCTCGATGCTGCCGTGGATCCTCGCGCAGCTCGGCGTCAGCAACGTGGCGCCGGACGGCGGCATTCCCGACACCGTGAAGTACTCGTTCTATGCCGGTGGCGCGGCGCTGCTGGGCGCGGTGCTGTGGACCGTCTTCAGCACGAAGGAGTACCCGCCCGAACAGTTGCGCGGCTTCGATGCCACACCGGCGGTACACGAGAGCCTGCCCGACCTGCGCGGCATCTGGCGCCGCGGCAGCCTGTGGCTGCTTGCCGGCATCGCGCTCGGTGTGCTGGTCTGGTTCCTGCAACTGCGCGACGAGGTCTACCTGCTGGCCGCCGGCCTGGCCGTCTACGGCCTGCTGCTGATCGGTTACGAGGCCGCCATGAAGATGCGTCCCGCGCTGGCGGAAAAGCGCGGCCTGCTCGGCCACGTGCTGGGCGACCTGCACGCGATGCCCGCCGCAATGCGCCAGCTTGCCTGGGTGCAGTTGTTTTCGTGGTTCGCGCTGTTCGCGATGTGGATCTACGCCACGGCCACCGTGGCGCAGGTGCAGTACGGCGCCACGGACGCGCACTCCGCGCTCTACAACGAGGCGGCGAACTGGGTGGGCGTGCTTTCCGCCGCGTACAACGTCTGCGCGGCGGTGGCGGCTATGCTCATTCCGCGGATGGTGCGCCGCTGGGGCCTGCGCGCCAGCCACCTGGTCAACCTGTGGCTGGGCGGCCTGGGCCTGGCGTCCTTCCTGTTCGTGCGCGACCCGCACTGGCTGCTGCTGCCGATGGTCGGCGTGGGCTTTGCGTGGGCCTCGATCCTGTCGCTGCCCTACGCGATGCTCTCCGACAACCTGCCCGCGGCGAAGATGGGCGTGTACATGGGCATCTTCAATTTCTTCATCGTGATCCCGCAGCTGATCGCCGCCAGCGTGCTGGGCGAACTGCTGAAGCGCTGCTTCCACGACCAGCCGGTCTGGGCCCTGATGGTGGGCGGCGCCAGCCTGTTCGTCGCCGGCCTGTGCACGCTGCGCGTGCAGCTGACGGAGCAGCCGTAGGGGCGCACCCTGTGCGCGATGGCTCCGATCGAGCATCGGAGCCATCGCGCACAGGGTGCGCCTACGCCGTGTCCGTGCGGGCATGGCGAGGCTTCATCGAGGTCATGAATCCGACAGTTTCACCTGGCCATTGGGCATCCCCTGCCGATGCGCCATGGCCACCGGCTTCCTAGGATGACTCCCATCCCGCAGGAACCCGCGCATGGCCATCGACCTCGACCGCCCCTATCCGCTCACCGCCCGGCAGATCGCCGATTACCGCCGCGACGGCTTCATCAAGCTCAAGGACGTGTTCAACGCCGACGAGCTGCGCCACTACGGCGAGGAAATCACCCGCCGCACCATCGCGCTGAACACGCAGACCAGGCCGCTGGAGGAACGCAGCACCTACGACCGCGCCTTCCTGCAGGTGATGAACCTGTGGGAGGAGAGCGACACCGTGCGCGAGTTCGTGTTCGGCAGGCGCCTGGCCGGCCTCGCCGCCGCGCTGATGGAGGTGGACGGCGTGCGGCTGTACCACGACCAGTCGCTGTACAAGGAGCCGGGCGGCGGCATCACGCCCGCGCATGCCGACCAGTACTACTGGCCCGTCGACAGCGACCGCACCATTACCGCCTGGGTGCCGCTGCAGGCGGTGCCGCAGGACATGGGGCCGCTGGCCTTCTTCGCCGGCAGCCAGCACGAGGCGTTCGGCCGCGACCTGGAGATTTCCGACGAGAGCGAGCGCGCGATCACCGCGAACATGCAGGCACGCGGCTTCGACGTGCTGGACGAGCCGTTCGCGCTGGGCGAGGTGAGCTTCCACTCCGGCTGGACCTTCCACCGCGCCGGCCCGAACCGCTCGACCACGCCGCGTTCGGTGATGACGGTGATCTACATGGACCGCGACATGCGCCTGAAGGCGCCGGACAACCACATGCAGCGGGCCGACTGGGAGCGCTGGTGCCCGGGCGCCGAAGTCGGCGCGGTGATTGCCACGCCGAAGAATCCGCTGCTGTTCGAAAGCGCGCCGTCCGGGCAGGCGGCATGAGCGGCAAGGCCGTCCACGGCAGCGCGATCATCGCCGACGGCACGGGGCGCTTCAGCCTGGAAACCATCGCGGTCGACCCGCCCGCCGCGGGCGAGGTTCGCGTGGCGATGGCCGCGGCCGGCGTCTGCCATACCGACCACGCCTCGCTGCGCTGGCCCGGCCCGCTGGTGATGGGGCACGAAGGTGCAGGCCATGTCGAAGCCATCGGCGCAGGCGTGACGGGGCTGGAGATCGACCAGCCCGTGCTGCTGAACTGGGCGATCCCCTGCGGCCACTGCCACCAGTGCAAACATGGCGCCACGGCGCTGTGCGAGCGTACCCACGAACTCGACGTGCCGCAGCTCGGCAACAGCCGCGCACACCCCGGCGCCACGCGCTGGCGCGGGCAACCCATCGAACGCTCTTTCCACCTCGGCACTTTCGCGCAGCACACCCTGGTGCGCGCCGAGGCGGTGACGCCACTGCCATCCGGTCTTCCACTCGAGCTCGCCTGCATCCTCGGCTGCGCGGTGATGACCGGCGTGGGTTCGGCGGTGAACGTGGCCGCGGTGGCGCCCGGCGACACCGTGGCCGTGCTGGGCTGCGGCGGCGTGGGCCTCAACGTGATCCAGGGCGCGCGCATCGCCGGCGCGCGCAGCATCATCGCGATCGACCACATGCCGTCGCGGCTGCAGCGCGCGTGCGAACTGGGCGCCACGCACACGCTGCTGCCGCACGCTGGCGACGACGACCACGTGCAACTCGTCGCCGAGGTACGTGCGCTTGCCGACGGCCGTGGCGTGGACCACGCCTTCGAGGCCACCGGCGTGCCCGCGCTGGCCTTCCTGCCGCTGAGGCTCGCCCGCAACGGCGGCAACGCATTGCAGGTGAGCGGCGCGCACGGCCCCGCGACGCTGGAACTCACCGACCTGTTCTGGAACAAGCGCTACCTTGCGCCGTTGTACGGCAATTGCGTGCCCGCGCGCGATTTCCCGCGGCTGTTCGAATGGATCGCCGAGGGCAAGCTGGAACTCGCGGCGCTGGTCAGCCACCGCTACCCGCTGGAGGCGCTGGACCGCGCCTTCGACGACATGCTGCAGGGGTGCAGCACCAAGGGCGTGTTGCGCATCGCATGAACGACGAAACCCTAGAGCCTGTTCAACATCTCCGCGTGGCCCGCGCCGGGAGCTGTTTGCGCGCAGGCCAAGGAAGAACGAGGGAGTGGACGTCCGTCCACGACCGAGTGATGACGCTGGCATGCGGGCAAACAGACCCGGCCCTTCGGGTTGCCTGGTCGTGGCCGCCATGCGGCAGCGCGCGGCTTGACCTGCCGGCCAGGCAGGCGCTGCGCCACGCACTACCACCTGACGGCCACGGCCAGACAACGCGGGCTACGTGGAGATGTTGAACAGGCTCTTTTGCACCGTCGAACTATCCGATCCGGCCATCACGGCGGACAGGCTGGCTTTCGCCACCGTGAAAAGCCGGGCATTGCGCCGGCGCGCGGACGTCACCTTGTACGTGCCGCCATCGGCGCGCGGCGTGACGGATCTGCCGATCGCGGTGCTGCTGCACGGGGTGTACGGCTCGCACTGGGCATGGGCGCTCAAGGGCCGCGCGCACCTCACCGCCGCGCGCCTGATCGACGCAGGCGCCTTGCCGCCAATCGCGCTGCTGATGCCATCCGACGGCCTGTGGGGCGACGGCTCGGGCTACGTCGCGCACGGCGACCACGACGCCGAACGCTGGATCATCGACGAGCTTCCTGCGCTGGCATGCGAGCTGGTCGATGGCTGCACCAGGCGCTCGCCGCTGCTGGTGGCGGGCCTCAGCATGGGCGGCTTCGGCGCGCTGCGGCTGGCCGGCAAATACCCGCGCCGCATCGCCGCTGCAGCCGCGCTTTCGGCGGTGACCGAAGTCGCCCAGCTCGATGCGCTGGTCGAGGAAGGCCGCCACGACTGGAGCAAGGCGCCCGCCGACTGCAGCGTGCTGAGTGCGCTCACCGGCAGCGATGCCCCGCTGCCGCCGCTGCGCATCGATTGCGGCCTCGACGATCCCTACATCGAAGCCAACCGCGCGCTGCATCGCGAACTGCAGCGCGCCGGCATCGCGCACCAGTACGCCGAGGCACCCGGCGACCACGACTGGCCCTACTGGTCGGCCACGCTGGAGCACACGCTGCGCTTCTTCGGTCAGGTACTGCACCCGACGGAGGACCTTGCATGAAACCCGCCCGCTTCCTGCTCGCCTGGCTTGGCGCCGTGCTGTCCGCCACCTTGTCCGCATCGCCGGCGCACGCCGCGACGCCCGCGTCCTCCGGCAGCCAGGTGTTCTACCAGATCTTCTTCCGCAGCTTCCGCGATTCCAACGGTGACCGCGTCGGCGACCTCAAGGGACTGACCTCGAAGCTCGGCTATATCAAGCAGCTCGGCGCCACCACGATCCTGCTCACGCCGCTGCAACCCTCGCCGTACTACCACAACTACTTCGCCACCGACTTCAAGGCGATAGCCCCGGCCTACGGCACGCTGGACGACTACTTCGCCTTCGTGCGCGCCGCGCATGCGCAGGGCCTCGAGGTCTACCTCGACGAGGAGTTCCAGTACGTCGCCGAAGGCCATCCCTGGTGGCGTGACTCGATCTGCAGGCCGCATGCGAAATACGCGGACTACCTGCTGTGGACGGACGCACGGCACTGCGTGGCCCAGCCGTTCCTGGGCAAGGCGAAGTGGCTGGGCTACGACGGCCGCGACATCGGCATCGCGATGGTCAACCTGGAAAACCCGGCGGTGCGCACGTACTTCCGGGACCTGCTGCTGTACTGGGCCGACCCGCATGGCGACGGCAGCGGCCGCGACGGCGTGGACGGTTTCCGCATCGACCACATGATGGACGACCTCGACCACGAGGGCCTGGACAAGCACCTGTTCGCCGGCTTCTGGACGCCGATCTTCGATGCGCTGAAAGCGCGCCGCCCCGCGCTGCGCATCCTCGCCGAACAGGCCGGCTGGGGCTACGGCAAGGAGTGGCTGACCGACGGCCACGTCGACATGGTGTTCGCCTTCCCGCTGCGCGGCGCGCTGGTGTCGCTGGACAAGAAGGCCATCGTCAAGGCGATCCGCGACACCGACGCCGCCACGCCGCCGGGCAAGCAGCAGGTGGTCTTCCTGGAGAACCACGACGTCGACCGCTACATGTCGCTGGTGCACGACGACCCCGCCAGGGCGCGCGCGGGCGCCGCGATCGAGCTGATGCTCAAGGGCGACCCGCTGATCTACTACGGGCAGGAACTGGGCATGCGCGGCGAGCAGCCGAAGCACATCGGCACCGCCGAAGGCATCCCGCTCACCGACGCCGTGGGCATACCTTCGCGCGAGGCGTTCCGCTGGAAGGCGGACCTCGACGCCGCGGGCTCGGCCACCTGGTATCGCGGCGACCAGTGGTTCTGGAAGGACCGCTTCAACCGCTCGCACGACGGCGTGTCGCTGCAGGAGGAACAGGCCGATCCCGGCTCGCTCTACCACTGGTACCGGAAGCTGCTCGCGCTGCGCCATGCGCGACCGGAAATCGGCGGCGGCGACCAGCGCATCCTCTGCGACGACGACAGCGCGGTGCTGTGCATCCTGCGCGAACAGGGCGGCCGGCGCACGCTGCTGCTGGTCAACCTCGGCAAGGCCGATGCGCGGCCGCGCCTCGATCCGCGGCTCGTTGCCGGCACCGCGTGGCTCGACCTGCTCGACGCCGGCGGTGCCGCTTCGCCCGACGCGGTGCTGCACCCGATGCAGGTGCGCATCGTGGGCACGCGCTGAACCCGGTGCCTCGATGCGCAATGGGCGACAATCGACCGTCGCCCTCACGCAGGCACCGGCATGGCCCTGCCCCACTTCGAACGCCCGATCTGCGAACCGGTGGAACTGGCACCGCGTGCGCCGGTGCGTGCCGAGCGCGTCCGCCAGGGCCGCAGCGTCGCGGCCAGCGGTTCGTTCGTGCATTTCCACGATGCGCATGAGCTGGTGCTGTTCGGCCGGGTCGGCGGCCACTTCGATGCCGGGGACCGGCGCTACGCGCTGGCGCCCGGTTGCATCGCGTTCATCCCCTCGATGTGCCAGCACGATTTCCTGCTCGACGCCGGCCCGCGCGACTGGGTGCTGGTGCAGATCGAGGCCACCGCGGGCGAGGCGCTGGCCCATGCGCCGGGACTCGAACGCCTGCGCCAGCCGTTCTGCGCCCGCCCCGGCCGGCCGCTGCAACGGCGCCTGGGCATGCTGGCCGACTGGCTGCTCGGCCTAGACGCCAGCGATCCCCTGGTGGTGCCGCTGACCGGGCTGCTGCTGCGCGCGGCCACGCTGGCGCCGGCGATCGCGGGCGAGCCGCTGGCCGCCAATGCACGCGGCCTGCAGCGCCTGCGCCCCGCCATCGACCGCCTACGCCACCAGCCTGCCGATGCACCCGGCGCGGAACAGGCCGCGGCGCTCTGCGCGATGTCGGCCGCCTATTTCAGCCGCCGCTTCAAGCAACAGGTGGGCATGAGCTGGAGCGACTACGTGCGCACGCACCGCCTGCACCTGGCCGGCCGCCGCCTGCTCGAGACGGAGCAGAGCATCGCCGGCATCGCGACCAGCCTGGGCTTCGCCACGCCCTCGCATTTCGGCGACCTGTTCCTGCACCGCTTCGGCATGACGCCGGGCGAATACCGGCGCGCCGGACGCGGCTGACCGACGCCGACGCAACCCGGCGGACCGACCGCCCAGTCCATGGCTTTGCCCCGGCGGAAGACGCCCGCATAATCTTGCGATCCGGCGAACAGGGAGGTGCGGAATGGATCGCGGCGACACGATGCCCGGGCATGCAAACCGGCAAGGCAGGCCCTCGCATACGGAGGCCGCCGATCGCGCCTGCCTGCCGCCCCCGCCATCGCTGCATTGGGGCTGGGTCTTCCTGCTCAGCGTACTCACGCTCGGCATCTTCGCCGTCGTCTGGCCCTTCATCCAGGCCAACTGGGTGCGCAGGATCGATCCGCGCAGCAGTGCGTCGCTGATGCTCTGGCTGTCGCTGGGCGGCATCCTCGTCTCGTTTTTCCTGATCCCGGCCTGGCCGCCGGGCGGCGATGCGACGCCCATGACTGTAACGGAGCGCCTCGGCCGGCTGCTGCAACTGGCCTCCGGGGTACTCTTCTATGGAGCCTACTTCGCCATGGCGGCCTCGATCCGCCGGCACATGGCGATCTACCGGCTCCCGCTACGGATCGGCGGCATCACCCTGTTCTTCTTCAACACGCTGTACCTGCAGGGGCAACTGAGCTGGCTGGCGCGCTGGCAGCAGACCGGCCAGGCCAGGCCCGGGGCGGCCAAGGCCGTGTTCTGGGTCTTGCTGGGCATACCCTGCGCCGCCATTCTCGGCGCCGTCGCCGTCCCCCTCTACCAGACCCATGTGCTGCAGGCCCACGTGGCCAGGGCATTGGCGCAGGCCGAGCCCCTGCAGCAGCAGATCCTGGATTCGATCGACCGCAACCGCGCCTGGCCACGAAGCAATGCCCAGGCCGGACTGAAGGAAGCCGGGGCGTATGCCAGCGACAGCCTGACCGGCTTCGCCGTGCTGGCCATCGACGAAGGCACCGCGCTGGTGACCGTATTCGGGGACGGCGCGCCGGAACCCCTGCGCGGCAAGCGGCTGGCGCTGGTCGCCGAAGGGCGGGACGGCGCCATCGTCTGGACCTGCGGGAGCCCGGACATCGCACCGTACTACCTGCCGGAGCAATGCCAGTAGCCATGCCCTGCCGTGACCGGCACGGGCAGTCACGGGAAACACGCGCGTTACGCCGCTGGCCCCTGCTGGCGCACGAAATCCACGAACGCCTTGAGCGGCGCCGGCAAATGCCGCCGCCCCGGGTAATAGAGATACGGCCCGCTGAAGGTCTGGCACCAGAGCTCGAGAACAGGCAGCAGCGCGCCGCTGTCCAGGTGCGGCCGCAACCAATCCTCGAACAGGTGGATGATGCCCAGCCCCTGCAGCGCGCCGCCCAGCGCAAGGTCGAATGCCGCTCCCTGGCGCACCAGCAGCGGGCCGGGCGCGTCGATGCGCACGATCTCGCCGTCGCGCTCGAACTCCCACGCCGGCATGGCGCCACCCGCGAACTGGCCGCGCAGGCAGCGATGCCGGAGCAGGTCCTTCGGATGCCGGGGCGTGCCGTGGGCGGCCAGGTATTCCGGCGCGGCGGCGGTGACCAGGCGTTGCGTGCGCGGGCCGATCGGCAAGGCGATCATGTCCTGCTCCAGGCGCTCGTCGTAGCGGATGCCGGCGTCGCACCCCGCGGCCAGCAGGTCGACGAAGCTGTCCTCCACCACCACTTCCATGCGGATGTCGGGATAACGCCTGAGGAACGGAGCGATGATCGGCAGCAGCACCGTGCGCGCCACGTTCGCCGGCACGTTGATGCGCAGCGTGCCCGCCGGGCTGTCGCGGTAGTGGTTCACCACGTCGAGCGCGGCCTCCACCTCGCCCAGCGCAGGCAGCAACCGTTCGACCAGCCTTGCGCCCACCTCGGTCGGAACGACGCTGCGCGTGGTGCGGTTCAGCAGGCGCACGCCCAACCCGGCCTCCAGCCGGCGCACCGCTTCGCTGAGACTGGAGGCCGAGGCACCGCCGGTGCGCGCGGCCTCGCGGAAACCGCCGGCACGGGCCACGGCGAGAAAGGCGAAAAGATCCTGCATGTCGGCATTCATTGTCCGGCCATCCGCACAACCCGTGCCGATTCCAATGGATTATCGATCGACCGGTCAATGCCTATGCTTCCGGACATCCCCCATCGCCCGCCAGGAGCACTCCATGAACCCACTCGAGAAAGCCGGCACCTTCCAGCTGGGTGACCGCATCGTCCACCGCATGGGCTACGGCGCCATGCAGCTCGCCGGCCCGGGCGTATTCGGGCCGCCGAAGGACCATGCCGGCGCACTCGCCGTGCTGCGCGAAGCCGTCGCTGCCGGCGTCGACCACATCGACACCAGCGACTTCTACGGCCCGCACGTCACCAACCGCATCATCCGCGAAGCGCTCAGCCCGTACCCGGACCGGCTCACCATCGTGACCAAGGTGGGCGCCGTGCGCGGCGCCGACGCATCCTGGAACCCCGCGCAAGGCCCCGCCGAACTGGTCCGGGCCGTGCACGACAACCTGCGCAACCTCGGCCTCGACGCCATCGACGTGGTGAACCTGCGCATCATGGGCGACATCCACATGCCGAAGGAAGGCAGCATCGAACCGCAGTTCGCCGCGCTCGCCGGACTGCGCGAGCAAGGCCTGGTCCGCCACCTCGGCCTGAGCAACGCCACGCTGGCGCAAGTGAAGGAAGCGCAATCCATCGCGCCGGTGGTCTGCGTGCAGAACCAGTACAACCTCGTGCAACGCCAGGACGAGGCCCTGCTCGACGCGCTGGCCGGCATGGGCATCGCCTACGTGCCGTTCTTCCCGCTGGGCGGCTTCAGCCCGCTGCAGTCGGAGACCCTCAACCACATAGCCAGGCGCCTCGACGCCACGCCGATGCAAGTCGCCCTTGCCTGGCTGCTGCACCGCTCGCCGAACATCCTGCTGATCCCCGGCACCTCGTCGCTCGGCCACCTGCGCGAAAACCTCGGGGCGGCGGAACTGGAACTGTCGGCCGCCGTGCTGGCCGAGCTGGACGCCATCGGAGATCGTTGACCGGAAAGCCGACCTTCCCAAACAAGAAAAGCCCGCCATCACGGCGGGCTTTCCTGTTACTGCGAAGCGCGAAATCCGGATCAGAAGGGAATGTCGTCGTCCTCGAAGCCACCGTTGCCGGCGGGAGCCGACGGGGCCGGGGCGCTACCGCCACGGGATTGGCTGCCGTAGTTGTTGCCGCTGTTGTTGCCGTAGTTGCCACCGCCCTGCGGGCGCTGGCCGCCTTGCGGGCGCTCGCGCTGGAAGCCGCCACCGCTACTGCCGCCGCCCTCGCCACCGCCGCCCAGCATCTGCATGTCGCTGGCGATGATGTCGGTGGAGTATTTCTCCACGCCGTTCTTGTCGGTGTACTTGTCGGTGCGCAGCGAGCCTTCGATGTAGACCTGCCGGCCCTTCTTCAGGTATTCGCCGGCGATCTCGGCCAGCTTGCCGAACAGCTTCACGCGGTGCCACTCGGTGCGTTCCTGGCGCTCGCCGCTCTGCTTGTCGGTCCATTGCTCGGAGGTGGCGATGCTCAGGCTGGTGATGGCGGTGCCGCTGCCGGTGTAGCGGGTTTCCGGATCGTTGCCGAGGTTGCCGACGATGATGACTTTGTTGATGCCGCGTGCCATGGATGCGTTCCTTGGTTGGCCGGCCGCATGTGAAGTCGGATTGCGGCCGGGGTTGGGGTTCGGACATCTTACCTTGCCGGGGGCTGGAAGCGGCCACCGGCGAACCGGAGGGCGGTGTCATTCCAGGCAGATGCGGGGCGTCGGCCGGCACCATCGCCGCCCCTCCCACGAGGCGGAAAGCCGATGGCCTCTTCGAGGCAGCCGCACCGCGGCACAGGCCATCCGCGTAGTGAGGTCGCCGTGCGGAGCAAGACGTGAAGGCATCGCCATGCCGGCGGCAATCACCGGCACAGGGCTTCATGCCATCATCGTGCAAGCAGAAACCAACACGGCCGCCGGATTACCGGCGGCCGTGTTGGTTTCTGCTTCTCTTCCCCTCATGCCGTCCCATGGGACGGCATGAGGTTGGAGGGTTGGCTTACCAGTCGAACTTCACGCTGAAATCCATGTAGCGCGGCGCTTCCGTCGAATAGGCGGTCTTGTAGATCGGGTTGTAGTAACCGGTGATCCACTGCGTGTTGCCGCCCGCGCCCACCGCGTACTGCGTATAGGCCCCTGCGTACAGCAACGTGTTCTGTTCGTTGAACACGTTGTGCACTTCCGCCTGGAAGGTGAGGTGCTTGTTCGCCCATGCCGGCACGTAGGTCAGGCTCAGGTTGAGCTGGTGCGTCCACGGCGTGTGGCCGCTGGCGCCCGGAGGAGACCCGGCGCCGCCGTAGGCGAAGCCCGTGGACGAGTCGCCGTTCGGCACGCCACCGCAGAAGTGCTGGTTGGAGCCGTAGTACAGGTCCGCGTAGTTGTACCCGCCGTTGCCGTTCGGAGCAAAACCGTAGCCGCTCAGGCAGACGTTCGGCGCACCCGACTGGATGATGTAGGTCGCGGAAACCATCCATTCCGGCGTGATGGAATACGCGCCGAAGGCCTTGAGGGTATGACGACGGCTGTTGGGCAGCTCGCCGTTGGCGTACTGCATGATGTCCGGGTAGTCCCACTGCACCGTGGTCGAGCCGGACATGCCGCCGTTCGACTGGTTCGTGATCTGCCCGACGGCGGTGTCGGTCGGGCCTTCACTGGAGCCGTACGACTTGGAGAACACGTAGTCGACCTTGCCGTACCACTTGCCGTCCCAGGTGTGTTCCAGGTAGGTATCCAGGGCGTAGTACTTGCGCGACGGCGCCGGCCACGTGGTGGTGCCGATGCTGCCGATATTGCCGAGGCCGCCACCGCCAGGCTGGGCCTGCCCCCAGTACGTGGCCGGGTTCCAGGTGATCACGCCACCGGGCGCCGCCGCGCACGGGATGTAATTGGTCTTGCCGGGATTGACCAGGCCAGCATTGCAATACTGGTTCAAGTCGGTGTCATCCACGAGGTTGCCCACGCGCTCGTAGGTTCCCTGCATGCCGAACACCAGGCCGGTGTCGCCCAGCAGCTTCTGGAAGCCCAGCACGTATTCGTCCTGATACTCCGCCTTGAGGTTGGTCGCGGCATAGTCCTTCGCATTGCCGTGGCAACCGTACTCGCCGTCCGGCGAGTAGAACCCTGCCGGCATCGGCGAACACGCAGGCAGGTTGGTCAGCACCGGCACCGGATCGATGGGAAGGCCGGTCGGGCCGATACCCGAATAGGTGTAGTTGACGGTGCCGAGATACGAACCCAGGGCCGAGTTGCGCGACGCCAGTCCCGTCGGGATCGCCAGGTAGTAGCGCCCCGCGTTGCCGAAGACCTTGAACGAGCTGTCGCCGAACACGTCCCAGCTGAAGCCCAGGCGCGGCGCCCACTGCGGCTTGGTTTCACGCACGTAGGCGACGCCGCCGGGCACGTAGTTGGTGAACTGGTCGTTGCGCAGGCCGAGGTCGAGCAGCAGGTTGGGCGTGGCTTGCCAGCGGTCTTCCACGTACTGGGCCATCTGGTGGACGGCCAGCGAGGTGTCCTGCCCCTGCAGGTTCTCGGTCGCGTAACAGCCCGCGGATGGGGTGGTGACGAAATTGCCGCCGGTCGGCAGGACGCCGCAGGCGTAGTTCCAGGTGGCGCCGCCAAGCAACTGGCTGCCATCGTTGTCGTCACGGTTCTGCATGTTGTCGATACCGAACTTGATATCGTGGTCGGCCGTGATCTTCCAGTCGAAGTCGATGCGCAGGTTGCCGACCTTGCTGGTGTGGTCCGGATGGCCCATCGAGCTGCCCACCGTGTTCGGGACGGAGACACCAGCCGGCACGGTCACCCCTTCGCCGAAGAACACCGGCGAGCCCGCGCCACCCGCCAAAGCCTGGTAATACTGCCCCTTCATCTGGCCGTACAACACTTCGAGCGTGAGGTCGTCGGTGATGTAGGAGGTGTACTTGAGGATGCCGATGTCGAAGGTGTTCTTGGTCAGCACGCCCGAGCCGTAATACGAACCGACGCTCTGGTTCGAGTAGTTGTACTGGTAGGCGTTGTCCGAGGTCAGGCTGTTCTGGGAGCGGACACCCGTGAACTCCAGCACGTTGTTGTCGTTGATGTTCCAGTCCAGCTTGCCGTACAGCTTGGGATCGGAATGCGACGTGGACATCCAGTCGTAGGTGCCCGTCGGCGGAACCTGCGCCATGCCGTTGTTGCCGAGGCCGTACTGGCTGCTGTCATGCTCCCACTCGGCCGTCACGAAGAAGAACAGTTTGTCCTTGATCAGTGGGCCGCTGAGATAGGCGTCGTACACCGTGTTCCAGTCGCTGTTCTGCCGGTTGCCGCGCTGGATCTGGCCGTAACCCGGGACATAATTCGTGGTGCCCTGGCTGGGGGCCAGCTGGGGGTCCCCGATCGGCGTCTGCGGATTGCTGTACAGGATGTTGTCGTAGTTGCTTTCGGCAAAGGCCGGCCGCACCGACACGTACACGCCGGCGTGGAAGTCGTTGCTGCCGCGCTGGCCGATCTGGCTGATCACGCCGCCGGTCGAACGGCCGTATTCGGGGCCATAGCCGCCGGTGATGGTCTGCTGTTCGGAAATCGCGAAGTACGGCAGCGCGACGCCGCCCGAGCCGCCGATCGGATCGGTGGTGTTGAAACCGTTGAGGTAGTAGGCATTTTCCACGACGCTGTTGCCGCCCATGGAAACCAGCGGCGTGCCGGTGGGACCATTGCCAAGGTCCGACGCACCCGGATTCACACCCGGCGCCAGCAAGGCAATGGCTTCGGCGCTATGCGCGATCGGCAGCGTCTTCAGCTGCTGCGCGGTGATCACCGAGCTCTGGCGGGTGGAGGACACGTCGATCGCCGGCAGCGAGTTGGCCGTGACCGTGACGCTGGAGAGGTTCTGCACGTTGTTGCCGGCGGCGGCGAATGCCACCGGCGTGCCGCCCGACACGCTCACCTGCACGTGATCGTGCGTGGAAATCACATTGCCGTTTTGCACCAGCGATACGGTGTAATCGCCCACCGGCAACTGGTTGGCGCTGTAGCGGCCGTCGTTGCCGACCGCCACTTCACGGGTCAGGCCGGTCTGGTTGTTGACGACGCGAACCGTTTCGCCGGACGACACCGGTGCGGTGCCGAACACGGAACCGGTGGTGGCCTGCGCCAGCGCCTGGCCCGTCATGCCGACACCGGCGACGACGGCTATCGCCAGCGCCGTGCGACGCAGACGTGCAGCGTGCAACGATGAATTACGAAACTTTGCGATATCCATTAAACGACTCCCCAAGCTTATGCAATGAAAAAGGTCGTGGCCTCATCATGCCGACGATCCAAAAAAGTCCATTCCCCGCTATTCGAAAATACCCGCACAATCAACGACAAACCGCATTACCAGAAAGTCAGTCGCATGCCTCGACACCTGCACGCCTAATGCACGCAGATCAACTCGTTTTATCCAGCAGGCTGGCGGCGATACCGGCAAACGTATCGCGCTCCACCGCCAGCCTTTTCACGCAAGCCCGCAGCTGCTCGATGTCATTCAGATGGGTCTTCCTGCAGCGATGCCGATGCACCCAGACACGGACGACTTCACTGCGCAAACCCAGCTTCAGAGCGGCCTCGCTCGTGGTGAGCCTGTGCTCGACCACCAACCGGATGGCTTCGTCCTTCAGCTCGCCCGGATAGAACCTCACGCGCATTTTCCCTGCTCCTGTCATATCGCCGTGTGCGATTTGTCCGACATGTGGCTGGTTGACTTGCATGCCCGAATGGCACCGGCTTCATCCGGCCCGGATCCGACGCAGCAAATCAATCCTTCAAGCCATCCACAAATCCACACTAAATAAACATTTGGATGCTTTACAGAACCAATTGAGCACAAACGAACATGACCAAATCATCTTTTAACATCAAATATTTGCGTTTCGAAAAAAATCGCGACATGCCTTTTGGCACATGACCCGTAATTCAAATGGATGAGATGAAATGAATTCCATCGAATCCTCTATCTGGAGATTTTCGCCATTTCAATTTTGGCGTCGTCAAACGTCTTGCCTGGGTGCAGTAATGCCTGGTGCATGACCAATTCAAATGGAATTCACATAACCAATCAGGAGGCGACATGTTTCTCCAGCTCGATGGGCATGGCCCGCATTACAGCCAGCTCACCCGCGCCATGAAGTCGGCCATTCTCGACGGCCTGCTGGCCGCGGGCGCACGCCTGCCGCCCACCCGCGTGCTGGCCGAGGAACTGGGGCTCTCCCGGATCACGGTGCTGACCGCCTACGAGCAGCTGCGGGCCGAGGGTTACATCGTCGGCCGCGTGGGCTCGGGCAGCTACGTGAGCGCATCGCGCGTCGAACCCATGCCGCCGCAACAGGGGCCGGCCACGCCCATCGCGCCGCTCACGCGCTATGCGAAGCGTGCGCGGCAACTCGCCGACTGCTCGATCGCGACGCGGCATCGCGACCGGCGCCTGGAGATGCAGTACGGGCGGCCGCAGGTCAACCCGGCACTGGGCACGGTCTGGGGACGCGAACTCGCATGGGCCGCCACGCACACCAGGCTCGAATACGCCGACAACCAGGGCCTGCCCGCCCTGCGCGAGCAGATTTGCGACTACGTCGCCCGGCGCCGCGGGATCCGCACTTCGCCGGACCGCGTGCTGATCGTCAGCGGTACCCAGCAGGCCATCACCCTGACGGCGCGCGTGCTGCTGGACGAAGGCGACGAGGTGGCCCTCGAGGAGCCGCACTATTTCAGCGCCTGGCAGCAATTCGGCGCCCACGGCGCATCGTTGCAGGCCATCCCGACCGATCGCGAGGGCCTGGTCTGCGCTGCCCTGCCGGCGCATGCCCCGCGCCTGGTGATGGTCACCCCGTCCCACCAGTTTCCCGCCGGGCCGGCCCTCTCGCTGTCGCGCCGGCAAGAGCTGCTGCGCTACGCAAAAAGCAGGAATTGCTGGATCCTGGAGGACGACTACGACGGCGAACTGCGCTACGACTCGGCGCCCCTGCCCGCCCTGCGCGCGCTCGACGACGACGACCGGGTGATCTATGTCGGCACCTTTTCCAAGGTGATGTCCGGCGCGCTGCGGCTCGGCTACATGGTGCTGCCGGAGGCGCTGCGCGACGACTTCGTCAACGCCAAGTACCTGTCCGACCGTGGCAACCCGGCGATCGAACAGGCGGCGCTCGCGCACTTCATCGAGGACGGCGGCTTCGATCGCCATCTGCGCTACATGACCCGCGAACTGGGCGCGCGACGACGGGAGCTGATCGCCGGGCTGCGGCGCTACGCCGGCGGACGCGTGCAGATCGCGGACACGCATGCCGGCATGCATGTCACGGCGTGGTTGCCCGGCTACGACCACGCGCAAGTCGATGCCTTGATCGCCGACGCGCATGAGCGCGGACTGGGCCTTTATCCCATCGCGCCGCACTACCGGGAGCCGCCGGCCGTGCCTGGCCTCATCCTTGGCTACTGCAGCCTGTCCAGGGCGCAGTTGCACGAAGCGATGCAGCTGTTCGGCGAATGCCTGGATGCAGTCGATGCCGCGGCGCGCGAATCAATGCCGATGCGACGCCAGCGGGCATGAGCCGCCTCACCAGGCCCGCGTTGCGCCGCGATCAGCCCAGGAAGCGATAGCCCACGCCCGGCTCGGTCTTCAGCCAGCGCGGGCTGGCCGGGTCGTCGCCCAGCTTCTGGCGCAGCTTGCCGATGACGATGCGCAGGTACTGGCTGTCCGCGACGTGGCTGGGGCCCCACACCTCGCGCAGCAACTGGGGCTGCGTGACCACGCGACCGGCATGGCGCAGCAGCAGGCTGAGCACGGCGTATTCCTTGCGCGTCAATGCCAGATCGGCGCCGTCCAGCTGTACTTCGCGGCGCAGGAAATCCACGCTGAGGCGGCCGTCGTCCCAGCGCGGCGGCGCCTCCGGCTCGCCGGCCGGGCGCTGGCGCAGCAGCGCACGCAGGCGCGCCATCAGCTCCTGAATGCCGAAGGGCTTGGTGACGTAGTCGTTGGCGCCGGCGTCCAGCGCGCGCACCTTCTCGGTTTCGGTGTCGCGCACCGACAGCATCAGCACGGGCACGCGGCTCCACTGGCGCAGCTCGGCCAGCACCTCGTGGCCGTCGCGGTCGGGCAGGCCGAGGTCGAGGATCACCAGGTCCGGGCTGCCTGTGGCGGCCTGCGCCAGGCCCTCGGCCGCGTTGGCGGCGAGCAGCACCTGGTAGCCCTCGGCGCGCAGGCCGATGTCGAGGAAGCGACGGATCTGCGCCTCGTCGTCGATCACCAGGATGCGGGGCGATGCGGCATTCATGCGGTGGCGGCGGGTGGCTCGGGCAGCGGCAGGTTGATGCGGATGGTGGTGCCGCCGCCTTCGCGCGGCAAGGCCTCCACGCTGCCGCCGTGCGCGCCGATCATGCCGCGGCAGATCGCCAGGCCCAGCCCGGTGCCCTGCGTGGCACGGTCGCCGCGCGACACCGAATAGAACATGTCGAAGATGCGCGCGCGCTCCTCCTCGGGGATGCCGGGGCCGCGGTCGCCCACGTCGAGCAGCAGGCGCCCGCCTTCGGTGTGCGCCCCCACCGTCACCGGCTGGTCCGGCGGCGAGAAGCGCGCGGCGTTTTCGAGGATGTTGAACAACGCCTGCTCGATCAGCGCGGGATGCGCGTGCAGCAGCACGGTGTCGGGCGGCAACGCGATATCCACGCGCAGCGCGGGGAACAGCTTGCGCAGGCGCGCCACCGCGGCGCCCACGATTTCGGCCACGTCCACCCAGTCGCGGTTGAGCTTGAGCGTGCCGTGGCCGAGCCGGGTCATGTCGAGCAGGTTCTGGATGTAGCGGTCCAGCCGCTGGCCTTCGCCGAGGATGGCTTCCAGCAGTTCGCGGCGTTCGGCGGGCGGCAGGCGGTCCTCGTAATCGACCAGGGTGCCGGCGGCGCCGATCATCGAGGACAGCGGCGAGCGCAGGTCGTGCGACACCGAGGACAGCAGCGCGCTGCGCAGGCGTTCCGTCTCGCCCTGCACGCGCGCGCCTTCCAGCTCCTCGGCCAGCCGCGCGCGCGCCAACGCCTGGCCGATGTCCTGCACCATCGCCAGCGTGAGGCTGCGGCGGTCCGGATCGAGGTCGCCGTCGCCGGAGGGAAAGCGCAGCGCGGCGACGCCCAGCCGCTGCTCCTCGCTGCCCAGCGGCAGCAGCCAGCACGGCGCGGCGTTCAAGGTGTCCGTGTAGCGGCCCGCCGGCGCGGCGTGGCGCTCGCACCAATCGGCGGCGGCGATGTCCTGCGGTTGCAACTGCAGCGATGGCGGCTCGCTCGCCACCGCCTGCAGCGCACCGGCGACGTCGCGCGCCAGCAGCACGGCTTCGCAGGAAAGCGCCTTGGCCAGGGCCGCGGCCCCCACCGCGCGCGCGCCGGCCGCGTCGGCGCTGGCGGTCAGCCGCTGCCCCAGGGTGAGCAAGGCCCGCGCGTGCACGTGCGTCGCGCGCAACGACTCCACCTGTTGCGTCAGCCGCGTGGCCAGGCGACTGCACACCAGCGCCGCGACCAGGAACAGGCAGACCGCCAGCACGTCGTCGGGACTGGAGATCGTCAGCGAGTAGATCGGCGGCGCAAAGAAGAAGTTGTAGGACAGGAAGCACAGGGTGGCCGTGTAGACGGCCACCGCCATGCGCGTGCGCACCGCCACCACCAGCACCGCGGTGAGGAAGATCAGCGACAGGTTGGCCACCGCGAGGTAACGCTGGCCGAGGAAGGCCAGCGCCAGCGCCACCAGCGTGGCCGAGGTGGCGTAGACGTATTCGCCGCCGCGCCCCATGCCTCCCGGCACGCTGGGCAGGCGCTGGCGGCGGCGCGAGGCCGCGCGCTCGGTCGGCGTGGCGACGATGGTGAGTTCGAGGTGCGCGCCGCGGCTCAGCAGCTGCTGCGTCAGCGAGCGGCCGAACATCCGCGCGAACAGGCGCTCGCGCGTGCGCGCCAGCAGGATCTGGCCCACGCCCTCGCGGTCGGCATGCGCCAGCAGCTCGTCGGCAATGGCGTGGCCGCGCAGCACCACGGCGTCGCCGCCGAGGCGGCGCGCCAAACGCATTGCCGCATCCAGCCGCTCGTGCCGCGCCGCGTCCATGCCTGCGCCGGTGTCCACGAAGGCCACGCCCCACGGCACGCCGCGCCGCTCGGCGATGCGCCGCGCCACGCGCACCAGGTATTCGCTCTGCGCCTGGCCGTCGATGGCCGCCAGTACGCGGCGGCGCACCGGCATCGCGCCGCCGCGCGCCAGCATCGCGCCGCGCAGGTCGCTCTCCACGTGGCCGGCCACGGTGTCCACCGACAGCTCGCGCAAGGCGGCGAGGTTGGTCGGCGAGAAGAACGAATCCAGCGCCGCCGACGCGGTTTCCGGCACGTAGACCTTGCCGTCCTTCAGGCGCTGGATCAGCTCGCGCGGCGGCAGGTCGATCAGCACGATGTCGCGCGCACGGTCGAGGAAGGCGTCCGGCACGCGCTCGCGCACCGCCACGCCGGTGATGCGCTGGACCTGGTCGTTGAGGCTTTCCAGGTGCTGCACGTTGAGCGCGGTATAGACCTCGATGCCGGCATCGAGCAGCTCGGCGATGTCCTGCCAGCGGCGCTCGTGGCGGCCGCCGGGGAGATTGGTGTGCGCCAGCTCGTCCACCAGCAGCAGTTGCGGCCTGCGCGCCAGCGCGGCGTCGAGGTCGAACTCCTCGAAGTCACGGCCGTGGTAGCCCACGCGGCGGCGCGGCAGCACCTCCAACCCTTCCAGCAGGGCCGCCGTCTCGGCGCGGCCGTGCGTCTCCACCAGACCCACCACCACGTCCACGCCCTGCTTCTTCAACTCGCGCGCGGCGGACAGCATGGCCCAGGTCTTGCCCACGCCGGGGGCGGCGCCGAGGAAGATCTTCAGCCGCTTGCGCTCGCCGTTGGCGACGTCGAGGAGGGCGTTGGCGCGGGCTTCGCGGGAGGGGGAGTTCATGGACATGCGCCGGAGGTCTTGGATGATGCTGCTCTTGGTTTGAGTGTTCGCGACAACCGTTTGCTCCCGCAGCTTGGCTCGCCTGCGGCGGGCTTTCGATCGCCTGCCGGCGCTCGAGTCACTTCCCTTTGCTGGCCCACGCCACCGCCGGGAGCGGTGGCGAACGGCGAAGCCGGCCCGCAGGGCGGAGGGCAGGATGCCCGGAGTCAAGAGAAGTAACCAAGAGAAATGGCCTTGCTTAATCCGCCGGGATTACAAGCCGGCTGTTTCGAGGATGTTGGAACTATATCCCGCGACACGACCTCCGCCGCCGCCATGCCGCGCCGTATCTGGAAGCCGAGGCACGCGAGCACCCACACACTCGTCATCCCGGCGAAGGCCGGACAAGCGCGAAGCGCGCAGAACGCCCGCAGGGCGGCCCCGAAGGGGCGAGCCTTCGGCTGTTCAACGCTCGCGTAGCTCGCTTTTGTCCGGCCTTCGCCGGGATGACGAGCAGAAGCACGAATACCGCTCACGTTTTTTTCTTTGCTTTGGTTGTTGCTTCTGCGCGCAGGAGCGCGCTGCTCTTCGGGGCCCCTCGGCGACGGTGAGGTGTGGACGACAAGGCCGCGCAGCGGGCGAGTCCATGGATGGACTCGCCTTTTCGACCGGACAGGAGTCCGGCCGAAAAGCCCGGCCACGCCTCACGGACTTTTCGCCCATGGATGGGCGAAAAGCGTCGCCGCGGGGTGCCCTTTTCTCTTGGTTACTTCTCTTTTGGGCACGCAAAAGAGAAGTAACTCGGGCGCCGACAGGCGCACGAACCCGCTTTGAAACTTGCGGCAAACACACAAGCAAAAGCCCCTCTCCCCTACCCCTCTTCCTCGCTCCTCAAAGCAGGGCCATCCATGGCCCTTCCCCGCGTCCGCAAGCGGGAGAGGGGAAATGCAGGCCATCGCAGCAATAGCGAAAGGAAAGCAAACATCAGAAGTGGATGATCGCATCCAGCAACGCCACCGCCTGATAGTCCTTGCGCCCGCCGTCATAAGCATCGACGTCATACGATTTCTCGTAACGCAACTCCGGCTGGATCTCCAGATCCTGCGACACCCAGTGCGTGATGCCGACGGTATGGCTGCTGTAGCGCGTGGCATAGCCGGTGCGCTGCCCCCTTTCGTCGTCGTAGAACTCGTTGCGGATGGACAGCATGTTCTTCGCGTCCAGCTCGATGTTGAGGTAGTTGACCGCGCCGAACGCGCCCGCATTGCCCGGCAGCGCCGAGGTGCCCGGCTCGCCCGGGATGCCGCCCGGACCGAAGCCGGGGACGTCGCGGCCGAACATGCGGTAGGCCTCGGTGAGGATGTGCACGCGCTCACTGAAGCGGTGGCCCCAGGTCATCACGTACATCTGCACGTTGTTGTAGTTGTAGTCGGAGTGGTTGAGGCTGTTGATGCAGGGGTACAGCATGTCGTTGTTGTCGGCCGACACCCAGCGCACGCAGGCCTGCAACGTGGGGCGCGCGGAGCGGTTCCACGGCGCGGTGTCGTTGCTGGCGTTCACGCCGAGCTGCAACGTCCACTGCTGGTTCAGGCGCGTGGTGGTCATGACGCCCATCTGCGTGTACGGGTCCTCGGTGTAGAGGATCGAGTGGGTCATCAGATAGTTCTGCGGCGAGAACTGCGCTTCGATGTCCGGCAGCGAAAGATAGCGGCCGACGCGCACGACCATGCCCTCGGCCACCCACGGGATGTAGAGGTCGGCGTAGAACAGCATCGGGTCGTCGCCGTAGACCTTGCCGTTCTGCGGCTCGTTGCTGGACGGGTTGTTCAGCAGCTGGCTGCTGAAGACGCCCTTCATCACCGTGTAGTGGTAGTCGTAGCCGTACAGGTTGGAGATGTCGAAGCCCCAGTCCAGGTGGTCGGTCTGCACCGTGTCTTCCACCCGCGTGAGGTTGAACACGAACTGGTCGAACTCCAGGCGGTTGGCGCGCGTGTTGTACGACAGCGGCGCGTTGCTCTTGCTGGAGGTGCTGAGGTTCCCCGACGGCGTGACCCAGCCGAACATCTCGATGCGGTTGCGCTGCATCCACTGGCCCAGCGCGGTGCAGACCAGAGCTTTTTCCAGCGGATAGGTGGAGTTGGTGTCCGGCACGCCGATCGGCGCCGGCACGCCGCCGAGCTGCCATTCCGACGAGGGGAACGGCGGCGAGTCCAGCGGTGCGTCCATCGCGCGGCGCTTGGTCGCCGGTGCGTTCGGGTCGGCCGGCTGCGCGTCTTCGCGGTACGCCGCGGCGAAGCGCGAGAGGAAGCCGTGCGAGCAGTCGGAGCTTTGCACCTCCATCGCGGGTGCCGGCGTCGAGATGGCGCTTTGCGGATCGGCCAGCGGCGCGGCCGCGGTGGTGTCGGCCAGCGCGCGCCCAACCGGCAGGATCGCCAGCAGCAGCGCCAGCGGAACCAGTTTCTTGTGTGTCATGTCTGTCCTTGTTTCACGGCCCGCAACGGCCGCTTTCGTGAAGCGATGAACTTGTCGCTCGGCATCCCAGCGCAAGCTGGGATCCAGTGATTGAAAGCCATCAAGCGCAAAGTCGCTGGATGATTCGCTGCGCTCACTCCTATGGGGCCGCCCTTCGGGCATTCTGCGCGCTGCGCTTGTCCGGCTTTCGCCGGAATGACGAGCAAGAGCGCAGGCTCGTCAGATGCCGGCATAGCCGCCAAGCACGTAGTCGTCCTGCTCGCGCTCGGCCGCGGTGGCCACGTGCGCCGGGGCGTTCTGCCGCACCGGTAGCGCGATCACCACGTCGTGGCCTTCGCCGGTGGAAACGACCACCTCGATCTGTTCGTGCTGGTCGTCGGGAAGGTTCACGGAGAGTTTCAGTTGTGCGTTCATGGATCAATCCTCATACAAGGCCACAGGCAACCAGCAGCATGTCGATCAGCTTGATGCCGACGAAGGGCACGAGCAGGCCGCCGAGGCCGTAGACCAGCAGGTTGCGGTTGAGCAGCGCGGCGGCGCCGATGGCGCGGTAGCGCACGCCCTTCAGCGCCAGCGGGATCAGCGCGATGATGATCAGCGCGTTGAAGATCACCGCCGACAGGATCGCCGAGCCCGGGCTGTGCAGGCGCATCACGTTGAGCGCTTCGAGCTGCGGGTAGGTGGTGACGAAGATCGCCGGCAGTATCGCGAAGTACTTCGCCACGTCGTTGGCGATGGAGAAGGTGGTGAGCGAGCCGCGCGTCATCAGCAGCTGCTTGCCGGTTTCCACGATCTCCAGCAGCTTGGTGGGATTGGAATCCAGATCCACCATGTTGCCGGCCTCGCGCGCGGCCTGCGTGCCGGAGTTCATCGCCACCGCCACGTCGGCCTGCGCCAGCGCGGGGGCGTCGTTGGTGCCGTCGCCGGTCATCGCCACCAGCCGGCCGTGCGCCTGGTAGTCGCGGATCAGCTTGAGCTTGGCCTCGGGCGTGGCTTCGGCGAGGAAGTCGTCCACGCCGGCCTCGGCGGCGATCGCCGCGGCGGTGAGCGGGTTGTCGCCGGTGACCATCACGGTGCGGATGCCCATGCGGCGCAGCTCGGCGAAGCGTTCCTTGATGCCGGGCTTCACCACGTCCTTCAACTCGATCACGCCCATCGCGCGGTTGGCGTCCACCACCAGCAGCGGCGTGGCGCCACGGCGCGCGATCTCCTCCGCCGCGCGCAACAGCAGTTCGGGCAGGTGGCTGCCGTTCTCGTCGAGGTAGCGGCGCACCGCATCCAGCGCACCCTTGCGGATCGCCCGCGTGCCGAGGTCGACGCCGCTCATGCGGGTCTGCGCGGTGAACGCCACGAACTCGGCGTTGCCGGTGTCGAATGACTCGGCCTGCAGGCCGAAGCCCGACTGCGCCAGCGCCACCACGCTGCGGCCTTCCGGCGTCTCGTCGGCCAGCGAGGCGAGCAGCGCGGCCCTGGCGAGATCGCGCTCCGCCACGCCCGGCGCGGCATGGAATGCGGTCGCCTGGCGGTTGCCGAAGGTGATCGTGCCGGTCTTGTCCAGCAGCAGCACGTCCACGTCGCCGGCCGCCTCGACCGCACGACCGGAAGTGGCGACCACGTTGGCCTGCATCATCCGGCTCATGCCCGCCACGCCGATCGCCGACAGCAGGCCGCCGATGGTGGTGGGCGCGAGGCACACCAGCAGCGCCACCAGCGCGGTCAGCGTCACCACCTTGCCGGCGCCGCCCATCGCGACCGCGAAGATCGAGAACGGCAGCAAGGTGACCACCACCAGCAGGAACACGATGGTGAGGCCCACCAGCAGGATGGTCAGCGCCACCTCGTTCGGCGTCTTCTGCCGCTTGGCACCTTCCACCATCGCGATCATGCGGTCGAGGAAGGACTCGCCGGGGTTCACGCCGATGCGCACCACCAGCCAGTCGGACAGCACGCGCGTGCCGCCGGTGACCGAGCAGAAGTCGCCGCCGGCCTCGCGGATCACCGGCGCGGATTCGCCGGTGATCGCGCTCTCGTCCACCGAGGCCACGCCTTCGATCACCTCGCCGTCCAGCGGCACCCAGTCGCCGGCTTCCACCAGCACCACGGTGCCCTTGCGCAGCTCGCTGGCGTCCAGCGGCAGCCAGCGGCTGGCGTGGTTCGGCTCCACCAGCTTCTTGGCCACGATCCTGCGCTGCATGCCGCGCAGGCTGGCGGCCTGCGCCTTGCTGCGGCCCTCGGCCAGCGCTTCGGCGAAGTTCGCGAACAGCACGGTGAACCACAGCCACAGCGCCACCGCGAGGATGAAGCCGGCGGGTGCCTCGCCGTGGCCCGCCAGCGCCTGCAGCCACAACAGGCTGACCAGCAGGCTGCCCAGCCACACCACGAACATCACCGGGTTGCGCCACTGCGTGCGCGGCGACAGCTTGCGCAGCGCATCGAGGCAGGCCGGCCCGAGCAGGGCCGGGTCGAACAGGGGTAGCTGCTTGCCACTCATGACTTCGTTCCGTGTTGACCCTCACGCGCGAGCGTATCGAGGGCGAGGTTCAGTTCCAGCACGTTCACCCGCGGCACGCCGAACAGGCCGAACACGCGCGCTGCGGTGTGCTCGTTCAACAGGCGCTCCACCTCGGCCTGCGGCAGGCCGCGCTGCGCCGCCACGCGGGGCAGCTGCAGCTCTGCGTTGGCCAGCGAGATCTCGGGATCCAGCCCCGAGCCGGAGGCGGTGACCGCATCGACCGGAACCGGTGCGTTCGCGGCCAGGCCGTTCTCGCTGCGATAGGCGCGTGCACGTCCGGCCACAGCATCGATCAGCTTGCGATTGGTCGAGCCGTCGTTGCTCGCGGCGCTCAGCTCCGCGTTGTAGGGCGCGTCCACGGTCTTGCTCGGGTCCTTCGGATCCGCGGCCTGCGTGACGCTGGGGCGCGGGTGGAAATAACGCGGCGCGGTGAAGGCCTGGCCCAGCAGGGCCGAGCCGATCACCCGGCCGTCGTGCTGCACCAGGCTGCCCTGCGCGCGCCACGGCAACAGCAGGTTCGCCGCCGCGGTGGTGACCAGCGGATAGGCCAGCCCGGTGAGCAGCATGAACAGCACGGCAGACGCGATCGCCGGCCGCAGCAGGCTGCGGATGGAAGTGTTCGTATCGTTCATGGGTTTCTCTCAGAACAATTGGTCGTGCAGCATGGCGATGTGCTCGACCAGCGGTCCCAGCGCCAGCGCCGGCAGGAAGGTGAGGCCACCCACCACCAGGGTCACCAGCACGGTCAGCGCCATGAACAGCGGCGTGGCCGTGGGGAAGGTGCCGGCGGTTTCCGGCAGCGTCTTCTTGCCGGCCAGCAGGCCCGCCACCGCCAGCATCGGCAGCAAGGTGCCGTAGCGGCCGATCAGGATCGCGAGGCCGATGGTGGTGTTGTAGAAGGGCGTGTTCACGCTGAGCCCGCCGAACGCCGAACCGTTGTTCGCGGTGGCCGAGGTGTAGGCGTAGAGGATCTCGCTGAAGCCGTGCGGGCCGGTGTTGCCCAGCGAATCGGCGATGTGCGGCCACAGCACCGCCAGCGCGGTGAAGCCGAGGATGCAGATCGGATGCGCCAGCACCGCCAGCATCACCAGCTTGATCTCGCGCGCCTCGATCTTCTTGCCGAGGAACTCCGGCGTGCGGCCGATCATCATGCCGATCAGGAACACCGCGAGGATCGCGTACTGCAGCAGGTTGATCAGGCCCACGCCCTTGCCGCCGAACACGCAGTTCAACATCATCTCGCCCAGCGGCACCAGGCCGCCCAGCGGGGTCAGCGAATCGTGCATCGCATCCACCGCACCGGTGGTCGCGGCGGTGGTTGAGGTGACGAACAGGCTGCTGCCGGCGATGCCGAAGCGCATCTCCTTGCCTTCCATGTTGCCGCCCGGCTGGGTGACCGTGTGCTGCTGCGCCACGCCCAGCGTGGTGAACTGCGGATTGCCCGCCCGCTCCGCCGGATACGCAATGGCGAGGAAGCCGACGAACATCACCAGGAACGCGCCGAAGAACACCCAGCCCTGGCGCTTGCGCGTCAGCATGCAACCGAACGTCACCGTCAGCGCCGAGGGGATCAGCAGCATCGACAGGATTTCCAGCGAGTTGGTGAACGGCGTGGGATTCTCGAACGGATGCGCCGCGTTCGCGCCGAAGAAGCCGCCGCCGTTGGTGCCGATGTTCTTGATCGCCTCGAGGCTCGCAACCGCGCCGAGGATGATGTGCTGCTTCGCGCCTTCCAGCGTGGTCGCCACGGCATCCGAGGCCAGCGTCTGCGGCACGCCCTGCCACACGCAGACCAGCGCCACCACGAAGCAGACCGGCAGCAGCACGCGCCAGACGATGCGCGTCAGGTCCACCCAGAAATTGCCGATCTCCGGCTTCTCGGCGTGGCCCAGCGCACGGATGAAAGCCGCGCCCGCCGCCAGGCCGGTGGCCGCGCTCACTGTCATCAAGAAGGTCAGCGCCGCCATCTGGCTGAAGTTGGACAAGGTGTTCTCGCCCGAGTACGACTGCCAGTTGGTGTTGGTGATGAAGGAGGCCGCGGTGTTGAACGCCAGGTCCGGCGACATCCCCGGCAGGTGCAGGGGGTTCCACGGCAGCCACGCCTGCACGCGCAGCAGCAGGTAGCCCAGCAGCAGCATCGCCGCGTTCGCCAGCACCAGCGCCAGGCCGTACTGCGACCAGCGCATGCCGTGGTCCGGATCCACGCCCAGCAGGCGATAGGTCACGCGCTCGGGCAACGCGTGCCCGGCGTCGGTGAACACCCCCGCCAGATACTTGCCCATCGGTATCGCCAATGCGGTCATGCACGCCAGCATCAGCACGAAGTAGAGAAGGTCCGTACTCATTCAGATCTTCTCCAGCGCGGCGATGTACAGCACCAGGCCGATGAAGAACACCGCCACCAGTCCCACGAAAATGAAATCGCTCATCGTGCCGCCCTCAGAACCGTTCCGGACGGAACAGCGCGTAGAACAGGTAGACGAACAAACCCGCGGCCATCACGCCGCCCAACACCATTGCCCAGCCCATTGCATGCCTCCGTGGAACCGCGCCGGGAAGGCGGCGCGGCAAGGTGCGCAATCTAGGCTTGCGGGCATAACGGGCGGATAGCGGAAAACCGCTGCCGCATATATTTCTCGTAAAGATTTCTGCCGGGGAGCCGCACGGCTGGAACTTGTTTGCGACCTCAGGCCGCCGTCGGCGCGGAATCGTCCACGCCCTGCCCCGCACCAGCCTCAGCCAATCGATGCACCGTGTAGCCGGCAGCATCCCAGGCGTCCAGTCCACCCCGCAGCGGTCGCACGCGGCGATAGCCGCGCGCCATCAGCGCCTGCGCTGCGTAGGCGGCGGAGACCTCGTTCGGGCAGTTGCAATACACCACCAGCTCGCGGTCGATCGGTATCGCCTCGACCACCTGCACGACGCCATCGATCTCGGCAAGCAGCGCATCGGGAATGACCCGGTCGTCCAGTTGCCGCGCCACCGTCGAACGCACGTCGATCACCACGGGCGCGTGGCCTGCCGCGATCGCGCGAGCCAGTTCCTCGACACCGATGCGGGCCATCCGCAGCGACCGCAGCAGGCGTTCGCGCCGCCACCATCGGACCAGCACATAGGCCACGAGCAGCGCCGCCCCCACCTCGACCGTCGCCGTGCCCGCATGGGCGACGGCGTCCAGCACGCGATCGACTTCGCCCGCGAAAGCGTAGCCAAGCGCGAGCGACACACCCGCCCAGAGCAGTGCGCCCAGGCCGTCGAGCAGCACGAAGTTCCGCGGCGGCAGGCCCATCGCGCCGACCAGCGGCGGCGCCAGCAGCGACAGCCCCGGCACGAACTTGGCGACCAGCAGCACCTGGCCGCGCCAGCGCTGGAAACGCAGCTCCGACTGCTTCACGCAGGAATCCGGCGACAGCGAGATGCGGCAGAGCGTGCGCATCACCCCCGCCCCATAGCGCCGCCCCGCCAGGTACCAGGCCAGGTCGCCGATCAGGCTGCCAGCCAGGGCCGCCGCCACGATGCCGGCCAGCGACAGGCGGCCGCCTGCTGCCAGCGCGCCGGCCACGACCAGGGTGGGCACCGCCGGCACCGGCACGCCCGCCTGCGCCGCCAGCACGTTGAGGAACACCAGCAGCAGGCCGTACTGGGCGATCAACGCAATGATTTCGTGTGCCATCGGACCGGGACCCCGTGGCGGCAACGACGGGCCGCCGCACCATCATTGGGCCGGCCAGTGCGGCTTGCAATCTCCCCCCAGATGCGGGTTCGCGGCGACCAGCCTCTATAATCGGGCGAACCAGACCGCGACCACCCATGAACTCGATCCCAGCCGACGCTCCACGCCCCGCCGACTTCGCCACCGTGCGCGCACTCGCCGACGCCGACATGCGCCGCATCGACGCGCTGATCCGCGCGCGGCTGGCTTCCGACGTGGTGCTGATCAACCAGATCGCCGAACACATCATCGCCGGCGGCGGCAAGCGGCTGCGGCCGATGCTGCACGCGCTGGCCGCGCGCGCGGCGGGCTACCGCGGCGAGCAGCACGTGAAGCTGGCCGCGGTGATCGAGTTCATCCACACCTCCACCCTGCTGCACGACGACGTGGTGGACGAATCCGGCCTGCGCCGCGGCCGGCAGACCGCGAACGCGCTGTGGGGCAATGCCGCCAGCGTGCTGGTGGGCGACTTCCTCTACTCGCGCTCGTTCCAGCTGATGGTCGAGCTGGACGACATGCGCATCATGCGCATCCTCGCCGACACCACCAACACCATCGCCGAGGGCGAGGTACTGCAGCTGCTCAACATCGGCAACGCCGACGTGGACGAGGCCGCCTACCTCGCGGTGATCGAGCGCAAGACCGCCGTGCTGTTCGCCGCCGCCACCGAGCTGGGCGGACTGCTCGGCGGGCTGCCCGCGGAACAGGTGGCCGCGCTGCGCCGCTACGGCATGGAGCTGGGCTACGCGTTCCAGATCGCCGACGACCTGCTGGACTACACCAGCGACGCCGACACGCTGGGCAAGAACATCGGCGACGACCTCGCCGAAGGCAAGCCCACCCTGCCGCTGATCTATGCGCTGCAGAACGCCACGCCGGAACAGGCGGCCTCGCTGCGCCACGCCATCGAACATGGCGGGCTGGATTCGCTGGACCGCATCATCGCCGCGATCCACGACTCCGGCGCGCTGGAGCGCACCCGCGCACGCGCCGAGGCGCACGCCAACGCCGCGCACGACGCCCTGTCCATGCTGCCCGCCTCGCCCTACCGCGATGCGCTGGCCACGCTGGCCGACTACTCGGTGCAGCGCACGTTCTGATGGACCCGCATGGCCACTCCCTGCCCGCGGATGCCGACGCGCCGGTGGAAACCCTGTACCAGGGCCGCTGGCTGAGCCTGCGCAGGCGCGGCCGCTGGGAGTACGTCGAACGCAACAACCCCGGCGGCGCGGCGATCGTGATCGCGGTGACGCCCGGCGACCGCGTGCTGTTCGTCGAGCAGTACCGCGTGGCGATCCAGTCGCGCACCATCGAGATGCCGGCGGGCCTGGTCGGCGACCTCGCCGGGCAGGAGGACGAAGGCATCCTGCTGGCCGCGCAACGCGAACTGGAAGAGGAAACCGGCTGGCGCTGTTCGCGGGCGGCCTTGCTGCACCAGGGGCCGTCTTCCGCGGGCATGAGCACCGAGATGATCGCCTACGTGCGCGCCTTCGACCTGGTGAAGGTGGGCGCGGGCGGCGGCGACGCCAGCGAGGACATCGTGGTGCACGAGGTGCCGCGCCACGAGGCGGGGGCATGGCTGTTCGCGCGCGCTGCCGAAGGGTATTCGATCGATCCCAAGTTGTTCGCGGGGCTGTGGCTGCTGGAGCACTGCGCCACCGGTTGACTCCGCGCGGTGCGACGGGGCCTTGGCCACACTGCCGTGACGGGCCGGAAAGATGGGGCATGTCCATCCGGTGCCTCCGCGGATTCCTGCGCGGCTTCCGCCGCCTGTCGGCACCCGGGTCACTCCGCCTTGCCGGCCCTTGCCCCACGGCGGCATTGGCGAACGGCGCAGTTGTTCGTGCGGCCCCGGGACCCACGCGCGCAAGACAGCATCCGGCACATGACTTCCGGCGATGTCGTGCCGACGCGCAAAGTGGCATGGTGCGGGATCGAACTTCCGCACAGGAATCGCCCATGCGCCACAGCCTGCTCGCCCTTGGCCTCGTCCTCGGCCTTGGCATCGCCGGTCCGGCACCGGCCCGGGATGCCGCACCAGGCCAGCCGCCGCTCACCGCGTTGACCAAGGATTCCGGCACGCCGATGCCGGCCGAACAGAAGCGCGTGCATTTCGACCATGCCGAACTGCACATCGCGGTGAAACCGGCCACGCAGAGCATAGCCGCCAGCGCCACGCTCACCTTCAGCGCGCTGGAAGCCACCGATGTGTTGATGGTGGACCTGGACCGCAACCTGCCGGTGAGCGCGATCAGCGTGGACGGCAAGCCGCTCCCCGCCAGCGCGTGGAGCAATCCCGAAGGCCGCTTGCGCATTCAACTGCCGCAGGCCGTGGCCAAGGGCGGCAAGGTCAGCGCCACCATCGCCTACGGCGGCAAGCCGCACGTGGCGAAGATGGCGCCCTGGGACGGCGGCTTCGTATGGAGCCACACCAAGGATGGCCAGCCCTGGGTGGGCAGCGCGGTGGAAGGCGAAGGCTGCGACCTGTTCTGGCCCTGCATCGACCAGCCCGACGGCAAGCCCGACCTCGTCGACCTCTACGTGAACGTGCCCAAGCCGCTGGTGGCGCCGGGCAACGGCGTGCTGGTCGGCGTCAGCGACGACGGCGACACGCGCACGTACCACTGGCGCGCCAGGCATCCCACCACCTACGCCATCTCGATCAACGTGGGCCCGTACAAGGAGCTCACCGGCGAATACAGGAGCCGCTACGGCAACACGATCCCGCTGCAGTACTGGTACCTCGCCGGCGAGGACGCGCAGGCGCAGGCGCTGTTCGCCGAGTTCCCGCGCATGCTGGATTTCTTCGAGGCGAAGATCGGCCCCTATCCCTGGGGCGACGAGAAGATGGGCGTGGTGGAAACCCCGTACAAGGGCATGGAGCACCAGACCATCAACGCCTACGGCAACCAGTACGCGAAAAGCGGCGGCGGCTTCGACGACCTGCTGCAGCACGAATTCGCGCACGAGTGGTTCGGCAACCAGATGACCAACGCGAACTGGGACGACATGTGGCTGCACGAGGGCTTCGCCACCCTGATGCAGCCGCTGTACGCGCAGTACCTCGACGGCGACGCCACGTACTACGGCTGGCTCGACAAGCTGCGCACGATGGTCGCGGACCGGCACCCGGTGGTGTCCGGCACGCCGCGCACCGAGGAAGCCGTGTACGAGGACGCGCGCGGCGGCCCCGGCCAGGACATCTACAACAAGGGCGCGCTGATGCTCGAATCGCTGCATCGCCTGATCGGCGAGCAGGCGTTCTACGACAGCATCCGCGAACTGGTGTATGGCCGGCCCGACCCGAAGCCGGGCAACTTCCAGCCGCAATACCGCACCAGCGCCGACTTCATGCGCATCGTGAACCAGGTCACCGGCAAGGACTACGACTGGTTCTTCAAGGTGTACCTCTACCAGGCCGCGCTGCCCAGGCTGGACGTGCAGCGCCGCGGCGACACGCTGGACCTCGCCTGGCAGGCGCCTGGCAACCTGCCCTTCCCGATGCCCGTCGACGTGCAGGTGGACGACGCCGTGCACACCGTGGCGATGACCGGCAACCACGGCAGCCTCACGGTACCCGCCGGTGCGCTGGTGACGATAGACCCGCATTCGAAGCTGCTGCGCGACGAGCCGCGCTTCACCGAGTTCCGGCAGTGGCTGAAGCAGCAGCGCAAGGCGGCGAAACCCTGAGGCCGCGCCTGCAGGAGCGCACCCTGTGCGCGATGGCTCTTGCTTCGATCAGGCACCGGAGCCATCGCGCACAAGGTGTGCCCCTACGGAAATGATCGCTGCCGGCGGGCGGTCAACCCGCGCCGGAGAGGAAACCGCCGATCCGGCGCAGCCGTTGTCCCAGCGTGCGCAGGCCGCGCAGCAGCCTGGGCAGCAACCAGCACAGCAGCAGCACGAACAGCGCCAGCAGCACCAGCAAGGCCAGCGGGTGGTGCCACATCAGGTAGAGCCCGCCCACCCAGGTGAGGTCTTCGCCGGCGCTGGCCGTCCAGTTGCTCAGCGGCTCGGGCGAGGTGTTGATCAGCGCGCGCGCGCCGGTCTTGGCCAGGTGCGTGCCGGCGGTGAGCGCGCCGCCCAGCAGGGCCGCCGCCACCTGCGCGCCGGCGCCCGAATCCCTGAACACGCCCCATGCCAGCAGCATGCCCACCGGGATGCGGATGAAGGTGTGGATAGCGTCCCAGGCGCTGTCGAAGGCGGGAACCTTGTCGGCCAGGAACTCGCCCAGCGCCAGCACGCCCGACACCGCCAGCACCCAGGTGTCGGTGAGCATCGCCAGCCCCGGCGGCAGGTGCACCCAGCCCAGCCGCCCCAGCATGCCGGCGACGAACACCGTGGCATAGAGGCGAAACCCGCTGGCCCATGCCAGGCCACCAGCCAGCGCGACGTTCGACAGTGGATCCATGGCAATCCTCCCGGCGGGACGGCGACACGCTCGCGCAGCACCGCCGCAAGGTCAAGTCGCCGGCACGGAAACGACCAGGGGCGCCGCAGCGCCCCTGGTCGTTTCCGTGTTGCAGGTGGCCTCAATGCGCCGCGGTGGCGGATGCCGCTGCAGCGGGCTTGGCCGAGGCGGCTGCGGCGGCCGGCTTCTGCGCGGACGTCGCAGCCAGCTGGGCCAGGTAATCACTGCCGGGAGGCAGGATCACGGCGGCCGCCTTGGGATCGGCCTTCAGCAGGTCGACTTCGTCGGACACGATGTGCGCGGCCTCGCGCAGTTGGGCATCGGGCGCGTCCTTGGCGTCCTTCTGCTGCTGCAGCTCGGTCTTCAGGCTGCGCTCGCTGGGGTCGAGGCCGTCGTCCAGCGCGCTGTCCTCGTCCTTGAGGTAGGCGTCGCTGCCGTCGATCGCCTTCTGGCGCTCGCGGAAGCTGGCCTGCATCGCATCCTGCTGCTTGCGCTCGGCCTCGCGCTTGGCGAAGTTCAGCGACACCGAGGTCTGGTCGCGCATGGTCTTGTACTGCGCCAGCTGGTCCAGCATCAGCTTCCACGCCGGCGACGTCGCCACGCGTGCGTCGTGCAGGCTGTCCAGCTGCTGCACGTAGGCCTTCACGTCGCCCTCGGTCTTGTAGTCGGCCGGCGCGATGTGCGTCCACGGCAGCGCGTTGTCGTAGGTGGACTCGCCGAAGTCCTTGGCGTCGCCGTTGCCCGGGAAGCTGATGTCCGGCGTCACGCCCTTGATCTGGGTGGAGCCGCCGTTGATGCGGAAGAACTCCTGCACGGTCATCTTCAGCTCGCCGTACTGCGGCTTGCCGTCGGGGTTCTGGCTGAAGCGGTCGAGGTCGATCAGGGTCTGCACGGTGCCCTTGCCGAAGCTGGGCGTGCCGATGATCAGGCCGCGGCCGTAGTCCTGGATCGCCGCGGAGAAGATCTCCGAGGCCGAGGCCGTGCCGCGGTTCACCATCACCGCCAGCGGGCCGTCCCACAGCGGCGTGGCGTTGTCCGCGCCCTGCACGTCCACCTGGCCGCGCGCGTCGCGCACCTGCACCACCGGGCCCTTGCCGGTGAACAGGCCGGTCATCGAATCGGCCTCGGCCAGCGAGCCGCCGCCGTTGCTGCGCAGGTCCACGATGATGCCCTGCACGCCGGCCGTCTTCAGTTCGCCGACCAGCTTGGCCACGTCGCGGGTGGCGCTGCGGAAGTCCTTGTCGCCTTCGCTGCGCGCGCCGAAGTCGGAGTAGAAGCTCGGCAGGTCGATCACGCCGATCTTGCGCACGACGTCGCCGTCCTTGACGTCGATGATCTTCTTCTTGGCCGCGCTCTCCTCGATGTTGACCTTCTTGCGCACCAGGCTGATCACCTCGTGCTTGCCGTCGGGACCGGCGTCGGCGGGCAGGATCTCCAGCCGCACCGTGGTGTCCTTCTTGCCGCGGATCAGGTTGACCACGTCGTCGATGCGCCAGCCGATCACGTCGGTGAACGGCCCGCTGTCGCCCTGGCCCACGCCGAGGATGCGGTCGCCGGGCTTGAGCTTGCCGGACTTCTCCGCCGGGCCGCCGGGTATCAGGGTGAAGACGATGGTGTAATCGTCGCGCGACTGCAGCTGCGCGCCGATGCCTTCCAGCGACAGCTTCATCTGGATCGCGAAGTCCTCGGCCGCGCGCGGGCTGAGGTAGTCGGTGTGCGGATCGGTGGTGTTGGCGTAGGCGGTCATGAAGGCCTGGAAGGCGTCTTCGCTGTCCAGCTGCTTCACGCGCTCGATGTAGTTGTTGTAGCGCTTCGTCAGCGTCTTGCGGATGTCGTCGTCACCCTTGCCGGCGAGCTTGAGGCGCAGCCAGTCGTTCATGGTGCGCTTGCGCCACAGGTCGTCCAGCGCCGCGTCGTCCTTCGCCCAGCCGGCGTCCTTGCGGTCGTACTGGTAGCTCTCGTCGCCGTTGAAATCGAAGCTGCCCTTGAGCAGGTCGCGCGCGTAGCTCATGCGCTGCACGGCGCGCTGCAGGAACTTGTTGTAGATGTCGAACGGGACCGAGAGGTCCTGGTTCCAGATCGCGTCGTCCAGCTTGGTCTGGTCCGGCGCGAGCTGGTCCATGTCCTGCTTGGTGAAGAACACCTTGTCCGGGTCCAGCAGCTTGATGTACGCCTTGTAGATCTTCTGCGACATCGCGTCGTCCAGCGGCTGCGCGTCGTAGTGGAAGCGGGTGAGGAAGCGCGCGGACAGCTGCGCCGCCTGCGCCTGCGTCGCATCGGGCTTGAGCGGCCACGTGGCCGCCTTGCGATGGCTGCCGGCGCCGAGGTCGGCGGCGGATTGCGCGGACGCGCAGGTGACGACGGTCAAGCCCAGCAGCAGGGCCAGCGCGGGACGAAAGGTCATGGGGGTTCTCAAAGTTCGGTGACGCCGGCCGCGTGGGCCTGCAGGTCGGCGTGGTAGGACGAACGCACCAGCGGACCGGAGGCGACGTGATGGAAGCCCATCGCCTCGCCCTCCTTGCGCAGGTCCTCGAATTCCTCGGGTGTCCAGTAGCGCATCACCGGGTGGTGGTGCGGCGTGGGCTGCAGGTACTGGCCGATGGTGATCATTTCCACGTCGTGCGCGCGCAGGTCGCGCATGGTCTCCAGCACCTGCTCCATGGTCTCGCCCAGGCCCAGCATGATGCCGGACTTGGTCGGCACGTCCGGATGCTGCGCCTTGAAGCGCTTGAGCAGGTCCAGCGACCACTGGTAGTCGGCGCCCGGACGCACCTCGCGATACAGGTGCGGCACGGTTTCCAGGTTGTGGTTGAACACGTCCGGCGGGAAGTCCTTGAGCACTTCCAGCGCGCGCTCCATGCGGCCCTTGCCGCGGAAGTCGGGCGTGAGGATCTCGATCTTGATGTTCGGGCTGGCGTGGCGCGTGGCGCGGATGCAGGCGGCGAAATGCTCGGCGCCGCCGTCGCGCAGGTCGTCGCGGTCCACCGAGGTGATCACCACGTACTTCAGGCGCATGTCGGCGATGGTCTCGGCCAGGCGCGCCGGCTCCAGCGGATCGGGCGCGGCCGGGCGGCCATGCGCCACGTCGCAGAACGAGCAGCGGCGGGTGCACACCTCGCCCAGGATCATGAAGGTGGCGGTGCCCTTGCTGAAGCACTCGTGGATGTTCGGGCACGAGGCTTCCTCGCACACCGTCACCAGCGAGTTCTCGCGCAGGCGCGACTTCAGCTGCTGCACGGCGTTGCCCTGCGGCAGGCGCACGCGGATCCAGCTGGGCTTGCGCAGCACCGGCGTGCCGGTGTCGAAGCCGGCGCGGTTCAGCGCGATCTTGTCGTTGCCGAGTTGCTTTTCGCCCGCGGGCGCGCCGCTGACGACGCTGATCGGGATGGACTTGACGGGTGAAGCGGAGGCGTCGCTCATGCGGATTCGCGTGCGGGGAGTTCGGGGATGACGGGAGCGGCCGGTTCGGCGCGGAAACCGAACTGGCGGCAGAACTCTTCCACCAGCGCATCTTCCACGTCCGCCAAACGCGACGGGCCGCCCAAGTCTAGCACCTGCGTCACTGCCAAACCCTTGTAGCCGCAAGGGTTGATGCGATGGAACGGTTCCAGGTTCATGTTCACGTTGAAGGCCAGCCCATGGAAGCTGCAGCCGCGGCGCACGCGCAGGCCCAGCGCGGCCACCTTGGCCTCGGCCACGTAGACGCCCGGCGCGCCCTCGCGGCGTTCGGCGACGATGTTCCAGTGCGCCAGCGTATCGATGATGGCCTGCTCGATCCTGTTGACCAGCTCGCGCACCCCCAGCCCGGCGCGGCGCAGGTCGATCAGCGGATAGCCCACGATCTGGCCGGGGCCGTGGTAGGTCACCTGGCCGCCGCGGTCCACCGGGACCACCGGAATGTCGCCGGGCGCCAGCACGTGCTCCATCTTGCCGGCCTGGCCCAGGGTGAACACCGGGTCGTGCTCCAGCAGCCAGAACTCGTCCACCGTGTCGGCGGTGCGGTTGTCGGTGAACGCACTCATCGCCTTCCAGGTCGCCGCGTAGGGCTGGCGGCCGAGGCGGCGGATGGCCAGGGGCCGGGATTCGGGATACGGGATACGGGATTCGGGGGTCACTGCCAGCTTGCTACCTTGCGTTTTTCTCGAACGGGAGCCGTGTTATTCGTATTTGCCACGAGATCCGGGGCGCGGCTCTTGCGAATCCCGAATCCCGTATCTCGAATCCCGGCTCTCACAGCGTGTAACGGATATCCGGATCCGCACGCAGCACGGCATGCGCGCTGTCGTACTGCTCGCGGTTGTCGCAGCGGAAGCTCACCGTGACCGAGACGTAGTTGCCGCTGCCGGAATGGCGGTGCTTCACCGTCTCGTGCAGCACCTGCAGGCCCGCCCGCTCGAGCAGCAGCGGCACGTGGGTGGGCAGGCCGGCACTGGCGTTGCCCACCGCGGTGATCTCGAACTCACCGGGGAAATGGAAGCCCTTGCCTTCCTTCTTCGCCTGGCTGAAATCGATCTCGTGCATCACTTCGCGCTCGCTGCGGCGGCCGGCGCGGGTGCGGCCGCGTCGGTCTTCTTGCTGCCGTGGAACCACAGCAGGATCGAATCCCACAGGCGCGAGAAGAAGCCGCCCTGCGGCGCATCGTCCAGCGCGACCAGCGGCACGTTCTGGACCGGCTGGCCGTCCATGGTGATGCGCAGCGTGCCCACCTGCTGCCCCTTCTTGAACGGCGCGACCAGGATGGCGGGGATGTCCATCGCGGCCTTGAGCTGGTCGTACTGGCCGGTCTTCACCGTCACCAGCACGTCGTCGGCCACGCCCAGCGGCAGCGTGTTGGCCTGTCCCTTCCACAGGCGCGGGCTGACCAGCGGCTTGCCGGCGTCGTACAGCTTGTGCGTCTCGTAGAAACGGAAGCCGTAGTTGAGCAGCGCCATCGCCGCGTCGGCGCGGCCCTTGTTGGTGCTGGAACCGAGCACCACCGCGATCATGCGCTCGTCGCCGCGCTTGGCCGAGGCATCGAGGCAGAAGCCGGCGGCGGCGGTGTGGCCGGTCTTGATGCCGTCCACGGTGGCGTCGCGCCACAGCAGTTCGTTGCGGTTCTGCTGCTTGATGCCGTTCCACTCGTACTCCTTGATCGCGGAGATCGCGTAGTCGGTGGGGAAATCATGGATCAGCGCGCGCGAAAGGGTCGCGATGTCGTGCGCGGTGGAATAGTGGTCGTCCACCGGGTAGCCCGACGCATTCGCGTAATGCGTGTTCACCATGCCGAGCTGCCTGGCGTAGGCGTTCATCAGGTTGGCGAACGCGTCCTCGGAACCGGCGGTGTGCTCGGCCAGCGCGATCGCCGCGTCGTTGCCGGACTGCACGATCATGCCCTTGAGCAGGTCCTCCAGCGGCACCTGGCTGTTGAGCTTCAGGAAGCTGGTGGAGCCGTCGGTGCCGGCGCCGCCGGAACGCCAGGCGTGCTCGCTGATGGTCACGGTGTCGTTC
Organism: Rhodanobacter sp. DHB23; assembly: GCF_014842975.1. GTDB lineage: Bacteria > Pseudomonadota > Gammaproteobacteria > Xanthomonadales > Rhodanobacteraceae > Rhodanobacter_A. Next base: position 35,087 of record NZ_JACYXK010000016.1, on the reverse strand, counting down.
GGGTGCACGCGCCCGTTGGCGATCTCGGCGGAGACCACGTAATCGGTCATCACCTTGGTCAGCGAGGCCGGCGCGCGGCGGTCGTCGGGGTTCTTCGAGGCGAGGATCTGGCCGGTGGCGTAGTCCATCAGCACCCAGCTCTGCGCATCCACGTCCGGCGGCGGCGGCACCGGCATCGGCGCCACCACGGGACTGGGCACGCCGCTGGGATGCGGCGGGGTCGTCGGGTGCGGCGGCGTCTGGGCGACGGCGACGCCAGCCACCAGCGCGGTGGCGGCCAGCGGGGTCAGGATGCGGCGGAGGAAACTCATCGTGATCGTGTTCCGGAGGTTGCTGGACGGCGCCCGCGGGCACCGTCGATGGAAAGTGCGTCAGTTTACCGCGACCTTCGGCCGCGGCAGCCCCATGCCCTCGATGCGGTTGGTCACGTCGTCAGCGCGATCCACGCTGTCCAGCGGCCCCACGCGCACGCGATGGATGGTGCGGTCGTTGATCTGAACCTGTTCAAGCTGTACCGGCGCAAAATTGGCCTGGCGTAGTTGCGCGGCCACCCGCTCGGCGTTGGCCGGATCGGAGAACGCGCCCACCTGCAGGTAGATGCCCGGCGACCCGCCCTGGCTTGTGACCGGCGCGGGCGGCGGTGGTTCCTGCCCCGGCGCGGCCGGATCGATGCCCTGCACCTCGACCAGCCCCGTCCCCTTGGGCCAGACTCCGATGCGCACCGCGGCGGCATAGGACAGGTCGATGATGCGGTTCTCGTGGAACGGCCCGCGGTCGTTGATGCGCACGACCACGCTCTTGCCGTTGGCGAGGTTGGTCACCCGCGCGTAGCTCGGCAGCGGCAGCACCTTGCTGGCGGCGGTGAACTTGTACATGTCGTAGTCCTCCAGGCTGGAGGTCTTGTAGCCGTGGAACTTGTTGCCGTAGAACGAGGCGATGCCGCGCTCGTCGTAGCCGCGCGCGCTGGACAGCACGCTGTAGCTCTGCCCCAGCACGGTGTAGGGCGAGATGTTGCCGTACCGCGAGCGCGGTTCCGCCTGCGGCACCGGCTCGGGCAGGCTGTAGATGAAGGCCGGCGGCGCCCCGGTGGGCGAACTGTCGTTGCTGTCGCCGTAGCGCTGGTCCTGCGGCAGGCTGGTGTCGTCGCCGCGATGGAACCAGCCGCGATGCGCGGCGGTGCCGGACGACGACGCCGTGCCGCCAGTCGTCGATGTTGATGTCGCTGTCGGCGACGTCACCGGCCGCGTGGCCGGCCGGCCGCCGCAAGCCGTCAGGATCAGCACCGCCGCCGGCAACGACAGGCCGTGCCACAACCTCATTGCGCGCTGCCCGCGTTGTCCGCGTCGTGCACGCCATCCATGATCGCCTGCGCCAGCTGGTCCACCGCCATCGCGTACATCGGGCTGCGGTTGTAGGTGGTGATCACCTGGAAATTGTTGAAGGTGAACCACGTCTCCGGCCCGCCCGCGCCGGCCAGCGTCAGCAGGCTGGTCGGCTCGCCCGGGTCCAGGTGCTGGAGCGGCGCATAGCCCCAGGCTTCCAATTGCTCCAGCGGCCACTGCGGCTTCGCCTGCCAGTCGCCCAGCGGCCTGGCCGCGCCATCCGGCTGCGCGCGCGCCGCCACCGGGCCGCCGGCGATCCAGCCGTGCCTGGCGAAGTAGTTCGCCACGCTGGCGAGGATGTCGGGCAGCGAATTCTGCAGGTCGATGCGGCCGTCGCCGTCCTCGTCCACCGCGAAGTCGCGGATGCTGTCGGGCATGAATTGGCCCCAGCCCTGCGCGCCGGCATAGGAGCCGGTGAGCGTGTCCAGCGGGCCGGCGAGGTGGTTGTCCGGCAGCTCCAGCAAGGTCTTCAGCTGCTGACGGAAATAGGGCGCGCGCTTCGGGTAGTAGAAACCCAGCGTCACCAGCGCATCGAGCACCTTGTACTTGCCGGTGATGCGCCCGTAGAACGTCTCCACGCCGATGATCGCCACGAGGTACTGCGGCTCCACGCCGTACTGCCGGCCGATGCGCTCCAGCAAGGCGCGGTTCGCGCGATAGAACGCCACACCGTCGTCGATGCGCTTCTGGGTGAGGAAGATCGGCCGGTACGCGCTCCACGGCTTGGACTCCGCCGGCCGGTTCATCGCGTCGAGGATGCTCTGCTGCATCTGCGCCTGGTCGAGCAGCGCGTTGAGCATGGCCGGATCCTTGCCGGTGTCGCGCACCACCTCCTGCACCAGCGCGGACTGGCCGGGATGCGTTTCGGCGAATACCGGCACGGCCGCCATCAACAGGAACAAGCCCAGCGCCGCGATGATGGGGCGAATCGAGCGCGATGCGAAAACAGGGATCATGAAGCGGCAAGGCTCACAAGGTATGCAGTCGCCGCAAGCCTAGCATGCACCTGCGCCCAGCCCGGGCACGGCATGGCACAACGGTGAAGGGCGATTCACCCGGCTCAATGATTCACCGCCGAACGGCTCACGATCGAGCCCGATCTTACGGAAAAGCGAAAACGCGTGGGCGGCGATTCAGTCGTGCCTTTTGCGGTGCGCATGGATCGACATCAGCATGCCGAAGCCCACCAGCAGGGTTACCGCCGAGGTGCCGCCGTAGCTCACCATCGGCATCGGCACGCCGACCACCGGCAGCATGCCGGAGACCATGCCGCCATTGACGAACACGTAGACGAACAGGCTCATGCCGATCGCGCCGGCGAGCAGGCGCGAGTAGGTCTCGCGCGCCTCCATCGCGATCCACAGGCAGCGGCCGATGATGAAGGCGTACAGCACCATCATCAGGCACACGCCGAGCAGGCCGAACTCCTCGGAGAACACCGCGAAGATGAAGTCGGTGGTGTGCTCGGGCAGGAAATCCAGCTGCGCCTGCGAGCTGTGCATCCAGCCCTTGCCGAACGCGCCGCCGGAACCCACCGCGATCTGCGACTGGATGATGTGCCAGCCGTTGCCGAGCGGGTCGGATTCCGGGTTGAGCATGGTGAGGATGCGGCCGCGCTGGTACCCGTGCATGAAGTGCCAGGCGACCGGCGCCATGCCGGCCGCGGCCGCCAGCAGCAGGCCGATGCGCCACCACGCCATGCCCGAGAGGAACAGCGCGAAGCTGCCGGCCGCCGCCACCAGCAGGGCCGTCCCCAGGTCCGGCTGCTTGCCGATCAGGTAGGCGGGAACCGCGATCAGCACGCCGACCATCGCGATGTCCTTCCAGCGCGGCGGCAACTGGCGCGGGTGCAGGTACCACGCCACCATCATCGGCATGGTGAGCTTGGCCAGTTCGGACGGCTGGAAGCGCATCACGCCGAGGTTCAGCCAGCGGTCGGCGCCGCGGCCCTCGCCCAGCACCGACACCACCACCAGCAGCAGGGTGCTGCCGGCGTAGAGCCACGGCGTCCAGTTGCGCAGGACCGAGGGCGGGATGCGCGAGATCAGCAGCATCAGCACGAAACCCAGCACGAAGCGCATGGCCTGCCCGACCACCTGACCGCTGGTCGTGCCGCCATCGCCGGCGGCCGCGCTGTAGAGCGTGCAGAGTCCCGCCACCGCCAGCAGCAGCAGGCCCGCCGCCAGCGGCAGGTCGATGCGCGGCCGCGTCAGCACGCGGCGCAGCAGGCGCTTCATCCGCACATGCAGCATCTCGATCATGGCGGGTTCTCCTGCGACGACGCGTTCGCGGGTTCGTCCTGCGGCGCGTCCGGCGTTGCATCCGTCGCCGCGTCGGGCGCCGACGCGCCTGATGCCGGCGCGTTCGGCGGCGCCCTCGACACCACATCGGGGGAGGACAGGCTGCCCGGCTGCAGCGGCGTGTCCGGCGGCGCGTCCGGCTGGGTGGCCAGCCACGCGTCGAGGATCTTGCGCGCGATGGGGCCGGCCGACGAGGCGCCCCAGGCGCCATTCTCCAGCGACACCACCACCGCGATGCGCGGCTCCTCCGCCGGCGCGAACATCTCGAACCACGCGCGATGGCGGCTGGCGAGGTAGGCGAGGTTGGTGTTCTCGTTGTACGCGTCGGTGTGGCGCGAGTAGATCTCGGCGGTGCCGCTCTTGCCGGCGATGGTGTACGGGAAGCCCTTGCCCAGCCCGTAGCCGGTGCCGCGCGGGTCGTTCACCACCATCTGCATGCCGTCCACCACGGCCTGCCAGTCGGCGGGACTCTTGATGACGGAGGGGCCGCTGGGCGGATTGGGCAGCGGCTGCTTCGGCGCATCCACGTCGGTCTGCGTGGCCATCACCAGCCGCGGCGCGTACGGCACGCCGTGCCCGGCGAGGATGGACAAGGCGTGCGCCAGCTGCATCGGCGTCACCGTCCAGTAGCCCTGCCCGATGCCCGCGATGATGGTTTCGCCGGGGAACCACGGCGTCTTGTAACGCCTGGTCTTCCATGCGCGCGAAGGCAGGATGCCGCTGGATTCGCCGTTGAGGTCGATGCCGCTGGGCTGGCCGAAGCCGAAGCGGCTCATCCAGTCGTCGTAGCGGTCGATGCCCATGTCCAGCGCGAGCTTGTAGAAGTAGGTGTTCACCGACCACATGATGGCCATGCGCAGGTTCACCGTGCCGAAGCCGCCGCGGCGGTCGTCGCGCCGGCAGAACGTGGTGCCGGGGACGCAGAACGTGCCGGTGGAAAGCACGCTGTCCGCCGGCGTGCGCAGGCCCAGTTCCAGGCCGCCCAGCGCCAGGAAGGGTTTCACCGTGGAGCCGGGCGGGTACACGCCGCGCAGGGCGCGGTTGAGCAGCGGCTTGTCCGGCGCGGTGTTCAAGCTGCGGTAATCGACTTGGCTGATGCCATCGACGAACAGGTTGGGATCGAAGCTCGGCACGCTGACCATCGCCAGCACCTGTCCGTTGCGCGGATCGATCGCCACCGCCGAACCGACCTGGCCAGCCAGCGCCTGCTCGGCGGCCTTCTGGATGCGCGCGTCGATGCTGAGGTAGATGTTCTTGCCGGCGATGGCCGGATGCGTCTGCAACACGCGCTGGGTGCGGCCGTCCGCGTTCACTTCCACCAGTTCGTAACCCGGCGTGCCGTGCAGCATGTCCTCGTAGGAGCGCTCGACGCCGATGCGGCCCACATGGGTGGTGCCCTTGTAGCTCGCCGGGTCGAGCCGGTCGAGGTCGTCCGCGTCGATGCGCGCGACGTAGCCGATCACGTGCGCGAACAGTTCGCCCAGCGGATAGCGGCGGTTCTGGTAAGGCACCACGTCCACGCCGGGGAAGCGCCAGCGGTTCACCGCGAAGCGGTCGATCTCGTCCTCGCTGAGGCGCATCTTCAGCGGCACGCTCTCGAAGCGGCGGCTCTGTTTGAGCTGCTTGCGGAAGGCGTCGAGGTCGTCCTGGCCGAGCGGGATGACCTGGCCGAGCCGTTCCAGCATGGCCTGCATGTCGGTCACCTGCTCGGGCACCACCTCGAGCCGGAACGCGGGCACGTTGTTGGCCAGCAGCACGCCGTTGCGGTCGAAGATCAGGCCGCGCGCGGGCGGGATCGCGATGGGCTTGACGCGATTGTTCTCCGAACGCGCGGCGAATTCGTCGTAGCGCGACACCTGCAGGGTCGCGTAACGGACCACCAGGCCGGCGAGGCCCAGCAGGATCAGCGCGAAGCCCGCCAGCGCACGGCGGCGGAACAGCTCGAGTTCGCTGCGTGAATCCTTGATCGCGCGCCGCAGCTTCATCGCATGCTCACTGCAGGCGCAAGCGCATGCGCAGGTCGTCCAGCAGCAGGAACAGGAACGGCCACAGCGCGGCGCCCACGAACGGGGCGATCCACCAGCTGGCCGGCGGCATCGTCGCACCGGACAGCAGGCGCACCACCAGCAGCAGGATGCGGTCGTTCACCAGCAGCGCCAGCACCGCCAGCGCCTGCTGCCACATCGGGAAGAAGCGCAGCCGCGAGCGGAAGCGCAGCACGATGAACACCAGCGCGCACAGGCGCAGCGCCTGCTCGCCCAGCAGCACGCCATCGAACAGGTCGGCGCCCAGGCCGAGCACGAAGGCCAGGCCCAGGCTGACCCGGTCCTCCGACTCCAGCGTCCAGTACAGCAGCACCAACGCGGGCCAGTACGGCTTGAACGGCTCCAGCGGCGCCGGCAGCGGCACCAGCATCGAGAGCAGCGCGAACAGCAACGTGCCGGCGAACCACCAGGCGGACAGGCGCTGGCGGTTCATCGCGTGCTCCCGGCCGCGGCAGGCGCGGTGGCGGAGGCCGCGGCCGGCAGGTTGGCAGTGGCGCGCGGCAGGGTCGGCCGCACGGCGCTCGCGGAGGCCGCCGCCGTGGGCGCGCCGCCGTTCGCCGCACCCGGCGCGGGCGCCAGCGTGGCGGGCGGACCGGCCGGAACCACCGGCACGGGCGGGCCGTCGGGTTCGGCCTGGTCGTGCAGCAGCAGCACGTCCTCGCTGCGGTCGATGTCGGCCGCCGGCTGCACCTGTGCCACCCGGAACATGCCGGAAACGCCCGGCGCCACCGCCACCACCTTGCCCACCGGGAAGCCCGGCGGGAAGCGCCCGCCCAGGCCGGAGGTGAGCAACCGGTCGCCCGGCTGCACGTCGGCGGCCAGCGGGATGTTGGGCAGCACCAGGCCGCTGCCGTCGCGGGCGCCATAGGCCACGGTGCGCAGGCCGGAACGGTCCACCACCACCGGGATCGCGTGCGCCGGATCGGTCACCAGCATCACCACCGAGGTCCGCGGCAGCACCTCGACCACCTGCCCCATCACGCCGTGCGCGTCGATCACCGGCTGGCCCGGCTTCACGCCGTCGCGCGCCCCGAGGTTCAGCACCAGCCGCTGCTGCCAGGCGCCCAGGTCCACGCCGACCACGCGCGCCAGCTGCACGTTGATGTCGAGGCTGCGCTGGGTGTCCAGCAGTTCCTTGAGGTGCTGGTTCTGCTCGGCCACGCCGGCCATGCGGTTGAGCCGCGCGTTGGCCAGCAGCAGGTCCTCGCGCAGGCGCTGGTTCTGCTCGGTGAGCCGTTTGCGGTCGGCGAACGCCACGCTGAGCGTGCGCATGCCGGCGCTGGGCAGGTCGGCCAGGCGGTACATCGGCTCCACCACCATCGAGGCCATGCTGCGCACACGCCACAGCCAGCCGTTGCGGTGGTCGAGCACCATCAGCACCAGGGCCAGGGCCAGGTAGACGATCAGCCGCAGGGTGCCTGCGGCGTTGCCGGCGAACAGGGGCGAGGACTCATCGCGCGGACGCGCCACGACGAGTCAACCTCACTCTGGGGCGAAGAAATCGCTGCCGTGCTGGTCGATCAGCTCCAGCGCCTTGCCGCCGCCGCGCGCCACGCAGGTGAGCGGGTCGTCCGCCACCTGCACGTGCAGGCCGGTCTCCTCGGAGATCAGGCGGTCCAGGTCGCGCAGCAGCGCGCCGCCGCCGGTGAGCACGATGCCGCGCTCGGCCACGTCGGAGCACAGCTCCGGCGGGGTCTGCTCCAGCGCCGACTTCACCGCGGCCACGATGCCGGCCAGCGGCTCGTGCAGCGCCTCGAGGATCTCGTTGGAGTTGATCGTGAACATGCGCGGCACGCCCTCGGCGAGGTTGCGGCCGGAGATCTCGATCTCCTTCACGTTGGTCTGCGGGAAGGCGCAGCCGATCTCCAGCTTGATGCGCTCGGCGGTGGACTCGCCGATCAGGGTGCCGTGGTTGCGGCGCACGTAGTTGATGATGGCCTCGTCGAAGCGGTCGCCGCCCACGCGCACGGACTGCGAGTAGACGATGCCGTTGAGCGAGATCACCGCCACTTCCGAGGTGCCGCCGCCGATGTCCAGCACCATCGCGCCGCGCGCCTCGTGCACCGGGATGCCGGCGCCGATCGCGGCGGCCATCGGCTCCTCGATCAGGAACACGTCGCGGGCGCCGGCGCCTTCGGCCGACTCCTTGATGGCGCGGCGCTCCACCTGGGTGGAGCCGCAGGGCACGCACACCAGCACGCGCGGGCTGGGGCGCAACAGGCGCGACTTGTGCACGCGCTTGATGAAGTACTGCAGCATCGCCTCGGTCATGGTGAAGTCGGCGATCACGCCGTCCTTCATCGGGCGCACGGTGGCGATGTTGCCCGGTGTGCGGCCCAGCATGCGCTTGGCTTCGCCGCCCACCGCCGCGATCGCGCGCGGGCCGCCCGGGCCGCGGTCCTGGCGCACCGCCACCACCGAAGGCTCGTTCAGCACGATGCCCTGGCCGCGCACGTAGATCAGCGTGTTGGCGGTGCCGAGGTCGATCGAAACGTCGTTGGAAAAGATTCCGCGAAACTTCTTGAACATGAGGTCCGCCGCGCGCCGGCCTGAGTAAAAAATAAGCTCACCAGTCTAGTCAGCGTCACCCACGGGCGCAACCGGAAAGACGTTAAAAAAGCCTTCCACATCGCCGTTTTCCGCACATTCCGGAGATTTCGCGTCAGGTTTGCGCAGTCGCCATGAACGCCCGTTCACGATACGATGCGGACCTTTGGCCGGATCCACGGATCCGGGTTCGTCGGCCGCGCCTCGCGCAGCCTCCACCACGCTTGGGGCAATCACGCAACCATGTCTGCCGTCATCTGCGGATCGCTGGCCTACGACACCATCATGGTGTTCCAGGATCAATTCAAGAACCACATCCTGCCCGACCAGATGCACATCCTGAATGTGTCCTTCCTGGTGCCGCGGATGCGCCGCGAGTTCGGCGGCTGCGCAGGCAACATCGCCTACAACCTCAAGCTGCTGGGCGGCGACCCGCTGCCGGTGGCGGCGGTGGGCCAGGATTTCGCGCCGTACCGCGCGCACATGGAGAAGTGCGGCATCCCGCTGGATTGCGTGCGCGTGTTCGACGACCAGTTCACCCCGCAGTGCTTCATCACCACCGACCTGGACAACAACCAGATCACCGCCTTCCACCCCGGCGCGATGTCCAGCGCGCACGACAACCACGTGCGCGAGATCCCCGACATCGACTTCGGCATCGTGGCGCCCGACGGCCGCGAGGCGATGCTGCAGCACGTCGACGAGTTCGCCGCGCGCGGCGTGCCCTTCATCTTCGACCCGGGCCAGGCGATGCCGCTGTTCAGCGGCGACGAGTTCCGCGCGATGATCGGGAAGGCGACCTACGTGATCGTCAACGACTACGAGTCGCAGCTGCTGCAGACGCGCACCGGCTGGAGCGCCGGCGAGATCGCCAGCCGGGTGAAGGCCTACATCGTCACGCTGGGGCCGCGCGGCTCGCTGATCCACGCTGGCGACACCACGCACGAGATCCCGCCGGCGCACGAGCGCCAGGTCGTCGACCCCACCGGCTGCGGCGACGCGTACCGCGCCGGCCTGATCTTCGGCATCATGCGCGGCAAGGACTGGCCCACCGTGGGCCGCATGGCCTCGCTGATGGGCGCGCTGAAGGTGGAGCATCCCGGCACGCAGAACCAGCACTTCGACTACGCGCAGTTCGCCGCCGAGTTCAAGGAACAGTTCGGCTATTCGCTGGACTGACCAGGACCTTCCGTAAGGAGCGCACCATGTGCGCGAAAGCTCTGACGCTTCGATCGGCGCACAAGGCCATCGCGCACAGGGGGCGCTCCTACATCGGCGTGAAGGCGCAGGCGGCCTGCACCGCCGCCTGCCAGCCGCGATAGCGCCGCTCGCGTTCCGCCACGGGCATGCCCGGCTCGAAGCGGCGGTCCAACTGCCACAGCCGCGCGACCTGCGCGCGGTCCTCCCAGAATCCCAGCGCCAGTCCGGCGAGATACGCCGCGCCCAGCGCCGTGGTTTCCTGCACGCCGGGCCGCAGCAGCGGCACGCCCAGCATGTCGCTCTGGAACTGCGCCAGGAAATCGTTGGCGCTGGCGCCGCCGTCGGCGCGCAACTCCTTCAGCGGAATGCCCGCGTCCGCCTCCATCGCCGCGAGCACGTCGCGCGACTGGTAGGCCATGGATTCCAGCGCCGCGCGCACGACGTGCTCGCGGCGCGTGCCGCGGGTGATGCCGAACATCGCGCCGCGCACCTCGCTGCGCCAGTACGGCGCCCCCAGGCCCACGAAGGCCGGCACCAGGTAGACGCCGTCGCTGGAGGCCACGCCTTCGGCCAGCGCCTGCGAATCGGCGGCGCGTTCGAGCAGGCGCAGGCCGTCGCGCAGCCACTGCACCACCGCGCCGGCGACGAAGATGCTGCCCTCCAGCGCGTATTCCACCTTGCCGTCGATCTCCCACGCGATGGTGGTCAGCAGGCCATGGCGCGACGGCACCGCCTGCCCGCCCGTGTGCATCAGCATGAAGCAGCCGGTGCCGTAGGTGTTCTTCGCCATGCCGGGCTCGAAGCAGGCCTGGCCGAACAACGCCGCCTGCTGGTCGCCGGCGAGGCCGCCGATGGCAACCGCGGCGCCGAAGAAGCGCGCCGGATCAGTGTCGCCGACATGCCCGCTGCACGGGCAGACCCGCGGCAGCATCGCGCGCGGCACCTTGAACAGGCGCAGCAGCCCGTCGTCCCATTCGCGACGATGGATGTCGTACAGCAGGGTGCGCGCGGCATTGCTGGCGTCGGTGACGTGCAGGCGCCCGCCGGTCAGGTTCCACACCAGCCAGCTTTCCATCGTGCCGAACAGCAGCTCGCCGCGCTCGGCGCGCGCCTGGGCGCCCTCGACATGGTCGAGCAGCCAGCGGATCTTGCTGGCGGAGAAATACGCGTCGATCAGCAGGCCGGTCCTGGCCTGCACCATGGGCGTGCAGCCGTCCGCCTGCAGCCGTTCGCAGATGGCCACGCTCTGCCGCGACTGCCACACGATGGCGTTGTGGATCGGCTGGCCGCTGTGGCGGTCCCATACCACCGTGGTCTCGCGCTGGTTGGCGATGCCGATGCCGGCCAGGTCGCCCGGCTCGACCTGCAGGCGCGTGAGCAGCTCGGCCACGGTGGCCTGCACGCTGGCGAGGATCTCGCGCGGGTCGTGCTCCACCCAGCCTGGCTGCGGATAGACCTGGGCGAACTCGCGCTGCGCCATGCCCGCCACGCGGCCGGCCGCGTCGACCAGCATCGCCCGGGTGCTGGTGGTGCCCTGGTCCAGCGCCAGGATGTATCGCTTTGCCACGGGGCACCTCATGCACGGGAAGCCGCACGAAGCTTAGAACCTGCCCAAGGTCCCCGCATGGTCCGCGCCGGGGGGGCTATGAACAGGCTCTTGCGGCCTGCCCGCCGCCGACAACAAAACGGCGGCGTGGCGTTTCCGCCGCGCCGCCGTCCTTCGCCGCGGAAGTTCCGCGACTTACCAGGCGCGCACGTCCGCCACGGTGACGGTGAACGTGGTCATCAGGGGATCGGGGCGGAACATGCGGCCCAGGTCGAAGTTCACCGAATCGCCGGGAGCGATGTTGGAGGTGCCCGCCGGCCACGCCTGCTTGGTCTGCAGCACCTTGCCCGTCTCATCCTTGCCGTCGATGCGGATCTGCGCGGCAGCGGCCGTGGCGCAGTTGTTGACCAGCGTGCCGCGCAGGCTCATGCGGGAGCCCGCGGGCACCGGCTTGAAGTCCTTGATCGCGAAGTCGGTGGCCGAGCAAGCGGCATGGGCAGCCAACGGGGCCAGCAGCAGGGCAGCGGCGACGACAAAAGCTTTCATGAAAAACTCCAGGGGGACTGAGGGGAAAACGCTATGCCCCTGTATCGGCCGCCCCTGGAAAACTTTAACGACCGCATCAGCGGGCGCACCCGCGTGCAGGCGCGCCTGCGTTCAGTGCAGCACGAACAACTTGTCGAAGCCGGCGACGCGCAGGGTGCTGCGCAGCTCGCCCGAGGCATTGACGATGCGGATGTCGGCGCGGTCGGCGCCGGCGTGCTCGCGCAGCAGCAGCAGCATGCCGAGCGCGGAGCTGTCCATGCCGGTGACCTCGCCCAGGTCGATCACGTAGCTGCGCGCGCGCTTGCCGTCGCCGAGGCAGGCGTCGTGGAAGTCGCGATGGATGCTGAAGTCGAAGCGCTCGCCCAGCTGCAGGGTGAGGCAGTCGAGCTCGGCGTCATGGTGGACCATCAGGCTCATTTGAAATGTTCTCCGGGTCAGGAATGCGATCCATGGATGGATCGCACGCAAATCAGGCACAACGTGCCTGATTTGTCGGAGCCAAGTCCGGGCACGTACCGGACTTGGGCGAGCCGGGAAAGTGCAGGAGCACTTTCCCGGCGCATAAGGTCAGAAAAGTTCGATCTCGCCGGCGTCCATCGAGTTCTGCAGCGCCGGGCCGCGCGAGCGCAGGCGCGCCTTCTCGCGCTGGATCGCCAGGCGGCTGCGCACGCGCTGGGCACGTTCTTCCAGCGCCTCCGCCTCGAGCGGGGTGCAGGCCAGCTCCTCGATGTCGCGCGTGCATTCGCTGGTGATTTCCTGCAGGTCCACCAGGCGCTCGCGGGTCTGGCCGATCAGCTGGCGCAGGATGTCCTCGAACTGCAACGAGCGCACCGTGGTGGAGACGTCGCTGGTCAGGCCGCGGCTGATCTCGACCACCTGGTCGGCCACCTTGCTGGTGCGCGCGTCGCTCTCGGTGACGTGCGCCGTCATCGCGTCGATGCCGCCCTTGGCCGACAGCGCCACGTTGAGGTCCTGCGAGGCCATCGCGCCGATCAGGCCGCGCAGCTGCTCCATCGCGGCGCGGGCGCGCTCGACGTGGCCGCCGATGCGCTCGTTGAGCTGGTTGGAGTTGCTGGCCAGGTTGCGGATCTCGCCAGCCACCACCGCGAAGCCGCGGCCGGATTCGCCCGCGCGCGCCGCCTCGATCGCGGCGTTCAGCGCCAGCAGGTTGGTTTCCTCGGCGATGGTGTTGACGTTCTTCAGCAGGCCGAACACCGCGTCCATTTCCTTCGCCATGCCGTCGATGCGGTAGACGATGCGCAGGCTCTCGCGCGACATCTGCACGATCATGCCCACGAAGTGCTCCAGCAGGTCGCCGGTGCGGGCGGCGAAGTCCTGCACCGACACGCCGCCGTCCTGCACGTCGATGATCTGCTTGAGCAGCGACTGCTGCAGCGCGGTCTTGCTGGACAGGCCGTCGAAGCCGCCGCCCAGTTCGGACACCGCGTCGCGCAGCAGGTCCAGGCCCTGGTGCAGCTCGCGGGTGGCGTGGCCGAGCTCGTCGACCAGCGCGCTGCGCACGTCCTCCATCGCCGCGCGCACCGGCTCCGCGCTCGCGCCGGGCGCAGCCACGGCAGGGGCGGCGGCCGGCATGGCCGCCGACGGTTCCTCGCCGCGCGTCGCCGCGAACCATGCCGCGGTGACGGCCAGCACCAGCAGCGGCGCCAGCCAGGCGGGGTGCCACAGCAGGGTCAGCAACAGGGCGACGGCGCTGGCGATCCAGCCGGCCAGCGGGCGTCGGAAAAATTGGGCGGGAGTGAATGGCATGGTCCGTGGTCCGGCTCAGGCGCCCTTGGCGCCGTGGTGGGTGTGGTGCGCCAGCGCGAGCAGGCGGCCCGCGATGTGGTCGAGCGGCAGCATTTCCGGCGCGGCGCCGAGCTTCCAGGCGGCGCCGGGCATGCCCCACACCACCGAACTGGGTTCGTCCTGCACCAGGGTGGCGGCGCCGGCCTGGCGCAGTTCGAGCAGGCCGCGCGCGCCGTCGTCGCCCATGCCGGTGAGCAGGGCGGCGATGGTGGAGGCGCCGGCGGTGGCCGCCAGCGAGCGGAACAGCACGTCGACGCTGGGACGGTGCCGGTTCACCGGCGGGCCGTCGTGCAGGCGGCACACGAACCTGGCGCCGTCCCACATCGCCAGCAGGTGGTGGCTGCCCGGCGCGATGTAGGCCGTGCCCTGCTGGATCGGCTGCCCGTCCTGCGCCTCGCATACGCGCATCGCCGAGCAGCGGTCCATGCGCGCGGCGAACGGTCCGCTGAAGGCGGCCGGGATGTGCTGGGTCACCAGGATCGGCGGCGCGTCAGGCGGCATCATTTCCAGCACCACGCGCACCGCCTCGGTGCCGCCGGTGGAGGCGCCGATGGCGATGATCGGGCTGCCGCCGCGGCTGCCCGGCACCTGCGAGCGCGGCAGCACCGCGTCGGCCGACAGGCGCGGCGCCACTTCCAGCGGGCGCACCGCGGTGCGCGCCCTGGGCCTGGCCAGCGCCGCGTGCTTGACCTTGGCGCACAGCTCCTGCGCGCTGTCGCCGAAGCTGGCGGCGAGGTCGGTGTTCGGCTTGGCGTAGAAGTCCACCGCGCCCAGCTCCAGCGCGCGCAGGGTGACGTCGGCGCCGGCGGTGGTGAGGGTGGACACCATCACCACCGGCATCGGCCGCAGCCGCATCAGGTTTTCCAGGAAGGTGAGCCCGTCCATGCGCGGCATCTCGACGTCCAGCGTGAGCACGTCGGGATTCAGCTGCTTGATCTTCTCGCGGGCGATGTAAGGGTCGGGCGCCGTGCCCACCACCTCGATCTCCGGATCGCAGGTAAGCATGGTCGACATCAGCTTGCGCACCAATGCGGAATCGTCGACTACAAGTACGCGCACTCTTTCCATTGCTCACCCTGGCTATGCGAACCCCCGCACCGGACACCGGCGTCAGAACAGCTCGACCTCGCCCTTTATCGGATCGTTCGCCAACTGCTTGAGGTAGGTGCGCTCGCCGGCCACCAGCTTCACGTCGTCGGTGCGGCGCAGCTGGCGCACGCGCGCCTTGCCGCTCTGCGGGAAAAACTGCACCTGGCGCGGATAGATGTCGCCCAGGTCCTCGGCCACCACCTTGAGCTTCTCGGTGGTGATGTAGCGGCGCACGAACTCGATGTTGCGCTGGCCCACGTCGCTCATCTGCGCCAGCACGCGCCCGCCGCCGAACAGCTTGACGGTGAGGTCGGCGCGCTGCGCGCCCGCCTTCAGCAGGTCGTTGATGAGGTGCTCCATCGCGTCCGAGCCGTAGCGCGCCGCGCGGCCCACGGTGGAGGCCCAGCTGTCGCTGCCGCCCTTGGACTCGGGCAGCATGAAGTGGTTCATGCCGCCGATGCCGCGCACCGGGTCGTGGATGCAGGCCGACACGCAGGAGCCGAGCACGGTGCTCACCATCTCTTCCTGCGCGCTCACGTAGAACTCGCCCGGCAGCACCTTGACGGTCATGCAGCCCTGCACCGGGTCCCAGAACCGCTTCAGGTGTTCGTAGCCGGGCGGGGCCTTGGTCTCCACCGGCGCGACGCGGCGTTCGATCCGACGCTGGATGGAAGAGTGGTGATGGTGGTGGTGCGTGCTCATCAGCCGCGCTTCCTGTAGGCCGTGCGGCCAACCAGTTCGAAGTCCTCGTTGATGCCGTGCAGCGACTCGGAGTGGCCAAGAAACAGGTAGCCGCCCGCCGGCAACAGCGCGGCATAGCGGCTGAACAGCTTCTGCTTGGTGGGCTGGTCGAAGTAGATCACCACGTTGCGGCAGAAGATCGCGTCGAACGGCCCGCGCATCGGCCAGTCGTGCAGCAGGTTCAGCGGCTGCACCGTCACCATCTCGCGCAGGCGCGGGTGCACGCAGGCATAGCCCTCGTACTCGCCGGCGCCGCGCATCATCCAGCGGCGGCGGCGCTCTTCGCTGATGCCGCCGAGCTTGTCCAGCGCGTACACGCCGTTGCGCGCCTGCTCCAGCGCCTGCGGCGACAGGTCGGTGGCGAGGATCCTGGCATCCATGCTGGAGGCGCCGTTCTGCTCCAGCGCCTCGGCCAGCACCATCGCCATGGCGTAGGGCTCTTCGCCGGTGGAGCAGCCGGCCGACCAGATCCGCAGGCGGCCGCCCTCGGCGCGCTTCTTCTTGATCCACTGCGGCAGCAGCTGCTTTTCCAGCAGCTCGTAGTGGTGCGGCTCGCGGAAGAACGAGGTGACGTTGGTGCTGATGACGCTGGCCAGCTCGCCCAGCTCGCCGGTCGGGTCGTGGCGCAACAGCTCGCAATACGCGGCGTAGTCGGGCAGGCGCAGCGCGCGCAGGCGCCGCGCCAGTCGCCCCTGCACCAGCTGGCGCTTGTGCTCGCCCAGCGAGATGCCCAGGTGCTCGTACACGAAGTCGCGCAGAAAGCGGAACTCGGCGTCGCCCAGCAGGACCGCGTCGTCGCCGGACGGCGCCTTGTTGCCGGACGCGCTGGCGACGGCGGCCATACTCAGAACTCCTTCCAGGCGCCCGAGTCGGATTCGGCGGCGATGGCGCGCGGCGGCGGGGCCTTGCGCACGGCGGCGAACACCGCCTCGGTGGCCTTGGCCACTTCCGCCTTCGCCTGCGCCGGCTTCGCGTGCGCCGCCGCGGAGCGGCCCCGCAACTGGAAGAAGCCCACCTGCGCCGTGAGGTCCTCGGCCTGCTCCTGCATCGCGCGGGCGGCGGCCGAGGCCTGCTCGACCAGGGCCGCGTTCTGCTGGGTCATCTCGTCCATCTGCATCACGGCGTTGTTGACCTGGTCGATGCCGGCGGACTGTTCGTTGCTGGCCGCGGCGATCTCGGCCACGATGTCGGTGACCTTCTTCACGCTTTCGACGATCTCGGCCAGCGCCTTGCCGGACTGGTCGACCAGTTCCGAGCCGCCGCGCACCTTCTCCGCGCTCTCGGCGATCAGGCCCTTGATCTCCTTCGCCGCGCTGGCGCTGCGCTGCGCCAGGTTGCGCACCTCGCTGGCCACCACCGCGAAGCCGCGACCCTGTTCGCCGGCGCGTGCGGCTTCCACCGCGGCGTTCAGCGCCAGCAGGTTGGTCTGGAAGGCGATGTCCTGGATCAGCCCCACGATCTCGCCGATCTTGCGGCTGGAGGCGTCGATCTCGCGCATCGCGGCGATCGCCTTGCCGGCGACTTCGCCGCCCTGCTCGGCCTGCTCGCGCGCGCCGCGCGCCAGCTGGTTGGCATGGCTGGCATTCTCCGCGTTCTGCTTCACGGTGGAGGTCATCTCCTCCATCGACGAAGCGGTTTCCTCGAGGCTGGAGGCCTGTTCCTGCGTGCGCTGGCTGAGGTCGTCGTTGCCGCGCGCGATCTCCTGCGCCGCGCTGTTGACCGCATCGGAGCCCTGGCGCACCTCGCCCACGATGGCGCTGAGGCGTTCGTCCATCGCCCGGAAGGCTTCGAGCAGGTTGCCCAGTTCGTCGTGCCGCTGCACCTTGATGTCATGGCCCAGCCGGCCCTCGGCGATGGCGCTGGCCACCTCCATCAGCCGCTTCAGCGCGCCGGTGATCGAACGGATCAGCAGGACCGCCACCAGGGCCGCGATGAGCAGGCCGGCGATCATGCCGGCCAGCACCAGCGCGCGCACCTTGCTGTAGCGGGCCGACTGGTTGTCGTACGCCTGCTTCACCTCGTCGACCTGGGCCTTGATCAGCTTGTTGAGCTGGTCCATGCGCATCATCATGGCCGGGCGCACCTCCATTTCCAGCAGGTCGTGCGCGCCGTCGTCGCCCTGCGCCAGGGCGCTGCGGACGTCGTTCAGGCTGCTCGCGTAGTCCGCCTCGGTGGCGTTCAAGGCCTTGTACTGCTTGGCGACGTCCGCGCTCATCTGCACGGCGGCCAGCTTCTTGGCCAGCTCCGGGAAGACCTTCTCGTTGGCGTCGAACTCGGCGAGCTTCTGCTTCACCTGGTCGGGCTTGCCGATCACGGTGGCCGCCTCGCCCAGCACGATGAAGTTCATCAATGACCTGACGCGCAGCTCCGCCATCAGGCTCACGGGCACCATGCCGTTCTCGTAGCTCATGCGCATGCCTTCCTTCTGCCAGGCCATGACGCTCAGGCCCACTCCTGCGCCCACCACCAGCATGGCCGACAGCAGGCCGACCATGCCGACCAGGCGGCCCTTGACGGAAAGGTCCTTCAGCTTCGAGAAACGGATACCCGCAACGAATTTCTTGATGTTCATCAGCATTCCAGTGTCAGGCGGCAACTTCGACGTCGCGGACTTCCGGCAGCGCGGCGTCCAGCGTTTCAACATCCTCGGGACGCATGAGCTTCTCCACGTCCAGCAGCATCACCATGCGCTCCGCATGGGTGGCGAGGCCCTTCAGGTAGCGGGTATCGACGATGGAGCCCATGTCGGGCACCGGCTTGATCGAGGCCGGGTCGACGTCCACCACGTCGGACACCGCATCGACCACGATGCCGAACAGGCGCTCGGCCACGGCCACCACGATCATCACCGTGCTGTCGCCGTAGCTTTCGCGCTCGAGCCCGAAGCGCAGGCGCAGGTCCATCACCGGCACCACCGCGCCGCGCAGGTTCAGCACGCCGAGCAGGTAATCGGGAGCCTGCGGGATGCGGGTGACGCGCGACCAGCCGCGGATCTCGCGCACCGACAGGATCTCGACGCCGTACTCCTCGCCGGCCAGGCTGAAGGTGAGCTGCTGCACGGTCGGCGCCGTGTCCGCCTTGTCTTCGTACATGGATCGTCTACCTCGTGATGGTCGTCCCGAGACACCGGACGCGAGGAAGGTATCGGCCGATCCGGGGAACTCTTGAGCGCGCAGGCGCGCGCTCCGGGTCAGAACTCGGTCCAGCCGCCGTCGGCGGGTGCGGCCGTCGGGGCCGGTCGGGCCGGGCGCGCCAGCTCGCGCGAGGTCGATGCCTTGCGCGCCACCGGCACCGGCCGGACCGCCTGCGTCTCCACCGCCGCCACGGCCGGGCTCCCGTCCAGCCGGAAGAACGCCGTCTGCCGCCGCAACGACGCCGCCTGCTCCTGCATCGCCTGCGCCGCCGCCGCCGCCTGTTCCACCAGCGCCGCGTTCTGCTGCGTCACCTCGTCCATCTGCATCACCGCCCGGTTCACCTGGTCGATCCCCGACGACTGCTCCTGGCTCGCCGCCGCGATCTCCGCCACGATGTCGGTCACCTTGCGCACGCTCTCCACGATTTCCGACAGCGCCGTCCCGGTCTGCTCCACCAGCGCCCCGCCCGCCTCCACCCGCTCCACGCTCTCGCCGATCAACGCCTTGATTTCCTTCGCCGCCGCCGCGCTGCGCTGCGACAGGCTGCGCACCTCGCTCGCCACCACCGCGAAGCCGCGGCCCTGCTCGCCCGCACGCGCCGCCTCCACCGCCGCGTTCAGCGACAGCAGGTTGGTCTGGAACGCGATCTCGTCGATCAGCCCCACGATGTCCGCGATCTTCCGGCTCGACGCCGTGATCTCCGCCATCGCCGACACCGCCTCCGACGCCACCTTGCCGCCGCGCTCCGCCTGCTCCCGCGCCCCGCTCGCCAGCTGGTTCGCGTGGCTCGCGTTCTCCGCGTTCTGCTTCACCGTCGCCGTCATCTCCTCCATCGACGCCGCGGTCTCCTCCAGGCTCGACGCCTGCTCCTGCGTGCGCTGGCTCAGGTCGTCGTTGCCCTTCGCGATCTCCTGCGCCGCCCCGCTCACCACCTGCGAGCCCCGCTGCACCTGCCCGATCACCTCCACCAGCTTCACGTGCAGCCGCTGCATCGCGTGCATCATGCTGCCCGGCGCCAGCTCCAGCTTCTCCGCGCCGTCCAGCGACAGGTCGCCGTCCGCCATCCGCCCGGTCATCCGCACCGCGAACGACGGCTCGCCGCCGATGCTGCGCCGGATGCTGCTCATCGACAGCCACACCAGCGCGATCACCAGCGCGCCGAGCAGGCCCGCCCAGGCCAGGTTCACCAGCAGGTCGTGGCGGAACTTCGCGTCGATGTCGTCGAAATAGGCGCCGGCCGCCAGGTTCAGGCCCCACGGCTTGAACAACTGCGAATAGGTGATCTTGTCCTTGCTGCCGCCATCGGGCATTTTCTGCGTGTAGCGGAGCAGGTCGTGGCCGTCCCTGACGTCGGCCTCCGACATCATCCGGTAGTGCGGCATGCCCTTGGCGTCGGTCTCGGCGCTGATGTCCTTGCCGGTCCAGTCCGGGCGCAACGGGTGCATGCGCATCACCAGGTCCGTACCGAACACGAAGACGTAGCCGCTAC
Source organism: Rhodanobacter sp. DHB23 (assembly GCF_014842975.1). Taxonomy (GTDB): domain Bacteria; phylum Pseudomonadota; class Gammaproteobacteria; order Xanthomonadales; family Rhodanobacteraceae; genus Rhodanobacter_A. The sequence continues at coordinate 15,262 of NZ_JACYXK010000016.1, read as the reverse complement.
CCTTGTCCCAGCGCATGTTGCCGATCTGCGCCAGCGCCCGCTTCCGGGCTTCGGCCTCGTCGAACTCGCCCTTGCCCGCGCGTGCGTGGTAGGCCTGCGCTATTTCCGCCGCGGACTCGATCTGGCCCTGCAGCCGATGCTCCAGGTCCGCCATCTGCATCGACCGGCTCTGCCAGGCGTTCATCACGGTAAGCGCGGTCAGGCCGGCCAGCACCACCACGATCACGACGACCACGCGGGCACGCAGGCTCAGGCGACCGAACGACCACTTCTTGCTATCCACCGCTGCAACCTCACGTCATCGCATGACTGCCGACCGCGCCGCCCCGGCATCGGGCGCGCCGGCAACCGTTTCAGAACTCGGTCCAGCCGCCGTCGGCGGGTGCGGCCGTCGGGGCCGGTCGGGCCGGGCGCGCCAGCTCGCGCGAGGCCGACGCCTTGCGCGCCACCGGCACCGGCCGGACCGCCTGCGTCTCCACCGCCGCCACGGCCGGGCTCCCGTCCAGCCGGAAGAACGCCGTCTGCCGCCGCAGCGACGCCGCCTGCTCCTGCATCGCCTGCGCCGCCGCCGCCGCCTGCTCCACCAGCGCCGCGTTCTGCTGCGTCACCTCGTCCATCTGCATCACCGCCCGGTTCACCTGGTCGATCCCCGACGACTGCTCCTGGCTCGCCGCCGCGATCTCCGCCACGATGTCGGTCACCTTGCGCACGCTCTCCACGATTTCCGACAGCGCCGTCCCGGTCTGCTCCACCAGCGCCCCGCCCGCCTCCACCCGCTCCACGCTCTCGCCGATCAACGCCTTGATTTCCTTCGCCGCCGCCGCGCTGCGCTGCGACAGGCTGCGCACCTCGCTCGCCACCACCGCGAAGCCGCGGCCCTGCTCGCCCGCACGCGCCGCCTCCACCGCCGCGTTCAGCGACAGCAGGTTGGTCTGGAACGCGATCTCGTCGATCAGCCCCACGATGTCCGCGATCTTCCGGCTCGACGCCGTGATCTCCGCCATCGCCGACACCGCCTCCGACGCCACCTTGCCGCCGCGCTCCGCCTGCTCCCGCGCCCCGCTCGCCAGCTGGTTCGCGTGGCTCGCGTTCTCCGCGTTCTGCTTCACCGTCGCCGTCATCTCCTCCATCGACGCCGCGGTCTCCTCCAGGCTCGACGCCTGCTCCTGCGTGCGCTGGCTCAGGTCGTCGTTGCCCTTCGCGATCTCCTGCGCCGCCCCGCTCACCACCTGCGAGCCCTGCTGCACCTGGCCGATCACCTCCACCAGCTTCACGTGCAGACGCTGCATCGCGTGCATCATGCTGCCCGGCGCCAGCTCCAGCTTCTCCGCGCCGTCCAGCGACAGGTCGCCGTCCGCCATCCGCCCGGTCATCCGCACCGCGAACGACGGCTCGCCGCCGATGCTCCGCCGGATGCTGTTCATCGACAACCACACCAGCGCGATCACCAGCGCGCCCACCAGGCCCGCCCACAGCAGGTCCAGCAGCAGCTCGCGGTGGAACTGCGCGTCGATGTCGTCGAAGTAGGCGCCCGCGCCGATATGCATGCTCCACGGCTTGAACGGCTGCGAGTAGGCCATCTTGCCCACCACCTTCATGCCTGGCGGTTTCGGCCAGTCGTAGTAGGTGACGCCGCCGCCATCGCGCTCGTCGATGTCGTGGATGGCCTGGTAGATGAACACGCCGTTCTTGTCGGCCGTGTCGTGCACGTTCTTGCCCACCTGGTCCGCCAGCACCGGATGCATCAGCAGGGTGTAGTCGTCGGCGAACACGAAGATGTAGCCGGTGCCGCCGCTCCAGCGCATGTCGTGGATCTGCGCCAGCGCGCGTTTCTCGGCCTCGGCCTCGCTGAACTCTCCCTTCTGCGCGCGTTCGTGGAAGCCCTGCGCCACCGACACCGCAGACTCGATCTGGCTGCGCAACAGGTTCTGCAGGCCGGCCATCTGGTTGCTGCGGCTATGCCACGCGTTCATCACGGTGAGGCCGAGCAGGCCGGCCACCACCACCACGACCACCAGCACCGTCCGTGCGTTGACGCTCAGGCGGTGGAACGACCACTTCGTGGACAACATTCGGCTTCCCCCTTCCGCATGCCGGCCACCGGCCGGCGATCAGGCCGCCTTGCTGCGCCGGCCCAGGCGCACCACCCCACCCACGTCGACGATCAAAGCCACCGAGCCGTCGCTGACGATGGTGGCGCCGGACACGCCCTGCACCCGCTCGTAATGCTTTTCCAGCGACTTGATGACGGCCTGCTGCTGGCCCACCAGTTCGTCGACCAGCAGGCCGACGCGCTGGCCTTCGTCCTCCACCACCACCACGATGCCGCGCTCCACCTCGGCGATGGCGTCGGCGCAGCCGAAGGCACGATGCAGGCGGATGACCGGCAGGTATTCGCCGCGGAACTGGAACACCTCGCCGCCGCCGGCGATCCTGCGCACGGCGTCGGCCGGCAGGCGCAGCGATTCGACGATGGAGATCAGCGGCACGATGTAGCGTTCCTCGCCCACTGCGGTGACCAGGCCGTCGATGATGGCCAGCGTCAACGGCAGGGCGATGGTGAAGGTGCTGCCCTTGCCGGCCACGCTCTTCACGCCCACGCTGCCGCCGAGGTCGCGCACGTTGCGGCGCACGACGTCCATGCCCACGCCGCGGCCGGACAGGTCGGTGGCCTGCGCCGCGGTGGAGAAGCCGGGCTGGAAGATCAGCTCGGCCACTTCGTCGTCGCTGAGCGACTGGCCGGGCTTGACCAGGCCGCGTTCGATGCCCTTGGCCAGGATGCGCTCGCGGTTGAGCCCGGCGCCGTCGTCGCTGATGCGCACCACGATGTTGCCGCCTTCGTGGTGTGCGTCCAGCGTGAGCGTGCCGGCCTCGGACTTGCCCGCGGCGCGGCGCTGCTCGGGCATCTCCAGGCCGTGGTCGATGGCGTTGCGCACCAGGTGCACCAGCGGGTCGCCGATCTTCTCCAGCACCGTCTTGTCCAGCTCGGTCTGCTCGCCCTGCAGCTCCAGCTTCACCTGCTTGCCCAGCTTGCGCTCGAGGTCGCGCACCAGCCGCGGGAAGCGGTTGAACACGGAACCGATCGGCAGCATGCGGATGCGCATCACGCTGTCCTGCAGCTCGCGCGTGTTGCGCTCGAGCTGGGCCAGGCCCTCGCGCAGCCGTTCGAGCTGCGACAGGTCGAAGTTCTCGCCGATGCTGTTGAGCATGGACTGGGTGATGACCAGTTCGCCCATCATGTCGATCAGCGCATCGACCTTGTCGATGCCCACGCGGATCGAGCCACCCTCGCCGCCACCACTGGAAGCGGTGGCTTCGCGCACGGGCACCGCTGCGGGAGTCGCGGGAGTCGCCGCAGCGGCGATGGGTGCAGGCGCGGCTGCCGGCGCGGCCTGCGCCACTGGCGCCGCGGCCAGCGGGGCGATCGACAGCTCGCAGTCGCCATCCAGCCACTCGAACACGGCGTCGAGGTCGCCGCGCGCCACCGCGCCGTGCAGGCGAAGCTCCCAGCCCATGTAGCACTGGCCGGGATCGAGCGCGGCGAAATCCGCGGGTGCGGCGTCGGTGACGAAGGCGCGCACCACTTCCAGCGTGCCGAGTTGCTGCAGCTCGCGGAACAGGCGCAACGGATCGTTGCCGGTCTGCAGCAGGTGCGGCAGCGCGACGAAACGGATCTCCCAGCCGGCGACCGGCGCGGCACTGTCCTTCGCGGCCGCGGGCGTTGCCGCCGCCTCGCCTTCGACCAACGCCGTCAACTCGGCGCGCAGGGCCTCGCTGCCCGCGTCGGCCGCGGGCTGGCCCTTGGCGGTGCGGTCGAGCATGGCGCGCAGGCAATCGACCGAACGCAGCAACAGGTCGGTCAGGCCGGCGTCCACCGCGCGACGCTCGCTGCGCACTTCCTCCAGCAGCGATTCGGCCACGTGGGTGAACGCGGCCACGTCGGCGAAGCCGAACGTCGCCGCACCACCCTTGATGGAATGCGCCGCACGGAAGATGGTGTGCACCAGCTCGTGGTCGGTCGAGCCCGAGTCCAGTGCCAGCAATGCCGCTTCCATCGCGTCGAGGCCTTCCAGGCTTTCCTCGAAGAAGGTCTTGTGGAACTGAGACAGGTCGACCGCGCCCATGTGTCTTTTCCTCAGCCCAGCACGCGCTTGACGGTCGCCAGCAGCTGTTCGGGGTCGAACGGCTTGACCAGCCAGCCGGTGGCGCCGGCGGCCTTGCCTTCCATCTTCTTCTCGGTGTTCGACTCGGTGGTGAGCATCAGGATCGGCACGCCCTTGTACTCGGGCTTCGCGCGCAGTGCGCGCACCATGCTGATGCCGTCCATCACCGGCATGTTGACGTCGGCCAGCACCAGGTCGAACGCACCCGCAGCGGCCGCGTCCAGCGCCAGCTGGCCGTTCTCGGCCTCGGTCACCTCGTGGCCCGCGCCACGCAGGGTGAAGGCCACCATGCCGCGCATCGAAGCCGAATCGTCTACCGCCAGGATCTTTGCCATGCTCCCACCTCGTTAAGCCGGCCCGACGGCCGGCAGTTCCAGAATCCGCGACAACCCAAGCAGGCTGGCCGCGTCGTTCAAAACCGTGCTGCCGGCGCGCCAGGACAGCGTGCCGCCACGCGCGTCGGACGCGCGCCGGAACAGCATCAGCAATTGCAGCGCGGCCGTGTCCACGCGCTCCACCTGGCTGCCGTCGAGCTCCACCGCGCAGCCTTGCAGCGCCTCCGACAATTCGGCCTGCAATGCGGCCTGGGCGCCTATGCGGCAGTCCACCGGCAATACCACCGTGACCATGTCGCCCGGTGCCCCATCCCGCTTCGCAGCCCGCTTGCCGGCCATGCCTTTCGCTCCGCTCGCGCCTGATGGCGCTGACAAGTGGGCTTATCGACCGCCAGCAGGCATGCTTTAGGGGCAAAAGCCCGTTCGCGATCATCCGGGGTGGCGCGAGGCGCCCCTTTGTTTTGTGAACAGGATCACAAAAGCCTGGCTTCAAGTTTTTGCGCAGACAGCCGATTCCCAACGGGACAACCCTTACCGCGCCTGCAATCCCAGCCGTAGGAACCGCCTTGAACATCCAGCCGACCAGTCTTGCCGCCCTGACCTGGGCCGGTGCTGCCGCAGGCAGCGCGGCGCAGAGTTGGCGCATCGGCAGCGTGCTGCTGGCGCGGCCGCTGGGCGTGAGCCCGCAGGGCATGCAGGTGGTGCAGATCGGCAACATCACGGTGGAAACGGACGTGGCGGGCGGGCAACTGCCTTCGCAGTTCCAGGTACGCATACTGAGCCTGGGCTCCCTGCCGCAGCTGGAAATGGTCGGTCAGCAATCCATCGATGCCACCATGCAGCGCGCCCTGCGCGAAAGCCTGCCGCAGCAGAATGGCTACGCCCCCCTGCTGGCCACGCTCGATGCGCTGGCGGAGCGGCCGGTGCTGCGCCTGCTGCCGCCCGACCTGCGCGGCGCGCTCGCCATGCTGGAGCAGGCCATGCACAGCCCGGCTGAGATCGCCAGCGGCGAAGGCCTGCGCATGGCGATCGAACGCAGCGGGCTGTTCCTCGAATCCCTGCTCGCCGATCCGCACAGCTTCACCTCGTCGCCGATGCAGGACGACTGGAAGGCAGCCTTGCTGCGCCTGGCCGGCGTGCTGCTCGACCGTGTCGATACGGCTCCGAACAATCCTGGCGACGCCCCGCTCGAATACGAGGGCGCCTACGCCGCCGCCCCGCGCGCACCGGCGGTGCCGAACAGCAGCCGCAGCGACACCCCGCCGCCGCTGCTGCAGCGCGGCCTGCAGGCGCAGCCACGCGCCGAGCTGCCGCCGGCGCTGCTGGACGACAACGTGCAGCCCCTGCTGGACCGCCTGCAGGGCGACGTGCGCGCCGCATTGGCGCGGATCGAGGTGGCGCAGCTGGAATCGGGCAACGGGCCGGTGCCGGCGTGGATGATCGAGATTCCGCTGCAGGGCGAGCACGGTCGCGACGTGCTGCAGCTGCAGCTGGAATACGCCAATGACGCCAGCGACGGCAGTCGCGGCTGGAACCTGGGCTTCGCGCTCGACCTGCCCACGCTGGGCGCCGTGCAGGGCGAGCTGCAATTGCGCGAACCGCGCCTGTCGGTGCGCCTGTGGGCCTCACTGCCCGCCACCGTGCAGCGGCTGGAAAGCCAGTTCACCGCCCTGCGCCACCGGCTGGCCGCCTGCGGCCTGCTGCTCGACCAGCTGAGCTGCCAGCTCGGCCTGCCCGATCCGCCGAACCGCTACAGCGCCGTGCTGCTGCAGGCCACCGCATGAACACGCCGCCGGCCCTCCCACCCGCCCGCAAGGTGACCCTGCGCCTGTCCGGCGGCGGCAGCAGCGAGTCCCGCGCGATACCGCCCGAATCGCTGGAGGCCATGCGCGCACGCGCACAGGCCCTCGGCCTGCCGCTGCATCCCGACCCGCAGATCGCCGCCCTGCTGGCCGGCCTGCGCCTGCGCGACGACGTGCCGGTGCTGCTCTACGCCGCGGCGGCCTCGGTGCTGGCCGCGGTCTACGACGCGGTGGAAGAACCGCAGGGCTGAGTGAGGATCCTCCCGAAGCCTGGCTGGCCGCGCCCGCCTGCTTGCATCGACTTCCCGCCGACGCCTCCTCCAGAACGGCCGCATCTGGAACCGCGGGCTTGCATGCCCGTCGTTCCGGCACCGGGCGGACAAGACGAGGCGCGCGGAACACCCGTGGGAGCGACGGTGCAGCTCCCGGCATGGGCGGGCAGGAGTTTCGAACAGGCGCTCAGGAAATCCGCGACAGGACCACGCGGCTTGCCCGCCTCACACCAGCGAGGCGCGCATGGCGAGGATCAGCTGCGCTTCGTCACGCGACAGCCCGCAGCACGCCACCAGCTGTTCCACGTCGGCACCTTCGCGCGCGAGCTGCTTGGCCAGCTCCCAGGAACGCTCGGGCAAGACCGGGCGCTCCACCTGGCCGAGCTTGCGTTCGACCCGGCCCAGCACCGTCACCAGCATCGAGGTCGGCACGTCGGTGCTGGCGCCGGCCGCGTTCTGCCACAGCGCGTCGACGCGCTGCTGCAGGCTGCGCGACTGCCGCCACAGCTTCACCAGCAGGATCGTCTGGCCTGTCGCCAGCAGCAGCAACGCGGGCACGCCCAGCTCAAGCCACATCGCCGTCGCCCCCATCCAGCCGGTACAGGCGGCGTGCGTCGAGCAGGGCCACGAAGCCGTCCCGCCACGACATCACGCCGCAGACCGGATCATCGTCGCGGCAGGCCCGCCCGGGCGGCGGCGGCGCGATGTCCAACCCTTCGCTGCTCAGCAGCTCGCCCACCGCATCGACCTTGAGGCCCAGCAACTGCCCGGCATGCGACAGCATCACGATGCGCACCGCATGCGGGTCGGCGGCAGGCTGCTCCGGCAAGCCGAGCCGGCGGCGCCCGTCCATCACCGGCACGATGTGCCCGCGCAGGTGGCGCACGCCGAGCAGGTCGGTGGCGGAACCCGGCACCGGCGTCAGCTCGTCGTCGCGGATCACCTCGCTGACGTCCGCCAGCCGCGCGGCATAGACCTGCGCGCCGATGCGGAAGGACAGCCATTGGCGGTCTTCCGACAGCAGGCCTGCGACCGGGGCATTCATGCGTTGTCTCCATGGGCTGGGCACCGGATCATGGCACGGCTCCGGCCGGCGGCGCCGGCGTGGATGCACCACCTGCGCGCGGCCCGGCATGGGTGGCCGGGCCGTCCGCCGGAACGGTGGCATCCCTGGCGGGCACGCCCTGCGGCTGCACAGCACCCTTGGCCGCACCCTGCGGCAATGCCGCGCCCGCCGGCGCAGGCATGGGCTCGACGACCTGCACGGTGGGCAGGCTGCCCACCGATGACGCCGCAGCGACGCCGGGCTGTCGGTCGAGCGTGCCGAGGGCGCTCTGTTCGCGTTGCGGGGCCGAGTTTTCGCCCATCACCACCACCAGCACGCGGCGGTTGGCGTTGCGGCCGTCCGCGGTGCCGTTGTCGCCCACCGAATGCGTCTCGCCCCAGCCGACGATGCCCAGCCTGTCCGGGGCGATGCCGGCGTCCACGAACAGCCGCGCCACGCTGCCGGCGCGCGCCGCCGAAAGCTCCCAGTTCGAGGGGAACAGCGCGGTGCTGATCGGCACGTTGTCGGTGAAGCCCTCGATGCGCAGCGAATTGGTGAAGCCGGCCAGCACCGCCGCCAGGTTGTTCAGCACGCCCTGTGCCGGCACGGACAGCTGCGCCACGCCGCTGGGGAACAGGATGTCGGTGCGGATCTCGATCTCCAGCCAGTGCTGGTTGTTGCGCACCACCACTTCCTTGCTGTCGATCAGCGGCTGCAGCGCCTTGCGCACCCTGGACTCGATCAGCCCGAGGGTCGCCGCCCCGGCTCCCTTGCCGGCGTCGACGCCCTTGCCGATGTTGTGCCCGTCGCCGCCCTGCACCGCCACCGGATGCGGCGGGATCGGCACGGCAATCGGCACCATCGCGCCCGCCTGCCCTTCCGGGGTGGCGATGGACGGGTCGACGTTGTGCGGACGCACCTTGGTCGGCGGCAGCGGCGCGATCGCATGGCTGGAGCCGTTGAACGCCTCGATCAGCGACTCGGACATCACGCGGAACTTGCCCTCGTTGACCACCGAGACGGCGTACATCACCACGAAGAAGGCCAGCAGCAGGGTCATCAGGTCGGCATAGGGAATCGCCCAGGCCTCGTGGTTGACGTGATCCTCGTGCTTGTGCCGTCGGCTCACGACACGTAACCCTGCAGGCGCGCCTCGATCTGGCGCGGGTTGTCGCCCTGCGCGATCGACACCAGTCCCTCGATCAGGATCTCGCGCATCCTGCTCTGCTTGCCGATCAGGCCCTTCAACCGCGCAGCCATCGGCAGCATGAACAGGTTGGCCAGCGCCACGCCGTAGATCGTCGCCACGAAGGCGGCGGCGATGCCGTGGCCGAGCTTGCTGGGATCGGTCAGGTTCTGCATCACCGCCATCAGGCCCATCACCGCGCCGATGATGCCCAGGGTGGGCGAGAAGATGCCGGCGCTTTCGTACACCTTGGAGGCGGCCAGGTCGGTGGCCTCGCGGGTGTCCATGTCCACCTCCAGCACGCTGCGGATCGCCTCGGGCTCGCTGCCGTCGACCAGCATCTGCAGGCCCTTCCTGATGAACGGGTCGGGCTCGGCTTCGATCTGCGGCTCCAGCCCCAGCAGGCCCTGCCGGCGCGAGATTTCGCTCCAGCCCACCACGCGGCTGATGAGGTCCTCCGGCCGGTGCATCGGCGGCTTGAAGATCATCGACATCATCTTCAGCGCGTGCTTGAGCACCTTGCCCTGGTTCTGCACCATCAGCGCGGCGGCGGTGCCGGCGAACACGATCACGCAGGCCGCGGGGTTCCACAGCGCATCGACGGTGGAACCCTTGAGGATGGTGCCGACGATGATGACCAGGAAGGCCAGCAGCGTGCCGATGATGCTGATCAGGTCCATGCGGTTCAGCCGGCCTGCGCCAGGGGAACGGAAGGCTGCGCGGCGCTGTCGGCCAGGCCGGCCAGGTCCATCACCAGCGCCAGCCGGCCGTCGCCGGTGACGGTGGCGCCGGCCACGCCGGGCACGCCGGCGAACAGGTGGCCCAGCGGCTTGACGATGACGTCCTCGCGGCCGAGCACCTCGTGCACCAGGCAGCCCAGCCGCTGGTGGCCGATGTGCAGCACCGCCACGTGGCGCACGGGCTCGCCTGCCACGCCGGCCCAGTCGACCATGTCGACCAGCGGCAGCGCGCGGCCGCGGTGGCGGGCCACCAGGCGCCCGTCGAGCAGGCAGTCCTGGCCGGCGGCCAGTTCGAACACCTCCTCCACGTTGCCCAGCGGCAGGGAGAGCAGGCGGCTGCCCACGCGCACCATCAGCACGCGCACCACCGCCAGCGTGAGCGGCACCGCGAGCTCGAGCTCGCTGCCATGGCCGAGGCGCGAATGCACCGCCAGCGTGCCGCCCAGTTCGGTGATGCGGGTCTTCACCACGTCCATGCCGACGCCGCGGCCGGAGATGTCCGAGACCGTGGCGGCGGTGGAAAAGCCGGGGCGGAAGATCAGCTCGTAGCACTCGGCCTCGGACAGCCGCGCGGCCTGCGCCGCGTCGATCACGCCCTTCTCCACCGCCTTGCGCTTGAGGATCTCCGCATCCATGCCGCGGCCGTCGTCGGACACGGTGATGACGATGCGCTCGCCGCGCTGGCTGGCCGCCAGCACCACGCGCCCCTTGCGTGCCTTGCCGGCGCGCTCGCGGTCGGCGGGCATCTCCACGCCATGGTCCAGTGCGTTGCGCAGCAAGTGGATCAACGGATCGGCCAGGGCCTCGACCAGGCTGCGGTCGAGGTCGGTGCCCTCGCCTTCCAGCACCAGCTCCACCTCCTTGCCGAGCTGGCGGGCGAGGTCGCGCACGATGCGCGGGAAGCGCTGGAACAGGCGCCCCACCGGCTGCATGCGCATGCCCATCACCGCGCCTTGCAGCTCGTCGGTGATGCGATCCAGTTCGCCGGCCGCCGCGGCCAGCGCCTCGCTGCCATGGCGCGCGGCGAGGCTGAGCAGGCGGTTGCGCGCCAGCACCAGTTCGCCGGCATGGTTGACCAGCACGTCCAGCCGCGCGGTATCCACGCGTACGGTGGTTTCGGCCGTCGGCGGCGCGGCCTGGCGCGCAGCAGGCGCGGCGGCCTGCACGGGCGCCACTGCGACCGGAGCCGGCGCCGGCGCTGGCTCCGTGGCCGCAGGCGCGGGTGCCGCCACGCCGGGTTGCCCGGCGGTGCCGTGCAGCGCATCCAGCAGCGCCTCGAATTCATCATCGTCGATGGTGCCTGCAGCGACCGGCGCAGGCGCGGCCGCCGACGGCATCGCAGCCGGCTCGATGGTGCCGGGCGCCGCCGTGCCGTACAGGCTGTCGAGCAGCGCCTCGAACTCGCTGTCGTCGATGGCGCCGCCGGCAGGCGCAGGGGCCGGTGCCGGCACGGGAGCCGGCGCAGGCGCGGGAACGGGTGCGGCGACGCCGCGCGGCAGCAGCGCCTTGAGCAGTTCCGGCGGCGGCATGGCCAGCGGCGTGCCCGCGCCCAGCGCGGCCATCATCTCGACCAGCCGGTCCAGCGTCTGCAGCAGGGCGTCCATGTAGCTGGCGTCCAGCGTCAGGTTGCCGTTGCGCGCCTGGTTGAGCAGGTCCTCGGCGTTGTGGCACAGCTGCACCATCGGTTCCAGCGCGAGGAAGCCGGCGCCGCCCTTCACGGTGTGGAAGGCGCGGAACACGGCGTTCAGCAGGTCGCCGTCGCCCGGCGCCGCTTCCAGCCCCACCAGTTGCTCGCCGAGACGCTCGACGAGTTCGCCCGCTTCGACGAGGAAGTCCTGGCGCAGCTCGTTGTCGAAATCCGCGTTCACTGCGCCAAGTCCCTTAGAAGCCGAATTCGCTGAGCAGCCGGTCGGCGTCCTCCTGGCTGGTCACCTTGGCCACGTCGACCGGCGCCTCGGCGCCGGCCAGCGCGCCGGTGAGGCGCACCAGTTCCAGCAGCGAGGTCTCGACCGTGCCGATGAAGGCGGACACCTTCTTGACGCGCTGGCCGGTGAGGTCCTGCCAGGACTGCGCCACCACCATGTCGGCGAGGCCGGCGCGGCAGCTCTCGGCGAAGCCGGCCGCCTCGCGCGCCAGCCCGGCGGCCAGCTCGTCGTTCGCCGCGCGCTTGAGCACGTCGTCGGCGCGCTGCGCCAGCGAATCGGCCTGCGGCCGCAGGCGCTCGGCGAAGTCGATGCTGCGGTTGGCGGCGTTGGCGCTCATTTCCAGCACGTCCTGCAGGTGCTGGCGTGCGTCGGCGACGATGCCGGGCACGCCTTCCTGCGCCAGTTCGCCGCCGAGGCGGCGCACGGCATCGTGCAGTTCGCGGGCCAGGTGGCCCAGCGCGCGGAACAGGTGCTGCTCGCGCTGGCGCACCATGCTGTCCAGGGCATGCTCGAAGGCCGGGCCTTCCGGGCTGTTCAGCAGGTCGCGCAGCTCGGACGGCAGGTTCTCGTCGGCGGCCAGTGGGATCAAGGTGCTCATGCTTTCGCTCCGCTGGCGGCGATCCGCTCGAAGATCTTGGTGAGCTTCTCCTGCAAGGTGGCCGCAGTGAAGGGTTTGACCACGTAGCCGTTCACGCCGGCCTGGGCGGCGGCGATGATCTGGTCGCGGTTGTTCTCGGCCGTCACCATCAGCACCGGCAGGCCCTTCAGCGCGGGCTCGGCGCGGATCGCGCGCAGCAGGTCGATGCCGGTCATGTTGGGCATGTTCCAGTCGGTCACCACCAGGTCGAACGGCTGGCCGCGCAGCATGGTGAGCGCGTTGTTGCCGTCGTCGGCTTCCTGGATCAGGGTGTTGGTGAAGCCCAGCTCCACCAGCAGGTTCCTGACGATGCGCCGCATGGTGGAGAAATCGTCCACCACCAGGATTTTCATGTTCTTGTCCAAACGAATGCTCCGCGTGCTTTGCGTTGTGCCTGGGGTTATGCGGGGTGACGGCGCTCAGGTGCGCCAGCCGGAGAGCTTGCCGCGCAGCCGGATCACGGCCTGGCCGTGGATCTGGCACACGCGCGACTCGCTCACGCCGAGCACGGCGCCGATTTCCTTGAGGTTCAATTCCTGCTCGTAGTACAGCGACATCACCAGCTGCTCACGCTCGGGCAGGTCGACGATGGCCTCGATCAGCGCCTCGCGCATGCCGCTGTGCTCGATGCCCTCGTCGGGGGCCAGGCTGTTCTCGTCCGCCACGTCGAGCACGCCGGTTTCCTCGCCGTCGTCCGACGAGGTGAGGCTGAGCAGGCGCGAGGAAAGCGCATCGGCGAGCACCTGGTGGTACTCCTCCGCGCTGATGCCGAGCCGGCGGATCACCTCGGCGCCATCCGCCTCGGCGCCGGTCTCGGCCTCGATCTGGCGGATGGTCTCGGCCACTTCGCGGGTCTTGCGGTGCACCGAGCGCGGCGTCCAGTCGGCGCGCCGCAGCTCGTCCAGCATCGCACCACGGATGCGGATGCCCGCAAACGTCTCGAAGCTGGCTCCCTTGTCGTTGGCAAAATGGCGCGCTGCCTCGAGCAAACCGATCATCCCCGCCTGGATCAGGTCGCCCACGTCGACGCTGGCCGGCAACCGCCCCATCAGGTGATAGGCGATCCGCCGTACCAACGGCGCGTGCCGACGAACGAGCTCGTCGGCACTTTCGCGGGAGAGTTGTAGATATTCCGAAGTCGCGCTCATCCCGGTTTTCCCCCGGCCGGACCATCCCGGCCACCGAAGAAGGAGATGCGATCGAGACCCGCGCGACCGGGCTCGATCCATTTATCGACCGACTCGGCCAGTTTCTTGAATGCCCTGGCCGACGGACTCGACGGCCACATTTCTACCACGGCAGCCTGGCGCTTGATCGCCTGGCGTAGACGTTCGTCGTGGGGGATCCAGCCGCTGAACTCCATGGCCACGTCGAGGAAGCGGTCGCTGACCCGGGCCAGCTTCTGGTGCAGCAGCCGCGCATCGCCCTCGTTGCGCACCATGTTGGCGACCATGCGCAGGCGGCGCACGCCGAAGTCGCGGCTGAGTACCTTGGCCAATCCGTAGGCGTCCGTCAGGGAAGCGGGTTCGTCGCACACCACCAGGATCACCTCGGCCGCCGCAGCGGCGAACATCGTCACACTGTCTGACAGGCCCGCGGCGGTGTCCACCAGCAGGTATTCGGGCGGCTGCGGCAAGTCGTCGAAGGCGCGGATGATAGCCGCCAGCTGGTTGTTGTCCAGTTGCGCCAGCCGGCGCGCACCGGAACCGGAAGGCACGATCTGCAGGCCGCCCGGCGCGGGCGTCAGCAGCGACTCCAACGTGCATTCGCCGTCTAGCATGTGGCCGATGTGCTGCGGGGGCGAAAGGCCGAGCAGCACGTCCACGTTCGCCAGGCCGGTGTCGGCGTCCAGCAGGATCGTCTCGTGGCCGGCACCGGCCAGCGCCACGCCCAGGTTCACCGCCACGGTGCTCTTGCCCACGCCGCCCTTGCCGCCGGCCACCGCGATCGTGCGGCACGACCTCCGCGTCGGCGGAACTGCCGCCAGCAAGCCATCGGCCTGGTGGCCGGATGCAGCCGCCGTCGCCGGCGATGGCGGCACGACCATCGCGGTCAACAACTGTTGCAGCCCCCAAGCCTGGTTCATCGCGGACACTCCATTCATGCTTCAGCCATGGCAAGGCCGAAGCGTTCGGCCATCGTATCGTCGTCAGGGTTCGCGCTCGCCTTGGCCGAGCGCGCGGCGCGGCACACCAGTTCGCGCGCGTCGGCCGTGGCGATGTCCTCGGGCACGCGCTGCCCGTCGGTCACATAGTCCAGCGGCAGCCGGTGGTGGATCAGCACCGACAGCGCGCCGCCCAGCCGCGGCGCCTCGTCCAGCTTGGTGAGGATGCAGGCATGCGGCTTCAGCGCATGATAAGCGTCCACCGCCTCTTCCAGCGAGGCCACCTGCGCATTGGCGGCCAGCACCAGGCAGGAACGCAGTTCGCCGGCGCCGGCGAGGATCTCCAGTTGCTGCGCCAGCCGCGGGTCGCAGCCGGCCATGCCGGCGGTGTCGATCAGCACGGTGTGGCGGCCCTGCAGCATCTCCAGCACCTTGCCCAGGCTGCGCGCATCGTAGGCCGGGTAGACCTGCACGCCCAGCAGGCGCCCGTAATGCTCCAGCTGCGCGGCCGCGCCGATGCGGTAGTGGTCGGTGCTGACCAGCGCCACCTGGGGGGCGCCATGGCGCATCACCGCCCTCGCGGCGAGTTTCGCGATGGTCGTGGTCTTGCCCACGCCGGTGGGGCCGACCAGCGCGGTGACGCTGCGTTCGTCGGCGCATAGCTGGCGGCCGCTCACTGCCAGGCTGCGGCTGAGCATGCCCAGCGGCAGGTAGCGGGCCTGGTCGGCGCTGATCTGTTCGGGCAGTTCGTCCACCAGGGTGCGCGCGACGCCGGCCTCGATGCCGAGCCGGGTCAGTTCGCGCAGGATGCGCGCGCGCAGCGGCTGGCGCCGCTCCATGTCGTTCCAGGCGAGGCTGGACAGCTGCACTTCCAGCATCGAGCGCAGCTCGTTGAAGTCGCTGCGCAGCTGCGCGGTGTCGCGGGCGGCGCGTTCCATCAACGGATGCGCCGGCACCGGCGGCGGCGCCACCGCGGCTGGCGCGACGCCTGGCCTGGCGGCGGGCGGCGCGGCGACTGATCGACAGCAAGGAAGTGGTGGTGCGCAACAACCA
>NZ_JACYXK010000018.1 GCF_014842975.1 Rhodanobacter sp. DHB23 | reverse complement strand
GAGGTCGATGTGCGGCCGCTCGGGCTCCTACTCGTGCTTCCAACACTGCGCGCCTTCGGCGTGCCGCACATCGCTCTCCGCTTCCACTTTACGGATTTGGGCAGACACAAGCGCACCCTGTGCGCGAATGCTTTTGTTCCGGATCGACCATCAAAGCATTCGCGCACAGGGTGCGACCCTACAGGTCCTGTTCGAGGAAGCCGTGGCGCTTGGTCACGGCATCCAGTTCCAGCAGGGTTTCCAGCAGCGCTTCCATCTTGCCCAGCGGCCATGCGTTGGGACCGTCGCTGAGCGCCCTGGAAGGATCGGGATGCGTCTCGGTGAACAGCCCGGCCACGCCCGCGGCCACCGCGGCGCGCGCCAGCACCGGCACGAATTCGCGCTGGCCGCCGGAGCTGGTGCCCTGCCCGCCCGGCAACTGCACCGAGTGGGTGGCGTCGAACACCACCGGGCAGCCGGTCTCACGCATCGCGCTGAGGCTGCGCATGTCGGAAACGAGGTTGTTGTAGCCGAAGCTGGCGCCGCGCTCGCAGACCATGATCGCGTCGTTGCCGGCGGCCTTGGCCTTGTCGACCACGTTCTTCATGTCCCACGGAGCCAGGAACTGGCCCTTCTTGATGTTCACCGGCTTGCCGGCGCGGGCCACGCTCTGGATGAAGTCGGTCTGCCGGCACAGGAAGGCGGGCGTCTGCAGCACGTCCACCACCGCGGCGACTTCGCCGAACGGGGTGTATTCGTGCACGTCGGTGAGCACCGGCACACCGATCTGTCGCTTCACTTCGCCAAGGATGCGCAGTCCTTCCTCCATGCCCGGGCCGCGGAAGCTGGTGCCGGAGGAGCGGTTGGCCTTGTCGAAGCTGGACTTGAAGATGAAGTTGATGCCGAGCCTGGCGGTGATTTCCTTGAGCGTGCCGGCGGTGTCCAGCTGCAACTGCTCGGACTCGACCACGCAGGGGCCGGCGATCAGGAACAGCGGCTTGTCGAGGCCGACTTCGAATCCGCACAACTTCATGCCACGGCTCCCTGCGCCAGCTTCTGCCCGTCACGCACGGCCTTGAACTCGCGTGCGGCGTGCACGAAGCCGATGAACAGCGGGTGGCCGTCGCGCGGCGTGGAGGTGAATTCCGGATGCGCCTGGCAACCGAGGAACCACGGGTGCTCCTGCCGCGGCAGCTCGACGATCTCCACCAGCAGGTCGTCCATCGACTTGCCGGAGATCACCAGGCCCAGGTCCTCGAACGACTGGCGGTAGCGGTTGTTGAATTCGTAGCGATGGCGATGGCGCTCGCGCACCACGTCCTGGCCGTACATCTCGCGCGCCAGCGTGCCGGCCTTGAGGCGGCATTCCTGCGCACCGAGGCGCATGGTGCCGCCGAGGTCCGAGCGCTCGCTGCGCTGCTCGACTTCGCCGGCAGCCGTGGTCCACTCGGTGATCAGGGCGATCACCGGGTTCGGCGTGTTGCGATCGTTCTCGCTGGAGTCGGCGTCGGCCAGCCCGGCCACGTGGCGGGCAAAATCGACCACCGCCGCATGCATGCCGTAGCAGATGCCGAAATACGGCACGCCGTGCTCGCGTGCGTACCTGGCAGCCATGATCTTGCCCTCGAAGCCGCGCTTGCCGAAGCCGCCCGGTACCAGGATCGCGTCCATGCCGCCGAGCACCTTGGCGGCCCCCTCGGCCTCGACCTGCTCGGAGTCGATCCACTGCAGGTTCACGCGGGTCTGCTGCTTGATGCCGCCATGGCGCAGTGCCTCGCCCAACGACTTGTAGGCGTCCTTGTGCTCCACGTACTTGCCGACGATGGCCACGGTGACCTCGTCCTTCGGGTGCACCACGGCATCCACCGTGCGCTGCCAGCCGGAAAGGTCGGCCGGCTTGGCGTCGAGGCCCAGCCGCTTCACCACGATCTCGTCCAGGCCCTGCTGGTGCAGCCACAGCGGGGTCTTGTAGATCACGTCCACGTCCACCGCGCTGATCACGGCGTTCTCGGGCACGTTGGTGAACAGGGCGATCTTGCGGCGCTCGCCTTCAGGCAGGGGCTGCTCGCTGCGGCACAGCAGGATGTCCGGCTGGATGCCGATCGAGCGCAGCTCCTTCACCGAGTGCTGGGTGGGCTTGGTCTTGATCTCGCCGGCGGCCTTGATGTACGGCACCAGGGTGAGGTGCATGAACAGGCACTTCTCCGGGCCGTGTTCGCTGCGCAACTGGCGGATCGCCTCGAGGAACGGCAGCGATTCGATGTCGCCCACCGTGCCGCCGATCTCCACCAGCGCCACGTCGTAGCCGCGGGTGGCCTCGTGGATGCAGTGCTTGATCTCGTCGGTGATGTGCGGGATCACCTGCACGGTGGCGCCCAGGTAGTCGCCGCGACGCTCCTTGCGGATCACGCTCTCGTAGATCTTGCCGGTGGTGATCGAGTTCTTGCCGGTGAGCCGGGTATGGACGAAGCGCTCGTAGTGGCCGAGGTCGAGGTCGGTCTCGGCGCCGTCGTCGGTGACATAGACCTCGCCATGCTGGAACGGGCTCATGGTGCCCGGATCCACATTGATGTAGGGATCGAGCTTCATCATGGTGACCGAGAGGCCACGCGCTTCCAGGATGGAGGCCAGCGACGCCGCGGCGATGCCCTTGCCTAGCGAGGACACCACACCGCCGGTGACGAAAATCAGGGGGGTCATGGGATGCAGCCGTGCTGGAAATACGCATTCTAGCGGCAGACGGCCTTCGCTGCGAGATATCCGGGCCACCGGATTCATCCCTGGTGCGATTTGGCGGGCCGCGCGACCGTGCCTGTTAAAGTGCCGCGCATGAACACACCCATCCCCGCCCGGATCGCCGCGCTGCGCGCGGCCATGCAGCAGCACGGCGTCGCCGCCGTGATCGTCCCCAGCGCCGACCCCCACCTGTCCGAATACCTGCCCGCACGCTGGCAGGCGCGCGCCTGGTTGTCCGGCTTCGACGGCTCGGCCGGCACGCTGATCGTCACGCGCGAGCACGCGGGCCTGTGGACCGACTCGCGCTACTTCTCGCAGGCCGAGCAGCAGTTGGCTGGCACGGGCGTCACCTTGATGAAGCTGCGCTTGGCGCACACGGCCGAACACCTCGACTGGCTGGCTTCGCACCTGCACCAAGGCGACACGTTCGCCGTAGCCGGCGACAGCGTGTCGCTGGCCGGACTGCGCGCGATGGAAGGCAGGCTGGCCGAGCATGGCGTGCGCGTGCGCACCGACCTCGACCTGCCCGGCGCGATCTGGAACGACCGTCCTGCCCTGCCGCATGCGCGCATCGTCGAGCACCCCATCGCCTGGGCCTGCACCACGCGCGCGGACAAGCTCGCACGCCTGCGCAGCGCCATGCGCAAGCAGGGCGCCACGCACCACCTGCTCTCCAGCCTCGACGACATCGCCTGGCTCACCAACCTGCGCGGCAGCGACGTGGAGTGCAACCCGGTGTTCCTCGCCCACCTGCTGGTGGCGGCCGAGGGCAAGGCCACGCTGTTCGCCGAACGCGGCAAGTTCGACGACGCACTGGTGGCGCAGCTCGCCGCCGACGGCATCGCCATCGCGGCCTACGACGGCATCACCGGCGCGCTGGCCGAACTGGGCAAGGCCGATACGCTGCTGTTCGACGCCAGCCGCGTGGTCTGCACGACCAGCAATGCGATCCCCGCCGCCGCCCGGCGCATCGAGGCCGCCAACCCCAGCACGACGTTCAAGGCGCTGAAGACGCCGGCCGAACTGGACCACGTGCGTGAGGTGATGCGCCGCGACGGCGCGGCGCTGGCCGGCGCGTTCCGCGAGATCGAGCACCAGCTCGCGCAGGGCAAGCCGCTCACCGAACTCGACGTGCACCGACTCGTGCATGCCGCCCGCGCCGCGCAGCCGGAGTTCATCGGCGAAAGCTTCGCCACCATCGCCGGCTACCAGGCCAACGGCGCGCTGCCGCATTACCGCGCCACGCAGGCATCGCACAGCGCCCTGCATGCCAGGGGTCTGCTGCTGATCGACTCCGGCGGCCAGTACCTCGGCGGCACCACCGACATCACCCGCGTGCTCGCGCTGGGCGAAACCACGGCCGAGCAGCGCCGCGACGCGACGCTGGTGCTGAAGGGCATGATCGCGCTGTCCCGCGCGCGCTTCCCGAAGGGTGCCAGCGGCCCGCAGCTCGATGCGCTGGCGCGCGCGCCGCTGTGGGCAGCCGGCTGCGACTACGGCCATGGCACCGGCCACGGCGTGGGCTACTTCCTCAACGTGCACGAAGGCCCGCAATCCATCCGGCCGCCTGTTCCGGGCGGCGCGCTGGTGGCGCTGGAGCCGGGCATGATCTCGTCCATCGAGCCGGGCCTGTACAAGCCTGGCCGCCACGGCATCCGCCACGAAAACCTCGCCGTGGTGACCGAAGCCGAACACACCGAGTTCGGCGACTACTACGCCTTCGAGACGCTCACGCTGTGCCCGTTCGACCGCCGCGCGCTGGAGCCCAGCCTGCTCGGCCCCGAGGAACGGGCCTGGCTGGACGATTACCATGCCACCGTGCGCGCGGCGCTGGCGTCATTGCTGGAAGGTGCCGACCTGGCGTGGCTGGAGTGGCATTGCACCCCACTGTGAGGCTGCTGCAGTGCCAGACGTCGACCGGCTGGATCACGCGATGCATCAGGCGAGGCAAGTTCACCGCCTGACCACGATCACCTCGACGCGCCGATCCGGCGCCAGGCAGGCAATCAGCGCGGTGCGATTGCCCGCGTCGTCGCAGTCGGTGGCCATCGACACCACGGCGCCGCGCCCCTCGGCCACGATCGCGCTGGACGGTACGCCGCGCCACATC
This sequence comes from Rhodanobacter sp. DHB23, assembly GCF_014842975.1. Classification (GTDB taxonomy): domain Bacteria; phylum Pseudomonadota; class Gammaproteobacteria; order Xanthomonadales; family Rhodanobacteraceae; genus Rhodanobacter_A. The sequence continues at coordinate 103,355 of NZ_JACYXK010000018.1, read as the reverse complement.
AGGTAGCCCATCACCGCATAGGCGCGATGGCGCGACAGGTCGTCGTTGTGATCCGCGCTGCCCAGGCGGTCGGAATAGCCGATGACATGCACCATGCCCGGCCTGCGGCCATTCGCCTCGATCTGCTGCGCCAGCTCGTCCAGCTGGGTGCGCCCCTGCGGTGCGATGTCGTCGATCGACGACTTGTCGAACGGGAACAAGGCATCGGCGGACAGGCTGTAGCGCTGCTCCGTCGCCGGGGGATGGATAGCCGGCGGGTGCATCGCGGGAGGTTGCATCAGGGCGGCGGCAATCGGCGGCCGCACCAGTGCGTTCGTGCCCTCGCCGCCCCTGGCGGCGTGCCTGCCCTCGTTGACGGCGCAACCAGCGAGCGCGACCAGCGTAACGAGGGCGAGCATCACTGACCTTCCGGAAATGAACCTCATGCCCACGCTCCCCAACCCCTTCGACCATGATGCCCCTGCCGGCCACCCTGACCTCCGAAACCACAGTGGCGACTGTGTGCGTTTCCGGCCGCCTCCCTATCCCGGCCTCAGGCACGCGGCAGAATCAGAACCCGACAAGCAACTCCCCAGGGGATAGGGGTTACCTGCCGCCGACACAGGGGTCGACACATGCCAATCCGTTGGCATGCGGGGATCGGTGAAGGGAAGTCCCGCAATGGACCGCGGCAAGCAACTTGCCGCGCAACGATGCGCACCCCGCTTCATGCCGGGGATTCTGTGGTCGACACAGGCGCCATTTGAATCAGACGATTCTTAAATTGCAGCCGCCGGCAATGGCCGGAAAACGGCGGAATGCACCACGTCTCAGGAAAGCAGCCCGTTGGCGCGGGCGAAGTCGTACAGCTCGCGATTGCTCTCCAGCCCCAGCTTGCGCATGGCATCGTTCTTCTGCTTGCTGACCGTCTTCACGCTGCGCTGCACCGCCCCGGCGATCTGGGTGACGCTGAGGCCACGGGCATACAGGCGTGCCACCTCCGCCTCGCGCACGGAGAGCGCCGCCATTGCCGTGGAACCGTCGACGACCTCCGGCACCTGGACGTTCACACCATGGGTGCCGGCGCTGACGAAACTGCGCCCTGCGGAAACGGCGCGGATAGCGCGCAGCAGCTCGGTCGTCATGCCAGTCTTGTCCACGACGCCGCGCACGCCCAGCTTCAGCATGCCGTGCAGCAACGCCGTGTTGTTGATCATCGTGAGCACGATGACGGGCAGCTCGGGCCAGGCTTCGCGCAGCCGGCGCAGCATGGGCAGGCCATCATCCCGGTGGCTGTCGCTGGGCATCGAGAAATCGGTGACCACCAGATCGCACGACAGGGTCTCGAGCAGATCCAGCAACTGCTGGCCGCCATGCGCCTCGCCCACCACCTGGAAGCCATTTTCCTGCAGGATGGCCTTGACGCCCATGACCACCACCGGGTGGTCGTCGCAGATCACGATGCGCATGTTGCTGGCTACTCCCTCCGCGCGGCCGTATCCATGCCGTCGTCGAGCCAAACATACCCGTCCCGGCGCGACGAGCGCCAGCCGGTCGCCTGAACGGGGCGCTTGTCGCCGCCCCGCCCCGCCTGCAAGGCTATGCCCCATGCAGAAGCCAGCCACGCACGCCGCCACGCGCAGGGCACATCCGGGAAGCCGCCAGCCGGTATCCCCCTGGTTCCGGACGCCGGCCACCTGCAGGTCGCGGACCGCCAGCACATGAGCACCAACGCCGCCACACCCGATTGGCTGCATGCGGCTTCCGGCCCCTGGCAGGCGCCGACCCTGCTGCTGGCCGCCTTGCTGGCGCTGATGGCCTTGCTGGCGCTGGCGCTGCTGTGGCACATCCGCGAACAGCGCCGGAAACTGCACCGTGCACGCCACTACCTCGCCGTCGAGCAGGACCTGCGTGGCGTTTCCTCGCAGGTATCGCTGGCGGTCTTCATGTTGCGCACGACACCGGGCGACGTGCCGGGATTCGTCCCGCTGGTGGGCGACCTGTCCACCGTGGCCGGCCTGCAGGCCACGCTGCCGCCCGGCGAAAACCCCCTGCTGGCGCCAGCGTTCCGCGAGCACGTCCATCCCGGCGATCTGCCCTCGTTGTCGCAACTGCTGGAGCTGCCACAGCAGACGGGCCGGGAACCGCAGGCACGCGCCACGGACTTCCGCATGCACGCGCCGGAAGGCATGCGCTGGCTGCACATTTCGCTCGCGCCACAGGCATTGGCGGGCGGCGGCGCGCAGTGGATCGGCTGCCTGTTCGACACCTCGCGCACCCGCGCGCACAGCGAAGCGCTGCGCGCGGCGCGCGACGCGGCGGAGCGCGCAGCGAAGGCCAGGGCGGACTTCCTCGCCACCATGAGCCACGAGATCCGCACGCCGATGAACGGCGTGATCGGCATGCTCGAACTGCTGGGGCAGACACCGCTCGACGCCGCGCAGGGCGAACTGCTGCATGCGGTGGAAGACTCGGCAGGCGTGCTGCTGCAGATCCTCAACGACGTGCTGGATTTTTCCAAGCTGGAGGCCGGCAGCCTGCGGCTGGACCGCGAGCCGTTCGACCCACGCATCCTGCTGGACAACGTGGTGGGCATGATGGCTCCCGCGATGCGGCGCAAGGGGCTGCGCGTCGACGTGACAGTCGATGCCACCACCGCAGGGCTGCTGCTGGGCGACGGCGTGCGCATCCGGCAGATCCTGCTGAACCTGCTGGGCAATGCGGCGAAGTTCACCGAGCACGGGCGCATCGCGGTGGCCTGGCGCGTCCTCGGCGAGGACGACGACACCCAGCGACTACGCATCAGCGTCAGCGACACCGGCATCGGCATCCCCGAAGAGAAGCAGGCGGCACTGTTCACCCCGTTCAACCAGGCCGAGGACTGGACGTCGCGCCGCTATGGCGGCACCGGGCTTGGTCTGGCGATCTGCCGCCATCTGGTACAGCTGATGGACGGCGAGATCACGCTCGGCAGCCGGCCGGGCGAAGGCACCACCGTCGCCTTGCAGCTGCGCCTGCCGATAGCGCGCCGCGAACCCGAGCGGCCGCCCGCCATCGCATCGCGGCATGCGGTCGTGCGCCTGCGCGAAGCGGCACCCGCAGCCACCCTGGCGGAGCATCTCGCCGCGCTGGGTCTGACCGTCGAGCGCGTCGAGCCGGCCCTTCCCTTGCGCGACGGCATGGCTGCCGACCTGCTGTTCCTGGACGAGGACGACCATGACAGCGGCCAGGCCATTCCCGCCCGCGTGGTGGCGCTTACCCTCCACGACGATCCCGCGCCGGCCCTCGCCGCCGACGAACGCATCCTGCTGGGCGCCAACCCGTTGCGATGGCAGGCGCTGCTGCGCGCATGCACGCTGGCGCTGGCACCGCGCCGCGCGACGGCATCCACACCGGCGGCAACGCCGGCGACGGGCAGGACCGCGGATATGCAGCGACGGCGCACGCAACGCATCCTTGTCGCCGAGGACCACCCGGTGAGCCGGCAGCTGATGCAGCGCCAACTGGAACAGCTCGGCTGGCCCTGCGAACTGGTCGACAACGGCCGCGATGCGCTGGCCGCCCTGCAACGCGGCGGCTACGCCCTGCTGCTCACCGACTGCAACATGCCGCAGATGAGCGGCTATGAACTGGCCGCCGCATGGCGTCGTCACGAACGCGAAAGCGCCACGCCCTTGCGCCTTCCCATCATCGCGACCACCGCCAACGCACTCGCCGGCGAACTGGCGCGTTGCCGCGAAGCGGGCATGGACGACTGTCTCAGCAAACCGCTGCAGCTGCAGCCACTGGAGCACAAGCTCGGACAATGGCTCGACCACGCCGGCGACGCCGCCAGCAGTGCCGCCCCCGCTATGCCCCCCGACGATGCCGGGGCGTGGCGGCGGCAATTGCTGCCGCTGCTGGTCACCACCACCCGCACCGACCTGGACGAACTGTCAGCGGCGGTCGGCCGGGGCGACACCGAAACGGCCGCACAACGGCTGCATCGCATCCTCGGCGTGCTGCCGCTGGTCACCGACGATCCGCTGCTGGAGCACGGCCGCCGTCGTATGGAGCGCCTGCGCAGCGGCGAAACCGCGGTGCTGGCCGACCTTCCACCGTACCTTGGCGAATTGCACCAGTTGCTGGAACGGCTGTAGACGACCCGGGCTCCAGCCCGGCATCCGCCGTGGAAATTCCACGCGCCATCTCGCAGAATGCACCTTGTCGCAGTACGGCCTCGCCATCGGAGAGTGCGGGCCGGTCTGCTCTTCATACCCGGACGAAGGGGACGCCCGGGCAAGGAATATTCATGAAGCGTCTGACCGGGTTCGGGACACCGATCCGTATGCTGGCCGCATCCGCCGTGCTGGCCGCCTGCCTGGTGCCGTGTGCACGAGCCGCCGACTGGACCTACAGCGTGCGCCCCACCGACAGCATCTGGGACCTCTCGCTGCGCTACCTCAAGCCCGGCGTGTCGTGGCAGCAGCTGCGCGACTACAACCACGTCGCCGATCCTTACCACCTGCCGCCCGGCATGCGGCTGCGCGTTCCCGTCGCGTGGTTGCGCGTGCAGCCGGCCAAGGCCACCGTGGTCTCGGTGAGCGGCAACGCCCACGTGCAGCAGGATGCCCAGGGGCAGGCGGTAAGCGCCAGCGCCGGCATGGAGCTCGGCATGGGCGCGCGCCTCACCACCGACGCCGGCGCCAGCCTCACCCTGCAGTTCGCCGACGGATCGCGCGTGCTGATGCAGGCCGGCAGCGAACTGGATCTGGACCGGCTGAGTGCCTACGGCCGCACCGGCATGGCCGATACCCGCCTGCGCCTGCAGCACGGCCGGCTGGTCAACGACGTGACCCACGTCGACGGCGTGGCGCACTTCAGCGTGCAGACGCCGGACTCGATCTCCAGCGTGCGCGGCACGCATTTCCGCGTGGCGACCGATGGCGGCACGCGGTCCCAGACCGAGGTGCTGGGCGGCAGCGTGGACGTCGGCGGCAACCGGCGGCATGTGCTGGCCGGCACCGGCAAGGGCGTGCTGGTGTCCGGTCAGGGGCCCGGGCGGCCGCAGGCGCTGCTGGCGGCTCCGGCGCTGGATTGCCCGCGGCAACCGGTCACCCGCGTCGCCTATGCGCTCAGGTGGAGCGCGCTGCCCGGCGCCGGGCATTATCGCGTCCAGGTCGCGCCCGACGAGCGCTTCGAGGCCCTGCTGATGGATCGCGTGGCCGGCTCGCCGGCCGTCAACCTGCCCGACCTGCCCGACGGTCGTTACGCGATACGGGTGCACGGCATCGACGCGCAGCAACTGGAAGGCCTGGATGCCGTGTGCAGCATCACGGTCAGCGCCCACCCGCAGCCCCCGCTGGTGCTGGAGCCGCAACCGGGCGGCAAGGTGCACGGCACGCGCCCGCGCTTCCACTGGGCCGAAAGCACCGAGGCGGCCTCCTACGCCTGGCAACTGGCCGGCGACGCGGATTTCCACCAGGTGCTGGGCGAACAATCCACGCTCACCGGCGACGACGTGCGCGCCCCCAGTGAACTGCCCTACGGCCGCTACTGGTGGCGCATCGCCAGCCGCGACCGCAACGGCAAGCTGGGGCCATACAGCGACCCGATGCCGTTCGACCTGGTGGCCGAACCGCCGGCACCGGCGATGGGCGCACCCAGGCATTCCGGCAAGGACATGGACTTCGGCTGGCAGGCCGGCCTGCCCGGCCAGCATTACCGCGTGCAGATGTCCCGCGACATCGGCTTCGCCCACACCACGCTGGACGAAACGGTGGCGCAGCCATCGCTGCAGGTTCCCAAGCCGGCCCATGGCACCTGGTTCCTGCGCGTACAGACCATCGACACCGACGGCTACGCCGGCCCGTGGAGCCCGACGCAGAAGGTGAAGCTGCCCTGCATCGCCTGCCGCGTCGCGCTGGCCGGCGGCGGTGCGGCGGTGCTCTGGCTGCTGCTGTGATGCGCGAGACGGAAGGCTGACCGCATGCGCGCAGCCGCTACCACGGACCGCCAGGCAGCCACGCGCTACCTCGATCCGTTTGCATGGCTGGTGCGCGGCGTGGTGTGGGCAATGGGTGCAGCCCTGCTCGTGCTGTTGCTCGCCAGCGGCCGCACCACCCGGCTGGACCATGCGCTGTACGACTGGCACATGCGCCACTGGTCGTACGCTCCGGGGGACGGCGTGGTGATCGTGGCGATCGACCTGCAGAGCCTTGCCGCGCTGGGCCGCTGGCCGTGGCCACGCGCCGTGCATGCGCGGCTGCTCGACCGCCTCGGCGCCGAGGGCGTGCGCGGCATCGGCATGGACGTGACCGTATCCGAACCGGATGCCGCGCATCCGCAGAACGACGCGGCACTCGCCGCCGCCGTCGCACGCAATGGCCGCGTAGTGCTGCCGATGTTCGCCGAGGCAGGGGAACTCGGCGGCATGTCGCAGGAGATCGAGCCGATACCCGCGGTGGCGGAGGCCGCGGCCGCGCTGGGGCAGGTCGACGTGCCGATGGACGAGGACCAGGTGGCGCGCGAGTCCTACCTCATGGCCGGCCTAGGCAATCCATACTGGCCCGCGCTGGGGCTGGCGCTGCTGCGGATCGACCAGCCGGCCGCGGCCTCGCCGCTGCCCGGCCTGCGCGACAACGGCAGCAGTCCGCGCTCGCCTTACCTGTGGGAGCGCGACAACCTGGTACTGCTGCATTACGCTGGCCCGGACGGCAGCTTCGGCAGGGTGTCGTACGTCGACGTGCTGAATGGCCAGGTGCCGCCCTCCCTGCTGAAAGGGAAGCTGGTACTGGTCGGCGCCACCGCCGACGGCATGCGCGACACCATCGACACGCCGGATGGCGTCATGCCCGGCGTGGAATACCAGGCCAACCTGCTGGAATCGCTGCACCGTGGCCTCGCCATCCTGCCGTTGAACCTTGCCGGGCAATGCCTGCTTGGCATGGGGCTGCTGATGTTGCCGCTGGTCCTGTACGGCCTGCCCGGCCTGCAGCGTGCGTGGCGCGTCGCTGGCGTGTCCGTGCTCGCCGGCCTGCTGCTCAGCGCGTTGCTGCTGCGCCTTGCCGGCCTGTGGTGGCCACCGGGGGCCTGCCTCGTGCTCATGCTCGCCGGCGCCATGCTGTGGGAACTGGCGAACCGGCTGGACCTGCTGCTGCGGCGATACTCGCGCAGGCGCCACGTGGTCGCCAGCCACGGCGCCTGATCCTCCTGCTCGCTTGACCGCGCACGGCGCCGCCCGCATCCTGCCCGCCTCGTTTCGCCAGAATCCCCCACGCATGAGCAGTCGCTACAACGCCGCCGACATTGAAGTCCTCTCCGGCCTGGACCCGGTCAAGCGCCGTCCGGGCATGTACACCGACACCACCCGCCCCAACCACATGGCGCAGGAGGTGATCGACAACTCGGTGGACGAGGCGCTGGCCGGACACGCGAAAACCATCGAGGTGGTGCTGCACGCGGACGGTTCGGTGGAAGTCACCGACGACGGCCGCGGCATGCCGGTGGACATCCATCCCGAGGAAGGCATCCCGGGCGTCGAGCTGATCCTCACCCGCCTGCACGCGGGCGGCAAGTTCAGCGGCAAGAACTACAACTTCTCCGGCGGCCTACATGGAGTGGGCGTGTCGGTGGTGAACGCGCTGTCGCTGCGCGTGGAAGTGACCATCCGCCGCGACGGCAACGAATACCGCATGGCCTTCGAGAGCGGCGACCGCGTCAGCGAGCTGGAGATCGTCGGCACGGTGCCGAAGAAGAAGACCGGCACCACCGTGCACTTCTGGCCCGACCCGAAGTACTTCGACTCCCCGCGCATCTCGCTGTCCAGGCTCAAGCACCTGCTGCGCGCCAAGGCCGTACTGTGCGCCGGCCTCTCGGTGAAGCTCACCGACGAGGCCAGCGGCGAAACCAGCGAATGGTTCTACGAGGACGGCCTGCGCGACTACCTGCGCGGCGAGCTGGGCGGCAGCGAGCTGCTGCCGGCGGATCTCTTCGTGCACCACGTCGCGCGCGACACCGAGGGCATGGACGTGGCGCTGGCCTGGCTGCCGGAAGGCGAGCTGGTGCAGGAGAGCTACGTCAACCTGATCCCCACCGCGCAGGGCGGCACCCACGTCAACGGCCTGCGCTCCGGCCTCACCAACGCGATCCGCGAGTTCTGCGACATCCGCAACCTGCTGCCACGCGGCGTGAAGCTGGCGCCTGAGGACGTCTGGGAGCGGCTGGCCTTCGTGCTCAGCGCCAAGCTGCTCGACCCGCAGTTCGCCGGCCAGACCAAGGAGCGTCTGTCCTCGCGCCAAGCCGCCGGCATGGTCGAGAACGTGATCCACGATGCCTTCAGCCTGTGGCTGAACCAGAACGTGGACACCGGCGAGCGCATCGCCCAGCTCGCCATCGAGCGCGCCAGCGCGCGGCTCAAGGCCGCCAAGCAGGTGGTGCGCAAGAAGATCGTGCAGGGCCCCGCCCTGCCCGGCAAGCTGGCCGACTGCACCTCCACCGACCTCTCGCGCACCGAGCTGTTCCTGGTCGAAGGCGACTCCGCCGGCGGCAGCGCCAAGCAGGCACGCGACAAGGAGTTCCAGGCGATCCTGCCGCTGCGCGGCAAGATCCTCAACACCTGGGAAGTGGAATCGACCTCGGTGCTGGCTTCCGAGGAAGTGCACAACCTCGCCGTGGCGATCGGCTGCGACCCCGGCAAGGACGACCTGGCCGGCCTGCGCTACGGCAAGATCGTGATACTCGCCGACGCCGACTCCGACGGCCTGCACATCGCCACCCTGCTCAGCGCGCTGTTCCTCAGGCACTTCCCGCACCTGGTCAGCGAGGGCCACGTGTTCGTGGCGATGCCGCCGCTGTTCCGCGTGGACGTGGGCAAGCAGGTGTTCTACTGCCTCGACGAGAACGAGAAGCAGGCGATGCTGCAGAAGATCGAGCGCGAGAAGATGAAGGGCGCGGTCAGCGTCACCCGCTTCAAGGGCCTGGGCGAGATGAACCCGCCGCAGCTGCGCGAATCCACCATCCATCCCGACACCCGCCGCCTCGTCCAGCTCACCGTGGAGGGCGACGACGGCACCGCGAAGCTGATGGATCTGCTTCTCGCCAAGAAGCGCGCCAGCGACCGCAAGGCGTGGCTGGAGGAAAAAGGCGACCTGGCCACCCTGGAAGTCTGACCCCGATGACCGCAGAGAGCCGCCATCTCGACCTCGGTTGCGGCAAGTTTCCGCGCAATCCCTACGGCCGCGCCGAGCTGTGCGGCGTGGACATCCGCCCGCTGAGCGGACTCGACTTCGATTACCGCATAGCCAATCTGTCACTGGACCCCATTCCCCATCCCGACGACAGCTTCGGCTCGGTCTCGGCCTACGATTTCATCGAGCATGTGCCGCGCCTGCTGGCCACAGCGGATGGCCGGAGTACGTTCTTTCCGTTCGTGCGGCTGATGGATGAGATATGGCGCGTGCTCGCGCCCGACGGCCGCTTCTACGCGCTGACACCGGCCTGGCCGCATGCAGAGGCATTCACCGACCCCACGCACGTCAACATCATCACCGAGCGCACGCACGAATATTTCTGCGGCGTACGGCCCTTGGCACGCATGTACGGCTTCAACGGCCGCTTCGAAGCACTGCGCATAGACTGGGTGCATGTCGAGGACGCGTACAGCGCGATTCCCGGTTCGCCTGAAAATTCCCGCCATCGCAGGTCGCGCCCACCACTCAAGCAGTTTGCCCGGCAAGTCCGCCGCCTTTCACGCTGGCTGCGCGGCAAGCCCGATCCATCCACACGCAAGCCCCCCAGGGCCTACCTGCTGTGGGAGTTGCGGGCAGTGAAACCCGTCGCCTGAGGCAATGCGGCCATCCGCTTTCCCGCCATGGCCACGGGCGCTAAGGTAGCCACTCCCACCCGGTGTACATGACGCATGGCCCTCACGCCTCCCTTCGACCTGCAGCGCTGGATAGATGCGCACCGCCACCTGCTCAAGCCGCCGGTGGGCAACAAGTGCATCGTGGACGGCGACTTCATCGTCATGATCGTGGGTGGCCCCAACGCGCGCACCGACTACCACCATGACGAGGGTCCGGAGTTCTTCTACCAGCTCGAAGGCGAGATGGTGCTGAAGGTGCAGGACGAGGGCGTGGCGCGCGACATCCCGATCCGCGCGGGCGAGGTCTTCTACCTGCCGCCGCGCGTGCCGCATTCGCCGCAGCGCATGGCCGACTCCGTCGGACTGGTGATCGAGCGCCGCCGCCTGCCGCACGAGAAGGACGGCCTGCTGTGGTTCTGCCAGCGCTGCAACCACAAGCTGTACGAGGAGTACTTCATCCTCGACAGCATCGAGCACGATTTTCCGCCCGTGTTCGAGCGCTTCTACCGCTCGCGCGAGGCGCGCACCTGCCAGGACTGCGGACACCTCAACCCGGCGCCCGAGCGCTACGGGTAGGCGCACCCTGTGCGCGATTGCTTGCTCCGACGCCTCGATCGAAGCACGCGGCAATCGCGCACAGGGTGCGCCTACGGCGAGCGGCCCAGCCACTTGCCTGCCATGCGCCGCAGCGAGTCGTCGGCCTGCGGATCGCGCGCGATCTCGCGCACCGGCTTCCACGCCAGCGCCAGCGACTCCGCATTGACCACGAAATCCTCGCTGCCGGTGGCGCGCACCACGTAGCGCACGTCGTAATGCCAATGCTCCGGCTCGCCGGCGCGCGCCGGGATGCGATGGCGGTCGATGTCGAAGATCTCCCGCTCCACCGTCAGCTCGTCCAGGCCGGATTCTTCCTCCGCCTCGCGCAACGCCACGCGCGCCAGCTCGCTGTCGCCGTCGGCATGACCGCCGAGCTGCAGCCAGCGCCGCAGCTTGGCGTGATGGGTGAGCAGTACGCGTTCGCCATCCGCACTCGTCAGCCAGGCGGATCCGGTGAAGTGGCCGGCGGCGTGGCCGCGTTCGAATACCGCCTTGTGGGAAGCGAGGAACACCTCGAAATCGGCGACGGCCTCGCCCTCCTCGGGATGACGCGCGAGATAGTCGTCCAGAGCGGCAGCGATACGCGGAAAATGGAGTGGCATGACTTGTGGCAGAGGCAGGAAAAACAAAGCGCATTCTAGCTGCATCGCGTCTTGTCCCCCTCCAACCGCTCGGCTATGGTTGGATGTCCGTCGGCTCGTCGCGCCTCTTTATCGTCGCGTATCCGTTCGAGCGTGACGCCGCAGTTTTCCGGGGAGCAACGCATGCTGTTCAAGCGCATCAAGCCGATCGACCAGATCATCGCCACGGCGGAGAAGAAGAGCCTCACCCGCCAGCTCGGCGCCTTCCAGCTCACCATGCTCGGCATCGGCGCGATCATCGGCACCGGCATCTTCGTGCTCACCGCCGAGGCGGGGCAGAAGGCCGGCCCCGGCATGATGATCGCGTTCGTGATCGCCGCGGTGGTCTGCGCGTTCGCCGCGCTGGCCTATGCGGAACTCGCCGCCATGGTGCCGGTGGCCGGTTCGGCCTATACCTATACGTATGGCGTGCTCGGCGAGGGCGTCGCCTGGATCGTGGGCTGGGCGCTGGTGCTGGAATACACCATCGCCGCCAGCACGGTCTGCGTGGGCTGGGCCGGCTACGTCAACGGCCTGCTCGCGCACGCCGGATTCGGTTTGCCGCACTTCCTGCAGGCGGGCCCGATGGACGGCGGCAGCTTCAACCTGCTGGCCTGCCTGATCGGCCTGGCGATCACCGGCCTGCTGGTGATCGGCACCTCGAAGTCCGCCAAGGTCAACACCGTGCTGGTGCTGATCAAGATCGCCGCCCTCACCGCCTTCATCTTCGTCGCGCTGCCGGCGGTGAAGGACCAGAACTTCACGCCCTTCGTGCCGAACGGCTGGGGCAGCCCGATGGGCGGTATCGGCGTGCTGGGCGCGGCGGCTTCCATCGTGTTCGCCTACATCGGCTTCGACGCCATCTCCACGGCGGCCGAGGAAACCAAGAACCCGAACCGCAACATCCCGATCGCCCTGATCGCCTCGCTGGGCGTATGCACCATCTACTACCTGCTGGTGAGCTACGCCGCCGTGGGCTCGGTGGGCGCGCAGCCCATGCTGGGGCCGAACGGCCTGGCGCTCGAGCCGGGCACGCCGGCGTTTGCCGCGGCCTGCGACGGTTCGCAGGCGCTGGTCTGCAGCAAGGAGGCGCTGGCCCACGTGGTGCGCCTGCTCAACCACAACACCGTCGCCGCGTTCATCGCCTTCGCCGCCGGCATCGCGCTGCCATCGGTGATCCTGACGATGACCTACGGCCAGACCCGCATCTTCTTCACCATGTCGCGCGACGGCCTGTTGCCGCACTCGCTGGCCAAGATCCATCCGCGCTTCCACACGCCGCACGTGATCACCCTGATCACCGGCACCTTCGTCTCGCTGTTCGGCGCGCTGTTCCCGGTGGGCATCCTCGCCGACATCACCAACTCGGGCACGCTGTTCGCCTTCATCATGGTGGCCATCGGCGTGCTGATCCTGCGCCGCACCCAGCCCGACCGCCCGCGCCCGTTCCGCACCCCGATGCCGTGGCTGGTCTGCCCGCTGGCGGTGATCGGCTGCCTGCTGCTGTTCCTCAACCTGTCGAACGAAGCCAAGATCACCTTCTTCGTGTGGGGTGCGCTCGGCCTGGTGGTGTACTACCTGTACGGCTACCGCAAGAGCCACCTGGCCCGCGGCGTCGAAGCGGACTGATTCACGCGCACATCGTTCGTCACGTCACCGGCACGACCCCGTCGTGCCGGTCTCATTTCCGGAAGCCTCATGTTCAAGCAACTGCTCGCCCGCAAGACCGATTTTTCCGGCGCTGACGACTCGCACGGCATCGCGCTGCGGCGCACGCTCGGTCCCTGGGGCATCACCGCGCTGGGCATCGGCGCGGTCATCGGCACCGGCATCTTCGTGGTCACCGGCCAGGCGGCGGCCGAGCATGCCGGCCCGGCGGTACTGATCTCCTTCGTCCTCGCGGCGATCTGCAGCGGCTTCACCGCGCTGTGCTATGCCGAGTTCGCCACGCTGATCCCGATCTCGGGCAGCTCCTACTCATACGCCTACGCCACGCTGGGCGAGCTGATGGCCTGGTTCATCGGCTGGAACATGGTGCTGGAGTACGGCATCTCCGCGTCCGCCGTCGCGGCCAGCTGGACCGGCTACTTCACCAGCCTGCTCGACAACATCGGCATCCACCTGCCGGTGGCGCTGACCGACGCGCCGCTGGCCTTCACCGATGGCCACCTGGTGGCGACCGGCCACCTGATGAACCTGCCCGCGGTAGCCATCGTGATGGCGCTGACGGCGCTGTGCTACGTCGGCATCAAGGAGTCGTCCGGGCTCAACGTGCTGATGGTGGCGCTGAAGGTGGGCCTGATCATCATCGTGGTGGTGGCCGGCTATCGCTACATCGACCCGGCCAACTGGCACCCCTTCATTCCCGCCAACGAGGCGCCCGGCAAGTACGGCTGGTCGGGCATCATGCGCGGCGCGGCGATGGTGTTCTTCGCCTACATCGGCTTCGAGGCCACCTCCACCGCCGCGCAGGAGTGCAAGAACCCGCAGCGCGACCTGCCATTCGGCACGCTGGTGTCGCTGGTGATCTGCACGGTGCTCTACCTGGCGATGGCGGCCGTGCTGACCGGCCTGATTTCCTACACCAAGCTGGACACGCCCGAACCGGTGGTCACCGCCATCAAGAACATCCCGCAGCTGGGATGGCTGCGCTGGATCGTGGAGATCGGCGCCCTGATCGGCCTCTCCTCGGTGATCCTGGTGATGATCATCGCGCAGCCGCGCATCTTCATGATCATGGCGCGCGACGGCCTGCTGCCGCCGGTGCTCGAGCGCATCCATCCGCGCCACCGCACGCCGCACATCAACACGGTGATCACCGGCGTCGGCATCGCGATCCTCGCCGCGGTGTTCCCGCTCGACCTGCTGGCCGACCTCACCTCGATGGGCACGCTGATCGCCTTCGTCGCGGTGTGCGCGGGCGTGCTGATCCTGCGCTACACCGCGCCGCAACTGCATCGCGGCTTCCGCGTGCCGTGGGCATGGGTGATCTGCCCCGCCGGCGTGCTGAGCTGCCTGGCGCTGCTGAGCTTCATGTCCTGGTTCAACTGGCTGCTGATGATCAGCTGGACCGCAATCGGCCTGGCGATCTACTTCGGCTACGGCTACCGGCACAGCAAACTGCGCCGCGCCACAAGCGGCATTTGAGCCAAAAGCCGCCAAATCACACCGAATATCGCCCATATTCAGCAAAACGCACAGAAGATCGCAAATCAGGCATCGATGCGGAGCGATGCCTGATTCGCCCCTGAAAACCAAAAACAAATCCTTTTCCTTGAATGACTTAACGGAATATTTCCGAAAGAGTCTCGACTATCCACAGCCCATTGACCCCGGCCGGGGGTATGATCCCAAGTCCGAGGGTTGATCACTTGGCAGTGGGCCCCGGATCGCCGCCCGGCGCGTCAGGTGGGTAGCTCCTCAAGCCTGACGCGCCGGGCAGCACTTTTCCCGCCGCAATCCCCGCATCTCGCCACGCGCACCCGCACCGCCGTTCGCGGCGAGGCCGTGCGCGAAACACGCGGAAGAGAACGCACAAAAGAAAAGGCCGGCAACGCGTGCCGGCCTTTCGTGCAAACCCGCTGGGACGAACGGTTCGGTCACTTCGCCTTCGGCGAATGCGACACGCACCATCCCTTCGCGTTGACGGCCTTGCCGGGGAACAGCGCGCACGGACCGTAGCCGGTCGGGCCACCGGAGTAGAACTGGCAATTGGCGCAGGTGTCGCCGGCCTTGTGCTTGGGGTTGCTGCTCTTGCCGGCATCCTCCACGTAACCCAGCGCCTTGGCGGTCGGGTCGGAATCGTCCACGTGCGGCAGGTCGGCGGCACGCGCAAGGCGCGGCAGGCCACCCATGGCCACCACGGCCGCGGTGGTGCCGGCAGCCAGCTTCAGGAAACGGCGACGCGATTCGTTGCTTTCGTCATGGGACATCGGAAACCTCCGTCATGGGCCAGGAATCCACACGCGTGTGATGCGTGGAAACGCCGGGCATGTTACGCCCGCCGCCTCACCCGAGGCGCGAATGGATCGCATTCGGTACGGGCACGTTGCCGCAGGGCGACCGCATCGCGCATGGTATAGTTTCGCACTCGTTTGGACGTCCATTTGCATGAGCCAGCAACTACCCGACCCGATTCCGCCCGACCTGTTCGCCGCACGCGCCGACGCGATCGCCGATGCCGCGCGCGAGCTGGCGCTGGCCGGCTGGACGCCGGCCACCAGCAGCAACTTCTCGATGCGCATCGATGCGCGGCACGCCGCGATCACCATCTCCGGCCGCGACAAGGGCAAGCTGGGCCGCGACGACATCATGCTGGTGGACATGCAGGGCAAGGCCGTGGGCACCGACGCCCGCCCCAGCGCGGAAACCGGACTGCACATCCAGGCCTACCGCCGCTTTCCCGAGGCGAACGCCGTGCTGCACACCCATTCGCGCACGCAGAGCGTGGCCTCGCGGCTGTTCGCCCGCGATGGCGTGGTCCGGCTGGAAGGCTGGGAGCTGCAGAAAGCCATCGCCGGCCACACCACGCACGAAAGCGTGCTGGAAATCCCGGTGTTCCCCAACACCCAGCACATGCCCGAGTTGGAGGCGCGCGTCGACGCCTGGCTGGACGCCGGCAAGCCGCTCGCCGCCTACCTGATCGATGGCCACGGCATCTATACCTGGGGCCGCGACATGGCCGAGGCGCGCCGCCATCTGGAGGCGCTGGAATTCCTGCTGGGCTGCGAACTCGACCTTAGGAGGCTTTCCGCATGAGCCGTCTGCGCATCTTCGACGAACACCGCCCCGGGGCGCCGCTGTCCACGCATACCGGGCATGCGGCCATCACCCATGAGCTGGGCAAGGTCGGCGTGCGCTTCGAGCAATGGGCGGCCAACCAGCCCATCGCCCCCGGCGCCAGCCAGGACGCGGTGATCGCCGCCTACCGCAGCGACATCGACCGGTTGATGCGCGAGGAGGGCTACCGGTCGGTGGACGTGATCAGCCTTCAATCCGACCACCCGGATCGTGCCGCGTTGCGCCAGAAATTCCTCAGCGAGCACACCCACAGCGAGGACGAGGTGCGCTTCTTCGTCGCCGGCGCCGGCCAGTTCACCCTGCACATCGATGGCAAGGTCTACGACGTGCTGTGCGAGCAGGGTGACCTGATCGGCGTGCCCGACGGCACCCGCCACTGGTTCGACATGAGCGAGGCGCCGTATTTCGTGGCGATCCGCCTGTTCACCAACAAGGAAGGCTGGGTGGCGAACTACACCGGCAGCGACATCGCACTGAGGTTCCCGCGCATGGAGCCGCTCCCCGCCGCGCACTGAACCCCACTCCCGCCGGACGCGGGGAGCGGCCATGGATGGCCGCGCTTTGAGGAGCGAGGAAGAGGAGTTGGGGTGAGGTCCGGCGGAACCGGAAAGTCACGCGTCGCCCGTACCCTCCCGCCCTGCGGGCACCCTCTCCCACAGGGAGAGGGGATGAATCCAAGGCAAGGTAAACTGACCATCCCGTCACCTGCCCCCATGGCCATGCCCGAAATCCGCGCCATCGTCACCGACATCGAAGGCACTACCAGTTCGATCAGCTTCGTCAAGGACGTGCTGTTTCCCTATGCACACAAGCGCCTGCCCGCCTTCGTCGAAACCCACGCCGATCGCCCGGAAGTACGGCACTGGCTGCACGAGGCAGCCAAGGAAGCTGGCTACATCGAGGCCAGCCGGCACGAAGTGGTCGACCTGCTGCTGCGCTGGATCGACGAGGACCGCAAGTCCACCGCACTGAAGGCGCTGCAGGGCATGATCTGGCAGGAAGGCTACGAGGCCGGAGACTACCGCGCCCACCTCTACCCCGAAGTGGCGGCACGGCTGCGCGCCTGGCGTGCGCAAGGGCTGCGCCTGTACGTGTATTCCTCCGGTTCGGTGCCGGCGCAGAAGCTGTTCTTCGGCTACAGCGAGGCCGGCGACCTCACGCCGCTGTTCGCCGGCTACTTCGACACCGAGACCGGCCCCAAGCGCGAACAGGCTTCCTACGCGAAGATCGCCGAGGCCATCGGCGAGCAGCCGCAACACCTGCTGTTCCTCTCCGACATTGCCGAGGAACTGGACGCCGCGCGCGCCGCCGGCTTCCGCACCGGCTGGCTGCTGCGTCCGCCGCAGGCCATGCCGGCCGAGCCGCGCCATCCCGCCTACGCCGATTTCGACGCCATCGCCCCCTGACGATCACCGAGCCCACGCATGCGCATCGCCCTCACCGCCCTGCTCGCTTTCGTCGCTGGTGCACTGCTGATGCTGTGGCTGCCCGGCCACGGCCACGCCATGCCGCCATCCTCCGGCACTGCCATCGCCGCCACGACGGCTGGCAGCGTCGCCGCAGCCAGCTCGACCGCCGATGACGGCGAGGACAGCGAAGGCGACGCCAACTGGCCGCAGCAGGGCCCCACGCCCGAGCAGGTGCTGTACGCCCAGCCGAAGATGCTGCAGGACGAGCTGGCGAAGCTGGGCCCGCGCGTGCCCGGCAAGCCCAACCTCTACCTGGTCGCCTTCGCCGGCGACGGCAGCCAGGACGTGTTCCGCAACGAGGCCGAATACGCCGCCAGGATGTTCCGCCAGCGTTTCGGCGCCAGCACCCACACGCTGGTGCTGGAGAACAACCCGGCCTCGCTCTCCACGCATCCCATCGCCGGCTGGAACAACCTCGAGGCCGCGCTGGCCGGGCTCTCCAGGGTGATGCAGCCCGACGACATTCTGATGCTCTACATCACCACCCACGGCAGCGACGATCACGAGCTGCTGGTGGACATGGACCCGCTGCCGCTGGACCAGATCGGCGCGCAGGACCTCGCCGAGATCCTCAAGGAGCATCCGTTCAAGTGGAAGGTGGTGGTGGTCAACGCCTGCTATTCCGGCGGCTTCATCCCGCCGCTGTCCACCGCGGGCACGCTGGTGCTCACCGCCGCGCGCACCGACCGCAGCTCGTTCGGCTGCGGCAGCGAGTCGGACCTCACCTACTTCGGCCACGCGTGGCTGGTCGACGCGCTGAACCGCACCGACGACTTCATCGACGCCTTCGGCCAGGCCAAGACCGAGATCGCGCAATGGGAGCAGCGCGACAAGCTCACGCCTTCGGAACCGCAGAGCTACGTCGGCGACGGCATCGAGGCGCAGTTGGATGCATGGCGCAAGGGCATCACGCCGGGGCCCGCCGTGCGGTTCATGCCGGCACCGCCGGCGCCCGCTTCCACGGCCGCGACACCCTGAGGGCTTGCATCAACGCACGGCGTGGCGCCGCGCCAGCACGTCCGCGACATCGGCCAGCGACAGCCCGCGCGCACGCAGCAGCACGGTGAGGTGGAACAGCAGGTCCGCCGCCTCGCCCAGCAATTCCTCGTCGCCCTGTGCCACCGCAGCGAGTGCGCTTTCCACGCCCTCCTCGCCCACCTTCTGTGCGATGCGGCGGATGCCGCCTTCGAACAGCCGGGTCGTGTAGCTGCCTTGCGGGCGCTGCTCATGGCGCTGCGCCACCAACGCGTCCAGTTCGGCGAGGAAACCCAGCGCCGGGCGCACGTCGTCGCCGAAGCAACTGGACGTGCCGTTGTGGCAGGTCGGCCCGTGCGGTTCGGCCTGCACCAGCAAGGTGTCGGCATCGCAATCGACGCGGATGGATTTCAGCGCCAGCACGTGGCCCGAGCTTTCGCCCTTCGTCCACAGGCGCTGCTTGCTGCGGCTCCAGAACGTGACGTGGCCGCTGCGCTGCGTCTCGGCAAGCGCTTCCGCATTCATGTAGCCCAGCATCAGCACTTCGCCGCTCAGCCAGTGCTGCACGATGGCCGGCAGGAGGCCATCGCCCTTGGGCCAGTCGAGGCGGGAGAGGTCGGTGTTGGAATCGGTCATCGGGATACCTGTGGCCGGCGTGTGCCGGGACTTGCGGTGAAATTCGGTTCTGCCGTCATTCCGGCGAAAGCCGGAATGACGGGCTGAAAGCACCAGGCTCCAGCTTCCGCTTGAACGACAGGCTAGGGAATGCGCACTGCCACGCCCTGCCCTTGCAGGTAATGCTTGAGTTCGGGAATCGCGATTGCACCGGAATGGAACACGCTCGCGGCCAGCGCACCATCCACGTCGGCTTCGACGAAGGCGTCGCGGAAGTGCTCCATCGTGCCCGCACCACCCGAGGCGATCAACGGCACCTGGCACAACGTGCGTGTTGCCTCAAGTTGTTCCAGGTCATAGCCCTGCCGCACGCCATCGCTGCCCATGCAGTTGAGCACGATCTCGCCCGCACCCAGGCGCTGCGCCTCGGCCACCCAGTCCAGCGTGCGACGCGCCAGGGCGCGTGTTTTCGACGGGTCGCCGGTGTACTGGCGCACGCGCCATTCGCCGTCGGCGTCGCGCAGCGAATCCACGCCCACCACCACGCATTGCACGCCGAACGCGGCGGCCAGTTCGGCCACCAGCGCTGGCCGCTCCAGCGCCGGCGAGTTCACCGACACCTTGTCCGCGCCGGCATGCAGCACGGCGCGCGCGTCGTCCACCGAGCGGATGCCGCCGGCCACGCAGAACGGGATGTCGATCACCCGCGCCACCTTCTCCACCCAGCCGCGGTCCACGCTGCGCCCTTCCGGACTGGCGGTGATGTCGTAGAAGACCAGTTCGTCGGCGCCTTCGTCGCGGTAGCGCAGCGCGAGGTCCACGATGCCGCCCATCGCCACGTGGTCGCGGAAGCGCACGCCCTTGACCACCTGGCCATCGCGCACGTCGAGGCAGGGGATGATGCGCCGGCTCAACATGCCAAGGCCTCCGCCACGGTGAAACGGCCTTCCAGCAGGGCGCGCCCGAGGATCACGCCGCGCGCGCCGGCCTCGCGCGCCGCGCGGATGTCGTCCAGCGAGCGCACGCCGCCGGATGCCTGCACGGCCAGCTGTGGCACGCTGCCGGCAAGGTGGCGATACAGGTCGAGGTTGAAGCCCGCCAGCATGCCGTCGCGGGCTATGTCGGTGCACAGCAGGTGGCGCGCGCCGTGCGCGGCATACCATGGCGCCAGTTCGTCCAGCGTGCGCGCTTCCGTTTCGACCCAACCTGCGCTGGGCAGGGTCCAGCGTCCCTCGATGCGGCGGGTGTCGAGCGCCAGGGTGAGCCGTTCTGCGCCGTGTTTCTGCAGCCAGCCGGCAACGCGCCCAGGATCGCGGATCGCCACGCTGCCCATCACTACGCGCGTCACGCCGGCGTCGAACAGGCGCTGCAAGTCGGCTTCCTCGCGCACGCCGCCGCCGGCCTGCACCTGCATGCCGTCGCGGGCGATGGCTTCGATCACCGCAAGATTGTCGAGGTTGCCCGAGCGCGCGCCATCTAGATCGACCAGATGCAACCAGTGCGCGCCGGCTTCGGCGTAACGCTGCGCCACGGCACGCGGGTCGTCCGAATAGGTGGTCTGCTGCGCATAGTCGCCCTGCTTCAGGCGCACCACGCAGCCGCCGCGCAAGTCGATGGCGGGAATGACAGTGAACGTCATAGTTCCAGGAAATTCTTGAGGAGCTTCGCGCCGACGGCGGCGGATCGCTCGGGGTGGAATTGCATGCCGTGGAAGTTGCCGCGCGCGACCACGGCGGAGAACGGCTCGCCGTAGTTCGTGGAAGCCAGCGTCCACTCGTTCGTCGGCACCGCGTAGCTGTGCACGAAATACGCCTGCTCGCCGTCGGACAAGCCGCGCAGCAAGGGATGTTCGCGTTGTGGAGCCAAACCGTTCCAGCCCATGTGCGGCACGCGCAAACCGGGCTGCTCCGCGAAGCGGCGCACCGTGGCCGGGATCAGGCCGAGGCATTCGGTATCGCCCTCTTCCGAATGCGTGCAGAGCAGCTGCATGCCGAGGCATACGCCAAGCACCGGCTGGGTCAGCGAACGCATCAGCTCGACCAGGCCCAACTCGCGCAATCGCGCCATGCCCGGCCCCGCCGCGCCCACGCCGGGCAGGATCACCTTGCAGGCGGCGCGGATCGCCGCGGCATCGGAGGTCAGCGCCGCATCCACGCCGAGGCGTTGCAGCGCGTAACGCACCGAGCCGATGTTGGTGCCGCCGGCATCGACCAGCACGACCGTCATAGGTACCTCGCGCGCAGGAGCGCACCCTGTGCGCGATGCTTTCCGTCATCTGACGAAGAGCAATCGCGCACAGGGTGCGCTCCTGCATCCAGGCTCGTGGATTGCGGCATTACAGGCTCCCCTTGGTGCTGGGCAGCTCGTCGCCTTCGCGGCGGATCGCCTGGCGCAACGTGCGCGCCACCACCTTGAAGCAGGCTTCCACCATGTGGTGCGCGTTGTCGCCGCGCACCGACAGGTGCAGGTTCGCACCCAGCGTCTCGCACAGCGAGCGGAAGAAGTGCGGCACCATCTCCACCGCCAGCTCGCCCACGCGCTCGCGCGGGAAGTCGCCTTCGAACACGAAGTACGGGCGGCCGGAAAGGTCCAGCCGCGCCTCCGCCGCGCTCTCGTCCATCGGCAGGCAGAAGCCGTAGCGGGCGATGCCGCGCTTGTCGCCCAGCGCCTGCTTCAGGGCCTGCCCCAGCGCCAGCGCGCAATCCTCGATGGTGTGGTGTTCGTCGATGTGGATGTCGCCATCGCAGGAAAGCTCCAGCGCGAAGCCGCCGTGCTTGCCGATCTGCTCCAGCATGTGGTCGAAAAAACCCAGCCCGGTATGCACCTTCGGCTCGGCCACCTTGTCCAGGTCGACGCGCACGATGATGCGCGTTTCCCTGGTGTTGCGCACCGCTTCGGCGATGCGCGGGGCATCCAGCACCTGGTGCGCCACCTCGCTCCACGCCATGCCCTGCGGCCCCACGCGCAGTCCGCGCACGCCGATGTTCGCGGCAAACTTCAGGTCGGTCTCGCGGTCGCCCACCATCGCGGAAGCCGCGCGGCTCCAGCTGTCGTCGGCCAGCCAGCCGCGCATCAGGCCGGTGTTGGGCTTGCGCGTGTCCAGGCCCTCGTGCGCGAAGCTGCGGTCGATCAGCACCTCGCGGAAGCGGATGCCCTGCGAGGACAGGATGCGCATCAGCAAGTCGTGCGGGCCATGGAAATCGGCTTCGGGGAAACTCGCCGTGCCGAGGCCGTCCTGGTTGCTCACCATCACCAGCTCGTAGCCGGTGGCGACGAAGCGTTGCAGCGCGGCCACCACGCCCGGCAGCAACGCGAGCTTCTCATAGCTGTCGATCTGCTCGTCGGCCGGCTCCTCGATCAGGCAACCGTCGCGATCGACGAAGAGGATCTTGCGTGTGCTCATGCCGCCCCCTTGGCAGCATCGCGGCCATCCAGGGCCGGACTCCCCAGGGAAGCCGCTTCGTCGGCGACGGCCTCGCGGGAAGCCAGCACGGCCAGCACCTGCACGTTGTCCACCGGCGCGCCGACGGTGATGCGCAGCGCATCGCCCAAGCCGGGATAGCGGCGCACGTCGCGCACCACGATGCCGGCCTCGAACAAGCGGCGATACGCGGCCTCGGCGTCGTCGAAACGCACGGTAAGGAAGTTCGCCTGCGAGGGCAGCACGTCCCGCACGCCCGGCAGGCCGGCCAACGCCGCGCGCATGCGCGCACGTTCGCCGCGCACCACGTCGATGTGCGCTCGGGCGTTCGCCTGCCCCCAGCCGGACAGCGCGAGCAGCGCCGCGTCAACGCTGGGCAACGGCAACGGGTACGGCGGCATGATCCGGCGCAGCAACGCGATCACGTCGGGATGCGCCAGCAGGCAGCCGATGCGCGCGCCGGCCAGCGCCCAGGCCTTGGACAACGTGCGCAGCACCGCGAGGTTGTCGTAGCGGTCCAGCAGGTCGGCCACGCTGCCCTCGTCGGCGAACTCGACGTAAGCCTCGTCCACCACCAGCACGGCGCGACCGTCCAGCGCACGCGCCAGCCGCTCGATCCCGGCGCGCGGTACCACGCTGCCCGCGGGATTGTTGGGCGTGCAGACGAACACCAGCTTCACTGTGTCGGTGACGGCGGCCAGCACGGCATCCACGTCCAGCGTGAAGTCGCCGCGCAGCGGCACCTCGACCACGCCGGCATCCTGGATGCGCGCGCTCACCGCGTACATGCCGAAGGTCGGCGGCTGGATCAGGATCGCGTCACGCCCCGCGCGGCAGAAGGCCCGCACCAGCAGGTCGATGGCTTCGTCGCTGCCGCGGCCCACCAGCAACTGTTCGTGGCGCACCTGGTACAGGCGCGCGAGCACGTCCACCAGCGCGGCCGGCTGCGGCTGCGGATAGCGGTTGCAGCCCGTGCCGGTATCACCGGTAGGAGCCCACGCCGATTCGTTCGCGTTGAGCAGCAATTGCCCGCCGCTGGCTTCCATGCGCGCCGAGGAATACGGCTGCAGGGCACGGATTTCCGCCCGCGCAAGATCGAGCACACTCATTTCGTCGCCTCCAGTTCGGCCAATCGCAAGGTCACCGCACGGCGGTGCGCCTCAAGCTGCTCGGCAGACGCCAGCATGGCGGTGCATGGGCCGATGTTGCGCAGCCCGTCAGCCGAAAGCTCCTGCACGGTGATCTGTTTCTGATAGCTGGCCACCGACACGCCGCTGTAGCTGCGTGCATGGCCGTAGGTGGGCAGCACGTGGTTGCTGCCGCTGCAGTAGTCGCCCACCGATTCGGGCGTCCAGGCGCCGAGGAACACCGAGCCGGCGCTCTCGACGCCGGCCAGCAGTGCGCGCGGCGCGGCCACCTGCAGGATCAGGTGCTCGGGCGCGTAACGGTTGCTCACTTCCACCGCCCGCGCCAGCGACGATACCGAGATCAGGCGGCTCTGCGCCAGCGCCTGCCGGGCGATTTCCGCGCGCGGCAGTTCGGCGCATTGCCGTGCGACTTCCGCCTCGACGCGGTCCAGCAGCGAGGCGGACTCGCTGACCAGGATCACCTGCGAATCCGGTCCGTGCTCGGCCTGCGACAGCAGGTCGGCGGCGACGAAAACCGGGTTGGCTTCCGCGTCGGCGATCACCAGCACCTCGGACGGGCCGGCCGGCATGTCGATCGCCGCGCCGTCCGGCTCGGACGACACCTGCAGCTTGGCCTCGGTCACCCAGGCGTTGCCCGGGCCGAACAGCTTGTCGCACTTCGGCACGGACGCCGTGCCATAGGCCATCGCGGCGATCGCCTGCGCGCCGCCCAGCTTGAACACCTTGTGCACGCCGGTGAGGCGCGCGGCATACAGCACCGCGGCATCGCAACGGCCGTCGGCGCGCGCGGGCGAACACAGCACCACCTCGCGGCAGCCGGCGATGCGCGCGGGCACGCCCAGCATCAAGGCCGTGGAAGGCAGCGGCGCACTGCCCGCCGGCACGTACAGGCCCACGCGCTGGATCGGGCGCAGCATGCGCTCCACGCGCACGCCGGGCGCGGTATCCACGCCCACCGCTTGCGGCGCGGCGGCGCGATGGAAGGCCTCGATGCGCTCCGCGGCCTCGCGGATCGCCGCTTTCAAGGCGGGCGCCAGCGACGCTTCGGCCTCGGCGAACTCGGCCTCGGCGACCGCGAGCTCCGTCAGTGCGCAACGGTCGTATTTCACGCTCAACTCGCGCAAGGCGGCGTCGCCGCGGGCGCGGACGTCCGCGATGATGCGGCCCGTGCCTTCGCGCAGCTCCGCCGCGCGCGATTGCGCCGGCCGCGCCAATGCCGCGCAGCGGCCCGGCTCGTCAAGCAAATCCCAGTCGATCCAGTTCATGCGGGCCGGCCTTTCATGCAAGCATCTTCTCTACGGGAAGGACGAACATCTCGCGCGCGCCGGCCTTCTTGATCTCTTCCAGTTCGCGCCAACTCACCTCGCCTGCGCACAACGCCTGCAGCATCAGCTGGTCGGGCTGGCCGGCCACCGGCAACAAAGTCGGCTGCGGACCGCCGGGCAGCAACCGGATCACCGCATCCAGCGCAGTGCGCGGGGTCTGCAGCAGCAGCAGGCGCGATTCGCGCACCTGGATCACGCCGTCCAGCCGCTTCAGCAGCAGTTCGACCAGGTCGCCGCGCTCGTCCGCCGGCAGGCTTTGCGGCCCGGCCAGCACCGCCTCGCTTTCCAGCAGCACATCGGCCTCGCGCAACTGGTTCGCCACCAGGGTGCCACCGCTCTGCACCAGGTCGCAGATCGCATCCGCGGTACCCAGCTTCGGCGCGATTTCCACCGAACCGGCCAGGGTCACCACGCCAGCCTCGACGCCGCGCTCGCGCAGCCACGCACCCAGCAGGCCCGGATACGAGGTGGCGATGCGCCGCCCGGCCAGTTGCGCCGGTTCGCTGTAGTCCATCTCCTGCGGCACCGCAATGGAAAGCCGGCAGCGGCCGAAACCCAACGGACGCAGCTCGGCCAGCGGTTCGCTCTCGCGACCGGCGGTGAGGCGGAACTCGTCGAGCACGTTGCGGCCGACGATGCCCAGCTCGCACACGCCCTGTGCGATCAGGCCGGGGATGTCGTCGTCGCGCACCAGCAGCAGATCCACCGGCTCGCCTTCGCCGAAGCAGAACAGCTTGTCGCGGCTTTGCCGGAACGTGAGGCCGCAACGCTTGAGCAGTTCCAGCGCCGGCTCGGTGAGCCGGCCGGATTTCTGCATCGCGATGCGCAGGCGGTCGCGGGGTTTCATGCACGTTCCTTCTTGGTGGTGGCGCGACGGCGCGTGGCCCGCGCCGCGGCGGCGAGATAGCCGCCATTGCCCTGGTTGAGGAAACGCGCCACGCGGCCGATGGTGGTGATGCTCACCGCGGTGCGCTCGTGGATCTCGCGGTACGCCACCCCGTCCAGCAGGAACGGCACCACGCGCCAGCGGTCCACCAGCACCTCGAGTTCGGCCGGCGTGCACAGGTCGCGCAGGAAGGCATTCATCTCGTCCGCGTCCTTCAGCGAAAGCAGCGCCTGGCACAGGCTGAGCTCGGCCGATTCGACGGGTGTCTCGGGATCCAGTGATCGACGCTTCATAATGTATTAACGCATTAGTACATTGGATCACATTGTAGGGAACGGGAACGCCCGGTGCAAGCCGTCTGCGCCGCATCCCGTTCAGCGCGGCATCATCACCCGGCCGCGCCACGGACCCCGGGCCGGAAACGCGCCCACAAAAAACCCCGCACCAGGCGGGGTTCTTCGTGACGCGCGACGGAAGCGGCTCAGGCCGACTTCTTCTTCGGCGCAGCCTTCTTCGCGGCAGCCGGCTTGGTCACGGTCGGCTTGGCGCCAACCACCGCCGGCTGGGCGCCGTGCGCGCGGCTGTTGCCGTAGCTGCTGCGGTAGGTCTTGCCACGACGCGTCTTGCGATCGCCCTTGCCCATGGGAATCTCCTCAGGAATGCATGATGGCCTGCCATGATAGCAGCGCCGGCGACGGCGCCATAGCCGGCCCGGGCCAGGTTCAGCCGTGGCCGGCACAACCCTGCGACCGGTCCAGGCAATCCTCGGGGTCGATCTGCACGGTGACGTGCTGGATGCCGAAGCGCTCCTGCAGCAGCCGGTTGATCGCGCGCAGCGCCTGCGCGGCATCGGCCGGGTCGTGCAACTCGGCATGCAAGGTGGCCATGCGCGAGCCGGAGGCCAGCTGCCACACGTGCAGGTGATGGACGCCGCGGATCGCCGGATCCACCCCGTTCAGTGCGGCTTCCAGCTCGGCCCAGTCCATGCCGTCCGGCACGCCTTCCAGCAGGATGTGCGCGGAACGGCGCAGCAACTGCCAGGCGCTGCCGAGGATCAGCACGGCCACCAGCAGCGACAGCACCGGATCGGCCCACAGCCAACCCAGCCAGCGCACCACCAGCGCCGCCAGCACCGCCGCCACCGAGCCGAGCAGGTCGCCCAGCACGTGCAGGCTGGCGCTGGCCAGGTTCACGTCGTCGTGCGAGTGCCCGTGCAGGCTGCGCAGCACCAGCACGTTCACCAGCAGGCCGACGATGGCCACCACCAGCATCATGCCCGACAGGATCTCGCCCGGGTGCAGCAGCCGCTGCACCGCCTCCCACGCCACCCAGCCCACCAGCACGAACTGGCTGATGGCGTTGACGAAGCCGACCAGCACCTCCATGCGCCCGTAGCCGTAGCTGCGCCGCGCATCGGCCGGCCGCAGCGCGAGGCGCGCGCCGACGTAGGCCATCAGCAGCGCCAGCGCGTCCACCATCATGTGGCCGCCATCGGTGAGCAGCGCCAGCGAGCCCGACCACAGGCCGCCGACCACCTCGGCCAGCATCGTGACGGTGGTCAGCGCGAAGGCGAGCAGGAGCTTGCGGCCACGCGAACCGGCGTGCGCCGAATGGTCATGGCCGTGATCGTGCGCAGCGGCGTGCGAATGCGGGTGGTCGTGCTGGCAGGAAGGCAGGTTGCTCATGTTCGAATGCTAGGAAACGCAGTCGGCGTTACACAATCACCGCGCATGCCTCCAACACCAGCTCACCACGGGACGACCTGGCCGAAACGGTCGAGATACTGCAGGCCGGGCACGCCACGCTTGGCGATCAGCAGGTCGACCAGCAACGGCACGCTCTCCTCGATCGTGAAAGGCGCGTCCGGGCCGCCCAGGTCGGTGCGGATCCAGCCCGGCGCAAGCACCAGCATGGCGCGCGGATGCGCGGCCTCGCGCGCCGCGAAGCTGCGCATGAACATGTTCAACGCGGCCTTGCTGCCGCGGTAGACCTCGCGCATCCCGGTCTCGTTGTTCGCGATGCTGCCCTGCCCGGACGACATCGCGCCGATCAACCCGTCCGCCGGCACGAGATCCTGCAGCGCCTCGATGACGCGCATGGGGCCGAGCGCATTCGTCACCATCACGCGGACGAACTCTTCCGTGGCCACGTCGCCGATGCGTGCATGCTGGTCGTGCGTGGTGGTTCCTGCGTTAACGAACAGGATTTCGAGCACCTTGCCCGCGAGACGCTGGCGCAACGTGGCGATCTGGTCCGGTGCATCGATGTCGAGCGTCTCGATCTCCACGCGGCCCGGGTGTTTTTCCGCCAGTTCATGCAGCACGGTGCAGGAACCGGCCCTGACCGTGCCGATGACATTCCAGCCCCGGCCCAGGAACCCGGCAGCCATCGCGGCACCAAGGCCGCGCGATGCACCAACGATGAGGATGGTGGCGGCGGATGGCATGGGCGGCCGCCTCGCGGAACTCAATGCGCGCACTGCGGGCCGTGCACGTGCGTCACGGCATGCGCATGGCGGCGGTCGACGTAGAGGTTCACGAAATGCGCCGAGGCCACCAGCAGGCCACCGCAGGTCACCATCACGCTGTGCACGACGATGTGCTGGTGTTCCGACACCCAGACGACGCCGAGCACCAGCAACAGCAACCCCGGCAGCGCAAGCCGCAGCGGCAGTGGCTGACGATGCCGGCGGTAGCCGCCGACCAGGGCGAACAGGGCCAACGTCGCCGCAAACAGCACGAAGTCGCGCTCGAAACGGTAGCCCGCCAGGAACTCCAGCCCGAGCAGCGGCAGCACGGTCAACACGAACGGCAGCAGCGCGCAGTGGATCGCACACAGGAACGAAGCCGTGGCCCCCACGCGATCGGCCAGGTGCCACCAACGCGAGGATTCCGCCGCCTCACCCACGACGACCGCACCCGTGGTCACGGGTTGCAGCAGCACGCTGTCGGCATTGGCGGAGCTTCCGGTCCTGTCCATGCCGGAAATGTTACTTTGTAACACTTACCTCGCACAAGTGAGTCCGCCGCGAACAGGGCGCGGGTCAGGATTTGCGGCAACGCTTGCAGACGCCGTGCACTTCCAGCGTCTGCGCCTGGGCACGGAACCCCAGCGCCCTGGCCTGCACCTCGATCAGCTCGGCCACGCGCGGATCGCAGACCTCCTCGGCACCCGAGCAGACATCGCAGATCAGGAACGGTACCTGGTGCGCCTCGGCCGGGTGATGGCAGGAGACGTAGGCATTGATCGAGGACAGCTTGTGGATGAAGCCCTGCTCCAGCAGGAAGTCCAGCGCGCGGTACACCGTGGGCGGTGCCGCATTGCCGTGCTTCTCGCGCAACTGGTCGAGCAGGTCGTAGGCCTTCACCGGCTTGTCGGCGGCGGCGACCAGCTCCAGCACCTCCATGCGCAGCGGGGTGAGGCGCAGGCCACGCTCCTCGCTGACATGCGCCACTTCGCGCACGAAACCCTTCGCGTCATGCGGATGCGAATGATGGGCGTGCGGTTTGCTGGCGGCATCGTGGGCCAAAGGGACTCTCCTCGCCGGGGATCATACATGCGCCCGACAGGCGACAGATGCAATGGATCAGCGCCGCAGCGGCGGCGGCGCGGCGCGCGGTCTGGCGCGCGGGCGGAAGCAGATCACCAGCCAGCCGACCGGCCCCAGCACCCAGGCCCAGGCGACGCCCTCCCACAGGCGCCCGCGCCACCAGCCCAGCAGCGCGCCCACCGCCACGAACAGCAGGTTCCACCAGAACAGCGCCGCCCACGGCACCATCGCCCACAGGTTGAGGAACACGTGCCAGAACGCACCTGGCGAATCCGGGTCGACGCCCTGTGTCGCACGGGCCAGCAGTTCGTCCACCGCCCTGCCCGCCGGCTCAGCCGCGGGCCAGCGCCAGCGCGTGGTCGATGCGTCGCAGCGCCTCGTCGCGGCCGCACAGGTAGATGGTGTGGTCGATGGATGGCGACACCTGCGTGCCGGTGATCGCCACGCGCAGCGGCTGGGCGATCTTGCCCATGCCCAGTTCCAGCTTCGCGGCCACCTGCTCGATGACCCCATGGATGGGCTCGGGCTTCCATTCCACGCCGGCCAGCAGGGCCCTGGTCGCTTCGAGCACCACGGCGGCGGTGTCGTTCTTCAGGTGCTTGGCGACGGCCTTGTCGTCCCATTCGGCGATGGGGCCGTACCAGATCTTCGCGCGCTCGGCCATTTCCTTCAGCGTGTGCACGCGGTCGCGCAGCGCCACGATCACGTCGGCGGGCCGCGGGCCATGCTCCGCGTCGATGCCGGCGCGCGCCAGGTGCCAGGCGAACTCGGGTGCCAGCGCCGCGGGATCGTCGGTCTTGAGGTAGTGCTGGTTGAGCCAGTTGAGCTTCTCGGTGTCGAAGCGCGAGGCGGCCTTGTTGACGTCGGCGGCATCGAACAGCCGGACCATCTCCTCGCGCGAGAAGATCTCCTGGTCGCCGTGCGACCAGCCGAGGCGCACCAGGTAGTTGAGGATGGCGTGCGGCAGGTAGCCCTCCTCGCGGTACTCCATCACGCTCACCGAGTTGGTGCGCTTGGAGAGCTTCTTGCCCTCCTTGTCCAGGATCATCGGCAGGTGCGCGAATTCCGGCACCGGCGCGCCCAGCGCGTGGTAGATGTTGATCTGGCGCGGCGTGTTGTTGACGTGGTCGTCACCACGGATCACCTCGGTGATACCCATGTCGATGTCGTCCACCACCACGGCGAAGTTGTAGGTGGGCCAGCCGTCGGAGCGGAAGATGACGAGGTCGTCGAGCTCGGTGTTGGCCCACTCCACGCGGCCCTTCACCTTGTCGTCGAACACCACCGATCCCTCGAGCGGATTCCGGAAGCGGATCACGCGGTTCGGGTCCTCGCGGTACGGCTCGTTGCGGTCGCGGTAGTAGCCGTTGTAGCGGGGCTTCTCGCCCTTGGCCATCGCGGCCTCGCGCATCGCCTCGATCTCCTCCTTGCTTTCGTAGGCGTAGTAGGCCTTGCCCTCGGCGAGAAGGCGCTCGGCCACTTCCCTGTAGCGGGCCAGGCGATGGGTCTGGTAGACCGGCGCCGCGTCGGCGGAAAGGTCCAGCCAGGCCATCGCGTCGAGGATCGCCTGCACGGCCTCGTCGGTGGAGCGCTCGCGGTCGGTATCCTCGATGCGCAACAGGAACTCGCCGCCGCGCCGGCGCGCCTCCAGCCAGCAGTACAGGGCGGTGCGTGCGCCGCCGATATGCAGGAAACCGGTGGGACTGGGAGCGAAACGGGTGCGGACGGTCATGGAGTGTCTGGAAATGCGCGGGGGAACCATGGATTTTAGCCGATACCACGGCCGGCTCGGCATGGCGGCCGTGTTGCTTGCCGGGTTCGCCACGACGGCATCGGCGCTGGACAACCCCGGCTACGACCGCCCCGGCCTCGGCTTCACGCCGGCCGTGCTGGGCGCCGGCGACATCACGCTGGAACAGGGCCTGCCGGACTGGAGCCTCGTCCGCGACGGCAGCGGCAGCAGCGCGCAATACACGGCCGACAGCCTGCTGCGGCTGGGCATCGGCCGGTCGCTGGAACTGCAGTTCGGCAGCTCGTACAACCGCCTCGGCCAGGGCTGCGCGATCGACTACGGCCGCGGCGACAGCTCCCTGGCACTGAAATTCGCCCCGCCCGCGCGCGGCGATTTCAGCTGGGGATTGCTGGGCAGCATCGAATTCACCGACGGCACAGACGCCTTCCGCAACCCGCGCCGCCAGTACCTGCTGGGTGCCGCATTCAATTGGCAATGGGACGAACGCAACGGTTTCGCGCTGTACCTGGAAAACGTGCGCAGCGGCGGCCATGACAGCCGCCAGCTCGCCCTCAACGAAGGCTACGCCTTCACGCCGGCATTCAGCGGCTATGTCGAATTCGGCGTGATGGACGTGGCCGGCGCCGGCCACGGCAGCCGCGCCGGCGCCGGCCTGGCATGGATGCCCACGCCACGCGTGCAACTGGACGCCAGCATGCGCCATCGCCTCGATGGCGCGGCGCCCGCGTGGGAAGCCGGCCTCGGCGTATCGGTGTACTTCGGCCGCTGAAAGCCGCGGCCGTCATCCACCCGTCACACATTCGCCACCCTTGCGCAAAGCCGCGACGCGAAACTGCGCGCAGGTCCCGCGAGAGCAAGCGTCATGCGCATCGGCATCGTCAGCGAAACCTGGCTACCGGAGATCAATGGCGTTGCGCTCACCGTGTATGGCCTCGCCGCCGGACTTGTGGCGCGGGGCCACACGGTCGAAGTGGTGCGGCCGCGCCAGGCATACCCGAGCGCGGCCGATCCGCATTTCGAAACCGTGTTCACGCATGGCGCGGCGCTGCCCCGCTACCCGGGCCTGCGCTTCGGCCTGCCTGCCGGGCGCTCCCTGCGCGAGCGCTGGTCGCAGGAGCGTCCCGACGCGATCTACGTCGCCACCGAAGGTCCGCTGGGCGGTTCCGCGTTGCGCGCGGCGAATGCCCTGCGCATTCCGGTGGCCAGCGGCTTCCACACGCGTTTCGACAGCTACGCCAGCCACTACGGCCTGCGCTGGCTCACGCCGCTGGTGCGCAACCACCTGCGCCGCTTCCACCGTCGCGCCGCCGCCACCCTCGTGCCCACCGATGCGCTGGCGCAGGAACTCACCGCGCTCGGCGTGGACAATGCGCGCCTGCTGCGCCGTGCCGTGGACACGCAACTGTTCCATCCCGGCCAGCGCGATCCCTCGCTGCGCGCGCAATGGAACGCCGACGCCGGCACGCCGGTGATGCTGTACGTGGGCCGCATCGCCGCGGAGAAGAACCTCGAACTGGCGATACGCGCCTTCCGCGCCGCGCAGCAGCGACTGCCCGCCATGCGCTTCGTGTGGGTGGGCGACGGCCCCGCGCGCGCCGCGCTGCAGGCGGCGAACCCGGACTTCATCTTCGCCGGCACGCAACGCGGCGAGGCACTGGCGCGGCACATCGCCAGCACGGACCTGTTTCCCTTCCCCAGCCTCAGCGAAACCTTCGGCAACGTGATCCTGGAGGCGCTGGCCTGCGGCGTGCCGGTGATCGCCTATCGCGAAGGCGCCGCGCGCGAACACCTGAGCGATGGCTACAACGGCTACTGCATCGCGCCCGGCGATGCGGAAACGTTCATCGCGGCGACGTCCACGCTGGCCGGCAACCCGGGCCTGATCCGCCACATGGGTCGCCGCGCGCACGAAAGCATGGCGCGCCTGTCGCCGGAACAGGTGGTCCGCGAATTCGAATCCCTGCTGCGCGAACTGGCCGAGGAGCAACGCCATGAACACGATGCCGTCGCCGTCCATGCCTAGAACCATCGCCCTCGATCGTCGCGTCTGCGTGGCGGCAAACCGCTGGGGCACGCGCCGCGCGGTAGGGGTGTTCTTCGGCACCGTCAGCCGGCTCGGCGACGGCATGTTCTGGTACGCGCTGATGTTTGCACTGGCCGCCATGGAGGGCCGGCGCGGATTGTTCGCCGCCGCGCACATGGCCGCCACCGGGCTGGCCGCCCTGCTGCTCTATCGCCTGCTGAAACGGTACACGCGCCGGCCGCGTCCGTTCCGCGCCTGCCCCGGCGTGATCGCGCACGTGCCGCCGCTGGACGAATTCAGCTTCCCGTCCGGCCATACCCTGCAGGCGGTGGGCTTCACCGTGGTGGCGCTGGCCTGGTATCCACTGCTGGCGCCGGTGCTGCTGACCTTCACCACGCTGGTCGCCACGTCGCGGGTGGTCCTCGGCCTGCACTATCCCAGCGACGTGCTCGCCGCGATCGGCATCGGCGGCGCGCTGGGCGCGCTGTCGCTGTGGCTGGTGCATGCCGCGACCCTGCTCGCCTGAGCAAAGTCTGCGCAGCGCGTCGCGCACCGTTGTGCGCTCAAGCACTTGCGACACCTATCCACAGGCTGTTCCCATGCGCGTCCACACTTGCTGTGGAAAACGCGCAGCGCGCTGCGCAGAAATTCGTCAACGCGTGCCAAGTGCCTGTCGCCAAAGCGGTGAACGCGGCTTGTCCACAGCTTTGTTCGGCAGGCATCCACACCGGCTGTGGAAAACCAGCCAGCCCAAAACGACGATGCCGCCCATGGGCGGCATCGTGCTTCGCGTGTCAGTCAGTGTCCGGCCATTCCCGAAAAATCACGCAGACCGTCGTCCTGTCCAGCATGGCGAACTCGCGCGCGCCCCACGGCTTCAGGGAAACAGTACGCGAGTTGGGATGCAGCAACTGCGGTGCGCGGGAGCACATTTCCCTGAAAATCTCGTCGATCCTGTCCGTCTCCACCGCAAGCTCCGGGCGATCCTTCGCGGCGTATTCGGGACTCTCGACGATGTAGGCCTTCGCGCCATCACGGGCGACGACTGCCATGCAGCCGTCCTGATGGAGGATCTCGAACCCGAGGCCTTCGACGAAGAACTCCAACCCATCTTGAAGACAGTCGTAGAAGATCTTCGGGATCAGGTTCCTGAGCAAGGCATCACGCCGCGCGCGGCGCCTTTTCCAACAGGTTGAGCAGGTCGGCCAGTTTGTCGCGCATCTCGCGGCGGTCGACGATCATGTCGATGGCGCCGTGCTCCAGCAAAAACTCGGAACGCTGGAAGCCTTCCGGCAAGGTCTCGCGCACGGTCTGCTCGATCACGCGCGGGCCGGCGAAGCCGATCAATGCCTTCGGCTCGCCGATGTTGATGTCGCCCAGCATGCCCATGCTGGCGGAGACGCCGCCGGTGGACGGGTTGGTCAGCACGCTGATGTAGGGCACGCCGGCATCGCGCATCCTGGCCAGCACCGCCGAGGTCTTGGCCATCTGCATCAGCGAGAACAGGCCTTCCTGCATGCGCATGCCGCCGCTGGCGGCGAAGCACACCAGCGCACTCTTCTCGGCCAGCGCGCGCTCGCCCGCGCGGGCGAACTTCTCGCCGCCCACCGAACCCATCGAGCCGCCGACGAAGCCGAACTCGAACGCGGTGGCGACCAGCGGACGGCCCTTCAGGCGGCCGCCCATCGCGACCAGCGCGTCCTTCTCGCCGCTGGACTTCTGCGAGGCGACGATGCGGTCGCGGTACTTCTTGGAGTCGCGGAACTTCAGCGGGTCGGTAGCCTCCATGCTGGGCCACAGCTCCTGCGTCGAACCTTCGTCGAGCAGCGCAAGCAGCCGCGTGCGGGCACGGATGCCGTGGTGATGGCTGCACTTGGGGCAGACCATCAGGTTGCGCTCCAGCTCCGGCTTGTACAGCACCGAACCGCAGCCCGCGCACTTCTCCCACACGCCCTCGGGCACCTTGCCCTTGCCCGCGTTGGCGCCTTGCGTGTGCGCACGCGGTGTCATGATTTTCTGCAGCCAGTTCATAGCGACGCCTCTGGTGAAGCGCGCATTCTAGCCGAGATCGCCGGAAGCACCGGACGGTTGCGTGTGGTGGTGAAGTCTCCGCACCCGCCGTCCCGGCGCGTGCCGGAATGGCGGGCAAGGCCAGGGGCGATTCAACGAGCGTCGAGCGCCGTACGGATCGGCTCCAGGAAAGCGCCCGCGCGTTCGGCAATCTCGCCCGCCGAAGCCGCTCCCGCCAGCCGCTCCACCAGCGCGCTGCCGATCACCACCGCGTCGGCGAAACCGGCGATGGCCTTCGCGCTTGCCGCGTCGCGCACGCCGAAGCCCACCGCCACCGGTGCCTTCGCATGCGCACGCACGTCCGCCACGCGGGCGGCGATATTCGCGGTGCTCAACTGCGCCGCGCCGGTGATGCCGGCGAACGACACGTAGTAGAGGAAACCCTCGGCCGCCGCGCACAGTTTCGACAGGCGCTCCGGTGCCGTGGTGGGCGCGGCGAGCAGGATCTGCTGGAGGCCGGCCGCGCGCAGCGGCGCCAGCACTTCGGACTCTTCCAGCGGACAGTCCACCAGCAGCACGCCGTCGACGCCGGCCTGCACGGCTTCCGCCGCGAAGCGCTCGTAGCCATGGATCTCGATGGGGTTCAAATAGCCCATCAGCACCACCGGCGTATCGGCATCGCGACGGCGGAACTCGGCGACCCAGCCCAGCACGTCGCCCAGGCCAACGCCCCTGGCGATGGCACGCTCGCTGGCGTGCTGTATCACCGGGCCGTCGGCCATCGGGTCGGAGAACGGCACACCGAGTTCGATCAGGTCGGCGCCGGCCTCGACCAGCGCATGCATCAGCGCCACCGCATGCTCGGGCGAGGGATCGCCCGCAGTGACGAAGGGAATCAGGCCGGTGCGGCCGGCGGCCTTCAGTGCGGCGAAACGGCGGTCGATGCGTGAGAAGCCGGGATTCGGGATTGGGGATTCGGGATTCGGCATGACGGCGATTACTCGAAGGTGGCGAAGCAGTGGTTGGTCGATGGCAGAGGAACGGCCGATTGGCGCGGCGCGCTTTTGCCGAATCCCGAATCCCCAATCCCGAATCCCGCCTTCATACCTGCACTCCTTCGCGTGCGGCGATCGTGTGCACGTCCTTGTCGCCACGGCCGGAGAGATTGCACAGCACGATGCCGTCCTTCGGATATTCACGCGCCAGCTTGATCGCCTGCGCCACCGCATGGCTGGATTCCAGCGCGGCGAGGATGCCCTCGGTGCGCGCCAGCAGGTGGAATGCCTCCATCGCCTCGTCGTCGGTGACGCCGACGTATTCGGCACGCCCCGCGTCCTTGAGGAAGGCGTGCTCGGGGCCGACGCCGGGATAGTCGAGGCCCGCCGAGATCGAATGCGTCTCGGTGATCTGCCCGTTGTCATCGCACAGCACGTAGGTACGGTTGCCGTGCAGCACGCCGGGCCGGCCGGCCGCCAGCGAGGCCGCATGATGGCCCGTGGCGATGCCCTCGCCCGCCGCCTCGGCGCCGACGATGCGTACGTCGCGATCGTTGAGGAAGGCATGGAACAGGCCGATCGCATTCGATCCGCCGCCCACGCAGGCAGTGAGCACGTCCGGCAGGCGGCCGTACTGCTCCAGCAACTGCGCACGCGCCTCGCGGCCGACGATGGCGTTGAAGTCGCGCACCATCAGCGGGTACGGGTGCGGCCCGGCCACGGTGCCGATGATGTAGAAGGTGTCGGCCACGTTGGTGACCCAGTCGCGCATCGCCTCGTTCAAGGCGTCCTTCAAGGTCTTCGAGCCGGACGTCACCGGCACCACCTCGGCGCCCAGCAGCTTCATGCGGTAGACGTTGATCTTCTGCCGCTCGATGTCGGTGGCGCCCATGTAGACCACGCACTTGAGCCCCAGCCGCGCCGCCACCGTGGCGCTGGCCACGCCGTGCTGGCCCGCGCCGGTCTCGGCGATGATGCGGGTCTTGCCCATGTGCCGCGCCACCAGCGCCTGGCCCACGGTGTTGTTGATCTTGTGCGCGCCGGTGTGGTTCAGGTCCTCGCGCTTGAGCAGGATGCGCGCGCCGCCCACGTGCCTGGTCAGCCGCTCGGCGAAATACACCGGGCTGGGCCGGCCCACGTAATGCGTGAGGTCGCGGTCGAGTTCGGCGATGAAGGCCGGATCCTGGCGCAG
This sequence comes from Rhodanobacter sp. DHB23, assembly GCF_014842975.1. Lineage (GTDB taxonomy): Bacteria > Pseudomonadota > Gammaproteobacteria > Xanthomonadales > Rhodanobacteraceae > Rhodanobacter_A. The sequence continues at coordinate 66,153 of NZ_JACYXK010000018.1, read as the reverse complement.
GCGCAGGTAGGCCTCGGTCAGTTCGGCCAGCGGCGCCATCAGGGTCTCGGCGACGTAGCTGCCGCCGAACCGGCCGAACCGGCCCTGGGCGTCGGGGAAAGCGTGGAAATCCCGGATCTCGGGCATGACGACTCCAACGGGAAGCAACGGCAACAGGCTCACACCTTAGCGCCTTGGCATCCTGTGAAAAAGCGAAAAGATCGCGTCGATACTTGAGCTAGACTCACAGCATGCCGGACCGCGACCTGCCCTCGCTGAATGCCCTGCGCGCCTTCGAGGCCGCCGCGCGACTGGGCAGCATGAGCCTCGCCGCGCAGGAACTGCACGTGACCCACGGCGCGGTGAGCCGGCAGGTGCGCGCACTGGAAGAAGCGCTGGGCCAACCACTGTTCGTCCGCCAGGGACGCGGCGTCGCGCTCACCGCGACCGGCCAGCAGTTGCGCGAGCAGTGCAGCACCGCGTTCGGGCAACTGCGGGAGGGCTGGCTGCAATTGCGCAATGCGCACGCCACGGCGGCCTGCGTGCTTGGCTGTTCCGGCAGCGTGCTGGCGCGCTGGGTGATCCCGCGGCTGGAACGCCTGCGCCACGAACTGCCCGCGCTGACCCTGCACCTGGCCGTGCAGGAAGAACCCGTGGTCGATCACCTGGCCAACGTCGATGCCTCCCTGCTGCTGGCCGCACCGCCCTGGCCCAGTGGCTGGCAGGTGCATGAACTGGCACCGGAACGCATCGGCCCCGTGCTCAGCCCGCGCTATCCCGGCGCCGACCGCCTGCGCGAACTGCCAGCCAGCGCGCTGTGCGACGAACCGTTGCTGCACACCGCCTCGCGTCCGCAGGCCTGGCCGGAATGGGCGCACGCGATGGACCTGCCGCCCGAATCGCTGCAACAGACCCAGGCCCTGCCCCATCTGTACTTTTTGCTGGAAGCCGCCGCGGCAGGCCTAGGCGTGGCCATCGCACCGCAGCCGCTGGTGGCCGACGACCTCGCCAGCGGTCGCCTGCTGGCGCCATGGGGATTCCGCGAAACTTCCGCGCGCTGGGCGCTGGTTTCGACGCGGCGTGGCGGCGATACGCGGCTGGCGGCATTGGCGCAATGGCTGCGTCGTGAGCTGGCGGAGGCATGAAAGCTGCCGGCGATCCAGTCAAATGGCCCCGGCGTCGTGCCCGAAGACAAAACTCCATCAGCACCGGACGCACGGCCCGCGCGGAGCGCACCCTGTGCGCGAATGCCTTGACGCTCGACCGGAGCCAAAGGCATTCGCGCACAGGGTGCGCTCCTTATGTCTCGATTCGCGCCCGCGGATTCTCCGCGGGCGCTCAGAGATTCTGCCGCGCGCCTTCCTTCAACTTCTCCACGACCTCGGGGGTCTGCGGTCCCAGCACGCCACGGCGCTGCTCCGGGATATGCGCCACGGCCTCTTCGCCGTCGAACACGTAGTAGTCCAGCAGCCTGCGCCATTGCTCGCGCTCCGCCGCCGGCAGTTCGCGGAAGGCCAGCAGGCAGTGGAACAGCGCCGCGCGCGCGTAGCCGGAGTTGTAGCCGGGCGTGTCCACCGGGCTCCACCAGTAGTTCATCAGCGCGTTGAGCTGCTGCAGCGATTCCACGTTGTGCCACCACAGCGGCGGCATGTAGATCGCGTCGCCGGGATGCAGCTCGGCCACCTGCGCGGCGGCCAGCGCCTGCTTCAAGCGCGGGTAGCGCGGGTCGTCGGGCCGGTCCAGTCGCGCCAGGCTGATCGCCGCACCGGTGGGTGCGAAATCCAGCGGGCCGATGTAGAGGTTGGGCAACTGTTCGGGCGGGAACAGGGTGAAGCGCCGCGCGCCGCACAATACGCAGGCGATGTTGCGCATCGAGTCGAAATGGGTGGGCGTGGTGGCCTTGTTGCCCACCCACAGCCGCGGCTCCACCGCGGGATCGAGGAATGGCAACTGGTGGTCCGCCAGCAGCCCCGGCAGGCATTCGCGCACGCGCGCGCTCTGGATCACCAGCGCCGGCGCGTTCTCGCGCCGGCTGTAGCTGGCCAGCCGTTGCAGGCCCATGGTCACCGGCACCTTGAAGTGCTGGTAGTTCATCTCGCCCAGGTCCGGCGAGTAGCCGACGATGCCGTCGGCCTCCGGCGCCACCATCAGGGTGCTGACGTCGGTGCCGTTGTCCAGCTCGGCCAGCCGCTGCGCAAAGGCGGTGGCCGACTGCAGCGCGAGCTTCACGATCGGCCACTCGCGCACCAGGCCGCGGATCACCAGCGGGCGGTCGCGGTCGACCAGGATGCGCGGGTCGAACGGATGGTCTGCATCGACCCGGCACTCTTCCATCGCGGCCGGTACGGGCACCGTGCCGGAACCTTCACTCATGGCTTGTCGTCCCCTTCGTCTGCGTCGCGCCCTCGTCCGCAGCGCGCACCGCCGCGATGAAATCATGCAGCTTGCCGGCGTCCTTGATGCCCGGCGCCGACTCCACGCCACTGGCCACGTCCACCGCCCACGGCCGCGCCGCGCGGATCGCCGCGCCCACGTTGCCCGCATGCAGGCCACCGGCCAGGATCAGCGGCTGTGCGGAATCATGCGGCAGCAGCGACCAATCGAACGCCTTGCCGCTGCCGCCGGCCTCGCCGGCGGCGTGGCCATCCAGCAGCAGCGCCGCGGCGCGCGGGTAATCCCGCAGGCGCGGCAAGGCCGCGGCACCTTCGCCCATCGCGATGGCCTTGAGGTACGGACGTCCGAACCGCGCGCACCAGCCGTCGGTTTCGTCGCCGTGGAATTGCAGCAGGTCCGGCTGCACCGCTTCGATGACTTCCTCGACCAAGGCAGCCGCGTCGTCCATGAACAGGGCCACCGCGTCCACGAACGGCGGCAAGGCGCGACGGATCGCCCGCGCCTGTTCCAGCGCCACCCGCCGCTTGCTGCGCGCGGTGAACACCAGGCCGATCGCGTCCGCACCCAGTCGCGCGGCCAGCAGCGCATCCTCGACGCGGGTCATGCCGCAGCATTTGATGCGGGTCATTGCGAAACCTCGGCCGGCAGGCCCCAGTGCGCCTCGTAGCGCGGCCCGATGAAGGTCAGCCCCGACGATGGCGCGGTCGGCCCGGCCACCTCGCGGTTGCGGCCGGCCAGCAATCCGGCGATCCATTCGACCGGCTGCTCGCCACGCCCCACCGGCAACAGCGAACCGACGATGTTGCGCACCATGTGGTGCAGGAAGGCGTTCGCCTCGATCTCCACGATCACCTGGCCGCCCTTGCGCCGCACGCCCACCGCCAGCACGCAGCGGCGAGGATGCGCAGCCTGGCAGGACACCGCGCGGAACGCGGAGAAGTCGTGCTCGCCAACCAGGGCCTGCGCGGCATCGTGCATGCGCGCGGCGTCCAGCGGCTGGCGCTCCCAGGTGACGTAGCGCGCGTCCAGCGCCGCGCGCACCGGCCGGTTGAGGATGGTGTAGCAGTAGCGCCGGCTGCGCGCGGAAAAGCGCGCGTGGAAATCCCCCGCCACCGGCTGCGCCCACAACACCGCCACGCCGGCCGGCAGGTTGGAGGTGGCACCCAGTAGCCAACCGCGCATTTCCCGCTCCACCGGCGCATCGAAATGCACCACCTGGCAGCGGCCATGCACGCCGGCATCGGTACGCCCCGCGCAGGTCACCTCGACCGGCTGCGCGGCGACCTTCGACAAGGCCGCCTCCAGCGCGCCCTGCACCGTGTTGCCGTGGGTAAGGCGCTGCCAGCCGAGGAAGTCGGTGCCGTCGTATTCGATGCCCAGGGCGATGCGCATGGATCGTGCTGTCGATTCAAAGGTGGTGAGCGTAACAGGCATGCTCCTTGCGATCGTCCTTGATCGCGAAGATCAAACGGGCGGCCATCCATGGCCGCACTTTTCAAAACTTGCGATCGTCCTTGATTGCGAAAGCCAAATGGGCGGCCACCCATGGTCACACTCTTCAAAACTTGCGATCGTCCGCGATCGCGAAATCAAATGGGCGCCCCCCCATGGCCGCCCTCTTCAAACGCAAACGGGCCGGCATGGCCGGCCCGTTTGCGTTGTCGTCCCGAATCCCGAATCCCGACCCTCAATGCAGATCGTCGAGCAGGCGCCTGGCCACGTCACGCTGCATCTGGCTGCCTTCGTGGATCACTTCCTCGAGCATGGCTCGGGCACCTTCGGGGTCGCCCATGTCGAGGTAGGCGCGGGCCAGGTCGAGCTTGGTGTCCACCGGGTCGTCGCTGAATTCGCGTGACTCGATGTCGTGGCCGGCCGGCTGCAATTCCGTTTCCGGCTCGTCGAACTGCCACGACTTCACCACCGTCGCGTCCTCGTCCGCCACATGCGGCGGTTCCGCGGCCGGCTCGGCCTCGTCGGCGTGCTTGGCCGCCGGTTCGTGCGCGGGCGTGAGGTCAAAGTTGAAGTTGTACTCGCTCACCTTCACCGGGTTCGCCGGCATCGGCGGCGGGCCGGCCGGTGCCGGCGCCGCGACCGGCTCGGCCGCATAACGGTCGATGTCGAAGCCGTGGCGGGCCTCCTGCTCTTCCGTCGACGCCGCATCGTGGCGGGCGAACAGCGGATGGCCAGGCACGAGGTCCTCGCCCATGCGCACCACCTGCTGCCATTCCTCCTGCTGCGGGTCGGAGACATGGGCGTACATGGCTTCGGCGGCGGCTTCGAAGTGGTCGATGTCGCGACGGCCGTAGTACAGGCTGACCAGTTCCAGGTGCAGGCCGACATCGTCGGGATGCTCGGCCAGCTGGTCGAGCAGCAGGTTCTGGTCGACATCGTCCTCGTCGCCGTGCGAAGGCTCGGCGCCGAAGCGATCGGCCAGCGACGGCGTTACCTTCGGCAGCGAGGCGGCAGGCTTCGCCTTGCGGCGGCCGAGCAAGGCCCAGACCAGCAGCAACAGGACGGCGACGCCACCCAGCACCTGGACCCAGAGCTGCGAGTACCACGGCTCGTCGCCGGCCGGCGCCGGCCTGGCGGCGACCGGCTTGGCCGGCGTGGCCTTGGCGGGCTCGGCCTTGGCCGGTGTGGCGGTCGGTTCGGGCTTGCCCACCGCGGGCGCCGTCGCGGCATTGGCCGGCGTCGCCGCCTGCTTGCCCGCGCTCGCGCTGCTACTGGCTGACGCCGGCAAGGCCGGTGCCGCGCTGGCCGCGGCGACCGGCTTCGGCGTGGCAACCGCCATCGCCGTTGCGGCCGTAGCCGCATGCGCCGGTTCGACGGGCGCGCTGGCCGTCTTGCGCGCCGCCGCCAGCTTCTGCTGCAGCTCGGCGATCTCGCTGTCCTTGAGCGCGAGCAGGCGCTGGTTCTTGTTGTTGATGTCGCTGAGATCCTTCAGCCGCGACTTCAGGTCGTCGCCCTGCTGCTGCAGGTTGGCGAGCGTCTCCTTGCTGCGCTGCAGGTCCTGGCGCAGGGCCTCGCTGTTGTCGGTGGCCGACTTGCTGCCCTGCTTCGCCGGCACCAGCGCCAGGCGGTCGCCGGTGGCGCCGTTTGCCGTGGGCGAACTGGAGGCGCCGGCGCGCATGCCCGCGTCGGCCACGCTGGTCGGCGCATTGCCCACCGTGCCGCTGCGCCAGTCGCCGTTCTGGCGGCGCACTTCCGCGGCGGCGGTGGCGATCGCGATCGCCTCGGCCTCGGCCTTGGCGGGAATGCGCAGCACCGCGCCGGCCTTCAGCGCGTTGATGTTGTCGCGGTAGAACGCGTCGGGGTTGGCCTGCTTGAGCGCCAGCAGCATCTGGTTGACGTCGACGCCGGACGGCGCCGTCTGGTGGGCCACCGTGGACAGGGTCTGGCCGCGTTCCACCGTCCAGCGGCCGTTGGCCGCTTGCGCGGGCGCCGCGATCCCGACACTGCTCGCCGGCCGCGGCGCCGCTGCGGGCTTCGCCGCGCGTGCGACCTGGGTCGGCGACGGCGCAGGGGTGCTGCCCGGCGGATCGAGCAGGATGGTGAACTCGCGCACGCTCTTGCCGCTGCTGCCGTGGATTTCGACGAGCAGGTCGAGGAAGGGATCGTTGACGGCCGTTTCGCTGGTGATGCGGATCACCTTGCGGCCGTTGCTGCCATCGACCACGGCGAAATGCAGGGGAATCCCGCCGGAGGCATCGCCCGAGGCCAACTGCACGTTGAGCTGCTGCAACTCGGCCGGCGTGGCCTGCTGCACCGGGATTTCCGCCAGCAAGGGCTGGCCCAGCGCCGATTTGACCTGGATCTGCCCCAGGTCCATCGCCAATGCATGGCCGCTGCCAAGGGCCAGGGCCACCAGCAAGGGCAGTTTCAACGAACGATTCATCACGTGCTCCCCCGAACAAACCGCAATGCCCGGGGAAGCCGCCACAATGGCGGCACTTCGGCCGGACGATGCGCCACTTTAGTTAGATGGAGGCGGATCAACAATAGGCGGATCGCAGACTTGCGACGCATTGCTACTGCGTATTCCAGAAATCGCGGGAGCGCCGGGGCACGTTCCCGGACGCTCAATGCCCCTTGCCGGCCGCCGGCCCGGCCTGCTGCGCCGCCTGCAGCTGCCGCCGCAGTTCGGCGATTTCCGCATCCTGCCGCTTGAGCTTTTCCGCCGCCGCCTGGCTGTCGGACTCCTTCGCGGCCACGGCCTGCTGCAGTCGCTGCACCTCGGCGCGCTGTCTGGCCACGCCGTTGCGCGCGGCCCCGGGCGCCTGCGCCCCGGCGGCGACCTGCAGGCACGACGACAGCGCGACCGCCAGCAGGCCGGCCAGCGCCGGCCCGCGTGCGCCAGGCCTCACAGGTAGCCCTCGATCAGCAGTTCGGCGATCTGCACCGCGTTCAGCGCCGCGCCCTTGCGGATGTTGTCGGAAACGATCCACAGGTCGAGACCGTGCTCGTGCGAGATGTCCTCGCGGATGCGCCCCACGAACACCGGATCCTTGCCGGCCACGTCGCCCACCGGGGTGGGGTAGCCGCCGGCCTTGCGCTCGTCCATCACCATCACGCCCGCGGCCTGCTCCAGCAGTTCGCGCGCCTGTCCGGCGGTGATCTTGTCGCGGGTCTCGATATGCACCGCCTCGGAATGGCCGTAGAACACCGGCACGCGCACCGCGGTGGGGTTCACGGCGATGGACTCGTCCTCGAGGATCTTGCGCGTCTCCCACACCATCTTCATCTCTTCCTTGGTGTAGCCGTTGGGCTGGAAGTCGTCGATGTGCGGGATCACGTTGAAGGCGATCTGCTTGGGGAACTTGCCCTTCTCCACGTCCTGGAAGCTGAGCAGCGCGGCGGTCTGCTTGCCCAGCTCCTCCATGCCCGAGCGGCCCGCGCCGGAGACCGACTGGTAGGTGGCCACGTTGATGCGCTCGATGCCGACGGCGCGATGGATCGGCGCCAGCGCCACCAGCATGCCCATGGTCGAGCAGTTCGGATTGGCGATGATGCCGCGCGTGGTGTACTGCGCGATGGCGTGCGGGTTCACCTCGCTCACCACCAGCGGGATGTCATCCTGGTAGCGGAACTCGGAGGTGTTGTCGATCACCACTGCACCGGCCGCCGCCGCGCGCGGCGCGTGCACCTTGCTGACCGAGCCGCCCGCCGAGAAGAACGCGATGTCCACGCCGTCGAAGTCGTAGTCGGCGAGGTTCTTCACCGTCACCTGTTTGCCGGCAAACTCCACCTTGCCGCCGGCCGAACGCTCGCTGGCCAGCGGCACCAGCTCGCTGACCGGGAAATTGCGCTCGGCGAGGATCGCGAGCAGGGTCTCGCCCACGGCGCCGGTGGCACCGACCATCGCAACCTTGTAACTGCTCTTCTTGCTCATCGGGTGGATTCTTCACGGGTGGGGAAAGGGGCGCGGGCCGCGGCCAGCGCTTCGGGATTCAGCAGGTTCGGCGGATGCCCCGCGTGCGGACCGTGGCCGAACAAGGCCAGCACATTGTCCACGGCCACCGCGGTCATGGCGCGGCGGGTATCGGTCGTGGCGCTGGCGATATGCGGGCTGAGCAGCACGTTGTCGAGCGCGAGCAGGTCCGGATGCACGCGCGGCTCGCCCTCGAACACGTCCAGGCCGGCGGCAGCGAGCCGCCCTTCGCGCAACGCCGCGGCCAGCGCCGCGTCGTCCACGATGCCGCCGCGCGCCACGTTCACCAGCACCGCGGCCGGCTTCATCCGCGCCAGCTCGGCGGCGCCGATGGCGTGGCGGGTTTCGGCCGTCAGCGGCAGCACCAGCACCAGGAAATCGGATTCGCGCAGCAGCGTGGCCTTGTCCACCAGGCGGGCGCGGCACTCGCGCTCGGTGGCCGCGGGCAGGCGCGAACGGTTGTGGTAGAGCACCGGCATGCCGAAGCCCTGCGCACGCCGCGCGATGGCCTGGCCGATGCGGCCCATGCCGAGGATGCCCAGCGTACGGCCGCGCACGTCGGTGCCCAGCCAGCCCCTGAATTCGGTGGCCCGCCACTGTCCGGCACGCAGCCAGCGTTCGGCGGCGCCGACCCGTCGCGCGGCGCCCAGCAGCAGCGCCCAGGCGAAATCGGCCACGCTCTCGTTGAGCACGTCGGCGGTATTGCTGGCGGCGATGCCGGCGGCGGTGAGCGCGGCCAGGTCGAGGTTGTCGTAGCCCACGCCGAGGTTGGCGACGATGCGCAACCGTTTCGCACCGGCCAGCTCGGCCGCGCCGATGCGTTCCTTCAGGCCCACGATGGCGGCGTCGCAGGCGGCCAGTCTCGTCGCCAGCTCGGCGGCGGTGAACTTCACCTCCTGCGCTTCCTCGTGCACCTCGAAATGCGGCCACAGCCGCGCGATCTCGCTCTCGAAGGTGGGGCGCGAAACCCAGACGACCGGTTTGTTGCCTGCCATGTCCACTCCAGCGTGCCGCCCTCTCAGGGAATGCGCGGCGCAACGGTGCCCACGTCGCCGCATTGCGCACGATGGCGCAAGGCGTGGTCCATCAGCACCAGCGCCATCATCGCCTCGGCGATGGGCGTGGCACGGATGCCGACGCAGGGATCGTGGCGACCCTTGGTGACCACGTCCACCGGCTCGCCGGCCAGGTTCACGCTGCGACCGGGGATCAGGATGCTGGAGGTGGGCTTCAGCGCGATCGAGGCGATCACCGCCTGCCCCGTGCTGATGCCACCAAGGATGCCACCGGCATGATTGGACGTAAAGCCGTCCAAACGCATTTCGTCGCGATGCTCGCTGCCATGCTGCGAAACCGCGGCGAAACCGTCGCCGATCTCCACGCCCTTCACCGCGTTGATCGACATCAGCGCACTGGCGAGGTCGCCGTCCAGCTTGCCGTAAATCGGCTCGCCCCAGCCCGGCGGCACGCCGTCGGCCACCACGGTGACGCGGGCGCCGACCGAGTCGCCGGACTTGCGCAGCGCGTCCATGGTCTTTTCAAGCGCCGGCACCTGTTCGGCGCAAGGCCAGAAGAATGGATTCTGTTCCACCGCCTCCCAGTCGAAACCGCTCGGCGCGATGTCGCCCAGCTGTGCGAGGTAGCCGCGCACGCGCACGCCGTGGCGCTCGGCCAGCCACTTCTTCGCGACCACGGCGGCGGCCACGCGCATGGTGGTCTCGCGCGCCGACGATCGCCCGCCGCCACGCGGATCGCGGATGCCGTACTTCTGCCAGTAGGTGTAGTCGGCATGGCCCGGACGGAACGTCGACGCGATGTCGCCGTAATCCTTGCTGCGCTGGTCGGTGTTGCGGATCAGCAGCGCGATCGGCGTGCCGGTGGTGCGGCCCTCGTACACGCCGGAGAGGATCTCCACCTCGTCCGCCTCGCGCCGCTGCGAGGTGTGCCGGCTCTTGCCGGTGGCGCGACGGTCGAGGTCCTGGCGAAACTCTTCCTCGCTGATCGCCAGGCCGGGAGGGCAGCCGTCGATCACGCAGCCGATGGCCGGACCGTGGCTTTCGCCGAAGGTGGTGACGGTGAAGAGCTTGCCGAAGGAGTTGCTGGACACGGGATTCGCACTGTATGCGGGAAACCCTTACAGCTTACCGCGGCGCAGCAATTCTTGCGCCCTTGCCGGGCCATTCGCTGGCCAGCAGCCCGAAGACGACATCATCGACCCACTCCCCATGGAACCGCAGGCTCTCCCGGAAATGGGCTTCCTTGCACATGCCCATCGCCTGCAGCAACGCCATGCTCGGCGCGTTGCGCGGATCGACCGAGGCGTACACGCGATGGACGTCCAGCCGGCCGAACAGCCAGTCGAACAACGCATGCAAGGTCTCGCGGGCGTAGCCATGGCCTTGCGCGGCGGGCGCCAGCGTGATGCCGAATTCGGCCTGTGCGTCGGCAACGCAGAAACCAACGTCGCCGATCAGCGCGCCATCCTCGCGATTGCGGATGGCGCGCTGGAACCACTGGCATGGCACCGGCGCGGCCATGGCCGACTGGCTGCCGATGAAACGCTCGGCATCGGCCTGCGCAGCCGGACGCCAGCCTTGATAACGACTCACCGCCGGATCGCCGCGGTAGGTGAACAGCGCCACCGCGTCCTCGGCACGCAGGGCATCCAGCCGCAGACGCGCCGTTTCCAGCTCCATCGGCTCAGCGTCGTGCGGCAGCGGCGGCATGGATCGCCGCCTTGTGCTCGACCAGGTCGCGCCGCTCCAGCGCGAACACGCCCATCTGCCCCACCTTGAACTCGATCCACACGAACGGCACTTCCGGCAACAGCGCGGCCAGTGCGTGCTCGCTCTCGCCCACTTCGACGATCAGCAGGCCGTCGTCGGCCAGCAGGTCGGCCGCCTCGTCGAGGATGCGCAGGCAGATGTCCAGGCCGTCCTCGCCGGAGGTGAGGCCGAGCTTGGGCTCGTGCACGTACTCGCCGGGCAGTGCAGCGTATTCGTCCTCGGTGACGTAGGGCGGGTTGGAGACGATCAGGTCGTACTTGCGCCCGCGCACGCCTTCGAACAAGTCGGACTTCACCGCCTCGACGCGCGACTCGACGTGCTGGAACACGATGTTCTCGCGCGCCAGAGCCAAGGCGTCGTCGCTGATGTCGACGATGTCCACCTGCCAGTCCGGGTTGTACTCGGCCATCGCGATACCGATGCAGCCCGAGCCCGTGCACAGGTCCAGCGCGCGCTCCACGTGGCGTTCGTCCAGCCAGGGCGCGAAGCCCGATTCGATCAGCTCGGCGATCGGCGAGCGCGGCACCAGGGCGCGACGGTCGCTCTTGAACTTCAGCCCGGCGAACCAGGTTTCGCCGACCAGGTAGGCCACCGGCAGGCGCTCGCTGACGCGGCGCTCGATCAACGCCAGCACGTTCGCGCGCTCTTCTGCAGTGAGGCGGCCCGCGCCGTAGGCCGGCGGGATGTCCGGCGGCAGGTGCAGGCTGGCCAGCACCAGGTGGGTGGCCTCGTCAATCGGGTTGTCGTGGCTGTGGCCGAAAGTCAGCCCGGCGGCCGAGAAGCGGCTGGCGCCGTAGCGGATGAAGTCGATGATGGTGGCGAGTTCGGCGGTCACGGCAATCCGGAATGCGGCAAATCGGCCGGCGATTATAAGCCCCACTCCCGCCTGGAGCGGGCATCCGCGATGGAGGGCATCGGCGCCCGTATACTGGCCGGATGACTTTCAAGGTATTCCTCCAATACGCCCTTCCCCACCGCTTCCTGTCGCGCCTGGTCTACTGGGGCACGCGCTGGACGTTTGCGCCGTGGAAGAACTGGCTGATCGCCACCATCGTGCGCAACTACCACGTGGACATGGCCGAGGCGGCGCAGCCCGATCCGCTGGCCTACCAGCACTTCAATGCCTTCTTCACCCGCAAGCTGCGGCCCGGCGCACGCCAGGCGGATGCCGATCCCGGCGCCCTGCTCTCGCCCGCCGACGGGCGCATCAGCCAGGCCGGCAGGATCGTGGGCGGGCGCATCTTCCAGGCCAAGGGGCAGGAATACACTGCTGCGGAATTGCTGGGCGACGAGGCTTCCGCGGTGCCATACCGCAACGGTCGCTTCGTCACCGTGTACCTGTCGCCGCGCGACTACCACCGCGTGCACATGCCTCTGGCCGGCACGCTGCGCGAGACGGTGCACGTGCCGGGACGCATCTTCAGCGTGGCGCCGTTCGCGGTGGAGGCGATCCCGCGGCTGTTCGCGCGCAACGAACGTCTGGTCTGCCATTTCGACGGCCCGCGCGGCCCGTTCGCGGTGGTGATGGTGGGCGCGATCCTGGTCTCGTCGGTGGCCACGGTGTGGGACGGACTGGTGATCCCGCCCTACGCGTCGTCGATCCGGCGCAAGTCGTTCGCCGGCCAGCACATCACGCTGGAGCGCTTCGCCGAGATGGCGCGCTTCAACATGGGCTCCACCGTGATCCTGCTGCTGCCCGAGGGCATGGCCGAGCTGGACGCGCTGGCGCCGCAGCAGGCGGTGCGGGTGGGGCAGCGGCTGGGCGTTGCACCCGAAAGCTGACGCGGCGCGTCGATTTGTGACGCATTGGGCGCATCCAGGCCCGCCGTATCGTTATCCTCGCCCGGTCGGCCGCGAGCCTGCGGCGTGAGGGGACGGAAATTCCATGCGACTGCTCAGCCCGGCCATTGCGCTCTTCCGCGCGCACCAGCTCGCCCGCCAATTGCGTGAGATAGAACGCTGCGTGCGCGCCCTGCCCCAACGCAACCGCACCCGGCTGAGCGTGCTGACCCTGCGCGAGATCGGCCAGGCTTCGCGCAGCGAATTCCCGCACCTCTACGGCACCGCGCCGGAAGCGCGCTACCTGCCCTGGGGCCAGGGCACCGGCGCGGGCTACGAACGGGCGCGCTCGGACAATCCCGAGGTGGCGCTGCGCGGCATCGCGCTGTGGCTGGCCGTGGCCTACCACGAAACCAAGCATTCGCCGCAGGACCGCCTGCTGCCGCAGCACCGCCAGGTGCTGCAACTGCTGAACGAGCTGAAGCGCCTGCATCGCCCGGTGGCGAACCCGGCCAGGAACTGGGCAGGCGCCGCCGGCGCCACCGCCTGACCGCCGCAGCAAGTCCTCAGCGGCACTCCGGCACGGTCAGCAGTTGCCCCACCGCAATGTGCTGGTGGCGCAGATGGTTCATTTCGGCAACCTCCTGCACGCTGGAACAGCGCAGCTTGCGCACGATGCCGACAAGGGTGTCGCCATGGCGCACCTTGTAGCTTCGCGTCCTGACCGGGCCGGAACGCTCCGGCGCGGGAGGATCGGCCACCACCGGCGCGGCGGCGGAATGCAGGTCCGCGGCAAGGATGGGCCACGGGCCGTCCACGCAACGCGCGGCATACGGCTGCTCCAGCAGCTTCGGCACCTGCAACACCGCGCCGGCCGGCTGCTCCTGCTGCGGATCGAGGCGCGGATTGAGGTTGCGCAGCGTGCGGAACCAGCCTTCCTCCATGCCGCCGGCCGAACCCAGGCACACGGTGAGTTCGCTCAGCGAAGCCGGCCGCTTCAGCGTGACGCGGCCGGGCTCGCCGTCGATCTTCGGGAAGCGCAGGTTGTAACTGTCCGGGTGCAGGAACAGCCACGCCGCCGCCAGCACCGAGGGCACGTAGTCGCGGGTCTCCTGCGACAGCTGGTTGTAGATGCGCGGATCGTAGAAGCTCACCCTGGTGTCGTCGCCAACCAGCCGGCTCATGCGTCCCTCGCCGGCGTTGTAGGCGGCGATGGTCAGCTCGAGGTTGTCGTTGAACACCTTGAGCTGCTCGTCCATGTACTCGGCGTTCGCGCGCGCCGAGGCGGCCGGGTCGAAGCGCAGGTCGAAGCCGTCGTCGGTGGTGAGGCCGAAGCGCATGCCGGTGGCGTACATGAACTGCAGCGGGCCGGCCGCGCCGGAGCGCGACACCGCATGCACCTTGCCGCCGGATTCCTTGGCCATGATGCCGAACAGCAGCGCCTCGGGCAGGTCGGCCTGCTGGTACGCCGGCCACATTTCGCTGCGCAGGTACTGGTAGCTGATCCACGCGTCGACCAGGTTCGGCCGCCACTGCGTCAGCCACATCTGCAACGCGGCCTTCACCGCACCGTTCATCGCGATCAGCTCGGACAGCTTCTGGCCGTGCAGCAGGGTCACGCTGCGCTGCGCCTCCGGCAGCGCGGCCGGGCCGCGCTGGTCCAGCGCCATGCCGGTCTGCGGGTCGCCGTCGTCGTTCTCGTCGCCGATGGAACTGCCGTCCTTCAGGCGCAGCATGCGGTCGTAAGCGGAGAAGAAGCGCTGCGGATCGCAGCCTGCGGTACCGCCGCAACGCACGGAGGCGTTCTTCACCGTATCCAGCGCCCGGTCCAGCGTCTGCTGCCCCGCCGCGTCGTTGCCGGCACGCACCTGCTGCAGCGCCGTTTCGTAACCCTGCGTGGCCTGGTCGAGCTGGGCATACAACGCCGTCACCGTCGCCGTCGGCCTGACCGATCCCGGATTCGCGCAGGCGGCCAGCAAGGCCAGTGAAGCCGCCAGCGGAACAAGGCGCAGGGATCGAACAAGACGAGCAGACCGCATGACAAGAACCATCCGACGAAAGACGGACACCATAGCCGGCGGGATCGGCATACTCAATGAACCGGAGCCGCGCATGCCGTGGCTACAATCCCGCTTCGACCCGGAACAATGGAATGCCCATGACCGACATCCAGCCCGGCCGCGACGAACGCGCCGGCACCCTGCGCGATTCGCGCCGCGACAGGCACTGAGGTTCCCACGATGCCGCGCATCGAAGTGGTATCCGCCAATACCCCGTTCGGCGAACGCCTCGCCGCAGGCTTCGGCTATCCGTTGCGCGGCGCCGGCCTGGCCACCTGCACCGCGCTGGCGCTGACGCATTACGCGAGCTACCTGCCTGCCATCGGCATGCTGGCCAACCTGTTGGTGTGGGCCGCCACCTGGCGCTACGCCGCCGACTGCATGCAGCACACCGCGAACGGCTACGCCAATCCGCCCGACGTCGGCGTGGACGAGGCCGGCACGGCCGGCTGGGCACTCACCCTGATCCATCTGGTGGCCGGTGCGCTGTTCATCGCCTGCGGCATGCTGGCCCCGGCCACGCTGTGGCTGCTGGTTCCCGTGCTGGTACTGGCGTTGCCGGCCATCGACATGTCGCTGGCCTTCGAAGGCAATGTGCTGCACGCGCTCAACCCGACCACCTGGGCGCGCATCGCGCACGGCTTCGGCGGCGCCTACTTCGTGCCGGTGGCGATCAACCTCCTGCTGGGCGCGCTGATCGCGCTGGCCACGCTCACTTCCAGCCTGTTGCCGCACTTCCTCGCGCTGCCGCTGTTCGGCTTCGCCTATACGTACCTGATCGTGCTGGCCTTCCACCTGATGGGCGTCCTGATCCACCAGCGCCACGAACGCTTCGGGCTGGAACCCGAGGCGCCGAAGCTCGCCAAGGCCATCGGCCAGGACGCGGACAGTCGCCTCGTCGATGAAGCACGCACGCTGGCCGACAGCGATCCCGTCGCAGCGTTGCAGCAGTTGGCCGAACGCCTGCGCCAGCGCACCGCACCGGCGCCGGTACACCAGCTCTACCGCGAGCTGTTGCGCCGCAAGGACCTGCGCGACGACCTGCTGGTGCACGGCCAGATCTGGATTGCCGCGCTGATCGCGCAGGATGAGGCGCGCCGCGCACTGGGCGTACTGCAGGAATGCTGCACCATCGACCCCGCCTTCGTCCCCGACGACCCGCGCACCTGCGGCGAACTGGCCGACCTCGCCGCGCGCATCGGCATGGAGCGCCTCGCCATCCAGCTCGGCCGCGGCTACCTCGCGCACTGGCCGCGCGACGAACGCGCACCGCACTACGGCCTGCTCGTCGCGCGCCTGCTGGGCGCGCAGGCCGAGCGCCGCACCGAAGCCATCGTGCTGCTGCAAAAGCTCGCCAACGCCTGGCCCGAGCACCCGCTGCGCAACGACATCGCCGCCTTGCAACGGCAACTGGCGGGTGCCGCGTGAGCATCGGCAAACCCGCGGCCGCCCTCGCGCTCGCCGGCATGCTCGCCTTCCTCACCACCGGCATCGCCGCGCAATGCCTGCGCCCCGACCTCGACTGGATGCGCGTGCCCAACAGCTTCTACCTGATCGGCCCGTGGGGCAGCATGGTGCGCGCCGGCTATTACGCGCTGGCGCTGGGCCTGGCGCTGTTCGGCGCGAGCGCCTATCGCACGCTGGCGCCCGCGGCACGCAGCGCGGCGCCGTTGCTGTTGTTCGTCGCAGGCGGGGCAGCGCTGGCGCTCACCGCCATCGAAACCACCGACACCTGGAACCATCCGCCCACGCTGCACGGCTACGTGCACGGCATCGCGGCGCAAACCGCCTTCCTATGCACCGCCGCCGCGATGCTGCTGCAAAGCTGGCGACTGCGCGGCGACATGCGCTGGCGCCACTGGTTCCGCCCCGCGTTCGGCTACGCCGCAATGTGTTTCGTGCTGCTGTGGGTGCAGGCCTTCTGGCGCGCGCTGCCCCGCGGCCTCAGCCAGAAAGCGTTGATCCTGTTGATGCTGGGCTGGCTGGTCGCCGCCGCGTGGCAACTGCTGCGCCACGGGGAGGCGAGCGCATGAGCCGCTGGCGCCCGCCCTCACCCGGCTCCACGGCCATCATCACCCGGGCCGGCTTCGAGAAACTCAAGGCCGAACTCGACCACCTGTGGCACACGCTGCGCCCCGAAGTGGTGAAGGCCCTGGCCGCCGCCGCCGCGGAAGGCGACCGCTCGGAAAACGCCGAGTACACCTACCGCAAGAAGCAGCTCGGCGAGATCGACCGCCGCGTGCGTTACCTCAGCAAGCGCATCCCCGCGCTCAAGGTGGCCGAAGGCGCGCCCGCGGATCGCGAGGCGGTGTTCTTCGGCGCCAGCATCGCGCTGGAAAACCTAGGCAGCGGCGAAGAGGTCGTCTACCGCATCGTCGGCCCCGACGAAACCGACGCCAGGCTGGGCTGGATCAGCATCGACTCGCCGCTGGCGCGCGCGGTATTGAAGAAGCGGCTGGACGACGAATTCGAGGCGGAGTTGCCCGGGGGGCGCACGCGGTTCCTGATCGTGGAAGTGCGCTACGCAACCTGAAACGCCTTACCCGGCCTGCTCCGCCAGCGCCTTCGCCAGTGCCAGGTATTCCTCGCTCCTTTCCAGCCCCGCGATGAAACGCTCGGGGATCGCCTCCAGCCCGCCGATGGCGCCGCACAGCGCGCCGGCGAGCATGGCACGCGCCTGGTTCTGCCCGCCCGCGTTCACCGCACTGAGCACGCCCTGCTCCACGTCGCCCTGGAAGCGCGCCGCGAGGTAGTAGGCCGCGGGGAACTGGTGGTACACCGCGCACGGCAGGCCGTAGACCAGGCCCACCTTCGACGCCGGCTCGATGACGACGCCCGGATCGTGCGCCGCCAAGGCGATGGACGACACCGTGAGCAAGGCATCGGGCGACGCGAACTGCCCCGCCTGCAAGGGCGCTTCGGCACCTTGCGGCACGCCCAGCCCTCCGCTGGTCACGCTGTGGAACGGCAGCTCGCCGGACTTCACCAGGCCCATCAACCGGCCGGACAAGTCCGCGTCCAGCGGCACGCCGTCCGCCAGTTGCCCCAGCACCGCGGCAAACGCCAGCGTCATCGCCGCCACCGTGGGATCGCGCTGGGTGAGCGCCACGTTGCTGCTCACGTGCTGCGCCAGCAGCGCCGGCTCGCCCGCGTAGCGCAACGCGATCGCCAGCACCCGCTCCGCCGCCTCGGTGGTATCCGCCAGCCCCGCCACCTGTCCCCACGGCAGGCCGGCATGGCGCTTGCGCCACGCCTCGCGGACCGACTGGCTGGTGTAGCCGCCCGGCCCGGCCATCGGCGTGCCGTCCAGCAGCGGGAACAGTTCGCGGTCCATCCGCGCGCAGAAGTCCGCTTCGTCGTAACCCTTGCGCTCGACCAGCGAACGCAGCGTCAACGCCAGGATGAATCCCGCCTGCGACGAAGCGCCCGCCGGCAAGCCCGCGTGGTAGCGCCCCGGCTTCGGTGCCGTGTAGTCGCCGACCCACTCGCCGTAGTCGCGCCTCAGTGCATCGAGGTCGTAGTACCAGTGCGGGCCCAGAGCCAATGCGTCGCCGATGAAGGCGCCCATCACGGCGCCCTGGATGCGGCTTCTCCGCGAAACACGGGATGGGGTTTGCGGCATTTCGAAAGGCCTGCGACGTGGCGACAAAGAAGACATCCTACGCCACGATAAATCCCGCGCGCCCGACGCTCCACCGAAGCATGGCCTCCCATGCCCCGCATGCCGCCACTCAACCGCCCCTCGATCCAATCGCTGCCGGGTAGCGCCGCTCCGCCCTGACCGGCTGGAAACACGCCGCCTCACGAAAGAACGCCTCCCGCCCATTATCCACATGCCAGCCAGGCACGCCGGCCAGCGGCAAGGGCCGCAGCTCCAGTGGATCGCACAGCACCTTGCCTGCTCCAATCGCCCGCGCACAGGCGCCGGTGGCCGCCGCCAGCGATGCGTCAGGGTCCGCCACCACCAAAGCCTTTCCAACCAGCAACTGCCCCGGCGTCAGCGCGTGCTCGAGCAGGGCATGACCGAACAACTCCACCTGTATGCGACCATCCAGCCATGCCTTGCGCTCGCGCCAAAACAGGCCATGCCAGTCATGCGCGTCCCACAGCGCGAGCAGCGCCGGATCGCGCAGCGCGACCACCACGCCGGCTTCGTCGAAGTGGGTGAGCGCGTACTGAGCCCTTGAGCGCTGCCTGGGCCCCATGTGGGCGATCTCGGTCATCTGCCGCGCATTGAGTGCGCGCTTCAGGGCCGGATGGCGCAGCCAGATGAGGGCGTTGAACAGGTCGTGCCAGTTGTTTTCGCGGGTGGCGATTTCGCCGCGCTCGGCGATGCGCTGTTCGTAGTGCAGGCCGTCGGCGAGCAGTTCGCGGGTTTGCGCCGCGAAGTGCTCGCGCGCATCGGCAGGCCAGCGCACGTTGAGCGATTCGATGGATGGCCAGGCGTGGCCCTCGATCAGGTCGGCGTATTCGCGCCATGCCGCCAATGGCAGTTGCCCGAATACCTGCGGATCAACCGCATCGCGGACGGGTGCGATGTAGCGGGTTTTCTTCATGCGCCTGCCAGACACCTCGAAAACCTTGCCGCCGTCACTCGAGCGAGGCGCGCTTCAACAGCCGAAGGCTGGTCAAGCGGGAATGGCGAGCAAAGAGCGGCTTTGATGTTGCTTCGCCTGCATGCCATGCCCTCCTCCCCGGCCGTGCTTTCAGACCACCTTGAGCGCCGGATGTGCCAGGCGCGCATGCAAGTCGTGCTCGCTGGCGGTCTCCACCACCACGTCGACGAACTGGCCGGGCTTGAGATGCTGGCCATCGGCGATCAGCACGCTGCCATCGATCTCCGGCGCGTCGGCGGCGGAGCGCGCCACAGCGCCTTCGGCGTTCGCCTCGTCCACCAGCACCCTGAGCGTGCGGCCGATCTTGCGCTGCAGCTTGGCGGCGGAGATTTCCGCCTGCACCGCCATGAACTGTTCGAGGCGGTCTTCCTTCAGCTCCTCGGACACGGCGCCGGGCAGCTCGTTGGCCTTGGCGCCGTCCACCGGCGAGTAGGCGAAGGCGCCCACGCGGTCCAGCTCGGCTTCGCGCAGGAAGTCCAGCAGTTCCTCGAACTCCGCATCCGTCTCGCCGGGGAAGCCGACGATGAAGGTGCTGCGGATGGTGAGGTCGGGCACCAGCCTGCGCCAGTTGCGGATGCGCTCCAGCGTCTTGTCGATGTTGCCGGGGCGCTTCATCAGCTTGAGGATGCGCGGGCTGGCGTGCTGGAACGGAATATCCAGGTACGGGAGGATCCTGCCCTCGGCCATCAGCGGCATCACCTCGTCCACGTGCGGGTACGGGTAGACGTAATGCAGGCGGGTCCACACGCCGAGTTCGGCCAGGCCTTCGCACAGCTCGGTCATGCGCGTGCGGTACGCCTTGCCGCGCCATTCGCGCTCGGCGTACTTGAGGTCGACGCCGTAGGCGCTGGTGTCCTGCGAGATCACCAGCAGCTCCTTCACGCCGCCCTTCACCAGCTTCTCAGCCTCCAGCAGCACCTGGTCCACCGGGCGCGAGACGAGGTCGCCACGCATGGACGGGATGATGCAGAAGCTGCAGCGGTGGTTGCAGCCTTCGGAAATCTTCAGGTACGCGTAGTGCTTGGGGGTCAGCTTGACGCCGGTGTCCGGCACGATGTCGAGGAACTTGTTGCGCACCGGCGGCAGCGCCTCGTGCACCGCATGCATCACGCTGGCGTAGTCCTGCGGGCCGCTGATCGAGAGCACGTCGGGGTAGGCTTCGCGGATCAGCTCGGCGCGCTTGCCGAGGCAGCCGGTGACGATCACCTTGCCGTTCTCGTGCAAGGCGGTGCCGATGGAGTCCAGCGACTCCTGCACCGCGGCGTCGATGAAGCCGCAGGTGTTCACCACCACGGCGTCGGCCTCGCCGTAGCTGGGCACGATCTCGTAGCCCTCGACCTTGAGCTGGGTGAGGATGCGCTCGGAATCCACCAGCGCCTTGGGACAGCCGAGGCTGACGAAACCGATTTTCTGCGTGGCCTGCGACATGGCGGCGGCAACCGTGGGGAATGGGGAAACTGTCAATTATACGGCCATGCCGCCCTTCTCCCCTCTCCCTTTGGGAGAGGGGCTGGGGGAGAGGGTGCGGGCAGCGCGCATGGATGAAACCTTGCGACCAGATTCAACCGCGCGCTCCGCCCGAACCCTCACCCGCCCTGTCGGGCACCCTCTCCCGGGGGGAGAGGGACTCACCGCCCGCGGCCGGCTAGAATCACCGCATCCACGCCACGGAGACGTCGCCATGGGTCAGCACATCCACATCCCCACCTCGCGCACGCAATGCATCGGCGGCTACCTCGCCCAGCCCGAAGGCAAGCCTAAGGGCGGCATCGTGGTGGTGCAGGAGATCTTCGGCGTCACCGCGCACATCCGCGGCGTGGCCGACCGCTTCGCCGCAGCCGGCTACACCGCGATCGCCCCGGCCTTCTTCGACCACCTCGAATCCTGGCTGGAACTGGACTACGACGAGACGGGCATGGCACGCGGCAAGGCGCTGGTCTACGAGCTGGGGCTGGACCGCCCACTGGAGGACGTGGCCAGCGCCGCCGAATCCATCGCCTCGTCCGGCAAGGTCGGCGTGGTGGGCTTTTGCTGGGGCGGCACGATCGCCCTGCTTTCCGCGCTGCGGCTGGGCCTGCCCGCGGTGAGCTACTACGGCGCGCGCAACGTGCCCTTCCTGGTGGAACAGCCGAAGGCGCCGGTGATGTTCCACTTCGGCGAGAACGATCCTTCGATCCCGCCCGAGGCAGTGGCGCAGCACCGCGAGCTGCTGCCGCGGATGGAAACCTTCGTCTATCCCGGCGCGGGCCACGCCTTCAACCGCGACGCCGACCCGCACTACCACGAACCCAGCGCGAAGCTGGCCTGGCAGCGCACGCTGGCCTTCTTCGACCAGCAACTGGCCGGCGCATGAGCGCAACGACGTTCGCGCTCGACCCGCGCCTGGAAGCCGACACCCGCCACGTCGCCACCTTGCCGCTGTGCGAGCTGCGCCTGATGGACGACGCGCGCTTCGCGTGGCTGGTGCTGGTGCCGCGCCGCGCCGGCATGGTGGAAGTGGCCGACCTTGCCGACGACGAACAGCTGCAGCTGTGGCAGGAAAGCAACCGGTGTGCCGCCGCGCTGCGCGCCGTGGCGCCCTGCGACAAGCTCAATCTCGGCGCACTGGGCAACATCGTGCGCCAGCTGCACCTGCACGTGGTGGCGCGCACGCAGGGCGACGCAGCCTGGCCGGGCCCGGTGTGGAGCAGTGGTGCAGCCGTGCCGTATGCGACCGACGCGCTGGCCACGCGGCTGGATGCGTTGCGGCAGGAGCTCGAACGCGACCAAGGTTGATCGCAAGCCTTTCTGAAGAGTGCGGCCATGGATGGCCGCCCATTTGATTCTCGCGATCAGGGATGATCGCAAAGACCAAGATTAAAGTGCGGCCATGAATGGCCGCCCGTTTGATTCTCGCGATCAGGGATGATCGCAAAAACAAAGCCCGCGGATCGCTCCGCGGGCTTTCTCGTGAACCGCCGGATCAGTGGCCCTGCTGCTGCGCAGCCTGGTCCACGGAGTCGCAGCCGGCCGCGGTCTTGCACTGCTGGCCGTCGTCGATCTTCACCGGCGCGTGGTGGTCTTCGAGCTCGCGCGCCTTGGTGTTGATCGCGTTGATCTCGGTGAGCTGGCCATCCTTGTCGTAGTACACGGTGAAACCGTAGTCGATGGCCATGCGCGCCATGTACTGCAGATGCACCTTGCGCACCTTGGAGTCGTCGCTGGGCATCAGCAGGACGGTCTTGGGCAGCTTGTGGGTGTCCTTGAGGTAGGCGAAGTGGCTGCCGGCATCGACCGCCGACAGCACGGCGCCGTCGATCAGGAACTGGCCTTCCTTGTAGGCCTCGATGGTGGCGTCGAACTTGCCCTTCCACTGGGCCGCGTCGGCCTGTTGCTGCTTGACGCTGTACCTGTGGCAGCCGGTGAGCGCGAGCACGCTGCCGAGCACCAGCGCGGCGGCGGCACGGGCCAGGAGGGTGGAAAGACGGGTCATCGGGTTCTCCTGCAAAAAATGCGGTCGTGTGGCTTTGCGAGTTTAGTGCGCGCGGCGGCGCCGGCGCGCAGGCCTGGCGTGCCTGTTCAGGTACGCGGCAGGGTCACGCCCTGCTGGCCCTGGTACTTGCCGCCGCGGTCGCGGTAGCTGGTTTCGCAGGGCTCGTCGGATTCGAAGAACAGCATCTGCGCCACGCCTTCGTTGGCGTAGATCTTGGCGGGCAGCGGCGTGGTGTTGGAGAACTCCAGCGTCACGTGGCCCTCCCACTCCGGCTCCAGCGGCGTCACGTTGACGATGATGCCGCAGCGCGCGTAGGTGCTCTTGCCCAGGCACACCACCAGCACGTCGCGCGGGATGCGGAAGTACTCCACGGTGCGCGCCAGCGCGAAGGAGTTGGGCGGGATGATGCACACGTCCGAGGTCACGTCGACGAAGCTGTTCGGGTCGAACGCCTTGGGGTCGACGATGGTGGAGTTGATGTTGGTGAACACCTTGAACTCGCGCGCGCAGCGCACATCGTAGCCGTAGCTGGAGGTGCCCCAGGACACCGCGCGGTTGCCATCCGCGCCCTGCTTCACCTGGCCCGGCTCGAACGGCTCGATCATGCCGTGGCCCTCGGCCATGCGGCGGATCCACTTGTCGGACTTGATGCTCACGTGCGCTCCGCAGTCGGCGTGGCGCCCGGAAGTCCCGGGCGCAAAGCGGCAAAAATACATGGTCGGGGCGGCGTGACGCCAGCCGGCTGCCCTTTACTCCCCTCGCCCGCTTGCGGGAGAGGGGTCGGGGGAGAGGGCGCTCTATGAGTTTTCCCGCACACCGAAAAGCCCCCCTCTCCCTATCCCTCTCCCCCAACATGCGTTGGGGGAGAGGGGATCAATAGGCGCAACGCCGCGCGCACTTCCGCGCAGCGCTCCGCGCTGGCCAGCACCTGCTCCACCGTGCAGCCCGCACCCGGCAGCGCCACCGGAGACGGTTGCGTGCCCAGCAGCTCGGCCGACATGGTGCGCAGGATCTCGGCCAGCGCCTCCTGCGCGTGGTGCGAGCCGCGCGCCGAGGCATTGAGCAGCAGCACCGGCTTGCCGGGGAATTCCAGGCTGCCGACCAGCCAGTCCAGCAGGTTCTTGAACGCGCCGGGCACGCCATGGGCGTATTCGGGACAGGCGACCAGCAGCGCATCGGCCTGCCCCACCGCCGCGCGCAAGGCCAGCACGGAGTCAGGCAGGGGATCGCATTCGTCGTCGGGATTGAACAGCGGCAACGCGGCCAGGCCGTCGTACGGAACCAGCTCCAGCGATGCGGGCGCCAGTTGCCGCGCGGCTTCCAGCGCGGCGCGGTTGGACGAAACCCGGCGCAGGCTGCCGCACAGGCACAGCACGCGCCGCCGAGAACTCATGTGGCGGGTGCGCCCTGCACCACGATCTTGCCCAGCCCCAGCGACTTGTTGCGCGGCTGGCGCGACAGCCGGCCCGCCGCGTTGCGGGCGATCCCGCGGTAGCGCGCCGCGAGGTCGGAATCGGGCATCGCCACGACGGTGGGCGTGCCGCCGTCGGCCTGCTCGCGGATGCGGATGTCCAGCGGCAGCGAACCCAGGTACGGCACGCCGTACTGCTCCGCCATCCGCGCGCCACCGCCCTCGCCGAAGATGTGCTCCTCGTGGCCGCAGTTCGAGCAGACGTGGGTCGCCATGTTCTCCACGATGCCGAGCACCGGCACTTCCACCTTCTCGAACATCCTGAGCGCCTTGCGCGCATCCAGCAGGGCGATGTCCTGCGGCGTGGTGACGATCACCGCGCCGGCCACCGGCACCTTCTGCGACAGCGTGAGCTGGATGTCGCCGGTGCCGGGCGGCAGGTCGATCACCAGGTAGTCCAGCATGTCCCAGCGCGAGTCGGTAAGCAGTTGCATCATCGCCTGGGTCACCATCGGGCCGCGCCAGATCATTGGCGTCTCCTCGTCCACCAGGAAACCGATCGACATGGCCTGCAGGCCGTGCGCCTGCATCGGCGTGATGCTCTTGCCGTCGGGCGACTCCGGCCGGCCGGCGATGCCGAGCATGCGCGGCTGGCTGGGACCGTAGATGTCGGCGTCGAGCACGCCCACCTTCGCGCCCTCGGCCTGCAAGGCCAGCGCGAGGTTGGCCGACACCGTGGACTTGCCCACGCCGCCCTTGCCCGAGGCCACCACGATGATGTTCTTCACGTTGGGCAGCGGCGCCAGCGCGCCCTGCACCTTGTGCGGCTGGATGCGGCAGGTGACGGACACGACGGCCGATTCGATGGCGGGATCGGCCTCCAGCACCTGCTTCGCCTGTGCGGCCAGGGCCTCGGCGGCGCCCGCGGCGGGATAGCCGAGCAGCAGGTCCACCGATACCCGCGCCCCGTCCACGCCCACCGCGCGCACGGCCTCGGCCAGCGGCGCGCCGGTGTGGGGATCGGTGAGTTCGCCGAGCAATCGGCGCACCAAGGCTTCGTTCGCCTGCGTCATGTCGTGTCTGGATGCGGTGGGGAGCCATGCATTATGCCAGTCGTGGCGCTGGCGCCACCTGATGCAGGTCAGCTTGGCGCGATGCAGCTTGACGACTCCGGCCGGCATCGTCAGGCTCGATCCATACTGTCACGCACGGGGAGTGCCGCCATGAAACACGCTGTCCGTCTCGCCCTCGCCCTCGGCCTGCTGCTGGGCGCCGGCGCCGTTTCCGCCGCCGACGACACCAGCACGCCGGTCGGCACGTGGAAACAGGTGGACGACGTCACCGGCAAGCCGACCTCGATCCTGCAGATCACCGAATCCAACGGCGAACTGCAGGCCAGGGTGCTGCAGGTGATGAACGCCACGCCGGAAGACGTCGCGCGCGACGGCAACCCGCCGAAGTGCACCCAGTGCGATGGCGCGCGCAAGGACCAGCCCATCATCGGCATGACCATCATGTGGGGCGTGAGCAAGGACGGCGACGTGTGGGACGGCGGCCGGATCCTCGACCCCAAGAGCGGCAAGACCTACAAGGTCAAGCTCACGCTGAAGGACGCCGGCCGGAAACTCGACGTGCACGGCTACATCGGCTTCGCGCTGCTGGGGCGCAGCCAGACGTGGGACCGGCAGCAATAATCGCCGCGCCGACGCGGTTTGCGTCGATGCGATGAATACGGAAAACGCGGGCCCATGGCCCGCGTTTTCGTACCACCGATCCGCCGGTGGCGCCCAGCCGGCCCTGGGCAGGCAAGGCCAGTCCGGGTCCGCGGGGATCAGGCCTGGGTGCTGACCATCGTGCCGGAGGCGGACGCACCGCCCAGGTCGCTGGAAAGCGTCTGCAGGAAATTGCCCAGCGTGGCGCCGCTGGCCGCACCGCCCAGCGAGCCGACCAGGTTCTGGAAGCTCTGCTCCAGCGAGCCCAGCACGCTGCCGGAACTCCCGGCGGTCGACGCCGCCGACGCCGTGGACGAGTTCGCGGAGGAACCGTCGCTGGCCGAGTCGAGCTGGCTGATCAGGTTCTGCAGGTCGCTCTGCATCTGGCCACTGCCGCCGCCATGGTGGTGGTGCCCGCCGCGATGCCAGCCCCCCTGCTCGGCACCCTCGGTGCCGCTGGCCGCCGGGGCGGCCGCGGCCGTGGCCGACGCGCCCGCTGCCGCACCGGCGGCGGGCGTGCCGTCCGTGCCGGAAGGCGTGCTGGCGGTCTGGCCGCCTTGCGCCTGCAGCGCGCCCATCAGGGCCTGCATGAAGGCCGACATGGCCTGCTGCGGGTCCTGCGTCGAGGACGAGCTGGCCGTGCTGCTGCCCGTCGTCGTGCCGGCGCCCGAAGCGCTGGTGCCGCCGCCCACGCCGAGCGAGGACAAGGCCTGGAAGACCGAGCCGAACAGGCCGCCCGGCGGTGGCGCGTACCCCGTCGTGCCGGCGCCGCCGCTGGCCGCGCTGGTGCTGGCGGACTGGCTGAGCTGGGTCAGCCAGGGGTTGTTGCCTGAAATGGAATTGATCGTCATGGAGGGTTCTCGTGCGAAGTTGGACTGTCGATCAAGCCGCCGGACCCGGTGGCTTTCATCACACCAAGCCTCATCCATGCGGCGAGTGACGCAGACGCCCCGGTGGGAGCTCACGCAAGGCAGTCTCCAAGCAAGTTGTTGACCAAGACCGGCCGCCGCGCGTGGCGATGCCGTGTAAAGAAGCGTAATGCCATGCGCGACGCGGATTTACAGCATGCCCGGGCGGTCGTGGCGACGATGGATCGCCTGCCTGGCCGCGACGGAGCGGCACCATGCGTCGACGGGAGCCGCCGGCATTCCGGCGCGCACGCCGGTTTCATGACGATGCCACGCCAGGTGTGCAGCCCGCGTCACGGCGCCGCGCGGCGCTTCTGCAACGTCTCGGCGGAAGGACGGTACGGCCGGATGCCACACCATGCATGGTTGATCCGCATCGCATGCAAGCCCGGCGCGGCCGCGGCATCGGCGTTGCGCGGCGTCCATCGTCGAAATGGATCGTCCGCGCGGAGTCGCCGGCGGCTCCTCGCCCGCCGGCCGGGAAAACGCTGGCGACGATGCGGCCGGCTGCCGGGGTGGGCGGGCGACCCCGCATGCCATAATCGCGGACCCGCCCGCCTACACGAGACGCCATGTCCCGCCGCCTGCTCGTCACCAACGCCCTGCCCTACGCCAACGGCCCGCTGCACATGGGCCATCTGCTGGGCTATATCCAGGCCGACATCTGGGTGCGGGCGCAGCGCATGATGGGCAACGACGTGGCCTACGTGTGCGCCGACGACGCGCACGGCACGCCGATCATGCTGGCCGCGGAAAAGGCCGGCATGACCCCGGAAGACTTCATCGCCGGCATCCGCGTGGGCCACGAGGCCGACTTCGCCGCCTTCGGCGTGGCCTTCGACCATTACCACTCCACGCATTCCGAAGAGAACCGAGAGCTGTCCTCGCTGATCTACACGCGGCTGCGCGATGCGGGCTGCATCGCCCGCCGCGACATCCAGCAGCTGTTCGATCCCGAGAAGCAGATGTTCCTGCCGGACCGCTACATCAAGGGCACCTGCCCGAAATGCGGCGCGCCCGACCAGTACGGCGACAACTGCGAGAACTGCGGCGCCACCTACGCGCCCACCGACCTGATCAACCCGTACTCGGTGATGTCCGGCGCCACGCCGGTGCTGAAGGACTCGGAGCACTACTTCTTCGAGCTGGGCAAGTTCGAGGGTCTGCTGCGCGACTGGTTCGCCGGCAAGTATTCCAACGGCCGGCCAGTGGCGAACGCGGGCGTGGCAGCCAAGCTGCGCGAGTGGCTGGACGGCGGCCTGAGGGACTGGGACATCTCGCGCGACGCCCCCTACTTCGGCTTCCCCATCCCCGACGCGCCGGGCAAGTTCTTCTACGTGTGGCTGGACGCGCCGGTGGGCTACCTCGCCAGCTTCAAGGCGCTGTGCGACCGGACCGGCCTGAAGTTCGACGACTACCTCGGCACGGACAGCACCGCCGAGATGCACCACTTCATCGGCAAGGACATCATCAACTTCCACGGCCTGTTCTGGCCGGCGATGCTGCACGGCGCGGATTTCCGCACGCCCACCGCGCTGCACGTCAACGGCTACCTCACGGTGAACGGCGCGAAGATGTCCAAGTCGCGCGGCACCTTCATCCAGGCACGCACCTACCTCGACAGCGGGCTCAACCCCGAATACCTGCGCTACTACTTCGCCAGCCTGCTCAACGACACGCCGGTGGACGTCGACCTCGACCTCAAGGCGTTCGAGGAGCGCGTCAACTCGCACCTGGTCGGCAAGTGGGTGAACATCGCCAGCCGCACCGCGGGCTTCGTGCACAAATTCTTCGACGGCAAGCTGGCGGACAGCTTCGACGCGGGGCATGCCGCGCTGTGGCGGGACCTGCTCGCGCACTACGAAGGCATCGAGGCGTTGTACGAGGGCGGCGAATTCGCCGAACTCACCCGACGCTTCGTGCTGATGGCCGACCTGGTCAACGGCCACATCGCCGAGAAGGCGCCGTGGACGATGGCCAAGGACGACGCGCGACGCGCCGAGCTGCACCAAGTATGCTCGTTCGCGCTGGCCGCGTTCCGCCTGCTCGCCGGCATGCTCAAGCCCATCGTGCCGGCCACCGTGGCGGCCGCCGAAGCGTTCCTCGCCGCGCCCATCACCACGTTCGCCGGTGCGCGCAGCGCGCTGCACGGCCACGCCATCCACGCCTTCGAACCGCTGCTCGCGCGCCTCGACCCCAAGCTGGTCGAAGCGATGGTCGAAGCCTCCAGGGAATCGCTGGGCGCACCTGCACCCGCCGCCGAACCGCCCAAGAAAAAGCCGATGAACGACACCGCCAAGCCTGCCGCCGCCCCTGCATCCACCGACGCGCCCGCCATCATTGCCATCGAGGATTTCGCGAAACTCGACCTGCGCGTGGGCAAGGTGCTGGCCTGCGAATTCGTGGAAGGCTCGGACAAGCTGCTGCGCTTCGAATTGGACGCCGGCGCGCTGGGCAAGCGCCAGATCTTCTCCGGCATCCGCGCCGCCTACGGCGAACCGGAAGAACTGATCGGCCGCAACGTGGTGTTCATCGCAAACCTCGCCCCGCGCAAGATGCGCTTCGGCCTGTCCGAAGGCATGATCCTCTCCGCCGGCGACGGCGGCAGCGACCTGTTCCTGCTTGACGCCGACCAAGGCGCCAAGCCGGGCGCCACGGTGCGCTGACCACTCCAACCTCCTCTCCCTTCCGGGAGAGGGCTGGGGTGAGGAGGCAACACTCGCCATGACGCATCAACTCGCCGACCGCATCGACGCCCTCCTGCCACAGACGCAATGCGAACAATGCGGCTACCACGGCTGCCGGCCCTATGCGGAAGCAATCGCGCGCGGCGAGGCAGAGATCAACCAATGCCCGCCCGGCGGCACAGCTGGCATCGCGAAGCTGGCGGCGCTGCTGGATCGGCCGGCGCTGCCGCTGAACCCCGCCAACGGCGTGGAGAAGCCACGCATGCTGGCCCGCGTGATCGAGGACGAATGCATTGGCTGCACCAAGTGCATCCAGGCCTGCCCGGTGGATGCGATCGTCGGCGCGGCCAAGCTGATGCACAGCGTGCTCGCCGACGACTGCACTGGCTGCGAACTGTGCGTACCGGCCTGTCCGGTGGACTGCATCGTGCTGGAGCCCATGCCGCCGGCGCAGATCGACCAGGTGCATGCTGACGCGGCGCGCGAACATTTCCGGCAGCGCGGAGCACGGCTGGCGCGCGAAGCCGCCGAGCGCGAAACGGAACTGGCCGCGCGCAAGGCCGCCGTGGATACCAGCACATCCGCCAACCCGGTACTGGCCGCGCTGGCGCGCGCCCGCGCCAAACAGGGCAAGACGCCATGAAACGCGCCGACGTGATCGAGCTGTTCACCCGCCTGCGCGAGCTGAATCCGCAGCCCACCACCGAGCTGGACTACAACACGCCGTTCGAGCTGCTGGTGGCCGTGGTGCTGTCCGCGCAGGCCACCGACGTGGGCGTGAACAAGGCGACGAAGAAGCTCTACCCCGTGGCTAACACGCCACAGGCCATCCTCGAGCTTGGCGAGGAAAAGCTGAAGAAGTACATCAGCACCATCGGCCTGTTCAACGCCAAGGCGAAGAACGTGATCGCGCTGTGCGGCATCCTGGTCGAGCAGCACGGCGGCGAGGTGCCGCGCACGCGCGAAGCGCTGGAAGCGCTGCCCGGCGTGGGCCGCAAGACCGCCAACGTGGTGCTCAACACCGCGTTTGGAGAACCGACCATCGCGGTGGACACGCACATCTTCCGCGTCGCCAACCGCACCGGCCTCGCCCCCGGCAAGGACGTGCGCGCGGTGGAGGACAAGCTGGAAAAGGTGGTGCCCGCCGAGTTCAAGCAGGATGCCCACCACTGGCTGATCCTGCACGGCCGCTACGTGTGCAAGGCGCGCAAGCCGGATTGCCCCGATTGCGTGATCCGCGACCTGTGCCGCTACAAGGACAAGACGCCGGCGGGCTGAGGCCTCCCGGGTTCCTTAAGGTTGGTGTAAGCCTCCATCGGCAAGATGCGTCGACAATGGCCCCGCAACCACCACAGGCAAGCCCATGCACATCATGCTGGTCGAGGACGATGCCGAGCTGGGCGAGGCCATCCGCCACGCCCTCGTGCAGCAATCCTGCGCGGTGACCTGGCTGCGCAACGGCCGCGAGGCCATGCTGGGGCTGGATGACCGGAGCGCCGACCTGGTGCTGCTCGACCTCGGCCTGCCGGACCGTGACGGCTTCGACGTGCTGGCCGAGGCGCGCCGCAAGGGCATCCGCACGCCGATCCTGGTGATGACCGCGCGCGACGGCCTCGAAGCCCGCGTGCGCGGCCTCGACCTCGGTGCCGACGACTACCTGGTCAAGCCGTTCCACCTGGAGGAGCTGTCGGCGCGCATCCGCTCGCTGGTCCGTCGCACCCGCGGCCTCGCCGACAACCTCATCGAGGCCGGCGACCTGCGCATGAACCTCGCCTCCGGCGAAGTGACGTTCCGCGGCACCGCGGTCACGCTGACGCGGCGCGAGTTCGCCCTGCTGCGCGCGCTGATGGAGCGCGCCGGCCGCATCGTGCACCGCGAAACGCTGGAGAACTCGGTGTACGGCATCGACAACCCGGTGGAAGGCAACGCGCTGGAGGTGCAGGTGCATTGGCTCCGGCGCAAACTCAGCGCGGACACCATCCGCACCGTGCGCGGCATCGGCTACATGCTGCCGCGCGAGCCCAGGTGAGCGCCGCCGCATGAAACCGGTCAGCCTGCGCCATCGCCTCACCTGGCTGATCATCGCGGTGATGGTGGCGGTGCTCATCCCGCTGGGCATCATCAGCTACCAGCGCGAGCGGCGCGAGATGAACGAGCTGCTCGACGGCCGCCTCGCGGAGGCCGGGCGCACGCTGGGCGTGCTGATCGAGAACAGCGACGCCGACAACCACGCCGCCATCGCCGCCGACGCCGACATCGGCCATGCCCTGATCGTCGCCGTGCACCGCCACAACTACGAACCCGACGTGGGCTTCCAGGTCTACGACCGCCAGGGCAAGCCGGTGGTCAGCACCGCCAACTTCGCCAGCCTGCCGGCACCGCGCCCCGAGCAGGCCGGCTTCGGCAGGATCACGCTGGACGGCTACCTCTGGCGCACCTTCATCCTGCGGAACCGCGCCGGCCTGCTGATCCGCATCGGCGAACGCTACGACAACCGCCTGGACATCGACCGCGGCCTGATGCTGGAACACGGCCTGCCGCTGCTGATCGGCCTGCCGCTGCTCGCCCTGCTGGCGCTGTGGGCGGTACGCCGCGGCCTGCGCCCGCTCGACGAACTCACCGGGCAACTGGCCGGGCGCACGCCCGGCAGCCGCCAGCCGGTGGCGATCGAACTGGCGCCCGAGGAAATCCGCCCGCTGATCACCACGCTCAACCACCAGCTCGAACGGCTGGAGGATGCCATCGAACGCGAGCGCCGCATGACCGCCGACGTGGCGCACGAACTGCGCACGCCACTGGCCGCCACCATGCTGCAACTGGACAGCGCCGCCATCGCCACCCGCCCCGACGACGCGCGCGCCGCGCTGTCCCATGCGCGGCAGGGCGCCTCCCGCCTGGCGCGGCGCATCGAACAGATCCTGTCGATGGCACAGCTGGAAGCCGGCGCCGCCGCCACCGAACGCTCGCCGCAGGACCTGGCCGCCATCGTCACCGGGGTGATCGAGGAGCTGGCGCCACTGATCGCCGACAAGGACATCACCCTCAGCCTGCTGCACGACGACACGCCACTGCGCGTACCAGGGCACGAGGTGGCGCTGACCGCAATGCTGCGCAACCTGGTCGAAAACGCCATGCGCTACGTGCCACAGGGCGGCCAGGTGGAAGTGGCGCTGGGCCGCACCGCGGACACCGCCATCGTCGACATCAGCGACGACGGCCCCGGCATCCCGGCCGAACACCGCGAGGCGGTATTCGAACGCTTCCGCCGCGAAACCCACGACGCCGCGGGTGGCTATGGCGTCGGCCTCAACATCGTGCGCCGCGCCGCCCAGTTGCACGACGCCCGCATCGACCTGCTCGACTCGCCGTTCGGGCATGGCCTGCGCGTGCGAGTGGAGTTCAGGCTGGAAGATACGCGCTGAGCCACGCGGCCCGCCTTTCCCTTCTCCCGCTGGGAGAAGGTGGCCCGAAGGGTCGGATGAGGGTTCGGGCGAAGCGCGTGGACAAATCTAGCAACCAACTTCAACAACACGCTACGCCCGAATCCTCGCCCCCCAACCCCTCTCCCGAAGGGAGAGGGGTTTCAGATAGCCTGCTTTCGAAGCCGGCCCGTCGGGCTGATGCCGTGCGCAAGGATGGCCACCGCGTGCCGCGCGATGTCGGCCGGCTGCAATCTGGCGCGCACCGGATCGCCCTGCCAGGCCTTGCTGGCGATCAGCGGCATGATGGTCAGGCCCTGGATCGTCATGATCACGAGCGCGGGCTCGATGTCGGGGTTGAGGCGGCCTTCGGCCTGCCAGTGCGCGATGCAGTCCACCACCGCCTGCTGGTGCAGCGAGCCGTAGCGCTGCTGGATACGCTGCCGCAGCACGCCGTTGTCGCTGAACACTTCGCGCATCCACAAGGGTGGAAACCACGGGTGCGCCGTCGCATTTTCCATGAACTCCTCGGCCAGCCGCGTGATCACGGTGACCGGGTCGCCCGCCTTGATGTCGAAGGCCTTGCCGATGGCGATGCGACGCGGCTGGATGCGTTCCTCGATCAGCACGTCAAGCAGCTGGTCGCGGGTCTGGAAGTAGTAATGCAGCATCGCCGGCGTGACGCCGGCTGCGCGCGCAATGGCCGCCAGCGGGGTTTCCACGATGCCGTGCCGGGCGAACAGCTTCAGCGCGGTGTCCAGCAGGTGCGTGCGTCGTTCCTGCCCGCTCACGGCGCCGGACGGCCGCCCGGGCCGACGCGGCGCATGGCCCGCAACTTTCCTGGATTTGCCGGCGGCCGGCTTGCCGGTACGTGGCGCTGCCATCGTGGTGTGGACTCGTTGACTGAACTCGGTGGTTCAATATATATTAACTGTATCGTTAATTAATTTCAACGGGACGCCATGAGCGCCGACGCACCCGCACTCTCCGAAGCCCCGGTCGCCGGGCACGCGCCGGTGGACACCCGCGAACACCCGCCGATACGCCTGCTGTTCTCCGCGCTGCTGCTGGTGATGCTGCTGGCCGCGCTGGACCAGACCATCGTCTCCACCGCCCTGCCCACCATCGTCGGCGAACTGGGCGGGCTGGAGAACCTGTCGTGGGTGGTCACCGCCTACCTGCTGACCTCGACCATCGTGGTGCCGCTGTACGGCAAGCTCGGCGACCTGTACGGGCGGAAGATCGTGCTGCAGGCCGCCATCGCGCTGTTCCTGCTCGGCTCCGTGCTGTGCGGACTGGCGCAGGACATGGTGCAACTGATCCTGATGCGCGCCCTGCAGGGCCTGGGTGGCGGCGGCCTGCTGGTGGTGACGATGGCGGTGATCGGCGACGTGATCCCGCCGGCCGAGCGCGGCCGTTACCAGGGCATGTTCGGCGGCATCTTCGGATTGGCGACGGTGATCGGCCCGCTGATCGGCGGCTTCCTGGTGGAACATCTCAGCTGGCGCTGGATCTTCTACATCAACCTGCCGCTGGGCATCCTCGCGCTGTCGGTCATCAGCGCGGTGTTCAAGCCGCACACCGCGCACATCAAGCACCAGATCGACTACATGGGCGCGCTGTTCATGGCGATCACGCTCACCTGCATCGTGCTGTTCACCACGCAGGGCGGCGTGACGCTGCCGTGGTCGTCGTCGCAGCTGTGGGTCACGCTGGCATTCGGCCTGATCGCGCTGGCGGGTTTCATCTACGAGGAAATGCACGCCGCCGAACCGATCATGCCGCTGCACCTGTTCAAGGAACGCACCTTCCTGTTGTGCTGCCTGGTCGGCTTCGTGATCGGCATGTCGATGTTCGGCGCCATGACCTTCCTGCCGCTGTACCTGCAGGTGGTGAAGGACTCCACGCCGTCGCAAGCCGGCATGCAGCTGCTGCCGATGATGTGCGGCCTCACCGCCAGCTCGATCGTCAGCGGCCGCGCCATCAGCCGCATCGGCCGCTACCGCATCTTCCCGATCATGGGCACGCTGGCCGCCTCGATCGCCATGGCGCTGCTGAGCACGCTGAAGAACGACACGCCGGTGGCGTACCTGTACGCATACATCTTCCTGCTCGGCACGGGCCTGGGCATGGTGATGCAGGTACTGGTGCTGGCGGTGCAGAACACCGTGCACTTCAGGCACATCGGCGTGGCGACCTCCGGCGCCACGCTGTTCCGCTCGATCGGCGGCTCGATCGGCGTGGCCGCGTTCGGCGCGATGTTCACCAATGCACTGCATGCGCGACTGGCCGACACGCTGCCGCCCGGCACGGTGCTGCCGCACTCGATGGGTCCGCAAGGCGTGCACCAGCTGCCGGACGCCGTGCGCGGCACCTATCTGCAGGCGTTTGGCGGTGCGTTGCACGGCGTCTACGCGACGGCGGCCTGCGTGATCGTGCTGGCGTTCGCGCTGACCTGGCTGCTCAAGGACGTGCCGCTGCGGAAGAAGCATGCGGGGTGAGTTCAGGCCGGTAAGTGTGCCGCCCAGACGTATTGACAACAGCCACACACAATCCCACCAATGTATATCCATTGGATACACACCCTGAGGAATCCGCCATGCGCGCCGCCGCCATCAACCTGCGCGCGCTGCCCGAGCAGCGTGACCTGATCGACCATGCCGCCAGCGTGCCGGGCAAGAATCGCTCCGACTTCATGCTCGAAGCCGCCTGCGAGCGGGCGCAACTGGTGTTGCTCGACCAGGTCCACTTCGCCCTCGACAACGACAGGTTCAAGCAGTTCGTCGAACTGCTGGATGCACCGCTGGCACCCAATCCCGGCCTTGAACGCCTGTTCGCCCTGAAGGCCCCCTGGGACAAGGCATGAAGCTCGGCCTCGCGCCGCCGCAACCGCTCACGACAGCGCACCGCCTCGACGATTTCAGTTGCGGGGAAGCCGTACTCGACGAATGGTTGAAGCGCCGGGCACTGGTCAACCAGGCCAGCGGAGCAAGCCGAACCTTTGTCGTTGCGGATGGCAATGGTCGCGTTTACGGCTACTCCGCCCTGGCGACTGGTGCCGTGGCGCACCAGCTCGCCACGGGCAATGTGCGCCGGAACATGCCGGATCCGATACCCGTGATGGTCCTGGCGCGACTGGCCATCGACCACGGCACCCAAGGCAACAAACTCGGCGGCGCACTGC
Source organism: Rhodanobacter sp. DHB23 (assembly GCF_014842975.1). Taxonomy (GTDB): domain Bacteria; phylum Pseudomonadota; class Gammaproteobacteria; order Xanthomonadales; family Rhodanobacteraceae; genus Rhodanobacter_A. The sequence goes on along the minus strand of NZ_JACYXK010000018.1, from coordinate 30,318 downwards.
TGCGCGATGCCGTCGAACGCACTGCCGTCATGGCGCGCAACGCAGACGTGCGCGCACTGCTCGTGCACGCATTGCATGAGCGCGCCAGGTCGTTCTACGAGCACTACGGGGTCCGCGTCTCGCCAGTCGATCCTTTGACCCTGATGCTGCGCCTGGATGCCCCGGGTGGTTGATGCTCCAGAGCAGGCTGATGCGCGCCCTACCGCACGGGAAAAAGCGGATCCGGCTCAGCTACGGTTGAAATCACATGGTCGCTGGATGACCAGCTTCGCTGTTGCGAAGCGCCTCCGGCCTGCACCGGAATGACGAGCAAAAACACGAACACATGCCCACCCAGGATGAACGCTTCGCCGCCACGAAGGTAGCCAAAAGGTTCGCATAAGGATGCCCTGCCAGCATGTCGCATGGCCCGGAACACCCGGGCCGCCGTCCGCCTCCCACGGAACACGACATGCTAGGCCTAGTCCGCACCGCACTCGCGCGCCCGCTCACGTTCATCGTGCTGGCCATCGTGATCCTGATCATCGGCCCGCTGGCGGCCATGCGCACGCCCACGGACATCTTCCCCAACATCGGCATCCCGGTGATCGGCGTGGTGTGGTCGTACAACGGCCTGCCGCCCGACCAGATGTCCGGCCGCGTGATCTACTACTACGAGCGCCAGCTCACCACCGCGGTCAACAACATCGAGCACATCGAGTCGCAGTCGCTGCCCGGCGCCGGCATCGTGAAGATCTTCTTCCAGCCGGGCACGGACATCCGCACCGCCACCGCCCAGGTCACCTCGATCTCGCAGACGGTGGTGAAGCAGATGCCGCCGGGCATCACGCCGCCCACCATCATCAACTACAACGCCTCCACCGTGCCGGTGCTGCAGATGGCGTTCTCCGGCAAGGGGCTGTCCGAGGCGAAGATCCGCGACATCGCGCAGAACGAGGTGCGCCCGACCCTGGTGTCGGTGAACGGCGTGGCGATCCCCACGCCCTACGGCGGCAAGCAGCGCCAGGTGACCATCGACCTCGACCCGCAGGCGCTGGCCGCCAAGGGCCTGTCGGCGCAGGACGTGGCGAACGCGCTGGCGGCGCAGAACCAGATCATCCCGGTCGGCACCGCCAAGATCGGCACCTACGAATACCACGTGCAGCTCAACAACAGCCCGACCGCGATCGACGCGCTCAACCGGCTGCCGATCCGCACGGTCAACGGCGCCACCATCACCATCGGCGACGTGGCGCACGTGCGCGACGGCTCGCCGCCGCAGAACAACATCGTGCGCGTGGACGGCGGCCGCGCGGTGCTGATGCCGATCCTGAAGACCGGCAGCGCCTCCACGCTGGCGGTGGTGGCCGGCGTCAAGAAGCTGATGCCGCTGATCAGGGAGACGATGCCGAAGTCGCTGAAGATCTCCCAGCTAGCCGACCAGTCGGTGTTCGTGAAGGACGCGGTCGCCTCGGTGGCGCGCGAGGGCATCATCGCGGCGCTGCTGACCTCGGTGATGATCCTGGTGTTCCTCGGCAGCTGGCGCTCCACGGTGATCATCGCGGTGTCGATCCCGCTGGCGGTGCTGTCGGCGATCGCCCTGCTGTCGGCCACCGGGCAGACGCTCAACGTGATGACGCTGGGCGGCCTTGCGCTGGCGGTGGGCATCCTGGTGGACGACGCCACGGTGACCATCGAGAACATCAACTGGCACCTGGAACAGGGCAAGGACGTGCGCACCGCGATCATGGACGGCGCGAAGCAGATCGTCACGCCCGCCTTCGTCTCGCTGCTGTGCATCTGCATCGTGTTCGTGCCGATGTTCATGCTCGACGGCATCGCCGGCTTCCTGTTCCGGCCGATGGCGCTGGCGGTGATCTTCGCGATGGCGTCGTCGTTCGTGCTGTCGCGCACCCTGGTGCCGACGCTGGCGATGTACCTGCTGAAGTCGTACCACACCGAACACGGCATCGGCGACCACCCCGAAGACCCGTACATCAACCACCACGAGGGCGACCAGCACCGCCAGCGCGGCCACGGCGCGCTGGTGCGCAGGCTGGTGACGTTCCAGCAGAAGTTCGAGCACGGCTTCACCCGCGTGCGCGACCTCTACTACGCGCTGCTGGCGACGGCGCTGAAACTGCGCTGGGTGTTCGTGGGCGGCTTCCTGGCCTTCGTGCTGGCCTCGTTCGCGCTGGTGCCGTTCCTCGGCCGCGACTTCTTCCCCGCGGTGGACGCGGGCGCCATCGCGCTGCACGTGCGCGCGCCGATGGGCACGCGCATCGAGGAGACCGCCGCCGAGTTCGACCACATCGAGGCCGCGATCCGCAAGGTCATCCCGCCGGACCAGCTGAAGACGATGATCGACAACATCGGCCTGCCGCTGTCCAACACCAACCTGATCTACAGCAACACCGGCTCGATCGGCCCACAGGACGGCGACATCCAGATCGTGCTCGGCGGGAACCACGCGCCCACCGACGACTACGTGGCGAAACTGCGCAGGCTGCTGCCGCAGGAGTTCCCCGGCACCACGTTCTCCTTCCTGCCGGCGGACATGACCAGCCAGATCCTCAACTTCGGCGCGCCGGCCCCGCTGGACATCACCGTCACCGGCCGCGACAGCGCCGCGAACGAGGCCTATGCGACCCGCATCATGCGCAAGCTGCGCGACATCCCGGGCATCGCCGACGTGCGCGTGCAGCAGAGCACCAGCTACCCGCAGATCAACGTCGACGTGAACCGTACCCGCGCCGACACGCTGGGCATCACCGAACGCGACGTCACCAACAGCATGGTCGCCTCGCTGGCCGGCTCCAGCCAGGTGGCGCCGGTGTTCTGGCTCGACCCGCACAACGGCGTGTCCTACGCGGTGGTCGCCTCCACGCCGCAGTACAAGATGGACTCGATGGCCGACCTGCTGCGCCTGCCGGTGACCGCCACCGCCGGCAAGGGCAGCCAGGTGCTGAGCAACATCGCCATGCTCACCCGCGGCCCCAGCGCGGCGGTGGTGTCGCACTACAACATCCTGCCCACCTTCGACATCTACGCCTCGGTGCAGGGCCGCGACCTCGGCGGCGTCGCCGGCGACGTGCAGAAGGTGCTCGACCAGTTCGCCGGCAGCCGCCCCAAGGGCACGCTGGTCACGCTGCGCGGCCAGGTGCAGACGATGGACACGGCGTTCGGCGGCCTGCTGTTCGGCCTGCTCGGCGCGATCGTGATGATCTACCTGCTGATCGTGGTGAACTTCCAGTCCTGGCTCGACCCGTTCGTCATCATCACCGCCCTGCCCTCCGCGCTGGCCGGCATCGTGTGGATCCTGTTCGTTACCCACACCACGCTGTCGGTGCCCGCGCTGACCGGCGCCATCCTGTGCATGGGCGTGGCCACCGCCAACTCCATCCTGGTGGTGAGCTTCTGCCGCGAGCGCCTGGCCGAACACGGCGACGCGTTGAAGGCCGCGCTGGAAGCGGGCTTCACCCGCTTCCGCCCGGTCTGCATGACCGCGCTGGCGATGGTCATCGGCTTCCTGCCGATGTCGCTGGGCCACGAACAGAACTCGCCGCTGGGCATCGCCGCGATCGGCGGCCTGATGTTCGCCACCTGTTCCACGCTGGTGTTCGTCCCGGTGATCTTCAGCATCGTCCACGGGCGTGATCAGCACGCGCCCTCCGCCGTTCCGCAGTTCGGAGAAGCTTCCCATGTCGCATGAACACGCCCCGCCGGCGAACCCGCGCACGCTGCGCCTGCGCCCGGCGGTGACCGGCCTGCTGGTGGTCGCCGCCATTGCCGCCGCGATCGGCCTGCTGGTGCGCGCGCACGGCTACCACCAGCTGGTCGCGCAGACCGATGCCGAGGCGATCCCCACCGTGGCGCTGGCCGCCCCGCTCGGCGCAGTCGGCAAGCACACGATGACCCTGCCCGGCCACATCGACGCGTGGATCGACTCGCCCATCCACGCGCAGGTCTCCGGCTACGTGAAAAGCTGGAGCAAGGACATCGGCAGCCACGTCGAGGCCGGCGAAACGCTGGCGGTGATCGACACGCCCGAGCTCGACCAGCAGTACGAGCAGGCCAAGGCCGTGCTGGCGCGTGCGCAGGCCAACGCGCAACTCGCCAGGGTGACCAGCCAGCGCTGGCAGCACCTGCTCGCCTCCAACTCGGTGTCCAAGCAGGAGACCGACGAGAAGGCCAGCGAGGCGGCGGTGGCCGAGGCCAACGTGCTGTCCGCCAAGGCAGACGTGGACCGCCTCGCCGCGCAGGAGGCGTTCCGCAACGTCACCGCGCCGTTCGCCGGCACGGTCACCGCGCGCAACACCGACATCGGCGACCTGGTCACCGCCGACAACCAGTCCGCGCTGCCGCTGTTCACCGTCGCCGACACGCGCCGGATGCGCCTGTACGTGGCGGTGCCGCAGCGCTACGCGTCCTCCATCCGTCCCGGCATGACCGTCTCGCTGACCGTGCCGGACCACCCGGGCAAGATCTACCAGGGCACCCTGATCGGCTCGTCCGATGCGGTGAGCCAGGCCTCCGGTTCGCTGCTGGCGCAGTTCGAGGTGGCCAACGACAACGGCACCCTGCTGCCCGGCGACTACGCCGACGTGCAGCTGCCGCTGACCGCCAGCCAGGCCATCACCAGCGTGCCTTCCACCGTGCTGATCTTCCGTGCGCAGGGCCCGCAGATCGCCGTGCTCGGACCCGGCGACAAGGTGGTGCTGCGCGATGTGCACATCGCGATGGACCTGGGCGGCGTGCTGGAAATCGACCGCGGCCTGCAGCCCGGCGACCGCATCATCGACAACCCGCCCGATTCGCTGGCCGCCGGCGACACCGTGCGCGTGGCATCCGGCAAGGAGTCGTCGCATGGCGACGAATGAAGCCCTGCGCCGCATGCGACCGGCGGCGCTGGCGCTGGCGTTCGCCGGCCTGCTGGCCGGCTGTTCGCTGGCCCCCGTCTACAAGGCGCCGGCGGTACCGGTGCCCGCCGCCTACAAGGAAGGCACCGGCCTGTGGACGCACGCCGCGCCCGCGGACATCGGCCCGCGCGGCGACTGGTGGACGATGTTCCACGACCCGGAACTGGACAAGCTCGAACAGTCGCTCGATGCGAACAGCCCGTCGCTCGCCATCGCGCTGGCCCGTTACGAACGCGCCAGTGCGTTCGAGGACGAGGCGCGCGCGGGGTTGTTCCCGCACCTCGGTGTCGGCGGCAGCGCAAGCGACGACCGCCAGTCGGACAACCGCCCGCTGCGCGGCTCCAACCAGCCGAACGAATACGACGACGACAGCGCGCAATTCGGCGCCGGCTACGAATTCGACCTGTGGGGCCGCATCCGCAACGAAGTCGCCGCCGGCCACGCGCAGGCGCAGGCTGCGCAGGCGGACCTGGCCTCGGCCAGGCTCAGCCTGGAGGCGCAGCTCGCCAACGAATACATCCAGCTGCGCGGCTACGACTACCAGGAACAGATCCTCGACAGCTCGCTGCAGGCCTACCAGCAGGGCCTGACCCTCACCCGGAACCGCATGGAAGGCGGCATCGCCTCCGGCCTGTCGGTGGCGCGCGCGCAGAACCAGTTGTCCGACGCGCATGCCCAGATCGACGAGGTGGCCGCCCAGCGCGCGCTGACCGAGCACGCCATCGCCACCCTGGTCGGCGTGCCCGCATCCAGCTTCGCGCTGCCCGCCTCGCAGCAGAAGATACGCGCGCCGACCATTCCCGCCTCGGTGCCCTCCACCCTGTTGCAGCGCCGCCCCGACATCGCCGCCGCCGAGCGGCGCACCTTCGCCGCCAACGCCGGCATCGGCGTGGCGCGCGCGGCGTTCTTCCCCGACGTCGGCATCTCGGGCATGTACGGCTGGCAGGACACCGGCGAAGGCAACCTGCTCTCCTTCGGCAACCGCACCTGGGCGCTGGGCCCGTTCGTCTCCCTGCCGCTGTTCGACGGCGGCCTGCGCCGCGCACGCGCACGCCAGGCCCATGCCGAGTTCGATGAGGCTTCCGCGCAATACCGCCTGACCGTGCTGGATGCCTTCGAGCAGGTGGAGGACAACCTCGCGCTGTTCACCCGCCTCACCCACGAGGCGCGCGACGAGGACGCCGCCGCCAGCTCGGCCCAGGCCGCCCAGCAGATCGCCACCAACCGCTACACCGAGGGCATCATCAACTACCTCGACGTGGTCACCGCGCAGACCGCCTACCTCACCGCCGAACGCGCCGCGCAACAGGTGCGCACGCGGCGCTTGCAGGCCAGCGTCGCGCTGGTGCGCGCGCTCGGTGGCGGCTGGGATACGGCCATGCTGAAGAAGCCACCCGTGAAGTGATGCTTCGCCTTCTTACGCTGTCGGGAGCAAGGCGCTTTGCTTTGCCTGTTGCTTCTGTGCGCTGGGAGTGCGCTGCCCTTCGGGGCCCCTATGCGGCGGTGAGGCGTGGACGATCAGGCCGCGCAGCGGGCGTTGCCATGGAAGGCAACGCCTTTTCGACCGGGCAGGAGCCCGGCCGAAAAGCCCGGCCGCGCCTCACGGACTCGGAGGGCAGGATGCCCGGAGAGCGCTGCATCGGGGTGGCCTCTCTTTTACTCCAGGCATCCTGCCTTCCGCTCTTCGAGCCGGCTTTGCCGTTCACGCGCGTTCCTGACGCGCGTGTGGTTACTTTTCTCTGGCCACGCAGAGAAAAGTAACTCGGGCCGCGGCAGCGGCTCGAAACCGCATTGAAACTCCCGACAGCAAAAAAGCAAACGGCGGGCATCATGCCCGCCGTTTTCCGTCCATGGGTCGAACTCCCTTGCGATAACCGTCAGAACTTGTACGTCAGCATCACGCGGTTGTAGGTGAACGGCTTGTTGCCCGGGTTGAGGTTGTTCAGGCCGCCCACGGACTTTTCCCAGCGGTCGCGGATCTGCAGGCCCTTGAGGTAGCCGTCGAAGTTGTAGATGACGTCGAAGTAGGTGTCGTGGAAGTCACCGTTCAGGTCGGTGGTGTAGCGCGCGTACGAGCCCACCAGCTGCAGCTTGTTGTCGAAGAAGCCGTAGGTCATCTTGGCCTTCCACGCGGAACCCGGGCCGGCTTCCACCAGGCCGCGGATCATCGAGGAGGTGTACAGCGGGTCGGTGGCGTAGCTGGCGGTGAACGGCGAGATGATGCTGCCGTCGCCCACCGAGCCGTTCTGCTGGTCGACCTTGTTGTAGTACACGTCGAAGCGGCCGTTCGGGATGATCACGCCGAGGTCGGCGCCCCACACGTCGCTGCGCACGTTATGGCCGGCGACGCCGTTGATCTTGAGCTGGTTCGCCACCAGCACGTTGTCCGAGCCACCGCCGTTCTCGGTCAGGCCCTGCAGGCCGATCACCGGGTCGAAGCCGGTGCCGGTCTTAAAGACGTAGCTGCCGTCGGCATAGGCCATGTTGGTGAAGTCGAGGAAGTCGTAGTACCAGCCCTGCACCTTCAGGCCGCCGCTGGCATAGGTGGTGCCCAGCACCCACGTGCCGCTGGTCTGCTTCGCGGTGAGCGGCAGGCCCTGGTTGCCGCCGTACAGGGTGTCGCCTTGGTAGTTGTTCGGGTAGTAGTTGTTGTCGTCGAAGTAGTCGCTGGAGGTGCGGCTCTTGTAGCTCAGTTCGCGGATGCCGATGATGTCCCAGCCCTTCACCGGCGTCAGGTCGACGGTCAGCGCCTCATAGGAGTTCGGCAGCAGGCGGCCGTCGCTGTTGCCCATCCACGGCGTGTTGAGGTACTGGTCGCCGGCGCGCAGCGTGACCCAGTCGTTCTTGTACTGCAGGTAGGCCTGGCCCAGCGCGGTCAGCGAGTCGCTCGCGCCCATCAGGGTGGTGTCGACCCGCTTCGGGTTGTTCGACAGCGAACCCAGCGAGTTCGCGCTGATCAGCGACACGCCGGCGCTGAAGCCGTCCAGCGAACCGGTCTGCGCGTTGAGCAGGATCGAGCCGCCGAAGGCATGCGCGCTCGGCTTCGCCGCCGTCTCGTAGTCGTAGCTGCGGTTGAAGTCGTAGACGCGCAGTTCGCCGTTGACCGTGCCCTGCGAGAAGATGTCGCTGAGGGCATCCTGGGCGTGCGCGCCAGTGCTCAGGGTGCCGAGCACGCCGGCGACGGCGAGGACGATGAGGGTATTGCGCATGGGTGAGCTCCGCCTGTGTTTGTGGTTGGCCGGCGGCACAACCTGCATGGTGCACGCCGGATCGTCTTTTGCGATCGGCCGCCAGCTTGGGCGAGCCCTGTTGCAGCTCTTCGTCATTTATGTGACGGAACAATGACAGGGCGCGTGCCCGGAGCAACGGAAGGGACGCATTGGTTATGATGTGCGGATGCCCACGCCACTCCGATCCTCATCCAGCGCGGACCGCATGGCCGAGCGTTTCCGCGGCTTCCTCCCGGTGGTCGTGGACGTGGAAACCGGCGGTTTCGACGCCGAACGCGACGCCCTGCTGGAAATCGCCGCGGTTGCCGTAGGCATGGACGCGCAGGGCTTCGTGCATCCGATGCCCGCCGTGCATGCCCACGTGCACCCCTTCCCCGGCGCCAACCTCGACCCGCGCGCGCTGGAAGTCACCGGCATCGACCCGGGCAACCCGCTGCGCGGCGCGCTGGACGAGCAACTGGCGCTGGAACACGTATTCAAGGCGGTGCGTGCCGCGGTGCGCGACGCCGACTGCCAGCGCGCGATCCTGGTCGGCCACAACGCCGCGTTCGACCTGGGCTTCGTCAACGCCGCGGTGCGCCGCACCGGCAACAAGCGCAATCCGTTCCATCCCTTCAGCTGCTTCGACACCGCCACGCTGGGCGGCCTCGCCTACGGCCAGACCGTGCTGGGCAAGGCGGTCTCGGCCTCGGGCCGCAGCTTCGACACGCGCGAGGCGCATTCGGCGATCTACGACGCCGAGACCACCGCCACGCTGTTCTGCGACATCGTCAACCGCTGGCGCCGGCTGGAAACGCTGGAGCGCGAGCAGGCCGGCATGGACCTGGCCTGAGCGCCTGCCCAAAGTCCCCCCGCAACTCGCGTTGCTTGCCGTGGCCGTCAGGTGGCCGTGCGAGGTACAAGGCCTGCCCGGCAGTAGGTCGAGCCACGGGCTGCCGCATGCCGGCCATGGCAAGGCGCCCTTCCCAGCTCCTCGAAACCGGGTCCATCCATGGACTCGCCCCGCGTGCCCTCGCCCTTCCCTGGCCTGCGCGCAGACGGCTCCCGGCGCGGGCCAAGGGGAAGCTTTGGACAGGTCCGGACGCCTTCCGGGCCGGATTGTCATCCGGCTGCAACATTCATCTCATTTCATTGCAACACGCCGACGCTGCAATGGCGGGCAACCGGGCATCCGCCCCGTGCACCAAGGAGCCTCAACGTGTTCACCTCCTCCCGTTCCATGTTCCGCCTCGGCGCCATCGCCTTCGCCGCCGCCTGTGCGCTGGGCAGCCTGTCCGCGCAAGCCACCGACATCACCGGCGCCGGCTCCAGCTTCGTGTACCCGGTGATCTCGAAGTGGTCGGCCGCCTACGCCGAGAAGACCGGCAACCGCGTCAACTACCAGTCGATCGGCTCGGGCGGCGGCATCGCCCAGATCAAGGCCGGCACGGTGGACTTCGGCGCCAGCGACATGCCGCTGGACGAGACCACGCTGGGCCAGTTCGGCCTGGCCCAGTTCCCCGACGTGATCGGCGGCATCGTGCCGGCGTTCAACGTCACCGGCGTCGCCCCCGGCAAGCTGGTGCTGGACGGCAAGACGCTGGCGGGGATCTTCCTCGGCACCGTCAGCAAGTGGAACGACCCGGCGATCGCCGCGCTGAACCCGGGCGTGAAGCTGCCCGACGCGAAGATCACCGTGGTGCACCGCTCGGACGGTTCGGGCACCACCTTCAACTTCAGTGACTACCTGTCCAAGGTCGACGCCACCTGGAAGACCAAGGTCGGCGAAGGCACCGCGGTGAACTGGCCGACCGGCATCGGCGGCAAGGGCAACGAGGGTGTCTCGGCCTACATCCGCCAGATCCCCAACTCGATCGGCTACGTGGAATACGCCTACGCGCTGAAGAACAACATCGGCTACGCGGTGATGAAGAACGCCGCCGGCAAGGTGGTGAAGCCGAACACGGCCAGCTTCCAGGCCGCCGCCGCCACCGCCGACTGGGCCAGCGCGAAGGACTTCAACCTGCTGATGACCAACGCGCCGGGCGCCGAGGCGTGGCCGATCACCGCCACCTCGTGGGTGATCGTGTACAAGCAGCCGAAGAACGCCGCCAACGGCAAGGTCATCCTCGACTTCTTCAAGTGGTCCTACGCGAACGGCCAGGACGCCGCCCGCTCGCTGGACTACGTGCCGCTGCCCGCCAACCTGGTCAGCCAGATCGAGAGCTACTGGACGACCGAGATCAAGTAACGCACGCTTGAAGCCCCTCTCCCGCCTGCGGGAGAGGGGTTGGGGAGAGGGCTCGGGCGAAGCGTGTCACTGGATCCGACCGCAAGCATTCCACCCCGTACTTCGACCGAACCCTCATCCGGCCCTTCGGGCCACCTTCTCCCGAAGGGAGAAGGGAAAGAGCAGCCGCCTCGCCGCGAATACTTCATGCCATCGACTCCCATCACCAACCTCGCCACCGACGCCGAGCAGCGCAGCCGCCGCGACGCGCGCCACGACGCCTGGTTCCGCACGCTGCTGAAGTGCTGCGCCCTGCTGGTGCTGGCGACCCTGCTCGGCGCCGCGCTGTCCACGCTGTGGGGCGGGCGCGAGGTGTTGTTCAAGGATGGCTTCCATTTCCTCACCAGCGACAGCTGGAACCCGGTCACCGACGACTACGGCGCGCTGGCGCCGATCTTCGGCACCCTGGTCACCTCGCTGATCGCGCTGGTGCTGGCGGTGCCGGTGAGTTTCGGCATCGCCCTGTTCCTCACCGAGATCGCGCCCAACTGGTTGCGCGGCCCGGTCGCCACCGCCATCGAACTGCTGGCCAGCATCCCGTCGATCATCTACGGCATGTGGGGCCTGTTCGTGTTCGTGCCGTTCATGGCCAGCATCGAACCGGCGCTCAGCGACACGCTGGGCAAGCTGCCGCTGGTCGGCAACCTGTTCCAGGGCCCGCCGATGGGCCTGGGCCTGCTCACCGCGGGCATCGTGCTGGCGGTGATGATCCTGCCCTTCATCTGCTCGGTGATGCGCGAGGTGTTCCAGACCGTGCCCACGCGGCTCAAGGAATCCTCCTACGCGCTGGGTTCGACCACCTGGGAAGTGGTGTGGGACATCGTGCTGCCGTATACGCGCTCGGCGGTGATCGGCGGCATCTTCCTCGGCCTCGGCCGCGCGCTGGGCGAGACGATGGCGGTGACCTTCGTGCTCGGCAACGCCTACGACCTCAGCGGCTCGCTGCTGATGCCGGGCACCTCGATCTCCTCCTCCATCGCCAACGAGTTCAATGAGGCGGTGGGCACGCACCGCTCGGCGCTGATCGCGCTGGGCTTCCTGCTGTTCGTGGTGACCTTCATCGTGCTGCTGATCGCGCGCCTGATGCTGCGCCGCCTGTCGCGCAAGGAGGGCAACTGATGACCGCCTCCTCCGTCTACCTGCGTCGTCGCATCGTCAACGTGGTGGCGCTGGTGGCCAGCGCCTGCGCCACCCTGCTCGGCCTGGTGTTCCTCGCGTGGATCCTGTGGACCACGCTGAAGAGCGGCCTCGGCGCGATCACCCCGCACCTGTTCACCCGGATCACCGCCTACGCCGACCAGGGCGGCCTGTCCAACGCCATCGTGGGCAGCCTGATCATGGACGTGATGGCGCTGCTGATCTGCGCACCGATCGGCGTGCTCGCCGGCACCTTCCTCGCCGAATACGCCAACCGCACCCGGCTCGGCGCCACCATCCGCTTCCTCAACGACATCCTGCTGTCGGCGCCGTCGATCGTGCTCGGCCTGTTCGTCTACGTGATCGTGGTGCTGCCGATGTCCAGCCTTACCAACGGCTCGGTGTCGTTCTCCGGCTTTGCCGGCTCGGTGGCGCTGGCGCTGATCGGCCTGCCGGTGATCGTGCGCACCACCGACGAGATGCTGCAACTGGTGCCGGGCACGTTGCGCGAGGCCACGCTGTCGCTGGGCATCCCGCAGTGGAAGATGACCATCCAGGTGCTGATGCGCGCAGCCACTTCCGGCATCGTCACCGGCGTGCTGCTGGCGCTGGCGCGCCTGGCGGGCGAAACCGCGCCGCTGCTGTTCACCGCCTTCGGCAACAACTTCATGACCGTGCATCCGCTGGACAAGATGGAAAGCCTGCCGGTGGCGATCTACCAGTACACCAACGACCCCAGCCCCGACCTGCACGCCATCGCCTGGGCCGGCGCGCTGCTGATCACGCTGTTCGTGCTTGCGCTCAGCCTGCTGACCCGAATGCTGTTCTCCCGCCACAAGGTGCGTTATGACTGACCTCGCCGCGAGTGCCGCGAACGCCACGGCGAACACCGCCGCGGCTTCCGCCACGCGTACCAAGATCGCGGTGCGCGACCTGCACTTCTACTACAACGGTGCCCATGCGCTGAAGGGCATCGCGATGGACATCCCGGAGAAGCAGGTCACCGCGATCATCGGCCCCTCCGGCTGCGGCAAGTCCACCCTGCTGCGCATCTTCAACCGCATCTACGCGATCTACCCGAAGCTGGAAGCCAAGGGCGAGGTGATGCTGGACGGCGAGAACATCCTCGACCCGAAGTACTCGATGAACCGCCTGCGCAGCAAGGTCGGCATGGTGTTCCAGAAGCCGGTGCCGTTCCCGATGACCATCTTCGAGAACGTGGCCTACGGCATCCGCCACCACGAGAAGCTCGGCAAGGCCGAGATGGCCGAACGCGTGGAGCAGGCGTTGCGCCGCGCCGCGCTGTGGGACGAGGTGAAGGACAAGCTCAACAAGAGCGCGCTCGGCCTCTCCGGCGGCCAGCAGCAACGCCTGTGCATCGCGCGCGGTATCGCGCTGAAGCCCGAGGTACTGCTGCTGGACGAACCCACTTCGGCACTCGACCCCATCGCCACCGGCCGCATCGAGCAGCTGGTGGAGGAACTCAAGCGCGACTACACCATCGTGATCGTCACCCACAACATGCAGCAGGCCGCGCGCGTCTCCGACCGCACCGCCTTCATGTACATGGGCGACCTGATCGAGTTCGACGTCACCGAGAAGATCTTCACCAAGCCCTCGAAGAAGCAGACCGAGGACTACATCACCGGGCGGTTCGGCTGATCCACTGAAGCCCCTCTCCCGCTCGCGGACGCGGAGAAGGGCCATGGATGGCCCTGCTCTGAGGAGCGAGGAAGAGGGGTTGGGGAGAGGGCATGCTTTCCGCTCCGCCCGCTCCCTCTCCCGCCCTTCGGGCACCCTCTCCCGCAAGCGGGAGAGGGGAACAAGACACGAGGCAACCATGAGCACTGGCAAAGAACACATCATCAAGAGCTACGACGACGAATTGGCACGCCTCACCGGCGAGCTGGTGCGCATGGGCGAGCTGGCGGTGAGCCAGCTGGAAGCCGCCATCGACGTGGTGGAGCGCCGCGACGAGCGCGCCGCCCAGCACGTGGTCGGCAACGACGACGCCATCGACCAGCTGGAGCAGGAAATCAGCCACGACGTGGTGCGCCTGCTCGCGCTGCGCGCGCCGATGGCCGGCGACCTGCGCAACGTGTTCGCCGCGCTGCGCATCGCCGCCGACATCGAGCGCATCGGCGACTACGCCGCGAACGTGGCCAAACGCTCCATCCCGCTGTCGATGGCCGCGCCGATCAACCCCACCAGCGGCCTCGCCCACCTCGCCGAACTCGCCGCCGCCGAAGTGCGCGAAGTGCTGCAGGCCTACCGCGACCGCGACGCCGAGCGCGCCTACCAGGTGTGGAAGGACGACGTGGAACTGGACGACGCCTACACCGGCTACTTCCGCCAGCTGCTCACCTACATGATGGAAGACCCGCGCAACATCACGCCGTGCACGCACCTGCTGTTCATGGCCAAGAACATCGAGCGCATCGGCGACCACGCCACCAACATCGCCGAGAACGTGTGGTACCAGGTCACCGGCGAACCGCTCACCGCCCAGCGCAACAAGCGCGACCTCACGGCGAACCCGGAGATGCCCAAGCTGGGCGATCGCGGGGACTGAGGCCCGGCAACGCTTCGCGCCGCCCGCATTGTTTGTAGGAGCGCACCCTGTGCGCGACTGCCTTGGTGCTTGATCGAAGCCAAAGGCATTCGCGCACAGGGTGCGCTCCTTACGGTGTTTCGTCCGGGGAATCCGGAAAAGTCGAACTGCTGGGCAAGCGTGCGAAACCACGCCATGCCAACCAGAATGACAAGCCACCGAGTGCGCCAAACGCACCCATAAACCCCGTCGCGCCTATCCAATGCAGCCATAGGTCGGCCGTGGTTTCGTACACCATCCTTCCATCCTTCAGATGGCCTGATGGCTCCCTTGCAGAACGCAGGAGCGGCAAGGTGAATAGCCCGATGGGAATCGCGCCAATCAGGAATCCAGCCACGGCTGATTTGATCCATGTAATGACGCGGCGGGACGTTCGTATGACAAGAAAGGAAGGAACGCCCAGTAGCACGACGTGAGCGGAGGTGAAATACACCACCAGGATCGTGAAGTTGCGCAAGCGCAACCAGGCATATGGATCACCCGAAGGCGGCTCCGACAGAAAATCCCAGCCAACCACCAGCACCGTCGGAACAAGTATCGCGAAGGCGGATGCGATCAGAACCGCAATCGCGGAGCGCCACGATTTCATCAATCGTTTCCCTGTCCTGTTCGCCGCAACTGCACCCCGCGCGCGATGCCGTAGACGCCGATGGCGATCCACGCCACCTCGAGCAGGAACGCCGACCAGTTGAAGCTGCCGAACGTCAGCGACAACAGCACGCCGAACGCGCCGAGGATGTTCATCAGCTGGTAGGCCAGCCTGTTGCCGTGCAGCTTGCGGGCCTGCAGCAGGAAGTACGCCAGCAGCACCAGCAGCACGCCGGCGTAGCCGGCCCAGTCGTACCAGTGGAAGGTCATCGCGGTGCGCTCCGCTGCCGCAGGGCCTCGAACAGCACGACGCCGGTGGCCACGGAAACGTTGAGGCTTTCCATCGCGCCCGGCATCGGGATCTTCGCCGTGAAATCGCAGGTCTCGCGGGTGAGCCGGCGCAGGCCCTCGCCCTCGCTGCCCATCACCAGCGCCACCGGCCCCTTGAGGTCGATGCCGTAGATCGACTGGTCGGTGTCGCCGGCCAGGCCGGTGATCCACACGCCGGCGTCCTTCAGTACGCGCAGCGTGCGCGCGAGGTTGGTCACCGCGATCAGCGGCACGCGGTCCGCACCGCCCGCCGAGGCGCGACGCACCACCGGGGTGAGGCCGACGGCGCGATCCTTGGGCACGATCACCGCGGTGGCATTGGCCGCCGCCGCGCTGCGCAGGCAGGCGCCGAGGTTGTGCGGGTCGGTGACGCCATCCAGCACCAGTACCAGCGCCGCGCTGCCCGCCTGCTCCAGCAACTCCGGCAGGTCGCCTTCTGTCGCCATCGCAGGCGCTTCGTACAACGCGGCCACGCCCTGGTGGCGCGCTTCGCCGGCGAGCTTGTCGAGCTGCTCGCGCGGGCGATGGTGCACCGGGATCTTCAGTGCTTTCGCGCGCTCGGCCAGTTCATGCACGCGCGGGTTGCGCTGGCCGCTTTCGACCAGCAGTTCGCATACGCGCGCCGCATCGTTGTTCAGTGCGCCATCGACCGGGTTGATGCCGACGATCCAGTGTTCGTTCATTTCCTGCCTTTCGGTTTCGGTGGTCGCGCGGCCGGTTTCCCGGCGGCGCGCGGCGCTTTCTGCGCGCCCTTGGGCGACTTGCCGGCGGCCTTCGCCACGGCGGCCTGCCCTGCCGGCTTGCGCGAACGCGTGGCGGCGGGCGGCGGATTATCGCGCGATGGCGGCGCGTCGGGGGATGCCGGTTGCGCGCGCCGGCCGAACATGCGACCGATCGCCTGCGCCGCCTTGCCAACCATGCCCGGCGCCTTGTTGCCCGGCAGCGAATAGCGCTCGCCCGTCGCGGCGTAGTCATAGGCCCGCGTCACGCGCGTGGGCGGTGTGACGGAAGCGCGCGGAGCGGCCAGGCGGAAGTCGATCTTGCGATCCTCCAGGCTGGCGCGCAGCACCTGCACGCGCACGTGGTCGCCGAGGCGGAACTGCGCGCCGGTACGTTCGCCCTTCAGCAGGTGGCGCTGCGGGTCGAAATGGTAGTAGTCGTTGCTGAGCTGGCTGATGTGCACCAGGCCGGATACCTTGGACTCGTCCAGCTCCACGAACAGGCCGAACGAGGTGACGCCGGTGACCACGCCCGCGAATTCCTCGCCCACATGCTTGGCCATCCACGCGCACTTGTAGCGCTCGTCGACGTCGCGCTCGGCCTCCTCGGCACGGCGCTCGCGCTGGGAGCAGTGCACCGCCATCGTGGCCATCTGCGCCGGCGTGTACTCGTAGCCGGCCGGCTTGCCGCCGGTGAGCGCGTAGCGGATCGCGCGATGCACCAGCAGGTCCGGATAGCGGCGGATCGGCGAGGTGAAGTGCGCGTAGGCCGACAGTGCCAGGCCGAAGTGGCCGCGGTTGTCCGGCTGGTACGCGGCCATGCTCTGCGCGCGCAGCAGCACGCTCTGGATCAGCTCGCGTTCGGGCCGCTCCTGCACCAGCCGCAGCACGTCGGCGAAATCGGCAGGCGTCACCTCCTCCACCGGCGGCATGCGCAGCTTGAACTCGCGCAGGAACTGCTGCAGGTCCTCGTACTTCTCCGCCGGCGGCGGCTCGTGCGCACGGAATAGTGCGGGGATCTTCTTCTTTTCCAGGAACAGCGCCGCCTGCACGTTGGCGGCAATCATGCATTCCTCGATCAGCTTGTGCGCGTCGTTGCGCTGCGTGGCGCCTGCCGACTCCACCTCGCCACGCTGGTCGAGGCGGAACTTCACCTCTGGCGTCTCGAAGTCGATCGCGCCGCGCTGCTTGCGTTGCGCGGCCATCGCCTTGTACAGCGCATGCAGGTGCTCCAGCTGTGGCAACACATCACGCACTGCGTCGAGGGCGCCGGCTTCGCGCAAGCCCACTGCCTGCCACACCTGGTCGTAGGTGAGCCGCGCGTGCGAGCGCATCACCGCCGGGTAGAACTTCGACTTCACCACCGCGCCGTCGGCGTCGACCACCATGTCGCAGACCATGCACAGCCGTTCCACCTTCGGGTTGAGCGAGCAGATGCCGTTGGACAGCGTCTCCGGCAACATCGGCACCACGAAGCCGGGGAAATAGGTGGACGTGCTGCGCTCGTAGGCCTCCTTGTCCAGCGCGCTGCCCACCGGCACGTAGTGCGACACGTCGGCGATCGCCACCACCAGCCGCCAGCCGCCGCCGCGCTTCGGCTCGGCGTACACGGCGTCGTCGAAATCGCGCGCGTCGGCGCCGTCGATGGTCACCAGCGGCAGCTTGCGCAGGTCGACGCGGCCTTCGCGCTCGGCGGCGGTGACCTCGGGTTCCACCTCGGCCGCATCGCGCAGCACTTCGGGCGGCCAGTCGTGCGGCAGGTCGTGGCTGGCGATCGCCATCTCGATCAGCAACGAGGGCTGCAGGCGTTCGCCCAGCACGGCGCGGATCGCACCCAGCGGGCCGCGGTGCGGCGTGGGCGGATCGGTGATCTCGGCCACCACGATCTGCCCGGCGCGCGCGCCCTGCGTCTCGCCGGGCGGGATCATCACGTCCTGATGCAGGCGGCGGTCGTCCGGCGCCACCAGGGTCACGCCGTTCTCGACTACCACACGGCCCACCAGCCGCGGCGAACGGCGTTGCAGCACCTCGGCGATCGCGCCCTGGCGACGGCCGCGCCGGTCCACGCCCACCACACTGGCCAGCACGCGATCGCCGTGCAGCACGCTGCGCATCTGCTGCGGGGAAAGATAGAGGTCCTCGCCGCCTTCGTCGGGGCGCAGGAAACCGTAACCTTCGGCATTCGCCAGCACCACGCCGGGGATCAGGTCGAGTTTCTTCGCCGGCGCGTAGCCGCCGCGGCGGCCCAGCAACAACTGGCCGTCGCGCACCATCGCGCCGAGGCGCTTGTGCAGCGCAAACAGGTCGTCGGATTCGTGCAGCGCCAGCGCTTCGGCGATGCGCGCTTCGGTGAGCAGTTCACCGCGGTCTTCCAACAGGGCGAGGATGGCCTCGCGGCTGGGGATGGGGCGCTCGTAGCGCTGCGCCTCGCGTTCGGCCTGCGGATCGCGCATGGCGCCCTTGCGCTTGCCGGCTGCTGGTTTCGCGCTCGCGCGCTGGTCTTGCATGTTCTTGTTGTTCTTCTTGGTCACGAAATTACCTTGTATGGATGGCTGCGCCTTGGAGACGGCGCAGCCGAAAGATGGAACGCGTCAACAAAGTGTTGACAGGACGCGGACTGATCCCTAATCTACGCGGCTCACGCAGCCCGAAAGGCATGCGCGACACCTGCCCAGGTGGCGGAATTGGTAGACGCACTAGTTTCAGGTACTAGCGGGTAAAACCGTGGAGGTTCGAGTCCTCTCCTGGGCACCAATTGTAGACGAAGCCCGCAGCGATGCGGGCTTCGTCGTTTCTGCGATACGCACGCGCCGCAACGGGTGAGCCGCCGATGACGCCTTCGCCGCATGTCCTCGCCGCCCGGCGCCACTGGGTGTTCGACCTCGATGGCACGCTGACCGTCGCCGTGCACGACTTCGCCGCGATCCGCCGGGCCCTGGGCATCCGCGCCGACGAGGACATCCTCGCCCACATCGCCGCCCTGCCCGCGCACGAGGCCGATGCCAAGCGCGCCTGGCTGCTCGGGCACGAGCACGCGCTTGCGCAGGCTTCGCGCCCCGCCGACGGCGCAGTGAACCTGGTGCGCTTGCTCGCCGCGCGCGGCTGCCGGCTTGGCATCCTCACCCGCAACCTGCGCGAGCTGGCCCTGCTTTCGCTGGAGGCGATCGGCCTGGCCGACTGCTTCGACCCGGCCGACGTGCTCGGTCGCGAAGACGCGCCGCCGAAACCCGATCCCGCCGGCCTGCACCGCCTGGCCGGGCATTGGGCGGTCGAGCCGGCCCGCCTGGCCATGGTCGGCGACTACGCCTACGACCTGGCCTGCGCCCGCGCCGCCGGCGCGCAGGCCGTGCTGGTGAGCCTGCCGCGGAACCCGTGGCCCGACCTGGCCGACTGGCACTTCACCGACTGCGGCACCTTGGCCGCGGCACTGGGCACCACGGCCGGCTAGATGCCCGACGCCGGCCCTTTCAGCTCGACCATGTTGCCCTGCGGGTCGTAGCAGTAGATCGACGGCCCTTCGCCGTGCGCACCGTAGCGCGAACCCAGCTCGCCGATGCGCACGCCATGCGCCCCGAGGTGGGCGAGGATCGCCGCCTCGTCGTAGTCCTCCACGCGCAGGCAGAGGTGATCCATGTTGTGGCCCTCGCTGCCCGGCGCCGCGCCGCCCGCGCGGCCGAGCCTGCCGTCCATGCCCACCAGGTCGATCAGCGAAGTACCTGCGCGCAGCTGCACCAGCCCGATCCCGTCCTGGCGGCGTTCCTCGCGGCAACCCAGCACATCGCAATAGAAACGCCGCATCGCCTCGAGGTCGATGGCGCGCAGCACGACGTGGTCGATTTCGCCGATGCGGATCATGGAAACACCTGGGCCGGGCGGAGAGCGGAGCATAGCGCCCAGCCGACCCCGCCCCTGTATAATCGGCGGCTGAAAACGCAAGGTGGGAGAAGCGGCCGTTCCCCGGAACGCACCGCTGCCGAAGGCGCAACGCCCGTAATCGCTCAGGCCCCATACCATCCTGCGCAACAGCACTCTGGAGAGAGCGGTTCGATCCGCCGCCGAAGGGGCACGAGGCTCACGCCTCCAAACTCTCAGGCAAAAGGACAGAGGGGCGCCCGCGTGCGGCATGCACGCAGACTTCGGACGCCCCTCATGAGCCAGAACTCCCCCTCCCTGCGCGAGCTGGAAAACCACGACGCCTTCATCGCGCGCCATATCGGCCCCAACGATGCCGAGATCGCGCACATGCTGCGCATCGTCGGCCATGATTCGCTGGAGGCCATGACCGACGCCATCGTGCCCGCGAAGATCAAGTCCGCCGCGCCGCTGGCACTGCCGACCGCGATGAGCGAAGTGGAGGCGCTGGCGAAGATCCGCGCCATCGCCGACAAGAACCAGGTGTTCCGCAGCTTCATCGGCCAGGGCTACTACGGCACGCACACGCCCAACGTCATCCTGCGCAACATCCTCGAGAACCCGGCCTGGTACACGGCCTACACGCCGTACCAGGCGGAGATCTCGCAGGGCCGCATGGAGGCGCTGATCAACTTCCAGACCATGTGCGCCGACCTCACCGGCATGGAGATCGCCAACGCCTCGCTGCTGGACGAAGCCACCGCGGCGGCCGAGGCGATGACGCTGGCCAAGCGCTCGGCCAAGGCCAAGGGCAACGTGATCGTGGTGTCCGGCGATGCGCACCCGCAGACGCTCGAGGTGATGCACACGCGCGCCGAGCCGCTGGGGCTAACGATCAAGCAGGCCAACTCCGCCGAGGAATGGGACGCCGCGATCGCCGCGGACGACTACTTCGCCGCGCTGATCCAGTACCCGGCCAGCAGCGGCTGGCTGATGGACTGGAGCGGCGACGTCGCGAAGATCCACGCCAAGGGCGCGCTGGCGATCTTCGCCACCGACCTGCTGGCGCTGACCCTGCTGAAGACGCCGGGCGAGATGGGCGCGGACATCGTGATCGGCAACTCGCAGCGCTTCGGCGTGCCGTTCGGCTTCGGCGGCCCGCACGCCGCCTTCATGGCCTGCCGCGACGCCTACAAGCGTTCGATGCCGGGCCGCCTGATCGGCGTGTCCATCGACGCCGAAGGCAACAAGGCCTACCGCCTCACCCTGCAGACGCGCGAGCAGCACATCCGCCGTGAGAAGGCCACCAGCAACATCTGCACCGCGCAGGTGCTGCTGGCCGTGATGGCCTCGATGTACGCCGTCTACCATGGCCCGGAAGGCCTCACCCGCATCGCCACGCGCGTGGCGCGCCTCGCCGCCATCCTCAGGGCCGGCCTGCAGCAGCTGGGCTTCACCGCCGCCCACCACGACACCGCGTTCGACACGATCAGCCTGAAGACCGGCGAGCGCACCGACGCCATCGCGGCGCGCGCACTGACGATGGGCGCCAACCTGCGCAAGGCCTGGGGCGAGTACCTGTGCATCTCGCTGGACGAGACCACCACGCGCGCCGACATCGAACTGCTGTGGCGCATCTTCGGCGGCGACGACGCCAAGCTGCCCAGCATCGACGAACTGGATACCAGCGCGCCGTCGCTGATCCCGCCGGCGCTGCGGCGCACCTCGGCCTTCCTCACGCATCCGGTGTTCAACACCCACCACAGCGAGCACGAACTGCTGCGCTACCTGCGCGCGCTGGCCGACAAGGACCTGGCGATGGACCGCACGATGATCCCGCTGGGCTCGTGCACCATGAAGCTCAACGCCACCGCCGAGATGATACCGGTGACGTGGCCGGAGTTCGGCAACATCCATCCGTTCGCGCCCGCCGCGCAGACGCAGGGCTACCAGGAACTGATCGCCGGGCTGGAAGCGCAGCTGGTCGAAATCACCGGCTACGACGCGGTGAGCCTGCAGCCGAACTCCGGCGCGCAAGGCGAATACGCCGGCCTGCTGGCGATCCGCGCCTATCACCAGTCGCGCGGCGAAGGCCACCGCGACATCTGCCTGATCCCCGAGTCCGCCCACGGCACCAATCCCGCTTCCGCGCAGATGTGCGGCATGAAGGTGGTGGTCACCAAGTGCGACGCCAACGGCAACGTGGACCTGGCGGACATCCGCGCGCAGGCCGAGAAGCATTCGGCCAACCTCGCCGCGATCATGCTCACCTACCCGTCCACCCACGGCGTGTTCGAGGAGGACGTGGTGGCGATCTGCGACATCGTCCACCAGCACGGCGGACAGGTGTACACCGACGGTGCCAACATGAACGCGCTGGTCGGCGTGGCCAAGCCCGGCAAGTGGGGCTCGGACGTCAGCCACCTCAACCTGCACAAGACCTTCTGCATCCCGCACGGCGGCGGCGGCCCGGGCGTGGGCCCGTGCGCGGTGCGTTCGCACCTCGCGCCGTTCCTGCCCTGTACCTATGCCGACATCCATGTCGGCGAAGGTCAAGAAGCGGCCATCCATGGCCGCACTCCTCACAACAGCCGCTCCGTGGGGATGGTTTCTGCCGCGAGCTACGGCAGCGCGTCGATCCTGCCGATCTCGTGGATGTACATCACGCTGATGGGCACGGCAGGCTTGCGCAAGGCCACCCAGGTGGCACTGCTCAACGCCAACTACATCGCCAAGCGCCTCGCCGCGCACTACCCCACGCTGTACACCGGCCGCAACGGGCTGGTGGCGCACGAGTGCATCCTCGACCTGCGCCCGATCAAGGACGCCACCGGCATCAGCGCGGAGGACGTGGCGAAGCGCCTGATCGACTTCGGCTTCCACGCGCCCACGCTGTCCTTCCCGGTGGCCGGCACGCTGATGGTGGAGCCCACCGAGAGCGAGTCGCAGCACGAACTGGACCGCTTCATCGACGCCATGATCCAGATCCGCGACGAGATCCGCGCGGTGGAAGACGGCCGCCTCGACCGTGACGACAACCCGCTGCGCAACGCCCCGCACACCGCGTTCGCGGTGAGCGCCAGCGAGTGGACGCACGCCTACCCGCGCGAACTGGCCGCCTTCCCGCTGCCTTCGCTGAGGTTGCAGAAGTACTGGTCGCCGGTGGCCCGCGTGGACAACGTCTACGGCGACAAGAACATCATGTGCGCCTGCATCCCGGTGGATGCATACAAGGAAGACGTCGAAGCGTGATCGCCCTGCTCCCCTCTCCCGCTTGCGGGAGAGGGGCCGGGGGAGAGGGCAGCTTTTCGCAGGATGCACACACCCTCTCCCCACCCCCTCTCCCGCAAGTGGGCGAAGGGCTCAAGATCAAAGCCCCGCCATGCGCGGGGCACCGAGCAACTTTCGGCGGTGGCGCAATGGTGCGTGTTCATGCGCAACGAACCACAACTTTCCAGGCTGGCTGGATGAGTCCTCGGACATGACCATTCCGGGCAGCAAACTCCCCATCGATCGGCTCGAACAGATGTTGCCGGAGGCGCAACGGTGAAATCCAAGCCCACCAGACTCATCCGCAACAGCACCGCCGAGTTCCTGATCTTCACCGGTCAGGCGGGCGAGCAAAGCATCGAGGCGCGCTACGAGGATGAAACCATCTGGCTTTCGCAGAAGCTGATGGCCGAGCTGTTTGCCGTGGACGTGCGTACGGTCAGCGAGCACCTGAAGAACATCTTCGCCAGTGGTGAATTGGTGGAGGACTCAGTTATCCGGAAATTCCGGATAACTGCTGCCGACGGCAAGACCTACGCCACCCTGCACTACAACCTCGACGCCATCATCTCGGTGGGCTACCGGGTCAATTCGGTGCGGGCCACGCAGTTTCGTCAGTGGGCCACCGGCGTGCTGCGCGAGTTCGCCATCAAGGGCTTCGTGCTGGACAGGAAGCGGCTGGAAAACGGCGGATTCCTGGGCGAAGACTACTTCGAGCGCCTGCTCGCGGAAATCCGCGAGATCCGCCTGTCGGAACGCAAGTTCTACCAGAAGATCACCGACATCTACGCCACGGCGCTGGACTACAACCGCGACGCGCCCACCACCCAGGCGTTCTTCGCCAAGGTGCAGAACAAGCTGCACTTCGCCATCCACGGCTCCACCGCCGCCGAACTGATCGTGCAACGGGCGGATGCGGACAAGCCGCACATGGGGCTGACCAGTTGGGAGCAGGCCCCGGAGGGCAGGATCCTCAAGACCGATGTGGGCATCGCCAAGAAATACCTGAGCCGCAAGGAACTGGAGGCGCTTGGCCGCATCGTCAACGCCTACCTCGACCTGGCCGAGGAACGCGCCCAGCACAAGATTCCCATGACGATGGAAGACTGGGCCAGGCGACTGGATGCCTTCCTCGAATTCACCGAACGCGACATCCTGCAGGACTCCGGCAGGATCAGCGCCGAAATGACCAAGGCGCACGCAGCAAGCTAGTTCGAGAAATACCGCATCGTGCAGGACCGCCTGTTCGAGAGCGATTTCGACCGGGCGATCAGGCGGATCGCCAGTCCTGACAAGAGTGAGAGCCGGTCCGGGAAAAATTGACGTGGACTGGCTCCCCAGCCCGGATCGCCCGATCTGGATGGTTGCAACGACACTGGCTTGCGCTTCGACCCGTTGACCATCCGGGCTGAGCCTCCGGATGTATTGCATCATGGAACGTTGTCACCCCAAGGGGTTGCGCAATCCCGGTGAGGCTCACGACGGGCGACGTGCCAGAATACGGAACCCGCTGCGCCTGACACCCATCCATTCCCCGGGATCGAGAGGTCATCGCCTTGAACGCTTTCACGCTTGCCGAACCCAGCCAGCGCACCGCCGCCACCACGCCGCTGCCGCGCACGCCGAACCTGCACGAAGCCGATCCCGCGCGCATGCGCCAGACGCTGCGCGACTACTTCACCAGCACCTTCGACCGCTACGAGTCGCTGTTCGAGACGCTCGCCGCCGACGCGGCCTGGTACGAGCCGCCGATCACGCTGCGCCATCCGCTGATCTTCTACTACGGCCACACCGCGACGTTCTTCGTCAACAAGCTGCTGCTGGCACGGATGATCGAGCAGCGCATCGATCCGCACCTCGAATCCGTGTTCGCGGTGGGCGTGGACGAGATGAGCTGGGACGACCTCGACGACACCCATTACGACTGGCCCGGCGTGGCCGAGGCGAAGGCGTATCGCGACAAGGTGCGCGCGCTGGTGCTGCGCCTGATCGACGAAGCGCCGCTGACCTTGCCGATCGGCTGGAACAACCCGTGGTGGGCCATCGTGATGGGCATCGAACACGAGCGCATCCACCTGGAAACCTCGTCGGTGCTGATCCGCCAACACAAGCTCGCCTATGTGAAGCCGCATCCCGCCTGGCGGCCATGCACGGAGAGCGGCGCAGCGCCGGAGAACACGCTGGTGAAGGTGCCGGCAGGCAGCGTCGCGCTGGGCCGCTCCATCGACAGCGCGGCCTACGGCTGGGACAACGAATACGGCAAACACGAGGCCGAGGTGGCCGCCTTCGAGGCCAGCCGCTTCCTCGTGAGCAACGGTGAATTCCGCGCCTTCGTGGAGGACGGCGGCTACGCCCAGGCCGGCTGGTGGGACGAGGAAGGCAACGGCTGGCGCGAATTCGCCAAGGCCAGCCATCCCACGTTCTGGCGCCGCTCGGCGGACGGCTGGAAGCTGCGCCTGATGACCGAGGAAGTGGCCATGCCGTGGGACTGGCCGGTGGAGACGAACTACCACGAGGCCAGGGCGTTCTGCCGCTGGAAATCCGCGCACAGCAGCCAGCCGGTGCGCCTGCCCACCGAGGACGAGTGGTATCGCCTGTACGCCGAAAGCCGTCGCGGCGCGCCGCACGGCGAAACGCCGGGCGCGAACCTCAACCTCGCGCACTGGGCCTCGTCCTGCGCGGTGGACCGCTTCGCGCAGGGTGAGTTCTTCGACGTGGCCGGCAACGCGTGGCAGTGGACGGAAACGCCGATCTATCCGTTCGAAGGTTTCGCGGTGCATCCGATCTACGACGACTTCACCACGCCCACCTTCGATGGCCGCCACAACCTGATGAAGGGCGGCTCGTGGATCGCCACCGGCAACGAGGCCGAGGCCGCTTCGCGCTACGCCTTCCGCCGCCATTTCTTCCAGCACGCAGGCTTCCGCTACGTGGTGTCCAAGCACATGAAACCCGCCCCTGCCTCGCACTACGAAACCGACAAGCTGCTCAGCGAATACGCCGAGTTCCACTACGGCGACAGCTACTTCGGCGTGCCGAATTTCTCCAAGGCACTGGTCGAGCTGGCGCTGGGCGCGCTCGACGGCTCGCCGAAGCGCAAGGCGCTTGATCTCGGCTGCGCCTCGGGCCGCGCCAGCTTCGAGCTGGCGCGCCACTTCGGCCACGTCACCGGCGTGGATTTCTCCGCGCGCTTCATCGGCCAGGGCGTGGCGCTGGCGCGCGGCGACAGCCTGCGCTACCTGCTGCAGGACGAAGGCGAGCTGGTCGAATACAAGTCGCGCAACCTCGCCGAGCTGGGCCTGGCGGACACCGCGGCCAGGGTGGAGTTCTTCCAGGGCGACGCCTGCAACCTCAAGCCGCAATTCGGCGGCTACGACTTCGTGCTCGCCGCCAACCTGATCGACCGTCTGTACAACCCGGCGCAATTCCTCGAAGCCATCCACGAACGGCTGAACCCGGGCGGCATCCTGATGATCGCCTCGCCCTACACCTGGCTGGCCGAACACACGCCGCGCGCGGACTGGGTCGGCGGCTTCAAGAAGGACGGCGAAAGCTTCACCACGCTGGATGGGCTCGACGCCATCCTCGGCGTGCACTTCGAACGGCTGGGCGAACCGCGCGAAGTGCCGTTCGTGATACGCGAGACGCGGCGCAAGTTCCAGCACACCTTGTCCGAGGTGACGCTGTGGCGGCGGCGCGCGTGAGTCGGTTGGATCGCTTCATCCCGGCACTTCTCCCCTCTCCCTCCGGACGCGGGGAAGGGGCAGGATGCCCCTGCTCTGAGGAGCGAGGAAGAGGGGCTGGGGTAGAGGGTCCGGTCGAAGCGCGTTGCAGGCGTCTTGCGCAAGCCACCAACCTATCGCTCCGCCCGAACCCTCTCCCGCCCTTCGGGCACCCTCTCCCGAAGGGAGAGGGACTCACCAGCCAAAGCTCGCGCACACTCGAATCCCGCTTCGTGGTTGTCCGACATCGTTCGCGGGGCTGCTCATGAGCTTCGACTTCGACCAGCCCATCGACCGCCTTGGCAGCCACGCGCTGAAGTTCGACGGCCGCCGGCAGAAATTCGGCAGCGACGAGGTCAACCCGCTATGGGTGGCCGACATGGATTTCGCCGCACCGCCGTGCGTGGTCGAGACATTGCGGGAACGCGCGCTACACCCAATCTACGGCTACACGCAGTACCCCGAAAGCCTGCAGCAGGCGCTGATCGGCTGGTGCATGCGCCGCTATCGCTGGCACGTCGAACGCGACTGGCTTGTGCCTGCTTCCGGCGTGCTGGCCGCCCTGTCCGCCGCCGTGCAGGCATGCACTGCCGCTGGCGATGCGGTGATCGTGCAGCCGCCGGTCTACCCCGGCCTGTTCCGCGCCGTGGAAGACAGCGGCCGACGCCTGCTGCACAACCCGCTGCGCGAAACCGGCGACCGCTACACGATGGACCTCGCGCAACTCGAACAGCAGGCCCGCGATGGCGCGCGCGCCCTGCTGCTGTGCAACCCGCACAACCCGGTCGGGCGCGCGTGGATGCCGGACGAACTCGGCGAAGTGCTGCGCATCGCGCGCCGCCACGGCCTCACCGTGATTGCCGACGAAGTGCACGGCGACCTCGCATTGCCCGGCGCCGGCTATTGCCCGCTGGGCAGCCTGACGCAGGCGGACGACCGCGTCATTGCCCTGCTCTCACCCGGCAAGACGTTCAACCTGCAAGGGCTGGGGCTGTCCATGCTGGTGGCCAGCCGCGACGACCTGCGCGTCGCATTGCGCAGGACGGTCGTCGCCGCGCACCTGGCCGACGCCAATCCCTTCGACGTCGCCGCGGCGGAAGCCGCCTGGCGCGAAGGCGATGCATGGCTGGACGCGCTCAAGCTCTACCTGGGCGGCACACGCGACTTCGTCGCCGACCACACGCGCACGCGCATCCCCTCGATCCGCCTGGCGCCGGCCGAAGCCGGCTACCTGCTGTGGCTGGACTGCCGCGCGCTGGGCATGGACGACACGGCGCTGCGCGATTTCTTCATCCGTCGTTGCAAGCTCGGCCTGAATCCCGGCATCGACTTCGGCCCCGGCGGCAGCGGCTTCATGCGCATGAACATCGGCACGCCGCGACGCAATGTCGAGGCTGCGCTGGATGCCATCGAAGCGGCGCTGGCCTGATTCTTCCCGCCAAAGCCAAAAGCTGCTCCCGACCCTGAGGAATTACCCGGCGTCTTGGGCTGGTTGCCGCAAAGCCGCCGTCGGAACTTTGCCCTCGCCCGGCATGCGCAGTCCGGGACTCTGAGCGGCGGAGCAGCCACGTGCGATTTGGCCCGTGGTCATCCACTTGCAAATCCCTTGTGCGCGACATACAGTGAACCACATGGTTCACTATCAAGCCCGCCTCGACGCCACGTTTGCCGCGCTCTCCGATGTCACCCGACGTGGCGTGCTGGAGCAGCTCGGGCGTGCGGACGCCTCGGTCACCGACCTTGCCCAAAAGTTCCAGATGACCCTCACGGGCATGAAGAAGCACGTCAGCATCCTGGAGCAGGCGGGGCTCGTGACCACGGAGAAGATCGGGCGCGTACGAACCTGCAGGCTCGGGCAGCGCCGGCTGGAAGAAGAGACCGCCTGGATCGAGCAGCACCGCCAACTGTGGAGTGCGCGTTTCGATGCACTGGACGAGATTGTCGAAAACTTGAACCGCAAGGAGAAGGCAAATGCCCGAAGCAAAAGAAGCTAGTTCCGCCGCCACCCACCGCACCGTCGTGGAGCGCAAGTCCGACCACGAACTCGTCGTGACGCGAACGTTCGACGCCCCGGCGCACATCGTGTTCGAAGCATGGAGCAACCCCGAACTGTTCAAGCTCTGGTGGATTCCGAAGTCGGCGGGCATGTCGCTGGTCTCGTGCGACATGGATGTCCGCACCGGTGGCACGTATCGCCTCGTTTTCAGCCATCCGGCCTTCGATCAGCCGATGACGTTCTTCGGCACGTACCGGGAAGTCGCGCCGAACAAGCGCATCGTCTGGACGAACGAGGAAAGCGACCAGGGCGCCGTGACCACGGTGACGTTCGAGGAAGACGCCGGCAAGACGCTGGTCACCTTCCACGAACTCTACCCGACCACGGAGGCCCTCGACGAAGCCCTCGCCGGCTCGGCGGAAGGCCTGCCCGAACAGTTCGCGCAGCTGGACGAGTTGCTCGCCGGCAGGTAGTGACCACGTCGCGGGCACCGACGCATGGAAGCGATGCCGATGGAACACACGATCATCGCCGCGCCGGCCAGTCCGGCGCCACGTGAGGTGAGGACGACATGCTCAGACGCGATTTCCTGAAGACCGCCATGGCGACCGCCGTGCTGGCTGCGGCCCCTCCCGTTCAAGCCAGGAAGACTCCCGCCATGTCGAACGGGCATTTTGCCGATGTCGATGGCCAGCATCTCTTTTACAGCGTGCACGGCGCCGGCAAGCCGCTCATTCTCCTCCACGGCGGCATCGACCCGGACAGCTTCGGCAGCAACCTGGCCGAACTGGCCAAGGGCCGGCAGGTGATCGCCCCGCACCTCCAGGCACATGGGCGCACGCCAGACACCAACAGGCCACTGCGCTGCGAAACGATGGGTGACGACATTGCCGCCCTGATCGACCATCTGAAACTCGGCAAGGCTGACGTCATGGGCTACTCGCTGGGCGCCAGCGTCGCGCTGCAGACCGCCATCCGCCATCCGGACGTGGTCGATCGGCTCGTGATCGTGTCCGAAGCCATGAGGCAGGACGGCTTTTATCCGGAGGGAGTGGCGGCCTTCAAACAGCTGGAGGCCAACGCGGCCACGCTAGGCCCTGGCGTCAAGGCATCACCGTTGGGGCAGGCCTATCCCGATGTCGATTGGACCAAGCTCTTCCGGAAGGTCGGCGACATGACCAAACGCCCCTTCGACTGGAGCGCCGAGGTCGCCAGGCTCCAGGCACGCACGCTGCTGGTCTATGCCGACGCCGATGCCATCCGGCCCGAACACATGGTCGAGTTCTGGAAGGCGTTGGGAGGCGGCCAGCGCGACGCCGGCATCGATGGCTCCCTGCGGCCCGCAAACCAGCTCGCCATCCTGCCGAACACCACCCACTACACGATCCCAGTCGATCCGATGCTGCCGGAGATCGTCGGGCGCTTCCTTGGAGCTGCATTGAAGGCAGTAAGTTAGGGGCCATACCTTAATTGCCTTCGTCCCCTTACTCCTAACTCCGGCTTAGCGGCGAAAAGTGTCCCGGCCCTACGCGTCAGTTCAAGCAACCTAGACAATGGATTCATTGGCTCTAGCAGGCTGTTGAGAAACCCCTATCGCCAAGCCGATCGATCGATTTTGTTGATCGAAAACCCCCGGTAATGGCGCCCCCCGGACGCACGTTTCCTCAGGTCGGCGAGGGATTCCACCACTCGCCGA
>NZ_JACYXK010000019.1 GCF_014842975.1 Rhodanobacter sp. DHB23 | reverse complement strand
TATCGCTTCAACCGGCGCTTCGATTTGCCGGCCATGGTGCTCGATTTGGCCCATGCGCTGCTCGGAACCCGCCCGCAAGCAGAGCGGGCTCTTCGAGATCCAGCTGACATTCGACGCTAATCAGGCCGGAGGGAGAGGGGAGAAGAGCGGCTGCGACATATTCCGGACGGCAGTGAGCGAAAGCTGGGATCCGGTGCCTGTCATTCCTTGAAAGCTAAAACACTGGATTCCGGCTTCCGCCAGAATGACGAGCTGGGAGCCGCCGGTTGTTCAGCGTCTCCCCAGGTCCGCACCACGACATGTGTGACGGCTTTCAGAGACCATCGCCCAACGCCAGATCACCCTGCGCTTGATGCGTCGGCGCTGCGCGGACACGGGATATCGCCAGCAGTTCGCCCAGCCTCGCGCCCTTGTCGCGCCAGTCGTGGAACAGCGACTCGCCGACCAGGGCGTAATGCCAAGGACGCCCGCCGCGCAGCTCCGCATCCAGCGCATTGATCCGCTCGCACCAGGTCGCCGCCGCCTTCAGCTTGCGCTGCACGTTCGGGTGGCTGACCTGCTGCTGCGCCTTGGTCTCCACCAGATAGATCGCATCGGCCGTGCGCACCAGGAAATCCGGGATGTAGAACGCCGGCATGCCGTCGTCTTTCACATAGCGCAGCCGCGCGAAGTCGTGGCGACTCTCGCTGATCTTGCAGAACGCCTCGACGCCTGCATCCTGCTGCGCCCATTCGATGAAGGCGCGCTCCAGGCCGCCGCTACGGGTCGGGTAAGGCAGGCGTGTGTAGATGCACTTGGCCACTTCCAGCGAAGCGCTTTCGCGCACCATCAGTTTCGTCACCTCCGACAACCGGCGATGGCGGACCTCGGTGCTGCCGGTGGTGGTGTGTTCCTCGGCACGCGCCAGCGCCAGACCGAAGATCTTCACGATATGGTCGAGCACCGGATCCAGCAGCAACAACCGCCAGCCCTCGTCCTCGAACGGCTCGAAAACCTCGTCGAACAGCCAGTCGCGGATGTAGTCGTCGAGCGCCGCAGCCAGCGCTGCGGTATTCATCTGCAGGTAGGGGCGCTCCAGGTTCTGCGCGATCCGGCTGCCTTTTGGCAGCGGATGGTTCAGCGCCTGGCTCACGCGCCGGGTCAGCCGCGACAACAGCTCGTTGTAGCCGCTGACGTTCATCGCCGCGCCGTCGACGCGGTAGTCGCCGAACAGCGTGCTGCTCTGCAGGTCCTGCGAGGTGAAGGTGTCGCCCTTGCCCAGCAGCTCGGCCAGCTTCGCGCGGCTCATCGCGCTGAACGGCGGCAGTGCCGCGACGTCGATCGGCAGGTGTTCGACGTTTTCCTCAGTCTCGAGCAGGACGAACGGGATCGCGAAGTCGTACTGCTCGTAGCCATCGCGCAGCTCGGCGGCGATCAGGTCGCCGGTGCTACTGCCCTCCTCGTCGTCGCCGGTGGTGCCGACCAGGCCTTCGCGCATCAGCTCGTCGTAGAAACTCTGGAAGGCCGGATGCTCGACGATCGACAAAATGTCGATCAGCGAACCCGGTTCCTCGCCGCGGTTGATCCGTTCGCGGTTCTCGCGCTTGATGTCGGCGTATTCCGGATCGCGCCACATCAGGCGCAGGCCGCGGCCGATGGTCTGCTCCAGCAGGATCTGCGCCTGCGAAGAACGCAACGGTACGATCACGCAGATGTTGTTGACGTCGAAACCCTCGCGCAGCATCAGCACGCTGACGATCACGCGCGGCTGCGCGTGCCGGTCCACGTTGAACAGGCGCTGGCGCAGCGGCGCCCAGTCCTTCTCGCCCAGTTCCGCCTTCTTGCCGGAGTCGACGGTGAGCACGTCCTCGTCGTGCAGACCTTCGTCGAGCAGGAACTGCGCCACCAGCGGCGAGACCCTGGTGTCTTCGCACACCACCAGCATCTTCGGATGGCGCGTGGCGTCGATGCGGGCGAAATCCGCCTCCAGCTTGCGCAGCTTCTGCAGGCCGGCGCGCAGCATCACGCGCTGGCCTTCCGAAAGCACGGCATTGCCGTCGGCGTCGCGCTCGGCCTTGAACTCCAGCGGCAACGCGCCCAGCTCCTTGCGCTTGTCCAGCACCAGCGACTTCACCAGCCCCAGCCGCATCGCGGCCTTCAGGTCGAAATCCACCACGATGTGCGGGAAGTACACCTTGCGCTTGTTCTTGCCGCCGCCGACGTCGTTGTACGGCGTGGCGGAGAAATCCAGCTGCACGAAGCGGCGGCCCTTGCCCGCGGCGATGATCGACAGGCTCTTCTGCCACTCGACCTCGCTGCTCTCGCCTTCCTTCTTCAACTCGTGGATGTGGTGCGCCTCGTCGTTGAACACCATCAGGTCGGGCAGATCGGCGAGATAGGAGAGCACGTTGCCGCGCGCCCAGCGCCGGTCCAGCACGTCCAGGCTGTTGCCGGTGGCGCGGCCGGGCGTCAACGGCAGCACGTCGTAGGCCACGCGGGCCGCATCGGCGACCATGCCGGGCGTGTCGACCCATTCGGCCTCGTCCTGCTCCGCCTCTTCCTCGGCCTCGCTGAGCAGGTGCCAGTTGGTGATCGCGATCATGCCGTTGCCGGTGGCCTTCAGGCCGATCTCCTGCTTCTGGCAGACGTTGCCGCGCACGAACTGCGCGATGCGTTCGCGCCGCGCCGGCGGTGCGAACAGCTCGGCGTAGCTGGCGATGTCGGAGCTGGCGAAGTCGCGGCTCTTGTCCTCGTTCTCCTTGCCCAGGAAGGCATCGAGCAGGCGCTCGTACACGACCAACCCCGGCGCCACGATCAGGAAGCGGCGCGTGAAGCGCGGATCATCGCGCCCCTCGTCCAGCGCCGCGGTCTTGTTGAGCAACTGCCACACCAGCAGCGCCTGCAGCACCCAGGTCTTGCCGGTGCCGGTGGCCATCTTCAGGCAGTACTTCGGATGGCCATGCTTGGCCTGCGCCACGTCGGCGAGCCGCGCGCCTTCGAGCAATGCGTCGGCGCAGACCTGCTGGTACAGGTCCTTCAGGTCCGGGCTTTTCAGCACCTCGTGCGCCACGATCACGTTGAGGATCGCCTGGCGCTGGCCCGGATGGAAATTGAACGTGCGCGACTGGCAGGCGTCGTCGCCGAACCACCAGCGCAGCAGCTCGGCGGTCACCGGCGTCACCAGCTCGTAGATGTCGGCGATGCCCTGTTCCAGGCCGATGCACAGCTGCTCGGTGCGGCGGGTGAGCGCACCGGCCAGCGCCAGCTGCGGGTTCTTCTCAGCCATGGAACGCTCCATCCGTAGGAGCGCACCCTGTGCGCGATTGCCCTGATGCTTCGACCAGAACCAAATGCCATCGCGCACAGGGTGCGCTCCTACAGACCCCGGGACGGGACACGGTGCTCATGCCCTGCCCTCCGCCACCATCTGCACCACCTCGGCCTCGAAGCCGAACACGTCGACCGCACGCACGCAGACGCGGCGTGGGCCGTCCTGGTACGGCACGCTGAAGTCGGCGGCGGCCACCACGCGCAGCGGGTCGTCGTCGTTGGCGGTGTTGCCGCGGTAGTCCTGCCATACCGAACGGAACACCGCGCCGTCGTAGTCCGGATCGACCGCCCAGTATTCGATCAGCGCCAGCGGCTCGGCATTGGCCACCTTGAGCAGGTTCTTCCGGTTCTCCTCGTCGAGGTTGATCGCCTCGGGCGAGAGCAGCACGTAGTTGTCGAGGGTGATCTTGAGCTGTTCCTTGTCGCCGCTTCGCCTGCGCTGCACCGGCTTGATGGTGAGGTACTGCAGGCTGGAGAAGCGCACCTGCCCGCGCAGCTTCTCGATGCCGCCCTTCTTGCGCAGGCGGTCGAGCAGGTCGGGCGGGATCACCAGCACTTCCAGCCGCGCGTCGTTCAACGCGGTAATGCTCTGCCCGATCGCCGGCTCGAAGTTCCAGCCCAGCACCACCACCCGGTCCCAGCCACCGAGCAGGTTGTCGCGCTGGGCGATCGCCTTGCGCAGCGTGGCATCACCGGTGAGCTTGTTCGGCGAATCCACCAGCACCAGCGTCTTCTTGCCGCCATAGACCACCGCGCCGAGGTTGCGCAGCGGGTTGTCCTCCGGCTGCAGCGGCAGTGCGCCGTACAGCGACAGCACGATTCCGGACAGGTCACCAACGCGGAAACTGCGCCCCAGCGAACTCTTCGCCGCCTCGACTTGGTAGTCACCGATCGCCTGGTACAGGAACGGTTTGGCGCCCTGGTCGATCAGGCGCTTGCGCATGATCATGCAGGCGGGCTTGCCGAGGTCGGTGGTGATCCAGCGGCGGCCGAGTTTTTCAGCGACGGCGGCGGTAGTCCCGGTTCCACCAAAGAAATCGACAACAAGATCGCCGTCGTTGCTCCCCATTTTGACTATCCGCGACAGCAAGTCCTCCGACTTCTGCGTGTCGTAATAGAGTTTCTCGGGATCCGTCGGACTCGTGATCTTTTTGATGTCTGGCCACCAGTCATTGACCGGCGTCCCTTCCTCCCGGAGCTGGGCATCCGGCCCTTTTACCGCCGTGCGTCCACGTTGAATGGTCCCTTCCGAATAGGGCCGATATTGTGTGTTGAAGGTCCATGCGCCGCCTTTCGAGTACCAGAAGATGACATCGTGCTTGCGAGGCATCTCGTTGGTCGGAACACCGCCCCCGCTATAGCAATAAACGATCTCGTTGTGGATCTGTTTCTTGCCAAAGACCTCGTCCATGACCAGCTTGACGTAGTGACCTACATGCCAATCCAGGTGCACATAGATCGATCCTGTATCGCTCAACAGCTCCCGCATCAGGATCAGCCGCGGCGTGATCATCGCCAGATACGACGCCGTCCCATCCGACCACGTGTCGGAATACGCGAACTGCTCGATCACCGTGGGCTT
This sequence comes from Rhodanobacter sp. DHB23, assembly GCF_014842975.1. GTDB lineage: Bacteria > Pseudomonadota > Gammaproteobacteria > Xanthomonadales > Rhodanobacteraceae > Rhodanobacter_A. Next base: position 128,940 of record NZ_JACYXK010000019.1, on the reverse strand, counting down.
CTGCTCCAGCTCCGCGCCGGGCAACTCGACCTTGGTGCGGTAGTCGGCCTTAGAGTCGAACGGCGGATCGATGTAGATCAGATCCACCTTGCCGCGCAGGCTGGGCGTGTGCTCGTCGCCGGCCAGCAGCGCGGCCATCGCCAGCAGGTTGTCGCCGTAGATCAACCGGTTGGTCCAGCCGGCATTGCCCTCGTCGCCAAGATGCTTCTGCCGATCCGCGGCAGTGATCCAGTCGCTGTCGCGCGCGTCCTTCGACGGCAGCACCCACTCGCGCGTCTGCAGGCTGACCCGGTGCCGCCCTTCCAGGCTCTCCAGGATCCTCTCCGCCTGCTGGCGCCCCCGGGCGACGATCTCGGGCAACTGTTCGAGCAGGGACTTGGGCATGGCGGCAACCGGCAGGAATCTGGCTGCCAATGAAAGCAAATCTTTCGACTCTTATAAAGCATGAATTTCCTTTGCCCATGGAGGCGCCGCCTATGGTCGTCCCCCATGAAGACCGAACAGTCCGCCTTCGCCAAGCGTCTGCTCGCCGCGCTCGAAGCGGCGGGCATCGAGGCGAGCCCCGCCTTGCTGGAGAAGCTGGTGCCGAAGTACGGCGGCGAGGCCGTGACCTCGCAGGCGGTTTCCGGCTGGCTCACCGGCAAGCACCTGCCCAAGCAGGCGAACATGCAGGCGCTCGCCCACATCGTGGGGCTGCCGCCGCACGAGTTGCAGTTCGGCACGCCGGCGCACAAGGGCGTGCGGGAGACTAACGTCGCGTGGCCCGATCATGTCCGCGGCCATGACCGCCTCGCCTTCGAGGCCTTCCTCGCCCTGCCGGAAGCACGGCGCAAGCTGGTGCGCGAGTTGATTACCGTGCTCGCCACCCCGGCGCCCAAGCGCCCGGCTTGAGACGGCGGGCCGACCATGGCCCGTTACGACACGCTCAGGCGGCAGCCACCGTGATCCTGAGGCCAAGCGCATGCGCCACCTTGCTGACGGTGGCGAAGCTCGGGTTGCCGGTGCCGGACAACGCCTTGTAAAGCCCCATGCGGGTCAGACCGGTCTTGGCGGCGAGCTGGGTGATGTTGCGCGCGCGCGCCACGTCGCCGAGGGCGGCCAGGAACAAGGCGGGATCGTCCTCTTCCGCACAGGCGGTCAGGTAGGCCGCGATGTCCTCTTCGGTTTCGAGGTAGTCGGCGGTGTCGTAACGCGAGAAGGTTTCTTTGACGGTAGCCATGTTCAGTTCTCCCAGCATTCGGCGATCTTCGCGGCCAGGGCGATGTCCTTGCGTTGCGTGGATTTGTCGCCGCCGCACAACAACAGGATCAGCGTCTTTCCCTTGAAGGTGTAGTACACCCGGTAGCCAGGGCCGCAATCGATTTTCAATTCGTGGATTCCGTTTGCGAGCGCACGAAACTGGCCAGGGTTGCCAAGTGAAAAACGGCGGATGCGCACCTCGACGCGTGCCTTGGCTTCGCGATCACGAAGGTTGCGAAGCCACGCATCGAACGTGCTGCTTTTCAGAACCTCGTACATGGCCAGCAAAGTAAACCACGGTTGACTATTAGTCAACCGTGGTTTACTCGCCTCCAAGGGCGTCCTGACTGATCCGGGCACAAGCCGGCTGGTTCAACGGCAAGCACATCCCCAAGCAGGCGGACATGCCGGCGCTGGCCCGTATCGCCGGTGTTCCTGCCCGATGCCCAAGCTCCCGGCTTGAGCACGACGAGGCCAATCAAGGCCCCGTTGCGACACTGCAAGCTGCGCCAGCAGGACGGCACGTCTCTCAGGTGGGTTACAACAGATCGTTTATCGACATGCGATAAATGCGTAATCAGGACCTTCGCCGACAAGGACACGGAAGCCCTCGCGAACGGCGAACGCATGCGCCGCTGGGTGAACATCGAAAGTATTGCCCGCCGCAAGCTGGCGCAGCTCAACGCCGCGGCAACGCTGGACTTCCTGCGGGTTCCGCCGGGCAACCGGCTGGAAGCCCTGAAAGGCAGCCGCAGCGGACAGTACAGCATCCGCATCAACGACCAGTTTCGCGTCTGCTTTGTCTGGAAGGATGGCGATGCCCACCATGTCGGGATATGCGACTACCACTAGATGCAACACCTCGACGATCGACGATGTGACAGCTGGAACAATCCGGAACAGACAGGTAAAGACCATGACCGCCAAGAAGCCCCTTCCCCCGGTGCACCCCGGCGAGATCCTGCGCGAGGAATACATGAAGCCGTTCGGCCTGTCGGCGAACGCCCTGGCCAACGCCATCGGCGTCACTGCCGCCCGCGTGAACGAGATCGCGAACGAGCGGCGCGGGATCACCGCCGACACCGCCCTGCGGCTTGCCGCGTACTTCGGCACCGATGCGCAAAGCTGGCTGAACCTCCAGAAGAACTACGAACTCGAATGCGCCCGCATCGAGCTGGCCGCCGAGCTGAAACACATCCGGCCACGGGCGGCCTGAAGCGCGGGGACGGGGCCGCGCCTGCAGCCTGCCCACCGCCGCCGACCATCGGCGGCGCTGCCCATCCCCATGCCTTACCATCGCCGCATGACTGCCACCGACCTCCGCGCCACCGCCCGCCTCGCATGGGCCCGCACCACCCTCGGCGACGATGCGCTCACACTGGAACCCGCCTCCTCCGACGCCAGCTTCCGCAGTTACTGGCGCACCACGCACGGCGGGCGCAGCTGGATCGTGATGGATTCGCCGCCGGAGCGCGAAGACCCGCAGCCGTGGCTGGCGATCGGCGCGCGGCTGGCCGCCACCGGGCTGCACGTGCCGAAGGTGGCGGCGCAGGACCTGGACGAGGGCTTCCTGCTGATCGAGGACCTCGGCTCGCGGCTGTATCTCGCTGAACTGGACGACGCGAACGCGGACCGGTTGTACGGCGACGCGATGGATGCCCTGCTCGCGATGCAGACCCGCGTGGCCAGCGACGACCTGCCGCCGTTCGACCACACCGTGCTGGTGAACGGGCTGGAGGTGATGCCCACCTGGTTCCTCGAACGCCATCTCGGCCACACCCCGGATTGCGGCGAGTGGGACGTGCTGGAGGCGGCGTTCGACGTGATCGTGCGCAATGCGCTGGCGCAGCCGCGCGTGTTCGTGCACCGCGACTACCACAGCCGCAACCTGCTGGTGGTGGATGGCAACGACCCGGGCGTGATCGCTCCCGCACTCTCGAGCCCGGGCATTCTGGATTTCCAGGGCGCGCTGCACGGCCCGCTCACCTACGACCTCGCCTCGCTGCTGCGCGACGCCTACATCGCCTGGCCGCGCGAGCGCGTGGAAGCCTGGGTGGAGTCCTACCGGCAGCGGCTGCTTGGTGCGGGCGTCATCGACGGCACCGTGGACGCCGCGCGCTTCCGCCGCTGGTTCGACCTCACCGGCCTGCATCGCCACGTGCGCGTGCTGGGGCAGTTCTACCGGCTGTGGTATCGCGACGGCAAGCCGGGTTACCTCCGGGACGTGCCGCAGGTGTATCGCTACGTGGTCGAGGTTGCGCGCAGTTATCCGGAGTTGGCGGATTTCGCCGCGCTGCTGGAACGCCATGTGCAGGGCCGTGACCTGACGCAGGTGGCGTCAGCATGATGGGAATGCATCGGCCTCTCCTACCCGTCATCCCGGCGAAAGCCGGGATCCAGTGCCTTGCGCGCGCGCTCATGAAAAGTCGCTTGATCCCGGCTTTCGCCGGGATGACGGCAGGGATTCTGCGACACGGTGGCAAGCCATGAGACATGCCCTGATCTTCGCCGCCGGCCTGGGCGAGCGCATGCGCCCGCTCACCAAACACACGCCCAAGCCGCTGCTGCGCGCGGGCGGCAAGCCGCTGATCGTGTGGCACCTGGAGAAGCTGGCCGCGATCGGCGTGAACTACGTGGCGATCAACACCTCGCACCTCGCCGGGCAGTTTCCGGAAACACTGGGCGACGGTTCGCGCTGGGGCCTGCGCATCCGCTACGTGTACGAAGGCGCGACGCCGCTGGAGACCGGCGGCGGCCTGCTCAACGCGCTGCCGCTGCTGGGCACGGAACCGGTGCTGGCGATCAGCGGCGACGTGTGGTGCGACGCCGACTTCGCCGCGCTGCCCGCGGAACCGGATGGCCTGGCGCACCTGCTGATGGTGGACAACCCGGAGCATCACCCCGACGGCGATTTCCGGCTGGACGCGCAAGGCCGCCTGCATGCCGACGGCGAACCGCGGCTGACCTACAGCGGCATCGCCGTGCTCCGCCGCGAACTGCTGGATGGCTGGCGCGAAGCCGTGGGCGACGCGCCGGGTGCCGAGGCGAAGCCGCCGCGCTTCAAGCTGCGCCCCCTGCTGGAAGCGGCGATGGCGCGCGACGCATTGGCCGGCTCGCTGCACCGCGGCCGCTGGACGGACGTGGGCACGCCGCAGCGGCTGGCCCAACTGGACGCCGGACTCTCCGGCTGAGGGCCGTTCAAGGCCGCTCCACCGCCCGCGTTGCCGCGCCCGCATGCGCCAGCGGGACCTGGCTGGCTTCCAGCGCGTGCAGGTCGAAATCCCGCGCCGGTACCGGCGCATAGCCCTCGTCGAAGGCCACGTCGCCCGGCCGCCAGCCGGCGCGACGGCGGAACGCGCCCCAGAAGCGGCGCAGCACGTACAGCTGCTGGCCGACGATGCCGCGGCGGTTGTCCGCGTCCACCATCGGATCGCCCACGCCGGTGGGCCGCGCCGGCTCGCCGAACAGCGCAGTGCCGAAGACGATGTCCCAGAGCGGGAAGATGAAGGCGAAGTTGCAGTAGTGCAGCTGCGGCCGATCCGGATCCACCCGCATGTGGTGCAGGCGGTGGTAGTGCGGATCGACCAGCAGCTTCTCCAGCACCGGGCCGAAGCGCAGCCGCACGTTGGCATGCCCCAGGTTCTGCAGCAGCTCGCCGCTGAGCACCAGCAGCGCGTAGTCGGTGGGCGACACGCCGATCAGCAGTGCAGCCAGCGCCACGATCAGCGCCTCCAGCAGGTCGTCGAGGTAATGGTCGCGGTCGTTCGACCAGCAGTTCAGCTGGCGCTGGCTGTGGTGCAGGCTGTGCAGCGCCCACCACCACGGGATCGAATGCTGCAGGCGGTGGATGCCGTAGTACACCAGGTCGTAGAGCGCGTAATAGACCAGGAACAGCAGCACGGGGTGGTGGCCCAGCCACGGCAGCATGCCCTGCACGCTGAGCAGCCCGGCCGGATCGTCGCCGGCACCTGCGCCACCGAGCCATTGCGTCAGCGGCGAGAGCACGAGGTAGGTGAACAACGGCAGCACGCCGAACAGCTTGAGCAGGGTGTAGGCGCGGTCGATCAGCGTGGCGTGGCGATCCGGCCAGCGCTCCACCGGCCACAGGCTTTCCATCGGCCGGAACACGCAGGCGATGATCGCTACCTGGATCGCGGTGAGCAGGAAATACTGCGCGATCTCGTGCGGCGGATCGACGACGTAACGCGCAAGATGCAGCGCGACCAGCACCGGCACGACCGCATGGATGGTCAGCCAGTTGACCGCTGCCGCCCAGAGTTCGGGGATGGCGTGCATGGCGGGGACGGGGAACGCTTGGAGCACAGGCCGGCACATACGATGGCGCAGTACGGCTGAACCTTTTCTGCCACAAGATTTCACGGGCCCGTCGCCACGGCGCGCAAGAACGCGGAGGCCCGGGGGCGATGCATCCGGACCGGCGAGGCGTGCCTCGCGGCGCGCCTCGGACCGGCCTTCCGCTCAACGCCCGGTCATCTTCAGCGCGGCTTCGGGCAGGCGTTCACCGTGGATCTCGATCTTCGACGCCGCCGCGTCGATCAGGGCGAGATCATCCGTGTCCAATTCCAGTCCGACCGCCGCAAGGTTCTCTTCGAGGCGATGCAGCTTGGTCGTCCCCGGGATCGGCACGATCCACGGCTTCTGCGCGAGCAGCCAAGCCAGGGCGACCTGCGCGGGCGTCGCGTGCTTGCGTTCGGCGACCTCCCTGAGCAGATCCACCAGGACACCGTTCGCCTTGCGCGCCTCGGGCGAGAAGCGCGGCACGATGTTGCGGAAATCGGTCGCATCGAAGCGGGTGTTCTCGTCGATCTTGCCGGTCAGGAAGCCGGCGCCCAGCGGGCTGAACGGCACGAAGCCGATGTCGAGCTCTTCGAGCAGCGGCAGCAGCTCCGCTTCCGGTCCGCGCCAGAACAGCGAGTATTCGCTCTGCACGGCCGTCACCGGTTGCACAGCGTGGGCGCGGCGGATTGTCTGCACGCCCGCCTCCGACAGGCCGAAGTGCTTCACCTTGCCTGCGGCGATCAGTTCCCCGACCGCACCGGCCACGTCCTCGATCGGTACTGCGGGATCGACGCGGTGCTGGTACAGCAGGTCGATGCGGTCGGTGCGCAGGCGCCTGAGGCTGGCCTCGACCACCGCCCTGATGTGTCCGGGACGGCTGTCGGTGCCGCCGCTGCGCGCGCCGGTCTGCAGGTCGATGTCGAAGCCGAACTTGGTCGCGATCACCACCTCGTCGCGGATCGGGGCGAGCGCCTCGCCGAGCAGATCCTCGTTGACGAACGGCCCGTACGCTTCGGCCGTATCGAACAGGGTGACGCCATGGTCGTGGGCGGCGCGGATCAACTGGATCATCGCGTGCCTGTCGGCCGCGGGGCCGTATCCCGAACTCATGCCCATGCAGCCGAGGCCGAGCGCCGAGACTTCCAGACGGGTGTTGCCGAGTGTGCGTGTCTTCATGGTGATGTCCTCCAGGCGGACAATCTATGTCCGGAGGATTGCCGACACTAGATGGCATAATCGGAAAGGGTTGATAACCGGAGCGAATAAATGTCGAGCGAGAGCTACGACCAGCTCGCGATCTTCGCGGTCGTGGCGCGGGAGCGCAGCTTCACCCGTGCGGCCGCCAAGCTCGGCATGTCGCAGCCCGCGCTGAGCCGGGCCATGCGCCAGCTGGAGGAACGGCTGGGCATCCGGCTGCTGGCGCGCACGACCCGCAGCGTGTCCCCCACCGAGGCGGGCCAGCGCCTGCTGCAGGTGGTCGCGCCCCGCTTCGAGGAGATCGACAGCGAGCTGGCCCTGCTCGGCGAATTCCGCGACAAGCCCGCCGGCCGGTTGCGCATCACGGCGGGCGAACACGCGGCGACCACGGTCCTGCAACCCGCGCTCGCGAAGCTGCTGCCAGGGCACCCCGACCTGCACGTCGAGGTCATCGTGGACTACGGCCTCACCGACATCGTGGCCGAGGGCTACGACGCCGGCGTGCGGCTGGGCGAACAGGTGGCCAGGGACATGATCGCGGTGCGCATCGGCCCCGAGATCCGGATGGCCGTGGTCGGTTCGCCCGGGTACTTCGCCCGGCACCCGCGCCCCGGGAGTCCGCGCGACCTGGTCCGGCACAACTGCATCACCATCCGCCTGCCGACCTATGGCGGCATCTTTCCGTGGGAGTTCGCGAAGAAGGGCGAGGAGCTGAAGGTGCGCGTCGAGGGCCAGTTGGTCTTCAACAACATCGCCATGCGCCTGGACGCCGCGCTGGCCGGACTGGGACTGGCCTACATGCCCGAGGACCTGGTGCAGAAGCTGGTCACCAAGGGGCGGTTGATCCGCGTGCTGGCGGATTGGTGTCCGCCGTTCCCGGGGTACCACCTTTACTACCCGAGCCGGCGGCAAGCTTCGGCGGCTTTCACGCTGTTCCGCGATGCGTTGCGGTACACGGGATGATTGATCCGCGTATCTGGTTGCGGATCGGCTTCGACCTGGTGGCGAAGAGCCCCTCTCTGCCCTGCGGGCATCTCTCCCGCAGGCGGGAGAGAGAAACCGGGATCGCCCGCGGGGCGGGCGATGCGGGCTTATGGGCGCCGTGCCAGCTCCGGGTTTTCCTTGGTCGTCGGCATCAGGTCCTTCTTCGACACGCCCAGCCACAGCAGGATCGGGCTGGCCACGAAGATCGAGGAGAGCGTGCCCACCAGGATGCCGATCAGCATGGTGATCGCGAAGTTGTGCACCGCCGGGCCGCCGAAGAAGAACAGCGCGGCCATGGTGATGCCGGTGAACAGCGAGGTGATGATGGTTCGCGACAGCGTGCTGTTGATCGAGCGGTTGAGGATCTCCTCCGGCTCGGCCTTGCGCGCGAGGCGGAACAGCTCGCGGATACGGTCGAACACCACCACCTTGTCGTTGATCGAGTAGCCGATCACCGCCAGCACCGAGGCCAGCACGGTCATGTCGAACTCGCGTCCGGTCAGGGCAAGGATGCCCAGCGTCACCAGCGTGTCGTGGATTTCGGTGAGCACCGCGGCGATCGCGAAGCGGCGTTCGAAGCGGATCCACAGGTAGGCCATGATGCCGAGCATCACGAACACCGCGGCGACCATGCCGTCGCTCTTCAGTTCCGCGCCCACCTCGGCGCTGACCGAGGAGCGGCTCTTCAGCGTGGCGTCGCTGCGTGCGGCCTTGAGCGCCCCCATCACCGTGCCGGAGACCTTGTCCAGGTCCACCTGGCCCTTGGCGTCGAGCATCGCCTTGGTCGGCTGCATGCGGATCGACACCTCGCGGCTGCCGCCCACGCTCTGCACCACCGGGTTCTCGATGCCGCCCTTGTCCAGCGCGTCGTGCACGTCGCCGGTCTGCACCGGCTGCGCATAGTCCACCACCAGGGAGACGCCGCCGGTGAAGTCCAGGGCATAGTTCAGGCCCTTGGTGGCGAGCAGCGCGACCGAGGCGACCATCAGCACGACGGCTATCGCCACGCTGAAGACGCGGATGCGCAGGAAGTGGATGTTGCTGTTGTGGTTGAAGATTTCCATGGATTGAATCCCGCCCTTAGACCGACAAGGTCTTGAGCTTGCGGCGGCCGTGAATCAGCGCGGTGAACGCGTGCGTCATCACCACCGAGGTGAACATCGAGGTCAGGATGCCGATGCCCAGCGTGACGCCGAAGCCGCGGATCGCGCCGGTACCCATCGTCATCAGCGCCAGCGCCGCGATCAGGTGGGTGACGTTGGCGTCGAGGATGGTGGCCCAGGCCTTGTCGTAGCCGGCATGGATCGCCGCGTGCGGCGTGGAGCCGTTGCGCAGCTCCTCGCGCACGCGTTCGCAGATCAGCACGTTGGCGTCGATCGCCATGCCCAGCGTCAGCACGATGCCCGCGATGCCCGGCATGGTGAGCGTGACGCCGATCAGCGACATCACCGCCACCAGGATCAGCAGGTTGAAGAACAGCGCGATGTCGGCGACCAGGCCGAACAGCTTGTAGTAGATCGCCGCCGCCAGCAGCACCAGCGCGAGGCCGAGCATCACCGAGTCGAAGCCCTTGGTGATGTTCTCCTGGCCGAGGCTGGGGCCGATCACGTTCTCCTCGACGATGTCCATCGGCGCGGCAAGCGCGCCGCTCTTCAGCAGCAGCGCCAGGTCGGAAGCTTCCTTGGGGCTGCCCAGGCCGTTGGTGGAAAACTCCTTGCCGAACGGGCTCTGGATGGTGGCGTCGTTGATCACCTTGGTGTCGGTCTTGGGCGTGCGCACTTCCTTGCCGTCCACCGTGCTGGTCTCGTACACGGTGTTGATCAGCAGCACCGCCATCGGCTTGCCGACGTTGTTGTTGGTGAACTCCTGCATCTTCGCCGCGCCGCTGGCGTTCAGCGTCACGTTCACCGAGGGCGTGCCGTTGCTCTGGTCCACGCCGGAACTGGCGTCCACCAGCTGGTCGCCGGTGACGATGGGGCGCTTGCCCACCAGCACCGGCACGTGGCCGTTGCTGGTGTAGTAGAGGTTGGCATCCGGCGGGATGCTGCCGCTCTGCGCGGCTTCCACCGCGCGCGGGTCGCCGGGGTAGCCGATGCCGGGGCGGTACTCCAGCGTGGCGGTGGCGCCGATCATCTTCTTCGCTTCGGCCGGATCCTGCACGCCGGCCAGCTCGACCACGATGTGGTCTTCGCCCTGCTGCTGGATCAGCGGCTCGGACACGCCGAGGTTGTTGATGCGGTTGCGCAGCGTGGCGAGGTTCTGCTTGATCGTGCCCAGCGAGATGTCGCGCAGCTTGGTCGGCTTGAGCGCGGCGTACAACACGAAGCGGTCGCCGGTGCTCGGGCCGTCGGTCACCGCGAGGTCCGGCGAGTTGCCGGCGATCAGGTCGGCCGCGCCGGAGCGGTCGGCCTCCGAACGCAGCACCACCACGATGCCCTGCCCGGCCACCGTGCTGCGCGTCACCGATTCGTAGCGGATGTTCTTGTCGCGCAACTGGCCGCGGATGTCGTCGGCATAGCTGTTCTCCAGCTTGTCGAGCACGCCGCTCTGGTCCACCTGCATCAGGAAGTGCACGCCGCCCTGCAGGTCCAGGCCCAGCGGCATGGAATTGGCATGGATGGCGGCCAGCCAGCGCGGTACCGAGGACTGCAGCTTGAACGCCACGGTATAGCCGTCGCCGAGCAGGGCCTTGATCGCGTCCGCGCCGTTCTTCTGCACGTCGGCGTTGGCGAAGGTGGCGAGCAGGTGGTCGCCCTGCAGCTCCAGGCCCGTCGTCGCCACGTGGCCCTTGACCAGCGCGTCGGCCACCTTCTGGCGCAGCGCGTCGTCGGCCGGTGCGCTGCCCTGGTTGGCAGAGACCTGCACCGCCTTCAGCGGCGGGAACGCATTGGGCAACGCGTAGAAGATGCCGAACAGCATCGCCAGCGCGACCAGCGCGTATTTCCAGCGGGGAAAATCGCTCATCGGTAGTCCTTTGCAGCCATCCGTGTTGCAAACGTCAGCCAGCCGACCGTCCGTGGCCGCGGTTTGTTTTTGCGATCGTCCATGACCGCGAAGGTCGAGAAGCGGCCGTCCGTGGCCGCACTGTTCGTGAAAGCCTGTGTCCCGGCCTTGCGGCTCAGGCGGACTTCAGCGAGCCCTTGGGCAGCACCTGCGCCACCGAGCCCTTCTGCAATTTCACCTTCACGTTCGGCGCGATCTCGATCGTGATGAAGGTTTCGCCGATGTCGTCCACGCGACCGGCCAGGCCGCCGTTGCTCACCACCTCGTCGCCCTTGGCGAGGGCGGAGAGCATGGTGCGATGCTCCTTCTGCCGCTTCATCTGCGGGCGGATCATCATGAAATACATCAGGCCGAACAGCACCACCATCATGATGATCATGGAAAGGCCGCCGCCCTGGGCGCCCGGGGCGGCCTGGGCCAGCGTGAAAGACATCGGAAGACTCATTCGGCTCGTCTCGCAAGTAGTGGCCCCAGCAGGAATTTCTGCCGGACGCCCGATAAAAGATCGGTGATTATGCCATGCGTGCCCGGCCGTCGCACGACAACCCCCGGCATCCGTAGGAGCGCACCCTGTGCGCGATGGCCCTGACGCTTCGACCGAAGCCAAAAACAATCGCGCACAGGGCGCGCTCCTACGCCACCGCCGCGCCCTGGCGCCGCGCATGGAAGGCGGCCACGAAATCCGCCAGCCGCCCCGCCGCGATGGACTCGCGCAGGCCCGCCATCAGCCGCTGGTAATGGCGGAGGTTGTGCATGGTGGCGAGCTGGCTGCCGAGGATCTCGTTGCAGCGGTCGAGGTGGCGCAGGTAGGCGCGCGAGAAGCCGTTCGCGCAGGCGTGGCAGTCGCAGCCCTCCTCGATCACCCGGGTGTCGTCCGCGTACTTCGCGTTGCGGATGCGCAAGGTGCCCTCGGCGGTGAACAGGAAGCCGTTGCGCGCGTTGCGGGTGGGCATCACGCAGTCGAACATGTCGATGCCGCGGCACACCGCCGCCACGATGTCCTCGGGCCGGCCCACGCCCATCAAATAGCGTGGCCGGTCCTGCGGCAGCAGGCCCACGGTGAAATCCAGCGTGTGGTTGCGCGCCTCCTCCGGCTCGCCCACGGCGAGGCCGCCCACCGCGTAGCCGTCGAAGCCGATCTCCACCAACCGCTCCGCCGAACGCCGGCGCAACGGCTCGTACACGCTGCCCTGCACGATGCCGAACAGGTTGTTCGGGTTCCGCAGCTCGTCGAAGGCGCGGCGCGAGCGCTCGGCCCAGCGCAGGCTCAGCTCCATCGAATCCGACGCCACCTTCTCCGTCGCCGGGTACGGCGTGCACTCGTCGAAGATCATCGCGATGTCCGAATCCAGCGAGCGCTGGATCCGCATCGACACCTCCGGCGACAGGAACACCTTGGAGCCGTCCACCGGCGAGGCGAAGGTCACGCCCTCCTCGGTAAGCTTGCGCCGGTGCGCCAGCGAGAACACCTGGAAGCCGCCCGAGTCGGTGAGGATGGGCTTGTCCCAGCCGATGAAGCGGTGCAGCCCGCCGAACTTCTCCACGATCTCCAGCCCGGGCCGAAGGTACAGGTGGAAGGTGTTGCCGAGGATGATCTCGGCGCCCGTCTCGCGCACGTCGCGCGGCGTCATCGCCTTCACCGAGCCGTAGGTGCCCACCGGCATGAAGGCCGGCGTTTCCACCGTGCCGCGGGGGAAGGAGAGGCGGCCGCGGCGGGCGGCGCCGTCGGTGGCGAGGAGGTCGAATTTGAGGGAAGTCATCGAGTCATTATCGCAGGTCGCCGCGTTACTCCCCTCTCCCGCTTGCGGGAGAGGGGCCGGGGGAGAGGGCAAGCACGCTGGCCTGAAACTCCAAAGCTCCTCTCCCCACCCCCTCTCCCACAAGTGGGAGAGGGGCTCAAGCGCCTCGCGGCAGGATCAACATCGCATCCCCATACGAGAAGAACCGATACCGCTGCTCCACCGCATGCCGGTACGCATCCAGCATGAACTCCCGCCCCGCCAGCGCCGACACCAGCATCAGCAAGGTCGACTGCGGCAGGTGGAAGTTGGTGATGAGGCCGTCGATGCTGGTGATGCGGTAGCCGGGGAAGATGAAGATCTGCGTCTCGCCGGCGAACGGATGCAGTTCGCCGTCCACCGTGGCGCTCTCCAGCGCGCGCACCACCGTGGTGCCCACCGCGAACACGCGGCCGCCGGCGGCACGGGTGCGGCGGATCTGCTCGACCAGGCTCGCACCCACGTTGAGCCATTCGCGGTGCATGTGGTGCTCGCTGAGGTTTTCCGCGCGCACCGGCTGGAAGGTGCCCGCACCCACGTGCAGGGTGACGTAGCCGAACCCCACGCCGCGTTCGCGCAGCTGCGCCAGCAGGGGTTCGTCGAAATGCAGGCCCGCGGTGGGCGCCGCCACCGCGCCGGGCTCGCGCGCGAACACGGTCTGGTAGCGCTCCATGTCGCTGTCGTCGGCATGGCGCTCGATGTACGGCGGCAACGGCATCTCGCCCAGCTTGAGCAGCAGCTTTTCCAGCGGTTCGGGCGCCTCGAAGCGCAGGCGGAAGAAACCTTCGTCGCGCCCCAGCACCACCGCATGGCTGCCGTCGGCCAGCTCGATGCGCCCGCCTTCCTTCGGCTTCTTGCTCACCCCCAGTTGCACGGTGGCCTCGTGCGCGCCGGTGACGCGCTCGATCAGGACCTCCACCGCGCCGCCGCTTTCCTTGCGCCCGTACAGGCGCGCCGGCAACACGCGGGTGTCGTTGAACACCAGCAGGTCGCCTGGCCGCAGGAAGCCCGGCAATTCGCGGAACATCCGGTCCTCGCGCCGCCCTGCCGCCACGTCCAGCAGCAGCAGGCGGCTGGCCGAACGCTCGGCCAAGGGCGCCTGGGCGATCAGTTCGGGCGGCAGGTCGAAATCGAAGTCGGACTTTTTCACGGGATGCGGATTCGGAGCGTGCGACCGTCGATTATCGCGCAGCCGGGGCAAGCCGGTGCGCCAGCTTGTCCGCGCGGTGCCGCACGGCGAGAATCCGCAGATGCAAACGAGCCACCGTGCCGCGCCCTGGGACACCTTCCTCAAGGGCATCTCGATCACCGTCACCCTGCTCCTGCTGGGCATCTTCCTGCTGGTGGCCTGCTTCGTGCCGGACCAGACCATGCCGACGGTGCGCATCGTGGTGATGGCCGTTCCCGTATCTATCCTGCTGGCAGCCCTGCTCTTCGTGGTACGCGACTACACGCTGCGCGACGGCGCCCTGTACGTGCGCCGTCTGCTCTGGACGACGCGCGTGGAGCTTGGCGACTTGCGCGAGGCGGCCATCGACCCGGACGCCGGCGCCCATTCGATCCGCCTGTTCGGCAACGGCGGGCTGTTCTCGTTCTCGGGCTGGTTCCGCAATGCCAGACTGGGCCGCTACCGCGCCTTCGTCACCGACTGGCGGCAGGCCGTGGTGCTGCGCGCGGACAAGGGCACCGTGGTGCTCTCGCCGGCCGACCCAGCCGGTTTCGTGCGCGGCCTGCAGGCATCCCGCGCAGCGGGGATGGCGCCGCGCGGCGCACCACGCCGCGGCCACTGACGCCTACAGCCAGCCCTTCTGCCGCGCCAGGCGGTACGCCTCGATGCGGTTGGCCACGCCGAGCTTGCCGATCGCCTCGGACAGGTAGTTGCGCACGGTGCCGTGCGAGAGGTTCAGGGCGGCGGCGATGTCGCCGGCGCCCTGCCCTTCGCCGGCGAGGCGCAGCACCTGGCGCTCGCGGTCGTTCAGCGGATCGGCCTCCGACCAGGCTTCCAGCGCCAGCTGCGGGTCGATCGCGCGGCCGCCGCGGTGCACGGTGCGCAGCGCCTCGGCGAGGTTCTCCGCCGGCGCGTCCTTGAGCAGGTAGCCGGACACGCCCGCGTCCAGCGCGCGGCGCAGGAAGCCGGGCCGCGCGAAGGTGGTGACGATGATCACCTTGACCGGCAGCTCGTGGCGCTGGAGGCGCTGCGCCAGTTCCAGCCCGGTGAGGCCGGGCATCTCGATGTCGGTGACCAGCACGTCGGGCTTCAGCCGTTGCAGCTCGCGCCAGGCCGCCTCGCCGTCGCAGGCCGAGCCCAGCACCTCGATGTCGGATTCGAGATTCAGCAGCGCGGACAGCGCGCCGCGCACCATCGCCTGGTCCTCGGCCAGCAGCACGCGGATCATGCGGCGCCCCTCTGGCCGGCCAGCGTCGGTGCCGGACGCGCATCCGCAGCCACGGGCCTGGACAGCGCGCGCAGGGGCACCTCGACGTCGAGCGTGGTACCGCGCCGTGCCGGCGAGGCGATCGCCAGCGTGCCGCCCATCGCGCGCACGCGTTCGCGCATGCCGCTGATGCCGTTGCCGTGGGCGGCGAGGCCGCCGTGCCCGTTGTCGCTGATGCGCATGTGGAACCTTTCCGCTTCGCAGGAGAAAACCACGCGTGCCGCCGTGGCGCGCGCGTGGCGATGGATGTTGGTGACCGCCTCGCGCAGCACCAGCGCCAGCGCAGCCTCGGTTTCCGCCGGCAGGTCGAGCACGGACGGCACGGCGACCTCGAACACGATGTTCGAAGCCTCCAGCATCAGCCTGGCCGAGACCAGCTCTGCCGCCAGGTCGCTGCGCCGCATGCCGGTGACGGCGGCACGCACCTCGACCAGGGCATGGCGCGAGACGCGTTCCACTTCTTCCATCTCGCGCTGCGCGCGCGGCGGGTCGGCCAGGGCAAGCTTGCGCGCCAGCTCGGACTTCAGCGTCACCAGCGACAGAGTGTGGCCGAGCAGATCGTGCAGATCGCGGCCGATGCGCTCGCGCTCGGCCAGCACCGCCAGCCGGCGTATCTCCTCCTGCGACAGGCGCAGCGCGGCGTCCCTTTCCTTGTTGATGCGCTCGACCAGCATGATCACGCTGATTACGATGACCGAGGCCGGCATGATCACCAGGATGCTGATCGCGTAGCCGATCCACCACGCCAGCCCCACCAGCATCACGTTGAGCAGCGCCAGCTGGACCAGTTGGGTCCGCAGGCGCATCCGGCACTGGATCAGCATCACGCAGGCGTAGACGAAATAGCTGAGGCCGCTGGGGTACCAGCGCAGCAACGCGAAGCACAGTGCCGCCATGGCCCAGGCATAGCGGTACGCCGTGCGCTGCGGGGCCAGCTGGATCTTGGCGAACAGCAGCAGGAACAGCGGGTAGGACCCCAGCGTGAACAGCAGCCAGGCCCGGGTATAGCCCTTGATGCCATGGTCGAACAGCGGCGTCACGAAGATCCACACCGACCACAGCAGGTGGACGCTGTCGGCCCACGGCGACTTGCCGCAGCGGATGTCGTCGGCCACGCCGGAATCCGGCGCGGGCACCAGCCAGCGGGCGAGGAAGGCGGGAATCATGTGGCGTGCCGCACCCTGGCGGAGGCCGGCACGGCGGCGCCCGGCAGGCCGCTGCCGGCGCGCACCGCGGCCGTGACCGCCAACGGCACGTGGACGTCCACCCGCGTGCCGCCGCCCGGCGGCGAATCCAGTCGCAACGTGCCGCCCAGCGCCTGCACGCGCTCCCGCATGCCGCGCAGGCCATTGCCGGCGGCATGGATGCCGCCATGGCCGTTGTCCTCGATGCACAGCTGCACGCCATCGCCCGCACCGGTGAGCGACACCCGCGCCAGCGTCGCACGCGCATGCCGCGCGACATTCGTCGTCGCCTCGCGCAGGACCAGCGCCAGCGCGCACTCGACCGCTTCAGGCAAGTTGAATGCCTGCAGGTGCTGGTCGAGCTGCACGCCCGACGTGCGCAGCAGCAGGGCCGCCGAAGCCAACTCGGCGGCGAAGCCCGCGGCGCGGATGCCGGTGACCGCCGAGCGCACTTCCGCCAGCGCATGGCGCGCCACTTCCTCCGCCTCGGCCAGTTCGCGCCGCGCCGTGGCCGGGTCGCGCTCGAACAGCCGGCGCGACAACTCCAGCTTCATCGTGATCAGCGACAGGGTATGGCCCAGCAGGTCGTGCAGGTCGCGGCCGATGCGCTCGCGCTCCGCGGTGGCGGCGAGCTGGCGGATCTGCTCGTGCGACAGGCGCAGCTCGGCGTTCTTGTTACGGTTGATGCGCCCCGCCAGCGCGCCGGCGCCCGTGCTGGTGCACACGCCCATGACGATGGGAAAGGTATACCAGGGCCAGTGCAGGAAGATGCCCTCGAGCACCAGCAGCACCTGGATGGTCGCCATCTTGGCCGCGCTGGCGAACCAGGCGCCCTGGTACGGCACCATCGCGCAGGCGAACACCGCATACGTCCACGCCGCCGGGTTCCACGGTATCGACACGGCGGTCAGCAGCACCAGCGCACCGACGTAGGCGTCCTCGTCGCTGGCCGGCCGCACGCACGCCAGCACGTAGATCAGCAGGAAGAGCGGATAGCCCAGCCCCAGCGACCACCAGAACCCTGCGCCCACCTGGTCGGTGAACAGCGCCCCCATGAACACCCAGAACGACCACAGCAGGTTCCACGCACAAGCCCATGGCGAATGCCCATCGGCCACCATGACCGCCGCCCAGGAGCCCGGTGCCGGGCGCAGCCAGGCGGGCCATCGCATGCGTAGGGAACGGTGGTCCAGATCAGTCATGCCGGCATGCTACCGCCAGTTCAGCCGTACCGGCGCAGGCGACGCGCCGCCAGCAGCAGGAACACCACGGCGAAGGCCAGCAGCGCCAGCACGTGGGGCAGCAGCGGGCCGCTGCGCATCCCCACCGCCGACAGGGCGAGCTGGTCGAGGTGATAGCTGGGCCATGCCGGCGCGATCTGTTGCAGGAACTTCGGCAGCATCGAAAGCGGCAGCCACAGGCCGGACAGGAAGGCCATCGGCAGATAGACCAGTTGCAGCAGGACGGGTGCCCCCTGCCCCTTGATTAGCGTGCCGACGAACATGCCCAGCGCGCAGAACGGCAGCACGCCGAACGGGCCGATCGCCAGCATCGCCAGCATGTGCGGCGGGTCCAGCGACACGCCGCCGAAGCCCAGTCCCAGGGCCAGCAGCAGGATCACCACCACGGTGGCGGTGACCATCGCCATCACCATCTTGCCGATCAGGTAGGCGCCCGGCGGCATCGGCAGCGCGCGTTTCAGGGTAAGCAGGCCACCGTCGCGTTCGATCGCCAGCGACACGCCGAAGCCGAACAGGCCCGGCCCCATCACGCCAAAGGCGGTGTAGCTGGCCAGCATGTAGCGCGCGGCGTCGCTGCCGGGATGGTTCGGCAGCACACCGAACATCAGGTAGAACACCGTGGAGAACAGTGTCACCGGCAGCATGAAGCCCGGCGCACGCAGGTAACGCAGGCACTCGCTGCGCGCCTCGGCGAGATAGGCGCCGAGCACGCGGCGCGGGGGCATGGCGGGGGTGGCGGCCGGCGATGCGGCGACTACGGCAACGGTGTCCATCAGGCGGCCTCCTGCTCGGCGGCGGTTTCGCGGGTGAGTTCGGTGAAGGCTTCGGCGAGGCCGGCGCGCTGCACCTCCAGTTCGCTGAGGGCGGGATCGGCATCGAGCAGCCGGCGCACCACCGTCTCGGCCCTGGCGGTGGCGATTCGCAGGTGGCCGTTCTCGCGCGTGGCGGACACCACGGCCGGCCAGGCGGCGATCGCCTCCGCGTCGAGGTCGCTCGCGCAGCGGATGCGGGTGAGCGCCACGCGCCTGCGCAGCTCGTCCACGCTGCCCTCGCTGAGCACGCGGCCCTGGCCCAGCACCACCACGCGCTGCGCCAGCGCCTCGGCCTCCTCGAGGTAATGCGTGGTGAGCACCACGGCGCAGCCTTCGGCGACCAGCGCGCGGATCGCCGCCCACAGCTTCTGCCGTGCCTCGATGTCCATGCCCACGGTGGGTTCGTCGAGGAACAGCAGCTCGGGCCTTCCGCACATCGCCAGCGCGAACTGCACGCGGCGCTGCTGGCCGCCGGAGAGCTTGCCGTAGGGCCGCTTCAGCAGGTCGGCAATGCCGGCCAGCGCGACGGTTTCGTCGTAGCCGCGCGGATCCGGGTAGTAGCTCATGGTGAGGCGCAACAGTTCGCCCACGCGCAAGGTGGGTGGCAGGTTGGCCGATTGCAGCATCACGCCGATGCGTCTGCGCGCCTCGATGCGCTGCGGGTCGAACCCGAACAGTTCGGCGCGGCCCGCGTCGGGGCGGACCAGCCCCAGCAGCAGGCCGATGCTGGTGCTCTTGCCGGCGCCGTTGGGGCCGAGCAGGGCCAGCAGTTCGCCGCGCCGCACGGCGAGGTCCACGCCGTCCAGCGCGGTCAGTGGGCCGTAGCGTTTCGCGGCGGCGGCGAGTCGGGCAACGATGGTGTCGGTCATGGGGTTTCCTCCGTGCAGCGCAGGTTAGGCGGCGCGCCGCGCCGGCCCCAATCGCCACCGTCAGGCATCGGACATGACAAGCGTCACTCGCCCGCATGGGTGCCCCTGGTTTTGCCCGTCATCCCGGCGCGGCGCTTTTCAACAGCCGCAGATCGGCGAATCGGACCTCCCCTAAAGTGTTGCAGTGCAAGGCGTTTTGGCGACCCAGGGGGTACCGGGCAGCCCGCCCCGCGGGTTATCCTTGCGGTTCGTGGATGCGCGCCACCCGCCAAGCCGGGCCACCCCGCCGCACGCGCCACGCAAAACACGTCGGCCTGCTTCGCGCTGGGTGCGAGGCGCCGGCGGATTTCGAGGAGAACACCATGGGTTTGATCGATCAGCTGCGCGAACTGCGCGAATTCGGCGGCAAGCCGCGCACCACCGGCCTGGACGATGCCAGCATCGAACGCATGGCCGCGACCGACACCATGCTCGGTGAAGCCGTGGCCGCTGCGGTGGCGCGCCATCGCGAACTGCGTGCCGAACTGGGCGACTTCCTGAAGCTGGACGAATCCGAACAGCTGGCGCAGGCGCAGGTCGGCTTCGTCAACTTCTACCCCGACGACGCGATCAACCCCTACCTGCCGGCGGCCGCGCGCGGCCCGTGGGTCGTCACGCTGAAGGGCGCGGTGGTGCACGACAACGGCGGCTACGGCATGCTGGGCTTCGGCCACAACCACCCGGCCATCGAGGCCGCGCTGGCGCGTCCGCAGGTGATGGCCAACGTGATGACGCCCAGCATTGCGCAACTGCGCCTGGTGCAGGCGCTGAACCGCGAGCTGGGCCACCACCGCGGCAGCAATCCGTATGCGCACTACCTGTGCCTCAACTCCGGCTCCGAGTCGGTGTCGCTGGCCTGCCGCATCGCCGACGTCAACGCCAAGCTGATGACCGACGCCAGCGGCCGCTACGCCGGCCGCAGCATCAAGCGCCTCGCGGTGAAGGGCGCGTTCCACGGCCGCACCGACAAGCCGGCGCTGTATTCCGATTCCTCGCGCAAGACCTACCAACAGCACCTCGCCAGCTATCGCCACGAGGACAGCCTGCTCACCGTCGAGCCGTACAACGTGGCCCAGCTGGAAGCCGCCTTCGCCGACGCCGACAGGCACGGCTGGTTCATCGAGGCGATGTTCCTGGAGCCGGTGATGGGCGAAGGCGACCCGGGCCGCGCGGTGACGCCGGAGTTCTACGCCGCCGCGCGCAAGCTCACCGAGGCGCACGGCAGCCTGCTGCTGGTCGACTCGATCCAGGCCGGCCTGCGCGCGCACGGCGTGCTGTCGATCACCGACTACCCC
This sequence comes from Rhodanobacter sp. DHB23, assembly GCF_014842975.1. Taxonomy (GTDB): domain Bacteria; phylum Pseudomonadota; class Gammaproteobacteria; order Xanthomonadales; family Rhodanobacteraceae; genus Rhodanobacter_A. Next base: position 108,565 of record NZ_JACYXK010000019.1, on the reverse strand, counting down.
GGCTTCGAGAAGCTGCCCGCGCCGGACATGGAGACCTTCTCCAAGGCGCTCAACGCCGGCCAGTACCCGCTGTCGGTGCTGGCCGTGAGCGAGCGTGCCGGCAACCTGTACCGCAAGGGCATCTACGGCAACACCATGACCGCGAACCCCCGTGCGCTGGACGTGGCGCTGGCCACGCTGGGCGAGCTCACCGACGAGGTGCGCGCCAACATCCGCGCCCGCGGCAAGGAATTCGTGGACAAGCTCAACGCGCTGAAGGACGAACTGGGCGGCCTGATCACCAAGGTGCAGGGCACCGGCCTGCTGTTCTCCTGCGAGCTGGCCCCGCAGTTCAAGTGCTACGGCGCCGGCTCCACCGAGGAGTACCTGCGCGAGCGCGGCATCGGCGTGATCCACGGCGGCGTCAACTCGCTGCGCTTCACCCCGCACTTCAACGTCACCAGCGCCGAGGTGGATCTGGTCGTTTCGCATGTGCGCCACGCCCTGCTGGAAGGCCCGCGCAAGAGCGAAAGCAAGGCCGCCTGACCGGCAGGACACGCCCGCGCCCGCCGCCGACCGTGCGGCGGGCGCCGGGCCTACGCCGACCTTCCGTCGTTCAGCTTCAATGCGCCCTCCGCGGCGATAGACTGCGCACGCCGGTAACCGCCGGTCACCTTGGGAGGAATCACCATGACGTTGCGTTTCAGCCAGATCGCCGCCTGCGCCGCCCTCACCTTCGCCACCACCGTCGCGTTCGCCGCCGCACCGCAGGCAGCAACCTCTGGCAAGACCCTCACCCCGCAGCAGCAGCGCATGAGCGACTGCAACAAGCAGGCCACCGGCAAGACCGGCGCCGACCGCAAGACCTTCATGAGCTCCTGCCTCAAGGGCGAAAGCACCGCCGCCGCGCCGGCCGCCAAGACCACGCAGCAGGAAAAAATGAAGAGCTGCAGCGCCGACGCCAAGACCAAGGCGCTCAAGGGCGCCGACCGCAAGACCTTCATGAGCACCTGCCTCAAGGGCGATACCGCCGCGGCTCCCGCCGCACACTGAAGCCGCCGCAGCGTTCCAGCCAAAGCGCCGCCGCGACAAGGCGGCGCTTTGTTTTTGCGATCATCCTTGATCGCGAGAATCAAACGGGCGGGAGTTACCTTTGCGATCATCCCTGATCGCGAAAATCAAACGGGCGGCCATCCATGGCCGCACTCTTCGAAAAGAGTCGTCCTGAATCGCTCATGGCGATTTTCAGCGGCTATGCTTGGCCGATGAAAATCGTCGAAGTCCGCCATCCGCTGATCCAGCACAAGCTCGGCCTGATGCGCCGCGCCGGGATCAGCACCAAGGAGTTCCGCGAGCTGGCCGGCGAGGTCGCCGCCCTGCTCACCTACGAGGCCACCAAGGACCTGGAAACCGTCGAGGAACACATCGAGGGCTGGGCCGGCCCGCTCGTCGTGCAGCGGATCAAGGGCGCCAAGATCACCATCGTGCCGATCCTGCGCGCCGGCCTCGGCATGCTGCCCGGCGTGCTCGACCTGATCCCCGCCGCCAAGGTCAGCGTGGTGGGCCTGCAGCGCGACGAGCAGACGCTCAAGCCGATCGCCTACTACGAAAAGCTCACCGGCCGCATGGACGAGCGCATCGCGCTGATCGTCGACCCCATGCTCGCCACCGCCGGCACCCTGGTCGCCACCGTGGACATGCTCAAGGCCGCCGGCTGCACGCGCATCAAGGGCCTGTTCCTGGTCGCCGCGCCGGAAGGCCTCAAGCGCATCGAGGCCGCACATCCCGACATCGAGATCTACACCGCCGCGATCGACGAACGGCTCAACGAGCACGGCTACATCCTGCCCGGCCTGGGCGACGCGGGCGACAAGATCTTCGGCACGAAACAGTTGCCGGGCTGAATGCGCGGGCCAAGGGGCACCTTCGATTTCATCGTCGTCGGCGGCGGCCCCGCCGGTTGCGCTACCGCGGCGCGGCTGGCCATGCTCAAGCCGGATGCCAGCGTGCTGCTGGTGGAGACCGGCCCCGCGAAAAGCGGCCTGCGTTCCGACGTGCCGTTGGGCATCGCCACGCTGGTGCCGTTCCGCAACGCGCGCAACTACAGCTATCGCACCGTGCCGCAAGCCGGCCTGGACGGGCGCCGCGGCGTGCAGCCGCGCGGCCGCGGCCTGGGCGGCTCCAGCCTGATCAACGCGATGATCTACATCCGTGGCCAGCGCGAGGATTACGACGACTGGGCCCGCGCGGGCGCCACCGGCTGGTCGTGGCGCGACGTGTTCCCCTATTTCCTGCGCAGCGAAGACAACGCGCGCGGCGCGGACGCATGGCACGCCACCGGCGGCCCGCTGGCCGTGGGCGACCTGGCCAGTCCCAGCGACTGCGCGCGCGCCTTCGTGGATGCCGCCGCGCAGTGCGGCCACGCCATCAACCCGGATTTCAACGGTGCGAGCCAGGAAGGCGTGGGCACCTACCAGGTGTACCAGCGCCACGGCCAACGCTGGAATGCCGCGCGCGCCTACCTCGCCGCCCTGGCGCCGAGGAACCTCGCCGTGCTTGCGGAGACAGCGGCGGCGCGCGTGCTGATCGAAGATCGCCGCGCCACCGGCATCGCCTGCACGAATGGCGACCGCTACGCCGCCCGCGCCGAAGTCGTGCTGGCCGCCGGCGCTTTCGGCACGCCGCAATTGCTGATGCTTTCGGGCATCGGCCCGGCCGCGCATCTGCACGAGCTGGGCATCGCGGTACGGCACGACGCGCCCGGCGTGGGCTCCAACCTGCAGGACCACGTGGACTTCGTCATCAGCCGCGCGGTGAACGATCGCGGCCTGTTCGGCACCGTGCCATCCATCGTGCCGCAGGCGCTGCGCGCCATCGCGCCGTTCCGCCGCGGCGCAGGCCTGCTCACCAGCAACGTGGCCGAGGCCGGCGGCTTCCTGCGTACGCGCCCGGAACTGGAACGCCCCGACGTGCAACTGCACCTGTGCATCGGCATCGTGGACAACCACAGCCGCCGCCTGCACGCCACGCGCGGTATGTCGCTGCACACCTGCGTATTGCGTCCGCACAGCCGCGGCAGCGTACGCCTCGCCGGCACCGATGTGCGCAAGGCCCTGCTGATCGACCCAGCCTTCCTCGCCGACCCGCGCGACATGGACACCTTGCTCGCCGGCACCGCGCTCGCGCGCCGCATCCTCGCCGCTCCCGCCTTCGCGCGCTACGCGGGGCCGGCGCTGTACGACGCCGAGACGAGTGACGAATCACGCCTGCGCGAAATCATCCGCCAACACGCCGACACCATCTATCACCCGGTGGGCACCTGCCGCATGGGCGGCGATGCCGCCTCCGTGGTCGATCCCGAACTGCGCGTGCGTGGCGTGGCCGGCCTGCGCGTGGCCGATGCCTCCATCATGCCGACGCTGATTTCGGGCAATACGCAGGCAGCCTGCGCGATGATCGGCGAACGGGCGGCCGAATTCGTCGCGCGCGGCCGGTGACGCCTCAGCCGCGGCCGAAGCGGTCGGTGGCCTCCATCAACTCGTGGATGTTGCCCGGCTCGAACGCCGAATGCCCCGCGTCCTGCACGATACGCAGGTCCGCTTCCGGCCAGGCGCGGTGCAGGTCCCAGGCGCTGCGGATCGGGCAGACCACGTCGTAGCGGCCCTGCACGATCACGGCGGGGATCCTGCGGATGCGCTCCACGTTGCGCAGCAGCTGGTCGTCGTGCGCGAAGAAGCCGCCGTTGACGAAGTAGTGGCACTCGATGCGCGCGAAGGCGAGCGCGAATTCGTCCTCGTCGTGCGCACCGATGCTGGCCGGATCCTGGTGCAGGTAGCTGGTGGAGCCCTCCCACACCGACCATGCCCGCGCCGCGGCCACGCGCACCGCCGGGTCGGCGCTGGTGAGGCGGCGGTGGTAGGCGCTCATCAGGTCGCCGCGTTCCACCTCGGGGATCGCCGCGAGATAGGTTTCCCACGCATCCGGGTACAGCGCGTCGCAGCCCTTCTGGTAGAACCACTCCAGTTCCCAGCGGCGCAGCATGAAGATGCCGCGCAGCACCAGCTCGGCGACCTTGTCGGGATGCGTCTGCGCATAGGCCAGCGCCAGCGTGGAACCCCACGAGCCGCCGAACACCTGCCAGCGGCCGATGGCGAGATGCTCGCGCACGCGCTCGATGTCGGCCACCAGATCCCAGGTGGTGTTCTCGCGCAGTTCCGCATGCGGCGTGGACTGGCCGCAGCCGCGCTGGTCGAACAGCACGATGCGGTACACCGCGGGATCGAAGAAACGCCGGCACTTCGGATTGGTGCCGCCGCCGGGGCCGCCGTGCAGGAACACCACCGGCTTGCCGTCGGGGTTGCCGCACTGCTCGTAGTAAAGCGTGTGCAGCTCCGAGACCCTGAGCATGCCGCGATCGTACGGCTCGATTTCGGGATACAGCGTGCGGCGTTCCTGCGTCATGGTCGTGCTCGCGTCACTAAACATCCCAAAAGGCTAACACGGCGATTGCGGGCCACAACCGTGCGGCGCACCGTCCAGTCATGCACGCGCTACCGCGTTGCCCTTTTCGTCTGGGAGACTGTCGCCCTCCCGCCAACCCAAGCACCCACATGCAAACCACACGCGCCCGTCTGCCTCGACTGCTCGCCCTTGCCCTTGCCCTCGTCTTCGTCGCACCGCTGGCCATGGCGACATCGCAACCAACGGACGTCCATGCAGCACTGCAGGGCAAGCTTGATGCGCTGTCCAGACGCGCGCAGCCCGGCGTGTTCGGCATCATCGTGCTGGACCCGCAGAGCGGAGAGCGCTGGCGCGTCAATGCCGACCGCGCCTACCCGATGATGAGCGTATTCAAGGCACCGGTCGCTGCCGCGGTATTCGCGCAGATCGACAACGGCCAGTTGTCGATGGATCAGACCGTCACCCTGACGCGCGCCGACGTGGTCGGCGGTTCCGCCGTGCCATCCATCGGCGCGCACTTCCATGGCGAGCAGATGATGTTCACCGTGCGCCAACTGCTCACGGCAGCCGTCAAGGACAGCGACAACACCGCCGTCGACGCGCTGTTGAAGCTGGTCCCGCCGCAGGAGGTCACCGCCTTCCTGCGTGCGCACGGCATCACCGGCATGCGCGTGGACATGGGCGAGGCCGGCGTCGACCGCGTATTCGAACAACTGGCATCCGGCCAGCAGCCGCCAGCGAACGAGACGGCACAGGCAGAGGAGGCGCGCCTGCAGCGCGGCTACCGTGCCTATCTCGCCGATCCGCGCAACCGCAGCACGCCGGATGCCGCCGCAGACTTCCTGGACCAGTTGCAGCGCGGCGCCCTGCTCTCACCGTCATCGACGCACGCCTTGCTCGCACTGATGCAGGCGCAGACGCAACCGAACCGCATGCGGCAGGGCCTGCCCCACGACGTGCAACTCGCGGACAAATGCGGCACGTCCTACACGCTGGACGGACTCACCGCCGCCTACAACGACATCGGCATCCTGACCTGGCCCGACGGCCACAGCGTGATCGTGGCGGCCTTCCTCACGACTTCGACCGCCTCGAAAGCCGAGCGCGACGCGCTGTTTGCCGACCTGGCACGCACGGTCGCAGGCACGCTGCGTCCCTGAGCGTTCACTCCGCCTCGAGCAGCTTGCCCGGATTGAGGATGCCATTCGGGTCGAACACCTTGCGCACGCCGCGCATCAACGCGATCTCTGCTGCGCTGCGCGTGCTGTCGAGGTAGGGCTGCTTGACCAGGCCGATGCCGTGCTCGGCGGAGATGCTGCCGCCGTGTTCCTTCAGCGTGGCGGCCAGCAGCTTGGTGACGTGCTCGCATTGCGCGATGAAATCCGCATCCGCCATGGCAGCGGGCTTGAGCACGTTGATGTGCAGGTTGCCGTCGCCGATGTGGCCGAACCACACCACTTCGATGTGCGGATACTCGCGCGCCAGCAGCGCCTGCATCGCATGCAGGAAGGCCGGCACCACGCCAATGCGCACCGACACGTCGTTCTTGTACGGCTTGTGCGGTGCCAGGCTCTCGGTGATGCCTTCGCGCAGCCGCCACAACGCGGCGGCCTGCGCCTCGCTCTGCGCGATCGTTCCGTCCACGATCCAGCCCTGCTCCATGCCTTCGCCCAGCACCGCCAGCGCGGCGTCCTGCGCGGCTTCGTCCGGCGCGTCGAACTCGGTGACCACGTAGTAGGGATGCTCGCCGTCCAGCGCGCGCTGCGCGCCGTGCGCCAGCACGTGCTTCAGCGCGATGTCGGTGAAAAACTCGAAGGCCTGCAGCGCCAGCTTCGCGCGGAACAGGCCGAACACGGACAACACCGCGTCCATGTCCGGCAGCGCCAGCAGCATGGTCTGCGCGGGCGGCGGCGGATCGGTGAGCCTGAGCGTGGCTTCCACCACGATGCCCAGCGTGCCTTCCGAGCCGATCATCAACTGGCGGAAGTCGTAGCCGCTGGAGTTCTTCACCAGCGCGCGGTTGAGGTCGAGCAGTTCACCGTTGCCGGCCACCACCTTGAGTCCGGCGATCCACTCGCGGGTGTTGCCGTAGCGGATCACCCGGATGCCGCCGGCGTTGGTGGCGATGTTGCCGCCGATGGAGCACGAACCGCGCGCGGCGAAGTCCACCGGGTAGATCAACCCCTGCTCACGCGCCGCCGCGTGCACGGCCTCCAGCGGCATGCCCGGCTGCACGGTGAGCGTGCGGTCGGCGGCATCGAAGCCCAGCACGCGGCTCATCCGCTCCAGGCTGAGCACCAGCTCGCCGTGCGCCGCCACCGCGCCGCCGGAAAGCCCGGTGCGCCCGCCCGAGGGCACGAGGGCCACGCCATGCTCGTTGGCCCAGCGCACGATGCCCTGCACTTCCTCCACCGTGGCCGGCAGCGCGATGGCCAGCGGCGCGGGCGTCCAGCGGCGCGTCCAGTCGCGGCCGTAGTGCTCCAGGTCGCCGGGTTCGGAAAGCAGGCGCAGCCCGGGCAGGCGGCGGGCGAGATCGTCCAGGGCGTCGCTCATGGGGTCTCCGGTGGGTTATGCCTCGTGTGGCGTTCGGACGTCCAAACGACCATGTGCTGCGTTGCCGCAATTCTGGCATAGTAGCAGTTCATTCCACCCCGGAGCCCCCATGAAGACCTCGTTCCCACGGCAAGACATCAAGGTGCTGCTGCTGGAGGGCGTGAGTCGCACCGCGGTGGAGGTCTTCGAGCGGGCCGGCTACAGCAACATCGAGTACCACGAGAAGTCGCTGCCCGAGGCGCAGTTGCTGGAGCGCATCGCCGACGCCCACATCGTGGGGCTGCGCTCGCGCACCCAGCTCACCGCCGCGGTGCTGCGCAACGCCAAGCGGCTGATCGCGGCGGGCTGCTTCTGCATCGGCACCAACCAGGTCGACCTGGGCGAGGCGGAACGGCTGGGCGTGCCGGTGTTCAACGCGCCCTACTCCAACACCCGCAGCGTGGCCGAGCTGGTGATCGCCGAGGCGATCATGCTGCTGCGTGGCATCCCGCAGCGCAGCGCGCAATGCCACCGCGGCGGCTGGAGCAAGTCCGCCGCCGGCAGCTACGAGGCGCGCGGCAAGGTGCTGGGCGTGATCGGCTACGGCCACATCGGCACCCAGGTCGGCGTGCTGGCCGAGAGCCTGGGCATGCGCGTGATCTTCCACGACGTGGAGACCAAGCTGGCGCTGGGCAACGCCCAGGCCGCCGCCAGCCTGCACGACCTGCTGCAGCGCTCCGACGTGGTGACTCTGCACGTGCCGGAGACGCCGGCCACCAAGCTGATGTTCGGCGCCGCGGAAATCGCCGCGATGCGCAATGGCGCGGTGCTGATCAACGCCTCGCGCGGCAGCGTGGTGGAGATCGACGCGCTGGCGGACGCGCTGCGTTCCGGGCACGTCGCCGGCGCCGCGGTGGACGTGTTCCCGGTGGAGCCGAAGGGCAACGACGACCCGTTCGTGTCGCCGCTGATCGGCCTGGACAACGTGATCCTCACCCCGCATATCGGCGGCAGCACGCTGGAGGCGCAGGACAACATCGGCATCGAGGTGGCCAGCAAGCTGGTGCGCTACAGCGACAACGGCTCCACCCTGTCGGCGGTGAACTTCCCGGAAGTGTCGCTGCCGGAACACCCGAGGAGCCGCCGCCTGCTGCACATCCACCGCAACGTGCCCGGCGTGCTGTCGCGCATCAACGAACTGTTTTCGGCCGGCAACATCAACATCGACGCGCAGTTCCTGCAGACCGACGCGGAAGTGGGCTATGTGGTGATCGACGTGTCGGCCGACGAGGCCCAGGCCAACGCCTTGAAGGACAAGCTGGTGGCCATCCAGGGGACCTTGCGCACCCGCGTGCTGTACTGACGGCAGCGCCGGCTTCCGGCGCCACAAGACCTGCCGATGCCGGGGCGGGGCTCAAGCCACCGCCCTGGCTTGCCGATAGCCCGGAATCCCGTCCAGCCTGGGTATCGCCATGACGTTCCGGTTACGCGACTTGCGCATCGCCCTGCGGCTCGGCCTGCTCGGCTTCATCATGCTGCTGGCCACCGCCGTGGTCGGCTTCGGCGGCTGGCAGGGCCTGCAACGCACCCACGAACTGCAGATCCGCGCCACCCAGACGGCCACTGCCTTCGCTGCAGCCGCGGACACGGCGCGCGTGGCCCAGGTCGACTTCAAGAAGCAGGTGCAGAACTGGAAGGACACCCTGCTGCGCGGCGCGGCGCCCGAGGCCTTCAAGAAGTATCACGACCAGTTCACCGCCGGCAGCCAGGCGGTGGACCGGGACCTGGCCTCCCTCAAGCAGCAGATGGCCGCGCTCGGACTGGACACCCGCGGCGTCGACACCGCGCTGTCCACCCATGCCGAACTGCAGAAGCGCTACGACGATGCCCTGCAGAAGTACAACGGCAGCAAGCCGGACAGCGTGCACGTGGTGGATGCCCTGGTGGCCGGCATGGACCGCCCGCCGACCGACGCCATCGACGGACTGGTGGCGGGCATGAAGGACCAGGCCGCCGCCGAGGGCCGCAGCATCGACGCGGAGAGCGAAAGCGCCTATCGCAGCGCCTGGCACCTGCTGGCCGCGGTGGTGCTTTGCGCGCTGGTCGCCTGCACGCTGCTGATCTGGCTGCTGGCCTACAGCATCACCATGCCGATCCATCGCGCGGTGAAGGTGGCCGAGGCCGTGGCGGACGGCGACCTGCGCACGCGCATCGAGGCCGTCAGCCGCGACGAGACCGGCCAGTTGCTCGGCGCCCTGGACCGCATGAACCGCCAATTGCTCCAGGTCGTCGGCACGATCCGCAAGGGCTCGCACGAGATTTCGTCCTCCACGAACCAGATCGCCAGCGGCAACCACGACCTTTCCGCGCGCACCAGCGAACAGGCGGCGGCGCTGGAGGAAACCGCCGCGTCGATGCAGGAGTTCACCGAGAGCGTCAACGCAAATGCCATGCGCGCGCAGCAGGCCGCCCAGCTGGCGGCCGGGGCCTCCGACGTGGCGCGCGAAAGCGGCGCCGCCATGAGCGAGGCGGTCAAGGCGATGGAACGCGTCCAGGACGTCTCCGGCCGCATCAACGAGATCACCGAAACCATGGCGCGCATCGCGACCCAGACCCACATCCTGGCGATCAACGCCTCCGTGGAAGCGGCCCACGCAGGCGAAGCCGGCAAGGGATTCAACGTGGTGGCGTCCGAAGTGCAGTCCCTGGCACGCAACTCGCGCGCGGCATCCGACCAGATCCGTGCGTTGATCGAGGAGTCGATATCCATCATCAACGGCAGCACGCAGCGGATCGGCCATGCCGAAGCCATGGTCGGCAAGCTGCTCGGCAGCGTGGAAGAGGTCGTCGACACCGTCAACTCGATCGCCCTGCAGAGCCGCGAGCAGGCGACCGGCATCCAGCAGGTCAACCAGGCGGTGAGCCAGATGGACGAGGTCACGCAGAGCAACGCCGCGCTGGTGGAAGAGGCCGCCGCCGCCACCGAGGCCGTGCAGACGCGCGCCGGGTCGCTGGTCCAGAGCGTGGCCTTCTTCAAGATGGACGACGACGGGGAACTGGCGGAAGCCGCCTGAACCGGCGGGGCCCGCCGCGAAAGCGGCGCCCCTCGCCCGGGAACCGGCTCAGTCCCGCCCGGCTGTTCGACGATCCGGGCTGCGCGACGATTTCGTCGCCTTGCCCGTCGCCGATTTCTTCGGCGCCGCTTTCTTCGGTGCGGCCGCCGCGGGCTTGTGCCTGGCCTGCCTCCGCTCCGTTTCATGCTGCTCGCGGAACGCGGCGGCATAGGACTTCAGTTCGTCCCTGAACTTCGCGCCCAAGCCGGGCGTGTGCTCCATGTGCTGCTCCATCCGCTGCAGCAGGTCGTAGTCGTGGTAGTCGCGGTAGGGCTTCAGGTCGAGGTCGGCCGGCACCTTCTGCAGGCGCTCGTCACCGATCGACTTCACGTACTTCTGCATGAAGCGGTCGTAGGCCTTCCAGGTGACGCGCTGCGCGTTCACCGCCGCCTCCTCGGCGCGCGTGGCGATCTGGTGCGCGTGCAGGTAGTGCAGGTCGAGCTGGTCGATCAGGGTCTTCTCCACTTCCTCGTGCAGGATCAGGAAGCGGTCCACCTCGATGGTGCGGCCGCGGAACGTGAAGCTCTTCGGCAGGTGGCGGTCGATGTAGATGGTCTTGCCGTCGCGGCTGTAGCCGGCGAGGTAGGGGATGTCGTGTTCGCGGTCGAGCTTCCTCACGCGGCGCAGGACCGCGTCCAGCGCGCGATCCATCATCAGCGCCGAGACGTACCAGTCGGGCGCCTTGAGCTTCTCGTGCGGGGCGTTCGGGTGGCAGTTGTTCGACGACATGCGGCATCTCCTGGCATGGGCAAACCCGGTGCGCGCAGCCTAGCCTCCCCGCGGTGCAATTTCCTGCGCCCGCAGCAAGCACGCAAACGCGCACGGCGCCTCTCGGCGCCGTCGATGTTTCCGGCCAGGTGGTCGGGTGGCCTCTGCCGGACCATGCCTTGCAGGCTTCGCACCACAACGACTCGAGATCGAGGACGCAGCCAACCGCCCCAACCGTGCGCGGCACCCGTCAACGCGGCACGCGAAGCGAGGACCCGCGCAGCGCCTCCTCGTGCGCCAACTCCTCGGCGCAGTCGGTGGCCTCGCCGTCCAGATCGCACGGTGAAGGCTTGGGCATGTGCCCGGTGCGGGGTGGCTGGTCAGCGTCTGCCTGCCGGTCTGTCGAGGTCATTCAATCGGTCTCGGGTCGTGGGCTGGATGATTGAGTCTCCAGGATGTTAGCGCGGGCCCAGGCCGTCAGGCGTCAGCCGACGCGCGCAAGTTGGGCGCGGGTCGATGGCCGGGATTCTTCGCGCCAATCCAGCTCATCCGGCCATAGCTCATGGCCCGAGCGCAGCACGCCGAGAAATGGGCGTCGCGTACGCTCTGGAAACCCGACAAGACGTAGGTGGCTTCGTTGAACACTTCTTGCCCAAAGGACGCTCCGAAAATCCCCCGCCTGGCATCCAGCCTGGAAACGTCCTGCACGAGACGCGCACCTGCCTTTGGGGATACGGCACCATTCGGAGGGTTTCGTCTCCCCCCGGAATTGGGAACGCTCAAGGGAAGCGCCGGGACGTTACGGATAATGCAGCCAACAAAAAACCGCGCCAGAGCGCGGTTTTCGGGATATCCAGGGTTGCCTGGAGTCATCCAATTGGTCGGGGCGGCCGGATTCGAACCGACGACCCTTTGCCCCCCAGGCAAATGCGCTACCAGGCTGCGCTACGCCCCGACTTGGACTGGAAAGGCGGCAACGTGGCCGCCTTTCGTGCTCTCGATCATGCGATCGGGAAGCGCGAACTATAACAGAGGAATGCGCTCAGCGGCGCAGCAGGGCGAGGACTTCTTCCAGCTCCAGGCGTACCTGGTGCACGATCTGGTGCGACATGCTCGCCTCGACACGCGCCTGCGGGCCTTCCAGCCGGGCGCGCGCGCCGGTGATGGTGAAACCTTCGTCGTACAGCAGCGCGCGGATCTGGCGGATCATCAGCACGTCGTGGCGCTGGTAGTAGCGGCGGTTGCCGCGACGCTTCACCGGGTTCAGCGCGGGGAACTCCTGCTCCCAGTAGCGCAGCACGTGCGGTTTCACACCGCACAACTCGCCCACCTCACCGATGGTGAAGTAGCGCTTGGCCGGGATGGGCGGCAGTTCGGTGTTATTCCCTTGGTCCAGCATAGCCCTCGACTCGCACCTTGAGTTTCTGACCCGGACGGAACGTCACCACCCGCCGCGCCGAGATCGGAATCTCTTCGCCGGTCTTCGGGTTGCGCCCGGGCCGCTGGTTCTTCTCGCGCAGGTCGAAGTTGCCGAAACCGGACAGCTTCACCTGCTCCCCCCGCTCCAAGGCCTCGCGGACCACCTCGAAACAGGCGTCCACGAACTCCTTGGCTTCCCGCTTGTTCAGGCCCACGTCGAGGAAAAGCCGCTCGGCCATATCCGCCTTGGTCAGAGCCATCTCATCCTCGCAACTTGGCCTTGCACGTTTGCTCCAGTGCGGCGATCGCCTGCCGCACGCAACGGTCTGCGTCTTCGTCGGTAAGGGTGCGTGAAGCATCCTGCAAAATCAAGCCCATAGCGAGACTTTTTCGGCCCACTTCGACCCCCTTGCCGCTGTAGCGGTCGAACAGCCGCAGCTCCGCCAGCACCTCGCCAAGGCTGCCGCCAACCGCCTGCTCGATCCGTGACCAGGTCACCTCTTCGGGCACTTCGACGGCGATATCGCGGCGCACCGAGGGGAAACGCGCCACCGGCTGCGCCCTGGGCAGGCGGCGGGCCAGCAGCGGTTCCAGCGCCAGTTCCAGCACGTGCACGTCCGGCCCCAGGTCCAGCACCTTGGCCAGTTGCGGATGCAGGGCGCCCAGCCAGCCGGCCGTCCGGCCATCGCGCGCGAGCCGCGCGCCACGGCCCGGATGCAGCCACGCCGGCAGGCTGTCGGCATGCACCGTCCAGCGATGCGGCTCGCCGCCCCAGGCAAGCAGCGCGTCCAGGTCGCCCTTGAGATCAAAGAAATCCAGCGCCCGGGACGGCTCGCCCCACTGCACGGCGTGCGCGTTGCCGCTGGCGACGATGGCCAGGCTCGGGGTTTCCACGGGCGGATTGCCCGCCGCGAACACACGGGCGACCTCGAACAGCCGCACCCGCTCCTGCTGGCGCGCACGGTTGTGGCGCAAGGCCTCCACCAGACCCGGCAACAGCGAGGGGCGCATCACCGCCAGGTCGGCCGACAGCGGGTTGGCCAACGGCACGCCCTGCCCTTCGAGACCCCAGCGCGCCAGCAGCCCGGCGGAGACGAAGGACAGGTTCACCGCCTCGTAGTAACCCCGCGCTGCGAGTTGCTCGCGCAATGCCAGCTCCCCGATGCGCGCTTCCGGCTCGGCCACCAGGGTCAACGCGCCCGCCGGCGTCGCGGTGGGGATGCGGTCGTAACCGAAGATGCGCGCGACTTCCTCGATCAAGTCCTCCTCGCGTTCGATGTCGAAGCGGCGGCTGGGGGCGGTGACCCGCCACCCTTCGGCCAGCGGCTCGACCTGCATGCCCAGCGCCGTGAAGATGCGCACGACCTCGGCATCGGCCACCGGCAGGCCGAGCACGCGCAGTAGCCGCGCACGCCGAAGCAGGATCGGTTGAGGTGCCTGCACCTGCCCGGGCAGGGTGACGTCGAGCAGCGGTCCGGCCACGCCGCCGGCGATGTCGAGGATCAGCCGGGTTGCGTACTCGATGGCGATGGGCGGCAGCTCCGGATCGACGCCGCGCTCGAAACGGTGCCCGGCGTCGGTATGCATGCCGAGCCGGCGGCTGCGGCCGATGATGGCCGACGGAATCCAGTGCGCGGCTTCCAGGAATACGTTGACGGTGGCCTCGGTGACGCGCGTTTCGGAGCCGCCCATGATCCCGCCCAGCGCGACCGCGCGTTCGCCCCGGCCGCCATGGCCGTCGGCGACGACGAGGAAATCCGCATCCAGCTCGACGGTGCGGCCGTCGAGCAATTGCAGCGACTCGCCGGCGCGTGCCGGACGCACGACAACGCCGCCTTCCAGCTTGTCCTTGTCGAAGGCATGCATCGGCTGGCCCAGTTCCAGCATCACGTACTGGGTGACGTCGACCAGGAAGCTGATCGGGCGCAGGCCGCTGCGGCGCAGGCGCTCGGCCATCCACACCGGCGTCGCCACGCGGGCGTCCACGCCGTCGATCACGCGACCGGCGAAGCGCGGTACGCGCGGGCCGGCTTCCAGGGCGATCTCCAGCCTGGCATCGCTGCCGGCCGGTACCGGTGCGGCATCCAGCGGCAGCACCTCGCCGCCCAGCGCGGCGGCGACGTCGAACGCGATACCGCGCACGCTGAAGCAGTCAGCACGGTTGGGCGTGAGCTTGATCTCGATGCTGGCATCCGGCAGGCCGAGGTAGGCCGCGAGCGGCGTGCCCACCGGGGCATCGGTCGGGAGTTCGAGCAGGCCTGAGGCATCCGGATCGATGCCCAGTTCCTTGGCCGAACACAGCATGCCGGACGACTCGACGCCGCGCAGCTTCGCCGCCTTGATGGCGATACCGCCCGGCAAGGTCGCGCCCACGGTCGCGAGCGGCGCCACCAGGCCCGCACGCGCGTTGGGCGCGCCGCAGACGATCTGCACGGTGCCGTTGCCCGTATCCACCTCGCATACCTGCAGGCGGTCGGCCTCGGGGTGCTTCAGTGCGCTGACGATGCGCGCCACCACCACGCCGGCCAGCGAGTCGCCCAGCGCGGTGACGTCCTCGACCTCCAGGCCGATGGCGGTCAGCGTCGCGGAAAGTTCGTCGCGCGAGGCCTTGGTCGGCACATGCTGGCGCAGCCAGTTCTCGGAGAATTTCATGGTTGAAGTCCGGGATTCGGGATTGGGGATTCGGGATTCGGAAAAGCTGCGGAACCGAGGCTCTTGCGAATCCCGAATCCCCAATCCCGAATCCCGTTTCTCAGGCAAACTGCCTGAGGAACCTCAGGTCGTTCTCGAAGAACGCGCGCAGGTCGGAGACGCCGTAGCGCAGCATCGCGAAACGCTCCACGCCCAGGCCGAAGGCGAAGCCGGTGTAGCGCTCCGGGTCGATGCCGCAGTTCGCCAGCACGTTCGGGTGCACCATGCCGCAGCCCAGCACTTCCAGCCAGCGCGACTCGCCATCCTTCGTCTCCCAGCGGATGTCCACTTCGGCCGAAGGCTCGGTGAAGGGGAAATAGCTGGGGCGGAAGCGCATCTCGAAATCGCGCTCGAAGAACGCACGGATGAACTCGGCCAGCGTGCCCTTGAGGTCGGCGAAGCTGGAGGTCTCGTCCACCAGCAGGCCCTCGATCTGGTGGAACATCGGCGAGTGCGTCTGGTCCGAGTCGCTGCGGTAGACCTTGCCCGGCGCGATGATGCGGATGGGCGGCTGGCGCCCCTTCATCGAGCGGATCTGCACCGGCGAGGTATGCGTGCGCAGCAGGCGGCCGTCGCCGAAGTAGAAGGTGTCGTGCATGGCGCGCGCCGGATGGTGCGGCGGGAAATTCAGCGCCTCGAAGTTGTGCCAGTCGTCCTCGATCTCGGGACCGTCGGCGCGCTGGTAGCCCAGCCGCGCGAAGATCGCGGCGATGCGCTCCAGCGCGCGGGTGATCGGGTGGATGCCGCCGCGCTCGCCGTCGCGGCCGGGCAGCGAGATGTCGATGGTCTCGGAAGCGAGCCGGCGATCCAGCTCGGCCTGCTCCAGCGTGGCCTTGCGCGCGGCCAGCGCATCGGCCAGGCGCTCCTTGACGCGGTTCACTTCGGCGCCACGCGCCTTTTTCTCTTCCGGCGGCAACGAGCCCAGCGTCTTCAGCGCGGCGGTGACGATGCCGCTCTTGCCGAGCAGGCCGACGCGCAGTGCCTCCAGCGCGTCCAGCGTATCGGTCTTGTCGATTTCAGCCTGCGCTTGCGCGGCGCGGCTTTCCAAGTCGTCCATCAATGCGATCCCGGTCTGGAAGTCACAAATAAAAACGGGGAGGAGGCTTTAGGCCTCCTCCCCGCAGACGTTACGCGCATCCCTTGAAGAGTGCGGCCATGGATGGCCGCTTCTTGATCTTCGCGATCAAGGATGAGCGCACAGATTACGCTGCCAGTGCGGCCTTCGCCTTTTCCGCGATGGCACCAAACGCCTTGATGTCGTGCACGGCGATGTCGGCCAGCACCTTGCGGTCGACCGTGATGCCGGCCTTCAGCAGGCCGTTGATGAGGCGGCTGTAGGACAAGCCGAACTGACGGGCAGCGGCATTGATACGCACGATCCACAGGGCGCGGAACTGGCGCTTCTTCTGCTTGCGGCCGATGTACGCGTACTGGCCGGCCTTGATGACGGCCTGGTTGGCTACGCGGAAAACCTTGCGACGGGCGTTGTAGTAGCCCTTCGCGCGGCCGATGATCTTCTTGTGACGACGACGGGCGGTAACGCCACGCTTGACACGAGCCATGGTCTAGTCCTCCCGGTTCAGAGATACGGCAACATGCGAGCCACACCCTTGGTGTCGCACGCCTTGACGTGGTTGGTGGCGCGCAGGTTGCGCTTACGCTTGGTCGACTTCTTGGTCAGGATGTGCGACTTGAAGGCGTGACCGGCCTTGAACTTGCCGGAAGCGGTCTTGCGAAAACGCTTCGCCGCCGCCCGGTTGGTCTTGATCTTGGGCATCTGGATGCTCCTTGATGGGGCTGCACCCTCTACGAGAGCAGCCGGTTTCTGACTGATTCGGCGGCGACCACAAGGCCGCGCTTTCCATCCTGCCGACATCGGTTCACGACCCTTCCTGGCGGGTCGAACTGCCAATTGTACGGGGAAAACGGGACCGGCGCCAGCCTGTGGCGCTACCCTCGAAACCTGCCCGCCCGCATGCGCAGCGGCAGCCCGCAGGCCGCCTTACTGCTTCTTCCTGGGGCCGATCATCATGACCATCTGGCGGCCTTCCAGACGCGGGAAGGACTCGACCACGCCGTTTTCGCCCACGTCCTCCTGGATCTTCTTGGCCAGGTTCTGGCCCAGATCCTGATGGGACATTTCGCGGCCGCGGAAGCGGATGGTGACCTTGACCTTGTCGCCTTCCTCGAGGAAGCGGAGCATGTTGCGCAGCTTGATCTGGTAGTCGCCCACGTCCGTGACCGGACGGAACTTCACTTCCTTGATCTCGACCTGCTTCTGCTTCTTCTTGGCAGCCTGGGCCTTCTTCTGGGCTTCGAACTTGAACTTGCCGTAGTCCATGATGCGGCAGACCGGCGGATCGCCGTTCGGCTGGATCTCGACCAGGTCGAGGCCTGCCTCTTCGGCAGCGCGGAGCGCCTCGTCGCGGGTCAGGATGCCTAGCTGCTCGGAATCCGGGCCGATCACGCGCACGCGCGGCACGCGGATCTCATGGTTGCGGCGATTGCCCTTGGTTTCTGTAGTGGCGATACCACTATCCTCCAGAAGATGTTTATCGATGTGTCGAAAAAGCGCTTTCCTGCGCTTTTCTCGACTCGCCAGGCTCGGCACATGCCGGGTCCAGCTCCGACGAAACCGGCCTTGAGGGACCAGTTCCGCAGCAGGTCATCCTTGACCTGCCAGTTGGCCAACGCGGCATCAGCGCCGCGTTTCGGCCTCCAGGCGCTCGATGAAGCTGGCCAGCGGCATGCTGCCCAGGTCTTCGCCCGAACGGGTACGCACGGAAACCGCCCCGGACTCCTTCTCGCGATCTCCGACGACAAGCAGGTAGGGCACTTTCTGCAACGTATGCTCGCGGATTTTATAGCCGACCTTCTCGTTGCGCAAATCCGCCTCGACCCGGAAGCCTTTGTCGACAAGGGTTTGCGTGACCTCGCGGACGTAACCGGCCTGGGCGTCGGTGATGCTGAACACCATCGCCTGCACCGGGGCCAGCCACGGCGGCAGCAGGCCGGCGTGGTGCTCGATCAGGATGCCGATGAAGCGCTCCATCGAGCCCACGATGGCCCGGTGCAGCATCACCGGGTGCTGGCGCTGGCTGTGTTCGTCCACGTACTCGGCGCCGAGGCGCTCGGGCATCATGAAATCCACCTGCATCGTGCCGACCTGCCAGGCGCGGCCAATCGAGTCCTTCATGTGGTACTCGATCTTGGGGCCGTAGAAGGCGCCCTCGCCCGGCAGCTCCTCCCACTCGACGCCGGCGGCGCGCAGCGCGGAACGCAGCGCGGCCTCGGCCTTGTCCCACACTTCCTCGGCGCCGATGCGCTTGTCCGGACGCAGCGCGATCTTCAGCGCGATGTTGTCGAAGCCGAAGTCCGTGTAGACCTTCATCGCCTGGGCGTGGAAGGCCGTCACTTCCGGCTCGATCTGCTCGGGCGTGCAGAAGATGTGGCCGTCGTCCTGCGTGAACGCGCGCACGCGCATGATGCCGTGCAGGGCGCCGGACGGCTCGTTGCGGTGGCAGCCGCCGAATTCGCCGTAGCGGACCGGCAGGTCGCGGTAGCTGTGCAGGCCGGTGTTGAACACCTGGATGTGGCCCGGGCAGTTCATCGGCTTCAGCGCGAACGTGTGCTTCTCCGACTCGGTGAAGAACATGTTCTCCTGGTAGTTGTCCCAGTGGCCGGACTTCTTCCACAGCGACACGTCCAGTACCTGCGGGCAGCGCACTTCCTGGTAGCCGCTCTTCCTGTACACGCCGCGCATGTACTGCTCCACCTGCTGCCAGATCGCCCAGCCGCGCGGGTGCCAGAACACCATGCCCGGGCCTTCCTCCTGCTGGTGGAACAGGTCGAGCGCCTTGCCGATCTTGCGGTGGTCGCGCTTCTCGGCCTCTTCCAGCTGGTGCAGCCAGGCCTTCAGATCCTTGTCGTTCAACCACGCCGTGCCGTAGATGCGCGTCAGCATCGCGTTGTTGGAATCGCCGCGCCAATAGGCACCAGCCACCTTCATCAGCTTGAACGCGCGCAACCTGCCCGTGTTCGGCACGTGCGGGCCGCGGCACAGATCGGTGAACTCGCCCTGCGTGTAGAGCGACAGCGCCTCGTTGGCCGGGATGCTTTCGATGATCTCGGCCTTGTAGTTTTCGCCCAGCCCGCGGAAGAACGCCACCGCGTCGTCGCGCGACTTCACGCTGCGCGTCACCGGCAGCGCCTCCTTGACGATCTTTTCCATCTCCGCCTCGATCTTCGCCAGGTCGTCGGGCGTGAACGGGCGCTCGTAGGCGAAGTCGTAGTAGAAGCCGTTGTCGATCACCGGGCCGATCGTGACCTGCGCGCCCGGATACAGGCGCTGCACGGCCTGCGCCAGCAGGTGCGCGGTGGAATGGCGCAGGATTTCCAGCGCCTCCGGGCTTTTCTCGGTGACGATTTCCAGGCTGGCGTCATGGTCGATGGGGAAGCTGGCATCCACCAGCTTGCCGTCCACCTTGCCGGCGAGGGTGGCCTTGGCCAGGCCGGCGCCGATGGAGGCGGCCACGTCCTGCACGGACACGGGGTGGTCGAACGGGCGCTTGCTGCCGTCGGGTAGCGTGATTTCGATCATGGCTTGTTCCTGCTGCGACGCTTCGATACGGCGCCGCTTTTCATTTGGGAGCCCGGCCACTGCTGGCCGGTTTTGCCGCCGTCCGCCCGGATGGCGGACAAAAGCAAGGGCGCCGCAGCGCCCTTTCAACAAGGTGAGGCTCGGCGAGGTTTCAACGTGGGCGATTGGTAGTGGACATGTCGCACACTCGGCCGGCGCTTGCGCACGGGCCACCTTGGCTCTGGAAAGTTAGCGGAAACGTAGTCTAGCGCCGCACGCGCCGTCAATCGAGCCGTGATCGCAGCCGCTACAATGCCGCCCTCCCCCGCGAAGGAACCCGCCATGCGCATCCTCGTCACCGGCACCGCCGGCTTCATCGGCGCCGCGCTGGCCGAACGCCTGCTGGCACGCGGCGACGAAGTGCTGGGCATCGACAACCACAACGACTACTACGACCCGGCACTGAAGGAAGCGCGACTCGCCCGCTTCGCCAACCACGCCGGCTACGCCCATCGCCGCGCCGACCTGGCCGACGCCGCCGCGGTGAACGACGCCTTCGCCCGCTTCGAGCCGCAGCGCGTGGTGAACCTGGCCGCGCAGGCCGGCGTGCGCTATTCGCTGCAGAACCCGCAGGCCTACGTGCAGAGCAACCTGGTCGGCTTCGGCAACATCCTCGAAGCCTGCCGCCATGGCGGCGTCGGGCACCTGGTCTATGCCTCGTCCAGTTCGGTCTATGGCGACAACCGCAAGCTGCCGTTCGCGGTGGAAGACGCCGTGGACCACCCAGTGAGCCTGTACGCCGCGACGAAGAAGGCCAACGAACTGATGGCGCACAGCTACAGCCATCTCTACAGCCTGCCCACCACCGGCCTGCGCTTCTTCACCGTGTACGGGCCGTGGGGGCGGCCGGACATGTCGCCGATGCTGTTCGCCGACCGCATCAGCCGCGGCGAGGCCATCGACGTGTTCAACTTCGGCAACCACAGCCGCGACTTCACCTACGTCGACGACATCGTGGAAGGCGTGATCCGCACGCTCGACCACCCGGCCACGCCCGACCCGGCCTACGACGCGAAGTCGCCGAACCCCGGCACATCGAACGCGCCCTACCGCGTCTACAACATCGGCAACGACCAGCCGGTGCAGTTGCTGCGGTTCATCGAGCTGCTCGAGCAACACCTGGGCCGCACGGTGGAGAAGAACCTGCTGCCGATGCAGCCGGGCGACGTACCGGACACCTGGGCCGACGTTTCGGCGCTGCGGCGCGACGTGGGCTACGCGCCGGACACCTCGATCGAGGAAGGCGTGGCGCGCTTCGTGGCGTGGTACCGCGACTACTTCAAGCGCTGACCAGACAGCGACGGCCCGTGTAGGAGCGCACCCTGTGCGCGATGGCCTCGCGCTCCGATCGAAGCACAGAGCCATCGCGCACAGGGTGCGCCTACGTGGATCGAGGCTAGAAAGGCTTGGCCAGCACCAGGAAGATCACGCCCAGCAGCAACAGCACGGGCAGTTCGTTGAGCAAGCGCAGCGCCTTCGCGGATGGCAGCGCCGCGCCCCGCTCGCAGCGCTTGAGCATGCGGCCCGCCCACACGAAATAGGCCAGCAACACGGCCACCAGGGTGAGCTTGGCGTCGATCCAGTGCAGGCCCGCGGTCACGTCCGGCAACTTCGACGGGAACACCCGCCACCCTTGCCACAACGTCAGGCCGAACAGGAAGGCGATGCCGAACATGTTGTGGCCGAACCTGTACAGCCGCCGCCCCATCAGCAGCAAACGCGCCTTCACCGCGGGCTCGTCGCCGGCCTCGGCCAGGTTCACCAGGATGCGCGGCAGGTAGAACACCGTGGCCATCCAGGCGATCACGAACAGCACGTGGAAGCTCTTGACCCACAGGTAGACCATCGCAGCACCCCGGCAAAAAGAAAGGCGCGGGGCAGAGTCCGCGCCGCTGCATGGTATCCGGTGGACGGCACAGGATCGAATTCGTGCCGGGCCCCGGCCAATCGCCCGGCTCCGGCGTGCATCGCCTCGCGCCCGGCATCACGCCGCCTCCTTGCGATCGCCGACTTCCCGAACACCGCGATGTAACCAACAAGGCAGGCCATTCGAATAAGCAGTGACCAGCGCGCGCGGTCATTGGTGGCGATTTGTCGCGGCAACGCCTGTTGCCGCATACCCATGCCCATAACGAGGAATGACCATGAAAAAGACGATCCTTGGATCGGCCCTGCTTGGATTGATGGTGGCGGGAACCGTCAACGCGCAGGCCACCGCCCGCTGGAACAATGGCGACCTGGTGGTGACGTCATCGAACACGGCCAACAACGAACTGCTTGTCTACGACACCCGCGGCATGCTGGTCGAACAGTCCCCGACCGGGGGATCGGGCGGGGTCGCCGGCAATGCCGGCGGCATCGCGCAGGATCGTGACCGCCTCGCCGTGGTCAATTTCGGGTCGGGCAACGTCTCGGTCTTCCGGAAGGGCGGAGCCGGCATTCCGCTGCAACTGGAGAAGCTCGTCCCAGCCATCAACAACCCGGTCAGCGTGGCCTTCGGCCACGATCATCTCTACATCCTGACCGCCACCTACATCGAATCGCACCCGATCACCCGGGATGGCGTGAGCTCCATCGCCGACGGCAAGGCGAGGCTGGCCGTTGCCGACGGCTCCGCCGCCCAGGTGGGCGTCATCGGCGGACAGCTCGTCATCAGCGAAAAGAGCAATGCCATCGAAACGGTCGACCTCGCAGGCCGGGGCAGCGTGTCGGGCACGGCCAGGCTGGTGGCGAACATTCCCGCCAACGTCAATGCACCCTTCGGGCTTGCCACACGTGGCAACGATGCCTACGTCACCATCGCCCACGCGAACGAGATCAGCCTCGTGCGCGACGATGCGGTGCTGACGGTCACCGGCTCCGGCACCCAGATGGCACCCTGCTGGGTCACCCTGGACGGGCCGTTCCTGTTCTCGTCCAACTCGCCCAGCCACTCCGTGTCCCGCTACCTCGTGTACGGCCGCAAGATCGTCCAGGACGCAGCGGTGGTGGCATCGTTCGATGGCGCCCCGACCGACATCGCCTACCGCGACGGCCTCGCCGCGGTCATCGACGGCACCGGATCGGCCTCGCACGTCTCCATCTTCGGCGTGGACGGCGATGGGAACTTCAATCTTGAAAGCGTCGTCACCATCGACAGCGGCAGCACCAACGGCGTGGCGATCGTGCGGGGCGACGGCGGCTTCGGCCACTGACCGACCGACGCCCCGGGCCCCGTGGGACGACGCGGGGCCTGCCTAGGCCCGGAAACGACAACGGCGCGTGCCCGAAGGCCGCGCCGTTGCCGGATTCGAATTGGTGGGCGGTACAAGGATCGAACTTGTGACCCCTACCATGTCAAGGTAGTGCTCTACCGCTGAGCTAACCGCCCGGTTCGCACGGCTACAGGCCGCGCGAGCCGCGCAGTATAGGCGACTCCATGCTCCGCGACAAGCTCAACGCAGGGCCCGCTCGCGCAACTGGTGGATCTGGTCGCGCAACTGGGCGGCCGCCTCGAACTCCAGGTTCTGGGCGTGCTTGTACATCTGCGCCTCCAGCTTCTTGATGGCGGCGGCGGCCTTGGCCGGATCCATCGCCTCGTAGTTCGCCGGCGACTCGGCCACGGCGCGCGCCTTGGCCTTGCCGCCACGGCTTCGCGGCGACTCGCTGCGCGCGCCCTCCATGATGTCGGCGATACGGCGCTCCACCGTCTTCGGCGTGATGCCATGCGCCTCGTTGTATACCAGCTGCTTCTCGCGGCGGCGCGCGGTCTCGTCCATCGCCGCCTGCATCGAACGCGTCACTTCGTCGGCGTAGAGGATGGCCTTGCCGCGCACGTTGCGGGCGGCGCGGCCGATGGTCTGGATCAGCGAGCCGGTGGAGCGCAGGAAGCCTTCCTTGTCGGCATCGAGCACCGCCACCAGCGACACCTCGGGCATGTCCAGGCCCTCGCGCAGCAGGTTGATGCCCACCAGCACGTCGAATTCGCCCAGGCGCAGGTCGCGGATGATCTCGCTGCGCTCCACCGTCTCGATGTCCGAGTGCAGGTAGCGCACCTTCACGCCGTGTTCGGAGAGGTATTCGGTGAGGTTCTCGGCCATGCGCTTGGTCAGCGTGGTGACCAGCACGCGGTCGCCCATCGCGATGCGCTTGTTCGCCTCGCCGAGCAGGTCGTCCACCTGGGTGCGCACCGGGCGCACTTCCACCTCGGGATCGACCAGGCCGGTGGGGCGCACCACCAGTTCGACGATGGCGTCGCCGGATTTCTGCAGCTCGTACTCGCGCGGCGTGGCGGAGACGTAGATCGCGCGCGGCACCCGCGCTTCCCATTCCTCGAAGCGCAACGGGCGGTTGTCCAGCGCGGACGGCAGGCGGAAGCCGAATTCCACCAGGGTTTCCTTGCGCGAACGGTCGCCCTTGTACATCGCGCCGACCTGCGGCACGGTGACGTGCGACTCGTCCACCACCAGCAGGCCGTCCGCCGGCAGGTAATCGAACAGCGTGGGCGGCGGCTCGCCCGGCGCGCGGCGGGAAAGGTGGCGCGAGTAGTTCTCGATGCCCTGGCAGTAACCCACCTCGGCCATCATCTCCACGTCGTAGCGGGTGCGCTGGTCCAGCCGCTGCGCCTCGACCAGCTTGTTGTCGCGGTACAGCACTTCCAGCCGGTCCTTCAATTCGTCCTTGATCGTGTCGATGGCGTTGAGCACGCTCTCGCGCGTGGAGGCGTAATGCGTGCGCGGATAGACCGTGTAGCGCGGCACCTTGCGCACGGTTTCGCCGGTGAGCGGGTCGAACAGCGAAAGCCCTTCCACCTCGCCGTCGAACAGTTCGATGCGCAACGCTTCGGTTTCCGATTCGGCAGGGAACACGTCGATGATCTCGCCGCGCACGCGATAGGTGCCGCGGCGCAGCTCCATCTCGTTGCGGCTGTACTGCAGCTCGGTGAGCTGGCGGATCAGCTGGCGCTGCTCGATGCGCTCGCCCTTGGCCAGGATCAGGCGCAGCGACAGGTAGTCCTCGGGATTGCCCAGGCCGTAGATCGCCGACACCGTGGCCACGATGATCGCGTCGCGCCGCGACAGCAGCGCCTTGGTGGCGGCCAGCCGCATCTGCTCGATATGGTCGTTGATCGAGGCGTCCTTCTCGATGAAGGTGTCGGACGCCACCACGTAGGCTTCCGGCTGGTAGTAGTCGTAGTAGCTGACGAAGTACTCCACCGCGTTGTTCGGGAAGAACTCGCGGAACTCGCCGTACAACTGCGCCGCCAGCGTCTTGTTCGGCGCCATCACGATGGTGGGCCGCTGCACCTGCTGGATCACGTTGGCGATGGTGTAGGTCTTGCCCGAACCGGTGACGCCGAGCAGGGTCTGCGCGGCCAGGCCCGCCTCGAAGCCTTCGCTGAGGCGACGGATCGCCTCGGGCTGGTCGCCGGCGGGCTGGTAGGGCGCGACGAGTTCGAATCTATCGGTCATGGCTGGCGAGATGCGGGCAGATGCCGGCATTTTAAATCGTCGCTGCTGACATCCCTTGTCAGCAGCGTCCGACGCTTCGCCCCGCCGGTAGACGGCAGGCCACCCGAACACGCCTCCCTAGCATGGCCTTCCCGCCCATGCAGGAGCGCGCCATGGCGATGCGACCGGCTGACAACCAGAGCGGCATCACGCTTGTCGAACAGATCATGGTCGTGGCCATCCTCGGCGTGCTCGCGGCCATGGCCTTGCCACCGCTGGCCCGATTGCTCCAGCGCGACCGGGTCCGGGTCGCGCAGACGGATTTCATCGCCGCCTTGCAACACGCGCGCGGCATCGCCATCACCACCGGCAGGCCCACCCTGTTCTGCCCCAGCCGCAACGGCGCGCAGTGCAGCAGTGAAACGCGCTGGGAGTCCGGCTGGCTGATCGGCCACGACCGGGACCGCGACGGCCAGCCCGACGCAAGCCCGTTGCGCACCCAGTCCGGCTATGCCGGCATCACCATCCTCGGCGACAGCGGCCGTCCCCTGGTGCGCTTCCGCGGCGACGGCAGCGCCAGCGGCACGACCAACACCCTGCGCTTCTGCAGCCGCAGCGAACCCGGACAGGTATTGCTGGTGGTGATCTCCAACACCGGCCGCATTCGCGGCGCCCCCGCCAGCATGGAGGACGCCACCAGTTGCACCGCAGCGCAGTGATCCGGACTGGCGGGCCGCATGCTTGACAGCCCGCGATCCGATCGACAAACTACGCAGCTCCCGCCCGAATAGCTCAGCCGGTTAGAGCACTTGACTGTTAATCAGGGGGTCGTTGGTTCGAGTCCAACTTCGGGCGCCAGATTCATGAAAAGGCCGGCAGCGATGCCGGCCTTTTTGCATGCAATCCCCGACGTCGCCGTCAGCCGGTGATCACGCGATAGCACGGCACGTAGGCCGCGCCACCAGGCAGCTTCATGCGGTGCTGTTCCACGAAGGCCTGCAGCAGCTTGTCCAGCGCCTGCATGATGTCGCGGTCGCCGTCGATGTCGAACGGGCCGTTCTG
This sequence comes from Rhodanobacter sp. DHB23, assembly GCF_014842975.1. Classification (GTDB taxonomy): domain Bacteria; phylum Pseudomonadota; class Gammaproteobacteria; order Xanthomonadales; family Rhodanobacteraceae; genus Rhodanobacter_A. Next base: position 82,532 of record NZ_JACYXK010000019.1, on the reverse strand, counting down.
CTCGATCGCCTGCACGCCCTCCTCCTTCACGTTGCCGGCCACGATGCCGGAGAACGCGCGACGCAGGTCGGCCGCCAGCTCGTGCAGCGGTCGGCCATGGTGGAGCTGCAGGCCGCGCATCGCCTCGTGGGTGGGGCGGAACGGGGTCTGGAACTCCAGCGGGATGCGCAGCGCCCAGTTGAAGAAGAACGCGTCCTTGGTGTCGAGGCGGTTGTTGCGCACCTTGTCGATGCCCTTGGCCATCGCCTTCGCCACCGCGGCCGGATCGTCCACGATGATCTGGTAGTGCGCGGCCACCGCATCGCCCAGCGCGAGGCGGAGGAACTTGTCGATCTGCTCGAAATACGCAGCCGACTGCCCCGGCCCGGTGAGGATCAGCGGGAACGGCGTGCCCGCGTTTTCCGGGTGCAGCAGGATGCCGAGCAGGTAGAGGATCTCCTCCGCCGTGCCCACGCCGCCGGGGAACACGATGATGCCGTGGCCCATGCGGACGAAGGCTTCGAGGCGCTTCTCGATGTCCGGCATGATGACCAGCTGGTTGACGATGGGGTTCGGCGACTCGGCCGCGATGATGCCCGGCTCGGTGATGCCGATGTAGCGGTTGTTGCGGTGCCGCTGCTTGGCGTGCGCGATGGTGGCGCCCTTCATCGGCCCCTTCATCGCGCCGGGGCCGCAGCCGGTGCAGATGTCCATGCCGCGCAGGCCCAGCTGGTAGCCCACCGCCTTGGTGTACTCGTACTCGTCGCGCGAGATCGAGTGGCCGCCCCAGCACACCACCAGGTTGGGGTCGATGTTCGGCTTGAGGATGCGCGCGTTGCGCAGGATCTCGAACACCGCCTGGGTCAACGCATCGGAGGGCCCGAGGTCGCTGCCGGGCTGTTCCAGCTGCGTGGACACGTACACGATGTCGCGCACCACCGCCACCAGCAGCTCGTTGATGCCGCGGATGATCTGGCCGTCCACGAAGGCCTGTGCCGGCGCCTTGGTCAACTCGATCTTGATGCCACGGTCCTGCTGCAGCACCTGGATGTCGAAGTCCGGATACTGCTCGAGGATCGCCCGCGGATCGTCGCTGATCGCGCCCGAGGTCAGCACCGCCAGCGCGCAGCGGCGCAGCAGGCCGTGCAGGCCCGAGTCGCTGGCGCCGCGCAGGCGCGCGACCTCGTGGCGGGAAAGAATGTCCAGGCCGCCAGCGGGCGAAATACGCGCGCTCACGGTGGCGTTGCGGCCGGCAGCACCGGCACCTGCATCGTTCATCGGTATCTCCATGCCACTGTCCCGCGGGCACATGCCCACGCGGATGCGGCGACCGGGAAGCTTCCCGCCTAGGCCGCGGCGCAGTCAAGACAGACGAGCCGCGTGATTCGCGCCATGACAGGACGCCTGGATCGCCACCGCATGCCCATGGATCGCCCGCGCAGCGGCGTACGGGAATGCACATCATGAAAAAGCCGGCGCCCTCGCGGGCGCCGGCTTCCGAGGACACGCCGGGGCGCGCTCAGAACGTGTAACGAACCGTCAACATCGCCGACCAGCGCGACACCACATTGGTCTTGGTGTAGGTGCCGGCGTCGTACACCGTGTACTGCTCCGGCTGGTAATTGCCGGCCTTGTCCGTGTACAGCTTGTAGATGTACTTGCCGTCGGCGCCCACGCCGGCATAGTCGGCGAGGTTGCGCGTCTGGTAGAAGCCCAGGTCGTGTTCCTGCCCCCAGCGCTTGTTGACCAGGTTCAGCACGTTGTAGACATCCAGGCGGACTTCGCCCTTGTTGCCCTTGAAGATGCCCGGGACCTCCTGGCGGAAGCTCATGTCCAGATCGTTGACCCAGGCGGCCGTGGCCGCGTTGCGCTGGGCGATCTGGCCCTGGTGCTTGCTCAGGTACTTGTCGCTGTGGATGTAGCTGTAGAACTGCTGGATCTGCGTGGCGGTGGCCGGCTGGCCGTTCGGCTGGATCAGGGTCACTTCGCCGTTGCGCGGGATGTAGACCAGGTCGGTGCCGTTGCCGAAGCCGTCGCCATTGGCGTCGTTGCCGAAGGTCCAGCTGTACGGCTGGCCGGTATGGCCGTCGTAGAACGCACTGATGCTGGTGACGTAGTCGCCGAAGAAGCGGTGCTGCCACGTGACCGACGCATTGACGCGCTGGCGCACCGCGCGGTTGGAACGCGCCACCGTCTCGTCGTTCGGGTTCACCCAGGCGTTGTTGGACAGGTTCGAGCTGGCTTGGCTGGAAGTACCGGGGTTCACCTCGGTGGAATCGCCGAAGGTCACGCCCAGGCTGCCGAACCAGTTGTCGGAGAACGGCTTCTTCAACGACAGGGTCAGCGCTTCGGCATGACCCTTGTGGGTGTTGGTGAGGTAGGTGGAGTTGTAGGTGAAGCTCTTGCTCGCGTTGGCTCGCGCATCGGCGCTGGCGCCGGCCTCGCCCGGCGTCTTCCAGTACTGCTCGCGGCCATCGGGCATGGTGCCGGTGGGCGAACCGAGGTTGAGCATCTGGTACCAGATGCCGTTGCGCACCTTGACGTACTGGTACTCGGCCGAGAACACGGTGCCCCACCACGGCAGCTCGCGATCGAACGCCAGGCTGTACTTCCACACGGAAGGCAGCTTGAAGTTGCGGTCGATGGTGTCCACGCTCATCGAGCTGCTCGACGGCGGCGGCAGGCTCTGGCCGAACGGATCCGGGCTGAACACCGGCAGGCTGTTGCCTTGCCCCGGCTGCAGGCCGTAGTCGTTGTACACCTGGTACACGGTGGTGGTGATGCCGTTGTTCTGGAACGGGTTGGTCATCCACACCGTCGGCGGGTTGGACTGGAACAGGCCGAAACCGCCGCGCAGCTGCATCATGCGCTCGCCGTCGAAGGCGTAGTTGAACGACACGCGCGGCTCGACGATGCGCAGGCCGTCGATGGTGCTGTCGTTGCGCAGCGGGGTGACGTTGCTGCCCGGCTGGTAATTGACCACGATCTGGCCGTCCGGATCGACACCGAAGGTCTTGCTCACCACCGGGTTGTAAGCCGGGCGATCGCCCGTGTTGGCCTGGTCGATGCGCATGCCGTACTGCAGCGACAGGTTGTTGTTCACCTGCCATGTGTCCTGCAGGAACAGGCTGGTCTGGCGCAACGTCCACTTCGCCGCCACGTCGCCGAGCGTATAGCCCGGCGAAGGCTGGTAGATGTTGTACGAGTCGTAGATGCCCTTCTCGAAGTTGTCGATGCCGAAGAAGGTATAGGCGCCGAACTCGGTGCGGCCGAACAGGTTGTAGATCTTGTTCTGCTGGAAATCGATGCCGCCCTTCACGGTGTGGTCGCCCAGGTACAGGGTGGCCGCCTCGAACAGGTTCCAGGTCTTGATGTTCAGCACGTTGTAGTGGCTGTACTGGTCCTCGCCCAGGTCGACATACGGCGTGGAGCCGGTCTGCTTGCCCGTCGTCGCGTTCTGGCTGAAGCCGACGTCCACGTACACCTGCGGCTGCTGGTCGGCCACGGTGCGGATCTGCGAGAACTGGCGGTAACCGAGCTTGGTCTCGGTGGAGAAGATGTCGCTCCAGTCGTCGAACAGCTGCAGCACCATGTTCTTGGTGTCGCTGTTCTTGGTGTACCAGTAGCTGGTCAGGCCGATCGCGTTGCTGGAATTGCCCTGCACGATGGGCTGGGTTTCCTTGGTGCGCTGGTAGCTGAAGCTGGCGCGGTGGTCGTTGGTGATGTTCCAGTCCAGCTTGACCAGGTAGCGCTGGTCACCCAGGTCCACGTTGCCGCCGCTGAAGTTGCCGGGCTTCAGGCCCAGCGCCTTGGCGGCGTTGATGATGCGCTGCAGGTCGCCCGGCGACACCTTGTTCGAGGTGGAGGGGCCGTTGCCGAGGGTGGAGTCGAGGCCGTTGGCCGAGTCGGCGCCCAGGCCGATGGTCTTCTCCTTCTCGTAGTTGACGAAGAAGAACAGCTTGTCCTGCACGATGGGGCCGCCCAGCGTGGCGCCGGCGGTCCAGTCGCGCTTGTAGCCGGCGTAGTCGTAACCCGGCTGGTCCTTGTTCAACCAGCCGGCCGTGCCGACCAGCTTGTCGGCGTTGCGGTAGGCGTAATACACCGAGCCGTGGAAGTCGTTGGTGCCGCTCTTGGTGACCGCATTGATGTTGGCGCCCACGGTATCGGAGGCCACGTCGAAGTTCGCCGTCGAGATGTTGTACTCCTCGATGGTGTCGGCCGAGATCGGCGAGCCGATGTAGGGCATGCCATTGGAGTTCAGGCCGAACGGATCGCCCACGCCGGCGCCGTCCACGGTGATCGCGTTGTAGCGGTTGTTCATGCCCATCGTGGAGATCGCGCCTTCGCCGCGATCGGAGATCGACACGCGCGGATCGAGGCGGGCGATGTCGGCGATCGAACGGCCCGGCGAGGGTGCGGCCTGCAACTCGCGCTGCGAGACATTGGTGGACATGCCCTTGTTGTCCGGCGTGAAGGTCTGCGCCAGCGCGCTGGCCGACACGGTGACCCCGCCGAGTTCCTTCGCCATCCTGGCCTGCTCGGTGCCCATCGTCAGGTTGACCGCGGTGTCCTGCGCCAGCTGCAGGTACACGTTCTTCTGCTCGCCCTGGGCCATGCCGGCCTTGGACACGGTGACGTCGAACGGGCCACCCACGCGCAGGCCCTGCGCCGAATAGCGGCCGTTGGCATCGGTGGTGGCGATCTTGGTGGTACCGGACGGCTCGTGCACGATCTGCACGGTGGCGCCCGCGATCGGCTGGCCATTGCCGTCGAGCACACGGCCGCTGATCGAGGACGAAGTGTCCTGCGCCAGCACCGGCGAGGAAGCCAGCAGCGTGGCAATGGCCACCGACAGCAATTTGGCACGATTGGTGTGTTTCATAGAGACATCGACCCCCAGGGCGGTTCGCAACAAACAACGGAATCAGGGCAACAGGCCGGACCATCTGCCGCCCTTGTCGCGCCGGGCGTGGCGGTGGTTCTTCTGGTGTTCCCTGGAATGAAGCGGCCGGGCCAAGCTGCCTTGGCCACGCCCGCGACGCAAAAAGTTACGCGAATGGTATTACAGATTCGTAACAATTTGCCCTTGTCGCGATTTGCTGCAGCCCGGACGGGGCGATGCCGACAACAAAAAAGCCGGCACCCGAAGGTGCCGGCCTTGAAATCCCGCGCCGTGCCAGCCGCGGGCCGATGGTCGCCGTATCAGTTGAACGAGGCGCCGAAGGTGATCATGTAGGTACGCGGCTGCAGCAGGCCGTAGTAAGGCGTGCTGGCGTAATAGCCGGCCGCGTACAGGGCCTTGCCCGAGGCCGCCAGCAGCGGTGCGCTGCCCACGTAGCTGTACGCCTCCTTGTTGGTGAGGTTGTAGGCGTTGACCTTGATGTACGGCTTGAAGCCGCCGTAGTTGTCGAACTTGTAGCCCGCACCGAGGCTGTAGGTGGTGAAACCACCCACCCGCTCGGTATTGAGGTAGTCGCCGTACAGCGAGCTGGTGGCGCGAGCATTCAGGTTGGCCCAGAGGTGCCCGTCGTCATAGCCCAGCGACAGGTTGCCCATGTTGCGCGGCGTATCCGGCATGGTCTTGCCGTTGGTCGGATAGGGGGCGCCGTCGGTGCTGTTGTCGCCACCGGCGTTGATCGCGCCCTCGATGAGGGACTGGGTATAGGTGTAGGAGCCGTACAGTTTCCAGTGCTCGGCGAACTTCCAGCTGGCCTCTCCGTTGAAGCCGCGCATGTTCATGTGCGGGATCGCGGTGTAGTACGAGACGCTGCAGCTGCTGCCGCCCGCCGGGACGAAGCAGGCCGACTCCTGCTTGTTGAAGTAGTTGCTGTGATAGATGTCCGCGCTGGCCGACACGGCATCACCGTAGAAACGCCAGCCGAGGTCGGTGTTCCACGAGGTCTCGGGCTTGTTGACGGCCGCATTGTCGACGACCGCGCCGCCCGGGGCCGCCGCCGCCAGGATGCCGAAGATCGCCGCCGTGTTCGTCGGCACACGGAAGGTCTCGCCGCTGCCGATGTAGAACTGGTTCTGGTCGTTCAGCTGGTACTTGATACCTGCCATCGGCAGGAACTTGTGCCAGTTGTTGCTGAAGGACTGCGACGCGCCGGGGGCCGGCGTCTGCGTGGTGGAACCGGGATAGTCGACCGCGCTGCCGGTACGGTCGGCGTACAGGTAGCTGAGGCCGGCCTGCAGGGTCCACTGGTCGTTCGGCGTCCAGGTGTCGGTGACGAAGCCCTTCTTCAGCTCGGTGATGGTGTATTCGTCGTAGTAGATCTGCGACTGGCCATCCGGATAGGTCAGCCAGCTCGAGGTGCCCCACATGTTGGCCGGCGCGCCGGTCTCGGGATTCACCAGCCCGTAGGTGTCGTTCTGGCTCTTGCGCGAGCGCTCGTACCAGAAGCCGTATTCCAGGCTGTTGTCGAGGCCGAAGTCCTGGTTGAAGCGCGCCACCACGCCCGGGCGGTAGGTGGTCGCCATGCTGAAGGAGTACACCACGCCCTGGGAACCGTTCACCACGCTGCCGTCGCCATTGAGGTCAACGTTGGCGTAGAGGTACTTGTTGATGAGCGAGGTGCTCTCGGTGGCGGTCTGGCCCGCGCCGCCGCCGCCGCTGCCGTACCAGAAGTACGGGATCACCGACAGGTGCAGGCTGTCGGCCAGCTTGAACTCGCCGTCCATGCTGTACATCCAGCTTTGGTAAGGCTGGGTGGCCAGGCCCTGGTAGTACTTGTCCGTCGACACCGCATTCTTCAACGCCGTGCCGGTCAGGCCGGTCAGCGGAATCCAGGAGGTGTTGTAGTTGTAGTCGTAACCATACTGCGCGACGTTCTGCTTGCTGACGGTGTCGTACTGGTAGTTGCTCTGGCGGCTGTACTGCAGCGAGGCGCTGATCGAGTTGTCGTCGTCGATCGTCCAGATCGACTTGCCGTCGACCTTGGAAACCTTCAGCGTGCCATTGCCGCGCCAGAAGTCGGCGGAATTGTCGGAATAGGAGATCCACGAACGCACCGGGCCGAGATCGCCGGTGTTCAGGCGCACGAAGGTGCGGTGATAGTCATTGGTACCGAGGGTTTCCGTGATGTCCACACCACCCTCGTGCGGCGGATCGATGGTGGCCCAGCCGATGTGGCCGCCGCTGGCGCCGGAATCGGGCATGTCCACATCCGGGATGCCCTGCAGCACCGTGATGTCGCCCATGTTCTCGCTGTCGCCGTACTCGGTGCCGTACACCGAATAGCTGCCGGTGTCGGTGATCGGCGCACCGTTCACGGTCATGCCGATGTCGGACGAGTCGTAGCCGCGCATGCTGTAGTGGCCGTTGGCCAGGCCGGTGGCGTCGTCGGTGGCGGAGTTGACGCCCGGGATGGAGCCGATCATCTGCGTGAAGTTGCTGCCCGGGCTGGCCTGCTCGATGGCTTCGCGGGTGATCGTGGACACGGCCTTCGGGGCAGTCTGCACCGACATCAGGCCACCGCCCAGCGACAGCGACTGCGCCGTCACCTGCACCGTGCTCAGCTGCTTGGCGCTGCGCTTGGTGTCGTTCGCGGTGGTGGTGTTGGAGGTGCTCGACGCATTGACGCGCTGACCCTGAGTGGCCGCGGCGGATTGCCCGCTGGCGTCCTGCGCCAGCGTCACCGACGACACCAGGCCAAGGGACAGCGCGATCGCGGCAGACAGATAGACTCGTTTCATGTGTGTACCTCTGGAGTGCAAATTCAGATTGAAGCGGATAGTGGTCGATTCGCGGCAGCTGACAAATGCGACAATCGCAAGAAAAAACGAAAACTCAGGGCACAAAAAAGCCCGGCCTCCGTTAGAGCCGAGCCAGTGAATCCGGGTTTCGGATTATTTTGCGATGCCGATTGAGTTGCGTCGTCCCGCCGTCGAAACCCTGCGTATTGTTTCTGGCTTATTTTACAGCATTTTTACACCGTCGCCAGCTTTTCCATCCGCCAGCGAATGGCGCGAACGCCGTCAAAGCGACAGATGCAGGAAAGCCGCCACCCCGGCCAGGAACATCTGCACCGACAGGGCGATCAGCAGCATGCCCATGACACGTTCCAGCGCGGTCAGCACGCTCTCGCCCAGCCAGCGGAACAGGTAGGTGGAAAACAGCAGGATGATCGCGGTGGCCGACCAGGCGCCGACCAGCGCAACAGCCCATTCCGCGGTGCGCCCCGGCTGGGTGTTGGTGAGCAGCAGCAGCGCGGCCATCGCCGAGGGCCCGGCCACGCCGGGTATCGCCATCGGCACGATGAAGGGCTCGCCGCCGCTGGACTTGCCGAAGATGCCGCCGCCATCCGCCGGCGGGAACACCATGCGGATGCCGATCAGGAACAGCACGATGCCGCCGGCGATGCTGATCGAATCCGGCTTGAGCTGCAGCAGGCTCAGCAGGTGCTGGCCGCCGACCAGGAAGCCCAGCAGCACGCCCAGCGCGATCAGCAGTTCGCGCACCATCACGCGGCGGCGGCGCTTGGGCGGCACGTCCTTGAGCAGGCTGAGGAACAGCGGGATGTTGCCCAGCGGATCCATGATGAGGAACAGCATGATCGCCGCCGACAAGGTGGTCATCTGCGCTTCCATCAGTGCTCCTCCCGCAGGTCGAGCACATGGCCGCGCGCGGGCAGGCCCTGCGCGCCGAGCAGCCAGACCACGGCCTCCGCCGTGGCATCCGGCAGCGGATGCCGCAGGGTGTCCTCGCCGAAGTAGGCCTGCCGGCGCAGCCGGGTGCGCATCGGCGCGGGCAGCAGGGCATGCACGCGCAGCGGGCTTTCGTCGACCTCTTCATGCAGCACGGCGGCGAAGCGCTCCAGCGCCGCCTTCGAGGCGCCATAGGCGCCCCAGTGCGCACGCGCCAGCCGCTGCGGATCGTCCAGCACGAACACCACCGCGCTGTCGGCCGCTTCCTGCAGCAGCGGCAGGCAGGCCTGGGTGAGCGCGAACGGGGCGTTGACGTTGACGTGCATCGCGCGCAACCAGTCGTCCGGCTTGTGCATGGCGACCGGCGTGAGCCCGGCGAAGCTGGCCGCGCAGTGCGCGATGCCGTCCAGGCGGCCGAAGTCGTGGCGCAGGCCGTCGGCCAGCGCGACGTATTCGCGCGGCGTGGCGGTCTCCATGTCCAGCGGATGGATCACCGGTTCGGCCAGGCCTTCGGCCAGCATGGCGTCGTACAACTGTTCCAGCTGGCGCTTGCGCTTGCCGCTGACGACGACGGTGGCGCCGGCGCGTGCGGCCGCGCGCGCCACCGCGCCGCCGAGGCCGCCATAGGCGCCGGTGACCAGCACCACGCGACCGGCCAGTGTGTCGCTGGCGGGCGTCCAGCCCGCGGGGAACCGCGCAGTCGGCAACGTCATTCGCGCCCGGCTCCGCTCACGTCGCCGGCCATGCGCGCCAGCTCGCCGGACGCCTCGAGATCGACGACGATGTCACAGCCGCCGATCAGTTCACCCTCGATGAACAGCTGCGGGAAGGTCGGCCAGTTCGCGTAGTGCGGCAGCGCGGAGCGGATTTCCGGGTCGGCCAGCACGTTCACCGCATGGAACGGTGCGCCGGCCTGCTGCAATGCCTGCGCGGCACGGCTGGAGAAGCCGCACATCGGGAATTCCGGCGTGCCCTTCATGAAGAGCACGATGGGATGCGCAGCGAGCAGCGACTTGATTCGCTCGTTTACGTCCATAGGTCGGGTGTTCGTCTTTACAATGCGGACAGACCGGTATTGTATCAGTCGACCATCGGCGGCCACCGGCCGTCGCGATCCCTATCCCCAGCCACCGTCAAGGAGCCACTCATGGCGATCGAACTTCCCGCCCTGCCCTACGAAAAGAACGCGCTCGAACCGCACATCTCCGCCGAGACGCTGGAATTCCACTACGGCAAGCACCACCAGGCCTACGTGACCAACCTCAACAACCTGATCGCCGGCACCGAGTTCGAGGGCGCCGCGCTGGAAGACATCATCCGGAAGTCCTCCGGCGGCGTGTTCAACAACGCCGCGCAGGTCTGGAACCACACCTTCTACTGGCACTCGCTGAGCCCGAAGGGCGGCAAGGAGCCCACCGGCAAGCTGGCCGACGCGATCGACAAGGCGTTCGGTTCGTTCGAGAAGTTCAAGGAGGAGTTCAGCAAGTCCGCCGTCGGCAACTTCGGCTCGGGCTGGACCTGGCTGGTGCAGCGCCCGGACGGCACGCTGGGCATCGTCAACACCTCCAACGCGGCCACGCCGATCACCGGCAGCGACAAGCCGCTGCTCACCGTGGACGTGTGGGAACACGCCTACTACATCGACTACCGCAACGCCCGCCCGAAGTACCTCGAGGCGTTCTGGAACCTGGTCAACTGGGAATTCGCGGCGAAGAACCTCGCCTGATTTGCCTGGCGCGCCACCCCAAGGCGGGGCCCTCGCGGCTCCGCCTTTTTCGTGCCTGCCCGCCGGCCCCCGGCTCGCTGCGTTCAGCCGCAATCGCTACAATGCGGCGGTTTGCCCCACACAATCCGGAGATCCCATGAGCGACCAGCCCAAGTACCGCCGCATCCTGCTCAAGCTCTCCGGCGAGGCGCTGATGGGCGAGGCCGATTACGGCATCGATCCCAACGTGATCGGCCGGCTGGCCAACGAGATCATCGAGGTCAACAAGGCCGGCGTGAACATCGGCGTGGTGATCGGCGGCGGCAACATCTTCCGCGGCGCGGGCCTCGCCGCCGCCGGCATGGATCGCGTCACGGGCGACCACATGGGCATGCTGGCCACCGTGATGAACGCGCTGGCGATGGCCGACGCCATCGAGAAGCGCGGCGGCTACGCCCGCGTGATGAGCGCGATCCAGATCCACGACGTGGCCGAGGACTTCATCCGCCGCCGCGCAATCCGCCACATCGAGAAGGGCCGCATCGCGCTGTTCGCCGCCGGCACCGGCAACCCGTTCTTCACCACCGACTCGGCCGCCGCCCTGCGCGCGGTGGAGATCGGCGCCGACCTGCTGCTCAAGGCCACCAAGGTGGACGGCGTGTACACCGCCGACCCGGCCAAGCACCCCGAGGCCACCCGCTACGACCAGCTCAGCTACGACGAGGTGATCCAGCGCAACCTGCAGGTGATGGACACCGCCGCCATCGCGCTGTGCCGCGACCACCGCATGCCGCTGCGCATCTACGACATGACCGTGCCGGGCAACCTGCTGCGCATCATGCAGGGCGAGCCGGTGGGCACCCTGGTGCACAACTGAGGCGCGCCCGAGCCATCGACCCGCGCTGCTATACTCGGCGGCTAGCCAGATCTTCCGGGAAACGCCCATGATCAACGACATCAAGACCGATGCCCAGACCCGCATGGGCAAGAGCATCGACGCGCTCAGGCACGAGCTCACCCGCCTGCGCACCGGCCGCGCCAGCACCGCGCTGGTGGACGGCATCCGCGTGCCGGCCTACGGCTCGGAAATGCCGTTGAACCAGGTGGCCACGGTGGCGCTGGGCGACGCCCGCTCCATCGTCATCACGCCGTTCGACAAGACCCTGGTCGGCCCGGTCGAGAAGGCCATCCTGGGCTCGGACATCGGCGTCACCCCGACCACCGCCGGCACCGTGATCCGCCTCAACCTGCCGCCGCTCACCGAGGAGCGTCGCCGCGAGCTGGCCAAGCACGTGTCGCACGAGGGCGAGAACGCGAAGATCGCGATCCGCAACGTGCGCCGCGACGCCATGCAGAAGGTGAAGGACCTGCTCAAGGACAAGCAGATCAGCGAGGACGAGGAGCGCCGCGCCGACGACGAGATCCAGAAGCTCACCGACCGCTTCGTGAAGGACGTGGACGGCGTGGTGAAGGCCAAGGAAGAAGAATTGATGTCCATGTGATGCGTGCTGCGGCAAAACCGCACGCCGCGCATTCCCCCTCTCTCCTCCGGGGAGAGGGCCAGGGTGAGGGGCCAAGCTTGCGACACCCTCGCAATTCAAGCTCGCTCTGATGCAGCATCACCGCGAGCACCCGCCCCTCATCCGCCCCTCCGGGGCACCTTCTCCCCGCAGGGGAGAAGGAGACAAAAGCCCCTCCCGCCGATGACCAAGACTCCCGCCCGTCCCCGCCACATCGCCATCGTGATGGATGGCAACGGCCGCTGGGCCAAGGCACGCCATCGCCCGCGCAGCTTCGGCCACAACGCCGGCCGCAAGGCGGTGCGCGAGGTGGTGGAAGGCTGCCTGCGCGAAGGCGTCGAGGCGCTCACCCTGTTCGCCTTCTCCAGCGAGAACTGGCGGCGCCCCGAGGAGGAAGTCGGCGCGCTGATGGCCTTGTTCGTGCGTGCGCTGGACAAGGAAACCGACGAACTGCATGCGCAGGGCGTGCGGATGCGCTTCACCGGCGACCTCGCCGCCTTCGACGAGCCGCTGCGCGAGCGCATGCAGGCGGCGATGGCGCGCACCACCGGCAACCACAAGCTGCATCTCAACATCGCGGTGAACTACGGCGGCCGCTGGGACATCGTGCAGGCCGCGCGCGACGCCGCGGCCGCGGTGGCGCGCGGCGAGCTGCGCGCCGAGGCCATCGACGAGGCCGAACTGGGCCGCCGCATGTGCCTGGCCGGGCTGCCGCCGCTGGACCTGTTCATCCGCACCGGTGGCGAGTGCCGGCTCAGCAACTTCCTGTTGTGGCAGGCGGCCTATGCCGAACTGCATTTCACCGATACCCTGTGGCCTGACTTCGACCAGGCCAGCCTGCACCAGGCGATCGAGGACTACGGCCGGCGCGAACGCCGCTACGGCCGCACCGGCGATCAGGTCGCCACGGACAAGGGGTAAGCATGTTGCAACAGCGCGTCCTCACCGCCTTGCTGCTCGCGCCGCTGGCGATCGCCATCATCCTGCTGCTGCCCACGCCATGGATCGCCCTGGTGGCCGCGGCGGTGTTCCTCGGCGCGATGGAGGAATGGACCCGTCTCGCCAACGTGCAGCAGCCGGCCCTGCGCACGGCCGTGCTGGTGGCCGCCGCCTTGCTGTTCGCCCTGCTGTGGACGGCGCATCCCGGCGTGTCGACGTCGTTGCTGCTGGCGCTGGGCGTGGCGTGGTGGCTGGTGGCCTGCCTGTGGCTGCGGCATTTCGCCTTCGGCGCCGCCCCCACGCCGGAAAACCGCACGCTGAAGCTCGTGGCCGGCGCCTTCGTGATGTTCCCCGCGTGGATCGCGCTGATCGCGCTGCACGGCCGCGAACCGCATGGCCACTGGTGGCTGCTGCTGGCGCTGGTGATCGTGTGGGCCGCCGACATCGGCGCGTATTTCAGCGGGCGCACCTTCGGCAGGCGCAAGCTGGCGCCGCAGATCAGCCCCGGCAAGACCTGGGCCGGCGCGTACGGCGCGCTGGTCGCCGGCGTGCTGGTGGCGCTGGCCGGCGGCTGGTTGCTGGGCGTGCGCGGCGCGGCGCTGCTCGGCCTCGGTGTGCTGGCTGTGCTGACAGTCGCCCTCTCCATCGTGGGCGACCTGCTGGAGAGCCTGATGAAGCGCCATGCCGGCATCAAGGACTCGGGCACCATCTTCCCCGGCCACGGCGGCCTGCTGGACCGGCTGGACAGCGTGTTCGCGGCGTTGCCGGTGTTCGCGCTCGGCCTGCAGTTGCTGGGTCCGTGACATGAAGAACGTCGCCGTCCTCGGCGCAACCGGCTCGATCGGCGCCAGCACGCTGGACGTGATCGCGCGGCACCCGGACCGCTTCCGTGCCAGCGTGCTGAGCGCGCACCGCAACGTGGCCGCGCTGGCCGCGCTGTGCGAGCGCTTCCGCCCCGCCCTGGCGGTGATCGCCGATCCCGCGCTGGAAGGCGAGCTGGCGCGCCGGCTCGCCGCTGCCGGCGTGCATTGCGAAGTGGCCAGCGGCCAGCCTGCGCTGGCCGCCGCCGCGTCCGGCGCCTCATGCGACATCGTGGTGGCCGCCATCGTCGGCGCCGCGGGGCTGGACTCCACCCTCGCCGCCGCGCACGCAGGCAAGCGCCTGCTGCTGGCGAACAAGGAGTCCATCGTGCTGGGCGGCCCGCTGCTGCTGGAGGCGCTGCGCACCGGTGGCGGCGAGCTGATCCCGGTCGATTCCGAGCACAACGCGATCTTCCAGTGTCTGCCCGGCGGCCGTCCTGACCTGGCCAGGAGTGGCGTGCGCCGGCTCGTCCTCACCGCCTCCGGCGGCCCGTTCCGCGGCCGCTCGCGCGCCGACCTGGCCGCGGTGACGCCCGAGCAGGCCTGCAAGCACCCGAAATGGTCGATGGGCCGCAAGATCTCGGTGGACTCGGCCACCCTGATGAACAAGGGCCTCGAGGTAATCGAGGCGCACCACCTGTTCGGCGCGCCGGCCGCGGCGATCGACGTGCTGGTGCACCCGCAGAGCCTGGTGCACTCGCTGGTGGAGTACGTGGACGGCTCGGTGCTGGCCCAGCTCGGCAACCCGGACATGCGCACCGCCATCGCCCACGCCCTGGCCTGGCCGGAACGCGTCGAGGCCGGCGTGCCCGCGCTGGACCTCGCCACCGCCGGTGCGCTGCAGTTCGAGGCGCCGGACCTGGACACCTTCCGCTGCCTTGCCCTCGCCTTCCAGGCGCTGCGCGCCGGCGGCGACGCCCCCGCGATCCTGAATGCGGCGAACGAGGTGGCGGTGGAAGCCTTCCTGGCCGGCACCCTGCCCTTCCTCGCCATCGCCGAGGTGGTGGAGGCCGTGCTCGCGGAACTGCCGGCGCAGGCCGTGGTCGATGTGGAGTCCCTGGTCGCGCGCGACGGTGAGGCGCGGGCCGCGGCCTGGCGCCAGCTGCGGCGGGCCTGCTGACTTCCCTGTTATCCTGTCCACGATAGATTCCTGCCTCGGCGTTTGATGACTTCCTTCTTCGGCTCGGTGTTCTGGTTGCTGGTCACGCTGGGCGTGCTGGTGACCTTCCATGAGTTCGGCCACTACTGGGTCGCGCGCCGCTGCGGCGTCAAGGTGCTGCGCTTCTCGGTGGGTTTCGGCAACGCGATCTGGAGTCGCATCGGCCGCGACGGCTGCGAATACCGGATCGCCGCGATCCCGCTGGGCGGCTACGTCAAGATGCTGGACGCGCGCGAAGGCGTGGTGCCGCCGCAGTTCCGCGATCAGGAGTTCACCGGCCAGCCGGTGTGGAAGCGCATCCTGATCGTGCTGGCGGGGCCGGGCTTCAACCTGATCTTCACCGTGGCCGCGCTGTGGCTGATGTTCATGCTGGGCCGGCCCGACACGGCGCCCGTCGTCACCGCCCAGCCGCAGAGCATGGCGGCCGCGGCGGGCATCCGGCCGGGCGACCGCATCCTCAGCATCGGCGGCCGCGACGTGACCACCTGGAGCGATTCGCTGGATGCGGTGGACAACGCCATGCTGGATCGCAGCCCGTTGCCGCTGACCGTGCGCGATGCCGCGGGCACGCAACGGCAGCTGGTGTTGCCGCTGGACAAGCTGCCGCCCGGCCAGACCATCGACCAGTACGGCACGATCCTGGGCCTGGAACTGGCGCCCCCTCCCGCGCTGGCCGCCACCGTGCTGCCCGGCCAGCCCGCGGCGCTGGGCGGCATGCAGGCGGGCGACCGCATCCTCAGCATCGGTGGCAAGCCGGTGCCGGATTACGACGCGGTGGGCAAGCTGGTGCGGCAGGACGCGGTCGCGTCGCCGCAGCTGGCGATCGTGGTCGAGCGCAACGGCAAGACGATACCGCTGCAGGTCGTGGCCAAGCACGAATCGCTGCAGGGCCAGCCGCCGAACTGGGTGATCGGCATCGGCGCACAGCCGCCGGAAGCCGCCACGCTGCGCTATGGCCCGCTGCGCGCGCTGCGCGAAGCGCTGGTCGGCACCTGGCACGACCTCGCACAGACCTTCGGCATGGTCGGCAAGATGCTGGGCGGCGAGGCCTCGCCCAGGAACCTGTCCAGCGTGATCGGCATCGCCCAGATCGCCAACGCCACCGCCCAGATGGGCCCTGCGTGGTTCCTGTGGTTCCTCGCCACGGTGTCGCTGAGCCTGGCGGTGCTGAACCTTCTGCCCATCCCCATCTTGGATGGCGGGCACCTGCTGTATTACCTTATCGAGTTGCTCAAGGGCAGCCCGCTCAGCGAACAGGCCATGGTCATCGGCCAGTACATAGGATTCGTGCTGCTGTTCAGCCTGATGGGCTTGGTGTTCTACAACGACATCCATCGCCTGCTGTTGTCGTGACGCCGACGACCCGCCCCCACGGTTCGACGACGCCACATCGGGTGCCCTCGCGGGCGCTTGTCTTTTCTCGCGTCGGGGCGCAACCCCGGCGCGTGCCTTGATCGGGCCGGCGGCCTGATCGAAACCACCCACCGGAACCGACGATGAAGCGTATCGCCGCCCTGCTGCTGCTTGCCTCCCTCTCTGCCAAGGCGCTCGCCTTCGACCCGTTCGTCATCTCGGACATCCGCATCGACGGCCTCACCCGCATCTCCGCGGGCACCGTGTTCAACTATCTGCCGGTCAGCCGCGGCGACCAGATGACCGACGCCATGGCGCAGCGGGCGGTTCGCGCGCTCTACCAGACCAAGTTCTTCAGCGACGTGGAGCTGGAGCGCGACGGCAACATCCTGGTCATCAAGGTGGTGGAACGCCCCTCGATCGCCAAGCTGACCATCCGCGGCAACAAGGACATCAAGACCGAGGACCTGCAGAAGGGCCTGAAGTCGATCGGCCTGGCCGAGGGCGAGACCTTCGACCGGCTGGCGCTGGACAACGTGCAGCAGGAGCTGATCCACCAGTACTACAACCGCGGCAAGTACAGCGTCTCGGTGATCCCGCACGTGGTGAAGCTGGACCGCAACCGCGTGGCGATCGACATCGAGATCCGCGAAGGCCAGGTGGCGAAGATCAAGGAGATCAACATCGTCGGCAACCACGCGTTCACCGACAAGGCGATCCGCGACGACTTCGAGCTGGGCACGCCGAACTGGATGTCCTGGTACTCCAAGAACGACCAGTACTCGCAGGAGAAGCTCTCCGGCGACCTGGAGAAGCTGCAGTCCTACTACATGAACCGCGGCTACGCCGACTTCGGCGTCGACTCCACCCAGGTGTCGATCGCGCCGGACAAGCAGTCGATGTACATCGCCGCCGACGTGAAGGAAGGCGATGTCTACAAGATCGCCGACGTGAAGCTGCTCGGCACCCTGGTGCTGCCGGAGAGCACGCTGCGCCAGCTGGTATTCGTCAAGCCGGGCGAAGTGTTCAACCGCAGCGCCATCGAGGCCAGCACCAAGTCGATCAAGGCGCTGCTGGCCAACATCGGCTACGCCTTCGCCAAGGTCACGCCGTATCCCAAGCTGGACAAGGACAAGCGCACCGTCGACCTCACGCTCTACATCGAGCCGGGCCAGCGCGTGTACGTGCGCCGCGTGATCTTCCAGGGCAACACGCTCACCGAGGACAACGTGCTGCGCCGCGAGATGCGCCAGCTCGAGGGCGCCTGGTACTCGCAGGCCATCATCGACCGTTCCAAGAACCGCCTGCAGCAGCTGGGCTACTTCAAGAAGGTCGACGTCGACAAGAAGAAGGTGCCGGGTTCCGACGACCAGGTGGACGTCACCGTCAAGGTCGAGGAGCAGTCCGCCGGCAGCCTGCAGTTCGGCATCGGCTACTCGCAGTACTCGGGCATCATCCTGTCCGCCTCGGTGTCGGAGCGCAACCTGTTCGGCAGCGGCGACACCGTGTCGGTGGGCGGCGAGCGCAGCGCGTACTACACCCGCTACAACGCCAACTACTACAACCCCTACCTCACCGACAACGGCGTGGGCATCGGCTACAACCTCACCTACTCGAAGACCGACTACAACAACGTGGACAACGGCGAGTTCGCCGACTACTCCACCAGCCAGCGCGCGTTCTCCACCTACCTCGGCATCCCGATCACCGACTACCAGAGCCTGCGCGCCGGCATCGGCCTCAGCAGCAACAAGGTCAACTCCATCCCCGGCTACACGCCGCAGCAGCTGATCGACTACCAGGACGAGATCGGCCACTACACGATCCATTCGACGATCGGCACCTTCGGCTGGAGCATGAACACCCAGAACGGCTACTGGGCGCCCACCCGCGGCGGCCAGCTGTCGTTGAACAGCGAGGTGGGCCTGCCCGGCTCCACCGTCAAGTACTGGAAGCTGAGCGGCCAGGCGGACCACTACTGGCCGGTCGGCGGCGGCTTCGTGCTCTACCTCAAGGGCTTCCTCGGCTACGGCAAGACCTACGGCCAGAACGGCATCAGCGACAGCGACCTCGAAGCGTTGCAGAAGGCCAGCCTGGCGGCCGACCCGACGCACATCGTCACCGACATGCGCAACGACTTCCCGTTCTGGGACAACTTCTACTCCGGCGGCGTGAGCGACGTGCGCGGCTTCCAGGACAACACCCTGGGCCCGCGCCTGTGCGGCGGCAGCGGCACGATCGCCGCGAGCAGCGGCAGCTACTGCAACAACAGCTACTACAACTACGCACAGCCCGTGGGCGGCGCGATGAAGGTGCTGGGCACGGCCGAGCTGTACCTGCCACTACCCTTCCTCAAGGACGTCAACACCGCGCGCGTCTCCTGGTTCGTGGACACCGGCAACGCCTACGCGAACTGGGGCAGCTTCTCCGCCAGCACGCTGCGCGCGTCCACCGGCCTGTCGCTGCACTGGCAGTCGCCGATGGGCCCGATGATCATCAACTTCGCGTTGCCGTTCCGCACCCAGCCGGGCGACGGCTACTACGAGGAGCGCATCCAGTTCACCTTCGGCTCCACGTTCTGACCGGAAGCGAACCTCCGCACGGCGAAAAGCGCGGCTTGCCGCGCTTTTCGCGTTCTGGCGCCAGGAGCCTGCGCGACGGGAAGATCCGGGGCGGGCCTTGCGGCCCGGATGATTCCTGCCGCGCCGGCCCCCGGGCCGATACAATGGCCGACCCGCCGAGGAGCCCACCTTGAGCCAGCCACCCAGCCACACCCTCGCCGAACTGGCCGAACGCTTCGGCCTGCGCATGCGCGGCGACGGCAACCGCCGCATCGACGGCATCGCCACGCTGGCGAACGCCGGCAACGGCCAGCTGGCCTTCCTTTCCAACAGCAAGTACGCCGCGCAACTGGCCGCGACCGGCGCCGGCGCGGTGATCCTGCGCGAGGAGAACCTCGCCGACTGCCCGGTCGACGCGCTGGTCGCCGCCGATCCCTACGTGACCTACGCCAAGATCGCCGCACTGTTCGAACGCCTGCCCGCCAGCGCGCCCGGCATCCACCCCAGCGCCGTGGTGGACGCCAGCGCAAGAGTCAGCGCAGGCGCGAGCGTCGGCCCGTGCTGCGTGGTCGAACGCGGCGCCGTGGTCGAGGACGGCGCCGTGCTCGGCCCGCACTGCATCGTGGGCGAAGGCTGCACGGTGGGCGCGCAATCGCGGCTGGTGGCGCGCGTGACGCTGGTGACGCGGGTGACGCTGGGCAGGCGCGTGCTGGTGCATCCCGGCGCGGTGATCGGCTCGGACGGCTTCGGCCTCGCCTTCGAACGCGACCACTGGGTGAAGATCCCCCAGCTCGGCGGCGTGCGCATCGGCGACGACTGCGAGATCGGCGCGAACACCACCATCGACCGCGGCGCGCTGGACGACACCGTGCTGGAAGAGGACGTGCGGCTGGACAACCAGATCCAGATCGCCCACAACGTAACCATCGGCGCGCACACCGCGTTGGCCGGCTGCGCCGCGGTGGCCGGCAGTGCGAAGATCGGCCGTTACTGCATGATCGGCGGCAACGCCGGCGTGCTGGGCCATCTGGAAGTGGCCGACCGGGTTACCATTACCGCCAAGAGCCTGGTCACGCATTCGATACGCGAACCCGGCGAGTATTCCTCCGGCACACCGCTGCAGGACAACCGCAGCTGGCGCAAGAACGCCGCCCGCTTCAAGCACCTGGACGATTTCGCGCGCCGGCTCGCGGCGCTGGAGAAGGACAAGAACGATGAGTGATGCCCCCGCCCCCGTGACCCTGCCGGTGAACGTGGAACAGATCCAGCAGTTGTTGCCGCACCGCTATCCGTTCCTGCTGGTGGACCGTGTGGTCGAGCTGGTGCCCGACCAGAGCGTGGTGGCGTTGAAAAACGTCACCATCAACGAACCGTTCTTCAACGGCCACTTCCCCGGCCACCCGGTGATGCCGGGCGTGCTGATCGTGGAGGCGATGGCGCAGGCGGCCGGCCTGCTCACGCAGATCAGCAACCGCATCAAGGGCAATACCGGCAACCCGCTGTTCTACCTGGTCAAGGTGGACAACGCGCGCTTCAGCGCGCCGGTGGTGCCGGGCGACCAGCTGCGGCTGGAGGTCTCGGTGAAGCGCGTGATGCGCGGCATGGGCCTGTTCGCCGCACGCACCCTGGTGGATGGCAAGGAAGTGGCGAGTTGCGAACTGATGTGCGCGGCGAGGTCGGACAAATGATCCACGCCACCGCGCAGATCGACCCGTCGGCCAGGATCGGCGCCAACGTCAGCATCGGCGCCTACAGCGTGATCGGCGCCGAGGTGGAAATCGGCGACGGCACGGTGGTCGGCCCGCACGTGGTGATCGACGGTCCGACGAGGATCGGCCGCGACAACCGCATCGCGCAGTTCGCCTCGCTGGGCGGCAATCCGCAGGACAAGAAGTGGAAAGGCGAGCGCACCGAATTGGTGATCGGCGACCGCAACCTGATCCGCGAGTTCGTCACCGTCAACCGCGGCACCGGCGAAGGCGGCGGCATCACCCGCATCGGCAACGACAACTGGCTGCTGGCCTACGTGCACGTCGCGCACGACTGCCAGATCGGCAACCACGTGGTGTTCTCCAACTACTCGGCGCTGGCCGGCCACGTGGAAATCGGCGACTGGGTGATCATCTCCGGCTACGCCGGCGTGCACCAGTTCGGCAAGGTGGGCGCGCATGCCTTCATCGCGATGGGCTGCCTGGTCGGCGCCGACGTGCCGCCGTTCCTGATGATGGCGAACGAGCAGACCGGCCGCCCGCGCGGCATCAACAGCGAAGGCCTGAAGCGCCGCGGCTTCGACAGCACGCGCCTCGCCGCGATCAAGCGCGCCTACCGCACGCTGTACATGGCCGGCCTGTCGCAGGCCGAGGCGCGCGAGCAGCTCGCCACGCAGGCGCAGGACAGCCCCGACGTGCGCGCGATGCTGGATTTCATCGAGCGCAGCGAGCGATCGCTTGCCCGATAAGCGTCGCCGATATGCGCCCCGCATATCGGCAAATCAGGCACGGGCCTTTGCTCCTGCTCCAAGCATGACCAACACACAGCCACATCTCATTGCCCTCTTGGCCGGCGAAGACTCCGGCGACCAGCTCGGCGCCGACCTGATCGCCGCGTTGCGCGCCCGCTACCCGCTCGCCCGCTTCGTCGGCATCGGCGGCAAGCGCATGCAGGCGCAGGGCTTCGAGTCCTGGTACGACATCCACGAACTGTCGCTGTTCGGCTTCGCCGAGGTGGTATCGCACCTGCCGCGCCTGCTCAGGCTGCGCAGGGAACTGGTCGCCCGCCTGGTCGCCGCGCAGCCGGCGCTGGTGGTCGGCATCGACGCGCCGGACTTCAACCTGGGCGTGGAAGAGCGGCTGCGAAAGGCCGGCCTGCGCACCGTGCACTACGTCAGCCCTTCGGTGTGGGCGTGGCGCGAAAAGCGCGCCGGGAAGATCGGCCGCTCGGCCGACCGCGTGCTGTGCCTGTTCCCGATGGAGCCCGCGATCTACGCGAAGCACGGCGTCGATGCGCGCTTCACCGGCCACCCGCTGGCCGACCGCTTCCCGCTGGTGTCCGACCGCGCCGCCGCGCGCGAGGCGCTGCAGCTGCCGCAGGGCGTGCCGGTGCTGGCCGTGCTGCCCGGCAGCCGCGGCAGCGAGCTGGCGCGCCTGGGCGAGCTCTTCCTCGACGCCGCGCGACGCGTCGCCGCCGCCCTGCCCGGCCTGCGCGTGGTGATACCCGCCGCCAACCCGCGCATGCTGGAGTCGCTGCGCACCCTGCTCGCGAGGATGCCGCAGGACGCCCACGCGCCGCTGCTGCTGGATGGCCATGCCCACGAAGCCATGCAGGCCGCCGACGTGGTGTTGCTCGCCTCCGGCACCGCCACGCTGGAAGCGATGCTGGCCAAGCGCCCCATGGTGGTGGGCTACCGCGTCTCGCCGGCGAGCTATCGCATCGCGAAGCTGCTGCGCATGCTCAAGACCGACGTCTATGCGCTGCCCAACATCCTCGCCCGCGCCTGCGGCATGGGCGAACGCGCCATGCTGGCGCCCGAGCTGATGCAGGACGACTGCACCGCCGCGAAGCTCGCCGATGCCGTGCTCGCGCTGTTCAACGACAGCGAGCGCCGCGGTGCCATCGTGGCGGCGTTCGAGCATCTGCACCGGGCCTTGCGGGTGGACCTGGATGGCAGCGCGGCGGATGCGGCGGCAGGGGCAATCGCGGAGTTGCTGGAAGCACCTTCCTCCCACTCCCCGCCGGGGTGAGGGTTGGGATGAGGGGCGGGTGCCCGCGCTGAAGCTGCATCGAAGCGCGCTTCGAACAACATGGCCGCAAGCCTCGCCTCCCCCTCTCCTCAATCCTCTCCCGCAGGCGGGAGAGGAGGCGAACGTGCCTTGCGGTTTCGCTCCATCGACACCTCTGCAGCCAATGAGTACTTCGACTTTGCCAAACCAGGTTTTTTTAAGAGCGGGGGTGGACGAAGCCGGCCGCGGCCCGCTCGCCGGCCCGGTGGTGGTGGCCGCGGTGATCCTCGACCCCATGCGCCCCATCGCCGGCCTCGACGACTCCAAGAAACTGAGCGAGAAGAAGCGCGAAGCGCTGTTCCCGCAGATCGTCGAACGCGCCCTGGCGCATTGCATCGTGGTGGTGGAAGCGGAGGAGATCGACCGCCGCAACATCTTCCAGGCCACCATGGCCGGCATGAGCCGCGCCGTGGCCGGCCTCGCGCCGGCCGCGCAGGAAGCCCTGGTGGACGGCAACAAGCTGCCCAAGGACCTGCCCTGCCCCGGCCGCGCCATCGTGGGCGGCGATGCGCTGGAACCGGCGATCAGCGCCGCGTCCATCCTCGCCAAGGTCACCCGCGACCGGCTGATGGTGGCGCTGGAGGCCGTCCACCCGGGCTACGGTTTCGCCGTGCACAAGGGCTACCCCACGCCAGCCCACCTCGCCGCGCTGCAGGAGCTCGGGCCCTGCGTGCAGCACCGGCGCAGCTTCGCGCCGGTACGCCGGTTGCTCGATCAGGGCGTGCTGTCCTGAGAGCCTACCCACGCCCCGCGGGTGATGTGGCGATCGTGGACAGGCCGCGCGGATCCCACCGGCACGCCTGCCCGTGCGAAACACCGCGCCGGAAAAGGGGAACAGTGCGCAAAAATCGCATGCAACCTTCCCCCGATCGGGCGCATCATAGTCACCGGGATCATCGCCCGCATGGACGCACCGGCCATGCCGACGGCAAGCACTGCCACCGCATGGCCATCCGCGCCAACGAACCGCAGGAGCCGTGCCATGATGCTTCCGATCGATCGACTGTCCATCGAGCCGACGCCGCCCGGCTCCCCTTCGCCTGCCGGCAAGATCGCCACCGCTGCCGACACCGACGGCAACCCGACCCCGCCGCACTCCGACTACAACCACCAGCCACTGTTGGTGAGCGGCCTCGAGCATTACCTGAAGCCCGAACAGGACGAACGTTTCCACGTGAGCTGAGGCGACGCCGCGCCTCCCGTGCGAACATCGTTTCCCGGAAGCGGCGGGTACCGATCCGCATGCCGGCCGCCATGGCCGGCCACTACAGGGAGAGAACGGATGCGCGCAATGATTGCCCTGCTCTGCGGTCTGCTGGCCAGCACCGGCCTCATGGCCGAGGCAAAACCGGGCGACCTGCCGCCCGACCTGCTGGGCCGGACCCTGGACGGGCAGACCGTCACGGCATCCGCGCTGCATGGCAAGGTGGTGGTGCTCGGCTTCTGGGCGACCTGGTGCAAGTACTGCATGAAGGAGATGCCCATACTCGCCGGGTTGCAGACCCTCGCGACCGACCGCCGCCTCCCGCTCCAGGTCGTCTACGTCAACAGCAAGGAAGACCGCCCGGTCTTCGTGCGTGCCTCGCGGGTCCTCAACAGGCGCATGCCCGGGCTGCTGATCACCTGGGACGAGCACGGCAGCATCGGCGAGCCCTACGGCGCCAGCCGCATGCTTCCGGTCATGGTGCTGTTGCACAAGAACGGCAGCATCGCCGACATCCGGGTCGGCTATGGCGAAAGCGACCTGGACGAACTCGTCGCCGAGATCAACACCCTGATGGCCGAGGCGACGGCGCCCGCCGCAGACGTTCCGACCGGCGCAGCCACGCAGTGAATGCGCCGCGCCGCGCTGCCTTCCGGCGGAGCATTGCACCGGCGACTGTCAAGCTTGTGAGCAGGTCCCGCCACGGTTAGCCTTCCAAGGCTTGCCTGATGAGTCCGCATGTCCGCCCGCTTCGTCCACACCCACCTGCACAGCGAGTACTCGCTGGTCGATTCGACCATCCGCATCAAGGCGATGGTCGCCGCCTGCGCGCAGGCGGGCATGCCCGCGGTGGCGCTCACCGACGAATGCAACATGTTCGCGCTGGTGAAGTTCTACAAGGCCTGCCACGCGGCGGGAGTCAAGCCGATCTGCGGCAGCGACCTGTGGATCGGTGCGGCGGACGACCCGCGCCCGTGGCGGCTCACCCTGCTGTGCCAGCACCGCGAGGGTTACCTCAACCTGTCGCGCCTGGTCTCGCGCGCGTGGCAGGAAGGCCAGCACGGCGGCCGCGCCCTGGTCGAGTCCGGCTGGCTCACCACCACCACGACGGCTGGCCTGATCGCCCTGCTCGGCCGCGAGAGCGAGGTGGCGCGCATCGCGTTGGCGCAGGGCCATGACGCCGCGCTGGCGCGGCTGCGCCCGCTGGCGCGGCTGTTCCCGGAGCGCCTGTATCTCGAACTCGTCCGCTGCGGCCGCGAAGGCGAGGAGGCCTGGAACTCGGCCGCGCTGGCGCTGGCCGCCGAACTCGAACTGCCGGTGGTCGCCAGCAACGACGTGCGCTTCCTCAAGCGCGACGACTTCGAGGCGCACGAGGCGCGCGTCTGCATCCACCAGGGCCGCGTGCTGGCCGACCCCAAGCGCCCGCGCGACTACAGCGACCAGCAATACCTGAAATCCCCCGGGGAAATGGCCGAGCTGTTCGCGGACATTCCCGAGGCGCTGGAAAACACCGTCGAACTGGCCAGGCGCTGCAACCTCGAACTGGAGTTCGGCAAGTATTACCTGCCCGACTTCCCGGTGCCCGCGGGCTACGACCTCGACAGCCACATCCGCGAGCTGTCACGGCAGGGCCTGCAGGAGCGCCTCGCCGCCGCGCCGCTGGCCGCGGGCTACAGCCGCGCCGACTACGAGGCGCGGCTGGAACGCGAGCTGGACGTCATCATCAAGATGGGCTTCCCCGGCTACTTCCTGATCGTGGCGGACTTCATCAACTGGGGCAAACAGAACGGCATCCCGGTGGGCCCGGGCCGCGGCTCGGGCGCGGGCTCGCTGGTGGCCTGGGTGCTGAAGATCACCGACCTCGACCCGCTGCAGTTCAACCTGCTGTTCGAGCGCTTCCTCAACCCCGAACGCGTGTCGATGCCCGACTTCGACATCGACTTCTGCATGGACCGCCGCGACGAGGTGATCGACTATGTGTCGCGCAAGTACGGCCGCGACCACGTCAGCCAGATCATCACCTACGGCTCGATGGCGGCGAAAGCGGTGCTGCGCGACTCCGGCCGCGTGCTCGGCATGGGCTACGGCGCGGTGGACAAGATCGCCAAGCTGATCCCGTCGCGCCCGCTCGACCTCACGCTGTCCGACGCGCTGGGCCGCACGGAAAAATCGAAGAAGGAACCCGAGCGCGTCGTCAAGGAATTCTGCGAGCTGTACGAACAGGACGAGGACGAGGCGCGCCCGCTGATCGACCTCGCGCTGAAGCTGGAAAGCCTCACCCGCAACGTGGGCAAGCACGCCGGCGGCGTGGTGATCGGCCAGCAGACGCTCACCGAATACGCGCCGCTGTACTGCGAAGCGGGCGGCGGCGGCGTGGTCACCCAGTACGACAAGGACGACGTCGAAGCCGTCGGCCTGGTGAAGTTCGACTTCCTCGGCCTGCGCACGCTCACCATCATCGACTGGGCGGTGAAGGCGATCAACGCGCGCCGCGCGCAAGAGCGACCCCACCCGCCCTCCGGGCAGCTTCCCCAGCAAGCAGGGGAAGGAAATCCGCAGCAGCCTGCGGTTGCCTACGATCCCCTGGGCGAAGAGCCGCTGGACATCGCCAAGCTGCCGCTGGACGACGCCACCACCTACGCCGAGATCTTCGCCAAGGCGAAGACCGTGGCGATCTTCCAGTTCGAATCCTCGGGCATGCAGCGCATGCTGAAGGACGCCAAACCCGACCGCTTCGACGACCTCATCGCGCTGGGCGCGCTGTACCGCCCCGGCCCGATGGACCTGATCCCCAACTTCGTGGCGCGCAAGCACGGCCGCGAGGAGGTGGTGTACCCCGACCCGCGCGTCGAGCCGATCCTGAAAGAGACCTACGGCATCATGGTCTACCAGGAGCAGGTGATGCAGATGGCGCAGATCGTGGGCGGCTACACGCTCGGCGGCGCCGACCTGCTGCGCCGCGCGATGGGCAAGAAGAAAGTCGAGGAGATGGCGAAGGAGCGCGCCAAGTTCCGCGAGGGCGCGGCGAAGGACGGTGTGGGCGGCGACAAGGCAGACGAGATCTTCGACGTGATGGAGAAGTTCGCCGGCTACGGCTTCAACAAGTCGCACGCCGCCGCCTACGCGCTGGTCTCCTACCAGACCGCATGGCTGAAGGCGCACTACCCCGCCGAGTTCATGGCCGCGACGATCTCGTCGGACATGGACAACACCGACAAGGCGGTGACCTTCATCGAGGAATCCAGGGCGATCGGCCTCACCGTGCTGCCGCCGGACGTAAACGCCTCGGACTACATGTTCGTCGCCGTCGAACCCAAGGTCATCCGCTACGGCTTGGGCGCGATCAAGGGCGTGGGCCAGGGCGCCTGCGAGTCCATCGTCGCGGAACGCCAGCGCGGCGGCGCGTACAAGGACCTCGCCGATTTCTGCCGCCGCGTCGACCCCACCAAGCTCAACCGGCGCGTGCTCGAAGCGCTGATCCTCTCCGGCTCGCTGGACGCGCTGGCGCCCAACCGCGCCAGCCTGATGCTGCAGCTGCCGGACGCGATCAAGGCCGCCGAGCAGCACCTGCGCGACCGCCAGTCCGGCCAGAACGACATGTTCGGCGCCGCCATGGGCGCGTCCACGCCGGTGGTGCAGATCGAGCTGCCCACCGCGCCCGACTGGCCGCTGGAACAGAAGCTGCAAGGCGAGCGCGACACGCTGGGCCACTACCTCTCCGGCCATCCCGTCGATCCCTGGCGCGAGGAGCTGGCCCAGCTCGCCACCTGCCCGCTGGGCGAGATCGTCGACCGCTATCAGCCGCCGAAGCCGCGCAAGAGCGACGGCGACGACGGCAACCGCTTCCGCCGCGGCCCGGATACGCCGTGGACGGCCGCCGGCATGGTGGTCGCCGTGCGCAAGCGCGGCGACAGCGACGCCTTCGTGCGACTGGAGGACGGCACCGGCGCGATCGAGGTGAGCTTCTTCGGCGAGCTGTACCAGCAGGTCGCTCCGCTGCTGGTGCGCGACGAGATGCTGATCGTCGAGGGCGGCCTGCGCATCGACGAATTCTCCGGCGGCGGTTTCCAGATCCGCGCCAGGAGCGCCACCACCCTGGCCGACGCCTGCCGCCGCCATGCGCGCCTGCTGCAATTGAAATTGAACGGCATCGACGCCGGCTTCGCCGCGCAGTTGCGCCAGACCCTGGCCGGCTTCCGCGGTGGCCGCGCCAGCGTCACCCTGCACGGCTACCACAACGCCAACGCGCAGGCCGATCTCGAGCTGGGCGAGGAATGGCGCGTGGAAGCCATCCCCGACCTGCTGCGTGCGGTGCGCGCGCTGCCGGGCGTGCAGGCCGCCAGGCTGCGGCTGGTGCGTAGCGAGGGCTGAGGCCCATACGCCCCCGTCCACCCGTTTTCCGCGCGCCCGCTATACTTCCGCGCTTCCATGCCCTGAACCTCGGCGAATGAATCCCAACTTCCTCGAATTCGAACAACCCATCGCCGAACTCGAAGCGAAGATCGAGGAGCTGCGCCACACCAGCCACGGCCAGGCGCTGAACATCGACGAGGAAGTCGGCCGGCTGCGCGAGAAGCTCAAGCTCAAGACCAACGACATCTTCAGGAACCTCAGCCCGTGGCAGGTCGCGCAGATGTCGCGCCATCCGGCACGCCCGTACACGCTCGACTACATCGGCGTGATGTGCGAGGAATTCCACGAGCTGGCCGGCGACCGCATGTACGCCGACGACGGCGCCATCGTGGGCGGCCTGGGTCGCATCAACGGCCGGCCGGTGATGATCGTGGGCCACCAGAAGGCACGTGACACCAAGGGCAAGCTCCGGCGCAACTTCGGCATGCCGCGCCCCGAGGGCTACCGCAAGGCGCTGCGCCTGATGAAGATGGCCGAGCGCTTCGGCCTGCCCGTGCTCACCCTGATCGACACCATGGGCGCCTACCCCGGCATCGGCGCCGAGGAACGCGGCCAGAGCGAGGCGATCGCCCGCAACCTGCTGGAGATGGCCGACCTCAGGACGCCGATCATCTGCACCGTGATCGGCGAAGGCGGCTCCGGCGGCGCGCTGGCGATCGGCGTGGGCGACCGCACCAACATGCTGCAGTACTCGACCTATTCCGTGATCACCCCGGAAGGCTGCGCCACCATCCTCTGGCGCAGCGCCGAGCGCGCCAAGGACGCCGCCGAGGCGCTGGGCCTCACCGCGCCGCGCCTGCTGGAGCTGGGCCTGATCGACAAGGTGATCCGCGAACCGCTGGGCGGCGCCCACCGCAACCCGCGCTCGATGGCGATCCGCCTCAAGGCCGTGCTGATGAACCAGCTCGACGAACTCGCGGCGCTGCCTGTCGATGCCTTGCTGGAACAGCGCTACCAGCGACTGCGCCGCTACGGCGCGTTCCAGGAATAAGGCCCGTCCGAGGGTTGCTGCTCCCGACGCATGGCCGCGCAGCCGGAGCTACCATCGGCAGCACCATCACGCTGCCGGGAACCGCCATGGCCCACGACAAGCTCGCCGTGCTGATCGACGCCGACAACGCCCGCCCGGCCATCGTCGAGGGCCTGCTGGCCGAGGTGGCGAAGTACGGCACCGCGCACGTCAAGCGTATCTATGGCGACTGGACCAAGCCCGATCTCAACGGCTGGAAGGAGGCGCTGCTGCGCCACTCGATCCAGCCGATCCAGCAGTTCCGCTACACCGTGGGCAAGAACGCCACCGACTCGGCGATGATCATCGACGCGATGGACCTGCTCTACGGCGGCCGCTTCGACGGCTTCTGCATCGTCTCCAGCGACAGCGACTTCACCCGGCTCGCCTCGCGCATCCGCGAGTCCGGGCTCACCGTGTACGGCTTCGGCGAGAAGAAGACCCCCGAACCGTTCCGCACCGCCTGCGACAAGTTCATCTACACCGAGGTGCTGGCCGGCGTCGCCGAGGCCGAACCCGCGGGCGCGCCGAAACCGCGCTCGGCGAAGGAGCTGCGCGGCGACACCCGCCTGGTGAACCTGCTGCGCAACGCCATCGACGCCACCTCGGACGACGACACCGGCTGGGCGCAGCTCGCCCGCATCGGCCAGATCATCAGCAAGCAGTCGCCCGACTTCGACTCGCGCAACTACGGCTACGCCAAGCTCAGCGGCCTGATCAAGGGCATCGGCCTGTTCGAGACCGAAGAACGCCAGATCGGCAACGGCAAGCACCTCTACGTGCGCCCGCGCGCCGGCAAGAAGTGAGCGACGCACTGCGCGCACACCTGCGATCCGCCCTGGCCGACGCGGCACCGGCGCCATTGTGCGTGGCGTACAGCGGCGGCCCGGACTCCACCGCCCTGTTGCACGCGCTGGCGCAACTGCCCGAGGCGCGTGCATGCGGCCTGCGCGCGTTGCACGTCGACCACGGCCTGCACGCGGGCAGCGCGGCATGGGCCGCGCATTGCCGGCGCTTCTGCGCGGGTCTCGACGTGGACTGCGAAGCGGTGCACGTACAGGTCGAAACGCAGCGCGGCGAAGGCATCGAAGCCGCCGCGCGCCACGCGCGCTACGCCGCCTTCGAGAACCGCCTTCGCCCCGGCGAAATCCTGCTGCTGGCCCATCACCGCGACGACCAGGCCGAGACCGTGCTGCTGAAACTGCTGCGCGGCGCCGGGCCGGAGGGGCTGGGCGGCATGCGCGAACGCCGCCCGCTGGGCCGCGGCGCATTGTGGCGGCCGCTGCTGCGCGACATCACGCGCGCGCAACTGCGCGATTACGTCGCCCTGCACGGATTGTCCTGCATCGACGACCCGTCGAACGGCGACACCCGGCTCGCGCGCAACCATCTGCGCCACGAAATCCTGCCGCGCATGGCGGCGCATTGGCCGCAGGCGGTGGATTCGATCCTGCACAGCGCCGCGCTCAGCCGCGCCGCGGCCGACGCGCTGCGCGGGCGATGGCTGGCGGCCTTCGACACCCTGCACGACGGCACCCGGGGCAGCCTGGACGCCGCAGGCTGGCTCGCGCTCGAACCGGCGCTGCGGGAGCCGCTGCTGGCCCACTGGCTGCACGCACGCGGCCTGCCCGCGCCCACCACCGCGCAACGCACGCAGGTCGAACGCCAGTGCGGCGCGCGCCCCGGCCAGTCGCCCTGCATCCGCTGGCCCGGGGCGGAGGTGCATGTCTGGAAGGGGCGCCTGTGGTCGCGCGCGCCGCGGCCGGCCGTCGATCCATCCTGGCAGGCGCCTTGGCTGGGCGAGCCACTGGCGCTGCCCGACGGCGGGCAACTCGTGCTGCACGACGGGCAGGCACGCCTGTCCGCGCCGCTCACCGTGCGCCTGCGCCAGGGCGGCGAACGCATCCGGCCCGACGGCGACGCGCACACCCGCGAGTTGCGCGACCTGTTCCAGCAGGCCGCCCTGCCGCCATGGCAGCGCGGCGCCTGCCCGTTGCTGTACGAAGGCGGGACGCTGGTGGCCGTGGCGGATCGCTGGTGCAACACGCGCGGCGCGGCACTCTTCCGGCAAGCCGGCAGCCGGCCGTGCTGGCGGCCGGCAGCCTGAACGCCGCCGCGGTCCCGGCCAGGATCGTGGCAACGACGGCCAGGGCCGCCACCGCGATCATTGATTCCGTGCAGGGCCTGCGCTAGTTTTGCGGCCCATGGCCAAGACCGCTTCCACCGCCGCCAAGACGCCCCCGGCCGCCGATTTCGAGCACTCGCTGGACGAGCTCGAGCAACTGGTGGCGAAGATGGAAGGCGGCCAGCAGAGCCTGGACGAGTCGCTGGCCTCCTTCGAGCGCGGCATCGGCCTGTACCGCCATTGCCAGCAGGCGCTGGAGCAAGCCGAACTGCGCGTGCGCCTGCTGCTCGACCCCGAAGCCCCCGACCGCGCCGAACCGTTTGAACCCGAACACTGAACTGGGGCCGGCACTGCAAACGCTGATCCGCCGCGCCGAACAGGCGCTGGACGCGCGGTTGCCCGATGCCGGACAGCCGCCCGTCGAACTGCATCGCGCGATGCGCTACGCCGTGCTCGGCGGCGGCAAGCGCCTGCGCCCGTTGCTGGTCTATGCCGCGGCCCACGCGCTGGGCCGCGACGATGCCGCGCTCGACGCATCCGCCTGCGCGGTGGAACTGATCCACGCCTATTCGCTGGTGCACGATGACCTGCCCGCGATGGACGACGACGACCTGCGCCGCGGCCGCCCCACCTGCCACATCGTGTTCGGCGAGGCGATGGCGATACTCGCGGGCGACGCGCTGCAGGCGCTGGCCTTCGAGCTGCTCACCGTGCCCGATGCCGCGCCCGACCCCGCCGCCGGCATGCGCATGCTGCATGCCCTGGGCCGCGCCTGCGGCGCCGAGGGCATGGCCGGCGGCCAGGCGCTGGATCTCGCCGCGGTGGGCAGGAGGCTCACCCTGGCCGAACTGGAACACATGCACGCCTGCAAGACCGGCGCGCTGATCCAGGCCTCGGTGCAACTCGGCGCGCTCGCCGCCGGCGCGGACCACGCCACGCTCGCCGCGCTGGACCGCTACGCCAGCGCAGTGGGCCTGGCCTTCCAGGTGCGCGACGACATCCTCGACGTGGAAGGCGACTCCGCGGTGATCGGCAAGACCGCCGGCAAGGACGCCGCCGCCGACAAGCCCACCTTCCCCTCGATCATCGGCCTCGATGCCTCGCGCGCGCGGCTGGCCGAACTCACCGCCACGGCGCTCGACGCCATCGCGCCGCTGGGGCCACGCGGCGGACTGCTGGCCGAGCTGGCGCACTACGCCGCGCAGCGCCATCGCTGAAAACCGTCCGGCCGGTCTCCGCCATCGCGCCGGGGCCGGCCCGGAGAGCGACAGCCACAAGCTATGGGTCATCACAAACGAAAAGCCCGCATTGCCGCGGGCTTTTTCGTCTCGACATCGCAACGGCTCAGTTCACCAGCCGCAAGGCGAACGGGTAACGGAAGGCCGTGCCCTCGTTTGCCTTGATCGTGCCGACGATCACAAACACCAGCCACAGGATCACCAGCACCGCCAGCAGCAGGAACCCGATCAGCACGAAGCACAGGATCCACGACACCGCCGCCGCGATGGCCACAGTGATGTTGAAGTTCAGCGCCTCCTTGCCCTGGTCGTCGACGAACGGCATGGTGTCCTTCTTGATCAGCCAGATCACCAGCGGGCCGATGATGCTGCCCAATGGGATGACGAGGCCGACCAGCGCCGACAGGTGCGCGAACATCGCCCACTGACGCTCCTCGACGCTCGGTACACCATCCAGCGGATTGCCGCCGGGCGGCGGCGGTACGGCGGAATCAGGGGGAACGCTCATGCGCATCTCCTCGGTGCATCGAAAGTCGCCGGCCGATCGCCGGTAATCCGCATGCTAGCAAGCCAAACACCGCAAAGCCGCAAGAATTTGCCGGACTTACCCGCCGGCCACCGTCATCTTTTCCACCAGGATCGAGCCGCACAGGATGTGCGAGCGCGGGTCGACGTCCGCACCGACGGCGCGGATACCGGCGTACATGTCGCGCAGGTTGGCGGCGATGGTGATCTCCTCGACCGGGTAGGCGATCGCGCCGTCCTCCACCCAGAAGCCCGCCGCGCCGCGCGAGTAGTCGCCGGTGATGGTGTTCACACCCTGCCCCATCACCTCGGTGACCAGCAGCCCCGTGCCCAGCCGGCGCAGCATGCCGGCGAAGTCGCTGGCCTCGCCATCGGCCGCACCGGCCGTCACCTGCAGGTTGTGGATGCCGCCGGCGTTGCCGGTGGATTGCAGGCCCAGCTTGCGTGCCGAATAGCTGCCCAGCACGTAGCGCGCCAGCACGCCGCCCGTCACCAGGGCGCTGTCGCGCGTGGCCACGCCTTCCGCGTCGAAGTTGCCCGAGGCATGGCCGCGCTGCAGGTGCGGCTTTTCGTCGATGTGCAGCCACGCCGGCATGATCGCCTTGCCGGCATGGTCGAGCAGGAAGCTGGCGCGGCGATACAGCGCGCCGCCGCTCACCGCGCCGACGAGGTGGCCGACCAGCCCGCGCGCGATCTCCGGCGCGAACAGCACCGGGCATTCGCGCGTGGCGAGGCTGCGCGCGTCCAGCCGCGCCAGCGTGCGCTGGGCGGCCTTGTCGCCCAGTGCCTCGGCACTCATGAAATCGCCGGCGTCGCGCACGCTGTCGTACCAGTAGTCGCGCTGCATGCGCTCGCCTTCGCCGGCGATCAGCGACAGCGACAGCGAATGCCGCGTGCCGCGCTCGCGGCCAAGGAAACCGTGCGAGTTCGCGTATACCGACAGGCTCTCGCCGGCCTGCACGCCGGCGCCGTCGGAGTTGGCGATGCCCGCATGCGCGCGGCCGGCGTCCTCGATGCGCCGGCCCAGGTCGATGGCGCCCGCGGTGTCGATCGCCCACGGATGCCACAGGTCGAGGTCGGGGAAATCCCTGGCCATGCGTGCGGCGTCGGCCAGCCCCGCGGCGGGATCCTCCTCGGTGAACCTGGCGATGGCACAGGCCTGGTCCAGCGTGGCCTGGATCGAATCGGGGTTGAGGTCGGCGGTGCTGGCCGAGCCCTTGCGCTGGCCGAAGTACACGGTGAGTCCGAAACCGCGGTCGCGGGTGTGCTCCACCGTCTCCACTTCGCCCAGCCGCACGTTGACGTTGAGGCCGGTGTCGATGCTGGCGGCCACCTCGGCGGCGCTGGCCCCGGCCGCACGGGCGCGACGGATCACGTCCCCGGCGAGGTTGGCGAGGCGGTCCAGTTCCTCAAGGCTGCGGTCGGTGCGGGTGGCGATCTCGCTCACGGGAAACTCTCGGTCAAGTCAACGAACAGGATTCAAACGGGTAGAATGCACGATCCGCGCCGTGCCGTCTCCACATGGGGACGCCGCGGCCCACCCGCAACGCATCGCGGAGCAGCACATGTCGGTCGTCCCCGGCCTCTACCGCCACTACAAGGGCCAGCGCTACCGCGTGCTGGGCACTGCGCGCCACAGCGAGACGGAAGAACCGCTGGTGGTGTACCAGGCGCTGTACGGCGAACACGGCCTGTGGGTGCGCCCCGCGGCGATGTTCGCCGAAACCGTGACCGTGGATGGCGCGCGCGTGCCCCGCTTCGCGCTGGAACAGGCCGAACCCGGCCTGTTCGAACACCCGGGCCTGCTGGAAAACCCATGAACCGCAACTACACCGACGACCCCGACCACGACTACGGTCCCACCCGCACCCAGCAGCGCCGCGACGCGCTGGCCGTGCTGGAACTGGCCAACCAGCTGGTCGAACTGCCGCCGACGCGACTGGCGAAGCTGGAGCTGCCCGAGGACGTGCGCAACGAGATCGCCCACGTGCGCCGCATCACCTCGCACATCGCGCGCAAGCGTGAGCTGGCCTTCCTCGCCAAGCTGATGCGCCGCCACGACAGCGAAGCCTTCGACGCGGTACGCGCCGCGCTGGGCGAGAACCGCGATCGCCAGCGGCAGGAAACCGCCGCGATGCACCGCATGGAAGCGTTGCGCGAGCGCCTGCTGGGCGACGACGGCGATGCGGCGGCGTCGGAACTGATCGAGCGGCACCCCAGCGTGGACCGCCAGCACCTGCGCGCCCTGATCCGCCAGGCGCGCGTCGAGAAGGCCACGCCGAACAAGCCGCCGCGCGCGTTCCGCGAGCTGTTCCAACTGCTCAAGTCGCTGCAGGGCGACGAAGCGTAGGCGGCTTGTCCGGCTGGCCGCATGCGCTGGCCGGGTCGCGACGGCGGATCAAGCCACGCTGAGGCCTTCCACGCCCGCCATCACGCGATTGCGGCCGCCGCGCTTGGCGCCATACAGCGCGGCGTCGGCCTCGGTGCACAGGCGGCGCAGGTCGTGGCCGGCGACGTCGGTGAACGCCAGGCCGATGCTGGTGGACACCGCCACGACCACGCCGTCGAGTTCCACCGCGGTGGCTTCGATGGTGCTGCGGATG
Organism: Rhodanobacter sp. DHB23; assembly: GCF_014842975.1. Classification (GTDB taxonomy): domain Bacteria; phylum Pseudomonadota; class Gammaproteobacteria; order Xanthomonadales; family Rhodanobacteraceae; genus Rhodanobacter_A. Next base: position 46,914 of record NZ_JACYXK010000019.1, on the reverse strand, counting down.
CGTTCGGCAATCGCCGTACCCTGCCCGCGCGAGCAATCCACCAGCAGGATGCCGAACTCCTCCCCGCCGAGGCGGCCGAACAGGTCGACGGCGCGCAGGTGCTCCTTGCAGGCGCCGACCACGCGGCACAGCACTTCGTCGCCCATGGCATGACCATACGTGTCGTTGATGCTCTTGAAATGGTCGAGGTCGATGATGGCCACGCAGGCCGCACCCTTCCGCTTCTCCAGCTGATGCAACATGCGCCCGGCTTCACCCATGAAATGCTGGCGGTTATAGATGGCGGTCAGGCCATCGAGGTGCGACAGCCGCTTGAAGCGCAGTTGCGAGTGCTTGAGCCGCAGCATCAACAGGGCGGCGAGACCCAAGGCCATGAGCAGCAGCACGAGGTAGAGCCGGTTGGCCTCGGCCGTCTTGGCGTCCAGTTTCTGCCGCGCGCGCAGCGCGGCGTTCTGCTCGCTCAGCCGTTCCGTATCCAGCTTCTGTGCCAGCACGTGCTGCTGCACTGCCTCGTAGGCCAGCGCACGTGCGTGGATGTCGTCGAGGTAGGCCTTGTCCAGCGCGGCGAATTTCTCGTGATAGTCGAGTGCTGTGGCGGCGTGCCCCTGCTTTTTCTCGATGCGGTAAAGCACTTCGTAGGCGTCTTTCAGCCACGCATCGATATCGCCCGACTTGTTCCTGGCGACCACGGCCAGCGCCGCCCGCTTGGCGGCATCGTCGTCGCCCAGGGCAGCCAGCGCCTGCGCCCTGCTGACCAGGGCCGACAACTTGGCTGGAACATAACCGTTGGTATCGAGGGAGGGTTCGATCCGGTCGAGCAGGGCCAGCGCCTTGCGCGGTTGCCCCCCATTCGCATACAAGTCGGCGAGCGTGGACATCAGGACCATGTTGTACACCGGCTCGCTGGCCGCCGGGCAGGCATCGAAAGCCTGTTGCAATTCCGGGGTGTCGGGCTTGAGCCGGTGGCCGTTGTAGAGCGCCGAGACCAGGAAGGCGGCGGAAGAGCACGAATCCTGCTTCTCTCCCGCTGGAGCGGCGGCCATTGCCATGCGCGCGTAATGCACGGCCAGATCGGTCTGCCCGGCCAGACCCAACGTACTCGACAGATACACCAGCAACAATGAACGGTTTTTCGCATCCGTCACCTTCGGCAAACGTGCCGTGAGGCGATTGGCCAGCTCGAATGCCTCCGGGTAGCGCCGGGTGAGCCCGAGCTGGCCCAACAACAAGGCGGATGCGTGATCGACCAGCGCCGGATCGCCAGAGTGCTGGATGATGTCCTGGAACAGGGCTTCCGACTTGGCGTAATCGCCTTCGTACATGGCCTGCCATGCATTCAATTGCTGCAGGTGCCACCACTGGTTCGGCGTCAACCGGGAAGCCTGCTGGTTGAGCTGGGCCAGCCGCTCGAGGAACCGCGGGTGATCCGTCAGTTGCAATTGAGCGGTCTGCTTGAGGAAGGCATCCGGATCGACGATGGGGGTCGAGGCGAGAACAACCTGCCAGCACAGGCCACTGGCAAGGCCCATGCCCGTGGCCCATCTCCGCAGGCTGCGCAACCACCGGGACATGAATCGCGCGTCCGCCAACGGTCAGTGCGATGAATCCCGCTTGTGGGGATGAGGCGGCGTATGGCCGGGCTGGCGACGCTCAGGCTGGTGAACGACTCCCTCGTCATCCTCGTCATCATCCCCGTGCCCGGGATCATGGGTCGGCGCCTGAGGCGTTTGCGGCGCCTGGTGAAGCCCCAGTTCATCGCGCAACGGTGCACCATCGCCTGCCACCACCGCCATGGTGAGTTCGACGCTCGCCTGCACCTGCTCCAGCACGCCCTTCAACTCATCCGCCGGCGCGTAACGCAGCGATGCATCGCTGCCGATGGCTTCCAGCAACTCGATCGTATCGGTCATGTGTCCCCCTGTCCCCTGATCGCATCGGCGCCATCGGCACCGCCCCCGAACCAGGCCATGGCGTCGGCCTTGGCCACCGAATCCAACGCCTGCAGGCCCTTCCAGCATGGCACGGTTCAGTTGCAAGGTCACGACGGGCGGGATCACCGCGGTTTTCCGACATGCCACGGCAACTTTGCCCAGTGTTCTTTTACCTGCTTGCAAGAGACCGAGAAGGGACAGGCCCTCCCAGCACATCATGCGCGTCAGGCCACCGCGAGATCTTCGACGCCGGCCATCACGCGGTTGCGGCCACCACGTTTCGCGCCATACAGCGCGGCGTCGGCCTCGCTGCACAGGCGGCGCAAGTCGTGGCCGGCGACATCGGTGAAGGCCAGGCCGATGCTGGTGGATACCGTCACGACCACGCCGTCGAGCTCCACGGCGGTGGCTTCGATGGTGGCACGCATGCGTTCGGCGATCGCCATGCCCTGTTCGCGCGAGCAATCCGTCAGCAGGATGCCGAACTCCTCCCCACCGAGGCGGCCGAACAGGTCGACGGGACGCAGGTGCTGCTTGCAGGCGCCGACCACGCGGCACAGCACCTCGTCGCCCATCGCATGGCCGTGGCTGTCGTTGATTCGCTTGAAGTGGTCGAGGTCGATGATGGCCAGGCAGGCCATGCCTTTGCGACGTTCCAGTTGATGCAGCAGGCGCCCGGCCTCGTCCATGAAATGTTGGCGGTTGTAGATGGCGGTCAGGCCGTCGAGGTGCGACAGCCGCTTGAAGCGCAGTTGCGAGTGCTTGAGCCGAAGCATCAACAGGGCGGCGAGACCCAAGGCCATGAGCAGCAGCACGAGGTAGAGCCGGTTGGCCTCGGCCGTCTTGGCGTCCAGCTTCTGCTGGGCGCGCAACCCGGCGTTCTGCTCGCCCAGCCTTTCCGTATCCAGCTTCTGCGCCAGCACGTGCTGCTGCACCGCTTCGTAGGCCAGCGCACGCGCGTGGATGTCATCGAGGTAGGCCTTGTCCAGCGCGGCGAATTTCTCGTGATAGTCGAGTGCGGCGGCGGTGTTGCCCAGCTTCTTCTCGACGCGGTAGAGCACTTCGTAGGGTTCTTTCAGGAACTCACCGAAGTCGCCGGATCGGGCTTGGGCAACGACGGCCAACGCCGCCTGCCTGGCGGCATCGTTCTCGCCCAGTTCGGCCAATGCCCACGCCCGATCCCCCAGCGCACTCAGCTTGTTGGGGACGTAGCCGTTGGCCTCGACGCTGGACTGGAGCCGGTCGAGCAGCGCCAGCGCCTCGCGCGGCTGCCCACCGTGCGCATACAGGTCGGCAAGCGTGAGCATGAGGTCAGTGTGGTACACCGGCTCCGAAGCCGCGGGACAGGCAGCCAGTGCCTGTTGCAGTTCCCGGCTGTCGGGCTGGAGCCTGTGGCCGTTGAAGAGCACATCGACCAGTTCGGAGACGGGATAGCACAGGTGGCCATCAACCGGAACGGCAGCCATCGCCATGTGCGCATAGTGCACTGCCAGATCGATCTGCCCGGCGGAACCCATCGCTTGCGACAGGTTCAGCAATAGCGCGAAGCGCACTTGGGCATCCGTAATCTGCGGCAGACGGGTTGCAAGGCGATCAGCCAGCTCGAACGCCTCCGTATAGCGGCGGGTAAGTCCATACTGGCTCAACAGCATGGACGACGCGCGATCCGCCAACCGCGAATTGCCGGAATGCCGGATGATGTCCTGAAATAGCGCTTCCGACTTGGCGTAGTCGCCTTCGTACATGGCTTCCCATGCATTCGAATAGCGCAGATGCCATCGCTGATCCGGCGTCAGCCCGGGCGCCTCTTGATTGAGCAACGCCAACTGCCGCAGGAAACGCGGATGATCCACGGTTGCCAGCACCTGGGTTTGCTCGATGAAGGCATCCGGGGTGGCAATGGCCACAACAGCGTAGGCCATCTTCCAGCACAAGCACCCCGCAAACGCCATTCCCGCAGGCCTGCGCCGCCGGCTGCCTCCCCACTGGACCATGTCGCGAGCCCGCCAGCCGTCAGTGCGAAGAATCTCGCTTGGGCTCCGGCGAGTGCTTGGGATGATGACGATCCGGCTGTGGAACGTCGCCTTCGCCGTCCTCATCGTCCCCGTGGCCAGGTGCATTCGACTGAGGGGTCTGCGGCATCTGCTGAAGCCCGAATTCATCCCGCAATGGCGCGCTGTCGCCCAAGGTTACCGCCGCCTTGAGTTCGGCACTCGCCTGCGTCTGTTCCAGCACGGCCTGCAACTCGCCGGCCTGCGCATAGCGCAGCGACGCATCGCTGCCGATGGCTTCCAGCAATTCGATCGTATCCGTCATGTCGTCCCCCTGCCCTTTTGATCGTACCGGTGCCTCACGGCGCCACCGGAACCAGACCACGGTATCGGCCTGAGCCGCCGTATCATGAATCTGCAGCCGCATCAGCATGGCACGGTTCGGTTGCGCAAGGTCACGACGAGGAGCCGAACGGCTTCTTCGGCGGCCAGAAGCGCTTTTGGCAAGCCCGTACAGGGTTGGGGACGCGCGGCCACCCGACGGGGAATATGGTGCCCAGGCAGACGATTTCGTGCTCTGGCGGGCAATCACGCCAGGCCGTCGCAGTGTCGGAACACCCCGCAAGACCGGGGCCCACGACGGTCTCAGCCAACTGTCCCTTCGCCACCTGAAAGAGACTGGGAATGGGCATGCCCTCCAGCCCACTCCATGCATCAGGCCACTGCGAGGCCTTCAGCGCCAGCCATCACGCGGTTGCGACCACCGCGCTTGGCGCCGTACAGCGCGGCATCGGCCTCGGTGCACAGACGGCGCAGGTCGTGACCGGCGGCGTCGGTGAAGGCGAGGCCGATGCTGGTGGATACCGTCACGACCACGCTGTCGAGTTCCACTGAAGTGGCTTCGATGGCCGCGCGGATCCGTTCGGCGATCGCCATGCCCTGCTCGCGCGAGCAATCCACCAGCAGGATGCCGAACTCCTCGCCGCCGAGGCGGCCGAACAGGTCGACGGGACGCAGGTGCTGCTTGCAGGCATCGACCACGCGGTGCAGCACCTCGTCGCCCATGGCATGACCATGGGTATCGTTGATGCTCTTGAAGTGGTCGAGGTCGATGATGGCCACGCAGGCCACGCCCTTCCGCTTCTCCAGCTGGTGCAACACGCGCCCGGCCTCACCCATGAAGTGCTGGCGGTTGTAGATGGCGGTCAGGCCATCGAGGTGCGACAAGTGCTTGAAGCGCAGCTGCGAGCGCTTGAGCCGGAACATCGCCAGGGCACCGAAACCCAGCGCCATGAGCAGCAGCACGAGGTAGAGCCGGTTGGCTTCGGCCGTCTTGGCGTCCAGCCTCTGCCGCGCGCGCAACCCGGCGTTCTGCTCGCTCAGCTTTTCGGTCTCCAGCTTCTGTGCCAGCACGTGTTGCTGCACCGCTTCGTAGGCCAGCGCACGCGCGTGGATGTCGTCGAGGTAGGCCTTGTCCAGCGCGGCGAACTTCTCGTGATAGTCGAGTGCGGCGGCGGTGTTTCCCTGCTTCTTTTCGATGCGGTACAGCACCTCATAGGCCTCTTTCAACCAGTCGCCCGAATCACCCGATGGCCCTGCGGCGATGGCAGCCAGGGCGGCCTTTCTGGCCGCATCGTCTTCGCCCACGGCAGCCAGTGCCTTCGCCTTTTCCAGCAGTGCCGCCAGTTTGTAGGCCAAATAGCCGTTGACCTCGAGTTCGGGCGCGATTCGGTCGAGCAGGGCCAGTGCCTTGCGCGGCTGCCCTTCCTGTACATACAGGTCGGTGAGCCTGAGCCACAGACTCACGTTGAACACTGGCTCAGTGGTCGCCGGACAGGCATCGAAGGCCTGTTGCAGCTCCGGGGTGTCAGACTTGAGTCGATGACCGCTGAAGAGCGCCTCGACCAGAGCTGACGCGGCGTAGCACGGACTATCTCCGGCAGGGACAGTAGCCATCGCCATGCGCGCGTAGTGCACGGCCAAGTCGGTCTGGCCGGCCAAACCCAGCGCCACTGACAAGTTCAGCAGCAGCGGCAAGCGAACCTTCGCATCCCTGACCTGCGGCAAATGTGCCGCGACGCGACCAGCCAGCTCGAACGCCTCCGTGTATTGCCTGGTGATCCCGAGCTGGCTGAGCAGCATGGCGGACGCACGGTCGGCCAAGGCGGGATTGCCGGAGTGCTGGATAATGTCCTGAAACAGCACTTCCGACTTGGCATAGTCGCTTTCATACATGGCCTCCCACGCGTTCGAGTACCGCAGGTGCCACATCTGATCCGGCGTCAGCTTGGATGCCTCCCGGTTGAGTAACGCCAATCGTTGCAGGAAGAGCGGATGATCCGTGGTTGCCAGAGTCTGGGTCTGCTCGAGATAGGCATCCAAGTCGGCAATGGGCGTGGCGGCCAGACCAGCCCGCCAGCACAGGCAGCCGGCGAAGCCCACCCATACGACCCATTTCCGCAGGTTGTTCGGCCAACGGAGCGCCACTACACCCTTCTCCCTCAGCGCGCGAGGACTTGCCCGGCAAGGGGGGAGAGCGCGCGATCGGGTTGGGACGGCACTGGTTGGGGTGCGTCGGTTTCTTCTTCCTCTTCGTCCCCGTGGCCGGGCGAATTCATTTGAGGCGTTTCCGACATTTGCGGAAGACCCAGTTCGTGGCGCAACGACACCCCATCGCCCAATGCAACCGCTGTCGTGAGTCCAGCACTCGCCCGCGCCTCTTCCAGCACGCCCATCAACTCGTCGGTCTGCGCATAGCGCAGCGATGCGTCGCTGCCGATGGCTTCCAGCAATTCGATCGTATCGGTCATATGTTCCCCCCCAGCACCCTGTTTCCACATACTCAAGCGGCATCGGCGTGCCGCACCGCTTCGCTTCAGGCCACGGCGCCCTGCTTTTCCCTTGCATCCAGCGCCTGCAATCGTTCCAGCATGGCATGGTTCGGCTGCAAGGTCACGGCGGGCGGCAGCACCACGGTTTCCTCGGCGGTCAGCGGCACCTCGGCCAGCTCGCGCAAGGTGATGCGCTGGATGCGCGGCCGCTCGATGGGCAGCGTGGCGCCGCGGTAGACGATGACTTCATGGTCCAGCGGGTAATCCTGTCCCAGCCGCTCCACCAACAGTGCACGGTAGGCCGGCCCGGTGTCGAAACGCCCCACCGAGCGGTTGCCGACCACCCCCACCTGCCACAGCACCAGGTAACCGGCGGGATCGATGCGCCGCTCGCAGTACAGCAGCTGGCTGGCCTCGAAGTGCTGGCAGCCGTAGCGGCCGGGATCGAAGCCGAGGTCGGCGTACAGGCAGTCCTCGGCGGAGATGCCCGGCTCCATGTGCGCCTCGTAGCCTTCCGCACGGGCCTGCTCGATGACCTTGTGCGGCGACCACGCGAAGATGCCGGGATGGCCGTAGAACACGCCGCAGACCCGCTTGCCGGCGCGCAGCTCGTCCATCATCAACGCCACCCATTCGCGGTAGGTCTTCATGCGCGGCTTGCCCTCGGCATAGTAGGGCTGCAGGCTGCGCACGTCCGGGTGCAGGCGCTTGAGCCATTCTTCCGCGATGGCGTCGGAGAGCGCGGCGAACACCACGTCCGCCTGCACGATGTGGCTGCGCGCCAGCGGGGTGAGATGGGAGCCCAGCGTCATGCCCAGGCCCACGCAGGCCAGGCGGCCGCGGCCGGGAACGCTCAAGGAAGAGAGAATGGCGTTGTTCATCCGGCGATCTTAGCGAACTTCCCGTCCCCTGCTTGCAGGAGGCGCAGGGAGCACGCCCCGCCATCGCAGCTGGCGCATCAGGCCGTCACCAGACACCCGGCGCCAGTCATCACCCGGTTCCGCCCGTCGTGCTTGGCGCGGTACAGCGCGGCATCGGCCTCGGTGCACAGGCGATGCAGGTCGTGGCCGATGCTGTCGGTGAAGGCCAGGCCGATGCTGGTGGACACCGCCGCCACCGCGCCGTCGAGTTCCACCGCGGTGGCTTCGATGGCGGCGCGCATGCGTTCGGCAATCGCCATGCCCTGTTCACGCGAGCAATCCGCCAGCAGGATGCCGAACTCCTCGCCGCCGAGGCGGCCGAACAGGTCGGCGCTGCGCAGGTGCTCCTTGCAGGCGCCGACCACGCGGCGCAGCACCTCGTCGCCCATGGCATGCCCATGGGTGTCGTTGACGTGCTTGAAGTGATCGAGGTCGATGATGGCCAGGCAGGCCGCGCCCTTCCGTTTCTCCAGCTGGTGCAACACGCGCCCGGCTTCGCCCATGAAGTGCTGTCGGTTGTAGATGGCGGTCAGGCCATCGAAGTGCGACAGGCGCTTGAAGCCCAGCTGCGAACGCTTGAGCCGGTACATCGCCAGGGCGCCGAAGCCCAGTGCCATGAACAGCAGCACGAAGTAAAGCCGGATGGCTTCGGCCGACTTGGCATCCAGCTTCCGCTGCGCACGCAGGCCGGCGTTCTGCTTGCTCAGCTTTTCCGTCTCCAGCTTCTGCATCAGCACGTGCTGCTGCATCGTTTCGTAGGCCAGCGTGCGTGCGTTGATGTCATCGAGGTAGGCCTTGTCCAGCGCCGCGAACTTCTCGTAGTAACCGAGCGCGGCGGCGGCGTTCCCTTGCTCTTTCTCGATGCGGTAGAGCACCTGGTAGGCGTCTTTCAGCGACAGGTCGAAACCGCTTGAGGCTGCTGCCGCGATGACCGCAAGCGCCGCCTTCCGGGCGGCATCGCCGTCCCCCAGGGCGGCCAGCGCCCATGCCCGGGTTTCCAGCACGCCCAGCTTGCTGGAGGCCTCACCAGCGGCGTCCACGCGTGGCTGGAGCTCGTCGAGCAGGGTCAATGCCTTGCGCGGCTGTCCTTCATGCGCATACAGGTCGGCCAGGTCGAGGGCAATGCCCGTATTGAAGAGCGGCTCCGTGGCCAGCGGACAGGCCTCGAATGCCTGCTGCAATTCCGGGCTGTCGGGTTTCAGCCTGTGGCCGCTGAAGAGCACATCCACCAGGATGCCGGCGGCATAACAACGGCTTTCCGCGGCATGGTCGGCATCCATCGCCATGTGTGCATAACGTACGGCCAGGTTCGTCTGGCCGGCCAGACCCATCGCCTGCGACAGGTTCAGCAGCAACGCATAGCGGACCTTCGCGTCCGCGACCTGCGGCAGCCTTGCCGTGAGACGGTTTGCCAGGTCGAACGCATCGACGTAGCGCCGGGTGGCTCCGTACTGGCTCAGCAGCATGGCGGAGGCGCGATCCGCCAGCTTCGGATCGCCGGAGTGCAGGGCGATGTCCTTGAACAGCGCCTCCGACCTGCCGTAGTCACCCTCGTACTTGGCTTCCCACGCGTTCATGAGGCGCAGGTGCCATTGTTGATCCGGAGTCAGGCTGGCAGCGCTCCGATTGAGCTGGGCCAGCAATTGCAGGGAACGCGGGTGATCCGTGACCTGCAGGTCCCAGGTCTGTTTGAGCAAGGTGTCCGGATCGGCGATGGCAGTGGCGGCATGCGCCGCCTGCAGGCACAGGCTGCCTGCGAAAGCCGCGCCTGCAAACCATCGTCCCGTACTGCCCGGTCGCCAGAGCATGCGACTTCACCTGCCGGGCTTCGGCCCGATCGGATTTCCTGGCGGGTGGAGGCGATGGCGACGCACCGGGTCGGCAATGCCCCGGTCCGGGGAGGTCACGTTCGTCTTCGTTGCCACCCTCATTGTCTGGCGCCTGTCCAGTACTTGCGTTGCCTGCTGGAGCCCCCGTTCCTTGCTCGACGGCATGCCATCCCCCGGGACCATCGCTTCCGTGAGTCCGACGCTCACCTGAGTCCACTCCAGCATGGCATGGTTCGGCGACAAGGTCACGGCGGGCAGCAACACGGCTTCCCCGAGTCCCGAGGCGCTTCGGCGAGCTGGCGCGAAGCATCTTCACCGACCGCCTGCGGAAGGGTGAACTCCGGCATCTCGGGGCACGGGTCAGGCCGTCACGAAATACCCGGCACCGGTCATCACGCGATTGCGCCCGTCATGCTTGGCGCGGTACAGCGCGGCATCGGCCTCGGTGCACAGGCGATGCAGGTCGTGGCCGATGCTGTCGGTGAAGGCCAGGCCGATGCTGGTGGACACCGTCACCACCACGCCGTCACGCTCCGCCACTGTGGCCTCGATGGCCGCGCGGATGCGTTCTGCAATCGCCATGCCCTGCTCGCGCGAGCAATCCACCAGCAGGATGCCGAACTCCTCGCCACCGAGGCGACCGAACAGGTCGACGCCGCGCAGGTGCTGCTTGCAGGCTGCGACCACGCGGCGCAGCACCTCGTCGCCCATGGCATGGCCATAGGTATCGTTGATGCTCTTGAAGTGGTCGAGGTCGATGATGGCCACGCAGGCCATACCCTTCCGCTTCTCCAGTTGGTGCAGCGCGCGCCCGGCCTCGCCCATGAAGTGCTGGCGGTTGTAGATAGCGGTCAGGCCATCGAGGTGCGACAAGCGCTTGAAGCGCAGCTGCGAGCGCTTGAGCCGGAACATCGCCAGGGCGCCGAAGCCCAGCGCCATGAGCAGCAGCGCGAGATAGAGCCGGTTGGCTTCGGCCGTCTTGGCATCCAGTTGCCGCTGCGCACGCAGGTCGGTGTTCTGCTTGCCCAGCCTTTCCGTCTCCAGCTTCTGCGCCAGCATGTGCTGCTGCACTGCTTCATAGGCCAACGCACGCGCGTGGATGTCGTCGAGGTAGGCCTTGTCCAGCGCGGCGAACTTCTCGTAGTAACCGAGCGCGGCAGAGGCATTCCCCTGCCTCTTCTCGACGTGGTAGAGCACCTCGTAGGCCTCTTTCAGCCATGCATCAATGTCGCCCGATTTCCCGTTGGCGGCGACCGCCAGCGCCATCCGCCTGGCGGCGCCATCGTCGCCCAGGGCAGCCATGGCCGATGCCCTGTCCACCAGGGCCGACAACCGGGCCGGAACATAGCCGTTGGCATCGACGCTGCGCTGGATCCGGTCGAGCAGGGCCAGCGCCTTGCGCGGCTGCCCTTCCTGCAGCAGCAGGTCGACGAGTATGAGGTGCAGATTGGTGTTGTACAGCGACACCTTGTCCGCCGGGCATGCCTCGAAACCCTGCTGCAGCTCCGGGCTTTCGGATTTGAGCCGCTTGCCGTAGTAAAGCACCTCGACCAGGATCGACGTGGGGTAGCACTGGTCCTCGCCGGCAGGAACGGTCGCCATCGACATGCGTGCGTAGTGCACGGCCAGGTCGGTCTGGCCGGCGGACCCCATCACCTGCGACAGGGTGGACAGCAGCAGGCGGCGTTCCTTGGCATCCGTGACCTGCGGCAAGCGCGCCGCGATACGGTTGGCCAGCTCGAACGCCTCGGTGTAATGCCTGGCGGCCCCGAGCTGGCTCAGCAGCACGGCAGAAGCATGATTCGCCAGGTGCGGGTTGCCGGAGCGCTCGATGACATCGTCGAGCATGGCTTCCGACCTGGCGTAGTCGCCCTGGTACATGGCCTCCCAGGCGTCGAGGTAGCGCATCTGCCATTGCTGGGCGGGCGTGAGGCTGGCCGCCAGTTGGTCGAGCTGGGCCAATACCTGCAAGGACCGCGCATGATCCGTGACCTGCAGGGCATAGATCTGCCTGATCAGGGCATCCGGGTCGGCCACGGGCGTGGCGGCAAGGCCGGCCCGCCAGCACAGGCAACCGGCGAGGCCCACCCAGGCGAGCCGCCTTCCGATGCTGCCGAATACCCAAGACATGCCCTTTCCCCTGCAAACCCGTGCAACGACATGCAACACCCGGCCTCCGGCCGCAGCAGCCATCCGTTGCCCGCCTCCTCACCCGCGCAAGCATGGCACGGTTACGCCGCAAGATCATCGCACGCTCATCGGCACCACTTCGGAGCCCGTCCACAGAAGACAACGCGACCGCTGGCCCTGCCATCCATGCCATCAGGCACAGTTGCGCCACACCGCAGCTCGCTAGGCTTGGGTTTTCCCACGCGAGGACACATCCGTGCGCAAGCCGCTGCAAACGAGCTTGCTGGCAGCCCTGCTGCTGGCCGGTTTCCACCACCCGGCACTGGCCGCCGACAAGAAATCGCCCGCGGCGGAAGCACTGGGCACCGGCGACGGCTACCAGTTGCCGCCCTTCCCCGCCGACGCCCACGTGTCGCAGTCCACCACGGCGGGGGGCCGCACGCTGTCGTACACCGCCACCGTGGGCTCGCTGCCTGTGCGCGACGACACGGGCAAGGTGATCGCTCAAGTGATGTTCACCGCCTACACCATGCCCGGCAAAAATCGCCCGGTGACCTTCGCGCTGAATGGCGGCCCGGGCGCCTCCTCGGTGTACCTCAACCTCGGCGCCATCGGCCCGAAGAAGGTGAACTTCGGCGTGGAAGGCGACAACCCGTCCGACCCCGCCATGCTGCATGACAACCCCGGCACCTGGCTGGGCTTCACCGATCTGGTGTTCATCGACCCGGTAGGCACCGGCTTCAGTCGCGCGCTGGTGGACGACAAGGAAGCCACCAAGGATTTCTACAGCACCAACAGCGACATCCATTACCTCTCGCGCATCATCTACGACTGGCTGCTCAAGAACGGCCGCATGGAGTCGCGCAAGTACCTGGTGGGCGAGAGCTACGGCGGCTTCCGCGGCCCGCGCATCACCGACTATCTGCAGACCCAGTTGGGCGTGGCGATGAACGGCGTGGTGCTGCTGTCGCCCTATCTCGATCCAGCAGCATCGGACGACGAGAATGTCTCGCCGCTGCCGTGGATGCTCACCCTGCCCTCGATCGCCGCCGCGCACCTGGAGCGCCAGGGCAAGCTCGACGCGCAGTCCATGCAGTCCATCATCGACTACACGCGCACCACCTACGCCAGCACGCTGATGCAGGGCCGCGCGAACCCGGCCGCCACGCAGGCGATGATCCAGAAGGTCAGCGAGCTCACCGGGCTCGACCCGGTGTTCGTGCAGCGCTCCGGCGGCCGGCTGGAAACCCAGGCCTACCTGCGCGAGGTATACCGCGCCGAGGGCAAGCTGGGCAGCCGCTACGACTCCAACGTCACCGCCTGGGATCCTTTCCCCTACGCGCCGCACCAGCGCTCCGGCGACCCCATCCTCAACGGCATCATCGCGCCCACCACCACGGCGATGGTCAACTTCATCACCCAGACCGTGGGCTGGAAGTACGACGGCCGCTACGGCGCACTCAGCTACGACGTGGGCCGGCTGTGGCACGACGACGACGACGCCAACAGCGGCTCGGTGGCGCAACTGCGCGAGGCAGTGGCGAATGATCCCGGCCTGCGCGTGCTGATCGCCCACGGCTGGGACGACCTCTCCTGCCCGTTCATGGCCTCGGTGCTGATCGTCGACCAGATGCCCGCGATGGGCGACCCCACCCGCGTGCAGGTGAAGGAATATCCCGGCGGCCACATGTTCTACGCGCGGCCGTCCAGCCAGGCGGATTTGCTGCACGACGTGAAGGCGTTGTACGGGGTGAACTGAACGCACCGGCGCCCTCTCCCGCGTGCGGGGGATGGCGTCCTTCACGCCAGCCGCCACACCCGTGCTCGATAATCACCGCCAACATCCGCGATGAGGTGCACCATGAAGCCCGTCACCGTCAGCCTGCTCGCGTTGTCCTTCACGGCGCTCGCGACCGCCGCATCCGCACAGGCGAAACCGCACGCTCCCGCCTATGCGCCGCTGCGCCCGGTCGCCGACTGCCTGCGCACCGATCGGATCACCGAGTGGCACGTGGTGGACCCGCGCACGATCACCACGCGCAATGGCCCGAACCGGTTCCTGGTGAAACTGCGGGCCGCTTGCCCGCAGCTGGGCTACGGGCCGCCCATCCTGCGGTTCGAGAGCAGCCCCGCGAACCGGGGGACAGCTCCCTTCAGCATCTGCGGCGAGGTCGGCGAGTCGGTGCGCTCGACGCAGCCGCCCTCCTGCCCGATCCAGTCGGTGCGCCCGATCGACAAGGCCACGTTCGACAAGCTCAGCGCACACGCGAGGCGCAACGGCAGCGGCGCGGACCAGTCCACGCAGCCCTGAACCCCTGAAAGCAGAGAGCCCGGCGAATGCCGGGCTCTCCGTTTGCCTCGCGACCTGACGATCAGTTGCCGTAGTAGGGCGCGCTGCCCACGTACTGCGTGGGATAGCCGTTGCTGTACACCACCGTGGCCGGCGGCGGGGCGGCCTGGTACACCACCGTGGCGGGCGGACCGTACACCACCGGGGCCGGCGCGTAGTACACCGGGGGCGGGGGCGCCAGCACGCTGCCCACGACACCGGCCACGGCACCCGCGACGATCGCACCGGCGATCCAGCGACCGCCCACCCAATGGCCGCCGCCGTGGTAGTAGCCACCATGGTAGCCACCGTAGTAACCACCATGGCCCCAGCCGTGCGCCGACGCGCTCAGCGGCATCGCCACCGCCGCGGCAACAGCCATACCGATAGCCAGAACCTTGCCGACATTACGCTTGGACATGGGGAAGAACCCTCCTGTTGATCTGCGGGACAAATGCTCGGACTTCCGCACTTAATCCGAACTGAAGGGTTCAAGATTTCGGACGCGCCTCGCTCCACGGATTGAACCCGCCTTCAGGCTTGCGATGGCGCAGCAGCCAGCAGCCGTGGATGTCGGCGCGGCGGGCGAAATCGAACGGGATGCTGGCGGCGCTCCAGTCCTCGATGTCGAAGCGCTCCGCCAGCGCGGCTTCGTCCAGCTTGAAGCGGCGGAAGTTGTTGGAAAACACGATCACGCCGTCGTTGGTCAGCCGCTCGGCGCAGGCTTCCAGCAAGGCCACGTGGTCGCGCTGTACGTCGAAGTCGTCGGCGCGCTTGGAGTTGGAGAAGGTCGGCGGATCGACGTAGATCAGGCCGTAGTGCGCACGATCCTGGCGCAGGAAAGCCACCGCGTCGGCCTGCATCAGCCGATGCCGGGCGCCGGTGAAGCCGTTGAGCGCGAGGTTGCGCGAAGCCCATTCGAGATAGGTGGCCGACAGGTCCACGCTGGTGGTGTCACGCGCGCCGCCCGCCGCCGCGTACACGCTGGCGGTGGCGGTGTAGGCGAACAGGTTGAGGAAGCGCCTGTTCGCCGCCAGCTCGCGCAACCTGGCGCGCACCAGGCGATGGTCGAGGAACAGCCCGGTATCGAGGTAGTCGGTGAGGTTGACCAGGAACCGCAGCCCGCCCTCTTCCACTTCCACGAACTCGCCGCGCTGGTCGAACTGGCCGTACTTGGAGCCGCCCTTGCCGCGCTCGCGCATCTTCAGCGCGATGCGCTCGCGCGGCACCGCGAACACTTCGCCGGCCACGCGGGCGATCTCGCGCATGCGCTGGCGCGCCACGTCGGCGGGCACGTCGGCGGGGGCGCGGTATTCCTGCACGTGCAGCCAGGTATCGCCACCCTCGCACGCATAGACGTCGATGGCGGCGGCGTATTCGGGCAGGTCCTGGTCGTAGGCGCGCCAGCACTGGATGCCTTCGCGCGCGAGCCGCTTGCGCAGGTGGCGCAGGTTCTTCTCCAGCCGGTTCTTCAGCATCTGCGCGCCGGCGGAAAGCGGCTTCTGTTCGCGTGGCGCCTCGTCGCGCCGGCGGATCTCGAATGTGAGCAACTGGGTTTCCAGCGCACCGTTGTACAGCGCGTATTTCTTCTCCGCGTGCAGGCCCAGCGCGCGACCCAGTTCCGCATCGCCCGCCAGCACGGCGGCGCGCCAGCCTGCGAACTGCGTGCGCAAGCGCTCGCCCAGCGCGTGGTACAGCGCAGGCATCTGCGCGCGCTCGCCCAGGCGCTCGCCGTACGGCGGGTTGGTGATGACCAGGCCGCGCGCCACCCCCGCCGGCGGTTCGGCATGCGCCATGTCGCGCTTCTCCAGCGCGAGGAAGCCGGCCACGCCCGCCTCCTGCGCGTTGCGCTTGGCGGTCTGCACCATGCGTGGATCGGCGTCGCTACCGAAGAAGCAGGGGCGCAGTTGCTTCAGGCCGGTTTCGGCGCGTTGGCGCGCCTCGTCCAGCAGGCCGCGCCACAGCGCGATGTCGTGCTGCTGCCAGCCGAGGAAGCCGTAGTAGTCACGGCGCCAGCCCGGCGCCACGTCGGCGGCGATCAGCGCGGCCTCGACCAGCAGGGTGCCCGAGCCGCACATCGGGTCGAGCAAGGCGCCACCTTCCGCATAGATTTCCGGCCAGCGCGCGCGCAGCAGCATGGCGGCGGCGAGGTTTTCCTTCAGCGGCGCCTCGCCCTGCAGCTCGCGCCAGCCGCGGCGATGCAGCGGCGAGCCGGCAAGGTCCAGCGACAGCGTGGCGCGGTCGCGCTTGAGGCGCAGGTTGAGGCGTACGTCGGGTTCGTCGGTATCCACGCCGGGACGCGTGCCGCCCTGCTGGCGGAACTGGTCGACCACGGCGTCCTTCACGCGCTGGGCGATGAACTGGCTGTGGGTGAGTTTGCTCTGCGCGGTGTGCGCATCCACCGCCAGCGTGGCGTGCGCGGCGAGGTGCTGCGACCAGTCGATGGCCTGCACGCCGGCGTACAGGGCATCGTCCGTCGCGGCGTCGAACTCGGCCAGCGGCAGCAGGATGCGGCTGGCGAGGCGCGACCATAGGCAGGCGCGATACGCGGTTTCCAGCGGACCGGTGAAATGCACGCCGGCCAGCGCCTCGCGCACGTCCTGCGCGCCCAGCGCGACCAGCTCGTCGCGCAGCAGGTATTCCAGCCCCTTGGGACAGGTGGCGAACCAGCGATTCATGCCAAGGCTCCCAGCAATGCGTCGAGCTGCGCGGTGATCGACCCCATGCTGGCGAGCAGGCGGTGGTCGTCGTCCAGCAGCAACAGCGGCAGCCGGCGCTGCGCGGCGAACGCCTGCACCGCCGATGCCGGGCACACTTCGTCGCGCCAGCCGTGGACCAGCACCGCGGGCACGCCCGCGCGCACATCCAGCACCTGCGCGACACCTGGAACCAGTGGCGGGGTGGCGAGCAGGAACAGCGCCGCCACCGGCGCTTCCAGCGACGCCAACGCGGAGGCGAACGCCCCCATGCTCGATCCCACCAGCACCGGCGGGGTGTCGCATGACGCCATGGCCTCCCGCAACTGCCGCACGCGCGGCACGACCGCATCCGCGTAGCCGTTGCCGTCGTGGGCGCGGAAATCCGGGCGCTGCGTGCGCCAGCCCTGCGCCTCGGCGCGCGCCGCCAGGGCACTGATCTTGGTCGCGTCCGGGCTCGAATCCAGGCCGTGCGAGAGGATGATGTGGCCGCGCATCGCGGTCTCCGTAAGTCGTTGGCACCGCGTACTGCGGTTGTCCATGATAGCGGGCCGCATGCGAGACTCCCCGCATGAACGCCCTTACCATCCACGACCAGCCCCTGCCCTACGTGGCGAAACTGCCCGAACGGCCTGCCGACGCGGTGACCCTGGCGGTGATCCACTGCACGGAGCTGCCCGACCTGGCCACGGCGCGCGAATACGGCGAAAAAGTGCTGTACGACAGCGGCGCCGGCAACAGTGGCCATTACTACGTCGACCGCGACGGCACGGTGTACCGCTACGTGCCCGGCACCCGCGTGGCGCACCATGTGCGCGGCTGGAACCCGTCCTCGATCGGCATCGAGCTGGTGAACCGCGGGCGCTACCCCGACTGGTTCGGCTCGGGCAACCAGACCATGACCGAGCCCTACCCCGCCGCGCAGATCGCCGCCCTGCGCGCGCTGCTGGCGCAACTGCGCCTCGACTTCCCCCGCCTGTGCGAGATCGCCGGCCACGAGGACCTGGACACCGCCCGCGTGGCGGCCAGCGACGATCCGGCGCTGACCGTGCCGCGCAAGCTCGATCCCGGACCGTTGTTTCCGTGGAATGAAGTGCTGGTGGGATGCGGGCTGGTGCGCATCGCCCCTCCCCCTGCGACGCAGGGGGAGGCTGGGAGGGGGTAGCTTTTCACCCCGCGCAAAAAGCACCCCACCCCAGCCCTCCCCTGCACGCAGGGGAGGGAGGCATGCTGCCCCGCTATAATGGGCGTTCCCCCACGCCCGAAACACGCCCGCATGCGCGAAGCACACGTCAACGAACTGGTCGAGCTGCTGCAGCTCGAACGGCTGGAGGACAACCTGTTCCGCGGCCAGAGCCGCGACATCGGCACGCGCTTCGTGTTCGGCGGACAGGTGCTGGGGCAGGCGCTGTCGGCGGCGCAGCAGACCGTCGATCCCTCGCGCGAGGCGCATTCGCTGCACGCCTACTTCCTGCGCGCCGGCGACATCGACGCGCCCATCGTGTACAGCGTGGAGCGCGCACGCGACGGCGGCACGTTCTCCTCGCGACGGGTGCTGGCGATCCAGCACGGCCAGCCCATCCTGAACGGCTCGATCTCGTTCCAGGTGCCGGAAAAGGGTTTCGAGCACCAGACCGCGATGCCCGAAGTACCGGCGCCGGAAGACGTGGAGCCGATGCGGCCGCTGCCTGCGGACGAACTGTCCAAGCTGCCGGTGAAGCTGCAGCGCTGGCTGGGCATCGATGGTCCGTTCGAATTCCGCCTGGTATGGCCGCGCGACGAGATGCACCCGGTGAAGCGGCCGCCGATCCAGCACATCTGGTTCCGGCTCGCCGCGCCGATCAGCGACTCGCCGGTGCTGCACCGCGCCCTGCTCGCCTACGCCTCCGACTTCCACCTGATCGGCACCGCCACGCTGCCGCACGGCATCTCCTACCTCACCCACAACGTGCAGATGGCCAGCCTCGACCATGCGCTGTGGTTCCACCGCCCGTTCCGGGTGGACGACTGGCTGCTGTATTCCTTCGACAGTCCCACCGCCCAGGGCGGCCGCGGGCTGGCGCGCGGGCAGATCTTCGACCGCGCCGGCCGGCTGGTGGCCTCCACCGCGCAGGAAGGCCTGATCCGCCTGCGCGGCGAATAAGGGAACCACGCATGCGCCAGATCTACACTTCCCCCCGCCCCGGCAACATCGACCGCGTGGTCGCCCTGATGGCCGAGCACGGCATCGCCACCCAGGTGGAGAACCGCTCGAGCTGGCGCACGCAGGGCCATCGCCGCTTCAGCTACCAGGAACCGGACAGCGCGCGCGACCACTGGGAGCAGGTGTGGATCACCCACGCCGACGACTACACCCGCGCCCGCGAACTGATGCGCGAGCTGGGCATCGAACCGGTGGTGCGCTTCGGGCAGGACCTGGCCGCGGCGCGCAACCCGTCGCCGCAGGCCCGGCGCAAGTACACCGTGACGCGCGTGCGCCGCATCGTGATGCTGGCCATCCTGGGCGCCATTGCGCTGCTGGCGTTGCGCAACATGGGCGTGATCTGAGCCGCCCGTCCGCAGTGCGGCATGCGCACCGCATGATTTTCCGGCCTAGAATCGGGCCATGCGCTCCGAACAAGTCCGCCTGTTCCAGACCCTGCCGCACGCCTGCGGCTACTACGCCGAACGCACGGCGCAGAACCTGGTGCTCGACCCGGCGGCGCCGCAGCTGGACCGGCTGTACGGACCGGCGCTGGAACGCGGCTTCCGCCGCGCCGGCGGGCACCTGTACTTCCCGCACTGCCCGGAATGCAGGGCCTGCAAGCCCTGCCGCATCGACGCGCTGCACTTCGAGCCGGACCGCGCGCAGCGGCGCTGCCTGAAGCGCAACGCCGACATCACGGTCACCGAGTGCCAGGCCGGCTACAACGCCGAGCGCCACGCGCTGTACGAGAAATACCTGCGCCAGCGCCACCCCGGCGGCGGCATGGACGAAGCGGACGCCAGCGACTTCCGCCGCTTCCTCACCGCGCCGTGGAGCCCCACCGTGTTCCTGGAGTTCCGCCTGCACGGGCGCCTGCTCGGCGTGGCGGTCACCGACGTCTGCCGCAGCGCCCTGTCCGCCGTCTACACCTTCTACGACCCCGACGAGGAAACCCGCGGCCTCGGCACCCTCGCCATCCTCAAGCAGGTGGAGCTGGCGCGCAGCCGCCAGTTGTCCTGGGTCTACCTGGGCTTCTGGATCGAAGGGCATCCGAAGATGGACTACAAGCGGCGCTTCCGGCCGCTGCAGCTGCGTACGGCGGAAGGCTGGATCCCGATGCCTTGATGTAGGCGCACCCTGTGTGCGATTGCCTTGCGCCCCGATCGAAGCGCGAGGCAATCGCACACAGGGTGCGCTCCTTACCGGTTCAGGACTTGCGTGTTCGCGGGTACGGAAACAGCTTCTCCAGTGGCACCGAAATCCCGTCGTCGCCGACCACGCGGCAATGGCTGCGGTCGAGCTGGCGCGGGTCGTCCACGCCGCAGCTGTGGGCGATGATGCCCACTTCGTGCATCACGTTCTTCGCGTAGTTCGCCACCTTCTCGCTCTTGTCGGTGACCACCAGGCCGCGCTGCAGCTTGGGGTTCTGCGTGGTGATGCCGGTGGGGCAGGTATTGCGGTTGCACTGCAGCGACTGGATGCAGCCCAGCGCCAGCATGAAGCCGCGCGCGGAGTTGACGAAGTCCGCGCCCATCGACAACGCCCAGGCCACGTCGTAGGCGGTGATCCGCTTGCCCGAGCAGACCACCTTGATGCGCTCGCGCAGGCCCTTGACGACCAGGGTGTCGACCAGCGCCGGCAAGGCCTCGTGCAGCGGCAGGCCCACGCCTTCCATCAGGGTCTGCGGGGCCGCGCCGGTGCCGCCTTCGGAACCGTCCACGATGATGAAGTCCGGCGCGCTCTCGATGCCGCGCTTCCACACCTCGTCGCACAGTTCGTCGATCCACTCCATGCCGCCGAACACCGCCTTGAAGCCGGTGGGCTTGCCGGTGAGGTCGCGGATGTGCGCGATGGCATCCAGCAGCTGCGGCACGTTGGCGATGTCGAGGTGGCGGTTCGGGCTCTGCGAATCCTGCCCCACCGGGATGCCGCGGATCGCGGCGATTTCCGGCGTCACCTTGGCCGCCGGCAGCAGGCCGCCCATGCCCGGCTTGGCGCCCTGCCCGAGCTTGATGCTGACCATCTTCACCTGCGGGTGCGCGCAGATCGCCAGCAGCTTCTGGTCGTCCAGCCGGCCATCCGGCGTGCGCACGCCGTACTTGGCGGTACCGATCTCGAACACGATGTCGCAACCGCCCTCGAGGTGGTACGGCGCGAGGCCACCCTCGCCGGTATCCATCCAGATGCCGGCCTTGGCCGCGCCATGCGACAGCGCGCGCACGGCAGGCGCGGACAGCGCACCGAAACTCATCGCCGAGATGTTGAAGAACGCGGCGTGGTCGTAGGGCTGGCGCGCATGCGGTCCGATGCGCACCGGCTTCGGCTGCACGTGGTGGTCGCCCAGCGCCGGGAACGGCGCGTTGACGAAGAACGGCACGCCCTCGCCGCGCAGGTCGCGGGTGGAGCCGAACGCGTTGGTGTTTTCCGCGTTCTTCGCCGCGCGGTAAACCCATACGCGCTGGGCGCGGTTGAACGGCAGCTCCTCGCGATCGCTGGAGAACAGGTACTGGCGGAAGAACTCGCCCAGGCGCAGGAAGCCGTAGCGGAAGTGGCCGATCACCGGGAAGTTGCGCAGCACGGCGTTGGCCGTCTGGTTGCGGTCCACCACCCATACCACCGCGACCACCACCACGGTCAACGCCAGCAGCAGGAGGAACAGCGCTGCGAACGTCTCCACCAGCACCACCAACCAGTGCGAAAAACCCGTCGATTGCATGAGCGGCTCCTGTGTCGTGGGTCAAACAAAAGTGGGGGCTGAGCGGCGCTGCCTTTCTTCCCATCCCCGCTGAGGCGAAGGAGTCAAGGAGCCTCTGATTTTGCTCGTCATCCCAGCTTTCGCTTGGACGACGAGCAGAAAGGCCTTCCTAAAGCTCCACGCGCAACTGCGCCGCCGCGCGCACGGCCTTGGCGCGCGCCGCGTCGACATCGACGTCGCGCGCCAGCGTCACCGCCATGCGCCGCCGCCCCTTCACCTCGGGCTTGCCGAACACGCGCAACTGCGTATCCGCCTCGGCCAGTGCCGCCGCCACGCCGTGGTAGCGCGGCGCGCGGCCCTCGCCTTCCACCAGCACCGCGCACGAGGCGGAGGGGCCGAACTGGCGGATCACGGGGATCGGCAGGCCGAGGATCGCCCGCGCGTGCAGCGCGAACTCCGACAGGTCCTGCGAGATCAGCGTGACCAGCCCGGTGTCGTGCGGACGCGGACTGACCTCGGAGAAGATCACCGCGTCGCCCTTGACGAAGAACTCCATGCCGAACACGCCCCAGCCGCCCAGCGCGTTGGACACCGCCGCGGCCTGGCGCTGCGCCTCGGCCAGCGCCTTGTCGCTCATCGCCTGCGGCTGCCACGACTCGCGGTAGTCGCCGTCCTCCTGGCGGTGGCCGATCGGCGCGCAGAAACTGGTGCCGTCGCGATGGCGCACGGTGAGCAGGGTGATCTCGAAATCGAAATCGACGAAGCCCTCGACGATCACCCTGCCCTTGCCGGCGCGGCCGCCGGACTGCGCGTAGTCCCAGGCGTGCTGCAGCTCCGGCTCGCCGCGCACCACGCTCTGGCCCTTGCCCGAGGAGCTCATCACCGGCTTGATCACGAACGGATAGCCGATGTCGGCCACCGCACGGCGGTAGTCGGCCTCGTTGTCGCAGAAGCGGTACGGCGAGGTGGGCAGCTCCAGCTCCTGCGCGGCGAGCCGGCGGATGCCTTCGCGGTCCATCGTCAGCCACGCGGCGCGCGCGGTGGGGATCACGTGCAAGCCTTCGCGCTCCATCTCCACCAGGGTGGGCGTGTGGATCGCCTCGATCTCCGGCACCACCAGGTCGGGCTTCTCCTGCTCGATCAGCGCGCGCAACGCCTTGCCGTCCAGCATGTCGATGACGTGGCTGCGGTGCGCCACCTGCATCGCCGGAGCATCGGCGTAGCGGTCCACCGCGATCACCTCGACGGCGTAACGCTGCAGCTCGATCGCCACTTCCTTGCCCAGCTCGCCGGAGCCCAGCAACAGCACACGTATGGCATGGTCGGAATGGGGGGTGCCGAACGGCTTCATCGGATTCTCCGGCGCAGGCAAAGCGGCATTGTAGCGGCCGCGGAGCCACGTCCGGATCCATTCGACCTGCCTCAACGAGCGCCGTTGGCCGCCAGTCCCGATGGCGGCGTTGCGGACCCGCCGCGCGTGCCGTCGCCGGAGATCACGAACACGCGCCCTTCATGCCGGGCCAGCATCGCGGCCGCGGCGTCGGCATCGAGCTGGCGCAGCGGGCGCCCACTGGCGGCGTCGTAGACAGTCAACCGGTCGGCCTGGCGGTCGACCACGAGCAGCCGGTCGTAGCCGGCATCGCGTCCGTACCAGGGCATGCCGGATCCCGGCCATTGCCGGGCCAGGCCGAAGCCGTTCGACGCGGCCAGCACCAGCATCGCCAGCATCGCGGCGACCAGCCATCGCGGATGGGAATGCGGGATCGTGGCAAGCCTCATGCGCGCATGCTGCCCCGGCGGCGTGACAGGCCAATGACGGGGCGGCAGTCAATCCGCGCGCGGGCGCAGCGCCAGGCCCAGTGCGATCCAGCCGGCCACGAAGGCCACGCCGCCGAACGGCGTGACGATGCCGGTCCAGCGCGGCGCGCCCAACGCCAGTGCGTACAGGCTGCCGCTGAACAACACGATGCCCAGCACGAACGCGGACACCGCGCAGCGGCCTGCACGCCCGCGGCCCAGGCCTGCCGCCAGCACCAGGGCCAGCGCGTGCCACGCGTGGTATTCCACCGCCGTGTGCCACAGCTCGCGATGCGCCGGGTCGAGCATATCGCGCAAGGCGTGCGCACCGAATGCGCCAAGCAGCACCGCGCTGGCGCCGGCGATGCCGGCAAGCAGGCCGGCGCGGGATCGGGCAATTTGTCGCAGCATGGGCAGGCTCCGGAAGCAGGCATCGCCCGGCGCGATCGCTGGCGTATGCTTGGACGGTTGCAGTCCACGGATTCTCACATGAAGCTCCTGCGCGCCTCGCGCCTTGCCTTGCTCCTGCCGTCGCTGGCGGCCAGCTTGCTGCTGGCCGCCTGCCAGCACGGCAACGACCTGCCGTTCAAGCTCACCGACATCGGCGGGCACATGCCGGACCTGCAGTTCCAGCTCACCGACGACAACGGCAAGGCCGCGACCGCCGCCGACTATCGCGGCAAGGTGGTGCTGCTGTACTTCGGCTACACGCATTGCCCCGACGTCTGCCCGCTGACGCTGGCGCAGTTGCACGCGGCGCTGCAGAAGCTGGGCAAGCCGGCCGACGACGTGCGCATCCTGTTCGTCAGCGTCGACCCCGCGCGCGACACGCCGGCCGTGATGCATGCCTACGTCGGCGCCTTCGACCGGCGCGCGGTGGGCCTCACCGGCAGCCCGGCCGCGATCGAGGCATTGAGCAAGCGCTACCGCTCGGGCTTCACCCGCGAACCCGCCAGCGACGGCGGCAACTACGAAGTCACCCACAGCTCGGCGATCTACGTGTTCGACCGCAACGGCCATGCGCGCGTACTCGACGCCAATGCGCCGCAGGAGGACCTGGTGCACGACCTCGGCCTGCTGCTGGGCAACGGAGCCTCGCCATGAAACGCGCCGCCGTGCTGCTCGCCGGCCTGCTCGGCATCGGGCTCGCGCATGCCGGCGCAACGGCCCGCATCGACGCCAGCCACGCGTGGATACGCGTGCTGCCCGGCACGCTGCCGGCCGGCGCCTACGTCGTGCTGCGCAACGATGGCGACCAGCCCGTCGCGCTGACCGGCGCCGACAGCCCCGCCTACGGCATGGCGATGCTGCACCGGAGCACGCAGGCTGGCGGCAACAGCCGCATGGCGATGGTCGATGCGTTGACGATCCCCGCCCATGGCACGCAGGCGCTCGCACCCGGCGGCTACCACCTGATGCTGATGGACGCGAAGCACCCGGTACGGCCCGGAGACACCGTGCGCATCACGCTGCGATTCGACGACGGCGACACGCTGCCGGTGGATTTCATCGCGCGGCCGGCCAGCGCCCTCGGCGACCAGGGCCAGCCGTAGGAGCACCCTGTGCGCGAGTGCCTTGCGCTTCGACCAAGGCGAAAGGCCATCGCGCACAGGGCGCGCTCCTTACGACGTCGCCGCTGTGCGCGTCTGCCACGTCCTGCGCGGCAGGCGTCCGCTGCGCGACAGGCGCAGCCACTGCCGCAGCGCCAGCAACGCGCCTGCGGATTCCAGCAACGCCGCCGGCACCCAGGTGATCACGCCGCCGACCATCTGCCCGGTGAGCACGTTGAAGGTGAAGGCACGGCCGCAGATCTCGAAGATCGGATAGAGGTCGCTGCGCGAGAACGTGACGATGGCGCCCGCCAGGATCTGCGGCGCCATGGTGATGCCCGGTGACAGCACGCGCAGGCCCGCGCCCATGCGCCCCGGCGGATGCGGGCGATGGTCGAGGACCAGCGACCAGTAGACGAAGCCCGAAAGCAGCATCGTCCAGTTCATGAAGCGGTAGACGCGCCAGTCCAGCATGGCCAGCGTCTGCATGGCCGGCACCAGCCAGACCAGCACGAAGAACACGAACAGCAGCGACGCCAGCGCCGGCTGGAACAGCACGCCGCTGGCCACGCGCCACGGCCACGAGCGCCGCAGCGGCTTCAGCCAGCGCAGCCGCCAGCGCAGCGGCAAGCCGGCGCGCAGCACGCTGGCCGGGTACGAGGCGCAGATCAGCAGCGGCGTCAGGTGGTGCAGCAGCAGTTGCTGCAGGCGATGCACGAGGAATTCGTGTTCCGCGTAGAAATCCAGGTAGGTCTGCAGCGTGAGCCAGATGATGGCCATGCCGGTCCAGAACGCCACGCGCCGGCCGAGCGCCACATGGATGCGCCGGCTGCCGCGCCAGTACAGCACGGCGGCCACGAGGAAGCACGCGAGGAACACCCACGAGAACTCCCACGGCACGATCCATTTCAGCAGCGTCGTCATCGGCCCAGCATAGCCTTCGCCATGACGCGCGCCTTGCGGCGGATTGCCGCCCGGGCCGGCGTCGCCATCACCTGCGCCGCCGGTTGCGGCGGGCCCGGCGCCAGCCGTACAGCAGGCCGAGCAGGGCCACCAGCGCAGGCACCAGCACGATGTTGATGACCTTCAGGCGCGCGCCCAGCGCATCGATCTCGGCGTTGAGCTGGTGCTGCACGTCGCGCAGTTCCTTGTTGATCGCCAGCTGGCGCTGGCGGAACTGCTCGATCTCCTGGCGCTGCTCGGCGCCGACGTTGCCGGCATTGGTGCCGCCCTTGCCCGGTTGCAGTTCCTCCAGCCGCTGCCGCGTTTCGGCCAGCTCGCGCTCCAGCTCCTGCTCCTTCTGCAGGAACTTCTGGTCGGCCACGCTGCGCAACGCGTCCACGCGCGTGAACGGGCGCTGCGAGGTGGAACGCCCGCGGATGGAGAGCAGCGCCGAGGAACCGCTGAGGTTGTCGACCAGGTTGCCGAGGAAATCGCCGTTGTTGGCGAACGGCCGCATCATGGTCTGGCCGAGGACGGTCTGCGGCTCCACCCACAGGCGGTCGCTGAGCAGGTCGGTGTCGGCGACCAGGATCACCTCGTCGCCCGGCGCGGATCGCGCCAGGTGGCCGGGTTGCCGCGCGCGCTCCGGGAACGCGCTGGCGAAGCCGCCGCGCAGGCGCGCGGCGAACACGTAGTTGACGTTGTCCGGCTTGTAGTCCTGCAGCAGCAGCGAAGGGTTGTCGCCCGCCTGTTGCACGCGCTGCACCGGCACCGCCTCCGCATCGGCACTGCTCTGCAGCAACGGGACCAGTCGCGCAACCGCGTTCGGCGCGAGGTCGAAATGCCCCGCGCTGGAAAGGTCGAGGCGCTGCAGGCTCGCGGTGACCACGTCGTCGTGGTTGAGCTGCTGCGCATCCAGCCAGAGCATGGCGGGATGGCTGACGCTGTTGCCGCCCAGCTCGACGCTGAGCGCATGCGAGCGGTCCAGCACCACCTCGTGCGGGTCGTAGCGCACGCCCCAGGCCGCGAACAGCCGCGGCAGGTCGGAACTGTGGTCGGGCAGCGCGCCGGTGGCGGGATCGCCCGGCGTGTCGTCCAGTTCCGCGTCGGGATCGACGAACACCACCAGGTGGCCGCCGCGCAGCACGTACTGGTCGATGGCGTACAGCGCGTCGTCCGGCAGGTTCTTGGGATGGATCAGCAACAGCACGCGGATGTCGGCGCCGACCTGCTTGAGGTTGCCGGGATCCAGCGCCTTCACGTCGAACAACTGGTCCAGTTGCTGCAGCGCCACCCACGGCTGCTGGCCCAGCACCGGATTGCCCTCCACCGGCAACGAGCTGATCACGCCGATGCGCGGCTTGCTGCCCTGGTTCAACTCGTACAGCAGCTTGGCGATGTCGTACTCGAGGAACGACTCGCGCGCCGGGTCGAAGAACGGGATCGCCAGCGAACGCTCGGGCGCCACGTTCTCGGCCGCCTCGCCCTCGACGCCGGCGGGGAATGCACCGCCGGCGAGGCCGAAGAACACGCGCTCGCCGTTGCTGCCGCCGTTGGCCGGGGCGAGGCCGGCGCCCTCGGCGCTCGCCTCGTCGTCGGAATACGGCACCGGGTCGATCACCGACAGCTGCACCCGCCCGTGCGAACGGGCGGCGATCTCCTGCAGGATGTCGCGCACGCGCTGCTCGTAGCTGCGCAGCTTGGGCAGGTCGCGGGTGGCGTGCTCGGAGAAATACAGGGTGAGCCGCAACGGTCGTTGCAAGCCGTCGACGATCTTCAGGGTGCCGGGCGAGAGCGTGTACAGCTTGTCGGCGGTGAGGTCGATGCGCCGCGCGCGCAGCCAGTGCCCGCTGGACACGACCAGCGACACGGTGGCCACGGTCAGCAGCGCCAGCGCGACGTAGATCACCACGCGCCTGCCCTTGCGCAAGGACCTGGTGAACGGCTCGGGCAACTTCAGGCGCGCCATCTCAACGCACCCGCTTCAGTTCGAGCAGCAGCACGCCGGCGAGCAGCCAGCCGAGCGTGCTCAGCAGGAAATAGGCCAGGTCGCGCAGGTCCAGCACGCCGCGCGCGATCGCCTCGAAGTGCCGCAGCATGCTGAGGTAGGCCAGCGCGTTGATGAGCCGGCGCGGCAGCGCGCCGGAGAAGAAGTCCAGCACCTGCGGCTGCCCGGCCAGGATCAGCAGCACGCAGACCACCGCGGTGAGCACGAAGGCCACCACCTGGCTGCGCGTGAGCGCGGACAGGCAGGCGCCGATCGCCACGAAGCTGCCGGCCATCAGCCAGCTGGCGAGGTAGCCCGCGAGGATCACGCCGTTGTCGGGCGAGCCCAGGTAGTTCACGGTGAGCCAGATCGGGAAGGTCAGCGCCAACGCCAGCCCCATGAACAGCCACGCGGCGAGGAACTTGCCGAGCATCGCCTGCCACAGCGTCACCGGCAGGGACAGCAGCAGCTCCAGCGTGCCGCCCTTGGCCTCCTCCGCCCACATGCGCATGGTGACCGCGGGCACCAGGATCAGGTACAGCCACGGGTGCATCGCGAAGAACGGCTGCAGGTCGGCCTGGCCGCGCTCGTAGAAATCGCCCGCGTAGAAGGTGAGGATGCCCGCCAGCACCAGGAAGATCACCAGGAACACCCAGGCCATCGGCGTCACGAAAAAGCTGCGCAGCTCGCGCCGCATCACCGCGTTGACCGGGCTCATGCATCCGCTCCGGGTTGCGCCGTGGTGATCTGGCGGAACACCTCGTCCAGCCGGCCGCGCTCGAGCTGGATCTCGGAGACCTCCAGCCCCTGCTCGCGCAGCAGCTGTTCCACCGGCTCCAGGATGCGCGCACCGGGCTTCGGGAAGACGGTGATGCGGCCATCCAGCGGATCCACCTCGATCGCGGACACCTGCGGCAACCGCCCCAGCATCTCCTGCGACACGCCGCTGCCCGGCGCGCTGAACGACACCGCGCCGTGGTAGCGCGAGCGCGCCTCCAGCTCGGCCGGCGTGGCGTCGGCCTGCAACCGGCCGTGCGCGAGGATCACCACGCGGTTGCACAGTGCGTGCACTTCCTCCAGCAGGTGCGTGGAGATCAGGATGGTGCGCTCGCGCGCCATCGCGTCGATCAGCTGGCGCACCGTGTGCTTCTGGTTCGGATCGAGGCCATCGGTGGGTTCGTCCAGCATCAGTACCGGCGGATTGTGCAGGATCGCCTGCGCCAGGCCCACGCGCCGGCGCAGTCCCTTGGACAGCGTATCGATGCTGGCCTCCAGCACGTCCTCCAGTTGCAGCCGGCCGACCACCTCGTCGAAGCGGCGACGGCCCACGTCGGCGCCCAGCTTGCGCATGCGCGCGATGAACACCAGGAACTCGCGTACCGTCATCTCGCCGTAGCTGGGCGCCCCCTCGGGCAGGTAGCCCAGTGCGCGACGCGCGGCCAGCGGCTCGCGCTGCACGTCGTGCCCGCACACGCGCGCGGTGCCCTCGCTGGGCGCCAGGAAGCCCGCGATCATGCGCATCGCGGTGGACTTGCCCGCACCGTTGGGACCGAGCAGCCCCAGCACCTGGCCGGGCTCGGCGCGGATGCTCAGCGCATCCACCGCGGTGAGGTTGCCATAGCGGCGGGTGAGTCGTTCGGTTTCGATCATGGATGCACGGACGAAAGGATCACCGCAATGTACCGCATGAGGCGCGGAAGGTTCCTTCGCCCCGGCCCGCAAACAAAAAGGCCCTTCGCGGGGAAGGGCCTTTCGTTGGAGCGGAAGCGCTTCAGTGCTTGCCGTGGTGCTTGGCCGGGTGCTTGGCCTCAGGCTTGGCCGCGGGAGCGGGAGCCGCCGCCGGAGCCGCCGCCGTGCTCGCCGGGGCCGGTGCGCTGCCGGCATCGGCCGGGGCCGGCGCACTGCCGGAGCTGGCCGGGGCCGCCACGTCCAGCGTCGGCTGCTTGATGCCGGCCGCCTGCTCCGGGGTCTGGTCCGGCGCATTGGTGATCGGCAGGTACACGTCGTATTCGGCGTAGCTGGTGATGTTGCCCTGCGCGTCCTTCACGTCGGGCTTGGCGAGGATGTCGTAGCTGCGGTTCACCACGTCGTCGAACTTGTAGCCGTGGGTCAGCGCATAGGCCTTCAGCTCGTCGCGCGTCTGCGGCACGCCGGCGGCGGTGCCGTTCCACACGCCTTCCAGCGCGGCGCCGCCGAAGGCCAGCGTGGCGCGCACGTCGCCGTCGACCACGAGGCGGCCCAGGCTGTCATGGTCGCCCGGGTTCAGCGCGGCGGGAGCAGCCGGGGCGGCGGCGGTGCCGGCATCGGCCGGCAGGGTGTTCGCGGCCGGCGGGGTCGGCGGGGTGAGCTGCTGGGCCTGCCCGTTGACATTGATGCTGCTCGAGTCGATCGGCATCGCCACATCGAAGCTGTAGGTGGTGTCGCCGTAGTTGGTGGTGAAGACGATGCGCGGACCGGTGACGTTCACGCCCAGCTTCTTCGCCGTGGTCAGGATCTGCGTCACGGCCTTGCCGATGGCATCGTTGAGGCCATCGATGCCGTCCTTGCGCTGGATCGAGGTCGACACCAGCAGCACCGGGGCCGGCTCGGTCTGGCGGATGTACGGGATCAGGTCGCCATAGTTGACGTTCGGCACCGAGGCCAGCACGTTCTGCAGGCTGTTCAGGCCGAACTCGATGAAGGAATCGGGATCGCCGTGGATGTACAGGTTGGCGAAGCGGTTCACCAAGTTCCAGCCGTACTTCACGTCGTAGGACCAGGTGATGTTGGTCAGCTGGTTGCGGCTGCCCTGGCGCTCGAGGTCGAAGGTGAAGGTCTTGTCGTAGCCCTTCCAGCCGTTCTCGATGTCCCACACGACGTGCGCGTCCTTGGCGGTGCCGTCGACCTTGCTGAAGTCCGGGGTGGCGCTGTCGATGGTCAGCGAGCCGTTGCCCACGGTGGGATCGCCGCTGGCCCAGCTCACCTCGGCACCGGGGCCGTAGGCCTTGCCGGACCAGGTGTACTTGATCTGCGGGTCACGCGAGGTCATCACCGAGAATTCGGGCAGGCGACGCAGGTTGGCGACCACGTCGTAGACCTGGCGCATGTCCTTGCCGACCACCAGCGAACGCTCGATATGGCCACTGCCAGGCATCACCACCGCGGCGAGCACGCCGACGCCGACGACGATGGCGCACGCCGCCAGGAATTCAAGAACACGAACACGCATCATTACAGGGTCTCCGAGCGTCTGTTACGCGGTACTCAGGTATGGCCCCAGCCATCGCGTGAGCCAGACGGCAGCTCGTTCGCAGGGGAGATGGCGGGGGTCGGCACGCGCCGAAGGCTTGGATGTTACTTGTTCAAGCGCTGGAACGCCATCGGGTTCCGGAGAGCCGCCCAGACGGCCATAAGGCCTTGCCGCAGAAGGCTTGCCCTGCCCCCGCCGCCCCTCGGGACACGGCATCCGCCGGCGCATGGAGGGACGCCCGGCGCGCTCAGACGATGCCCAGCTCCAGCGCCTTCAGCACGGCGCGGGTGCGGTCGCGCACGCCCAGCTTGGAGAGGATGTTGGAGACGTGGTTCTTCACCGTGCCCTCGGCCACCTTGAGCGAGTTGGCGATCTCCTTGTTGGAGTAGCCGCCGGAGAGCAGGCGCAGGATCTCGGTCTCGCGCTCGGTCAGCGGGTCGGGCTGCTCCAGGCTGGTGAACTGGTTCTGCATGCGACCGACGCCGGCCAGCAGGCGCTGGGTGACCATCGGCGCCACCAGCGAGCCGCCCGCGGCGACGGTGCGCACCGCCTCCACCAGCTGCTCCAGCGAGACGTCCTTCAGCAGGTAGCCGCGCGCGCCGGCCTTCAGGCCCTGCAGCACCAGCTGGTCGTCGTCGAAGGTGGTGAGGATGATGGTGGGCGGCAACTCGTTGCGCACGGACAGCGCCTGCAGCACTTCCAGCCCGCTCATGTTGGGCATGCGCAGGTCGAGCAGCACCACGTCGGGCTTCACCCGCGGGATGTCCACCACCGCCTGGGCGCCGTCGGCGCATTCGGCCACCACGCGGATGTCCTGCGCCAGGTCGAGCAGCGAGCGCACGCCCTGGCGCACCAGGTTCTGGTCATCGACGAGACAAACGGAAATCATCGCGGATCCTCGAAACGGTCGTCGTGCCGACGCGGCGGTGGATGACGAAGGGAGCAGGGCGGTGTCCGAACCGGAACATTCTGGCATGCGGAAACCGTGCGGCGCGATCGGGGGTGGGCATCACGGCACACTCAGGGCAGGCGGCACGCCGCGCGACGGTGCGTGGGCCAGTTCCGGCTGCTCGCCCAGCGGCAGTCGCACGGTGAGCGCGAAGCCCTCGCCCGGCGCGGTTTCCAGCACCAGGCTGCCGCCGAACTCGGCCAGCCGCTCGCGCATGCCGGAGAGGCCGTTGCCCGCCGCCGGCCGGGCGGCGCCGCGGCCGTCGTCGCGCGCATGCAGGCCCAGCAGGCTGGGGCCGGCATAAGCGAAGGTCAGCCACAGGTTGCGCGCGCCGGAATGCCTGGCGGCATTGGTGATGATTTCCTGCGCGCAACGCAGCAGCACCTGCGCGCGGCGCGGATCCTCCACGCTGAAGCGCGGCGGCATCGACACCTGCACGTCCAGCCCCGGCACGCCTTCGGTGAGGCTGCGCAGGGCCTGGGTGAGGTCGATGGCGTCGTCCTGGCGCAGCTCGCTCACCGCCTCGCGCACGTCGGCCAGCAGGTGCTTGGCGGTGGCCTGCGCCTTGCGCACGTGGTCGACGGCGGCGGCATCGCAGACGTGGCTGGCCACTTCCAGGTTCAGGCTCAGCGCGGTGAGGTGGTGACCGATCAGGTCGTGCAGCTCGCGCGCGATGCGCATGCGCTCGGCCAGCCGGCTGGACTCGGCCAGCAGCGCGCGGGTGGCGCGCAGCTCGGAGTTGAGCCGGCGCAGCGCCTCGCGTTCGTCGGTCTGCCGGCTGGCCACCATCGACACGACGAAGGCCAGCGCGCAGATGCCCAGGTAGATGATGGTCTGCAGGAAGGCCAACGCCAGCGTGGGGTATTCCGGGAAGCGCGTGAACACCGCCACCAGGCAGGCGTTCTGCAGCACCATGCACAGCACGCCGAGCCAGAACGGCAGCAGCCACGGCAGCACCATCGCCATCACCGCCAGGAACATCGCGGTGAGGCCGCTGTGGCTGTACCAGCCGATCGCCAGCGACGCCAGCGTCATCAGCATCAGGCCGAGCAGGCGCAGGCCGAGGTGGCGCCGCGAACCGAGGTCGTAGGTCACCGCCCAGTACAGCACGCCGAACACCAGGTAGCAGACCGACCACAGCAGCAAGGCGAGATCGGAACGATGCAGCAGGTTCAGGCGATCGGTCGCCCACGGCGTGAGCAACGGCGCACCCACGCACAGGTAGGTGAACAAACCGGCATAGCGCAGCAGCCGGATGTGGCTGAAATTGACCTGGGGCATGCCGCGCATGATTGGGCACGCGCCGGGCGCGCGCAATGCGCGGGAAGTCATCCATGACGAATGGCCCGGTACGGCTTTACGACACCTTTACATGTGGCGGCGCGGGGTGTGCCCCCGGCGGGTGCATGCCATAATGCGCACTTGCCGCGAGGCCAACTGGCCCTGGCCCATCCTCATTCCTGCGGAGCAACGAATGGCCCTCGCCATCCGCGACGTCAGCGAGCACGACCTGGACGCCGTGCTGGCCCTCAACAACGCCGGCGGTCAATCCATCATCGCCCTCGACGCCGTGCAGCTGCGCTACTTCTTCGAGCGCGCCGACTACTTCCGCGTGGCCGAGATCGATGGCCACCTCGCCGGCTTCCTGATCGGGCTGCGCGAAGGCGGCGACTACCAGAGCCCGAACTACCGCTGGTTCAGCGGACGCTACCCGTCGTTCCTGTACATCGACCGCATCGTGATCGCCAACGCCTACCGCCGCCACGGACTGGGGCGCATCTTCTACTGCGACGTCACCAGCTATGCCGAAGTGCGCGTGCCGAAGCTCACCTGCGAGGTGTTCCTGGAACCGCGCGACGACGTGATCGTGCTGTTCCACGGCACCTACGGCTTCCAGGAAGTCGGCCAGCAACGCATGGGGCCGAAGGGCCGCCAGGTGAGCCTGCTCGCCAAGGACCTGCCCAGCTACGCCTACGTGCGCGAGACCTGGCTGGCGCACGGCGGCCTGCCCGACGTGCCCTGGCTGGCCGAACGCCTGCGCCCCACCCCGACACCCAGCCCGCGCCGCATCGCCGGGGAACGCCACCAGTGAATGCAAGAATGGATACCGCCGACGCCTGCGACCTGCGCTTCGGCCAGGTCGGCATCGCCAACGTGCGCATCAAGCGCGTGGACGCCGCCGCACTCTGCGAGGAACTGGAGCGCCGCGTGCGCACCGCACCGCAGCTGTTCGCCCGCGCCGCCGTGGTGCTGGACCTCAGCCCGCTGCTGAAGCTGCCCGACGACGGCACCGTCGACGCGCTGCTGGAGGCCGTGCGCAGCGCCGGCATGCTGCCGGTGGGGCTGGCCTACGGCACCAGCGAGACCGAGGCGCTGGCCAGGCGCATGGGCCTGCCGCTGATCGCCAAGTTCCGCGCCGCCTACGAACCGGCCGACGGCGCCCCGGCGCCGGCAGCGGCGCCCGCACCGGCACCGGCACACGAAGCGGTGCGTGAAGCGGCGCCCGCCGAACCCGCCGCCGGGCGGACGGCGGGCACGCTGCACCACGACGGCACCGTGCGTTCCGGCCAGCAGGTCTACGCACGCGACCGCGACCTGGTGGTCACCGGCGCCGTCGCCAACGCCGCCGAGGTGATCGCCGACGGCGACATCCACATCTACGGCAGCCTGCGCGGCCGCGCCATGGCCGGCGCGCAGGGCGACGCCGACGCGCGCATCTTCGTGCACGACTTCCGCGCCGAGCTGGTGGCCATCGCCGGCCACTACCGCGTGTTCGAACAGATTCCCAAGGACCTCGAAGGCCAGTCCGTGCGATGCTGGCTGGAAGGCGAAAAACTGCTGCTGGCCAGGCTCTGACCGGCCGCGAACGCAACAACCACAACGACAATAAACAAACGCAACCGGGAGATGGTTCCTTGACCGCAGAAATCATAGTTGTCACTTCGGGCAAGGGCGGCGTCGGCAAGACCACGACCAGCGCCTCGCTCGCCACCGGCCTCGCGATGGCCGGCAAGAAGGTCGCGGTGATCGACTTCGACGTCGGCCTGCGCAACCTCGACCTCATCATGGGCTGCGAGCGCCGCGTGGTGTACGACTTCGTCAACGTCGTGCACGGCGAGGCCACGCTGAAGCAGGCGCTGATCAAGGACAAGCGCCACGAGAACCTGTTCGTGCTGGCCGCCAGCCAGACCCGCGACAAGGACGCGCTGACCCAGGAGGGCGTGGAGAAAGTGCTAGACGGCCTGTCCGAGGACGGCTTCGACTACATCGTCTGCGACTCGCCCGCCGGCATCGAGAAGGGCGCGCACCTGGCGATGTACTTCGCCGACATGGCGGTGGTGGTGGTGAACCCCGAGGTGTCCTCGGTGCGCGACTCCGACCGCATCCTCGGCCTGCTCGCCAGCAAGACGCGGCACGCCGAACGCGCCGACGGCACCACCGTCAAGCAGCACCTGCTGCTGACCCGCTACAACCCGGCGCGCGTGGCCAGCGGCGACATGCTCAGCGTGAAGGACGTCGAGGAGATCCTCGGCATCACCGTGGTGGGCGTGATCCCGGAATCGGAACAGGTGCTGGCCGCCTCCAACTCGGGCGTGCCGGTGATCCTCGACGAAGCCTCCAACGCGGGCCACGCCTACCACGACACCGTGGCCCGCATCCTCGGCGAGGAGCGAGCCCTGCGCTTCCTCGAAGTGCCGAAGAAGGGCTTCCTGCAGCGCGTATTCGGAGGCTGAGCCGATGGGCATTCTCGACTTCCTGAAACGCAAGCCCGAACCCACCGCCGGCGTCGCCAAGGAGCGCCTGCGCATCATCGTGGCGCAGGAGCGCTCCACCCGCGGCAGCCCCGACTACCTGGCACGCATGCGCAACGAGCTGCTTGAAGTCATCAAGAAATACGTGAACGTCGACATCGACGCGATCAACATCAACGTCGAGCGCGACGGCGGGCACGAGGTGCTGGAGCTCTCGGTGGCGCTGCCCGAAGGCAAGGCCGCGTCCACGCCCGCGGCTTGAGAGGCTTCCCCCACCTCTCCCCGCGGGGAGAGGGCCGGGGTGAGGGGCCTCGCCGGCCCCGCCCCGGCGGTTGTCGCGCCGAACGTGTTTTGCCTTCCAAGGCATCCAAGGATCCGCCTTCCCGCCATCGACCCCTCACCCCAACCCTCTCCCCGAAGGGGAGCGGGGGCGCCATGTCCAATTCCGTATTACGCCTCGCCGACATCGACGCCACCGCCGTCGAATCCCTGCTCGCCCGCCACGGCCTCGCCCTGCAGAGCGTGGCCGACGGCATGCCGATTCCCGGCAGCTACTGGGGCGACGAGGAGGCCGGCATCATCGGCCACGCCGTGTACGCGCGCGGCGACACGCCGGTGCACTCGCTGCTGCACGAGGCCTGCCACCTGATCGTGCTGCCGCCGCAGCGGCGCGCCGCCGTGCACACCGACGCCACCGACTCCATCGAGGAGGAGGACGCCACCTGCTACCTGCAGATCGTGCTGGCCGACGAACTGCCCGACGTGGGAGGCGCCCGCCTGATGGCGGACATGGACGCCTGGGGCTACAGCTTCCGGCTGGGCTCCACCCGCGCCTGGTTCGAACAGGACGCGGAGAACGCACGACGCTGGCTGCTCGAGCGCGGGTTGCTCACGCCCGACGGCAAGCCATAGATGATCCCCAGACACCCCGTGTCGTCGCGCGGCCGTCAGCCTGGCGATCATGGACGGGCGCGCTGACGCTACGATGCGCGCTGCCGACTGATTCCATCCCCTCCACCTGCAGGCCCACCGTGGCGCGATCAACGCACGACTCCTTCGACCTCGACCACCTGCGCCGCCGCATGGCGCGCGGCCTGATGCGCCTGCTGTTCGGCAGGCCCGCCGAGCCCAGCGGCGAGCCGCTGCCGCGCCGCGGCATCCATCGCATCCTGGTCTGCCACATCAGCCACACGCTGGGCAATGCACTGCTGCTGACGCCGCTGATCCAGGAACTGGAGGCCACCTGGCCCGGCGCCGAGATCGACATCGTCACGCGCAGCCAGGTGGGCGGGCTGCTGTACGGCCACTACGCGCGCGTGAACCAGGTGTTCCAGTTGCCCTCGCATGGCTTTGGCCATCCGGTGCAGTGGCTGCGCGGGCTGCGCGGCATGCGCAAGGCGCACTACGACCTGGCGATCGACGTCGACCCGCAATCGCAGACCGGCCGCCTGCTGCTGCTGAAGGCGCGCGCCACCTGGACGCTGGGTTTCAGCGGCCGCAAGAAGAGCGGC
This sequence comes from Rhodanobacter sp. DHB23, assembly GCF_014842975.1. GTDB lineage: Bacteria > Pseudomonadota > Gammaproteobacteria > Xanthomonadales > Rhodanobacteraceae > Rhodanobacter_A. Next base: position 9,660 of record NZ_JACYXK010000019.1, on the reverse strand, counting down.
AGCGTGACCCACGCGGTCGAAGTGCCCGAACACGTGCAGAACAAGGGCCAGCGCCCGGTCTACCTGCTGCGCAAGGCGCTGGGCGCCGGCACCGAGGCCGACTATCCCGTGCCCGACCTCCGCCTCGACGAGGCCGAACGCGCACGGGGCCGGCGCGTGCTCGACCGCGTGCTCGCCACCGCCCCGGCCGATGCGGCGCAGCGCAAGGTGGTCGGCGTGTTCGCCAACGCCACCGGCACCAAGCTGCTCGGCAAGGACTGGTGGAACCCGCTGCTGGCGACGCTGGAACAACTGCGCCCGGACTGCCGGCTGGTGGAGATCGTGCCGATGACCGGCCGCTCCATGCTGGACTCGCGCTACCCCAGCTACTTCTCCACCGACCTGCGCCAGCTCGGCGGCGTGCTCGCCAACCTCGACGCCTACCTCAGCCTCGACTGCGGCATCATGCACCTCGCCAATGCCTCGCGCGTGCCCACCCTGGGCATCTTCACCATCACGCGCGCCGACGAATGGGGCCCGTACGGCCCGGGCAACCACGTGATCGCCGCCTACGACCTCGCGCCCGAAGCGGTGGCGCGGGAGCTCGCCGCGCGAATGTAGGAGCACCCTGTGCGCGAATGCTGTTGGCTTTGATCGAAGCATCAGGGCATTCGCGCCCAGGGGTCGCTCCTACGCTGCCCCATGCTGCGCTAGTCTTCCCGTGTCGCCGTGCCGCCACCTGCGGATGCGGCCCACCACGCCACGGGAAGCTTCAATGAAACCGCTCAGCCGGATCGCCTGCGCCATTGCCCTCGCCCTGCCGCTGGGCAGCACCGCCTTCGCCGCGCAGCCCTTGCCGGCCAATGCCGCATCGGCACCGACGACGGCGGCCGACCAGGCCTTCACGCAGCTGGCCGACCAGTACTTCGACACCTACTACTTCCCCACCAACCCCAGCACCGCCACCTCCGACGGTTTCCATACGTGGGACGGCAAGCTGGAGGATTACTCGCGCGCCGGCGTGGATGCCAACATCAAGGCGCTGCAGCAGTGGCAAGGGCGCGTGTCGGCCGTCGATCCGAAGACGCTCGGCCCCTTCGTGCAGGGCGACCGCGAACTGCTGCTCAACAACATCCGCAGCACCCTGCTCACGCTGCAGACCATCAAGCCGTGGCAGAAGAATCCCGACAACTATTCCAGCGGCATCACCAGCAGCGCTTTCACCCTGATGGAACGCAAGTTCGCCTCGCCCGAGACGCGGCTGCGCGCGCTGATCGCCCGCGAAAAGCAGATGCCCGCCGCCCTCGCCGACGCGCGCAAGAACCTCGACAACCCACCGCGGATCTTCACGCAGATCGCGCTGGAGCAGTTGCCCGGCCTGGTGGACTTCTTCCAGCACGACGTGCCCTCCGCCTTCGCCGACGTCAGCGATGCGGACCTCAAGCAGCAGTTCGCCGCCAGCAATGGCGCGGTGATCAAGGCCCTGCAGGACTACCAGGCGTGGCTGAAGTCCGACCTGCTGCCGCGCTCGCACGGCGACTTCCGCCTCGGCGCGCAGGCCTACCGCGACAAGCTGAAGTACGACGAGATGGTCACCCTGCCGCTCGATCGACTGCTTGCCATCGACACCGCGAACATGCGCGCGAACCAGCAGCAGTTCGCCAAGGTGGCGCACGAGCTCGACCCCACCAAGACACCGCAGCAGGTGCTGGCCGAACTGGCCGCCGACCATCCCGCGCCGGACCAGCTGCTGACCGTATTCCGCGACAGCCTCGGCAAGCTGGTGGCCTTCATCCGGCAGCAGCACATCATCACCATTCCCTCGGACGTGCTGCCCCTCGTGGAGGAGACGCCGCCCTTCATGCGCGCCACCACCTTCGCCTCGATGGACACGCCCGGGCCGTACGAGACGGTGGCGAAGGAGGCCTACCTCAACGTCACCCTGCCCGATCCGTCGTGGGACAAGCAGCACACCGACGAATTCATGGCGCAGTTCAGCTATCCGGTGATCAACAGCGTGGCGACGCACGAGGCCTATCCGGGCCATTACGTGCAGTTCCTGTGGATGCACCATCTCGACGACCGCGTGCGCAAGCTGCTGGGCGCGAACACCAACGTGGAAGGCTGGGCGCACTACTGCGAACAGATGATGCTGGACGAGGGGCTGGCGCAATACCTCTATCCAAACGACCGCCGCCAGCAATTGCTGCTGCGCCTCGGCCAGTTGCAGGATGCTCTGCTGCGCAACGCGCGCTTCATCGTCGGCATCAAGCTGCACACCGGCCAGATGACGATGGACCAGGCCATCGATTTCTTCGTCAAGGAAGGCTACCAGTCGCGCGCCGTGGGCGAAGTGGAAACCAAGCGCGGCACCGGCGACCCCACCTACCTCTACTACACGCTGGGCAAGCTGGAGATCCTCAAGCTGCGCGCCGACGTGGAGAAGAAGCAGGGCAAGGACTTCAATCTCGAACGCTTCCATGACGCCTTCATGCAGCAGGGTTTCGCGCCCATCGCGATCGTGCGCAAGGCGATGCTGGGAGACGATTCGCCGGTGCTTTGACGCGGCACGCCGCCGCACCACTCCGGAGGACGAATGGGCATGCGCAGGCTGGTCGCACTGTTCGACGGCACCTGGGAAAAACCGGAATCGTGCACCAACGTGGAGCGGCTGCGCCGATTGATCGCGCCACGCGACGCAGCAGGTGCCGAGCAACGGGTCGAATATTTCGCCGGCGTCGGGGTCGGCGTGATGTCCAGGCTGGCCCATCTGCTGGGTGGCGCGTTCGGCTACGGCTTCGCCGGCACCGTGAAGGACGGCTATCGCTGGCTGTGCCGGCAATGGCAACCCGGCGACCAGATCTGGCTGTTCGGCTTCAGCCGCGGCGCCTATACCGCGCGCAGCCTCGCCGGGATGATCCGCAAATGCGGCCTGCTGCGCCGCGATGGCGACGGCGGGATCGGCCACGCTGCCGTCGCGGCGGCCTACGCGTTCTATCGCAACTGCGCGATCAAGCCTGGCGATGCCGCCGCCATCGCCTGGCGCGCCGCATGCTCGGTGGAAACGGACATCCATTTCATCGGCGCATGGGACACCGTGGGCGCGCTCGGCATCCCGCACACCGCTGCATGGTTCCCGTTCGCCCGCACGCGCTACGAGTTCCACGACACCGAGCTCAGCCACATCGTCAAGCACGCCTACCAGGCGCTGGCGCTGGACGAGCATCGCGCCGACCTCGCGCCGACCAAGTGGACGCGCAACCCGGCCACGCTGGCCCCCGGCGAATCCCGCACCGACAAGAAGGCCGGACAGCTCGACATGGAGCAGCGCTGGTTCGTGGGCGCGCACGGCGACATCGGCGGCAGCTACCTGCACGACGGTGCCGGCCGCACGTCCGACCCGCTGTCCGACCTCGCGCTGGCATGGCTGCAGCACAAGGCGATCGCGGCCGGGCTGGCCTGCAGCGAGACCTTCCTGCCGCCGCCCGACGCCGAGCTCGGCACGCCGCGCGACTCCTACGCCGAGTTCATGTTCGGCCTCTACAAACTGTTCCGGCCGCCGTACGACCGCGTGCTCGGCGGCGGCGTCAACGAGACGCTGGACAGCTCGGTATGGCGGCACGCCAGCCGCACCGACTACCGCTCGCCCACGCTGGAGCAGGCGCTGCGCAACGATGTGATCCCGGCTCCGCCGGGCGTCGCCTGATGGCCCCGCTGGGCAGCGTGGCGGCGCATCGGCTAGCATGCCGGTCCATGCGGGAGATGGCATGCCTCCCGTTCCAGCGCAGCATGGCTGCCGGAACGAACCGCCCAAGTGCGAAAGCGCCGAAGCTGATGATGCCTGCACCACCGGACCCCGGCGGCGCAGGCGTGCCTGTCGCTGCGAACCATCGCCACGCAGACAGGAGATGCCAACCGTGAGTCTTGCTGGATTCGTTGCCGTGGGCCTGGGCGGCATGCTGGGCTGCTGGCTGCGCTGGATGCTCGGCGTGCTGCTGAACCCGGTGTTCCCCACCCTGCCACTGGGCACGCTGGCCGCCAACCTGATCGGCGGCATCGTGATGGGCCTGGTGATGGCCGTGTTCGCCCACTACCCGGCGATACCGCCGGCGGTGCAGCTGTTCGCCACCACCGGCTTCCTCGGCGGCCTGACCACCTTCTCCACCTTCTCGGCCGAGGCCAACACGCTGCTGCTGCGCCGGCAGTCGTTGTGGACCTTCATCCACGTGATGGCGCACCTGGCCGGCACGCTGGCGCTGACCATGCTCGGCATCGTGCTCGTGCGCAGCGTGCTGCACTGACATGCGCCATCGACAGGAGACAACATCGTGAACCTCCCCGGATTCCTCGCCGTGGGCCTGGGCGGCCTGCTGGGTTGCTGGCTGCGCTGGGTGCTGGCCGTGCTGCTCAACCACCTCTTCCCCGACCTGCCGCCCGGCACACTGGCCGCCAACCTCATCGGCGGCCTGCTGATGGGCTGCCTGATGGGCGTGTTCGAGCGCTTCCAGACCCTGCCGCCGGCCGTGCGCCTGTTCGCCGCCACCGGCTTCCTCGGCGGCCTCACCACTTTCTCCACCTTCTCGGCCGAAGCCAATACCTTGATCCTGCGTGGACAGTACCTGTGGTTTGGTCTGCACGTGGCGGCCCACCTCTTCGGCACCCTGGCCCTCACCCTGTTCGGCATCTTCCTCGTGCGAAGCCTCCTGCGCCGCCGCGCAGGCGCATACTGATTCGAAGGAGACGACATGAGTTCGGAAACCCTGATCGACGGCGTCTACCTGCGCTTCTACACGCACGCGCATGCGCGGCACGACGGCCTGCTGTTGTCCGAATGGTTGCTGGAACAGGCCAGGAAGCACAAGCTCGGCGGCGGCTCGGTGTTCCGCGCCATCGCCGGCTTCGGCCGCCACGGCGTGCTGCACCAGGAAGCCTTCTTCGAACTGGCCGACGACCTGCCGGTGAAGATCGAGTTCCTGCTGCGCGGGAGCGAGGCCGACACCCTGCTCGAGCTGGTGCGCCAGGCCAAGGTGGAGCTGGTCTATGCCCGCGAACCCGCCCGCATCGGCGTGCTCGGCAAGGAGCGCTCGGCATGAGCCAGGATTCGCTGCAGCAACGCGCCGCCGACCTGCTGCAACACGCCGGCATCCGCATCGATGGCGACGCGCCCACCGACATCCGCGTGCACGACGAGCGCATCTACGCGCGCGTGTTCGCGCACGGCTCGCTGGGCCTGGGCGAGGCCTACATGGACGGCTGGTGGGATGCGGACGACCTGCCCGGCCTGATGACCCGGCTGCTCACCTCGCGCCTCGACGAACACCTCAGGACGCTGGACACCCTGATCGCCCACTTCAAGGCGCGCTTCGTCAACCTGCAACGCGGCGAGCACAGCTTCGAGATCGGCAAGGCGCACTACGACCTCGGCAACGACCTGTTCCAGGCCATGCTGGGCAAGCGGCTGGTGTACTCCTGCGGCTACTGGGCGCACGCCGACAACCTCGACGACGCGCAGGCGGCCAAGCTCGACCTCGTCTGCCGCAAGCTGCAACTGCGGCGCGGCCAGCGCGTGCTGGACATCGGCTGCGGCTGGGGCGAGGCGCTGAAGTACGCGGCGGAAAACTACGGCATCGAGGGCGTGGGCATCACCGTCTCGGAACAGCAGGCCGAATTCGCCCGCGAACTGTGCAGGGGCCTGCCGATCGAGATCCGCCTGCAGGACTACCACGAGCTCGACGAGCGCTTCGACGCGGTGTACTCCATCGGCATGTTCGAGCACGTGGGCGGCCGCAACTACCGCGCCTATTTCGAAACCGTGCGGCGCTGCCTGAAGGATGGCGGCCTCTCGCTGTTGCATTGCATCGGCAGCAACAACACGCCGGCGCGGCCCGATCCATGGATCGAGAAATACATCTTCCCCAACTCGATGATCCCCGCCGCCAGCCAGGTGACGGCCGCGCTGGAAGGCCTGTTCGTGGTCGAGGACTGGCACAACTTCGGGCCCGACTACGACCGCACGCTAAGCGCCTGGCGCGCCAACTTCGACGCAGCCTGGCCGCAACTCGCCGCGGATTACGACGAGCGGTTTCGGCGCATGTGGCATTACTACCTTGCCGCTTCCACCGCGGTGTTTCGCAGCCGGCGTGATCAGTTGTGGCAGTTGGTGCTCAGCCCCGACGGCGTGCCGGGCGGATTGCGCGTGCCGCGCTGAGGAAAGGCTTGATTTTGCCCGTCATCCCGGCGAACGTTGGACAAGCACGCAGTGTGCAGAACGCCCGCAGGGCGGCCCCGGAGAGGCGAACGCAACGAGTCATCCAGTGCCTCCAATTCCTCGCGCAAGAAACAAAGCCGTTTCGTGCGCCTGTCGGCGCCCGAGTTACTTTTCTCTTGCGTGGCCAAGAGAAAAGTAACCGAAAGAGAAGGCCACACCGCGGCGGCGCTCTCCGGGCATTCCCGGATCAGGTCCGGGACAGGCTCTGCCCTCCGAGTCCGTGAGGCGTGGCCGGGCTTTTCGGCCGGACTCCTGTCCGGTCGAAAAGGCATCGCCATCCCTGGCGATGCCCGCTGCGCGGCCTGATCGTCCACGCCTCACCGCCGCCGAGGGGCCCCGAACAGCAGGCGCGCATCCTGCGCGCCAGAAGCCAAACGCAACAGACCGCACGCATCGGCAAGATGTGCATATCCGCTTTTTCGAGGTGATAAGACATACAAGCCTCGTTCTGCGAGATACGCACACGAGCGCGCCCCGTGTGGCACCGGAAGGAGCCGGGCAAGTGCATGATTGCTTACAGGATTTCACCGCTTGACGAGTTGAAGACAAGCGCGGAGCATCCGTGCGTATGCCCCGATCCGGGGTCTACTTAGCGTTAGGCATCCAGCATGCATCCCATGAACCCGATAGAAATTATCCTCGCATTGCTTGGACTTATTGGCATCGGGGGCATCATCGCGAATGTTCAAACCAAGCATAAAGAACTTTCGTTCAAGGCCTTAGAGAACAAGGAGCGTCGTTACAAATCCTGCCTGCTATACATGGATGTCTACTTCAACCCATCGAACATCAAGTATCTGTCTAGTCGGCAACCGGACATCCATTCCTCTTCGGACGTCATTGAGTACCTGAGAGCCGAATACCACGAGATGATTCTCTACGCTGCCAAGCCCGTCATACTCAGCGTCAAGGCATTTATCGAACATCCCAGCAGAGACAACTTTTTGGCGTCAGTTCTCGCCATGCGTCAAGACCTTTGGACAAAGCAATCCAATCTAACAATCGGCGACGTTGCCTTGGCAAAAGGCGATGCCTAACATTTCGTCCAAGGCGGACGCCTCCGGCGCCGCTTAACTCCAGCGTTAGGGCCCATGACACAATTCTTCGGCTATCTCAGTCTCGGGCTAGGAGCTGCAGTCGTCGCTCTGCTTGTTGCATGCCGTGTCGTTGCCAATCGCTTCTTCGACCAACTCATTGCTACTCACCCCGAGTTGCTAGAGTCACTACCTGACAGCCCACCAATAATCCTTGGATCCCGCTACGGACCGCTCCAATCGTCATACATGAAGTATCTAAAGGAGCACCGCTATAGCCTCCTCGCGGAACCAGATCTCCGCACGAAGGGATATCGCTCTTGGGTTCTCGTTGCCTCATACGCCGCTGTGTTCGTTGCATTTCTAATTTCCCTGTTGTTGTGGAACTACTTCCGCAACAATGGGCCCTAACAATTCGTTCAAGGCGGACGGCTTCGCCGCCGCTTAACTCCAGCGTTAGGCATCACCAGGGAGAATGATGTGACTTCGGAAATGCTTCTTGGTTGGGCCACCTGGGGCGCCATCGCTGGCTTGCTTTTCGGCTTGGTCCCACTGGCTGCCGGCCTCTATCGGCGCAGGCCAAAGAGTGCACTTATTTCCTTCATTGTCTGCGTCGCAGTGGGTGCGGCGTTCGGCTCATATGGCGCGCTACCTGCCGGCCTTATGCTGGCTGCACATATTTGGCGCGGCAAGCCTATCAGAGGTGCTTCTGGCGAGGTGCCACAATGATGCCTAACATTTCGTTCAAGGCGGACGGCTTCGCCGCCGCTTAACTCCGGCGTTAGGCCTTTGCTTGTGTGGCAACGCGGCTAGGTGGGTTTCGTTCTTCAGCGCGTTGTCGTGTAGTGTTTCGCTTCGGCAAGTCTGCTTGTGGTGTTTGCGGCAAGCCGTCAAGTTTCAAAGCGTGGGGTTTGTGGCTCGTTGCTGTTGCACGGCGTCGTGTGGTTTGCCTTGGCACGCTCGGGCAGCAAATCCCTAACCAGTCATTCAAGCGGACGGCTCCGCCGCCGCTTAATTCCAGCGTTAGGCCACTATGCGCATCCCCCTCGATACCATCGGAGAAATCCGTAACAGCGAAAAGGCCGAGCATCGAGTGCTGGTCTCGGGTGATACCGAGAGTACGGATGGCTTGTTTATTTACGAGTGGTGGGTTGGTTCAAACGGCCCCAATGCGAACAATGCGTTCGATTCTTGGGTCGCTGATCGGCAAGAGCTCCAACAATTTTTTAAGGAGGCCGGCTGGGATGTTGCGTGGCCGGCCTAACATCTCGTTCAAGGCGGACGGCTTCGCCGCCGCTTAACTCTAGCGTTAGACGTTTCTTGGAGGTACTCCGTGAAATCTGACAACCTCTTTGTTGCTACTCTTGTTGCCTTTGTGGTCGGCATTTTGCAAATGGTTTTCCTGCTTTATGCTTGGGCCTACATCGCAGTCCACTCACCAATTCCTTCTTGGCTAGCCACGCATGGCGTCACGGGCCTTTCCTGGAAAGCAGTCGTTTACGCGCAGGATTGGCTAATCAATATTGCGCTCTGTCTGCCAGCCGCCTATGTTCTATGCAAGTTGCGTCCGCGCAAGCTCTTCATTTATTTAATTCTTGCAGTCGTACCAAGCCTTCTCTGGCAGTACCGCCTCGCCTTCTTTGACCCTCAGGCATTTAGTAATTTCACAGCTTTTCTTCCTGGCGCATTGCTAGCAGTATTCATGCTGCCGGCCGCCACTGCCATCGTACGCTTGGCTCAACGCCACGGAAACGTCTAACTATTCGTTCAAGGCGGACGGCTTCGCCGCCGCTTAACTCAAGCGTTAGGCCGTCATACAAATGCGAATTGGGAAAGTAATTCTTGCAGCATCTCTCTTGGCGTGCCCACGTGCACAGGCTTCTGCCGGTGACTTGAAGCAATGTCGTGGTAACCCGGTGGTAGCTGGCCCATGCTTTGCGGTACATGGACGCATCGGACGCTATTTTGGGAATCCCGAATGGCGTATTTGGCCTGTTGGCACGCAACGGCTGCTTGGTGTAGTGCCGGACCCCGTGGAGTCTGGAAATCCAGAAGTCGTAGCACTGGGAAGAAAACTGCAGGAAGATCGAGTTTATGTGGCATTTGCCGACTTCCAAGTTTGCCCGCTTGAAAAGGAAGTTCTGGGTTCGCTACAGGATGTATGTATCGAGAGAATCCAGAAAATTTCAATAAAAGTCTGCGAGCCCGACGCCAAAAATTGTCATATCGAGCGCTGGCATGATGTTGTGCGTTAGCAGGCTGTTGAGAAGCGACATCTTTCGCGCTACGCGATAGCTTTCATAGATCGTGCAGCGCCATCCTTGGCGGTTTCACGTCAACCTTGCCCTTCTTCCGGACGCACGTTTCCTCAAGTCGGTG
>NZ_JACYXK010000001.1 GCF_014842975.1 Rhodanobacter sp. DHB23 | reverse complement strand
CACAAGCAGACTTGCCGAAGCGAAACACTACACGACAACGCGCTGAAGAACGAAACCCACCTAGCCGCGTTGCCACACAAGCAAAGGCCTAACGCTTGAGTTAAGCGGCGGCTGCCGCTGTGCACAACATGCTACCGCAACCGACCCGCAGACGTCCGCTTGAACGAATAGTTAGGCATAGGTGAGACAAATTAATCTCCACCAGCGCTTGAGGTTTGAGCAGCTTGCTGTTGTTCGTGCGTGCGGATGTTCTGTAGCGTTTGCTTACACCCATGCTCTTCGAGCAAACGCAATCTAAATTTAACCATTTGCAGGATTGTCCAGTCGCCATGGTTCTGACGTACCCAGTAGACAAACCTACGTGTTGCTGTGTCTCTAGCTTGATCGGAAGCCAGCGATTCGGGACAGAGAAATTGAGCATCAAACTGCGCATCGGTCTGGTGCGAAGTGGCTGCACGCAAAGACGTTGCAAACAGAAGAGCTAGCAGCGCAAAGAGAACTCTCATTCCTATGCCTAACGCTGGAGTTAAGCGGCGCCGGAGGCGTCCGCCTTGAACGAGTAGTTAGGCCCCTGGCTCAAGCCACCAAAGGCCCGCTTTGATCTGCTCA
>NZ_JACYXK010000009.1 GCF_014842975.1 Rhodanobacter sp. DHB23 | reverse complement strand
AGGGTGTTGACGGACCGAAAAGACGATGTATAGTAGGCGGCTCACCGGGACGAAATGTCCTGAAGCGGAAAGCTCCGCGGTGATTGGATCTTTGACAGTGTGCACAGGTGAATTGTGTGGACGCCTTGCGCTGGCGGGTTGATGACCTGTCCAAGCAATGCAAGCGTCCCACCCAAAAGAAAGTCAGTAATGAGTTTTGATTGGTTGGGGTCACGCTTCAGAAAGATAGATGGCTTCGGCCATCGAAAACTTAAGTGAAGAGTTTGATCCTGGCTCAGATTGAACGCTGGCGGCATGCCTAACACATGCAAGTCGAACGGCAGCACAGCAGTAGCAATACTGTGGGTGGCGAGTGGCGGACGGGTGAGTAATGCATCGGGATCTACCCAAACGTGGGGGATAACGTAGGGAAACTTACGCTAATACCGCATACGTCCCAAGGGAGAAAGCGGGGGCTCGCAAGACCTCGCGCGGTTGGACGAACCGATGTGCGATTAGCTAGTTGGTAGGGTAATGGCCTACCAAGGCGACGATCGCTAGCTGGTCTGAGAGGATGATCAGCCACACTGGGACTGAGACACGGCCCAGACTCCTACGGGAGGCAGCAGTGGGGAATATTGGACAATGGGCGCAAGCCTGATCCAGCAATGCCGCGTGTGTGAAGAAGGCCTTCGGGTTGTAAAGCACTTTTATCAGGAGCGAAATGCCATGGGCCAATACCCCGTGGAGCTGACGGTACCTGAGGAATAAGCACCGGCTAACTTCGTGCCAGCAGCCGCGGTAATACGAAGGGTGCAAGCGTTAATCGGAATTACTGGGCGTAAAGGGTGCGTAGGCGGTTCGTTAAGTCTGTCGTGAAATCCCCGGGCTCAACCTGGGAATGGCGATGGATACTGGCGAGCTAGAGTGTGTCAGAGGATGGTGGAATTCCCGGTGTAGCGGTGAAATGCGTAGAGATCGGGAGGAACATCAGTGGCGAAGGCGGCCATCTGGGACAACACTGACGCTGAAGCACGAAAGCGTGGGGAGCAAACAGGATTAGATACCCTGGTAGTCCACGCCCTAAACGATGCGAACTGGATGTTGGTCTCAACTCGGAGATCAGTGTCGAAGCAAACGCGTTAAGTTCGCCGCCTGGGGAGTACGGTCGCAAGACTGAAACTCAAAGGAATTGACGGGGGCCCGCACAAGCGGTGGAGTATGTGGTTTAATTCGATGCAACGCGAAGAACCTTACCTGGCCTTGACATGTCCGGAATCCTGCAGAGATGCGGGAGTGCCTTCGGGAATCGGAACACAGGTGCTGCATGGCTGTCGTCAGCTCGTGTCGTGAGATGTTGGGTTAAGTCCCGCAACGAGCGCAACCCTTGTCCTTAGTTGCCAGCACGTAATGGTGGGAACTCTAAGGAGACTGCCGGTGACAAACCGGAGGAAGGTGGGGATGACGTCAAGTCCTCATGGCCCTTACGGCCAGGGCTACACACGTACTACAATGGTCGGTACAGAGGGTTGCAATACCGCGAGGTGGAGCCAATCCCAGAAAGCCGATCCCAGTCCGGATTGGAGTCTGCAACTCGACTCCATGAAGTCGGAATCGCTAGTAATCGCAGATCAGCTATGCTGCGGTGAATACGTTCCCGGGCCTTGTACACACCGCCCGTCACACCATGGGAGTGAGTTGCTCCAGAAGCCGTTAGTCTAACCGCAAGGGGGACGACGACCACGGAGTGGTTCATGACTGGGGTGAAGTCGTAACAAGGTAGCCGTATCGGAAGGTGCGGCTGGATCACCTCCTTTCGAGAACGACAGCGCGATCCGTCGCGCAAGACGTCCACACAAGACACCTGTATTCACGTAGCGTCCCGGCAAGAAAGCTTTGCGGGTCTGTAGCTCAGGTGGTTAGAGCGCACCCCTGATAAGGGTGAGGCCGGTGGTTCGAGTCCTCCCAGACCCACCAACCTGTGCACCTCTACCAAGCATGGGGCCATAGCTCAGCTGGGAGAGCACCTGCTTTGCAAGCAGGGGGTCGTCGGTTCGATCCCGACTGGCTCCACCACGGTGGACGACGTGAAGACAAGCACACGAAAAGATTTTGAAGCGAGGCGGCGTTGAGGCCGTTCTTGTGTTCTTTGAAAACTGGCAAACGAGTGACAAGCGTCTTGGTTCGAACCGAACCGAGACACGTGTTGAGGCACGAACAGGTGGTTTGAGAGTATGGCCCTGAGGCGACTTGGGGTTATATGGTCAAGCGACCAAGCGTATACGGTGGATGCCTTGGCAGTCAGAGGCGATGAAGGACGTGGCAGCCTGCGAAAAGTGTCGGGGAGCTGGCAACAAGCTTTGATCCGGCAATGTCCGAATGGGGAAACCCACCGCGCAAGCGGTATCCGTAACTGAATTCATAGGTTGCGGAAGCGAACCCGGGGAACTGAAATATCTAAGTACCCGGAGGAAAAGAAATCAACCGAGATTCCGTCAGTAGCGACGAGCGAACGCGGACTAGCCCAAAAGTTTCTAGTGTTTTAGCCGAACGGTTTGGAAAGGCCGGCCATAGCGGGTGATAGCCCCGTAGGCGAAAGGGCATTAGAGATGAAATTGAGTAGGGCGGGGCACGAGAAACCCTGTCTGAACATGGGGGGACCATCCTCCAAGGCTAAATACTCCTGACTGACCGATAGCGAACAAGTACCGTGAGGGAAAGGCGAAAAGAACCCCGGAGAGGGGAGTGAAATAGACCCTGAAACCGTATACGTACAAGCAGTGGAAGCCCGCAAGGGTGACTGCGTACCTTTTGTATAATGGGTCAGCGACTTACTGTCAGTGGCAAGCTTAACCGTATAGGGGAGGCGAAGGGAAACCGAGTCTGAATAGGGCGCATAGTCTCTGGCAGTAGACCCGAAACCGAGTGATCTATCCATGGCCAGGTTGAAGGTGCGGTAACACGCACTGGAGGACCGAACCCACATCTGTTGCAATAGATGGGGATGAGCTGTGGATAGGAGTGAAAGGCTAAACAAACTCGGAGATAGCTGGTTCTCCTCGAAAGCTATTTAGGTAGCGCCTCGGACGAATCTTCCTGGGGGTAGAGCACTGTTATGGCTAGCGGGTCATCGCGACTTAGCAAACCATGGCAAACTCCGAATACCAGGACAGACTATCCGGGAGACACACGGCGGGTGCTAACGTCCGTCGTGAAAAGGGAAACAACCCAGACCCGCAGCTAAGGTCCCCAAGTTCTAGCTAAGTGGAAAACGATGTGGAAAGGCATAGACAGCCAGGAGGTTGGCTTAGAAGCAGCCATCCTTTAAAGAAAGCGTAATAGCTCACTGGTCGAGTCGGTCTGCGCGGAAGATTTAACGGGGCTAAGCTAGACACCGAAGCTCGGGGTGCACACGCAAGTGTGCGCGGTAGAGGAGCGTTCCGTAAGCCTGTGAAGGTGGATTGTAAAGTCTGCTGGAGGTATCGGAAGTGCGAATGCTGACATGAGTAACGATAATGCGGGTGAAAAGCCCGCACGCCGAAAGCCCAAGGTTTCCTCGCGCAACGTTCATCGGCGCAGGGTGAGTCGGCCCCTAAGGCGAGGCAGAAATGCGTAGTCGATGGGAAGCTGGTTAATATTCCAGCACTTTTCTTAAGTGCGATGTGGGGACGGAGAAGGTTAGGTCTACCGGGCGTTGGTTGTCCCGGGGAAAGGCGGTAGGCATGAGGGTTAGGCAAATCCGGCCCTCTTTATGCCGAGCACCGAGACGAGCCCTTTTGGGCGAAGTGACTGATACCACGCTTCCAGGAAAAGCCACTAAGCTTCAGCTTAAGAAAAACCGTACCGTAAACCGACACTGGTAGGCAGGGTGAGAATCCCAAGGCGCTTGAGAGAACTCGGGTGAAGGAACTAGGCAAAATGGCACCGTAACTTCGGGAGAAGGTGCGCCCTTTTTGGTGGCTACATGCGTAGCTGAGCTGAGAAGGGTCGCAGTAACCTGGCCGCTGCGACTGTTTATCAAAAACACAGCACTCTGCAAACACGAAAGTGGACGTATAGGGTGTGACGCCTGCCCGGTGCTGGAAGGTTAATTGATGGGGTCAGCCGCAAGGCGAAGCTCTTGATCGAAGCCCCAGTAAACGGCGGCCGTAACTATAACGGTCCTAAGGTAGCGAAATTCCTTGTCGGGTAAGTTCCGACCTGCACGAATGGCGTAACGACAGCGGCGCTGTCTCCACCCGAGACTCAGTGAAATTGAAATCGCTGTGAAGATGCAGCGTTCCCGCGGCAAGACGGAAAGACCCCGTGAACCTTTACTATAGCTTTACACTGAACGTTGAGTTCTTCTGTGTAGGATAGGTGGGAGGCTACGAAACCGAGACGCCAGTTTCGGTGGAGCCATCCTTGAAATACCACCCTGAAGTGCTTGACGTTCTAACCTCGGCCCGTAATCCGGGTCAGGGACCGTGTATGGTGGGTAGTTTGACTGGGGCGGTCTCCTCCCAAAGAGTAACGGAGGAGCACGAAGGTACGCTCAGCGCGGTCGGACATCGCGCACTGTGTGCAAAGGCATAAGCGTGCTTGACTGCAAGATCGACGGATCAAGCAGGTACGAAAGTAGGTCTTAGTGATCCGGTGGTTCTGTATGGAAGGGCCATCGCTCAACGGATAAAAGGTACTCCGGGGATAACAGGCTGATACCGCCCAAGAGTTCATATCGACGGCGGTGTTTGGCACCTCGATGTCGGCTCATCACATCCTGGGGCTGTAGCCGGTCCCAAGGGTATGGCTGTTCGCCATTTAAAGTGGTACGCGAGCTGGGTTCAGAACGTCGTGAGACAGTTCGGTCCCTATCTGTCGTGGGCGTTGGAGATTTGAGGGGGGCTGCTCCTAGTACGAGAGGACCGGAGTGGACGTTCCGCTGGTGTTCGGGTTGTCATGCCCATGGCATTGCCCGGTAGCTATGAACGGAAGCGATAACCGCTGAAAGCATCTAAGCGGGAAGCGCGCCCCAAGATGAGATCTCCCGAGAGTTCAACTCTCCTGTAGGCACCATTTAGACTAAGTGGTTGATAGGCGCGGTGTGGAAGTGCAGC
Source organism: Rhodanobacter sp. DHB23 (assembly GCF_014842975.1). GTDB lineage: Bacteria > Pseudomonadota > Gammaproteobacteria > Xanthomonadales > Rhodanobacteraceae > Rhodanobacter_A. The sequence goes on along the minus strand of NZ_JACYXK010000009.1, from coordinate 432 downwards.
AATGCATTGAGCTTACGCGTACTAATGAGCCGTGCGGCTTGACCATATAACCCCAAGTGGCCTTCGCCACGTGCCGGTTCCAACGAATCCGGACGCTTGTCACTCGTTTGCCAAATTCTTGAAGCCGGCGCTTCTGCGCTGCTTCAACCCCTTCCCTGGCGGCCATAGCGCTGTGGTCCCACCCGATCCCATCCCGAACTCGGAAGTGAAACGCAGCCGCGCCGATGGTAGTGTGCACTTGCATGCAAGAGTAGGTCACCGCCAGGGGCTTTATCCTTAAACACCCTCACCGACATCGGTGGGGGTGTTTGCTTTTGCGGCCTACCCTTGGACCGAACCCGCCACCCCGCCGCCGCCCTTCGCCTATCATCACTATTCCATCGGCCGCCACCGGCCCGCTCGGAGCGCGCGCTTGTTCGTACACGTCGATAA
>NZ_JACYXK010000002.1 GCF_014842975.1 Rhodanobacter sp. DHB23 | reverse complement strand
GTCATGGCAAAGGGCAAGTTCGAGCGCACCAAGCCCCACGTGAACGTGGGCACGATTGGTCACGTGGACCACGGCAAGACGACGCTGACGGCGGCGCTGACGAAGGTCGGTGCGGAGCGCTTCGGCGGCGAATTCAAGGCCTACGACGCGATCGACGCGGCGCCGGAAGAGAAGGCGCGCGGCATCACGATCTCGACCGCGCACGTCGAGTACGAATCGCCGAGCCGCCACTACGCGCACGTGGACTGCCCGGGCCACGCCGACTACGTGAAGAACATGATCACGGGTGCGGCGCAGATGGACGGCGCGATCCTGGTGTGCTCGGCCGCGGACGGCCCGATGCCGCAGACGCGCGAACACATCCTGCTCAGCCGCCAGGTGGGCGTGCCGTACATCGTCGTGTTCCTGAACAAGGCCGACATGGTGGACGACGCCGAGCTGCTCGAGCTGGTCGAGATGGAAGTGCGCGAGCTGCTGTCGAAGTACGACTTTCCGGGCGACGACACCCCGATCATCAAGGGTTCGGCGAAGCTGGCGCTGGAAGGCGACCAGTCGGAGATCGGCGTGCCGGCGATCATCTCGCTGGTGGACGCGCTGGACACGTACATTCCGGAGCCGCAGCGTGCGATCGACCAGCCGTTCCTGATGCCGGTGGAAGACGTGTTCTCGATCTCGGGCCGCGGCACCGTGGTGACCGGCCGTATCGAGCGTGGCGTGATCAAGGTCGGTGACGAAATCGAAGTGGTGGGCATCCGTCCGACCCAGAAGACCACCGTGACCGGCGTGGAAATGTTCCGCAAGCTGCTGGACCAGGGCCAGGCGGGCGACAACGCGGGTCTGCTGCTGCGCGGCCTGAAGCGTGACGACGTGGAGCGCGGCCAGGTGCTGGCGAAGCCGGGCACGATCACCCCGCACACGGACTTCGAGGCCGAGGTGTACGTGCTGTCGAAGGACGAAGGCGGCCGTCATACCCCGTTCTTCAAGGGCTACCGTCCGCAGTTCTACTTCCGCACGACGGACGTGACCGGTGCGATCGAGCTGCCGGAAGGCGTGGAGATGGTCATGCCGGGCGACAACATCAAGATGGTGGTGAGCCTGATCCACCCGAT
>NZ_JACYXK010000004.1 GCF_014842975.1 Rhodanobacter sp. DHB23 | reverse complement strand
TTGCCAGGGCGATCTGTGTCATGGCGAATGTGTCGGTCCCGAATCGAACCAAGCCGATAACACTTCTGGCCTGCGAGGCCGCTCCGAACGATTGGCTTTCGATTCGCGGATTCCATGATGGCCCGAGCGTTATCCGCTCACCCCAAGGCCGAATACACGACTGCAACCGATTCATTCACCCGGTATCAACCGCCACAGCACACCGGCTAGTTGCACGAGGAGTCCATACACGAAATGTTAGGCGCCAAGCCCATCACCCTCACAGCGCCGTACTCAATTGCTTGCTGGGGGGAATAGAATTTCCCCATCGTCTGAGCTTACATCAAAGAATCCGACGCGATGCTTGATAGCAAGCTCTCGCATCTTGTTATACGCGTGTTCTGCGACTGACCAAGCAAACGCTGAATAGATAACGCTCTTTCCGATCGAATGATCTGTAACCTCGGATGCGTCGGAGTCCGCCGCTAGTGGGCCATTCATGGGCGGGAAGAATTGAATCATCTCTCGAAACCAAGCTTGCAGTGCAGGCGCGGTGACAATCGGGTCGTTGTAGCTGTGATCCTCCGACCATTCCGTTTGTTTGTCGTACCACGACATAAAAGATTCACGCTCTTTTGGAGCGGCGTCTGGATCAAAGACCATGAGGTCGTAGCTCATTGAATTTCCCTGGCGCCTAACGCTGGAGTTAAGCGGCGGCGAAGCCGTCCGCCTTGAACGAGTTGTTAGGCGCCAACCTTGGCCGCCCCCTGGAACGTTGCAATATACCTTGTGTATTGCCGCTCATAGAAACTTACGTATAGCAAGTGACCGGTGCCGCATACGCGACATACGCTGACACCAAAGTAGGGGAAGCCGGGGTCATGAGATTTAACGACCGGATGCCTGTCGTATTCGCCGACCGTACAGCCGAAGAACTGGATAACTTGCGCTCGCTCAGGCTCGGCGAGTGCTCTAAACCACGAGTTGGCTTTTGACACGAACTGCAGAACGTTCAAGACGATCGGCGTACTACAGCCTTGGCATATGAAAGACAACGTGGCGGTTTCTTCCTGCGCCCCATCGAAGAACGGATCACGGGCTGGGTCTGGGGTGACAAATGGCGCTTGAAGATCCATGGCTGCTTGACGCCTAACGCTTGAGTTAAGCGGCGCCGGAGGCGTCCGCCTTGAACGAGTTGTTAGAACTTACTTTGCGCGCCTGATGAGAGCGAAGTGCTCGTGCTCGGAGTCTTCGTAGTGCACAAGGCCACCAAAATCCGTTTCCATTAGTACCCCCTTCTTGAGATAGGCCCATTGGGCCTCTGGATAGGCTGCTGAGTACTCGGCGCGGTCCATGGATGCGACGACAACACCACGATAGTTGCCGGAAATGGCGACTTCGTCACCAAGCATCGCTTCGCTGCCGTCGGTGTAGAGCATAGAGTTCTAACGCTGGAGTTAACAGGCTGTTGAGAAACGCCCCGAAGCAGCGACAATCATAGTTCCCATCAATCATCAGGTCGTGGCTGTGCGCGGAGCCGATATCCAGCAAC
>NZ_JACYXK010000003.1 GCF_014842975.1 Rhodanobacter sp. DHB23 | reverse complement strand
GGCCTGATTAGCGTCGAATGTCAGCTGGATCTCGAAGAGCCCGCTCTGCTTGCGGGCGGGTTCCGAGCAGCGCATGGGCCAAATCGAGCACCATGGCCGGCAAATCGAAGCGCCGGTTGAAGCGATAGGCGTGCGCATGCAGATAGCGCTGGGCGTATTTGGCAAATTTCAACGCGTGATGCGTTCCGTTGAGGGCGGTCTTGAGATTGCCCAGGATCGTGTTGACCCAGTGCAGTCGTGGTTGCTGCACCGCCTGACGGCCACGACCACACACGATGGCTTCATGGGGCACGCCCGCCCATGCCACACCGGTGAAAGCGGTCAGGCCATCGCTGAGCACGCTGGCCCCGGGTGCCAGCGCGCGCCCGGCCCATTCACACAGCGCGCTGCGCCGGAAGCTTGAGACGACGTCAAGACGCAGATGGATCGGCCGTCCCCGCTCCGTGGAGACGGCCGCGACAAAAGGGACTTTATTGGTCCACTGGGGCTCGCCCGGCCCACCGGCGCGTTCGCCGCCCAGATAGGCGTCATCCAGCTGGATCAAACCATCCAGTTGGCGCGTGGCCTCCTGATCGTTCATCGCACTCATCAACCGGTGCTTCAGGCGCCACGCCGTCCGGTAGCTCACGCCCAGTTGCCGGGCCAATTCCAGCGCGGCGATGCCGTTCTTGGCCTGCATGACCAGATAGATGGCCAGCCACCACTGTCGCAGGGGCAGCTTGGTATCGGCCATCAGCGTGCCCGCGGTGAGGCTGGTCTGCACACGGCAGGCCTGGCACTGCCATAGCTGCTGTTGGCCGCGCTGGAACGTGCTGGCCTGGTCATGCCCGCAGTGCGGGCAGACGAAGCCTTGGGGCCAACGGGCCTGAAGCAGGGCTTGCACGCATTGCTCTTCGCTACCGTAGTGCGCGTAGAAAGCCGGCAGCGAATAGCCCTTCTGAAACTGCACCCGGTTCATCGACATGGCGTCTTCCTCTCGGTGGAGACGCCATGGTTGAACATCTCCCGCTCAACAGCTGAGATTCGACGCTAATCAGGTCCC
>NZ_JACYXK010000007.1 GCF_014842975.1 Rhodanobacter sp. DHB23 | reverse complement strand
ATGTTCCATGGCCCAGACGCGGCGGGCGACCTTGTTGGCCAGCGCGACCGCCGCCTTGTTGTGGCCTTGCCGGGCCTGCAACGCCAGCGCCCAGGCCTGCAGACGGTCGAGCAGTTGATCCTTTCGCTGCCGAACCTGCGCGGCACGCAGGGCGGCGCGTGCGCCATGGATCAGCAGCAGACGCAGGTAGCCGTCGCCGCGTTTGCTCATGGCGCCGAGGTGACGCTGCGCACCGGAAGAATGCTCGCGCGGCGTCAATCCCAGCCACGCGGCAAAGTGACGGCCGCTGCGGAACCGATCCAGCGAACCGACACTGGCTCGCAAGGCGGTGGCCGTCAGCACGCCGATACGGGCGCACATCGCGAGCAGGAAGCAGCCGCACCGTATGCCCCTGCCCGGCAAACCGGCGCGCCCAGTAATGCGCGCTGCCGTAGACTTCCATCACCACGCGCAGTGGCCCACGGTTATCCAGCACATGCGCAAAGGCCCGGCGCGACAGCCGCTTGCGCTCCACGATACGGTGAGGCGGTCCACGCGAAGCTCGTCCGCCAGCGGGACTACATCGCGCAACATGCCGGCGCGTCGGTCGCTGACCGCTACATCGCGCGATTGCTGGATTATTTCCGCGGCCCGGCCACCTTCCCCGAGCGGGGCCACCCGCGACCCGACATCCTCCCCGGCTTGCACGTGATCGGATTCGGCCACGCGGCGAGCGTCGCCATCGTGGTCGAGCCCGACGATGTCTACGTGGTCGGCGTGTATTTCGGCGGCGAGGACCACGAAGGCACACTGCACGAGCCGCCCTCGCCACCCTATGTCCCGTGAAATGCCCGCTCCGCGCCGATTCACCGCCCCCGTCAAGCTGTCCCCCACCCCGCCGATCTGGCACCATCGCCCGGTTACGTAACCCAGCGACAATCCCCGCATGAACCTGCAAGCCAACTACGAACAGATCCCGCTCAAGGAATACGCCGAGCGCGCCTACCTCGATTACTCGATGTACGTGGTGCTGGACCGCGCCCTGCCCTTCGTGGGCGACGGCCTGAAGCCGGTGCAGCGGCGCATCGTGTACGCGATGAGCGAGCTGGGGCTGGCGGCCAGCGCGAAGCCGAAGAAATCCGCGCGCACCATCGGCGACGTGATCGGCAAGTTCCATCCGCACGGCGACACCTCGTGCTACGAGGCGATGGTGCTGATGGCGCAGCCGTTCTCCTACCGCTACCCGCTGGTGGACGGCCAGGGCAACTTCGGCTCGCCGGACGATCCCAAGAGCTTCGCTGCGATGCGCTACACCGAGTCCAAGCTCAGCCCGATCGCCGAGGCGCTGCTGGGCGAGCTGGGCCAGGGCACGGTGGACTGGGTACCGAACTTCGACGGTACGCTGGAGGAGCCCTCGTGGCTGCCCGCGCGCGTGCCGCACGTGCTGCTCAACGGCTCGATGGGCATCGCGGTGGGCATGGCCACCGACATCCCGCCGCACAACCTGCGCGAACTGGTCAGCGCGTGCATCCGCCTGCTCGACGAGCCCGAGGCCACGGTGGCCGAGCTCTTCGAGCACGTGAAGGGGCCGGACTACCCCACCGCGGCGGAGATCATCACCCCGCGCAGCGAACTGCTGGCGATGTACCAGAACGGCACCGGCTCGGTGCGCGCCCGCGCGGTGTACGTGCGCGAGGAAGCCAACATCGTCATCACCGCGCTGCCGCACCAGGTCAGCCCGTCGAAGATCCTCGAACAGATCGCCGCGCAGATGCGCGCGAAGAAGCTGCCGATGATCGAGGACCTGCGCGATGAATCCGACCACGAGAACCCGATTCGCCTGGTGCTGGTGCCGCGTTCCAGCCGCGTCGACGCCGACGAGCTGATGCCGCACCTGTTCGCCACCACAGACCTGGAGAAGAGCTTCCGCGTCAACCTCAACATGATCGGCCTGGACGGCCGCCCGCAGGTGAAGGACTTGAAGAAGATCCTCACCGAGTGGCTGGCGTTCCGCACCAGCACGGTCACGCGCCGGCTCAACCACCGCCTGGCCAAGGTGGAACGCCGGCTGCACCTGCTGGAAGGCCTGCGCATCGCCTACCTCAACCTGGACGAGGTGATCCGCATCATCCGCACCGAGGAGGAGCCGAAGGCCGTGCTGATGGCGCGCTTCGGCCTCAGCGAGGAACAGACCGACTACATCCTCGAAACCCGCCTGCGCCAGCTGGCGCGGCTGGAAGAGATGAAGATCAACGGCGAACGCGACCAGTTGGAAGAGGAGCGTGCGCGCATCAACGTGCTGCTGAAGTCGCCGACCAAGCTCAAGGGCCTGATCAAGGAAGAGCTGCGCGCCGACGCCGAGAAGTACGGCGACGCACGCCGCTCGCCGCTGGTGGAGCGCGAAGCCGCGCAGGCGCTGGACGAAAGCGCGCTGGTGGCCAGCGAGCCGGTCACCGTGGTGCTGAGCCAGAAGGGCTGGATCCGCGCGGCCAAGGGCCACGACATCGACGCCGAGGGCCTGAGCTACCGCGAAGGCGACGGCCTGCTCGCCGTCGCCAGGGCGCGCACCACGCAGCAGGTGGCGGTGATCGACTCCACCGGCCGCAGCTACTCCACGCCCGCGCACACCCTGCCCTCCGCACGCGGCAACGGCGACCCGCTCACCGGCCGCTTCACCCCGCCCGCCGGCGCCAGCTTCGACGCGCTGGTGGCCGGCGACAACGATACCCGGCTGATCCTCGCCACCGACTTCGGCTACGGCTTCGTCACCCGCTTCGAGGCGCTCACCGGCCGCAACAAGGCGGGCAAGCAGATCATCTCGCTCAGCGACGGCGCCAGGGTGCTGGCGCCGCAGGCCAGCGCCGATCCCGCGCGCGACCGCATCGTGGTGGTCACCACCGAGGGGCACCTGCTGATGTTCTCGGTGGCCGAGCTGCCGGAACTGGACAAGGGCAAGGGCAACAAGCTGATCGAGGTGCCTAAGAAGCAGCTCGCGGAAGGCGAGCGCGTGGCCGGCATCGCCGTGGTCGCCGAAGGCAAGGGCGAGGTCACCATGTACGCCGGCGCGCGCAAGCTCACCCTGCGCTGGGCCGACCTGGTGGAGTACGGCGGCACCCGCGCCAGCCGCGGCGGCCTGCTGCCGCGCGGCCTGCGGCGCGTGGAGCGCATCGAGACCACGGGCTGAAGCGCACGCACCCTCCGTAGGAGCAACTGTCTTCACTCCGCCATCGGCGTTCTCCATTCAGCGCGGTCACGCGCCATGGCGTTGAGGCGGGTGAGGAGGACGCGCATACAG
>NZ_JACYXK010000008.1 GCF_014842975.1 Rhodanobacter sp. DHB23 | reverse complement strand
CAGGCTGTTGAGAAGCGACATCTTTCGCGCTACGCGATAGCTTTCATAGATCGTGCAGCGCCATCCTTGGCGGTTTCACGTCAACCTTGCCCTTCTTCCGGACGCACGTTTCCTCAAGTCGGTGAAGGATTCCACCACTCACCGATGCCACCGATTCGGATCAGGTTGTACACGGCGAAGTTCCAGTGCACCCACGCGCTGACCTTCGCCAAGCCGATTCGCGGCAGCTTGCGCAGGTCGCCGATGGTCTTGGCCCAACCGAAACCCTGTTCGATGCGTTTGCGGACCTGCAGACTGATGGCGTAACCCTTGCCACGCGCCGTGCGTCCGTCGATGGCGCTGCGTCGCCCGTTGGCCGTGTGACGGGCGATGTGCGGCTTGATCCCGCGTTGCTTCAACTGGGCCACGAAGTCGTGCACGTCGTAGCCCTTGTCCGCGCCCAGCGTCGCACCGGGCTGAAGATGCGCATCGACCAGCGCCAGTGCGCCCTCCCGTTCGCCCGTCCCTGTCGCATGACGCACATCCACGCCCACCAGCAAGCCGTGGCGATTTTCCATCAGGGCATTGGCCAGATACGCCAGCCGTGCCTGCTGGCCCTGGCCCTTGCGCGCCAGTCGCGCGTCCGGATCGGTGGTCGAGGCATGCGTGTCGTTGCCGCGTTTCTGACCGTGGAAGTCACTGCCATCGCCGTTGTCCGAGCCATCCTTGGGGCGGAAGCTGCGGTGCGAGGCCCAGGCTTCCAGCAAACTGCCATCCACCGAGAAGTGCTCGTCGCTGACCAAGTCGTTGAGCCGGGCCAGCAATACGGTGTCAGCAAAGAACCGCTGGGCGATCTCGGCATCGAACAACCGATCCCGATTGAACGAGAAGGTGGAGTGATCCCATACCGTGTCGTCGATGTTCAGACCCACGAACCAGCGAAACAGCAGGTTGTAGTTCAACTGCTCCATCAGCAGCCGCTCGCTGCGCACGCTGTAGACCACTTGCAGCAGCGAGGCGCGCAGCAGCCGTTCCGGCGGAATCGAGGTGCGACCGCCGGCGGCGTAACGGGAAGCCAGCAGGTCATCGAGTTCCTTCAGGATCGCATCGACCAGCACGCGCAACTTGCGGATCGGGTGGTCGGCAGGCACGCGCTCGTCCACGGACACATACGAAAACATGCCAAGTTGCTGGATATCGGCTCCGCGCACAGCCACGACCTGATGATTGATGGGAACTATGATTGTCGCTGCTTCGGGGCGTTTCTCAACAGCCTG
>NZ_JACYXK010000006.1 GCF_014842975.1 Rhodanobacter sp. DHB23 | reverse complement strand
CCCCGCACCGGCGACAATCATAGCCCTCATCAATCATCAGGCCGTTTCCGTGCGCGGAGCCGACATCCAGCAACTGGGCATGTTCTCGTATGTGTCGGTGGACGAGCGGGTGCCAGTGGACCACCCAATCCGCAAGCTGCGGGTGTTGGTCGATACGATCCTGAAAGATCTCGATGAGGTGTTGTCCACGCGTTACGCCGCTGGCGGTCGCACCTCGATTCCGCCGGAGCGGTTGCTGCGCGCCTCGCTGCTACAGGTGGTTTACAGCGTGCGCAGCGAACGACTGCTGATGGAGCAGTTGAACTACAACCTGCTGTTCCGCTGGTTCGTGGGCCTGAACATCGACGATGCGGTGTGGGATCACTCCACGTTTTCGTTCAACCGAGACCGGCTGTTCGATGCCGAGATCGCCCAGCGCTTCTTCGCCAGCACGGTCTTGCTGGCCCGGCTCAACGAACTGGTCAGCGACGAACACTTCTCCGTCGATGGCAGCTTGCTCGAAGCCTGGGCTTCGCATCGCAGCTTCCGTCCCAAGGATGGTTCGGACGACGGCGACGGCAGCGACTTCCGTGGTCAGAAGCGCGGCAACGACACTCACGCCTCGACCACCGATCCGGACGCTCGCCTGGCCCGCAAGGGCAACGGCCAGCAGGCGCGCCTGGCGTATCTGGCCAATGCGCTGATGGAAAACCGCAGCGGCCTGCTGGTGGGCGTGGATGTGCGCCATGCCAGCGGCACCGGTGAGCGCGATGGTGCGCTGACCTTGGTCGATGCGCACCTGTCACCCGGCGCCACGCTGGGTGCGGACAAGGGCTACGACGTGCGGGATTTCGTCGAGCAACTGGCGAGGCGCGGGATCAAGGCGCATATCGCCCGCAATACGAGCCACGGTCGGCGCAGCGCTATCGATGCGCGTACGGC
>NZ_JACYXK010000005.1 GCF_014842975.1 Rhodanobacter sp. DHB23 | reverse complement strand
TCGCGCACAGGGTGCGCTTGTGTCTGCCCAAATCCGTAAAGTGGAAGCGGAGAGCGATGTGCGGCACGCCGAAGGCGCGCAGTGTTGGAAGCACGAGTAGGAGCCCGAGCGGCCGCACATCGACCTCACACTGCAGCCCGAACAGTTGAACGAGCCGAAGCTCGAACTTCACAAGCGTGGGCAGGCGTGAGGCGGCTCTCTCCTGTCTCCCAGTGTACGGATTTCCATGACTCTCTGGATCGGTATCGACGTGGCCAAGGACAGCTTGGCCGTGTGCCTGTGGCCGCAAGCCCAGCACCTCATCTTCACCAACACGCCGGACGGGCATGCCCAACTGCTGGCACGGTTACACGGCCAACCCGTGGGCAATGTCCTGCTGGAAGCCACCGGCGGTTACGAACGCGCCTTGCTGCGGGCCTTGCTGGCGGCCGGCCACCCGGCCACCCGCATCAACCCTCGGCGCGCCCGCGCCTTTGCCGAAGCGATGGGCAAGACGGCCAAGACCGATCCCATCGATGCCGCATTGCTGGCCCGCATGGCCGAACTGGTCCAGGTGCCCAGTGTCGCCGTGGAGCCTGAGCGCGAGGCGCTGCGCGACCTGGTTCAGCGCCGCGAGCAGCTCGTCCAGCAACGCGACGACGAACGCCGTCGCCTGCATCAGGCCCACCTGTCGCAGGTGCGCGACGATCTCATCGAACACATCCATCACCTGCGCCAGCGCATCCGTCGCATCGACCGGGCCATCGTCCAGACCCAGCGCCAACTCGACGACGACCTGAGTCGGCGCCTGCTGGCCATCGACGGCATCGGCGAGGTCACCACGGCCAGCGTCCTGGCCTACCTGCCTGAGCTGGGACGACTGGATCGTCGCCAGATCGCCGCCTTGGCCGGGCTGGCGCCCTACAACGTCGACAGCGGCCAGCACGCCGGCAAACGCCGCATCCGCGGCGGCCGCGCCGCCATCCGACGCGTGCTGTACATGGCGAGCTGGTCCGTCATCCGTACCCAGCCCGACTTCCACGCGCGCTACGCGCAATTACGACAGCGCGGCAAGTGCGCCAAGGTCGCCATCACCGCCTGTATGCGCGTCCTCCTCACCCGCCTCAACGCCATGGCGCGTGACCGCGCTGAATGGAGAACGCCGATGGCGGAGTGAAGACAGTTGCTCCTAC